>NZ_CP024902.1:0-2400000 GCF_003330765.1 Burkholderia pyrrocinia | reverse complement strand
CATGCTGACCCTCGTGCTGCCCGCCGTCGGCATCGACGAGCCGTTCTTCACGCGGATGGCGTTTGCCGGCGTCAGCGCGAACCTCGTGCTCGGCGTGCTGAACCTGTTTCCGCTGCCGCCGCTCGACGGCGGCCGCATCCTGGCGGCGCTGCTGCCGCCGAAGCAATCGATCGCGCTGTCGCGCATCGAGCCGTACGGCTTCATCATCGTCCTCGTGCTGGTCACGACGGGCGTGCTGACGAACTTCTGGCTGCGCCCGCTCGTCAATGTCGGCTACGCCGTCCTGAGCGCCATCCTGTCTCCATTCGCCTCGCTTTTCTAACGACAATCATGTTCCCAGAACGTATTTTCTCCGGCATGCGACCCACCGGGTCGCTGCACCTCGGTCATTACCACGGCGTGCTGAAAAACTGGGTGAAGCTGCAGTCCGAGTACCCGTGCTTCTTCTGCGTCGTCGACTGGCATGCGCTGACAACGCACTACGAGACTCCCGAGGTCATCGAGAAGAACGTGTGGGATGTGCTGATCGACTGGCTCGCGTCCGGCATCGATCCGGCGCAGGCGACGCTGTTCATCCAGAGCAAGGTGCCCGAGCATGCCGAGCTCGCATTGCTGCTCGGCATGAGCACGCCGCTCGGCTGGCTCGAACGCGTGCCGACCTACAAGGAGCAGATGGAGAAGCTGAAGGACAAGGACCTGTCGACCTACGGCTTCCTTGGCTACCCGGTGCTGATGGCCGCCGACATCCTGCTGTATCGCGGCTCGCTCGTGCCGGTCGGCGAGGATCAGGTGCCGCACGTCGAGATGACGCGCGAGATCGCACGCCGCTTCAACTACCTGTACGGCCGTGAACCCGGTTTCGAGGAGAAGGCGCTCGAGGCGGCCAAGAAGCTTGGCGGCAAGCGCTCGAAGCTCTATCACGAGCTGCGCAATGCGTATCAGCAGGAAGGCGAGGACGAGGCGCTCGAACAGGCGCGCGCGATGCTGCAGGAATCGCAGAGCCTGTCGATGAGTGATCGCGAACGCCTGTTCGGCTATCTCGAAGGCGCGCGCAAGATCATCCTCGTCGAGCCACAGGCGCTCCTGACCGAAGCGTCCCGGATGCCGGGCCTCGACGGGCAGAAGATGTCGAAGTCGTACGGCAACACGATCGGCCTGCGTGAAGACGCCGAGACGATCACGAAGAAGGTCCGCACGATGCCGACCGATCCCGCGCGCGTGCGCCGCACCGATCCGGGCGACCCCGACAAGTGCCCGGTGTGGCAGCTGCATCAGGTCTATACGGACGAAGCGACGCACGAGTGGGTGCAGAAGGGCTGCCGTTCGGCGGGCATTGGCTGCCTCGACTGCAAGCAGCCGGTTGTCGAAGGCATCCTGCGCGAGCAGCAGCCGATGCTCGAGCGCGCGCAGAAGTACATGGACGATCCGTCGCTGCTGCGCGCGATCGTGGCGGACGGTTGCGACAAGGCGCGCAAGTACGCGACGGAAACGATGCGCGACGTGCGCGACGCGATGGGCCTGTCGTACAACTGACCCGACTGCATGAGCGAATCCGTCATCGCCGCCGCGGGCGGCCACGTCGCACAGGCCGAGCCGTCGCGCTGGGTCGCGCAATGGTCGCGGCTCGTTCCGGCAGGCAGCGCGGTGCTTGACGTCGCCGCGGGCGGCGGCCGTCATGCGCGCTGGTTCGCATCGCAAGGGCATCCGGTCGTCGCGCTCGACCGCGACCCGGCCGCGCTGGCCGCGTTGCGCGCGATCCCGGGCGTCGATGCCCGCGGCGCCGATCTCGAAGGCGCGCCGTGGCCGCTGCCGGCCGGTGCGCGTTTTTCGGCCGTGATCGTCACCCATTATCTGCATCGTCCGCTCTGGCCCCATCTGCTTGATGCGGTGGCGCCGGGCGGCGTGCTCATCTACGAAACCTTCGCGCAAGGAAACGAAACGGTCGGCAAACCGTCCAACCCCGCGTTCCTGCTCGCCCCGGGCGAGTTGCTGGACGCCGTGCACGGCCGCCTGCGGGTGGTCGCGTACGAGGATGGTTTCGTCGCCGCGCCGCGCGAGGCGTTCGTCCAGCGTCTCTGCGCAGTGCGCGAGGGCGCGACCCCGAAGGCGGGGGCGGGAATTCCACGTTACGAACTGCCCGGCTAATCCGCTACAATCTCAACGTTTACCGGTACACAATCAATCGCGTTTCATGGCTAACGGCACCCAAGACGGCATTCAAATCCGCGGCAGCATCCCCGCGATCGTCACCCCGATGCTCGAAGACGGCAGTCTCGACCTGCCGGCGTTTCGCAAACTGATCGACTGGCACATCGCGGAAGGCACCGATGCGCTCGTCGTGGTCGGTACGAGCGGCGAGTCGGCAACGCTCAACGTCGAAGAGCACATCCTGATGATCCGCACGGCGGTCGAGCATGCGGCAAAACGCATCCCGATCATCGCGGGCGCGGGCGGCAACTCGACCGCCGAGGCGATCGAGCTGACGAAGCACGCGAAGGCTGTTGGCGCGGACGCGACGCTGCAGGTCGTGCCGTACTACAACAAGCCGACGCAGGAAGGCATGTACCGTCACTTCCGGGCGATCGCCGAAGCGGTCGACCTGCCGGTGATCCTGTACAACGTGCCGGGCCGCACGGTGGCGGACATGGCGCACGAGACGACGCTGCGCCTCGCGCAAGTGCCGGGCATCATCGGCGTGAAGGAAGCGACCGGCAACATCGATCGCGCCGCGCACCTGATCAAGGCCGCGCCGAAGCATTTCGCGATCTACAGCGGCGACGATCCGACCGCGATCGCGCTGATGCTGCTCGGCGGCCACGGCAACATCTCGGTGACGGCGAACGTCGCACCGCGTGCGATGAGCGAGCTGTGCCGCGCGGCGCTTGCCGGCGACGTGCAGACGGCCCGCGAGTTGCACATGAAGCTGCTGTCGCTGCACAAGAACCTGTTCATCGAGGCGAACCCGATCCCGGTGAAGTGGGCGCTGCAGGCGATGGGCAAGATGCAGGGCGGTATCCGGCTGCCGCTCACGGCGCTCGACGAGCGCTGCCACGATGCCGTGCGTTCGGCCCTCGTCGAGGCCGGCGTTCTCGCCTGATGCCGAGGCGGCCGCGTCCTGCGGCCGCCGGCTCGACCCCTGATAACCCGCACCGGCCGGCTCCGTCCGGCGCCGCTCCTGACGAGCGTTCTAGCAAGACGAAGGATTTCATGAAACGTTTCGCCTTTTCTTCTCGCGCCATCCAGATGTCGGTGATGGCGCTGGCGCTGGGCGCGCTCGCCGGCTGCGATACGCTGAACGACTATCTGGCTCCCGACCGGGTCAACTACAAGAACACCGGTTCGGCGCCGCCGCTCGCGGTGCCGAGCGACCTGAAGCCGGTGCCGACGACCCAGCAGTTCATCGCGCCGCCGACCAACGCCGGGCTCGGCACGCTGCCGCCGCGGGTCGCGACGCAGGCCGGTAATGCGACCGACGGCATCCCGAGCGCGCAGGATCCGCTCGGCATGCACATCGAGCGCGACGGCGATCGCCGCTGGCTCGTCGTCGATGGCCGGACGCCCGAGCAGCTGTGGCCGATCCTGAAGGAGTTCTGGCAGGAGAACGGCTTCTCGCTGAAGACCGATGCGCCGTCGACGGGCATCATGGCAACCGACTGGGCCGAAAACCGCGCGAACATTCCCGACGACTGGTTCCGCCGCACGATCGGCAAGGTCATCGATTTCGCCTACTCGTCCGGCACGCGCGACCGCTTCCGTACGCTCGTGAACCGCACGTCGGACGGCAACACCGACATCTCGATCACGCACAGCGCGATGGAAGAAATGATGGTCGGCCCGCAGGGCGGCACGTCGTCGCGCTGGGAAGAGCGTCCGCGCAATCCGGTGCTCGAAGCCGTATTCCTGTCGAAGCTGATGCAGAAGTTCGGCCTGACCGACGCGCAGGCGAAGCAGTTGCTGACCGATGCGCATTCCGCGACGGCACCGACGCAGGTCAGCGACACGAGCAGCGGCGCAGCGACGCTGCAGCTGGCGGAGTCGTTCGACCGCGCGTGGCTGCGCGTGGGTCTTGCGCTCGATCGTACCAACTTCACGGTCGACAATCGCGACCGCGAGAAGGGCGTGTACACCGTGCGCTATGCGAATTCGATGGAAGAGCTCAAGCGTGACGGCCTGTTCGGCAAGCTGTTCTACGGTGGTCCGCAGGCCGCGAAGCCGGGCAGGGAATTCCTGGTCAACGTGCGCGCGCAAGGCGGCGGCACGCAGGTCGCGGTGGTCGGCGCAAACGGCCAGGTCGACAACTCGTCGGACGCACAGCGGATCATTTCGCTGCTCCACGCGCAGCTGAACTGAGCGCGTGCGTTTCGCCAGCCTCGGAAGCGGCAGCGAAGGCAACGCGCTGGTCGTCGAGGCCTCGAGCGGCACGACGACCACCCGCGTGCTGCTCGACTGCGGCTTTTCTGCCAAGGAGGTCGAGCGCCGGCTCGGCCGACTGAATCTCGGCATCGGTGATCTCGATGCGATCCTCATCACCCATGAACACAGCGACCACGTCGGCAGTGCGCTGACGCTCGCCCGCCGCGCGTCGCTGCCGCTCTACATGAGCTGGGGCACCGCGCGCGCGGTAGGCGCGGACGAGGCCGATGTCGATCTCCACGTGCTGTGGGGCGACGAGACGGCCGCGATACGCGATCTGGCCGTGATGCCCTATACGGTCCCTCACGATGCGCGGGAGCCGCTCCAGTTCGTCTTTATGGACGGCTGCCGCCGGCTCGGCGTGCTGACGGACGTCGGGATGTCCACGCCGCACATCACGGCCGTCCTGAGCGGTTGTGACGCACTGGTGCTCGAATCCAACCACGACACCGCGATGCTGGCCGCGAGCCGCTATCCGCAGTCGCTGAAGGCGCGGATCGGCGGCAACCACGGCCACCTGAGCAACGACGCGGCGGCCGACATCCTCGCGTCGCTTGAACGCAGCCGCCTCCAGCATCTGGTCGCGGCACACTTGAGCCAGCAGAACAACCTGCCGGAACTGGCCCGCCAGGGATTTGCCGGCGTACTGGGGACTAGCGGGGACGACGTGATCGTGGCCACGCAGGACGCGGGGTTCGACTGGCTGATGCTCGGATGAGCGGGGGCAGGGCCGCTGCGACGGCCCGTGCGACTGCCGGGTGATGTGCGCGGAAACGGCAGACGTAAAAAAACCGGCCCTCGGGCCGGTTTTTTTTTCAGCTGACGCTGAGGCTTACTGGCTTGCGCCCGAAGCCGGAGCAGCCGTCGCTGCCGAAGCAGCCGACGCCACTGCAGCAGCAGCGTCGCTCGCAGCACCAACTGCCGACGAAGCAGCAGCCGAAGCGTCGCTCGCAGCACCAGCAACTGCCGAAGCAGCCGTCGAAGCAGCAGCAGCCGCGTCGCTTGCAGCCGACGAAGCAGCTTGATCAGCGCTCTTGTTGCAAGCAGCCAGTGCAACAGCAGCCAACAGGGAAGCTACGAGGAGGGATTTCTTCATGATCACGTCCTTTTATGGTTAAAGGTAAGCAACAGCGCGAAACAATACCGGTAATGTGCTCCAACACCGACCTGGGCCGCTGGTGGAGATGCACTTCTAGAGCGTGAATCTTCCCTACGGCTTGGGCGGAAATTATATGCACTTTCCTATCGACCGTCGACAAATGCGGGGTCAATACGTTGTCTTTCCCATACAGAATTTAATCCGTATGGGCGTACGGGGCGACTCACACTAATTCCGGCCTCCGACCCGTATCCAGCCCGCACGATACCACTCGTGCAACAAGGCTGTCATTGAGGGAGCCCGGGATAGTGTTACAAACCGTTTCGCCTCCATCTGGCGTTGATTGGCCAGTTCGGGCAGCCATTCACTGGCCTGCTCGAGTGGTCCTTCTTCGCCATTAATGAAGTACGAGCGCGCGTTATACATCAATGCGGCCCTTCTGTCGAGACACACGCCGCGGCGTGACGCTTGCGTGACGAATGCGGCCTCGGACAGCGGGCGTGCGGGCGGGTCGAATACGACGTTCGGCTTGGGCTCGCTCAGGTAGCAGCCGAGGAATTCGGCGACGTCGCGCTTGCGCCAGCGGATTGCGTCGACGATCTCGGCGACGCGCTCGACCATCGCCGGAGGCAGTTGCGCGGGCGTGTCGACGGCCGGCTGCTTCGGATCGCGGTAGAGGTCGTCGCCGCGCCCGTCGCGCAGGCCGCCGCGCTCCGCGAGATAGTACAGGAACTGGGCGCCCAGTTCGCCGGCGGACGGGGCCCGGAAGCCGATCGAGCAGGTCATGCATTCGCCTTCGGCGACGCCGTCGTGCGCGACGTGCGGCGGCAGGTACAGCATGTCGCCGGGCTCCAGCACCCATTCGTCGCTCGGCTCGAAGTTTTCGAGGATCTTCAGCGGCACGTCCGGCTGCAGCGACAGGTCCTTCTGCGCACCGACGCGCCAGCGACGCCGGCCTTCGACCTGCAGCAGGAATACGTCATACGAGTCGAAATGCGGGCCGACGCCGCCGCCGTCCGTCGCATACGAGATCATCAGGTCGTCCAGGCGCGCGTCGGGGATGAAGCGGAAGCGGTCGAGCAAGGCGCGTGCCGCATCGACGTGCAGGTCGAGCCCCTGCACGAGCAGGGTCCAGGACTTGCGCGTGACGGCAGGCAGCGAGCCGGGCTCGAACGGACCGTGCGCCAGTTGCCACTTGTTACGAAAATGGGTGATCAGTCGCGATTCCGCGTCATAGTCCGCTGCCAGCTCGAACAATGCGTCGCGCGTGACCGGCGACGCGACGCCGGGAATCGCCTGGCGGATCAGGAGCGGCTTCTTCTGCCAGTAGCCGCGCATGAATTGCGCCGGCGTGAGACCGCCGAGCAGCGGTGTGGGAAGATCGGAGGGCGGCGCGCCGAGCGGGGCGGCAGCGGCATCCCGCGGTTCGGCTTGAGACCGGTTGCGCATCGTATAATGAGACTTGTATTTGGGAGAATTGGATGAAAATCGCAAAAAACACCGTCGTGTCGGTCACTTACAAGCTGTCGGATGCACAGGGCAATCTGATCGAGGAAAGCGACGAGCCGATGGTCTATCTGCACGGCGGCTATGATGGCACGTTCCCCAAGATCGAGGAACAGCTCGACGGCCAGGAGCCGGGTTACCAGGCGCAGATTCAGCTCGAGCCGCAGGACGCGTTCGGCGACTACGATCCCGAACTCGTGAAGGTCGAGCCGCGCGATCGTTTCCCCGAGCCGCTCGAAGTGGGCATGCAGTTCGAAGGCACGCCGGAAGACGGCGACGAGGAAGTCGATTCGCTGGTCTATACGGTCACCGACGTCGCCGAAGACAAGGTCGTGCTCGACGGCAATCACCCGCTGGCAGGCATGGCGCTGCGTTTCGCACTCACCGTGAAGGACGTGCGCGAAGCAACCGAAGACGAAATCGAGCATGAGCACGCGCATGGCGCGGAAGGGCTTGAAATCGTCGACGAGGACGAAGACGAGGACGGCGAAGCGCCGTCAGGGCGCACCCTGCACTGAGCTCGCAGGCAGGCCGGGCGCCGGCCCCGACGCAGGGGGCGGCGCAGGCCACGACGCGCCGCCGGGTGCGGCGCCGTCGCCCTGCAGCGGCGGCGCGACCGACGACGAATCGGGCAGCGCCGGCAACGCGGGGATTTCCGGCATCTGCGGCAGCGGGACATCGTCGTGCGGCACGAGCGGCAGCGCGGGCGGCACGGGCAGGTTCTTCGGCACGTCCTGCAGGCTCACGTTGAAGATCGTCTGCCGTGCCGGCGACACGCTCACCTTCACCCACTGATTCGCCGGATGGCGCGGTCCGATCGCGACGCGCGTCACGTTTCCTACCAGTTCACCTTCGTCGGCACGCAGCGGACGATCGATCAGAAAGCCGTTCGCAAGCGGCTCGCTGCTCGCGTGCATCACCAGTATCGGGCCGCGAAACGTCGCCGCCGCCTTCACCAGCGTTCGTTTCAGTTCACGGAAGCCGTCGCGTACGCGCGGCCGGTTGAAACGCAGCCATGCGAAGCGTTCCGAGCGTTCATAGCGTTCGAACTGCGGATCGCCTTCGAAAATGACGACCATCGCGCGCGCCTCGCGCCGTTTCGCATATTCGGCCGCGTGGTCGATCCAGAAACCGTTCGCGATGATGCGGTCCTCGAATTCGCCGTTGCGGCCGCCGGCCGTCAGGAAATGGTTGTTCGGCGCCGGCGCGTTGAGCGCGACGTAGACGATGTCGTCGCGCATCCAGCGTGCGTTCTCGCGATACGGCCGGAACCGGGCGACTTCGCTTTCACGCGTGATCTGCAGCGCGCCGGGGTCGGGCAGTGCCGAATCGGCGAGCAGCGTCTGCCGCAGGAAGTCGAGCCGCTCGACCGGATCGTAGCCGCCGCCGGCCGCGGTGTTGCACGTCACCCAGTCGTCGCGGCCCGGAATGAACACGAGCGGCACGCGTGCCGCGTCCAGGATCGCGCCGCGCTGCGAATACAGCGCATCGCGGCATGCTTCCTTCGAGCCCTTGAGATCGCCCGCATAGACGACGAAAGCGAGGTTGCGCTCGCGCGCGATCGAATCGAGCAGCCGCTGCGCGGCCGGTTCGTCCGCCGGTACGTTGATGACGCCTGACACGACCGCGAACGAGTAGGGCGCGGCGGTGCGCTTCGGCGGTGCAGCCAGCGCGCCGGCCTGTGCGAGCGCGAGCGCCGCCGCGACGAGCGCGGCGGCGGCGCGGGCCGGCAGGCCGCGCGGGATGCGCTTACGCGTGCCCGTCGGCATCGCGTGACCGGACCAGCGTGCGCAGTTCGTACAGCAGGTCGAGGGCCTCGCGCGGCTTGAGATCGTCGGGATCGATGTCGCGCAGCTTGTCGAGCGCCGGATGCGGCGTGTCGGGCCGCGCCGGTGCATCCGCGCATTCGAGATCGTCGGCGACGACCGGCTGCGCGCTGAACAGGTCGAGTTGCGGCGTGTGCTGTGCCGCCGACTGCTGTTCGAGATAGGCGAGGTGCTTGCGCGCGGCACGGATCACGGGCGCCGGGACACCCGCGAGCTGCGCGACCTGCAGACCGTAGCTCTGATTCGCCGGGCCTTCGTTGACCGCGTGCAGGAACACGATGCCGTGGCCGTGCTCGACGGCCGACAGGTGGACGTTGGCCGCCTGCGGGAATTCGGTCGGCAGTTGCGTCAGCTCGAAGTAGTGCGTCGCGAACAGCGTGTAGCAGGTGTTGTGCGCAAGCAGGTGGCGCGCGATGGCCCACGCGAGCGCGAGGCCGTCGAACGTCGACGTGCCGCGGCCGATCTCGTCCATCAGCACGAGGCTTTGCGGCGTCGCGTCGTTGAGGATCGCCGCGGCCTCGGTCATCTCGACCATGAACGTCGAGCGGCCGCCCGCGAGGTCGTCCGCCGCGCCGATGCGCGTGAAGATCCGGTCGATCGGACCGAAGCACGCCGACCGGGCCGGCACGTAGCTGCCGACATAAGCCATCAGCGCGATCAGCGCGGTCTGCCGCATGAACGTCGACTTGCCGCCCATGTTCGGACCGGTGATCAGCAGCAGCTTGCGCTCGGTGCCGAACCGGCAGTCGTTCGCGATGAACTGTTCGACCTGGGCTTCGACGACCGGATGGCGGCCCTGTTCGATGTCGATGCCGATCTCGTCGGTGAAGGTCGGTGCGACCCAGTCGAGCGCGCGGGCGCGTTCGGCGAATGCGGCGAGCAGGTCGAGTTCGGCGAGTGCCGACGCGACGCGCTGACACTCGGGGATGAACGGCAGCAGCGCCTGCAGTACCGCGTCGTACAGTGCGCGCTCGCGCGCCAGCGCGCGTTCCTGCGCGGACAGCGCTTTGTCCTCGAAGGTCTTCAGTTCGGGCGTGATGTAGCGCTCGGCGTTCTTCAGCGTCTGACGACGGCGGTAATCGTCGGGCACCTTGTCGGTCTGGCCGCGCGTGACCTCGATGTAGAAGCCGTGCACCTTGTTGTATTCGACGCGCAGGTTCGCGATGCCGGTGCGCGTGCGCTCGCGCGCTTCGAGATCGATCAGGAACTGTCCGCAGTTCTCCGAGATGTCGCGCAGCTCGTCGAGCTCGGCGTCGTAGCCGCGTGCGATCACGCCGCCGTCGCGCACCATGGCGGCCGGTTCGGGCGCAATCGCGCTCGTCAGCAGGTCGAGGCATTCGGCGGGCGGTGCGAGCGCCGCGTCGACGCGTGCGAGCGTATCCGCATTCTCGACGATCGCGCTGATGCGCTCGCGCAGGGCCGGCAGCGCGGCGAAGGTGTCGCGCAGGCTCGACAGGTCGCGCGGGCGCGCGGACAGCAGCGCGAGACGCCCCGTGATTCGTTCGACGTCGGCGATCTGGCGCAGCGCGCTGCGCAGCGCATCGAGGCTTGCGTTAGCCGGTGCATCGAGCAGCGCGCCGATCGCCTGCTGGCGCGACTGCGCGGCGACCGACGCGCGCGGCGGGTGATGCAGCCAGTGACGCAGCAGGCGGCTGCCCATCGTCGTGCAACAGGTGTCGAGCAGCGAATACAGCGTCGGCGACTCGGTGCCGCGCAGCGTCTCGGTCAGTTCGAGGTTGCGGCGCGTGGCCGGATCGAGCCCGATGTATTCGGTTTCGTTCTCGACCTTCAGGCTGCGCACGTGCCGCAACTGCTGGCCTTGCGTGGCCGCGGCATAGAGCAGCAGCGCGCCGGCCGCGCCGCACGCGCTCGTCAGCGAATGCGCACCGAAACCGTCGAGGCTGGCGACATCGAGCTGATCGCACAGGCGTTGCGTGCCCGACGCGATGTCGAAGTGCCATGCCGGCACGCGCTTGCTTGCACCCGCGCCAGCCGGCACGGCGTCGGTTGCGCCGTCCGCCGTCAGGATTTCGGCCGGCCTGATGCGCTCGAGCGCGGCGCCGAGCTGCTCGGGCTCGATTTCGGCGAGCCGCAGCGCACCGCTGGCGAGGTTCAGCCAGGCGAGGCCGATGTTGACCGCGACGCCGCGCTTGTTGTGGCCTGTGCACATCGCGAGCAGGTAGACGTCGTTCTTGTCGGACAGCAGCGCGGCATCGGTCAGCGTGCCGGGCGTGACGACGCGCACGACCTTGCGCTCGACGGGGCCCTTCGACGTGGCCGGATCGCCGATCTGCTCGCAGATCGCGACCGATTCGCCCATCTTCACGAGCTTCGCCAGATACTGCTCGACCGCGTGATGCGGCACGCCGGCCATCTTGATCGGCGTACCGGCCGATGCGCCGCGCTGCGTGAGGGTCAGGTCGAGCAGGCGTGAGGCTTTTTCCGCATCCTCGAAGAACAGCTCGTAGAAGTCGCCCATCCGGTAGAAGACGAGCGTGTCGGGATGGTCGGCCTTGATGCGGAGGTACTGCTGCATCATCGGGGTGTGGCCTGCAAAGGCCTCGGGCGACAGCGTGGTCATAGGTCAGGCGTAAAGTTGCTTGGTGGTTGGCCGAGTTTACCAGCGGCCCCGACGTGCACGCACGAAGTTCGCCTTTCGGCCAGTCGCCGGAGATCGCGACAGGCGGCTGTCGGCCATATGCGGTTATTCGACCTCGCCCTCCGGCGGACACTCGAAAGTCAGCTTCACTCGGCTCACGGACCTTCGTGCGCCGATCCGGCACATCAGGACGCGTGCGCCGACGTCAGGCTGAGTGCCAGCGCTTGCGCGACCTCGATGCCGTCGATGGCTGCCGAATAGATACCACCCGCATACCCCGCGCCTTCGCCGGCCGGATACAGGCCTTCGACGTTCATGCTCTGGTAATCGTCTCTGCGTCGAACCCGGATCGGTGACGAAGTGCGCGTCTCCACGCCGGTGAGCACGGCATCGTGCATCGCGAAACCAGCGATCTTCTTGTCGATCTCGGGTAGCGCTTCACGGATTGCTTCGATCACGTAGTCCGGGAGCGCGGTGCTGAGATCGGTCGGGTGCACGCCAGGCTTGTACGACGGCTCCACGGAGCCAAGCGACGTTGACGGCCGGCCTGCAATAAAATCCCCGACCAGTTGGCCCGGCGCGCGGTAATCGCCGCCGCCGAGTTCGAATGCGCGCTCTTCCCATTGGCGCTGGAACGCGATGCCCGCCAGTGGACCGCCGGGATAGTCTTCCGGCGTGATGCCGACGACGATGCCCGCATTCGCGTTGCGCTCGGCGCGGGAATACTGGCTCATGCCATTGGTGACCACGCGGCCCGGCTCGGAGGTTGCCGCGACTACCGTGCCTCCAGGGCACATGCAGAAGCTGTAGACCGCCCGTCCATTGCTGCAGTGGTGGACCACCTTATAGTCGGCCGCACCGAGTTGCTTGTGGCCTGCAAACTTGCCGAAGCGGCTGCGATCGATCAGCCCCTGCGGATGTTCGATGCGAAAACCCAGCGAGAACGGCTTGGCTTCGATATAAACGCCGCGATCGTGCAGCATCTGGAAGGTGTCGCGCGCGCTGTGGCCCACGGCCAGCACCACGTGGTCGCACCGGAGCGTTTCCCCGTTCGAGAGCTTGAGCGAGCGCACCTTGCCCTGATCGATTTCGATGTCGTCAACCCGGGTTTCGAAGCGCACTTCACCACCCAGTTCGTGGATCGAAGCGCGCATTTTTTCCACCATGCTGACGAGGCGGAACGTGCCGATGTGCGGCCGGCTCAGATACAGGATGTCTTCCGGTGCGCCCGCCTTGACGAATTCGTCCAGCACCTTGCGGCCATAGTGGTTGGGATCCTTGATCTGGCTGTACAGTTTGCCGTCGGAAAATGTCCCGGCCCCGCCTTCGCCAAACTGCACGTTGGATTCGGGGTTGAGTACACCCTTGCGCCACAGGCCAAAGGTGTCCTTGGTGCGCTCGCGCACGGCTTTGCCACGTTCGAGGATGATGGGGCGGAATCCCATCTGCGCGAGGATAAGTCCGGCAAACAGGCCGCACGGCCCCATGCCGATGACAACCGGACGCAGGAAAGCGGTGTGCTCGGGGGCCTTCGCGACAAAGCGGTACGCCATGTCAGGCGTCAGGCCGCAATGCGGCTTGCCGGCAAGTTGCGTGAGCGCGGCCGCTTCGTCCTTGACCTCGACATCGACGATATACGTCAGCTTGATATCGGAGCGCTTGCGTGCATCGTGCGCACGGCGGAACACGGTGTAACGGAGGAGCCCGTCTGCCGCCACGCCGAGGTCCGCGAGGCGCGCGCGAATCGCAGCTTCGAGCGCGCTTTCGCTATGGTCGAGGGGGAGTTTAACTTCGCTTAGCCGTAACATGAGTATTCGGATGCGGTTGCCACGGAGTCGTGGCGGTGTTGAGACGGGCGCAGGCCGGCATGCTGGTGGCGGCGTTGTTCGCCACGCGGGTATCCCGGATGCAAACCTTTCATCGCTGGAAAAGCTGTACGACGGGCTGCATGCTGACCAGGCCGGGCAACTCGGGCAACTTCAGGATGGGAGCATGAAGCGACCCTTGTGCGGGGAAGATTTTCCGTCCCCGAATAATCGGGAAGCGAAAGTCGCTCCATCATGACGGTGCTGGCGAGTGGTTCGTGCGAAAGCCACGTCATGCGGGCGTAGCCGCCCTTGTCGTTCAAGCTGGCCAACATAGCACATCGATATAAATGCCGCGCAAAAATACGGCCGCCAGCCGGAAAAGGGCGGTGGCGACGTGCTACGCACGCAGCATTGCGTTGCCGACGGCCCGCGCCGCACGAAGCGAACACGGGCCGTCGAAGCGCACCGCAAGGGCGGGCGCGGCCGGGGCTTATTCCGCCGCCGGATGCATGCGGCTGTAGCGGTTCAGGATCGGGATCATCTGCGCATAGATCTTCGGGTTCGCGGCGACGATCTCATGGCGATGCAGAAAATCGGCATCGCCCGTGTAGTTGCCGACGAGGCCGCCGGCCTCGGTGATCAGCAGGCTGCCCGCGGCCATGTCCCACACGTTGATGCCCTGTTCGAAGAACGCGTCGAGGCGGCCGGCCGCGACGTTTGCGAGATCGAGTGCCGCCGCGCCCGGGCGGCGCAGGCCCGTGCAGGCCTGCGTCATTTCGGTGAAGAGGCGCGCGTACGCGTCGAGGCCGTCCTTTTCGCGGAACGGGAAGCCCGTGCCGACCAGGGCGTCGGACAGGCGGTCGCGGCGGCCGACGCGGATACGGCGGTCGTTCAGGTACGCACCGCGGCCACGCGTGGCCGTGAACAGGTCGTTCTTGTTCGGATCGTAGACGACGGCCTGCGTGACGATGCCCTTGTGCTCGAGCGCGATCGACACGCAGTAGTACGGGAAGCCGTGGATGAAGTTGGTCGTGCCGTCGAGCGGATCGATGATCCACTTGAATTCGGATTCGTTCTCCGATTCGCCCGATTCTTCCGCGAGGATCGCGTGGTCGGGGTAGGCGGTCTTCAGCGTCTCGATGATCGCGTCTTCGGCGGCCTTGTCCACTTCGGTGACGAAGTCGTTCTGCTGCTTCTTGCGGATCTCGATCAGGTCGAGATCGAGGGACGCGCGATTGATGATCTGCCCGGCGCGGCGCGCAGCCTTGACAGCAATGTTGAGCATGGGATGCATGAGCCTGGATCCTGTAGCCGGCGGCACGGGCCGCCACGAAGTGGAACAACCGTCCGGAACGGCGCAAGCGTGCCGGGCGAGGTGAGACGCGAATTGACAAAGAGCGGGGTACGACCCGCGCCGCGCGAAGCGCGACACGTAAAGGCATGATTTTACCCGATTTTCGGCGGTTTCAGGCGGCCAGAATGCGGGGAAACCCCCACTGGCCATCGGGACGAGTGGGTTTGCAGGGGCGATGGCGATACCATACGGCCATTCTGATGAACCGAGTCGTATCGTAGTGGAAACCCCGCAGAACACCGCCGCACCGTCCGGCGGCTTTACGTCCACCCGCTTCGTGCTCGTCGAGCCGAGCCATCCCGGCAACGTCGGGGCGGCCGCCCGCGCGCTGAAGACGATGGGATTCTCGCGTCTCGTGCTGGTCGCGCCGCGCGTGCCGCACGTGCAGAGCGACCCCGAGGCGATCGCGATGGCCAGCGGCGCGGACGACGTCCTCGCGTCCGCGCATGTCGTGCCGACGCTGGGCGACGCGCTGTCCGGCGTCCACTGGTCGATCGCGCTGACCGCGCGTACGCGCGAATACGGGCCGCCGCGCCTTGCGCCACGTGCTGCCGCCACGCAGGCGTGCGCGCAGGTCGGCACGGGCGATATCGCGCTCGTGTTCGGCAACGAGCGCACGGGCCTCGCGAACGAGCATGTCGAGCAGTGCAGCGCGCTCGCGCATATCCCGGCGAACCCGGCCTACAGCTCGCTGAACCTCGCACAGGCCGTGCAGGTGCTCGCGTACGAGTTGCGCGTCGCGTTTCTCGAGCAGGCGAGCGAGCCGTCGCCGCAACCGTCGGCCGAGGTCGGCACGCTCGCGCAGAGCGACGAGATCGAGCGGATGTACGTGCACCTCGAGAACGCGCTGATCGCGCTCGATTTCCTCGACCCGCGCAATCCGAAGAAACTGATGCCGCGGCTGCGGCGCCTGTTCGCGCGCACGGGCCTCGAGCGCGAGGAGGTCAACATCCTGCGCGGCGTCGCGAAGCACATCCTGCTGAAATCGGGCAAGCCCGACGGCGACGCGTAAGCGGCCGGCGCACCGGTAGCGGGGCGTTCAGGCGCGGCGTCCCGGCTGAATACCCGCACCGGCGGCGGGGTGAACGCGCGACCTCGTGCGGCCGTGCGCGACTGGCCCTACAATCGCCGGACGTCATAAGCAAATTACCCGGCGCGATAACGGCCGGTCATTGTCGGCGGTGCGCGCCGGCCTTTTCCCCGATCAGATCATGTTCACGAGACTGCGCGAAGACGTTGCAACGATTCGCGAGCGGGATCCCGCCGCTCGCAGTGCCTGGGAAGTGCTGACCTGTTATCCGGGGCTCCATGCGCTCGTGCTGCACCGTTTCGCACACGCATGCTGGCGTGCGAAGCGCTACTGGCTCGCGCGTTTCGCGTCGCAGGCAGGGCGGTTCCTGACGGGTATCGAAATCCACCCCGGCGCGACGATCGGCCGGCGCGTGTTCATCGATCACGGCATGGGTGTCGTGATCGGCGAGACGGCGATCATCGGCGACGATTGCACGATCTATCAGGGCGTGACGCTGGGCGGCACGTCACTCACGCGCGGCGCGAAGCGCCACCCGACGCTCGAGGCCGGCGTGATCGTCGGCGCGGGCGCGAAGGTGCTCGGCGGTTTCACGGTAGGCGCGGGCGCGAAGATCGGCTCGAACGCCGTCGTCGTGAAGCCGGTGCCGGCGGGCGGTACGGCGGTCGGCAATCCGGCGCGCATCGTGATGCCGGCACAGCCGAAGCCGCAGCCCGAGCGCGCGGCATTCTGCGCATACGGGATCACGCCGAACGCCGACGATCCGATGTCGCTCGCGATTCACGGCCTGATCGATCACGCGGCGAAGGAAAGCCGCCGCGTCGACGAGATCGTCGCGGCACTTGAGCGGCTCGGCACGCATCTGGAAACGCTGCAGGGCGCCGATGCGGCGCGCCTCGACCTGCGCCGGCTGTCGGCGGTGCTGGAAGGAAAGGCGGTCGAACGCCAGACGTAACGCGATGTGCGCCGACGGCTGCCGGCCGGCGCATCGGCAGCGGCGGCGTCAGTCGAGCGGCATTGCGTGGATGCCTTCCGCATCGACGCGCAGGTAGCCGCCGCGCGGCGTGCCTTGGTCGAGATCCCAGTCGGGCAGCACCCAGCGTATGCCGCCCGGTTCGGCGTGGCATGCGGGGCGGTGCGTGTGGCCGTGAATGATCACGCCTGCGCGGCTTTTCCGGAACAGCGCGGCCACGCCTTCACGTGTGACATCGTAGATCGCCGAAACGGGGCGCATCCGGCCCGCTTCGCTGTTCGAGCGCATGCGCTGCGCGAGCGCGCGGCGCCAGCGGAACGGCCAGGCGAGAAACAGCCATTGCGCGACGCGGTTGCGTGCGAAGCGGCGGAACACCTGATAGCCGCGGTCGGCCGTGCATTGCGCGTCGCCGTGCGCGAGCACGATGCGCTGGCCGAACGCCATGATCAGCGAAGGGTCGGGCAGCAGCATCGCGCCGGCTGCCTTCATGAAGCGCCGGCCGAGCAGGAAATCGCGGTTGCCGTGCATCACGTAGAGCGCGATCCCGCGTTCCGAGAACGTGTGCATCAGCGCGGCCATGCGTGCCGCGAACGGATCGTCGTCGAGTATGTCGTCGCCGATCCAGTATTCGAACAGGTCGCCGAGGATGAACACCGAGTCGGCGCTGTCGGCGGTGTATCTCACGAAATGCTCGAACGCGGCGACCGTCTTCGGAATCGCTTCGCTCAGATGCAGATCGGAGAGAAACAGGAACGGGCGTGCGGCTTGCGCGTACTCGCGCTCGCCCGGCACGCCCGCGGAGACGCTTCGCGGCGGACTCTCCTGCAACATCGAAGTGCCTCCGTAACCGTGCGTCAGACCACGACGGCCTTCTCGATCACGACGTCGTCGGCCGGTACGTCCTGATGGAAGCCAGCGTTGCCCGTCTTGACGCCCTTGATCTTGTCGACCACGTCCTGGCCTTCGACGACCTTGCCGAACACGGCGTAGCCCCAGCCTTGCGGCGTCGGCGACGAGTGGTTCAGGAAGTCGTTGTCGTTCACGTTGATGAAGAACTGGGCCGTCGCCGAGTGCGGATCGTTGGTGCGCGCCATCGCGACCGTGTAGTTGTCGTTCTTCAGGCCGTTGTTCGCCTCGTTGTCGATCGGCGCGTCGGTCGGCTTCTGCTTCAGGCCCGGCTCGAAGCCGCCGCCCTGGATCATGAAGCCGTTGATCACGCGATGGAACACCGTGTTGTCGTAGTGGCCCTTCTTCACGTAGTTCAGGAAGTTCTCGACCGACTTCGGTGCCTTCTCGGCGTCGAGTTCGAGCTTGATGACGCCGTGGTTCGTGTGCAGTTCAACCATGATGTATTCCTTCGGTGAGGCGGTTTAAATGGCACGCGGCCGGTCGTGCGACGCGGCCGCGTGAGGCGCCGGACGTGCCGGCAGGTTCTTACTTCGAGACGATGCTGGCCGATTCGATCACGATCGGCTGTGCGGGCACGTCCTGCATCGGGCCGCGCGAGGTCGTCGCCACGCCTTCGATCTTCTTCACGACGTCGAGACCCGACACGACCTTGCCGAACACCGCATAGCCGTTGCCGTCCGGGTTCGGGTAGTCGAGGCCGCTGTTGTCGACCGTGTTGATGAAGAACTGCGCGGTGGCCGAATTCGGATCGCTCGTGCGCGCCATTGCGATCGTGCCCGTCAGGTTCTTCAGACCATTGCGGCTCTCCAGCGGGATCGGCGCGCGGGTCGGCTTTTCCTCGAAGTTGGTCTTGTAGCCGCCGCCCTGGATCATGAAGCCCTTGATCACGCGATGGAAGATCGTGCCGTTGTACTGGCCGGCCTTCACGTAATCGAGGAAGTTGGCGACGGACTTCGGCGCCTTCTCCGGGTAGAGCTCGACGCGGATGTCGCCCTGCGAGGTCTTCAGCTGCACGACGGGGTGCGCGGTAGCCGATTGCGCGAACGCGGGCGCGGTCGCGAGAAGGGCGGCGCCGCCAAGCGCCAGCAACAGACGTTTCATTGCGATCCTCAGGTTGGGAGGGAAAGGGGGCCGCGCCGCTTATTGCGACGGCGGCGCGACGTACGGCGCCGCCAGTGCGCCCGACGGACCGCTGAACTGGAACGTCGGCGACATCGGCAGCGTGGTGGTGCTCACGTTCGCGGCTGCGCGGCTGGTGTAGTCGCGCGAGGCCGGCGCGACCGCACGGGCGTTGGGCGCGGCCTTCGGCGGCGACACGATCTTCTGCAGGTCGGCGAGGCGCTGCGCGGTTGCGCCGCTCGTGCGGCCGAGCGATTGCGCGCGCTTGTACGACTCGGCCGCGAGGCGCAGGTACAGGTCGCCGAGGTTCTCGTACGCGAGCGAGTAGCTCGGGTTGGATTGCGTCGCCGTGACGAGCGCGGTGCGCGCTTCGTCGTAGCGGCCGTGCTTCGCGTAGAGCGCCGCGAGGTTGTTGTATGGCTCGGGCAGTTCGGGGTACGCCTGCGTGATCGCGACGAACTGCTGGATCGCGTCGTCGTCGCGGTTCAGGCGGGCCAGCACGGTGCCGCGCTTGAACTGCGCCTGCACGTCGTGCGGGTTCGACGCGATGCGCGCGTCGAGCTGCGCGAGCGCCTGCTTCCACTGTTTGCCGGCGATGGACGCGTCGATTTCGGGGGTGCCGTCGGCGGTGGCCGGGGCCTTCTGCGCATGCGCCGCGGGGGCCGCGAAAAGCGTCAGCGCGACGCCCATGACGGTGGTCGCAACGAGGGTCGCAGCGCTCTGCGCGCGGCCGCGATGAGGTTTCATAGGCGTAATTCGGAATGTTATACTCCGAGCCATTCTAACAAAACGTCTGCGCGTTCCGGCGAGCCGCAGACAGTCTTTCTTTGCCTCTCGTGGCCGTCACCGCTGTGCTTGCAGCCTGACCGCCCCATGTGATATCGAGGACGCTCGGCCTGGCGCCGCAGCAGATGGTCCGTCCGTTTCGCATGCTGGGCGAGCTTCGCCAGGGCGGTTTCCTTCGGCTCACGGTTCATCTCTATGGAATCACTGCGCATCTACAACACGCTCGCGCGTGACAAGCAAGTTTTCGTGCCGCGCCAGTCCGGCGAAGTGCGGATGTACGTATGCGGGATCACCGTCTACGACTATTGTCACGTGGGCCACGCGCGCATGCTGGTCGTGTTCGACCTCGTCCAGCGCTGGTTGCGTGCGATCGGCTACCGGGTCACGTATGTGCGCAACATCACCGACATCGACGACAAGATCATCCGCCGCGCGGTCGAGAACGGCGAGACGATCAAGTCGCTGACCGACCGGTTCATCGGTGCGATGCACGAGGATGAAAGCGCGCTCGGCATCCAGCGGCCCGACATCGAGCCGCGCGCGACGCAATTCATTCCGCAGATGCTCGGCATGATCGAGACGCTCGAGACGAACGGCTACGCGTACCAGGCGGCCGACGGCGACGTCAATTACTCGGTGCGCAAGTTCGCGAACTACGGGAAGCTGTCGGGCAAGTCGCTCGACGATCTCCGCGCGGGCGAGCGCGTCGCCGCGAACGACGCGAAGGAAGATCCGCTCGATTTCGTGTTGTGGAAACGCGCGAAGCCGGAAGATCCGGAAGGCGCGTCGTGGGCGTCGAAGTACGGGATGGGCCGCCCGGGCTGGCACATCGAGTGCTCGGCGATGGGCTGCACGCTGCTCGGCGATCATTTCGACATCCACGGCGGCGGGCAGGATCTGCAATTCCCGCACCACGAGAACGAGATCGCGCAGAGCGAAGGCGCGACCGGCCAGACGTTCGTCAACTACTGGTTGCACAACGGCTTCGTGCAGGTCGACAACGAGAAGATGTCGAAATCGCTCGGCAACTTCTTCACGATCCGCGAAGTGCTCGAGCGATACGACGCCGAGGTCATGCGCTTCTTCATCGTGCGCACGCACTACCGGTCGCCGCTCAACTACAGCGACGTGCATCTCGACGATGCGCGCGCGTCGCTCACGCGCCTCTACACCGCACTGAAGGATGTCGAGGCCGACACGCTCGCGCTCGACTGGAACGAGCCGCACGCGCAGCGTTTCGCGGCTGCGATGAACGACGATTTCAACACGCCTGTTGCGGTGGCGACGCTGTTCGAGCTGGCGGGCGAGGTGAATCGCACGCGCGACGTGTCGCTCGCGCGGCAACTGAAACAGCTGGCAGGCCTGCTCGGCCTGCTGGGCCGCGAACCGCGCGCGTTCCTGCAGCAGGCGTCCGGCGCCGCGCAGGCGGGCGGGCTCGCTGCCGACGAGATCGAAGCGAAGATCGCCGCGCGCGTCGCGGCGAAGCAAGCGAAGGACTATGCCGAAGCGGACCGGATCCGGGCGGAATTGCTCGAGGCCGGTATCGCACTTGAAGACAAACCGGGCGGATCGACCGAATGGCGTCGCGTATGATCGCGGCGCGTTCCACTGACCGATCCGTCAGGTAGGAGGCAAGATGGCAACGGCCAGAAAAGCGCCGGTCAGGCGCGCGACCCCGGTCGCCGCGCGTCCGGCAGCCAAGCGCGTGCCGGCGGCGAAGGCGGATGCGACGCGCGCCGTGCCGAACGGCGCGCTCAACGGTCATGCGCAGCCGGCGGCCGGGCTGCCGGCCGCCGACGCGGCCCGCAAGACGCGTGTGTCCGAAGCGGACGGCGAGGAGGTTGTCGTGCGTCCTGCATACTGGGACAAGGCGTGCGCCGACCTCGTCAAGCGCGACCGGATCCTGAAGAAACTGATTCCGAAGTTCGGTCCCGCGCATCTCGTGAAGCGCGGCGACCCGTTCGTCACGCTCGCGCGCTCGGTCGTCGGCCAGCAGATTTCGGTTCCGTCCGCGCAGTCGCTGTGGGCGCGCATCGAGGATGCCTGTCCGAAACTCGCGCCGCAGCCGGTGATCCGGCTCGGCGCGGACAAGCTGATCGCGTGCGGATTGTCGAAGCGCAAGACGGAATACATCCTCGATCTCGCGCAGCATTTCGTGTCGGGCGCGCTGCACGTCGACAAATGGACGTCGATGGACGACGAGGACGTGATCGCGGAACTCACGCAGATCCGCGGCATCAGCCGCTGGACGGCCGAGATGTTCCTGATCTTCAACCTGTCGCGGCCGGACGTGCTGCCGCTCGACGACCCGGGCCTGATCCGCGCGATCAGCGTCAATTACTTCAGCGGGGAACCTGTCACGCGCAGCGAAGCGCGCGAGGTCGCGGCCAACTGGGAACCGTGGCGCACGGTCGCGACCTGGTACATGTGGCGCAGCCTCGATGCACCTGACGCCGACGCTTGAGTGGCGGCTATCGGGTTTTAAACATCAATAGTTGAGAACCGGTTTTGAGCGTCGCCCGCGCGGGTAGAATACGCGCTGCCGCAAGACCCAAGGATTCGAACACATGAAGACCACGTTTCTGGATTTCGAACAGCCGATCGCCGAACTCGAGGCCAAGATCGAAGAGCTGCGATTCGTGCAGGACGACTCGGCTGTCGATATTTCGGAAGAAATCGAGCGGCTGTCGAAGAAAAGCCAGCAACTGACGAAAGACCTCTACGCGAACCTGTCTCCGTGGCAGGTTTCGCAGATTGCGCGGCATCCGCAGCGTCCGTACACGCTCGATTATGTTGCGGAATTGTTTACCGATTTTCACGAGTTGCATGGCGACCGCGCATTCGCGGACGATCTGTCGATCGTCGGCGGTCTCGCGCGCTTCGGCGGCCATCCGTGCATGGTGATCGGACACCAGAAGGGCCGCGACACGAAGGAGCGCGCGATGCGCAACTTCGGGATGCCGCGTCCGGAAGGCTATCGCAAGGCCGAACGCCTGATGCGTCTCGCCGAGAAGTTCGGCCTGCCGATCTTCACGTTCGTCGACACGCCGGGCGCATACCCGGGCATCGGCGCGGAAGAGCGCGGCCAGTCGGAGGCGATCGGCCGCAACCTGTATGTGATGGCCGAGCTGAAGACGCCGATCATCACGACGGTGATCGGCGAGGGCGGTTCGGGCGGTGCGCTCGCGATCGCGGTGGCCGACACCGTGATGATGCTGCAGTTCTCGACCTACTCGGTGATCTCGCCGGAAGGTTGCGCGTCGATCCTGTGGAAGAGCGCCGCGAAGGCGCCCGAAGCAGCGGAAGCGCTGGGCCTGACCGCGCACCGCCTGAAGGCGCTCGGCCTGATCGACAAGATCATCAACGAGCCGCTCGGCGGCGCGCATCGCGATCCGAAGGGCATGGCTGCGCTGCTGCGCCGCGCGCTCGCCGATTCGCTGCGCCAGTTCCAGGGCATGAGCATCGATGCGGTGCGCGAGCGCCGCTTCGAGCGCCTGATGGCCTACGGCAAGTTCAAGGAAACCACGCCGGGCGCATGACCGGCCGCGTGTTCAATTCGCGCGCCGCTGCGCGCGCGTCCGCCTCGTGATCCCACCGACCGAATTCTCCGCCGACCGCGTCGTACTCGACGCGGTCGGCGTTGCGCTTTCCGGCATGCCGTCCGATGCGCGCATCGCGATCGCCTACAGCGGCGGCCTCGACTCGACGGTGCTGCTCGACGCGGCCGTGCGTGTCGCGGGCGCGTCGCGCTGCGTCGCGCTGCACGTGCATCACGGCCTGAGTGCGAACGCCGACGCGTGGGTCGCGCATGCCGCAGCGAGCGCGGCCCGGCTTGGCGTCGAATTCGAATCGATGCGGGTCGACGTGCCGCGCGACAGCGGCCTCGGCATCGAGGCGAGTGCGCGCGAGCGTCGCTACACGGCGCTCGACGCGATGTGCGAACGCCACGGCGCGGCCGCGCTGTGGCTCGCGCAGCATGCGGACGACCAGGCCGAGACCGTGCTGCTGCAGTTGTTGCGCGGCGCGGGGATCGCGGGGCTTGCCGCGATGGCGCCGCGCTACCGTCCCGACGGCGTGAGCGTCGAGCGTGTGCGTCCGTTGCTGAGATTGTTGCGCGCGCAACTTGAGCGCTATGCGACGCAGCACGCGCTCGCGTGGATCGACGACGAATCGAACGGCGACACGCGCTATGCGCGCAATGCGCTGCGCATCGACGTGTTGCCGGCACTGGCCGTGCATTTCCCGGGCTTTCGCGACGCGCTCGGTCGTGCGGCCCAGCATGCGGCCGCCGCGCAGCGGCTGCTCGACGATCTGGCCGAACTGGATTTCTCCATCGCCGCGCGCGATGACGGGCATGCGCTGTCGCGCGAGTCGCTGGTCGCGTTCGACGACACGCGCGGCGCGAACCTGCTGCGCTTCTGGATGCGCCGGCTCGGTTTGCCGGGCGCGTCGGCCGCCCGGCTCGCCAACATGATGCGGCAGCTGCGCGCCGCGCACGATGCGCATGCGCTGCGCGTCGATCACGCGGGGCAATGCCTGCGGCTCTATCGCGATGTCGTCTACTGGGAAGCCGGCGACAGTGCCGAACCGGCCGACGACGGTATGGGGACGCCGCACGCGGAATCGGTGCTCGCATGGGACGGGCAGGAAGTCTGGCACCTGCCGGAATGGCGCGGCACGTTCGTGTTCGCGCCGGCCGATGCGGGAAGCGCCGGCGCGGTGCCGGAGGCGCTGCTGCGCGGCGTGCGGCTTGCGGCGCGCGCCCGCGCGGGCGGCGAGCGGATGCGCACATCGCCGGGCGGGCCGGGTCGCACGCTGAAGAACCTGTTCCAGGAGCGCGGCGTGCCGGCATGGCAGCGCGACGTGCCGCTGCTGTTCGCGGGCGACCGGCTGATCTACGTGCCGCGGCTTGGCGTGAACCGCGACGTCGGGTCCGACGGCGTGTCGGACGGCGACGGCGCGTGGCGCCGGATCGAATGGCGTCCCGACCTGTTGATCGCGTAACGGCGGGCAGGCTTCCGGCGACGCGATGGCGCGCCCATTTTCACCATTTGGTAAACAGCGCCGGAACGGCCGCAGACACGGCGGGCGGCTTGTCAAGCGGGCTTCTATCGGGTACGCTCGGTCGTTTGCTCGGCTCGATTTTTGAGCGATTTGTGCAGGTTTTCCGCGTGACGTACCCGGTTTGCGCGGCCTGATCGGCCTTCCGGGCAAAATCCGTCACGCTTGCGCGTTGCGTCCCAGCCGTCCCTCTCGTCGTCCGTCCACAGCCACAAGCCGCGTGACCGAACGGCTACGCGGCCTGCCCAGCGCGCCCGTGCGGTTTCTCCTCAAGTTCAGAACGACAATGGCACTCATCGTACACAAATACGGCGGCACTTCGATGGGCTCGGTCGAGCGCATCAAGAACGTCGCGAAACGCGTCGCAAAATGGCATCAGGCCGGGCACCAGATGGTGGTCGTGCCTTCGGCGATGTCCGGCGAAACCAACCGTCTGCTCGGTCTTGCGAAAGAGATCTCGAGCCAGCCGAGCCCGCGGGAGCTCGACATGATCGCGTCGACCGGCGAGCAGGTCAGCGTCGGCCTGCTGTCGATCGCGCTGCAGGAAATCGGCGTCGAGGCCGTGAGCTATGCAGGCTGGCAAGTGCCGATCAAGACCGACAGCGCGTTCACGAAAGCGCGCATCCACTCGATCGACGACGAGCGCGTGAAGGCCGATCTGAACGCAGGCAAGGTCGTGATCGTCACGGGCTTCCAGGGCGTCGATCCGGACGGTCACATCACGACGCTGGGCCGTGGCGGCTCGGACACGTCGGCGGTGGCGGTCGCGGCTGCGCTGGGTGCCGAAGAGTGCCTGATCTACACGGACGTCGACGGCGTCTACACGACCGATCCACGTGTCGTCGAAGAGGCGCGGCGCCTCGATCGCGTGACGTTCGAGGAGATGCTGGAAATGGCCAGCCTCGGCTCGAAGGTCCTGCAGATCCGCTCGGTCGAATTCGCCGGCAAATTCCGGGTGAAGACGCGCGTGCTGTCGAGCCTGACTGATCCGCTGATTGCGCTCGACGAAGAAATGCGCTCGGGCACCCTGATTACTTTTGAAGAAGACGAGACCATGGAAAAGGCAGTCATTTCCGGCATCGCGTTCCAGCGCGACGAAGCACGCATTGCTGTGATGGGCGTGCCCGACAAGCCGGGCATCGCGTATCAGATTCTCGGCCCGGTCGCCGACGCGAACGTCGACGTCGACATGATCATCCAGAACCAGAGCGTCCAAGGCAAAACGGACTTCACATTCACGGTCGGCCGCGGCGATTACCAGAAGGCCATGGACATCCTCACCAACCAGGTGAAGGGCCATGTGAATGCCGAGCAGGTGCAGGGCGACCCGAAGGTGTCGAAGGTGTCGGTCGTCGGCGTCGGCATGCGTTCGCACGTGGGCGTTGCGAGCAAGATGTTCCGCACGCTGTCGGAAGAGGGCATCAACATCCAGATGATCTCGACGTCCGAAATCAAGATTTCGGTGCTGATCGACGAGAAATACATGGAGCTGGCTGTCCGTGCGCTGCATAAGGCATTCGAACTCGACCAGGCATCGTGAATTTTTTGTGATGCATTGAAGAAAATGCATCGCGGAAATTGACCAACGGCTCCAAACCCTATATGATCTTGTTCTCGTCGCACTGCCTCCCTGGTGCGAGCGAAGGTTTGGGAGACGTGGCCGAGAGGTCGAAGGCACTCCCCTGCTAAGGGAGCATCTGGGCCAAAACCTGGATCGAGGGTTCGAATCCCTCCGTCTCCGCCAAAAGCGGTGACAAAGCCCCGCAAGTTCTCGGACTTGCGGGGCTTTTTCTTTTTCCGGTCGTCGCGCGCGAAACATTCGATGCTGCCGGACCGCATCGGCAGACGGACTTGATCGGGACAGCGAATCAACGTGGCAAACGCCGCGTGGATCGATCAGTGCCAGGCTATCGACAGCCGCTTCATTTTTCCCCGCACAACACAGCCAAGCCGGCATCGCGTGATGACGATGCGCGTATGGAGCCGTCCGAGCCGTCCGTGTTGGCGGCCCGGCGCGAGGGGGGCATGAAAGATGCGGTACCTGCCACGATGCCGGACAGTGGGCTGGCCATTCGCCCGACCTGCATCGAGCAAGATCAATTGAAACAAAAATGAAAGTATTGATGTAAGGCTAAAAAGGGCGCCAAATCGCCGCTTTGCGCGGCTTCAACCACCATATTCCGACCCTCCGAATGGCGTGTTGACGCCAAAATTGCGGCACTGCATCGATTCGCGCGACATGCGTCGCCTTCGAATACAAAAAATTACTCATAAAAATCAGTAACCTAAGCTGACGCCGAAAATCGATGCTCTGCTGCGCTGCAGAAATTAGCCAATCGCCTTATGCTGGTTAACCCGATTGCGTTTGAGCGGCATCAAGTTTTCCCGTGATGCCGCTTTACATTTTGCCAACATTGGCAATTCACGAAATCTACCTGTCGATTTGATTTCGTTCCTTTCGTTTCGCCTGTCCCCGATGCAGTGCGCGACCTCCTCAAGGCCTTGTTGACATGCATGACTTCCCCTTCCTGAGCCTGGCTATCTGGGTTCCGATCCTGTTCGGCGCGTGCCTGCTGCGCGCCGGCTCCGACCATCATCCACGCCGGACGCGACTGATTGCGCTCGCCGGCGCGCTGGCGGGGCTTGCCGCAGTCGTCCCGCTGGTTGCCGGTTTCGACTCGCACTCGGCCGCGATGCAGTTCGTCGAAAGCCGCAACTGGCTGGCGGCGTTCAATTCCGGATGGCGGGTCGGCATCGACGGCGCGTCGCTGTGGCTCGTCGTGCTGACAGCATTCACGACGCTCGTGGTGGTGGTCGCGTCGTGGGAGTCGGTCACGGTGCGCGTCGCACAGTACTACGCGTCGTTCCTGATCCTGTCAGGGCTGATGGTCGGCGTGTTTGTCTCACAGGACGGGCTGCTGTTCTTCATTTTCTTCGAGGCGACGCTGATCCCGCTTTACCTGCTGATCGGCACGTGGGGGCGGGAGCGCCGCGTGTACGCGGCCGTGAAGTTCTTCTTCATCTCGTTTGCCGGCTCGCTGTTGCTGCTGATGGCGATGCTGTACCTGTACGCGCAGTCGCATACGTTCGACATGGCCGTGTGGCGCACGCTGCAGCTCGGCTTCGCGCCGCAGTTGCTGGTGTTCCTCGGTTTCTTCGCCGCGTTCGCGGTCAAGGTGCCGATGTGGCCCGTCCACACGTGGCTGAGCGACGTCTATA
Organism: Burkholderia pyrrocinia; assembly: GCF_003330765.1. Lineage (NCBI taxonomy): Bacteria > Pseudomonadati > Pseudomonadota > Betaproteobacteria > Burkholderiales > Burkholderiaceae > Burkholderia > Burkholderia pyrrocinia. Next base: position 2,372,298 of record NZ_CP024902.1, on the reverse strand, counting down.
CGGACGGCCCGACCGGAGCCGCGCTGATGCTCGCGATGCTCAAGCTCGGCGGCTACGGGTTCCTGCGCTTCGCGCTGCCGGTCACGCCCGACGCAAGCCACTTCTTCGCGCCGGCCGTGATCGCGCTGTCGTTGTTCGCGATCGTCTATGCGAGCCTGATCGCGCTCGCGCAGACCGATCTCGGCAAGCTGCTCGCGTATTCGACGGTCGCGCACATGGGGATCGTCACGCTCGGGCTGTTCCTGTTCAACCGGATCGGCGTCGAAGGCGCGATCGTGCAACTCGTGTCGTACGGTTTCGTCGCGGGCGCGATGCTGCTGTGCGTGAACGTGCTCGTCGATCGCACGAAGCAGCGCGAGATCGCGGCGTATGGCGGCGTGGCGGGCGTGATGCCGCGTTTCGCGACCTTCACGGTGCTGTTCGCGATGGCCAACGTCGGCTTGCCGGGCACGTCGGGGTTCGTCGGCGAGTTCATGGTCATCATGGGCGCGATCCGTTTCAACTTCTGGATCGGCGCAATCGCGGCGCTGACGCTGATCTTCAGCGCGTCGTACACGCTGTGGATGCTCAAGCGCGTGGTGTGGGGCAAGGTCTCGAGCCCGCGCATCGCGAAGCTCGCCGACCTGAACCGTCGCGAGATCGTGATGTTCGCATCGCTCGCGCTGGTCGTGCTGGCGGTCGGCATCGATCCGAAACCGTTCACCGATGCGATCGATCCGACCGTCGCAAAGCTGATCGACGAAGCCAGCCGTTCGAAGGTGCCGGCCGGGGACGGCCCCGTGCAGGCGCAGCCGTCGTACATGGCATCGACGCACGACTGATCGCGGCACGTCGCGCGAGCGTGCCGCATCGCACGGCGATGCGGCCGTTGCGCACACATCGATCACGGTCCGGCGCTGGCGGCGCAGGGCCGGTTTCCGGCTGCGTGAAATTGCCCCGCGACAATGTGTCTCACAGCAGATTTTGCAATGGTGATTTGTCGTCTCCGCCGGTTTTTCATCGCACTCGCGCGACGTATGATTCGGCCACTTTCGTGGATCGAATGCGCATCGGGCATACGCAAACGGATTCAATGACCCTCGGGCTGTGTGATGAAAAGAAGAGCTTCAAGAGGCGGGGCGGTGCTGATGTCAATCGGCGCGGCTTTAAGCCTGTCAGGTTGTAATTTAGATGTACTAAATCCGAAAGGAAGCGTGGGTGCTGCCGAAAAGGCGCTGATCGCGACGTCCACATGGGCGATGCTGATCGTCGTCGTGCCGGTGATCCTGCTCACGCTATGGTTCGCATGGCGTTACCGCGCATCGAACCGCAACGCAACCTACGCGCCGAACTGGTCGCACTCGACCGCGATCGAAGTCGTGATCTGGACGGTACCGACGCTGATCATCCTGTTCCTCGGCGTGCTCACGTGGAAGACCACGCACGAGCTCGATCCGTACAAGCCGCTCGAGTCGTCGGTGAAGCCGATCGACGTCGAAGTCGTCGCGCTCGACTGGAAGTGGCTGTTCATCTATCCGGAACTCGGCATCGCGTCGGTGAACCAGCTCGCGATTCCCGTGGGCACGCCGGTGAACTTCCACATCACGTCGGATTCGGTGATGAACTCGTTCTTCATCCCGCAGCTCGGCGGCCAGGTCTACGCGATGGCCGGCATGCAGACGCGGCTGCACCTGATCGCCGACGAGCCCGGCAACTACGCGGGCACGTCCGCCAACTTCAGCGGCCGCGGCTTCTCCGACATGAAGTTCCGCACGCTCGCCGAGCCGCGCGAACAGTTCGACGCATGGGTGCAGAAGGTGAAGGCATCGCCGGACCGGCTCGACGCGACCGTGTATGGCACCGTTGCGCAGCCGAGTGAGAAGGCGCCTGTGCGCTACTTCTCGTCGGTCGATCCGCGGCTCTTCCACAACATCATCGCGAAATACAACGATGGCCACGTCCTCGACCTGAAGGACGCCGCCTGCGGCACGAAGGGGTAACGCATGTTCGGCAAACTCACACTCGCGGCGATCCCGTTCGATCAGCCCATCATCATGGTGGCCGGCGCCTTCATGGGGCTGGCCGTGCTGGGCATTCTCGCCGCGCTGACGATCACTGGCCGGTGGAAATGGCTGTGGACGGAATGGTTGACGACGGTCGACCACAAGAAACTCGGCGTGATGTACATCATCGTCGCGCTGATCATGCTGCTGCGCGGCTTCGCGGACGCGATCATGATGCGCATGCAGCTCGCGCTCGCGTACAACGCGCCCGGCTACCTGCCGCCGCATCACTATGACCAGATCTTCACGGCACACGGCGTGATCATGATCTTCTTCATGGCGATGGTGTTCATGGTCGGCCTGATGAACCTGGTCGTGCCGCTGCAGATCGGCGCGCGCGACGTCGCATTCCCGTTCATCAACTCGCTGAGCTTCTGGATGACGGCCGTCAGCGCGATCCTGATCAACGTCTCGCTCGTGATCGGCGAATTCGCGCAGACGGGCTGGCTCGCGTACCCGCCGCTGTCGGAGCTGCAGTTCAGCCCGGGGGTAGGGGTCGACTACTACCTGTGGGCGTTGCAGATCTCGGGCATCGGCACGCTGCTGACCGGCGTGAACTTCTTCGTGACGATCATCAAGATGCGCGCGCCGGGCATGACGCTGATGAAGATGCCCGTGTTCACGTGGACCGCGCTCTGCACGAACGTGCTGATCATGGCGTCGTTCCCGATCCTGACCGCGACGCTCGCGCTGCTCGGCCTCGACCGTTACCTCGGCATGCACTTCTTCACGAACGAAGCCGGCGGCAACGCGATGCTGTACCTGAACCTGATCTGGGCGTGGGGCCATCCGGAGGTGTACATCCTGATCCTGCCGGCGTTCGGCATCTTCTCGGAAGTCATCGCGACGTTCGCGAAGAAGCCGCTGTTCGGCTACAAGACGATGGTGTACGCGACCTGCGCGATCATGGTGCTGTCGTTCCTCGTGTGGCTGCATCACTTCTTCACGATGGGCTCGGGTGCGAACGTGAACGCGTTCTTCGGCATCATGACCATGATCATCGCGATCCCGACCGGCGTGAAGGTATTCAACTGGCTGTTTACGATGTATCGCGGCCGGATCGAATTCACGACGCCCGTGCTGTGGACGATCGGCTTCATGGTCACGTTCACGCTCGGCGGCATGACCGGCGTGATGATGGCGATTCCCGGTGCGGACTTCGTGCTGCACAACAGCCTGTTCCTGATCGCGCACTTCCACAACGTGATCATCGGCGGCGTGCTGTTCGGCTATCTCGCAGGCTTCAACTACTGGTTCCCGAAGGCATTCGGCTTCAAGCTGAACGAGAAGCTCGGCAAGGCCGCGTTCTGGTTCTGGCAGGTCGGCTTCTACGTCGCGTTCGTGCCGCTCTACGTGCTCGGCTTCATGGGCATGACGCGCCGGCTGAACCACTACGACAACCCGGCGTGGCATCCGTGGCTGCTGGTTGCCGCGTTCGGCGCCGTGCTGATCGCGATCGGCATCGCGTGCCAGCTGCTGCAACTCGTGGTCAGCATCCGCAACCGCAACCTGCCCGAATACCGCGACACGACGGGCGACCCGTGGGGCGGCCGTACGCTGGAGTGGGCGACCACGTCGCCGCCGGCCGACTACAACTTCGCGGTGATCCCGCAGGTGCGCACGCTCGACGCGTACGCGGAAATGAAGGCGCGCGGCGAAGGCCGGCCGAACCCGGCGGCGATCCGCGACATTCACATGCCGTCGAATACCTGCGCGGGCCTCGTGGTCGCGATTTTCAGCCTGGTGCTCGGCTTCGCGCTGGTGTGGCACATCTGGTGGCTCGCGATCGCCGGGCTGGTCGGGATCGTCGCGACGCTCGTGATCTACAGCTCGCGCGATAACGACGGCTATTACATCCCCGCGTCGGCGGTGCGGAAGATCGAAGACAAGCAGCCGACGACGCGCGTGGCCGCGCGTGTCGACGACGTGGAACTGGAGGCCAACTGATGTTGCAGAAAACCTTGAGCGCAACCCTGCTCGAGCACGACGACCATCCGCCGTCGCATTCGGTGTTCGGTTTCTGGCTGTACCTGATGACCGACTGCGTGATCTTTGCGGCGCTGTTCGCGACGTTCGCGGTGCTTGGCCACCAGTATGCGGGCGGGCCGACCGCGAAAGACCTGTTCGACATTCCGGGCGTCGCGGTGGAAACCGCTGCGCTGCTGCTGTCGAGCATCACGTACGGTTTCGCGATGCTGGCTGCCTACAAGCAGCGGCGCGGCGCGCTGCTCGCATGGCTCGCGGTGACGTTCGTGCTCGGCGCGGCGTTTCTCGCGATGGAACTGCGCGAGTTCTCGCACCTGATCGCGGAAGGTGCCGGCCCGCAGCGCAGCGCGTTCCTGTCGGCCTTCTTCACGCTGGTCGGCACGCACGGGCTGCACGTGACGGCCGGCCTGCTGTGGATGCTCGTGCTCGCCGGGCAGATCGTGTTCCGCGGCGGCGACCTGACCGATCGCGACCTGCGGCGCCTGACGTGCCTGAGCCTCTTCTGGCACTTCCTCGACATCGTGTGGATCTGCGTGTTTTCCTTTGTCTATCTCGCGAGCGTGATCTAAATGGCCCATACGCATTCGTCTCAACTCGAAGAAGGGCACGGCAGTGTCGGCGGCTACGTCGCCGGTTTCATCCTGTCGGTGCTGCTCACGGCCGCGTCGTTCGGCCTCGTGATGGGCGGCGTGCTGTCGCCGCATGCGTCGCTGATCGCGCTGGCCGTGCTCGCGTTCGTGCAGATCGTCGTGCACCTGGTGTACTTCCTGCACATGAACGGGTCGTCGGGCCAGCGCTGGAACGTGATGGCATTCAGCTATACGGTGCTGACCGCGGCGATCCTGATCGTCGGCACGCTGTGGGTGATGCACAACGTCAGCATGAACATGATGTCGCGCTGAGCGGCGTCGCGGCGCGATGCGCCATCCGGGAAAGCGGCACGAAGCGGCACGCGAGTGCCGCTTTTTTTTCGTCCGCCGGGGAGGGCGTGCATCGGCGCTGGCGGTGCCTGCCAGCAGGCGAAGGCAGTATGATTCGGCGCGTGGCGCGCATCGCCGAAGCGAATGCGAGCCCGGGAAGGGCGCAAAGGGTCTCGGACGCCGCCGTCGGGCCGTCGATTGTTACAAGACGTTAACGCGCGCTTGCCGTTGCGATGCCGCGCATCAGTTCTTACAAACTTGAAATATGCGGAGACGGTGCTTGCCGTTATAGTCGAATCACACATGACACAACCAGAAGAGGAATCCATGAAGACCTTGCGTGTTGCCTCGCTCTTGACCGGTATGACGGCCTTGCTCGTGTCGGGCGCAGCAATGGCGGGAGTCAATGTCGGGATCAACGTCGGCGTGCCGGCACCGGTCTACGTCGCGCCCGCGCCCGTGTATGCGCCGCCGCCGCCGGTGATCTACCAGCCGGCGCCCATGTATGCGCCGGCTCCGGTGGTCGTGATCGGCTGGCATGGCGACCGCTACTGGGACGGTCGTCGCTACTGGGGCCGCGACGAATGGTATCGCCGCCATGGTCGCGGCTGGGGCGGCGATCACGATCGCGGCGATCATGATCGCGGCCACTGGGATAACGGCCGCCACAACGGCTGGCGCTGATCGGCGCCGCGCGCGTGATGCGCGCGCGGGCCGCTCGTGAAGAAACCGCCCTCGTGGCGGTTTTCTTTTGGCTCGAAGGATTGAATGGGTAGAATCGTCCTACGTTACACCCCTCATTCGATCGACAGGGCCTCTATGACGAAGGGTTCGCCCCGGGCCGCCACCGCGCGTGTCCGCTTCGGCGCGATGCGTGCCGTACGGGCCGCCGGCCGCGTTGCCGCGGTGTTTGCGATGCAGGCGGCGCTTGCCGCGACGGCCGCGCACGCGGCCTACGCCATTGCGCAGTACGGCGAGCCGAAATATCCGCCGGGCTTCAAGCATTTCGATTACGTCAACCCCGATGCGCCGAAGGGCGGCACGCTCGTGCTCGCGAACCCGAGCCGGCTGACCTCGTTCGACAAGTTCAATCCGTTCACGATGCGCGGCAACCCCGCGCCGGGCATCGACATGCTGTTCGAGAGCCTCGCGACGGGCAGCTCGGACGAACCGGCGTCCGCGTACGGGCTGCTTGCCGACGACATCGACATCGCGCCCGACCGCCGTTCGGTCAGGTTCCACCTGAATCCTCGCGCGCGCTTCTCGAACGGCGATCCCGTCACGGCCGACGACGTCAAGTTTTCGTTCGACACGCTGAAGAGCAAGCTGGCCGCGCCGCAGTTCGGCGCCTATTTCGCGGAAATCGCGAAGGCCGTGGTCGTCGATCCGGCCACCGTGCGCTTCGAGTTCCGCAGCGCGAATCGCGAGCTGCCGCTGATCGCCGGCGGCGTGCCCGTGTTCTCGCGCAAGTGGGGGTTGCGCGCGGACGGCTCGCGCGTCCCGTTCGACCAGCTCGCGTTCGAGCAGCCGATCGGCAGCGGCCCCTACCTGATCGACCACTTCGACAACGGCCGCACGATCACCTACCGGCGCAACCCCGCATACTGGGGCGCCGACCTGCCGGTGCGGGCCGGCACCAACAACTTCGAGCGGATCGTCTACAAGTTGTACGGCGACGGCGTCACGAAGCTCGAGGCGTTCAAGGCCGGCGAGTACGACGTGCTCGTCGAGTACATCGCGCGCAACTGGGTGCGACGTGACGTCGGCAAGCGTTTCGACAGCGGCGAACTCGTCAAGCGCGAGTTCCGCCAGCACAACGGCGCGGGCATGCAGGGTTTCTTCATGAACCTGCGCCGGCCGCTGTTTCGCGACGTGCGCGTGCGCCAGGCGCTCGACCTCGCGTTCGACTTCGAATGGCTGAACCACCAGCTGTTTTATAGCGGCTACACGCGTCTGGACAGCTATTTCGCCGACACCGACCTGCAGGCGACCGGCACGCCGGGCGCGAGCGAGCTGAAGCTGCTGGAGCCGCTGCGCGCGCAGCTAGATCCGGCCGTGTTCGGCCCGATGGTCACGCAGCCGGACACGAACCCGCCGGGCTCGCTGCGCGCGAACCTGCTGCAGGCGCGCGCGCTGCTCGCTCAGGCCGGCTGGACCTATCGCGACGGCGCGCTGCGCAATGCGAAGGGCGAGCCGTTCACGTTCGAGATCCTCGACGATGCGGGTGCTTCGATGCAAGGTGTCGTGGCCGCCTACCAGCGCAACCTGGCGAAGCTCGGCATCGACGCACGCTTTCGCACGGCCGATTACGCGCTGCTGCAAAAGCGCCTCGATGCGTTCGACTACGACATGACGACGATCCGCCTGCCAGGCGTGCAGGTGCCGGGTGCCGAGCAGTTCTCGCGTTACGGCAGCAAGTTCGCCGACGAGCCGGGCTCCGACAACATCATCGGGCTGAAGTCGCCGGCCGTCGACGCACTGCTGCACGCGCTCGGCACCGCGCAGACGCGCGACGAGCTGCTCGATGCGACGCACGCGCTTGACCGCGTGCTGATGCACGGCTACTACGCGGTCCCGCAGTGGTACAGCACGACGCACCGGATCGCGTACAAGCGCACGCTTGCCTATCCGCAGACGCTGCCGCTGTACTATTCGGCCGAGGGCTGGGTCGTGTCGACCTGGTGGGCGAAGCCCGATCACTGACCCGCGCCGGCCTTCCGTCCAACCCAGCCTACCGATCACGAGTCGACGCCCTATGTGGAGCTACATCCTCAAACGCCTGCTGCTGATGATCCCGACGCTCGTCGGCGTGCTGACCCTCACGTTCGCGGTGATCCAGTTCGTGCCGGGCGGCCCGGTCGAACAGGCCGTGCAGGAATTGCGCAAGGGCGCGACGGAGCAGGGCGCGGTGCCGTTCGGGATGCGTGCGCACACCGGCGTCGACGCGCAGCAACTCGCGCAGCTCAAGGCGCTGTACGGTTTCGACAAACCGCCGCTCGAACGCTACTGGCTGATGCTGAAGCGCTTCTCGCGCTTCGAGCTCGGCGACAGCTATTTCCGCCATCAGAGCGTGTGGTCGCTGATCGTGCAGAAGCTGCCGGTGTCGATCAGCATCGGGCTGTGGACATTCTTCCTCACGTACCTCATATCGGTGCCGCTCGGCATCGCGAAGGCCGTGCGCAACGGCTCGCCGTTCGACGTCGCGACGAGCCTCGTCGTGCTCGTCGGCTATGCGATTCCGGGCTTCGTGCTCGGCGTGCTGCTGCTCGTGCTGTTCGGCGGCGGCTCGTTCTGGCAGCTCTTTCCGCTGCGCGGCCTCACGTCGGACAACTTCGCCCAGCTGTCGCTGGTGGGCAAGGTACTCGACTACCTGTGGCACATCGCGCTGCCGATCACGGCGTCGGTCGTCGGCAGCTTCGCGGTCGTCACGATGCTGACGAAGAATGCATTCCTCGACCAGATCCGCCGGCAATACGTGCTGACCGCGCGTGCGAAGGGGCTCTCCGAGCGCAGCGTGCTGTGGAAGCATGTGTTCCGCAATGCGATGCTGCCGCTGATCGTCGGCTTCCCGGCTGCGTTCATCGGTGCGTTCTTCACGGGGAGCCTGCTGATCGAGACGCTGTTCTCGCTCGACGGCCTCGGGCTGCTGTCGTACGAGTCGGTCGTGCGGCGCGACTATCCGGTCGTGCTCGGTACGCTGTACCTGTTCACGCTGATCGGGCTGGCGACCAAGCTGATTTCCGACCTCTGCTATGTGTGGGTCGATCCGCGCATTCAATTCGACAATCTGGAGCGCTGACATGAAACAGTCCGTCTGCATGCCCGGCGTCGCCGGGCGAGGTACGCGATGAACCGGGCCGTCGTGTCGTCCCGCATCGACGCGGCGCGCGCGCGCGTGTCGCCGTCGCCCGCGCGCCGCGTGTGGCAGCGCTTCAGGCAGCAGCGGCTCGGCTACTGGAGCTTCGTGATCTTCTTCGTCGCATTCGCCGCGAGCCTCGCGGCGCCGCTGTGGTCGAACGACAAGCCGCTCGTCGTGCGCTACGACGGCCAGTACTATTTCCCGCTGTTCCAGGCGTATCCGGAGACGACCTTCGGCGGCGATTTCCCGACGCCGGCTGACTATCTCGATCCGTATGTGCGCAAGCGGCTCGAGGCGCCCGGCAACTTCGTCGTCTACCCGCCGAACCGCTACTACTACGACACGCTGAACTACTTCTCGAACCTGCCGAACCCGGCGCCGCCGTCGCGCCAGAACTGGCTCGGCACCGACGCGCAGGGGCGTGACCTGCTCGCGCGGCTCGTGTACGGGTTCCGCGTGTCGGTCGAGTTCGGGCTGATCCTGACCGTGATCGGCACGCTGCTCGGGATCGCCGCGGGCGCCGTGCAGGGCTTTTTCGGCGGGCGCATCGACATCGTCGGGCAGCGGCTGATCGAGATCTGGAGTTCGCTACCCGAGCTGTACCTGCTGATCATCTTCGCGTCGATTTTCGAGCCGAGCTTCCTGCTGCTGATCGTGCTGTTGTCGCTGTTCGGCTGGATCGGGCTCGCCGACTACGTGCGCGCGGAATTCCTGCGCAACCGCACGCAGGACTACGTGCGCGCGGCACGCGCGATGGGGCTCACGAGCTGGCAGATCATCTGGCGCCACGTGCTGCCGAACAGTCTCACGCCGGTGATCACGTTCCTGCCGTTCCGGATGAGCGGCTCGATCCTCGCGCTCACGAGCCTCGATTTCCTCGGGCTCGGCGTACCGCCGCCGACGCCGAGCCTCGGCGAGCTGCTCGCCCAGGGCAAGGGCAACCTCGACGCATGGTGGATCTCGCTGTCGACGTTCGGCGTGCTGGTCGCGACGCTGCTGCTGCTGACCTTCATGGGCGACGCGCTGCGCAACGCGCTCGATACGCGGATTGCCGATTCGGTGCGCGCAGCGGGAGGCCAGCGATGAGCGAACCGGTCGTATCGACCCAGCGCGAGCCGCTGCTGTCGCTCGAAGGTCTGCATGTGCGCTTCGGCGACACGGTCGCGGTGGACGACGTGACGCTCGCGATCGGCCGCGGCGAGCGCGTCGCGCTCGTCGGCGAGTCGGGTTCGGGCAAGAGCGTGACCGCGCTGTCGATCCTGCGACTGCTGCACGATGCCGACATGAGCGGCGCGATCCGCTTCGCGGGGCAGGACCTTTCGGCCAAGAGCGAGCGCGAGATGCGCGGGCTGCGCGGCTCGGACATCGCGATGATCTTCCAGGAGCCGATGACGGCGCTCAACCCGCTGTATACGATCGGCGTGCAGATCGGCGAGACGATCGTGCTGCACGACGGCGTATCGGCCGTCGAGGCACGCAAGCGCGCGATCGCATTGCTCGCACGCACGGGCATCGCGGAGCCCGACAGGCGCGTCGACAGCTACCCGCACCAGTTGTCGGGCGGCCAGCGGCAGCGCGCGATGATCGCGATGGCGCTCGCCTGCAGGCCGCGCCTCTTGCTTGCCGACGAGCCGACCACCGCGCTCGACGTGACGATCCGCGCGCAGATCGTCGACCTGTTGCTGGAACTGCAGCGCGACGAAGCGGCAAAGCGCGGGATGGCGATCCTGCTGATCACGCACGACCTGAATCTCGTCCGGCACTTCGCCGAGCGCGTTGCGGTGATGGAGCACGGCCGGCTCGTCGAGAGCGGGCCCGTCGAGCGGATCTTCGCGGAACCCGAGCATCCGTATACGCAGCGGCTGCTGAACAGCCGGCCGCAACGCACGGTCGCGCCCGTGATGCCGATCGCGCCCGTCGTGCTCGACGCGCGCCATGTGAGCGTGCAGTTCGCGCGCAAGCGGCCGGGCTTCGCGGGCTGGTTCGGCACGGTGCCCGTGACGGCGGTCGCGGACGTGTCGGTTTCGGTGCGGCAGGGCGAGACGCTCGGCATCGTCGGCGAATCGGGGTCCGGGAAGTCGACGCTCGCGATGGCGCTGCTCGGGCTGCAGAAGACGGCGGGCGGCGAGATCGAATTCCAGGGGCGCGCGCTGTCGACCTATCGCGGCCGCGAACAGACCGCGCTGCGCTCGAACATGCAGGTCGTCTTTCAGGATCCATTCAGCTCGCTTTCGCCGCGTCACACGATCGAGCGGATCGTCGGCGAGGGGCTCGAACTGCATCACCCGGAATTGACGCCCGATGCGCGCCGCGCGAAGTCGCTCGCGGTGCTGCGCGAAGTGGGCCTCGACCGGACGGTGCTGCACCGTTATCCACACGAATTCTCGGGCGGGCAGCGTCAGCGGATCGCGATCGCGCGCGCGCTGGTGCTGGAGCCGCGCATCCTGATCCTCGACGAGCCGACATCCGCGCTCGACGTGTCGATCCAGCAGCAGGTGCTGAAACTGCTCGCGAATTTGCAACAGAAATACAACCTCGGCTATGTATTCATCAGCCACGACCTGGAGGTGATCGGGGCGATGGCGCACCGCGTCGCGGTGATGCAAGACGGCGCCGTCGTCGAGTCGGGAGACGTGGCCGATATCTTCACCAGACCGTCACATCCTTACACACAAAAACTGTTGAAAGCGGTCTGGAAAGCGTGATAAGCCTCCAATGGTCTGACCATCTCGATTGTATTTATTAATTTGTTTTGACAAACGATTACGCGCTGGCTAGTATCGACCGAAATTTTCCGCCAATCAGCTGATTTTTAAGCAAAATCCATCGACCAATGCAGCATCGATCCCTGACCCAGGCATGCGCGCGCACCATCGCCGGGCTGTTCATCGGCGCCCTGTTCGCAGCAGCTCCCGGCGCGTTCGCCGACGAAGTCAGCAGTTTTAACCAGAATGTCACGAATTCGACTCAAATCGGGTCGGCTTCCCCCCTCCAGCAGACCAGCGCCCAGCCGTCGAGCGGCGGCGCGAAGTCGTTCCTCGCCGGCATGGCCGGCAAGGCGGGCGACGTCGTCGTCGGCGCACTGAACATGATCGGCGTGCGCTATCGCTGGGGCGGCAACTCGCCGGATTCGGGCCTCGACTGCAGCGGCTTCGTCCGCTACGTGTTCCAGGACACGCTCGGCATGTCGCTGCCGCGCCGTGCGGAAGAAATGAGCCGCGTCGGCGAGAAGGTGAGCATGAGCAACCTCAAGCCGGGCGACCTCGTGTTCTTCAACACGATGCGCCGCACGTTCTCGCACGTCGGCATCTATATCGGCGACAACAAGTTCGTGCACTCGCCGTCGACGGGCAGCACCGTCCGCGTCGACGATCTCGACAACGGCTACTGGGAAAAGCGTTTCACCGGCGCGCGCCGGATCGAGTCGGAGTTCCCGATGAAGGCCGAAGATCTGCGTCAGCGCGTGCGCGCGACGATCGGCGACGATTCGACGAACGGCAGCAACTGACGTTCGCCGGTCAGTCCGGCCGGATCGAAGAAACCCTGTCACCGAAAGGCGGCAGGGTTTTTTGTTTTGGGGCGGGTGCAGGTGGCGGATGGAAGTCGTTCCACCGGTCGCGGCGCGGCGGCGCACGCCGTCCCGCGAATGGCAGGCTTACGCGGCAGCCACGCCGCGCGCTGCCGCGAGCTTGCGCTGCAGTTCCGGCATGATGCGCGCGACCGCTTCCTCTCCCGCGAGGATCGCCGCGTTGCGCTGGTTGAAGTCGCTGCCGCCCATGGCCGCGAGGTTCGGGCGGATCACGACGTCCGCGTATTTGTCGAGTTCGTAGGTCTTGATCGTCTGGCCCATGATCGTGAAGGTCTGCAGCAGCATCTCGATCGGGTTGTTGGTCGCTGCGCCATCCGGCCGGGCCGAGATATCGACCGCGATCACGAAGCTCGCGCCCATCTTGCGCGCGTACGACGCGGGCACCGGGCTCACGAGGCCGCCGTCGACGTATTCGCGGTTGCCGATCTTCACCGGTTCGAACACCGACGGCACGCTGCACGACGCGCGTACCGCGAGCCCCGTGTTGCCTTGCTGGAACAGGATCGGCTGACCGCTCTGCAGATCCGTCGCGACGATGCCGAGCGGTTTCGCCATCTTCTCGATCGGCCGGTTGTTGAGCGTCTTGTTCAGGAAGTTCTGCAGCGCGACGCCCTGCAGCAGGCCGCGCGAGCGGAACGGCAGCGCCCAGTCGCTGATCGACGCCTGGTCCATGTCGAGCGCGATCTTGTTGATCTGCAACGCGCTCATGCCCGACGCATAGAGTGCGCCGACCACCGAGCCTGCGCTCGTGCCCGCGACGATTTCGACCGGGATGCCGCGCGCTTCGAGCGCCTTCAGCACGCCGATGTGCGAGAAGCCGCGCGCGGCGCCGCCGCCGAGCGCGATGCCGATCTTCACGGGCTTCTCGTGCGGCTGCGTGGGGTTGGATGCGTTGTCGGGGCGGGACTTGCCGCCGAACGACGTACAGGCGGCGAGGCTGGCGGACGCGCACGCGATCGTGAAGTGGCGGCGCGACAGGCGAGGGGACGACATCGAATGGTTCTCCGGCAGCTTGGCGGCGGGTTACACGGCCCGCGGCGGCGATAGGTTCCGAGCAGCCGCGCGGCGGGTTCCGTGCGACCGGCGCCGCGCCGGCTGGCGGCCGCGGCGCGCACATCATAAAGCAAGCGGTGCGCTTGGCGCGATGTCCGTCGCGAGTATAATTCCGGCTTCTTTCCCGTTCCGGGCGTCGCCGGCCCCGTTGCTGTCCGGGCTGCCGCCGTCGATCCCGCGTCGAATCATTCATGCGCCCCAGGCGTTCGAGTTACCGTTTATGACCCGTCCTGTCCGTACCCGCTTCGCACCGAGTCCCACCGGCTTCATCCACCTCGGCAACATCCGCTCCGCGCTTTATCCGTGGGCATTCGCCCGCAAGATGAACGGCACTTTCGTGCTGCGCATCGAGGATACCGACGTCGAGCGCTCGTCGCAGGAAGCGGTCGATGCGATCCTCGAGGGGATGCAATGGCTCGGCCTGGATTTCGATGAAGGCCCGATCTACCAGATGCAGCGGATGGACCGCTATCGCGAGGTGCTCGCGCAGATGCTGGAGAAGGGTCTCGCGTACCCGTGCTACATGTCGGCAGAGGAACTCGACGCGCTGCGCGAACGCCAGCGCGAGGCGGGGCTGAAGCCGCGCTACGACGGCACTTGGCGCCCGGAGCCCGGCAAGGTGCTGCCCGAGCCGCCGGCAGGCGTGAAGCCCGTGCTGCGCTTCCGCAATCCGCTGACGGGTACGGTCGTGTGGGACGACGCCGTGAAGGGGCGTGTCGAGATCTCGAACGAGGAGCTCGACGATCTCGTGATCGCGCGCCCGGACGGCACGCCGATCTACAACTTCTGCGTGGTGGTGGACGACATGGACATGGGCATCACGCACGTGATCCGCGGCGACGACCACGTGAACAACACGCCGCGCCAGATCAACATCCTGCACGCGCTCGGCGGCGAGGCGCCCGTCTACGCGCACCTGCCGACCGTGCTGAACGAGCAGGGCGAGAAGATGAGCAAGCGGCATGGCGCGATGAGCGTGATGGCGTACCGCGACGCGGGTTTCCTGCCTGAAGCCGTCGTCAACTATCTCGCGCGCCTCGGCTGGTCGCACGGCGACGCCGAGATCTTCTCGCGCGAGCAGTTTGTCGAATGGTTCGATCTCGATCATCTCGGCAAGTCGCCCGCGCAGTACGACCACAGCAAGCTGAGCTGGCTGAATGCGCATTACATCAAGGAAGCCGACAACGCGCGCCTCGCCGCGCTGGCGAAGCCGTTCCTCGACGCGCTCGGCATTGAAGACGCGGCGATCGCGACTGGCCCCGCGCTCGATGCCGTGGTCGGCCTGATGAAGGATCGCGCGACGACGGTCAAGGAGATCGCGGAAGGTGCCGCGATGTTCTATCGTGTGCCGGCACCGGAAGCCGATGCGCTCGCGCAGCATGTGACCGATGCAGTGCGGCCGGCGCTGGCCGATCTCGTCGTCGCGCTGAAGGCGGCCGACTGGACGAAGGAGGCGGTGTCCGCTGCGCTGAAGGCGACGCTCGGCACGCACAAGCTGAAGATGCCGCAACTCGCGATGCCGGTGCGCCTGCTGGTGGCGGGTACGACGCACACGCCGTCGATCGACGCGGTGCTCGTGCTGTTCGGTCGCGACGTCGTGGTATCGCGCATCGAGGCTGCGCTGGCCTGAGGTCCGGGCATAAGCGAAGCTGTCTGCGCGTGACATCGCGGCGGCTTCGCAAAAATTTCGCTCGAATCGCAAAAAGGGTATTTACAAGTTCAAAATCGGTCCATATAATCTCATTTCTGTTCTGCAAGGGGGTATAGCTCAGCTGGGAGAGCGCTTGCATGGCATGCAAGAGGTCAGCGGTTCGATCCCGCTTACCTCCACCATCAGAACAAATTAGGTTGATTTGCGAAGCAGCGGTGGTAATAAATGCTTCACAGAATGATCTAAAGCAGTTAGAATTCCGGCCTTCGCTGTTGACCAGAAGTGAATAGCGAAAGTCAGATAGATCTGAAAAGATTATGTCCCCTTCGTCTAGAGGCCTAGGACATCACCCTTTCACGGTGAGTACAGGGGTTCGAATCCCCTAGGGGACGCCAAATTCAGCGGCGTTTCGTAGAAGTGTCGCAGCGCGTGCAGGAACGTGACGATGTCCTGCAGGTGATGGAGCATAAAGCTGGAGCGGTAGTTCAGTTGGTTAGAATACCGGCCTGTCACGCCGGGGGTCGCGGGTTCGAGTCCCGTCCGCTCCGCCAGAACGAAGCCCGTTCAAGACGTTTTTGAGCGGGCTTTTGTATTAAGGATGTAAGCAGTACGTTGTCCCCTTCGTCTAGAGGCCTAGGACATCACCCTTTCACGGTGAGTACAGGGGTTCGAATCCCCTAGGGGACGCCAGATTCAGCGGCGTTTCGTAGAAGTGTCGCAGCGCGTGCAGGAACGTGACGATGTCCTGCAGGCGATGGTGCAGAAAGCTGGAGCGGTAGTTCAGTTGGTTAGAATACCGGCCTGTCACGCCGGGGGTCGCGGGTTCGAGTCCCGTCCGCTCCGCCAGAACGAAGCCCGTTCAAAAAACGTTTTTTGAACGGGCTTTTGTATTAAGGATGTAGGCAGTACGTTGTCCCCTTCGTCTAGAGGCCTAGGACATCACCCTTTCACGGTGAGTACAGGGGTTCGAATCCCCTAGGGGACGCCAGATTCAGCGACGTTTCGTAGAAGTGTCGCAGCGCGTGCAGGAACGTGACGATGTCCTGCAGGCGATGGTGCAGAAAGCTGGAGCGGTAGTTCAGTTGGTTAGAATACCGGCCTGTCACGCCGGGGGTCGCGGGTTCGAGTCCCGTCCGCTCCGCCAGAAAATGAAGAAGCCCGCCTTGTGCGGGCTTTTTCATTTGCGTTTCCGGTTGCGCCCGCCGGCGGGCGCGTGACTGCGGAGCGGAGGAAGCCGCCTGCGCGGCTTCCGGCGGGACTCGAAGGGATGCGCGTGCACGCGCATCCGCGGCCTGCAGGATGTAGGCGAGTCCCGTCCGCTCCGCCAGAAAATGAAGAAGCCCGCCTTGTGCGGGCTTTTTCATTTGCGTTTCCGGTTGCGCCCGCCGGCGGGCGCGTGACATCCCGGCATCAGACGCCGAACCGCTACGAGAAATTCGCGATTGCATCCGCACGCGACTGCGCTATCGTGGCGGGATGCGTTCTTGACCCCTGCGCGATGCTCGATCCGACCGACCTGCGACTCCTGTATCAGCTCCGGCCTGCGGAGCCCGGCGATTTCCCGTTTGCCGAAGCGCTGACGCACGGCAACATGGGCGGCTACTACAAGCGCCATGGGCTCGTGTGGCGCAGCGACCTGTTCTATGCGAGCTGGCGCGAATCCGAAAACTTCATCCTCGAGGCAGATGGCGAGCGCATCGGCGTGCTGCGCGTGACCGAGGAAGGCGACTCGCTGCATATCCGCGACGTACAGATCGCGGCCGGCCATCGCGGGCAGGGCGCCGGCACCTACATGCTCGACATGTCGCACCGCTGGGCGCGTGCGCGCGGGCTGCACGAACTGCAGTTGCGCGTGTTCGTCGACAATCCCGCCGCGCGTCTCTACTTGCGCATGGGCTACCAGGTCGCCGGGCCGCGGCTCGCGCAGCTTGGATCGATCCGCCACATGGTGCGGATGATCTGAAGGTTGGCGATCCTCCGGAACGAGGCGGTCAGCGGACAGCGCTGATCGCGTCGTCGTCCGGCATTTCGTCGTCCGCGATGCTGCCTTCCGCGCCGCGGTGCTCGTAGCCGCGCAGCATGAACGCGCGCGGGCTTTCGCCGAAGGCACGGCGGAACATGGCCGAGAAGGCGCTCTGGCTCTGGTAGCCGAGTTCGCGCGCGATATGCGACAGCGGGCGCCCCTGGTTTAGCAGCGGGATCGCCCGCGCAAGCAGCGCCTGTTGGCGCCACTGCGAAAAGCTCACGCCCAGTTCCTGCTTGAAGAGTCGCGAAATCGTGCGCGTGCTAGCGCCGACTTCGCTCGCCCAGTGTTCGAGCGACTCCGCATGCGCCGGGTGCGCGAGTACCGATTCGCACAGCATGCGCAGCCGCTTCTCGTCGGGCATCGGCACCGCGAGCGGCAACGGTTCGGCGTGACTCAGTTCGTCGAGCACGAGCCCGCACAGCAGGCGCTCGCGCACGGTGCTCAGGTCGCGTGCGTCGAGCGCGACGATCAGTTCGCGCAGCAGCCTCGTCACTTCGACGACGCGGCACGCGTCGAGCCCGCCCGGCACGATCGACTCGTCGATATACAGCGTGCGCAAATACGCCTCTTCGACGATCACGACCTCGTGCGTCACGTGCGGCGGCACCCAGATCGCGCGGGATGGCGGCACCATCCATGTCGTGCCGGTCGTCGCGACGCGCAGCACGCCGCGCGACGCGTAGGCGAGTTGCGCCCACGCATGCGTGTGCAGCGGGATGCGGCGGCCGGCGTCGACCTGCCGTGCGCGCACGCGCATCGGATGGGCGGCGGTCGGCGCGAATTCGGGCGGGATGTCGATGACGTCGTACGGGTTCGATACGTCGGCTTGGACGGGCGGATTCATGAACGGTTCGGGCAGCGCGGCGGCGATGCCGTTATTTTAGAAGGCGCCGCGCAAGCGCATGCGGCGGTTTTTTGGGGTGATCATGCCGCGTTCAAATGAACTTTGTATGGAGCCCGGCGAATTCGGGGCGACTGCCCGGGGCCGCGCGCGCCCGCGGGCCAGAACCATCGGGCCGATATCGTGGTCTATCGATGCGTGAGCGATTTCGCACGAATCGCGCGCGAACACGGCAACATTCGAATCGAAGAGGAGAACCACGATGCGCTACGTATTTATCTACGGCACATTGAGAGCCGGAGAGGCCAACGACATCGGCCATGCGGCCAGACGGCACGGGATTGCCGCGCCGACGCTGCTTGGCGCGGTCGCGCTGCCGGGCGAGCTGTACGATTTCGGCACGTATCCGGGGATGATCGCCGGGCCGGCCGGCAAGTCGCTTGTCTGGGGCGACGTCTACGAGGTCGACGAGCAGCTTGTCCCCGTGCTCGACGAGATCGAGCGTATCTATCCGGGCGTCGACACGCTGTTCAAGCCGGAAGAGGTGACCGTCGAGCTCGGCGGCCGGCAGTATGCATGCCTGTATTATCCGGTCGCCGCGCACGCGGTAGCCGGGCGTCCACGCATTGCGTCGGGCGACTGGGTCCAGCACCGGCGCGAGCGGGAAGCCGCCTGACCGACCGCGCGGCAGCCGGTCTCGCCGCAAAATAAAAAGCGCCCCGAGGGGCGCTTTCTTTATGCGGTCATCGCTTGCGACCGGCGACGGCGCGTGACCGACCGCCGGTCGCAGCGGGCAGCTTCGTCAGATTTCCTCGTACAGCGGCAGCGTCAGGAACTCGGTGAAGCCTTCCGACGTCGACATCTGCTCGAAGATCGCCGCGGCGCGCTCATATGGCTGCGTGTTGCCGCCGACCGAACGCTTCACGTTGTCGAGTTCGACCTTTGCGTATTCGCGCACGAGTTCCGCCGTGACCTTGCGGCCGTCGTCGAGCACGCCCTTCGGCGAGCGGATCCACTGCCACACCTGCGAACGGGAAATCTCGGCCGTGGCCGCGTCTTCCATCAGGTTGTGGATCGGCACGCAGCCGTTGCCGTCGAGCCACGCGCCGAGGTAGTGGATGCCGACGTTGATGTTGTTGCGCAGGCCGGCCTCGGTGATCGGTGCTTCAGGCTGGAAGTCGAGCAGGTTCTTGCCTTCGACCTGCACGTCGTCGCGCTGCTTCGCGATCTGGTTCGGCTTGTCGCCGAGCACCTTGACGAATTCTTCCATCGCGATCGGCACGAGGCCCGGGTGCGCAACCCAGCCGCCGTCGTAGCCGTCGGTCGCGTCACGGGCCTTGTCCGAACGCACGCCGCCCATCGCCTTCTCGTTCGCTTCCGGATCGTTCTTGATCGGGATCAGCGCGGCCATCCCGCCGATCGCCGGCGCGTTGCGCTTGTGGCAGGTCTTCAGCAGCAGCAGCGCATACGCACGCATGAACGGCACCGTCATCGTGATCTTCGAACGGTCGGCGAGGCAGAAATCGCGGTCGTTCTTGAACTTCTTGATCGCCGAGAAGATGTAGTCCCAGCGGCCGGCGTTCAGGCCCGAGCTGTGCTCGCGCAGTTCATACAGGATCTCGTCCATCTCGAACGCGGCGAGGATCGTCTCGATCAGCACCGTCGCGCGGATCGTGCCGCGCGGCACGCCGACGCCTTCCTGCGCTGCGACGAAGATGTCGTTCCACAGGCGCGCCTCGAGATGGCTTTCCATCTTCGGCAGGTAGAAGTACGGGCCCGAGCCGCGCGCGATCAGTTCCTTCGCGTTATGGAACAGGAACAGCGCGAAATCGAAGATGCCGCCGGACACGCGCTGGCCGTCGACCGTCACGTGCTTCTCGTCGAGGTGCCAGCCGCGCGGACGCACGATCAGCGTCGCGACCTTGTCGTTCAGCTGGTACGACTTGCCGTTCTGCTCGAGCGAGATCGTGCGGCGCACCGCATCCTTCAGGTTGATCTGGCCGTCGATCTGGTTCGTCCAGCTCGGCGCGTTCGAATCCTCGAAGTCCGTCATGTACGAATCGGCGCCCGAGTTCAGCGCGTTGATGATCATCTTGCGCTCGACGGGGCCGGTGATCTCGACACGGCGGCATTGCAGGTCGGCCGGCAGCGGCGCGACCTTCCAGTCGCCTTCGCGGATCGCCGTCGTGTCGGCCAGGAAGTCGGGGTGCTCGCCCGCGTCGAGGCGTTTCGTGCGCTCGACGCGCGCCTGCAGCAGCGCCTGGCGGCGCGGTTCGAACGTGCGGTGCAGCGCCGCGACGAGCGCGAGTGCTTCAGGCGTCAGGATCGCTTCGTAACCCGGCTTGATTTCGCCGGTGATCGCCATGCCTTGCGGCAGCGTGATCGGGGTGCTCATGAGTCTCATCTCCTTGGTCGGTCAGTTGCGGTTTCGGTGAAGGGGGAAGGCGGCAGCGCTGCGAACCTCATGCACCCGGGCCGGGGCGCGTGCGGTTTGCGTGTCTGCCGGACGGAGCCGGGGTGGCGAGGAATGCGAGCAGGTCGGCCATGCCGGTGCCCGTGCCGTCGGGCGGCGCGCCGAGTTCCTCGGCGGGTGCGCCCGTGCGGTTGAGCCAGAACGTCGTGTAGCCGAACCAGGCGGCACCGGCGACGTCCCAGGCGTTCGACGACACGAACACGATGCCGCGCGGGTTCGCCCCGAACGCGGCGGTGCCGAGCGCGTAGACGGCCGGACTCGGCTTGTAGGCGCGCACGGTGTCGGCCGACAGCACGCGATCGAACAGCCCGGACATGCCGGCGCTCTTGATCGCGATGTCGAGCATTTGCGGGTTGCCGTTCGACAGGATCGCGAGCGGCGGGCGCGGTTCGAGCGCACGCAGCTTGCGCAGCGCGGGCACCGTGTCGGGATAGGTGGACAGGCACGCGTATTCGTCCATCAGCCGCTTCTCGGCCGCGCTGTTCAGCGCGAGGCCGAGCGCGCGCGCGGCGAACCGCAGCGCGTCGAGCGTGATGTCCCGGAACGGGCGATAGCGGGCGCCGGCCGGATCGGCGAGCGTGCGCAGCTGCGAATATTCGATTTGCTTGCGTCGCCACAGCTGCGACAACCGTTCCCCGTGACCGGGAAACATCTGCTCCGCCGCGGCCACGACCGCATGCACGTCAAACAACGTGCCGAATGCATCGAAGAGGATTGCGTCGGGAGAGGAGAGTGTCGTTGTGGCCGACATAGCCTTGCGCTCCAGTTTCAGAGGTCGGGTCGATTCTATTCGTGATCGTAGGTACTAAAAAAGACGCTAATCATCACTTGATCTTTTACTTTCATATACCTAATCTTGAGCGGCTTAAGTTATTTGAAGGGCGGCGGTGCCGCCCTTGCGAGTCATGGACCGGTTCAAACAGATCGAAACGTTCGCCGCGGTCGCGGCGAAGGGCAGCCTGTCGGCGGCCGCGCACGCGGAAGGCGTCGCGCCGGCGATCATCGGCCGCCGCCTCGACGCGCTCGAGGAGCGGCTCGGCGTCAAACTGCTGGTGCGCACGACGCGCAAGCTCACGCTGACGTTCGAGGGCTCGGCGTTCCTCGAGGATTGCCAGCGGATCATCAACGACATGCAGAACGCGGAGGCGAGCGTGTCCGCCGGCGGCGTCAAGGCGAGCGGCCACCTGCGCATTTCCGCGCCGGCCGGCTTCGGCCGGCGGCACGTCGCACCGCTCGTGCCCGAATTCAGCGTCGGGCATCCCGACGTGTCGGTCACGCTCGACCTGTCCGACCGGATGGTCGACCTCGTCAACGAGGGGTTCGATTGCGCGGTGCGGCTCGGCGAGTTGCCCGACTCGTCGCTCGTGTCGCTGAAGCTCGGCGAGAATCGCCGCGTGTGCGTCGCGTCTCCCGCGTATCTCGCGCGGCGCGGCACGCCGGTCACGCTCGCGGAGCTGGCGCGGCACAACTGCCTCGCGCTCGCGGCGAACGCGAACCAGCAACGCGGCTGGGCGTTCCAGGAGGACGACAAGGTCGTGTCGATCCGCGTGAACGGCACGATGGAATGCTCGGACGGCGCGGTGCTGCA
The DNA here is from genome assembly GCF_003330765.1 of Burkholderia pyrrocinia. Classification (NCBI taxonomy): domain Bacteria; kingdom Pseudomonadati; phylum Pseudomonadota; class Betaproteobacteria; order Burkholderiales; family Burkholderiaceae; genus Burkholderia; species Burkholderia pyrrocinia. Next base: position 2,350,270 of record NZ_CP024902.1, on the reverse strand, counting down.
CGAGTGGTGCCTCGCCGGCCACGGCCTGGCATGGCGCTCGTGGTGGGAGGTCGGCGAGGACATCGCGGCCGGCCGGCTCGTCAGCGTGCTCGACGCGTTCGCCGCGCCACCGATCGGCATCCACGCGGTGTTTCCGCAGCGCCGGCATCTGCCGCTGCGCGTGCGCCTGTTTCTCGATTACCTGAAGCACACGTACGAACGGCCCGGTTATTGGGGCGAGTAGGCCGTACGTGCCCGCGCGTTTCCGATATGAGGGCGAACCCGCTTCCGGTGCCGGTTGCGCGGTTTCGCACACTACAATCGTAGGAGGCATGCCCGACGCGTTGCGGCCGGCTCGGATGGGATCGCGACGCGCGGAGTGCGATTGACGAAGGAGGGCGCGATGTTCCGGCACATCCTCGTTCCAACCGACGGTTCCGAACTGTCGCAAAAGGCGATCGACGGCGCGATCGACCTCGCTCGCGCGGTCAGCGCGCGCGTGACGGCCTACGCGTGCCTGCCGCAGTATCCGTACTCGCCGTTTTCCGAAGTGATCATCGAGCCGCCCGCCGATTTCCGGGCACGCAGCGAACGCGAGGCGCGTGCCCACCTCGACGAGGTCGAATCGGCCGCGAAGGCGGCCGGCGTCGTCTGCGACACGTGGACGAGCGTGCATCCGTCGCCGTATCTCGGCATCATCGAGGCGGCCGAACGCGGCGGTTGCGACGTGATCTTCATGGCGTCCCACGGACGCCGTGGGCTCGGCAGCCTGCTGATCGGCAGCGAGACGCAGCGCGTGCTGACCCATACGAAAATTCCGGTGATCGTCTATCGATAGCGCGGCGCCGGCCATGGCAGCGCGGGCCGCGCCGTAGAAAAAGGGCGCGCCGGACAGAGCCGGCGCGCGTCGTTGCTGGCGGCCCGCAGACCGCGCGGCCGGTCGCGCGATCAGCATCGCGCGCCTGCCGTCTCCTCCCTGATGCTTGTTCTGTTGCCGATACAGCGACGCTTGCGCGTATTACGCGACCTTCTTGCCGTCGAAGAACTGTTCGTCTTCGGTCGAGCCGTGCAGCGCGGTCGTCGATGCTTCGCGCTCGACCGTCTGCGTCACCGCGTCGAAGTAACCCGTGCCGACTTCGCGCTGGTGCTTGACGGCCGTGAAGCCCTTGTCGGCTGCCGCGAATTCGGCCTGCTGCAGTTCGACGAACGCGCTCATCTGCGTGCGGGCATAACCGTGCGCGAGGTTGAACATCGAGTAGTTCAGCGCATGGAAGCCGGCCAGCGTGATGAACTGGAACTTGTAGCCCATCGCGCCGAGTTCTCTCTGGAACTTCGCGATCGTCGCGTCGTCGAGGTTCTTCTTCCAGTTGAACGACGGCGAGCAGTTGTACGACAGCATCTTGCCCGGGAACTGCTTGTGGATTGCTTCCGCGAACTTCTTCGCATACTCGAGATCCGGCTTGCCCGTTTCGCACCAGACCAGGTCGGCGTGCGGCGCGTAGGCGAGGCCGCGCGAGATTGCCTGCCCGATGCCCGGCTTCGTGCGGAAGAAGCCTTCCACCGTGCGCTCGCCCGTCAGGAACGGCTTGTCGTTGTCGTCGACGTCTGACGTGATCAGGTCGGCTGCTTCCGCGTCGGTACGCGCAACCAGCACGGTCGGCGTGCCCATCACGTCGGCTGCGAGACGCGCTGCCGACAGCTTCGCGACGGCTTCGCGCGTCGGCACGAGCACCTTGCCGCCCATGTGGCCGCACTTCTTCACCGAAGCGAGCTGGTCTTCGAAGTGGACGCCCGATGCGCCTGCCTCGATCATCGCCTTCATCAGTTCGAATGCGTTCAGCACGCCGCCGAAGCCGGCTTCCGCGTCAGCGACGATCGGCGCGAAGAAATCGACATAGCCTTCGTCGCCCGGGTTCTTGCCTTCCGACCACTGGATCTGGTCGGCGCGCGTCAGCGTGTTGTTGATGCGCTTCACGACCAGCGGCACCGAGTTCGCGGGGTACAGCGACTGGTCCGGGTACATTTCGCCCGCGACGTTCGCGTCGCCGGCCACTTGCCAGCCGGACAGGTAGATGGCCTTCAGGCCGGCCTTCACCTGCTGCATCGCCTGGTTGCCGGTCAGCGCGCCGAGTGCGTTGACGAACGGCTCGTCGTTGATGAGGCTCCACAGCTTTTCCGCGCCGCGCTTGGCCAGCGTGTGCTCGATCGGGATCGAGCCGCGCAGGCGGACCACGTCGTCAGCCGAGTAGCTGCGCTTGATGCCCTTCCAGCGCGGATCGGTTTCCCATTGCCTTTGCAGTTCCTGTGCCTGTTGCTGACGCGACATGATGAGCTCCTTGATGCGGTGTGTTGCCGAATGGGTTGAATCTGACGATGGCGATGCTGTTTTCGAAGCCGGAAGCGGTGCGTTCCGGTTCGTGAAGTCTTGTATAAGAGTCTAGGCAAATCGGCGGGAGCGAAACAGGGACTTTCTCAGGAAGTGCGTAATTTTTTAGTTGTTTTAAATCAATGATTTGAGTTTGTTATTTCGGGATAAGAAATGCATTTTTCCATCCCGCAATCGTCTGGGTTGTGCCACGCAACACGATTTTTTACGACACAAAAAAATTTTCCGCATCGTGAAATGTGAGGCGGGGCGAAAAAAAACCGGCGCAGATGCGCCGGTCGGCCGAATTGGCGGGGCGGCCAGGGCCGCCCGTGCGTGCTTACGACGCGGAATTGCTGCGACGCGGGGCGCCGCTGCGCTGGCCGTCGCGACGCGGGCCGCCGTCACGGCTGCCGCCCGGCTTGCCGCTCCAGCCGCCGCCATTGCCGCCGCCATTGCCGCCGCCGTAGCTGCGGCCGTTGCTGCTATTGCCGCCGCCCGGCTTGCCGCCGAAACGCCGACCGCCGTTGCCGCCGCCCGGACGGCCGCGACCACCGGTGCCGCCGCTGCGCTGGGGTGTCTTGCGCGGCTCGAAGCCTTCGATCACGTTGACCGGCAGCGGCGAACGCACGAAGCGCTCGATGCGCTTGAGCGCGCCTTGTTCGGCGTGGTGCACGAGGCTCACCGCGGTGCCCGAACGGCCCGCGCGGCCGGTACGGCCGATGCGGTGCACGTAGTCTTCCGCGAACTTCGGCAGATCGTAGTTGAACACGTGCGTGATGCCCGGGATGTCGATCCCGCGCGCCGCGACGTCGGTCGCGACGAGCACGCGCACCTTGCGCTCGCGCAGTGCGCGGATCGTGCGGTTGCGTGCGCCTTGCGGCAGGTCGCCGTGCAGCGCGGCCGATTCGAAGCCCGCGTCGGCGAGGCGGCCGGCGAGCTGGTCGGCATCGATCTTGGTCGCCGTGAAGATGATCGCCTGGTCAAGCGCGTCGTCGCGCAGCAGGTGATCGAGCAGGCGGTCCTTGTGATCGCGGTCGTCGACGTAATGCACGGTCTGTGCGATGTTCGTGCGCGATTCGAGGCGCTGCTGGATCTCGATGCGTTCCGGATCCTTCAGCAGGCGGCCCGTCAGCGAACCGATCTTGCCGTCGAGCGTGGCCGAGAACAGCATCGTCTGGCGCGACGCGGGCGTGGCCGCGACGATGGTTTCGATGTCGTCGATGAAGCCCATGTCGAGCATGCGGTCGGCTTCGTCGAGCACGAGCATCTTCAGTTCGGACAGGTCGATGCGGCCGCGCTCGAGGTGGTCGAGCAGACGGCCCGGCGTCGCGACCAGGATTTCCGGGTTCTTCGCGAGCAGCATCAGCTGCTGGCCGTAGGCGACACCGCCGAGGATGCTGACGGTGCGCAGGCGCTTGAGGTGCTTGCCGTAGGTCGATGCGGCCGTCGTGACCTGCATCGCGAGTTCGCGGGTCGGCGTCAGCACGAGCAGGCTCGGGCGTGAGACCGGCTGCGGGCGGCGGACGCGGCGGTCGCCGGCGTTCGCTTCACGCGGGGCGCGCGGCTGCTGCGCCAGCGTCTTCTGGAGCTGCGCGAAACGTTCGATCGCGGGCAGCATGAAGGCGGCCGTCTTGCCCGAACCGGTCGGGCTCGACACCAGCAGGTCGCGGCCGGCGATGCCAGCCGGAATCGCACGCTGCTGGACCGGCGTCGGCTTCACATAGCCGGCGGCCTCCAGCGCGGAGACGATCTCCGGCGACAGCCCGAGCGACGCGAAGCTCGGCTCGTCCGACGCCGGTTCGAGCGCGGCCGGTGCGGCGGCAGCATCGTGACCGAGCGCCTGGTCGGCGATCGCGTTGAGCGGGCTGGAGTTAATGCTCGAAGTCATAACAATCCTTGATACACACAGTGGGTGAAACGTCGGCGCCAATCGCGCATACCCAAGTCGTCGGATTCATCGAGCAAATCGGGAAACGGGAGCAATCCACCGAACAGACGGCGGATGAGGCATTAGAAGCTGTTTTGGGTGCGGCGCGCTACAGGAGCGGGGCCGCCAGCCTGATAAGTGACGACCGCAAGGGTCGAAGCAGGAGGGGACAGGTTCTAAACCGGATTGGAGCTTAACGCTACGAGGCGTCAGGCCGGAACGGCTTGCGAGCCGAGCGCGGGAGGTGACGCAGGCCGCATTATAAAGAAATTTGCTGCGCTGCGCCACTGATTTGATTGCCTATTGCGGCGAGGGCGATTCGGTCAGGATGCCGTGCCGTTTTTCAGCGATTCGACGAGTTCGATGTACTGCTGCTTCGCCGCATCCTGCGACGTGCCCTTCAGCGCGTCCCATGCGTCGTACTTATATTTGCCGACGATGTCGGTGAAGCCCGGCTTGTCGCCGTGGGCATCGCCGTCGGTCGCCTGCTTGAAGAGCGCGTACAGGCGCAGCAGGGTCAGGTTGCCCGGCCGTTCCGTCAGCTGCTTGACGTCGATCTGGGCCTGGTCGAATTGGGCGGTGAGTTCGCTCATCGGGTGTCTCCGTAAGGGTTTCAGGTCGGGCGATCTTAACAAGCGGACCGCCGCGCGGGGTCGAGCGATCCTTCCAAACCGCCGCCGGCGCCGCGCGCACGCACGGATCGGGCCCGATCGCCCGTGGGAGCGGGGCGCCGCATTACAATATCGGCCATGACGCAAACAGTGCTCCTCGCCATCGATACGTCGACCGAATACTGCTCGGTCGCGCTGCTGCGCTCGGCTCATGCCGATGACGCCGTTTCCACCCCGCAAACCTGGGCCCGCCACGAGCTGACGGGCGCCGTGTCGAGCACGCGCGTGCTGCCGGCGATCCAGGAGCTCTTCGCCGAATCGGGGCTGACGCTCGCCGATTGCGACGCGATCGCGTTCGGCGCGGGCCCCGGTTCGTTCACGGGCCTGCGCACCGCGACGGGCATTACCCAGGGCCTCGCGTTCGGACGCGGGCTGCCGGTCGTGCCGATCGGCACGCTGCTCGCGTGCGCGGAGCACGCGCGGCTGCGCGCGCCCGGCACGACCCGCGTGCTTGCCGCGCTGGATGCGCGGATGGACGAAGCCTACTGGGCGGACTTCGCATGGGACGACAGTACCGGCGACTGGCGCACGCTGCATCCGGCTTCGCTCGATGCGCCGGGCGCCGTCGGCGTGCCCGATGTGCCATTCACGCTCGCGGGCAATGCGGCTGCCGCGTTCGGCGCGCAGTTGCCGGCCGCGTCGCGCGCGGCCGTGATCGACGGCGACGCGCTGCCGCACGCACTCGCGGTCGCGCATGCCGCGCTGCGCGCGTTCCGCGCCGGGCGTGCGGTGCCGGCCGATCAGGCCGCGCCTGAATACGTGCGCGACAAGGTCGCGCAGACGACCGCCGAGCGCGTCGCGGCACGGGCCGCGCAGACGGGCGGAGTGAAGGGATGACGGGTGTACTGCTGAGCGACCGCTATCTGGCGCCGATGACGGATGCCGATCTCGACGAAGTCGTCGCGATCGAGCAGGTCGCGTACGAATTCCCGTGGAGCCGCGGCAACTTCGAGGATTCGTTGCGCAACGGCTATCTGGGCGTGTGCATGCGGCACGTGACGGGTTCGCTCATCGGCTATTGCGTGTTGATGCCCGTGATCGACGAGATGCACCTGCTGAACCTGTGCGTCGCGCCGGCCGCGCAGCATGCGGGCGCTGGCCTCGCGCTGCTGCGCGAGGCCGTGCGCATTTCGCGCGCGGAGCGGCTCGACGGCGTGCTGCTCGAGGTGCGGCCGTCCAATCCGCGTGCGGTCCATCTGTACGAGCGCTTCGGCTTCGTGACGATCGGCCGGCGCAAGAACTACTATCCGGCGAAGCATCGCAGCCGGGAGGACGCGATCGTGATGCGTCTGACGCTGAACAAGAATGAGGGGGACGCGCATGGCGTGGGCTGAAGCGGCGCTCGAGGAAATAGGCCTCGCGCAGATCTGGGTGCGGCGCGGGCAGCGCGCGGACGAAGGCGCGGCAGCCGAAGCGCCCGCCGCGGCGCAAGCCGGTGCGGCGGACGGCGTTTCCGTCGCCGCCGATCGGCCGGCGCGCGCGGCGCGTACGCTGGCGCAAGACGATGCACCGCCGGCACGCGAGCCGGGCGAGCCGTCGCGCCGTGTCGTCGATGGCGACCGCGCACCCGCGCCGGCCGCCTCGGCCGACGCGATGCCGCCGATGGACGACGCGCCGCCGGCCGGAGCAGACGATTTCGCGTGGTTCGACGCGGCGCCGCCGGGCGATCCCGTGCCGGCTGCCGCATCGCGTCCCGCAGAAACGCCGGTTGCCGTGCTCGACTGGGATGCACTGGCCGCGCGCGTGGCCGACTGCACACGCTGCCGGCTGTGCGAGAAGCGGACCAACACCGTATTCGGCGTCGGCGACCGCGAAGCGGACTGGATGCTGATCGGCGAAGCGCCGGGCGAGAACGAGGACAAGCAGGGCGAGCCGTTCGTCGGCCAGGCCGGCAAGCTGCTCGACAACATGCTGCAGTCGCTGTCGCTCCAGCGCGGCGACAACGTCTATATCGCGAACGTGATCAAGTGCCGGCCGCCCGGCAACCGCAATCCGGAACCGGACGAGGTCGCAAGCTGCGAGCCTTATCTGCAGCGCCAGGTCGCGCTCGTGAAGCCGAAGCTGATCGTCGCGCTCGGACGCTTCGCCGCGCAGACGTTGCTGAAGACGGACGCGAGCATCGCGTCGTTGCGCGGTCGCGTGCATGCCTACGAAGGCGTGCCGGTGATCGTTACCTACCACCCGGCGTACCTGTTGCGCAGCCTGCAGGACAAATCGAAGGCGTGGGCCGACCTGTGCCTCGCGCGCGACACGTTCCGGCGCGCAGAGGGTGCCGACGCGAACGGGCCGGCCGGGCAATGACGACCGGCGCGGCGTTCGCATTCGTCGATACGCTGCGCGACGCCGCGGTTCGCGATCTGGGCTGGCTTCTCGCCAGCCCGAGCCTGCTTACCGCGGCGCCCGGCGCGCCGCTTGCGCATCCGTGGCCGGATGCGGCCGGCCGGTCGGCCGTCGAAGCGTGGCTCGCCGCGCTCGATGCGGCGCCCGAGCCGCTGCGCCGCGCGCTCGACGGGTTGCGGCCCGTGCGGCTCGGCCGCTACGCGGAATGCCTGCTCGAGTATTTCCTCACGCACGGACCGTCGCTGCGGCTCGTCGCAGCCAATCTCCCGCTGCGCAGCAACGGCCTGACGCTCGGCGAAGTCGATTTTCTCGTTGATGCGCCGGGCGGGCAGCGCCTGCACTGGGAACTCGCGGTGAAGTGCTATCTGTGCGCGCCGGTGCGCGACGGCGCGTCGCTTGCCGATTTCGTCGGACCCAACCTCGTCGACCGGCTAGACCGCAAGCGCAGCCGGCTGCTCGACCACCAACTGCGGCTCGGCGATCGCGACGGGTTTGCGCGGCTCGGCTACGGTGCACCGTCCGACGCGCAGATGTTCATCAAGGGCTGGTTGTTCTATCCGCACGGCGCGCCGTTGCCGCCGGTGTCCGCGGAAATCGCGCCGGATCACCCGCGCGGTTTCTGGCTGACACATGCGCAGTGGCCGGCGTGGGCGGCGTCGCAGCGTGCCGGTGTCGCATGGAGCGTGTTGCCCCGGCTTGCGTGGCTCGCGCCGCGGCATGTTGCCGCCGACGCCGACTTCGAACCCGAACCGCTGGCGGCCGCACCCGAGCTGCCACCCGTGTTGACGGTGCGCCAGGCGCCTGCGCTGATCGGCATCCATGAAAAGGGCGGCGATGGCACGTGGCGCGAGACGGCGCGCGGCTTCATCGTGCCCGACGACTGGCCGGCGCGCGCGCAGGCGTTCGCGGCGCAGGACAGCTGACGCAGCGTCAGCCGGCGCTTACCACCAGCGATGGAAGTGATGGACGGGGCCGACGCCGTGGCCGACGTCGAGGTGGCCGCTCGCGGCGATCGCGCCGGTCAGGTAGGCCTTCGCTTCGCGCACGGCGCTTTCGAGGTCGGGCTGCTGCGGGAGCAGCGCGGCGATCGCGGATGACAGCGTGCAGCCCGTGCCGTGCGTGTTGCTGACCGGCACGCGCGGGCCGTCGAGCCGCACGGTGCGCGCCGCATCGACGAGCCAGTCGGGGCTCGCGGACGCATCGGGCAAGTGGCCGCCTTTCATCAGCACGGCGCGCGCGCCGGTCTTCAGCAATGCCTGGCCTTGCCGGACCATGTCGTCTTCAGTGGTCGCGGGCGCTTCGCCGAGCAGCGCGGCCGCTTCGGGCAGGTTCGGCGTGACGACGGTCGCAAGCGGCAGCAGCACATCGCGCAACGCGTCGACCGCGTCGGGCGCGAGCAGCGCGTGCGAACTCTTGGAGATCATCACCGTGTCGAGCACGACGAAGCGCGGCGTGTAACGCCGCAGTGCGTCGGCAACCGCGTGCACGATCGCTGCGTTCGCAAGCATCCCGATCTTGACCGCATCGATGCGAATGTCGTCGAACACCGCGTCGAGCTGTGCGGTCACGAACGCGGCGTCCGGCGCGTGTACGCCCGTCACGCCGCGCGTGTTCTGTGCGGTCAGCGCGGTGATCACGCTGGCGCCATACGTGCCGAGCGCGGAAAACGTCTTCAGGTCGGCCTGGATGCCTGCACCGCCGCCCGAATCGGAGCCGGCGATCGTCAGGATGTTGGGTATCGGATGCGTCATGAGGGCAACGCGCCGGTTCGAAGACCGGCGCCGGCGGGCGGAAACGGAAAGTGTAGCGTCAGTGCCGCGATTCGCCGATCAGCGCGACCGAATCGAACTGGCGCTGGTTCGCCTGGTGGCGGCGCATCACGAGCCACATCGTCAGGCAGACGAATGTGCCGAACAGCACGATCACGACGCCGACCGGCACGTCGAGCCACACGAGCACCGCATACAGGCACAGCATCACGAGCACGGAGAGGTTCTCGTTGAAGTTCTGCACCGCGATCGAGTGGCCGGCCGACAGCAGCACGTGGCCGCGATGCTGCAGCAGCGCGTTCATCGGAACGACGAAGTAGCCCGACAGCGCGCCGACGCAGATCAGGAACAGGTAAGCGACGATCAGGTACACGGGCACGCGCAGGTGGCCGACGTGCAGGGCCCAGTGCGACGGGAACAGGTCGCGCGTGTAGAACGCCATCAGCATCACCGCGATGCCCATGATGATGCCGACGGGCAGCACGGTCAGCGACTTCTTCAGCGGGATCCGGGCCGCGGCGGCGATCGCGCCGGCCGCGACGCCGACTGCTACGACTGCCTGCAACAGTGCGCCTTCGGACAGCGACATGCCGAGCGATACCTCGGCCCATTTCAGCACGATGAACTGCAGCGTCGCGCCCGCGCCCCAGAACAGCGTCGTGACCGCCAGCGAGATCTGGCCGAGCTTGTCGTGCCACAGCACCGTGAAGCAGTCGGCGAAATCGGTAAGAAGCTTGACCGGGCCGCGCTCCTGCTTCGGGTAGCGGGCGCCCGTATCGGGAATGCGCAGGTTGAACAGTGCGGCGATCACATAGATCGCCATGATGATCGCCATCGCCGCTTCGGCGGGTGTGCTGATCCAGGCGGGCGTGTGCGCGATCACGTGCGACGCGATGTGCGGGCTGATCAGCGCGCCGCCGAGCACGGTGCCGAGGATGATCGAGCTGACGGTCGTGCCTTCGATCCAGCCGTTCGCGGCGACCAGCCGGTCGGCCGGCAGCAGCTCGGTGAGGATGCCGTATTTCGCGGGCGAGTAGGCCGCCGCGCCGAATCCGACGATCCCGTACGCGATCAGCGGGTGAGCGCCGAACAGCATGATCATGCAGCCGACCACCTTGATCGAGTTGGTGATGAACATCACGCGGCCCTTCGGGCGCGAATCCGCGAAAGCACCGACATACGCCGCCAACACCACATAGGACAACACGAAGAACAGCTTCAGCAGCGGTGTCATCCAGTTGGGGGCGTGGAGGTCTTTCAGCAGGGCGATGGCGGCGATGAGAAGCGCATTGTCGGCCAGCGACGAGAAAAACTGCGCGGCCATGATGGTGTAAAAACCTTTTTTCATCTGATGCGATGCTTTCGTCGCTGCGGCAGGGCCGCGTAGGCCGCCTGGTATGCGATCGGCTTATTCCGTTCGAAATGGGTTGTGCGCACGGCTTTATAACATGAAAATACGCCAATTCGGACTAGCAAGATTCCCCGATCGTTCCGCAAATTGTCGGCTTCGGTGCTCAAAAGGCGCGGTAAGCTGATGATTCGCAAGCGTCTTTACGTAAATTTCCCATGCCGCGCCCGATCTCCGCCACCATCCACACCGCCGCTCTCGCGAACAATCTCTCCGTCGTCCGCCGATTTGCCGGCCCGTCCAAGGTCTGGGCGGTCGTCAAGGCCAACGCGTACGGCCACGGTCTCGCACGCGCGTTTCCCGGCCTGCGCGGCACCGACGGCTTCGGCCTGCTCGATCTCGACGAGGCCGTGAAGCTGCGCGAGCTCGGCTGGGCCGGCCCGATCCTGCTGCTCGAAGGGTTCTTCCGCTCGACCGACATCGACGTGATCGACCGCTACAGCCTGACGACGACCGTCCATAACGACGAGCAGATGCGGATGCTGGAAACGGCACGGCTGTCGAAGCCCGTCAACGTGCAGCTCAAGATGAACAGCGGGATGAACCGGCTCGGCTACGTGCCGGAAAAATACCGCGCCGCATGGGAGCGCGCCCGCGCGTGCCCCGGCATCGGCCAGATCACGTTGATGACCCATTTTTCGGACGCGGACAACGAGCGCGGCGTCGCCGAGCAGCTCGCGACGTTCGAGCGCGGCGCGGAAAACATCGCCGGCGCGCGCAGTCTCGCGAACTCGGCCGCCGTGCTGTGGCACCCGGATACGCACTTCGACTGGGTGCGGCCGGGGATCGTGCTGTACGGCGCATCGCCGTCCGGGCTGTCGTCCGATATCGCCGACACGGGGCTGAAGCCCGCGATGACGCTCGCGTCCGAGCTGATCGCGGTGCAATCGATCGCGAAGGGCCAGGCAATCGGCTATGGCTCGACGTTCTCTGCGCAGGCCCAGATGCGGGTCGGCGTCGTCGCGTGCGGCTACGCGGACGGCTATCCGCGTGTCGCGCCCGAAGGCACGCCGGTGATCGTCGACGGCATCCGCACGCGGATCGTCGGCCGCGTGTCGATGGACATGATTACCGTCGACCTGACTCCGTGCCCGCAGGCCGGCGTCGGCGCGCGCGTCGAGCTGTGGGGCAATGTACTGCCGATCGACGACGTCGCCCGCCATTGCGGCACGATCGGTTACGAGCTGATGTGCGCGGTCGCCGGCCGCGTGCCCGTGCGCGCGGAATAAGGGCGTCGCGCGTGGCCAAACAGAAAACCGTCTATGTTTGCAGCGAGTGCGGCGGGCAGACCCCGAAGTGGCAGGGGCAATGTCCGTCGTGCCAAGCCTGGAACACGCTCGTCGAATCGGTCGCCGAGTCGCCGTCGGCCCACCGTTTCCAGTCGCTCGCGAAGCGGGCACCCGTACAGCGACTCGTCGACATCGAGGCGGCCGACGTGCCGCGCTTCTCGACGGGTATCGGCGAATTCGACCGCGTACTCGGCGGCGGGCTGGTCGCCGGCGGCGTCGTGCTGATCGGCGGTGACCCGGGCATCGGCAAGTCGACGCTGCTGCTGCAGTCGCTTGCGGACATCGCGAGCGAGCGGCGCGCGCTCTATATCAGTGGCGAGGAATCGGCCGCGCAGATCGCGTTGCGCGCGCAACGGCTTGCGCTGCTCGACGGCGGCACGCCGGCGGCCGAGCTGCAACTGCTCGCCGAGATCCAGCTCGAAAAGATCCAGGCCGCGATCGACGCGGAACGGCCGGACGTGGCCGTCATCGACTCGATCCAGACCGTCTATTCGGAGGCGCTCACGTCGGCGCCGGGCTCGGTCGCGCAGGTGCGCGAATGCGCGGCGCAGCTCACGCGCATCGCGAAACAGTCGGGTACCGCGATCATCATGGTCGGGCACGTGACGAAAGAGGGCAACCTGGCCGGCCCGCGCGTGCTCGAGCACATCGTCGACACGGTGCTGTATTTCGAGGGCGATACGCATTCGTCGTTCCGGCTCGTGCGCGCGTTCAAGAACCGCTTCGGCGCGGTCAACGAACTCGGCGTGTTTGCGATGACCGAGCGCGGGCTGCGCGGCGTCTCGAATCCGTCCGCGCTGTTCCTGTCGCAGCACGAGCAGGTCGTGCCCGGCTCGTGCGTGCTCGTCACGCAGGAAGGCACGCGCCCGCTGCTCGTCGAAATCCAGGCGCTCGTCGATACGGCGCACGTGCCGAACCCGCGCCGGCTCGCGGTCGGCCTCGAGCAGAACCGGCTCGCGATGCTGCTCGCGGTGCTGCACCGGCACGCGGGCATCGCGTGCTTCGATCAGGATGTATTCCTCAATGCAGTCGGCGGCGTGAAGATCACCGAGCCGGCCGCCGACCTTGCGGTGCTGCTCTCGATCCATTCGTCGATGCGCAACAAGGCGCTGCCGAAGGGGCTGATCGTGTTCGGCGAAGTGGGGCTGGCGGGCGAAATCCGGCCGTCCCCGCGCGGGCAGGAACGGCTGCGCGAGGCGGCGAAGCTCGGGTTTACGTCCGCGCTGATTCCGAAGGCGAATATGCCGAAACAGGCGATCGAAGGGCTGAACGTGATGGCCGTCGAGCGGATCGAGCAGGCGATCGACCGCGTGCGCGATCTCGAGTGACCGGCCTGACAGGCGCACGGGCTGTGCCTGTCGGCGATTTGTCGCGTAATTCGCTGTAAAGAATATGTAGGCTCCTGTAACCCGCCGGACATCGCTTTTCCCTATCCTTTGCCGGATTGTCGAACCGCGCAATGCGAAGGGAGCCTATGTTGAAATCGTATGGGGGAGCGCCGAGCGGACGCTTTTACAACCTGCGTGGCTGCCGCGTGTCGGAGCCGATTCGCCAGCCGTGGGGCGGCGGATGCCGGATCGTCGAATGGATCGACGACGAAGGGCGCCTGGCGCGCAAGGTCGTGTCCGAGGACGTGACGGAAGCGGAGGTCGCCGCGGCGATCCGACGGCCGACCGAAGGGCGCCGGTACCTGATGGGTGACGACGAGCAGATGCCGCGCGACACGTTGCCGCGGCGCTGAGCCGGCGGGGCGGCGAGCGGCCGACGAACCACGGCAACAAACAGGCCGGGCTGGCGTGCCCGGCCTTGTCGCATCTGGGCCCGGCGAAGGCCCGATGTTTGTCGAAGCGCCGCATCGCGGCCGCGTTCAGCCGATCTGCTCGAGTTCTTCGTGTACGGCGAGCCAGTCGGCTTCGACCGTTTCGAGACGCGTGTTGACGTCTCCGAGCTTGCGGATCGCATCGGTCAGTTCCGTCTTGCGTGCGGCCTCGTAGCTCGCCGGATCGGCGACGAACGCGTCGAGGCGCGCCTTCTCCGCGTGTAGCGTCTCCATTTCCTTTTCGAGCTTCGTGATGCGCGTCTGCAGCGGCTTTTTCAACACCGACAGGCGCTGCCGCTCCTCGGCGGCCTGACGCTTCTGGTCCTTGCGGTTGGCCGCGGCCCCCGCGCCCGGCGAAGCCGCGCTGTCGGCCTTCGCGGCCGCGCGCTGCTCGGCCGCATGCTGCAGCAGCCAGTCGCGGTAGTCGTCAAGGTCGCCGTCGAACGGCTGCAGCCGGTGCTTCGCGACGAGCATGAACTGGTCGGTCGTCGCGCGCAGCAGATGGCGATCGTGCGATACGAGGATCAGCGTGCCTTCGAATTGCGCGAGCGCCATCGTCAGCGCGTGGCGCGTTTCGAGGTCGAGGTGGTTCGTCGGTTCGTCGAGCAGCAGCAGGTTCGGCTTCTGCCAGATGATCAGCGCGAGCGCGAGGCGCGCTTTTTCACCACCCGAGAACGGGCCGACGGCACTCGTCGCCATGTCGCCCGAGAAATTGAAGCCGCCGAGGAAGTCGCGCAACTCCTGCTCGCGCGTGTCGGGCGCGAGCCGCGCCAGATGCGCGAGCGGCGAATCGTCTTCGCGCAGCGTTTCTAGCTGGTGCTGCGCGAAATAGCCGATCGTCAGTCCCTTGCCGTCGCGGACCTGGCCCGACAGCGGCGCGAGCGTGCCGGCCAGCGTCTTGATCAGCGTCGACTTGCCCTGGCCGTTCGCGCCCAGCAGGCCGATGCGCTGCCCATTCTGGATCGACAGCGCCACGCGTTCGACGATCGGGATCTCCGCGCCGTCGTCGGCATGGTAGCCACAGCGGACCTCTTCCATCACCATCATCGGGTTAGGCGCGGCGTCGGGCGTGCGGAATTCGAACGTGAACGGCGACGCGATGTGCGCGGGCGCGATCAGCTCCATCTTCTCGAGCGCCTTCATCCGGCTTTGCGCCTGTTTGGCCTTGGTGGCCTTGGCCTTGAAGCGGTCGACGAAGCTCTGCAGGTGCTCGATCGTCTTCTGCTGCTTTTCGTATGCGTTTTGCTGCAGAGCCAGTTGCTGCGCGCGCAGCACTTCGAATTGCGAGTAGTTGCCGCCGTAGCGCTTCACCTGGCGGTTTTCCAGATGCAGCGTGACGTTGCAGATCGAATCGAGGAATTCGCGGTCGTGCGAAATCACGACGAGCGTGCCGGGGTAGCGGTGCAGCCAGTCTTCGAGCCAGACGATCGCGTCGAGGTCGAGGTGGTTCGTCGGTTCGTCGAGCAGCAGCAGGTCGGAGCGGCACATCAGCGCCTGCGCGAGGTTCAGGCGCATGCGCCACCCCCCGGAGAAGCTGGCGACGGATTCGCGCGTCTGTGCGAGCGTGAAGCCGAGGCCGAGCAGCAACGCTTCGGCGCGGGCGGGCGCAGTGTAGCCGTCGGCGTCGGCGAAAGCCGCGTGCGCATGGGCTTCGGCGGCGCCGTCATGCGCGGCGGAAGCGGCGGCGATGCGCGCCTCGATCTCGCGCAGCGCGGCGTCGCCGTCGAGCGTGTAGTCGAGCGCCGAGCGGTCGACGGCGGGCGTTTCCTGCGACACATGGGCGATCCGCCACGACGGCGGCATCGAGAAATCGCCGGCGTCGGAGTGCAACTCGCCGCGCAAAACCGAGAACAACGTCGACTTGCCGGCGCCGTTCGCGCCGATCAGGCCGGCTTTCTCGCCGGGATTGAGCACGAACGAGGTCGACTCGAACAGCGGCTTGGTGCCGCGCGCAAGGCTGAACTGATTGAAACGGATCACGGCGGAAATGACTGGCCAAAACCGCTATTCTAGACTGCGAGCCGGTCGCGCCGGGCATCGGCCGCTCGGCGGATGCCGCAACGCTGCAATTTCGCCTAGACTCCACGTCGATCCGGTTTCGTAAAAGGAGTGCCCGATGTCTACCCTGTATTCGTTCAACGCAGAGACGCTCGCCGGTGCGCCGGCATCGCTCGATGCATATCGCGGCAAGGTGCTGCTGATCGTCAACACCGCGAGCGAGTGCGGTTTCACGCCGCAGTATGCGGGCCTGCAGAAGCTGTACGACCAGTACGCGGCGCGCGGCTTCTTCGTGCTCGGCTTCCCGTGCAACCAGTTCGGCAAGCAGGAGCCCGGCGACGCCATGCAGATCGGCGCGTTCTGCGAGCGCAATTACGGCGTCACGTTCCCGATGTTCGCGAAGATCGACGTGAAGGGCGACCATGCGCATCCGCTGTACCGCTACCTGACCGACGAGGCGCCCGGCATTCTCGGCCTCAAGGCGATCAAGTGGAATTTCACGAAATTCCTGATCGACCGCGACGGGCGCATCGTCAAGCGCTACGCGCCGTCGACCAAGCCCGACGAAATCGCCGCGGATATCGACAAACTGCTGTGATGGCAGGAGGCGGCGTTCGCGGCGTCGGTGCGGATTGCACGGCCGCCGCCGTCCCGGCGGTTACAGGATCGGCGCGAACAGCCGCGCGACGTGCATCGCGATTCGCCGCCATGCGGGCGACTGGCGGTATTCGTTCGCATCGACCTCGTACGCCTGCGCGAAGTCGGCATCGAGCATCGTCTCGACCTCGTCGGCGAATGCGCGGTCGACGGTCAGCACCATGATCTCGAAATTGAGGCGGAACGAGCGGTTGTCGAGATTCGCGCTGCCGATCGCCGCCGCGATGCGGTCGATCAGCACGACCTTCTGGTGGAGGAAGCCGGGCCGGTAGCGAAACACCTTGACGCCTGCATCGACCAGGTCGCGCGCGTACAGCTTCGACGCCTCGAACACCACGTAGTGATCGCGCCGGCTCGGGATCAGGATGCGCACGTCGACGCCGCGCATCACGGCGAGCTTCAGCGCGGAGATCACGGCTTCGTCGGGGACGAGATACGGCGTGGTGATCCAGACCCGCTCGCGCGCGGCATTGATCGCCTCGACGAAGAACAGCGAGCCGGTTTCCTGCTTGTCGGCCGGCCCCATCGGCACCGCGAGGCAATGCATGTCGTCGCCGGGCCGCGCCGGCGGCGGCAGCGCGAGCGGCGGCAGCTTCTGCGTGGCCCAGTGCCAGTCTTCGGCGAACACGTACTGGAGGCTCGCGACCACGGGGCCGCGTATCTCGATGTGCGTATCGCGCCACGGCGACAGGCGCGGATTCGCGCCGAGATATTCGACGCCGACGTTGTGGCCGCCGACGAACGCACGATTGCCGTCGACGACGACGATCTTGCGATGGTTGCGGAAGTTCAGCTGGAAGCGGTTGACGAACTTCCGATTGGTCGCGAACGGATGGACTTCGACACCACCCCTGCGCAGCGTGTCGACGTAGCTGTGCGGCAGGTCGAAGCTGCCGATGCTGTCGTACAGCAGGCAGCAGCGCACGCCGGCTGCCGCGCGCGCGAGCAGCGAATCGCGCAGCATCTGGCCGAGCGCATCGTCGCGCACGATGAAGAACTGGACGACCACATAGTCGCGCGCGGCGTCGATCGCCGACAGGATCGCCGAGAACGTCGCATCGCCGTTCACGAGCGTGCGCACCGAATTGCCGCCGAGGAACGGCATGCCGCCGAGCCGCGTGAGCGCCAGCACGGCGGCCTGGCCGAGCGCGTCGGCGGCCGGCCCGTCGGTCGCGTCGGTGCTGAGCCAAGGCGAGCGCGGTGTGTGCATGCGCAACATTTCCAGCTCGTGGCGCCGTGCGTCGACGTAGCCGGAGAACTTGCTGCGGCCGAGGAACAGGTACGGAATGAGCGTCAGGTACGGCATCGCGGCGAGCGAGACGGCCCACGCGATTGCGCCTTGCGACGTGCGCGTGTTCATGATCGCATGGCACGCCGCGATGATCCCGAGCACATGGATGGTCAGGATCAGGGTGCCGAGATGTAGCCAGTCGAGGGTCATAGGCGCGTGACGGACTCCTGATGTCGTGCGGCGCGGCGGCCGCTTACGCGCATCTTACCCAACCGTGCGGCGCAGCGGTGCGCCGTACCGCACGGTTGGGGAGCCCGGCGGCTCAGGCCTTGCGCGGCAGGTCCGATGCCTGGATCAGGAACACGGTGTCGTCGCCCGCGCTGGTGGGCAGCCACGTGAGTTCGAGGCCGCCGAACGCGGCTTCGACGTGCTCGCGCTCGTTGCCGATCTCGACGACGAGCACGCCGTCGTCGTGCAGCCAGCGGTGCGCTTCGGCGACGATGCGTCGCACGATGTCCATCCCGTCGTCGCCGCCTGCGAGCGCCATCTCCGGCTCGTGCCGGTATTCGGGCGGCAGCGCGGCCATCGACGACGCGTTCACGTACGGCGGGTTCGTCAGGATCACGTCGTAGCGTGCGCCGGGGTCGGTGCGGAACGCGGGCAGCGGCGCGTAGAGGTCGCCGCGGTGCAGCGCGATGCGGTCTTCGAGGCCGTAGTCGCGCACGTTGATCTCCGCGACTTCGAGTGCCTTGTCGGACAGGTCGACCGCGTCGATCTCGGCGTTCGGGAACGCGCTCGCCGCAAGGATCGCGAGGCAACCGGAGCCCGTGCACAGTTCGAGCACCGCGCCGACCTGCTCTGGATCGGCGACATACGGCTGCAGCCCGTCGTCGAGCAGTTCGCCGATGAACGAACGCGGCACGATCACGCGTTCGTCGACGTAGAAGCGGTGGCCATGCATCCACGCTTCATGCGTGAGGTACGCGGCCGGCACGCGATCGGTCGCGCGCCGTTCGATCACCGCGAGCACGGCCGCGATTTCGTCGGGCAGCAGCCGCGCGTCGAGGAACGGCTCGAGCGTGTCCAGCGGCAGGTCGAGCGTGCGCAGCACGAGGTAGGCCGCTTCGTCGTACGCATTGTCGGAGCCGTGGCCGAACGCGAGCTTCGCCTTCGAGAAGCGCGTGACCGCGTAGCGCAGCAGATCGCGAACAGTTGCAAAAGGTGTCGTCATGCAAAGCTCCATCAGGCAATCAGTTGTTCGAGCACGCGGCGGTACACGTTCTTCAGCGGGTCGACGAAGCGCACCTCGATGTGCTCGTCGATCTTGTGGATGCTGCCGTTCGGCGGGCCGAACTCGATGACCTGCGGACAGATGCGCGCGATGAAGCGGCCGTCCGACGTGCCGCCCGTCGTCGACAGCTCGGTCGTGATGCCGGTCTCGCTGCGGATCGCATTCTCCAGCGCGCTCGACAGCTCGCCGCGCGGCGTGAGGAACGGCAGGCCGCTTACCGTCCACTTCAGCGTGTATTCGAGGCCATGCTTGTCGAGGATCGCGTGCACGCGGGCCTGCAGGCCCTCGACCGTGCTTGCGGTCGAGAAACGGAAGTTGAACAGCAGGTCGGCGTGGCCGGGGATCACGTTGGTCGCGCCGGTGCCTGCGTGCAAGTTCGACACCTGCCAGGTGGTCGGCGGGAAGTATTCGTTGCCTTCGTCCCACTGCTCGGCGGCGAGTTCGGCGAGCGCCGGCGCGAGCAGGTGGATCGGGTTCTTCGCGAGGTGCGGATACGCGATGTGGCCCTGCACGCCCTTGACGACCAGTTCGCCCGACATCGACCCGCGGCGGCCGTTCTTGACGACGTCGCCGAGCTCGGCGGTCGACGTCGGCTCGCCGACGATGCAGTAGTCGACGCGTTCGCCGCGCGCCTGCAGCAGTTCGACGACCTTCACGGTGCCGTCGGTGGCCGGGCCTTCCTCGTCGCTCGTGATCAGGAACGCGATTGCGCCGCGGTGGCCGGGATGGGCCGCGACGAATTCCTCGGCCGCGACGACGAACGCCGCGAGCGACGTCTTCATGTCGGCCGCGCCGCGGCCGTACAGCTTGCCGTCGCGATGGGCGGGAATGAACGGCGGCGAGGTCCACTGCTCGAGCGGGCCGGTCGGCACGACGTCGGTGTGGCCCGCGAACGCTAGCAGTTTGCCGTCGCGGCCGTCGGCGCCGCGCTTGACGGCCCACAGGTTGGTCACGCCGTGCGACGCGATGGTCTCGCATTCGAAGCCGAGCGCGGTGAGGCGCTCGGTCATGATCTGCTGGCAATGCTGGTCGTCGGGCGTCACGGACGCGCGTGCGATCAGCTGTTCGGTAAGGGCTAGGGTGGCGGACATGGTTCGGACCACTTTCGATAAAAAATGCCGGCACGGTGGCCGGCAGCGACAAGACGTCGGGCTGCGCCGACGGGCGCAGCGCGGGCGGCCCTATGCGGCGAACAGCGCCGCGTATTGATCGGCCGCGAAGCCGAGCGATTTCACCCGGCCGTTGACGACAAGCACGGGGCGCTTGATGACCGAGGGCTTGTGGATCATCAGCGCGACCGCGCCGGCCTTCGTTTCGGCGGCTGCCTTCATCGCATCGCCCAGGCCGCGCCACGTGGTGCCGCGCTTGTTCACGAGCGCGTCGAGCGACACGTCCTTCAGCCAGTCTTCAAGCAGCGGCACGCTGACGCCGAGCTTCTTGAAATCGTGAAACTCGAATTCGACGCCGTGATCGTCGAGCCACACGCGGGCCTTCTTCACGGTGTCGCAGTTCGGAATGCCGTAGACGACCACGGTGTGCGGTTTCGCCATCAGTCGCCTCGCAGCAGCTCGTTCAGGCCGACCTTCGCGCGGGTCTTCGCGTCGACCTTCTTGACGATCACCGCGCAGTACAGGCTGTGCGAACCGTCCTTCGACGGCAGGTTGCCGGCGACGACGACCGAGCCGGCCGGGATGCGGCCGTAGCTGACTTCGCCCGTCTCACGGTCGTAGATTTTCGTGCTCTGACCGAGGTACACGCCCATCGAGATCACCGAGTTTTCCTCGACGATCACGCCTTCGACGACTTCCGAGCGCGCGCCGATGAAGCAGTTGTCTTCAATGATGACGGGGTTCGCCTGCAGCGGCTCGAGCACGCCGCCGATGCCGACGCCGCCCGACAGGTGCACGTTCTTGCCGATCTGCGCGCACGAACCGACGGTTGCCCACGTGTCGACCATCGTGCCTTCGTCGACGTATGCACCGATGTTGGTGTACGACGGCATCAGCACGACGTTCTTCGCGATGAACGAGCCGCGGCGCGCGATGGCCGGCGGGACGACGCGGAAGCCGCCCGCGGCGAAGTCTTCGGCCGTGTAGTTCGCGAACTTCGACGGCACCTTGTCGTAGAACTGCGAGTAGCCGCCGGCCGGCATCGGTGCGTTGTCCTCCAGGCGGAACGACAGCAGCACGGCCTTCTTCAGCCACTGGTGCACGGTCCAGTTGCCGTCGATTTTCTCGGCGACGCGCAGTGCGCCACGGTCGAGCTGCTCGATCGCGTGGGCGACGGCTTCGCGTACGTCGGCCGGTGCGGCCTTCGGCGACAGCTCGGCGCGGTTTTCCCAGGCGGTATCGATGATTTGCTGAAGTTGTTGCGACATGTTCGTTTTCGCTGGAGATGGATGGAATTGATCGGGATGAACGATTACCGGGCGAGGCCGCGGCAGAAATCGACGATGCGTTGCGCGCCCTCGACGCATTCGGGGGTGCCCGCGACGAGCGCGATCCGGATGAAATCGCGGCCCGGATTCGACCCGTGCGCGTCGCGCGCCAGGTACGAACCGGGCAGAACCGTCACATTATAGTCGGCGTACAGGCGGCGGGCGAACTCGGTGTCCGACAGCCCGGTGCGCCCGACGTTGGCCCACAGGTAGAACGCGGCGTCGGGCAGTTTCACGTCGATCACGTCGGCGAGCAGCGGCGTGACCGTGTTGAACTTCTGCAGGTACAGCGCCCGGTTCTCGCGCACGTGGGCCTCGTCGTTCCACGCGGCGATGCTCGCGTGCTGCCAGACCGGCGACAGCGCGGCGCCGTGGTACGTGCGGTACAGCAGGAATTTCTTCAGCAGCGCCGCGTCGCCGGCGACGAAACCCGAGCGCATGCCCGGCACGTTCGAGCGCTTCGACAGGCTCGACAGCATCACGAGCCGCTCGAAGCCGCGGCCGAGGCGGTGTGCGGCCTCGAGACCGCCGAGCGGCGGCGCCGCTTCGTCGAAATAGATTTCCGAATAGCATTCGTCGGACGCGATCACGAAACCGTGGCGGTCGGACAGCGCGAACAGCTCGCGCCAGTCGTCGAGCGTCAGCACGGCGCCCGTCGGATTGCCCGGCGAGCACACGTACAGCAGTTGCGTGCGCGCCCAGACTTCGTCGGGCACGGCTGCGTAGTCGCACGCGAAGTTGCGGGCCGGGTCGCTGTTCGCGAAATAGGGTTCGGCACCGGCCAGGAGCGCCGCGCCTTCGTAAATTTGATAGAAAGGATTCGGACAGAGTACGATCGCCTTCTCGCCCTGCCCGGACGGACGCGCATCGATCACGGTTTGCGCGAGCGAGAACAGCGCCTCGCGCGACCCCGACACCGGCAGCACCTGCGTGGCCGGATCGATCGCCGGCAGCCCGTAGCGGCGCTCGAGCCAGTGCGCGATCGACGTGCGCAGCGCGTCCGAGCCGGCGGTGGCCGGATACGACGCGAGGCCGTCGAGCGCGGCCACCACGGCGTCGCGGATCAGCGCCGGGGTCGGGTGCTTGGGCTCGCCGATGCCGAAGCTGATCGGTTTGAGGTCGCCGGAGGGCGTCACGTCCTTGAACAGGGCGCGCAGCTTTTCGAAGGGATAGGGCTGGAGCGAGTCGAGTCGAGGGTTCACGGGCGAAGCGGCCATCGCGGCCGGTTGGAACGAAAGAAGCGGCGGGCGTGCCGCGCGGCTGCGAACGGGCGCCGACGGCGCGCGGGTCGCAACGGATGATTATAGCGTGACGGAATGCGGTCACGGCCGCCCGGCGGGCCGCCGGGCCGGTTGAATAAAGGGTATCTGAGCAAATGAATAACGCAGTACGCGGCAGCCTGCCAACGCTGGCGATCCTGATCGGCGCATCGGTATGGGGCCTGATCTGGTATCCGCTGCGGATCCTCGCGTCGCTCGGCCTGACGGGCACGCTGGCGAGCGCCTTGACGAGCCTCGTCGCGTTCCTGTTCGTGATCGTCGCGCGGCACCGCACCATCGCGACGCTGCGCTGGCACTGGGTGCTGCCGGGCATCGCGGTGACGGCCGGCGTGACGAACCTCGGCTTCGTATGGGGCACGATCCACGGCGAGGTGCTGCGCGTGATGCTGCTGTTCTACCTGACCCCGGCGTGGACGGCGATCTACGCACACTTCCTGCTGCGCGAGCGGCTGACCTGGGCCGGCGCGGGGCTCGCGGCGCTGTCGATCGGCGGCGCGATGCTGATGCTGTGGTCGCCGCAGCTCGGCTTGCCGCTGCCGGCCAACCCGGCCGAATGGGCCGGTCTCGCGGCCGGGCTGAGCTTCGCGATGAGCAACGTGCTCGTGATCAAGGCCAGCCGCGAACTGCCCGAGATGCGTGCGGAGATGCGCACCGCGACGCTGTTCGGCGGCGCGGCGGTGTTCGGCGCGATCGCGTCGCTGTTCGAAGGGCTGCCTGCCGCGCCGGTGGGCGGCCAGCTCGGCATCGCTGCGCTGATCGTCGCCGCGATCGGCGTGACGATGGCGGCGAACAACCTGCTCGTGCAATACGGCCTTGCGCGCGTGCCGGCGAACCGCGCGTCGATCATCATGCTGTTCGAGATCGTGATCACCGCGCTGTCGGCGTGGGTGTTTGCGAACGAGTTGCCGACCGCGCGCGAGTGGGCGGGCGGCGTGTGCATCGTGCTGGCGACGCTGCTGTCGAGCCGGGTCCATCGTTCCGCGCCGGCACCGGGCAAACCCGGCGACGGTCGGGACGGCGCACGCGCGATGGTATGATGGAAGCCGTTTGCGGGGCCCAACGCTGTATGCGCGCGGCCCCGCTTTTGAATTCCGGGGCGCGTCGCGCGCATGGGCCGTCCGGCCCCGCGCATCGCGGCACCGTCCGTTTCACACCTTCTTCACATCCGATACCGCCGTGCGTCTGAGCTCGATCAAACTCGCTGGCTTCAAATCCTTTGTCGATCCCACGCATTTCCAGGTTCCGGGCCAGCTTGTCGGCGTGGTGGGCCCGAACGGGTGCGGCAAGTCCAACATCATCGACGCCGTGCGCTGGGTGCTCGGCGAGTCGCGCGCATCCGAGTTGCGCGGCGAGTCGATGCAGGACGTGATCTTCAACGGCTCGACCGCCCGCAAGCCCGGCAGCCGGGCAAGCGTCGAGCTGATCTTCGACAACTCCGACGGCCGCGCGGCCGGGCAGTGGGGCCAGTACGGCGAGATCGCCGTGAAGCGCGTGCTCACGCGCGACGGCACGTCGAGCTACTACATCAACAACCTGCCGGCGCGCCGCCGCGACATCCAGGACATCTTCCTCGGCACGGGCCTTGGGCCGCGTGCGTACGCGATCATCGGGCAGGGCATGATCGCGCGGATCATCGAGGCGAAGCCGGAAGAGCTGCGCGTGTTCCTCGAGGAAGCTGCGGGCGTGTCGAAGTACAAGGAACGCCGCCGCGAGACCGAGAACCGCCTGCACGACACGCGCGAGAACCTGACGCGCGTCGAGGACATCGTCCGCGAACTCGGTGCGAACCTCGAGAAGCTCGAGGCGCAGGCGGTCGTCGCGACCAAATACAAGGATCTCGTCGCCGACGGCGAGGAGAAGCAGCGCCTGTTGTGGCTGCTGCGCAAGAACGAGGCGGCCGGCGAGCAGCAGAAGCAGCAGCGCGCGATCGAACAGGCGCAGATCGACCTCGAAGCGCAGACGGCAAAGCTGCGCGAGGTCGAGTCGCAGCTCGAGACGCTGCGGGTCGCACATTACTCGGCGAGCGACGCGATGCAGGGCGCGCAGGGTTCGCTCTACGAGGCGAATGCCGAGGTGAGCCGCCTAGAAGCCGAGATCAAGTTCATCGTCGAATCGCGCAATCGCGTGCAGGCACAGATCGCCGCGCTGAATGCGCAGCGCGCGCAATGGCGCGCGCAGGCCGAGAAGTCGCAGGACGAGCTCGAGGACGCCGAAGAGGCGCGCGCGATGGCCGACGAGAAGGCCGCGCTTGCCGAAGACAACGCAGCCGCGAAGCACGACGCGCTGCCGGCGCTCGAAGCGAAGTGGCGCGATGCGCAGGCGCAGCTCAACGACGAGCGCGCGCGGATCGCGCAGACCGAACAGTCGCTGAAGCTCGAAGCTGCGCACCAGCGCAATGCCGACCAGCAGCTCCAGCAGCTTCAGCAGCGCCATGAGCGCCTGAAGGGCGAAGCGGGCGGGCTCGACGCGCCGGACGAGGCGCAGCTCGAGGAACTGCGCATGCAGCTCGCCGAGCAGGAAGAAATCCTCGGCGAAGCGCAGGCGCGCCTCGCCGACGCACAGGAAACGGTGCCGCGTCTCGATGGCGAACGCCGCGCCGCGCAGGAGCGCGTGCAGGCCGAAGGCGCGCAGATCCACCAGCTCGAGGCGCGCCTTGCCGCGCTGAAGCAGCTGCAGGAAAACGTGCAGACGGAAGGCAAGGTGCAGCCGTGGCTCGACAAGCACGAGCTCGGCGCGCTGCCGCGCCTGTGGAAGAAGCTGCACGTCGAAGCTGGCTGGGAAGCGGCGCTCGAGGCCGTGCTGCGCGAGCGCCTCGCCGCGCTCGAAGTGTCGAATCTCGACTGGGTGAAGGCGTTCGCGACCGATGCGCCGCCCGCGAAGCTCGCGTTCTATGCGCCGCCCGCGGCCGGCGAACCGCCTGCGGCGGTGGCCGGGCTGCGTCCGGTGCTGTCGCTCTTGCGCATCGACGATGCGGGCATCCGCGCGGTGCTGAACGACTGGCTCGGCAACGTGTATGTCGCCGACGATGTCGCGCAGGCGCTCGCGACGCGCACGCAACTGCCGGCAGGCGGCGCGTTCGTCGTCAAGGCCGGCCATATCGTCACGCGTGTCGGCGTGCAGCTTTACGCGGCCGATTCGGAGCAGGCCGGGATGCTGGCCCGCCAGCAGGAAATCGACAACCTGACGCGCCAGGTGCGTGCGCAGGCGCTGCTCGCCGACGAGGCGCGCACGGCTGCCGTGCGCGCGGAAGCCGCGCACACGCAGGCCACGCAGGCGCTCGGCGACGTGCGCGCGCA
Organism: Burkholderia pyrrocinia; assembly: GCF_003330765.1. NCBI lineage: Bacteria > Pseudomonadati > Pseudomonadota > Betaproteobacteria > Burkholderiales > Burkholderiaceae > Burkholderia > Burkholderia pyrrocinia. The sequence goes on along the minus strand of NZ_CP024902.1, from coordinate 2,324,510 downwards.
GGCCGAGCGTGCGACGCAACGCGTGCACGCGTTGCAGATGGACGTGCTGAAGCTCGCGCAGGCGCACGAACGCTATACGCAGCGCAGCACGCAGATCCGCGAGGAGCTCGAGGAAATCGGCGCGCAGATCGAAGAGCAGCGCGCGCTGCGCGCGGAGTCGGAAGCGAATTTCGAGCGCTTCGACGGCGAACTCGCGGAACTGCAGGCGCGCTTCGAGGACAACCAGCTCGCGTTCGAATCGCTGGACGAATCGCTGACGCAGGCGCGTCAGGAAGCGCGTGACCTGGAGCGCGGCGCGAACGACGCGCGCTTCGCCGCACGCAACGCAGTGACCCGGATCGACGAGCTCAAGCGCAGCATCCAGGTCGCGCACGAACAGAGCGAGCGCGTCGCCGCGTCGCTGGAAGACGCGCGCGCCGAACTCGAGACGATCAACGAGCAGACCGCGCACACGGGCCTGCAGGATGCGCTCGAGATTCGCGCGGTGAAGGAAGAAGCGCTGCAGGCCGCGCGAATCGAACTCGACGACCTGACCGCGAAGCTGCGCGCGTCGGACGAGCAGCGTCTCGTCGCCGAGCGCTCGCTGCAGCCGCTGCGCGACCGCATCACCGAATTGCAGCTGAAGGAGCAGGCCGCGCGCCTGTCCGTCGAGCAGTTCGCCGAGCAGCTCGCGACGGCCGAGGTCGACGAGGCCGCGCTGAGCGAGAAGCTGACGCCGGACCTGAAGCCGTCGTACCTGCAGGGCGAGGTCACGCGGCTCAACAACGCGATCAACGCGCTCGGCCCGGTGAACATGGCCGCGCTCGACGAGCTGAAGGCCGCGAGCGAGCGCAAGGTGTTCCTCGATGCGCAGTCGGCCGACCTGATCGACGCGATCACGACGCTCGAGGACGCGATCCACAAGATCGACCAGGAAACCCGCACGCTGCTGCAAGGGACCTTCGACGAAGTCAACCGTCACTTCAGCGACCTGTTCCCGCGCCTGTTCGGCGGTGGCCAGGCGAAGCTGATCATGACGGGCGACGAGATCCTCGATGCCGGCGTGCAGGTGATGGCGCAGCCGCCCGGCAAGAAGAACGCGACGATCCACCTGCTGTCGGGCGGTGAGAAGGCGCTGACCGCGACCGCGCTGGTGTTCGCGATGTTCCAGTTGAACCCGGCGCCGTTCTGTTTGCTCGACGAGGTCGACGCGCCGCTCGATGACGCGAACACCGAACGTTTCGCGAATCTCGTGCGCGCGATGTCCAACAAGACGCAGTTCCTGTTCATCTCGCACAACAAGATCGCGATGGAGATGGCGCAGCAGCTGATCGGCGTGACGATGCAGGAGCAGGGCGTGTCGCGGATCGTTGCGGTGGACATGGAAACCGCTGCGGGTTTTGCCCAGAATTGACGTTTGACGAAACCGGACCGCGTTCGCGCGGCGCATGGGCGCCCGTTCGCGGTTCCGACGAAAAAGAATTGCTGATGGAGCGTGCATGGACGAGTTGACACTCGGTTTGATCGGCGCGGGCGCCGTCGTGGTGGGCGGCGTCGTGATCTACAACGCATGGCAGGGCGCGAAGGTGCGGCGCAGGATGCCGCGCCCGATGCCGGAGGAAGCGGCCGAGGCGATGAACCGCCCCGAGCGGGACGAAGAGCTGCCGTTCATCGAACCGGTGCGTCAGCCGGTGCGACGCGAGCCCGCGGCACCGGTCGCGGCTGCCGCGACGCCGGCCGAAGTCGCACGCGTCGAGCCGACGTTCGGCGGGGCCACCTTAGGCGGCGTGGCGCCTGCCGATATGCCTGCCGATCTGCAGGCCGAGGCGACCGGCATCGACACGTCGTCCGAGGCGGCCGAGCCGGCTGCCGGTGAAGACGCCGTGCGTGCCGCCGTGCACGAAGCGCCCGCTGAACCGTCCGAGCCCGTGCTGCCGGCCGCGACGATCTCGTCGGCGCCGCCCGCGATCGTCGACCGCCGGATCGACTGCATCGTGCCGATCCGCCTCGCCGGGTCGCTGCCGGGCGACAAGATCCTGCCGGCCGCGCAGCGGCTGCGCCGCGCGGGCAGCAAGCCCGTGCATATCGAAGGCAAGCCGGAAGGCGGCCAGTGGGAGTTGTTGCAGAACGGCGTGCGCTATGACGAGCTGCGCGCGGGCGCGCAGCTCGCGAATCGCAGCGGCGCGCTGAACGAGCTCGAGTTCTCCGAATTCGTGACGGGCGTCCAGCAGTTCGCCGACGCGATCGACGGCGCGCCGGAATTCCCGGACATGATGGAAACGGTGGCGATGGCGCGCGAGCTCGACGCCTTTGCCGCGCAGTGCGACGCGCAACTGTCGATCAACGTGATGTCGGACGGCGCACCGTGGTCGGCGAACTACGTGCAGGCTGTCGCGTCGCAGGACGGGCTGCTGCTGTCGCGCGACGGCACGCGTTTCGTGAAGCTCGACGCGAAGCAGAATCCCGTGTTCATGCTGCAGTTCGGCGACACGAACTTCCTGCGCGACGACCTCACGTACAAAGGCGGCAACATGATCACGCTGGTGCTCGACGTGCCGGTGGCCGAAGAGGACATCCTGCCGTTCCGGTTGATGTGCGATTACGCGAAGTCGCTGTCCGAACGGATCGGCGCGCGGGTCGTCGACGATTCGCGCCGGCCGCTGCCGGAGTCGACGCTGCTGGCGATCGAACAGCAACTGATGAAGCTGTACGCGAAGCTCGAGGAAGCCGGCATCCCGGCCGGTTCGCCGGTCACGCGCCGCCTCTTCAGCCAGTAACGCAAATGCGCGGGCGGCGGGCTTCGGCGCTGTCGTTCGTCGTTGCGGCGCACACCTTGCCGTGTGCGCTGCAGCACGCTGATCCGGTGCGCATTGCACGCCCCGTCGCGGCGTCAAACTGAGATAATCGGGCATCCGATTTTCTCAGAACGAATCTGCCGCCAGCATGGCCCGAACCCAAGCCGAACCGCCAGCCAGCCAGCCCGACGCGCGCGCCGCGTGGCTGCGCGACCAACTCGAGCGGGCGAACTACGCCTACTACGTGCTCGACCAGCCGGATCTGCCCGACGCCGAGTACGACCGGCTGTTCCGCGAACTTCAGCAGCTCGAAACCGACCATCCTGAACTCGTGACGCCCGATTCGCCGACGCAGCGCGTCGGCGGCGAAGCGGCCGGCGGCTTCACGCCGGTTGTCCACGACGCGCCGATGCTGTCGCTGAACAACGGCTTCGCCGACGAGGACATCGCGGCGTTCGACAAGCGCGTCGCCGACGCGCTCGACAAAACCACCGATCTTGCCGGCTCGGTGACTGAACCCGTCGAATACGCGTGCGAACTGAAGTTCGACGGCCTCGCGATCTCGCTGCGCTACGAGCAAGGCGTGTTCGTGCAGGCGTCGACGCGCGGCGACGGGACGACGGGCGAGGATGTGACCGGGAACGTGCGCACGATCCGCTCGATTCCGCTGAAGCTTAAGGGCGCGAACGTGCCGGCCGTGCTCGACGTGCGCGGCGAAGTGCTGATGTTCAAGCGCGATTTCGCACGCCTGAACGAACGCCAGCGCGCGGCCGAGCAGCGCGAATTCGCGAACCCGCGCAACGCGGCGGCCGGCAGCCTGCGCCAGCTCGACTCGAAGATCACCGCGCAGCGTCCGCTGTCGTTCTTCGCGTACGGGATCGGCGTGCTCGACGGAATGCCGATGCCCGACACGCACAGCGCGCTGCTCGACTGGTACGAGGCGCTCGGCCTGCCCGTGAACCGCGAGCGTGCGGTGGTGCACGGCGCCGACGGCTTGCTCGACTTCTTCCGCAAGATCGGCGAGAAGCGCGAGTCGCTGCCGTACGACATCGACGGCGTCGTCTACAAGGTCAACCGGCGCGACGAACAGGAGCGACTCGGCTTCGTGTCGCGCGCGCCGCGCTTCGCGCTCGCGCACAAGTTCCCCGCGCAGGAAGCGCTGACGAAGCTCGTCGCGATCGACGTGCAGGTCGGCCGCACGGGCGCGATCACGCCGGTCGCGCGCCTCGAGCCCGTGTTCGTCGGCGGCGCGACCGTGACCAATGCGACGCTGCACAACGAGGACGAGGTGCGCCGCAAGGACATCCGGATCGGCGATACCGTGATCGTGCGACGCGCGGGCGACGTGATTCCGGAGGTCGTCGGTGCGCTGCTCGACCGGCGCCCGGACGATGCGGCCGAATTCGTGATGCCGACCGAATGCCCGGTGTGCGGCTCGAAGATCGAGCGCCTGCCGGACGAGGCGATCGCGCGCTGCACGGGCGGCCTGTTCTGCCCGGCGCAGCGCAAGCAGGCGCTGTGGCACTTCGCACAGCGCCGCGCGCTCGACATCGACGGGCTCGGCGAGAAGATCATCGACCAGCTCGTCGAGCTGAATCTCGTGCGCACGCCGGCCGACCTGTTCAATCTCGGCTTCGCGACGCTCGCCGAGCTCGACCGGTTCGCCGAGAAGTCCGCACAGAATTTGCTCGATTCGCTCGAGAAGGCGAAGCACACGACGCTCGCGCGCTTCGTCTACGGGCTCGGCATCCGCCACGTCGGCGAATCGACCGCGAAGGATCTCGCGAAGCATTTCGGCTCGCTGACGCCGATCATGGACGCATCGATCGACGAACTGCTCGAAGTCAACGACGTCGGGCCGATCGTCGCCGAGTCGCTCCACCAGTTCTTCGCGGAAGAGCACAACCGGACCGTGATCGAGCAGCTGCGCGCGCCGGGCAAGGTCACCTGGCCGGAAGGGCCGCCCGCGCCGAAGGCGCCGCAGGGCGTGCTGGCCGGCAAGACGGTGGTGCTGACGGGCACGCTGCCGACCCTCACGCGCGATGCCGCGAAGGAGATGCTCGAAGCGGCGGGCGCGAAAGTGGCGGGTTCGGTATCGAAGAAGACGGATTACGTGGTCGCGGGCGCCGAAGCCGGCAGCAAGCTCGCGAAGGCCGAGGAACTCGGCATCCCCGTGCTGGACGAAGATGGTCTGCACCAACTCCTGGAGGGCAATACGCCATGATTCGCGAGATCCTGAAGATGGGCGACCCGCGCCTGCTCGAAGTCGCCAAACCGGTCGAGCGGTTCGACACGCCGGAACTGCACGAGGTCGTCGCGGACATGTTCGAGACGATGCACCATGCGAACGGCGCCGGGCTGGCCGCACCGCAGATCGGCATCGGGCTGCAGCTCATCATCTTCGGCTTCGGCAACAACAACCGCTACCCGGATGCGCCGCCGGTGCCCGAGACCGTGCTGATCAACCCGAAGATCGAGTACATGCCGCCGGACATGGAAGAGGGCTGGGAAGGCTGCCTGTCGGTGCCGGGCATGCGCGGCGTCGTCAGCCGCTACGCGAAGGTGCGCTACAGCGGCTTCGATCAATTCGGCGAGAGGATCGATCGCGTCGCCGACGGTTTTCACGCTCGCGTCGTCCAGCACGAATACGATCACCTGATCGGCAAGCTGTATCCGATGCGGATCACCGACTTCACGCGCTTCGGCTTCACCGAGGTGCTGTTCCCGGGGCTCGATCCGGCCGACGACGACTGACCGGCTGGCGAGGCGGCCTGCGTGTCGCAGGCGGGCCGTTTCGCCATGCGCGGTCTGCCGGAAACAAAAAAACCCGCTTGCGCGGGCTTTTTCATTGTGTGGCGCACGTGGTGTGCCCGCGGTCAGAACGTCTCGTCGGCCGACAGATAGCGCCATTGCCCCTGCGGCAGCGCGCCCAGCATCACACGGCCCATCCGCACGCGCTTGAGGCCGACCACTTCGAGGCCGACCAGTTCGCACATGCGGCGGATCTGGCGCTTCTTGCCTTCGCGCAGCACGAAGCGCAGCTGCTCGCCGTTCTGCCAGCTCACCATCGCGGGCTTCAGCGCGACGCCGTCGAGCTCGAGGCCGTGGCGCAGCTTCGCGAGCGATTCCGCGGGGAAGTGCTGGTCGATGTCGATGAGCCGTTCGCCGAAGCGCACCCGCACCAGGTACTCCTTGTCGATGTCCGACTGCTCGCCGATCAGTTGCTTCGCGATCCGGCCATTCTGCGTCAGCACGAGCATGCCGGTGGAATCGATGTCGAGCCGGCCGGCCGGCGCGAGCGCGTGCAGGTGCTGCGGCGAGAAGCGCAGCGGCGAGCGGTCGCCGCTCCAGTGGTTCCCGCGCGTGATCAGCACGGCCGCGGGCTCGTAGCCGTCTTCTGCCTGACCCGACACATAGCCGACCGGCTTGTGCAGCAGGATCGTCACCTGCGCGGCCTGCTCGGCGCTCGCGCGCTCGTCGATCTCGATGTTCTGGTCGGCGCGCACCTTGGTGCCGAGCGTGTTGATGCGTTCGCCGTCGACGAGCACCCAGCCCTTTTCGATCCATTCGTCGGCTTCGCGGCGCGAGCACAGGCCGAGCTCGGACATCCGTTTCGACAGGCGCATCAGACCCGTTTCGTCACCGTAATCGATGTCGGCCGCTTGGCGTTTGACGGGTTGCGCGGTCTTCAGGCCCGTGCCGGACGAGCCGCGCTTGGTGTCGCCACGCTCGCCGTCGCGTGCGGGGCGAGCCGGGCGGTCGCCGAAGCTGCGCTTCGCGCCTTCGCCGGCTGCCTTGTCTCGATAAGGGGCGCGCGCGCTGCCTTCGGCACCTGCGCGACGGGGCCGCGCATCGTCATCGCTGCGGCGGGGCGGGCGATCCGACGACGTGCTGCGCTCGCCGAAGCTGCGCTTCGCGCCTTCGCCGGCTGCGTTGTCGCGATAGGGCGTGCGCGCGCCGCCTTCGGCACCTGCGCGGCGCGGCCGCGCATCGTCGTCGCTGCGGCGGGGCGGGCGGTCCGACGACGTGCGACGTTCGCCGTAACTGCGCTTCGCGCCTTCGCCGGCTGCGTTGTCGCGATAGGGTGCGCGCGCGCCGCCTTCGGCACCTGCGCGGCGCGGCCGCGCATCGTCATCGCTGCGGCGGGGCGGTCGATCCGACGACGTGCGGCGCTCGCCGTAACTGCGCTTCGCGCCTTCGCCGGCTGCGTTGTCGCGATAAGGCGCGCGCGTGCCGCCTTCAGCACCTGCGCGGCGCGGCCGCGCATCGTCGTCGCTGCGGCGGGGCGGTCGATCCGACGACGTGCGGCGCTCGCCGTAACTGCGCTTCGCGCCTTCGCCGGCTGCGTTGTCGCGATAAGGCGCGCGCGTGCCGCCTTCAGCACCTGCGCGGCGCGGCCGCGCATCGTCGTCGCTGCGGCGGGGCGGTCGATCCGACGACGTGCGACGTTCGCCGTAACTGCGCTTCGCGCCTTCGCCGGCTGCGTTGTCGCGATAGGGCGCGCGCACGCCGCCTTCGGCACCTGCACGACGTGGTCGTGCATCGTCGTCGCCGCGACGGGGCGGGCGCGCGTCGGGCGTGCCACGGCTGAACGGCTTGTCGCCGCTGCGACGGTCGCCTGCCGGCCTGGCATCGGCGCCGCGATACGGGCGGGGCTCGCCGCGCTCGCCACGCGTCGCGGGCTTGCCGTCAGCACCGCGCGGCTTGAACGTGCGTTCGCCGGCGGCGGCCGGGGACGCCTTCTTCGGGCGAGCCGGCTTGTCTGCCGCGGGCGGCGCAGCGGGTCGCACCGCCTTGCGGGCGACGTGGCTGCCGGAGCGGACAGGTGCGCGGGTCGGCGACGCCGGCCGCGGATTCTTGACGGTCAATTTGGTGCGCATAAACGCTGGGATTCATTCAGACTGCGATCGCACGCAGCAATTCGGTTTCGAGCTGGATCTGCAGGCGGTTGTCGGACAAGCCGGCGCCCGCGAGCAGGAAGATGTCCTCGACGCGTTCACCGAGCGTATTGATCCGCGCCGCATGGACGCCGATCTGATGCTCGGCGAGCACGCGCGCGATCGAATAGAGAAGGCCCGGCCGGTCGTTGGCAGACACGGACAGGATGTAGTACTGGCCGCGCTCGTCGGCCCGCAGGTCGACGCGCGGCGTGATCGGAAACGTCCGGGACAGCCTCGACAGGCGGCCCTTGGACGGCTCCGGCAGCGGTGCGGTTTCGGCGAGCCGCGTTGCGAGCTGCTGTTCGACGAGATTCGCGATGTCGCGGTATCGCACGTCGCGTTCGGTTTGCGTGACGATGAAGTTGTCGAGCGCATAGCCGTGCCGCGTCGTGCTGACGCGCGCGTCGAGCACCGACAGCCCGTTGCGGTCGAAATACGCGCAGATGCCCGCGAACAGGTCGGCGCGGTCCTTCACGTACACGAGCACCTGCAGCGCGTCGCCGATCGGCGACGGCCGCGCGCGGACGATCGCAGTTTCGGCGTTCACGTGCCGGTAAAGCACGCGTGTCTGCCACGCGATGTCGGCCGCATCGTGGCGCAGGAAGAAGCCGACGTCGAGCTGGTCCCATAGCGTGCGGTGCGCATCGTCGGGCACGGTCTCGAGGCGCAGCAGCGCGAGCGCCTGTTCCTGCCGCGACTTCAGCTCCGAATGCGCGTCGGGGTTGGCGCCGCCGAGCACCGCGAGCGTGATGCGGTAGAGATCCTCGAGCAGCTTGCCCTTCCACGTGTTCCACACCTTCGGGCTCGTGCCGCGGATATCGGCGACCGTCAGCAGGTACAGTGCGGTGAGGCGCCGTTCGTTGCCGACGAGTTCGGCGAAGCGCTTGATGACTTCAGGGTCGCTCGTGTCCTGCTTCTGTGCGACCTGGCTCATCGTCAGGTGATGCTGGACGAGCCAAACGATCAGCGCCGCGTCGTCGCCGGTGACCCCGTGTTCGCGGCAGAAGCGCCGCGCGTCGGCCATCCCCAGCGTCGAGTGGTCGCCGCCACGGCCCTTCGCGATGTCGTGGAACAGTGCCGCGACATACAGCACCCACGGGCGCTCGAAGTTGCCGATCAACTGGCTGCAGAACGGGTATTCGTGCGCATGCTCGGCCACCGCGAAGCGGCGGATGTTGCGCAACACCATCAGGATGTGCTGGTCGACCGTGTACACGTGGTACAGGTCGTGCTGCATCTGGCCGACGATGCGGCGGAAGTTCAGCAGGTAGCGGCCGAGCACGCTCGTCTGGTTCATCAGCCGGAACGCGTGCGTGATCCCTTCGGGCTGCTGCAGGATCCGCATGAACGTGCCGCGGTTCTGCGGATCGCGGCGCCACGCGTTGTTCATGATTTCGCGCGAGTTGTACAGCGCGCGCAGCGTGCGTGCGGACAGGCCTTTCACGCCGCGGGTCGTTTCGTACAGCAGGAACGCTTCGAGGATCGCGTCGGGATGGCGTTCGAACACGCCGTCGTCGACGATCTCGAGCATCCCCTGTTTCTCGACGAAGCGGTCGGGCGACAGCACGCGCGTAATACCGCTCGTCGCGGGGAAGAGCTGCGCCTCGATGTTCTGGATCAGGATCGTCGCGAGCTGCGTGACGGCTTTCGCCGCCCAGTAATAGCGGCGCATCAGTTGCTCGCTCGCGCGCTTGGCCTGCGTCGGCTGGTAGCCGAAGCTCTCGGCGGCCTGCGTCTGCAGGTCGAAGACGAGCATGTCCTGGCGGCGGCCGGCGATCACGTGCAGCCGTGCGCGCAGCGTCTTCAGGAAGCCTTCGTTGCGGCGCAGCTCGCGCGCTTCGCGTTCGGTGATGAGACCGCGCGTGTCGAGCTCGCGCCAGCTGCTGCCGAAGCCCGCCGCGCGCGCGATCCACAGGATCGTCTGCAGGTCGCGCAGCCCGCCGGGGCTTTCCTTCACGTTCGGTTCGAGGCTGTACGGCGTGTCCTGGAACTTCGCGTGGCGCTGGCGCATCTCGAGCACCTTCGCGGTGAAGAACGCGCGCGCGTCGAGCGCCTCGTGGTAACGCACGGTGAAGCGCTCGAACAGCGCGGTGCTGCCGACGATGCGGCGCGCTTCCAGCAGCGAGGTCTGCACCGTGACGTCCTGCGACGCCTCCTCGATGCACTGCGCGACCGTGCGCACGCTGCTGCCGATCTCGAGGCCGAGATCCCATGCCATCCCGATGAAGCGCTCGATGAGCGGGTCGAGCGCCGGGTCGTGCGCATCGGGCAGCAGCACGAGGATGTCGACGTCGGAATAGGGCGCGAGTTCGCCGCGCCCGTAGCCGCCGACGGCGACGAGCGCGAGCGTCGCCGGTAGCCCGCAGTCGTCCCACACGCGCTTCAGTGCGCCGTCGGTGAGTTTCGACAGCGCGTGCATCAGCGACGCCACGTTCGTCGCGCGGCGAAAGCGCTCGAGCATGTCGGTCTTGGCGGCCTTGAATTCGGCGCGCTGCGACAGCGCTTCGGGCGAGGGGGCGGCGTGAGCGCTCATGGGCGGCGGTTCAGGTGCGGGCGGGGCGGCGCGACGGCGCTCAGACCGCAGCGGCCGGTTGCGCGAACACGGGGCGCGCCGGCGTGCCGGCCGACACGGTCAGCACCTCGTAGCCGGTTTCGGTGACGAGCACCGTGTGCTCCCACTGCGCGGACAGGCTGCGGTCGCGCGTCTTGACCGTCCACTGGTCGGGCATCGTGCGGATGTCGCGCTTGCCGGCGTTGATCATCGGCTCGATCGTGAAGATCATCCCGGCCTTCAGTTCGATGCCCGTGCCGGGACGGCCGTAGTGCACGACCTGCGGATCCTCGTGGAACACCGTGCCGATGCCGTGGCCGCAGTATTCGCGCACGACGCTGTAGCCCTGCGCTTCCGCATGCTTCTGGATCGCGTAGCCGATGTCGCCGAGGTGCGCGCCGGGCTTGACCTGGTCGATGCCGAGCCACATGCATTCGTAGGTGGTCTGCACGAGGCGCTTCGCGAGGATCGAGCCCTCGCCGACGATGAACATCCGGCTCGTGTCGCCGAAGTAGCCGTTCTTGATCACGGTGATGTCGATGTTCAGCGCGTCGCCGTTCTTGACCACCTTCTCGCCGGGAATGCCGTGGCAGATCACGTCGTTGACCGAGATGCAGGTGGCCTTCGGGTACGGCGGGTAGCCGGGCGGCTGGTAGTTCAGCGGCGCGGGGATCGTGCCCTGTTCGTTGAGCATGAACTCATGGCAGAGGCGATCGAGTTCGGCGGTCGTGACGCCTGCGACGACGTGCGGCGTGATGAAGTCGAGCACTTCGCTCGCGAGACGGCAGGCGACGCGCATCTCGGCGATATCGTGTTCGTTTTTGAGCGTAATAGCCATCGAGGTATGCCTGGAATGCGGTGAATTGACGGATTATCGCACCTTATGGCGGGCATCGCAGCCCCTGCCGCAGCCTCTGTCGGCCGCGCGGATGCGGGTTTTCGCGGATTGTCCGGCCGGCTGCCGCACGGCAAGCGAAAGTGGCGAGCGACTTGAGAGCGGACAAATCGGCGTGCTATACTCTTTGGCTAAGTCGATATCCAAATGCCGTAGTGCCCCGTCTTGGGGCGGCATCGCGGTGAAAGGCTTACGGCACGGGCATTTCGCACGTGCTGAATCGCAAGCCGGCGCAACCAGGGTGCCGGCCGCGCGGAATCCTCCCTCGGGGCAGGTTCGCGCGGCGGTACGGCGGCCGGCTTAAGACCCAACCCTCGTGGAGAATTACATGGCAGTCACAATGCGCCAAATGCTGGAAGCAGGTGTCCACTTCGGTCACCAGACGCGCTTCTGGAACCCGAAGATGGCACCGTTCATTTTCGGTCACCGCAACAAGATTCACATCATCAACCTCGAAAAGACGCTGCCGATGTTCACGGACGCACAGAAGTACGTGCGTCAGCTGGCAGCGAACCGTGGCACGATCCTGTTCGTCGGCACGAAGCGCCAGTCGCGCGACACGATCGCCCAGGAAGCGCAGCGCGCGGGCATGCCGTTCGTCAACGCACGCTGGCTCGGCGGCATGATGACCAACTTCAAGACGCTGAAGGTTTCGATCAAGCGCCTGAAGGACATGGAAGCGGCTGTCGAATCGGGCGAAACCGAGAAGATGAGCAAGAAGGAAGCGCTGCTGTTCGAACGTGAGATCGTCAAGCTGCAGAAGTCGATCGGCGGCGTGAAGGACATGGGCGGCATTCCGGACGCAATCTTCGTCATCGACGTCGGCTACCACAAGATCGCCGTCACCGAAGCGAACAAGCTGGGCGTGCCGGTCATCGCCGTGGTCGATACGAACCACTCGCCGGAAGGCGTGGACTACGTGATCCCGGGCAACGACGACTCGAGCAAGGCAGTCGCGCTGTACGCTGAAGGCGTGGCCGACGCGATCTTGGAAGGCCGTGCGAACGCGGTCAACGAAGTGGTCCAGGCGGCACGCGGCGACGACGAGTACGTCGAGGAAAACGCGTAACTGGCCCCGAGCCGGCGCAAAAAGGGGGCTCTCAACAGGCCCCCTTTTTTTAAGCTTGTGCGCCGGACCTGATCGCGCCGAATCGGCGCGGGTCCGGAAACGAATCTCGGCCGTTCGCGTCCAAGCGGGCGGCGTTGTGAATACAGACTCAAGGAGCGAATGATGGCGGCAATTACCGCAAGCATGGTGGCAGAACTGCGCGCAAAGACCGACGCACCGATGATGGAGTGCAAGAAGGCGCTGACGGAAGCCGACGGCGATCTGGCCAAGGCTGAAGAACTGCTGCGCGTCAAGCTCGGCAACAAGGCGAGCAAGGCGGCATCGCGCGTGACGGCCGAAGGCGTCGTCGCATCGTTCGTCGGCGGCAACGCAGGCGCGCTGGTCGAACTGAACTGCGAAACCGACTTCGTCGCGAAGAACGACGACTTCCTCGCGTTCTCGAAGACGGTTGCCGAGCTCGTCGCCACGCAGAACCCGGCCGACGTGGCTGCGCTGTCGGCGCTGCCGCTCGAAGGCAAGACGGTCGACGAAGTGCGTCTGGCACTGATCGGCAAGATCGGCGAGAACGTGTCGATCCGCCGTTTCGTCCGCTTCGAAACCGCGAACAAGATCGCAACGTACCTGCACGGCGCGCGCATCGGCGTGATCGTCGAGTACACGGGCGCGGAAGAGCAGGTCGGCAAGGACGTCGCGATGCACGTCGCGGCAATGAAGCCGGTCGCGCTGTCGTCGGCCGACGTGCCGGCCGAGCTGATCGAGACGGAGCGCCGCGTGGCCGAGCAGAAGGCTGCGGAATCGGGCAAGCCGGCCGAGATCGTCGCGAAGATGGTCGACGGTAGCGTCCAGAAGTACCTGAAGGAAGTGTCGCTGCTGAACCAGACGTTCGTGAAGAACGACAAGCAGACGATCGAGCAGATGCTGAAGGCAGCGGATGCCGCAGTGCAGAAATTCGCGCTGTTCGTCGTCGGCGAAGGCATCGAGAAGCGCCAGGACGACTTCGCCGCCGAAGTGGCCGCGCAAGTCGCAGCAGCAAAGCAGCAGTAAGCAGTCAGGCAGTATCCGCGGCGGGCGTCCGTTCCGCCGCGGTCGGCGCCGCCGCCGGCCGGCCGGGAACCCCGGTTCGACCGTCGGCGCTTGCCCGAATCAGTATTTCGCCCCTACAGTTCGTGGTTGTCATCCTCTCGTCGCTCGGAAGCCCCTATGTCCAATGCCTATAAACGCGTCCTCCTCAAACTCTCCGGCGAAGCGCTGATGGGCGACGATGCCTTTGGCATCAATCGCGCGACGATCGAACGGATGGTGGCCGATATCGCCGAAGTCGTGCGTCTCGGTACGCAGCTCGCGGTCGTGATCGGTGGCGGTAATATTTTCCGCGGTGTCGCGGGGGGCGCGGCCGGCATGGATCGCGCGACCGCCGACTACATGGGGATGCTCGCGACGATGATGAACGCGCTGGCGCTGCAGGACGCGATGCGCCACGCCGGCATCGAGGCGCGCGTGCAGTCCGCGCTGCGGATGGATCAGGTCGTCGAGCCGTACATCCGGCCGCGCGCGATCCGTCAGCTCGAGGAAGGCCGGGTCGTGATCTTCGCGGCCGGCACGGGCAACCCGTTCTTCACGACGGACACAGCCGCTGCGCTGCGCGGTTCGGAAGTGGGCGCCGAGGTCGTGTTGAAGGCGACCAAGGTCGATGGCGTATATTCTGCCGATCCGAAGAAGGATCCGTCGGCCACGCGCTACACGACGATCAGCTTCGACGAGGCGATCAGCCGCAACCTGCAGGTGATGGACGCGACGGCCTTCGCGCTGTGCCGCGACCAGAAGCTGCCGATTCGCGTGTTTTCGATCAACAAGCCGGGCGCGCTCAAGCGCATCGTGCTGGGCGAGGACGAAGGTACGCTCGTCCACGTGTAAACTCCCGCGGATGCGGGCATCGGCCGCGGCGCGCAAGATGCGCCGGGCAGGGCCCGCGTTCTTTGAAGGTTTGAAGGTTCGGAGGTTGAAATGAGTGTCGCTGATACCAAGAAGGGCGTCGAGCAGAAGATGCAGCGCTCGATCGAAGCGTTCAAGAACGATCTGGCAAAGATCCGCACGGGCCGTGCACACACCGGTCTGCTCGATCACGTGCAGGTCGACTACTACGGGTCGATGGTGCCGATCTCGCAGGTCGCGAACCTGACGCTCGTCGACGCGCGCACGATCGGCGTGCAGCCGTGGGAAAAGCCGATGGTCGCGAAGGTCGAGAAGGCCATTCGCGAAGCCGATCTGGGCCTGAACCCCGCGACGTCCGGCGACCTGATCCGCGTGCCGATGCCCGCGCTGACGGAAGAGCGCCGCCGCGAGCTGACCAAGGTCGTCAAGAGCGAAGGCGAAACGGCCAAGGTCGCGATCCGCAACCTGCGCCGCGACGCGAACGAAGCGCTCAAGAAGCTCGTGAAGGACAAGGAAATCTCGGAAGACGACGAGCGCCGTGCGAGCGACGAGGTGCAGAAGCTGACCGACAAGCATGTCACCGAAATCGACAAGCTCGTGCAGAGCAAGGAAGCCGAGATCATGACGGTCTGACGACCGTCCTCGCGCGCCGCTTTCTTCCCGCAACTGTCTCAACGGCCATGACCTATACCAGCTCTACCGTTCGCGTGCCTGACGTCGGCGTCGTGCCGCGTCACATCGCGATCATCATGGACGGCAACGGCCGTTGGGCCACCGAACGCCGCTTGCCGCGCGTCGCGGGGCATACCCGCGGCGTCGATGCCGTGCGGGCGGTGGTCGAAGGCTGCGCGCGCGCCGGCGTCGAATACCTGACGCTGTTCGCGTTCAGTTCGGAAAACTGGCGCCGGCCGACCGACGAAGTGTCGTTCCTGATGCGGCTATTCATCACCGCGCTCGAGCGCGAGGTCGGCAAGCTGCATGCGAACGGGATCCGCCTGCGTGTCGTCGGCGATCTCGACCGCTTCGAGCCGCGTATCCGCGAACTGATTCGCCGCGCCGAAACCAAGACGGCGCGCAACACCCGCCTGACGCTCACCATTGCTGCCAACTACGGCGGCCGGTGGGACATCCTGCAGGCGACGAAGAAACTCATCGAGCAGTCCGTGCGCGAGGGTCGCGAGGTCGAAGTGACCGAGGACGCATTCGCGCCGCACCTGGCGATGGCCTATGCGCCGGAGCCCGATCTTTTCATCCGTACAGGCGGCGAGCAGCGCGTCAGCAACTTCCTGCTGTGGCAGCTCGCGTACGCCGAATTCTATTTCACCGAAAAATACTGGCCGGATTTCGACGGCGCGGCGCTGGCCGACGCGATGGCGTCGTATACCGAGCGCGAGCGCCGTTTCGGGCGCACGAGTGCGCAGCTCGAACCGCAATCGCAGAACGCCGATTCCCTTTCATGCTGAAAACCCGTGTGATCACGGCGGTCGTGATGCTGGCCGTGCTGCTGCCGGTGACGCTGTTCGCGCCGCTCACCGCGTTCGGCGCGCTGATCGGCGCCGTGCTCGTGTTTGCCGCGTGGGAGTGGGCGCGCCTGCTGAAGCTGGGCGGCGCCGGCCCGGTCGTCTATGCGGTCGTCGCGGCGCTCGCGCTGGCGGCAACCACGCCGCTCGGCATGGATGCGGCTTCGTCCCGTCCCCTTTTCATGGCGGCCGGCGTGTTCTGGCTGCTGGTCGGCCCGTTCACGCTGCGGCGCAAGCCCGAACTCGCGGGCGGCGTGTGGCGGCCGTTCCTGCTGGCGGCCGGCCTCGTCGTGTTTGCGGCCTGCTGGCATGCGCTCGTCGCGGCGCGTGCGCAGGGCGTGCCGTTCGTGCTGTCGCTGCTTCTGGTCGTCTGGCTGGCCGATATCGGTGCATACTTCGCGGGCAAGGCCTTCGGAAAGCGTAAACTGGCCATCACGATCAGTCCCGGAAAGAGCTGGGAAGGTGCGATCGGCGGCTGGCTCGCGGTGATGGTCGTCGCCGGTGTCGCGATGGCTGCGCATGTGTTCGAGCCGACCCTGTTTTCTGCATTCGCCGTGCGCTACGGAATGCCCGGTGCGTGGGCCGCGCTGACGCTGCTGGTCGCGTACAGCGTGATCGGCGACCTGTTCGAGTCGCTGCTGAAGCGGCAGGCGGGCGTAAAGGATTCGAGCGGACTGCTGCCTGGCCATGGCGGCGTTCTTGACCGTGTTGACGCGCTGCTGCCGGTGCTGCCGCTCGCGATGCTGCTGCTTGGTTAAACCATTATCTCTGTTATGCAAAAACGTCTGACATTGCTCGGTTCCACGGGCTCGATCGGAGACAGCACGCTCGACGTGGTCGCGCGCCACCCCGAACGATTCTCGGTCTACGCGCTGAGCGCGCACCGCAACGGCGACAAGCTCGTCGAGCAGTGCCTGCGCTTCGCGCCCGAAGTGGCGGTGGTCGGCGATGCCGCGACGGCCGCGCACGTCGACGCGAAACTGCGCGCGGCGGGCAGCAAGACGATCGTGCTGCACGGGCCGCAGGCGCTCGTCGACGTGTCGAAGAGCGACGGCTGCGACACGGTGGTCGCGGCCATCGTCGGCGCGGCAGGTCTTGCGCCGAGCCTCGCGGCCGCGCGCGCGGGCAAGCGAATCCTGCTCGCGAACAAGGAAGCGCTGGTGATGTCGGGCGCGATCTTCATGGACGCGGTGCGCGACCATGGCGCGATCCTGCTGCCGGTCGACAGCGAACACAACGCGATCTTCCAGTGCATGCCGCGCGATGCGGCCGAGCACGGCGGGATCTCGAAGATCATCCTGACCGCATCGGGCGGCCCGTTCCGCACGCGCGAGCCGGCCACGCTCGTCGACGTGACGCCGGACGAGGCGTGCAAGCACCCGAACTGGGTGATGGGCCGCAAGATCTCGGTCGATTCCGCGACGATGATGAACAAGGGCCTCGAGGTGATCGAGGCGCACTGGATCTTCGGGCTGCCGGGCGACCGGATCGACGTGCTGATCCATCCGCAGAGCGTGATCCACTCGCTCGTGTCGTACCGCGACGGCTCGGTGCTCGCACAGCTCGGCAACCCCGACATGCGCACGCCGATCGCGCACGCGCTCGCGTTCCCTGACCGCGTCGATGCGGGCGTCGACCAGCTCGACCTCGCGCAGATCGCCCAGCTGTCGTTCGAGCAGCCCGATTACGCGCGCTTCCCGTGCCTTGCGCTCGCGCTGAAGGCGCTCGAGGAAGGCGGCATCGCGAGTGCCGCATTGAACGCGGCGAACGAAGTTGCGGTCGAAGCATTTCTCGAGCGCCGGATCGGCTTCATGGCGATCGCGGCGACGGTCGACGCGGTGCTCAACGCGCTGCCGAACCGTGCCCCCGACGGGCTCGACGATGTCCTGGCGGCGGATGCCGAGGCACGCCGCCTCGCCGCCGCGATTATTGCGAAAGCGCCTGCGCCCCGCGTGGAGCGTACTGTCTGAATGAGGTTCTCATGAACGTGCTGGTCGAACTGATCGCGTTTGCGGTGGCGATCGGGGTGCTGGTCGTCGTGCATGAGTACGGACATTATCGTGTCGCGCGCTGGTGCGGCGTGAAGGTGCTGCGTTTCTCGATCGGCTTCGGCCAGCCCGTCGCACGCTGGGTCAGCCGCAGGACGGGCACCGAGTGGACGCTGTCCGCGCTGCCGCTCGGCGGCTACGTGAAGATGCTCGACGAGCGCGATCCGGGCCCCGGCATCAAGCCGGAGGAACTCGGGCAGGCGTTCAACCGGCAGTCGGTCTACAAGCGCATCGCGATCGTCGCGGCCGGGCCAATTGCGAACTTCCTGTTGGCAATCGTGCTGTTTTCCGTTGTATTCGCGTCCGGCGTGACCGAGCCGGCCGCGGTCGTCGCACCACCGGCCGCCGGCACGGTGGCGGCCCGCGCGGGCTTCGACGGCAGCGAGACGATCGTGTCGATCCGCAACGCGCAGGGCGGCGAGTCGGAGCCGGTGCGGTCGTGGTCGGACCTGCGCTGGAAGCTGCTGTCGGCCGCGTTCGATCACCGCGAGATCGTGCTCGGCGCGCGCGACGGCAACACGACGTTCGATTTCCGCGTCGATCTCCGCAATGTTCCCGAAAGTCAGCTCGACGACGATTTCATGGCCCATCTGGGCTTCGAGACTGGCGGCGGCACGCTGTCGGTCGCGTCGGTACAGCCCGGCAGCGCGGCGGAACAGGCGGGCCTGAAGGCCGGCGACAAGCTGGTCGCGCTCGACGGCAAGCCGATCGGCGGCGCGTCGCGCTTCATCGATTCCGTGAAGCACCATGCGGGCAAGGCGCTCGGCCTGCAGATCGAGCGCGACGGCGCCGCGCAGACGGTATCGATCGTGCCGCAGATGCAGCGCGACGACGAATCGGGGCAGCAGGTCGGCCGCATCGGCGCGGCGCTGTCGATGCACACGCCGTCCGTCGACGTGCGCTACGGGCCGATCGAGAGCCTGCAGCTCGGCGGGCACCGCACGTGGGACATCTCCGTGTATTCGCTGCGGATGTTCGGGCGGATGATCACGGGCAACGCGTCGCTGAAGAACCTGTCCGGCCCCGTGACGATCGCCGACTACGCGGGCAAGAGCGCGCGGCTCGGTCCGTCGGCGTTCCTGTCGTTCCTCGCCCTTGTCAGCATTAGCCTTGGCGTCCTGAACTTGTTGCCGATTCCCGTTTTGGACGGGGGGCATCTGTTATATTATGCGGTTGAAGCCGCGACCGGGAAAGCCGTCTCGGAGCGCTGGCAGCTGATTCTGCAAAGAGCCGGGTTGATCTGCATCGTCGCGTTGTCGGCGATCGCGCTGTTCAACGATCTGGCTCGGTTAATCCATTTCTGAAGCGTCAGGCGGCGGCCGCAAGGCAGCCGCCCGATTTGATGCAGCTAAATATTGGGGATGCATGTTGTTCAAACCTCATCGCTTTGTACCTAAGACAGTTGCGGCGGCCGCGCTCGCCGCTCACGGCCTCGCGGCGCATGCAGCGGCACCGTTCGTGGTGCAAGACATCAAGATCGAGGGGCTGCAGCGCGTCGAAGCGGGTTCGGTGTTCGCCTATCTGCCAATCAAGCAGGGCGACACCTTCACGGACGACAAGGCATCCGAAGCAATTCGCGCGCTGTACGCGACGGGCTTTTTCAACGACGTGCGCATCGCCACGCAGGGCAATGTCGTGATCGTGCAGGTGCAGGAGCGTCCGGCCATTGCGTCGATCGACTTCACCGGCACGAAGGAATTCGACAAGGACAACCTGACGAAGGCGCTGCGTGCAGTCGGTCTCGCCGACGGCCGCTACTACGACAAGGCGCTCGTCGACAAGGCGGAGCAGGAGCTGAAGCGCCAGTACCTGACGCGAGGCTTCTACGCGGCCGAGGTCAAGACGACGATCACGCCGGTCGACGCGAACCGCGTGTCGATCCTGTTCGCGGTGGCCGAAGGCCCGAGCGCGAAGATCCGCCAGATCAACTTCATCGGCAACAAGGCATTCAGCACCGGTACGCTGCGCGACGAGATGCAGCTGTCGACGCCGAATTGGTTCTCCTGGTACACGAAGAACGACCTGTACTCGAAGGAAAAGCTGACGGGCGACCTCGAGGCCGTGCGCTCGTACTACCTGAACCGCGGCTACCTCGAGTTCAACATCGAGTCGACCCAGGTGTCGATCTCGCCGGACAAGAAGGACATGTACCTGACGGTCACGCTGCACGAAGGCGAGCCGTACACGGTGTCGGGCATCAAGCTGTCGGGCAACCTGCTCGACCGCCAGGCCGAACTCAACAAGCTGATCAAGATCAAGCCGGGCGACCGTTTCTCGGCCGAAAAGCTGCAGCAGACCACCAAGTCGATCGTCGACAAGCTCGGCGAATACGGCTACGCGTTCGCGACTGTCAACGCGCAGCCGGACATCGACCAGGCGAACCACAAGGTGAACCTGAACCTCGTCGTCGATCCGAGCCGCCGCGTGTACGTGCGCCGCATCAACGTCGTCGGCAACACGCGTACGCGTGACGAAGTGGTGCGCCGCGAAATGCGCCAGCTCGAAAGCTCGTGGTTCGATTCGAACCGCCTCGCGCTGTCGAAGGACCGCGTGAACCGCCTCGGCTACTTCACCAACGTCGACGTGACGACGGTGCCCGTCGAAGGCACGAACGACCAGGTCGACGTGAACGTGAAGGTCGACGAAAAGCCGACCGGCGCGATCACGCTGGGCGCCGGCTTCTCGTCGACGGACAAGGTCGTGCTGTCGGCCGGCGTGTCGCAGGACAACGTGTTCGGTTCGGGCACGAGCCTGTCGGTGAACGTCAACACCGCGAAGAGCTACCGTACGCTGACCGTCACGCAGGTCGACCCGTACT
Source organism: Burkholderia pyrrocinia (assembly GCF_003330765.1). Lineage (NCBI taxonomy): Bacteria > Pseudomonadati > Pseudomonadota > Betaproteobacteria > Burkholderiales > Burkholderiaceae > Burkholderia > Burkholderia pyrrocinia. The sequence continues at coordinate 2,303,963 of NZ_CP024902.1, read as the reverse complement.
TCACGGTCGACGGCATCAAGCGGATCACGGACGTCTACTACCGCACGTACCAGCCGCTCTACTATTCGACGAGCTCGAGCTTCCGGATCATCAGCGCGGGCGGCAACCTGAAGTTCGGCATCCCGTTCTCGGAAGTCGACACCGTCTACTTCGGCGCGGGCTTCGAGCAGAACCGCCTCGACGTCGATTCGAACACGCCGCAGAGCTACCAGGATTACGTGAACCAGTTCGGCCGCGTGTCGAACACGGTGCCGCTGACCATCGCGTGGTCGCGCGACGCGCGTGACAGCGCGCTGATTCCGAGCCGCGGCTACTTCACGCAGGCGAACATGGAGTACGGCGTACCGGTCGGCAAGATCCAGTACTACAAGGCCGATTTGCAGGCCCAGTACTACTATTCGTTCTCGCGCGGCTTCATCCTGGGCATGAACCTGCAGGGCGGCTACGGTAACGGTATCGGCAACCCGTACCCGATCTTCAAGAACTACTACGCGGGCGGTATCGGCTCCGTGCGTGGCTACGAGCCGAGTTCGCTGGGCCCGCGCGACACGAAGACGAACGACCCGATCGGCGGCTCGAAGATGGTCGTCGGCAACATCGAACTGACGTTCCCGCTGCCGGGCACGGGCTACGACCGCACGCTGCGCGTGTTCACGTTCCTCGACGGCGGTAACGTGTGGGGCAACGCGCCGGGCGGCACGAGTACGGGCGCCAACGGCCTGCGTTACGGCTACGGTGTGGGTCTCGCGTGGATCTCGCCGATCGGGCCGCTGAAGCTGAGCCTCGGCTTCCCGCTGCAGAAGCACGAAGGCGACCAGTACCAGAAATTCCAGTTCCAGATCGGGACGGCGTTCTGACCGAACGCATGACAACAGCAACGAGAGGGTAATTTTGCTAACCGGTAAGTTTTCGAAACGAGTGATGTGCGCGCTGACCGTTGCGCTGGCCTTGGGCGCGGCGACGGTACACGCACAGGACGTCGCCCGCATCGCGGCGGTCAATTCGGATCGGATCCTGCGCGAGTCGGCGCCCGCGAAGGCGGCGCAGACGAAGCTCGAAGCCGAGTTCGCGAAGCGTGACAAGGATCTGCAGGACCTGGCGGCGCGCCTGAAGTCGATGTCCGATTCGCTGGACAAAAACGGCACGTCGCTGTCGGCGGCCGACCGCGCGCAGAAGCAGCGCGATCTCGCCCAGCTCGATACCGACTTCCAGCGCAAGCAGCGCGAGTTCCGCGAAGACCTGAACCAGCGTCGCAACGAGGAACTGGCCGCGGTGCTCGAGCGGGCGAACAAGGTCATCAAGCAGATCGCCGAGCAGCAGAATTACGACCTGATCGTGCAGGAAGCCGTGTACGTCAGCCCGCGCATCGACATCACCGACAAGGTGCTCAAGGCGCTCGCGTCCGGCTCGACGAACTGAACGGAGCAGACGACGAATGGCATTGACGCTTGAGGAACTCGTAAAACGGTTCGGCGGCGAGATCGCCGGTGACGCACAATGCAAGGTGGGCGGGCTCGCACCGCTCGACCAGGCAGGCCCTCAGCAGCTCGCGTTCCTCGCGAATCCGAAGTACCTGTCGCAGGTCGAGTCGACCCGCGCCGGCGCGGTACTGATCGCACCGCAGGATCTGGAAAAGCTGGGCGCGGCCGCTAGCGGCCCCCGGGACGCCGGCCGCCGCAATTTCATCGTGACGCCGAATCCGTACGCGTACTTCGCGCGCGTCGCGCAGATGTTCATCGATCTGGCCGCGCCGCCGCGCGCCGTCGGCGTGCACCCGAGCGCGACGATCGATCCGGCCGCGAAGGTCGCCGCGAGCGCGGTGATCGGCCCGCACGTGACGGTCGAGGCCGGCGCGGTGATCGAAGACGGCGTGCAGCTCGACGCGAGCGTATTCGTCGGCCGCGGTACGACGATCGGTGCGGGCTCGCACCTTTATCCGAACGCATCGGTGTACCACGGCTGCAAGGTCGGCCCGCGCGCGATCATCCATTCGGGTGCCGTGATCGGCTCCGACGGCTTCGGCTTCGCGCCGGACTTCGTCGGCGACGGCAACGCACGCACCGGCAGCTGGGTCAAGATCCCGCAGGTCGGCGGCGTATCGATCGGCCCGGACGTCGAGATCGGCGCGAACACGACGATCGATCGCGGCGCGATGGCGGATACCGTCATCGAGGAATGCGTGAAGATCGACAACCAGGTCCAGATCGGCCACAACTGCCGGATCGGCGCCTATACGGTGATCGCTGGCAGCGCGGGCATCGCGGGCAGCACGACGATCGGCCGCCACTGCATGATCGGCGGCGCGGCCGGGATCGCCGGCCACGTGACGCTCGGCGACTATGTCATCATCACCGCGAAGTCGGGCGTATCGAAGTCGTTGCCCAAGGCCGGCATCTATACCAGCGCGTTCCCGGCCGTCGACCACGGCGAATGGAACAAGAGCGCCGCACTCGTGCGCAACCTCGACAAGCTGCGCGACCGCATCAAGGCGCTCGAAGTCGCGCTCGCCGCCCAGGGCGGCACGGACGCCTGAGCGCACCATGCGAGACCACGAACCGGGCACGGCCAGCGCAACCGGCCCGGTTTGCCAGACTGGGCCGCGGGGCGGCCTGCTTCAGCCTTTGCATCACCACCGCGCAGCCTCTGCGTGAGACGAACCATCATGAGCACTGAAAAAATCAATCTCGACATCCACAAGATCCTCACGCTGCTGCCGCATCGCTATCCGATTCTGCTCGTCGATCGCGTGCTCGAACTTGAACCGCACAAAGGGATCAAAGCGCTGAAGAACGTGTCGATCAACGAGCCGTTTTTCCAGGGGCACTTCCCGAAGCGGCCGGTGATGCCGGGCGTGCTGATCCTCGAGGCGCTCGCGCAGGCCGCGGCGCTGCTGACCTTCGCGGAAGAGCAGCCGAAGGATCCGGAGAACACGCTGTACTACTTCGTCGGGATCGACGGCGCGCGCTTCAAGCGCGTGGTCGAACCGGGCGACCAACTGATTCTGAACGTGACGTTCCAGCGCTACATCCGCGGCATCTGGAAGTTCAAGGCGGTGGCGGAAGTGGACGGCAAGGTGGCGGCGGAAGCCGAACTGATGTGCACGGTCAAGACGACCGACGCGGCGCCCTGAGCGACGCGGCACGCAAGGGCAACGCAACGCGACACATCACATCGAGAGGCAACGGCGCATGACCAGGATTCATCCCACCGCGATTGTCGAACCGGGCGCGCAGATCGACGAATCGGTCGAGATCGGCCCGTACGCGATCGTCGGCCCGCACGTCACGATCGGCGCGCGCACGACGATCGGCTCGCACAGCGTGATCGAAGGCCATACGACGCTCGGCGAGGACAACCGCATTGGCCATTACGCGTCGGTCGGTGGCCGTCCGCAGGACATGAAGTACAAGGACGAGCCGACGAAGCTCGTGATCGGCAACCGCAATACGATCCGCGAATTCACGACGATCCACACGGGCACCGTGCAGGACGTCGGCGTGACGACGCTCGGCGACGACAACTGGATCATGGCCTACGTGCACATCGGCCATGACTGCAGCGTCGGCAACCATGTGATCCTGTCGAGCAACGCGCAGATGGCCGGCCACGTCGAGATCGGCGACTGGGCGATCGTCGGCGGGATGTCGGGCGTTCACCAGTTCGTGCGCATCGGCGCGCACTCGATGCTGGGCGGTGCGTCGGCGCTCGTGCAGGATATCCCGCCGTTCGTGATCGCGGCAGGCAACAAGGCCGAGCCGCACGGGATCAACGTCGAAGGGCTGCGCCGGCGCGGCTTCTCGGCCGACGCGATCTCGGCGCTGCGCAGCGCGTATCGCCTGCTGTACAAGAACGGCCTGTCGTTCGAGGAAGCGAAGGTGCAGCTGCGCGAGCTGGCGGAGGCGGGCGGCGAGGGCGATGCGCCCGTGAAGGCGCTCGTCGAGTTCATCGACGCGTCCCAGCGCGGCATCATCCGCTAAGCGATGCCGCTTCCGACCAATCAGCTCCGGCTCGCGATGGTGGCCGGCGAGCCGTCAGGCGACCTGCTTGCGGCATCGCTGCTCGGCGGGCTGCGCGAGCGGCTGCCCGAATCGGCCCAGTACTACGGGATCGGCGGGCAGCGAATGATTGCGCAGGGCTTCGACTCGCACTGGCAGATGGACAAGCTGACCGTGCGCGGCTATGTCGAGGCGCTGGGCCAGATTCCCGAGATCCTGCGGATTCGCGGCGAGCTGAAGCGCCAGCTGCTCGCGGAGCGGCCGGCCGCGTTCATCGGCATCGACGCGCCCGATTTCAACTTCAACGTCGAACAGGTCGTACGCGACGCGGGCATCCCGTCGATCCACTTCGTGTGCCCGTCGATCTGGGCATGGCGCGGCGGCCGGATCAAGAAGATCGCCAAGTCCGTCGATCACATGCTGTGCCTGTTCCCGTTCGAGCCGGCGCTTCTCGACAAGGCAGGCGTCGCATCGACCTACGTCGGCCATCCGCTTGCCGACGAGATCCCGCTCGAGCCCGACACGCACGGCGCGCGCATCGCGCTGGGCCTGGCCGTGGACGGCCCCGTGATTGCGGTGCTGCCGGGCAGCCGGCGCTCTGAGATCGCGCTGATCGGCCCGACGTTCTTCGCGGCGATGGCGCTGATGCAGCAGCGCGAGCCCGGTGTGCGGTTCGTGATGCCGGCGGCGACGCCCGCGCTGCGCGAGCTGCTGCAGCCGCTCGTCGACGCGCATCCGCAGCTCGCGCTGACGATCACCGACGGCCGTTCGCAAGTCGCGATGACGGCCGCCGACGCGATTCTCGTGAAGAGCGGCACCGTTACGCTGGAAGCCGCGCTGCTGAAGAAGCCGATGGTGATCTCGTACAAGGTGCCCTGGCTGACCGGGCAGATCATGCGCCGGCAGGGCTACCTGCCGTATGTCGGCTTGCCGAACATCCTGGCGGGGCGCTTCGTCGTGCCCGAACTGCTGCAGCATTTCGCGACGCCCGAGGCGCTCGCCGATGCGACGCTCACGCAGCTGCGCGACGACGCGAACCGCCGCACGCTGACCGAAGTGTTTACCGAAATGCATCTTTCGCTGCGGCAGAACACGGCCGCGAAGGCGGCCGAAGCGGTCGTGCGCGTGCTCGAACAACGCAAGGGGCGCGCATGACGGCAGTACGCGCATCGCGCCGCCGCGCGTCGAGCGGCGTGCAGGGCGGCTTCGACTTCAGCCGGCCCGACGAGATTGTCTGCGGCGTCGACGAAGCCGGCCGCGGCCCGCTCGCGGGGCCGGTGGTGGCCGCCGCGGTGATTCTCGATCCGGCGCAGCCGATCGACGGGCTCGACGATTCGAAGGTGCTGTCCGCGAAGAAGCGCGACGCGCTGTACGACCTGATCGTCGCGCGTTCGAGCGCATATTGCGTCGCGTCGGCAAGCGTCGACGAAATCGATACGCTGAACATCCTGCACGCGACGATGCTCGCGATGAAGCGGGCCGTCGAAGGCTTGTCGGTCCTGCCGACGCTCGCGCAGATCGACGGCAACCGCTGCCCGACGCTGACGGTGCGTGCCGAGGCGATCGTCAGCGGCGACGCGCTCGTGCCGAGCATCTCGGCCGCGTCGATCCTCGCGAAGGTCACGCGCGACCGCATGCTCGTCGACCTGCACGAACGCTTCCCGGTGTACGGCTTCAACGTGCATGCGGGCTACGGCACCGCGAAACACCTTGCCGCGCTGCGCGAGCACGGCCCGTGCGAAGTGCATCGGCGCTCGTTCGCACCGGTTCGCGCGGCACTTGATCTGAGGGCCTGTTCCCGCTAATAACGGGCTTGCGCTGGCCGCCAGAAGGGCCGAGCGCAAGGATTGCGACGAAGCGAATACTCAACGTATTCGCAAGGAGCATGACGCAGCGATCGGCCCTTCTGGCGGCCAGCCCCTGGAAAGGGATTTTCTAGTTACGGGAACGTGCCTTGCCGGCCGCATTGCGGCGTCGCGCGTCGCTTGTTTGGCTCGGCCAAACGGCGCTCCTTGCTTCTTGCACTACAGCCGGCAAGGCACGTTCGCAAGCCCGTTATTAGCGGGAACAGGCCCTTCAATGAAAAGCATTACTTCCCGCGACAACCCGCTGTACAAGCGCCTGAAGGCGCTCGCGGGTTCGACGCATCAGCAGCGCAAGAACGGCCAAGCGCTGCTCGAGGGGTTCCACCTGGCTAGCGCCTACCTCGATACGGGCGCTACACCCGAGCTGTGCGTGGCGACCGAGGGCGCGCTCGGCCACGCCGAGGCCCAGGCGATCGTCGCGCGCATCGATGCGCAGCGTATCGTCACGCTGCCCGACGCGCTGTTCGGGCAGTTGTCGAACGTCGTCAACGGCGTCGGCTTCCTGCTGCTCGTCGACCGGCCGGCGCAGCCGCTGCCGGCGCGCGTGACGCACACGTCGGTCGTGCTCGACGGCGTGCAGGACGCCGGCAACGTCGGCTCGATCCTGCGCAGCGCGGCGGCCGCCGGCGTGCGCCACGTGTTCTGTGCGCCGGGTACGGCCTACGCGTGGTCGTCGAAGGTGCTGCGCTCGGGCATGGGTGCGCATTTCCTGCTGTCGATCCACGAGGACGTCGAGGCCGACGCGCTCGCCGGGCGGCTCGATGTGCCGGTCGCGCTGACCGACTCGCACGGTGCGCAGGCGATCTACGATTGCGACCTGTCGGGGCCGGTCGCATGGGTGTTCGGCAATGAGGGTGCCGGCGTGTCGGCGTACTGGCGCGATGCGGCCACGCATCGCGTGACGATTCCGCAGCCGGGCGGGATGGAGTCGCTGAATGTTGCAGCAGCAGCAGCGGTCTGCCTGTTCGAGCAGGTGCGACAGCAGCGGCGCGCATGACGCCTCGCGCGCATTCCGCGCATGACGAAAAAAGGCCGCGTTCATCGACGCGGCCTTTTTGTTTCCGGCGGCGGCCAGGCGGCCGCCAGCGCGCAGACGCTCAGTACGACTGCCGGTCGAGGCGGATTTCCTGCAGGATCGTCGTCGCGATTTCCTCGATCGACTTGTGCGTCGACGACAGCCATTTGATTCCTTCGCGGCGCATCATCGCTTCGGCCTCGTTGATCTCGTAGCGACAGTTCTCGGGCGCCGCGTACTTGCTGCCCGGCCGGCGCTCGTTGCGGATCTCCGACAGGCGCTGCGGGTCGATCGACAGCCCGAACAGCTTCTCGCGGTGCGCGGAGAGCGCCGACGGCAGCTTGCCGCGTTCGAAGTCTTCCGGAATCAGCGGATAGTTCGCGGCCTTCACGCCGTACTGCATCGCGAGGTACAGGCTCGTCGGCGTCTTGCCGCTGCGCGACACCCCGACGAGGATCACGTCGGCCTCCGACAGGTTGCGGTTCGACTGGCCGTCGTCGTGCGCGAGCGAGAAGTTGATCGCCTCGATCCGCGTCTTGTATTCCTCGGTGTCCGCGTTCTGGTGGCCGCGGCCCATCGCGTGGCTCGACTTGAGCTCCAGTTCCTGCTCGAGCGGCTCGACGAAGCGCTGGAACATGTCGAGCACGAGCGCGTTCGAGCGCTTGACGATGTCGTTCGACTCGCTGTCGACGAGCGTCGTGAACACGATCGCGCGGCGGCCGTCGTGCACGGCGGCCTCGTTGATCTTCTCGACGGTCGCATAGGCCTTGTCGAGCGAGTCGACGAACGGCACGCGCACGAGGCGGAATTTCTGGTCGAACTGGGAGAGGATCGAGTGCGCGAAGGTTTCGGCAGTGATCCCGGTGCCGTCGGAGACGATGAAAACGGTAGGCAGCATGAATCTGGGCGTCGAACGTGAAGGGCGGTTGCGCGGGGCGGCTGGAGGTTCGCCTCCAGCCGCAGTGACAAGGTCGCGCCACATCCGGCAGCCGGCACGGTAGAATAGCGGCAACCTGTTGGATAAGCAATTGCGGGGGCAGGGCGCGAACGGCGCCGCTGGCTTGGCCGCTCGATTCCAAAATTCCCGGCAAGTTCGGCGATTTGTCTGAAAATATCGCCTTTCTGCCGGGATTTTTGCAAATCGGGTCGGAAGACTTCCGCCGCTGCGAGTGTTTATCTAACAGGTTGCGCAAGACGCGCCGCGCCTTTTTGCAAGCGCCCGCGTCCAAGCCCACTTGCGCGATCGAGTATTTTTTTCACACTTAGGGGCTTGTATGACTAACGCAGCAAACGTCGCAAAGGACCAGGCGTATGTAATTCCGTTCGAGCAGTTGCGGATGACCGATGTGGAGATCGTGGGCGGCAAGAATGCGTCGCTCGGCGAGATGATCAGCCAGCTTTCCGAAGCAGGCGTTCGCGTTCCCACCGGTTTCGCCACGACCGCGCTCGCGTTCCGCGATTTCCTCACGCACAACGACCTCACCGACCGCATCGCCAAGCGTCTCGAGTCGCTCGACATCGACGACGTGAAGGCGCTCGCCGAAGCAGGTGCCGAAATCCGCAAGTGGATCGTCGACGCGCCGATGCAGGCGCGCCTCGAGCAGGAAATCCGCGCGCAGTTCGAAGTCCTGAAGAACGGCTCGCCGGGCGAGCTGTCGTTCGCCGTGCGCTCGTCCGCGACCGCGGAAGACCTGCCCGACGCATCGTTCGCCGGCCAGCAGGAGTCGTACCTGAACGTCGTCGGTATCGAGGACGTGCTCGACCGCATGAAGCACGTGTTCGCGTCGCTGTATAACGACCGCGCGATCTCGTACCGCGTGCACAAGGGCTTCACGCACGCCGAGGTCGCACTGTCGGCCGGCGTGCAGCGCATGGTCCGCTCGGACGTCGGCGCCGCCGGCGTGATGTTCACGATCGACACCGAATCGGGCTTCAAGGACGCCGTGTTCATCACGTCGAGCTATGGCCTGGGCGAAACCGTCGTGCAAGGCGCGGTGAACCCGGACGAGTTCTATGTGTTCAAGACGACGCTTGCACAGGACAAGTACCCGATCATCCGCCGCTCGATCGGCTCGAAGCTGATCAAGATGGAATTCACGCAGCCGGGCGAGCCGGGCCGCGTGAAGACGGTCGACGTGCCGCACGAGCAGCGCAACCGCTACTCGATCACCGACGAGGACGTGATCGAGCTGGCGAAGTACGCGGTCATCATCGAGAAGCACTACCAGCGTCCGATGGACATCGAGTGGGGCAGGGACGGCCGCGACGGCAAGATCTTCATCCTGCAGGCACGCCCGGAAACCGTGAAGAGCCAGGCTGCCGGCAAGGCCGAGCAGCGCTTCAAGCTGAAGGGCCAGTCGCAGGTGCTCGCGACGGGCCGTGCGATCGGCCAGAAGATCGGCGCGGGCCCCGTGCGCGTGATCCAGGATCCGTCGGAAATGGAACGCGTGCAGCCGGGCGACGTGCTGGTGGCCGACATGACCGACCCGAACTGGGAGCCGGTGATGAAGCGTGCGGCCGCGATCGTCACGAACCGTGGCGGCCGGACCTGCCACGCGGCGATCATCGCGCGTGAGCTCGGCGTGCCGGCGGTCGTCGGCTGCGGCGACGCTACCGACATCCTGAAGGACGGCGCGCTCGTCACCGTGTCGTGTGCGGAAGGCGACGAAGGCAAGATCTACGACGGCCTGCTCGAGACGGAAGTCACGGAAGTGCAGCGCGGCGAACTGCCGGAAATCCCGGTCAAGATCATGATGAACGTCGGCAACCCGCAACTCGCGTTCGACTTCTCGCAACTGCCGAACGGCGGCGTGGGTCTCGCGCGTCTCGAGTTCATCATCAACAACAACATCGGTGTTCACCCGAAGGCGATTCTCGAGTACCCGAACATCGACCAGGACCTGAAGAAGGCTGTCGAGAGCGTCGCGCGCGGCCACGCGTCGCCGCGTCAGTTCTATGTCGACAAGCTGACGGAAGGTGTCGCGACGATCGCTGCGGCGTTCTATCCGAAGCCCGTGATCGTGCGTCTGTCCGACTTCAAGTCGAACGAGTACAAGAAGCTGATCGGCGGTTCGCGTTACGAGCCGGACGAGGAAAACCCGATGCTGGGCTTCCGCGGCGCGTCGCGCTACATCGCCGAAGATTTCGCGCAGGCGTTCGAGATGGAGTGCCGTGCACTGAAGCGCGTGCGCGACGAGATGGGCCTGACCAACGTCGAGATCATGGTGCCATTCGTGCGTACCGTGAAGCAGGCGGAGCGTGTCGTTGGCCTGCTCGAGAAGTTCGGTCTGAAGCGTGGCGAAAACGGCCTGCGCCTCGTGATGATGTGCGAAGTCCCGACCAATGCGATCCTCGCCGAAGAGTTCCTGCAGCACTTCGACGGTTTCTCGATCGGCTCGAACGACCTCACGCAGCTCACGCTCGGCCTCGACCGCGACTCGGGCATGGAACTGCTGGCAGTCGACTTCGACGAGCGCGACCCGGCCGTCAAGTTCCTGCTGAAGCGTGCGATCGATACCTGCCGCAGGATGGGCAAGTACGTCGGCATCTGCGGCCAGGGCCCGTCCGATCACCCGGACTTCGCGCAATGGCTGACCGACGAAGGCATCGAGTCGATCTCGCTGAACCCCGACACGATCATCGAAACGTGGCAGGCGCTGGCCAACCGGAAGTAACGGTCGGTAACGCACCTTCGGCGAAAGGGCGGGTCCACCGCGCTTTCGTTGAAGGCAAAATGCAAGGTTCGTGCTATAAACACCCCGGTAGGCACCGGGGTGTTTTTGTTTGTCGGTGCTCGCCGGGCCGCCCCAAGCGTGCCGACCGCCCCCTCGGGGGGGCAGCGAACACAGCGAGCGTGGGGGGCGTTTTTCTGGAGGCCACAATGATGTCGGGGCATCTGTTCTGGTGGGTCGCGGTGGGCGTGCTGGTCGTGGCCGAGTTGCTGACGGGCACGTTCTATCTGCTGATGATCGCGCTCGGATTTCTCGCGGGCGGGTTGTTGCAGCTGGCCGGTTTCGCGCCGCACGTGCAGTTCGGCGCGGCGGCCGCGGTCGCGATCGTCGCAATGATCGTGCTGCGCCGTTCGGGGCTCGGCCGCAAGCAGAAGCGCGACACGTCGACGAATCCCGACGTCAATCTCGATATCGGCGCGACCGTCACGGTCGACGCGTGGCGTGACGGCCGCGCGCGCGTGCAGTATCGCGGCGCCGACTGGGACGTCGAACTCGCGAACGGCGAGCGCGACGATGTGCACGTCTATCAGGTGAGCGCCGTACGCGGCAACCGTCTCGTGGTCGTGGCGAAACCCGCGGGCTGATCGTCCGCTGATAAAACAAGGAGGGAACGCTTCATGGATTCGCTGATCATCTGGGTTGTCCTGCTCGTCATCGCGATCGTGATCGTGTCGAAGACGGTGAAGATCGTGCCGCAGCAGCATGCGTGGGTGCTCGAGCGCTTCGGGCGCTATCACGCGACGCTATCGCCCGGTCTCAATATCGTGCTGCCATTCGTCGATCGCATCGCCTACCGGCACATACTGAAGGAAATTCCGCTCGACGTGCCGAGCCAGGTCTGCATCACGCGCGACAATACGCAGTTGCAGGTCGACGGCGTGCTGTATTTCCAGGTGATGGACCCGATGAAGGCATCGTACGGGTCGAGCAACTTCGTGCTCGCGATCACGCAGCTTTCGCAGACGATGCTGCGTTCGGTGATCGGCAAGCTCGAACTCGACAAGACCTTCGAGGAGCGCGACTTCATCAACCACAGCATCGTGTCGGCGCTCGACGAAGCCGCCTCGAACTGGGGCGTGAAAGTGCTGCGCTACGAGATCAAGGACCTGACGCCGCCGAAGGAAATCCTGCACGCGATGCAGGCGCAGATCACCGCGGAGCGCGAGAAGCGCGCGCTGATCGCCGCGTCCGAAGGCCGCAAGCAGGAGCAGATCAACCTTGCGTCGGGCGCGCGCGAGGCGGCGATCCAGAAATCCGAAGGCGAGCGGCAGGCCGCGATCAACCAGGCGCAGGGCGAGGCCGCTGCGATTCTTGCCGTGGCCGAGGCGAACGCGCAGGCGATCCAGAAGATCGCGAACGCGATCCAGTCGCAGGGCGGGATGGATGCGGTGAGCCTGAAGATCGCCGAGCAGTATGTCGGTGCGTTCTCGAATCTCGCGAAGCAGGGCAACACGCTGATCGTGCCGTCGAACCTGTCGGATCTCGGCACCGCGATCTCGTCGGCGCTGACGATCGTCAAAAGCGCGTCGTCGGCCGCGGGCGGGAAGGGCTGAGCCGGCTCCCGTGCGCCGCCGGCCGCCTCCGGGCGGCCATCATGCGCGATTCACCTAGCCCAAAGCAACACGGCCCGCTTCGAGCGGGCCGTGTCGTTTGCGATGCGCGTCGCGCGCGTCAGGTCAGGTGCCGGCGCGCATGATGCGCGCCTTTTCGCGTTCCCAGTCGCGCTTCTTCTCGGTTTCGCGCTTGTCGTGCAGCTTCTTGCCCTTCGCGAGCGCGATGTCGCACTTCACGCGGCCCCCCTTGTAGTGGAAGTTCAGCGGCACGAGCGTGTAGCCGCGTTGCTCGACCTTGCCGATCAGTTTCTTGATCTCGTCACGGTGCAGCAGCAGCTTGCGCGTGCGAACCGGGTCGGGGGTGATGTGCGTGGAGGCCTCGGGCAGCGGACTGATATGCGTGCCGATCAGGAAGATTTCGGCGTTCTTGATGACGACGTAACCTTCCCTGATCTGGCCGCGCCCGGCGCGCAGCGCCTTGACTTCCCAGCCCTCCAGCACGAGCCCCGCCTCGTAGCGTTCTTCGATGTGATAATCGAAGTGCGCTTTCCTGTTGTCGATGATGCTCATGAAAGGATCGGGCCAACTCGTTTAAAATCACGATTTTAGCAAAGCGGGCAGGGAATCGCCCGGTTTGCGTTCCTACCTTGAGCGATGCCGCGCGATTTATGGCAGATGTCCAGAAAACCGTATTGATCCGTCATTCGGCGGAACAGATGTTCGACCTCGTCACCGACGTGGCCGACTACCCCAATTTCCTGCCCTGGTGCGGCGGTGTCGAGATCCGCCGTCAGGACGAGAGCGGGATGGAAGCGCGCATCGATATCAACTTCAAGGGCATCAAGCAGCATTTCGCGACGCGCAACACGCAGCAGCGCCCGACGCGGATCGACATGGAGTTCACGGACGGCCCGTTCAAGAAGTTCACGGGCACGTGGCGCTTCACGGCGCTGCGCGCCGATGCGTGCAAGATCGAATTCGCGCTGCACTACGAGTTTTCGAGCATCCTGCTCGAGAAGATCATCGGGCCCGTGTTCAGCCACATTGCGAACACGTTCGTCGATTCATTCGTGAAGCGCGCGGACCAGCGCTACGGAAAGGGGTGACGCGATGCTGTCGATCGAAGTCTGCTATGCGTTGCCGGATCGCCAGACGCTGATCCCGCTGTCGCTGCCCGAAGGGGCGACCGTTCGCTCGGCGATCGACGCGAGCGGCGTGCTCGCGCTGCACCCGGAGATCGATCTCGCGCACGCGAAGACGGGCGTGTACGGCAAGCTCGCGCCGCTCGACGCACCGCTCGCCGACCACGATCGTGTCGAGATCTACCGTCCGTTGATCGTCGATCCGAAGCTTGCGCGCCAGCGGCGCGTCGACAAGTCCCGTCGCGAGGGCTCCGTCGAGGGCCGCAAGTGGATGCACAAGGACGCGCGCTGACGCGCGGTATCGCTCCTTTCGCTCCAATTCGTCTGATCAAATGCCGCGGCGCTCAGTGGGTCGCGGCTTTCGCGTTTGCGGATGCGCTGCCCGGCGTATCGCCGCCGGCGGGCGTGTCGCTGTGCCGTCGCACCGACCCGTATACACCAGCGAGCAGCAGCACGAGCGCGGCGATCTCGAGCACGTGCGGCATCCGCTGGTCGTAAACGAACGCGTAAAGCATCGCGAACACGGTTTCGAACACGATCAACTGGCCCGACAGCGTGAGCGGCAATCGCTTCGACGCGGCATTCCACAGCCCGTTGCCGAGCCACGACGCGCCGATCGCAAGCACGAGGTTCAGCAGCCAGAACAGCTGCCAGCGCGACGCCGGTACGGCCGCCTGCACCGTGCCGGCCGGCAGCGCGAGGATCGCGATCCAGCAGAGCCCGCCGATCAGGCCCGTCACGACGCCCCACAGCACCGACCACTCGTTGCCGCCGAAATGATGATGGCGTTGCAGGTAGCGCGCGTTCGCGACCGCGTACCAGGTCCAGCTCGCGAGCGCGCCGGCCGCGCAAGCGATGCCCGCGAGCTTCTGGCCGAGCGTCGTCGCGTGCGCGGCCTCGGACGTGAACAGATCGACGTTGATGCAGACGATACCCGCGATCACCAGCGCGAGCGGGGCGGCGAGCCGGCGCAGCGGTACGGCGCCGTGGTCGCCGAGGCCGGCGAGCGTGACGGTGACGGGCAGCACGCCGACGATCAGCGAGCTGGGCGCGATGCCGATCAGGTGCACGGCGCCGGACAGCAGCATGTAGTACGCGACGTTGCCGACGACGGCGAGCTTCACGAGCGCCACGAGATCTTCGCGGGTCAGCCGCGCGAGCAGCGAGCGGGCGGCCGGCAGCGCAGCCACGAGCGACACGAGGCCGTACATCGCGTAGCGGCCGGCGCTCAGCAGCAGCGGCGAGAAGTCGGTCAGCAGCCGCGGAACCAGAAACACCATGCCCCACAGGGCGCCTGCCAGGACACCATAGACCACACCGCGCTGCATCGACCGCTCCGAACAAATGACTGACGAGCGCGCATCTTAGCGACGCCGTCCCGGCGGCGTCTTGTTCATTCCTGCACTCGGGGGATGGCCGGGCTTCGGCGTGCTGCGCACCGGAACGGCCGCGACAGGCGGCGGATCAGCCGTCCGCCGGATCGGGCGCTGCCTCGGCGCTGTCGCCCGACGCCCGCGCCGGGCGCTGCACGGTGCGCAGCTTGCCGTTGTTGCCGCCGCCGCAGTAGAACCGGTCGCGGCCGTCGGATTCGAGCCCCGATACACCGACGCCGGGCGGCATGTCGACCTGCTCCAGCACCTGACCCGTGCGCGGATCGATGCGCCGCAGCTCGCTCTGGTCGGCTTCCCAGGTGCCGTGCCACAGCTCGCCGTCGACCCACGTCACGCCGGTGACGAAGCGGTTCGATTCGATCGTGCGCAGCACGGCGCCCGATTGCGGATCCACCTGATGAATCTTGCGTTCACGGTACTGGCCGACCCACAGCGTGCCTTCGGCCCATGCGAGCCCCGAATCGGCGCCGCCGCCGGGGGCCGGGATCGTCGCGAGCACGCGGCCCGATTCCGGATCGATCTTCTCGATGCGGTCCTCGACGATCTGGAACAGGTGGCGGCCGTCGAACGCGGTGCCCGCATGCGCGGCGACGTCGAGCGAGCGGACGGTCGTGCCGCGCTCCGGATCGAGCGCATTCAGCTTGTCGCCGGACGCGTACCACACGTGCCGCCCGTCGAACGTGACGCCGTGCACGCCGTCGACGCCCGGAAACGGGCCGTATTCGTGAATGATGTCTGCACTGGAACGTTTCATGTTCGTCACCTCGTCGTTCGGTGAGGCCATCCTAATCTCCCGGCAGCGGAGCCGGGAGTAACAAGGTCGTCGCGAATCCGGGCAGCGGCGGCGTCATCCAGCGGCGCGCCCGGCCGCGGCCGAGCGCCTGCACCTTGTTCGCTTCGGCGAGCGCGTCGAGCGCGCGCTGCACGGTGCGCTGGCTCGCGCCGAGTGCGAGCGCCAGCGCGGAGCTCGACCACGCTTCACCGTCGGCGAGGAGCGCGAGCACGGCCGCGTGGCGATCGTCGACCGGGCGCGCGAGGACGACGGTCTCGCGCACGCCGAGCGGTTCGAGCGCGAAGCCGCGCGGCGTCGCGATGACGTTCGCGAGCGGTCGCAGCACCGCGCGCAGCCGGCCGATCTCGACGCGCAGGCGCGCGCGATGCGATTCGTCCGCATGTTTCGCGCGGAACGCGGCGGCGACCAGCCCGTTTCTCGACACGTCGGCCGGCCATGCCTCGCCGAGCGTGCGGGCGAGCACGAACAGCACGGGGCGCCGCGCGAGCGACACGGTCGTGCGGGCGTCGCGCACCGTGTGGCGGCACGCATCGACGACGAGCGCATTCGACGCGAGCAGCGTCTCGACTTCGTCGAGCTGGACGAGCCGCGACGTGCCGCGCGCGATGAGTCGCGCGGCCGGTGCGTCGAGCACGCGCGCTGCGGTGTCGACCTCGGCCGTCAGCGCGGCGATGCCGGCATCGCGGGCCGCCACGCGCGCCCGGGCGAGCGCCGCGCGGGCCGCGTGCGTGCGGATGCGGCGCATCGCGATGCCGGCCGCGATCAGCTCATGGGCGGCGCGCGACGCGGCCGGCAGCGGCGCGGGATCGAGGCTCGCGAGCATCCGTTCGGCATCGTCGATGTGACCGATCAGCAGCAGCCGGCGCACGCCGAGATAGCGCGCATGCGCGGCGTTCGCGCGGTCGCCGTGCGCGTCGAGCGTCGCGCAGGCGGCATCGAGCGCACGCGTCGGCCAACGGAGGTCGCGCGACGCGAGCGCGATCTCGGCCTCGGCGACGACGCAGCGCGCACGCGCCACGGCTTCCCTTGGGCCGAATGCGCGTGCGGCGCCGCGCACGAGCATGCGCGCGCGTTCGAAATCGCCGAGCTGCGCCATCGCGATCCCGCGCAGCGCGAGCGCCGGGGCGTCGTCGCGCAGCGCGACACGGTTCAGCGCGCCGAGCGCGTCACCGGCCGCGAGCGCGCGCGCGGCTGCCGTGATCAGCGAATCCATCCGAATCCCGACACACTTGTCACTCCCTCCGGTCCGATGCCCGGCACTAATCTAGCACCACGCACACGGCCCCGTACGCCGTGACCTGATACTCATCGGAAGGAGGAACCCGCAATGACGACCCATCTCACCGGAACGCGCGACGAATGGCTGGCCGAGCGCAGGGCGCTGCTCGATGCGGAAAAGGCGCTGACGCGGCAAAGCGACGAACTCGCGCGGCGGCGCCAGGCACTGCCGTGGGTGCGCATCGACAAGACCTACCGGTTCGACACCGAAGACGGGCAGGCGACGCTCGACGAGCTGTTTCGCGGCCGTTCGCAGTTGCTCGTCTATCACTTCATGTTCGGTCCCGACTACAAGGCCGGCTGCCCGTCGTGCTCGGCGCTCGCCGACGGTTTCGACGGCTTTGCCGTGCACCTGGCGAACCACGACGTGACGCTCGCGGCCGTGTCGCGCGCGCCGCTCGCGAAGCTGCTCGCCTACCGGCAGCGGATGGGGTGGACCTTCCCGTGGGCCTCGTCGGTCGGCAGCGATTTCAACTTCGACTTCAACGTGTCGTTCACCGAAACGCAGCAGCGTACGGGCGACATCGAATACAACTATGCGCGGGCCGGCCACGCGATGGACATGAATCCGCCGCCGGCGCCGGTCGTGCAGTTCGCGGCGACGTGCGGCACGGATGCGGCCACGTATTCGCTCGACCGGCCGGGGATGAGCGCGTTCGTGCGCGACGACGGCGTCGTCTATCACACGTACTCGACCTATGCGCGCGGGCTCGACGGGCTGTGGGGGATGTACCAGTGGCTCGATCGCGCGCCGCTCGGGCGCAACGAGGCGGGCGTCTGGTGGCGCCGCCATGACGAGTACGCGCACGGCTGAGCGCGTGCCGGCGACGGACGGGAGCGCGCGATGACACGGCCGGCAGCCGGCGATACGGGTCCCGATCCGCGGGCATTCGGGGTGGCGCTCGTGGCCGTGTTCGCCGTTGCCGCGCTGGCGACACTGGCGCAGCACGCGTCGATGGCCGCGATGGGCGACGAACCGATGGCCGGCGGCTGGATGACCTCGGCGGCATGGTTGCGGCCGTGCGGATGGGGTGCCAGCCGCGCGTTCGCGGCGTTCGCGGGCATGTGGGGCGCGATGACGGTGACGATGATGCTGCCCGTGCTGGCGCCGACGCTCTGGCGATACCGGCAGAGCGTCGGTCCGCTGGCCGCGGCGCGCCCGACCTGTCTCGTCGTTGTCGCGGGCGCCGGGTATTTCGCGGTATGGATGGCGCTCGGGGCGCTTGCGTTTCCGGTCGGCGGCGCGCTGACGGCTGCCGCGGTACGACTGCCGGCGCTCGCCCGCGCAATGCCTTTCGTGGCCGGCGCGGTCGTGTTCGCCGCAGGCGTGCTGCAGTTCTCGGCGTGGAAGGCGCGGCGGCTGGCTTGCTGCCGGCACGCGGCGGCGGACGCGCGCCGGTCGCGGGCGGATGCCGGCGCGGCATGGCGGCACGGCGTGCGAGCCGCCATGCGTTGCGGCGCCTGTTGCGGGAACCTGATGGCGGTCGCGCTGGCGGTCGGTGTGATGGATCTGCGTGTGATGGCGGCCGTGACGGTCGCGATCGCCGCCGAGCGTCTGGTGCCGGCTGGCGAGCGCGTTGCGCGGATCGTCGGCTGCGTCGCGATCGGGGGCGGCATCGCGATGATCGTGCGCGCGGTCGGGCTGCTATAAGTCCGGGGAAGCGCGCCGCGCGCGGGCCGATTCGGTGCGTTGCCGGGCCGCGTGCGGTCGCAGCCTTCACCGCCGCGTGGCCCGGCCGCGACCGGCGCACTGCCCGTGGCGCAGTCCGTTGCGCGAATGGCTCGATGCAGCGGTGAAACGAAAGGCGATCGAAAATGAACCGAACGGCGATCCGAACGATTCGGCCCCCGAGCGCTTGAAAACGGCTAAGCCGTTGTTCGTGTTGTGAAAATTCGCGGCGCTTCGCGTATAATTCGCTTTTGCGCCCATAGGATTTGCCATGCGTCTGATCCAAAAAGCACTCACTTTCGATGACGTGCTCCTCGTTCCCGCCTTTTCCGACGTTCTGCCGCGCGACACCAGCCTCAAGACCAAGCTGACCCGCAACATCTCCCTGAACATGCCGCTCGTGTCCGCCGCCATGGACACGGTCACCGAAGGTCGCCTTGCGATCGCGATGGCGCAGCAGGGTGGTGTCGGTATCGTCCACAAGAACCTCACGCCGGCCGAACAGGCCCGCGAGGTCGCAAAGGTCAAGCGTTTCGAATCGGGCGTCGTCCGCGATCCGATCACGGTGCCGCCGCAAATGAAGGTGCGCGACGTGATCGCGCTGTCGCGCCAGCATGGCATCTCGGGCTTCCCGGTCGTCGAAGGCCCGCAGCTCGTCGGTATCGTCACGAACCGCGACCTGCGTTTCGAAACGCGCCTCGATGAACCGGTCAAGTCGATCATGACGCCGCGCGAGCGTCTCGTCACGGTCAAGGAAGGCACGCCGCTCGCCGAAGCGAAGGCGCTGATGCACAGCCACCGCCTCGAGCGCGTGCTGGTCGTCAACGACGCATTCGAACTGCGCGGCCTGATGACCGTCAAGGACATCACGAAGCAGACCGAGCACCCGGACGCGTGCAAGGACGAACACGGCAAGCTGCGCGCTGGCGCGGCGGTCGGCGTCGGCGCGGACAACGAAGAGCGCGTCGAACTGCTCGTGCAGGCCGGCGTCGACGTGATCGTCGTCGATACCGCGCACGGTCACAGCAAGGGCGTGCTCGAGCGCGTCCGCTGGGTCAAGCAGAACTACCCGCACGTCGAAGTGATCGGCGGCAACATCGCAACGGCCGCCGCCGCGAAGGCGCTCGTCGAATACGGCGCGGACGCGGTCAAGGTCGGTATCGGCCCGGGCTCGATCTGCACGACGCGGATCGTCGCGGGCGTCGGCGTGCCGCAGATCAGCGCGATCGCGAACGTCTCGGAAGCACTGAAGGGCACGGGCGTGCCGTGCATCGCCGATGGCGGCGTGCGCTTCTCGGGCGACGTGTCGAAGGCCCTCGCGGCCGGCGCAAATGCGGTGATGATGGGCAGCATGTTCGCGGGCACCGAAGAGGCGCCGGGCGACGTGTTCCTGTACCAGGGCCGCCAGTACAAGTCGTACCGCGGCATGGGTTCGGTCGGTGCGATGAAGGACGGCGCGGCAGACCGCTACTTCCAGGACAACTCGGCGAACATCGACAAGCTCGTGCCGGAAGGCATCGAAGGCCGCGTCGCCTACAAGGGCTCGGTCAACGCGATCCTGTTCCAGCTGGTCGGCGGCGTGCGCGCCAGCATGGGCTACTGCGGCTGCCGGTCGATCGACGAGCTGCACGACAAGGCCGAATTCGTCCAGATCACCGCGGCGGGCATGCGCGAGTCGCACGTGCACGACGTGCAGATCACGAAGGAAGCGCCGAACTACCACGTGGACTGATCGCCAATGAAACCGCTGCTGCGAGCCGTGCTGATCATCGATGCCGTGCTGCTGCTGGCGTTCGGCGTGCTGTTTGTGCTGACACCCTGGCAGGCGCTTTTCAACGCATTGCAGCTTGCGAACATCCAGCCGGCGATGCTCGGCCAGGCGTTCGGCATCGCGTTGCTCGGGCTTGCGTGGCTCGCGTTTCATGCAGCGTTCAACGGTGATCTCACGGCGCCCGTCGCGCGGCCGGTCGGCCACGTGTACTGGCTGACCGGCGTGCTGACGATCGTGTGGTCGATCGGCACCGGCAGCGGTCCCGCGCTCGCGGCCGCCGGCAGGGTGCTGTCGGCCGTGGCCGGTGTCGCGCTGATTGTGCTCGGTCTCGGCGGCGTGCGGCTCGCATCGGCCGTGCGCCGGCGCGACAAAGCGCAGGCGCTCGAGGCGCGCGCGCCGGCGCAGCGTCCGGCCGAGCCGGCGATGGCGTCGGCGCCATCGTCGCAGCGCGTGGAACCCGTCGTCAGCCGTCCGGCGGCGCCTGCCGCGCCGTCGTCATCGTCATCGGCCACGCCGGCCGCATCCGACAAATCGTCAGGCACCGTCGCACTCGACGAGCGCCCGCCGATGCAGGATTGACCGGCCATGCGTCGCGCGTGCCGCCTGCCGCCCGACGCCGCCGTCCATGCTCTTGATGCAGCGCATGATGCGCTGCTTTTCTTATTCTCTTCATCCCGTCCGCAGCCATGCACGACAAAATCCTGATTCTCGACTTCGGTTCGCAAGTCACCCAACTGATTGCGCGGCGTGTGCGTGAAGCGCACGTCTACTGCGAAATCCACCCGAACGATGTATCCGACGACTTCGTCCGCGAGTTCGCGCCGAAGGCGGTGATCCTGTCGGGCAGCCACGCGAGCACGTACGAAGACCATCAGCTGCGCGCGCCGCAGGCCGTATGGGATCTCGGCGTGCCGGTGCTCGGCATCTGCTACGGCATGCAGACGATGGCCGTGCAGCTTGGCGGCAAGGTCGAGTGGAGCGACCATCGCGAATTCGGCTATGCGGAAATGCGCGCGCACGGCCATACGCGCCTGCTCGACGGCATCGAGGATTTCACGACGGCCGAAGGCCACGGGATGCTGAAGGTCTGGATGAGCCACGGCGACAAGGTCGCCGAGCTGCCGCCGGGCTTCCAGCTGATGGCGTCGACGCCGAGCTGCCCGATTGCCGGCATGGCCGACGAAGCGCGCGGCTACTACGCGGTGCAGTTCCACCCGGAAGTCACGCACACGGTGAAGGGCCGCCAGATCATCGAACGCTTCGTGCTGCAGATCGCCAGCGCGCAGCCCGACTGGGTCATGCGCGACCACATCGAGGAAGCCGTCGCGAAGATCCGCGAGCAGGTGGGCGACGAGGAAGTGATTCTCGGCCTGTCGGGCGGTGTCGATTCGAGCGTCGCAGCCGCGCTGATCCATCGCGCGATCGGCGATCAACTGACCTGCGTGTTCGTCGACCACGGCCTGCTGCGCCTGAACGAAGGCCAGATGGTGCTCGACATGTTCGAGGGCCGCCTGCATGCGAAGGTCGTGCACGTCGACGCGGCCGACCAGTTCCTCGGCCACCTGGCAGGCGTGACCGATCCGGAAGCGAAGCGCAAGATCATCGGCCGCGAGTTCGTCGAGGTGTTCCAGGCCGAAGCGAAGAAGCTGTCGAAGGCGAAGTGGCTCGCGCAGGGCACGATCTATCCGGACGTGGTTGAATCGGGCGGCACGAAGACGAAGAAGGCGACGACGATCAAGAGCCACCACAACGTCGGCGGCCTGCCGGAAACGCTCGGCCTGAAGCTGCTCGAGCCGCTGCGCGACCTGTTCAAGGACGAAGTGCGCGAGCTGGGCGTGGCGCTCGGCCTGCCGCCGGAGATGGTGTACCGCCATCCGTTCCCGGGCCCGGGCCTCGGCGTGCGGATCCTCGGCGAAGTGAAGCGCGAATATGCAGACCTGCTGCGTCGCGCGGACGCGATCTTCATCGAGGAACTGCGCAACACGACCGCGACCGCGCAGGATGCGGCTGCCGGCCTGTGCGGCGAGGCCGACGTCGGCAAGAGCTGGTACGACCTGACGAGCCAGGCGTTCGCGGTGTTCCTGCCGGTCAAGTCGGTCGGCGTGATGGGCGATGGCCGTACGTACGACTACGTGACGTCGTTGCGCGCGGTGCAGACGACCGACTTCATGACCGCGCACTGGGCGCACCTGCCGTACGCGCTGCTCGGCCGCGCGTCGAACCGGATCATCAACGAGGTGCGCGGGATCAATCGGGTGGTGTACGACATCTCGGGGAAGCCGCCGGCGACGATCGAGTGGGAGTGATCATTCCTGCAGAATCAGCGCTTGATTCCGCTCTCGTCGCTGCGCATGTGTTGATGTCGCGATAGTTCGTAAGCGGATTGCTGGGTCAGTTCGTTTGCTGTCCAGTCGCAGAGTTGGACAAGAAACGGCTTGGCAGTTGCCAAGCCGTTTTGCATTGACGCATTGCGTGAGTCAAGAAACGTCGTGTCTCCGTTCTCCGGATCGGCATTCGGGGCGCGGCAATTCGTTTGGCCAACGCGGATCCCTTCCCGTCGTCGATTTCAACAACTCGATCTCATGTGTGCGTTCGTACGAGCGAACGCAAGTACATAGGCACGTTCGCCTTGCTCGTCGTCTGGACACGCGTCATGAGAGCGTGATCGATACGATCCAGTCCGTAAGTCCGGGCAATATCGTGCTGCAACCGGCACCACAGATGACTGGCCATCTCGGCGTCGACCATCGCCCGGTGAGCACGGCCCGATTTCGGCAACTGCAGCATCTCGGCCAGGCTCGACAGGCGGTGACTCCGAGCGTCCGGGTAGACACGTCTCGCCACGAGCATGGTGCAAGCAAAGGCGTGCTCGGCTGACATGTCAAGAAGCCCGAGCTCTGACTGCCAGAACCGTTTATCGAAACCGGCGTTGTGGGCCACGACGGCATGCTTGCCGACGAACGCCGCCGCTTCTTTCATGACTTTTGACGCCGGGGGAGCCGATGCGATCATATCGTTCGTGATGCCGGTGAGCGCGACGACATCGGACGGGATGCGTCTGCCTGCATTCATCAAACTCTGGAAACGGTCGACGACTTGCCCGTCGCGCAGCAGGATGACGGCAATTTCGGTCGCACGGTCGCCCAGATTCGGCGATAGCCCGGTTGTTTCGAAGTCCAGTACCGCGACGGTTTGCATGGTTGAATTCGGATGCTTCATCAGAGGATGTCGAGTTTGGCCGAGAGGGTAGCATCTTCGTGCTCGCGAACGGCAGATTCATCGAGCGGCGCGCGGGCCGGCTTCCGATTGACGATAATGAAATCTCGCTCCAGGCCTGTCGGACATGCTGCCGTGACTCAACTGACGCTACCCGGATTCGATACGCCGCCGCCGGTTCCCGTGCACCGCTTCTTTTTCGCCGTGATGCCGGATCCGGCCACGGCTGTGCGCATTGCCGGCATAGCCAAAAGCAT
This sequence comes from Burkholderia pyrrocinia, assembly GCF_003330765.1. Taxonomy (NCBI): domain Bacteria; kingdom Pseudomonadati; phylum Pseudomonadota; class Betaproteobacteria; order Burkholderiales; family Burkholderiaceae; genus Burkholderia; species Burkholderia pyrrocinia. The sequence continues at coordinate 2,280,287 of NZ_CP024902.1, read as the reverse complement.
GCAACTGGAGCAGGACAGTCCGTTGAGCACCGAGCGTCTGCATGTCACGCTGGGTTCTCTAGGCGATTTCGCTTATGTGCCGGGTGCCACCCTTGCGCGGGCACGTGCGGTGGCGGACCGCGTGGCTGTGCGGTCTTTCTCCGTGAGGTTCGACAAGATCGTCAGCTTCAACGGGCGGCCCGGTCATCAGCCGCTGGTGCTGATGGGACAGGCCGATCTGGAAGACTTGATCGATTTTCGACGGCAGTTGCGAGACGCGCTGAAACGGGTAGGCGTGCGCGTTTTTCCCTCGAGTTTCACCCCGCACGTGACGCTGCTGTATGGCGCACGGAGGCCCGATGAGTACAGAATCGAGCCGATTACCTGGACCGTATGCGAATTCGTCCTGATCGACAGCTGGCTCAACAGGTCGCACTACGACGTGTTGGGGCGCTGGCCGCTGACGACCGGCGGCCCGTCGGGATGATCGTGACGCCGCAAGTGCGGTGTCGTTTTCAGCGTATCCGGACCGGGCCGGTGCAGTGTCCCTTGCTCGCCGGGCCGCCGGTTCAGTCCCGATCGTCACCGCGATAACGAAGGTGAATCAGCGGATAAGGGCGTCCTTGTCCATCCCGCTCCGATCGCCCGCAGCGCTCGAATCCGAGCCGCTCATAAAATCCGGCCGCCGCTTCGTTCTGTTCGTTGACGTCGGTCGACAGGTCGGGATGGCGCTTGAGCGCTTCTTCGATCAGCCGCCGGCCGACCCCCGCGCCATGGTGTGCGGGATCGACGAATAGCGCTTCCATGTGGCTGCCGTCGAGCAGCATGAAGCCGATCGGACGATCGGTTTCGTCGACGGCCAGATCGAGCGGTGCGCCCGGCAGAAACGCGACGACTTCGGATTCGATTGAACGACGATCGTCGTCGCTCAGGAAGTGATGCGTGGCATCGACGGCGTTGCGCCAGATATCCAGCACGCGTGTGCCGTCGGTCTCGGTGGATTGTCGAATTCTGATCATGGTTTGATATGTTGTGATCCGGCGCTCGACAGATAGCCGGCTCCGTGACGGAACGAACGCATCGCGGTGATGCGCAAGCGACGCGGAAGTGTTAGGCGGATGGCGGACGCGCGTTGCCCAGCTCCGCCGCCCGCTCGATTGCCCGTCGCGCGACGTCGCGCACGCCCGCGCTCATCGGCAAATCGTCGCGGGCGAGTTCGTCGATGCCGAACCAGCGTGCGTCGAGTGCATCGTCGCCGGCGGCCGGCGTGCCGCGCAGCCATCTGCACAGCACCGCGACCATGATGAAATGCTGGCGCACGGCGCCGTGTGCATCGTAATCGAACGCGTCCAGCGCGGTGAAGATGTCGAGCGCTTCCACGTCGACCGTCGTCTCTTCCGCGATCTCGCGTACGACCGCATCCGCGAGCGGCTCGCCCGGCTCGATCTTGCCGCCACGCGGATCACCGGGCGTTCCCGGAACGTCGTTCGATCGCACGGATCACGGCGACCATGTCGGCCGCGCCATGTCCGGCCTGCTCGGTTTCGCCGTAGAGCGGGTGGCAGATGTGGAGCAGCGGCGACGCGGCGCCGATGCTCCACACGAAGAGCGGCGTGCCGGCCCGTGCGAGAGTGAGCGCCATCGGCGTGCCCATCACGCCGAGGCCGATGAATCCGACTGCGGTTTGCATGGCGCTGCTCCCACTGTAGGTGGCGACGATCGTGGGCGTCAGTATCGCAGCGTTTTCGCCCGCCTGCCATCTGGCCCGGGCGACCGCGGAAGCCGCGTTATCGCCGCTACGCGAGGCCCGCCAGGTACGGCCACGGATAAATACCGCGTGCATGGCCGTCGCCGAACAGGAAGCGTACACCGTAGCCGAGCGCTTCCACGCCGTCGAGCGTCAGGCCCGGCCGCGCGTCGATGTGGCCGCCGTCGAACCGGACCTTTCGGCATTCCGCGCACGGGCAATCGCTGCGCAACCGCGCATAGCCGATGCGTTGCGTGGCGCCGTCGGGCCAGTGCAGCGTCAGTGCGCGTGCCGGGTGATCGAGTGCGATTTCTGTCGGCGCGATCATCGCGGCGCCTCGTCGATCTGTCCGATGGCGATCCGCACGGCCTTGCGTACTTCGGGGTCGCGATCGTCGAGCGCGTCGTGCAGCGCGGGCAGCGTCGCCCGGTCGCGCAATTCGCCGAGCGCGAGCGCGGCTTCCTTGCGCAGATTGCTGATCGCATGCGAGAGCAGCGCGACGACGGCCGATGCCGCGGCCGCATCGCGCAATTGCCCGAGCGCGCGGACGGCGCGCACGCGCACTTGCCAGTAATCGTCGTCGAGCGCGGCGACGAGCGGGTCACGCGCAACGGCGGCGCGCAGCTTGCCGAGCGTGGCAGCCGCTTCTTCGCGCACTTGCCATTCGACGTCACGCAGCGCCGCGAGCAACGCGGTGACGACGGTGGTATCGCCGGCCGCTGCAAACCCGATCGCGCCGACCGCGGCGCGCCGCACGTCGGCATCGGCGTCCGTGGTCGCGACGCGGGCGAGCGGCGGCAGCGCGCGGCCGTCCTTGAGCCAGCCGAGCACGACGACTGCCTCGGCGCGTATGGCAGCGGCGCTCGCGTCGAGCGCGCGCAGCGCGGGCGCGAATGCGTCGGGGTCGCGCAATTCGCGCAAGCCGCGCAGTACGGCACCGCGCACGAACGGCTCGGGCCGGTCGGCCCAGCGGCACAGCACGGCGCCCGATGCCGCGTTCTTCAGTTCGGACAGGCTCTGCGCGGCAGTCGTGCGCACGCCGTCGTCCGGATCGAGCAGCGCGTGGCACAGCGCGTCGACGACATCGGGCTGCTCCCATGCGTCGAGCACGCGCGCGGCCTCGCTGCGCACGTCGGCCGACGGGTCGTCGCGCAGCGCCGCGACGAACGACGGCACGAGTTCGGGCGCCTCGAGATCGGCGAGTTCGAGCAGCGCGATGCGGCGCACCGTTGCATCGGCTGCGGCGAGGCGCGCGACGGGCGCGGCATGATCGGCGGCCGGCACGCCGGGCAGCGGGAAAGCGGAGGAAGAAGCGGTCATGGAAAAAAGTCGGTGCGGTGAATGGGCAGGCACGCACGCTCACGCGGCGTTGCGCAACAGCGCGAGACAGCGGCGCTTGATGTCGACGAACGAGGGCTCGGTCGTGCTGTCGTCGGTGCGGGGCCGCGCGAGCGGCACGCGGATGTCGGCGACGATGCGCGCGGGCCGCGGCGACAGCATCAGGATGCGGTCGCCGAGAAACAGCGCTTCCTCGATGTCGTGCGTGACGAACAGCACGGTCGTGCCGATGCGCGACCAGATGTCGAGCAGCAGCGTCTGCATCATCCGGCGCGTCTGCGCGTCGAGCGCGCCGAACGGCTCGTCCATCAGCAGCACGCGCGGCCGGTTGATCAGCACGCGGGCGATCTCGACGCGCTGCTGCATGCCGCCGGAAAGCTGCGCGGGGTAGTGCGCGCCGAAGCCGCCGAGCCCGACGAGTTCGAGCAGTTCGGCCGCTTCGCGGCGGCGTTCGTGCGCGGGCACGCCTTTCATCTTCAGGCCGAACGCGACATTGTCGATCACGCGCTTCCACGGAAACAGCGTGTGCTGCTGGAACACGAGCCCGCGATCGGGATGCGGGCGGTCGACCGGTTCGCCGTCGACGACGATCTCGCCGTGCGTGGCGGCGACGTGGCCGGCGAGCGCGCCGAGCAGCGTCGATTTTCCGCAGCCGGACGGCCCGAGCACGCAGACGAATTCGCCGGGCGCGATGTCGACGTCGAGCGCATCGAGCGCCGCGAAGCGCGCATGCGGCGGGCCGAGTTCGATCGTCAGTGCGCGCACGCCGACGCGGCCGGGTGCGGTCGATGTCCTGTCCGCGGCGCTCATGGCCGGCCTCCGCGCGGTGCGTACCACGGCGTGAGCGCCGCGCCGATGCGCTTGACGAGCAGGCTGCTGCCCATCCCGAGCAGGCCGATCAGCGCCATGCCGACCACGATGTCCGGGTAGTTCTGCAACGTATAGGATTCCCACGTGAAATAGCCGATACCGTACTGACCCGCGATCATCTCGGCCGTGACGAGGCAGAACCACGCGGTGCCCATCCCGATCGACAGGCCCGTGAAGATCGACGGCGCGGCGCCGGGCAGGATCACTTCCGCATAGAGCGCGAGGCCGCGCGTGCCGAGGCTGCGCGCGGTCGCGACGAGCCGCGGGTCGACGGCTTCGGCGCCATGCACGGTATTGAGCAGGATCGGGAACAGCGCGCCGACGAACGTGATGAACATCATGCTCAGCTCCGACGACGGAAACATCAGGATCGCGAGCGGAATCCACGCGACGGCCGGAATCGGCCGCAGCATCTCGAGTGGCGGCAGCAGCGTGTCCTCGAGCGCGCGATAGCGGCCGATCGCGAGTCCGAGGCCGATGCCGGCGACTGCCGCCGCGACGAAGCCGGCCAGCACGCGCGTGATGCTCGCGAACAGGTGCATCGGCAGCTTCGGCGATTGCAGGAACGATGCCAGCGCGGGGCCGACGTCGGCCGGCGCGGGCACGTTCGCGAACGTGACGATGCCGAGCGACAGCCGCCAGTGGACGGCCGCTTGCCACAGCGCGATGCAGGCGGCGAGCGATGCGAAACGCCATGCGCGGCGGCGCATCGGTGTCGGGCGGCGGCGCGCGGCGAAATGCGGCGAGCGGGCGTCACCGCTGCGCGGTGCGTCGGTGAGGCGGCGTTTGACGAGGTCGAGGGTGGCGGCCATGCGGAAGTCCGGTGTCGACGAATGGAAAGAGGCGGGCGCGCGACGCTCAGCGCGCGGCGAGCGCCTGCGCGGTGACGGTCTTCGCGACCGCATAGTCAACCACCGCGCCCGATACCTGCTGCGCGTACGCGTCGGCGCCCGACTTCAGCAGGAACGCGGTGAGCACGCCGTGCGCGTCCTTTACGTACCACGCCTGGTCGGCGAACAGCTTCAGGCCGCTGGCATGGTCGTGCACGAACACCGCGCGCACCTTCGCGGACGGGCCGAGCTTGCCGAGCGCCGCAAAGGCGGCTGCGGGGCTGGCATAGTGGCGCACGGCTTCGTCGCCGGCGAGCCAGACCTGCGCGACGTCGTTGAAGTCGCGGATCGGCTTGCCGGTCGACGCATCGTTCGCGACGAGCGACTGCTTGCCGTAGTGTTTCAGCGCCGCGTCGTAGTCGAGCCCGGACGCCTTGAACGCCGCACGGATATAGCGATCGTCGACGAACGTCGCGGGGTCGGGCGCGGTGTCGGTCTTCTTCAGCAGCTTCAGCGTATCGATGGCCGTCGCGACCGCTTGCCGGTATTCGGGCTTCCACGTCAGGTCGCGGGTCTGGATGCCGAGCGGCCCGTGATACAGGTAGTCGACCGGCGCCTCGATGCCGGTGACCTTCTCGATCAGCAGGCTGTACTTTTCCGGGTTCTGCGCGAGCAAGCGGTTCGCTTCGATCGCGGCGCGCAGATAGGCCACCACGATTTCCGGATAGCGCCGCGCGTAATCCGCGTCGACGAGCGCACCGTGGAAGGTCGGCGCGTGGGTCTGCGCGCCGTCGTAGATCTTGCGCGCGATGCCGCGGTACGGGAACAGGTCGGCGAACGGCACGAAGTCCGCATGCGCGTCGATCTTGTTCGCCTTCAGCGCGCTGCCGGCCACTTCGGGCGCCTGCGTGACGATGTTCACGTCGGTGTCGGGGTTCCAGCCCTGGGCCTTGATTGCGCGCAGCAGCATGCCGTGCGCGGTCGATGCGAACGGCACCGAGATCGTCTTGCCCTTCAGGTCGGCCAGCCCGCGCACCGTCGAATTCGACGGCACGACGATCCCGTTGCCGCTGCCGTCGATGCTGCCGTCCAGCACGGTGATGAACACGCTGCGGCGGCCGGCCTTGCGGAACGCCGCGCCGTTCAGCGCGCCGGGGAAATCGGCCATCGCGCCGAAGTCGAGCTTGCCGGCGACCATCTCGTTGGTCAGCGGCGCGCCGGACGTGAAATCCTTCCACTGCACGTCGTACTTCACGTCCTGATACTTGCCGGTGTGCGGCAGGTACTTGTCGAGCAGATGCAGTTCGCGGATCAGCAGGCCGCCGGTCGCGCAATTGATCGTCGTATCCTGCGTTCCGATCGCGATGCGGATCGTCTCCGCATGCGCGAAACCGGTGGCCGCGACCGCGATCGATGCGGCGAGCAGGCGGAACATCCGTAGCATTCTTTTCATGTGTCGTGAGTCCGGTAGTGTGGAAGCGGCGCGCGGGTGGCGCGCCGTGTCAGCGCAGCAGGTAAGGGATGTCGACCTTGACGGCGCCGGTCGGGCAATCGCGCTCGCATGGCATGCAGTACCAGCATTCGTCGAACTGCATATAGGCCTTGCCCTTGGTCACGTCGATCGCGAGCAGGTCGAGCGGGCACACGTCGACGCAGACGGTGCAGCCCTTGTCGGCGATGCACAGTGCCTCGTCGATCGTGACGGGCGCGCTGCTGCGCAGGAAGATGTCGTGCGGGGTATGGGACACGGTACGGCTCCTCAGAGGGCGGCCGCGAGCGCGGCCGGTTCGCGGATGCGCAGATGCGCGTAGGCGCCGCGCTCGTCGTCGGCAAGCGGCACGATGTACGGCTCGACCGGCCGCTTCTCGCTGCGCATCGCGCCGTCGGCGTCCTTGCGCAGCCATGTATGGCAGAACCATTCGGCGTCGTTGCGGTGCGGAAAGTCGACGCGATGGTGGTACAGCCCCCAGCGGCTCTCGGTGCGGAACAGCGACGCGCGCGCGGCCATTTCCGCGCAGTCCCGGATCGCGCGCACTTCGGCCGCGCGCATCAGTTCGTGCGGATGGTTCGCCTTCATCTCTTCGATATCCTCAGTAATGCCGTCAAAGCGTTGCAGCCCGATCTCCATCTTGCGCGTCACCTTCGGCGGTTGCAGGTAGTCGTTCACCATGCGGCGCAGCTTGTACTCGACCTGCGCCGGCGCCAGGCCGCGCTCGCGCAAAAGCGGGGCAAGCACGCGAGCGCGCTCGGCGTCGACCTGTTCGTCGTCCACCGGCGCATGGTCGCGGCCGGCTACGTAGTCGGCCGCGTTCTGTCCGGCGAACCAGCCGTACGTGAACGCGCCGAGCATGTAGTTGTGCGGGACGGCCGCCATGTCGCCAGCCGCGTAGAGCCCCGGCACGGTCGTTTCCGCGCGCGCGTTCACATACACGCCGGATGCGCTGTGGCCGCTGCAGAAGCCGATCTCGGAGATGTGCATCTCGACCATCCGGTTTCGGTAGTCGGTCCCGCGCCCCGCGTGGAAGCGGCCGCGGCTCGGCCGCTCGTTCGTATGCAGGATCTGCTCGATGGTCCGGATCGTTTCTTCCGCGAGATGGTCGAGTTTCAGGAACACGGGGCCGTTGCCGCTTTGCAATTCCTGGTAGAACTCCCACATCATCTGACCGCTCCAGTAATCGCATTCGATGAAGCGTTCGCCCTTGCCGTTCGCGGTGAAGCCGCCGAGCGGACCCGTCACGTAGGCGCACGCGGGGCCGTTGTAGTCCTTGATCAGCGGATTGATCTGGAAGCATTCGAGATTCGCGAGTGCGGCGCCCGCGTGATAGGCCATCGCATAGCCGTCGCCCGCGTTGGTCGGGTTCTCGTACGTGCCCATCAGGTAGCCCGACGCCGGCAGCCCGAGGCGGCCGGCCGCGCCGCAGCAGAGAATCACGGCTTTCGCGCGGATCACGTGGAAATCCGCGGTGCGGCAGTCGAAGCCGAGCACGCCGCTCGCGCGGCCCTGCGCGTCGGTCAGCACGCGCGTCGCGACGATCCGGTTCGTGATCGCGATGCGCGCGCGCTTCAGCTGCCGGTACAGCACTTTCTTGATGTCGTGTCCTTCCGGCATCGGCAGCACGTACGAACCCATGTGATGAACCTTCTTCACGGCGTAGTCGCCGGTGCCGTCCTTCTCGAACTTCACGCCCCAGCGGTCGAGCTGCTCGATCGTCGCGAAGCTGTGCTGCGCATACGCATGGACGGCTTCCTGGTCGACGATGCCGTCGTTGGCGACCGTGATCTCGCGCGTGTACTGCTCGGGCGTCGCATGTCCGGGGATCACCGCGTTGTTCAGGCCATCCATGCCCATCGAGATCGCGCCGCTGCGCTTTACGTTGGCCTTCTCGAGCAGCAGCACGCGCAAGGACGGGTCGCGCTCCTTCGCCTTGATCGCTGCCATCGGGCCGGCCGTGCCGCCGCCGACCACGACGACGTCGTATTCGTGCACATGGGTATTCATCGAGGGTTCCTTGCAGGTTTGCGCGCCTTCTGCCGGTCGATGCGCAACCGGTACTGGAAGGCGTCGCCGCGGAAGTAGAGGTATTCGTAGTCGATCGGCGCGCCCGACGCGTCGTGCGTGAGGCGCTCGATGCGCAGCACGGGGCTGCTTTCCTCGACGTGCAGCGCGTCGACGATCTCGTCGTCGGCGAGGATCGCGTCGATCGACACGTCGGCATGACCGAGCGGGATGCCGCAGTCGTTTTCCAGGACCAGGAAGATGTCGCGGGTCGCGAGATCGGCGCCCGCGAGGCGCTTGCCGAGCGCTTCGGGCACCCAGGTCTGTTCGAGCGACACCGGCTCGCGGTTCAGCAGCCGCACGCGGTGAATCTCGACGAGCGGCGCGCCTTCCGGCACGTTCAGCTTGGTCGCGAGATGACGATCGGCCTTGACGGTGCGGAAGCTGCGCAGCTGGTTGACGATCTCATAGCCCATCGACGACATCGCCTCGGCAAAGCCCTGCAGCGACGTCACGTTCTGGAACGCCTTCGGCTTCGACACGAACGTGCCCTTGCCGTGCAGCTTGAACAGCAGGCCTTCCTTCTGCAGGTCGCCGAGCGCCTGGCGCACCGTGATGCGGCTGACGTCGAACATTGCGCAGAGTTCGTGCTCGGAAGGCATCCGGCTGTGCGGCGCATGGGTGCCGTCGAGAATGCGCGCGCGCAGCGTGTCCTTGATCTGCACGTAGAGCGGGGCCGCCGACAGCGGCACGACGTTGGGTGGGGTCATCGGTCAACTTGTTATGACAAGATCGCTCGAGTGTAGTCAGCGCGATCGCTGGCCCCAACCAACGATTTCTGATTTCGACTTTCCGATTCCGGAAAAGCCGGGCGGCAAGCTGCGGACCGAACGGGCGGTCCCGCGTCCGGTGTTGGCCCGATCTGCCCCTTGTCGGCCGCGCGGATTGGCCGACAATAAAAAATCGGCCGGCGTGTGCGCCGCGCCTGTCGATTTCCCGATGCGTCGCCCGTCGTATCCATGTCGACCGGGCTCGCGATAGCGTCGATGCGGCCAACTGCACATGCCGCCGCGCGCGGCAACAGGCGCCCGGTTCCCGAGGATTACCGAAACGAGCAAGGAGACGCCCAATGCCGGATTCTCGATACCGCTGGGTGATCGTCGTCGCGGGCGGCCTGATGGGCTGCATCGCGGTCGGCGCGATGTTTTCGCTGCCCGTGTTCCTGCGGTCCATTGCGCGCGACACGGGCTGGTCGATGACCGGAATTTCCGGCGCAATGACGCTCGGCTTCGTTGCAATGGCCTTCGCGAGCATGGGGTGGGGCAGCCTGTCGGACCGCATCGGCACGCGCGCGGTCGTCGTGACGGGCGCCGTCCTGCTGTCGGCGAGCCTGGCGCTGGCGAGCCGCGCGCCGTCGCTGCTCGCGTTCCAGCTGACCTTCGGCCTCGCGGTCGGCAGCGCGACGGCCGCGGTATTCGTGCCGATGATGGCGTGCGTGACGGGCTGGTTCGACACGCACCGCAGCCTGGCGGTGTCGCTCGTGTCGGCCGGCATGGGGATGGCGCCGATGACGATGTCGCCGCTGGCCGCGTGGCTCGTGTCGGCATACGACTGGCGCACGTCGATGCTGCTCATCGCCGCGCTGGCGGCCGTCGTGATGATTCCGGCGTCGCTGCTGGTGCGCCGGGCGCCCGCGCTCGACGGCACGCACGCGGCACCTCTGCCGGCCGGCGCGCCCGCGGCGATGTCGGTCGCGGACGCGTTGCGTTCGCCGCAGTTCATGGTGCTGCTGCTGACCAATTTCTTCTGCTGCGCGACCCACTCGGGCCCGATCTTCCATACGGTCAGCTACGCGGTGACATGCGGGATCCCGCTGATCGTCGCGGTGTCGATCTACAGCGTCGAAGGGCTCGCGGGCATGGGCGGCCGGATCGCGTTCGGGCTCCTCGGCGACCGCGTCGGCGCGAAGCGCATGCTGGTGGCCGGGCTGCTCGCACAGGCGCTCGGCGCGCTCGGTTACTACTTCGTGCGCACGCTCGACGGGTTCTACGCGGTCGCGACGCTGTTCGGCTTCATCTATGCGGGCGTGATGCCGCTGTATTCGGTGCTCGCGCGCGAGAATTTCCCGCTGCGGATGATGGGCACCGTGATCGGCGGCTGCGCGATGGCCGGCAGCCTCGGGATGGCCGCGGGGCCCGTCGCCGGCGGCCTGATCGTCGATACGTTCGGCAGCTATGGCTGGCTGTACATCGGTTCGTTCGCGATCGGCCTCGGCGCGTTCCTGATCGCGATGATGTTCCGCCCGTTTGCGAAAGCGCGGCCGGAAACGGTGGCCGCTTGACCCGGCAACGAAAGCGGGGCGACCGCCGTTTCGCCGGATTGGCGAGGTTCGGCCCGCATCGTCGCAAATAAAAAACAGGGCCCGACACCGCTTGCATTTGCCGGTGTCCGGACGGCGCTTAGCCCGCTGCGGCGCAGCAGAGCGGCAAGTGACACCGATCGGCGCGCATGCGTCGCGATTCGGCCCCTAAAAAACACAATGTTGAGCATATATTCGAAGTACCTGTCATACCCGCGTCACCCTGCTAGAATTCGGCTGCCGCATTGTTCCGATTGACTGATGAGATTGCTTGACGCCCTGGTCGAACAGCGTATTGCCGCCGCCGCAGCGCGGGGAGAGTTCGACGATTTGCCGGGTACCGGCGCGCCACAAGTGCTGGACGACGACCTGCTCGTGCCCGAGGAGGTGCGGGTGGCCAACCGTATCCTGAAGAACGCGGGCTTCGTGCCGCCGGCTGTCGAGCAATTGCGCGCGCTGCGCAACCTGCATGACGAAGTGCAGGCGGTCAGCGACCGTGCCGCGCGCTGCCGGCTGCAGGCGAAGATCCTGGCGCTCGACATGGCGCTCGAATCGTTGCGCGGCGGCCCGATGGTGATGCCGCGCGACTACTGCCGGCGCATCGCGGAACGCCTGTGCGAGCGCGGGCTCGACGATGCGCCCGCCGAAGCGGGGCCGATGTGACGTCCGACGCGCTGCACGACGCAGCCCGATCGGCGGCCGCCCCGGCAGCCAAAGCCGCCACCGATTCTCCTGCTCCCGAAGCCGCGCCCGTATCGGCGCGCGACCTGCATTTCATGCGTCTCGCACAGGCCGCCGCCGAAGAGGCGCGCGCGGCCGGCGAAGTGCCGGTCGGCGCGGTGCTCGTGCGCGGCGACGAAGTGATCGCACGCGGCTTCAACCATCCGATCGGCGGGCATGACCCGTCGGCCCATGCGGAAATGGCCGCGCTGCGCATGGCCGCACAGCATCTGCAGAATTACCGGATGCCCGGCTGCGAGCTGTACGTGACGCTCGAGCCGTGCCTGATGTGCGCGGGCGCGATCATGCATGCGCGCATCACGCGGGTCGTCTACGGCGCCGCCGATCCGAAGACCGGCGCATGCGGCAGCGTGATCGACGCGTTCGCCAATCCGCAACTCAACCACCAGACAGACGTGACCGGCGGCGTGCTTGCCGACGAGTGCGGCGCCGCGCTGAAGTCGTTCTTCGCCGAGCGCCGTCGCGCGCTGCGCGCCGCACGGCTGGCCCGCGACGCCGAATCCGGCGCGTCATAGGTGCACCGGCCACGCCCGTCGCCCCGAGCGGGCCGGGCGCGCTCTGTTCCGTGAACCGGAGACGGTTCGGACCCTCTAAGCAGGTTTGACGACCCGACACCTTTCGCCATGTCCTTCCAGCCCGCCGCGTCCTACACCATCCGCCTGCTGGCGCCGTCCGGTTATCCGCACGATCCCGACGCGATCAATCGCGCGCTCGAGCGCCTCAGCACCGCGCAGCAACGCATCGAGAACATCGACGCGACGCAGCGGCGCTTCCAGCGCTTCGGCGGCACCGACGGCGAGCGGGCAGGCGACCTGAACCGTCTCGCCGATCCCGAGCGGCCGTTGCCGGACATCGCACTCGCGGTGCGCGGCGGCTATGGCGCCGCGCGCATCCTGCACGGGCTCGACTATCGCGGGCTCGAACGCAGGCTGCGCGACCAGCCGGTCGCGCTCATCGGTCACAGCGACTTCACGGCGATCCAGCTCGCGCTGTATGCGAAGGCGCGCATCAAGACGTTCGGCGGCCCGATGCTGTCCGCCGACTTCGGCGCGGAAACGCCGAGCGACTTCACGATGCAGCATTTCTGGCAGACGCTGACGCAGCCGAGCACGACGATCATCGCCGAAGCGCCGCAGGTGCAGACCGTGAACGTGACGGGCACGCTGTGGGGCGGCAACCTCGCGATCCTCACGTCGCTCATCGGCACGCCGTACATGCCCGACATCGAGGGCGGCATCCTGTTCATCGAGGACGTCAACGAGCAGCCGTTCCGGATCGAGCGGATGATCTATCAACTGCACCTGTCGGGGTTGCTCGCGCGCCAGCAGGCGCTCGTGCTCGGTCAGTTCACCGGCGCACGGCCGTTCGAGTACGACAATGGCTACGACATGCAGGCGATGATCGACCAGGTGCGCGCGGTGGTCGGGATCCCGGTTGTCACGGGACTCCAGTTCGGCCACGTGCCCGACCTGCTGACGCTGCCGTTCGGCGCACAGGCGCAGTTGGTCGCGAATGCGCACGGTTTCCGGCTCACGCTGTCGGACTATCCGCATCTCGGCTGATGCCGGCACAGTCGATCGAAAGGCGGGTTTCCGCCTTTTTTCTTTATGTAAGTGTGCAACTAACGGTCTGAAATTCCGGCTGACGCCAACAGGATCGTCACCGGGTCGTGCACTAGTTTTGTCAACAAAATGGCCGGGAGGGTATACGGCGAGAAGTACCTCTGTCATGCCTGTCAGGCTTGATGTGCATGGATTTTGCGCATCCTGCACCGAGCGGGGTCGCGTCGATGCACGCCGATTGTGCGAAATTCCGGAAAAGAATTGTTGACAATCTTTATGTCCGTTCTACGATGAGGACCATTACGCGATGCAGATCATGAACGAGCCCGATCCCCACCCGTCCGGCGCAGCCAGTCCCGAAGCGATTGCCGAGCGAATCCGCACGGCGATCCTCGAGCATCGGCTCGCGCCCGGCGCGAAGCTGACGGAGGCGCAGCTTTGCGACGTGTTCGGCGTGAAGCGCGGGACGATCCGCCAGGCGCTCGCGCAGCTCGCGACCGACAAGCTGGTGGAGCTCGAGCCGAACCGCGGCGCGTTCGTCGCGAGCCCGACGCTGCAGGACGTGCACGAGGTGTTCGAGATGCGCCGGATCATCGAGCTTGCCGTCGTCGAGCGGCTCGCGACCGGGCCCGGCGCCAAGCGGCTGAAGGGGGTCGCCGCGCTGATCGACAAGGAACGCAAGGCGTTCGAGCGGCACGACTTCGCGGCATGGATCCGGCTGTCGGGCGAATTCCATACGGCGCTCGCTACGCTGATGGGCAATGCGACGCTCAGCGAGTGCCTCGAGGGGCTCGTCGCACGCTCGACGCTGATGTCGGCGCTGTACGAATCGCACGGGCGCAGCCCGTGCTCGTGCGACGACCACGACGAGATCCTCGCCGCGCTGGAGGCGGGCGAACCGAAGCGGGCGGTGACGCTGATGGCGCACCACCTGCAGCATGTCGAACTGAAGATGCTGGACCGGCCCGCGCAAGGGCAGGTCGATTTGCGCGAAGTGTTCGGCGGCGCCTGAGCGGCGACGCGAACCCGGCCGCGCGCCACAGAACGAGAGCAATGCAGGCTTGCGGTTGTCGCCGCGGGCCGCTGGTCCGACTCCGGGCGACGATCCGGAGCGATATCGATGACGGTGGAGCGGCCATCCGGTCGCATCAAGGAGAAGTCATGGCTCAGTTCAGTGTGGCGCACGACAGCGCGTATCCGGCGGAAGAAGGCGGCGAGGGCGGCGACCCGGCGCTGCCGGATGGTTACAGCGAACGTCTGTACAACGAAGATTTGGCACCCCTTAAAAATCAGACGTGGGGCTCGTACAATATCTTCGCATTCTGGATGTCGGACGTGCACAGCGTCGGCGGCTACGTGTTCGCCGGCAGCCTGTTCGCGCTCGGGCTGACGAGCTGGCAGGTGCTGATCGCGCTGATCGTCGGGATCGGCTTCGTGAACCTGCTGTGCAACCTGATCGCGCGGCCGAGCCAGCAGATCGGCGTGCCGTACCCGGTCGCGTGCCGCGCGACGTTCGGCGTGCTAGGAGCGAACGTGCCGGCCGTGATCCGCGGGCTGATCGCGATCGCGTGGTACGGCATCCAGACCTATCTCGCGTCGAGCGCGCTTGTGATCGTCGTGCTGAAGTTCGTCCCGCAATGGCTGCCTTACGCGGACGTCCATCACTACGGCTTCCTCGGGCTGTCGGCGGTCGGCTGGGCCGGTTTCATGCTGCTGTGGGTGCTGCAGGCGTTCGTGTTCTGGAACGGGATGGAGACGATCAAGAAGTTCATCGATTTCGCGGGCCCGGCCGTCTATGTCGTGATGTTCATCCTGGCCGGCTACATGGTGTGGCGCGCGGGCTGGCGCAACATCGGCATCAACCTCGGCGGCGTCAAGTATCACGGCGCGGAAGTGATCCCGGTGATGATCACGGCCGTGTCGCTCGTCGTGTCGTACTTCTCAGGGCCGATGCTGAACTTCGGCGATTTCTCGCGCTACTGCCGCTCGTTCGGCGAAGTGAAGCGCGGCAATTTCTGGGGACTGCCCGTCAACTTCCTCGCGTTCTCGCTCGTCACGGTGATCACGACGGCTGCGACGTTGCCCGTGTTCGGCGAACTCATCACCGATCCCGTCGAGACGGTCGGCCGCATCGATCATCCGACCGCGGTGATCCTCGGCGCGCTGACGTTCACGATCGCGACGATCGGCATCAACATCGTCGCGAACTTCGTGTCGCCCGCGTTCGACTTCTCGAACGTCGCGCCGCGCCTGATCAGCTGGCGGGCGGGCGGGATGCTCGCGGCCGTCGCGTCGATCTTCATCACGCCGTGGAACCTGTTCAACAACCCGGCCGTGATCCACTACACGCTCGACGTGCTCGGCGCGTTCATCGGCCCGCTGTACGGCGTGCTGATCGCCGACTTCTACCTCGTCAAGCGCGGCCGGCTCGTGCGCGACGACCTGTACACGATGTCGGAAAGCGGCACGTACTGGTACACGGGCGGCGTGAACCGCCGCGCGCTCGCCGCGCTGCTGCCTGCCGCCGTGATCGCGGTCGTGTGCGTGATGGTGCCGGGCTGGCAGGGCGTCGCGAACTTCTCGTGGTTCATCGGCGCGGGGCTCGGCTTCGTGTTCTACCGGCTGCTCGTGAACACGAAGGCCTGAGGAGCGTGCGATGAAGATCCGATTGATCAATCCGAATACGACGCAGCGGATGACCGACGCGATGGGCCGCTGCGCGAGCGACGTCGCGGCCGCCGGCACGGAGATCGTCGCCGTGAGCCCGCCGATGGGGCCGCCGTCGATCGAAGGGTATTACGACGAGGCGCTCGCGACGCCCGGGCTGCTTGCCGAGATCGTGCAGGGCGAACGCGACGGCTTCGATGCGTACGTGATTGCGTGCTTCGGCGATCCGGGCCTCTACGCGGCGCGCGAGCTCGCGCGCGGGCCGGTGATCGGCATCGCCGAGGCGGCGATGCATGCGGCGAGCGTGCTCGCGCCGGGCTTCTCGGTCGTCACGACGTTGGCGCGCACCTGCGGGATGGCGTGGCACCTCGCGGAGCGTTACGGGATGAAGCGGTTCTGCCGCAACGTGCGCGCGACCGACGTCGCGGTGCTCGAACTCGACCGGCCGGGGTCGGCCGCGCGCCGGATCATCGTCGACGAATGCCGGCGCGCGCTCGACGAGGACGGCGCCGACGCGATCGTGCTCGGTTGCGCGGGGATGGCCGAGTTCGCGCACGAGATCGAGCAGCAGATAGGCGCGCCGGTGGTCGAGGGCGTCACGGCGGCCGTCAAGTGGGCCGAGGCGCTCGTTTCGCTGCGCCTCGCGACCGCGAAGCGCGGCGACTATGCGCGGCCGCTGCCGAAGCGCTACGACGGCGCGTTCGCCCGCTTCAGCCCGCCGGACGGGGATCCGGCGGAATCGGTCCCGAATTTGCCGCAACCGCACATACACACCGTCTGACACGCACTATCTGCGCCGCTGTATGGGCGCGTATGGACGTTTTCGCTACACTGGGCCGTCATCGCATTGGCTTGCGCGGCCGGCCTCCGGCCTCCGCGCGGTCGATGCGAACCCATTATTTCAGCAAGCTTTCGTTGCATTCGAACCATGTCACTCGATCCCAACTATCCTCGCGACCTGATCGGCTACGGCCGCCATCCCGTGCAGGCGAACTGGCCGGGGCGCGCCCGCGTCGCCGTGCAATTCGTGCTGAACTACGAGGAGGGCGGCGAGAACTGCGTGCTGCACGGCGATCCGGGCTCCGAGCAGTTCCTGTCCGAAATCGTCGGCGCGGCCGCGTATCCGGACCGCCACATGAGCATGGAGTCGATCTACGAATACGGTTCGCGGGCCGGCGTGTGGCGCATCCTGCGCGAATTCGAGAAGCGCGGGATGCCGCTGACGGTATTCGGCGTCGGCATGGCGATCGAGCGACACCCGGAGCTCGCGCGCGCATTCGTCGAGCTCGGCCATGAGATCGCGTGCCACGGCTGGCGCTGGATCCACTACCAGAGCATGACGCCGGAGCTCGAGGCCGAGCACATGCGCCTCGGGATGGAAGCGATCGAGCGCGTGACGGGCGTGCGCCCGCTCGGCTGGTATACCGGCCGCGACAGCCCCAATACGCACCGTCTGGTCGCGGAATACGGCGGCTTCCTGTACGACTCCGACAACTACGGCGACGACCTGCCGTTCTGGATGGATGTCGAAGTGTCGGGCGGCGGCACGTCGCCGCAACTGATCCTGCCGTACACGCTCGACACGAACGACATGCGCTTCGCGACGCCGCAGGGCTTCAACACCGGCGATCACTTCTTCGACTACCTGCGCGACGCATTCGACGTGCTGTACGAAGAGGGCGACGAGGCGCCGAAGATGCTGTCGATCGGCATGCACTGCCGCCTGCTTGGCCGGCCGGGCCGGTTCCGCGGGCTGCAGCGTTTCCTCGACCACATCGAGAAACACGATCGCGTATGGGTGACGCGCCGTGTCGATATCGCGCGTCACTGGCGTGAACATCATCCGTATCAGCCCGATCATCAAAACGAAGGGAAAGCATGAAGGCGATGCGCTACACATTGGATCAACTGAATACGATGGCGTCTGGCGCATTTGTCGCGGCGCTGTCGGGGATCTTCGAACATTCGCCGTGGGTGGCCGAGGTCGCCGCGGGCGAGCGGCCGTTCGCGAGCATCGATGCGCTGCACAAGACGATGTCGGGCGTGGTGGAAGCGTCAGGCGAAGTGCGCCAGCTCGCACTGATCAACGCTCACCCGGAGCTGGCCGGCAAGGCCGCCGTGCGCGGCGAGCTGACCGCCGAGTCGACGCGCGAGCAGAGCGGCGCGGGCCTCGGCCAGTGCACGCAGGAAGAGTTCGACAAGCTACTGCTGCTGAACCGCACGTATCGCGAGAAGTTCGGCTTCCCGTTCATCCTCGCGGTGCGCGGCCATGACCGGCACGGCATCATCGCGAACTTCGAGGCGCGCGTGAATCATTCGCGCACGGAGGAACTGCGCGCGAGCCTCGACCAGATCTACCGGATCGCGCGCTTCCGCCTCGACGACCTGATCGACGCCTGACACCGCAATACGGCCTGCTGCGTCGCGGCGGCCCGATCGCATCACTGAAACAAGGAAACATCATGGCTGTTCCGCTTCTCGATCCCGACGCACCCGATTTCACGCGGCGCTACGTGAATCTTGCCGACCCGCGTCTCGGTGCGCAGGCGCTCGAAACCAGCGACGATTTCTTCGCGCCGAAGGAGCGGATGCTGAACCCCGAGCCGGCCGTGTTCATCCCCGGCAAGTACGACGACCACGGCAAGTGGATGGACGGCTGGGAGACGCGCCGCAAGCGCACGACGGGCTACGATTGGTGCATCGTCAAGCTCGCGCGCCCGGGCGTGATCAAGGGCTTCGACATCGACACGAGCCACTTCACCGGCAATTTCCCGCCGGCCGCTTCGATCGAGGCCGCATTCGTGGCCGACGGCGCGCCGACACATGCGACCGAGTGGGTCGAGATCGTGCCGTCGACGACGTTGCAGGGCAACAGCCATCACTACGTCGAAGCGAGCGACGCACGGGCGTTTACGCACCTGCGCGTGAATATCTACCCGGACGGCGGCATCGCGCGCCTGCGCGTGTACGGCCAGCCGCAGCTCGACTGGGCCGGCGCGAGCGCGACCGAGCAGTTCGATCTCGCGGCGATGGAAAACGGCGGTTATGTCGTGGCCGCAAACAACCAGCACTTCGGCGTCGCGTCGAACCTGCTGTTGCCGGGCCGCGGCGTGAACATGGGCGACGGCTGGGAAACCCGCCGCCGCCGCGAACCGGGCAACGACTGGGCGATCATCGCGCTCGCGCAGCCGGGCGTGATCCGCAAGATCGAAGTCGATACGGCGTTCTTCAAGGGCAACTACCCGGACCGCTGCTCGATCCAGGCCGCCTTCGTGTCGGGCGGCACCGACAGTTCGCTGATCACGCAGTCGATGTTCTGGCCGGAACTGCTCGGCGAACAGAAGCTGCAGATGGACAAGCAGCACTACTTCGAACACGGCATCGCGCCGCTCGGCCCCGTCACGCACGTGCGACTGAACATCATTCCGGACGGCGGCGTGTCGCGCCTGCGTCTGTGGGGGACGCTCGACAAATGAAGACGCTTGCAATCGAACCACTGACCAAGGAAGCCTTCGCGCCGTTCGGCGACGTGATCGAAACGGACGGGGCGAAGCAGATCCCGATCAACCTCGGCACGACGATCCGCTTTCACGATCTCGCGAAAGTCGACGTGACGGATGAAGACGGCCGCACGCTCGTCAACCTGTTCCGCGGCCAGCCGCGCACGCTGCCGTTCGAAGTGAAGATGCTCGAGCGGCATCCGCTCGGCAGCCAGGCATTCGTGCCGCTGAACGACCAGCCGTATCTCGTCGTCGTGGCACCGGCCGGCGATCTCGATCCGGCGAAGATCCGCGCATTCGTGACGAGCGGATGGCAGGGCATCAACTATGCGAAGGGCGTGTGGCATCACCCGCTGATCGCGCTCGGCGGCGTCAGCGACTTCATCGTCGTCGATCGTGGCGGCGACGGCCTGAACCTCAACGAGCAGGATCTCGTCGAGTCGTTGTGGCTGACCGACGAGGCGCTGCTCGCGCTGACGGCCTGAGTCGCCGGCGTTTTCGCGACTGCCAGTCGAAACCCGCGCACCCTGCGCGGGTTTTTTTATGTGCCGGCGTTGCGCGCGATTCAGGTCGGCGCGCAACGCCATCATCGCGCGTGCTATCGTGCCCGCATCACCACCGCACGACGTCCGGTTCCGGACGTGTTCCTCCGATGAGCCAACCTGAAAACGACCTCGCGATCCTGCTGCGCACGATGCAACCCGAACTGCATCCGGGCGCGTTCGCGTTCGTATCGCTGCCGCCTGGCGCCGACGTATCGTTATCCGAAACGATCGCGACGTTCCGCGAATCGGAAGGGCTGACGGTCGTCGTCGGCGAGGAGGCGGCTGCGCGTCGCGGCTGGCCCGTGCTGTTCCGCGCCGCGTGGATCACGCTGACCGTGCATTCCGACCTTGCGGCTGTCGGCCTCACGGCGGCGTTCGCGCGGGCGCTCGGCGCGGCCGGCATCAGCTGCAACGTGATGGCGGCCGCGTACCACGACCACATCTTCGTGCCGTTCGACGACGGCCCGCGCGCGCTCGATGCGCTCGTCGCACTACAGCGCGACGCGATGCGCGGCTAGCAGGCGGGGCAGCTGGAACAAGCAAAAAAAACGGGCCCGTCACCGGGCCCGCGAATGGAGAGGATTGCGCCGGCAACCGGCGCACGGCGGCTTACTTGACCGCGCCACCCTCGAACCAGGCGGCGAGCTTCGTCCGCTCGTCGTCGGTCATGTGCGTGACGTTGCCGATCGGCATCGCCTTCAGGCGCACGGCCTGTTCATAGATGCGCTGCGCGTTTTTCGACACTTCGTCCGGCGTATCGAACATCACGCCCGCGGGTGCGCTGCCCATCAGCGTCGGCTTGGCCGAGTGACACTCGACGCAGCGCTGCTGCAGGATCGGCATGATGTCGTTGATCACGACCTTCGGCGCATTCGCGGCCTGGGCTTCCGGCGCGATCGGCTTCGGCATCGTCCACACCAGCGCGCCCGACAGCAGCGCGACGCCGCCGATCGGCAGGTACCACAGCTGCTTGCCGCGGTGGCGCATCACGAAGAACTGGCGGATCAGCGCGCCGGCCAGCATGATCAGCACGAGCACGACCCAGTTGAACTTGTTCGTGTACGTCATCGCATAGTGGTTCGACAGCATCGCGAACACGACGGGCAGCGTGAAGTACGTGTTGTGCACCGAGCGCTGCTTGCCGCGCTTGCCGTAGATCGGGTTCGGTTCTTCGCCCTTGAGCATCTTGTCGACCATCTTGCGCTGGCCGGGGATGATCACGAAGAACACGTTCGCCGACATGATCGTCGCGAGCATCGCACCGACGATCAGGTAGGCGGCACGGCCCGCGAAGATGTGGCATGCGAGGTACGCTGCGACGACGACGTAGATGCCGACGCAAATGCCGAGCACGCGATCGTTGGTGCCGAGGACGCGGCACAGCGAGTCGTAGACGATCCAGCCGGCCATCAGGAAGCCGAGTGCGGATGCAACGGCGACCACCGGGCCCATGTCGAGCACGCTCTTGTCGATCAGGTAGGTGTTCGGCGCGAGCAGGTACAGCACGAAGAACAGCGAGAAACCCGACAGCCAGGTCGTGTACGACGGCCACTTCGACCAGTGCAGGTCATCCGGCATTTCGGGCGGGGCGACCGTGTACTTCTGCATGTTGTAGAAACCGCCGCCGTGGACGTGCCACAGTTCGCCGAACACACCGCGCTTGCGCTGGTTCGGGTCGGTCGGCGGTTTCAGGCTGTTGTCGAGCGCGACGAAATAGAACGACTCGCCGATCCACGCAATGGCGACGATGACGTGCAGCCATCGCAGCGCGAGGTTCAGCCAGTCGGTGATGAAGCCTTCCATGAAACTCCTCCAGACTCAGATCGTTTGTCTTGATGTGGGCGCTGATACGTATGTCAGCTGCCGCGATAGGTACTGTACGACCACGGCGATACGAGCAGCGGCACGTGGTAGTGCGAGCCGGCGTCGGCGATGCCGAAGCGCAGCACGACGCGGTCGACGAAACGGGGTTCGGGCACCTTCACGCCGATCGACGCGAAGTAGTCGCCGGCATGGAACACGAGTTCGTATTCGCCGGCGGCGAGCGCAGCGCCTTCGAGCAGGGGTTCGTCGCAGCGGCCGTCGCTATTGGTCAGCACGGTCTTGATCGCGCGGCGCGATTCGCCGTCCAGCGCGTAGAGGTCCACCTTGAGTGCAGCGCCGGGACGACCGTGCGCCGTATCGAGTACGTGGGTAGTGAGCTTTCCCATTCGCAATTGTCCTTGTGTGAATGCGAGGTTCGGCGGCGACTCGATCCATTGACTGTGCGGCGGATCGAGGCTCCACGTCACGTGGCTACATACCCGTCGGCGAAATGAAGCGAGCGCCGTGCAGGCATTGTAAAAAGGTTCCCCGCGCAAATACGGGTGCGATATCAAAGATAATGCGCCGCGCATGAGCGGCTGTCGACGGCACGCCGGATACGGCTTCCAGCCTGCGTTTCGGGCGGCCGGAGCGGGTGCCCGGCGGGGCTTCGCGCGGCGTACCATACCGGAACCGTGAAGCGCGGTATTTCGGATCGCGCATTGTGCGCCGCGCGCGCTTGGGCGATCCTCCCGCCGTGCGCGTCGGCCTGTGGCCCGCGCGTACCCCGAAGACGGCGAGCACGCCGGGTAACCGGGCCAGCGCGTTCGAACGGACGCAGGCACCGGGGCGTGCCGCGCATCAGCGTTCGAACGGTTTTGTGACAAACCCCGGCACCCAGGCCGGGGGCAGACCGACGCGGAGAACGCATGACTACCGAACGCAACGCCGGCGCGAGCGCACGCGCGCCGCACGATTCCTCCTCCCGCCCGAAAACCCTGCTGGTCAAGCACGCCGACGTGCTCGTGACCATGGACGACACGCGCCGCGAACTGCGCGACGCGGGGCTCTACATCGAAGACAACCGGATCGTCGCGGTCGGTCCGACCGCCGAACTGCCCGACACGGCCGATGAAGTGCTCGACCTGCGCGGCCACCTCGTGATCCCGGGGCTCGTGAACACGCATCACCACATGTACCAGAGCCTCACGCGTGCGGTGCCGGCGGCGCAAAATGCCGAGCTGTTCGGCTGGCTCACGAACCTGTACCGGATCTGGGCGCACCTGACGCCCGAGATGATCGAGGTGTCGACACTCACCGCGATGGCCGAGCTACTGCAGTCGGGCTGCACGACGTCGAGCGACCACCTGTACATCTACCCGAACGGCAGCCGGCTCGACGACAGCATCGGCGCCGCGCAGCGGATCGGCATGCGTTTTCACGCGAGCCGCGGCGCGATGAGCGTCGGCCAGCGCGACGGCGGGCTGCCGCCCGATTCGGTCGTCGAGCGCGAGCCCAACATCCTGCGCGACGCGCAGCGCCTGATCGAGACCTATCACGACGAAGGTCGCTACGCGATGCTGCGCGTGGTGGTGGCGCCGTGCTCGCCGTTCTCGGTGAGTCGAGAGCTGATGCGCGACGCGGCCGTGCTCGCGCGCGAGTACGGCGTGTCGCTGCACACGCACCTCGCGGAGAACGTCAACGACATCGCGTACAGCCGCGAGAAGTTCGGGATGACGCCCGCCGAATATGCGGAAGATCTCGGCTGGGTCGGCCACGACGTGTGGCATGCGCACTGCGTGCAGCTCGACGATGCGGGCATCGGCCTGTTTGCGCGCACCGGCACGGGCGTCGCGCACTGTCCGTGCTCGAACATGCGGCTCGCGTCGGGCATCGCGCCGGTGAAGAAGATGCGTCTCGCGGGCGTGCCGGTCGGCCTTGGCGTCGATGGCTCCGCGTCGAACGACGGCGCGCAGATGGTCGCGGAAGTACGGCAGGCGCTGCTGCTGCAGCGGGTCGGCTTCGGGCCCGATGCGATGACTGCGCGCGAAGCGCTCGAGATCGCGACGCTCGGCGGCGCGAAGGTGCTGAACCGCGACGATATCGGCGCGCTGAAGCCCGGCATGGCCGCGGACTTCGCCGCGTTCGACCTGCGCCAGCCGCTGTTCGCGGGCGCGCTGCACGATCCGGTTGCGGCGCTCGTGTTCTGCGCGCCGTCTCAGACGGCGTACACGGTGGTGAACGGGAAGGTGGTGGTGCGGGAAGGGCGACTGGCGACGCTCGATCTGCCGCCCGTCATCGCGCGCCATAACGCGCTCGCGCAGGCACTCGTCGACGCATCGCGCTGACGGCAGGCTGACACCGTGCGGCGGCCGCCTTGCCGGGCGTGCCGCCATCGCCACGCCGTGACGGTGCGGGCGGCGCGGGCGGCGTGTGCGGTTACGCCTCGATCAGCGTGCGGGTGGCTTCGGCGACGAGGCTGCGCAGCCAGCGCACTTCGTCGGAGTAGTGGCAGCGTTCGTGCCACAGCTGGTAGTACTGCATCGGCGGGAAGTCGAGCGGTGCCGGCACGACCGACAGCGGCAGGAACTTCGCGTAGTGATCGGCGAACAGGCGCGTCGTCGTGAAGATCAGGTCGGACTTCACGAGCACGTAAGGTGCAAGGTTGAAGTACGGCAGCGTGACGACCACGTGGCGCTTGAGCCGTTCGCGCGCGAGATGCACGTCGATCGCGCCGCGCTGGCCGACCGAGTACGGCGTCGGCGCGAGATGCGGCGCGTTCAGGTACTGGTCGAGCGTGAGCCCGCCGCGCTTCGCGAACGGGTGCGCGTTGCTCATCAGGCAGACGATCTCGTCGACGAACAGGTTCGACAGGTGCAACTGCTCGGGCGGTTCGGGCCAGTTGCCGACGACGATGTCGAGCTTGCCGTCCTCCAGCGCGAGCTCGTAGTCGAACGCAGGGCCGAGCGAGTGGAACTCGAGCGTCGCGTTCGGCGCGGCCTGGCGGAAGCGCTCGACGACGGTCGGCACGAACAGCACATTCAGGTAGTCGGGGCAGCCGATCCGGTAGCAGCGGATCGACGTGGCCGGGTCGAAGTTGTGCTGCTGGAACTTGATGCGCTCGATTTCACGCAGTGCGTTCTGCACGGGCTCGAGCAGGCGCAGCCCGTATTCGGTCGGCACCATGCCGGACTTGCCGCGCACGAGCAGCGGATCGCCGGTGATGTCGCGCAGGCGCCGCAGCGCGGCGCTGATCGCCGGTTGCGACTGGTTCAGTTTGACGGCCGCGCGCGTGACGCTGCGCTCCATCAACAAGGTGTGCAAGACGCGCAAGAGGTACGTGTCGATCGCCTCGCGTTGCTGACTCATGATATCTCCGTTTTATATGTCCGGGCTGATCGAGGGGTAGGTGGGGTATATCGTTTTTAATATGAAGCCGGGCCAGCGTCAAGAGATGGATACCCGCAGGCACCCGCCGGCCGGGCCGCGACAACGGGCCTGAACGGGGCGAAATGCGGAATGCGGGGCGCGCGGCGCCGCACGGATGCGCGTTGTGCGTATCCGGGGCGCCGAGCGTGGTGCAGCGTGCGCGTCAGTCGTCGATGCGCATGCCGACCTTCAGGGTGACCTGCCAGTGAACGACCTGGTCGCCTTCGATGTGGCCGCGCGTTTCGGTCACCTGGAACCAGTGCAGGTTGTGCAGGGACTTGCCGGCTTTCGAGATCGCGTTGCGGATGGCGTCGTCGCTCGATTGCTGCGACGAACCGGTCAGCTCGATCATCTTGTACACGTGGTCGCTCATGATGCGCTCCCTGGGATGTCCGTATGGTTTGCCGGTGCAAGCGACGGTCCCGAAGCGGCGCCGCGCGTGCCCGGCTTCTTGAGTGATAGGTATGATGGGCGGCAAGTGCAACCCATATCGGAGACGAGGAACATCGTGGAAGTCGGATTTTGCGGACCGGGATTGATGGGTGCGCCGATGATTCGGCATTTGCTGGCGGCCGGGCATCGGGTCAGCGTGTGGAATCGCTCGCGTGACAAGGCCGAAGCGCTCGTGAAGGACGGCGCGCAGGTGGTCGGCACGCCGCGCGAGCTGGCGGAACGCGTCGACACGGTATTCGTGTGCGTGCTCGACGGCCGCGCGGTCGGCGACGTCGTGTTCGGCGAGCATGGGCTGTGCTCCGGCGACGCCGCTGCGCGCCGCCTGCAACGCATCGTCGATCATTCGAGCATTCCGCCTGCCGCGACGCGCGACTACGCGGCGCGCGCGGCCGCGCTCGGCGTCGGCTGGGTCGATGCGCCCGTGTCGGGCGGCGTGCCGGGCGCGCAGGCTGGCACGCTCGCGGTGATGGCTGGCGGCCGCGCGGCCGATCTCGACGCGGTGCGGCCGCTGATCGGCACGTACGCGTCGCGCATCACGCACATGGGCGACGCGGGCGCGGGCCAGACGGCGAAGCTGTGCAACCAGGCGATCGTCACCGCGACGGTGACCGCGATCGCCGAGGCCGTCGGTCTTGCGCAGGCGAGCGGCATCGACGCCGCGCGCCTGGCCGAGGCGCTGGCCGGCGGCTGGGCCGATTCGGTGCTGCTGCAGACATTCGTGCCGCGCATGACGTCGGGCGGTCACGCGCTGATCGGCGCGCTCAGCACGTTCCAGAAGGATGTCGATGCGATCGCCGATGCCGCGCGCGATACGGGCGCGGTGATGCCCGTGTCGGCCACCGTGCAGCAGGTGCTGCGGCTCGGCGCCGCGCAGGGGCTCGCCGGCGCCGATTTCGCCGCGTTCATCGACATCGTGCGGCCCGGCAACGGGCGTCAGCAGGTGGTATGACGAGCAAGCGGGGCGCTTAAATGACAGATGGGCCGCCCTGAGGCGGCCCATCGAATCGCTGCCGGTTCAGCCGAGGGAGCGTGGTGTCGTATCGCCGGCATTCTGGCGACCGAGCCCGCCGCGCAGGCTCGCTTTCGTGCCTGCACCAAACTCGGGCAGGATGCGCGCGCGTGCACGGCTCGCGAATACCAGGAAGCCGAAGCCGTTTGCTTCGTACCAGTATCCGCCGTTTTCGAGGCCGTCCAGCGGCTGCTCGAGCGCGTTGGCGATCGATTCGATGCAGCGCTTGCGCAGTTCGGCGATGGCCGGATAGGGCGGCTGTGCGCCGCGCACGCTGCACAGGAGCACGTCGAGGCCGGGCAGCACATGCGCATAGAGGACGGGTTCGTCCTGCGCACGGGCACGGGCAATCTTGGTGTCGAGCTGGGCAAACGGTTTCGAGTGGCGCAACACCGCGAGGAATGACTCCTGGCCATCCTGTTGTACACGCCGACGTTTTTTCGGGAAGGACATAAACACTCGCCTCAAAAACAATTGCAAGAAATGCGGCACTTTCATGCGACCCACTCCCGGCTATGTACGCCGCATGTCGATCCTTTATAGCACACGAAAATGCTGCATTCGTGCAGTACGACGATCAATGTCTCCCGTCGACCTGCTCGCCATGATCGACACAGCCAGCGTCTTGGCGCCCGTACTGTCGTTTAGTCTCCATCATAGACCTGCTTTCCCCGCGCGTGCATTCGCGCGTCACAAAAAAATGAGATAGGCCGTGTGCGGCGGTGCACCGCGCGCGCAATAAAAAGGCCCGCACGGGGCGGGCCTGGCAGGCGGGGCGTTCGGCGCTCAGCGCTGCTTGAGCGAATCGCGGATCTCGCGCAGCAGCACGGTGTCTTCCGGCGTCGCGGCCGGCGCGGCATCTTCCGGCTTGCGCAGCTTGTTGATGAATTTCACCATCAGGAAAATGATGAACGCGAGGATGACGAAATTGATCGCGACCGTGATGAACGAGCCGTAGCCGAACGCGGCGACACCCGCGGCCTGCAGGTCCTTGAACGAATCGGGATTACCCTTGAACGTCGGGGGGATGGTGCCGAGCAGAACGAACTTGTTCGAGAAATCCAGACCGCCCGTCGCCACGCCGATGACCGGCATGATGAGGTCTTTCACGATCGAGTCGACGATCTTCGAGAACGCGCCGCCGATGATCACGCCGACGGCGAGATCCATCACGTTGCCCTTGACGGCGAACTCCTTGAATTCCTTGATGATGCTCATGAGCGGCTTTCTCCTGTTTGGGGCGAAGGGAGGCGTGCCGCGACGCGCAGGATTGCGTTACGTCGAATGAGGGTCGGTGGCACGCCGATGGCCGCATGATAGCGAACGCTCCCCATTGCCGGTAGCCCATCTTGAAATGATTGACAAATCCGCGCGTCGGCGCGGCCGGTCATGCAGGGGAGCGTGGGGCGTGCGTTGCAGGGCGCCGACAGGCGCGTCGGCACCCTGCGGAGGGTCAGGTGTTGTCGTCCGTCCAGCCGTCGTCGTTGCTGCCGAGATCGACGTTGCCGCTGCCGCCGTCGCTCCAGTTCGAATTGTCGCCGCGGCCGAGGTCGAAGCCTGGGTCTGCATCCTGCCGGCGGCGCTCGCCGTCGACGATCACGTCGCGTTCGACGACGCGCTCGCGGCCGCCCGACATCGCCTCGCCGAGCAGCACGCCGGTCAGTAACCCGCCCATCCCGCCGCCGAAACCGCCGCCGCCTTGCTGGATCACGACGGGCGGCTGCTGTTGCGGGTAGGGCTGCTGCGGATACGGCTGGCCCTGCGCGCCGGTCATGCGATCGGCTTCCTGCGCGTAGACGGAGCCGCTGCCGTTTGCCGGCGCCGCGGGTTGCGCGGCCGGGTCGGGGCGGCCTTCGACGCGCGCCTTCACGCTTGCATGGCGCTGTTCGAGTTCATCGACGCGATACGGCGGCACCGGGTTCTTGCCGTTCGACAGCGCTTCGACGAGCGTGCGCGCGTCGGCTTCGATCGCTTCGAGTTCGCCCGTGAGCGCCGCGGCGCCGGGCGCCGTCGACAGCTTCGCGTCGAGTTTCAGCGGACGGATGTCGTTCAGCACGTCGGTCGCACGCTTGAGTTGCGTGCGGCGTTCGTCGTCGGCGCGGCTGTTGTCGGCCGTACGCGCACGCCGCAGCGTCCAGCGCAGCACCAGCGCGATCACCGCGACGATCAGCCCGAGGCCGATCCACATGCTGGTCGACGGGCCGTGTTTTTCGGCCGGCGCGACGGCGGGCGCGAGCGACGACTGCAGCGTGCCGGCCTGCGTGGCCGACGGCGCGTTGCCGCTCACGCGCGCGGCATCCGCGCGGATGCGCGACTCTGTCTGCGCGAAGCGCGACGCGTCGGCGAAGCGCAGTTGCGGATCGAGCGACTTCGCGCGCTGCAGTTGCGCGAGCGCGTCGGATGCGCGGCCTTCGCGGTCCAGCACCTGCGCATACAGGTAGCGCGCGTGCGCGTTGTTCGGATGGGCGTCGATGACTTGCGACAGCTGCGTGTCGGCGCGTTGCCAGTCGCGCTGGGCGATCGATTGCTCGACCTGCTGCAGCGACGGTACCGCAAACGCGGCGGACGACAGCAACATCAGCGAGAGGCCGAGTGCGGCGAGAGATTTCTTCATGGTCGAACCGGGCGCAGGCGCCCGTCTCCTGACGATCGGTGCGCGCCGCGCGCCCGGGCCGGGCCGCGGCGCGGTTGCCGTTACTGCGCGGGCGTGTCGAGTTGCTTCTTCAGCGCGGCGAGGCGATCCTCGACCGACGGGCCCTTGTTCAGCGCGGCGAGCTTGTCCTCGAGCGCCTTGCCGCTCGACGTGTCGGCCGAATTGATGCGTGCGTCCGAGCGCGCGTTCTGCAGCGCGACCTTGTCCTCGAGCTTCTGGAAGTCTTCGGACAGGTTCTTGCCGCCGATGCCGCCCAATGCGCTTGCCGCGACGTCCTTCGCCTGCGCGATTTCCTGCTTGGCCTGCAGGATGTTGGAGCGCGCATTCAGGTCGTTGCGGCGCTGGCGCATGTCGGCGATCTGCCCCTTCAGCTTGTCGACCGACGGCTCGAGCGTCGTCAGCTCGGCCGCGAGCGCGTCGCGCTCGGCTTCTGCGTTCGACTGCGCGGCCAGTGCCTCGCGTGCGAGTGCTTCGTCGCCGGACTGCAGCGCGCGCTTCGCGCCGTCCTCGTACTTCTTCACCTTGTCGTCGGCCGCATCGCGCTTGCTGCGCTGGGTCGCGACCTGTGCCTCGATCTCGATCAGCGAATTCTCGGCACGGCCGATGCTGTCGTCGAGCTCCCGCACGATCTGCCGTGCGTCGCGCGACGGATCCTGTACCGAATCGGCCGCATCGTTCAGCAGGCCTTTGATCGTGCGCGAAACAGAGTCGAAAAGCGACATGGAATCCTCCGTGGTTGAAAGGCGCCGCGTAACCGCGGCAGTGCCCGCTGCGAGCCGGTTCCGACCCGCATGAGCCGGCGGATATTACACCACCGGTTCACTTAAATACGGCTTAAACGCAGGAGTTCAAGCGGCTTGCGCATCAGGATGTCGAACCTTTCGCGATTGAAAGAAATTCGGCTGCGCGTGCCGTTGTTGCGCGTCCATGATAGGCCGAGGATGCCGACAATACGTTCCGCAAATCACGACGATGCGGGAATTTTTACAAAAAAACGCGAAGGCACCCGGTCGATTTCATTAAAATGCGCTGTCACGTCGCGGGAACGGATCGCCGCGCGGCGGGGTCTGTCGACGTGACAGTCGCATCACGATGCACCCACTCTGATTCATTCGCCTGCATTTCCGCATGCGTCCGAGGGCGCCACGTACGCCCGCCATTCCGACATGCCAATTATCAAACGACCGCCTTCTTCTTCCGACCGGAACGAACCCCACTACACGCTGCGCCGTTCACCGTCCGGAGCCTATTACCCCGATGACGACGATCGCGACGACGACCACCGCGCACAGCGCAGCGGCGGCGGCGGAGGGGGCCGTCGCACGTTCGGCTCGCGCGTCGTGCTGTGGTTCGCCGGCCTGTTCGCGACGCTGGCGATCGTCGGTGCGCTGATCGTCGGCTACGCGCTGGTCGTGATGGCGCCGCAACTGCCGTCGCTCGATGCGCTGACCAACTACCAGCCGAAGGTGCCGCTGCGCGTGTTCACGGCAGATCATGTGCTGATCGGCGAGTTCGGCGAGGAGCGCCGCAGCCTCGTGCGCTTCCAGGACATTCCCGACGTGATGAAGAAGGCCGTGCTCGCGATCGAGGACTACCGCTTCTACGAGCACGGCGGCGTCGACTTCGTCGGCATCCTGCGGGCGGGCGTCGCCGACCTGATGCACGGCGGCGCGCGCCAGGGCGCAAGCACGATCACGATGCAGGTCGCGCGCAACTTCTTCCTGTCGAGCGAAAAAACCTACACGCGCAAGATCTACGAGATGCTGCTCGCGTACAAGATCGAGAAGGCCCTGACGAAGGACCAGATCCTCGAGCTGTACATGAACCAGATCTATCTCGGCCAGCGCGCGTACGGCTTCGCGGCCGCCGCGCGCGTGTACTTCGGCAAGGACCTGAAGGACATCACGCTCGCGGAAGCGGCGATGCTTGCAGGGCTGCCGAAGGCGCCGTCCGCGTATAACCCGGTCGTCAATCCGAAGCGCGCGAAGGTGCGCCAGGAATACATCCTGAAGCGCATGCTCGAGGTCGGCTACATCACGCAGCCGCAGTACGACGAGGCCGTGAAGGAAGAGATCCACGTGCGTACGCCGGGCAACCAGTACGCGGTGCATGGCGAATACGTCGCCGAGATGGTGCGGCAGATGATGTACCAGCAGTACAAGGACGAAACCTACACGCGCGGGCTGACCGTCACCACGACGATCAATTCGGCCGACCAGGAAGCCGCGTACCAGGCCGTGCGTCGCGGCATTCTCGACTACGAGCGCCGCCACGGCTATCGCGGGCCGGAAGCGTCGATCAACCTGCCCGCGGCCGGCGACGACCGCGACGAGGCGATCGACGACGCGCTCGCCGATCACCCGGACAACGGCGACCTGCAGTCGGCGGTCGTGCTGTCGGCCGCGCCGAACGCGGTCGAGATTCAGTTCGTCGGCGGCGCGACGACGACGATCGGCCCGGCCGGGCTGCGCTTCGTGTCGGGCGCGCTTGGGCCCCGCGCGAACAACGCGCTGCGCATCAAGCCGGGCTCGATCGTGCGCGTGCTGAAGGACGGCAAGGCGGGCTGGCAGGTCGTGCAGTTGCCGCAGGTCGAAGGCGCGCTTGTCGCGATCGCGCCGCAGGACGGTGCGATCCGCTCGCTCGTCGGCGGCTTCGACTTCAACAAAAGCAAGTTCAATCACGTGACGCAGGCATGGCGGCAGCCGGGCTCGTCGTTCAAGCCGTTCATCTACTCGGCCTCGCTCGACAAGGGTCTCGGGCCGGCGACGATGATCAACGATGCGCCGCTGTACTTCCCGCCGAGCGTGCCGGGCGGCACCGCGTGGGAGCCGAAGGACGACGACCAGCCGGATGGCCCGATGACGATGCGCACCGGCCTGCAGCGTTCGAAGAACCTCGTGTCGATCCGGATCCTCGCATCGATCGGCACGCAGTATGCGCAGCAGTACGTGACGCAGCGTTTCGGCTTCGATCCCGCGAAGACGCCGCCTTACCTGCCGATGGCGCTCGGCGCGGGCCTCGTGACGCCGTTGCAGCTCGCGACCGGCTACGCGGTGTTCGCGAACGGCGGCTACAAGGTCGATCCGTACCTGATCGCCGAAGTCGACGACGCGCGCGGCCAGCCGCTGCAGAAGTCGCAGCCCGTGATCGCGGGCAGCACGGCGCCGCGCACGATCGAAGGCCGCAACGCGTACGTGATGAACAGCCTGCTGCATTCGGTCGCGACGGCCGGCACGGGCGCAGGCACCAACGCGCTGGGCCGCAGCGACCTCCAGGGCAAGACGGGTACGACGAACGACGCGAAGGACGGCTGGTTCGCCGGCTATCAGCAGTCGCTCGTCGCGGTCGCGTGGATGGGCTTCGACCAGCCGAAGAGCCTCGGCAGCCGCGAATTCGGCGCGCAGCTCGCGTTGCCGATCTGGGTGAATTACATGCGTACCGCGCTGAACGGCGTGCCGGAGCAGCAGATGCCGATGTCGGACGGCCTGACGTCGATCGACGGCGAGCTGTACTACGCCGATCGCACGCCGGGCAACGGCTTCGTCGCGAACGTCGACATCAACCCGGCCGAGAATGCGATCAGTGCGAACGACGCGCTCGGCTCGGCCGGCGCGGCAGGGCTCGCGCCGCCGCCGGTTACGGCGCAGGAGAAGCAGCAGATCATGGACATGTTCGAGAACAAGTAAGCGGTACGCCGCTGTCCCGGCATGCGACGGGCGCCTTCAGGCGCCCGTTTTTTTGCGCGTCGACGACAGCGGGAGATACGGAGTCAGAACGATGCGCAGGCCGGCACGAGCGTGATGCCGACCGACTCTTGATGGAACCGCTCCGCGTACGCGTGTCGGACCGCCGCGAGCCGCGCGCGCGTGTCGGGCGTATCGTCGGCGATGATACGGATCACGAAGCTGTTTTCGCGCGTGATCCCGCCGGTCGCGCGATCGCGCCACTGGCCGTGCGTGTCCCAGTAGGTGAGGCCAGCGGGGAAACGCGGCGTGACCGTGTCGGCGAAGAATGCCGCGCGTTCCGCATCGGTGACGGGGCCGCGCCCGGCGATGTCGCGCCCGAACAGCAGGTCGGCCTGCAGCATGCGGCTCGCGCCCGGCTGCGTGCAGGCCGGTTGCGCGCCGACGACGGGCGAGGGCGGTGCGGCGCAACCGGCGAGCAGCGTGATCGCCGCGACGCAGACCAGTGGCAGCGCGCGGCGGCGCCACGTCGCAGCCGGTGCGAGCAGCGGCCGCATCTGCCCATTTCGCGTCGATCGGCCTTCGCGCGCGCAAAACGCTGCGCGCTCAACCACTTGCGTGCTTGTCCGGCGGGTTATCAACAGGGCTGTCAACATAATCTGGGGATAACCCTAGGTTGATCCGTTGACGCCCGGGGCGGGGTCAGGGCTGCAATTTCGCGTGCGCGAGATGCATGCCGAGCGTGGCGGGGTCGGTATTCGTGCCCGACAGCAGCACGCCGACGCGCTTGCCCTGCAGCGTTTCGCGCAGCGGGCCGAGCAGCGCGGCGAGCGCGGCCGCACACGCCGGTTCGACCGACAGTTTCAGGTGAGAGAACAGGAACAGCATCGCGGTGCGCAGCGCGTCGTCGGACACGGTGACGATGCGGTCGATGTGGCGCCGGCACAGCTGGTAGCTGTATTCCTCGGTATGCGGCGCCATCAGCGAATCGGCGATCGTCTGCATCGCGCTCATCTTGATCGTGTGATTCGCCGCGAAGCTGCGGCTCATCGCGTCGGCGCCTTCCGGTTCGACGCCGTACACGTGCACGCGCGGATTCGCGAGCCGCAGCGCGGTCGCCATGCCGGCCGCGAGCCCGCCACCGCCGATCGGCACGATCACCGCGTCGAGGTCGGGTGTCTGCGTCGCCCATTCGTAGCCGAGCGTGGCGGTGCCGAGTATCGTGTGATAGCCGTTGAACGGATGGATGAAGAAGCGGCCTTCCTCGGCCTCGATCCGTCGCACGAGATCGAACGCCTGCGACGCGCTGCCCGCGAGCACGACTTCCGCGCGGTACTGCTTGCACTGCGCGATGCGCGTCGGGCTTGCGGTATGGAACATCACGACCTTCGCGCTGCTGCCGAGCCGCATCGCCGCATACGCGACGGCCGCCGCGTGATTGCCGGCCGACACGCAGGTGACGCCGACGTTCTTGCGTGCCTCGTCGAGTGCGAGCAGGTTCGTGAATGCGCCGCGCGCCTTGAAGCTGCCGCTCGCCTGCAGCAGCTCGAACTTGAAGTTGACGTGCGTGCCCTCGAGGGACGGCAGGTCGGCGCGTTCGAACACGGGCGTGCGCGCGACCCAGGGCGACAACGCGAAATGCTGCGCGGCGATTTCGTCGAGCGTCGGAATCGGCTCGCCGTCGATCGTCGTATGGGCGTTGCCGTATTGTTCAGTCGACATGACGTGGCGGGTGGCGGAGTGGGCCGGCCCGCACACGCGGGCCGGCGTGGCGGGAGGCAGTCAGTGCGCGTCGACCGACATGCTGCGGATGAACTTGCGCAGGAACTGCTCGCAGCCGGCGAGCTGCGCGAGCTCGACATATTCGTTCGGCTTGTGCGCCTGCTCGATGTTGCCGGGCCCGCATACGACGCTCGGGATGCCCGCGCGTTCGAACAGGCCGGCCTCGGTGCCGTACGCGACCTTGCGCTTGTCCTGGTCGGCCGTCAGCGCGCGCACGAGCTGCGTGATCGCGGCCTGTTCGGTCGCGTCGAGCCCCGGCGCCGCGGCGATCTTCGAGAACTCGATCGCGGCATTCGGATGCTCGCGGCGCATCTGCGGCAGCAGCGTTTCCTGCGCATACGCTTCGATGCGCGTGAAGATCTGCTCGGGATCGAGCGTCGGCAGGTTGCGGAATTCGAAGTCGAACCGGCATTCGGCCGGCACCGTGTTGATCGCGTTGCCGCCCTGGATCGTGCTGGTTTGCGCGGTCGTGAACGGCACGTCGTACAGCGCATCGAACGGGCCTTCGGCGCGGAAGCGGTCTGCGAGGTCGCGGATGTGGCAGATGAGGCGCGCCGCATACTCGATCGCGTTCAGCCCCTTCGGCGTCAGCGACGAATGCGCCGCATGGCCGCGCACGCAGCAGCGGTACGCGTTGATGCCCTTGTGCGCGATGATCGGCCGCATGCTGGTCGGCTCGCCGACGATGCAGCCGGACGGTTGCACGCCGCGCTTGACGAGATCGGCGATCATCAGCGGCGCGCCCGCGCAGCCGATTTCCTCGTCGTAGGACAGTGCGAAATGGATCGGCTTCGCGAGCTTCGTCGCCTGCATCTCGGGCAACAGTGCGAGCGCCGTGCCGATGAAGCCTTTCATGTCGCAGGTGCCGCGGCCGTACAGGCGGCCATCGCGGATTTCCGGCGCGAACGGGTTGCTGTCCCATTGCTGGCCGTCGACCGGTACGACGTCGGTGTGCCCCGACAGCACGATGCCGCCGTTCGTCGAGCCGTCGTGCGCGGGCACGGTCGCGAACAGGTTCGCCCAGCCTTCGCGCGGATCGTGCGTGATCGTCGATGCGATGCCCTTCGCGGCGAGCGCGTCGCGCACCGTTTCGATCAGGCCGAGATTCGGCACGCGGCTCGTCGTGTCCATCGACACCAGTTGCTTGATCCAGGGCAGGCTGACGAGCGATGCGTCGCCTGGGGCGGCGGCGGACGGCGCCGTCGCGTCGAGAGTGGACATGGCAAAACTCCGTCTGATGAATGGGAAAATCATACTCAAAAACGCGTCGGCCCGCCTTCGCCGGGCGCGGTGCGGTGCAGCATCGCCGCGGCCGTCAGCGCGCCGCGGCCGCCGCTCCTTGCTTCGGGCCGAGCGCGCGCAGCGTTTCCTTGATCGTCGACACGCGGATCGCGAGATCGGGCGAGCGCGTTTCGATGCGCAGCTTGTCCTGGCCCGCGAGCTTGATATGCCGGTGCTTCTGCACCATCTCGATGATCCGCATCGGATCGATCGGCGGATTCGGCTCGAACTGCAGCCCGATCGCGGCCTCGCTCGCGTCGATCTTCACGATCCCGAGCGGCTTCGCGGCGATGCGCAGCCGGTGCGTCTCGACGAGCGCGTGCGCCTGCGGCGGCAGCTTGCCGAAGCGGTCGATCAGCTCCTCCTGGATGCCGTCGATCGCGTCACCATGCTCGCAGTTCGCGAGCCGCTTGTACAGCGACAGCCGCTCCTGCACGTCCGCGCAGTAGTCGGCCGGCAGGATCGCGGGCGCATGCAGGTTGATTTCCGTCGTCGCGGCGAGCGGTGCGGTGAGGTCGGGCTCCTTGCCGTTCTTCAGCGCCTTCACCGCGTCGTTCAGCATGTCCGTATAGAGCTGGAAGCCGATCTCGTGGATCTCGCCCGACTGCTTGTCGCCGAGTACTTCGCCCGTGCCGCGGATCTCGAGGTCGTGCATCGCGAGATAGAAGCCCGAGCCGAGTTCCTCCATCTGCTGGATCGCCTCGAGCCGGCGCTGCGCCTGCTTGGTCAGCGCCTGCGGATCGTGGACCAGCAGGTACGCATAGGCCTGGTGATGCGAGCGGCCGACGCGGCCGCGCAGCTGGTGGAGCTGCGCGAGGCCGAACTTGTCCGAGCGATGCATGATGATCGTGTTCGCGCTCGGCACGTCGATGCCGGTCTCGATGATGGTCGTGCACAGCAGCACGTTCGCGCGCTGCGCGACGAAATCGCGCATCACGCGTTCGAGTTCGCGTTCGTGCATCTGGCCGTGCGCGATCACGATGCGCGCTTCGGGCACGAGCGCCTCGAGCATCGCCTTGCGGTTCTCGATCGTCTCGACCTCGTTGTGCAGGAAATATACCTGGCCACCGCGTTTCAGCTCGCGCAGCATCGCCTCGCGAATCACGCTTTCTTCCTCGCGGCGCACGAAGGTCTTGATCGCGAGCCGCTTCTGCGGCGCGGTCGCGATCACCGAGAAATCGCGCAGCCCTTCGAGCGCCATGCCGAGCGTGCGCGGGATCGGCGTCGCGGTGAGCGTCAGCACGTCGACTTCCGCGCGCAGCGCCTTCAGCGCTTCCTTCTGGCGCACGCCGAAGCGGTGTTCCTCGTCGATGATCACGAGGCCGAGGCGCTTGAACTGCACGTCCGACGACAGCAGCTTGTGCGTGCCGATCACGATGTCGACCGTGCCTTCGTTGATCTGCGCGATCGCCGCGTTGATTTCCTTCGTGGTCTTGAAGCGCGACAGCTCGACGATCCGCACCGGCCAGTCCGCGAAGCGGTCGGCGAAGGTCTGCGTGTGCTGCTCGGCGAGCAGCGTCGTTGGCGACAGCAGCGCGACCTGCTTGCCGCCCAGCACGGCGATGAATGCGGCGCGCAGCGCGACCTCGGTCTTGCCGAAGCCGACGTCGCCGCACACGAGGCGGTCCATCGGCTTGCCGCTCGTCATGTCGCCGATCACGGCCGCGATCGCCGCGGCCTGGTCGGGGGTTTCCTCGAAGCCGAAGCTTTCCGCGAATTTCACGTAGTCGCGCGGGTCGAGCGCGAACGCGTGGCCTTCGCGGGCCGCACGGCGCGCGTACAGGTTCAGCAGCTCGGCGGCCGTGTCGCGGATCTGCTGCGCGGCCTTGCGCTTTGCGCGCTCCCACTGGCCGGAACCGAGCGCGTGCAGCGGTGCGCTGTCGGGATCGGCGCCGCTGTAGCGCGAGATCACGTGCAATTGCGCGACCGGCACATAGAGCTTGCTGTCGCCCGAGTATTCGAGATGCAGGAATTCGGTCTCGCCTTCGCCAAGATCCATCGACACGAGGCCCATGTAGCGGCCGATGCCGTGCTGCGCATGGACGACCGGGTCGCCGACCTTCAACTCCGACAGGTCGCGCACCATCGCGTCGACGTTGCTGGCCTGCTCCTGCCGGCGGCGGCCCGCGCGGCGGCCGAGCGCGCCGTACAGCTCGGTTTCGGTGACGATCGCGTAGCCTTCGCTCGGCACCGCGAAGCCGTTCGCGAGCGGCGCGACGCCGAGCGCGAAGTGTTCGTCGCTCGCGAGCCAGCCCGCGAAGTGGTCGTTCGACGCGGGGCGCAGGTGATGTTCGGCGAGCAATTGCAGAATCGTCTCGCGGCGGCCGGCCGATTCGACGGTCAGCAGCACGCGCCTGGCCGACGATTCGATGAACGCGCGCAGCGAAGCGAGCGGATCGTCCGAATGGCGGTCGACGGTGAGCTCGGGCAGCGCCGTCGCCCAGCCGCCGGCCGGTTGCGCGGGCAGCACGACGCGCGCGAACGGCTTCGAGAACGCGAAGAAATCCTCGTCGGACAGAAACAGGCGCTGCGGCTCGAGGATCGGCCGCTCGCGATCGTGAGACAGGAACGCGTGGCGCTGCTTCGTATCGGCCGTGAAGCGGCGGATCGATGCGTCGAGATCGCCGGCGAACACGAGGTGCGCGTCCTGCGGCAGGTAGTGGAACAGCGTGGCCGTTTCGTCGAAGAAGAGCGGCAGGTAATACTCGATGCCGGCCGACGGCACGCCGTTGCCGATGTCCTTGTAGATCGGCGCGCGGCTCGGGTCGCCTTCGAACGTCTCGCGCCAGCGGCTGCGGAAGGCCGTGCGCGCGGCTTCGTCGAACGGAAACTCGCGCCCGGGCAGCAGCCGCACGTCGCGCACCGGGTACAGGCTGCGCTGCGTGTCGGGGTCGAACGCGCGGATCGAGTCGACCTGGTCGTCGAACAGGTCGATCCGGTACGGCAGCGGCGAGCCCATCGGGTACAGGTCGATCAGCGAGCCGCGCACGCAGTATTCGCCGGGCCGCACGACCTGGCTCACGTGCTCGTAGCCGGCCAGCGTGAGCTGCGCCTTCAGTTTCGCTTCGTCGAGCCGCTCGCCCTGCGCGAACGCGAACGTATAGGCGGCCATGAACGACGCGGGCGGCATCCGGTACAGCGCGGTGGTCGCGGGCACGAGCAGGATGTCGCAGCGGCCCTCGCCGAGATCGTGCAGTGTCGCGAGACGCTCGGACACGAGGTCCTGGTGCGGCGAGAACGTGTCGTACGGCAGCGTTTCCCAGTCCGGCAGCAGGCGCACGCGCGCATCGGGCGAGAAGTAGCGGATTTCCTGCGAGAGCCGCTGTGCGTCGACCGCGTTCGCGCAGATCACCGCGAGGAGCGGCACCTCCTGGCGGTTGTCGGCGAGATAACGGGCGATGGCGAGCGCGTCGGCGGAACCGTGCACGCCGTCGAAGGCGAAACGCTGGCCGGGCTTGACGCGGGCAACGGGCGAGGCGGACGAGGTAGAAGCGTTATCTGGCATAGGGACGACAGGGGTGGCGTGCACGGGCGCATCGTGGTGCGCCGGTCGAGACGAAAGACCTATTATAAAATCTGCTTCTCGATTTCATCTTTCCGGCGTTTCCCTTCGTGACTCCCCGACTTTTTGCCCTGATTCCCTGTGCCGGCACCGGCAGCCGTTCCGGCTCGGCCGTGCCGAAGCAATACCGTACGCTCGCCGGGCGCGCGCTGCTGCACTACACGCTCGCCGCGTTCGACGCATGCAGCGAATTTGCGCAGACGCTCGTCGTCCTCGCGCCCGACGATTCCCATTTCGACGCACGCCGCTTCGCGGGCCTGCGCTTCGCGGTGCGCCGCTGCGGCGGCGGCTCGCGGCAGGCGTCGGTGCTGAACGGGCTGCTCGAGCTGACCGAATTCGGCGCGACCGACCACGACTGGGTGCTCGTGCACGACGCCGCGCGCCCGGGCATCACGCCGGAGCTGATCCGCACGCTCGTCGCGACGCTGAAGGACGACCCGGTCGGCGGCATCGTCGCGCTGCCGGTTGCCGATACGCTCAAGCGCGTGCCGGCCGGCGGCGACGCGATCGCGCGCACCGAGTCGCGCGACGCGCTGTGGCAGGCGCAGACGCCGCAGATGTTCCGCATCGGCATGCTGCGCGAGGCGATCCTGCGCGCGCAGCGCGAAGGGCACGACCTGACCGACGAAGCGAGCGCGATCGAATGGGCGGGCCACACGCCGCGCGTCGTGCAGGGCAGCCTGCGCAACTTCAAGGTCACGTACCCGGAAGATTTCGCGCTCGCGGAAGCGATTCTCGCACGCCCTGCGGGCGCTTCCTGACTTTCACCCCATCTCAATCGGAACACGCATGGATTTCAGAATCGGACAAGGCTACGACGTGCACCAGCTCGTCCCGGGGCGCCCCCTCATCATCGGCGGCGTGACGATTCCGTACGAGCGCGGCCTGCTCGGCCACTCGGACGCGGACGTGCTGCTGCACGCGATCACCGACGCGCTGTTCGGTGCGGCGGCGCTCGGCGATATCGGTCGCCATTTCTCCGATACGGACGCGGCGTTCAAGGGCGCGGACAGCCGCGTGCTGCTGCGCGAGTGCGTCGTACGCGTCAAGGCGGCCGGCTTCACGATCCAGAACATCGACAGCACCGTGATCGCGCAGGCGCCGAAGCTCGCGCCGCATATCGACGGGATGCGCGCGAACATCGCGGCCGATCTCGAGCTGCCGCTCGACCGCGTGAACGTGAAGGCGAAGACCAACGAGAAGCTCGGTTATCTCGGCCGCGGCGAGGGGATCGAGGCGCAGGCCGCCGCGCTGCTGGTCAGGCAGGGCGGCTGACGCCCGGCCATTGCGGAGCCGGGTTTGCTCCGCGCTGCGGAAATGAAAAATGCCACGCACCCGAGTGGCATTTTCGTTTCGGGCGGCCGCCGGCCCGGCATGGCTGCCGGCCGTGCGGCGCAACCGCTTATTCGCCTTCGGCGGCGATCACCTGCGCGGCGGCGTTGATCACCGACGCGATGCGGCCGACGTCGCGCAGCTGCGTGACGGTCATCCCTTGCTCGTTCTTCAGCAGCGCATAGTGCGACTTCACGCAGAAGTGGCACTTGCCGACGATCGACGCGGCGAGCGCGTACATCTCGAACTTGCGCTTGTCGACGCCACCGTGCGTCGCATACGCGCCCATCCGCAGCTCGGCGCGCTGCGTCTTCAGGTCGGCGTCGTCGGCCATCTCGACATACGGATACCAGGTGTTGTTCATCCCCATCAGCGCGGCCGCCGTCAGCACGGCGTTCGTCTCTTCGGGCGACAGCACGCCGGCTTCGCGGATCGTCTTCACGAGCACCGTGCTCTTCGCCGCGATCGCCGCCGCCAGCGCGACACCGACCGCGTCGGTGCCTTCGAGCGACGAGCGCGCGATCGTGCCGTCGAGGTTCAGGCGAATGTCCTTCGCATAGTCGGGAATACGTGCCTTAATCGAGTCGATGAATTCCATTGATATCTCCTATGGGTTGGCCGTTAAAAAAGCCCGCAGGCAGGACATGCGCCGCGGGCTTCGTGCATCGATGCGCTTACAGCGTTGCGCCGCCGACTGCACGGTTGCACGGGCACAGTTCGTCCGTTTGCAGGCCGTCCAGAATGCGCAGGACTTCTGCCGGGCTGCGGCCGACGTTCAGGTTGTTCACCGAAACGTGCTGGATCGTGTTGTCCGGATCGATGATGAACGTTGCACGCAGGGCCACGCCGGCTTCCTTGTCGCGCACGCCGAGCTGGTCGATCAGCTCGCCCTTGACGTCGCCGAACGCGTAGTGGTTCAGCTTGTCGAGGTCCTTGTGCTCACGGCGCCATGCGAGCTTGACGAATTCGTTGTCCGAGCTGCCGCCGAGCAGGATGGCGTCGCGCTCTTCGAACTGCTTCGTGAGCTTCGCGAACTCGACGATTTCCGTCGGGCACACGAACGTGAAATCCTTCGGATAGAAGTAGATGATCTTCCACTTGCCCGGGAACGACGCTTCGGTGACGGTCTCGAACGCCGACTGGCCGTTTTCCTCGTGATTGTTGAAGCCCGGCTTCGCGGCTACGACGGTGAAAGCTTCGAGTTTATCGCCCACGGTTTTCATGCGGAT
This sequence comes from Burkholderia pyrrocinia, assembly GCF_003330765.1. Taxonomy (NCBI): domain Bacteria; kingdom Pseudomonadati; phylum Pseudomonadota; class Betaproteobacteria; order Burkholderiales; family Burkholderiaceae; genus Burkholderia; species Burkholderia pyrrocinia. Next base: position 2,238,437 of record NZ_CP024902.1, on the reverse strand, counting down.
ACTCCTGTATGAGTTGGGAAGAGGACTGAGTCAAGCTACCTCGGTGCTGCAACGATGATGTGACAGCATGGGGAAAACTATAACACTATTAGCAACGTACTTCAATAGATTTTAGCTAACGATCTTCATAGTTTTTTTCAACCGGATCGATAGTGTGAAGCGCAGGAAGCGCGCGCGAGCGCGTCACGCAGTCGCACGCGCCTTGCCGGTGCCGGGGAATTCGACCGTGACTTCGAGGCCCGCTTCGGGGTTGCGGTTGCGCAGGCGCAGCGCGCCGCGATAGCGGCCGACGAGGCGCAGCACGATCGCCATCCCGAGACCCGTGCCGTCCGCCTTGGTGCGCGCGGTGTCGACGCGGTAGAACGGCCGCATCACGAGCGGCAGTTGATCCTCGGGGATGCCGGGGCCTTCGTCGCTCACCGACAGCTCGACGCGCGCGTGCGACACGCGCGTCTCGAGCGTGATGCGCGAGATGCCGTCCTGCTTGCTCTGGCCGTACTTGCGCGCGTTCTCGACGAGGTTGCCGATCACGCGGCGCATGTCGGTCTCGTCGGCTTCGATGATCGCGCTCGGCGCGAGCCGCGTGCGGATCTCGACGCCGTCCTCGCCCGACGCGCGCGCGGCGACTTCCTGCACGATCGACGACAGGTCGACGGGCTCGGGTTTGCGTTGCGACGGGCGCGCGTAGTCGATGAAGGCCGCGATGATGCGGTCCATCTGCTCGATGTCGTCGACCATCGCGTCCTTGGTCGCCTGGTCGGACGGGCTCATCTCGGTTTCGAGGCGCAGCCGCGCGAGCGGCGTACGCAGGTCGTGCGAGATGCCCGCGAGCATCAGCGCGCGGTCGGCCTCGAGCTGTTCGAGGTCGCGCACCATCTGGTTGAAGCTGCGGTTGGTATCGGCCGCGACGCCCATCCCGCGCTCGGGCAGCGGATCGGGCGCCTGGCCCGAACCGACCTGGCGAGCGGCGAGCGCCAGCCGCGAGAACGGCCGGTTGACCAGGCTCGTGATGAACGCGGAGCCGAATAGTGACAGCGCGAGCGCGAACAGCCCCCAGCCGGCCCATTGCAGGCCCGTGACGTTGTCGAGCTGGTCGCGGTCGAGCGCGACCCAGTAATCGTCGTCGTCGATCTTGAAGCTGATCCACACGCCGGGAATGTCGTTGACCGACTGCGCGATCACGGTATCGTCGCCGAGGCGGCTGCGGATGTCGTGCTCGATCAGGCGGTTCAGCGATTCGTCGGGCTGCAGCTTGAACTTGTCGGTTTTCTCGCGCGGGTAGACGCGCACGCCCTCATTGCTCTCGAGATCCTGCAGCAGCGCGCGCCGCAGATCGGGATCGGAGTAGAGCAGGGCGGTGCGCGTGAGCTTCACGATCGCGACGAGCTGCAGCGCGACGCGCTGCGCACGCGGCTCGCGCTCGATCACGCGAAAGCTCTGGAACCACGCGGCGAGACTGACCGAGATCAGCAGCGCGATCAGCAGGAAGGTGCGCCAGAACAGCCCGCCGAACGCGAGCTGAAGGAGGCGCCGGTCGATACGCATGGGACGGGCCGTGGGCGGGCGAAACCGGAAAGGAAAAAGATCAGGCGGCGCCGTCCGGGATGAACACGTAGCCGAGGCCCCAGACGGTCTGGATGAAGCGCGGGCTGCCCGGATCCGGTTCGATCAGCTTGCGCAGGCGCGAGATCTGCACGTCGAGGCTGCGGTCGAACACTTCGTATTCACGGCCGCGCGCGAGTTCCATCAACTTTTCACGCGACAGCGGCTGGCGCGGATGACGCGCGAACACCTTCAGCACCGAGAATTCGCCGGTCGTCAGCGGAATTTCCTGGCCGGACTTCGTCAGCGTGCGCGTTGCGAGGTTCAGCGAGAATTCGCCGAACTCGAACACCTCGGTGGTTTCCGACGGCGCGCCCGGCAGTTCGGCCGGCGCCTGGCGGCGCAGCACCGCATGAATGCGCGCGACGAGCTCGCGCGGGTTGAACGGCTTCGGCAGGTAATCGTCGGCGCCCATCTCGAGGCCGACGATGCGATCGACGTCCTCGCCCTTCGCGGTGAGCATGATGATCGGCGTGCGGTCGTTGCTGCCGCGCAGGCGACGGCAGATCGACAGGCCGTCTTCGCCCGGCAGCATCAGGTCGAGCACGAGCAGGTCGAAACGCTCGCGTACCCAGAGCTTGTTCATCGCGGTCGCGTTTTCCGCGACATAGACGTTGAAACCTTGCTCGCCGAGATAGCGGCGCAGCAGATCGCGCAGGCGCGGGTCGTCGTCGACGACGAGAATCTTGGAGGGGTTTTTCGTTTCCATGATCGGCATCTTATCGCGAATGGGAAATCACGCACGGTCGCGCATTTTAGTGCGTTACAGTCGGTTACAAAATTTACCCCGAGTGTCGCGCCGAGTAAAGGCAGGCTATAGAGATTCCTTTACTCGAAACCGAAATTCGGTGGATACTCGCTGCACTCCATCTTTCATCTTTGTACACCCGAATTCCGCAGGGTTTTTCAAGTACCAGAGGTAACCGGTTGCCGCGTGACGAAGGGAACAAATCGACCAGAGAAGCGAGGACGGTCATGCGATCTACCCGGATTGCGCTGATGCTGACGATCGCGCTTGCCGGTCCGTATGCGTCGAACTTCGCGTATGCGCAGCGCCCCGAGCAGGGCGCATCGTCGCGCAAGCTGCCGCGCGGCAAGGCGCCGCAGTCCGATCGCGCCACCGAGATGCCGGTCCGTTCCGCCGTGCCCCCCGATCTCGAGCAGCACCGCCGCGACGGGCACATGACGCCCGAGGAGCGCCACCTTTTGCGCCAGCACATCGAAGACGCCGTTCGCGAGCTGTACAAGCGCTGACACGCGCCGTCTTTCGCACTGCGCGGAAAAGATTCGTAGCAATTTTTCGGTCAACTTTCGCCTGCCGATTGCCGTTGTACCGGCATCCGCACCGCCGGTGCGTTCCGGGAGTCCATGACGATGAAAGCGAACGCTGCCGCACCGGCGCCGTCGCCCGCCATGCAGTCGCCGCTCGACGCGGACGACGCGCTGTTTTTCCTGAGCCGCACCGGTTTTTCTCCTGCGCCCGCCGATGTCGCGCGCGTCGTCGGCATGACGCGCGCGCAGGCCGTTGCCGACACGCTCGGCAACGTTCGCCGCGAACCCGTCACGACCTGGCCCGACTGGATCGCCGAGTTGCCGCCGACGCGCGCGCAGCGCCAGGCGCTGACACCCGACATGCGGCGTGACGAGCAGCGTGAGCGCAATCGCCGCTACGATGCGTTGCGCGCGGCCTGGGTCAACGAGATGGTCGTGACGCCGTCGCCGCTGACCGAGCGCATGACGCTGTTCTGGCACGGGCACTTCACGTCGGGGCAGGACAAGGTACCTTACCCGCAGACGATGGCCGCGCAGAATGCGCTGTTTCGCCGCGAGGCGCTCGGCAACTTCGGCACGCTGCTGCACGCGGTCGCGAAGGATCCGGCGATGCTGCAGTATCTCGACGGCGCGAGCAATCGCAAGGGGCGCCCGAACGAGAATTTCGCGCGTGAGGTGATGGAGCTGTTCACGCTCGGCGAAGGGCATTACACACAGTACGACGTAACCGAAGCCGCGCGCGCGATGACGGGCTGGACGATCGATCCCGACACGCTGCGCTTCGAGGTGCGGCCGGAATGGCACGATGCGGGCGACAAGACGATTCTCGGCGAAACGGGGCCGTTCGACGGCGACGGTTTTGTCGACATCCTGCTGAAGCGGCCCGGCACCGCACGCTTCATCGTCGGCAAGCTGTGGCGCGAGTTCGTGTCCGATACGCCCGACGCGGGCGCGCTCGATGCCCTGGCCGAGCGGTTTCGCGCGAGCGGCTACGACATTCGCGCGGCGCTCGCCGCGCTGTGGTCGACCGACGCGTTCTGGGATCCACGCAACCGCGGTGTGCTCGTCAAGTCGCCGGCCGAGTTCGTCGTCGGGTCGGTGCGGCTGTTCGACGTCGCGTACGGCGATCCGCAGATGCTCGCGAACACCGTACGCACGCTCGGGCAGAACCTGTTCTACCCGCCGAACGTGAAGGGCTGGCCGGGCGGCGCGCTGTGGATCAACAGCACCACGCTGCTCGCGCGCAAGCAGTTCGTCGAGCAGTTGTTCCGCGCGACCGAGACGGCCGGCATGCGCCCGCCGGCGCATGTGACGGCGCCGCCGCCGAATGTCCGTGCGCACGCGATGCCGGTGGTCGACACGGCGTCCGCCGCCGGCATGCGCGGTACGCCCGCCAAGCCCGCGCGCGGCGGCCTGCGTTTCGACCTCGAGCGCTGGCTTGCGCAATATCGTGCGCGGCCGCAGGCGATCGCGGGATTGTCGACCGAGCTTCAGCTGCAGCACGCGGTGCTGCCGGTGTCGCCGGTCGCGGCGATCGACACGGATTCGACCGGCAGCGCGTATCTCGAGGCGCTGCTGATGGATCCGGCCTATCAACTGAAATGATTCAAACGGATGTGCCGAGCGGCGAACCAAAGGATGCGCGATGAACCGACGTGATTTTCTGACGCTGACGGGCGCCGCGGCCGCGGCCGGCGTGTCGCTGTGGCAGTCGCCCGCGATGGCGGCGGCATCGACGGGACGGCAACCGGCGGCCGGGTATGCGAACGTGCTGATCCTCGTCGAGCTGAAGGGCGGCAACGACGGCCTCAACACGGTGGTGCCGTACGCGGACCCGCTGTACTACCAGTTCCGGCACAGCATCGGCATCAAGCGCGAGCAGGTGCTGCAGCTCGACGCGCACACGGGGCTGCACCCGTCGCTCGCGCCGCTGATGCCGTTGTGGCGCGACGGGCAGGTCGCGGTCGTGCAGGGCGTCGGCTATCCGCAGCCGAACCTGTCGCATTTCCGCTCGATCGAGATCTGGGATACCGCGTCGCGCTCGGACCAGTACCTGCACGAAGGCTGGCTCACGCGCGCGTTCGCGCAGGCACCCGTGCCGCCTGGTTTCGCGGCGGACGGCGTCGTGCTCGGCAGCGCCGAGATGGGGTCGCTCGCGAACGGCGCGCGCGCGATCGCACTCGTCAATCCCGCGCAGTTCATCCGTGCGGCCCGGCTCGCCGAACCGTCGTCGCTGCGCGAGCAGAACCCGGCGCTCGCGCATATCATCGACGTCGAGAACGACATCGTGAAGGCGGCCGACCGGCTGCGCCCGCGCGGCGGGATGCGTGAATTCAGGACGGCATTTCCGGCCGGCGCGTTCGGCACGTCGGTCAAGACCGCGATGCAGGTGCTGGCCGCGTGCGAAGCGTCCGGGCCCGGCGCGCAGGATGGCGTCGCGGTGCTGCGCCTGACACTCAACGGTTTCGACACGCACCAGAACCAGCCGGGGCAGCAGGCCGCGCTGCTCAAGCAGTTCGCGGAAGGGATGAGCGCGATGCGCGGCGCGTTGATCGAACTCGGGCGCTGGAACCAGGCGCTCGTGATGACGTATGCGGAATTCGGGCGGCGTGTGCGCGAGAACCAGAGCAACGGCACCGATCACGGCACGGCCGCGCCGCATTTCGTGATGGGCGGGCGCGTGGCCGGCGGGCTGTACGGCGCGCCGCCGGCGCTCGGGCGGCTCGACGGCAACGGCAACCTGCCGGTCACGGTCGATTTCCGCCAGCTCTACGCGACCGTGCTCGGGCCGTGGTGGGGGCTCGATGCGGCGCGCGTGCTGCAGCAGCGCTTCGACACGCTGCCGTTGTTGAAGGCGTGATGCGTTGGTGTCAGCGCCGGCGCGCGGCGCGCCACGCGATCCACAGCTTGCGGATCGGCGTCAGTGCGATGCGCTGGTGCAGCACCTGGTAGCCGTCGCGCTCGATTTCGTCGAGCAGCGAGCCTGCCAGCGCGATCTGCGCGCGCAGCGTGCGCTGCGCGCGGCGTTCGGATGCGGGGATCGCCGCTTCGGCGGCCGCGAGCGCTTCGCGCGCGCGCGCCGTCTGAAATTGCAGCAATTCGGTGAAGGCCGGGCTGTAACGGCGGTTCAGCAGATCGGCCGCCGTCACGTTGTAGCGCTGCAGTTCGTCGATCGGCAGGTAGATGCGGCCATGGCGCGCGTCGTTGCCGAGTTCCTGCACGAATTGCGCGAGCGTCAGTGCGCGGCCGGCGTCCACGGCCCACGGCTGCGGGTCGGCCGGGTTCGCGGCGCTTGCGCGCGCGACCAGCGACGCGAAGGTGCTGCCGACCTGCGCGATGTAGCGCTGCAGGTTCGCGAAATCGAGGTAGCGCGCCTGTTCGAGATCCATCCCGTAACCGTTGACGAGCGTGCGCAACGCGTCGGCCTCGGCGGCGATCGCCGGATGATGCTGCGCGAGCGCCTTCGTGACCGGGTGCGACGGCTGCCCGGCGGCCAGCGCCGCGAGTTCCTTGTGCCACCACGCGAGCTTCGTGTGTCCAACGGTCGGGTCGCTGGTTTCCTTGACGGTTTCCTCGAGTTCGCGGCGCAGCGCGAACAGCGCCGTCAGGCGCGGCTGAGTGGCGAATGGTGCCTGACGCAGCGCGTAGTAGACGCTGGAGCCCGCGGGGGCGGCCTTTTGCTGACAGTAGTCGTCGAAGTTCACGGGCGGAATCGTGTCGGGGGCGGGTTCGGGGGGATGCGCGGCGACGCGGTGCCGAAACGTCGAGCGCGGCATTCTAGCACCGCTGCACGGCGGGTGCCGGCAGGGCGAGACAAGGCCGCACGGATCGGGTAGAATCTCGCGCTCGCCTAATCGGGCGTGCCGGTTTTCAGGCCGGCCGGCGGGCGGTCCCGGGCGCGCGGTGAACGCAGGCTGCGTTCCTGTTCCGTGCGATCAGGCGACAGAGCATGCGCGTGAGTGGCGAAATTGGTAGACGCACCAGGTTTAGGTCCTGACGCCCGCAAGGGTGTGCCGGTTCGAGTCCGGCCTCACGCACCAGAAATCGGACGAACACCCATCGGGGTGCCGTTCCCGAAAAGCGCTGCCGGTCGGCTGACCGCAGCGCTTTTTTGTTGATGCCCGCTTTTTCGCGGACATACATGTCAGGCGCGGGCCGTTCTTGCAAGCGTGTCGATTCAATCGTATGTAATATCGTCGGTATCTTTTACGCAGGCGGGATGTCTTGCAGAGGGCTGTCGATGAATAAGACGATAAGTATGCCGATCGCCGTTCTGGCACTGACGCTGGCAATACCGGCATTTTCGGCCACGCCGGCCGACAACGTCGCATGGAGTGCAAGACCAGTGCAGGTAGCCGCGTCGTCGACGGAGTGTTCCGCCTATTCGAGGCTGGTGTTTTTGAGCGACAAGCCTTTGTCGACGGAGGCCGTGCTGAAGTCGGTCGGTACGATGCTGGCGGTTTCGGCGCTTAGCTTCACCGGTGGATCTCAGGGGATTGGGCCAATCCATGTGCGCAAGCCGGCCTGTGAGTGATGCGTGAATACGCGTTAGGTGTTGTTTCGTCGTTCAACAGACAAGCGTCGCGTGTCGACTGACCGCGGCGCTTTGTTGTTTTAAGCGCTCGTTAGTCCCGAATGGCAATCGCAAAAAAGTACGCGGCAAGATTTCTTGCGACTCGGTACAGTGAATCGTTCCGGCTGCATTCACGGTAACGGCGCGGCGTCTTAAACCGATTCGCAAGAACGCCGAGCGTCATGTTGTGTTCACAGGCAGGAGAGGCTTGAGTCGATTGAGCACGAATGCATTGCAGATTATCGCGTTTCTGACGGGACGCCAGGTTCCAAGCAGAGCCGTCAATGTACCGGCGCAATGCCAAGTTGCTCGATTCCGTACGCGTGACTCCACGCATCGCGATCGTCAAAACCCATCGCACGGGCAAGATGATCGGCCAGTTCCTCCGGGGTCGGTGCATCGGGTGAATCGAAATAGCCGAGGGGCGCTTCCTCGTCAGGCGTCAAGATGGCGTAGAGCATGTGAATCTCCGGTCTCTGGTCATCTTAACGACGTTATCCCGGATCTCTTGACGCAGGCAATCCCCTGGATTCACCGTCAGCCAATTTTCGGGCGGCGTTCACGAAGCGTCCTGACGCGCAGTTTCTTGATGCCTTTATGCTGCGCCGCACTCACCCGATCGCATCGCCAGTCGATCAGAAAAATAAAGTAAGTCATTGATTTACTTGAATTGGCGCGGGCATTCAGACTTGACGCAGTGGGCGATGGCGATGCCAGGCACCCGCGCAGCACGCTATTCCCAGAAGCTCCGGATCGCGACCGCCACGATCACCGGTACCGAGAACACCAGCGGGATCGCGAAGTACTGCGCTTCGCGATCGACGACCCAGCTATAGATCACCCACGCCGCGCCGATCGCGAACGTGATGAGGCCGACCGTCACGGCGGCGATGTTCAGGACCAGTTTCGAAGGCTGGCGGCGCGTTTTGGCATTGTTATCGCGCGGGGACGATTTCATCGGAAGAGTGCGGCCTCGGGCCGGAACAGGGGTAAAAGCACAGGAGACCCCATCCGCACGGATCGCGCAAGGGCCGGCGCGTGCCGGCCCCGTATCGTTTGTCAGCGCGCGTTACAACCCGAGCGACGCCGCCAGTTCATCAAGCAGTGCGCGCTGGAACGCGGCGAACCGCTCGCCCGGTTGTTGCGCGATCGCGAGGTCGAGCATCGGGTCGGCGACGTCGGTGCGGATGCCGGCCAGCTCCTCGACGATCGCGAGCCCGCAGAACGGCACGTACGCTTCCGAATAGCCGCCTTCATGAACGATAACGAGCCGCCCGCCGCAATGGCGCTGCGCAGTTTCCTTCACCGCGCGCGTCATGAACCGGTAGCTGTCGGTATGCAACTGCATGCGCGCGAGCGGATCGACCGCGCTCGCGTCGAGCCCGCTCGCAATGACGATCAGTTCGGGCCGGAAACGCTCCAGCGCCGGCAGCACGATCCGCTCGAACGCGTAGCGATACGCGTCGTCGCCGCTACCCGCGAGCAGCGGCACGTTCAGGTTCGCGCCGACGCCCGCGCCCTCGCCGCGATCGTCCGCGCCACTGTAGCCGGGCGGGAAGCAGCGGTCCTGGTGCAGCGAGATCGTCAACGTGTCCGGATCGTCGTAGTAGATCGACTGCGTGCCGTTGCCGTGATGCACGTCCCAGTCGATCACTGCGACGCGCTCGATGCCGTGTTTCGCGCGGGCGGCCTCGATCGCGATCGGGATGTTCGCCAGCAGGCAGAAGCCCATCGAGCGGTCGCGCAGGCAGTGATGGCCGGGCGGCCGCGACAGCGAGAACGCATTGGCCGCGCGCTCGGCGACGACCGTGTCGACGGCAGCGATCGCGAGGCCGGCCGACAGCGCGGCGATCTCGTAGCTGCCCTTGCCGAACGGCGCGAGATCGCCGAGGTCGCCGCCGTTCGCGTCGCTGAGTGCGCGGAACGCGTCGAGATAGTGCGCTGGATGAATGCGCAGCAGGTCGGCGGTCGAGGCCGGCGCGGCGCCGCGCAGGTCCAGCTGTGCGGCGAGGCCCGAGGCCTGCACGAGCGACAGGAAGCGGCGCTTCGAATCGGGCGATTCCGCGTAGCCCGCGCTCGACGGCGGCTGGACCCAGCCGCCGACCGGGAAGAACAGCGCGTGCGTGCCGCCGGTGTGCCAGAAAGTGCGTTCGTCGGTGAAGAAGGCAGTGCGATTCATGGATGTGCGTGACCTGTCACGGTTGGGAGGAAATGGAAGGGCGCGGGCGGAGATCGATATGGCGCAGCGCGGCGAACGACACGATCGCGACGGCCGTCGCGGCCGCGAACAGCGCGCGCATCGTGCCGCCGGCGTCGAGCATCAGCCCGGCGAGGAGCGGGCCGGCCGCGAGGCCGGCGCCGATCACGAAGTTGAGCGTCGCGACGAGGCGGCCCGACGTGTCGATCTGTGCGACGGTCGCGAGGATGAACGGCAGCACGAACGTCCATGCGAACTTGAACGCGAAGATCGCCGCGCTGTAGCCGCCGGTGTGCCGCATCGCGGCGAGCGCGACGAGCGAGGCCGCGAGCAGCGCGTAGCCGGCCGCCAGCATCGCGCGCCGCGCAACCCGGCCGCCTGCGCACGATGCGAGCGCCGCGCCGGCGATCCCCATTACGCTCGCGATCGCGAGCACGTTGCCAGTCGACTGCGGATCGAGCCCGGCCTCCGCTGCGGCGCGGCTCGCGAAGGTCCAGACGCTGCCGATCGCGAGATAGAACGTCAGCACCGCGCCGACCGCGAGCGCGATGAAACTCCGCGGCGTATGCGTCGCGTCGCCGCGCGCGGTTTGTGCGGGCGCGGTCCGCGCGCCGAGCGACGACGGAAAGCCGCGCGACAGCGGCGCCGCGAGCAGGGCGAGCGCAGCGAGCGCGACATACAGCGCGCGCAGCCCGAACGCGGCGAACACATGCGGCAGCACGAACAGGCCGATCGCGCCCGCGATCAGCTGGCCGACGACCCACAGGCCGTACACGCGGTCGCTGTTCATGCTCGTCGCCGCGCTCGTCATGCAGAGCACCATCAGCGAGCCGCCGCCGAGCGCGGTGACGGCGCGCAGCGCGAGCAGCGCGGCGAAGCCCGGCATCCACAGCGCGGTCAGCAGGTTGCCCGCGCCGAACAGCGCGATGGCGAACGCGGCGACCCGGCGCGCGTCGATCCGGCCGAGCCACAGGTACGACGGCACGGTCGCGAGACTGAACGCACCGAGTTCGACGAAGAAGTAAGTGCCGATCTGCGACGCGGACAGCCCGAGCTGCGTCGCGAGCTGGGCGGCGACGGTCGGCGCGACGAGCAGCAGCAGCGGCGTGATGGCTGCGAACACGACGAGCGCGACGAGCGTCGAGCGCGCGAAGGTCGACGCGCGGCCGTCGAGCGAGCGTGCGACATCCGGGGACAGGGTTTTCATGGCGGGATCTCGTTTGGGGGGAATCAGAACAGGTGGTACATGCCGACCATCGCGCCGAACTGCGACGCGCCGGCGAGTGGCGTCGGGTCGTATTCGTAGACGGTCTGGGAGCCCTGGCCGCTGTTGCGCGCGTAGCCGAGGTTCACGTACGCGACGGTGCGTTTCGACAGCGCGTACGTGGTGCTCGCGATGAACAGCGTCGGGTGGCCGATCGCCGGCGTGCGCGAGTCGGTGTGGTAGACGCCCGCGTTCAGGCCGATCCCGTTCGGCGTCAGATATCGAGCGCCGCCCCAGACGATCGTGCGTGCCGCATCGAGGTCGCCCGTCAGGCGCTCGACGCCCGCATAGACGGTAAGCGGCAGGGCGGCGAACGCATAACGCGCGGCGAGCGTGCCGAGTTCGCGACGTCGCGCCGACGTGTCGTCGGCTCCCGACGCATCGCCGTGCGCCTGATGCAGCACCGCGCTGACCGACAGGCCGTTGCTCGCGTACTGGCCGCCGAGCTCGAGCACGCGTCCGGCGCGCGTATTGCCGGCGACGCCGGCCGTTGCGGCGAGCGCCTCGACGTCGAAGCCGGCGAAGGTCGGCGACTGGTACTTGACCGCGTGGTCGATGAAGTTCGCGTTCATCGGCACGATCACGCCCTGGCCGCTGTACGACGCATACCAGAGCGGGTCGTAGAACAGCGTCTTGTCGAACAGCACACTGAACTGCCGCCCGAGCGTGACGGTGCCGACGGGCCCCGCGATGCCCACGTACGCACCGCGGAAGAACGCGTAGCCGGGCACGGTCGCGGTGCCGTCGTTGATGTTGAGGCCCTGCTCGAGCTTGAACAGCGCACGCCAGCCGCCGCCGAGATCCTCGTTGCCCTTCAGCCCGATCTGCGAAGGCAGGATGCCGTAGTTCTGCAACTGCACGGCCGAGTGGCGCCCGTCGGCATGCGTCAGGTATTGCACGCCGGCGTCGAGCGCGCCGTACAGCGTGAGGGTCGACTGCGCGTGCGCGGCGACGCTGCACGCGGCGAGCGTCGCGGCGGCCGCGGCCGTGCGGATGAAGCGGGGTTTCATGACGTGAGGTTCTCCATACCGTCCTGCATCGGTTTGTCGTTGGTGTTGTCGCGACGCAGTGTCCGCAGCGGGAAAACCACCGAACAGTCGTACAGATGAACGGTGCGGAAAACCCGCGGTGCGCGGCATGACCGCGGTGCGATGCCGCGGCGCGGCGTGCTGCGGAGCAGCAACGTGCCGCGCACCGTTCAAATGGATGGGGTTGGCGCCTGTTCCGGCACCGTGGCCCGTCAAAAAAGCCGATCGCTATAATCGGCCGGTGTCGTTGCACACATCAGCGGCCCGATCGGGCAGGGGAGCGGAAGGTGAGGATCACGACGGATATCGGGCAGGATCTCGACGCGCTGCGCGACGTGCCGGCCGCGATCGTGCTCGACGAATCCGCATGGCCGTCGCTTCAGCCCCGCCGGGCGGATTTCGACGGCGTGACCCGCGGCGACGCATCGCGGCGCGAGCTCGGCCTGATGCTGCTCGATCTGTACGCGGTCGCCGCGCAGTCGAGCATCGGCGAATTCGAATGCCGCTTCTTTTCGCTGCTGCAAGCGCTCATTCCGTTCGATGCCGCGTGGACGGGCGTCGCGACGCATGTACCGGCTGGTCCGGTGATGCACAACAGCTTCCTGTACCGCCTGCCGCATGCGTTTTTCAGCGATTGGAAACGCGTGCGCGGTTGCGATCCGCTCGCGCATCGCACGCTGCTCGGCGCACATGGTCGCGCGGAGCGGCTGTCGGTCGTCGAGCCGGGATTCGATGCGCGGTTTCGCGACTGGTGCGTGAAGTACGGTCTGGCGCAACTGATGTGCGTGTGTACGCTCGATCGCCGCTTCGGGCTGACGACATTTACGTCGATCTACCGCCAGGGCCTGAATCGCCCGTTCAGCGACGACGATGCACGCCGTTTCGAGGAAGTGATTCCGCATCTGGCGGCCACGCTCACGATCAATCGCGCCGCGCAGCTCACGCGCGAGCGCGGCGATACGGTTGCGCCGGCGGCGCGCGCGCTGTGCGACAACTTCGGCGTGCTCCACCATGCCGATCACGGTTTCGACGACGTGCTGCGCGCTGAATGGCCGGCATGGGCCGGCGCGCGCGTGCCGGAGCCGCTCGTCGCGCACCTGCGGCGTCAGTCGGGCCAGCCGTTCGTCGGCGCCGCGCTGCGCATCCAGTGCGTGCCCGTCGCGGGGCTGTTCCAGATCGAGGCGCGGCCGCGTTCGCTGCTCGACCGGTTGAGCCCGCGCGAGCTCGCGGCGATCCGTTATTACGGCGCCGGGCGTTCGCACAAGGAAGTCGCGCAACAGATGGCAATTTCGCCGACGACCGTGCGCCACTACCTGCGCTGCGCGTACCGCAAGCTCGGCATGCACGACAAGAGCCAGATCGCGGGCGTGCTCGGCGCGACGGGCGGCGCGGCCGCCGACGAGCCGGTAGAAGCCGGCGGTGAGCCGCGCTGAATCGCGCTGATTCGCACGAATGCGGCGTGTCGCACGCTGCCGCACGAATGGTTGTTCCCGCAACCATTGAGCGTTATGCTCGTCAGCTCCCAGGAGACGGAATTCCATCATGAACGACACGAATTCAGGGTCGGTGCGCGCGGCGGTGGTCGGTGTCGGCGCGATCGGCGGGTTGCTCGCGGCCGCGTTGTCGCGGGCCGGCATGACCGTGAGCGCGTACGCGCGCGGCGCGACGCTTGATGCGCTGGACGCGCACGGCGTGCGCGTGATCGACGAGGCGGGCGTTGCATCGTCGGTTCCGGTGCGTGCGAGCGACGATGCGGCCGCGCTCGGCGTGCAGGACTACGTGGTGATCGCGCTGAAGGCGCAGGCGCTGCCGGCGCTGGCCGCGCGCATTGCGCCGCTGGTCGGGCCGGGCACCGTGATCGTCGCGGCGATGAACGGGCTGCCGTGGTGGTTCTCGCACGGGCTTGAAGGGCCGATCGACGGCGTGCCGCTCGACGCGGTCGATCCGGCTGGTACGGTGTCGGCGGCGTTGCCGCCCGGACAGGCGATCGGCTGCGTCGTGCACCTGTCGTCGAGCACCGACGCGCCGGGCGTCGTGCGCCGCGGGCGCGGCAACCGGCTGATCGTCGGTGCGCCCGATCGGCGGCTCGACACGGCCACCGCGCGGATTGCCGCGGCGCTCGCAGCGGGCGGTTTCGATGTCGAGTCGACGCCCGCGATCCGGACCGAGATCTGGACGAAGCTGTGGGGCAACATGAACATGAATCCGTTGAGCGCGCTGACGGGGTCGACGGCCGAGCAGTTGCTCGACGATCCGTTCACGCAGGATCTCGCGCTGCGGATGATGGAGGAGGCTGCCGCGATCGGTGCGAAGCTCGGCCTGTCGACGGGGATGAGCGGGCCCGAGCGGATCGCGGTCACGCGCAAGCTCGGCGCGTTCAAGACGTCGATGCTGCAGGATTTCGAAGCGGGGCGTTCGCTCGAGATCGGGCCGATCCTCGGCGTGTTTCCGGAGCTCGGGCGCAAGCTCGGCGTGCCGACCCCGTATTGCGACGCGGTGCTTGGGCTGTTGCGCCAGCGCGCGGCGAACAGCGGGCTGTAGCGGGTGCGCGGCCGCTGCGTGCGCGGCCGCGGGCTGGCGGCGAAGCGCGATCCTTTCGATGCTGCCGCATGATGCAAACCGGGCCGCCCGGGTCGCTGGTTACGCGACCCGGGCGGCCCGTCGGATTCGTCGGATCAATGCGGCCGGCAAGGTTGGCTGCGTACCGGCGCCGAGCCCGTGACGCGGCTCAGTCGTCCCGCTCGGTCGCGTGCGCGACGACCTTGTCGAGCAGCCGTTCGAACGTCTGGCGTTCGCTGTCGGACAGGCACGCGAGCAACCCGTCGTTCCACTTGCGCACGATCGGCATGATCTTGCGATGCAGCGCGCGGCCGTCGGCGGTCAGTGCGATCAGCACGATCCGGCCATCCTCCTCGCTCGCGCTGCGCTCGAGCAGCCCCTGGCGCAGCAGCGCCTCGGCCGCGCGGCTCGCCTGGCTCTTGTCGAGATTGGTGTGGCGCGCGAGATCCATGATCGAGAACGGACCGAAGGCGCCCACGGCGGCGATCACGCGTGCCTCGGGCAGCGAGATGTCGAGCTTGTGCCGGTACACCTCGCCGATCCCGCGGTCGGATCGCTTGGTGAGCGCGTGAAGGCGATAGGTCAGAAACTGATCGAGCCCGGCTTGACGGCCTTTCATGTCGAATCCTGAAGAAAAAGGGCGGGCCCGATTGTTCCTGTATCGCGCGCTCGGGTCAACGGTCAGTGTGCGCCGTACTTCAGGCGCGTCAATTGCTCCGCTTCGTTCGCGAGCAGGTTCGCCGCGTCGCGGATCGCGACGTCGAGCGTGATCGGCCCGGGAGCCGGCGAGAAGCAGCCGGAAAAATGCTCGGACAGGCGCGGCAGCGCGGCCGGATCGACCGCGCCCGACAGCAGCGACGCGGGCACGCCCGCGGCCTGCGCGTGACGGCACGCGATGAACGGCGCCTTGCCGTGCAGCGTCTGCACGTCGGAGCGGCCTTCGCCGGTGATCAGCCAGTCGGCGCCGGCGAGTGCCGCGTCGAGCCCGACTTGCCGCGCGACCACTTCGGCGCCGGCTTCGAACTGCGCGCCGAGCATGTGCAGCGCGAAACCGAGACCGCCCGCGGCGCCGGCGCCCGGCAGGTCGCGGCTACGCCGGTCGAGCGCGGCTTCGAGCAGATCGGCGAAGTGACCGAGCGCAGCGTCGAGGGTCGCAACCTGCCCGGGCGTCACGCCCTTTTGCGGGCCGAACACGGCAGTCGCGCCGTGCGCGCCCGTCAGCGGGTTGTCGACGTCGGACATGCCGACGAATTCCGTTTCTTTCAGGCGCGGGTCGAGCCCTGACGCATCGATTCGCGCGATGTCGGCGAGCCGCGACGGCACGGGCTCGACCGGTTGGCCGCCTGCGTCGAAGCACTGCAGGCCGAGGCCCGCGAGCAGCCCGGCGCCCGCGTCGTTGGTGCTGCTGCCGCCGAGCGCGACGAAGAAGCGGCGCACGCCGTCGTCGAGCAGCGTGCGGATCGCCTCGCCCATCCCGCGCGTGCTGCGCGCGTCGACCGGCACGCTCATGCCGACCGGGTCGGTAATGCCGACGATCTCGGCCGTCTCGACGATCGCGGTGCGCGCGTCGATCACGCCGACCGCCGCGTCGCGTGCCGCGAGCGACGCGCCGGCCACCCGCAGCGAGCGCCGCGTGCCGCCGCCTGCCAGCATCGCGTCGAGCGTGCCTTCGCCGCCGTCGGCCATCGGGCAGCAGCGCACGACCGCGTCGGGCCGGGCGCGGCGGATGCCGGTGGCGATCGCGTCCGCGACCTGCTCGGCGGAAAGCGAGCCTTTGAACGAATCGGGCGCGATGACGACGACAGGCGCGGACGGGTGTTGCGGCATGGTGTCTCCGGAAGGCGTGATTGGTGTGAAGAATAATGGGGTCGCGACGGCGGCGCACCCTCAATCGGAGCTTACAGGATGGCGGGCCCGCGGTGGATACGGCGTTCGGCATAGCGGCGATCCGCTTGCATTGCCGTGCACAGGGCTGCCGACGCGGCGGGGACGCACGCGCGTCGCGCCGATCTGGCGGTGCGAGGAAAATTGTTTGCTAGAATAGTCGATTCTTCCGGCCAAAGCCGTGCTCCGAGCCGCTTGCGCTAGCCATCCGGCGCGTGCAGGGATGGCGTGGCGCTCCGGCGCGCGGCGTATGCAACGCCGCAGGCAGGTACGGCAAGGAAAACCCGATTCGCTCGAATAATTTTAGGACGATTGAAGCCATGGCTAACGTTGTTGAGAACCTCGGCAAGCTTGAACGCCGCGTGACGATTTCCCTGCCGAAAGACACCGTGCAGAAGGAAATCGACGCCCGTATCCAGAAACTCGCGAAGAACGTGCGCATGCCGGGTTTCCGCCCGGGCAAGGTGCCGCTGAAGATGGTCGCGCAACAGTACGCGGGTCAGGTCGAAGCGGAAGTGCTGAGCGACAAGATCGGCCAGGAATTCTTCACGATCAGCCGCGCGGAAAACCTGCGCGTCGCCGGCCAGCCGAGCTTCGAGCCGAAGCAGGAGCAGGCCGAAGACGCATACGCGTTCGACGCGACGTTCGAGGTCTACCCGGAAGTGAAGATCGGCGATCTGGCGACGGCTGAAGTCGAGCGCTCGACGACGTCGATCGGCGACGCCGAAATCGACCGCACGCTGGACATCCTGCGCAAGCAGCGCGTGCACTTCCACGCACGCGGCGAAGCCGGCGAGCATGGCGACGGCGGCGCGGATACCGCAGCCAAGAACGGCGACCGCGTGACGGTCGATTTCGTCGGCAAGATCGACGACGTCGCGTTCCAGGGCGGCACGGCCGAAGATTTCCCGTTCGTGCTCGGCGAAGGCCGCATGCTGCCGGAATTCGAAACGGCAGCGCTGGGCCTGAAGGATGGCGAATCGCGCACGTTCGACCTGAAGTTCCCGGACGACTATCACGGTGCCGACGTGGCGGGCAAGACCGCGCAATTCACGGTCACGATGAAGAAGATCGAGTGGCCGCACCTGCCGGAAATCGACGGCGAATTCGCGAAGTCGCTCGGCATCGAAGACGGCGACCTCGCGAAGATGCGCGGCGAGATCAAGGACAACCTCGAGCGCGAGGCGAAGCGCCGCACGCAGTCCATCGTCAAGAACCAGGTGATGGACGCGCTGCTGAAGATTTCCGAACTCGACGTGCCGAAGTCGCTGATCGAGCAGGATCAGCAACGTCTCGTCGAAATGGCTCGCCAGGATCTGGCGCAGCGCGGCGTGCCGAACGCGAAGGACGCACCGATCCCGGCCGAGATGTTCGCCGAGCAGGCCGAGCGTCGCGTGAAGCTGGGCCTCGTGCTGGCCGAACTCGTGAAGTCGAACAGCCTCGAAGCGAAGCCGGAACAGATCCGTGCGGAAGTCGACGAGTTCGCGAAGAGCTACGAAGACCCGAAGGAAGTGGTCCGCTGGTATTATTCCAACCAGCAGCGCCTCGCCGAGATGGAAGCGTTCGTCGTTGAAAGCAACGTCGTCGATTTCGTGCTGGGCAAGGCGAAGGTGACGGACAAGGAAGTGAGCTTCGAGGCACTCGCGAGCGCATCGGCGCAAGCGTAAGTGTCGCTCTAGCGGCGTGCCGGCTGTCGGAGCGACGGCCCGCGCGCCGTTTTTACGTCAAGCGCACGGTTGCCATTAATATGGCGATTGAGCGGGCGGCTTCCCTCCGTTCAATTTTCCATTCGAACAAGGTTCATTGAATGATCACTCGCGCTGAATTGCTGGATATGCTTGCTTCGAACGCGCCGCAGGGTTTCGAGGCGCAAGCGCTGGGGCTGGTGCCGATCGTCGTCGAAACGAGCGGCCGCGGCGAGCGTTCGTACGATATCTATTCGCGTCTCCTGAAGGAGCGCCTGGTGTTCATGGTCGGCGAAGTGAATGACCAGACCGCCAACCTCGTGGTCGCGCAATTGCTGTTCCTCGAGAGCGAGAATCCGGACAAGGACATCAGCCTCTACATCAACAGCCCGGGCGGGTCGGTGTCGGCCGGCATGGCGATCTACGACACGATGCAGTTCATCAAGCCGGACGTGTCGACGCTGTGCATGGGGCTCGCGGCCAGCATGGGTGCGTTCCTGCTCGCGTCGGGCGCCAAGGGCAAGCGCTTCGCGCTGCCGAACTCGCGCGTGATGATTCATCAACCGCTCGGCGGTGCACGCGGCCAGGCGTCCGACATCGAGATCCAGGCGCGCGAAATCCTCTACCTGAAGGAGCGGCTGAACCAGTTGCTCGCGCAGCACACGGGCCAGGACGTCGAGCGTATCGCGCGCGACACCGACCGTGATAACTTCATGTCGAGCGAGGATGCGAAGGCGTACGGGCTGATCGATCAGGTGCTGCTGAAGCGCCCCTGAGCTTAAGTGGGGTGCCGCCCCGATTCGTGCGGCGGCCCCTGCGACGTCCCGAACGCCCTGAGCATCTGCGGCAAGCGCATCCAGCCGGCTCCGGTCGCGCCCTAGGCGCGGCGTTCGGAGCATTCGGCGTATCATGTCATTTACGTGTCCGGAGGCTCTACATTCATGGCGGACAAAAAAGGTTCGAACAGCGAGAAGCTGTTGTATTGCTCGTTTTGCGGGAAGAGCCAGCATGAGGTGAAAAAACTCATCGCGGGCCCGTCGGTATTCATCTGCGATGAATGCATCGACCTCTGCAACGAGATCATTCGCGACGAGGCGGCTGCCGCCGGCGTCGAGGCCAGCCTGTCGCGGTCGGATCTGCCGAGCCCGCAGGAAATTCGCGACATCCTCGATCAGTACGTGATCGGCCAGGAACGCGCGAAGAAGATCCTCGCGGTGGCCGTGTACAACCACTACAAGCGCCTGAAGCATCTCGACAAGAAGGACGACGTCGAGCTGTCGAAGAGCAACATCCTGCTGATCGGCCCGACGGGCTCCGGCAAGACGCTGCTCGCGCAGACGCTCGCGCGGTTGCTCAACGTGCCGTTCGTGATCGCCGATGCGACGACGCTGACCGAAGCCGGCTACGTCGGCGAGGATGTCGAGAACATCATTCAGAAGCTGTTGCAGAACTGCAACTACGAGGTCGACAAGGCCCAGCGCGGGATCGTCTACATCGACGAAATCGACAAGATCAGCCGCAAGTCGGACAACCCGTCCATCACGCGCGACGTGTCGGGCGAGGGCGTCCAGCAGGCGCTGCTGAAGCTGGTGGAGGGCACGATGGCGTCGGTGCCGCCGCAGGGCGGCCGCAAGCACCCGAACCAGGATTTCATCCAGGTCGACACGACCAACATCCTGTTCATCTGCGGCGGCGCGTTCGACGGCCTCGAAAAGGTGATCACCGATCGCACCGAGAAAACCGGCATCGGCTTCGGCGCGACGGTCAAGAGCAAGCAGGAGCGCGACGCGGGCGAAGTGCTGCGCGAAACGGAACCGGAAGACCTGATCAAATTCGGTCTGATCCCCGAATTGATCGGCCGCCTGCCGGTGGTCGCGACGCTCGGCAAGCTCGATGAAGCCGCGCTGATGAAGATCCTGGTCGAGCCGAAGAACGCGCTCGTCAAGCAGTATCACAAGCTGTTCGCGATGGAGCGCGTCGAGCTGGAGATCCGGCCGGGCGCACTGCAGGCAGTCGCCCGCAAGGCGATCCGCCGCAAGACCGGCGCGCGCGGTTTGCGTTCGATCATCGAACAGGCGTTGCTCGATGTGATGTACGAGCTGCCGACGATGAAAGGGGTCAGCAAGGTCATCATCGACGAGAACGTCATCGAGGGTGACGGCAAGCCTTTGCTGATCTATGAGGACACGCCGAAGGTGGCGGGTTCGAACTGACCGGCTTGAGACGATGTCCAGCGAAAAAGGCCGTTCATGAGTCTGTGGGCGGCTTTTTTTCGTTTATCTTGTGGGTAACTCTGACTCGACACGCGGTGGTTACTTTCTTACCGAATATTTCCCGCACTTGAAGGCTTGCAATTCGTTGTGGCGGCCTCAATTACCGAACAATTGATTCCACTCATGGGGAAATGAAATGTCAGGCACCCAACTTCTCCCGCCGGAACAAATCACGCTCCCGCTGCTGCCGCTGCGGGATGTCGTCGTTTTCCCGCACATGGTGATTCCGCTCTTCGTGGGCCGGCCGAAATCGATCAAGGCCCTCGAAGCAGCGATGGAAGGCGGCAAGCACATCATGCTCGTCGCCCAGAAAACCGCGGCCAAGGACGAGCCGACCGAAAAGGACATGTACGAGGTCGGTTGTATCGCCAACATCCTGCAGATGCTGAAGCTGCCGGACGGCACCGTGAAGGTGCTCGTCGAGGGCCTGCAGCGCGCGAAGGCGTTGTCGATCGAAGAACAGGAGACGCAGTTCTCCTGCGACGTGATGCCGCTCGAGCCCGATCATGCCGACAGCGCTGAAACAGAAGCGCTGCGCCGCGCGATCGTGTCGCAGTTCGACCAGTACGTGAAGCTGAACAAGAAGATCCCGCCGGAGATCCTCACGTCGCTGTCGGGCATCGACGAGGCCGGCCGTCTCGCGGACATGATTGCCGAGCGTCTGCCGCTGAAGCTCGACCAGAAGCAGCACATCCTCGAGATGTTCCCGGTCATCGAGCGCCTCGAGCACCTGCTCGCGCAGCTCGAAGCCGAGATCGACATCCTGCAGGTCGAAAAGCGCATCCGCGGGCGCGTGAAGCGCCAGATGGAAAAGAGCCAGCGCGAGTACTACCTGAACGAACAGGTCAAGGCGATCCAGAAGGAACTGGGCGAGGGCGAGGAAGGCGCCGATCTCGAGGAACTCGAGAAGCGCATCAACGCCGCGCGCATGCCGAAGGAAGCCAAGAAGAAGGCCGACGCCGAGCTGAAGAAGCTGAAGCTGATGTCGCCGATGTCGGCGGAAGCCACCGTCGTGCGCAACTACATCGACACGCTGATCGGCCTGCCGTGGCGCAAGAAGAGCAAGGTCAACAACGACCTGTCGAACGCCGAGCAGGTGCTCGACGAGGATCACTTCGGCCTCGAGAAGGTCAAGGAACGCATCCTCGAGTACCTCGCGGTCCAGCAGCGCGTCGACAAGGTCAAGGCGCCGATCCTGTGCCTCGTCGGGCCTCCGGGTGTCGGCAAGACCTCGCTCGGCCAGTCGATCGCCCGTGCGACGAACCGCAAGTTCGTCCGGATGGCGCTCGGCGGCGTGCGTGACGAAGCCGAGATCCGCGGCCACCGCCGCACGTATATCGGCTCGATGCCGGGCAAGATCCTGCAAAGCCTCGCGAAGGTCGGCGTGCGCAATCCGCTCTTCCTGCTCGATGAAGTCGACAAGATGGGCATGGATTTCCGCGGCGATCCGTCGTCGGCGCTGCTCGAAGTGCTCGATCCGGAACAGAACCACACGTTCGCCGATCACTACATCGAGGTCGACTTCGACCTGTCGGACGTGATGTTCGTCGCGACGTCGAACTCGCTGAACATCCCGCCGCCGCTGCTCGACCGGATGGAAGTGATCCGTCTGTCGGGCTACACGGAAGACGAGAAGGTCAGCATTGCCCAGCGTTACCTGCTGCCGAAGCAGAAGAAGAACAACGGCCTGAAGGAAGGCGAGGTCGACGTCACCGAGCAGGCGATCCGCGACATCATCCGCTATTACACGCGGGAAGCTGGCGTGCGGTCGCTCGAGCGCGAAATCTCGAAGATCTGCCGCAAGGTCGTGAAGATGCTGCTGCTGAAGAAGGCAACGGGCGCGATCAAGGTCGATGGCGACAACCTCGATACGTTCCTCGGCGTGCGCAAGTACGACTTCGGTCTCGCGGCGAAGGAAAACCAGGTTGGTCAGGTGACGGGCCTCGCGTGGACGGAAGTCGGCGGCGATCTGCTGACGATCGAAGCCGCGGTGATGCCGGGCAAGGGCAACGTGATCCGCACCGGTTCGCTCGGCGACGTGATGAAGGAGTCGGTCGAGGCGGCACGTTCGGTCGTGCGTTCGCGTTCGCGTCGTCTGGGCATCAAGGACGAAGCGTTCGAGAAGCAGGACATCCACATCCACGTGCCGGAAGGTGCGACGCCGAAGGACGGTCCGTCCGCAGGCGGCGCGATGACGACCGCGCTGGTGTCGGTGCTGACGGGCATTCCCGTGCGCGCCGACGTGGCGATGACGGGCGAAATCACGTTGCGTGGCGAAGTCCTGCCGATCGGCGGGCTGAAGGAGAAGCTGCTTGCGGCGCATCGCGGCGGCATCAAGCTCGTGCTGATTCCGGAAGAGAACGTGAAGGATCTCGCGGACATTCCGGACAACGTGAAGAACGCGATCGAGATCGTGCCGGTCCGCTGGATCGACAAGGTGCTGGAGCTCGCGCTCGAGCGTTCGCCGACTCCGCTGCCGCCGGAAGAAGAAGCGAAGGCAGCGGCGCCGGTCGGCGAGGCGGCGAAGGATGCCGGCTCGACGGAAGTCGTCAAGCACTGAGTACCGGAACGCCGTCCTGACGGTTGTTCACGAAACCCGCGGCATGTCCGCGGGTTTTTTTATGCGTGCCGGAATCGCGAGCAGGCGCGGCAGAAAAAAATCGCATCCGGGCTTGGCAAAATGATCGGGGATGAATTAAACTTGCGGGCTCGCTGGTTGTTGATGCGGAAACGCAGATCGCAGCCAGAACGAATCGGAAACGGGTGCTTAGCTCAGTTGGTAGAGCGGCGCCCTTACAAGGCGTAGGTCGGGAGTTCGAGCCTCTCAGCACCCACCAGTTTCCCGATTCAGCCAGACCAAGGAGCGGTAGTTCAGTTGGTTAGAATACCGGCCTGTCACGCCGGGGGTCGCGGGTTCGAGTCCCGTCCGCTCCGCCAGAAAATGAAGAAGCCCGCCTTGTGCGGGCTTTTTCATTTGCGTCTCCCGGTTGCGCCCGCTGGCGGGCGCGTGACTGCGGAGCGGAGGAAGCCGCCTGCGCGGCTTCCGGGACGCGAAGGGATGCGTGCGGGATGTAGGCGTTTCCCGGTTGCGCCTGCCCGTCGCACGTCTGCTTTTCTCCCGTCCCACCCCGTATGTTGTAATATCGGTCGTTTTGTCCAATTTTCCCGTCACGCATGCTCGATTTCTTCCGTAATCACCAGCGCCTGATGATGGCGCTCCTGCTCTTGATCGTGTTGCCGGGGCTGGGTTTCGTCGGGATCCAAGGCTTCCGCGGCTTCTTTGACGATAGTGCGAACGCCGCGGCGGTCAACGGGCACAAGATCACGCGGGTCGAATTCGACGGCGCGTTCCGCCAGCAGATCGACCAGGCGCGCCAGGCGCTCGGCGGGCAGTTCGACATGAAGATGTTCGATACGCCCGAGCATCGCAAGCAGGTGCTCGACGGCCTGATCCAGCAACGCGTGCTGGCCGACGAGACGCAGCGTCTGCACCTGACCGCGTCCGACAATGCCGTGCGCGACGCGCTGATGAGCGACCCGATGATCGCGTCGCTGAAGAAGCCCGACGGTTCGATCGACGTCGAGCGCTATGCGCAACTGCTGTCGTTCCAGGGGATGACGCCCGAGCAGTACCAGGAGCGTGTGCGCTACAGCCTCGCGTTGCAGCAGATTCCGGCCAGCATCGTGTCGAGCGCATTCACGCCGAAGAGCCTCGCGCAGCACCTGTCCGAACTGGCCGCGCAGCAGCGCGAAGTGCAGTCGCTCGTGCTGAAGACGAGCGACTACGCATCGAAGGTCCAGCCGACCGACGCGCAGCTTGCCGCGTACTATGACGCGCACAAGCAGAGCTTCGCGACGCCTGAAACCGCGACGATCCAGTACCTCGTCTATTCGCCGGCCGCGGCAGCCGCGAGCGCGCAGCCGACCGATGCGGACATCAAGAAGTTCTACGACGACAACCCGACACACTTCAGCACCGAAGCGCAGGTTCGCGTGAGCCACATCTTCATCGCCGCGGCGGGCAGCGCAAGCGCGGCCGACAAGGCGGCCGCGAAGACGAAGGCCGAGCAACTGCTCGCCGACGTGAAGGCGCATCCGGACCAGTTCGCGCAGATCGCGCAGAAGAACTCGCAGGACGCGCCGTCGGCCGCGAAGGGTGGCGACCTCGGTTTCATCACGCGCGGCTCGACGGCGGGCGGCAAGGCGTTCGACGATGCCGCGTTCGCGCTCAAGCAGGGCGACGTGAGCGGTGTCGTGCAATCGGATCTCGGCTTTCACATCCTGAAGGCGACCGAAGTGAAGCCGGCGGCCCTCAAGCCGTTCGCGGAAGTGAAGGACCGGATCGCGGCCGACCTGAAGCAGCAGTACGCATCGAAGGCGTTCTCGGACAACGCGGAAGGCTTCACGTCGACCGTCTATGAAAAGGCAAAGACGCTGCAGCCTGCCGCGGACAAGTACAAGCTGACGATCCAGACGGCCACCGTCGCGCCGACGCCGAATGCGCAACTGCCGCCGACGAGCCCGCTGAACAATCCGAAGTTCCTGGCCGCCGTGTTCGCGAATGATTCGGTGAAGAACCAGAACAACACGCAGGCGATCGACGTTGGCAACAACACGCTGATCTCGGCGCGCGTGACCGACTACAAGCCGGCTGCCGTGCCCGCGCTTGACGCGATCAAGGATGCCGTGCGCCAGAAGGTCGTTGCCGAGCAGGCAGCGGAACTCGCGAAGAAGGACGGTGTGGCGAAGCTTGCCGAGTTGCAGAAGTCGAAGTCGACCGACGGGTTTGCGGCCGCGCAGAAGGTGTCGCGCACGCAGTCGCAGGGCCTGACGCCGGCGGCGCTGAGCGCCGTCTACAAGGTCGATGCGAAGACGCTGCCGGCCTACGTCGGTGTCGATCTCGGCGCGGACGGTTATGCGGTTTACCGCGTGAACGCGGTGATCCCGGGTTCGGCGGTCGATCCGCAGCAACTGGCGGCCGCGCAGCAGCAGATGGCGCAGGTCGACGCGCAGAGCGAAGGCGAAGCGTATCTCACCGCGCTGCGCGATCGCTCGAAGGTGAAGCTGTACGGTACGACGACCAGCCAGTCGCAGGACGGCGACAACTGAGCATCGTTTCACACGCGACAACAAAAAGCCCCGCTTCGAGCGGGGCTTTTTGTTGTCCGGCAGGGCGGTGTGGTCAGCCGCGCGGCTTGCCGAGCAGCGGCTTCAGCGCCGGCCAGACGTTGTCGAGCAGAATGCCCTGCGCCTGCTGCGCGGGATGCATCTGGTCGGACTGGAACATCTCGGGCTTGTTCTCGATGCCGGCCAGCAGGAACGGCACGAGCGGCACGCCGAGATCCTTCGACAGCCGCGTATAGACGGCGTGGAACTTCTGCGTGTAGTCGGGCCCGTAGTTGGGCGGCACGTACATGCCGACCAGCACGACCTTCGCCTGTGCGCGCCGCGCGCCGGCGATGATGTCGCGCAGGTTCTGCTCGGTCGTCGCGAGCGGCACGCCGCGCAGCGCATCGTTCGAACCGAGCTCGACGACGACGATCGACGGCTTGAGCCGCTGCAGCACCGCGGGCAGTCGCGCACGGCCGCCGCTCGTGGTGTCGCCGCTGACGCTGGCGTTCGCGACGCTATAATCGATTCGCTCGGTCGTGAGCCGTTGCCGCAGCAATGCCACCCAGCCCGTGTCGCGCGGTAGCCCGTATTCGGCCGACAGGCTGTCGCCGAGCACGACGATCACGGGCTGGCCCGATGTCGGGGCTGGCGCCGTCACGGCGCGTGCAGGCACGGTGACGGCCAGCAGGGTGCCCAGCAGCGCGGCGACCGCCGCGCGTCTTTTCCAGCGAAATGTCGTGTCCATGTTCAAGATTACCGATCCGATCATCGAAGTCCATGACGTGTGCAAGCGGGTCGCCGACGCAACGGGCGAGCTGACGATCCTCGACGGCATCACGTTCGCCGTGCGGCCGGGCAGCAGCCTTGCGATCGTCGGCGCGTCGGGGTCGGGCAAATCGACGCTGCTCGGCCTGCTTGCGGGGTTGGACAGCGCGACGAGCGGCACGGTTCGCCTGCTCGGCCGCGCGCTCGACCAACTCGACGAGGACGAGCGCGCCGCGCTGCGCAACGGCGCAGTCGGGTTCGTGTTCCAGTCGTTCCAGCTGATGCCGCACCTGACGGCGCTCGAGAACGTGATGCTGCCGCTCGAACTGCAGGGCGGCATCAGCGCGCGCGACGCGGCCGACCGCGCACGGGCGCTGCTCGTGCAGGTCGGTCTCGGCGAACGCACCGCGCATTATCCGAAGCTGTTGTCGGGCGGCGAGCAGCAGCGCGTCGCGCTCGCGCGCGCATTCGTCACGCGCCCGGCGATCCTGTTTGCCGACGAGCCGACCGGCAGCCTTGATGCAGCGACGGGGCACGCGGTCATCGACCTGATGTTCGAACTGAACCGCACGCACGGCGCAACGCTCGTGCTCGTCACGCACGATGCCGAACTCGCGCGCCGCTGCGCGACGACCGTGACGCTCGACACCGGGCGCATTGTCGCGCCGCACGCGGCGCAGCGCGGCGCCTGAATTCTTCTGCCGGCCGCGCAGGTTGCGCTGCGCGGCCGGCACCGGCATGACGCCGTTGCGTCAGCGCTTCAACGCCGCGCGGGCACGCTCGATCAGCGCCGTGGTCGACGAGTCGTGCTTCGCGGGATCGTGCGACTCGGCCGACAGGTCGGCTTCGACAACCTTGCCGAGAATCTTGCCGAGCTCGACGCCCCACTGGTCGAACGGGTTGATGTCCCACACCGTCGCCTGCACGAGCACCTTGTGCTCGTAAAGCGCGATCAGCGCGCCGAGCGTGCGCGGCGTCAGCGCATCGACGAGCAGCGTCGTCGTCGGGCGGTTGCCGGGGAACGTCAGGTGCGGCGCGAGCGCTTCCTTGCCGGGCCCGGCGACCTTGCGCGCTTCTTCGAGCGTGCGGCCTAGCATCAGTGCCTCGCTCTGCGCGAAGCAGTTCGCAAGCAGCTTCGGATGATGGCTCGCGAGCGGATGCTCGGGCGTCAGCACCGCGATGAAGTCGATCGGCACGATCGTCGGCCCCTGGTGCAGCATCTGGAAGAACGCATGCTGGCCGTTGGTGCCCGGCTCGCCCCACGTGACGGCCGAGGTCGGGTAATCGACGAAGGTGCCGTCCAGGCGCGCGGATTTGCCGTTGCTCTCCATCTCGAGCTGCTGCAGATACGCCGGCAGGTAGTGCAGCGCTTCCGAATACGGCGCGACGAGATAGCTCTGCGAGCCGAAGAAATTCCGGTACCAGATGCCGATCAGGCCGAGCAGCACCGGCAGGTTGCGCTCGAGCGGCGCTTCGCGGAAATGGCGGTCCATGTCGTTCGCGCCGGCCAGCAGTTCGTCGAACTGCTCGGGGCCGATCGCGATCATGATCGACAGCCCGACCGCCGACCACAGCGAATAGCGGCCGCCGACCCAGTCCCACATTTCGAACACGTTGTCCGCGGCGATGCCGAACTTCACGACTTCGGCCGGGTTCGCCGACACGCCGACGAAGTGCTTCGCGAGCGCGTCCTCGGGGCAGCCGCGCGCGACGAACCAGTCGCGCAGCGAGCGGGCGTTCGTCATCGTCTCGAGCGTCGTGAAGGTCTTCGACACGATGATCGCGAGCGTTTCCTCGGGATCGACCTGTTCGAGCACGCGCGCGAGATCGGCGCCGTCGACGTTCGACACGAAGTGGGTCGAGATTTCAGGCATCGCGACGTGGTGCAGCGCATGCACGACCATCTTCGGCCCGAGATCGGAGCCGCCGATGCCGATGTTGATCACGTGGCGGATGCGTTTGCCCGTGTAGCCCGTCCACGTGCCGCTGCGCACGGCGCGCGCAAAGGTCGCCATCTTTGCGCGCTCGGCGCTCACCTGCGCGTGAAACGGCGCTTGCGGGTCGGTCGCGCGCAACGCGGTGTGCAACGCGGCGCGGCCTTCGGTCGGGTTGACGATCTCGCCCGCGAACATCGCATCGCGGCGAGCTTCGACGCCTGCGTCGCGCGCGAGCTGCGCGAGCAGGCGCAGCGTTTCGTCATTGATGCGGTTCTTCGAGAAATCGGCCGCGAGACCGCCGCCCGGGAGCGTGAAGCGTTCGGCGCGGGTCGGCGCGCGGTCGTTTTCCGGCGCGAACCAGTCGCGCAGCCGGGCGTGGCGGATCTGTTCGAAGTGGGATTGAAGGGCAGTCCAGGCGGGGAGCGAATTCAGCGTCATGGCGGTTCGAGTGAGGCGTGAATCGGGAGGAATGCCGCGCCGGCTCATCGGGATCGGAAGGCCGGCGGACGAGAAGGCCCGCCGTGCGGCGGGGCAGCCAGTATAGCGGCGTTACGTGTTGGCGCGCGGCGACGGATAAAAAAGGCGATTGACCAGCGTGCGCACCATCGGCGCGAGTTCGCCCGCGGTGAGCCCGGCCGGCCCCGTGCCGTCCGCGGTCAGCATGTCGGCCGCGAGGCCGTGCAGGTAGACGCCCGCGAGCGCCGCTTCGTATGGCGCGACGCGCTGCGCGAGCAGGGCGCCGATCAGGCCGCCCAGCACGTCGCCGGTGCCGCCCGTGGCGAGCGCCGCGTTGCCGGTCGGATTGATCGTCACGCGGCCGTCGGGCGCTGCAATCACCGTGCCCGAGCCTTTCAGCACGACGATGCCGGCGTAGCGCGCGGCAAGCGCCTGCGCGGCCGCGACGCGGTCGCGCTGCACGGTCGCCGTGTCGCTGCCGAGCAGCCGCGCGGCCTCGAGCGGATGCGGGGTCAGCACGCACGCTTTGCCGCGCGCGCCGCGCGTGGCGACGGCGGCTGCGAGGTCCGCGTGCGTCGCGACGAGGTTCAGCGCGTCGGCATCGAGCAGCGTCGCGGCGTCGTGCGCGAGCGCGTCGCGCACGAGCGTCGCTGCGGCCTCGCG
The DNA here is from genome assembly GCF_003330765.1 of Burkholderia pyrrocinia. Lineage (NCBI taxonomy): Bacteria > Pseudomonadati > Pseudomonadota > Betaproteobacteria > Burkholderiales > Burkholderiaceae > Burkholderia > Burkholderia pyrrocinia. The sequence goes on along the minus strand of NZ_CP024902.1, from coordinate 2,209,167 downwards.
CGTGCCGAGCCCGCAGCCGGCCGCGATTGCGGTCATCGCGTCGAGATCGAGGCCGTCGGCCGGATGCAGCATCAGTTCGGGGAACGGCGGGTCGTACGGCGGCGCGCCGGCGCCGAGGAAGCCGACGTGCACCTTGCCGGCGCCCGCGAACAGCGCGGCGCGCGCGGCCAGGATCGGCGCGCCGCACATGCCCGTGTCGCCGCCGAGCACCGCGAGGCTGCCGAACGTGCCCTTGTGCGACGCGAACGCGCGCGCGGGCAGGGCCGCGGCGAACCGCGCGGGCGCGTTCAGCACGATGGCTGGTGCGGCGGGCGGCGCGACGTCGAGCGACGCGACGTCGATCTCGCCGGCGAGATCGCGACCGTCGCCCGTGTAGAGGCCCGGCTTCGCGCCGATGAAGGTGAGCGTGTGGGTGGCCGCGACGGCGACGCCCGCGCCGACGATCTGGCCCGTATCGCTGTCGAGCCCGCTCGGCACGTCGAGCGCGAGCACGCGGCCGCCGCTGCGTGCATGTGCGGCGATGCGCTCGGCCTGCTCGGCGAACGCGCCGTCGAGCGCGCGGCCGAGACCGATGCCGAACAGTCCGTCGACGGCCCACGCATAGCCGTCCAGCGACGCGGGCGGCGTGGCCGACAGCGGCACGCCGGCCGTGCGCGCGAGGCCGAGCGCCCATTGCGCGTCGTCCGGCCTGACCGGTACCGGCATCCACGCCTGCGTCGCGACGCCGAGCTGCTGGAGGTGGGCGGCGGCAACCAGTGCGTCGCCGCCGTTGTTGCCGGGGCCGACCGCGAACCACACGGGGCGGTCGTCGCCGGTGACGCGCTCGGACAGCCAGCGCGCGGCGGCGGCGCCTGCGCGGCCCATCAGCGTGTGCGGCGGCAGCGCCGCGGTTGCGTCGGCCTCGGCCGCGCGCAGGTCGGCGACGCGCAGCAGCGCGATCGGATCGGAGTCGGGAAGCGGGCGGGTCACGGTCATCGCGGGGTCGTGGCGGCTGGCAAGGATGCCGCCCGGGACGGGCCCGCGGCGGTCAGGTCGAGAAGCGCCCGGCGCGCAGCGCGGCGAGCGTGTCGGCGGGCCAGTGCTGCACGTCACCGCCCAGGTAGTCGCTCACCACTTTAGCAGACCCGCACGCGAGCCCCCAGCCGGCCGGGCCGTGCCCGAAATTGACGAACACGCGCGGATGCGGGGTCGGACCCACGACGGGCAGGCCGTCCGGCGACAGCAGTTGCGTGCCTTGCCACGACAGCGCGGCCGAAATCCTGGCGGCGCCGGGCACCCAGTCGTGGACGGCCTGGCCGAGCAGCGCGAGCGCAGCCTCGGACAGCGGCTCGGCGAGCGGCTTCGCGGTGTCGGGCAGGCTCTGCAGCACGGCGCCGCCGCCGATGCGCAGCCGCTGGTGGGTGCGCGTGATCGAGATCCGCTTGATCGAGTCGACGACGCTCAGGTGCGGCGCATGTTCTTCGTAGGCGACTGGCGCGGTGAGCGTATGGACCCGCACCGGGTGCAGCGGCAGGTGCCAGCCGAGCCGTTCGAGCAGCGGCAGGCTGCCGGCGCCGGCAGCGACCACGATCGCGTCGGCGGAAATCACGTCGACCTCGCGTGCCTTCGACGCGTGCCGGTTGCCGGGCGGGACGAGCTCGACCGCGACGCGGCCGGTGTCGATGCGGATCGCGGCGACGTCAGCGCCGAAGCGGAACTGCACGCCGTGTTCGTCGAGCGTCTGCTTGACCAGTTTCGCGAATAGCGGGCAGTTCCCGGTGCGCTCGGTCTCGAGCAGCACGCCGCCGGCGAAGCCGGGATCGGCCGGCACCGACGGTTCGAGCGCCGTGCATTCGTCGGCGGTCAGCGTGCGGTACGGCTGGTCGAGCGTGCGCAGCAGGTCGAGCGCGGGCTGCATCGTTTCCCAGTCGCGCGGATCGCGCACGACGTGCAGGATGCCGGGCTTCTGCTCGAATTCGAGTTCGAGGCGCGCTTCGATGTCGGCGAGCACGTCGCGCGATGCATCGATCAGCGGGCGCAGCCGCGCGTACTGAGCGGCGAACGCGTCGGGCTCGCGCAGCGTGCCGAGCTGCTTGACGAAGCGGCGTACGCCGCCGTTGAAGCCCGGCTTGTAGACGATGCCGCTGTCGCTCGGCTGGCGCTGGCGCATGAAGGTCGGGCCGAACCAGACGTCGAGCGGGCTCGGCAGCAGCGCGCCGCCGTCGCCGTAGGTCGCGCCCTGCGCGACGGTGGCGTGGCGTTCGACCACGCACACGCGGTGGCCGGCCGCACGCAACTGGTAGGCGGTGGCGACGCCGCTGATTCCGCCGCCGATGACGATGACATCCATGGATTGCTTCGATGACGGGCGGCGCGCACGCCGCCCGGTGAGAATTCGCTGAGGGCCCTGGCCCGGTGAACCCGGAATGATAGCGCCAAAATCGCGGGAACCGACGTCGGGCGAGGACACGCTGTGCGACCGCGCCGTGGCCGCGGGCTGCCGCGCCCGTGCGGGCCGGCCCGGCGGGCGGTCGTGCGCGGCGCACACCGGGGCACCGTCGCGGTGCATGCGGGCTGCCGATCGGCCGGTCTTGGGCGACCGACTTCCGGGTATAATTGCGGCCTTCCTTTCGCCCCACGTCGCCACCTCGCGCGACTCATCGACGTCAGTCCAGCCCATGGCTCACTTCTCGTGTTTTCCCGGCGCTTCGGCCCTCTCCGATTTCCGTCAAACCCGTCTGCTCGACACGCTCAGGCAAATCGACACCAACATCGTCGCGGTGCGCGGCCAGTTCCTGCACTTCGTCAATGCGGCCGAGCCGCTGTCGGCCGACGACAGCGCGCGCATCGACGCGCTGATGCACTACGGCGCGCCGTTCGAGCCGGCCGCCGAGAAGGGGGCGGCCGAGACCTTCGTCGTGCTGCCGCGCTTCGGCACGGTCTCGCCGTGGGCGAGCAAGGCGACCGACATCGCGCAGCACTGCGGCCTTACGCACGTGCGCCGCATCGAGCGCGGCGTCGAATTCACGGTCACGCTGAAGTCGGGGCTGCTCGGCGGCAAGAAGGCGCTGTCCGACGACGCGCGCGCGGCCGTCGCGGCCGCGCTGCATGACCGGATGACCGAAAGCGTGATCGCGGCGCGCGACGACGCGCAGCACCTGTTCGACGAACTGCCGGCCAGGCCGCTCGCGAGCGTCGACGTGCTGGGCGTCGGCCGCGGCGCGCTCGAGCGTGCGAACGTCGAACTGGGCCTTGCGCTCGCCGACGACGAGATCGACTACCTGGTCGACGCGTTCCGCAAGCTCGAACGCAACCCGACCGACGTCGAGCTGATGATGTTCGCGCAGGCGAACAGCGAGCACTGCCGCCACAAGATCTTCAACGCGCAGTGGACGATCGACGGCGAAGCGCAGGACATGTCGCTGTTCGCGATGATCCGCAATACCGAGAAGCTGAACCCGCAGGGCACGATCGTCGCGTATTCCGACAACTCGTCGATCATGGTCGGCGCCGAAGCCGAGCGCTGGTTCCCGCGTAACGCGGGCGCGGCCGGCGAGCCGGGCGAGCGTTATGGCCGGCACACCGAGCTCACGCACACGCTGATGAAGGTCGAGACGCACAATCACCCGACGGCGATCTCGCCGTTCCCGGGCGCGGCGACCGGCGCGGGCGGCGAGATCCGCGACGAAGGTGCGACGGGCCGCGGCGCGCGTCCGAAGGCCGGCCTCACGGGTTTCACCGTGTCGAACCTCGACCTGCCCGACGCACGCCAGTCGTGGGAAAACGCGCGCGACGCGGCACAGCCGATCGGCGCGCGCAACCCGGATGACGCGCACGGCCCGTACGGCCGCCCGGACCGCATCGCGTCGCCGCTGCAGATCATGATTGACGGCCCGCTCGGCGGCGCCGCGTTCAATAACGAATTCGGCCGCCCGAACCTCGGCGGCTACTTCCGCGTGTACGAGCAGAACGTCGGCGGCCAGGTGCGCGGCTATCACAAGCCGATCATGATCGCGGGCGGCATCGGCAACATTGCCGACCAGCACACGCACAAGCACGACGTGCCGGCCGGCTCCCTGCTGATCCAGATCGGCGGCCCCGGCATGCGGATCGGGATGGGCGGCGGCGCGGCGAGCTCGATGGCGACCGGCGCGAACACGGCCGAGCTCGACTTCGACTCGGTACAGCGCGGCAACCCCGAAATCGAGCGTCGCGCACAGGAAGTGATCAACGGCTGCTGGCAGCTCGGCGCGGAAAACCCGATCCTGAGCATCCACGACGTCGGCGCGGGCGGCCTGTCGAACGCGTTCCCCGAGATCGTCGACGGCGCGGGCAAGGGCGCGCGCTTCGAACTGCGCAAGGTCGCACTCGAGGAGTCGGGCCTGTCGCCGCGCGAAATCTGGTCGAACGAGGCGCAGGAGCGCTACGTGCTCGCGATCGCACCGGCCGACCTGCCGCGCTTCGAGGCGATCTGCGTGCGTGAGCGCTGCCCGTTCGCGGTGGTCGGTGTCGCGACCGACGAGCGCCAGTTGCAACTGGTCGACGACGAAGCGACGGGCGCCGACGAATACCCGGTCGACATGCCGATGGAAGTGCTGCTCGGCAAGCCGCCGCGCATGCACCGCGACGTCGCGCGCGTCGCGACCGAGCGCACGCCAGTCGACGTGACGGGCATCGCGCTGTCGGAAGTCGCGGTCGATGTGCTGAAGCACCCGACGGTCGGGAGCAAGTCGTTCCTGATCACGATCGGCGACCGTACGGTCGGCGGCACGTCGGTGCGCGACCAGATGGTCGGCCCGTGGCAGGTGCCGGTGGCCGACTGCGCGGTCACCGCGCTCGACTACGCGGGCTTCAAGGGCGAGGCGATGACGATGGCCGAGCGCACGCCGCTCGCAGTGATCGACGCGCCGGCATCGGGCCGCATGGCGGTCGGCGAGGCGGTCACGAACATCGCGAGCGCGCCGATCGCGTCGCTCGACAAGCTGAAGCTGTCGGCGAACTGGATGGCCGCATGCGGCACGGCCGGCGAGGACGCCGCGCTGTTCGACACGGTCAAGGCGATCGGCATGGAGCTGTGCCCGGCGCTCGGGATCGGCATCCCGGTCGGCAAGGACTCGCTGTCGATGAAGACGAAGTGGGACGAGCAGGGCGTCGCGAAGGAAGTGGTCTCGCCGGTGTCGCTGATCATCTCCGCGTTCGCGCCGGTCGAGGACGTGCGCCGGCACCTGACGCCGCAACTGCGTCGCGTCGCGGATGCCGGCGACAGCGTGCTGATCGCGATCGATCTGGGCCGCGGCAAGCACCGGATGGGCGGCAGCATCTTCGCGCAGGTCACGCAGCAGGTCGGCGACGCGACGCCGGACGTCGACGATCCGGAAGACCTGAAGCGCTTCTTCAACGCGATCCAGTCGCTCAACGCGCAGGACAAGCTGCTGGCGTACCACGACCGCTCGGACGGCGGCCTGTGGGCGACGGTGTGCGAAATGGCGTTCGCGGGCCACGCAGGCGTGTCGCTGAACGTCGACATGCTGACGCTCGACCCGAATCACGAATCCGACTACGGCGACGCGAAGGACTGGGCGAAGCAGACGAGCGGCCGTCGCGATGATCGCACGCTGCGCGCGCTGTTCTCCGAGGAACTCGGCGCCGTCGTGCAGGTGCGCGCGGCCGACCGCGACGCGGTGCTCGGCGCGCTGCGCGAGTTCGGCCTGTCGACGTGCTCGCACGTGATCGGCTCGGTCAACGATCGCGACGTGATCGAGGTGTACCGCGACGCGAAGAAGATCTTCGGCGCGCCGCGTACCGAACTCCATCGCGCGTGGGGTGAAGTGAGCTGGCGTATCGCGCGCCTGCGCGACAACCCCGCGTGCGCGGATGCCGAATACGACGCGCTGCTCGACGTGGCCGATCCGGGCATTTCGCCGGTGCTGAGCTTCGATCCGGCCGACGACATCGCCGCGCCGTTCATCGCGACGGGCGCGCGGCCGCGCGTCGCGATCCTGCGCGAGCAGGGCGTGAATTCGCATCTGGAAACGGCCTACGCGTTCGACCGCGCGGGCTTCGATGCGCACGACGTGCACATGAGCGACCTGCTCGCGGGCCGTGCCACGCTCGCCGATTTCGCGGGCGCGGTCGCCTGCGGCGGCTTCTCGTACGGCGACGTGCTGGGTGCGGGCGAAGGCTGGGCGAAGACGGTCCGGTTCAACGCGAACCTCGCCGACATGTTCTCGGCGTTCTTCGCGCGTCCCGACACGTTCGCGCTCGGCATCTGCAACGGCTGCCAGATGCTGTCGAGCCTCGCGTCGATGATCCCGGGTGCGGAAGCGTGGCCGAAGTTCACGCGCAACAAGTCCGAGCAGTTCGAGGCGCGCTTCTCGTTCGTCGAAGTGGAGAAGTCGCCGTCGATCTTCTTCGCGGGGATGGAAGGCTCGCGGATTCCGGTTGCGGTCGCGCACGGCGAAGGCTATGCGGACTTCTCGCAACAGGGCGACATCGATCGCGTCGCGGTTGCGATGCGTTTCGTCGACCACCGTGGCGAAGCGACCGAGCGCTATCCGTTCAACCCGAACGGCTCGCCGGCCGGCATCACGTCGGTCACGACGGCCGACGGCCGCTTCTCGGTGCTGATGCCGCACATGGAGCGCGTGCACCGCACGGTCACGATGAGCTGGCATCCGGAAAGCTGGGGTGAAGCCAGCCCGTGGATGCGCGTGTTCCGCAACGCGCGCCGCTGGATCGGCTGATCCGGATGATGTTCGACCCGAACGCGCCGGCCGAGGTCGTCACGCTGCGCGACGAGCGCGCGAGCGAGGTCGACGCGATCGGCCGCGTGATCGTCGCGGCATTTGCGGGCGAGCCGGAGGGTGGGCAGTTCGAGCGACGGATCGTCGACGCGCTGCGCGTGGACGGCGCGTTGAGCGTATCGCTCGTCGCGGAGCGCGATGGCCGCATCGTCGGGCACGTCGCGTTCTCGCCGGTCGCGATCGGCGGCGAGCCGGCCGGCGGCCAGCAATGGTACGGGCTTGCGCCGCTCGCGGTGCGGCCCGAATGCCAGCGGCAGAGCATCGGCGCGGGGCTCGTGCGCACGGGGCTCGACGCGTTGCGCCGGCTCGGCGCGCGCGGCTGCGTCGTGCTCGGCGATCCCGCGTATTACGCGCGTTTCGGGTTTGAGCCGTCCGGCGACATCGTGTTTCCGCACGTGCCGCCCGAGTATTTCCTCGCGCGGTCGTTCGACGAGTCAGCGCTGCGGCCGTCGGGCGACGTTCGCTATCACGACGTGTTCTATCCCGCATAGCGATCACGGCCGCTTGGCTTGCGTCCGACCCCGGAAAGGCCGCTCTTCGGAGCGGCTTTTTTTATCGCGCATCGGCTGACTGCCGGAGCATCATGATGTGCGCATTCCCGCACCCCAAAAGAAAAAACCGCTCCGAAGAGCGGCTTTTCGATGCGCGGGCGACGCTCGCCCGGCGTTACTGGATCTTCGCTTGCTGGCGCAGACCTTCCTCGAATGCCTGCAGCTTCTGCTGCACGAGCTGTTGCGCGATCTGCGCCTTCACCTGATCGAACGGCGGCGGGGCGATGTCGCGGATGTCGTCGACGCGGATGACGTGCCAGCCGAACTGCGTCTTCACCGGCGCGTCGGTCATCTGGCCTTTCTGCAGCTTCTGCGCGGCCGCCGCGAATTCCGGCACGTACGCCTTCGGGTCGGACCAGTCGAGATCGCCGCCGTTCTTGCCCGATCCCGGATCCTTCGAGTATTGCTTCGCGAGATCCTCGAACTTCGCGCCGGCCTTGATCTTCGCGATCAGGTCCTTCGCCTGCTGCTCGCTGTCGACGAGGATATGGTGCAGGTGGTACTCGCGGTTGCCGCCGGCGCCCTTGACGAGATCGTCGTAGCGCGCCTTCACTTCGGTGTCGGTCGGCTGGTTCTTCTTCAGGAAACTCTCGATCATCGAACGCAGCACGACGGTCTGCTGCGCGACGGCGACCTGCGCCTTCACGTCCGGACGGTTCGGGATGCCTTCGCGGATCGCTTCCTGCATCAGGATTTCGCGGTTCACGAGTTCCTGGCGCACGGCCTGCTGCAGTTGCGGGCTGTCGGTCTGGCCTTGCTGGACGAGCTGCGCGACCATCGCGTCGGCGCGCGACTTCGGAATCGGCGTGCCGTTGACGACGGCGATGTTCTGGGCAAATGCCGGTGCCGCTGCGAATGCAGCCGCCGCGACCCACAGGCGAGGGGATTTCAGGATCATCGGGAATTCCTAATGAGACTAGATTGAAGATTCGTTGAATTCTTCGGGCGTATAAGCCACGATCGCGAGCGCGTGAATGCCGCGCTGCATCGCATCAGCGAGCGCATCATACACCAGCCGGTGCCGCGCGACGCGCGGCTTGCCGGTGAAGGCGGCCGACACGATCGTGACCGTGTAATGGCCGCCGGAGGCCGCGCCGGCGTGGCCTGCGTGCTGCGCGCTGTCGTCGCGCACGGCGAGCGACAGCGGCGCGAGCGACGCGGTGAGGCGCGATTCGATCAGCGCGATGCGTTCGTCGGGCGATGCGTCGAGAAAGGCGTCCGTCATGTCACTCGTCCTTCAGGTATTTCGTGAGCCACAGGCTCTGCAGGATGATGAACACGACCATCGCGCCGGTCGTGCCGAACAGCTTGAAGTTCACCCATTGCGATTCGGTGAAGTTGTGCACCACGTACAGGTTCGCGACGCCGAGCACCGCAAAGAACAGTGCCCATGCGACGTTCAGCTTGTCCCACACGGGGTGCGGCAGCGTGAGCTGCTTGCCCATCATCTTTTCGATCAGGTTGTTGCTAAATGCATAGCGCGCGGCGAGCAGCCCGATCGCAAACAGCCAGTACAGCACAGTCGGTTTCCATTGAATGAATTTCTCGTCATGCAGGACGAGGGTGGCACCACCGAACACGACGATCACGCCGAGGCTGACCCACAGCATCGTGTCGACCTTCCGGTGCCGGAAGGCGACCCACGCGACCTGGGCCAGCGTCGCGACAATCGCGACGGCGGTGGCGGTGAAGATGCCCCAGACCTTGAAGGCGGCGAAAAACAGGATGATCGGAAACAGATCGAACAGGAATTTCATGGCGCTCGCAGCTGCGTGAAAGGCCGCTCGCGCGGCCTTTCACCGTTGTAGGGACCCGCCCGGCGTCGCTTATTCGTCTTCGGGTCGGGACTCGAAGTTTAACGCAGCCGAATTGATGCAGTACCGCAAACCGGTCTGGTCGCGCGGGCCGTCCTCGAATACATGGCCGAGATGCGCGCCGCAGTGGTTGCAGCGGACCTCGACGCGCACCATCCCGTGCGAGTGGTCGACCTTTTCGTCGATCACCTCGCCGTTGAGCGGCTTGAAGTAGCTGGGCCAGCCGCAGCCCGAGTGGAATTTGGAACCGGATTCGAACAGCGGCGTGCTGCAGACGACGCATGTGTAGATGCCGGCGTCTTCGGTGTCGGTGTATTCGCCGGTGAACGCGCGCTCGGTCGCCGCATGCTGCGTGACCTCGTACTGCATCGGCGTGAGCCGGCGGCGCAGCTCGGCGTCGTTCTTCGGGTACGGGAAGGTCTTGTCGTCGGAATCGTGGGACATGTGGGGGTTCTCCTGATCGGTCGGTCGATACGCGCGGGTTGGATGCCTCAGGACGAGCAGCTCACTTCGAGCGACCCGGCCCAGTCGGGCGGCAACGCCGCGTACGCTTCATGCTCCGGTTGTTCGTCGAACGGCCGGCGCAGCACCTGCGCGAGCCGCTCGACTTCGGAAAAATCCTTTTCCTTCGCGCGTCGGATCGCGACTTCGGCCAGATGGTTGCGCAGCACGTATTTCGGGTTCACGCGGTTCATCGCGGCCGCGCGTGCCGCGTCGTCGCGCGTTTCCTCGGACAGCCGTGCACGGTAGAGGTTCGCCCACGCATCGAACGCGTCGCGGTCGATGAACAGGTCGCGCACCGGCGCGTCGCGGCTCGCGTCGTGCTTCGACAGTTGCGCGAGCCGGCGAAACGTCAGCGTGAAATCCGCGTGGCTTGCATGCATCGTCTCGAGCAGCTTGTTGGCGAGTTCGGCGTCGTTCTCGCGTTCGAGCTCGAGGCCGAGCTTTGCGCGCATCGCGCGTTCGAGCGCGGGGCCGAAGCGCTCGGGAAACTTCGCGAGCACGGCCTGCGCGTCGTCCACCGCGCGCTCGGCGCGCGCGTCTTCGTCGGCGATGCCGTGCTGCAGCCCGATCAGCGGCAGCAGCGCCTGCGCGAGGCAGTAGCAGTTCCAGTGCGCGATGCGCGGCTGCATCCGGTATGCGTAGCGGCCGCTGGTGTCCGAGTGGTTGCAGATGTGGTTCGCGTCGAACGCATCGACGAAGCCGAACGGGCCGTAGTCGATCGTCACGCCGAGGATCGACATGTTGTCGGTGTTCATCACGCCGTGGCAGAAGCCGACGGCCTGCCATTGCGCGACGAGGTCGGCCGTGCGCAGCGTCGCGGCTTCGAGCAGCGCGAGGTACGGATCGCTCGCGTCGCGGCATGCCGGATAGAAGCGCTCGATCACGTGATCGGCGAGCTGGCGCAGCAGGTCGGGGCGATCGTTCGAGAAGAAGTGCTCGAAGTGGCCGAAGCGCACGAAGCTTTCCGACACGCGCGTGACGACGGCCGACGTCTCGATCTCCTCGCGGACCACCGGCTGGTCGGAGCCGATCACCGTCAGCGCACGCGTGGTCGGGATGCCGAGGTGATGCATCGCTTCCGAGCACAGGAATTCGCGGATCGACGAGCGCAGCACCGCGCGGCCGTCGCCCATCCGCGAGTATGGCGTGCGGCCGCTGCCTTTCAGTTGCAGCTCGTAGCGGCGGCCGTCCGTGCCGGTGCGCTCGCCGATCGTCAGCGCGCGGCCGTCGCCGAGCTGGCCGGCCCACACGCCGAACTGGTGGCCGGAATACACCGATGCGTACGGCATCGCGTTCGCGGGCCAGTCGCGCGTCGGGTTGCCGGCGAACAGCTCGGCGAACGCGGGCTGCGCGGCGATCGACGCCGGCAGGTCGAGCAACTGCGCGACTTCGTCGGAAAAGCCGACGACGTACGGCGCGGCAAGCGGCGCGGCCGGCAGCCGCGTATGAAACGCGTCGCCGAGTCGCACGAACGCACCTTCGGCGGGCGCGCCGAGCGTGGCGGCGAGGTCGGGGAGGGTGTCAGCCGTATCGGCTGCGCTTCGGGAAAACGACATGTTGAGCGCCTCTGGGTAAGCCGATATTGTAAGGCGGCGCCGCGCCGCCCGCATGGCGGCCCGCGCACCGTGCGCCACGCCCGTCCGGGCCGCCGACGGGGCACGCAGGAACTGGTCACCGATTCGCGTCCTTCAGGGAGAACAAGACGATGGGTAAGCCGTTGCTGGGCCAGATGATGGACATGCCGTTGCTGGTGTCCTCGCTGATCGCGCATGCCGCGCGGCACGCCGGCGACACGGAGATCGTGTCGAGGCGCGTGGAAGGCGACCTGCATCGCTACACGTACCGCGATTGCGAACGCCGCGCGAAGCAGCTGGCGCAGGCGCTCGCGCGGCTCGGCGTCGAAACCGGCGAGCGCGTCGGCACGCTGGCGTGGAACGGCTACCGGCATCTGGAGGCGTATTACGGGATCGGCGGCATGGGCGCGGTGTGCCACACGATCAACCCGCGCCTTTTCCCCGAGCAGATCGCGTACATCGTCAATCACGCGGAAGACCGCTACGTCTTCTTCGACATCAATTTCGCGCCGCTGGTCGACGCGATCGCGCCGCAGTGCCCGCACGTGAAGGGCTGGATCGCGATGACGGACGCCGCGCACCTGCCGTCCGGTGCGACGCCGTTCCTCTGCTACGAAACGCTCGTCGAAGCCGAGGACGGCCGCTACGACTGGCCGCGCCTTGACGAGCAGCAGGCATCGGGGCTCTGCTACACGTCGGGCACGACCGGCAACCCGAAGGGCGTGCTGTATTCGAATCGCTCGACCGTGCTGCATGCGTACGGCGCCGCGCTGCCCGACGCAATGAACCTGTCCGCGATGGACGCGGTGCTGCCCGTCGTGCCGATGTTCCACGTCAACGCGTGGGGGCTGCCGTACGCGGTGCCGCTCACGGGCGGCAAGCTCGTGCTGCCCGGCAAGGATCTCGACGGGAAATCGCTGTACGAGCTGATGGAGGCCGAGCGCGTGACGTTCTCCGCGGGCGTGCCGACCGTGTGGCTCGGCCTGCTGAACTACATGCGCGAAGCCGGCGTGCGCTTCTCGACGCTGAACCGTACGGTGATCGGCGGCTCCGCATGCCCGCCCGCGATGCTGCGCACGTTCGAGGACGAATACGGCGTGCGCGTGATCCATGCATGGGGGATGACCGAACTGTCGCCGCTCGGCACGCTCGCGAAGCTCAACTGGGCGCAGTCGCAGCGGCCGCTCGACGCGCAGCGCCGGCTGCTCGAGAAGCAGGGGCGCGTGATCTGCGGCGTCGACATGCGTATCGTCGGCGAAGACGGCCACGAACTGCCGTGGGACGGCGTCGCGTTCGGCGAACTGCAGGTGCGCGGGCCGTGGGTGATCGACCACTACTTTCGCGGCGATGCGTCGCCGCTGTCGGACGGCTGGTTCCCGACCGGCGACGTCGCGACGATCGACCCCGACGGCTTCCTGCAGATCACCGACCGCAGCAAGGACGTGATCAAGTCGGGCGGCGAGTGGATCAGCTCGATCGACATCGAGAACGTCGCGATCGCGCACCCGAGCGTGGCCGAGGCCGCGTGCATCGCGTGCGCGCACCCGAAATGGACCGAGCGCCCGCTGCTCGTCGTGGTGCGCCGCGAAGGCGCGAACCTGAGCCGCGACACGCTGCTCGCGTTCTATGAAGGCAAGGTCGCGAAGTGGTGGATTCCCGACGACGTCGTATTCGTCGAATCGCTGCCGCACACCGCGACCGGCAAGCTGCAGAAGCTGAAGCTGCGCGAGACGTTCCGCGATTACGTGTTGCCGACGGCGGTTGGCGAGCCGTAAGGCCGGCGCCCGGACCGGCAACGGCCGCGATCCGGTCGCCCGATCCGTCCCCGGATCGGGATGAAAATTAAAATTGAACGACCGTGCTTTTTCGTTGTATGCTGCCTCCGTTCGATCCGGACATGCGGCTGTTCGACCGCGCACAATGAAGCGCAGCCACCCTGGCGCGCGATGCATGGAGGCAGGCAGATGGCAGTGGATTACTCGACTCGCGACGGCGTGGCCGTCCTCACGCTCAACAATCCGCCCGTCAACGGGCTCGGCCTGTCGACCCGGCTCGGCGTCATGGACGCGCTCGATCGCGCCGCGCAGGATCCGTCGGTCACGGCGATCGTGCTGACCGGCGCGGGCCGCGCGTTCTCGGGCGGCGCCGACATCACCGAATTCAACACGCCGAAGGCGCTGCAGGAGCCGACGCTGCACACCGTGATCCGCGCGGTGGAGGCGAGCGCGAAGCCCGTCGTCGCGGCGCTGCACAGCGTCGTGATGGGCGGCGGCCTCGAGCTCGCGCTCGGCGCGCACTACCGCGTCGCGGCGCCCGGCGCGCAGGTCGCGCTGCCCGAAGTGAAGCTCGGCCTGCTGCCGGGCGCGGGCGGCACGCAGCGCCTGCCGCGCGCGGTGGGGCTCGAAACCGCGCTGAACATGATCGTGTCGGGCGCGCCCGTGCCGTCGGAGCAACTCGCGAAGAGCGGCCTGTTCGACGAAATGGCCGAGGGCGACCTGCTCGACGCGGCCGTCGCGTTCGCGCGCAAGGTCGGTGCGCAGAATGGGCCGCATCCGCGCGTGCGCGATCGCAAGATCGTTCACGAGAACGCCGCGGGCTTCATCCAGTTCGCGCGCAATTCCGCGCAGGCCGCCGCGCCGAATTTCCCCGCCCCGCACAAGTGCATCGACGCGATCGAGGCCGGCGTGCTGAACGGCTTCGACAAGGGTAGCGTCGCCGAGCGCGAGGGTTTCGTCGCGCTGATGATGACGCCGGAAAGCCGCGCGCTGCGCCATGCGTTTTTCGGCGAGCGGGCGGCGAGCAAGATTCCCGACGTGCCGGCCGATACGCCGCTGCGCGAGATTCGCCGCGTCGGCGTGATCGGCGCGGGCACGATGGGCGGCGGGATCGCGATGAACTTCATCAACGCGGGTGTGCCCGTCACGCTGCTCGAAACGAAGCAGGACGCGCTCGAGCGCGGCGTCGCGACGATCCGCAAGAACTACGACGCACAGGTGAAGAAGGGCAAGCTCACGCAGGAGAAGCTCGACGCGCGCATCGCGCTGATCACGCCGACGCTGTCCTACGACGACCTGAAGGATGCCGACCTGATCGTCGAGGCCGTATTCGAGGAGCTCGGCGTGAAGGAGCAGGTGTTCAAGAAGCTCGACGAAGTCGCGAAACCGGGCGCGATCCTCGCGTCGAACACGTCGACGCTCGACGTCGACAAGATCGCGGCATTCACGAAGCGTCCGCAGGACGTCGTCGGCATGCACTTCTTCAGCCCGGCGAACGTGATGAAGCTGCTCGAGGTCGTGCGCGGCGCGCAGACTGCGAAGGACGTGCTCGCGACCGTGATGGCCGTCGCGAAGAAGATTCGCAAGACGGCGGTCGTGTCGGGCGTGTGCGACGGCTTCATCGGCAACCGGATGATCGAGCAGTACATCCGCCAGGCGCTCTTCATGCTCGAGGAGGGCGCGCTGCCCGCGCAGGTCGATCGCGCGATCGAGAAGTTCGGTTTCGCGATGGGGCCGTTCCGGATGAGCGACCTCGCCGGCAACGACATCGGCTGGGCGATCCGCAAGCGCCGCTACGTCGAGAAGCCCGATCTGCAGTACTCGAAGATCGCCGACCGCCTGTGCGAGCAGGGCCGCTTCGGCCAGAAGACGGGCGCCGGCTGGTACGACTACGTGCCGGGCGAGCGCAAGGCGAAGCCGTCGTCGCTCGTCGACGAGATGGTGGTCGCGTATTCGAAGGAGCGCGGCGTCGAGCGGCGCAAGATCGGCGACGACGAGATCGTCGAGCGGCTGGTGTTCGCGCTCGTCAACGAAGGCGCGAAGATCCTCGAAGAGAAGGTCGCGTCGAAGGCGTCCGACATCGACATGGTCTATCTGACCGGCTATGGCTTCCCGCTGTGGCGCGGCGGCCCGATGCTGTACGCGGACCTGGTCGGCCTCTACAACGTCGAGCGCGCGATTCGCCGCCACGCGGCCGCGCCGAACGGCGACGCATGGCAGCTCGCGCCGTCGATCGCCGAGCTTGCGAAGGCCGGCCGCGGGTTCAACGGCTGACGCCGCCGCGTGGCGGCGCGAAGGACACGGAATCGGAGCGGGTGCTGAAGCGCCCGCTCCGGTCGACATTCGGAGAAACGCAATGAAACGCACCGACGACGTGCTGCTCGTGATCGACGTGCAATACGACTTCATGCCGGGCGGCGCGCTCGCGGTGCCGGACGGCGACGCGGTCGTGCCGGTGATCAACGCGCTCGCGCGACGCTTCGACCAGGTCGTGCTGACGCAGGACTGGCACCCGCGCGACCACGTGTCGTTCGCGGCGAACCATCCGGGCCGCGAGCCGTTCTCCACGCTCGCGCTGCCGTACGGCGCGCAGGTGCTGTGGCCCGTGCACTGCGTGCAGGACACCGACGGCGCGGCGTTGCATCGCGACCTCGACATCCCGCATACGCGGCTCGTGATCCGCAAGGGCGGCGACGCGCAGGTCGACAGTTATTCCGCATTCGTCGAAGCCGACCGCACGACGCGCACGGGGCTCGCGGGCTATCTGCGCGAGCTCGGCGCGAAGCGCGTGTGGTGCTGCGGGCTCGCGACCGACTATTGCGTCGCGTGGTCGGCGCTCGATGCGCGCGCGGCCGGTTTCGAAGCCGCGGTGATCAACGATGCGTGCCGTGCCATCGACCTGAACGGGTCGCTCGCGCACGCATGGCAGCAGATGCAGGCAGCGGGTGTCGCACATGCGACGTCCGCGGGCGCGCGCCCGGCGGCGTAGCGCATTCCCCATCCGATTCAGCAGGACCGAAGGAGACTCGCATGACCGAAGCCGTAATCGTATCGACCGCACGCACGCCGCTGGCGAAATCCTGGCGCGGCGCATTCAACATGACGCACGGCGCGACGCTCGGCGGCCACGTGGTCGCGGCCGCGCTCGAACGCGCGAAGCTCGACCCCGCGCGCGTCGAGGACGTGATCATGGGCTGCGCGAACCCCGAAGGCGCGACCGGTGCCAACATCGCGCGGCAGATCGCGCTGCGCGCGGGGCTGCCCGTCACGGTGCCGGGGATGACGGTGAACCGTTTCTGTTCGTCGGGGCTGCAGACCATCGCGTTGGCCGCGCAGCGGATCATCGCGGGCGAAGGCGACGTGTATGTCGCGGGCGGCGTCGAATCGATCTCGTGCGTGCAGAACGAGATGAACCGGCACATGATCCAGGAGGGCTGGCTCGTCGAGCACAAGCCCGAGATCTACTGGAACATGCTGCAGACGGCCGAGAACGTCGCGAAGCGCTACGGGATCGCGAAGGAGCGGCAGGACGAGTACGGCGTACAGTCGCAACTGCGGGCCGCGGCCGCCCAGGAAGCCGGTCGCTTTCGCGACGAGATCGTGCCGATCACCGTGCGCGCAGGGATTGCCGACAAGGCGACGGGGCGCCTGTTCACGAAGGAAGTGACGGTATCGGCCGACGAAGGCATCCGCCCCGACACGACGCTCGAAGGCGTGTCGAAGATCCGTTCGGCCATGCCGGGCGGCGTGATCACCGCCGGCAATGCGAGCCAGTTCTCGGACGGCGCATCGGCGTGCGTCGTGATGAGCGCCGATGCCGCGCAGCGCGAAGGGCTGCAGCCGCTGGGCGTGTTCCGCGGCTTCGCGGTGGCCGGCTGCGAGCCGGACGAGATGGGCATCGGCCCCGTGTTCGCGGTGCCCAAGCTGCTGAAGCAGGCGGGGCTGAAGGTCGACGACATCGGCTTGTGGGAACTGAACGAGGCGTTCGCGGTGCAGGTGCTGTACTGCCGCGATACGCTCGGGATTCCCGAGGATCGCCTGAACGTGAATGGCGGCGCGATCGCGGTCGGCCATCCGTACGGCGTGTCGGGCGCGCGCCTGACCGGCCATGCGCTGATCGAAGGCAAGCGGCGCGGCGTGAGGTACGTGGTCGTCACGATGTGCATCGGCGGCGGGCAGGGCGCGGCCGGATTGTTCGAAATCATCTGATCTTTGGCCGGTGGCGGCCGCGGTTTCGCTTCGGCGAGCCGGCGGCCGCGCGCGAATCGGCGCGCAGGGCCGCCATTCGAAACAATCGGGAAGCAAAAGACGTGCTCTCGGCAATGCCGTTTCCCCTTACTTGTCAAACGAATTGCCCCACCTATACTTGCTCTGACATTTGCCTTTCGGCACGATGGGCAGGATCGTGCAGCGCGTGATCCGTGCCGCGAAGGTTCGAACCAAAACGCAGCAGACCGACCGGGGACCGAATGAGTACGACCTATGCAGCCGGGGAACCGCCGCGCGTCGTCAGCGCGGCCGCGAGGCTTTACGCGAAATGCCTGCTGATCGGATTCGCGTTGCTGCCTGCCTATCTGATCGCCTATCTGTGGTTTTTCAGCGACCCGCGCGTCGTGTTCGAGAGCCACGCGTTCCACGAAATCGCAATTGCGGCCGCAACCCTCGAGGGCGCGTTCGTCACCTACGTGACATGGGTGTGCTACCGGTCGTCCGGCGAGCCGCTGCTGCGCTGGCTGACGCTCGGCTTTCTCGGCTTCGCGATGATCTATGCGCTGCACGGTGTCTTCACCGGGATGGCGCACCACAATATCTGGCTGTTCCTGCTGTACGGGCCCGCATCGCGGTTCGTGATGTCGATCCTGCTGCTCACGGGCCTGCTGTCGTATTCGCGCCCGTCCGATCGCATCGAGAAGCGCACGAGCGTGCGGACGTGGCTGCCGTGGATCGTGTTCTTCGTGATCGTCAACGTGGCCGTTGCGTACATTGCGTATTCGCCGGTCGCGGGTGCGCTCGGCACGCGGTTGTCGATGGAGGGCGGCGCGCTCGTGTTCTCGCTGCTGAATGTCGGCGTGCTGCTCGCGCGGCGGATCCGCTCGCCGCTGATGGTGATCTACGGCATGTCGATCATGGCGTTCGCGTTGTCGTCGCTCGCGTTCATTCTCGGCAAGCCGTGGAATCACATGTGGTGGCTCGCGCACGCGATCTTCGCGGGCGGGTTCTTCCTGCTCAGCTACGGCGTCGTGCAGGCGCTGCAGACGACGCGCTCGTTTTCGGCAATCTACAGCCAGGAAGACCTGATGAGCCGGCTGTCGGAATCGATGGCGCGCGCCGAGAGTGCGCTGCAGGAACTGCGGCGCACGAACCAGAAGCTCGAGTACATGGCCGCGACCGACCCGATGACGGGTGCGTCGAACCGCCGGCAGTTCATCGCGCAGGTCGAGCGCGAGATGGTGCGGGCCGAGCGCGAAGGCACGCCGTTTTGCCTGCTCGCGCTCGATCTCGACAATTTCAAGAACATCAACGATGCGTACGGGCACCAGATCGGCGACGAGGTGCTGCGTGGCGTCGTGCGCCAGTGCCTCGAGGCGATTCGCCCGGCAGGCGGGCTCGCGCGGGTCGGCGGCGAGGAGTTCATGGCGCTGCTGCCGGAGATGCCGCTCGAAGGCGCGCGGATGACGGCCGAGCGCGTGCGCTCGACGATCGCGAGTTCGCCGTTCGGGCTGGACTTCAAGCGCGTGCAGGTGACGGTCAGCGTCGGCGTCGCGCAATACGGGGTCGACGGCAGTACCGTCGATGCGTTGCTGCGCGTGGTCGACGAGCGGCTGTACCAGGCGAAGCGGGAAGGGCGGAACCGGGTCGTGTCGCGGTGACGCGGGGGCGAGCGGCATGCTCGCGCCGGTGATCGGGTGCGGTGTGTTCGGCAACGCGGTCTTGCGGAAGCGTCGATCGAATCAATCCCTACCGAAGCCCCGGAGGCGGCAATGCCCCCGGGGCGTTTGCATGCACGGTCAGCGCGATGGGCGGTGCGCTATCGCGCTGCCATGGTCGCCGCGTCCTTCGGCTGCCCCTCCTGCATGCGCTGCGACGCCTGCCACCAGTACTTGCCCGCGCGCTGCTGCGGATCGCGGATCGCGAGATACGTCGTGCTCCAGAGCTGCGCCGCGTTGGCTTCGGTGGCGTCCGCGCTGCGCGTGCCGAACGCATCGGTCCGGTACTGGCCGTTCACGTAGGACCACGTCCACATTTCCGAAGTCCGCATGTCGCGTCCGTTCGAGATCACCTGCCAGATCGTCTGCCGCGCCTGCGTGAGCAGCGTGCGTGTCGTGGCCGACAGATCCTGGCGTGCGAGCTGGCGATCGAGCCCGGCCACCCACATCGCCTGCTGCCACGACCAGATCACCGTGCCGTGATACGCGGAGCTCGTGAACTTCGGCCACAGCGCCTGGTTCGCATACGCCGGGTTCGCGATCAGCATTCCGGCATCGGTCACGAGCCCGGTCGGGAACGGCCGCGTGACGTCGGTGACGATCCGCTGGAGTTCGTCGTCCGGCGGCGTACCGAACAGCAGCGCGAAGCCGCCGTCCGAATTCATCACCGGAACGGGATTGCCCTGCTGATCGAGCGACAGCGCGTAGAACGCCAGCGGTGCGCCAGGCGCGGCGCCGGCCGGCACGCCGGCGGACGGCGCATAGGCCGACACGTCGGTGGCTGCCTGCGCGGCCGGCACGCTGACCTGGAACAGCGGCGGCGCCTGCGTTTCCCACGTGGCGGCTTCGTTCGCCGTGCTGGCGAGCGTTGCGCGCTGTCCGGCATCCAGGTACGGATCGAGCAGGCCGCGCGTGAGGAACGCGTTCGCCGCGCGCAATGCGGCCGGCACGAGCACCGCGTTCACGTCGTACGGATAGACGCCGCCGCCGAGGCCGTCGGTGCTGTCGCGCCAGTTGCCGACGATTTCGCCGGGTCTCAGGTGGATCAGGTTCGCGACCGACGGCTGCTGCGCGAACGGTTGCGCGGTCGTCGCGACGTGCAGCAGGTTGACGACCAGGCGGCTGCCGTTGGTCTGCCCGTCGCTGCCGCGCTGCGCCAGATACGCGGCAGCGCGCGCCTGGCCGCGCGTATCGTCGATCAGCCACGCGGCCGCGATCGGCGCGAGCAGGTAGTCGCTGTCGATCATCTTGTAGTCGTAGGTCGGCGTCGGATCGTTCGGCCGCCCGTTCTTCTGGTTGTCGATCAGCGCGAATTCGCCGATGCCTTCCTCGTGCGCGACCTTGCCGTCGCCCGATAGCCGGCTCAGCACCGACGACAAGCCGGCCTCGACCGCCGCGGGTTCGAGCACGGGCATCAGCATGCGGACCGAGATCAGCGTATCGCGGCCGAAGTACGTGTCGTACTGCCATGAGCCGGCCAGCAGCTTGTCGTGGAAGCTCAGGAATTCGAGCACGTTCTGGCTCACCGGGTCGGGGTTCACGGACGGCGCGAGCAGGTCGGCGCGCGTGATCGGCGACAACGGCGTCTCGCCCGACAGTGCATCGACATGCAGCCGCAGCGTGTGCGAGCCCGCCGGTGCGCTCAACACGAGCTTGCCGCCCGCTGCCGGCGCGATGCTGCCGCCGTCGCGCAGCGTGATGCGCAGCGCATAGCCGGGTGCGCCGTCGATCCGGTCGCGTTGCCATTGCGCAGCGCTGCCCTGGATCGTCGGCGCCGCGATGATTTGCTGCGGAATCGTTGCGCCGCCGTTGAAGTCGCGCAGGAAGCGCACGTTGCTGAGTACGCCCTGGCGGATCGTCAGCGTGCCGGTGTCCACCGACACGTCGGCGCCGATGCCGTACAGCGGGCGGCCGTGGGTGTCGGGAGCCGACAGCGCGGACGGCGGCGTGTCGAGGCTCCAGTTCACCGGCTGCGCGGTGTCGTCGAACCACAGCCCCGTGCCGCTGTTGCCGGCGGGGAAGACCACGAGCAGGCGCGGTTTCGTCGACGAGCGCGCCAGCAAGTGCGCGGCAACCTTGTCCTGCCGGTAGAACGCGTTGATCTGGCCGCCGGTGTCCATGCGGAACGACAGCGCGGCGTTGTTCGACGGGGGGCCGCTCGATTGGACGTCGTCGTCGTTGCAGGCCGCGAGCAGAGCTGCGCAGACGAACCCGAGACATAGCGACTTCGCAAGGCGATGCATGTTGATGTCCCTCCTGATGACTGGCGATTTTTATCGAAATGTTCGAATGAACGGATCTTCTGTCCGTTTCGTCATTAATCGGGATGTGAGGCTTCTGCGGTAAACGAATTGAGCGGCAAATAGCGAATGACTGATCAATGCCGAAAACGGAACTGGCAGAGGGTATCGCCCCGGTGCGACACGGGAAAATAACCTGTGGAGGGCTTTCGTGCGGGCGAATGGCCACTCGTGTGCGGCGGGAGAAAATAAAACGTAAGCCGTCGTAGGGGATTCTAAATTTACGGGAAAGTTGAAGTCAATAATATTTTCTATATTTTCTGATATTGGATTTAGAAGATAATCGCAATTATTACTCGTCGAGTCGGTAAAATATGCGATTTAATGGAAGTGAATAATGAAGCCCGGATATTCGGCGGCGAAACAATTGGCAATGGCGTTTCAATCCGGAGATTGATGCCGGACAGCAATTGAATCGTCGCGTTTGTGCCGGCTGTTGTCGGGCGAGGCCGGAATGCGCGGAAACGCAGCGCGCGAAGCCCGAGCAATCCGCGTTCCTGCGATTCAATGGAAGACGTGCGCCGTTGCCGGCCCGGAAGCGCGCTCCGGATAACCGGCCCGGTGGTCGACGGCCGCATGATCGGCACCGGTTCGGGCCGCGAACCGCGCGATCGTTCCATCGGAGCCGTCAAGTTTGGTAGGCTTGGTGCCTGCCGTCGTTTGGGCGGATCGCGCCGTCGATTATCGACGCGGTGAAAAAGTGCGTATCGTCGCCGGAAAGGACGGACGATAGCCGATTCGATACGCGTTTTTTTCCCGGTTGCCCGCGACCGCGTGCAAGCGAAGCAGACAGACGGCCGGCCGGGCGTCGCCCGGCCGGCCGCGATGCGAGCCGAGCCCGCATCGTGAACCTCAACAAACAGGAGCAACCGAAGTGATCAGACATATCGTCATGTGGAAGTTGAAGGAATCGGCGGAAGGCGCGACGCGCGCGCAGAACGCGCTGAAGCTGAAGGAAAAGCTCGAAGGCTGCCGCGACCTCGTGCCGGGCATCCTGCAGATCGACGTCGGCGTGGCGACGCCCGGCCTCGACGCGACCTCCGACATCGTGCTCGTGTCCGATTTCACGGACAAGGCCGCGCTCGACGCGTACCAGGTGCATCCGGTTCACCAGGAAGTGAAGAAATTCGTCGTCGCGGTGGCCGAATCGCGCCAGTGCGTCGACTACGTCGTCGACAGCGCACGATGAGCGACGCGGCATCCCCGACGGACGGCCCGTCGATCGAAAGCCCGTTCGTCGACCTGCTCGGCGTGCAACTCGTGTCCGCGAAGGACGGTGCGAGCGAGATCGTGCTGCCGCTCGACGAGCGGCACATGAACACGTGGAGCATCGCGCACGGCGGCGTGACGATGACGCTTGCGGACATCGCGCTCGCAATGGCCGCGCGCAGCCTGACCGACGACGGCGTTGGCGTCGTCACGGTCGAGATGAAGGTAAACTTCATGCAGCCGGGCCGCGGCGAACTGCGCGCTTACGGACGCGTGATGCATCGCTCGACGACGATGGCCTACTGCGAAGGCGAAGTGCGCGACAGCGACGGCAATTTCGTCGCGAAGGCGCTCGGCACGTTCAAGTACATGCGGCGGCTCGCGGTGGGCCGCGACATCAAGCGGCAACGTTCGCGCACGGCACCGGACGCCCAGCCTGGCCCGAGCGACGCATAAGCACCTGTCCGCACGGCCCTGCTTCTCCAGCGGCAGGACCGTTTTGTTTTGCGGCGCGGGTTCGCGCACCGGACGCGTTTCACGGGGCGCCGAAGGGCCGGGATTTCGGCACGCGGCGCTTCGCGCTCGCCCGACGCGGGCGTGGCATCATGCACGCTTGTCCGTTCACGGCGCCGCACCGGCGCCGTCCTCACCGATGCCGCTGAATCCGAAGATCGCCCAGGTGCTCGACATGATCGAGCGCGCGAAACGTCCGTCCTATCACCACCAGACGCCGCAGCAGGCGCGCGCCGCGTACGAGAAGAGCGCGCCGATTCTCGACGTCGCGCCGGCGACGATGCATTCGGTCGAGGAATGCGTCGTGCCGACGCGCGACGGTCGCACGATCGGCGCTCGGCTGTACCTGCCGGTCGAGCCGAGCCTCGCGGAGCCGCTGCCCGCGCTCGTCTACTACCACGGCGGCGGCTTCACGGTCGGCAGCGTCGACACGCACGATGCGCTGTGCCGGATGTTCGCGCACGATGCGCAATGCGCGGTGCTGTCGGTCGGCTACCGGCTCGCGCCCGAACACCGGTTCCCGACCGCGGTGAACGACGCCGACGACGCATTGCGGTGGCTGCATCGCGAGGCTGCCGCGTTCGGCATCGACGCATCGCGGCTGGCGGTCGGCGGCGACAGCGCGGGCGGCACGCTCGCGACGGTCTGCGCGGTGCTCGCGCGCGACGCAGGCATTCGCCTGGCGCTTCAAATGCTGATCTATCCGGGCGTGACCGGCTACCAGGAAAGCGGATCGCACGCACGGCTCGCGAACGGCTACCTGCTGTCGCAGGACACGATCCAGTGGTTCTTCACACAATACGTGCGCGACCGGGCCGACCGCGACGACTGGCGCTTCGCGCCGCTCGACGGCACGCGCGGTGCGCCGTCGTTCGCGGGCGTCGCGCCGGCATGGATCGCGACGGCCGAATACGATCCGCTGAGCGACGAGGGCGCCGCGTATGCGGACAAGTTGCGCGCGGCCGGCAATGCGGTCACGCTGGTCTGCTATCCGGGGATGATCCACGAATTCTTCAAGATGGGCGGCTACGTGCCCGAGGTGCGGGCCGCGCATGCCGACGCGATTGCGGCGCTGAAGGCCGCATTCGACGACGTTTGACGGCGGGCGCGCCGCATGGAGGGCAGCGATGACGGACAGCGTGGTGGAAACGGGCGACTGGACGGTACTGGGCGGCGATGCCGCGCGGATTCGCGACGCGGTGTTCGTTCGCGAGCAGCGAATTCCGCCGGAATGGGAGCTCGACGACGACGATCCGCTGTCGCTCCATGCGGTTGCATACCGGATCGACGCAGCGACAGGCATCCGCCGAGCGATCGCGACGGGGAGGCTGCTGCCGTCCGGCACGATCGGCCGCGTCGCGGTGCTGGCCGACGCGCGCGGGGAGGGTATCGGGTCAGCCGTGCTGGACGCGCTGCTGGATGCCGCGCGGCGCCGCGGCGAAACCGTCGTGCGGCTCTACGCGCAGGATTCCGCGGTGTCGTTCTATGTGCGGCACGGCTTCGCGGCGGTCGGAGAACCTTTCGTCGAAGCCGGCGTGCCGCACGTCGAGATGATGCGCGCGCCGTAGCGCGGGGTACGCGCGTTCAGCGCGGCGGCGTCGCGTCGACGTCGAGGTCGAACGTGAACGCGCGCTCGAACGTGCCCGGGCGGACGGTGCGGTGCGAGCCGTCGTCGTCGCAGCGCTCCTTGATCTCGACCGTCAGCCGCACGCCTTCCTTCATCGTGACGCGCAGCGCGGTCGTGCCGCGCGTGCCGTACTCGGGCGTTTCGATGAAGGCGGCCGACAGCGCGCGCTCGCGCTCGATCGGAATGCCCGTGTGCGGCAGCGCGTCGTCGTCCGCGACATGCGGGTCGCGCATCAGCGCGATCAGTTCGTCGAGCGTCGGGGTCGGATTGTCGGTGAGCAGCGTGCCGAGTTCCGCGCGCTTGCGCACCACTTTCGGCCAGGGCGTATCGAGCCGCGCATTCGACAGCGCATGCACGCCGGGCATGATCGTGACGGGCGCGGCGACGCTACTTTCGCCCTCGGGCGCGCGGTTGCAGAACCACGCGAGTTCGCGCCGCTTCCAGTCGCCGACGAGCAGGTTGAAGCCGTTGTACACGGCCGCATGCTCGGCAAGCTGCCCGAGATAGTCGAGCGGCGCGACGGACGGGCCGCCGAGGAAATCGGACACGAGCTTGCCGCGGGTCGGCGCGCCCGCGCGGATATCGAACGGCGCGCGGTAGTTCGTCAGCGCCGCGAAGCGGCCGTCGCGCGATACGCCGAGCCACGTGCCGCCCGCTTCGAGATCGCGGCCGGCCAGTACGCCCGGCACATCCTCCCACCACGAGAGCGGCGCGCTCGTGCGGCGAAAGAACTCGTCGCGGTTGGCGGCGAGGGTAAAGACGGGACCGGCGGCGGCATCGGGCTGCCAGTCGAAAGCGATCAGACACATCGGGTGAATCTCTCGCAGGAAACATCGGGCGCCGGCTGCGACTCGCGAGCCGGCGCGCGAACGGGTTGTCAGTGCGTCACGCTTCCGTCGACCATGCGTACGGGAGCGTGTCGAACGCGAGCGCCGGACCGTCGGCCGAACCGAGGTGCACCGTGCCGTTGTCGAGCGCGGCGAGCTTGATCTCGACGAGCGCGTCGACGCCGCCCGCGGGTGCGGCCGCCGCGTTGACGATCATCCCGCACGGCTGGCCGGGATCGTCGCTGTGGAACAACTCGACGCCGGCGTGCACGGTATCGGTCTCGCCGGCGACGTGCGCAAGCGCGGTGCGGCGCTTGATCGTGCCGCGGTACTGGCTGCGCGCGACCACTTCCTGGCCCGGATAGCAGCCCTTGCGGAAGTTAACGGCGCCGATCACGTCGAAGTTGACCATCTGCGGCACGAACTGTTCGACGGCCGGCTGCGTGATGCGCGGCTCGCCCGCGCGAACGTCGAGCCAGTCCCACACCGCCGGCGACACGACCGGCAGCGTGCCGGCGAGCGCGGCGAGGCGCGCGTCGACTTCCGCGCGCGGGCCGATCCACAGATAGCGCTTGCGGCCGGCCGCATCGGGCACGCGGATCAGCGCGCCGGCCGGGCCGTCGACCTTCACGTGCACGCCGTCCGGCAGCGCATCGAAGATGCCCGACAGCGCGTCGCGCACGTCGCCCGCGAAGCCGGCCACCGCGAGCGTGTCGCTCGCGTCCGTCAGCTTCGCCTTCGCGCGCAGCACGAACATCGACAGCCGTTTCTGCACGGCGGGCTGCACGTCCTTCGACACCAGCAGGCGCACGCCGTGGCCGGCACGCCACGCGAGGAACGACCCGAGGAGGCGCCCCTTCGCCGAGCAATAGCCGGACAGCCGCGCGCTCGCGGCATCGAGATGCTCGATGTCGTTGGTCAACTGGCTGTGCAGGAAGGTTGCGGCGTCGTCGCCGGCCACGTCGATCACGCCGAACTGCGGAAGCGGCATGCAGGCGCCCGGCGCGTCGAAATCGGCGGCGGACGGACGGGAGAAAACGGGGAGCGAGGCGGATGCGGCCTGGGCAGCCGGTGAAGCGAACGGTGTGCTCATGGAATGAGGGAACAGTCAACCCTGACTTTGACGGAGGCGAGCAAGTATTATATGGGTCTTACCTGAGTCACGTTTCCATGTCCCTACTGAAGAAATGCGCCGCGACGATCGTGGCGCTGGCCGTCGTTGTGGCCGCTGCCGGCGCGGGCGGCGGGTATTACTGGGCAACCAGGCCGCTGTTGCTGGGCTCGGCATCGCTCGACGTCACGATCAAGCCGCGCAGCACCGTGAAGAGCGTCGCGCTGCAGCTCAAGCGCGGCGGCGTGCCGGTCGAGCCGCTGGGTTTCGTCGCGATGACGCGCGTGCTCGGGCTGTCGAGCCGGCTCAAGTCCGGCAACTACGAATTCAAGACGGGCATCACGCCCTACGAAGTCCTGCAGAAGATCGCGCGCGGCGACGTGAACGAGTACGTCGCGACCGTCATCGAGGGCTGGACCTTCAAGCGGATGCGCGCGGAACTCGACGCGAATCCCGATCTTGCGCACACGACGGCCGCGATGAGCGACACCGAGCTGCTGCGCGCGATCGGCGCGTCGGACGGCGCCGTGCAGCGCGGCAGCGGCGAGGGGTTGTTCTTCCCCGACACCTACCTGTTCGACAAGGGCACGAGCGACGTGAACATCTACCGGCGTGCGTACCATCTGATGCAGACGCGCCTCGACGAGGCCTGGGCCGCACGCACGCCGGGGCTGCCGTACAAGTCGCCTTACGAAGTGCTGACGATCGCATCGATCGTCGAGAAGGAAACGGGCCACGCGGCCGACCGCGCATTCGTCGCGGCCGTGTTCGCGAACCGGCTGCGCATCGGCATGCCGCTGCAGACCGATCCGTCGGTGATCTACGGGCTCGGCGACGCGTACGACGGCCGCCTGCGCAAGCGCGACCTGCAGGCCGACACTCCTTACAATACCTACACGCGACGCGGGCTGCCGCCGACGCCGATCGCGTTGCCGGGCGTTGCCGCGCTGCAGGCGGCGATCAATCCGGCACAGACGAGCGCGCTCTATTTCGTCGCGAAGGGCGACGGCACGAGCGTGTTCTCGGACACGCTAGGCGACCACAACAAGGCCGTGGACAAGTACATACGAGGTCAATAATGGCGAGCGGTAAATTCATCACGTTCGAAGGCATCGACGGGGCGGGGAAGACCACCCACCTGCAATGGTTCTGCGAACGCCTCCAGGGCAAGCTGGCCGCGGCCGGCCGACAGGTCGTCGTCACCCGCGAGCCGGGCGGCACGCAGCTCGGCGAAAAACTGCGCGAGATCCTGCTGAACCAGCCGATGGATCTCGAGACGGAAGCGCTGCTGATGTTCGCCGCGCGCCGCGAGCATCTTGCGCTCGTGATCGAGCCGGCACTCGCGCGCGGCGACTGGGTCGTGTCCGATCGCTTCACCGACGCGACGTTCGCGTACCAGGGCGGCGGCCGCGGGCTGCCGCGCGACAAGCTCGAAACGCTCGAGCGCTGGGTGCAGGGCGGCTTCCAGCCCGACCTCACGGTGCTGTTCGACGTCGCGCCGCAGGTCGCGAGCGAGCGCCGCGGCGCCGCGCGCATGCCCGACAAGTTCGAAAGCGAGTCCGACGCGTTCTTCACGCGCACGCGCCGCGAATACCTGCGGCGTGCGGAAGAGGCGCCGCACCGCTTCGCGCTCGTCGACGCGACGCAGTCGATTCCCGACATCCGCCGGCAGCTCGAACGCGTGCTCGCCGCGCTGTAATTCGCAAGGAACGCACCACATGATCTATCCGTGGCAGACCGACGACTGGAACCGCCTGCAGCAATTGCGCCCGCAATGGCCGCATGCGCTGCTGCTGCACGGCCAGACCGGAATCGGCAAGCTGCAGTTCGCGCAGCATCTCGCGCAGGGCTTCCTGTGCGAATCGCCGCGGCCGAACGGCGAGCCGTGCGGCGCCTGCGCGGCCTGCACCTGGTTCTCGCAGGGCAACCATCCGGACTACCGGATCGTGCTGCCGGAGGCGCTCGCGGGCGAGGCGCCGGGCGCCGCGGACGACGCGAAGCCGGCCGACGCGGACGAAGGCGGCAAGAAGACGCGCGCGCCGAGCAAGGAAATCAAGATCGAGCAGGTGCGCGCGCTGCTCGACTTCTGCGGGGTCGGTTCGCACCGCGGCGGCGCGCGCGTCGTCGTGCTGTATCCGGCCGAGGCGCTCAACGTCGCCGCGTCGAACGCGCTGCTGAAAACGCTGGAGGAACCGCCGTCCGGCGTCGTGTTCCTGCTCGTGTCGGCGCGCATCGACCGCCTGTTGCCGACGATCATCAGCCGCTGCCGGCAGTGGCCGATGACCGTGCCGGCGCCCGACGCGGCCACGGCCTGGCTCGCCGCGCAGGGCGTCGACCATGCGCCTGCGCTGCTCGCCGAGGTCGGCGGCGCGCCGCTCGCCGCGCTGGCGCTCGCGAGCGACGAAAACCGCCCGCTGCGCGACTACACGCTCGGGCAGCTCGCGGCCGGTGCGGCGTGCGACCCGTTCGCGTGCGGCGAGACACTGCAGAAGCTGCCGGTGCCGCTGGTACTCGGCTGGCTGCAGCGCTGGCTGTACGATCTGCTCGCGCAGCGGATGGCGGGCACGCCGCGCTACTTCCCGATGCACGCGACGGCGCTCGCGCGCTGCGCGGAGTCGGTCGACGCGAACGCATTCGCGCGCTTCATGAAAGCCGTGACGCGCCAGCGGACGGTCGAGAACCATCCGCTCAACGCGCGGCTCGTATTCGAGGAATTGTTTCTCGGGTATCAGGAAATGTTCGCGTGATCCGGCATTGTTTCCCGCGGGTTGCGAAACGATGACCGGTTCACGCCGCGA
The DNA here is from genome assembly GCF_003330765.1 of Burkholderia pyrrocinia. Classification (NCBI taxonomy): domain Bacteria; kingdom Pseudomonadati; phylum Pseudomonadota; class Betaproteobacteria; order Burkholderiales; family Burkholderiaceae; genus Burkholderia; species Burkholderia pyrrocinia. Next base: position 2,179,855 of record NZ_CP024902.1, on the reverse strand, counting down.
CGCGACCGTGGCCGCCCGGCCCGCGAACGCCGCCCGTTGCCGCACGCCGGCGAGCGCATGAGCGCCCGCCTTACGTATTAGGAAACACGATGTTCGTCGACTCTCACTGCCACATCAATTTCAAGGGCCTCGCCGACCGCCTGCCGGCCGTTCTCGAGAACATGCGCGAGCACGACGTCACGCACGCGCTGTGCGTGTCCGTCGATTTCGAGACGCTGCCCGAGGTGCTCGCGATCGCGGACGCGCACGACAACGTCTACGCGTCGGTCGGCGTGCATCCCGATCACGAGGACGCGCGCGAGCCGACGCTCGCGGAGCTCGTCGAGCTGGCCGCGCACCCGAAGGTCGTCGCGATCGGCGAAACGGGCCTCGACTACTACCGTCTCGAAGGGCGCTCGATCGCCGACATGGAATGGCAGCGCGAACGCTTTCGCACGCACATCCGCGCCGCGACCGCGACGATGAAGCCGCTGATCGTCCACACGCGTTCGTCGTCGGAGGACACGTTGCGGATCATGGCCGAGGAGCGCGCGGACGTGCCGGGCGGCGTGATGCACTGCTTCACCGAGCCGTGGGTCGTCGCCGAGCAGGCGCTCGCGCAGAACTTCCATATCTCGCTGTCGGGCATCGTCACGTTCAAGAAGGCGACCGACGTGCAGGACGTCGCGCGGCGCGTGCCGCTCGACCGGCTGCTGATCGAGACCGACTCGCCGTACCTCGCGCCGGTGCCGTATCGCGGCAAGCCGAATGAACCTGCGTACGTCAGCCATGTCGGACGCTTTATCGCATCCGAGCGCGGGATCGCCGTCGAGGCGCTCGCCGATGCGACGACGCAGAATTTTTTCCGGCTGTTCAAGATCGCCCGCTAACGACGGGCGCGCAGCCGACAACCCAGGGAAGGAGCCCACAACAATGACGAAGCCGACCAACCATCTGCCCAAACGCGCACTCGTCGCCGCCGCGCTCGTCGCGAGCGGCCTGTTCGCCGCAGCCGGCGCGCATGCCGAGTCGCTCGACGCGATCGTCAAGGCGGTCAAGTTCGACGACATCGCCGACATCGGCAAGCAGCTCAAGAACGGCCTCGATCCGAACACGCTCGCGCCGAACGGCGATCCGCTGCTGGTGATCGCCGCGCGCGAGAAGTCCGACAAGGTCGCGGCGGCGATCGCCACGACGCCGAACGTCGACCTCGAGAAGGAAGACAAGGCCGGCGAGAACGCGCTGATGCTCGCGTCGCTGAACGGCGATGTCGGCCTCGTGAAGCTGCTGATCGACAAGGGCGCGGAAGTCAGCAAGAAGGGCTGGGCGCCGCTGCATTACGCGGCGACCAACGGCCAGGACGCGGTCGTCAAGGTGCTGCTCGATCACGACGCGTATATCGATACCGCATCGCCGAACGGCACGACGCCGCTGATGATGGCCGCGCGCGGCAACCATGCGACGACGGTCAACCTGCTGCTCGACCAGGGGGCCGATCCGCAGGTGAAGAACCAGCTCGGCATCACCGCGCTCGAGTTCGCGAAGCACTACAAGGCGCCGGACGCGATCGACATCCTGAGCAAGCGGACGGTGCGCGTCGGCGGATCGGCGCCGGCAGATGCGCAAAAGAGTGCAAAATGACGGTTTTCGGTGCGGCGGTGCGTGCCCGGCCGGCCGGATTCCGGCCTGAGCAGGGCGCCCGGCGCCGCGCCGGCCAAGGCAGCAGGCGGTCTCGAGCCGCATTGACATAAGGAACACCATGTTGCGCGCAATGTTTTGTGCCGCGGCGTTTGCCGTGCCGTTGTCGGCGGCGGCTTTCACGGGCGCGGATCTCGACCGGCTGTGCGCGAAGACGGACGTCAAGTCGCGGGCGTCGTGCGCGGCCTATATCGAAGGCGCTGCCGACGGCGTCTACAACACCATCGACGCGATCGGCGGCACCACGGGGCCGCGTGTCGGTCAGTATTTCTGCCTGCCGCCCGACATCCGGGCGCAGCAGATGACCGACGCGGTGCGCAAGTACATCGCGGAAAATCCGAAGCTGGCCGACTACAACGCGAGCACTGCGGTGTCGCTCGGTCTCGGCAAGGCGTTTCCCTGCCGGAGCGGCAACTGATTTGACGCCGTGTCCGGGCGCATGCGTTGCCCGGACGTCGCCGACGCATCCAGGACGAGGCGCGCGCGCCTCATAACCCAGGCATCCCGGGCGCCGATGATTTCAATCGAGGAACTCCAGCGCATCGCCGATGCGCCGCTGCATTCGTGGCTCGGCACGTTGTCCGTGTCGGTCATCGTCGTACTGGTCGTCACGATCGTGCACCGTCTCGGCGCACGCATCGTCAAGCGCATCGCGCAGCCGTATCCGCTGATGAGCGTGATCCTGCGCTACACCGACAAGCCGTCGCTCGTCGTACTCGCGCTGCTGGCGCTCGAATTCCTGTGGGTCCAGGCAGACGACGGCATGTCGTTCGTGCGCGGCATGCGCACCGCGGCGGCGGTCGGCTCCATCGTGTCGCTCACCTGGCTGCTGGTGCGGCTCGTGGCCGGCGTCGGCGACGCGATCATCCAGGCGCATCCGATCGATACCGTCGACAACCTCCAGGCGCGGCGCATCCATACGCAGGCCAAGGTGCTCGTGCGGACCGTGATGGTGCTGATCGTGATCATCGGCGCCGGCGCCGCGCTGATGACATTCCCGAATGTGCGCCAGGTGGGCGCGAGCCTGCTGGCGTCGGCCGGCGTCGCGGGCCTGGTCGCCGGTATCGCCGCGCGGCCGGTGCTCGGCAACCTGATTGCCGGGCTGCAGATCGCGCTCACGCAGCCGATCCGGCTCGACGACGTGGTCGTGATCCAGGGCGAGTGGGGGCGCATCGAGGAAATCACCGGGTCGTTCGTGTCGGTGCGATTGTGGGACCAGCGGCGTCTCGTCGTGCCGCTGCAGTGGATCATCGAGAACCCGTTCACGAACTGGACGCGCAGCAGCTCGGAAATCATCGGCACGGTCTACCTGTCGGTCGATTACCGCACGCCGCTCGCGCCGCTGCGCGAGGAACTCGCGCGGCTCGTCCATGCGGCGCCCGAGTGGGACGGCCGCGTGCAGGTACTGCAGGTGACCGACGCGACGGAGCGCACGATGCAGTTGCGCGCGCTCGTCAGCGCGGCCGATTCGTCGTCGTGCTGGGATCTGCGCTGCCGTGTGCGCGAAGGGTTGATCGCGTACCTGCAGGACCGCTATCCGCAATGCCTGCCGCGCAGCCGGATGGAGCTGTATCCGCATGATGCCGCGCCGGACGCGCCGAATCCCGAACGACCGCATGCGCGGTCGCCTGCCGCCAGTACGGCGGCCAACACCGCAGCCGATCCGCAGGCCATCGAAGGCCGCTGAAAGCGGCCCGCGTGCCGGCCCGCCATCCATCGCCATGACCGCGCTGAAAACGCTCGCCATCGCCAATTACCGCTCGCTGCGCGAGCTGATCGTGCCGCTCGCGGCGCTCAACGTCGTCACGGGGCCGAACGGCAGCGGCAAGTCGAGCGTGTACCGCGCGCTGCGGCTGCTTGCCGATACCGCGCAGGGGCGCGTGATCCCGTCGCTCGCCCGCGAGGGCGGGTTGCCGTCGACGCTGTGGGCGGGCCCCGAACGCTTCTCGCGGGCGATGCTGGCGGGCGACGCGCCGGTGACCGGCACGGTGCGCAACGGGCCCGTGAGCCTGAAGCTCGGCTTCGCGTGCGACGATTTCGGCTATGCGATCGATCTCGGCCTGCCGGTGAAGAACGAAGCATCGATGTTCGCGCTCGATCCCGTCGTCAAGCGAGAGTGCATCTGGGGCGGCGCGCTGCTGCGCCCGTCGACGCTGCTGGTCGACCGGCAGGGTGCGCAGATCCGCGCGCGCAGCGCGTCGGGCGACTGGCAGACGGTGCCTCAGCCGGTCGCGAGCTTCGACAGCATGATGACCGAGTTCGCCGACCCGATCGGCGCGCCCGAGATGATCGCGGTGCGCGAGCGAATCCGCTCGTGGCGCTTCTACGATCATTTCCGGACCGATGCGCAGGCGTCGGCACGGCAGTCGCACATCGGCACCCATACGCCGGTGCTCGCGGACGATGGCGCCGACCTGGCCGCCGCGCTGCAGACGATCCGCGAAATCGGCGACGGTGTGGCACTCGATGCGGCGATCGACGACGCGTTTCCCGGCGCGTCGGTCGAGATCGACAATCCGGGCGGCCGCGGCCGCTTCGACGTGCTGATGCGTCAGCCGGGGTTGCTGCGGCCGCTCGCGGCGGCCGAGCTGTCCGACGGCACGCTGCGCTACCTGCTGCTCGCGGCCGCGCTGCTGACGCCGCGGCCGCCGGCGCTGATGGTGCTGAACGAACCGGAGACGAGCCTGCATCCCGATCTGCTGCCGGCGCTCGGCCGCCTGATCGCGCAGGCCGCGCAGCGTTCGCAGGTGCTCGTCGTGTCGCATGCGGCGCGGCTCATCGCCACGCTCGAGCGCGAGGCCGGCTGCGAATCGCTGGTCCTCGACAAGCAACTCGGCGCGACCGCGCTCGTCGATGCCGACACACGCGACTTGCCGGCATGGAAGTGGCCGTCGCGTTGACGGGCAGGGTGGCGTGCGTTCGGCCGCGATCGTCGCCCGGGGGACCGAATCGGCCCGGCTGCGCACGATGCGGTGCGAGCGGACCCGACGGACCGAATGTATCCTGTCTGTAACAACGTCCATAAAATGAAAGTCCTGCGGTTCCGGGCATCGGGATCGCGAATAATGACGGGATATCCGGCTGGCGCCATGCCGGCCAGCGCTGCATGGGGGAGGGTGAGCGCGCAAGCGCAAACGCCCGCCGGCTGTACAACAAGGGACAGGACACAGGAGACGTGGACCATGAGAATTGCCCAGATCGCCCCGCTGACCGAATCCGTGCCGCCGAAGCTGTACGGCGGCACGGAGCGCGTCGTGTCCTACATCACCGAGGCGCTCGTCGATCTCGGCCATGACGTGACGCTGTTTGCCAGCGGCGATTCGACGACGCAGGCGAAACTCGAGCCCGTCTGGCCGCGCGCGCTGCGGCTCGACTCGTCGATCCGCGACCGGGTCGCACCGCACATGCTGCTGATGGAGACGGTCGCGCGCCGCGCGAAGGACTTCGACGTGCTCCATTTCCACATGGACTACTACTCGTTCTCGGTCTTCAACCGGCAGGAAACGCCTTACGTGACGACGCTGCACGGCCGGCTCGACCTGCCCGAGCAGCAGCCGGTGTTCGATACGTTCAACACGGCGCCGGTGATCTCGATTTCGAACTCGCAGCGCCAGCCGCTGCCGCAGGCGAAATGGCTGACGACCGTCTACCACGGGCTGCCCGACACGTTGTACCTGCCGCAGCCCGTCGAGCCGCGCTATCTCGCGTTCCTCGGCCGTATCTCGCCGGAGAAGCGCGTCGACACGGCGATCCGCATCGCCCGCCAGTGCGGGCTGCCGATCAGGATCGCCGCGAAGATCGATGCGGCCGACCAGGAGTACTTCGATCGCGAGATCAAGCCGCTCTTCGCGTTGCCGCACGTCGAATACATCGGCGAGATCGCCGATCACGAGAAGGCCGAATTCCTGTCGGGCGCGCACGCGCTGCTGTTTCCGATCGACTGGCCGGAGCCGTTCGGCCTGGTGATGATCGAGGCGATGTCGTGCGGCACGCCGGTGATCGCCTTCAATCGCGGTGCGGTGCCGGAAGTGGTGGACGAAGGCGTGTCGGGTTACATCGTCGAGGATGAAATCAGCGCGGTGGCCGCCGTGAACCGGCTGCACCTGCTGCCGCGTGCGCGCGTGCGGCAGCGCTTCGAGGAGCGTTTCACGTCGCGCCGGATGGCGCAGCAGTACGTCGACGTCTACCAGTCGGTGATCCGCGCGCAGAAGCGCTCGCGCTTCAAGGTGATCGACTCGACGACCTGACGCGGGACGCGGGCGGATAAAAAAACGGCGATGCCCGCAAGGACATCGCCGTTTGCGCATGGCCCGCGCGTGGTGCGCACGGGCAGTGCGTCAGCGTCAGATCTTGAGCTTCGTGACCTTCGTGCCGTTGATCGACACGTCGCCCATCAGGCCCGCGTTGGTCAGCACGATCACCTGGACCGGCGCGGTGGCCGTGGTCGTGTCGACCGCGCCGTTCGCGCCCATCTTCACGAGCGCGACCGATGCGCCGGCGCCGGCCGCCCAGCCGTCCGAGCCGCGGAATTCGTCGAGCGCTTCCTGCGTCATGAACAGGAATACGATCGCCTTCGATTGCGCACCGGCCTGCAGGCCGACCGACAGCGACGACGTGTTGTAGTAGCCGACCGTGCTGCCGCCGACGCGCAGCGAGCCGTTGCCGGACTGGCCGCCGACGATGAAGCCCGCCTGGATCACGTCTGGGAACACGAGCACGCCGCGCGATTTCGCGACGAGTTCACGCGAACCCTTGACCGTGGAATACATGCGCGACAGCGTGGCGTCGACGCTCGAGTCGATCGCCTGGCGCTTCGACGCGTTGGTCGCGGCGTTGTCCGGTTTGTCCGGGGTGGTGGTGCAACCGGTGAGCGCGAGGCTACCGACGATAAGCGCAGCGGCGGCTTTCAGCACAAGATTCCGTTTTTGCATCGTTCTTCTCCATCGGATGATGTTCGGAGTGAGTCTCGCTCAAGGAGCGGATCACGTCGGCAGTTATATCACAGCGGATTACAGCCCCTTTTCGTTGCCGCGTGAAAAAGCGTCAAATCGCTCGGGTGTGTCGCGGCGCGCCAACGGATGAGCTGGCGCCCGCGCGCCGGGCGCGCCCGTGCCTGATCGGCATGCGGGGAACACGATGGTCAATCGGACGGCGGCGGCGCGTGCGCGGCGCGTCAGTGCGGGACCGGCGGGACGGGCGGCTTGATCGGCGGGCGGCGCAGCGCGCGGCGGATCAGCGCGATCACGACGCCACAGGCGAACAGGAACGCGGCCGGTACGACCCAGTAGCCGACGAACGCATGCCACAGGTAGCCCGCGAGCGTACTGCGGCGCACCATGTATTCGTCGCGGGCCGCCTGCTGGCGCGGTGCATTGGCGGCGAGCACGTCGGCCGGGCAGCCGGCCGCGCGCGCCTCGTCAGGATCCCCGTGGCACTTCGCGGCGGTGCCGGCTGCCTGCTGCGCGTCGGTGAGCTGCCAGGTGGTCAGTGCGAGCTGCAGGTCCGCCTTGTTGTAGGCCATTTCCTCGCGGATCTCGCGGACGGCGACGATCGCGACGGGCACGGCCCAGAACACGATCACGATCAGCCAGCGGCGGAACCAGCGGTGTTGTCTCCATGCCATCCATGCCTCCGTTTGACGCGCGTGCGCGTCCGTCTCGAGGGCGGCCCGATGGCGCTTCTTGTACTTGGGTGGGCCGCGTTGCAGCCATCATAGAAGAAAACGCGGCGAATTGCCGCACCATGTGGCGGCCCGGGATCGCGGACCGGGAAAGCGGGCGGGAGGAGGCGGAACGCGCGCGTCGATGCGCGTGCAACGAAAACAAAAATGCCGCGCCCGCCGAAGCGGTGCGCGGCATTCGAGACGGGAGCGCCGGGACTCAGGCGGCCGGCTGGCTGCTCAGGCAGCTCTTCATGAATGTCTTGCGGTCGTCGCCCTTCTTGCCGGTGGCCTGCGTGTTGCACGCCTTCATCTTTTCCTGCTGCGTCATCGCCTTCGCGGGCTTCGCCGACAGGCAGTCCTTCATGAACGCCTTGCGTTCGTCGCCCGTCTTGCCGGTTGCCTGGGTGTTACAGGCCTTCATCTTGTCCTGCTGGCTGTTCGCCGCGAACGCGGGGGAAGCCAGCATGCCGCCGAGAAGCACTGCGGCTACGAGCGATTGGATTTTCATTTCGACACTCCCATGGGGTGAATTGCGTTTTATCGACGCCGTCACGAAGCACGATGCGATGAGGATAGGGCCGCATCGCGCCGCGCGCTCCGATTATGGCAAATCAATGTGAAAACACCAAAACGGCACTTTCTATAACGTTGCGGGCGTCACGGCCGTTGACGGCGCGCCCGGCCGGGCGATCGGGACAAACCATGACGCGCAGCGGCCGGCGTCGGCCGCCGCGCCGGAACCTGCCGGATCCCGGCCGCGAGCCATTACAATCGCGGCCATGAATACTCCGAATCCCGCATCCCCTCCGTCCGCTGCAGCCTTGCCGCGCATCGCCGTGCTCGCCACCGGCGGCACGATCGCCGGCGCCGCGCCCGACGCGGCCAGCACGGCCGGCTACCAGGCCGGCGCGCTCGGCGTCGATTTCCTGGTCGACGCGGTGCCGGCGCTCGCGTCGGTCGCGCGCATCGACGCCGAGCAGATCGCCAGCATCGACAGCAAGGATCTCGCGCTGCCGCTGTGGAACACGCTCGCCGCGCGGATCGACGCGCTGATGGCCGATCCGGCGGTCGACGGCATCGTAGTCACCCACGGCACCGACACGCTCGAGGAAACCGCCTATGCGCTGCATCTGGTCGTCCGGGGCGACAAGCCGGTCGTGCTGACGGCCGCGATGCGACCGGCGACCGCGCTGTCGTCCGACGGCCCGCTGAACCTGCTGAACGCGGTGACGGTGGCCGCGCATCCGTCCGCGCGCGGGCAGGGCGTGCTGGTTGCCTTCAACAACCGGATCCATGGCGCGCGCGACGTCGTGAAGACCAGCACCTATGCGGTCGACGCTTTCCAGTCGCCCGAACTCGGCGCACTCGGCTGGGTGCAGGATGGCCGTGTCGAATTCGCGCGCCGCGTCACGCGTTCGCGCGACACGCAGCTGACGATCGCCGCAACGTGGCCGCCCGTCGAAGTCGTCGCGAGCTATGCGGGCGTGACGCGTACGGCCGTCGACGCGCTCGTCGCGGCCGGCGTGCGCGGCCTCGTCGTCGCGGGCACGGGCAACGGGTCGATCCATGCGACGCTGCAGGCGGCGCTGGCCGATGCGGCGAACGCGGGCGTTGCGGTGGTCCGCGCGTCGCGCGTCGGTTCGGGGCACGTGATGCGCAACGGCGCCGCGAACGACGATGCGCTCGGCTTCGTGAGCGCAGGGTCGCTGGGCCCGTTCAAGGCGCGCGTGCTGCTGATGCTCGCGCTCGCGAACGGCATGTGCGGTCGCGACGAACTGCAGCGCGCATTCGATACGCTGTGACGCGATACGCGTCGATCGAGCGGCGCGCGTCGCCCATGAAAAAGGCAGGCCATCGGCCTGCCTTCTTTTTGCGTCAGTCCGGCAAGAATGCTCAGGACTGCGGCGGAATCACGAGCTTCTGGCCCGGGTAGATCCGGTCCGGGCTCGACAGCATCGGCTTGTTCGCCTCGAAGATCACCGGATACTTGCTTGCGTCGCCATACACTTCCTGGGCGATCGCCGACAGCGTGTCGCCGGACTTCACGTCGTGGTACTGCACTTCCGGATCGTCCGGCTGGAGATCGTCGTCGTTGACGCCTGCGACACCCTGCACGTTGCCGGCCGCGACCTTGACCTTGGCCTTCGTGTCGAGGTCGGCGACGCTGCCCGACAACGTGACGGTACGCGACGCGCCGTCGAACGCGACGGTCAGGTTCGACGTGTCGAGACTTTGCGAGTTGATGTAATTCTTGATCGCATCGGCCGCGGTCTGGTTCGCGGCATTCGGATCTTCCGCCGCTTGCGTGTCGGCGTGACCCAGCAGTTTTTCACCCGCCTCTTTGATAAACGAAAGAAGACCCATCGCTGCACTCCTTAGGTGGTTGAAAAGAAAACGCGCCGTGAAGTGGCGAAAAAAACACCGCGCTGGGCGCGGTCACCGAAGGTGACCGCAAGCGCGGCGGTTTTCTCGAAAGGCGTGGCGAAAGTGTAGGCGTTCAACGCGACGATTGCATGAAAAATCGCACGCTTGAACGTAAAGAAATGTAATACGCGAAATCCGACAGGCGGACACCCGACGACGACGTCTGACCGACCAAGGCTTCCCCGGCGCCGCCGGGTGCCGCTGCGGACCCCACCACGCCGCTCTCAGCCCAGAGCGGCGTTTTTCGCCCCGTCCCGCACGCCGTTGGCGATGCGGGGCGGGGCGCCCCACCGTGATGCGCGAGTGCGTCGCGCATCGATGCGACCGGCCGCGACCGGTCGCGCGTGTCTGTCGCGCGTATCCGCCATTGCAGCGGAAACGCGCGTCGTTGCGTCCGCGTTACGCGGCCGGCGTCTGGCCGATCTCGAAGTTCGACATGATCTCGAGCGCGCGCACGAGTGCCGAGTGATCCCATGCCTTGCCGCCGTGCGATGCGCACACGCTGAACAGCTGCTGCGCGCTCGCGGTATGCGGCAGTGCGAGGCCGAGCTTGCGTGCGCCATCGAGCGCGAGGTTCAGGTCCTTCTGGTGCAGCTCGATGCGGAAGCCCGGATCGAACGTGCGCTTCGTCATCCGCGCGCCGTGCACTTCGAGGATGCGCGATGCGGCGAAGCCGCCCATCAGCGCCTGGCGCACGCGCTCCGGATCGGCGCCCGAGCGAGCGGCGAACAGCAGCGCTTCGCCGACGGCCTCGATGTTCAGCGCGACGATGATCTGGTTCGCGACCTTGCAGGTCTGGCCCGCACCGTTGTCGCCGACGAGCGTGATGTTCTTGCCCATCAGCTCGAACAGCGGTTTCGCGCGTTCGAAGGCCTTTTCCGGGCCGCCGACCATGATCGTCAGCGATGCTTCGCGCGCGCCGACTTCGCCGCCGGACACCGGCGCGTCGAGGTAGTCGCAGCCGAGCGCGTTGATCTGCTTCGCGAATTCCTGCGTGTCGAGCGGCGAGATCGAGCTCATGTCGATCACGAGCTTGCCGGCCGTCAGGCCCTTCGCAACGCCGTCGTCGGCGAACAGCACGTTGCGTACGTCGGGCGTATCCGGAACCATCACGACGATGATGTCCGCGTTCTGTGCGACTTCGGTCGAGTTCGCGACGACCTTCGCGCTGGCGCGCAGGTCGTCCGGGATCGGGAACGCACCGTTCACGACGAGCTGATGGTCGCCCTTGAGCAGGTTGCGCGCCATGTGCGCGCCCATGATGCCGAGGCCGATGAAACCGATGGTTGCCATGTGAAAGTCTCCTATAGGGGCGAAAGCGGGAAGGGCGGATCTCAGGCGGCGCGACGCGCCGAGCCCGGTGCGCAGCCGGCGACGCTTTGCAGCCAGCCGAGGCCTTCCGTCGTGGTGGAGCGGGGCTTGTATTCGCAGCCGACGTAGCCGGCATAGCCGAGCCGGTCGAGCAGCGCGAACAGGAACGCGTAGTTGATCTCGCCCGTGCCCGGCTCGTTGCGGCCCGGGTTGTCCGCGAGCTGGATGTGTCCGATCGACGCGAGGTTGCGTTCGATCGTCGCGGCCAGTTCGCCTTCCATGCGCTGCATGTGATAAATGTCGTACTGCAGGAACAGGTTGTCCGAGCCGACCGCGCGGATCACGTCGAGCCCTTCGGACGAGCGGTTCAGCGCGAAGCCCGGGATGTCGAAGCTGTTGCACGGCTCGACGAGCAGGCGGATGCCTTCGCGCTTCAACGCGTCGGCGGCAAAGCGCAGGTTGTCGACGATCGTGACGAAGGTCTTGTCGCGCGCCGTGCTGGCCGACGGGATGCCGACGAGGCAGTTCAGCTGCGGCACCTTCAGTGCCTTCGCGTACTCGATCGCACGGCCGACACCTTCCTGGAATTCGCCGACACGATCGGGCAGGCAAGCGATGCCGCGCTCGCCCTGGTCCCAGTTGCCGGCGGGCAGGTTGTGCAGCACGAGGCGCAGGCGGTGCGTCTCGAGCTGTGCGGCGAGTTCCTCTTTCGCGTACGGATACGGGAACAGGAACTCGACGGCGTCGAAGCCCGCGTCCGCGGCCGCCTTGAAGCGGTCGAGGAACGGCACTTCGTTGAACAGCATGGTCAGGTTTGCAGCAAACTTCGGCATGAGCTAAGCCTCTTCGGTCGGTCAGTCAAAAATGTCGTGCAGATCAGTCGAGCATCGAGATTGCGGTCGGTGCGTGCTCGGCCTTTTCGGCGAGATCTTCGAATTCGTTGATCGCGTCGATTTCGGTGCCCATCGAGATGTTCGTCACGCGCTCGAGGATCACTTCGACCACCACCGGCACGCTGAACTCTTCCGCGAGCTTCTGCGCCTGCCGCAGTGCCGGCTCGATTTCTTCCGGCTTGAACACGCGCAGTGCCTTGCAGCCGAGACCTTCCGCCACTGCCACGTGGTCGACGCCATAGCCGTTCAGTTCCGGTGCGTTCACGTTGTCGAACGCGAGCTGCACGCAGTAGTCCATGTCGAACGCACGCTGCGCCTGGCGGATCAGCCCGAGGTACGAGTTGTTCACGACGACGTGCACGTACGGCAGCTTGAATTGCGCGCCGGCTGCCAGTTCCTCGATCATGAACTGGAAGTCGTAGTCGCCGGACAGCGCGACGATCGGGCGGCTCGGATCGGCCGCACGCACGCCGAGTGCGGCGGGGATCGTCCAGCCGAGCGGGCCAGCCTGGCCGCAGTTGATCCAGTTGCGTGCCTTGAACACGTGCAGGAACTGTGCGGCGGCGATCTGCGACAGGCCGATCGTGCTGACGTAGCACGTATCGCGGCCGAACACCTTGTTCATTTCTTCGTACACGCGCTGCGGCTTGACCGGCACGTTGTCGAAGTGCGTCTTGCGCTGCAGCGTGCGCTTGCGTGCCTGGCAGTCGGCCACCCACGCGCTGCGGTCCTTCAGCTTGCCGGCCGCCTTCCATTCCTGTGCGACGGCGACGAACAGCTCGAGTGCCGCCTTCGCGTCCGACACGATGCCGAGATCCGGGCCGAACACGCGGCCGATCTGCGTCGGCTCGATGTCGACGTGCACGAACTTGCGGCCCTTCGTATAGACCTCGACGCTGCCCGTGTGGCGGTTCGCCCAGCGGTTGCCGATGCCGAGCACGAAGTCGGAAGCGAGCATCGTCGCGTTGCCGTAGCGGTGCGACGTCTGCAGGCCGACCATGCCGGCCATCAGCGGGTGATCGTCCGGAATCGCGCCCCACGACATCAGCGTCGGGATCACCGGCACGCCGATCGTTTCGGCGAACTGGACGAGCAGGTCTTCGGCCGCCGCATTGAGCACGCCGCCGCCCGACACGATCAGCGGCTTGTCCGCGTCGTTGAGCATCGTCAGCGCCTTCTCGATCTGCGCGCGGCTCGCCGCGGGCTTGTAGATCGGCAGCGGTTCGTACGTGTCGATGTCGAATTCGATTTCGGCGAGCTGTACGTCGATCGGCAGGTCGACGAGCACCGGGCCCGGACGGCCCGAGCGCATCAGGTGGAATGCCTGCTGGAACACGCGCGGCACGAGCGCCGGCTCGCGGACGGTGACGGCCCACTTGGTGACGGGCTTTGCGATCGACTCGATGTCGACGGCCTGGAAGTCTTCCTTGTACAGGCGTGCACGCGGCGCCTGGCCCGTGATCGCGAGGATCGGAATCGAGTCGGCCGATGCGGAATAGAGGCCCGTGATCATGTCGGTGCCGGCGGGGCCCGACGTGCCGATGCACACGCCGATGTTGCCCGGGGCGGCACGCGTGAAGCCTTCGGCCATGTGCGATGCGCCTTCGACGTGGCGGGCCAGCACGTGGCTGATGCCACCCGACTTGCGCATCGCGGAGTAGAACGGGTTGATTGCTGCACCCGGCACACCGAACGCGGTCTGGATGCCTTCCTTCTCGAGCACGAGCACAGCTGCGTCGACGGCTCTCATCTTGGCCATGGATGTCTCCTTGAATGTGGTGGATCTTGCGAATGGGTCTGTTGGGAACACTTTAGGGACGCAGGAAAGGTTTGATAAGATCCGCCGGAGTCGCTTATTTCGAAACTAAAAGTATTGAATGACGGCCGGACGGGGTTTCCCGCCGGTGTCGGAACAGAGACGGAGACCGGAGATGGATCGCTTCAAGCAGATCGAGACGTTCGTGCGGGTCGCCGATGCCGGCAGCCTCGCGGCGGCGGCGCTCGAGGAGGGCGTGTCGCCGGTGGTGCTCGGGCGGCGCATCGACGCGCTCGAGAAGCGCCTCGGCGTAAAGCTGATGTACCGCTCGACGCGGCGGCTGGTGGTCAGCGAGGAGGGCGCCGCGTTCCTCGAGCGTTGCCGCGGGCTGCTGTCCGAATGGGACCAGGCCGAGAACGAGCTGGCCGCCGGGCGGCGTGCGGTCAGCGGGCACCTGATCGTGTCCGCGCCGGCCGCGTTCGGGCGCAAGCACGTCGCGCCGCATGCGCCCGGCTTTCTCGCCGACAAGCCCGAGATGCAGCTGTCGTTCAACCTGACCGACCGCGTCGTCGATCTCGTGCGCGAGGGCTACGACCTGTCGATCCGGATCGGCGGCGCCGTCGATCCGAACTTCGTCGCGGTGAAGCTGGCATCGAACCGGCGCGTCGTGTGCGGCACGCCCGACTATTTCCGCCGGCACGGCCGGCCGAAGTCGCTCGACGACCTGCTGAAGCACAACTGCCTCGCGTTCAACCTGCAGGGCGGGCAGAACCGCGGCTGGTATTTCCAGCGTCACGGCAAGATCGCGACGATGCGCGTGGCCGGCAATCTCGACTGCAACGACGGTGAGCTGCTGCACCGCTGGGTGGCCGAAGGCCTCGGGCTCGGCTGGCGTTCGACGTGGGAAATCGCCGCGCAGCTGGAGACGGGCGAGCTCGAGACCGTGCTCGACGAGTATGCGCTGCCGGACTACGACATCCTCGCGGTCTACCCGCAGCAGCGCTACGTGCCGGCCCGCGTGCGCTATTTCATCGACTACCTGCGCGCCGCATACGCGCGCCCCGGCTACTGGAGCACCACGCCGTAGCGGGGCGGGCGGCCCGGCCGCAGGGGCGTCCGGCGATTTTTTTACGCTTCATGCGCGTGGCGCGGGAATAAACTCGATGCAGCGACGGTAAGGTCATCGAGCGCGCACGTTGCCGGTCTGTCCGGGCGCCGTGCGCGGAACGGGCGCGGCCTTGGCCGCCGGGACCAGGGAGGCCATGTGGCGCAAGCCGGACAGGCGGTCGAGGAGCGGGCCGCGGACGACGCGGTGGCGCGCGGCGAGCGGTTTCGCGTGCTCGTGCTGCCGCATCTCGACGCCGCATACAACCTCGCACGCTGGCTGAGCGGCAGCGCGGGCGATGCGGACGACGTTGTCCAGGACGCGTGCATGCGCGCGCTGCGCTTCGTCGATTCGTGTCGCGGCGACAACGCACGGCCGTGGCTGCTGACGATCGTGCGCCACACCTGGTACACCGAATGGCGGCGTCGCACGCATGCGCACGAGGTCGCGCTGCCCGACACGCTCGACGACACCGACGTTCCAGACGACTGGCAGCCCGCGACCGAGGATCCGCTCGCACAACTGCTGCGCGGCGAGAACGTGCGGCTCGTGAATGCGGCGCTCGCGAAGCTGCCGCCCGAATACCGCGAGGTGCTTGTGCTGCGCGAGATGGAGGACCTGAGCTACCGCGAGATCGCGGCGATCGCGGACGTGCCGGTCGGCACGGTGATGTCGCGGCTCTCGCGCGGCCGCCGCAGGCTCGCCGCGCTGCTGGGCGGCGTGCCGGCGCCGGCGTCCGGAGGCAAGCCGGGCCGTGCGCAGGCGGGTGGAACCGCATCGGAGGCTATCGATGGACTGTAACGAAGCGCGAGCATTGCTGGACGCGGACGTCGACCGCGAGCTGTCGGCGCCCGATGCGTTGCGGGTCCAGCAGCATGTCGAAGGGTGCGACGCGTGCCGCCGCGAACGCGCGCGGATCGTCACGCTGGTGCAGGCCGTGCGGCAGGCCGACTATCACCGTGCGCCGGATGCGCTGCGGGCGAGCATCCTCGCGGGGCTGCCGGCGGCGGACGACGGGCGGGCCCGCGGGCAGTCGCGTGCAGAGTCGCGGCCCGAGCCTCGATCGCAACCGCAGCCGCGCGGCCGCCGCTGGTTCTCCTGGCCGACCGGCCGCGGCGTGTCGGCACGCCCGGCGCCTGCCGGCCCGGGGCCGCGCGTTGCCGCGCTGCCCGGGCTCGGCTGGGGCGTCGCGCTGATGGTGGCGCTTGCCGCAGCGGCCGGAATGGCGTTGTCCGCGCGCCATGCCGACACCGACCGGACGGTCGACGAACTCGTCGCGAGCCACGTGCGTGCCGACCTGTCGGCGCGCGACATCGACGTGATCTCGACCGACCGGCACACGGTCAAGCCGTGGTTCAACGGCCGGCTCGACTATGCGCCGCCGGTCGAGGATCTCGCGGCGAGCGGCTTCGCGCTGGTCGGCGGCCGGCTCGACTACGTCGGACGGCGCCGCGTCGCGGTGCTCGTCTACCGCTACCGGCAGCACGTGATCGACGTCTACGTGCGGCCGGCCGGCGAAGGGCCGGCGGCCGCGCCGTACGCGACCGTGTCGCAGGGTTATGCGCTCGACCGCTGGGACGCGGCCGGGATGACATGGTGGGCCGTGACCGACGCCGAGCCGTCGGCGCTTGCGGCGTTCAGGACGGCGCTCGACGCGCGGCTCGCCGGCACGCGCAGCGAGTGACGGCATGATGGGTTGCGGGCCTCGGGCTCGCTTGAGATCCGACCCCGATCTAGAAAAGGCCGAAAGCCTATGGCGTTCGCTGGCCCGGCTATTCAAGTCTTTGAAAACACGGCTGAATCCGCTCGCGTAGCGTCGATTGGCCTTGCATGCGCCCCGTATCCAGGTTAGAA
The DNA here is from genome assembly GCF_003330765.1 of Burkholderia pyrrocinia. NCBI lineage: Bacteria > Pseudomonadati > Pseudomonadota > Betaproteobacteria > Burkholderiales > Burkholderiaceae > Burkholderia > Burkholderia pyrrocinia. The sequence goes on along the minus strand of NZ_CP024902.1, from coordinate 2,163,173 downwards.
TCTTCGGCTTCTCACTTGCCACACCGGTTCAGACGCCCGGGTGGCTTTAATCCACAAGGAGTGTGTAATGCGTCATTACGAAATCGTATTCATCGTGCACCCCGATCAGAGCGAGCAAGTGCCCGCGATGATCGAGCGTTACAAGACCACGATCACGTCGCACGGCGGTCAGATCCACCGCGTCGAAGACTGGGGCCGTCGCCAACTGGCCTACATGATCGAGAAACTCGCGAAGGCTCACTACGTCTGCATGAACATCGAGTGCGACCAGACGACGCTCGACGAACTCGAACACGCGTTCAAGTTCAACGACGCCGTGCTGCGTCACCTCATCGTCAAGATGAAGAAGGCCGAGACCGGCCCGTCGCCGATGATGAAGGAAGTTCAGCGCGAAGAAGCCAAGAAGGCGGCTGCAGCTCAGCCGACCGAAGCGCAGGCTTAAGTTCGTCATTCATTAAGCCATCAAGGAGCGCGCCACTCACGTGAACAGGTTGCAATTGACGGCGAGCGTCGTCGAACGCGCACCGGTGCGATATACGCCGGCCGGCGTTCCGATCGCAAGCGCCACGTTGCACCACCGCACGGAAGTCGTCGAAGCAGGCATTCCCCGTCAGGTCGAAATGACGATCGAGGCGGTGGCGGCCGGTGAGGCGAGCGGCAGGCTGGAAAGCCGTGAAATGGGCGTCGAAACGCTGTTCACGGGCTTCCTGGCAAAGAAAAGCCGCAACGCGAGAACCTTGGTGTTTCACATCACAGCATTGCAGGACATTGGAAAGGACTGAAATCATGCCCCGCCCGACTGGTAAGAAATTCGACAAGCGTCGTCAGCAACAAAACCCGCTCTTCAAGCGCAAGAAGTTCTGCCGTTTCACGGCAGCCAGTGTCGATCACATCGACTACAAGGATACGGATACGCTGAAGGACTTCATCGGCGAAAACGGCAAGATCACGCCGGCTCGCCTGACGGGTACGAAGTCGCACTATCAGCGTCAGCTGGATACGGCAATCAAGCGTGCGCGTTTCCTCGCGCTGCTGCCGTACACCGATCAGCACAAGGCGTAATCAGGCGACGCAATAAGGAGAATTCGAATGCAAATCATTCTGTTGGAAAAAGTCGCCAATCTGGGCAACCTCGGCGACATCGTCAAGGTCAAGGACGGTTACGCTCGCAACTTCCTGATCCCGAACCGCAAGGCTCGCCGTGCAACGAAGGAAGCGATCGCCGAATTCGAAGTGCGCCGCGCTGAACTCGAAAAGATCGCCGCTGAAAAGCTGGCGGCATCGCAGGCAGTCGGCGAGAAGCTGAACGGCCAGACGTTCGAAATCACGCAGAAGTCGGGCGTTGACGGCCGTCTGTTCGGCTCGGTCACGAACGGCGACGTCGCGGAACTGCTGAAGAAGGCAGGTTTCGAAGTCGAGAAGCTGCAGGTTCGCATGCCGGAAGGCCCGCTGAAGATGATCGGCGAGCACAACGTCCAGGTTGCACTGCACACGGACGTCATCGTCGACATCACGGTCAACGTGATCGGCGACCACGCGTAAGCGTACGCAAGCTTTCCGGGCGGCTTCCGTCGTCCGGACAAGGGCAGGCGCCCGGGCAACCGGGGCCTGCCTTTTTTATTGCCGCATCACTGGCGGCCGGTATGGCGCCGTCCTGTGTAATTCGCGATAATCCCAACCCATGAACGCGCCGCAAGATCCCCAAATCGAATCGCTGAAAGTCCCGCCGCACTCGGTCGAAGCCGAGCAGTCGGTGCTCGGCGGCCTGTTGCTCGACAACGCGGCATGGGACCGGATCGCCGACTTCCTGTCGCAGGGCGATTTCTACCGCTACGACCACCGGATCATCTACGAGCACATCGGCCGGCTGATCGCGTCGACGCGCCCGGCCGACGTGGTGACCGTGTACGAAGCGCTGACGACGTCCGGCAAGGCGAACGACGTCGGCGGGCTCGCCTACCTGAACGCGCTCGCACAGAACACGCCGAGCGCGGCCAACATCCGCCGCTACGCGGAAATCGTGCGCGACCGCGCGGTGCTGCGTCGCCTCGTGTCGGTAGCCGACGAGATCTCCGCCGACGCATTCAATCCGCAGGGCAAGGAAGTCCGCCAGTTGCTCGACGAGGCGGAATCGAAGGTGTTCTCGATCGCCGAAGACGGCGCACGCGGCAACCAGGGCTTTCTCGAGATCGGCCCGCTGCTCACGCAGGTCGTCGAGCGGATCGACACGCTGTATCACACCGCGAACCCGAGCGATGTCACAGGCACGCCGACGGGCTTCGTCGACCTCGACCGGATGACGTCGGGCATGCACGGCGGCGAGCTGATCATTGTCGCGGGGCGCCCGTCGATGGGTAAGACGGCCCTCTCGATGAACATCGGCGAATACGTCGCGGTCGAGTATGGCCTGCCCGTCGCGGTGTTCTCGATGGAAATGCCGGGCACGCAGCTCGTGATGCGGATGCTCGGCTCGATCGGCCGGCTCGACCAGCACCGGATGCGCACGGGCCGCCTGACCGACGAGGATTGGCCGAAGCTCACCCACGCGGTGCAGAAAATGAGCGAGGCGCAGCTGTTCATCGACGAAACGGGCGGCCTGAACCCGATGGAACTGCGTTCGCGCGCACGCCGGCTTTCGCGTCAGTGCGGCAAGCTAGGCCTGATCATCGTCGACTACCTGCAGCTGATGTCGGGGTCGTCGCAGGGCGAGAACCGTGCGACCGAAATCTCGGAAATTTCACGTTCGCTGAAGAGTCTCGCGAAGGAACTCGACGTGCCGGTGATCGCACTGTCGCAGCTGAACCGCGGCCTCGAACAGCGCCCGAACAAGCGTCCGGTGATGTCGGATTTGCGCGAATCGGGCGCAATCGAACAGGATGCGGACGTGATCCTGTTCATTTACCGCGACGAAGTCTACAACCCGGACAGCCCCGACAAGGGCACGGCCGAAATCATCATCGGCAAGCAGCGTAACGGCCCGATCGGCCCCGTTCGGCTCACGTTCCTGGGTCAATACACGAAGTTCGACAACTTTGCAGGGGCGCAAAACTTCCACGGCGAATAGCGCCGGAAGTAAACCCCTATTTCGCCAAGCGTTGTATCCAATCCCGGCGCGTGTATATGCGCGCGCCGCGGCGCGACCGGAAACGGTACAATGTCGCCCGTTTTCGTGACAGTAGTTTGACAATCTCTCAGGAATCCCATGTTCGGTCGATTCATGCCCACCGAGGGCAAGTTCTTTGAACTCTTCAATGCGCACGCGAAGTACATCGTTTCCGGTGGCCGCGAGCTCGAACTGCTGATCGACAATCTCGCCGACGCCGAGATTCACAAGCAAAACGTGCAGACCGCCGAGAAGGCGGCTGACAAGCTCACGCACGAAGCGATCGATCTGCTGCACAAGACCTTCATCACGCCGCTCGATCGCGACGAGATCCACAAGCTGATCACGACGATGGACGACATCCTCGACCTGATGGAGGACGTCGCGACGGCCGTGTCGCTGTACGACGTGCAGGCCGTCACGTCCGAGGCGAGCCAGCTCGCGCACATCGTCACGCAGTCGGCCCAGCATGTGCAGCAGGCTGTCGGGATGCTGTCCGACATGAAGCAGTCGGCGCAGATCCTCAAGCAATGCGAGGAGATCGACCGCTGGGAGTCGGAGGCCGATCGCGTGCTGCGCGCAGCGATGTCGAAGCTGTTCCGCGAGGAAGACGACGTGAAGACGCTCATCAAGCTGAAGGCGATCTACGAGCTGCTCGAAGAGATCACCGACAAATGCGAAGACGTCGCGAACATCATCGAAGGCATCGTGCTGGAAAACGCCTGAGCGGACCACGATGCATTCGATACAACTCGCCCTATGGATGGTCGCGACGCTGGTGCTCGTCGCGCTCGTATTCGACTTTATGAACGGCTTTCACGACGCGGCGAACTCGATCGCCACCGTCGTGTCCACCGGGGTGCTGAAGCCCCAGCAGGCCGTGGTGTTCGCGGCCGCGTTCAACGTCATCGCGTATTTCATCTTCCACCTGAAAGTCGCACAGACCGTCGGCAGAGGCACGATCGATCCCGAGATCGTCGACCACTATGTCGTGTTCGGCGCGCTGGTCGGCGCGATCGGCTGGAACGTGATCACCTGGTACTACGGGATCCCGTCGAGCTCGTCGCACGCGCTGATCGGCGGCCTGGTCGGCGCGGCGCTCGCGAAGTCGGGCTGGAGCTCGCTGAACATCGACGGGCTGATGAAGACCGTCGCGTTCATCTTCATTTCGCCGCTGCTCGGCTTCATCCTCGGTTCGCTGTTCATGCTCGGCGTGTCGTGGCTGTATTTCCGTACCGCGCCAAGCAAGGTCGACCGGCGGTTCCGGCGCCTCCAGCTGCTGTCGGCCGGCCTGTACAGCCTGGGCCACGGCGGTAACGACGCGCAGAAGACGATCGGCATCATCTGGATGCTGCTGATCGCGTCGGGCTATGCGTCGGCGACGTCCGATGCGCCGCCCGCGTGGGTGATCGGCGCGTGCTACCTGTCGATGGGTCTCGGCACGCTGTTCGGCGGCTGGCGCATCGTGCGCACGATGGGTCAGAAAATCACGAAGCTCAAGCCGGTCGGCGGTTTCTGCGCGGAAAGCGGCGGTGCGATCACGCTGTTCATTGCGTCGTTCCTCGGCATCCCCGTATCGACCACGCATACGATCACCGGCGCGATCGTCGGCGTCGGCGCGACGCAGAAGCTGTCGGCCGTGCGCTGGGGCGTTGCCGGCAACATCGTGTGGGCGTGGGTGCTGACGATTCCGGCGTCGGCGCTGATCGCGGCCGGCGGATGGTGGCTCGGGCACCGGATCTTCTGATCGCCAACGCAGCCGGGCCGACATGAAATGCGCCGCATGCCGAAAGGCTGCGGCGCATTTTCTTTAGGGGCGCGGGAGTGTGCGACGAATGGCGGATGCCGTCCCGGGTGGCCGGGGTTGGCGAAGCGAACTAGTCACTTCCGTTTGCGAACCGGGCAATCGGGTCATCTGCCGTGCCGGGGCGCGTGCTGACGGGCGCGGATTGCGTCGACGCACGCAGTACCTGCACGGCAGCGGGCGCGGGCTCGGTGCTGCGCGGCGACGTCGCGGCGGTTGCGGACGGCGGCTCCGCATCGAAAGCGGCGGCCTGGGCAGCCGTCAGCGCCGTCGTCGGAATCTGCGTGCCGACCTCTGCCGGCGTGGCCGGCGCTGCATTGGCCGTCATTCCGCCAGTCGCGAATGTTGCTTGTTGCTGAGCCGCCTGCACGCGCGGCGGCGGCGGCTCGTACGGATCGGCGGGCGCGGCCGCAGGGGCAACTGCGGCGGTCGACACGGCCTGCGTGGCCGGCATGACCGGAGCGGGCGACTGGGTCGCGCCAGCTTGCGGCGAAGCATAGGCAGGCTGCCGCGGCACGGCGGCCGTCACGACAGGGGCGGGCGCAACCGCCGGCGGGTTGCGCGGCTCGTCGCGCCGTGCATCGTAGGTCGGCGCATCGAACGGCGTGGGCGTCGCACGCGGCGGTGCGACGCGGCGAATGCCGTCGAAACGCTTGGCCCAGTACGGATTCGTCAGGTAGTCGAGCCGCACGGTGCCGCCCGTCGACGGTGCATTGACGAAACGCAGCTTGCCGACATAGATGCCGACGTGCGAATGCGGCCGTCCGGTCGTATTGAAGAAGATCAGGTCGCCGGGCGCGACCTGGTCGGGATCGATCGACACGCCGCGGTCGCTCATGTCGGCGGTCGTGCGCGGCAGGTTCACGTCGGCCGCGCGGCCGATCACGTAGCGGACGAGCCCGCTGCAGTCGAAGCCGCTCGTCGGCGTGTTGCCACCCCAGCGATACGGGACGCCGACGAGGCTCATCGCCTGGATCGAGATTTCTTCCTGGCCGACGCTGTGATCGACGAATTTCGGAAAATTGGCGGGTGCGGGGAACGCGCGCGGCGTCGTGATCTTCATGCCCGAGGCGGTGCGCGATGCCGACTGCGGCGGCACGCTGGAGCAGGCCGCAAGCAGCGAAACGACGGCGACGGGAACCCAGAATCGAAGCATGGCAAGGCGGGCGAGCGCGGTGCGCTCGCGAATCGTATGACAACAGACAGACCCGATGGTAGACGCTCCGGCGGGGCTTAAGCAACCATTCTTGAGAATTTACTTGAAGTTTCGCGCGTAAACAGGGTTGTTTCGTGACGACGGATTACCTGCGTTTTCGACCCCAAATAAAAACGGCGCTCCGGAAACGGAGCGCCGCGATGCGTCGAAAGCCGGCCGATCGGCCAGCCTGCCGCGTTACAGGATGTCCGACGCGTAGTCGGCGAGCCGCGAGCGTTCGCCGCGCGCGAGCGTCACGTGGCCGCTGTGGCCCCACCCCTTGAAGCGGTCGACGACGTAGGTCAGGCCCGAGCTGCCTTCGGTCAGGTAGGGCGTGTCGATCTGCGCGATGTTGCCGAGGCACACGATCTTCGTGCCGGGGCCCGCGCGCGTGACGAGCGTCTTCATCTGCTTCGGCGTCAGGTTCTGCGCCTCGTCGATGATCAGGTACTTGTCGACGAACGTGCGGCCGCGCATGAAATTCATGCTCTTCACCTTCAGGCGCGAACGGATCAGCTCCTGCGTCGCGGCACGCCCCCATTCGCCGGCAGCGTCGTCGGTCTTCTGCAGCACTTCGAGGTTGTCGTCGAATGCGCCCATCCACGGCTGCATCTTCTCTTCCTCGGTGCCGGGCAGGAAACCGATGTCCTCGCCGACGGGCACGGTGGCGCGCGTCACGATGATCTCGTTGTAGCGCTTGTCGTCGAGCACCTGCGCGAGGCCGGCCGCGAGCGCGACGAGCGTCTTGCCGGTGCCGGCCTGGCCGAGCAGCGTGACGAAGTCGATCTCGGGGTTCATCAGCAGGTTCAGCGCGAAGTTCTGCTCGCGGTTGCGCGCGGTGATGCCCCACACGTTGTTCTTGTGGTGGCTGTAGTCGCGCAGCGTCTGCAGCAGCGCCGTCTTGCCGTTCAGCTCGCGGACGATCGCGTGGAACGTCGGCTCGCCGTTCTGCGGCTCGAGATAGACGAACTCGTTGACGAGCATCGACGTGACGAGCGGACCCGTCACGCGGTAGTACGTGGTGCCCGTCTTCGTGTCCTGCCAGCTCTCCATGCCCTTTGCGTGCTTGGTCCAGAAGTCCTGCGACAGTTCGCGCACGCCGGTGTAGAGGAGATCCGAATCCTCGAGTACCTGGTCGTTGAAGTAGTCTTCCGCGGGCAAGCCGAGCGCGTGCGCCTTGATCCGCATGTTGATGTCTTTCGACACCAGCACGACCTGGCGGTCGGGCCGGTCGCGCTGCAGCGCGCGCACGACGCCGAGGATCTGGTTGTCGGCCTTGCCTTCGGGCAAGCCTTCGACGGGCGCGATGTCGGTGAGCTTCGTCTGGAAGTACAGGCGGCCGAGCGCCTCGCGGCTGCCGAGGCGCGACAGCGGGATACCGGCCGAGATCGGGCCGCCATCGGCGACGAGCGCGTCGAGCGTGCGGCTGACCTGGCGCGCGTTGCGCGCGACTTCGGACATCCCCTTCTTGTGGTTGTCGAGTTCCTCGAGCGTCATCATCGGCAGATAGACGTCGTGTTCCTCGAAGCGGAAGAGGCTGCTCGGGTCGTGCATCAGCACGTTGGTGTCGAGCACGAACAGTTTCTGCAGTTCGGCTTCGGCGGGCTTGCGGCCGCGCGACTTCGTCGCTGCGCCGGCGCCGCGCGCGGGAGCCGCGGCCGGTTTGTCGGCGGCCGGCTTGTCGTCGCGCGCGACGACGGGCGCCGCGGGTTCGGCGGGCGCCTGCATCGGCTGCAGCAGGGCAGCCGTCTGTCTGGTCTTGCGGCCGCGTGCGGGTGCGCTCGCGGCATCCTGCGCCGAAGACGCGACGGCGCGCAGCGGCGCGGCCGTGTTCGCGGCTTCGATCATCGGTTGGGCCACGCTGGCCGGGCCATAGTCACCGGCTGTGGATGCGTCCCCTTCGGCGGATTTCTTCGCGGCTTTCGCGGGCCGCGCTTTCGCCTTGTATTCGTCGGGCGGCAGCAGGCTGCCGAGCTTGCTGGGGGGAGTAGGCAAAGGCATGGTGTCCCTCGGGAGGAATCGGGTCGCATGGCGTGCGCCGCTGATCGCATCCTGCGTGACGTAGACGCATGCAGTTTGCGCGCGGTGGCGCACAGGAATTTCGTCTAGCCGGTTCGCCTAAGTGTCGATCAGCTCCTTGACGGGGTGAGGGCCGGACCAAGGACCGGCGCGCAATCCATAAAAAAAGCCGCTGCCCCGTCGACAGGGACATGCGGCTTGGCTGATACCGTCGTAATGCGCGTCAGGTGCCGGCAAGCATCGCAACGAGCACCGGCGCAGCTACGAGAAAGATGGGGCGAACTGGCATTCATTGCGGCCCAATATAACGCGCCTCAAAGCGCTTGTACAGCACTTAGCACGTCGTCCACATGGCCCGGTACCTTGATGCCGCGCCATGCCTGACGGAGCACGCCGTCGGCGTCGATCAGGAACGTCGAGCGCTCGATTCCGCGCACTTCCTTGCCATACATTTTCTTCATCTTGATGACATCGAACAGCGCGCACAGCGCTTCGTCGGCATCGGAAATCAGCGGGAACGGCAGTTCGAGTTTTGCCTTGAAATTGTCATGCGAGCGCAGGCTGTCGCGCGACACGCCGATGACTTCCGCACCGGCTTTCTTGAACTTCGGATAGAGATCGCGGAACTGCAGCCCTTCGGTCGTGCAGCCCGGCGTGTTGTCCTTCGGATAGAAGTACAGCACGAGCTTCTTGCCCTTCAGGTCGGACAGCGAAATGTCGCCGCCCGTGGCCGGTGCGGTGAAATCGGGAACTTGACGGTCAACTTCGACAGACACGTGTTTCTCCTGTTGTTATGGAAAGGCGCCGCTGCGGCGGCGCGGTTCGGCGGGGCGTCGCGGCAGCGCGCCGCAAGGGCGCAGCGGGCGACGCCGGCTCGCGCGCGAACTCAGTCGGGCTGGACGATCAATTCGCCGGAGCGGCCGGGGATTTCGCCCCACGTGACAGGGTACGATGGCAGCGAGTCGCGGTCCAGCGTCGCGTGGTAGTCGCCCATCGTCGCAAACGTGTGGCCTTGCGCGCGCCAGCCGGCGAGCAGTTGCTCGAACACGGGCGCGAGCTTCTGGCCTTCCAGTTCCGCATGCAGCGTGAACACCTGGTCGTGCGGATTGGTTTCGCTGAACTTGAGGATGTGCGCGGCGACGTTGTGCGTGTCGATGCCGTCGATGCCGAGGACTTCGTCGAGCGTGGGCAGTGTCGTCGGCATCTGCACGTGCGACAGCGTGCGGCCGCCGACGACGGGCAGGTACGGAGAATGGCCGCGGCCGTCGGATGCGTAGCGCATCCCCCATGCGTCGATCTGTTCGAACGCGGAGTCGTTCATTTGCCAGCCGGCCGCGCCGTGCGTGACGGGCGGCGCGCCGAAGATCTCGATGAAGCGCGCGTGGCTCTTCTGCATTTCACGCGCGGTCCAGTCGCGATCGCGCACGCGGACGTTGTCCTGCCAGTACACGTGATCCCACGTGTGGATCCCGCATTCGAAGCCGGCCTCGTGAATCGCGCGCATGTCGGCGATCGCGCGGCGGCCGATGTCGGGGCCCGGCAGCAGCACGCCGTACATCAGCTGCTTCACGCCGTAGTGTTCGACCACCGACGTGCGCGACACCTTCTGCAGGAAGCCGGGGCGGAACACGCGCCGCAGCGCCCAGCCCGTGTGATCGGGCCCGAGGCTGAAGAGGAAGGTCGCGCGCGCAGCGAAGCGGTCGAAGATGCGCGCGAGGTTCGGCACGCCTTCGCGCGTGCCGCGCAGCGTGTCGACGTCGATCTTGAGGACGATGCGAGCCAAGCGAAAGTCCCGCTCAGCCTTGCTGTTCGACGAGCGCGCGGGCGTCGGCCACGTGGCCGCGATACGCTTCGAAGATGTTGCGCAGCGCGTCGTCGAACGTCGCTTGCGGCGCCCAGCCGAGCTCCTGCATCGTGTTGTCGATCTTCGGCACGCGGTTCTGCACGTCCTGGTAGCCGTTGCCGTAGTAGGCGCCGGACGTCGTCTCGACGAGCTTCACCTGCTTGGCCAAATCGGCGTACTCGGGGAATTCCGCCGCCAGTTCGAGCATCTTGTGCGCGAGCTCGCGAACCGAGAAGTTGTTCTTCGGATTCCCGATGTTGTAGATCTTGCCCGATGCGACGCCGTTCTGGTTCTCGATGATCTTCATCAGCGCGCTGATGCCGTCGCCGATGTCGGTGAACGCGCGCTTCTGCGAGCCGCCGTCGACGAGGCTGATGTTCTCGCCGCGCACGATGTGGCCGAGGAACTGCGTGACGACGCGCGAGCTGCCTTCCTTCGGCGTGTAGATCGAGTCGAGGCCCGGGCCGATCCAGTTGAACGGACGGAACAGCGTGAAGTTCAGGCCTTCCATCCCGTAGCCCCAGATCACGCGGTCCATCAACTGCTTCGAGCATGCGTAGATCCAGCGCGGCTTGTTGATCGGGCCGTAGGTGAGCGCCGATGCGTCCGGGTCGAACTGCTCGTCCGAGCACATGCCGTAGACCTCGGAGGTCGACGGGAACACCAGGTGCTTGCCGTACTTCACGGCCGAACGCACGATCGGCAGGTTCGCCTCGAAGTCGAGTTCGAACACGCGCAGCGGCTGCTGGACGTAGGTGGCGGGCGTCGCGATCGCGACGAGCGGCAGGATCACGTCGCACTTCTTCACGTGATACTCGACCCACTCCTTGTTGATCGTGATGTCGCCTTCGAAGAAATGCATCCGCTCGTGGTTGACGAGGTCGCCAAGCCGATCGGTCTGCATGTCCATGCCGAACACTTCCCAATCGGTGGTTTCAAGAATGCGCTTCGACAGGTGATGGCCGATGAAGCCGTTCACACCCAGGATCAGGACTTTTTTTGCTTTCATGAATGACGGGAAGAATGAATGAACTGCGCGAATTCCGCGGGCGTCACGACGGTTTCGCTGCCGTCGCGCTGCTGCCACAGCTCGAGAATGGATAGGGCGCGGCTGTCGCCGCAGACGCCGAATAGCGCATTATCGCTTACGTGCAGGCCGGGCGGCAAATCTGCCGCAGCCGCGGCAGCAGCGCTGCCGGGCGCCGCGAGGCGCGCGCGCGCGATCACGAAACGCGTGCCGTCGACGTCCGTGAACGCGCCCGGATACGGGGGCGCGACCGCGCGCACCAGGTTGTAGACCTGCGCGGCCGGCTTCGACCAGTCGACGCGGCCGTCTTCGGGCTTGCGCCCGCCGAAGTAGCTGCCGGTCGCGAGATCGTTCGGCAGGTGCGGCGCCTCGCCCGCGAGCAGCGCGGGCAGCACGCGCCAGAGCGTCTGCTCGGCCGCCACCGTGACCTTGTCGAACACCTGCGTGGCCGTGTCGTCCGGCAGGATCGGCACCGCGGTCTGGCCGATGATCGCGCCCGCGTCGGGCTTCGCGGCCATCTCGTGCAGCGTCGCGCCGGTTTCGGTCTCGCCGTTCAGCACGGCCCAGTTGGTCGGTACCCGACCCCGGTATTTCGGCAGCAGCGAACCGTGCATGTTGTACGCGCCGCGCGGCGCGATCGCGAGCAGGTCTACCGGCAGCATGTGCCGGTAGTAGAACGAGAAGATGAAATCCGGCTGCGCGTCCGATACCGCGCGGCGCAGCGCCGGATCGGCGGGATCGGCCGGCGTGACGACCGGAATGCCGTGCTCGGCCGCGACGGACGCGACGCTGCCGAACCAGATGTTCTCGTTCGGGTTGTCCTCGTGCGTGACGACGAGCGCGACATCGACGCCGCGCGCGAGCAGCACCTGCAGGCACCGCACGCCGACGTTGTGATACGCGAAGACGACCGCGCGCGGCTTCATTGCGCGGCCCCCGCGCGGTTCGCGCCGGCCGGCACCGCCGGCACGCCGTCGTGCTGCTCGAGCACGGCCTGGATCAGGTAGCGCGGCCGTGCGCGCACCTGCTGGTAGATGCGGCCGACGTATTCGCCGAGCAGGCCGAGCGCGAAGATGATCACGCCGAGCAGGAAGAACGTGATCGCGAACAGCGTGAACACGCCTTGCACTTCCGCGCCGACGATGAAGCGCCGCACGAGCAGCAGCAAGAACAGCGCGGCGGAGCCGAGCGACAGGATCACGCCGATGAACGACAGCCACTGCAGCGGCACGACCGAGAAGCCCGTCACGAGGTCGAAGTTCAGGCGGATCAGGCTGTACAGCGAATACTTCGATTCGCCCGCGAAGCGTTCCTCGTGCGCGACCTCGATCTCGGTCGGCTTCTGCGCGAACGTGTAGGCGAGCGCGGGGATGAACGTGTTGACCTCGCCGCACACGTTGATCGTGTCGATGATGCGGCGGCTGTACGCGCGCAGCATGCAGCCCTGGTCGGTCATCTTGATGCGCGTGATGCGCTCGCGCAGCCGGTTCATCATCTGCGACGCCTTGCGTCGCCACAGGCTGTCCTGGCGCTGCTTGCGGATCGAGCCGACGTAGTCGTAGCCCTCGCGCATCTTCGCGATCAGCTTGCCGATTTCCTCGGGCGGGTTCTGCAGGTCGGCGTCGAGCGTGATGACGATCTCGCCGCGCGACTGCGCGAAGCCGGCGAGGATCGCCATGTGCTGGCCGTAGTTGCCGTTGAGCAGCACGACGCGCGTCGTGTCGGGGCGTACGTGGAACTGGTCCGCGAGCATCGCGGCCGAGCGGTCGCGGCTGCCGTCGTTGATCAGGATCACTTCGTATGACGTGTCGAGTGCGTCGAGCGCCGGATACAGCCGCGCGAACAGCGCGGCGAGGCCATCTTCCTCGTTGTACACGGGGATGATGATCGATACTTCGGGCCGGCCGGCGTCCAGGTGCCCGGCGCCCGGATGCCCGGCGCGTGCTTCAAGGTGACTCATGTACGCTTATTTTCCGTATTGTTCGCAAATCTGGTTGATGGCGTCGACCACGCGACGCACATCGCCTTCCGTCATCTGCGTGAAGAGCGGCAGCGTGACGGTCGACGCGCCGTACCGTTCGGCGTGGGGGAACATGCCCTCCTTGAAGCCGCGCGCACGGTACAGCGTGAAAAGATGGATCGCCGGGTAGTGGACGCCCGTGCCGATGCCGCGCTCCTTCATCTGCGCCATGAAATCGGCGCGCGGGATCGACAGCCGCTCGAGCGGCAGCGTGATCTGGAACATGTGCCAGTTGCCGTTCTCGAATTCGGCGACGGGCAGGCCGACGCCGAGCTTCACGGCAGGGCCGCCGTCGAACGCGGCGAAATACGCGCGGGCGAGCGCGCGGCGCTGCGCGGTGAAGCGCTCGAGGTGCGGCAGCTGGCCGAGGCCGACGCGCGCGGCGACGTCGGTCAGGTTGTACTTGCCGCCGAGCACGTCGCAGTCCATCCCGTCGAAGCCCGTGCGCGTGATGCCCTGCAGCCGGTACTTCTGCGCGAGCGTCGCCTCGTCCTCGTTGTTCAGCACGAGCGCGCCGCCTTCGATCGTCGTCAGGTTCTTGTTCGCGTGGAAGCTGAACGACACGATGTCGCCGATCGCGCCGATGCGCTTGCCGTTCCACGTCGAGCCGAGCGCCTGCGCGGCGTCCTCGATCACGCGCAGGTTGTGCGCACGCGCGATCGCGTACAGGCGGTCCATGTCGACCGGCAGGCCGGCCAGGTAGACGGGGATGATCGCCTTCGTGCGCGGCGTGATCGCCTGCTCGAGCTTGTCGAGGTCGATGTTGCGCGTGACGGGATCGATGTCGGCGAACACGGGCGTCGCGCCGGTCTCGAGGATCACGTTGCTGGTCGAGACCCACGACGCCGGCGTCGTGATCACCTCGTCGCCGGCGCCGACACCCGCGATGCGCAGGCCGATCTCGAGCGTGCAGGTGCCCGAATTGAACGCGCGGACAGGACGGCCGCCGCAGTACTCGGACAGCGCCGCTTCGAATTTCTGGCTCTGCGGGCCGGTGGTGATCCAGCCCGAGCGCAGCACTTCGACGACGCCCTGGATGGTTTCCTCATCGATCTCGGGGCGGGTGAACGGCAGAAACGGAGCGGTAGTCTGGCTCATGAACGCTTTGGCCTGTAATGGCGTGTAATAAAAGGGTCGGGCGATCCCGTCCGAAACCGGCATTAAACACCGGTTGGCGGATTCGTACCGTGATTTTTTGTAGGCGGACGCTTAACGCCGCGGGCTTGCTCAGCTTCGCGCGAGCACGAGCACCCCGATCAGGATGATGCCGATGCCGATGAGCCGCTGGACCGACAGCACTTCGCCGAACAGGTACCAGGCCGCGAATGCGTTGACGACGTAGCCGAGCGACAGCATCGGGTACGCGATCGACACGTCGACTCGCGACAGCCCGAGGATCCACACGACGACGCTCAGCACGTAGCAGCCGAGGCCGCCGATGATCGGCAGCTGGGTCGCGATCTTCAGGCCGACCGGGACGATGTTCGCACGGCTGAATTCGAAGTGCCCGACGGCATTGACGCCGGCTTTCAGCAGAAGTTGCGCACAGGCGTTGAGCATTACGCCGGTGATGATGCAGACGAACGAAACGGGATTCATGCGGTGGGCGTCCTTACGATTGCGGTTTCTCGACGATCACGCGGCGGTTGTCGCGTGCGATCACGCGCATCGGCACGCCTTGCTTGACCAGCGTGTCGTACTGGCCGGGCGGCATGATCGCGAGCGCATGGGTTTCCTGCTGCCAGCGCGTGATCCATTCGCCGACGGTCGGAATCCACTTGTTCGGCTCGACCGAGATCCCGAACGCGAGCTCGTCCTGGCGCTGGACCATGATCGTCGTATGGCCCATATAGAACGGGAACGTGTGATCGAGCATCTCGATCGAGTAGAACGGCGTGTCGGGCGGCAGCTTCGCCAGTTCGGCACGCACGGCGGGCGCGAGCAGCGCGCCCGAGCTGTAGCGGCCGAACTCGTCGTGCCCGGTGCCGCCGATCGTGCAGAACGCGAGCCACGCGGCGCCGAACGCGGTGATCGCGGTCGCGACGCCCGCGCGGCGGTTCAGCCGCGCGGCCGCGAGCGTCAGTGCGGCCGCGATCGCGAGGCCCGCGTACAGCCACATCTGGAACGCGCGGTACAGCGCGTTCGGCGTGCGGGCGTCGCCCAGGTAAGCGAGGAAGATGATCCCGAACGCCGCGGCGACGAAGAACACGAGGTAGCCGAGCAGGTGGCGGCGGAACCGGTCGGCCGTCATTAGCGGCAGGTACGCGCCGATGATCAGCGCGAGCGACGGCGCGACGGGCAGCACGTACGAGATCAGCTTCGAATGCGACGTGCTGAAGAACAGGAAGATGAATGCGCTCCAGATCAGCAGCACGAGCATCGGCGAGAAGCCGTTCGGCTGGCGCGGCATCCGCAGCGCATGGCGGATGCTCTGCCACGCGACCGACAGCCACGGCAGGAAGCCGACCAGCAGCACGGGCACGAAGTAGTAGAGCGGGCCCGGGCGGTTCTGTTCCGGGGTCAGGTACCGGCGGAACTGCTGGACGATGAAGAAGAAGTTGAAGAATTCGGGGTTGCGCTGCTGGACGAGCACGAACCACGGCGTGACGATCGCGAAGAAGATCACGAGGCCGCTGATCAGGTACAGGCGCTTCCACAGCGCCCAGTCGCGCGCGACCAGCGTATAGAGCACGAGCACGGCGCCGGGCAGGATCAGGCCGACGAGGCCCTTCGACAGCACCGCGAACGCCATCGCGGCCCAGCACGCCCACATCCAGCCGCGCATCGCGGCCGGGCGCAGCCCGGGCCGCTGCGCGAGCAGCAGCGAGCAGAGCGACAGCGCCATCCAGAACGCGAGCCCCATGTCGAGCGCGTTGAAGTGGCCCATCAGGTTCCAGTACGGCGAGCACGCGAGCACGACGGCCGCGAGGAAGCCCGACAGCGGGTTGAACAGGCGCGCGCCGGTGAAGCCGACGAGCAGCACGCCCGCGAAGCTCGCGATGGCCGTGTAGAGGCGCGCCTGCCAGTCGCCGATGCCGAACCACGCGAATGTCAGCGCGTTCAGCCAGGTCTGCAGCGGCGGCTTCTCGAAGTACTTGTAGCCGTTGTAGCGCGGCGTGATCCAGTCGCCGGTGACGAACATCTCGCGCGCCATCTCCGCGTAGCGGCCTTCGTCGCTCGGGATCAGGTGGCGCAGCCCGAGCGGCGCGAACCAGACGATCGCGAGCGCGACGAGCAGGAGGACGAGCGTGATGCGATTGAGCGGTAGCCTCGACGGCGTATCGTTCATGGGTTTTCAGCCTGTTGGTTGTTGTGACGGGCCGCCGGCGGGTTGCGCCGGGGGCGGGCGGCCTGGCCGGGCCGATCCGGGGGATCGACCCGCTGCGCCGGCCCGAGTTTTACCGCATCGGGGATTAACGTTCAATTAAGAGCGCGGCGGCGACTTTGCGGCCCTCGGCCATCAGGATGTTGTAGGTGCGGCAGGCGGCCTGGAAATCCATCGTCTCGACGCCGATCCGCTTGGCCGTGAGCGCCGCGACGAGCCGCGGGTGCGGGAAGCGCAGCCGCGCACCGCTGCCGAAGATCACGAGTTCGGGCGTCGGGTCGAGCAGCATCGCGAAATGCTCGGGCGCGAGCGCGTCGAACGACGACACGGGCCACGCCTGGACCGGCGCGCCGGGCAGCACGATGACGCTCGTTTCATGGCGTTCGAGATTGACGTCGACATAATCGGGGCCGTAGCCGGTGACGGTGTTGAGCGCGCCGCTCGCGTCCTGGTGCAGTTTCAAATCGGGTTTCCGCGGTTCCGTAGGGGAAGGTGTCACAGGGCCGCACGGGCCCCGGGCGGCCGGTTTCGCGCGCCTGCGCACGCGGGACGCCTGACGGCGCGGGCCCGGCGCGGCTATGGTGCATTGCGAAAGTCGGCCAAAATCCGCTAAATTATAACTTTTTGGTCGCCCCCGGGCGCCACTTGCATCGCGCGCTGCCACAAGTCGTGCCCGATCGCCCGCTTTTTCCCAGTCTAGACAGCGCGCACAGACCGGCCGCTTTCCAGTTTTGATCCCGTCCCCCCGGCCGCAAGGCCAACCCAGGAACCGTGTCGTCGTGAAACCGATTCAGAAGTCGAACAAGCTGCTCAACGTCTGCTACGACATCCGTGGCCCGGTGCTCGAGCACGCCAAGCGCCTCGAGGAAGAAGGCCACCGCATCATCAAGCTGAACATCGGCAACCTCGCGCCGTTCGGTTTCGACGCGCCGGACGAGATCATCCAGGACATGATCCGCAATCTGCCGACGTCGTCGGGCTATTCGGATTCGAAGGGCGTGTTCTCGGCCCGCAAGGCCGTGATGCACTACACGCAGCAAAAGGGCGTCGTGGGCGTCGGCCTCGACGACATCTACATCGGCAACGGCGCGTCCGAGCTGATCGTGATGGCGACCCAGGCGCTGCTGAACGACGGCGACGAAGTGCTGCTGCCCGCGCCCGACTACCCGCTGTGGACGGCGGCGGTGAGCCTGTCGGGCGGCACGCCGGTGCATTATGTCTGCGACGAGCAGAACGCGTGGATGCCCGATCTCGACGACATTCGCAGCAAGATCACGCCGAACACGAAGGCGATCGTCGTGATCAACCCGAACAACCCGACGGGCGCGCTTTATTCCGACGAATTGCTGCTCGAACTGCTCGAGATCGCGCGCCAGCACGGGCTGATCGTGTTCGCCGACGAGGTCTACGACAAGATCGTCTACGACGGCCTCGAGCACACGGCGATGGGTTCGCTGTCGGAGGATGTGATCACCGTCACGTTCAACAGCCTGTCGAAGAGCTATCGCTCGTGCGGCTACCGCGCGGGCTGGATGGCCGTGTCGGGCCTCGGCGGCGACAACCGCCGGCATGCGAAGGATTACCTCGAGGGGCTCGGCATCCTGTCGTCGATGCGCCTGTGCGCGAACGTGCCCGGGCAGTTCGCGATCCAGACGGCGCTCGGCGGCTACCAGAGCATCAACGAGCTTATCGTGCCGAGCGGGCGCCTGTACAAACAGCGCGAACTCGCGTATGACATGCTTACGTCGATTCCGGGCGTGACCTGCGTGAAGCCGCAGGCCGCGCTGTACATGTTTCCGCGCCTCGACCCGAAGCTCTACCCGATCCAGAACGACCAGCAGTTCATTCTCGACCTGCTGCTCGAGGAGCGCGTGCTGCTCGTGCAGGGCACGGGTTTCAACTGGGCGACGCCGGACCACTTCCGCGTCGTCTTCCTGCCGAACCTCGACGATCTGACCGATTCGATCGAGCGGATCGCGCGCTTCCTCGACGGCTATCGCAAGCGTCATTCGGCCTGAGCCGGGCAAGGCCACGCCGGACTAACCCCTTTTTACTCATCGATCACACGCAGCATGGAACCGATCAAAGTTGGCCTGTTGGGCTTCGGCACGGTGGGCAGCGGCACCTTCACGGTGCTGCGCCGCAACCAGGAAGAAATCAAGCGACGCGCGGGGCGCGGCATCGAGGTGACGCGCATTGCCGTGCGCAACCCGGCCAAGGCGCAGGCTGCGCTCGGCGGCGACGCCGGCACCGCGCAGATCACCGACGATTTCAATTCGGTCGTCGACGATCCGTCGATCGCGATCATTGCCGAGATGATCGGCGGCACGGGCATTGCGCGCGAGCTCGTGCTGCGCGCGATTGCGAACGGCAAGCACGTCGTGACGGCGAACAAGGCGCTGCTCGCGGTGCACGGCACCGAGATCTTCTCGGCCGCACGCGAGCAGGGCGTGATGGTCGCGTTCGAAGCGGCCGTCGCCGGCGGCATCCCGATCATCAAGGCGCTGCGCGAAGGCCTGACCGCGAACCGCATCCAGTACATCGCGGGCATCATCAACGGCACGACCAACTACATCCTGTCGGAAATGCGCGACCGCGGGCTCGACTTCGCGACCGCGCTGAAGGCTGCGCAGGAGCTCGGCTACGCGGAAGCCGATCCGACCTTCGACATCGAAGGCGTCGACGCCGCGCACAAGGCGACGATCATGAGCGCGATCGCGTTCGGCGTGCCGGTGCAGTTCGACCGCGCGTACGTCGAGGGTATCAGCAAGCTCGACGCGACCGACATCCGCTATGCGGAAGAGCTCGGCTACCGGATCAAGCTGCTCGGCATCACGCGCCGCGCCGAAAACGGCATCGAACTGCGCGTGCACCCGACGCTGATCCCGGAGAAGCGCCTGCTCGCGAACGTCGAAGGCGCGATGAACGCGGTCGTCGTGCATGGCGACGCGGTCGGCACGACGCTGTACTACGGCAAGGGTGCGGGCGCGGAGCCGACCGCATCGGCGGTCGTCGCGGATCTCGTCGACGTCACGCGCCTGCATACGGCCGACCCCGAGCATCGCGTGCCGCACCTCGCGTTCCAGCCCGACAGCCTGTCGAACACGCCGATTTTGCCGATCGAGGAAGTCACGAGCGGCTACTACCTGCGCCTGCGGGTGGCCGACCAGACGGGCGTGCTCGCCGCCATCACGCGCATCCTCGCCGAATCGGGCATCTCGATCGACGCGCTGCTGCAGAAGGAGTCGGAACAGGTCGACGACGCGAACGGCGAAACCGACATCATCCTGATCACGCACGAAACGATCGAGAAGAACGTCAATGCGGCGATCGCGCAAATCGAGAGCCTCGCGACGGTCGTCTCGAATGTGACGAAGCTGCGCATGGAAGCGCTGAACTGAAGGCTGATATGAACTACATCTCCACGCGCGGCGCCGGCATCGGCGAGCGCCACACGTTCTCCGACATCCTGCTCGGCGGTCTCGCGAAGGACGGCGGGCTCTACCTGCCGGCCGAGTATCCGAAGGTTTCCGCCGACGAGCTCGCGCGCTGGCGCACGCTGCCGTACGCGGATCTCGCGTTCGAGATCCTGGCGAAGTTCTGCGACGACGTGCCGGCCGACGACCTGCGCGCGATCACGCGCCGCACGTACACGGCCGACGTGTACAGCAACACGCGCCACGGCGAGAGCGCGTCCGACATCACGCCGCTGAGGACGCTCGGCACCGAGAACGGCGCGCCGCTGTCGCTGCTCGAACTGTCGAACGGCCCGACGCTCGCGTTCAAGGACATGGCGATGCAGTTGCTCGGCAACCTGTTCGAGTACACGCTCGCGAAGCACGGCGAGGCGCTGAACATTCTCGGTGCGACGTCGGGCGACACGGGCAGCGCGGCCGAATACGCGATGCGCGGCAAGGTCGGCGTGCGCGTGTTCATGCTGTCGCCGCACCAGAAGATGAGCGCGTTCCAGACGGCCCAGATGTTCAGCCTGCAGGATCCGAACATCTTCAACCTCGCGGTCGAAGGCGTGTTCGACGACTGCCAGGACATCGTGAAGGCCGTGTCGAACGATCACGCGTACAAGGCGCAGCAGAAGATCGGCACGGTCAACTCGATCAACTGGGCGCGCGTCGTCGCGCAGGTCGTGTACTACTTCAAGGGTTATTTCGCGGCGACGCAGTCCAACGACGAGCGCGTGTCGTTCACGGTGCCGTCGGGCAACTTCGGCAACGTCTGCGCGGGCCACATCGCGCGGATGATGGGGCTGCCGATCGCGAAGCTGGTGGTCGCGACCAACGAGAACGACGTGCTCGACGAGTTCTTCCGCACGGGCGCGTATCGCGTGCGCAGTGCCGAGAACACGTATCACACGAGCAGCCCGAGCATGGACATCTCGAAGGCGTCCAACTTCGAGCGCTTCGTGTTCGACCTGCTCGGCCGCGATCCGGCACGCGTGATGCAGTTGTTCCGCGACGTCGAGGAGAAGGGCGGCTTCGATCTCGCGGCGAGCGGCGATTTCGCGCGCGTCGCCGAGTTCGGTTTCGTGTCGGGCCGCAGCAGCCACACGGACCGCATCGCGACGATCCGCGACGTGTTCTCGCGCTACAACACGACGATCGATACGCATACGGCCGACGGCCTGAAGGTCGCGCGCGAGCATCTCGACGCGGGCGTGCCGATGGTCGTGCTCGAGACCGCCCAGCCGATCAAGTTCGGCGAGACGATCCGCGAAGCGCTCGATCGCGAGCCCGAGCGGCCGGCCGCATTCGACGGGATCGAGGCGCTGCCGCAGCGCTTCGAGGTCGTGAAGGCCGACGCGCAGCAAGTGAAGGACTTCATCGCCGCACATACGGGCGCATGACGCACGGCCGGGCCGCGGGCCCGGCTGCGCAGCGCGGCCGGAATGCCGATTCGTCGAACGGATCGGGGTTCCGGCCGTTTCGTTTGGTGGCGCGGTGCTGCGGTGCGCAGGTGTTCGACACCCCGCCGCGCGCCTGCCGCGGCCCCTCGCATGCAACAAGTGCCAGAGCCGCGCGTGCGCGCCGATCACAGTTTTCGCATGTCCGCCATATCGCGCGCCCGTGCGACGGCGTCGCTACAATGGAGTATTGAATCCAACGATCCCCGATTCCATCGATGCCGAACCCGAATCCCGCGGCGCCGCGCGCGCCGATGCTGTCGACTGCCGAGGCGCTCGCCGCGCTGCTCGAAGCCGCGAAGCCGCTGCCCGGCGCCGAAACCGTCGCCACGCTCGATGCGCTGGGCCGCGTGCTGGCGGCCGACGTGAGTTCGCCGCTCGACGTGCCGCCGATGCATACGAGCGCGATGGACGGCTATGCGGTGCGCGTCGCCGACCTGCTGCACGGCGAGCGGCGTTTGCCGGTGTCGCAGCGCATTCCGGCCGGCCATCCGGCCGCGCCGCTCACGGCCGGCACGGCCGCGCGGATCTTCACTGGCGCGACGGTGCCGCCTGGCGCCGACGCCGTCGTGATGCAGGAGCAGGCATCGGCCGACGGCGACGCGGTCGAGATCCTGCACACGCCGAAGGCCGGTGAATGGATCACCGCGCAGGGCGCGGACATCCGGCAAGGTTCGGTGATCCTGCCGGCCGGCACGCGGCTCACGCCGCAGGCGCTCGGTCTTGCCGCATCGGTTGGCTGCGCGCAACTGTCGGTCGCACGGCGGATTCGCGTCGCGGTGTTCTTCACCGGCGACGAACTGACGATGCCGGGCGAGCCGCTGAGGCCCGGCGCGATCTACAACTCGAACCGCTTCACGCTGCGCGGGCTGCTGGAGCGGCTCGGCTGCCACGTGACCGACTACGGGATCGTGCCCGACTCGCTCGCCGCGACGCGCGACACGCTGCGCGAGGCCGCGCGAGATCACGACGTGATCCTGACGAGCGGCGGCGTGTCGGTCGGCGACGAGGATCACGTGAAGCCGGCCGTCGAGGCCGAAGGGCGGCTCGCGCTGTGGCAGATCGCGATGAAGCCGGGCAAGCCGCTCGCCTACGGCGCGGTGCGCCGCGGCGACGATCGCCCCGCTGCGCATTTCATCGGATTGCCCGGCAACCCTGTATCGAGCTTCGTCACGTTCCTGCTGTTCGTGCGGCCGTTCCTGCTGCGCCTGTCCGGCGTGCGCGACGTCACGCCGCGTGCGCTGTCGCTGCGCGCCGACTTTTCGCAAAGCAAGGGCGATCGGCGCAACGAATTCCTGCGCGCGCGCGTCAACGCGGCCGGCGGCCTCGATCTGTTCCCGAACCAGAGCTCGGCGGTGCTGACGTCGACGGTCTGGGGCGACGGCCTGATCGACAATCCGCCGCAGCACGCGATCAGCGCGGGCGAGACCGTGCGTTTCATTCCGTTTTCCGAATTGCTGTCGTAACGCGACGGCTTCCCGAACCATGAAGATTCAGCTGAAATTTTTTGCAAGCGTGCGAGAGGCACTGGGCGTCGCCGACGAGCAGGCCGACGTGCCGGACGGCGTGACGACCGTCGGCGACGTGCGCGCGTGGCTGCGCGTGCGCGGCGGTGCGTGGGCCGAGACACTCGCCGAAGGGCGTGCGCTGCGTATGGCATGCAACCACGAGATGACCGATCCCGACACGCGGCTCACCGAGGGCTGCGAGGTCGCGTTCTTTCCGCCGGTGACGGGCGGGTGAGAGGCTTGTGATGGCAACGGTACGAGTCCAGGCCGACGACTTCGATCTGAACGCCGAAGTGGTGGCATTGCGCGCGCGCAACCCGAAGATCGGCGCGATCGCGTGTTTCGTCGGCACGGTGCGCGATCTGAACGAAGGCGATTCGGTCGCCGCGATGGAGCTCGAGCACTATCCGGGGATGACCGAGAAGGCGCTCGAGAAGATCGCCGCCGAGGCCGGCCGGCGCTGGCCGGGCATCGACGTTGCGATCGTGCATCGCGTCGGCAGGCTGCATCCGCTCGACCAGATCGTGATGGTGGCGACGGTCGCCGCACATCGCGGCGATGCGTTCGCGTCGTGCGAGTTCGTGATGGACTATTTGAAGACCGAAGCGCCGTTCTGGAAGAAGGAAACGACGCCGGACGGCGAGCGCTGGGTCGACGCCCGCACGACCGACGATGCCGCGCTCGCGCGCTGGGGCGTCGAATCGGGCAACACGCCGCGCTGATTGCGGCGTCCGGGCTGCGGCCATGTGCCGCAGGTGCGCAATCGCCGCGGGTCGCGCGCTATGCGTCCGGATCGGTGCTGCGCCCGATGATCTTCGTCGGAAACGGCTCGCCGCGGGCACGCGACGGCAACGCGTGCGGATCGTCGCCCACGTCGCGGCGGCGCGGCGCGATGGCATCGAGCAGCGCCTGCTGCTCGGGCGGAATCTGATAATCCCAGCCGAACCGGCTTAACTGCAGGCTCTGCGCGATCCGCAGCGCGGGTTCCATGAAGCGGATCGCAGCGGGCGGCGCGTAGCGCGTCTCGACGGTCTTCAGGAACAGCGACAGCCAGCGGCTGAAATGGGCCGGCTCGATCCCGTCGAGCGGTTGGTGCGCCTGCTGCACGTTGCCGCGATAGCCCTTGGTGCCGAGCACGAGGCTCGACCAGAAGGTGACCATCTTCGGCAGGTGGTCGTCCCAGCGACCGGCCAGCTTCGCGTCGAACACGGGGCCGAGCAGCGGATCGGCGCGCACGCGGTCATAGAACGCGTAGACGAGATCGCGGATGTTGTCTTCGGTCGGCTCGGCATCGCGAGGGCGGGCCGGTGCGGTATCGGGCGAGGCGGGCAGGGCAGTCATGGCAAAAAGGGCCGGGAGATCGGGGCAGCGATGGAGCGGCGGCGCGGGCAACGTGCAGGACGCCGGCCGGATTTTGACGCAAAATAGCGTCCACCAACCCCTGAAAAACGTGTAGATGTCACGCATCTTATTGTGTGCGCGCCATCCCGGCAACCCGGGGCCGCTGAACGGGGCCATCAGGCCGGCCCGGCGCGCGTCCCGATCGGCTCGGCTCACGTAATCGGGGCACGATCGATATTTTCCGTATTCGCCCATGAGACTCACCGACTACACCGACTATTCGCTGCGCGTGATGCTGTACCTTGCCGTGCGCGGCGAGGGGCTCGCGACGATCCAGGAGATCTCGGATGCCTACGGCATCTCGAAGAACCATCTGATGAAAGTCGTGCAGCAGCTCGGCGAGCTCGGATGGGTCGACACGGTTCGCGGCCGCCATGGCGGGCTGCGGCTTTTCCCCGAATCGCTGCAACTGACGGTCGGCCAGGTCGTGCGCGCGACCGAGAGCGACTTCGCGCTGGTCGGCTGCTTTTCGGCCGACGGCGGCGAGTCGCGCGGCTGCGTGATCGAGCCGCAGTGCCGCCTGAAGGGCGTGCTGGCGGCCGCGCGCGATGCGTTCTTCGCCGAACTCGACCGTCACACGCTCGGCGAGCTGGCCGAACCCGCGTCGCCGCTCGTGGCGTTGCTCGGCATCCGTCCGGTCGCGCTCGTGCGTGCCGCGCCATCACCGGACGCAGCGCCTGCGCCCGTCGAGCCGCCGCCGACGGCCGGCTGACACGCGGGCGCCGCGTTCCGCGATCCGCCAGCGGCCCGCCCTCGGGCCGCTTCAGAGATATCCAGCGATTTTTGCGCTGAATCAACCCGAATTTCGCTTGAAAGCCGCATAACCATCCTCATCTTGGTGTTAATCGAAAATTGGAGGTCTCGACTAAATGAGAATCGACAAGCTCACCACCAAGTTCCAGGAAGCACTCGCGGACGCGCAAAGCCTCGCGGCAGGCCGCGACAATCAATACATCGAACCCGTTCACGTACTGGCGGCGCTGGTCGCGCAGCAGGACGGCTCCGCCCGCTCGCTGATGTCGCGCGCGGGCGTTCACGTGCAGGCGCTGCAAGGCGCGCTGAACGAAGCGATCTCGCGCCTGCCGCAAGTGACGGGCACGAGCGGTGACATCCAGATCGGCCGTGAGTTGGCCGGGCTGCTGAACCAGGCCGACAAGGAAGCGCAGAAGCTCAATGACACGTTCATCGCGAGCGAGATGTTCCTGCTCGCCGCGTCCGACGACAAGGGCGACGCCGGCAAGCTGGCGCGTCAGCACGGCCTCACGCGCAAGGCGCTCGAAGCCGCGATCGCCGCGGTGCGCGGCGGCTCGCAGGTGCACAGCCAGGACGCGGAAAGCCAGCGCGAGGCGCTGAAGAAATACACGGTCGACCTGACCGAGCGCGCCCGTGCGGGCAAGCTCGATCCGGTGATCGGCCGCGACGACGAAATCCGCCGCTCGATCCAGATCCTGCAGCGCCGCACGAAGAACAACCCGGTGCTGATCGGCGAGCCGGGCGTCGGCAAGACCGCGATCGTCGAAGGGCTCGCGCAGCGGATCGTCAACGGCGAGGTGCCCGAGACGCTGAAGGGCAAGCGCGTGTTGTCGCTCGACATGGCCGCGCTGCTCGCGGGCGCGAAGTACCGCGGCGAGTTCGAGGAGCGCCTGAAGGCCGTGCTCAGCGACATCGCGAAGGACGAAGGCCAGACGATCGTCTTCATCGACGAAATCCATACGATGGTCGGCGCGGGCAAGGCCGAAGGCGCGATGGATGCGGGCAACATGCTGAAGCCGGCGCTGTCGCGCGGCGAGCTGCATTGCATCGGCGCGACCACGCTCGACGAATACCGCAAGTACATCGAGAAGGATGCCGCGCTCGAGCGCCGCTTCCAGAAGGTGCTCGTCGACGAGCCGAGCGTCGAGGCGACCATCGCGATCCTGCGCGGGCTGCAGGAGAAGTACGAACTGCACCACGGCGTCGACATTACCGACCCGGCGATCGTCGCCGCGGCCGAGCTGTCGCACCGCTACATCACCGACCGTTTCCTGCCCGACAAGGCAATCGACCTGATCGACGAGGCCGCTTCGAAGATCAAGATGGAAATCGATTCGAAGCCCGAAGAGATGGACAAGCTCGACCGTCGGCTGATCCAGCTGAAGATCGAGCGCGAAGCCGTGAAGAAGGAGCAGGACGAAGCGTCGCAGAAGCGCCTGCAACTGATCGAGGAGGAGATCGACCGCCTCGGCCGCGAGTATGCGGATCTCGACGAGATCTGGACCGCCGAGAAGGCCGCGGTGCAAGGCAGCGCGCAGCTCAAGGAAGAGATCGAGAAGGTGCGTGCGGACATCGCGCGGCTGCAGCGTGACGGCAAGCTGGAGAAGGTCGCCGAGCTGCAGTACGGCAAGCTGCCGCAGCTCGAGGCGCAACTGAAGCAGGTCACGCAGGCCGAAGAGCTGGAGCAGCACAACCCGACGCGTCCGCGCCTGCTGCGCACGCAGGTCGGCGCCGAGGAAATCGCGGAAGTCGTGTCGCGTTCGACCGGCATTCCCGTGTCGCGGATGATGCAGGGCGAACGCGAGAAGCTGCTGCACATCGAGGAGAAGCTGCACGAGCGCGTGGTCGGCCAGCACGAGGCGATCAGCGCGGTGGCCGACGCGATCCGCCGTTCGCGCGCGGGTCTCGCCGATCCGAACCGTCCGTACGGCTCGTTCCTGTTCCTCGGCCCGACGGGTGTCGGCAAGACCGAGCTGTGCAAGGCGCTGGCGTCGTTCCTGTTCGATTCGGAAGAACACCTGATCCGCATCGACATGAGCGAGTTCATGGAGAAGCACAGCGTCGCGCGGCTGATCGGCGCGCCGCCGGGCTATGTCGGCTACGAGGAAGGCGGCTACCTGACGGAAGCCGTGCGCCGCAAGCCGTACAGCGTGATCCTGCTCGACGAGATCGAGAAGGCGCATCCGGACGTGTTCAACGTGCTGCTGCAGGTGCTCGACGACGGCCGCATGACGGACGGGCAGGGGCGCACGGTCGACTTCAAGAACACGGTGATCGTGATGACGTCGAACCTCGGCTCGCAGGTGATCCAGGCCTTGACGGGCGCGCCGCAGGACGAGATCAAGGACGCGGTGTGGCTCGAGGTGAAGCAGCATTTCCGCCCCGAGTTCCTGAACCGGATCGACGACGTCGTCGTGTTCCATGCGCTCGACCGCAGCAACATCGAGTCGATCGCGAAGATCCAGCTGGCGCGCCTGCACGAACGGCTCGCGAAGCTCGACATGGCGCTCGACGTGTCGGAAGCGGCGCTCGAGCAGATCGCGAAGGTCGGTTACGATCCGCTGTTCGGCGCGCGGCCGTTGAAGCGCGCGATCCAGCAGGAGATCGAGAACCCGGTCGCGAAGCTCATCCTCGCGGGCCGCTTCGGTCCGAAGGACGTGATTCCGGTCGACCTCAACGACGGCAAGTTCGTGTTCGACCGCGTCGTGCATTGATCGCAGGCCTTCGGCCGCCCGCCCGGTTCGCGCCGGGCGCGCAAAAAAACACCCCGCCTCGGCGGGGTGTTTGCTTATGGCGCGGCCGAATTGGCCGCTGCGCGGTGCGCGCTCAGCCCTGCTTGTTGCCGCCGAACATGCCCGCGATCTGCGAGAGCGAGCCGAGCACGCTCGACGTGTCGACCTGGGCCTGGCCATCGGCCGGCACTGCACCGTCCGGCGTCGCGTGGTTGACGACGTGCGGCAACACCTGGGCGAGGACGGTCGAGGCCATCGACGGATCGACGCCGAACTTGCTCGCCAGCGCGCCGATCGCGTCCGAGCCGAGCACGTTCTGCAGCGCATCGGGCGAGATCGGCTGGTTCTGGCCGGTGCCGACCCACGAGCCGATGACGTCGCCGGCGCCGCCGGCCTTGAACTTCTCGATCAGGCCGTTCAGCCCGCCCGGCTGGTTGTTGATGAATTCGAGTGCGGTCGTGATCAGCGCGCTTTGCGAGTTGCCGCCGGCCTGGCCGCCGATCAGACCGCCAACGATGTCGAGGAGACCCATGATTCTTCACCTTTACCGATAAGGGCGCCACGATAAGGGCGCCCGTTGAACGAATGCCGCGCGCACGCCGTCGCGCGCGCGGCGCACATCAGGCGCCCGACGCCGCGGCGGCGGAGGCTGCCTTGTCCTTCTTGCTCTTCTTCGAACCCTTCGTCGCCTTTGCGGACGAAGCTGCGGCCGGTGCGCTCGCACCCGCTTCTGCGGACGCCGACGCGGCAGCCGCTGCCTTTTCCTTCTTCGATGCCCGCTTGCTCTTCGTCGGCTTCGCCGCCGCTTCCGGCGCGCTGGCAGCCGGGGCCGGCGCCGTCGTGCCGGCCGTCGCGGTCGTGGACGTCGACGCGGTGCCTGCCGACGTCGTCGCCGACGTGCCGGCCGTCGCGGTCGCGGCCGGCTTCGACAGCTTCACGCCCTTCGGCGGCGTCGACGCGCCGCCGACCGTCAGGCCATTCTCCTCAAGATGTCCGACCGATTTCGTGCCGAGTCCCTTCACGCGGCTTGCAAGATCGTCGGCGTCCTTGAACGGGCCGTTCTTGATGCGTTCGTCGATGATCGCCTTCGACTTCACGGGCCCGAGACCCTTCACGGATTCGAGCGCGGCCTGGTCAGCCGTGTTGACTTCGACGGCCGCGGCAAGGCCTGCGGCGAGCGACAGCGATAGCGCGACGAACAGCATCAGCAGCTTTTTCAGCATGGCAAAGGCTCCCTGGTTCTGACGGATGAATGGCTGTTGCAACGGACGGCGGGGCGAGACCCGGCCGGGCATCGCCGTTAAGCATAGGACAAATGCGTGCCCTTTTTAAGACAGGCTGACCGAATCTTGCTGAAGGCTTGCATTGCTGTAAAGGCCGAAACCCGTGTCAGGCAGCGATTTTGACCATTCTTTACGGTGTCGCGGGGTGTCGCCGCGCTGGCTGTTCGACAGGGCTTGACTTAGAGTGAACTCTAACTCCTAACCTTGAGCCTGCCATGTCGAAAACCGTATCCAAACCTTCCGCCGCCGGTCCGCTGACGATCGGGCAAGTCGCCGAGTTGACGGGCGTGTCGACGCATACGTTGCGGTATTACGAGCAGGCCGGCCTGCTGCGCGCGATTTCGCGCACGGCGGCCGGGCACCGGCTCTATGCACCGGCCGACCTTGACTGGCTGGCCTTCGTGATGCGCCTGAAGGCGACCGGCATGCCGATCGCGCAGATGCAGGCGTTCGCGGCGCTGCGTGCGCAAGGCGAGCCGACGTTCGGTGCGCGGCGCAGGTTGCTGGTCGCGCATCGCGACGCGGTGCGCGTGCATATCGCGGAGCTGCAGGCGAGCCTCGACGCGATCGGCGACAAGATCGCGTACTACGAGGCGCAGGAGCGCGAAACGGAACGACGGGCAAATCCTTCTCACTCTGCATCGGAACAGGACGGACACCATGGAACGACTCGTTGAAGACCGCTATACGCGCGGCTGGAACAAACTGAAGGAAATCGACGGCGAAGTGGGCGAACGCGTGATCGCGGCGCTCGCGCCGATTGCGCCGGACTTCGGGCGGCTCCTGGTCGAGTTCAGCTTCGGCGACATCTACAGCCGGCCGCAGCTCGACCTGAAAGCGCGCGAGATCGCGACGATCGCGGCGCTGGCCGCGCTCGGCAACGCGCAGCCGCAGTTGAAGGTGCATATCGAGGCCGCGCTGAACGTCGGCTGCACGCGCGACGAGATCGTCGAGGTGTTCATGCAGATGGCCGTCTACGCGGGTTTCCCGGCCGCCCTCAACGCACTGTTCGCCGCGCACGAGGTATTCGTACGGCGCGACGAAGCGGGCGTTGAGGCCGGTGAGGCCGGGAAGGCGAGCGAAGCGGTCGCGCAGGCCGCATGATGGCGGCCGCGCCGGCGCGTCACGCGCGGTGCGGTGCGACGATCCGGTGTTTCGCGATGCGCCGGTACAGCGTCGCGCGCGAAATGCCGAGCGCCTGCGCGGCCGCGTCGGGCCGCCAGCGGTGCGCGGTGAGCGCCGCGACGATGCGGCCGCGTTCGTCGTCGGGCAGCGCGCCGGCCGGGTCGGCGCCGAACTGCGCGGCGATGCCGGCCGGCAGGTCGCGATGCGTTACCCGCGCTGCGTCGCACACCGCGCATGCGTAGCGCAGCACGTTGCGCAGTTGCCGCACGTTGCCGGGCCACGGATAGGCGGCGAGTTGTTCGGCGAGCGTCGCGTCGAGCGTGAGCACGTGGCCCGTCGCCTGCGCCTCCTCGGCGAACACGGCGGCAATCACGTCGCGCACGTCCGCGCGCTCGCGCAGCGGCGGCAGTTCGAACGTTGCGCCGCTCAGCCGGTAGTACAGATCCTCGCGGAACGTGCCGTCGGCAACCATCCGCGCGAGATCGCGGTGCGTCGCGCAGATCACGTCGAGATCGACGCGCACGGGCGTGTCGCTGCCGAGCGGCACGACCTCGCCGTCGGCGAGTACGCGCAACAGGCGCGTCTGCAGCGCGAGCGGCATGTCGCCGATTTCGTCGAGAAACAGCGTGCCGCCGTCGGCGAGCGCGATCTTGCCGCGCGCACCGTGCTTGCGCGCGCCGGTGAACGCACCGGCTGCGTAGCCGAACAGTTCGCTCTCGATCAGCGCTTCCGGTAGCGCGCCGCAGTTGACGGCGACGAACGCCCGCGCGCGCCGCGCACCGGCATCGTGGATCGCGCGCGCGAACACCTCCTTCCCCGCACCGGTTTCGCCGAGCACGAGAATCGGCAGGCGCTTGCTCGCGACACGCAGCGCGAGCTCGGCCTGTTGTGCGATGTGGGTGTCGCTGCTGTGCAGGAACGGCGTCAGCGCGCCGACGTGGCGTTGCGCGGTGCCCGGGCGGCGCGATGCCGTGCCGGGTTCGCGGCCGGCGCGCCGCAGCGGCGCACGCAGCCGCGCATAGAGCGGTGCGCCGGTCGCGCGCAGCCGCAGCGCGACGATCGCGTCGAGCCGCGCGGCATCGCGCAGCGGCATCTCGGTCGCATCGAAGATCTCGTCGATATGGCGCGGTTCGCGCAGCGCCGGTAGCGCATCGCGCGCCTGCCGGTTCGCGGCGACGATGTTGCCGCATTCGTCGAACGCGATCAGCCATTCGGGTTGCGCTTCGACGTAGTGACGGTTCGGATGCCCGAACAATATCCAGTGCTGCGCGGTGCTGTGCACGAAGTAGCCGTCCTCGATCAGTGCCGCGCTCTGCCGCACGAGCTGGTAGACGAGGCGCTGGCTGTCGCGGCCGTCGGGCGAATGGACAGCCGACGCGTCGAGCACGCCGATCAGTTCGCCGCCCGGCGAGAAGATCGGCGCCGCGCTGCAGGTGAGCGTCGTGAAGGCCGCGCGGAAGTGATCGGTCTTGTGCACGGTGATCGCCGCGAGATCGGTCAGCACGCTCGCGACACCGCAGGTGCCTTCCTCGCTTTCGGACCAGCACGAGCCGATGTGCAGCCCCGCATGGCGGAAGTCGTTGCGGCGCTCGCGGTCGATCCGGTAGTCGATCGTCACGCCGTGCGCGTCGGTCAGCATCACGCAGTAATCGGCGACGCGGATCATGTCGTGCAGCCGCGTCAGGCACTGGCCCGACGCGCGCAGGAAGGCCTCCTCCTTGTCGCGCACTTCGCGCAGCTCGGCCGCGGTCAGCACGCGCGGGCCGATCGACGAAGCGGGGTCGAGACAGTAGCGCTCCAGCGACCGTTGCCACGACGACACGAGGCGCGCGGAATCGGCCGGCGCGGGCAGGCGTCCGGCGAGCGCGCCGAGCACGCGGTCGGCGTGCTGGGCCTGGGGGACGGCGTAGGGCATGGTCGGCTCCGGTTCCGTACGGCGGGGAATTCGATGTTCTTGTAGCACATCCGGTCCGGCGGATCACATTGCATCGCAGCACGCGGCCCGCGTGAGACGTTCGTCTCACCGGTATCCCGGCTCGTCTCGCGCGTTTGAGACACGCAAACGCGTGGCACGCGGCAGTCGTCCGGCATGACGCGGCATGCGCCGCGCCGCGATACCGCAGGGTTTGCGGGCAGCGCGTCGCGCTTGCGCAGGCGTCGCGACGATCGCGTCGTTGCACCGACGGCGTGAGACGGACGGGCAGATTCGCCGCGCGCTGCGTCGTCACGGTAGCGAATCCGGAACCCGGGCGTGCCTGTCGCGCCAGCATGCGCGCGGGTTTTGCGGTCATCGCATGCATGATGGCACGCCGCTTGCAGAGATCACGGGCAAGTCCGGCGCGGTCGCGTCGGCGACGACGATCCGCAGCCCGTCGATGGCAGCGGACGAAACAGGCAGGACCGAAGCGGGCGCCAATGCGCCAGTCCCGGTCCACTGGATGGAGACAAACCCGTGACGACGCCCGTTACTGTCGGTGTGATTGCGAACCCCGCATCGGGGCGCGACATCCGCCGCCTCACGACGCATGCATCCGTGTTCCCGACGGCGGAGAAGGCGAACATGGTCGTGCGCCTCCTGGCCGGTCTCGGCGCGATGGGTGTCGAGCGCGTGCTGACGCTGCGCGACCGGGCGGGCATCGCGACGCTGCTGCTGCGCGCGCTCGACACGCATCGCGCGGTCGCGCCGCACGAGCGCTGGCCCGCAGTCGAATTCGTCGACCTGCCGATCACCGATACCGTTGCCGACACCCAGGCCGGCGCCGCGTACCTGCACCGGATGGAGGTCGCGCTGATCGTCGTGCTCGGCGGCGACGGCACCCATCGCGCTGTTGCCGCGCATTGCGGCGCGACGCCGCTCGTCGCGCTGTCCACCGGCACCAACAACGCGTTTCCCGAACATCGCGAAGCAACCGTCGCAGGCGTCGCGGCGGGACTCGCCGCGACCGGTGCCGTGCCGGCCGAGGTTGCGTTCACGCGCAACAAGCGGCTCGTCGTGCGCTGCGTGGCGGGTGTGCAGCCGGGGCGCGAAGAGATCGCGCTCGTCGACGTGTGCGCGGCGCGACAGCGCTTCATCGGCGCCCGCGCGATTTCGGGATCCGACGATATCGACTCGCTCTACCTGACGTTCGCGGAACCGGACGGTATCGGCCTGTCTGCGCTCGGCGGCGCGTGGGCGCCGCTCGAACGCAGCGCGCCGCACGGGCTTGCGATGCGCTTCGCGGCCGAAGGCAAGACGGCCGGCACGCCGCTGATCGCGCCCATCGCGCCGGGCCGCGTCGATCGCGTCGTGATGCGCAGTTGCGAGCGGCTCGAGCCGGATGCGTGGCAGGCGATTCCGTTCGAGCGCGGCACGCTCGCGTTCGATGGAGAACGCGAGATCGAGGTCGCGCGCGGCGATCGCTACGAGATTTCGCTCGACTGGCGCGGGCCGCTGACGGTCGACGTCGGCCGCACGCTGCGCTACGCGGCTTCGCGGCAACTGCTGCGCGATGCCGATGCGTGGCGCGGGTGAACGCCAAAGTCCGTCGCCGCGGCACGGCCGCGGCGACATTCGCAGTCAGACCTACCCAGGAGACACACATGACCGTTTCGACACAGCTCAGCAGGGACAAGCTGCTGGACGCCTACCGGCTGATGCGCACGATCCGCGAATTCGAGGAGCGCCTGCACGTCGAGTTCGCGACCGGCGAAATCCCCGGCTTCGTTCACCTGTATGCGGGCGAGGAGGCGTCCGCGGTCGGCACGATACTGCACCTCGGCCTCGACGACTACGTCGCGACCACGCACCGCGGCCACGGCCATTGCATCGCGAAGGGCGTCGACGTGCATGGGATGATGGCCGAGATCTACGGCAAGAAGACGGGCGTCTGCCACGGCAAGGGCGGCTCGATGCACATCGCCGACCTGTCGATGGGGATGCTCGGCGCAAACGGGATCGTCGGCGCGGGCGGCCCGCTCGTGTGCGGCGCGGCGCTCGCGGCGAAGCACCGGAAGACGGGCGGCGTCGGCGTGTGCTTCTTCGGCGACGGCGCGTCGAACCAGGGCGTGATCTTCGAATCGATGAACCTCGCGTCGGTGTGGCGGCTCCCCGCGATCTTCGTGGCCGAGAACAACGGCTATGCGGAAGCGACGTCGTCGAGCTGGTCGGTCGCGACCGACAACATCGCCGATCGCGCGAACGGGTTCGGGATGCCGGGCGTGATCGTCGACGGCTTCGACTTCTTCGCGGTGCACGAAGCGCTCGGCGAGGCCGTCGAGCGTGCGCGCAACGGCGGCGGCCCGACGCTCGTCGAGGTGAAGCTCACGCGCTATTTCGGTCATTTCGAAGGCGATGCGCAAACCTACCGCGCGCCCGGCGAGGTGCAGAGGCTGCGCGACGAGAAGGATTGCCTGAAGCATTTCGAGACGCGCGTCGTGCGCGCCGAAGCGCTGACGACCGACGATCTGCGCGCGGTCGACGCACAGGTCAAGACGCTGATCGACGACGCGGTCGCGCAGGCGAAAGCCGCGCCGGTGCCCGACGCAGCCGACCTGCTGACCGACGTCTACGTGTCGTACCCGTGAGCGCGGCCTGATACCGCAGCCGGCACGGCGAACCGAACATTCCAGGAGACAGACATGGCAAGGAAGATCACTTATTCGCAAGCGATCAACGAGGCGCTCGCGCAGGAAATGGCGCGCGACGACAGCGTGATCGTGATGGGCGAGGACAATGCGGGCGGCGCGGGCGCGCCGGGCGAGGACGACGCGTGGGGCGGCGTGCTCGGCGTGACGAAGGGGCTGTTCCACAAGTTTCCGGGCCGCGTGCTCGATACGCCGCTGTCCGAAGGCGGCTACATCGGCGCGGCGGTCGGCGCGGCCGCGTGCGGGATGCGGCCCGTCGCGGAGCTGATGTTCATCGATTTCATGGGCGTGTGCTTCGACCAGATCTTCAACCAGGCCGCGAAATTCCGCTACATGTTCGGCGGCAAGGCCGTGACGCCGGTCGTGATCCGAGCGATGTACGGCGCCGGGCTGCGCGCGGCTGCGCAGCATTCGCAGATGCTCACGTCGCTGTTCACGCACATCCCGGGGCTGAAGGTCGTGTGTCCGTCGACGCCGTACGACGCGAAGGGGCTGCTGATCCAGGCGATCCGCGACAACGATCCCGTGATCTTCCTCGAACACAAGCTGCTCTATACGCGCGAGGGCGACGTGCCAGAGGAGTCCTATGCGATTCCGTTCGGCGAGGCGAACGTCATGCGCGACGGCGACGACGCGACGATCGTCACGTATGGCCGGATGGTGCATCTCGCGATGGATGCGGCCGCGAAGCTCGCGAAGGACGGCATCCAGGTCGACGTGATCGACCTGCGCACGACATCGCCGCTCGACGAGGAGACGATCCTCGAAAGCGCGGCGCGCACCGGGCGCGTGGTGGTCGTCGACGAAGCGAACCCGCGCTGCTCGATTGCGACCGACATCGCCGCGCTCGTCGCGCAGCGCGCGTTCCGAACGCTTAAGGCGCCGATCGAGCTCGTGACGGC
This sequence comes from Burkholderia pyrrocinia, assembly GCF_003330765.1. Lineage (NCBI taxonomy): Bacteria > Pseudomonadati > Pseudomonadota > Betaproteobacteria > Burkholderiales > Burkholderiaceae > Burkholderia > Burkholderia pyrrocinia. The sequence continues at coordinate 2,127,592 of NZ_CP024902.1, read as the reverse complement.
GCCGCATACGCCCGCACCGTTCGCGAGCGTGCTGGAAGAACTGTACATCCCATCCGCCGATGCGATTGCGCAGGCGGTCCTGAAGACGAGGAGCTGACACGATGTCGATTCACATGATCACGATGCCCAAGTGGGGGCTGTCGATGGAGCAGGGGCAGGTCAACGGCTGGCTGAAGGCGATCGGCGAACGCGTGACGAAGGGCGACGAAGTGCTCGACGTCGAGACCGACAAGATCTCGTCGGGCGTCGAATGCGCGTTCGACGGCACGCTGCGCCGGCAGGTCGCGCAGGAGGGCGAAACGCTGCCGGTCGGCGCGCTGCTCGGCGTCGTCGCGGCCGCGGACGCGAGCGATGCCGACATCGATGCGGCAATCGCCGATTTCCAGCGCGATTTCGTGCCGAGCGCGGCATCCGACGAAGCCGCGGGCCCGCAGCCCGAGAAGGCGCAGATCGGCGGCCGCACGGTGCGCTTCCTGAGGCTCGGCGATGGATCGGGCACGCCCGCCGTGCTGATCCACGGCTTCGGCGGCGATCTGAACAACTGGCTGTTCAATCACGCGGACCTCGCTGCGCACCGCCCCGTGTGGGCGCTCGACTTGCCCGGTCATGGCGAATCGGGCAAGGCGGTCGAGACGGGCAGCCTCGACGAACTGGCCGACGCGGTGCTCGCGCTGCTCGATGCGCAGCACATCGACCGCGCGCACCTGATCGGCCATTCGATGGGCGGCGCGGTCGCGATGGCGGCGGCCGAGCGCGCACCGCAACGCGTCGCGTCGCTGACGTTGATCGCGAGCGCGGGGCTCGGTGCCGACATCAACCGCGCCTACATCGACGGCTTCGTCGCCGGCAACAGCCGCAACACGCTGAAGCCGCACCTCGGCGCGCTGTTCGCGGACAACGCGCTCGTGACGCGGCAACTCGTCGAGGATCTCGTCAAGTACAAGCGGCTCGAAGGCGTGCAGGCCGCGCTGGAGAAGATCGCGAACGCCGCGTTCGACGGCGCGGCGCAACGGCGTGTGTTCCGCGACCGGCTCGCGTCGCTTGCGCCGCGCACGCTCGTGATCTGGGGCGAACGCGACCAGGTGATTCCCGCGCAGCACGCGCAGGGCTTGCCGGGCGGTGTGCGTGCCGAGGTGATCGCCGGCAGCGGGCACATGGTGCAGATGGAGGCGGCCGCCGACGTGAACCGCCTGATCGTCGCGTTTCTCGGAGACTGACGATGGCCGCCGCGCTCGAACGACCCAGCCTCACGGCGCTCGGCCAGCCGGGCGCGCGAAGCCGCGACAAGCTCGCGCGCATTCCGGTGCGCGTCGAGCCCGCGGCCGGTGCCGCGTTGCCGAAGCCGCCGTGGCTCCGTGCGCGGCCGATGATGAGCGCGGCGGTCGCCGACATGGCGGCCGTGCTGCGCGATCATCGGCTGCATTCCGTCTGCGAGGAGGCGATGTGCCCGAACATCGGCGAATGCTTCGCGCAACGCACGGCGACCTTCATGATCATGGGCGGGCTGTGCACGCGGCGCTGCCCGTTCTGCGACGTCGCGCACGGCCGTCCCGAGCCGCTCGATCCCGACGAGCCCGCGCGGCTGGCCGATGCGGCCGCGGCGCTCGGGCTGCGCTACGTCGTGATCACGTCGGTCGACCGCGACGACCTGCGCGACGGCGGCGCCGCGCATTTCGCCGCGTGCATCGCGGCGGTGCGCGCGAGCGTGCCGGGCATCGGCGTCGAGATACTGACGCCGGACTTCCGCGGCCGCGTCGCCCGCGCGCTCGACGCGCTGTCGTCGGCCTGGCCGGACGTGTTCAACCACAACATCGAAACGGTGCCGTCGCTGTATCGCGCGGCGCGGCCGGGCGCCGACTATCGCGGCTCGCTCGAGCTGCTCGCGCAGGCGAAGGCCGCGCGGCCGGCCGTGGTGACGAAATCGGGGCTGATGCTCGGGCTCGGCGAGCGCGACGACGAGGTGCGCGACACGTTGCGCGACCTGCGTGCGCACGACGTCGACGTGCTGACGCTCGGCCAGTACCTCGCGCCGTCCGCGCACCATCTGCCGGTGCGGCGCTACGTGAGCCCGGACGCCTTCGCCGCGTGGCGCGACGAAGCGCTGGCGCTCGGTTTCAGGGAAGTCGTCGCCGGCCCGCTCGTGCGGTCGTCGTATCACGCGGCCGACGTGCTGGAGGATGCGTAGCGGGCAGCGCGTCAGGCGTGGGCGGCTACATGCGCACGACTGACGTGGCGCAGGTACAGCACGAGCCCGGCGCCCGCGAGCATCAGGCTGATCGTGTTCGCGAACCAGAAGCCGCGCGCGCCCGTCAGCCACGCGGGCGCGATGCCGCCCACGTCGAAGCCGAGCATGTAGCCGCCGCTGAGTCCGACGCCCCACAGCGCGACCGCATAGATCACGGTCGGCACGATCGCCACCTTGTATGCGCGCAGCACGAAGGCCGACGTGACCTGCAGCGCATCGAAGCAGTGATAGCACGCGACGATCGCAACGAGCGGCATCGCGGCCGCGGCGACGGCCGGGTTCGGTGTATAGCCGCTGACGATCAGCGGGCGCAGCGTCAACACGAGCACGCCGTAGGTGGCGGCAATGCCGCACGCGAATATCACGCTGTGCCGGCCGAGCAGCCGTGCTTCTTCGGGACGTCCGGCGCCGAGCGCGCGCGCGACCAGCGTCGAGGCCGCCACGCCGATCGACAGCGGCGTCATGTACAGCACCGCACCGATGTTGCCGGCGATCTGGTGGCCGGCGAGCGTCGTCGTGCCGAACTGCGCGATGAAAAGCGCCATGCACGTGTACGACGTGACCTCGATCAGGTACGACAGGCCCATCGGCAGCCCGAGTTTCAGGATCGCCTTCTGGCGCTCCCAGACGGGCCAGCAAAAGCGCGAGAAGATCGCGAGCGGCGCGAACACGTCGAGCTTTGCGAGCAGCGTGTAGCCGATCAGCGCGAGCGCCCAGTTGATCAGCGTGCTCGCGAGCCCACAGCCCGGGCCGCCGAGGGCCGGCACGCCGAACCCGCCGAAGATGAACCACACGTTGAGCGGAAACTTGAGCAGCAGCGCGCCGATCTGCAGGATCATCGCGAGACGCGGCTTGCCGGCCGCGTTGGTCAGCGCGTTGTAGATGCGGAATACGAGGCTGGCGGGCAGCCCGTACGACAGGATGCGCAGGTAGTCGACGGTGCGGTCGTGCAGCGCGGCGGGCGCGTGCGCGACGCGCAGCAGGAATTCGGGAAAATGCAGCAGCAGAAAGCCGGGCACCGCGAGCAGCAGCGCGAGCCACAGCGCCTGGCGCACCTCCTCGCCGATCTCGGCATAGCGCCGCGCGCCATACAGCTGCCCGGTGATCGGCTGCAGCGCGGACAGGATGCCCGTCAGGCCGATATAGATCGAGACGTAGATCGATGAGCCGAGCCCGAGTGCGGCCAGATCGACGGCCGAGTAGCGGCCGACCATCGCAGTGTCGATCACGCCGAACGCGATGATTGCAAGCTGGCCGACGAGCACCGGCCACGCAAGACCGACGATCCGGCGGATGTCGCCGAACATCGTCAATCGGCCGCCTGGCGGCGCGGCGGACGCCGCTTGACGGGCGTCTTCGGCCGTTCGATGCGCTCGTACAGACGGAAGCGTTCGTCGCGGTCGGCGACGCGGCGACCTTCCCACACGAGACGCCATACGTATTGCGACATCGCGCTCGGCTCGCCGAAGTCCGCGCGGTCCTGGCGCAGGATCACGTCGCAGTCGCCGGAGAAGTCGAAGTGCATGTCGCCGAAATACGCAAAGGTTGCGATCTGCGCATCGCCGAGCCGCACGGGCGAGATGCACTCATAGTCGGACGGCAGGTGCACCGCGATCTGCTGCGCGACATCGCGATAGGTCCGGCCGTAGTTGACGATCGGCAGCCATAGCGTCATCAGCAGCACCCACATCAGCGTGGTGCCCGCGCCCGACAGCACGACGCTGCGCCACAGCACCTTCGGCTGCCGCGAGATGCGCCAGCGCACCAGCACGCACCAGCACACCGTGACGACCACCGCGCAGATGAACGACAGGATCTTGAAATGCGGCTCGTAGCCGGGCACCAGGCGCGCGAGGTTGCGCGCGAGCGGATGCGGGAAGCCCGTGAGCGACGCGAGCCACACGAGCCACACGAAGGTGCCGAGGATCGTGAAGCTCAGCACCGCGAACCAGTCGATCGCGTTGATCGCGCCGCGCTTGAGGGTCGGCAGCGCGAACGTCGCGAGCACCGCGAGCGGCGGCAGCAGCAGCATGTACATGCGGTTCGATTGCTGGCTCTGCAGGATCACGAGCGCGACGAGCGGCACGGCGACCGACAGCGGAATCGCGATATGCGCGCGGCGGCGCATGCCGGCCCAGCTCCACCAGGCCCAGATCGCGAGCGGCCACGCGGGCCACGTGAACAGCGGCAGGTTCTTCGCTGCATACCCGAGCACGGCGGTCGGCGGGCCCGAAAAGCGCATCAGGCTGCCGTGAATCCACTGGTTGAAGAACCAGGCGGCATCGTCGGGCGCCGCGACGAACGCGGCAAGCGGCCACAACGCGAAGATCGCGGCCGCGAGCGGCACGCCGACCAGCGGCAGGCGCAGGTTGCGCATCTCGGGCGTGACGAGCCACAGCGCGGCCGTGCCGGCGAGCAGCGCGACGACCAGCACGGGGTTGCCGGACAGCGCGACGAGGCCGATCGCGAGGCCCCACCACAGTGCGCCCTGCATCGGCTTGTCGATGCCGCGCACGATCCCGTAGACGAGCATCGCGATCCACGCGAACTGCGCGAGCTGCGGCGTCGTCTCGTGCCCGCGTTCCGCGAGGCCGAAGCACGCGACGAGGACCAGCAGCGCGCCGTCGGCGAGCGTGCGGCCATAATCACGCGGCTCGGGTTCGCCGCCGAATGCGTACTTGAACGGCTGGACTTCGGCGCGCCGGCCGAGCAGGTAGGCCGCGTACCAGACGAACGCGCACGCGACGCAGAACAGCACGCCCGTATCGACGCGCGACGCGTTGCTCGCATCGACCCACGGGCCGAGGCCGCGGATCGACAGCGCGCCGAGCCAGTAGCCGAGCGGCCCGTCGGTCGTGATGAACTTGCCGACCAGGTTCGGCAGCAGCCAGTCGTGCCAGCCGCCCTTGGCCATCGTCCACATCACGCCGAAGCCCGCCGCGTCCTCGTTTTTCCACGGGTCGCGGCCGAACAGGCCGAACGCCGCGTAGACGAGGCAGAGCGTGAGCAGCAGCCAGCGCGGCAGCGCACGCGTGGCGGAGGCGGTGAGACGGACGACAGGCTTCATGCAGATGAGCGATTTATTATGGGCGGGCGGCCGGCGCGGTTGCGAGCGGTCGAGCCGGTTTCGAGCATCCGGCATTGTAGACGCGCCGGCTGTTGCGCGTCAGGTCGATGCCCGGGCGCCGGCCGGCGGTTTCCGGGCGAGCAGAGACAAAAAAGGGCAGCCTGGGCTGCCCTTTTGTGCGATACCGGTGCGATGCAACCACCGGATGCGGTGCGAAGCTTACTTCGCCTTGCCGCTGGCGCGTACGCCGAACTTGTTCTTGAACTTCTCGACACGGCCGGCCGTGTCCATGATCTTTTGCTGGCCCGTGTAGAACGAGTGCGATTCCGACGACACTTCGATCTTGGCGAGCGGGTAGGTCTTGCCGTCGAGTTCGATGTTTTCACGCGTCTGGATCGTCGAGCGCGTGATGAACTTGAAGCCGTTCGACATGTCTTGGAAGACGACTTCGCGGTAATTCGGGTGGATGCCTTCTTTCATGGTCTTTCCTTGGTGAGAGCGGTAGCCAACCCGCCGCTTGTCGTGCCGGATCGCGCGAATCGCGCGTACCAGACCACGCCAAGCTCGGCGCGAGCCACTTGCCTAAGGTCGAAAAACGGCGATTATGCCAGAAAATCAGATGGTTGGCGAATAATTTTCATGGTGCGTCGAGCGCGCCGGTGCCGGCCGGATCCTGCCGATAGTAGCGGGCGAGCAGCCGGTACAGCTCCGGAAATTCGGCCTCGAACGCGCGCGGCCGCACGAACAGCGCTTCGCTGCACACCGCGAAGAATTCCGACGGGTGGTCGGCCGCATACGGATCGATCAGCGATTCCCGCTCGAAGCGCGCCCACGCGCGGTCCGGCACCGCGTCGACGCGCGCGCAGAACTGGTCGTACGCATGCTCGAACACGTCGGCCCACGCCTGCGCGTCGAGGTGCGGCGCGTGCCAGCGGCGAAACAGGGGCGGATAGCCGTCGGCCGAGCCGTTGACCATGTCGATCTTGTGCGCGAACTCGTGGATCACGACGTTGTACGCGTCGTGGCCGTCCGTCATCTGCGCGTCTTCCCACGACAGGATCACGGGGCCGCCTTCCCATGCCTCGCCGCTCGCATCCTGCTCGACTTCGTGGACCACGCCGTCCTCGTCCTGCACGGTCTTGCGGATCACGAATTCGCCCGGATACACGACGACGCCGACCCAGCCGTCGTACAGCGACAGGTCGAGATTCAGCACGGGCAGGCAGGCCTGCGCGGCGATCGCGACGATCATCGCGTCGGTCAGCTCGAGCCCGTGCGCGGTCGAAAACGATTTCTTCGCGACGAACAGGCTCGTCAGCTCGCGTAGCCGGCCGAGCGCGTCGGGCGACAGCGTCGCGAGGAACGGCAGGCGCTCGATGGTTTCCTGCCACAGCGCATCGGAGATCGGGTGGCTGCGCAGTGCGCGGTCGCGGCGGCGGTCGTCGAACCAGCGGGTCAGTTTCGAGAGCATGGAGGCGGCGGATGGTAATCCAAAGCCTGTCTTTTAACTCAATCGATCTCTTTTTGCCATGCTGCGAAGAGGCCGCCGACGAGCGCAACGCCCGCAAGGAAGTAAAAGCCGTCGAGCGACGCGAGGAACGACGCCTGTTGCGCGACCATTCGGGCGATGGCGGCGATCGCGAGGCCGTGCGCCTCGTTCAGCGCGTGGCCGGCTGCCGCATAGCTGCGCGTGAGGGTGTCGACGGTCTGCTGAAATAGCGGGTCGAACACGTTCGCGCGCTCGACGAGCCGCGTCTGGTGCACGGCCACGCGGTGCTGCTCGACGATGATCACCGACGACGTCGCGAACGAGATCGTCAGTTGCCGCACGATGTTCTTCAGCCGGTAGCCGTGCGTGTATTCGTCGATCGCGAAGATCCGGAACGTCAGGTTGGCCACCGGCAGCACGATGAAGAGCAGCAGCAGCCCGCGCAGCAGCAGCGGGACGATCAGCGCGGCTTCGCCGACCTGCGGCGTCATGCGCGTCATCCACAGCGCGGCCGTGATGGCGATCGCGAACCCCGGCACGACAAACCACTTCTTGTGCGTGACGAATTTCGCGTAGCGCAGGTAGGCGAACAGCGCGGTGGCTGAAATCAGCGACATCGTACCCACCAGGCGCCCGGCGTTCTCGACCGGATAGCCGAGCCCGCCTTCGAGAAGCCGCGATGTCAGGTAACTGAAACCCGTCGTCTCGTAGTAATAGAACATGTAGAGCAGCAGCCCGACCTGGAACGTCCGCTCGCGGAACGCATGCAGCCGCACGAGCGGCGTCGGATGATTCCACTGGTGATACGCAAACCACGCGAGCGCGCCGACCCCCGCGATCGTCAGCAGGATCAGCATCGGCGAGCCGCTGTAGAGCTGGTAATGCACCTGCTGCAGCACGATCTGCAGCGCGCCTTGCGCCAGCGCGAACACGAGATACGGCCAGAAGTGTCCGGAGCCGCGTTCGTCGTCGGGCGTCCTGCCCGAATCGGGCAGCGTGAGCAGCGCGAGGATCGCGAACGCGATGCCGGCCGGCGCCGTGCACGCGAACAGCGCGCGCCACGTCGAATGCGCGACGAGCAGCCCGCCGACGATCGGCGCGAGCGCGCTGCCGAGCAGGATCATGATCAGGAACGCCCGCGTCGCGGGCGGCCGTTCCTGCGGCTTGAAACTGATCTGGATCAGGATCCGGCACGCACCCATCATCGGGCCGATGAAATACCCCTGGAAACCGCGCGCGAACGCGAGTTCCAGCGACGTATCGGCGAGGGCGGCCGCGATCGCGCCGAACGAGAACATCAGCATGCAGCCGGCGACGTAGCGGCGATGCCCGAGCCGGTCGACCCACCATTGCTGCTGCAGGATGCCGAGCACGGCCGTGACCGCGTACGCGCTCGACGACCAGACGAGTTCGTCGGGCGATGCGTTGATGCCGCCCGCGATATAGCTCGCGAAGAACGAGAAGACCGCGTTGTCGAAGTAGTCGATGCCGGTGACGAGCGCGAGCGCCCACGGGAACAGGTCCGCGCGCAGGTTCGCGCGGCTCCACAGCGGCGAGCGACCGGGCACCGCGTTCATTCGCGATCCTTGCGCGTGCGCCGCGTTCCGGCTTCGGCCTGTCGCTGCGCGATCAGTGCATCGGGGTTTTCGCCGGCGAGACGCCGCTCGACGTAGTCGATGTCGTGCTGCAGTTCCTTGCGCAGCGCGACGGCTTCCTTCAGTTCGCGCTGGACGGCCGCGATCCGCCGGTCGAGCGTGCCGATCTGCTCGGCGAGGCCGGTGCGAATGTCGCGCAGCGACGCATCCGAATAGCGGCGCCGGCCGTCACCCGTTTCTTCCAGCGGACGCTTCAGCATTTCGGTGATGCCGTGCAGCGAGAAGCCGAGCGCGCGCAGCCGCAGGATGCGCGCGAAGCGCTCGAGGTCGGCTTCGTCGTAGAGGCGGTAGCGGCCTTCGCTGCGCGACGGCGTGACGAGCCCGCGCTCTTCGTAATACTTCAGCGTGCGCGGCGTGACGCCGAGCCGCGACGCGGCATCGCTCACGGTCAGCAATGGGGTGGAGGCGTCGTTCGGCATCGGGAAGCGGAGGATTCGGTCGGGGCGATGGCGCGATTATAGATCAACCTGTACGTTCACGTTCAGGTTGGGATCGAAAAACGGCCGCCGAGCAAGATGCACGGGCGGCCGTTCGTTGCGGGGCGGGGGCGATCAGCCGCCGCGGCGCATCAGGTCGAAGAACTCGGAGTTGCTCTTCGTCTGGCGGATCTTGTCGAGCAGGAATTCCATTGCCTCGACTTCGTCCATGTCGTGGATGAACTTGCGCAGCACCCAGATCTTCTGAAGGATCTCGGGCTTGATCAGCATTTCCTCGCGGCGCGTGCCCGACTTGTTCAGGTTGATCGACGGATAGACGCGCTTTTCCGCGAGACGGCGCTCGAGGTGCACTTCCATGTTGCCGGTGCCCTTGAACTCTTCGTAGATCACGTCGTCCATGCGGCTGCCGGTTTCGATCAGCGCGGTGCCGATGATCGTCAGCGAACCGCCTTCCTCGATGTTGCGCGCCGCACCGAAGAAGCGCTTCGGACGCTGCAGTGCGTTCGCGTCGACACCGCCCGTCAGCACCTTGCCCGACGCCGGGATCACGGTGTTGTACGCGCGTGCGAGACGCGTGATCGAGTCGAGCAGGATCACGACGTCGTGCTTCATTTCGACGAGGCGCTTGGCCTTCTCGATCACCATTTCGGCGACTTGCACGTGGCGCGTGGCCGGTTCGTCGAACGTCGATGCGATCACTTCGCCGGCGACCGAGCGCTGCATTTCGGTCACTTCTTCAGGGCGCTCGTCGATCAGCAGCACGAACAGGATCACGTCCGGGTGGTTCTGCTTGATCGCGTGCGCGATGTGCTGGAGCATCACGGTCTTGCCCGACTTCGGCGACGCGACGAGCAGGCCGCGCTGGCCCTTGCCGATCGGCGCGATCATATCGATGATGCGGCCCGTGACGTTTTCCTCGCCGCGCATTTCGCGCTCGAGGGAGAGCGGCTTGTTCGGGTGCAGCGGCGTGAGGTTCTCGAACATGATCTTGTGTTTCGAGGCCTCGGGCGGCTGCCCGTTGACTTTGTCGACCTTCACCAGCGCGAAATAGCGCTCGCCGTCCTTCGGCGTACGGACTTCACCTTCGATGGTGTCGCCGGTGTGCAGGTTGAAGCGTCGGATCTGCGACGGGCTGATATAGATGTCGTCGGTGCTCGCGAGGTACGACATTTCCGGCGAGCGCAGGAAGCCAAAGCCGTCCGGCAGCACTTCGAGCGTACCGTCGCCGAAGATCGTCTCTCCCGTCTTGGCGCGCTTTTTGAGAATGGCGAACATCAACTCCTGCTTGCGCAGGCGGTTCGCGTTTTCGATCTCGAGGCCATTGGCCATTTCGATCAGTTCGGAGACGTGCAGAGACTTGAGCTCGGATAAATGCATACGGGGAACCCGCCAGGGAGGAGAAGCGACGAAAGAAATAAAGGGAGGAGGGCGAGCGGAGGCGCTCAGAGACTTAAATGCGTCTTGTAGACGTTTTTTAATTCTAGCATAGGCCGATTCGCGCTTGAGCGGCCGATCGGCGGCTTGATGACGGACGTGTTGCCGGTTGACAACACGTCCGCGGAACTGCCGGTATTACAGGTGGCTGTCCAGGAATGCGGTGAGCTGCGACTTCGACAGCGCGCCGACCTTCTGCGCGGCGGCCGCGCCGTTCTTGAACAGGATCAGCGTCGGGATGCCGCGCACGCCGAATTTCGCAGGCGTTGCCTGGTTGTCGTCGACGTTGATCTTCGCGATCTGCAGCTTGTCGCCGTAATCCTTCGCGACTTCGTCGAGGATCGGGGCGATCATCTTGCACGGGCCGCACCATTCGGCCCAGAAATCGACGAGCACGGGCTTGTCGGACTTGACGACGTCCTGTTCGAACGATGCGTCGCTGATGTGTTTGATCTGTTCGCTCATTGGGTCAATACCTCTTACAGGTTCGGGGACTGCCTGCTTGCGCGTTGCGGCGTGCCGGCCGCCGTTGGCTGCCGGCCGCTGCGGCAGGTCGCTCCGCTCTACGTAAAGGAAGGGCGTAAGCGCTGCATGCCGCGGCTCGCGGGTCGTTCGGGCGTCATATTAGCCTAATTTGCTATCTGCTGCGGGCGGCGATAGTAGCCGCTTCGCGAGTAGGGGTACGACGCGACGTTCGACCGTTGTGCCCTGCAGGTGGAGGCCGGCTCGCAAATTACAAGGGGGCGGGCACGCATGCGATTCGTGCGGCCGGATGCGCGACGGTTTGCCCGGCCGTTCGCATTGATGCGAACAAACGGTCGCATTCATCCGGAAGCGGTGATAGAATATGTCGTGACGGGCCTCCTCGCATGGTGGGGCGGTGAACCTGGTCAGGTCGGGAACGAAGCAGCCACAATCGTTTTCTGCCAGTGCCGAGGGTCGGGCTCGTCACCTTTCTTCTCGCCCCGTTCGCCGGGCGTTTTTTATTTCTGCGGCACACTCCGTTTTACCTGCGCTTTGCCCGTCTTCCGCACCGTTTCGCGTGTCGGCGCGACGCAGCGTTACTGATACAATTTCCCGATGACCTATCAAGTTCTCGCACGCAAGTGGCGTCCGAAGGATTTCGCTTCGCTCGTCGGCCAGGAGCACGTCGTCAGGGCGCTCACGCACGCGCTCGACGGCGGGCGTCTCCATCACGCCTATCTGTTTACCGGAACCCGCGGTGTCGGCAAGACGACGCTGTCGCGGATCTTCGCGAAGGCACTCAACTGTGAAACCGGCGTCACGTCGCAGCCGTGCGGCGTGTGCCGTGCCTGTCGCGAGATCGACGAAGGCCGTTTCGTCGATTACGTCGAGATGGATGCCGCGAGCAACCGTGGCGTCGACGAGATGGCCGCGCTGCTCGAGCGCGCGGTGTACGCGCCCGTCGATGCGCGCTTCAAGGTCTACATGATCGACGAAGTGCACATGCTGACGAATCACGCGTTCAACGCGATGCTGAAGACGCTCGAAGAGCCGCCGCCGCACGTCAAGTTCATCCTCGCGACGACCGATCCGCAGAAAATCCCCGTCACCGTGCTGTCGCGCTGCCTGCAGTTCAACCTGAAACAGATGCCGGCCGGGCACATCGTGTCGCATCTCGAACGGATCCTCGGCGAAGAGCAGATCACGTTCGAGTCGCAGGCGCTGCGCCTGCTCGCGCGCGCCGCGCAGGGCAGCATGCGCGACGCGCTGTCCCTCACCGACCAGGCGATCGCCTATTCGGCGAACGAGGTGACCGAGTCGGCCGTGTCGGGCATGCTCGGCGCGCTCGACCAGACTTACATGGTGCGCCTGCTCGACGCGCTCGCGGCCGGCAGCGGCCCGGAAATCCTCGCGATTGCCGACGAGATGTCGCTGCGCAGCCTGTCGTTCTCGACGGCGTTGCAGGATCTCGCGAGCTTGCTGCACCGGATCGCGTGGGCGCAGTTCGCGCCGGGCTCGGTGCTCGACGAATGGCCGGAAGCGGCCGACCTGCGCCGCTTCGCCGAGACGCTGAGCCCCGAACAGGTTCAGCTGTTCTATCAGATCGCGACGGTCGGTCGCGCGGAGCTCGGCCTGGCTCCGGACGAATACGCCGGTTTCACGATGACGCTGCTGCGGATGCTCGCGTTCGAACCGGCGGTTGCCGCCGGCAGTGCGCCGGGCGGCCAGCCGTCCGTGCCGCGTGCCGTGCCGGTCCCGCGCGCTGCCGCGGCATCGGCCGCTGCGGCGAAGCCGGTATCGGCTGTGCCCGCCGAGGCAGTGCGTCCGCAGGTTGACGCACCCGCTGCGCCGGTTGCGCGTTCAGCGCCGGCACCAGCACCAGCACCGGCACCGGCGCAGTCCGGCGACGAAGCAGGCCGGCCGGCCGCGAAGCCGGCTGCCGTCCAGGCATCCGTGCCGGCTTCGGTTGACGCGCAAGTTATCGAGACGCCGCAGCCGGAAACGGATGCCGCGCCGCAAGCGGCGACGGCGGGCGATATGCCGCCACCCGCTCGCAAGGAGCCCGAGCCGCCGGCCGCTGTTGCCGTTGCGCAGCAAAGCGATGAGCCGGTTGCGGACGAACCGGCTGCGCCGGCGGAACCGGCACCGCGTGCTGCGCCGCCCGAGCCGGCCGCACGTCAGGCAGCACGTTCAGGCGGTGCCGCCGCCGCGCTCGACGTGTTGCGCAATGCGGGGATGCGCGTGTCGTCCGACCGCGGGCGGGCAGGTGCCGCCCCGAAACCGGCGGCCCAGCCGGCCGCCGAGAAGCCGGCCGCGCCGCGTCCCGCCGTACAGGTGCCGACGCCGCGCGCTGCCGCCCGTGCGCCGCAGGCGGCCGATTCGCGCCAGGCCTCGCCGCCGTGGGAAGACATCCCGCCGGACGACTACGTACCGCTCAGTGCCGACGAGATGTTCGGCGGCCCGTCCGACGATGGCTTCGTGCCGGTGTTCGACAGCGGTCCCGACGATGTGCGCGTGACGCCGAAGCTGGCGGACGCCCGTCCGGCCGCACCGGTCGACTCGCGCCCGTTGCCGCCCGCGATCGCGCTCGATCCGGTCGGCTTCGACGGCGAATGGCCGGCGCTGGCCGCGCAGCTGCCGCTCAAGGGCGTCGCGTACCAGCTCGCGTTCAACAGCGAACTGACGGCCGTCGATGCGACCACCTTGAAACTTTCCGTGCCGGTGCCGCAGTATGCGGACGCCGCGCAGGTGGCAAAGCTGAAGGCCGCGCTGGCCGACGCGCTCGGCAAGCCGGTCGAGGTGGCGGTCGAGGTCGGGCCCGCACGGCGTACGGCGGCGGCGCTCGATGCGGCCGTACGCGCGGCACGTCAGCGCGAGGCCGAGCAGGAGATTCACGGCGATCCGTTCGTCCAGCAGCTCGTGCGCGACTTCGGTGCGCGCATCGTCGAGGGTTCGGTGCGTCCGCTCGCCGATTCGGCGCCGGACGGCCCGCCGCCGACGCTGCATTGAACTGACCGCACCGCGACAGGCACAATTACGCCCGCACACATTGGCCGGCACGCGCCGCGTGCCGGTTTTCACACGATCACGAAGGAGTATTCCCATGTTGAAAGGCAACATCGCCGGACTGATGAAGCAAGCGCAGCAAATGCAGGAAAACATGAAGAAGATGCAGGAGCAGCTTGCGCTGATCGAAGTCGAAGGGCAGTCGGGGGCGGGCCTCGTCAAGGTGACGATGACGTGCCGCAACGAAGTGCGTCGCGTGTCGATCGACCCGAGCCTGCTCGCGGACGACAAGGACATGCTCGAGGATCTCGTCGCGGCTGCGTTCAACGACGCCGTGCGCAAGGCCGAAGCGACGTCGCAGGAAAAGATGAGCGGCATGACGTCGGGCCTGCCGCTGCCCCCGGGCTTCAAGCTGCCGTTCTGAGCGCGGCGTCCGTGCCACTTTTTGCCGCCGTATGAAACAGCCGTCCGCCCTGTCCGCTCTCGTCGAAGCGTTGCGCGTGCTGCCCGGCGTCGGGCCGAAATCCGCGCAGCGCATGGCGGTCCACCTGATGCAGCACGATCGGGAGGGCGCGGAGCGGCTCGGCCGGTCGCTGCTGTTCGCGACCGAGCACCTGCAGCACTGCGAGAAGTGCAACACGTTTACCGAAGCGCAGATCTGCGAGGTCTGCAGCGACGAGGAGCGTGATCCGACGCTGCTGTGCGTCGTCGAGACGCCTGCCGACCAGATCATGCTCGAGCAGACCATGACTTACCGCGGGCTGTATTTCGTGCTGATGGGGCGACTGAGCCCGCTCGACGGAATCGGCCCGAAGGAAATCCATTTCGACCGCCTCGTGCGCCGCGCGTCCGACGGAATCGTCAAGGAAGTCGTGCTCGCGACCAACTTCACGAACGAGGGCGAAGCCACCGCGCACTACCTCGGCCAGACGCTGAAGGCGCGCGGGCTCGCGGTCACGCGCCTCGCGCGCGGCGTGCCGGTGGGCGGCGAGCTCGAATACGTCGACGCGGGCACCATCGCCCGTGCGATGCTCGACCGCCGCACGATGTAAGCCGGGCGCCGCTTGCAGGCGGCGCCGTTCCTCATGCCAGGGAGACACATGAGCACCAGCCAGGGCCCGCTCGCGGGCGTCAAAGTGCTCGAATTCGGAACGCTGATCGCGGGGCCGTTCGCATCGCGGCTGTTCGCCGAATTCGGCGCGGAAGTGATCAAGATCGAGGATCCGAACGGCGGCGACCCGCTGCGCAAGTGGCGCAAGCTCCACCCGGAGCAGGGCGGCACGTCGCTGTGGTGGTCCGTCCAGGCGCGCAACAAGAAATCGGTCACGCTCAACCTGAAAGCCGATGCCGGCAAGGCGATCGCGCGGCAGCTCGCGAGCGAGGCCGACATCGTGATCGAGAACTTCCGTCCGGGCCTGCTCGAAAAGCTCGGGCTCGGCTACGACGTGCTGTCGGCCGACAACCCGGGCCTCGTGATGGTGCGCCTGTCCGGTTACGGGCAGACGGGCCCGTACCGCGACCGGCCCGGCTTCGGCGCGATCGCCGAATCGATGGGCGGGCTGCGCCACATCACCGGCTATCCCGATTTGCCGCCGCCGCGCATCGGCATCTCGATCGGCGATTCGATCGCCGCGCTGCACGGCGTGATCGGCGCGCTGATGGCGCTCCATCACCGCCAGGTCAATGGCGGTGCGGGGCAGGTGGTCGACGTTGCACTGTACGAAGCCGTATTCAACATGATGGAAAGCGTGGTGCCCGAATACGGCGTGTACGGGATGGTGCGCGAGCGCACCGGCGCGTCGCTGCCGGGCATCGTTCCGTCGAATACGTATGCGTGCCGCGACGGCAGCATCGTCATCGGCGGCAACAGCGACCCGATCTTCAAGCGGCTGATGAAGGCGATCGAGCGCGACGACCTCGCCGACGATCCCGCGCTGGCGCGAAACGACGGGCGCGTGCCGCGCACGCAGGAGATCGACGACGCGATTGCCGCGTGGCTCGCGCCGCGCACGATCGACGACGCGCTCGTCGTGCTCAACGCGGCCGACGTGCCGGCCGGGCGCATCTACAGCGCCGCCGACATGTTCACCGATCCGCAGTTCGTCGCGCGGCAGATGATCCAGCGCTTCAAGCTGGCCGACGGCACCGACATTCCGCTGCCGAACATCACGCCCAAGCTGTCGGACACGCCCGGCGAAACGCGCTGGCTCGGGCCCGAACTCGGCGAGCATACGGACGAGGTGTTGCGCGGCCTCGGCTACGACGTGCAGGCGATTGCCGCGCTGCGCCACGCGGGCGCGATTTGAGCGCCTCCAGACCGGTCGCTTCGTGCCAGGCCCCCCGACGGGGGCATCCCCCAAGGGGACTTCCTGCGGGGCGGAAAACTTGGGGCGGCCCGGCGTTTTCTTGAGAGCGCAGAACACCGCCGCACAACGCGGCGGCGCATCGGGTGCGCGTGCGCACACCCTTCCATCCGCGGCCGCCGGACTGTCGCTCTCGCGCCATCTTTCCTCGGTTACAATCGCCGGATGCGAATCCTACTCAGCAACGACGACGGCTATCTCGCCCCCGGTCTCGCCGCGCTCAGCGAAGCGCTGCAGCCGCTGGCCGAACTCACGGTGATCGCGCCGGAGCAGAACTGCAGCGGCGCGTCGAATTCCCTCACGTTGTCGCGGCCGCTGTCGGTGCAGCGCGCGCCGGGTACGGGTTTCTTCTACGTGAACGGCACGCCGACCGATTCGGTGCACGTCGCGCTGACAGGGATGACCGACGCAAGGCCGGACATCGTCGTGTCGGGGATCAACAACGGCCAGAACATGGGCGAAGACACGCTCTATTCGGGGACAGTTGCAGCCGCCACCGAAGGCATCATGTTCGGCGTGCCGGCCATCGCATTTTCGCTGGCCGACAAGGGCTGGGCTCATCTGGCGGACGCCGCGCGCGTCGCCGCGGAAATCGTCGAGCACTACCTCGCGCATCCGCTGCCGGGCCAGCCGCTGCTGAACGTCAATATTCCGAACCTGCCGTACGCCGAACTGAAGGGCTGGAAGGTCACGCGCCTCGGCAAGCGTCATCCGTCGCAGCCGGTGATTCGCCAGACCGACCCGCGTGGCGAGCCAGTCTACTGGATCGGTGCGGCGGGCGCGGCGCTGGACGCGAGCGACGGCACCGATTTCCATGCCGTGGCAAACGGTTTCGTGTCGATCACGCCGCTGCAGCTCGACCTCACGCATACGCAGATGCTGCCTGCGACGCGCGAATGGGCGCGCGCCGGAGGGCGGGCTTCATGAGCGGCGAGCGCGCGAAGCGGTTCCCGCTCGCGCTCGAAGATCTCAAGCGAGCGCCACGCAAGTCGGAGGGTCGGGCCGGCGAACGCCATGCTGCGGTCGCGGTGCCGAAGGCCGCCGACAAGCCCGCGGCCGTGCTGAAACCGGTTGCGGTGAAGCCCGCTGTCGTGCGGACGACGTTGCCGGGTTCCGCCGCCGCGAAGCCCGCGACCGCGCCGAAGCCGACCGCGCTGAAGCCCGCGCTGCCGAAGCCGGCTGCGCCGAGCGTCGCGCCGGCCGGCGCGTTCGCGCTCACGTCGGAACGTGTGCGCGAGCGGATGGTCGAACGGCTGCGCGCGAACGGCGTGACCGACGCGCGTGTGCTGGACGCGATGGCCGCGGTGCCGCGCCACCTGTTCGTGGATCCGGGGCTCGCGACGCAGGCCTATGAAGATTCGGCGTTGCCGATCGGCCATCAGCAAACAATTTCAAAGCCGTCGGTCGTCGCGCGCATGATCGAGCTCGCGATGGCCGGCCGCACGCTCGAGCGCGTCCTCGAGATCGGTACGGGCTGCGGCTATCAGGCCGCCGTGCTGAGCCACGTGGCACGCGACGTGTATTCGATTGAACGCATCAAGCCGCTCTACGAGCGCGCGAAGCTGAACCTGCGGCCGCTGCGCGTGCCGAACATCCGTCTGCACTACGGCGACGGGCGTGTCGGTCTGCCGTCCGCGGCCCCGTTCGACGCGATCGTGATCGCGGCGGCGGGGCTCGACGTGCCGCAGGCGCTGCTCGAGCAGCTCGCGATCGGCGGGCGGCTCGTCGCGCCGGTCGGCGCGCAGAGCGGGCAGCACCAGGTGCTCACGCTCGTCGAGCGCGTCGCGCACGCGCAATGGCGAGAGTCACGGCTTGATCGCGTTTTCTTTGTCCCTTTAAAATCCGGAGTGATTTGAAACCGATGAGTATGTTGCGCGCGATGCAAAACAACCGATCCAGGGAACCGCTCACACTCGCCCAGCGCGCGATCTGTGTAGCCGCGTTCTCCACACTACTGGCCGCCTGTGCGACGCGGCTCGACAACGCGCCCGTCGTCGACCGCTCCGGGTCGCTGGGCTCGACCGCCACCACGCAGCCCGCGGTGCCGCTCGGCCCGCCGCCGCCTGGCTTCTACCGTGTGAAGCCGGGCGACACGCTGTACCGGATCGCGCTCGAGAACGGGCAGAACTACCGCGACATCGCGTCGTGGAACAACCTGACGAACCCGAACCAGATCGAGGTCGATCAGTTGCTGCGCGTCGCGCCGCCGGGCGGCGCCGCGGTTGCGGGCGTACCGGCTGCGGGCGTACCGGCTGCGGGCGCACCGGCCGCCGCGCCGATCGCGGGCGCAGCCGTCGCGACCGCGCCGCTGAGCAGCGGGCCCGCGATGCCGGGCGCCGGCACGTCGTCCACGCTCGCGACGCCGCCGGCCGCGGCCACCGGATCGAGCGACACGGCGGCAGCTCCGAGCGGCGCCGTGACGTTCGCGTGGCCCGCGCGCGGCCCCGTGCTGAACGGGTTCGACGACGCGAAGAACAAGGGTGTCAATATCGGCGGCACGGCCGGCGAGGCCGTGAAGGCGGCGGCCGACGGCCGCGTCGTCTACTCGGGCAGCGGCCTGCGCGGCTACGGCAACCTCATTATCATCAAACACGATGCAACTTACCTCACGGCGTATGC
Organism: Burkholderia pyrrocinia; assembly: GCF_003330765.1. Lineage (NCBI taxonomy): Bacteria > Pseudomonadati > Pseudomonadota > Betaproteobacteria > Burkholderiales > Burkholderiaceae > Burkholderia > Burkholderia pyrrocinia. Next base: position 2,108,812 of record NZ_CP024902.1, on the reverse strand, counting down.
ACATAATCGCGCTTTGATGGTAAAAGAGGGGGACGCGGTAACGAAGGGGCAGAAGATCGCCGAGATGGGTAATAGCGATGCCGACCGCGTGATGCTGCATTTCGAGGTTCGCCGGCAGGGTAAGCCTGTCGATCCGCTGAAGTATTTGCCGCCTCAATAACCGAGACGACCATGCCGAAATCGAAGCGCCACGAGCCGCAAGCCGAGTCTGAGAAGATCAGTCGTGCCACGCAAGCATCGGTGAGGCGAGCGGGTGCTTCGACGGACGACGAAGACGACGTCGCGGAAAACGAACGCGAACTCGAGGCACGCGACGCCGAGGCGGACAGTGGCGACGACGAGCGCGAAGGCCGCCCGGAAGCAGCGCCCGATGTCGACGATTTCCGCACGCTGCTGCAGGCCGAACTCACGGCCGACACGATCCAGCATTACCTGAACCGCATCAGCGTGAAGCCGCTGCTGACCGTCGAGGAGGAGCAGCGCTATTCCCGTCTCGCCAAGGCCGGCGAGTTCGAGGCACGGCAGGTGATGATCGAGCGCAACCTGCGTCTCGTCGTCAGTATCGCCAAGGGGTATCTGAACCGCGGCGTGCCGCTGCTCGACCTGATCGAGGAGGGCAACCTCGGTCTGATGCACGCGATCGAGAAATTCGACCCGACGCGCGGTTTCCGTTTCTCGACCTACGCGACGTGGTGGATTCGGCAGAGCATCGAGCGGGCGATCATGAACCAGGCCCGCACGGTGCGCCTGCCCGTGCACGTGATCCGTGAACTGAACCAGGTGCTGCGCGCGAAGCGCCACCTCGAAAAGAATTCGATGTCGACGGGCGAGGCGGCCGAACGCCGCGAAGCCAGCATCGACGACATCGCCTATCTCACCGGCAAGACCGCCGAGGAAGTCACCGACATCCTCGCGCTCAACGAGCACACGGCGTCGCTCGACGCGCCGCTCGACCTCGATCCCGCGAGCAGCCTGCTCGACCTGCTGCCCGACGACCAGAGCCAGTCGCCCGACGCCGAGGTGCAGCACCGCGAGCTCGAGACGCTGACGCGCGCGTGGCTGTCGCGGCTGTCCGACAAGCATCGGCACGTGATCGAGCGTCGCTTTGGCCTGAACCACATCGAACCGGCAACGCTCGAGGAGCTGGCCGACGAGATGGGGCTCACGCGCGAGCGCGTGCGGCAGATCCAGCAGGAAGCGCTGGTGCGCCTCAAGCGGTTTTTCGCCTCCAACGGCGTGCGCAAGGACGCCGTTCTGTAACTGATGACACCGATTCTCGTTTTTGACATCGAGACGATTCCCGATGTCGACGGCATTCGCCGTCTGGAAGACCTGCCCGCGACACTCGACGATGCCGCGGTGGCCGAACATGCATTTGCCGCACGCCGCGAGAAGACCGGCGGCGATTTCCTGCCGCACCACCTGCAGCGCATCGCGGCGATCTCGTGCGTGTTCCGCGACAACAACGGCTTTCGCGTGCGCTCGCTCGGCACGCCGCAGGATAACGAAGCGACGCTGATCCAGTCGTTCTACCGCGTGATCGAGAAATACACGCCGCAGCTCGTGTCGTGGAACGGCGGCGGCTTCGATCTGCCGGTGCTCCATTATCGTGCGCTCGTGCACGGGATCCCCGCGACCCGCTACTGGGATCTCGGCGAGGACGACCGCGAATTCAAGTGGAACAATTACATCTCGCGCTATCACTCGCGGCATACCGATCTGATGGATGTGCTCGCGATGTATCAGGCGCGCGCGAACGCGCCGCTCGACGCGCTCGCGAAGCTGTGCGGCTTCCCGGGCAAGCTCGGGATGGACGGCGGCCAGGTGTGGCCGGCGTTCCAGGACGGCCGGATCGACGAAATCCGCAACTATTGCGAAACCGACGTCGTCAATACCTACCTGCTGTATTGCCGGTTCCAATTGATGCGCGGCGGCCTGACGCAGAGCGAGTATGCGGACGAGATCCTGCTCGTGAAGAACGCGCTCGCGCAGGAACCCGCGCCGCACTGGGCCGAATACCTGGCTGCTTTCGACGCGTAACGCAGGCGGGCCGCACCGCAGCCGGTGCGATCACGCGAGTTCGAGCAGCACCGGCTGATGATCCGACGCGCGCACGCCGCCGTCGATCTCGCACCGCATGACGCGCGGCAGCAGCGTATCGGTCACGAACACGAAGTCGCAGGCGAGCGGCCCTTCCGACCATTGCACCGTATCGTAGACGCCGGCCGTCGGCGGCGGCGTGCGGCCGGGGTGCCGCTCGACCCATGCGTCGACGAAGCACGGGGCGTCTGCGATCGGCGCCAGGAAGCGGCAGTAGGCATCGCTGCCGAACGCACTGTTGAAATCGCCGCAGACGATCGCATCGCGCGGCTGGTCTGTCGCGCTGAACGGTCCTTCGGCGGTTTCGGCGGGCGCCGGGCGTTCCGCGTGCGCGCAGGCCTCGCGATGCCGGTCGCGCAGCGCGTCGACCTGCGCAAGCCGCTGGCACGCCGAATAATATTCCAGATGCGTGGTGACCACGCGCAGCGGCCCGAAGGGTGCCTGCAGCTCGATGTCGAGCGCGACGCGCGGCATCGACGGCGCGCCGGCGTCGGCCGGCCACGGCAACAACTGGCGCAGCACGCGCCCGACCGGCAGCCGGGTCGCGATCGCATTGCCGAACTGGCGGCGCGGTGCGCCGGGTTCGATGGCCGGCAGGTCGGCGCCGATTGCTTCGACGATCAGATAGCCAGGCAGCAGCGCCGCGAGTTCGGCGAACTGGTCGGGGCCGGGCTCGCCGGGCAGTGCGCGGAAGCCGCGCGTGACCTCCTGCAGGCACAGCACGTCAAAATCGCCGAGCCGGCGGATGGCCGCGACGGTGCGCGAAAGGTCGACAACGCCGTCCGCGTCCCGACCCCATTGGATGTTCCAGTCGATCAGTCGCATGGTCGAACTCCTGCCGGGCGGATTTTGGCCTTCCGGCCTGTCCTGATTGGCTCTACGCCCCGCCGGCTACCGACGGGGCGAGCCGCCTGCCTGCCCGTTCCGGCGCGATGCAGGGCCGTCTATGCTTCAGTGTGGACGCTCGCCCCATGCAAAGCGGGCGATGCGGGCCTTCGTCGTCTACAATCTCGCCTTCTTCAACGTTTGTCAGGAAAAGCTGGTGTCCGAAGCCGTCCCCACTTCTGCGCGCAAATCGAAAAATGCGCCCGTCGCGCCCGGGATCGCCCCGGTTCTCGAGATCGAATCGCTCGACATGGAAGCGCGCGGTGTCGGCCGCACGATGAACGAGGACGGCGAGCCGGGCAAGGTCATCTTCGTCGAGGGTGCGCTGCCGGGCGAGCGCGTGACCTATTCGAGCTACCGCCGCAAGCCGAGCTACGAGCAGGCGACGGTTGTCGACATTCTGCGCCCGAGCGTGATGCGCACGCAGCCGAAATGCGCGTTCTTCGGCACCTGCGGCGGCTGCTCGATGCAGCATCTCGACATGCGCGCGCAGGTGGCGATCAAGCAGCGCGTGCTCGAAGACAACCTGTGGCACCTGGCGAAGCTGCGCGCGGAAACGATGTTCGCGCCGATCCACGGCCCGTCGTGGGGCTATCGCTACCGTGCGCGCCTGACCGTGCGCAACGTGGCGAAGAAGGGCGGCGTGCTGGTCGGGTTCCACGAGAAGAAGAGCAGCTATGTCGCCGACATGACGAGCTGCGAGGTGCTGCCGCCGCACGTATCGGCGATGCTCGTGCCGCTGCGCCGGCTCGTCGAGGGGCTGTCGATCCGCGATCGGATGCCGCAGATCGAGCTCGCGGTCGGCTCGGAAGTCACGGCGCTCGTGCTGCGCGTGCTGGAGCCGATCAACGCGGACGACGAAGCGCTGCTGCGCGCGTTCGCGGACGAGCACAAGGTGCAGTTCTGGCTGCAGCCAAAGGGCCCCGACACGGTGACGCCGTTCTATCCGCTCGACGTGTCGCTTGACTACACGCTGCCGGAATTCGGCATCCGCATGCCGTTCAAGCCGACCGACTTCACGCAGGTCAACCATCAGATCAACCGCGTGCTGGTGGGCCGCGCGCTGCGCTTGCTCGCGCCGTCGCGCGACGAACGCGTGCTCGACCTGTTCTGCGGGATCGGCAACTTCACGCTGCCGCTCGCGCGGCTGTCGCGCGAGGTGATGGGCATCGAGGGCAGCGACACGCTGACGACGCGCGCGCTGGCGAACGCGCGCGAGAACGGTGTGGACGGACACACGACGTTCGCGTGCCGGAACCTGTTCGAAGTGACGGGTGACGACATCCGCGCGCTCGGTGCATTCGACAAGTTCCTGATCGACCCGCCGCGCGAAGGCGCGCTCGCGGTGTCGAAGGCGTTGGCCGAGATTGCGCAGAGCGGCGAAGGCCCGCTGCCGAAGCGCATCGTCTACGTATCGTGCAACCCGTCGACGCTTGCGCGCGACGCCGGCCTGCTCGTGCACGAGGCCGGCTACCGATTGAAGGGCGCCGGTGTCGTGAACATGTTCCCGAATACGTCGCACGTCGAATCGATCGCGCTGTTCGAGCGCGACTGAGCCAGGCGGCGGACGAAAAAAAACCGGCCCTCGGGCCGGTTTTTCGTGGTGCCTGACGAACGTCAGTTGCGGTTGCCGCCGAAGATGCCGAGCAGTGCGAGCAGGTTCGTGAACACGTTGTACAGATCGAGGTAGATCGCGAGCGTCGCCGAGATGTAGTTCGTCTCGCCGCCGTTCACGACGCGCTGGACGTCAAACAGCATGTACGCGGAGAAGATCGCGATCGCGAGCACCGACACGGTGAGCATCAGTGCCGGCAGGTGCAGGAAGATGTTCGCGACCGACGCGAGCAGGATCACGATCACGCCCATGAACAGCCACTTGCCGAGCCCCGAGAAGTCACGCTTGCTGACGGTGGCGATCGTCGCCATCGTGGCGAAGATGATGCCGGTGCCGCCGAACGCGAGCATGATCAGCGACGGGCCGTTCGAGAAACCGAGGATGAAGCTCAGCAGCCGCGACAGCATCAGGCCCATGAAGAACGTGAAGCCGAGCAGCACGAACACGCCGGCCGCGCTGTTTTTCGTCCGCTCGATCGCGAACATGAAGCCGAACGCGATGGCGAAGAACGCGAGCAGGCTCATCATCGGGCTCGTGGCCGCGAACAGCGAGAAGCCCGTCGTGACGCCGACCCAGGCACCCAGCACGGTCGGCACCATCGACAACGCGAGCAGCCAGTACGTGTTCCGCAGCACGCGGTTGCGAACCTCGGCGGTGCTGACGGAACCGCCGCGGCCGAAATTGTACGGATAGTCGTTCATGGTTTCTCCTAACATTGAACGCGTGGGCGTCCGGGGCCGGTTCGGCGCGCGCGGTGTGCGGCGCAGCAAACCGGAGCAGCTATGGCTAAGATACGTTCCGTGCCGCGAGGTTTCAATGCCAGGGCGGCGCAAAATATATGGATTCTGAACCTTTCACGTGTGTAAGGGTTCAATCGCAATGATACACGGGATCGTGCTACAATAGCGGATTCATTTGAACCTGTAACTTCTTAATTTCTTGGAGTTTTTATGGCAATCGAGCGCACCCTGTCGATCATCAAGCCGGATGCGGTGGCAAAGAACGTGATCGGCCAGATCTACAGCCGTTTCGAAGGCGCCGGCCTGAAGGTCATCGCATCGCGCATGGCGCACCTGTCGCGTGCCGATGCCGAGAAGTTCTACGCGGTTCACGCAGCGCGTCCGTTCTTCAAGGACCTCGTCGATTTCATGATCTCGGGCCCGGTGATGATCCAGGTTCTGGAAGGTGAAAGCGCGATCCTGAAGAACCGCGACCTGATGGGCGCAACGGATCCGAAGAAGGCGGAAAAGGGCACGATCCGCGCCGACTTCGCCGACAGCATCGACGCGAACGCCGTGCACGGCTCGGACGCAGCGGAAACGGCTGCTGTCGAAGTCGCGTTCTTCTTCCCGGAAATGAACGTTTACTCGCGTTAAGCCCTGGCTGACAGCAAGTAGGCAGGATTCAGCGCACGCGGCAAGGCAGCACATCATGACGAGCGAAACTTCCGTCAATCTTCTCGACTTCGATGCCGAGGGTCTTGTCGCGTACTGCGGCAGCCTCGGCGAGAAGCCGTTCCGCGCCAAGCAGTTGCAGCGCTGGATCCACCAGTACAACGCCGGCGATTTCGACGGCATGACCGATCTCGCGAAGTCCCTGAGGGAAAAGCTCAAGGGCCGCGCGTCGATCGTGATGCCGGACATCGTCAGCGATCACGTTTCCACCGACGGCACGCGCAAGTGGCTGATCGACGTCGGAAGCGGCAATGCGGTCGAAACCGTGTTCATCCCGGAAGAGACGCGCGGCACGCTGTGCGTGTCGTCGCAAGCCGGGTGTGCGGTCAACTGCCGCTTCTGTTCGACGGGCAAGCAGGGCTTTTCCCGCAACCTGTCGACAGCCGAAATCATCGGCCAGCTGCGGATGGCCGAATTTGCATTGCGAGCGTCGCTGGGCCGTGCGCCCGGCCCGAACGGCAAGGCCGAACGGGTCGTCACCAATGTGGTGATGATGGGCATGGGCGAGCCGCTCCTGAATTACAGCGCGGTCGTGCCCGCGATGCGGCTGATGCTCGACGACAACGCGTACGGCCTGTCGCGCCGCCGCGTCACGCTGTCGACGTCCGGTGTGGTGCCGATGATGGACCGCCTCGGCGCCGAGTTGCCGGTCGCGCTGGCTGTTTCGCTGCACGCGTCGAACGATGCGCTGCGCGACGAGTTGGTGCCGCTCAACAAGAAGTATCCGCTTCGCGAGTTGATGGCTGCGTGCCAGCGCTATCTGAAAGTCGCGCCGCGCGACTTCATTACTTTCGAATACTGCATGCTGGACGGCGTCAACGACACCGAAGCGCATGCGCGCGAACTGCTGGCCGTCACGCGAGACGTGCCGTGCAAGTTCAATCTGATCCCGTTCAATCCGTTTCCGGAATCGGGCCTCATCCGCTCGAAGCCGGAACAGATCAAGCGCTTTGCGCAGGTCCTCATCGATGCGGGTGTCGTCACGACCGTGCGCAAGACGCGTGGCGACGACATCGATGCCGCGTGCGGCCAGCTGGCCGGCGCGGTGAAGGACCGCACGCGCCTCGCGGAACGAACGGGCGCAGCAGGAAAAATCATCGAGGTTCGGGCGGTTTGACGGGGGCGCCTGGCCGGGGATGCCCGAACCTTTTGGCGGTACAGCACGCGAATAGCGATCGGTCGCGGCGCCACGGCGCCGCGCATGGTACGGACAGTTGCGGGTGCCGGCTGGCGGGAGCCGGCGGCGGCCGCCAGTGAAGAAGAATCGACGCGAGGACAAGGATGAGTGAGCCGCAGCCGTCTAACGGCGCAGAGACGAATGCCGCGAAGCCGGCACCGGCGGGGCTGGAATCGCTGGCGGCGGTCGGCAGCCGGCTGGCGCAGCTTCGGGATGCGAAAGGCTGGACGGTCGACGACGTGTCGGCGCGGCTCAAGGTCGCACCGCAGAAGCTTCGGGCGCTCGAGGCCGGCGACATCAGCCATTTGCCGGGTGTGACGTTCGCGCTCGGTGTCGTGCGCAGCTACGCGAAGATGCTCGGCGTCGACCCGGAACCGTTCGCGCAGGCGCTGCGCCGCGAGCGCGGCGTGCAGGAAGTCGACCTGTCGATGCCTGCGTCGTCCGGGACGGATCTGCCGCGCGGCCGCGTGTCGATTCCGCTGGGTGGCTCGTCGGGCCACCACCCGTGGCTGTGGGGAACGGCGATCGTCGTCGTCGCGGTGGTCGCAGTACTGATGTGGCACACTGGCGGCGATTCGTCGAGCCTGCTCGCGCGCTTCAAGGGCGCCGACGCGGAGCATGCGTCGGCCGCGAGCGCGTCGGCGGCATCCTCGTCGTCCGTCGAAGAGGCGGCCGCGAACGGCGCGTCGACCGTGGCTGCCAATGAGGTTCCGGCCCCGGTTGCGACGTCCGCAGTCGCGGCGCAGGCGATTGCGTCCGCCGTTCCGGTGCCAGCGGCACCGGTCGTGACGGCGTCTGCATCGCAGCCTGTCGTGGCAACGACGGTGGCGAGCGCCGCCGCGCCGGCTCAGCCGGCGAGCGTCGTGGTCGCGGCAGGGCAGTCGATGGTCGAACTGAAGGTCAAGCAGGATTGCTGGTTCAGCGTGCGCGACAAGAACGGCAAGGAGCTGTTCTCGGCGTTGGTACGGGCCGGCGAGACGAAGCAGGTCGCCGGCGACGGGCCGTTCAAGGTCACGATCGGCAACAAGGCGGGCCTCGACGCGGTCGCGTTCGACGGAAAGCCTGTCGATCCGGCAAAATATTCGGCAGCGCGGGGTAATGTGGCGCGGTTCACGTTGCCCTGACGTCAAGCGCCGTGGCGAAGGCCTGTCGTCGATATCGGCAGGCCGTGAGGGCACGGCGCTTTTTCAATTCGTGCGCCGCGTCGCGGCGCATTCCGCGTAAATGGATCTATCGATGCAATCCGAAGCTCAATCCCCACGCAGCAGTCAGATTTGTTCAACCGAGCCGGTGTTCGGCGGGCATCAGCCGCGCCGCGTGTCGCATGCGGTGGATGTCCGTTGGGGCGGGCAGCTCGTGACGATCGGCGGCGCCGCGCCGGTGCGCGTGCAGTCGATGACGAATACCGACACGGCCGACGCGATCGGCACGGCGATCCAGATCAAGGAACTCGCTAATGCGGGCTCCGAACTGGTTCGCATCACGGTCAACACGCCCGAGGCCGCGGCCGCCGTGCCGGCGATCCGCGAGCAGCTCGACCGGATGGGCGTGACCGTGCCGCTCGTCGGCGATTTCCATTACAACGGCCACCTGCTGCTGCGCGACTACCCGGGCTGCGCCGAGTCGCTGTCGAAGTACCGGATCAACCCCGGCAACGTCGGTCAGGGCGCGAAGCGCGATACGCAGTTCGCGCAGATGATCGAGGCCGCGGCCAGGTACGACAAGCCCGTGCGGATCGGCGTGAACTGGGGCAGCCTCGACCAGGACCTGCTCGCGCGCATGATGGACGAGAACGGCGCGCGGTCGCAGCCGTGGGACGCGCAGAGCGTGATGTACGAGGCGCTGATCCAGTCGGCGATCGGCTCGGCCGAGCGTGCGGTCGAACTGGGCCTCGGCCGTGACCGCATCGTGCTGTCGTGCAAGGTCAGCGGCGTGCAGGACCTGATCGCGGTGTACCGCGAGCTCGGCCGCCGTTGCGGCTTCGCGCTGCACCTCGGGCTGACCGAGGCCGGCATGGGCTCGAAGGGCATCGTCGCATCGACGGCCGCGCTCAGCGTGTTGCTGCAGGAAGGGATCGGCGACACGATCCGCATCTCGCTGACGCCGGAACCGGGCGCGTCGCGCACCGGCGAGGTGATCGTCGGCCAGGAAATCCTCCAGACGATGGGCCTGCGCTCGTTCGCACCGATGGTGATCGCGTGCCCCGGCTGCGGCCGTACGACGAGCACGCTGTTCCAGGAACTCGCGATGCAGATCCAGACCTACCTGCGCGAGCAGATGCCCGTCTGGCGCGAGGAGTATCCGGGCGTCGAGAAGATGAACGTCGCGGTGATGGGCTGCATCGTCAACGGCCCGGGCGAATCGAAGCACGCGAACATCGGCATCAGCCTGCCGGGCTCGGGCGAGAACCCGGCCGCACCCGTCTTCATCGACGGCGAGAAAGCCAAGACGCTGCGCGGCGAGCGGATCGCCGAGGAATTCCAGCAGATCGTCAGCGACTACGTCGCACGCAATTACGGCCGCGCCGCGGCCCAGAACTAATTCGTCCACACACACGATGACTGAACAGAAACGCAAAATCGAAAAGCTCGCCGGCGTCAAGGGCATGAACGACATCCTCCCGCAGGATGCCGGCCTTTGGGAGTTCTTCGAAGCTACCGTGAAATCGCTGCTGCGCGCATACGGCTACCAGAACATCCGCACGCCGATCGTCGAACATACGCAGCTCTTCACGCGCGGTATCGGCGAAGTCACGGACATCGTCGAGAAGGAGATGTACAGCTTTACCGACGCGCTGAACGGCGAGAACCTGACGATGCGCCCGGAAAACACCGCGGCCGTCGTGCGCGCGTCGATCGAGCACAACATGCTGTATGACGGCCCGAAGCGCCTGTGGTACATCGGCCCGATGTTCCGCCACGAGCGCCCGCAGCGCGGCCGCTATCGCCAGTTCCACCAGGTCGGCGTCGAGGCGCTCGGCTTCGCGGGTCCCGATGCGGATGCCGAGATCATCATGATGTGCCAGCGCCTGTGGGACGACCTCGGCCTGACCGGCATCAAGCTCGAGATCAACTCGCTCGGCCTCGCAGAAGAGCGCGCCGCGCACCGCGTCGAACTGATCAAGTACCTCGAGCAGTTCGCCGACGTGCTCGACGAGGAGGCCAAGCGCCGCCTGTATACGAACCCGCTGCGCGTGCTCGACACGAAGAATCCCGCGCTGCAGGAGATCGCGCAGAACGCGCCGAAGCTGATCGACTTCCTCGGCGACGAATCGCGCGCGCACTTCGAAGGGCTGCAGCGCCTGCTGCTCGCGAACAACATTCCGTTCAAGATCAATCCGCGTCTGGTGCGCGGCCTCGACTACTACAACCTGACCGTGTTCGAGTGGGTGACCGACAAGCTCGGCGCGCAGGGCACGGTCGCGGCCGGCGGCCGCTACGATCCGCTGATCGAGCAGCTCGGCGGCAAGCCGACCGCCGCGTGCGGCTGGGCGATGGGCATCGAGCGCATCCTCGAACTGCTGAAGGAAGAGGATCTCGCGCCCGAGCAGGAAGGCGTCGACGTGTATGTCGTGCACCAGGGCGAGACCGCGCGCGAACAGGCGTTCATCGCGGCCGAGCGCCTGCGCGACACGGGCCTCGACGTGATCTTCCACTGCAGCGCCGACGGCGCGACGGCGAGCTTCAAGTCGCAGATGAAGCGGGCCGACGCAAGCGGTGCCGCGTTCGCGGTGATCTTCGGCGAAGAAGAGGTCGCGAACGGTACGGTGGGCGTGAAAGCGCTGCGCGGTGCGGGCGAGGAAGGGGAAAAGAACGTTCAGCAGACCGTACCGGTCGAAAGCTTGACCGAATTCCTAATCAATGCGATGGTTGCATCCGCCGAAGACGGCGACGACTGATCGCGCTGGTATCCGCTCGACAAGAAAGGCCTGAACAGGAAGGAATCGCTCGCCGATGAGTTATCACGACGAACAAGAATCGATTGAAAGTCTCAAGGCGTGGTGGACCCGCTGGGGCAACCTCACCACGTGGATCGTGCTCGCGGCGCTCGTCGTCGCGGCCGGTTTCAACGGCTGGAACTACTGGCAGCGCCGTCAGGCTGCCGAGGCGTCCGGGCTGTACGAGCAGGTCCAGAAGGCCGCCGCCGCGAACGACAAGGCGACGATGGCCCGCGCGGCCGCCGACATGGAAGACAAATTCAGCAGCACGCCGTATGCGCAGATGACGGCGCTCGCGGCCGCGAAGGTGCTGTACGCGGCCGGCGACGCGGCAGGCGCGAAGGCGCAACTGCAATGGGCCGTCGACCACGCCAAGGATGACGAGTACAAGCAGATCGCGAAGCTGCGCCTCGCGTCGCTGCTGCTCGACGAGAAGGCATACGACGCGGGCCTCGCGCTGCTGTCGGGTACGCCGGTCGATGCATTCAAGGGCCTTGTGGCCGATCGCCGCGGCGATCTGCTTGCCGCGCAAGGCAAGACCGACGACGCGCGCGCCGCTTACAAGCTCGCGCTCGACGGCCTGTCGAAGGACGACCAGTCTGCGCGCCAGCTCGTGCAGTTCAAGCTGGACGCGCTCGGCGGCTGAACCCCGGTCCCCTCAACCTCTTAACTCTGCTTCGCTAACCGATGAATTTGCTGAAACGTTACGCTGTGCCCGTTGCCTGCGCGGCGGCTGTCCTCGCATTGGCGGCCTGCTCGTCGTCGAAGGACGCGCGCCGCGTGCCGACGCCGCTCACCGAGTTCAAGCCCGTGATGGATGTGCAACAGGTCTGGAAGGCGAGTGTCGGCAAGGGCGGACGCTACCTGTTCTCGCCGGTGGCCGTGGGCGACGCCGTCTACGCGGCGGGCGAAAACGGTTCGGTCGAGAAGATCGACGCGAAGACGGGCCAGACGCTCTGGCGCTCGAAGGTCGGTTCGGACCTGTCGGCCGGTGTCGGCAGCGACGGCAACCTGACCGCGGTCGGCGCGCTGAAGGGTGGCGTGTTCGTGCTGGGTCCGGACGGCAAGCAGCTGTGGAAGACCAGCGTGCAGGGCGAGATCTTCTCGCCGCCGCTCGTCGGCAATGGCCTCGTGGTCATCCGCACGATCGATGGCCAGGTGATCGCGTTCAACGCGCAGACGGGCGAGCAGAAGTGGAACTACCGCAACCGCGCGGTTCCGCTGAACCTGCGCGTGTCAGCCGGCATGACGTTCGCGGGTGACGCGGCGGTGCTGGCGGGCTTCCCCGGCGGCGGCCTCGTCGCGATCAACCTGCAGTCGGGCGAGCCGTTCTGGCAGACGCCCGTGTCGTTCCCGAAGGGCGTGACCGAGGTCGAGCGCATCAACGACGTCAGCGGCCCGCCGACGCTCGTGGGCGCGGAAGCCTGCGCGGTGACGTTCCAGGGTCAGCTCGGCTGCTTCGATGCGAACTCGGGCCGCCCGCTGTGGGAAAAGGCGTTCTCGAGCCGCAGCGGTCTCGCGCAGGATGATTCGGTTGTCGCAGGCGGCGACGACTGGTCGGTCGTGACGGCGTACGACGCGGCCTCCGGCAACCAGCTCTGGCGCAACGACAAGCTGAAGAGTCGTGACGTCGGCGTGCCGTACCTGCTCGGGCATGCGGTCGTGATGGGCGATTACCAGGGCTTCGTGCACTTCCTGTCGCGCGAAGACGGCAGCTTCATCGCGCGGATGAAGACCGACGGCAGCGCGATTACGGCGGCGCCGGTCCTCGCGGGCAATACGCTCGTCGTGCAGACGAAGGACGGCGGCCTGTACGGGTTCCGTCCGCGCTGACGCAGGAAACATGCGCGGCCGCGGCGCGGCGGGTTTGTCCCGCGCGCCCGGGCCGCGCGACATGAAGGCGGCCGGTGTTCCCGGCCGCTCGGTATTTGAAAGGCAGTTCGAGACGAAAGACGACGGCGCGCAACGCGCGCCCGGCGCGCGCATCCGGCGCGGCGCGAATTCGTGATATTTTCATTCAGCGCAGCCGCCCGCAGCAGCGGGCCTCCCGCTGCTGCGCATCACCGTAGAAAACACAGATGAAACCGGTCATTGCCCTCGTTGGGCGCCCCAATGTGGGGAAATCCACGCTGTTCAACCGGCTCACGCGCTCGCGCGATGCGCTGGTCGCCGACTTGCCAGGCCTGACGCGCGATCGCCATTACGGCGAAGGGCGCGTCGGCGAGCGGCCGTATCTCGTCGTCGACACGGGCGGCTTCGAACCCGTCGCGAAGGACGGCATCCTGCACGAAATGGCGCGCCAGACGCGGCAGGCCGTGGAGGAAGCCGACGTCGTCGTGTTCATTGTCGACGGCCGCAACGGCCTCGCACCGCAGGACAAGTCGATCGCCGACTACCTGCGCAAGACCGGCCGGCCGATCTTCCTCGTCGTCAACAAGGCCGAGGGGATGAAGTACACGGCGGTCGCGACCGACTTCTACGAACTCGGGCTCGGCGATCCGCGCGCAATCTCGGCCGCGCACGGCGACGGCGTCACCGACATGATCAACGAGGCGCTGGAAGTCGCGTACACGGGCCAGCCGGAGGACGAGGACGAGAACGATCCGTCGCGCGGCATCAAGATCGCGATCGTCGGCCGGCCGAACGTCGGCAAGTCGACGCTCGTGAACGCGCTGATCGGCGAGGACCGCGTGATCGCGTTCGACATGCCGGGCACGACGCGCGACTCGATCTACGTCGATTTCGAGCGTAACGGCAAGAAATACACGCTGATCGACACGGCTGGCCTGCGGCGCCGCGGCAAGGTGTTCGAGGCGATCGAGAAGTTTTCGGTCGTGAAGACGCTGCAGTCGATCTCCGACGCGAACGTCGTCATTCTTCTGCTGGATGCGCAGCAGGACATTTCCGACCAGGACGCGCACATCGCCGGCTTCGTCGTCGAGCAGGGCCGCGCGCTCGTGATCGGCGTCAACAAGTGGGACGGGCTCGACGAGCACGCGCGCGATCGCGCGAAAGCGGATTTGACCCGCAAGCTGAAATTCCTCGACTTCGCGAAGTCGCACTACATTTCGGCCGCGAAGAAGACCGGCATCGGCGCGCTGATGCGCTCGGTCGACGACGCGTATGCGGCCGCGATGGCCAAGCTGCCGACGCCGAAGCTCACGCGCGCGCTGATCGAGGCCGTCGAGTTCCAGCAGCCGCGCCGGCGCGGCCCGGTGCGTCCGAAGCTGCGCTACGCGCACCAGGGCGGCCAGAATCCGCCGCTCATTGTTATCCACGGTAACGCGCTCGACGCCGTGACGGAAACGTACAAGCGCTACCTGGAAAACCGGTTCCGCGAAACTTTCTCCCTGACCGGGACTCCATTGCGAATAGAGTTCCGTTCGTCGAACAATCCGTACGCGGACAAGGGCTGAAGCACGCCCCGCAAGGGATAGGCCGCAAGGCCTACGCCCCGGGCGGGGCAGGCAAAATCGGCTATAGTGTAGCGATTGGCGCCGGATCTCTTTTTCTTCCTCGCCAATCCAGATCAACCTGCAAAAAAAGATGGAGTACGCCATGAGCAACAAAGGGCAATTGTTACAAGACCCGTTTTTGAACGCACTGCGCAAAGAGCACGTTCCCGTTTCGATCTACCTCGTCAACGGCATCAAGCTCCAAGGGAACATTGAATCGTTCGACCAGTACGTCGTGTTGCTCCGTAATACGGTGACCCAGATGGTGTACAAGCACGCCATCTCGACGGTCGTGCCGGCGCGCCCGGTGAATTTCCACCCGGACGCGGAAGTCTCGTCCTAACCTATCGCAGCGGCCGGCATCCGGTCGCCGCGAGCGACCGATGCCAGCCGCCTTATCTTGACACCCGAAAATTTGATTAACGCAGCGCTCGTCGGCATCGATTTCGGCAAGACCGATTTCGAAGCCAGTCTCGAAGAACTCAGTCTTCTCGCCTCCAGCGCGGGGGCCCATCCCGCCGTCACCCTCACGGGCCGTCGCTCCAGTCCCGATGCCGCGATGTTCATCGGCAGCGGCAAAGCCGAAGAACTGCGGCTTGCCTGCGACGCGCACGACGTCGAAATCGTCATCTTCAATCACGCACTGGCACCGGCTCAGCAACGCAATCTGGAGCGGGCACTTAACCGGCGCGTGATCGATCGTACGAGTCTCATCCTCGACATCTTTGCGCAGCGTGCCCGCAGCCACGAAGGCAAGCTGCAGGTCGAACTCGCGCAGCTTCAATACCTGTCGACGCGGCTCATTCGTGCGTGGACCCACCTTGAACGGCAAAAGGGTGGTATCGGCCTGCGCGGCCCCGGCGAAACCCAGCTCGAAACCGACCGCCGGCTGATTGGCGAGCGCATCAAGATGCTGAAGTCGCGTCTCGACCGGCTGCGCCGGCAACACAGCACGCAACGCCGGCAGCGCGCGCGCAGCGGCACGATGTCGGTATCGCTCGTCGGCTATACGAACGCGGGCAAGTCGACGCTGTTCAATGCGCTGACGAAAGCGCAGGCCTACGCGGCCGACCAGCTGTTCGCCACGCTCGACACGACGTCGCGGCGCGTGTACCTCGGCGACGAGGTCGGCCAGATCGTCGTGTCGGATACGGTCGGGTTCATCCGCGAGCTGCCTCACCAACTCGTCGCCGCGTTCCGTGCAACCCTCGAGGAAACGATCCACGCGGATCTGCTGCTGCACGTGGTCGATGCGTCGAGCGCGGTCCGGCTCGAACAGATCGAGCAGGTCAACGGCGTGCTGCACGAGATTGGCGCGGACACGATCCGGCAGGTGCTGGTGTTCAACAAGATCGACGCCGTGCCCGAACTGGCGGCCCGCGGCGACGCGGTCGAGCGGGATGAGTATGGTAATATTTCGCGCGTCTTTTTGAGCGCGCGCACCGGTCAGGGTCTTGACGTGTTGCGTGCCGCCATCGCCGAAATCGCCTCCGCGGAACACCTTTCCGGCGCGATGCCGCTCGACGGCGCGTCCGCTGGACCACACGAAGACCACACGATTTCCGAACACGGGCGCTAACCGGTCCCGGCCGGTTCGCCGGCGTCTAATCTGGTGAACAAACTCTGGTGAACGAATACAACGAGCGGAGTACCTGGCGGCGGATGCGCGCCTTGCTGTCGAGCAACGATCCCCGCTGGGGACGTGGCGAAGGCAATGGCGGATCCCGTCCCCGGGCGAACGAATCGAAGCGTCCGCAAGGCGGCGACGGTGATGGTCCACCGGATCTCGACGAGATGTGGCGCAACTTCAACCGGCGCCTGAACGGCCTTTTCGGCGGCAAGGGCGGCAACGGCTTCCGTCCCGACAACGGGCGGGCCGCGCGGGTCGGCGTCGGCATCGTGATCGGCGTGCTGGTCGCGGTCTATGCCGGCAGCGGGCTGTTCGTCGTGCAGGATGGCCAGACGGGCGTCGTGCTGCAGTTCGGCAAGCTGTCGGGCACGGTCGGCCAGGGGGTGCACTGGCGCGCGCCGTATCCGTTCGCGTCGCACGAGATCGTCGATACGTCGCAGGTCCGTTCGGTCGAGATCGGACGCAACAACGTCGTGCGTCTCGCAAACGTGAAGGAAGCGGCGATGCTGACGCGCGATGCCGACATCGTCGACGTGCGCTTCATCGTCCAGTACCGGATCCGTTCCGCGACCGATTACCTGTTCCGCAGCGTCGATCCCGAGCGCAGCGTGTCGCAGGCCGCACAGGCCGCGGTGCGTGCGATCGTCGGCACGCGCAGCGCGGCCGACGTGCTGAACCAGGATCGCGACGCGCTGCGCGAGCAGCTTTCCGCCGCGATCCAGCGCGATCTCGACCGCTACCAGTCCGGGCTCGAGGTGACGGCCGTCACGATGCAAAGCGTTGCGGCGCCCGAGCAGACGCAGGCTGCCTACGGCGAAGTCGCGAAGGCGCGCGATGAGCGCGAGGCCGCGAAGCGCGCCGCGCAGGCGTACGCAAGCGACCTGCTGCCGAAGGCGCAGGGCGATGCCGCGAAGCTCGTCGACGAAGCGAACGCGTATGCCGGTCGCGTGGTCACGGAAGCCGAAGGCGATGCCGACCGCTTCAAGCAGGTCTACGCGCAGTACTCGAAGGCACCTGCCGTGATCCGCGAGCGGATGTACCTCGAGACGATGCAGGAAATCTATTCGAACGCAACGAAGGTGTTCGTCGGCAACAAGGGCGGCAACAGCGTCGTGTATCTGCCGCTCGACAAGCTCGTCGAGCAGGGGCGGCAAAACGCCGCGGCGCCCGCCGGCGCATCCTCGCCCGATGCGGCGTCGGCACCGGCGGCAGCCGCACCCGCGAGCGCGGCAGCGGCCGCCGCGGCGTCGGGCAGCGACGTGCTGCGATCGCGCGAAGCGTTTCGCAGCCGGTCGCGCGAAGACGATCTGAAGTAACGGGGAGCGCAGAACATGAACCGAATCATTGCGCTCGTCGTCGCAATCGTGATCGTTGCCTTCGCGGCATCCTCGACGGTCCTCACCGTCGATCCGCGCCATACGGTCGTGCTGTCGGGCCGCGACGGCGCGCAGCCCGAACTGGCGGGCCCCGGCATCCATTTCAAGCTGCCGCCGCCGCTGCAGACGGCCACGCTGATCGACACGCGCCTGCAATCGCTCGAGTCGTCCGATCCGCTGCAACTGGCAACCGAAGACAAGCACGACCTGCTCGTCGCCTATGCGGTGAAGTACCGGATCAGCGATCCGATGAAATATTTCACGGCGACGGGCGGCGACCCGGCGGCGGCTGCCGAACGCCTGGCCGGCGCGCTGAAGAGCGCACTCGGCGACGCGTTCGGCAAGCACGCGCTCGACGACGCCCTCGGCGGCCAGCGCGCGATCGCCGATGCGGCTCGCGACGTGGCGAAGGCGAAGGCGTCCGGTTTCGGCGTCGACGTGGTCGACGTCCAGCTGACGCGCGTCGACTTGCCGGCCGCGCAGACGGACGCCGTCTATCAACGGATGATCGGCGCGCTGCGCGATCAGGCGGCGCAGGTGCGTGCGGAAGGCGCGGCCGACGTCGAGCAGATCAAGGCCGACGCCGAACGCGAGCAGCAGGCCGTGCTCGCGAACGCGTACAAGTCCGCGCAGACGATCAAGGGCGAGGGCGACGCGAAGGCTGCGACGATTGCCGCCGACGCGTTCGGCCGCGATCCGCAGTTCTATCAGTTCTACGCGAGCCTGCAGGCCTACCGGAACACGTTCAAGCGCAACGACATCATCGTCGTCGATCCCGACAGCGAGTTCTTCCGCTTCATGCGCAGCCCGACGGGCGGTGCCGCACCGGCGGCGCCTGCTCCCCGCAAACACTGACCTTGGGGCGCCGCGTCGAGCGGCGCCGTCGCTCGCATGGACCTGGCTGGCTCGTTGTTGCTCGCAGTAGCGCTGATGCTGATCATCGAGGGGGCGTTCCCCTTCGTGTTTCCCGTCGCCTGGCGCGACACGTTTCGTAGAATAGCTGAGCGGCCGCCGCATCATATCCGGATCGGCGGGCTGATCGTGATGGTGCTCGGGCTCGTGCTGCTGCTGCTCGCCACCTGATCCGGACGGCGCATCCGCCGTTCGTCCCGCCCGATTCCGAATTTCCGATTCATATCGCGGCGCGCGTGTCGCGCGCTGTTTCCCGTCGTAGGACCGTACCGATGTCGACCTGGTTACTTCCCGAGAATATCGCCGACGTACTGCCGTCGGAAGCGCGCAAGATCGAGGAGCTGCGCCGCAGGCTGCTCGACCGCTTCCGTTCGTACGGCTATGAAATGGTGATGCCGCCGCTGCTCGAGTATCTCGAGTCGCTGTTGACGAGCGGCGGCGCCGATCTGCGCCTGCGCACCTTCAAGCTGGTCGACCAGTTGTCGGGCCGCACGCTCGGCCTGCGCGCGGACATCACGCCGCAGGTCGCGCGGATCGATGCGCACCTGTTGAACCGTCAGGGCGTGACGCGCCTCTGCTATGCGGGCCACGTGATGCATACGCGCCCGCGAGGCCTGCATGCGACGCGCGAGCAGATCCAGATCGGCGCCGAAATCTACGGGCATGCCGGGCTGGAAGCCGATCTCGAGATCCAGCAACTGATGCTCGATTCGCTGCATCTCGCGGGCCTGTCGCGCATCCGTCTCGACCTGGGCCATGCGGGCGTGCTCGCGGCGCTGCTGGCGCGCGATGCGCAGGCCGCCGAGCGCGGCGAGTCGCTGTACGACGCGCTGTCGGGCAAGGACGTGCCGCTGCTGAACGAACTCACCGACGATCTCGGCGCCGATACGCGCGCAGCGCTGCGCGCGCTGCCGCACCTCTACGGCGACGCGAGCGTGCTTGCCGAGGCGCGCACGCGGTTGCCGGTGCTGCCTGAAATCACGCGGGCGCTCGACGATCTGGCGCAGCTCGCGGCGCAGGCGAAGGGCGCCGAAGTGGCAATCGACCTCGCCGACCTGCGCGGCTATGCGTACCACAGCGGCGCGATGTTCAGTGCCTACATCGACGGTGTGCCGAACGCGATCGCGCGCGGCGGCCGCTACGACCATGTCGGCCAGGCGTATGGCCGTGCCCGTCCGGCAACGGGCTTCTCGCTCGACCTGCGCGAGCTCGCGCGGATTTCGCCGGTCGAGGCGCGCGGCACAGCGATTCTCGCGCCGTGGGTACAAGACGATGCGCTGCGCGCGGCCGTTGCGGCGCTGCGCGATGCGGGCGAGGTCGTGATCCAGGCGCTGCCGGGCCACGACCACGTGCTCGACGAGTTCGCATGCGACCGTTCGCTCGTCGAGCGCAACGGTGTATGGGTGGTCGAACCCCGATAAACAGGCGTTCGCGGGCCGTGCTTCGGCGTGCATATCGTTGAAGCGAAACGGAAAAAATCGGAATCGCCCGCGAACCTAGGTAGAATACGTTTTTAACCAGCTAACGAATCAACATGTCTGCCAGCGCAGTGAACGTGACTCCCGGGCGCAATGTCGTCGTCGTGGGAACTCAATGGGGTGATGAAGGCAAGGGCAAGATCGTCGACTGGCTGACGGACCACGCTCAGGGCGTCGTGCGTTTCCAGGGCGGCCACAACGCCGGCCACACCCTCATCATCGGCGGCAAGAAAACGATCTTGCGCCTCATTCCGTCGGGCATCATGCGTGAAGGCGTCGCCTGCTACATCGGCAACGGCGTCGTCCTGTCCCCCGAGGCACTGTTCAAGGAAATCGGCGAGCTGGAAGAGGCCGGTGTGAACGTGCGTGATCGTCTGTTCATTTCCGAAGCCACGACGCTGATCCTGCCGTACCACATCGCGATCGACCAGGCGCGCGAAGCGCGCAAGGGCGCGGGCAAGATCGGCACGACGGGCCGCGGCATCGGCCCCGCGTATGAAGACAAGGTCGGCCGCCGCGCGCTGCGCGTGCAGGATCTGTTCGATGCGAAGACCTTCGCCGACCGCCTGCGCGAAAACCTCGATTTCCACAACTTCGTGCTGACCCAGTACCTGGGTGGCGCGGCCGTCGACTTCCAGGCCACGCTCGACACGATGCTCGGCTATGCCGATCGCCTGAAGCCGATGGTGGCCGACGTGTCGCGCCGCCTGTACGACGCGAACAACGCGGGCCAGAACCTGCTGTTCGAAGGCGCACAGGGCACGCTGCTCGACATCGACCATGGCACCTATCCGTTCGTCACGTCGAGCAACTGCGTCGCGGGTGCGGCGTCGGCCGGCGCGGGCGTCGGCCCGCAGAAGCTCAACTACATCCTCGGCATCACGAAGGCCTATTGCACGCGCGTCGGCTCGGGCCCGTTCCCGAGCGAACTGTACGATGCGGATAACCCGCAGCGCCAGGACCAGGTCGGCGTCACGCTCGCGAACGTCGGCAAGGAATTCGGCTCGGTCACCGGCCGTCCGCGCCGCACGGGCTGGCTCGATGCGGCCGCGCTGCGTCGCTCGATCCAGATCAACGGCGTGTCGGGCCTGTGCATGACGAAGCTCGACGTGCTCGACGGCCTCGACGAAGTCAAGCTGTGCGTCGGCTACAAGATCGATGGCAAGGATGCGGACATCCTGCCGCGCGGCGCAGCCGACGTGGCCCGTTGCGAGCCCGTGTACGAAACCTTCGCCGGCTGGAAGGAAAGCACGGTCGGCATCAAGACGTGGGAAGCACTGCCGGCGAATGCGCAGGCATACCTGACCCGTGTCCAGGAAGTGGCTGGCGTGCCGGTCGACATGGTGTCGACGGGCCCGGACCGCGACGAGACGATCCTTCTCCGCCATCCGTTCAAGGTATAAGACTCGATGACGCAGGAAAATACGACGACCGTGGAAATCGTGATGACCGATCCGCGCAACGACGACAAGAACCTGTGGGTAGGCTGGGACGAATATCACCGGCTGATCGAGCTGCTCGCGCTGCAGGTGCATGGATCCGGCTGGAAGTTCGACCAGATCCTGTGCCTTGCCCGCGGCGGTCTGCGGGTTGGCGATCAACTGTCGCGCATCTACGATGTGCCGCTCGCGATCCTCGCGACGAGCTCGTATCGGGAAGCGGCCGGCACCGAGCAGGGCAATCTCGATATCGCCCAGTACATCACGATGACGCGCGGCAACCTCGCGGGCAACGTGCTGCTCGTCGACGATCTCGTCGATTCGGGCGTCACGCTCGCACGCGTGCAGGAGCACCTGAAGGAGCGCTATCCGGCCGTCACGGCCGTGCGCTCGGCGGTGCTCTGGTACAAGGGTTGCTCGAAGGTCAAGCCCGACTATCACGTGCAGTATCTGCCGACGAATCCGTGGATTCATCAGCCGTTCGAGGAGTGGGACACGGTTCGTCCGCACAACCTCGAGGCGTGGATCAAGCGCGGTCGCGCGCAGCGCGACGGTTCGGGCGCGTAAGCGGCCGGCCGATCGAAGGAAAGCCTTGTACGGCGCCGCTTGCGGCGCCGTTTTTCATTGGCGCGCCGGGTGCGCCGCGCAGCGTACCCGATAGGCAGACGGCGCAGCCCCGGCTATGATGGCAGCCCTGCCACAGCTCGCGCCGGATTGCATGCGCAGCGTGGATCACGTGGCTCCACGGCAACAGAGCAGGGCGGCGTTTCACGGGGGCGCGAGTAGAATAGCGCTCGTTTTGTCCGACCCGGACCCGATTATTACGCTTCATATGAACGACACGATCCACGCGACCAACGCAGCACATGCGCCGCACTCGACGCAACAACACTCGATGCGGGCGCTGGCGATAGCAGCCATCGGCGTCGTGTTCGGCGACATCGGCACAAGCCCGTTGTATTCGCTGAAGGAGGCGTTCAGCCCCGCACACGGCATTCCGCTCACCGAAAGTTCGATTCTCGGCGTGATCTCGCTGCTGTTCTGGGCAATCATCCTGGTGGTCGGCGTCAAGTACCTGCTGTTCGTGATGCGGGCAGACAACAACGGCGAAGGCGGCGTGCTCGCGCTGATGGCGCTGTCGCTGCGGCCGCTCGACTCGAAGACCCGCGTCGCGGGCGCGCTGATGGCGCTCGGGATATTCGGTGCGTGCATGTTCTACGGGGACGCGGTGATCACGCCGGCGATCTCGGTGATGTCGGCGGTCGAAGGTCTCGAAATCGCGACGCCGCACCTGTCCCACCTCGTGCTGCCGATCACGATCGTGATCCTGATCGCGCTGTTCTGGATCCAGCGCCACGGCACCGCGCTGGTCGGCAAGCTGTTCGGCCCGATCATGGTGCTGTGGTTCGTCGTGATCGCGGCACTCGGCGTGTACCACATCGTGCGCGTGCCGGGCATCATCGCGGCAATCAACCCGTATTACGCGGCGTCGTTCATGGCCGATCACCTGCTGCAGGCCTACGTCGTGCTCGGCTCGGTCGTGCTGGTGCTGACCGGCGCAGAAGCGCTCTACGCGGACATGGGTCACTTCGGCGCGAAGCCGATCCGCCTCGCCGCATACGGCCTCGTGATGCCGTCGCTCGTGCTGAACTACTTCGGCCAGGGCGCATTGCTGATCCAGAATCCGAAAGCGATCGAGAACCCATTCTTCCTGCTGGCGCCGGAGTGGGGGCTGCTGCCGCTCGTCGTGCTGTCGACGGTCGCGACCGTGATCGCGTCGCAGGCCGTGATCTCGGGCGCATATTCGCTGACGTCGCAGGCGATCCAGCTCGGCTACGTGCCGCGCATGAAGGTGCTGCATACGTCGGAACTCGCGATTGGCCAGATCTACGTGCCGGTCGTGAACTGGCTGCTTCTGTTCGTGATCCTCTGCATCGTGGTCGGCTTCAAGAGTTCCGACAACCTCGCGGCCGCGTACGGCATCGCGGTGACGGCAACGATGGTGATCACGACCGTGCTCGCCTGCGTCGTGATGGTGAAGGTGTGGAACTGGAACCGGCTGCTGGTCGGCGCGATCATCGCGGTGTTCCTCGCGATCGACCTGGGCTTTTTCGGCGCGAACCTGCTGAAGGTCGCGCAGGGCGGCTGGCTGCCGCTCGGCATCGGCGCGCTGCTGTTCTTCCTGCTGATGACCTGGTACAAGGGGCGCCACATCGTCAAGGAGCGCACGGCAGCCGATGGTATTCCGCTCGAGCCGTTCCTGCAGGGGCTGCTCGCGCATCCGCCGCATCGCGTGTCGGGCACCGCGATCTACCTGACCGGCAACGACAAGCTCGTGCCCGTCAGCCTGTTGCACAACCTGAAGCACAACAAGGTGCTGCACGAGCGGACCATTTTCCTGACGTTCGTCACGCGCGACATTCCTTACGTGCGCGACGACAAGCGCCTGAGTTCGCGTGATGCGGGCGGCGGGCTATACATCGTCAAGGCCGAGTACGGCTTCAACGAGACGCCGGACGTGAAGGCCGTGATCGAGGAATTCGGTCGCACGCGCGACATGACGTTCGAACTGATGGATACGTCGTTCTTCCTCGCGCGCGAAACGGTCGTGCCGACGCATCTGCCCGGGATGTCTATCTGGCGCGAGCGCGTGTTCGCGTGGATGCATCAGAATGCCGCGAAGCCGACCGACTTCTTCTCGATTCCGGCGAACCGCGTCGTCGAGCTCGGCACGAAGATCGAGATCTGACCGGGCGCGGCGCGCGGGCCGTCTGGCCGCGCGCCGCGTCTGTCGACCGCAGGAACAGGCCGCGATCGTTCGCATTGCCGGCCGTACACGCAGCCGCATGGCGCTGCGTATTCTGCACAAGCCGTCCTCACACGCCAATCCGATAGCCGACTACCTGCCCGCAGGCGCAAGCACGCATCGAGCCGTGCGCACCTCTCGCGGCAGCAATGAAAATGCCCGCCTTTCGGCGGGCTTTTCGTGCGTCGATGGCTTTCGCGTGCTCAGCGCTTCAGCTTCGCGAATGCCGCAGCCATTGCGCCGGATGGTTCCGGCTCGCGCGAACGCGGCGGGCGTGCGGCGGCGCCGCGCCCGGCGTTGCCGCGATCCTGGCCGCCGCGTGACGGCATGCCGGGCGCTGCCGCGTCGTCGTCGAGGCGCATCGTCAGCGCAATGCGCTGGCGCTTCACGTCGACGTCCAGCACCTTTACCTTGACGACCTGGCCGGCCTTCACGACTTCGTGCGGATCCTTGATGAACTTTGTCGACATCGCGGACACGTGGACGAGGCCGTCCTGATGGACGCCGATATCCACGAACGCGCCGAACGCGGCGACGTTCGTCACGACCCCTTCGAGCGTCATGCCCGGCACGAGATCCGACACCTTCTCGACGCCTTCGCGGAACGTCGCGGTCTTGAATTCCGGGCGCGGATCGCGGCCCGGCTTCTCCAGTTCGGACAGGATGTCGCGTACGGTCGGCAGGCCGAAACGTTCGTCGACAAATTCCGTCGGGGACAGGCCCGACAGCGCTTCGCGGTTGCCGAGCACGTCGTCGATGCGCTTGCTGATCTTCGCGAGCATCCGCTCGACGACCGGATAGGCTTCCGGGTGCACCGACGAGCGATCGAGCGGATTCTCGCCGCCGGTGATGCGCAGGAAGCCGGCGGCCTGTTCGAACGTCTTGTCGCCGAGGCGCGGCACCTTGCGCAGGTGCTCGCGCGACGGGAACGGACCGTTCGCATCGCGGTAGTCGACGATGTTGCGCGCGAGCGTCGCGTTCAGGCCCGACACGCGTGCGAGCAGCGGGGCGGACGCCGTGTTCGCGTCGACGCCCACCGCGTTCACGCAATCCTCGACGACAGCATCGAGCGAGCGGGCGAGTTCGCGCTGGTTCACGTCGTGCTGGTACTGGCCGACGCCGATCGCTTTCGGCTCGATCTTCACGAGCTCGGCGAGCGGGTCCTGCAGGCGGCGCGCGATCGACACGGCGCCGCGCAGCGTCACGTCGAGCTCGGGGAATTCCTTCGCGGCGAGCTCGGACGCCGAGTAGACCGACGCGCCGGCTTCCGACACGACGATCTTCTGCAGGCGCAGTTCCGGGTGTTTCGCGATCAGTTCGCTCGCGAGCTTGTCGGTTTCGCGCGACGCGGTGCCGTTGCCGATGCTGATCAGTTCGGCTTGAGTTTGCGCGGCGATGCGCGCGAGCTTCGCGATCGAGCCGTCCCAGTCGCGGCGCGGCTCGTGCGGGTAGATCGTGTCGGTCGCGAGCACCTTGCCGGTGCGGTCGACGACCGCGACCTTCACGCCCGTGCGCAGTCCGGGGTCGAGACCGATCACGGCCTTCGGGCCGGCCGGCGCCGCCAGCAGCAGGTCGTTCAGGTTGCGCGCGAACACGCGGATCGCTTCGGTTTCGGCCGTTTCGCGCAGTTGCGTGAGCAGTTCGTTCTCGATGTGCGGCTGCACCTTCACACGCCAGCACCAGCGGCACACGTCCGACAGCCATTTATCGGCCGGGCGGTTCTGGTTCGCGATGCCGAAATGGCGCGCGATCATCGCCTCGCCGGGGTGCGGCACCTGCACGTCGAGCTCTTCGCCGAGGCCGAGCTTGACCGTCAGGATGCCCGCGTTGCGGCCGCGGAACAGCGCGAGCGCGCGGTGCGACGGCACGGTCTTGATCGTTTCCGCGTAGTCGTAATAGTCGCGGAATTTCTCGCTTTCGTCGTTTTCCTTGCCCTCGACGACGGCCGACGACACGACACCCTGGTTGTGCAGGTAGTCGCGCAGCTTGCCGAGCAGCTCGGCCGTCTCGCCGAACTGTTCGGACAGGATGTCGCGCGCGCCGTCGAGCGCGGCCTTCACGTCGGCGACGCCCTTGTCGGCGTCGACATACGCGGCCGCCTCGGCCAGCGGGTCGAGCAGCGGGTTCGCGAGCAGCGCCTGCGCGAGCGGCTCGAGGCCGGCCTCGCGGGCGATCTGCGCACGCGTGCGGCGCTTCGGCTTGTACGGCAGATAAAGGTCTTCGAGCACCTGCTTGCTGTCGGCCGCGTCGATCGCGGCGCGCAGCTCGTCGGTCAGCTTGCCCTGTTCGTCGATGCTCGACAGGATCGCCGCGCGGCGATCCTCGAGTTCGCGCAGATACAGGAGGCGTTCCTCGAGCTGGCGCAACTGCGTATCGTCCAGGTTGCCGGTCACTTCCTTGCGGTACCGGGCAATGAACGGAACGGTCGAGCCTTCGTCGAGGAGTTGCACGGCCGCGGCGACCTGGCGCGGCTGGACGGACAGTTCGGTGGCGATGCGCTGTACGATCTTGAGTGCTACGGTTTCCGTCATGTCGTGGTTGATCTGCCTGCTGAAATCGCGGCGCGGGCCGGCTGGCCCGGAGCGGCGGGCTGCATGGCGGGCCCGCCGGACCAGATGCCGCGGGTGAGTGAAGCGGGGCATTTTGCCATAAATGGCGGAGCGTCCAGCCGGGGGTGATAGAATTTGACACATGTCCCGCAGCTTTCCTACGACGTTGCCAACTTCCCGCATTTCTCTCGTCGCGCTCGGCGCAGCGCTCGCCGCGGCTTTGTCTGCCGGGCCTTCCGGCGCGTTCGCACAGGCCTCGGGCGCAACCGCGCCGGACGCCGTCGCGGCCGCGCCTGTTGCGGCCTCCGCCGCACCGGATTTCGACGCCCGTCAAAAAGTGCTCAATCAACGCTCCGCAGAAAACGATTATCGTTATGCGGTGGCCGAGCACGATTGCTACAGCAAATTCTTCGTCAATCACTGTCTCGGCAAGGCGCGTGACCAGATGCGCGACGAGCGGGCGAGCATCCGCCAGGAGCAGCTCGCGCTCGACGACGAGCAGCGCGCGGTGCGCGCGCAACAGCGCGACCAGCAGCAGGCGCTGAAGCAGGCGCAGAATGCGGCGGAAGCGCCGCAGCGCGCGGCGAACGACGCGGCGAACGCGGCCGCGTTCCGCGACAAGCAGGAGCAGAATGCACTGAAGCAGGCGCAGCGCGGCGCGGAAGGGCCGCAGCGCGCGGCGAGCAAGCAGGCATACGACCAGAAGCAGGCCGACTTCCAGCACAAGCTCGACCAGGCGCACCAGCAGGCGACGCAGAAGGCGCAGGAGCGCTCGGACAACGCCGCGCGCTACGAGCAGAAGCAGAAGGAAGCCGCGCAGCACAAGGCCGATGTCGAGCGGCGTCAGCAGGAAGCGGCCGAGAAGGCCAAGCAGCAGCAACAGCAGGGGCAGTAACGTGTTGGGTTGATCCGGAATCAGTCTCGTGCGCGTCGGCACGCCAGCCGGTGCGCTGCTTCGATGAGGAGGCAAATATGCAAAACCGTCACACGGAACAGCAGCAGGAATTGCACAACCGTTTGGCTGCATTGCAGGAGCAGCACCAGCAGCTCGCTCGGGAGATCGAGCTGAAGGAAGGACACTCCGACATCGACGACATTACGCTGCACAGGCTGAAGAAGGAAAAGCTGGCGGCCAAAGACAAAATCATTTTGCTGCAATCGCAGCTGGAACCGGATAAGCGCGCCTGAGCGCGGCCTGGCAAGCGCCGGCGCCGCTCGGGCGCTGGACACAGGAACGCTTGCCTTGAATTCACCGCTTGAAGCCCCCCCCGATGCCCGGCGTGACGCGTCCGCCGGGCGCGTTCGTGCGCCCGAAGGCACCTTCGAGCTGAGCCGCAAGCGCGTCGATGAACTCGACACGATCTTCGGCGAAGGCGGGCTGCTGGCACGAGCGCTCGACGGCTATCGGCCGCGTATGTCGCAGATCGAGATGGCGCGTGCGGTTGCCTCCGCGATGGAAGCATCCGCGCGTCGGATGCCCGAGCCCGAGATCTTCGAAACCCGCAAGCGGCCGGCGCGCCGCCTCGGCGACGGCGACAAGACGGCCGAGCCGGGCGCGAACGCGGCCGCGGCGGCCGAGACCGACAGCGATGCGGGCGACAACACGCTGATCGTCGAGGCCGGCACGGGTACCGGCAAGACCTATGCGTATCTCGTGCCCGCGATGCTGTGGGGCGGCAAGGTGATCGTGTCGACCGGCACGAAGCACCTGCAGGACCAGCTGTTCCAGCGCGATATCCCGACCGTGCGCAACGCGCTCGCGGTGCCGGTGACGGTCGCGATGCTCAAGGGACGCGCGAACTACCTGTGCCACTACTACCTGCAACGCACGGCCGACAACGGTCGCTTGCCGTCGCGGCAGGACACGGCCTATCTGCAGGAAATCGTCCGCTTCGCGAAGATCACGAAGAGCGGCGACAAGGCCGAGCTCGCGAGCGTGCCGGAAACGGCGCCCGTGTGGTCGATGGTCACGTCGACGCGCGACAACTGCCTCGGCCAGGAATGCCCGCATTACAAGGAGTGCTTCGTGATGCAGGCGCGGCGCGAGGCGCAGCAGGCCGACGTCGTCGTCGTCAACCACCACCTGTTCTTCGCGGACATCATGCTGCGCGACACGGGGATGGCCGAGCTGCTGCCGAACGCGAACACGGTCATCTTCGACGAAGCGCACCAGTTGCCGGAGACGGCGACGCTGTTCTTCGGCGAGACGCTGTCGACGACGCAGATTCTCGAGCTCGCACGCGACACGGTGGCCGAAGGCCTGAGCCATGCGCGCGACGCGGTCGAGTGGGTGAAGCTCGGCGGCGATCTCGAACGCGCGGCGCGCGACTTGCGCCTCGCCTTCGCGAACGACCAGATCGTACGCATGTCGCTCGCCCAGCTCGGCGACGATCACCCGATGTTCGGCGCGCTCGACGCGCTCGAGGCTGCGCTCGACGCGCTCGCGTCGGCGCTTGCAAGCCAGGCCGAGCGGGCGGAATCGCTCGGAGCGTGCCTGCGGCGCGCCCGCGAGCTGCAGGACCTGCTGGCCGGCTGGGTCGCGCCCGGTGCGGCGGAAGCGGCCGCGAAGGCTGACGCGGCGGCGGCCGGCGACAAGGCGGCGTCCGACGGCGATCCGAACGAGAAGGTGCGCTGGGTCGAGGTGTTCGCGCATACCGTCCAACTGCACGAAACGCCGCTGTCGGTCGCGCCGATCTTTGCAAAGCAGCGTGCGGGCGTGCCGCGTGCGTGGGTGTTCACGTCGGCCACGTTGTCGGTGCGCGGCGATTTCACGCACTACGCGGCGCAGATGGGCCTCAGTTCGCGTCGCTCGATGACGCTCGCGAGCCCGTTCGACTACCAGGCGCAGGGGCTGCTGTATGTGCCGCGCAACCTGCCGCAACCGTCGTCGCCGGCGTTTACCGATGCCGTATTCGATGCCGCGCTGCCGGCGATCGAGGCGTCCGGCGGCGGCGTGTTCATGCTGTGCACGACGCTGCGCGCGGTCGACCGGATCGCGTCGAAGCTGCGCGACGTGATCGAGTCGCGCGGCTGGAACACGCCGTTGCTCGTGCAGGGCGATGCGAGCCGCACCGAGCTGCTCGACCGCTTCCGCGCATACGGCAACGCGATCCTGGTCGGCAGCCAGAGTTTCTGGGAAGGCGTCGACGTGCGCGGCGACGCGCTGTCGCTCGTCGTGATCGACAAGCTGCCGTTCGCGCCGCCGGACGATCCGGTGCTGGCCGCACGGCTCGATGCGCTGACGAAGAAGGGCCTGAGCCCGTTCGCCGTGCACCAGTTGCCGCAGGCCGTGATCACGCTGAAGCAGGGCGCGGGCCGGTTGATTCGCGCGGAGACGGATCGCGGCGTGCTGATGATCTGCGACACGCGGCTCGTCGACAAACCCTACGGGCGCCGGATCTGGCAGAGCCTGCCGCCGTTCAAGCGGACCCGAGAGATCGCGGTCGTCCAGGACTTCTTCGACGAGTACCGCTCGGAAAAACGCACGTGACGGCACGCGCGGCGATTGCCGCGTGACCGCACCTGCGTCGCCCGAATGCGGTGCCAACAAAAAACCCGGCTCGATGGCCGGGTTTTTTGTTGGTGCAGCTGGCGTTGCGTCGCGCAGTTCTCAGAACTGCCACCACGACTTCTTCGCGCCGGGGCGCGAGTGGCCCGTGACGTACGGGCTGTCGGGGAACGTGCCCGCGAGCACGCGCTTCGTGTCCTCGGCGAGTTCCGGCTGGTTCAGCTTGCCGTACGACAGGATCATGATGTGCAGCGCGTCCTCGATCGCCGGCGCGCCCTTGTAGTCCTTGATCGCGAGCTGCGCGCGGTTGATTGCCGCGACGTAGGCACCGCGCCGGTAGTAGTAGTCGGCCGCGTGCACTTCGTGCGACGCGAGCGCGTTGACGATGTAGCGCATCCGTGCGGCTGCGTCGGGCGCGTACTTGCTCTTCGGGAAGCGGTCGACGACGACCTTGAACGCATCGTACGATTCGCGCAGTGCCTGCGGATCGCGCTCGCTCATGTCCTGGCCGGAGAAGCGGCCGAACAGGCCGAGATCGTCGTTGAAGTGGATCATCCCCTTCAGGTAGTACGCGTACGGGATATCCGGATGATCGGGGTGGAGCTGGATGAAGCGGTCGACGGCCTGGTCGGCGGCTGCCGCTTCGTTATCCTTCCAGTTGCAGTATGCAACGTTGATCTGCGCCTGCTGCGCGAAATGGCCGAACGGATCGCGGCCTTGCAGCGATTCGAAATATTTCGCGCACTTGCCCCAGTCGCCGCCGGACAGTGCGTCCTGGGCCTCTGAGTATAATTTGTTGTTCGACCAGGTAGCCGTCTCGTCCTGCTTCTGCGGCAAGCCGTGGCAGCCGGCGATGAGGGCCGCGGCCGCTACCGCCGCAGCTCGGGCGGCGACGGTTCTGGCCGTACGTTTGGTCGAATTCATCATGCTCGCATGTCCTAGCTTCAAGTCTCGGTGACCCAGTCTAAATGACCCGTTCAAGTTCGCAGAATGCCCAGCCGGGCACACCAAATCGCGAAGATTATAGCCCAAGCGATCGGCCCGCCGACGCTGCCTCGGGGGATTCCCTCGATGACAATCTGACCGGCGACGTGTTGCAACCCCCCGTTGTGCCGTCCGTGGCGGCCGATGAGGCGCCGCGCGTCGTCGAAGTGCCGCCGTCGCTGGCGGGCGAACGCCTCGACAAGGCGCTCGCCCAGCTGTTCCCTGAATTCTCGCGCAGCCGCCTGCAGAGCTGGATCGAGGCGCAGCGCGTGCTCGTCAACGGCGCGCCGGCGAAGATCCGCCAGCCGGTGCCGCTCGGCGCGACGATCGAGCTCGTGCCCGATCTGCTTCCCGAACAGCTCGCGTTCACGCCGGAGCCGGTGCCGCTCGACGTCATCTACGAGGACGACGCGCTCGTCGTCATCAACAAGCCGGCCGGGCTCGTCGTGCATCCGGCAGCCGGCAACTGGAGCGGCACGATCCTCAACGGGCTGTTGCATCGCTATGGCGACGCGGCGGCCGGCCTGCCGCGCGCGGGGATCGTCCACCGGCTCGACAAGGAGACGTCGGGCCTGATGGTGGTGGCGCGCACGCTGGCCGCGCAGACGGACCTCGTGCGCCAGTTGCAGGCCCGCACGGTGAAGCGCCGCTATTTCGCGCTCGTGTGGGGCACGATGCCCGAGGAAGGCACGATCGACGCGCCGATCGGCCGCGATCCGCGCGAGCGCACGCGCATGGCCGTCGTCACGAGCGCGTCGGGCAAGCCCGCGCGCACGCATTTCCGCACGGTTGACACATGCGTGTGGCAACGTCAGCCGGTTTCGGCGATCCAGTGCGACCTCGAAACCGGCCGCACGCACCAGATCCGCGTGCACTGCGCGCACGCCGGGCACCCGCTGCTCGGTGATCCCGTCTACGGGCGCGCGCGCGGCAAGCGCTCGGTCGCGCCGCTGCCGGACGGGTTTGCGCGACAGGCACTGCATGCATGGCGGCTCGGCCTCGTGCATCCGGTTACGGGCAAGGCGGTGCAATGGCGCTGCCCGCTGCCGGACGACATGAACGCGCTCGTCGCGGCGCTCGGCTTCGGGCAGGGCGACGAGGAATTCGACGACGATGATGGTGTCTACGACGATGACGATTTCGGCGGCGAATATCACGACGATGAGCCGTACCCTGACGATGAGGAGGAGTGAGTGCCGATGACGAACCTGGCGCCGTTGACGTGGCAGGACTGCGTGCAGCCCGACTGGCAGGTTTCGCCGCGCGTGCGCGCGCTGATCACGACGCGTGATGGTGGTGTGAGCGAAGGCCCGTACGGGCGCTGGCAGGACGGAGCCGTGTTGCCGGGCGGGATGAATCTCGGCCTGCATACCGGTGATGATCCGGCCCATGTCGCCGGGAATCGCGCGCGCTTGCTCGCGCTGGCAGGCCAGTCGAGCGCCGCATGGCTCGAGCAGGTTCACGGCGCGCAGATCGTGCGCGCGGACGAGGTGATTGCGGCGGCGCCCGTGGCTAAGGCGCCGGTCCAGGCCGACGCGAGCGTCACGGACCAGGCGGGCGCCGTCTGCGTCGTGATGGTCGCGGATTGCCTGCCCGTGCTGCTGTGCGACGCGCAGGGCCGGGCGGTCGGCGCCGCGCATGCGGGCTGGCGCGGTCTCGCGGCCGGCATCGTCGAGCAGACCGCGGCGCGCGTCGCGGCGCTTTCGGGCGGCGCGACGGACGCGCTTCATGCGTACCTCGGGCCGGCGATCGGCCCGCAGGCGTTCGAGGTCGGCGCCGACGTGCGTGACGCGTTTCTCGACACGGCTCCGCAGTCGGAGCATGATAAAACCCGGCTTGCGTTCGTCGCGATCGCCGGCGCGCCGGGCAAGTTTCTCGCCGATCTCTATGCGCTCGCGCGCCTGCGTCTCGCACGTGCGGGCGTTGCGCACGTGAGCGGCGGGACGGCCTGCTCGGTCAGCGAGCACGCGCGCTTCTATTCGTACCGGCGCGACCGCGTGACGGGCCGTATGGCGGCGGCGATCTGGCTGGCCGACTGACGGCATGCGCATGCGCGCGTGGTTTATTGCGCCGCGAAATCGGGTTATCTCGATATTTAGGCGGCAATGCGGCGTTGCATGCGCGGCTGAATGAAAAATCCCGAAGTCAAGTCAATTAAAATGTTTTATGTTTCGCCGGAACCCTTGTCCCGTCTGTTGCGCGCGGATTATCTCCGCGCAGAAATGTTCAGTGGTTTGACGTGGCGCTTCACATGGGGAAAACGATAATGATAAAAATACCGCACTGCGGCAGAATCTGGAGACGCCTCTCCAGAGCATGACGGCCCGGCTCGCAGCCGGCACGCCGCGCGCGAGCAGGATTTCACGATTGACGCTCACGAATCACCGGTAAGGCAGGTAATGACAGCATCGAAAAATTCGTCGACGTCCGCTCAGGCGGGCAATTCCGCGGGCAGCACCGGATTCGATCCGGCCGCCCAGCCGATGCAGCAGATGTTCGAGTCGTGGTTGAACGCGTGGCGCGGTTTTGCAGATCCGGCACGCGCCGCGACTGCATCGGCCACCGTGAATCCGTTCGCGACATTCCAGTTCCCGACATCGTTTCCGTTCCAGGTGCCGTCGATGCCCGATCTCGGCGGCATGGCGTCGCCGTTCGCGGGGCTGAAGCTGCCGGTTGCTGCGATTCCGCCCGAACGGCTCCAGACGCTGCAGGCCGACTACGCGCGCGATTGCATGACGCTGATGCAGCAGGCGGCCGCCGCGAAGCTCGAGTCGCCCGAACTGAAAGACCGCCGCTTCAGTGGCGATGCATGGAAGGCGTCGCCGGCGCATGCGTTCGCGGCTGCCTGGTATCTGCTCAACGCACGCTACCTGCAGGAACTGGCCGACGCGCTTCAGACCGATCCGAAGACGCGCGAGCGCATCCGTTTCACGGTCCAGCAATGGACGGCCGCCGCCGCGCCGAGCAACTTCCTTGCGCTCAATCCCGACGCGCAGAAATCGATTCTCGAGACGCAAGGCGAAAGCCTGCGGCAGGGGATGATGAACCTGCTCGGCGACCTGCAGCGCGGCAAGATTTCGCAGACCGACGAATCGCAGTTCGTGGTCGGCAAGAACCTCGGGTGTACTGAAGGCGCGGTCGTCTACGAAAACGACCTGATGCAGCTGATCCAGTACACGCCGAAGACGGACAAGGTGTTCGAGCGGCCGCTGCTGATCGTCCCGCCGTGCATCAACAAGTTCTACATCCTCGACCTGCAGCCCGAGAATTCGCTCGTCGCGCACGCGCTGTCGAACGGCCATCAGGTGTTCCTCGTGTCGTGGCGCAACGCGGATGCATCGGTCGCGCACAAGACGTGGGACGACTACATGAACGAAGGGCTGCTCGCGGCGATCGACGCCGTGCAGCAGGTCAGCGGCCGCGAGCAGATCAACACGCTCGGCTTCTGCGTCGGCGGCACGATGCTCGCGACCGCGCTGTCGGTGCTCGCCGCGCGCGGCGAGCATCCGGCCGCGTCGATGACGCTGCTTACCGCGATGCTCGACTTCACCGACACGGGCATTCTCGACGTGTTCGTCGACGAGGCGCACGTGCAGATGCGCGAGCAGACCATCGGCGGCAAGAACGGCACGCAACCGGGGCTGATGCGCGGCGTCGAGTTCGCGAATACGTTCTCGTTCCTGCGCCCGAACGACCTCGTGTGGAACTACGTCGTCGACAACTACCTGAAGGGCCGCACGCCCACGCCGTTCGACCTGCTGTACTGGAACAGCGACTCGACGAGCCTGCCGGGCCCGATGTACGCGTGGTACCTGCGCAATACCTATCTCGAGAACAAGCTGCGCGAGCCGGGCGCGCTGACCGTCTGCGGCGAAGCCGTCGACCTGTCGCTGATCGACGTGCCGACCTTCGTCTACGGCTCGCGCGAGGATCACATCGTGCCGTGGCAGACGGCTTACGCATCGACGTCGATCCTGACGGGCCCGCTGAAGTTCGTGCTCGGCGCGTCGGGTCATATCGCGGGCGTGATCAATCCGCCGGCGAAGAAGAAGCGCAGCTACTGGGTCAACGACAGCGACCTGCCGGAGTCCGCAGACGACTGGTTCGCCGGTGCGACCGAGCAGCCGGGAAGCTGGTGGACGACCTGGGTCGAGTGGCTCGACCAGTACGGCGGCCGCAAGGTGGCGCCGCCCGCCCAGCCCGGTTCCGCGCAGTTCCCGGTGATCGAACCGGCGCCGGGGCGTTACGTGTTGCAGCGCGATTGACGAAAACCGGACAGCGGCGCACGCTGTCCGGTGCATCGCAGTTTTTTTAACGGGGCCGGTAGCGATGCGCCGTGTCGTGCGGGCCTGGAGGAAAGGGAAATGACGGACGTAGTGATCGTATCGGCCGCGCGGACCGCGGTCGGCAAATTCGGCGGCTCGCTTGCGAAGATTGCGGCGCCCGAGCTGGGCGCGACGGTGATCCGCGCGGTGCTGGAACGTGCGGGCGTGAAGCCCGATCAGGTCAGCGAAGTGATCCTGGGCCAGGTGCTGACGGCCGGCTCGGGGCAGAACCCGGCGCGGCAATCGCTGATCAAGGCCGGGTTGCCGGCGGCAGTGCCGGGGATGACGATCAACAAGGTGTGCGGCTCGGGCCTGAAGGCCGTGATGCTGGCGGCGAATGCGATCGTCGCGGGCGACGCGGACATCGTGATCGCGGGCGGCCAGGAAAACATGAGCGCGTCGCCGCACGTGCTGCCGGGCTCGCGCGACGGGTTCCGGATGGGTGACGCGAAGCTGGTCGACACGATGATCGTCGACGGCCTGTGGGACGTGTACAACCAGTACCACATGGGCATCACGGCGGAGAACGTCGCGAAGGAATACGGGATCACGCGCGACGAGCAGGACGCGTTCGCGGCGCTGTCGCAGAACAAGGCGGAAGCGGCGCAGAAGGCCGGGCGCTTCAACGACGAGATCGTGCCGGTGTCGATCCCGCAACGCAAGGGCGAGCCGCTGCAGTTCGCGACCGACGAGTTCGTGCGTCACGGCGTGACGGCGGAAGCGCTGGCGGGGCTGAAGCCGGCGTTCTCGAAGGACGGCACGGTGACGGCGGCGAACGCGTCGGGGCTGAACGACGGCGCGGCG
Source organism: Burkholderia pyrrocinia (assembly GCF_003330765.1). Classification (NCBI taxonomy): domain Bacteria; kingdom Pseudomonadati; phylum Pseudomonadota; class Betaproteobacteria; order Burkholderiales; family Burkholderiaceae; genus Burkholderia; species Burkholderia pyrrocinia. The sequence goes on along the minus strand of NZ_CP024902.1, from coordinate 2,072,378 downwards.
GCGGTGCTGGTGATGTCGGCGAAGAAGGCAGCGGCGCTGGGCCTGACGCCGCTGGCGCGGATCAAGGCGTACGCGAATGCGGGCGTGGATCCGAGCGTGATGGGGATGGGCCCGGTGCCGGCGTCGCGCCGGTGTCTGGAGCGCGCGGGCTGGACGCCGGGCGACCTGGACCTGATGGAGATCAACGAGGCGTTCGCGGCGCAGGCGCTGGCGGTGCACAAGCAGATGGGCTGGGACACGTCGAAGGTGAACGTGAATGGCGGCGCGATTGCGATCGGTCACCCGATCGGCGCGTCGGGCTGCCGGATCCTGGTGACGCTGCTGCACGAGATGGCCAAGCGCGATGCGAAGCGCGGTCTGGCGTCGCTGTGCATCGGCGGCGGGATGGGCGTCGCGCTCGCGGTCGAGCGTCCGTAACCGGCCGTCTGCTACCAGCGAACCGAATCCGGGCGCCGGCCGATTGCGGCTTCGGCCGGTGCCACGTGAAGTCAGAGGGGGCCTCAGGCAGCTCTCGAAACCAAAAAATGGAGTGAGATTTATGTCTCAGCGAATTGCGTACGTAACGGGCGGGATGGGCGGCATCGGCACCAGCATCTGCCAGCGTCTGTTGAAAGACGGCTTCAAGGTGGTCGCGGGTTGCGGCCCGAACTCGCCGCGCCGTGTGAAATGGATCGAGGCCCAGAAGGCGCTCGGGTACGATTTCATCGCGTCGGAAGGTAACGTCGGCGACTGGGACTCGACCAAGGAAGCGTTCGACAAGGTCAAGGCCGAAGTCGGCGAGATCGACGTGCTGGTCAACAACGCGGGCATTACGCGCGACGTCGTGTTCCGCAAGATGACGCACGAAGACTGGACCGCCGTGATCGACACCAACCTGACGAGCCTGTTCAACGTGACCAAGCAGGTGATCGACGGGATGGTGGAGCGCGGCTGGGGCCGGATCATCAACATCTCGTCGGTGAACGGCCAGAAGGGGCAATTCGGCCAGACCAACTACTCGACCGCGAAGGCCGGCATCCACGGCTTCTCGATGTCGCTCGCACAGGAAGTCGCGACGAAGGGCGTGACGGTCAACACCGTGTCGCCGGGCTACATCGGCACCGACATGGTGAAGGCGATCCGTCCCGACGTGCTCGAGAAGATCGTCGCGACGATCCCGGTGCGGCGTCTCGGCGGGCCGGAGGAAATCGGCTCGATCGTCGCGTGGCTCGCGTCGAACGATTCCGGCTTCGCGACGGGCGCCGACTTCTCGCTGAACGGCGGCCTGCACATGGGCTGAACGCCCGGGCTGCGCGGGCCGGGTGGCCGTGCAGCCGGGTGTGTTCCGAAGGCCCCCGCCTCCCGGATTCGGGCGGCGGGGATTCGTCACTTGCGCTACGCTGCACTGAAAGGCGTTACATGACTACTACAAAGAAGACGGCCGAACGGCTCATCAAGAAGTACCCGAACCGCCGGCTCTACGATACCGAGACAAGCACGTACATTACGCTCACCGACGTGAAGCAACTCGTGCTGGAGCAGGAGGATTTCAAGGTCGTCGATGCGAAATCCAACGAAGACCTGACGCGCAGCATCCTCCTGCAGATCATTCTCGAAGAGGAAAGCGGTGGTGTGCCGATGTTCTCGTCGTCGATGCTGTCGCAGATCATCCGTTTCTATGGTCACGCGATGCAGGGCATGATGGGCACGTACCTGGAAAAGAACATCCAGGCGTTCATCGATATCCAGAACAAGCTCTCGGATCAGTCGAAGAACCTGTACGACACCAACGCAATGAATCCGGAAGTCTGGTCGCAGTTCATGAACATGCAGGCGCCGATGATGCAAGGGATGATGACGAGCTACATCGAGCAGTCGAAGAACATGTTCGTGCAGATGCAGGAGCAGATGCAGAACCAGGCGAAGTCGATGTTAAGCGCGTTCCCGTTCAAGCAGCCGGGCGAATCGGAGCCGGAGAAGAAGTAACGATTTCGCGGCAGGCCTGCCGCGGCGGCGCGCGTGCGCTCCGGCACAACGATGCGCGGCTGCCGTCTGCCGGAAGATGTCGCCGACGGTCGTTCATGATCGTCGGCACCGAAAGCCTGTACCCCGAACGGGGCGGGCATGACCGTTGTCCGATCGATCGAGATCCAGTCACATACGAATGAAAGCCGGGACGCGCCGCGCCTGATGGTGTGCGTTTGTGCCGGCGCGGGTGTTTGCCTGTCGTACCCGAAGCGGCGCGGACTGCGACGCGCAGGGCCATCTTTGGCGAAACGCAGTATCGGTTCCCGGGTGCGACAAGATGTTCGATGCCGCGTCGATGCGGTGCGGCCGAGAAAAACAAACCGACTGAGAGTGAGCATGCAAGGGATTCGAACGGCGTCGGCCGGCCGGTTGGCAGGTCTTGCTTCGATGTTCATGATGGGCGTTGGCTTGGCCGTTCCGGGCTTTGCGATGGATTGCGCGAAAGCCGTGCAATCGATCGAGAAGCGCATCTGCACGAACCCCGTGCTGCGGGCGGCCGATGCGCGAATGAATTTGGCCTATGCGGGCGCGCTGAAGGTCGCGCCGGACACTGCGATCCACAACATGCTGGTGCGTAGCCAGCGCCGCTGGATCGGCGCGCGCAACAACCGTCTCGATGCCGATTACGATGGCCATCCGCTGGCCGTCGACGAAGTGCGCAAGGCCATCGATCGGCGCACCGCTGTGCTGGCCGATCAGTCGGGCAAAGGGCTGATTGCGCAAGCGCAGGCCGAGCGCCAGTGGCTCGCGAAATACACGGGCGGCCCGTTGACCGGTTTCGATGCAAACTGCGATTTCATTCCCGACGATGCGAGTGGTGCGCACGTTTCATATGCGTGTTTCGGCGCGGTGCATGTGCAGCATCGTGCGCGGGTCTGTAGCCAGAGTGAAGACTGGGCGACCGGCGCGGTTTATCAATACCGCTCGGTGAGTGCGGCGGATGGCGGGAAGATGCGACCGGTGGCGTTCTGCGAGGGGCAGGCACATGCGAGTGCGTGCGATAACGGCGGGGCACAATCGAGGTGGACGCGTGCGGGAGCGTCTGGTGGCGACAACCGCGCGCCCGCGCCGCCAACCGGGTTGCCGCAACTCGATGCGGAAATGTGGCCGATCGGCGACGGGGACGATGCGGAGTGGTTCGAGCGGTGTCTGACGGCGGCGAAGTTTCCGTGAGTACGCGCCGGATTGCGTGCAAGCCCGCTTCGGCGGGCTTTTTTACAATCCCTGACCCGTCAAGGAAGCGGGGGTATCACGACTCCGGATCGAACCCTTGATGATCGTCCGACGGTGGCAGGTCGAGAACGAGCTTGACCGCGCTGTAGTTGGCCTTGAGCGAAAACACGCGGCCGATCACGAAAAACGTTTGCCGCGAATTATCGAGTTCGACGAAGTCGCCGGGTTGCGGCACATGGGCACCCTGGTCATAGGAAAAGCTGGTGCTGGTTTGCTCGCCGATGGTCTCGGCAGCGTGTTCGGTGAATTCGATCGTGATGTGGGTGGTCATGCGAGCCCCGTTGGGTCGATTGGAGAGAGCGGACGCTGCGATTTTCGCATAGCGGCAGCTCGCATCCGTACCGATTCTTGTGGCCGACAGATTGTGCAGGGGGGAATCCCGGCAGCCGGCGTCCGGATCGACCCTCAATTCGACGGCGGCTCGAGGGCGTCGCCGTCATGGGGCGGAGGGGCCGCGCGGTGACGATGGCAGGCCGGCACGTCTTTGTCTTGAAGCAAAAGGAGCGTATCAAGCGCCACTTCGAGATCGGCCACCGGCGAGCGCCATGCCCGATCGGGCGATCGATGCCGCCATCGGCTGCCTGTTTTGGGTCGCTGGACCCTAAATCGCTGTAAACTCACGCTTTTGCTGCCACGCCCCCACATTCCAGATGTCCCAATCCCCCAAAGTAGGGTTCGTATCCCTCGGGTGCCCGAAAGCGCTCGTCGACTCCGAACAAATCATCACGCAGTTGCGTGCCGAAGGTTATGAAATCTCCGGCACCTACGATGGCGCCGACCTCGTCGTCGTGAACACCTGCGGCTTCATCGACGAAGCCGTGCAGGAAAGCCTCGACGCGATCGGCGAAGCGTTGACCGAGAACGGCAAGGTGATCGTCACCGGCTGCCTCGGCGCGAAGAAGAGCGCGAGCGGCTCTGGCCTGATCGAGGAGGTCCATCCGAAGGTGCTCGCCGTTACGGGCCCGCACGCAGTAGGCGAAGTGATGCAGGCCGTGCATTCGCACCTGCCGAAGCCGCACGATCCGTTCGTCGACCTCGTGCCCGCGGCCGGCATCAAGCTCACGCCGCGCCACTACGCGTACCTGAAGATCTCCGAAGGCTGCAACCACCGCTGCACGTTCTGCATCATCCCGTCGATGCGCGGCGATCTCGTGTCGCGTCCGGTCGCCGAAGTGATGCTGGAAGCCGAGAACCTGTTCAAGTCGGGCGTGAAGGAACTGCTCGTGATCTCGCAGGACACGAGCGCGTACGGCGTCGACGTGAAGTACCGCACGGGCTTCTGGAACGGCAAGCCGATCAAGACGCGCATGACCGACCTGGTCGCCGCGCTCGGCGAACTCGCCGCGCAGTACGGCGCGTGGGTGCGCCTGCACTACGTGTATCCGTATCCGAGCGTCGACGAAGTGATACCGCTGATGGCCGAAGGTCCGTTCAAGGGCCACGTGCTGCCGTATCTCGACGTACCGTTCCAGCACGCGCACCCGGAAGTGCTGAAGCGCATGAAGCGTCCGGCGAACGCCGAGAAGGTGCTCGAGCGCGTGCAGAAGTGGCGCGAGATCTGCCCGGACCTGACGATCCGCAGCACGTTCATCGCGGGTTTCCCCGGCGAGACGGAAGCGCAGTTCGAAACGCTGCTCGACTTCATTCGCGAGGCGGAACTCGATCGCGTCGGCTGCTTCGCTTATTCGCCGGTCGAAGGCGCGACCGCGAACGAACTCGACGGCGCGCTGCCCGATGACGTCCGCGAAGCGCGCCGCGCGCGCTTCATGGAAGTCGCCGAGGAAGTGTCGGCGAACCGCATCCAGCGCAAGGTCGGCAAGACCCTCAAGGTGCTGATCGACGAAGTCAGCGCGGAAGGCGGCATCGGCCGCACGGCGGCGGATGCGCCGGAGATCGACGGCGTCGTCTATGTCGAGCCGGCCGCGAAGGCATCGAAACGCTACAAGGTCGGCGATTTCGTGTCGGTGAAGATCACGGGCGCCGATGGCCACGATCTGTGGGGCGAGGTGTAAGCGATGACCGCCGCATTTCCGGAGATCCTCGCGCTCGGCGAGGCGATGATCGAATTCAACCAGTCGCAGCCGGGCCGGCCCGAATTCCTGCAGGGCTTCGGCGGCGACACGTCGAACTTCTGCATCGCCGCGGCGCGCCAGGGTGCGTCGACGGGCTTCGTGTCGGCGATCGGCGACGATCCGTTCGGTCGCCTGCTGGCCGACATGTGGCGCGCGGAACGCGTCGATACGACGTACGTGCGGATCGACCGCGCGGCGCCGACCGGCGTGTATTTCGTCACGCACGGCGCCGACGGCCACCAGTTCGACTATCTGCGCGCGGGCTCCGCGGCGAGCCGCTATGCGGCGGGCGACCTGCCGCTGGACGTGCTGGCGGCCGCGAAGGCCGTGCACCTGTCGGGCATCAGCCTCGCGATCAGCACGGCCGCGTGCGACGCTGCGTTCGCGGCGATCGACCATGTGCGCCGCAACGGCGCGAAGGTCAGCTTCGATACGAACCTGCGCCTGAAGCTGTGGCCGCTGCCACGCGCCCGCGCGGTGATGCGCGAGGCGCTGCGCCAGACGGACATCTGCCTGCCGAGCTGGGACGACGTCACGGCGCTCACGGGCGCGAACGATCGCGACGCGATCGTCGATGCGATGCTCGAACACGGGCCGCAGGTCGTCGCGCTGAAACTCGGCAAGGAAGGCGCCTATGTGGCGACGCCGAACGAGCGGCGCGTCGTGCCGGGCTTCGCGGTCGAGGCCGTCGATGCAACCGGCGCGGGCGACTGTTTCGGCGGCGCATTCGTTGCGCGGATCGTCGCGGGCGACGATCCGTTCGCGGCGGCGCGTTATGCGAACGCGGCAGCAGCATTGTCGACGACGGGCTACGGCGCGGTCGCGCCGATTCCGCACTGCGATGCGGTGGAGCGCCTGATGCAAGGCTGACGCGGAACACGCACGCCGGCCACGGCCCTGCACGATCGATTCATTCGACGAGAAGGATGAGGAGGCAACATGCAACGTGAAGTGGTGGTGGTGAGCGGCGTGCGTACCGCGATCGGCGATTTCGGCGGCAGCCTGAAGGACATCGCGCCGACCGAGCTCGGTGCGAAGGTCGTGCGCGAAGTATTGCAGCGTGCGCAGGTGTCGGGCGACGAGGTCGGCCATGTGGTGTTCGGCAATGTCGTGCACACGGAGCCGAAAGACATGTATCTCGCGCGCGTCGCCGCGATCAACGGCGGCGTCGCGCAACATGCGCCGGCGCTCACGGTCAACCGGCTGTGCGGTTCCGGGCTGCAGGCGATCGTGTCGGCCGCGCAGGGCGTGCTGCTCGGCGACGCGGACATCGCGATCGCGGGCGGCGCGGAGAACATGAGCCGCGCGCCGTATTCGATCCCGGCTGCGCGCTTCGGGCAGCGCATGGGCGACATGCGCGCGGTCGACATGATGGTCGGCGCGCTGAACGATCCGTTTCAGACGATCCACATGGGCGTGACGGCCGAGAACGTCGCGGCGAAGTACGGCATTTCGCGCGACGCGCAGGATGCGCTCGCGCTCGAATCGCACCGCCGCGCGTCGCATGCGGCGAAGGCCGGCTACTTCAACGCGCAGATCCTGCCGGTCGAGCTGATCGGCTCGAAGAAGGGCACGCCGGTCGTGTTCGATCACGACGAGCACGTGCGCCACGACGCGAGCCTGGATGACTTCTCGAAGCTGCGGCCCGTGTTCGTGAAGGAGAACGGCACGGTGACGGCCGGCAACGCGTCGGGCATCAACGACGCGGCGGCCGCGGTGCTGCTGATGGAGCGCGGCGTGGCCGACAAGCGCGGCGCGAAGCCGCTCGCGCGCCTCGTCGCATATGCGCACGCGGGCGTCGATCCGGCCTACATGGGGATCGGCCCCGTGCCGGCCACCCAAAAGGTGCTCGAACGCGCGGGGCTGACGGTCGCCGATCTCGACGTGATCGAGGCGAACGAGGCATTCGCCGCGCAGGCCTGCGCGGTGACGAAGGAACTGGGTCTCGACCCGGCAAAGGTGAATCCGAACGGGTCCGGCATTTCGCTCGGCCACCCGATCGGCGCGACGGGCGCGGTAATCACCGTCAAGGCACTGTACGAGTTGCAGCGCGTCGGCGGCCGTTACGCGCTCGTGACGATGTGCATCGGCGGCGGGCAGGGCATCGCCGCGATTTTCGAGCGAATCTGAAGCAAGGAGCAACGCAAGGTGGGTCGATATTCGGAATGGCAACGGGCGCTCGTCGTCGCAGGCGCGCTGGCGGCGGGCATCGCGATGCCGGGCGCGGTCGCGGCGCAGGCCGTCGCGCCGGGCGCGCAACAGGATGAACCGGCGCCCGCGCGGCCGCTGCGGCCGAATCCCGAATTCTCCCGCCTGCCGCGCTACGAAGGCTCGCTCGGCGATCGGCCGATTGTCGTGCATCTCGGGCCGAAGACGGACGAGGAAGGCGTGCACGGCGAATACCAGTTCGCCGATACGGGTGAGGTCGTCCTGCTCGCGGGCGATCGCGACGGAGACACGCTCGAGATCGAGGAGTCGAACGACGGCACGAACATCACGGGCGTGTGGGTCGGCCGCTTCGACGCGACGGGCGACCTGAAGGCCGACCGGATGAACTCGGACGAATCGGACCCGCAGCCCGTCGTGCTACGTCTGGCGCCGGCCAAGCGCGCGGCGCTGCAGGTGCGCGACGGCCGCGTGCAGGAAATCGAGACGGTGGGCGGTGTCGTGAATCTGCGCACCGACGACTGAACCCGCGCTGGCTTGGTGTGCGCGGCGCGCATTGTACCGGGCCAGATGCGCCGATTTTGGCTAATCTAGCGACATATTCCGCAACCGAACGGCCTTGTGCCCGGCTCCCTGTCATGACTGCATCCACTTCCAAGCGCGCGCTGCAAACCCGCATCGTTCAACCCGACGACGTCATTCCGGAAGGCTTCCGTTCGTTCGTGCCGCCGGTCGCGCGCGCATCGACGGTCGTGTTCCCCGATCTCGCGACGATGCGCGCGCTCGTCTGGCACAACGACAACCAGTGGCGCTACGGGCTGCATGCGACGCCGACGTCGCTCACGCTCGCGCAGCGGCTCGCCGAGATCGAGGGCGGCACGCATGCGCTGCTGCAGCCGTCGGGCCTCGCGGCGATCATGAACGTCTATTTCGGGATCGTGAAAGCGGGCGACGACGTGCTGATTCCGCACAACGTGTACGGGCCGAACGCCGATTTCGGCAACTGGCTCGCGAAGGATTTCGGCATTACCGTGCGCTTCTACGATCCGCTCATCGGCGCCGGCATCGCCGATCTGATCCAGCCGAACACGCGGCTGATCTGGATCGAGGCGCCCGGCTCGGTGACGATGGAAGTGCCCGACGTGCAGGCGATCACGACGGCCGCGAAGGCGCGCGGCATCGTCACCGCGATCGACAACACCTATTCGGCCGGGCTCGCGTTCAAGCCGTTCGAGCAGGGCGTCGACATCTCGGTGCAGGCGTTGACCAAGTACCAGTCGGGCGGCAGCGACGTGCTGATGGGCGCGACGATCACCGCGGACGCGGAACTGCACGCGAAGCTGAAGCTCGCGCGGATGCGCTGCGGGATCGGCGTGTCGGTCGACGATTGCTCGCTCGTGCTGCGCAGCCTGCCGAGCATGCAGGTGCGCTTCGACGCGCACAGCAAGAGCGCGCTCGCGCTCGCGCAATGGCTGAAGGCGCGGCCGGAGATCGCGGCGGTATTGCACCCGCAAATCGCCGACTGCCCGGGGCACGCATCGTTCGTGCGCGACTTCACGGGTGCGGGCGGGTTGTTCTCGGTGGTGTTCGACGAGCGCTACAGCGCGGAGCAGGTCGACCGCTTCGTCGAGTCGCTCGAACTGTTCGCGATCGGCTGGAGCTGGGGCGGCGCGTGCAGCCTCGCGATGCCTTACGACGTCGCGTCGATGCGTCCGGACTGGCCGCATCGCGGCACGCTGGTGCGTTTCTATGTCGGTCTCGAGGACGAAGCCGACTTGCGCGCAGACATCGAGCGCGCGATGCAGGCCGCACTCGGCTGACCGCGGGCCGATAACGTCCACGGAAAAACGAAACGCCGGCGCGATGCGACATCGCGCCGGCGTTTTCATTGGCGATCTCGCTGTATCAGAACAGCCGCAGCAGCCCGTCGAGGCCGACGTGGTCGAACGCGACCGTCGCCGCGTCGCGCACGACGGGCTTCGCGTGGAACGCGACCGACAGCCCGGCTTCGGCCATCATCTTCAGGTCGTTCGACCCGTCGCCCATCGCGATCGCGCGGCTCGGCGCAAGGCCGAGCGACGCGCACGTCTCGCGCAGCAGGCGCGCCTTCACGTCGGCGTTGACGATCTCGCCGAGCACCTTGCCGGTCAGCTTGCCGTCGACGATCTCGAGCGTGTTCGCATGCGCGTAGTCGAGGCCGAGGCGGGCCTTCAGCCGCTCGGTGAAGAACGTGAAGCCGCCCGACACGAGCAGCGTCTTCATGCCGGCAGCCTTCACGCCGGCAAGCATCGTCTCGGCCCCCGGCGACAGTTGCAGCCGTTCCTCGTATACGCGTTCGAGCGCCTGCGCGTCGAGTCCGGCCAGCAGCGCGACACGGCGCGTGAGGCTTTCGTTGAAGTCGCGGATCTCGCCGCGCATCGACGCTTCGGTGATCTCGGCGACCTGCGTTTTCAGCCCGCAGAAATCGGCGATCTCGTCGATGCATTCGATCGTGATCAGCGTCGAATCCATGTCCATCACGGCCAGCCCGAAATCACCGAGCGTGCGGCCGGCCTCGACGAACCCGAAGTCGAGCGCGTGCGTGCCGCAGTACGCGTCGATGTCGAGGCGCTGCGCCGGGTTCGCGTTTTCGATGCGCAGCGCATGATCGTCGGTCTGCACGATGCGGGTGCCGCGCGACAGCGCGAGCAGCGGTTTGTGATGGGCGTCCGACAGCGGCGCAAGACTCTGGATGACGAGATTGTGGGTCATGGCGGGATGGTTGGAAGGCGAATGAAATGCTTGCGCGGCCAACGGGCGGCCGCCTGCGGACGCGGGCCCCGTTCGGCTTCAGGCCCTTGCGCCGCGAACGCGCCATTGTAGCCGGTTGGCCGCGCACGGCGATCGGGGCCGGTACGAAACCGTGCGCGGCGCGGCGGTTGTCACCCGTCCGCGCGATCCCAGTACGGCGGATCGCCGAAATGCTCGGCGAGAAACGCGATGAACGCGAGCGTCTTCAGCGGCACGTGCGCGCGGCTCGGGTAGACGGCCCAGATCGCGACGTCGTCCGCGAACGGATAGTCGTCGAGCACCGTGACGAGCGCGCCGCTCGCGAGCAGCGGGCCGACGTCCCAGGTCGACTTGATTGCGATCCCGAAGCCGTCGACGAGTGCTTCGCGGATCGCCTCGCCGTTGCTCGCGACGAGCCTGCCGCCTACCCGCACGGTGAGCGGGCCTTGCGGCGTGGCGAACGACCAGTCGCGCTGGTCGCCGAGGATCACGCATTCGTGCTGCGCGAGGTCGGCCGGATGGCGCGGCGTGCCACGTGCGGCGAGATACGCGGGCGAGCAGCACAGCACACGGCGGTTCACGGCGAGCTTGCGCGCGACGAGCGTCGAATCCTTCAGCGCGCCGAGGCGGATCGCGACGTCGTAGCCGTCGTCGACGAGATCGACGATCTCGTCGGACAGCCGCAGGTCGAGCGACACGGACGGATAGCGGCGAAGGAACGCGGGAATCACCGGCGCGACATGCTGGCGGCCGAACGACGACGACATCGACACCTTCAGCCGCCCGTACGGCTCGCTGCGGCCGCGGCCGACCGATGCGCGTGCGGCGTCGGCGGCCGACAGCAGCGCGTCGGCGCGCGCCATGAAGACCTCGCCGTCCTGGGTGAGGCTGATGCGGCGCGTGGTGCGGTGCAGCAGACGCGCGCCGAGCTGGCGCTCAAGCTGCGCGATACGCGCGCTGGCGACCGCGGCCGAAACGCCGAATTCGCGCCCGGCCGCGGTGACGTTCGCGAGCAGCGCCGCGCGCACGAACAGCGCGACGTCGAGCAGGTCGAGCGGCTTGTCGGGAGCCGGAATCGGATCGGACGCCATTGTTCTGAAATTCCTGAAAATGTTTCAGGAAATATAGCGGTTTTCTCGAAGGATCGGGTTGCCTACGATGACGTTCATGGGGCTGCGCCGCAGCCCGCCCGGTTTCCGTGAAAGGAGTTTCGTAATGAAAGCTGTTGGACTGACCCGCTATCTGCCGATCGACGACCCGCAGGCCTTGCTCGACGTGGAGCTGCCGCAGCCCGTGCCGGGCCCGCGCGACCTGCTCGTGAAGGTCGAGGCCATTTCCGTGAACCCGGTGGATACCAAGGTGCGCTCGCCGAAGCCGCAGGTCGAGGACACGCCGCGGGTGCTCGGCTGGGATGCCGCCGGCACGGTCGTCGCGGTTGGCGCCGACGTCACGCTGTTCCGGCCCGGCGACGAAGTGTTCTATGCGGGCAGCATCGCGCGGCCCGGCGCGAACAGCGAATTCCATGCGGTCGACGAACGGATCGCCGCGCTGAAACCGCGCACGCTCGACTTCGCCGCCGCGGCCGCGTTGCCGCTGACCGCGCTGACCGCATGGGAAGCGCTGTTCGACCGGCTGCGCGTGTCGCCGCAGGGGGCGGACGCCGGCAAGTCGGTGTTGATCATCGGCGGCGCGGGCGGCGTGGGTTCGATCGCGATCCAGCTCGCGAAGGCGCTTGGCCAACTGCACGTGATCGCGACCGCGTCGCGGCCGGCGTCGGCCGAATGGGTGCGCGCGCTCGGCGCGGATGCGGTGGTCGACCATTTCGGCGACCTGCCTGCGCAGTTGCGCGAGGCCGGGCATCCGAACGTCGACTACGTGCTGATGTTCAACGACACGGACCGCCATTTCCCTGCCGCTGCGGAAGTCATCCGGCCGCAGGGCGGCATCTGCACGATCGTCGAGAACGAGAAGCCGGTGCCGGTCGAACTGCTGAAGGCGAAGAGCGCCGCGTTTCACTGGGAATTCATGTTCACGCGCGCGATGTTCGAGACGCCGGACATGATCGAGCAGCACCGGATCCTCGGCGAAGTCGCGCGGCTCGTCGACAACGGCACGCTGCGCACGACGCTCGGCGAGCAGCTCGGCGCGATCAATGCCGCGAACCTGCGGCGCGCGCACCAGTTGCTCGAGGCCGGGCGCTCGATCGGCAAGCTCGTGCTGAGCGGCTTCTGAGCCGGCATCGCACATATGGTTGCGACGTCGCGAACGCAAGCGGGGTAACACCCGATGCGTTTGCGGCGCATTGCCTGCCGCTTGGCGGTAGACTGGCAGCGCATCATGCATCGAAAACCGCGCGGCACGCGCGTGCCGCCGCATTACAAGGAGGTCAGCATGAGCCAACGCAGCTTGTCAGTCGCCGCATCGTGGTCGGTCGTGTTCGCGGCGGCGTGCGTCAGCGCGAGCGTATTTGCGGCGCCGCCGGTCAAGGGCAGCCTGAAGGGCGGCGGTACGGGACAGCTCGAATACACCGTCAAGGTCGACTCGAAGACCTTCGGCAATACGCAGGAGACCCGCAAGATCCGCTCGGGCGAGACGGACGACTTCAACTGGAAGTCGGTGCCGCCGAGCGGCGCGGTCGCGATGCCGAGCGGCTGCCCGAACGCAGACAACCTGCCGCGTGACGAGAACGGCGCGATGGTGCGCCAGACCCAGGTGCGGCTCGCGCCGTCGGTCGATGCGAAGGGGGTCGCCAACGTGCAGATGAGCTTCCAGGCGGCCGCGCCGAAGGGCACGCGCAATGTGACGGCCGGCGGCAAGTCGCTGCAGTGTCCGGACGTCGTGTCGGTGAGCCAGGTGAAGTGGGTGTCGATCCCGACCAACGGCGGTTCGAAGTCCGTCGCGATGAGCGATGGCACGAAGGTGACGGTGTCGATCAAGCATTGAGCGGCGCGCGCGGGCCGGCGTTTGGTCCGGTGCACGCGCAACGGGTTCGACTGGCGGGACGGGCAGGGCGGCACGTGACCATTTCGTGTCGCCGTCACGATGCTTTCCCGCGACCTTCTTCGCTGTACGTTGCCGCGGCAACGGCGTTGCATCGGTTCGCCGTGCGACAGCGGTGCGTGACGTCATGCGCATGTCACGCTATGCTCGCCCGCATCATCATCTTCCGGTAACGACATCCCGATGAAACTCCGAATGCGTGTGCTGCTGTCGGCCGTTGCGTTCGCCGCCGCGCAGGCGCAGGCGGCCGACGATTGCAGTTTCGTGAAGAAGGTCGAGCTGCCGTCGCGGCAGCAGGTGGCGGTCGTGTCGAGCGGTGCACTCGAGCCGTGCTCGATCGGCAGCTACGCGGTACGCGTGTATTCGACCGCACATGCCGCGCCCGGCTTCGATACCGACGATTACGTGACGGGTACGCTGCATGCGCGCGATGGTACGGTCACCGATGTGTTCACGGCAGACCTCGGCGCGCGGGCGCCGCAGGCGCTCGTCGTGACGACGCGCTCGGCCGGCAGCGGCGGCTATGTCGGCGCGCAGGCCTATGTGACGACGCCGCGCGCGGTGCGGCTCGTCGCATCGGTCGACGGGCTCGCGCCCGACGCGGACATCGCGGGCGCGTTGCGGCAGGCGCTCGGCAAGCGCCGCGGCGCGCGCTGACCGCGCACCGGGCGAACGCATCGCGCGGCGCCGCCGCGTGTCAGTGCGCGCGCTCTTCGAGCCGCGACGCGAGAAAGCGGTGATCGGCCGAGAACAGTCGGCGATAAGTCATCAGCACCGCGCCGACGGTGCCGAGCGCGGAGGCCGCGGCGATCAGGAACATGATCACGATCTGGTAGCGCACGGCCTGCAGCGGCGACTGGCCCGCCAGCACCTGGCCCGTCATCATCCCCGGCAGGCTGACGACGCCGACGACGGCCATCTGGTTCAGCGTCGGCAGCATGCCCGCGCGCACGGCCTGGCGCGCGGCGTCCTGCGCGGCTTCCCAGCGCGTCGCGCCCAGTGCGAGTGCGGTCTCGACGCGGTCGCGGCGTGCCGTGAGTTCTTCCATCATCCGCTCGACGCCGAGCGATACGCCTGTCAGCGTATTGCCGAGAATCATCCCGAGGATCGGGATCGCATATTGCGGCGCGTACCACGGATGGATGCGGATCACGACGAACAGGCCGACCGCCGCGACGAACCAGCTGCTGAACCAGATCGACGCGACGCTGTCGATGCGCTGGCCGCGGTACGTGTGCTTGCCGCGTCCCGCGCCGGCGAAACCGGCGATCAACGTCATCAGCGCTGTGAGCGGCAACACGACGTACCAATGCGGATGGCCGAACACCCAGCCGAGCACGTAGCCGATCGCGAGCAACTGCACGACGGTGCGCACCGCTGCGAGCGCGAGCTTGCGACCGAGGCCGAGCGACAGTGCCGCCGATAGCGCGCCGTTGACGGCGACGAGCGCGGCGGCGATGCCGACGTCGACGAGGCTCAGGTCCTGCAGTGCCGGGCTCATTGTGCAGCCTCCATCGGGTTGGTCCCGTGCAGCACGCCGGCCTGCATGACGAGCCGCATCGTGCCGATCCGCGCGGCCTGGGCCGGATCGTGCGAGATCCACATGTACGCGCGTGCGTCGGGCGCCGCGTCGAACCACGCACCGACGAGCGCCTCGATCGCGCGCACCGATTCGGGATCGAGCGCGGACGTCGGTTCGTCGAGCAGCAGCACGTCGGGATCGAGCTGCAGTACGCGCAGCAGCGCGGCGATCTGCGCTTCGCCGCCCGACAGGTCGCTCGCGCGCTTGTCGAGAAAGTCGGGGCCGCGGCCGGCCTGCGCGGCGAGCGCTTCGGCGCGCGCGCGATCGAACGCGGCATCGCGATAGATCGCGAGCGAATACGGATAGCGCAATTGCGATTCGACGGTGCCGTCCATCTGCGCGGGGCGCTGGCGCACGTATGCGACGCTGCGTCGGTAGCGCGGGATCGCGCTGCGGCGGATCCGGCTGCCGCGCCACAGGATATGGCCGCCGTCGAGCGGATCGAGCAGCGCGAGCGCGCGCAGCAGCACGCTCTTGCCCGACCCGGACGGTCCCGTGATAGCAATTCGCGATCCCGCTGCGAGGCTGAAATCGGTCGGGGCGAGCAGGGTCTTGCCGCTGCTGGCGTCGCGCCGCGTGATGCGCTGCGCATCGATGAGGCCGGTGGGGGCTGTCATGTCACAAATGAAAAAAAGCGTTAACGGCGTCGAAACGTCACCATGGCGTGCGTCATAATACCGATTGAAAAGCCGCGGGTGTCGTGCGCCGTTCGTCCACGCACGCGGCCCGGCATGGTGCGGCAACATTTCAGAACAACAACGGAACCGCCATGACGCTAACCCGAGCCATCGGCAAATCGGCTGCATGGGTCGTCGGTATCGTCGCGGTGCTCATCGCGGCGGCCGGCGTTTTTATCTTCACGTTCGACTGGAACCACGCGAAACCGTGGGTCAACGAACAGGTGAGTGCCGCACTCGGCCGCCCGTTCGCGATCAACGGCGACCTGAAGGTCGGTTGGCGCCGCCCCGACGGCGAGACCGGCTGGCGCGCATGGGTGCCCTGGCCGAGCTTTTCGGCCACGCAGCTCGAGATCGGCAATCCCGACTGGGCAAAGGCGCCCAAATTCGTCACGCTCGATGCCGCGCACTTCGATCTCGCGATCCTGCCGCTGCTCGCGCACGAGATCGTCATCCCGTCGATCGACGTCGTGAATCCTGCCGTCGACCTCGAGCGGCTCGCCGACGGCAGCAACACGTGGACGTTCCAGTTCAAGCAATCGTCGCAGCCGTCGCCATGGAAGGTACGGCTCGACAGCTTCGGCTTCGCGAAGGGCACCGTCACGTATCACGACGCGATCACGAAGGCCGACCTGACTGTCGCGATCGATACGCTCGGGCAGCCGATCCCGCTCGGCGACGTGCTGAAGGAGCAGGAACAGACGTCGCGTGCGGCGTCGGCGCAGCGTGTCGGCAAGCACGGCGCCGCGCAACTGAGCGCGAAGGCCAACGCGGAGGCCGCGTCGAGTGCTTCCGCGGCGCAGGCTGCGAGTGCGGCGTCGTCCGCGGGTGCTTCGGCTGCATCTTCCGTTGCTTCGGCTTCTTCGGCTTCTTCTGCTTCGTCCGCTTCTTCTGCATCGGCCGCGTCTGGCGCAAGCGGCGCCGCGGCGCCCGCGAAGCCGTCCGGCCCGACCTATGCGTTCGGGCTGAAGGTCGACGGCCGCTACAAGAACGTGCCGATCAGCGGTACCGGCAAGCTCGGCGGCGTGCTGGCGATCCAGGATGCGTCGCGGCCGTTCCCGCTGCAGGCCGACGTGAAGGCCGGCGACACGCGGCTCGCGATCGTCGGCACGCTGACCGATCCGATGCATCTCGCGGCGATCGACCTGCGGCTGTGGCTGCAGGGCACGTCGATGTCGCATCTTTACCAGCTCACCGGCATCACGCTGCCCGACACGCCGCCTTACGCGACCGAAGGGCGGCTGATCGGCAACTTCAAGCAGCACGCGAGCACGTTCCGCTACGAGAACTTCAATGGTCGCGTCGGCAGCAGCGATCTCGGCGGCACGCTGACCTACGCGCAGCGCGAGCCGCGGCCGAAGCTGTCGGGCGAACTGGTGTCGAACCTGCTGCAGTTCTCCGATCTCGCACCGGTGATCGGCGCGGATACGGCCGCGAGCAAGGCCAAGCGCGGCGACACGACGCACCAGCCGTCGGGCCGCGTGCTGCCGGTCGAGACCTTCCGTACCGATCGCTGGCGCGCGCTCGACGCGGACGTCAAGTTCACGGGCCGCAAGCTGGTCAAGAGCGCGAACCTGCCGATCACCAACCTGTACACGCACATCGTGATGCAGGATGGCGTGCTGTCGCTCGAACCGCTGCAGTTCGGCGTCGCGGGCGGTACGCTCGCGACGACCGCGCATCTCGACGGCAGCGGCGCGCCGCTGAAGGGCCGCTTCACGATGGCCGCGCGGCACCTGAAGCTCAAGCAACTGTTCCCGACGCAGAAGGTCATGCAGTCGGCGCTTGGCGAGATCAACGGCGACGCGTCGCTGTCGGCGACCGGCAACTCGCCGGCCGCGCTGGCCGCGACGTCGACCGGCGAAGTGAAGGCGCTCGTGACGGACGGCCGCATCAGCCGCCTGCTGATGGAAGCGGCGGGGCTGAACGTCGCGAACGTCGTCTACGAGAAGCTGTTCGGCAACAACGACGTGAAGATCAATTGCGCGGCGATCGACTTCGTCGCGACCAACGGGATTCTCGACCCGAAGGTATTCGCGCTCGATACGGACGATGCGCTGATCAACGTCGACGGCCCGATCAGCCTGCGCGACGAAACGCTCGACCTGAAGATCCATCCACATACGAAGGGCTTCCGGGTCTTCTCGCTGCGCTCGCCGCTGTACGCGAAGGGCACGTTCAAGAACCCGAACGTCGGCGTCGATGCGGGCGCGCTCGCGCTGCGTGCCGGCGCGATGGTCGGGCTCGGGCTGATCAACCCGCTCGCGGCGTTGATCCCGCTGATCGCACCGAGCAACAACCGCGATGTGCCGTGCTCGGAACTGTTCGGGCAGATAAACGCAAAGGCGGCGCAGAAGGCGGCCGCGAAGGCCGGCAAGTGATGCGCGAGGGCACCGTCAGGTGCCCGGCGTGGCGGGCAGACTGGCGGGGCCGGAACGGTGTGGTCGGCAGTTTCTCCGACACCTGCTAAAATACACGGTTTTCCGTCGATTTATCTCTTAACGGGACCAGCCGTGCTTTCTACTGCCAACATCACGATGCAATTCGGGCCAAAGCCCCTGTTCGAGAATATCTCGGTCAAATTCGGCGAGGGCAACCGCTATGGTCTGATCGGCGCGAACGGTTGTGGCAAGTCGACGTTCATGAAGATCCTCGGCAGCGACCTCGAGCCGAGCGCCGGCAACGTCGCGCTGGAGCCGAACGTGCGTCTCGGCAAGCTGCGCCAGGACCAGTTCGCGTACGAAGACGTGCGCGTGCTCGACGTCGTGATGATGGGTCACACCGAGATGTGGGCCGCGATGACCGAGCGTGACGCGATCTACGCGAACCCGGAAGCCACCGACGACGACTACATGCACGCGGCCGAGCTCGAGGGCAAGTTCGCCGAATACGGCGGCTACGACGCCGAGGCGCGCGCGGGCGCGCTGCTGCTCGGCATCGGCATCGAGGAGAAGTTCCACCGCGGCACGATGAGCGACGTCGCGCCGGGCTGGAAGCTGCGCGTGCTGCTCGCGCAGGCGCTGTTCTCGAAGCCTGACGTGCTGCTGCTCGACGAACCGACCAACAACCTCGATATCAACTCGATTCGTTGGCTCGAGCAAACGCTCAACGAGTACAACTCGACGATGATCATCATCTCGCACGATCGTCACTTCCTGAACTCGGTGTGCACGCACATGGCCGACATGGACTTCGGCACGCTGAAGGTTTGGCCGGGCACCTACGACGACTACATGCTCGCATCGGCGCAGGCGCGCGAGCGCCAGGCCGCGGCGAATACGCGTGCGAAGGAGCGGGTCGCCGAACTGCAGGACTTCGTGCGCCGTTTCTCGGCGAACAAGTCGAAGGCCCGCCAGGCAACGAGCCGTGCGAAGCAGATCGACAAGATCAAGATCGAGGAATTCAAGCCGTCGTCGCGCCAGAACCCGTTCATCCGCTTCGAGTTCGAGAAGAAGCTGCACAACGTCGCGGTGGTCGCTGAAGACATCACGAAGAAGTACGAGCGCACGATCTTCCAGAACTTCAACCTGTCGGTGCAGCCGGGCGAGCGTATCGCGATCATCGGTGAGAACGGTGCAGGCAAGACGACGCTGCTGCGTTCGCTGCTCGGCGCGCTCGCGCTCGAACACGGTACGGTGAAGTGGTCCGAGAACGCGAATGTCGGCTACATGCCGCAGGACACGTACGAGGAGTTCCCGAACGACATCACGCTGATGGACTGGATCGACCAGTACCGCAAGGACGGCGACGACGAGACGATGGTGCGCGGCACGCTCGGCCGCCTGCTGTTCTCGTCGGACGACATCAGGAAGTCGGTGAAGGTGCTGTCGGGCGGCGAGAAGGGCCGCATGATCTGGGGCAAGCTGATGCTCGGCCGCCACAACGTGCTGCTGATGGACGAGCCGACCAACCACATGGACATGGAATCGATCGAGTCGCTGCAGATCGCGCTCGAGCAATTCGAAGGCACGCTGATCTTTGTTTCGCACGACCGCGAATTCGTGAGCGGGCTGGCCAACCGGATCATCGAAGTGAAGACGGACGGCACGCTGTTCGACTTCGGCGGTAATTACGAGGAATTCCTGACGAGCCAGGGGCAGGAGTAATTGTCCTGACGCTTTCGTTCGCGTGCCCCGGCTAGACAGCATGAAGCCGGGCGCATGGAGCGAGGCCGCCGGAAACCTATCAGGCCCGCATCGACGCCTCGTCGATGCGGGCTTTTTCATGTCCACGCCGGCGAAGCCCGACGGCGTCGCGAATTCCAGCTTCCTTCCGTCAAACGACTTCGGGTAAATTACCCACCGAACGCCGATCCCATTCCGACCCGGAGCCGCCCCCTCGATGCAGGACCATCCTCCCACGCTCGACCTGTCCGGCCTTGCGCAAAGCCTGTACGCGCAGGGCACCGAGGAAAGCATCCTGGCGCGACTGATGGAGCGGATCGCGCCGGCCAACCGCTTCTGCGTCGACATTGGCGCGAGCGACGGCCTGCGCAACAGCAACACCGCGCGGCTGCTGCGCGAACAGGATTGGAGCGGCGTGCTGGTGGAGGGGAGCACGTACCGCTTCGGCAAGCTCGCTGCCCACTACGCGGGCGCGGATCGCGTCCGCCTGCACCACGACCGCGTGCAGCCCGACACGGTGGACCAGTTGCTCGCCGATGCGAACACGCCGGCCGACTTCGACCTGCTGTCGATCGATATCGACGGCAACGACTACTGGGTGTGGCGCGGCCTGCAGGCATTCCGGCCGCGCATCGTCGTGATCGAATACAACCCGTACTACACGCCGCCCGAGCGCTGGGTCATGTGCTTCAATCCGGACCACGAATGGGACGGATCGACCTATTACGGCGCCAGCCTCGAATCGCTCGTTCACCTCGGCAGGCAGAAGGGGTATGAGCTCGTCTGCTGCGACGACATGGGCAACAACGCGTTCTTCGTGCGGCAGGACCTGTATCCGCTGCTCGGCATCGCGAACAACGATCCTTCGGTGCTGTTCCGGCCGGCGATGTACAAGCTGCGCTACGTCGGGCACAACACCTTCCTTACCGGCCATCCGTATCGGCACGGGCCGGCCGAGCACATCTGAATGAACCCGCACGCCGCCACCTTCGACGAGATCCGCGACGCCTACGCGCTCGGCCGAAGCGGGCCGCCGCGCCGGGTCGGCGAACGCGTGTGGCATCTGCCGACCGCTGACGGCGGCGTAGCGGTCAAGCTCTACGCGCCCGGGCATCATGCGCGCGCGGCCAGGGAAGCCGCCGTCCTCGCGCATTTCGAGACGCACGGCGATGCGCGCTTCCGTGTGCAGACGCTGAAACGCACGACGGCCGGCGCATTGCTGTGGACGGTCCCGAGCTCGCACGCGATGCTGACGCGCTGGGAAGCCGGGCAGTTCAGAACGTACGACACGTTTTCGCCGGCCGAATGGGATGCGCTCGGCGCGAGCCTGGCCGCGTTGCACCTGAGCCTCGAGCAATTGCATCTGTCATCGCTCGGCACGATCCGTGCGCGGTTGACTGCGATCGACGCAGATGAAGTACGCCGCAGCCTGCTCGACGCAATGAATCGCGCACGCTCGAACGACAGCGCCGCGCACCTGTATCACTACGTCGACCTCGCGCTGCGCATGCTCGACCGCTACTACCCCGGCAGCATCGAAGCGTTTCCCGCCGACGATCCGCAGCACCCGATCCACAACGACTACAACCAGTTCAACTATCTGTTCACGGGCACGCTGCCGCCGCTGATCCTCGATTGGGAAGCGTCGATCGGCGCACCGCGCGAATACGAACTGGTGCGCTGCCTGAATCATCTGCCGCTGGAGGCGCCGCACCTGGCGGAAGCCTTCGTGCGTGCGTATCGACGGGGCCGGCCGGTGAATCCCGCGCGCATCGCATGGGCGGTCGATGCCGCCTGTCTGCAGCACGCGCTGAAGCTCTGGGTCGTGCAAGGCTGGCTCGACGATCCGTCGCGCTTCGCCGCGCACCTGAACGGGGCGGTGACGATGGCGTCCGCGATGGTGGACGCGCGCGGCCGTCTCGTCGATTTCTTTTCCCGTTGCGTGGAAGCAGGAAGCTGAAGTGAATGCGAATCTGAACCCGATTTCGAATCCGACGCCGTCCGGCGAGCGGCAGCATGTGTTCCCGCCGCCGCTGGATCGCGATTACCGCGTCGAAGACGGGCGCGTCAGGACGCGCTCGCTGGAAGCGCATATCGTCGATCACTGCAACCTGACCTGCGCGGAATGCTGCTCGCTGTCGCCGTTGCTGCCCGAGTGGCATGCGAGCCCGGAATCGATCGAGGCCGATCTGCGCAAGGCCGCGAAGGTATTGAGCCCGCGCATGTTCAAACTGGTCGGTGGCGAACCGTTGCTGCATCCGGCCCTCGTCGAACTGATCGAACGCGTGCGCGCGACGGGCATCGCGCCGGTGATCTCCGTCACGACGAACGGGCTGAAGCTCGGCGAGATGCCGGACGCGTTCTGGCAGGCGGTGGATGCGCTGACGATCTCGCGCTATCCGAAGCCGGCACTTTTGCCTGACCTGATCGCGTATGTCGAGCGTCAGGCCGCGCGTTTCGACGTGCGCCTGAACTGGAAGGTGCAGGACGTATTCACGACGATGAATCGCGCACATCCCGGCACGGACCGCGATGAAGCGCAGCGCCTCTATCACGATTGCTGGATCCGCGAGCGCTGCCATATGATTCGCGACGGCATGTTCTACACGTGCACGCGTCCGGCGCATTTCCATACGCTCTACAAGGGCGAGAAGGATTTCCGGTCCGACGGCCTGCCGCTGCGCGACGATGCGGGCATGCTCGACGCGATGCTGGCCTATCTGCAACGCGAGGCGCCGCTCGAAGCGTGCCTGCATTGCCAGGGCGGCAGCGCGCCGGTGGCGCCGCATCGCATTCTGAAACGCATCGAAGTGGACACCTTGAAGGCTCGTTATCCATGATCGTCGGCACGCGCGACCTGTTCGGCTTCCATCGCCTGCACTACCATCCGCGCAGCGGCCTGTCGGCATCCGGTATCCGGACCGTACTGCACGCGTCGGGGCAACCGTCCGGCGCGCCGGACGCGGCGGCCATCGCGGGCTACCTGAGCGGCGAGCGTTTGCTCGGCCGCACCGTGCTGCGTGACGTGCTGGCGGTGCCGCCCGGCCATGCGCTGATCCGTTCGCCGCAAGGGCTGGCGGTGCAGCCGGCGCCCGAACGGCCGCAGCGCGCCGATCTGGAGACCGTGCTGCGCGCGTCGCTGCAGCGCGCGCTCGACAGCGGCAAGCGCGTCGCGCTGGCGCTGAGCGGCGGGCTCGATTCGGCGCTGCTGCTCGCGTTGCTGCGCGAACTCGGCGCGCAGCAACGCGTGACGTCCTACATCCTCGCCACCGACATGCCGGACTACTGCGAACGCGACGCGGCGCTCGAACTGGCCGGGCAGATGCAGGCGAGCGTGAAGATCGTCCATGCGAACGAAGCCGATTTCGTGGCCGCCCTGCCGAGAACGACCCACGCGGTCGAGGAACCGATGTTCAACCTTCATCCGGTCGCCAAGCTGCTGCTGGCCGAGGCGATGGCCGCGGACGGTGTCGAAGTGGCCATCACCGGGGACGGCGCGGATCAGGTGCTGCGCCGCGACCAGTCGGCCAACTATCTGCCGTTGTGCCATGCGTTGTTCGATGCGGCGTCGGTCGACCTGCATCCGCCGTTTGTCGACGCCGTCGTCGTCGGGCATCTGACGAGCATCGCGCCCGACCCGAACAAGCAGTGCCTGCGCGATCTCGGTGCGCGCCTGAATCTGCCGGACCGTCTCGTGCAGGGCCCCAAGCGCGGGCGGCTCGCACCGGCGATGGATCTCGCGGCGCTGCTCGATCGCGACCGTACGCGCGCGCTAGCCGACCTGCTCGGTCTTGCCGCACCCACGCTGCAGGCGGATACCGAACGCGTACTGTGGGCAACGCTGACCCTGATCCTCGACCACCTCGATGCTGCGCATCGCCCAACCTGAGACCCTGATGAAACGCATCCTGTTTTGCGTGGTGCCCGAGAAGGGTCACGTCAATCCCTGCATCGGCCCGGCCCAGCATCTGCGCGCCGCCGGCTGCGACGTTGCGTTCTACGCGCCGGCCGACATCAGCGAGCAGCTCGATGGCGCCGGCGATTTCGCATTCGTCGGGCCGCGCGAGACGCCCGAACGGCACGACCTGTCGCGCGGCGCGAGCTTCGCTGCGAACATTCGCGACGCCGACTGGCTGCGGCACTGGATCCGCACGCTGCTGATCGACCTTGCACCCGCGCAGGTGGACGGCATCCGCGCGGTCCTGCGCGAATGGCAGCCGGACGTCGTCGTGATCGATCCGCTGCTCTATGCGGCGGCGATTGCCGCCGAACTGGAAGGGCTGCCGTGGGTCGCGATGTCCAATTCGCTGAATCCGGTGCTGCCGGACGATCTCGATTCGGAACTGCTGCGCACGGTGCGATGGCTCGCGCCGGAACGCACGCGCCTGTTTGCGCGCTACGGGCTCGACGCGCGCTTTCGCGGTTGCGACATCCTGTCGCCGCATCTGACGCTCGCGTTCACGACCGACGCGCTGGTCGGCGCGCCGCCGCCGGGTGTCGAGCTGGTCGGCCCCGCGCTGCCGTCCGGCCCGCGCGGCGACGAGACGCCGTTCCCGTGGGAACGCCTCGACGCGGATCGCCCGCTCGTCTACATGTCGCTCGGCAGCCAGCTTTACTACCACCCGGATGTGTTCGCCAAGGTCATCGATGCGACGCGCACGACGTCGGCGCAACTGGTGCTGTCGGTGGGCGAACTGATCGATTCGGATCTGCTGCCGGCCGACGACGCGCGCGTCGTCGCGGTGCGTTATGCGCCGCAACTGGCGCTGCTGCGGCGCACCCACGCGTTCGTCAGCCACGGCGGCGCGAATTCGGTGATGGAGTCGCTCGCCTGTGGCGTGCCGATGCTGCTGTCGCCGTTCTGCAACGACCAGTTCCATTCGGCGCACTTCGTCGAGCGGGCCGGCGCGGGTTGCCGGCTGGATCTGCAGCAGGCCGGCGTGGCGGACATTGCCGAGGCGCTCGAACGCCTGTTGTGTCCGGGTTCGTTGCGCGAGCATGCGGCGCGGATCCGCGCGAGCTACGCGCGCGACGGCTCGGCGCAGGCCGCTCGCCTGATCAGCGAACTCGCTTCAGGAAGCCGCCTGGCGACAGCGTCATGAGCACGCGGTCTTCGATGTCCTGGTCGACTTCGAACCGGTCGTCGCGGGCGAGAAATTCACGCACGGCCGTGGCCGGGTTGTTGCCTTTGCCGTACGGCTTGCCGTCGAACATCGATGCCGGCAGATACTCCATGATGGTATCCATCACGATCGCGTAGCTGCCGGGCGTCACGAGTGCGGCATAGCATTCGAGCTCGCGCAGCACGTGCGCGTGGGTATGCGTGAGATCGAGGATCGCCATCACGCGCGCGCCGTCGCGAATCTGCGCGCGCACCGATGCGAGCGTATCGGCCGCGCACGACTCGCCTTCGATCAGTTCCATGCGATGGGCGAGCCGGTGCGATTGCAGGCGCTGTCTGACCTCGTCGCGCAGGCGCGGTTCGATCGCGACGACGCGGCCGCGATCGCCCGTCAATTCCAGCATCGACGCGGAGAACACGACGCCGCCGCCCGCCGCGATGCCGGTCTGCACGATGCAGTCGGGGCGCTCGCGCCAGATCAGTTCCTGGAGCGCGAGCATGTCGCCGGGCAGATGGAAGAAGCGCTCGCCGAGCCAGCGCGTCTGGAACAGATGGTCGAATTCGGCGGCGCGTGTCAGCCATTCGATGTTGATGTCCCGCATGCGGGCCGAAGGACGCTCTGACATGGTCAATGCAACGAGTAGGAGTGACGTGAAAACGCTGGAACCTTGGCTTCACCGGCACTGGAACATCAGGCCGGCGCGCATGCAGGCGCTGTCGTCGGGCCATACTAACAAAACGTATCTCGTCGAGTGCGATTCGGGCCACGCGGTGCTGCGCGTGTCGTGGTCCGGCAAACCGGTCGAGCAGGTGCATCGCGAGGCGTCGATACTCGACCATCTCGGCCATCCGCGCACAGCGTCGATGCTGCCCGCGCTGCCGCGACTGAGGCCGACCGTGGACGCGCAATCCGGTGCGCAGGCCCCCAATGGAAGCTGGCTGCATCTGTTCGAGCATATCGACGGCAGTCCCGGCCTGCCCGACGATGCGCAAGCGGGCGCGATCGATGCGATGCGCACGCTGGCACATCTGCATGCGGCATTGGAGGCGATACCCGCAAGCGAATCGGCGCCGCTGGCGTGGCTGTCGGCGCGCCATGCGCGCGTATCGGCGCGCGCGATGCCGTCCTTGCCGGGCGATTGGGGCAGCCACTACGAGACGATGATCCGGCGGATCGGCGCGCATCTCGCCGCCGCGGCACGCTGGCTGACGGGGCCGGTGCATTGGCTGCACGGCGACTATCACGCGGGCAACCTGCTGTATGTAGGCCGCGCGGTGAATGGCGTGCTCGATTTCGACGATGTCGGGCAGGGCGCGCAGTGGCTCGAAGCGGCCTTTGCGCTGTTTGCGCTGTCGCGCGATGCGGGCAGGGACGATCGCTTCGTATTCGATGCATGGCGATGGGACGCAGGCCTGCAGGCCTATGCAGCGACGCGGCGCGATGCTGTGCCGGACTGGATGCGCGACAACCACGATGCGCTGATGGCCCTGTTCTGTGCGGACCAGACGCTGATCCATCTGGAAGCTGCGCAGCGCGGCCTGTGGATGCCGGGGCCCGGCATCGGATTTCTCGGTGGCTGGCGGCAGTTGCTGGACGGCGCGGCGCCCGGAAGCTAACCGGCCGTCAGTCCTGTCGAGTCAGGAACAGGCGCACGGCTTCGACTGTGTTGGGACGGGCTTCTCCATGCCGCGATCCGTCGTGCATGCAGAACAGCACGTCGCGATGCCGTGCCGCGCTGGCGTCGACATGCGCGCACATCGCACCGAACAGCGCCTGAGGTGATGGCGCCGGGCGCTGCCAGTCGTCCAGTATCGCGGTCCAGCCCGTGTGTTTGCGCTGCAGACGCGCAAGCACGCCGGTGCGATTGTCTTGCGGCACCAGCCCGTAAGGGAGGCGCAACGGAATTGCATCCGGCACGGGAACGCCGGCTCGGCGATAGGCCTCGCGAATCAGCGCGTCAGTCGCGTCGATCTCGTCGATCAGCACGTCGTCTGCCAGCGCGCCCGGCCTTGCGTGCGAATAGGTGTGATTGCCGAGTCGATGGCCTTCGCGCGCCATCCTCGCCGCGACGTCGAGCGCGCCCGTCAGGTTCTTGCCGAGCAGGAAGAAGGTTGCCTCGCATGAGGCGGCGCGCAGTACGTCGAGCAAGGGCGGCGTCGAAGGGCCGGGTCCGTCGTCGAAACTGAGGTGAATTGACATCGCGTGTGGGCGCGCCGTTAGGGGGTACCGGAACGATAGCGCAAGTCGTGCCGGGCGGCGGCTGGCGCATCGATCGGGCCGGCTACTGGAGCGGTTCGATGGCCAGCGGACAGGTGCCGGCTGGGCGCAACCGTGTGCCGGTCCATTCGTAGAAGAACCGTGCGGCCTTCGCGTTGTTGTCGTCGCAGTCGTCGTTGAAGCAGCCCGCGACGATCAGCAGCGCACTGCCGGCGCGGAAATCGACGCGTTCGTCGTCGTTGCCCATGACGCCCGAGATAGCCTTCACGCCGGGCATCGTGTACGTCGCGCCGGTGTACTTGTCGACGATCGCGAAATTCCGGCAATCCGTTCCGCAACCCCAGATCGCGACGCGATAGTGGCCGGCAAAATTGGCCGGTTGCGTGAATGCGTCGCGAATGACGGTGCGGTAGAGGTGGGCCTCCTTGCTGGTCAGCCGGGGCGCCGCGGCCGGCTTTCGCGGCGCGCTTGCGGCGGGTGCCGGATAGCGGTCGAACGAAGGCGACGGGCACGCCACGGTAGCCGCCGCTGCGGGCGCGGGTGCCGCGCGGGCGGCGCCGGAACCGGCAATCAGCGCGGTCGATGCGCCGGCGATCAGTAGAAATCGGTAGGCGAGCGCCACGCGAGTGTCCTTCATGTTCGGTGTGAGATCGGGCCGGATGGTCCGAATGGCCGACGACGACGATTCTATGACGCTTCGCGCGCGGCGGCGAAACGGAATGGCGATTGCGAGCGGGTGCAATCGACTCGCGCGTCGAACCGGGGGTACCGGACACGGCACCCCGTCAAGTATTGTCAAATCGCCGCGATATCACGATGCCTGACCTTTCAGGCCGCGCACGAAGGCTGTCATGCACGGGTTGATTGAGTATCCTTGGATTCGATTCGCGGTACTCACTCAGTCACAACCGGGAGGCTTCACATGAATGCACGTCTATACCGCGCGACCGTTGCCGGCGCGCTGATCGGATTGCTCGCGCCGTTTTCGGTGGCCCATGCGCAGCTTGGCGATGTCCTGAAACAGGTCGGGGGCGGCGGTGGCGACTCGGGCAGCAGCGCCGGCGGCGCGCTCGGTAATCTCGGCGGCCTTGGCGGCGCGTTGACGGGCGGCGGCGGTTCGTCGCTGATGCCGGGCAGCACCGGCAACGTCGCGGGCCTGCTGCAGTTCTGCATCCAGAACAACTATCTCGGCGGCGCGTCCGGCGGCGCATCGTCGGTGAAGGACGCGCTGATGGGCAAGCTCGGCGGCAATGCATCGTCCGACAGCAGCTACACCAGCGGCGCGAGCGGGGTGCTCGATGCCGGCAACGGCAACAAGCTCGACCTGAGCGGCGGCGGCCTGAAGCAGCAGGTGACGAAGCAGATCTGCGACAAGGTGCTGGCGCAAGGGAAATCGCTGCTGTAAGCGCGGGGGCGTGCGCTTTGTGACGGTGCGCACGATATCGAACGGCGGCGCAAGCCGTGTGACCGCCGCCCGCGCATGCATTTCGCCGCCGATGCGGCGCGTCGCCATGCCCGGTGCGTTGTTTCGGCGACTATCGTCCGATCCGTCGCCCGGTGCAGGGAAATTGTCAGGCCACGCGCGCGTTGCGTGCCGACGATTCACGGCGGTTGCCGATGCAGACCGGCCAGCCGCCTAGCTGCCTTCCGCATGCCGCGCTGCCGGCTGCGCCCGAGGCGCGCGTCAATCCGCGAGCCGCTTGTCGGCCAGCGCCTTGCAGCAGTCTTCGTACACCCATTGCACGAGTTTCGCCCGATAGTCGAGATCGTCGGTATCGACGATTTCCTCGACCGCGTCGCGCGCCCACGGCGCGTCGACGAAGCCGGCGTGCCGTTTCGCGATGTCCTGCGCGAGCGCGGCCAGCTTTGCGATCGCAAGCCAGTCGGCCTGCCGCAGATGGTGGTCGAGCCAGCGGTGTGCCGCCTGGACCTGGAACGTGGCGTCCGGCCACGCTTCGTTGAGGTAAAACGCGCCGAGATTGCCGCAGGTGAGCCAGCAAAGCAGCTCCAGGCGGTCCTGTGAGCCGAGGGTATGGGATGCGTCGGTCATGGCAGCGCTCACGAAAGGCATCGATTCCGGGCGGCCCAGGCCGCGGAAGCCGGCGTCGATACTAAAAACATAGCACGATGCGGGCCATGCGGCGCACCCGGAGTGGTGCGGATGGTTAGAATGTTCCCTTTCCGGGAGACAGGAAACGACGATGAAAATCTACGATCAGTTCTATATCGACGGCGCATGGCGCACACCGGCGGGCACCGGCACGATCGACGTGATCGATTCGGGCACCGAGGCCGTGATCGGCCGGATTCCGGAAGGCCTGCCGTCCGACGCGCAGGATGCAATTCGCGCTGCGCGCGCTGCGTTCGACGCGTGGGCCGCGACGCCGCCCGCGACGCGCGCAGGCTACCTGCGCAAGATCGCCGAGAACCTGCAGGCGCGCAGCGAGGAACTCGCACAGTCGATCACGGGCGAAGTCGGAATGCCGATCAAGCTGTCGCGCGCGGTCCAGGTCGGCGGCCCGATCTACAACTGGAACGCGTATGCCAAGCTCGCCGAGTCGTTCGAATTCGAGGCGAAGGTCGGCAATTCGCTGGTGGTGCGCGAGCCGGTCGGCGTCGTCGCGGCGATCACGCCGTGGAACTATCCGCTGAACCAGATCACGCTGAAGGTCGCGCCGGCACTCGCGGCCGGCTGCACGGTCGTGCTGAAGCCGACCGAGATCGCGCCGCTCAACGCGTTCATGCTCGCCGAGGCGATCCATGAAGCGGGGCTGCCGGCCGGCGTGTTCAATCTCGTGTGCGGCTACGGCCCGGTCGTCGGCGAGGTGCTGGCCACCGATCCCGATGTCGACATGGTGTCGTTTACCGGCTCGACGCGCGCGGGCAAGCGCGTGGCCGAACTGGCGGCCGCGAGCGTCAAGCGCGTCGCGCTCGAGTTGGGCGGCAAGTCGGCATCCGTGATTCTCGACGACGCGGATTTCGCGGCAGCCGTGAAGGGGACGGTCAACGCGTGCTACCTGAACGCGGGCCAGACCTGCTCGGCGCACACGCGGATGCTCGTGCCGGAAGCGCGCTATGAAGAGGCGCGCGAACTCGCGAAGGTCGCGGCCGAAGCGTACGTTCCGGCCGATCCGCGGCAGGAGACGACGCGTCTCGGCGCGCTCGCGTCGGCCGTGCAGCAACAACGCGTGCAGTCGTACATCCAGCGCGGGATCGACGACGGCGCGGAACTCGTGACGGGCGGCACGGGCCTGCCGGACGGCCTCGCGAAAGGCTTCTTCGTGAAGCCGACCGTGTTCGGCCGCGTCGATCCGACCTCGACGATCGCGCAGGAGGAAATCTTCGGGCCGGTGCTGTCGATCATCACGTACCGCGACGAAGACGAAGCCGTGCGCATCGCGAACGATTCGCCGTACGGGCTTGGCGGCGCGGTGTGGGCCGGCAGCGACGAGCGTGCGATGCGCGTCGCGCGCCGCATCCGCACGGGGCAGGTCGACATCAACGGCGGCGTGTGGAACATGGCCGCGCCGTTCGGCGGCTACAAGCAGTCCGGGTACGGCCGCGAGAACGGCGCGTACGGGCTCGAAGAGTATCTCGAGTACAAGTCGATGCAGCTCAAGGCGGCGAAGCCGGCCTGAGCGCTTCGCGCCGCACGAACCGGAAACGGCACGCTCGCGTGCCGTTTTTTTATTGACGGCCGTCAAGGTGCGTGGCTGTGGATCGTCGATCATCGCGGTTCCGATGTTCCGACGAGGTTTCAGATGACCGTACGCACTTCCTTTCCGCCGCTGACGATTCGCGGCCGCACCTTGCTGCCTGTCGTGCAGGGCGGCATGGGCGTCGGTATCTCCGCGCACCGGCTGGCGGGCAGCGTCGCGCGCGAAGGCGCGGTCGGCACGATCGCGAGCATCGACCTGCGCCACCATCATGCCGACTTGCTCGCGCGTTGCCGCGCGCAACCCGATCGCGCGACGCTCGAAGCCGCGAACCTCGACGCGCTGGCACGCGAGATCCGTCTCGCGAAGACCTACGGCGAAGGGCGCGGGATGATCGCGGTCAACGTGATGAAGGCGGTGAGCGCACATGCGGACTACGTGCGTGTCGCGTGCAACGAAGGCGCGGACGCGATCGTGATGGGCGCGGGCCTGCCGCTCGATCTGCCCGATCTCACGCAAGGACACGACATCGCGCTGATCCCGATCCTGTCGGACAGCCGCGGGATCGCGCTGGTGCTGAAGAAGTGGATGAAGAAGGGGCGGCTGCCCGATGCGATCGTGATCGAGCATCCTGCGCATGCGGGCGGCCACCTCGGCGTCACGCAGATCGGCGACATGCACGACCCTCGTTTCGATTTCGCGCACGTGCTCGACGAAACCGCCCAGGTGATGGCATCGCTCGGCCTCGCGCGGGAGACGATCCCGCTGATCGTGGCGGGCGGGATCAACAGTCACGACATGGTGCGCGCGGCGTTCGCGGCCGGCGCGAACGGCGTGCAGGTCGGGACGCCGTTCGCGGTGACGGAAGAGGGCGATGCGCATCCGGACTTCAAGCGCGTGCTCGCCGAGGCGACGCCCGACGACATCGTCGAATTCGTCAGCGTGACGGGGCTGCCCGCGCGCGCGGTGAAGACGCCGTGGCTCGATCGTTACCTGCGCAACGAGACGCGCATCCGCAACAAGCTCGGCGCATTCAAGCAGCGCTGCCCGACCGCGCTCGAATGCCTGAGCGTCTGCGGCCTGCGCGACGGCATCGAGAAGTTCGGCCATTTCTGCATCGACACGCGGCTGGCGGCCGCGTTGCGCGGCGACGTCGCGAACGGGCTGTTCTTCCGCGGCCGTGAAGCGTTGCCGTTCGGCCGAGCGATCCGCAGCGTGCGCGACTTGCTCGACCTGCTGCTGACGGGCTGTGCGAGCGAGCCTGCGGCAAACCGTCCCACGTTTACGCTGGCTTGACGGATATCAAGATGACGAAAAGACCCTACAGGGAGAATGGAAACCATTCCTTGGGGGTCCGTACCATGCATAAAACGATTCGAACTTGTGTCACCGCTGCCGCCGTCGCGGCAAGCTTCGTCGCGATACCTTCGCTGTCGCACGCGGCGTCGCCGGGCGACGGCATCAACCAGGGTGACGTACTGGTTCGGCTTCGCGCGATCAGCATCCAGCCGAACGAGCGCGCGAGCGACACGCTGGGCGCGCTCAACGTCGGCGTGAACAACGCGATCGTGCCCGAGCTCGACTTCACGTACATGATCCGCGATTACCTCGGTGTCGAGTTGATCCTCGGCACGTCGCGACACCAGATGACGTCGAGCCTCGGCAATCTCGGCGGCGTGGGCGTGCTGCCGCCGACGCTGCTGCTGCAGTATCACTTCAACCATGCCGGCAAGGTGCGTCCGTACGTCGGCGCGGGGTTGAACTACACGTACTTCTACAACAACGGGCTCAACGTCGGCGGGCAGGGCGTGTCGATCGACAAGAGCAGCTTCGGCCCCGCGCTGCAGTTCGGCGTGGACGTGCAGGTGACGAAGAAGGTGTTCGTGAACGTCGACGTGAAGAAGATCTGGATGAGCACCGATGCGACGCTCGGTGACAAGGGCATCGGCACGCTGCACATCGATCCGCTGATCGTCGGCGTGGGCGTCGGGATGAAGTTCTAGACGCGGCGGGAAAGAACAGAGTTGGGGTTGGCGGCATGGCGGTCGGCATGCCGCTCTTTTTTTGCGTGGCGGATTTACAGCTTGTCGTACTGGAAGCGCATCGCGGTGCCTTCGCGCGTGATGCGCTCCCATACCACGCGCTTTTCGTCGTCGCTCAGGAACACCCAGTTCGACACTTCGCCGGCCGTGCGGCCGCAGCCCTTGCAGACTTCGTCGAAGAGGGTCGAGCACACGCCGATGCAGGGGCTGTCGGGCAGGTCGTGGAGATTGGAGGCCATCGGAAGGTTCGCACAGTTGAATCGTCAGCCGCCATTTTAATGCATCGCGGCCGGTCGGTCGGGCGGGTGCGGCCGGCATGCTGTACCGGCGCAGGTTCGTGACAGTACGACCGGGCGTCCGGCGCACGCAGCCGCCGAACGGTCCGCGCGTCCGGCACGCGAACGCGGTTTCGCCTCCACCTGTTTTTCCCGGTGGACAGCCGCCGATTACCCGATAGAATTCCCCGGAACGCCCCGTCGCACGGGCGGCCTGACCGGCCGTCGGCGGGAATCTGTTCCGTTTGCGCGACACCGGCATGATTTTTTTGTGACGGAGCGCGAATGGTGGTAGCGTTCGGGGTTTTCGAGGGGCGGAGCGCCAGAGTGCGCCGCCGTGACGAGGCAGACGGCAGCCGGACAAGCGGTCCGGTCGGAGGGAGAACGGGATGAAAGCAAAGGTAGTGGGCCGGTTCGCAGCGCTCGCGCTGTGCGTGGGTGCATCGGCGGCAGCGGCGAAGGATACGCAGCTTAATATCTATAACTGGTCGGACTACATTGCGAAGGACACGATCCCGAACTTCGAGAAGCAGACGGGCGTCAAGGTCCGCTACGACAACTACGACAGCGACGACACGCTGCAGGCGAAGCTGCTGACGGGCAGCTCGGGCTACGACATCGTCGTGCCGACCAGCAACTATGCGGGCAAGCAGATCGCCGCCGGCATCTTCGCGCCGCTCGACAAGTCGAAGCTGCCGAACCTCAAGTATCTCGATCCGCAACTGATGGCGCTCGTCGCCGGTGCGGACCCCGGCAACAAGTTCTCGGTGCCCTGGGCGTACGGCACGACGGGTCTCGCGTACAACCTGACGAAGGCGCAGCAGGCGCTCGGCAAGGTGCCGCTCGACAACTGGGACATCCTGTTCAAGCCGGAAAACCTCGCGAAGCTGAAGACCTGCGGCGTGTCGGTGCTCGACGCACCCGACCAGATGTTTGCGGCGGCGCTGCACTACATCGGCAAGGATCCGATGAGCACGAACCCGGCCGACTACAAGGCCGCGATGGAAGTGCTGAAGAAGATCCGCCCATACATCACGCAATTCAACTCGTCGGGCTACATCAACGACCTGGTCGGCGGCGACATCTGCTTCGCGTACGGCTGGTCGGGCGACGTCGTGATCGCGAAGCATCGCGCGATCGAGGCGAAGAAGCCGTACAAGATCGAGTACTACATTCCGAAGGGCGGCGCGCCGGTGTGGTTCGACGTGATGGCGATCCCGAAGGACGCGAAGAACAAGGATGCCGCGCTTCAGTGGATCAACTACATCGAGGATCCGAAGGTGCACGCGGCGATCACGAACGCGGTGTACTACCCGAGCGCAAACGCCGAGGCGCGCAAGTACGTGCGGCCCGACGTCGCGAACGACCCGGCCGTCTACCCGCCGGCCGACGTCGTGAAGACGCTGTTCCTGCTCAAGCCGCTGCCGCCTGAAATCCAGCGCCTGCAGACGCGTCTGTGGACCGAGCTGAAATCGGGCCGCTGACGCGAGCCGCAGTGAGCCAGCAGTCATGAAGCCCCTGGTGCCCCCGGGGGCTTTGTTCGTCAAACGCAGGAGAGAAGCAGCACATCATGAATAGCCAGTCGGGCGCGCCGGTCGTGGGCGCGCCGTCCTCCGTTTCCTCCTCCGGCGCCAATGCGCGCGCCGAGAACTTTGTCCAGATCGTCGACGTCGTCAAGAAATTCGGCGACACCGAAGCCGTGCGCAGCGTCAACCTGACCGTGCGCCAGGGCGAGCTGTTTGCGCTGCTCGGCAGCTCGGGCTGCGGCAAGTCGACGTTGCTGCGGATGCTCGCGGGCCTCGAGACGGTTACGTCGGGCAAGATCCTGATCGACGGCGAGGACCTCGCGCAGATGCCGCCGTACAAGCGGCCCGTGAACATGATGTTCCAGTCGTACGCACTGTTCCCGCACATGTCGGTCGAGTCGAACGTCGCGTTCGGCCTCAAGCAGGAAAGCACGCCGAAGGCCGAGCTGAAGGAACGCGTCGCCGCCGTGCTCGAACTCGTGCAGATGAGCAAGTACGCGAAGCGCAAGCCGCACCAGCTGTCCGGCGGCCAGCAGCAGCGCGTCGCGCTCGCGCGCTCGCTGGTCAAGCGCCCGAAGCTGCTGCTGCTCGACGAGCCGATGTCCGCGCTCGACAAGCAGATCCGCCAGCGCACGCAGATCGAGCTCGTCAACATCCTGAACAGGGTCGGCGTCACCTGCATCATGGTCACGCACGACCAGGAAGAAGCGATGACGATGGCGAACCGCCTCGCGGTGATGAGCGAAGGGCAGATCGTGCAGATTGGCTCGCCGAACGAAGTGTACGAATATCCGAGCAGCCGCTTCTCGGCCGAGTTCATCGGCTCGACGAACCTGTTCGACGGCGTGACCGTCGAGGACGAACCCGACCACGTGTACATCGAATCGCCGGAACTGCCGAGCCGGCTGTACGTGAGCCACGGGATCTCGGGCCCGCTCGGGATGCCGGTCACGGTGTCGGTGCGCCCCGAGCGGATCGCGCTCACGCGCAAGCCGCCCGAAGGCGCGTTCAACTGGGCGCGCGGCAAGATCAGCAACGTCGCGTACATGGGCGGCTATTCGCTGTATCACGTGAAGCTCGACGCGGGCAAGACGGTGATCGCGAACGTGTCGAGCCTCGCGATTTCCGAGCTCGACACGCCGTCGCTCGGCGACGAGATCTACGTGCGCTGGAGCGCGACCGCAGGCGTGGTGCTGACCTCATGAGCGCGTTCAAGTCCCTGCTCGAGTGGCCGGTGCGGCGCTTCAACCTGACGGGCGCCACGGCGGTCGTCGCGGGGCCGTTCACGTGGCTCGTGCTGTTCTTCCTCGTGCCGTTCGTGCTGGTCGTCAAGATCAGCTTCGCCGAGCTGCAGCTCGGCATCCCGCCGTACACGGAGCTCGCGTCGTACGCGGACGGCGTCGTGCACGTCGCGCTGAACCTGTCGCACTATGCGTTCCTGTTCACGGACAGCCTGTATTTCGCGACCTACGTGAACTCGGTGTGGGTGGCCGCGATCACGACGCTGCTGTGTCTGCTGATCGGCTATCCGATGGCGTACTACATCGCGCGCTCGAACCCGGCGACCCGCAACCTGCTGATGATGGGCGTGATGCTGCCGTTCTGGACGTCGTTCCTGATCCGCGTGTACGCATGGATCGGCATCCTGAAGAACAACGGCCTGCTGAACAACTTCCTGATGTGGATCGGCCTGACCCATACGCCGATCGAGCTGTACCGCACGAACTACGCGGTGTACATCGGGATGGTGTATTCGTACCTGCCGTTTCTCGTGATGCCGCTCTACGCGCACCTCGTGAAGATGGACCTGCGCCTGCTCGAAGCCGCGTACGATCTCGGCGCGAAGCCGTGGAAGGCGTTCGTGCAGATCACGCTGCCGCTGTCGAAGAACGGGATCATCGCGGGCTGCCTGCTCGTGTTCATCCCGGCGGTGGGCGAGTACGTGATTCCGGAGCTGCTCGGCGGCGCGAACACGCTGATGATCGGCCGCGTGATGTGGAATGAATTCTTCAATAACGCAGACTGGCCGATGGCGTCGGCCGTGACCTGCGCGATGGTGTTGCTGCTGCTCGTACCGATGGCGATGTTCCAGCACTTCCAGGCGAAGGAGCAGGAGGCCCGCCGATGAAGCCGAATCGTTACCTGCAGTTCGCGGCGCTGTTTGCCGGCTTCGCGTTCCTGTACATCCCGATCATCAGCCTGATCGTCTATTCGTTCAACGAGTCGAAGCTCGTTACCGTGTGGTCGGGTTTCTCGTTCCGCTGGTACTCGGCGCTCGTCGAGGACGACGAGCTGCTGACGGCCGCATGGCTGTCGCTGAAGATCGGCGTGCTGACCGCGTTCGCGTCGGTGTTCATCGGCACGTGGGCCGGCTTCGTGCTCGCGCGGATGGGGCGCTTTCGCGGCTTCGCGCTGTTCAGCGGGATGATCAACGCGCCGCTCGTGATTCCCGAGGTGATCCAGGGGATCTCGCTGCTGCTGCTGTTCATCGAACTGGCGAAGTGGATCGGCTGGCCGGCCGAGCGCGGAGTCTTCACGATCTGGCTCGGCCACGTGATGCTGTGCATCTCGTACGTCGCGATCATCGTGCAGTCGCGCGTGCGCGAGCTGAACCCGTCGCTGGAAGAAGCCGCGCTCGATCTCGGCGCGACGCCGCTGAAGGTGTTCTTCACGATCACGCTGCCGCTGATCTCGCAGGCGCTGATCGCGGGCTGGCTGCTGTCGTTCACGCTGTCGATCGACGATCTGGTGCTGTCGGCGTTCCTGTCGGGCCCCGGTTCGACGACGCTGCCGCTCGTCGTGTTCTCGCGCGTGCGCCTCGGGCTGAACCCGGAGATGAACGCGCTCGCGACGCTGTTCATCGTCGCGGTGACGGCCGGTGTCGTGATCGCGAACTTCGTGATGCTGCGTCAGGAACGCAAGCGGATGATGGCGTTCGCGACCTGACGCCTGCGTGGCGGCTGTCATGCAAAACGCCCGGTGCCGACGACGAGTCGGGCCGGGCGTTTTGTTTTGCGGGTGCGTTTATGGTTGCGCTGTCGCGCCACCGCTCACGCGCCGAACGCCGCCCTCGCGAGCAACCCCAGCGCGACGCACACGAGCACGCCTGCGAAGCCGGCCTGCACGTGCCGCGCGGCGAGGTGCCGCGACGCGCCGCGGCCGGCGGCCATGCCGAGGGCGGTCGCAACCGCGAACCACAGCGTCATGTCGAGCGGCGCACGCGTGCCCGATACGACCGTCGCGAACACGCCGCCGGTGCCGACCAGTGCGATCACCATCAGCGACGTCGCGACCACGCCATGCATCGACACGTTCGTGAACTTGCGCAGCATCGGCACGATCACGAAACCGCCGCCGACGCCGAGCAGCCCGGTCATCAGGCCCGTCACCGCGCCGGTCGACGCGAGCGCGAGGCCGACGGGCCAGGACCAGACGAGGCGGCCCGTGTCGGGATTCACGCGGCCGACGCACAGCGGCGACGCGGTCGCGCTGCCGGCCGGCGAGCGCAGGGCCTGGTGCAGCAGGCGGCCGGCGACCACCAGCATCGTCAGCGCGAACAGCGCGAGCAGCACGCGCTGCGGCAGCACGTGCGCGAGCTTCACGCCGAACGTCGTGAGCGGCACGCCGGCCACGGCCATCAGCAGTGCCGCGCGATAGCGCACGAGCCCGCGGCGGAAACCTTCGAGCGCGCCGAGCGCGGCGCTGCCCGCCACCGCGACGAGCGCGACGGGCGTGGCCTGCTGCATCGGCCAGCCCATGCCGACGACGAGCGCGGGCACTGCGAGAATGCCGCCGCCGGCGCCGGTCAGGCCGAGCACGGCGCCGACGAAGCCGCCCAGGATGAGGGAAATCAGCATGACGTCATCGGACCTCGTTCAACGTGCGATCGCGGGCTTCGCGAGCCATTCGCGGCCCTTGAGCATCGCTTTCCAGTAGAGCGGCGGCAGTACGCGTTCCTTGAGCAGCCACGCGAGCCGCGACGGACGCTTGCCGTCGATCAGCCAGGCGGGGAAGGTCGGCGCGACCTTGCCGCCATACAGGAATTCGGCGAGCACGATCTTGCCGCGCTCGACGGTGAGCGGGCACGAGCCGTAGCCGTCGTACGCGGCGTCGCCGTGCGTGAGGCCGAGCGATGCGAGCAGGTTGTGCGCGACGACGGGCGCCTGCTTGCGGGCAGCCGCGGCTGTTTTCGCATTGGTCGTGTTGGTGGCGTCGCCGAGCGCGTAGATGTCCGGAAACTGCGTGTGCCGCAGCGTCGCCGGATCGACGTCGATCCAGCCGGCCGCGTCGGCGAGCGGGCTCGTGCGCACGAAGTCGGGCGCCTTCTGCGGCGGCACGACGTGGATCATGTCGAACGCACGCACGACGGTTTCCTTGCCGCCGTCCGGCAGTGCACGCGCGAACGTCGCGCGGCGCGCGGGCCCGTCGATCGCGACGAGGTTGTGGCCGAACGACAGCGCGATGTCGTAGCTTTTCACGTACTCCATCAGCGCGGGCACGTAGTCGGCAACGCCGAACAGTGCGCCGCCGGCATTCAGGAACTCGACGTTCGCGGCGCCGAGACTGCCCGTGCGCCGCCAGCGGTCGCACGACAGGTACATCGCTTTCTGCGGCGCGCCCGCGCACTTGATCGGCATCGGCGGCTGCGTGAAGAGCGCATTGCCGCCGCGAAACGCGCGGACGAGTTCCCACGTGTACGGCGCGAGATCGTAGCGGTAGTTCGACGTGACGCCGTGGCGGCCCAGCGTGTCGGCGAGGCCTTCAATGGCGTGCCAGTCGAGCTTGAGCCCCGGACACACGACGAGCTTGCGATAACCGATGCGGCGGCAGCCGTCGAGCACGACCGCATGCGCGTCGGGCTCGAAGCCCGCGACGGCGGCCTGGATCCGGTGCACGCCGCGCGGCAGCACGTCGGTCATGGGGCGTGCGGTGGTGTCGGGCCGGAACACGCCCGCGCCGACCATCGTCCAGCCCGGCTGGTAGTAGTGGACGTCGGCCGGATCGATCACCGCGATATCGAGCGACGCGTCGCGCGCGAGCAGGCTCGACGCGACCGCGACGCCGGCCGCGCCCGCGCCGACGATCACGATGTCGTGCCGCGCGTCGACGGCTGCCGCGATCTGCGGCGGGACCGACAGCGCGTCGGTCGGCTTGCGGATGGTCATGTCGGGGTTCTCCGGTTGGGGCGCATGGCTCAGATCGCGTCGAGCGGGATCTTCAGGTAGCGCATGCCATTGTTTTCGGGCTCGGGCAGGTGGCCGGCGCGCATGTTGACCTGCACGGACGGCAGCATCAGCACGGGCATGTCGAGCGTCGCGTCGCGCGCGGTGCGCATCGCGACGAAATCGTCCTCGGTCACGCCGTCCTTCACATGCACGTTCGCGCGGCGCTGCTCGGCGACGGTCGTCACGAACTGCACGTCGCGGCCGCCCGGCTGGTAGTCGTGGCACAGGTACAGGCGCGTGTCGGGCGGCAGGCCGAGCACGCGCGCGATCGAGCGGTACAGCGTGCGTGCGTCGCCGCCGGGGAAGTCACAGCGGGCCGTGCCGTAGTCGGGCATGAACAGCGTGTCGCCGACGAAAGCCGCACGCTGCGTTGCGTCGTCGACGCAGTACGTCATGCAGGCGGGCGTGTGGCCCGGCGTGTGCAGCGCGCGGATCGTCAGCGCGCCGAGCGCGAGCGTGTCGCCGTCGTCGACGAGCCGGTCGAACTGGCGGCCGTCCTCCGCGAAACCGGGGCCGGCGTTGAACAGCGTGCCGAACACGTGCTGCACGCGGCGCACGTGCGAACCGATTGCGATCCGGCCGCCGACCTGTGCCTTCAGGTACGGCGCGGCCGACAGGTGATCGGCGTGCACGTGCGTCTCCAGTAGCCAGTGCACGGTCGCACCGAGTTCGGCGACGCGGGCGATCAGCCGGTCGGCACTGGAGGTGCGTGTGCGGCCGGATTTCGGGTCGTAGTCGAGCACGCTGTCGATCAGCGCGCATGCACGGCTCGCCGTATCGAGCAGGAGATAGCTGACGGTGTGGGTCGCCGGGTCGAAAAAGCCTTCGACCGATAGCGTGGAGGCGTTGCTCACGGAGGTGTCCTCGATCGGGTTCTGCATCTGCAATCGGGATCTCTAACTCAAGAAGCGTGCCAGCCTGCGCCCTGGCACCGGCCGATGTGCCAGGGACTTGATTCGGCTCATGTTTTCGGCGTGGCCGCCGTCATGCGCGGGCGTCGGCGGCATCCGGCCGTGGATGCGGACTGCCATATCTGGCAGTGTCGTGGCAGAATTGGCGGTCAGCCTGGCAGTCCGTCCGGCAGAATCGCCACCGAGCCTCCGCATGAATCCGCACGACACCATCCCGATCGTTCCCGCGCCGCACCATGACGTCATGCCCGACGTGCGCGCGCTGGTCGCATATCTCGAGCAGGACCCGCAGCCGATGATCGTTGTCGATCCCGACTACCGCATCCTCGCGGCGAACGATGCGTACCGGCGCCAGTTCGGCGTGGCGGGCGTCGAGCACGTGGGCCGGCACTGCTTCCAGGTCTCGCATCACTATGACGTGCCGTGCGACCAGGCCGGCGAGCATTGCCCGATGAAGCAGGCGCTCGAATCGCGCGGGCTGAACCGCGTGCTGCACATCCACCACACGCCGCGCGGCCCCGAGCATGTCGACGTCGAGCTGCGGCCGATCTTCGATGCGGACGGCAACGTGATCGCGTACGTCGAGCGGCTGACGACGGTGCGCAGCGCGTCCGCGCAGCCGAGCGCGGAAGGGCTCGTCGGCGGTGCCGACGCGTTCAACGCGGCGCTCGGCGCGCTGCAGCGCGTCGCGCCGTCGACGCTGCCCGTGCTGCTGCTCGGCGAATCGGGCACCGGCAAGGAACTGTTCGCGCGAGCGCTGCACGAGGCGAGCGACCGCGCGATGGGGCCGTTCGTCGTCGTCGATTGCTCGGGGATCGCCGAGACGCTGTTCGAGAGCGAACTGTTCGGTTACGAGAAAGGCGCGTTCACGGGCGCGAACCAGCGCAAGCCGGGCCTCGTGGAGACCGCGCAGGGCGGCACGCTGTTTCTCGACGAGATCGGCGACGTGCCGCTGCCGATGCAGGTGAAGCTGCTGCGGCTGATCGAATCGGGCACGTTCCGGCGCGTTGGCGGCGTCGAAGCGCTGCGCGCGGATTTCCGGCTCGTCGCGGCGACGCACAAGCCGTTGCGCGAGATGATCGACGACGGCCGGTTCCGGCAGGACCTCTACTACCGGATCAACGCGTTTCCGATTCCGTTGCCGGCGCTGCGCGAACGGCGCGGCGACGTCGCGCTGCTGGCCGAATCGATCCTGCGGCGGATCGCGAACGCGCGCGCCAACGCGGGCGATGCGCGCGCGCGGCCGTTCGTGCTGACAGAACGCGCGCGTGCGTGCCTCGATGCGTATGCGTGGCCGGGCAATATCCGCGAGCTGCGCAACGTGCTCGAACGCGCGTGCCTGTTCGCGGATGACGGGACGATCCGGGTCGAGCACCTGCCGGCCGAGCTGGTCGCCGCATCGGCGGCGCCGCAGGACCGTGCGGCGGAGGCGCGCGGCGTGTCGGACGCGGAGCTCGTGCGCATGGCGCGCACGTTCGACGGCACGCGCAAGGCGCTCGCCGAGCAGGTCGGGATGAGCGAGCGGACGTTGTACCGGCGGATGAAGGCGCTCGGGCTCGGCGTGCGCGACCGGTAAGCGGGCGCGTTGCGCGCGGCTGGCAGCGGCAGGCGGCATTGCCGATAATGGCGCGTTCGGTCCCAACCCCGTCGCCGATGAAGAGTCGCTTCCTTCCGCCTTGCCTGTTGCTCGCAGCTGCTGCGCTGACCCACCCGGCACAGGCCGCCGATTGCACGTGGACTGATGCGGTGGGCGCGCGGCCCGTGGCAGGTGGCATGCTGCCTGCACACGGACCGCGCGCGCTCGATTCGATCAGTGCGCAGGCGCAAGCCGCGCCATCGCCTCGCGCATGAAACCGAGCAGCGTGTCGTCGATCCATGCGTCCTTCGTCAGCACCGGCTCGGTCGTCATCGCCTTGCGGAATTTCGCATGCGTGGCCGGATCGTCGCCCGCATAGCCGCGGAACAGGTCGAGCCAGCGTTGCGCGAGTGCGAGGCCTTCCGGCGACTCGGGACGCTTGCCGGCCTCGACTGCATCGCGTACGTCGGCCATCAACTGCGGCCACTCCATCGCGCGCTCGCCGTAGTGCGCTCGCATGAAACGGATCTCGTCCGGCTCCAGATACTTCTCGAAGATCCGCATCTTCGTTTCGGCAACGGCTTGCAGCACATAGTCGCGCAACGCGGTCGTAACGCCGATCTGCGCCTGCATCGACGGCTCGCGCTCGTGCATCAGGTTCAGCTTCGCCAGCAGCCGCGGGTCGTTGTTCGTGTCGCGCACGAGCAGCGCCATCCAGCGGTCGGCGAGCGCTCGCACGCGCTCGTCCTCGGGCGGCACGCCCGCGTCGTGCAGTGCGCGCACGTCGCCGACGAGCGCGATCCATTCCGCGTCGCCCGTCTGGCTCTTGCGGTACATCGGCATGCGCGCGAGTTCTTCCTCTGAGAAATATTTGTCGTACACGGTCATCAACTCCAGTGTGGTAAGCCAATCGGCCAGTTCCGGCTCCGTGCCCTCGGCGAGCTGCGCATGCAGATGCACGAGCCGCTCGCGTAGCTGCGCGGTTTGCGCGAGCTGACGGTCGAGCAGCGCGATCTGTTTCGCGACGAGATCGACGAGCGGGGTGCCGGGCTGGTTCAGGTAGTCGCCGATTTCGGCGAGCGACAGTCCGAAGCGACGCAGGGCCTGGATCTGGTGAAGCCGGGCGATGTCGTTGCGGTCGTACAGCCGGTAGCCGTTGTCGGCGCGCGCCGAAGGCGTCAGCAGACCGATCGCGTGATAGTGATGAAGCGTGCGGACGGTCAGCCCGCTGCGTTTCGCCAGTTCTCCCACTTTCAGTCGCATTCGTTCCTCCGTTCGGTACGCACACTGGAGTCTCGAACGTTACGCTACGTGAGGGTCAAGCGGAAGATCGGAACTCGGACGCGCAGGGTTGCCCCGCGCGCGCCCGATCGAAAGGCCGGCTTATTGCGG
This sequence comes from Burkholderia pyrrocinia, assembly GCF_003330765.1. Taxonomy (NCBI): domain Bacteria; kingdom Pseudomonadati; phylum Pseudomonadota; class Betaproteobacteria; order Burkholderiales; family Burkholderiaceae; genus Burkholderia; species Burkholderia pyrrocinia. The sequence continues at coordinate 2,028,805 of NZ_CP024902.1, read as the reverse complement.
CGAAGGCGGGGTGTCGGGCGTGGCGGCGCGCGCTTGCCTGCCGGTTGCGCTGTCGCCGGCCGCGTTGCCGGTCGTGCCGGCCTTGCCGGATTGGTCGGCCTTGTCGGCCGGCGGCGTGCCCATCGCCTGGTAAAGCCGAGCGGTATCCGCGAACCGCGCGCCGGTCGCGCGAATCTCGTCGAGCCGCGCGTTGCGGTATTGCAACTCGCTGGCGCGCGCGGCCGACGGCGGCAGCGCGCCGAGCCGCACGCGGGCGGCCGCGTCGTCGTACGCGCCGCGCGCGGAAAGCGCGGCGCGGGACGACGCGTCGAGCGCCTCCGCATCGTGCTCGAGTGCCGCGAGCGAGTCGGCGACGTTCTGGAACGCGCCGAGCACGGCTTGCTTGTACTGGTCGACCGCGGCCTCGTAGGTCGCTTTTGCCGCGCGGCGTTGCGCGAGCAGCGCGCCGCCATGGAAGATCGGCTGGCTGAGCGACGCGCCGACATTCCAGATCGCGCCGGCGCCCGACAGCATCGTCGGCCAGCTGAAGCCGCCTTTGCCCATCGCCGCCGACAGCGACAGCTGCGGGAACATTTGCGCGGTCGCGACGCCGACTTCGGCCGCGGCCGCCTTCAGCCCCGCGTCGGCCGCCTGGATATCCGGGCGGCTCTGCAGCAGGTCCGACGGCACGACCACCGGCACCTGCTCGGGCAGGTGCAGATCGGCGAGCGTGAGATCGGCCGGCGGCCGGTCGGGCGTGCGGCCGACCAGCACCGCGAGCGCATGGCGCGCCGAGTCGCGCTGCTGGCGCAGCGCCGGCAGGCTCGCCTCGAACGTGTCGGCGCTTTGTCGCGCGTTCAGCGCGTCGCTGCGCGACGCCGAGCCGAGTGCGTAGCGTCGCTCCGCGTCGTGTGCCTGGTCGTTCGCGAGCGCGACGAGCCGCTCGGTCGTATTGATCTGCGCATTGAGCACCGACACCGTGATCGACGCGGTGACAATGTTCGCGGCCAGCGCGCGCCGCGCGGATTCGAGCTGGAATGCGCTGACGTCGACACGTTTCGCGAGCGCGCGGTTCGCGAAACGCGACGCGCCGAACAGGTCTAGCGTGTAGCTCGCCTGCAGTTGCCCGACGAACGTGTCGTACAGCAGCGTCGGCGCGCCGAGCGCTGGAATCGGCACGCCGAGCGCGCGCTGGCGCGTGGCCTGGCCGGTCGCGTCGATCGACGGCAGCATCGAACTGCCGATTTGCCCGCGCAGCTGTTCGCGCGCGGCGTCCAGCGAATGCGACGCCGCACCGAGCGTCGGGCTGTTGCGCAGCCCTTCGTCGACGAGCGCATTCAGCGCATCGGAGCGGTACTGTTTCCACCAGTCGGGCACGGGCTGCGCGCCGACTTCGAACTGCTGCGCGACGCCTTGCGCGGACACGGTCTGCTGCACTTGCGGCGTGGCGCCGTAGTGCGCGGGCGACGGCATCGCGGGCGGCTCGCCGCTCGGCGCGAACCATGCGCAGCCGGCGAGCGGGCCGGCGAGGCTTGCGACGGCGAGCGCGCGCGCGGCTTTCGTTTTCAGGTTCATCGGTACATTCATGATCAGGCTCCCGACGGCGCGGCCGGCGTGCTGCCGCCATGCGGCGGGTCGTCCTGCGGGTCGCGTTCGTCGCGCTTCACGCGGAACCACGTCGCGTACAGCGCGGGCAGGTAGAACAGCGTCAGCACGGTTGCGCTCGTGATGCCGCCCATCAGCGCGGTCGCCATCGGCCCGAAGAAGTTCGAGCGCAGCAGCGGGATCAGCGCGAGCACGGCGGCCGCGGCCGTCAGCGTGATCGGGCGGAAACGCCGCACGGTCGCGCCGATGATCGCGTCGACGCGGCCGTGGCCGACTGCGATGTCCTGCTCGATCTGGTCGACGAGGATCACCGAGTTGCGCATGATGATGCCGAACATCGCGATCACGCCGAGCATCGCGACGAAGCCGAACGGCTGGCCGAACAGCAGCAGCGTGGCGACCACGCCGATCAGCCCGAGCGGCGCGGTCAGCACCACCATCAGCACGCGCGAGAAGCTCTGCAGCTGGATCATCAGCAGCGTGAACACGGCGATCGCCATCAGCGGCATCTGCGCATTGATCGAATTCTGCGCTTTCGCGCTTTCCTCGACCGAGCCGCCGATGTTGATCTGATAGCCGACCGGCAACTGCGCGCGCAGCGCGTTCAGCTGCGCGTCGAGCGCATGCGTGACGTCGATGCCCTGCGCGCCGGCGCGCACGTCCGACTGCACGGTGATCGTCGGCTGGCGGTCGCGTTCCCACACGACGCCGTATTCGAGCGTCGGCTTGAAGCGGCCGAGCGAGCCGAGCGGCACCGGGCCGTTCGGCGTCGGCAGCGCGAGGCCGGCAAGCTTCGCGGGGTCGACGCGGTCGGCTTGCGGCGCGCGCAGGTCGACTGCGATCAGCTTGTCGCGTTCGCGGTACTGCGTGACGGTCGTGCCGGACAGCGTCATCGCGAGGAAGCTCGACACGTCCTGCGACGTGACGTTCAGTTCGCGCGCCTTCTTCTGGTCGATCTCGAAACGCACCGAGCGCTCGGCCGGTTCGTCCCAGTCGAACTGCACGTTCACCGCGCGGCTGTCGCCGCGCATCGTTGCCGCGACCTTCTCGGCGATCGAGCGGACCGTCGCGATGCTGTCGCCGCTCACGCGGAACTGCACCGGATAGCCGACCGGCGGGCCGTTCTCGAGTCGCGACAGCCGCCAGCGCGCGGCCGGGAACTGGTCGCGCAGCGTGGTTTCGAGCCAGGTCGCGAGCTTTTCGCGATCCTTGACCGACTTCGCGGTGATCACGAACTGCGCGAAGTTCGGCAGTTGCAGCTGCTGGTCGAGCGGCAGGTAGAAGCGCGGTGCGCCGCTGCCGACGAAGTTCACCGAATGATCGATCTCGGGGCGCTTGTCGATCACCTTCTCGAGGCGTTCCGTCTCGCGCAGCGTCGCCGCGAACGACGCGCCCTCGGGCAGCCGCAGGTCGACCAGCAGCTCGGGCCGGTCGGAGCTCGGGAAGAACTGCTGCGGCACCAGCGAGAAGCCCATCAGCGACACGACGAAGAGGGCGCCCGTGATCAGCAGCACGACGAAGCGCCGCTCGATGCACCAGTCGATCCAGCCGCGCAGCCGCCGGTAGAAGCGCGTGTCGTAGATGTCGTGCTCGTGGTCGTCGGGCAGGTGTGCTTCGTGTGCGTGCCGCTTGCGCTCGGGCAGCATGTGGAAGCCCAGCAGCGGGATCAGCACGACGGCCGCGAACCACGATGCGATCAGCGCGATCGCCGACACCTCGAAGATCGAGCGCGTGTATTCGCCGGTGCTCGATTTCGCGAGTGCGATCGGCAGGAAGCCCGACACGGTGACGAGCGTGCCCGTCAGCATCGGGAACGCTGTGCTGGTGTATGCGAACGCGGCGGCGCGCGCGCGGCTGTAGCCCTGTTCGAGCTTCACCGCCATCATCTCGACCGCGATGATCGCGTCGTCGACGAGCAGCCCGAGCGCGAGCACGAGCGTGCCGAGCGACACCTTGTGCAGCCCGATGTCGAACAGGTACATGAAGAGGGCCGTCACCGCGAGCACGACGGGAATCGAGATCACGACGACCATCCCGGTGCGCAGTCCGAGCGACACGAGGCTCACGACCAGCACGATCGCGATAGCTTCGGCGACGGCTTCGAGGAAGTCGTCGACCGAATGCGCGACCGCGTGCGGCATGCTCGACACCAGGGTCAGCTTGAGGCCGGCCGGCAGTTGCGCCTGCAGGTCCTTCGATTCGGCGTCGAGCGCCTTGCCGAGCCGGATCACGTCGCCGCCCGGCTGCATCGTGACGCCGATGCCGAGCACGGCCTTCCCGTTGCTCCGCATTTGCGTGACGGTCGGATCGTCGTAGCCGCGCTTGACCGTTGCGAGATCGCCGAGCCGGAACGTGCGGCCGTTGATGCGGATCAGCGTATCGGCGATCGCGTTGACGTTGTCGAACTGGCCGCTCGGCCGCACGAACACGCGATCGTCGGCGGTCGTCAGCACGCCGGCCGACGAAATGTCGTTCTGCGCGTTGATCGCCTGCCCGAGCTGTTGCGGCGAGATGCCGAGGCGCGTGAGCTGCGCGTTATTGACCTCGATGAAGATCCGCTGGTCGGGGTCGCCGAAATAGTCGACCTTGCCGACGCCCGGCACGCGCAGCAGCACGGTGCGCAACTGGTCCGCGTAGTCGTGGAGCTGCGCGGGCGTGAAGCCGTCGCCTTCGAGCGTCCAGATGTTGGTGTAGACGTCGCCGAATTCGTCGTTGAAGAACGGGCCCTGCACGCCGGGCGGCAGCGTATAGCCGATGTCGCCGACCTTCTTGCGGATCTGGTACCAGGTCTCGGGCACGTCCTTCACGGGCGCCGAATCCTTCATCGTGAAGAAGATCAGCGATTCGCCGGGGCGCGAATAGCTGCGCAGGAAATCGATGGCCGGCGTTTCCTGCAGCTTGCGGCCGATCCGGTCGGTCACCTGTTCCTGCACCTGCCGCGCGGTCGCGCCGGGCCAGAACGTGCGGATCACCATCACGCGGAACGTGAACGGCGGGTCTTCGGACTGCGCGAGGCGCGTGTACGCGAGGATGCCGGCGAGCGTCGCGAGCGCGATCAGGTAGACGACGAGTGCCTGGTGGCGCAGCGCCCACGCCGACAGGTTGAACCGGCCTTCTTCGTGGGAGGCGCTCACGATGCGAAGTCCTCCGGATGCAGCGGCGCGATCGGGCGTACCTTCTCGCCCGCGCTGACCGTATGCACACCCTGCAGCACGACGCGCTCGCCCGGCTGCAGCCCGTGCGACACGGTAACCGTGCGCTCGTTGAAGCGCGCGACGTCGACGCGGCGCAATTCGAGCGTGTCGTCCTTTGCGCGCACGACCCACACGGCCGGTTGCGCGCCGTCGTGGAACAGCGCGGTCGCGGGCAGCGTGATCGGCTGCGCGTCGCCGTTGGCCGGCGCGCCGTCGAACGCGACGCTGGCGGTCATCCCGAGCCGGATCGACGGATCGGGCGCGGCGAGCGTGAGCTTGACGCGATACGTGCGGCTTTGCGGATCGGCGGCCGGCGCGATTTCGCGCACCTTCGCGGCGAACTGGCGATCCGGCAGCGACGGCAGCGTAACGGTCGCCGCGTGGCCGGGTGCGAGCGACGCGAGCGCGGCCTCGGGCACGTCGCTGACGACGTCGACGTCGCCGGACCACGCGAGTTGGTAGACGGCCTGGCCGGCCGACACGTTCTGGCCGGTGTCGGCCTGTTCGGCGGTGATGGTGCCGGCGTGATCGGCGACGAGCGTCGCGTAGCGGAGCTGGTTCTTCGCGAGTGCGAGCTGCTGCTGCGCCTGGTCGCGTTGCGCGAGCGCCGACGTGTAGCTGTTCCCGGTCTGTTCGAGCTGCGCGGTCGCGATCAGGTTTTCGCGCGCCTGCGCGCGATCGCGGTCGAGCTGCTGCTTCGCGAACGCGAGGCTGTGCGTTGCGGCATCCAGCTGCGCCTGCGCGCTCGCGGCGTTTTTCTCGACGTCGGACGGATCGAGCAGCGCGACGACCTGGCCGACCTTGACGGTATCGCCGAGGCGCACCTTGCGCTCGATGATCTTGCCCGCGATGCGGAACGACAGCGGTGTCGCGTAGCGCGGCTGGATTTCGCCGGGCAGCGTGCGCGCGGCCGCGGCGGTGTCGGCATGAGCGGGCAGCGCGACGACCGGGCGCGGCACGGGCGGTGCGGATTCTTTCGGATGACAGGCGGCAAGGACAAGCGCGGCGCCGATCAGCAGCGCGACGCGGAAACCGGAGCGATTCACGAAACCCCCAGGTGAGGTGAAGCGGAACAAAGCCGGCAAGCGCGGCAGGCGCTTGCCCCAAGCGGCGCCGGCACGGGCGCGCGGACAAACATATTTCGGAAACTGTGGCGGATTCTAATACATACCTGTATCTGAATGCAAAGATGAATCCGAAAGGGGAATGGTGCTAGACTGCGCGCCATGAAACCTCAGCGCTTAACTCGCGAGCAGAGCAGGGACCAGACGCGCGAACGTCTGCTGAATGCCGCGCACCGCATTTTTCTGAAGAAAGGCTATGTTGCCGCGAGCGTCGAGGACGTCGCGGCGGCGGCCGGCTATACGCGTGGCGCGTTCTACTCGAATTTCCGCAGCAAGTCGGAACTGTTGCTGGAGTTGCTGGAGCGCAACCATGCATCGGTACAGGCCGATTTCGAGGCGATCTTCGACGAGGGCGGGTCGCGCGAGCAGATGGAGTCGATGACGCTCGCGCACTACCGGACGCTGTTCCTCGACGACGAATTCTCGCTGCTGTGGGGCGAGGCGAAGCTGCAGGCCGCGCGCGACGCGAAATTCCGCGTGCGCTTCAACCAGTTCCTGCACGGCAAGCGCCTGCAGATGGCCGAATTCATCCAGCGCTTCGCCGAGCGGTCGGGCACGCCGCTGCTGTTGCCGGCCGAGACGCTCGCGTTCGGGCTGATGTGCCTGTGCGACGGCGTGCAGTCGTACTACACGGCCGATCCGCAGCACGTGCCGGCCGAGGTGGCCGAAGCGGTGCTTGCGGGGTTCTTCGCGCGGGTCGTGCTGGGGCGCGCGCCGGACTGAGCGGGGAAGGTGGTTCGCGGGAGGCGCGCCCGCCTGCGGCGCGCGTCAGTGGTCGCCGGTCATCCGCCGATACGCGTCGAGCAGCGACGTCTTGTAGACGACGCCCGCGAGCGTCGGCTCGGCTTCGCTTTCGATCACCGGCAGCCGCTCGCCCTGGAACGCCATGAAGCGTTCGAGCGCGGTGGCGAGCGGCATGTCGGGCGTGAGGAGCGGAAACGGCGTATGCGCGTAGTGCGCGGCCGTCTTGTCGGTCGTGTCGCGCCTGTCGAGCAGGTCCGACGTAATGTCCTTCAGCGCGACCGCGCCGCGGAAGCGCCCGGCGGCGTCGGTCACGTACAGGTACTTCACCGGATATTCGAGAAACACGCGGGTCATGTCGGCGACGCTCGCCGTGAGCGGCACGACCGTCTGCGCGGGCTGGATCAGCTCGCGCATCTGCGTGGTGCGCAGCCGCAGCCGTTCCTGCGCGTCTTGGTGGTGGCGCAGCGTGATCTCGTACATCGACGTCGTGCCCGTCGCGCGTGCGACGAAATACGCGAACACGCACGACACCAGCAGCGGCAGCACGACCTGGTAGCTCAGCGTCATCTCGAAGATCATCAGGATCGCCATCAGCGGCGCCTGCGTAGCGCCCGCCATGAACGCGCCCATCCCGACGATCGCGTACGCGAAATAGGCCGACGTATGGCCGGGCCACAGTGCTTCCATCGCAAGCCCGAACAGCGAACCGAACACGGCGCCGACGAACAGCGTCGGCGTGAAGACGCCGCCGATCGCGCCCGAGCCGGCCGTCGCGGCGGTCGCGACCACCTTGAACACGAGCACCGCGACGAGCGCCTGCCAGGTCCAGGGTGAATGGAGGATGTGGTTCACCACGCTGTAGCCGTTGCCCCATACGTCCGGAATCCACACCGAGATCACGCCGACGACGAGGCCGCCGATCGCCAGCCGCACGGGCAGCGGCACGGGCAGCCGCTTGAACTGGTTCTTCGACGCGTCGAGCAGGTGCAGGAACTGCGGCGCGAGCACGCCGCACAGCGCGCCGAGTGCAACGAACAGCAGCACCTCGGGGCCCGTGACGGCCGGAAACACCGGCATCTCGTACGGCGGCCGGTAGCCGGCGAATTCGCGCATCACGATGTTCGCGACGACCGACGCGACGACCATCGGCCCGAAGCTCTCCATCGCGATCGTGCCGAGCACGATTTCCGACACGAAGAATGCGCCGGCGATCGGCGCGTTGTACGCGGACGTGATGCCGGCCGCGGCGCCGCAGGCGACCAGCAGGCGCAGGCGCGGCGGGTCGAAGTGCACGAAGCGGCCGACGAGCGAGGCGGCGAGCGCCGCGAGCTGCACCATCGGGCCTTCGCGGCCGATCGAGCCGCCGCTGCCGATCGTCAGCAGCGACGACACGCTGCGCCACAGGCTCTGCCGCACCGGCACGATGCCGTTGCCGAGCGCGACGGCTTCCATGTAGTCGGTCTTGCCGGATTTCCTGTCGCCGCGCGTCGCGAGGAGCAGCACGCAGCCGGCGAGGAAACCGCCCGCGGCCGGCATCCAGAACCGCACGTACCACGGCAGGCTCTTCGCCATCTGGACGAAGCTGCCGCTGCGCCCGGAGATCAGGTGCTGCATCAGGTCGATGCCTTCGCGGAACGCCATGGTCGCGAAGGCGCCGCCGACGCCGACGATCGCCGACCAGATCAGCATCGTGTGGGCGTCCGACAGGCGGAACAGCGTTTGGGCGCGGGTGCGCAGCTTCAGCAGGAACGAGAGCACGGCTGCAAAAGGGCGATGGAAAACGACGCGAAGCATAGCATTGCGCCGCGCCCGCGGGACCTTCCCGTCGGGCGCGGCGCGCGAAGCGTTGCGGACATGCGGCTCAGCCAAGCCAGTGCTGCACGGTCCAGGTGATCCCGTAGCCGCCGGCGATCAGCCACACGTACAGGATCAGGCCGGTCATCAGCGCACGGGGGCCGGCTGCGCGGATCTGCGACACGCGCGTCTCGATGCCGAGCGCGGTCATCGCCATCGTCAGCGCAAAGGTGTCGAGCACGTTCAGCGTGTGCGTGACGTCGGCGGGCAGCACGTTCAGCGAATTGACGATCACGAAGCCGAGGAAGCCGAGCGCGAACCAGGGCACCGCCACCTTGCGCTTGCCTTGCGCGCCGCCGGCCGTGGCGCGGGCCGAGCGGGCGAGCCACCAGCCGAGCACGAGCAGCACGGGGACAAGCAGCATCACGCGCGTCATCTTGACGATCGTCGCGACGTGCGCGACCTGCGGGCTGATGTCGCTGGCCGCGCCAACCACCTGCGCGACCTCGTGGATCGTGCCGCCGAAGAACAGGCCGAGGCCGGCCGGATCGAGGTTCAGCAGCCCGGCGTGATACGCGATCGGGTACAGGAACATCGACAGCGTGCCGAACAGCACGACGCTGCCCACGGCCATCGCGCTCTGGTGCGGCTTCGACTGCAGCGTCGACTCGAACGCGAGCACGGCGGCCGCGCCGCAGATCGCGCTGCCGGCCGCGGTCAGCAGCGCCGCGTCGCGATCGAGCTTCATCAGCTTCATGCCGGCCCAGGTGCCGATCACGAGCGTGCTGACGACGACCAGCACCGATACCGTCAGGCCCGGCAGCCCGACCTGCGCGATTTCCTGCAGGCTCACGCGCAACCCGAAGAACGCGACTGCGATGCGCAGCAGCTTGCGCGCGGAGAAATTGACGCCGGCCGCCCAGCTGGCCGGCATGCCGTCGCGCAACGCGTTGCCGTACAGCGCACCGGCGACGATGCCGACGATCAGCGGCGACAGGCCGAGGCCCGCGATCGCGGGGAGCTGGGACAGGCTCGTGACGGCGGCGGCGAACAGCGCGACGAACAGCACGCCGTTCAACTGGCCGCGCATCGACGGCGCGGTGTGGCTGAGATGGGGAGTCGGGGCAGTGGACATGGAAGCACCGTGATGGAGCGTGTTGCGATGCTGTAATCCTAATTTTGTTATATCGATATGAAAAATTGTGATTAGTGACGTAAACTATCCGGAAAGCCGATAATTTCTCCCCATGACCCCGGATCAACTGATAACGTTCGCCGCCGTCGCCGAACACCTGAACATCAGCCACGCCGCCGTGGCGCTGCATCTGTCGCAGCCGGCCGTGTCGGGCCAGTTGCGGCTGTTGCAGGACGAATTCGGCGAGCCGCTGTACCAGCGCGACGGCCGCGGCATCCGCCTGACGCCGGTCGGCGAACAGCTCGCGCAGTACGCGAAGGCGCAACGCGACACGTTTGCGCAGGCGCGCGCGTTTCGCGACGCGGTGCGCGGCCTCGAGGCCGGCACGCTGCGCATCGGCGCGAGCACGACGCCCGCGAGCTACCTGCTGCCGTACCTGATCGCGGCGTTCCAGCCGCGCGCGCCGCGCGTGACGATCCATACGATGAGCGGCAATACGGCCGACGTGGTCGCGGCGCTGGCGTCGCTCGACGTCGCGATGATCGAAGGGCCGCCGGGCGAGGCGCTGCCGCCCGGCACGGCCGTGCATCCGTGGCACGAGGACGAGATCGTCGCGATCGTGCCGACCGGCCATCCGCTCGCGGCGCCCGGCTACGATGCGGGTGTGACGCTCGCCGCGCTCGCCGCGCATCCGCTCGTGCTGCGCGAAGAGGGCTCCGGCGTGCGGCAACTCGTCGAGCGTGCGTTCGCGCATGGCGGCGCGCCGATGCGCGTCGCGTTCGAGATCGCGGGCGTCGAAGCCGTGAAGGAGGCCGTGCGCGCCGGGATGGGCGTCGGGTTCGTGTCCGCGATGTCGCTGCGTCATCAGGATGCGGCGCTCGTGCCGCGTTCGCTCGCGCCCGCGCCGCTCACGCGGCATTTCTCCATCCTCGTGCCGCACGGAGGCGCACCATCGCGGGTCGCCGCGCAATTCCTCGAAACGAGTCTCGCGCACGACATTCCATAAGCGGCCCAAGCCGGCCCGGGAACGCGCGATGCACGCCGTCGGGCGCGCATTCGCGTGGCGTCCGGTCTTAGGGATTTTCTCTATGGCGTGGGTCTGAAGCGAAGCGCACCATCCGTCTCAAGTTGATGGAACCGGTTCCATTCCGGTAAAAAAAGGGCAAAATGACAGACATCGTGATCGTGGCGAGCGCATTCGGAATCAACCGCGTGCGACAAGAGGGCCACCGCGCATTCATCGCGACTGCGGCGGCATCCGGTGCGACCGGTTTCGAGGTGCGGCGCGAACTGTTCGCGTCGGACGACGACGCGGCGCCCGGCGCGCTGGCCGCGCTCGGCGCACAACTGGCCGGCCACGGGCTGTGGTCGGTCTATTCGACGCCGGCTACGCTGTACACGGAAACGGGCGCGCTCGATGCGGACGCATTGCGCGCCGCGCTCGCGGAAGCCGACGCGCTCGGCGCGCGCTTCGTGAAATTCCAGCTCGGCGGCTTCGCAGGCGACGCACATGCAGCCGACATCGTCGCGCTGTCGCGCGGCGCGCGTGCTCGCGTGGTGGTCGAGAACGGCCAGCTTCCGGTCGGCGGCGCGCTCTCGCAGTTCCGCGGGCTGTTCGATGCGCTGGCCGCGGCGGGCCTGCCCGATGCGCTCGGGATGACGTTCGACATCGGCAACTGGCAGTGGCCGGGCGAAGCGCCGCTCGATTGCGCGCAGGTGCTCGCGCCGCATGTGGAATACATTCATTGCAAGGCAGTCGTTGGCGAGGGCGCGCGCCGTTTCGCCACCGCGCCGGCGCCGAACGATTCGCTCATGACCGGTGTGCTCGCGGCGCTGCCGCAGCATGCGCCGCGCGGCATCGAGTTTCCGTTCGACGCAGCCGACCTGGCTGGCGATGCATGCCGGCGCGTCGCATGGCTCGCAACCGCGTGACGGCGGAAGGATCCTGGGGAGTTCATTCATGAAAGCAGCACTCGATGTCGTTACCTACGGCGAAGCGATGGCGATGTTCGTCGCGACCGAGCCCGGCCACCTCGCGCACGCGGCGCAATTCGCGAAGCGGATCGCGGGCGCCGACCTGAACGTCGCGATCGGCCTGTCGCGGCTCGGCTTCCGGGTCGGCTGGATGAGCCGCGTGGGCCGCGATTCGTTCGGCGGCTACGTGCTCGACACGCTGGCGCGCGAAGGTATCGATGCGTCGTGCGTGACCATCGACCCGCGCTATCCGACCGGTTTCCAGCTGAAATCGCGCAACGACGACGGCAGCGACCCGACCGTCGAATATTTCCGCAAGGGCTCGGCCGCGAGCCACCTGTCGTGCGACGACTATGTGGCCGACTACGTGCTCGGCGCGCGCCACCTGCACCTGACGGGTGTCGCGCCGGCGATCTCCGCGACGTCGTGCGAGCTTGCGTTCCAGCTTGCGCGCGAGATGCGCGCGGCCGGCAAGACGATCTCGTTCGACCCGAACCTGCGCCCGACGCTGTGGCCGTCCGCCGACGTGATGGCGAAGACGCTGAACGCGCTCGCGACGCTCGCCGACTGGGTGCTGCCGGGCCTTGCCGAAGGGCGGCAGCTCACCGGGCGCGACACGCCGGCCGATATCGCGGGCTTCTATCTCGCGCAGGGCGCACGCGGCGTCGTGATCAAGCTCGGCGCGGAAGGCGCGTACTACCGGACGGCCGACGGCCGCGAAGGCACGGTCGCGGGCGAGCGCGTCGAGCACGTCGTCGACACGGTCGGCGCCGGCGATGGCTTTGCGGTCGGTGTGGTCAGCGCGCTGCTGGAAGGCCGGAGCGTCGCGCAGGCCGTCGCGCGCGGCAACCGGATCGGCGCGCTCGCGATCCAGGTGATCGGCGATTCGGAAGGCTTGCCGACCCGCGAAGCACTCGACCGACTCGAAAATGTCAGCAATCGCGCCGATCGCTTAGAGGAAACCGTCACCGCGCAATGAGAGGCCGGACACGGCACAATCCGCGGATCCATTTCGTGCGCGACGCACAGCTTTGCCCGAGACCGGATGGGCGCTGAAGCGCCAGTTCCGGTCGACAGAAGGAGACATACACATGGCAACCAATCTCGCAGCCCGACGCTGGTGGACGATCATGCCGATCGTCTTCATCACGTACAGCCTCGCCTACCTCGACCGCGCGAACTACGGGTTCGCGGCCGCGGCCGGCATCAACCAGGATCTCGGGATCAGCAAGGGCCTGTCGTCGCTGATCGGCGCGCTGTTCTTCCTCGGCTACTTTTTCTTCCAGATCCCCGGTGCGATCTATGCGGAACGCCGCAGCGTGAAGAAACTCGTGTTCGTCAGCCTCGTGCTGTGGGGCGGCTGCGCGGCGCTCACGGGCGTGGTCAGCAACATCCCGTCACTGATGGCGATCCGCTTCGTGCTCGGCGTCGTCGAGGCGGCGGTGATGCCGGCGATGCTGATCTACATCAGCAACTGGTTCACGAAGAACGAGCGCTCGCGCGCGAACACGTTCCTGATCCTCGGCAACCCGGTCACCGTGCTGTGGATGTCGATCTTGTCCGGGTATCTCGTGCACGAATTCGGCTGGCGCCACATGTTCATCGCCGAAGGCGTGCCGGCCGTCATCTGGGCCGTGTGCTGGTGGTTCCTGGTGCAGGACAAGCCGGCCGATTCGTCGTGGCTCACCGCGCAGGAAAAGCGCGACCTCGACGCCGCGCTCGCGGCCGAGCAGGCGGCGATCAAGCCGGTGCGCAACTATGGCGAGGCGTTCCGCTCGCCGGCCGTGATCAAGCTGTGCGCGCAATATTTCTGCTGGAGCATCGGCGTGTACGGTTTCGTGCTGTGGCTGCCGTCGATCGTCAAGAACGGCTCCGACCTCGGGATGGTCGCGACCGGCTGGCTGTCCGCGCTGCCGTATCTCGCGGCGACGATCGCGATGCTCGCCGCATCGTGGGCGTCCGACAAGGTCGGCTCGCGGCGCGGTTTCGTGTGGCCGTTCCTGCTGATCGGCGCGGCCGCGTTCGCCGCGTCGTATGCGCTCGGCTCGTCGCATTTCTGGATCTCGTATGCGCTGCTGGTCGTCGCGGGCGCCGCGATGTATGCGCCGTACGGCCCGTTCTTCGCGATCGTGCCGGAACTGCTGCCGAAGAACGTCGCCGGCGGCGCGATGGCGCTGATCAACAGCATGGGCGCGCTCGGCTCGTTCGTCGGCTCGTACTTCGTCGGCTACCTGAACGGCGCGACCGGGTCGCCCGTCGCGTCGTACGCATTCATGAGCGCCGCGCTCGTCGCCGCGGTGATCCTCACGCTGTCCGTCAAACCCCAGGCGCGCGATGCGCATTCGCTCGCCGCGCCGCTGCAAGGAAAATGAAACGATGAAGCCTCGTATCGTCGCGTACAAGCCGCTGCCCGATGACGTTCTCGCGTACCTGCGCGAGCATGCGGACGTCGTGCGGGCCGACGGCGCCGACGCACTTGCCGATGCGCTCGGCAACGCGGACGGCGCGATCGGCGCGAGCCTGAAGGTCACGCCGCAGATGCTCGACCGCGCACCGCGATTGAAGGCCTGGTCGACGATCTCGGTCGGCTACGACAACTTCGATGTCGCGGATCTCACGCGGCGCGGGATCGTGCTTGCGCATACGCCGGACGTGCTGACCGAGTCGACCGCCGATACGGTGTTTTCGCTGATCCTCGCGTCCGCGCGGCGCGTGGTCGAGCTGGCCGAGTGGGTGAAGGCCGGCCACTGGCATCGCAGCATCGGGCCCGACCTGTACGGTACCGATGTGCAGGGCAAGACGCTCGGCATCGTGGGGCTCGGGCGGATCGGCGGCGCGGTCGCGCGGCGCGCGGCGCTCGGCTTCCGGATGCAGGTGCTGTACGCGAACCGGTCCGCGCATGCCGAAGCCGAGACGCAATACGGCGCGCGGCGCGTGACGCTCGACGAACTGCTCGCGCAGTCGGATTTCGTGTGCGTGCAGGTGCCGCTGTCGCCGGACACGCATCACCTGATCGGCGCGCCCGAATTCGCGAAGATGAAGCGCGGCGCGATCCTGATCAACGCGTCGCGCGGGCCCGTCGTCGACGAAGCCGCGCTGGTCGACGCGCTGCGTGCGGGCACGATCCGCGGCGCGGGGCTCGACGTGTTCGAGAAAGAGCCGCTGCCGGCGGATTCGCCGCTGCTGCAGTTGAAGAATGTCGTTGCGCTGCCGCATATCGGCTCGGCGACGCACGAGACGCGCCACGCGATGGCGCGCTGCGCCGCGGAAAACCTGGTCGGCGCGCTGGCCGGCACGCTGCGCACGAATCTCGTCAATCCGGACGCGCTGGCTCGGGCCTGAGCGGTGGCGGGCAACCGGCCGGTGCGGCTCAGGCGCCGTTAGAGTCGATGGTCTTGGTGCCGGAGGGCTGGCTGCGTTATGATCGCCCGCTCGTCGCATCGACGGCTCGGCCACGCTGCCGGCGGCGTCCGGCGACGGGCATTCGCGCCAGGTCCGGTGCGGCCGACTGCTTTTGCACGTGACCGGAGCGGGCGCTCACGCGCCGGCACCGATCGACCGCGAAGCATGGGACCAGCGTAAGTGCTGAAGCACTAACGCTGATCGACCGCGAAGCATGGGATCAGCGTAAGTGCTAAAGCACTAACGCTGATCGACAGGAGAGGCCGCCGGATGGCTTTCGTATCCAACAACAAAGGTCCGTCTGCTCACGAAGCGGCGCGGATCGTACGTCGCGAGGCACGACAGTGACCGATTCGCAACCTTCCACGACGCGTCCGGCGACGATCAGCGACGTCGCGCGCGAGGCCGGCACGGGCAAGACCAGCGTTTCGCGCTACCTGAACGGCGAGACGCACGTGCTGTCCACCGATCTGCGCCAGCGCATCGAAGCGGCGATCGCGCGGCTCAATTACCGGCCGAACCAGATGGCGCGCGGGCTCAAGCGCGGCCGCAACCGGCTGCTCGGCATGCTCGCGGCCGACCTGACCAATCCTTACACCGTCGAAGTGCTGCAGGGCGTCGAGGCCGCGTGCCATGCGCTCGGCTACATGCCGCTCATCTGTCACGCGGCGAATGAAGTCGAGATGGAGCGCCGCTTCCTGCAGCTGCTCACGACCTACCGTGTCGAAGGGCTGATCGTCAACGCGCTCGGCGCCGACGAGGATGTGCTGCGCCCGCTGCGCGGCGCCGGCATCCCGGCCGTGCTCGTCGACCGGACGGTCGAGGGCTTCGAGGCCGACCTGATCGGCCTCGACAACGCCGATGCGATCGAGACGGCGCTCGCGCACCTGGTCGAGCACGGCTTCGACGCGATCCATTTCGTCGTGCAGCCGTTCGAGCGCGTCAGTTCGCGGCGCGTGCGCGAGGCCGCGTTCCGCGCGGCGCTGGACGCCCGCGGGCTGCCGGTGCCGTCGACGGTCGTGCTCGACCTGAACGAGCCCGACGCGACCGCCGCGGCCTTCGCCGACGTCAATGCCCGCATCGACGATGCGGCGCGGCGCGGCGTGCGCGCGGCGCTGTTCGCCGCGAACGCGCCGGTCGCGCTCGCGATCGCGCGCCATCTGCGCGCGCGTTTCGGCGCCGCGTGGCAGCAGAAGGCGGCGCTGCTGTCGATCGACGATCCGGAATGGGCCGAGCTGATCGGCATCACGACGATCCGCCAGCCGACTTACGAAATCGGCTACAAGGCCGTCGAATTCGTGCACGAGCGGATCGACGGCGCGGCGGGCGACGTGCGCGTCGCGATGCTGCCGGGCGAGCTGATTGCGCGCGCGTCGACCGCAAGCTGAGTATCATTCGGGGCACGCAGCGCGTCAGGTGCGCTGCCCCGAACAAGGAAATACATGACTGTCGCTCCCGTCACGCTGGCGGTGCTGATCGCCGCCACGCTGATCATCGCGCTGCTGCCGCTCGTCCTCTTCCGTATCCTGCGCAAGCCGCTTGCGCTCAACCGACGCGACACGATCGTCGGCGTCGCCGTCTTCACGCTGTTTGCGATGATCGTCGAACGCGCGTTCCACGGGCTCGTGCTGAGCCGGACGCCGGCGGATGGCTGGCTGACGCAGCCGCTCGCGTTCGTCGCGTACAGCGCGCTCGCAACCGCCGTGTTCGAGGAAGTCGGTCGTTATCTCGGGATGCGTTTCCTGAACCGCCGCTACGGCGCGTCGGCCGGCGATGGCCGCGGGATCGGCTACGGGATCGGTCACGGCGGCGCCGAAGCGTGGTTCGTCGGCGTGCTCGTGTGGGGGCAGTGGTCGTATCTCGCGTGGCTGGCGAGCCGCGGCCAGCTCGAGACGCAACTCTCCGACCTGCCGGTCGATACCGTCGTGCGGCTGCAAGTGATGCTCGCGACGCTGTCGGCGCAGTCGATCCTGCTGTTGCTGCTCGAACGCTGCGTGGCGTTCGTGCTGCAGCTTGCGCTGTCGGTGCTGGTATGGCGCGGCGTGCGCGCTGGCCGCGCGGGCGTGTTGCCGCTCGCGATCGTGCTGCATGCGCTCGCGGCGGCGCCGGCGCTGCTGTACCAGGTGCGCGTGCTGCCGGCCGCATGGGTCGAGGGCGCGTATTTCGTGCTGGCCGCGATCCTGGTCGTCGTGCTGGTCAAGACGTGCCGGCCGTCGCGTACGGCTGCCTGACGGGAGAGACGGAATGGACGACTACCTGATCGAATGCCAGAGCGCGGAATTCGACGCGCTCGCGCGCGTGATCTGCGATCTCTTTCCGGAGCAGACGCGCTTTGCCGAAAGCAGTGACGAGCGCGGACGGTTCCTGTCGGTGCACTGGCTCGCGATGCGTTTCGGCGCGACGCCGAAGCGGATGACGTTCGATATCCGTATCGTTCCGGCGGCACTCGCGCGCTATCTGGCGCTCAAGCCGATGCAGCGCGCGCGCAGCCATGCGGTGCTGCACGCGTATACGGAAGCGATGCTCGGGTCGCTCGAGGAGCGGCACGCGGCCGGCGAGGCCATCGAGCGCGACGCGGAACTCGAACTCGACGAAGACTTTGCGTGAGCTTACGCGCCGGCGCCATGCCGGCGTGGCGGATTACGCGTCGCGGTAGACCTGCGCGAAGCGCTGCGCCTGCACGACGCCGTAGTCGCCGGGCGCGTACTGCATCACCCAGTCGCCGGCGACGCCGCGCAGCGTGTCGCCGTTTTCCGAGCGGGCGATCGTAAACGGCTCGTCCATCCGGCGGGCGAGCACGACGGCCGGCCGGTTCCGGTATGCGCCCGGTGCACCGTGTGCGAGTGCCGGATCGGCGGGCAGGTATTTGGCGTCGAAGCGCGCGCGCGACACGACCCAGCGGTCGCCGGTCGAGCCGGTGATCAGCGCGTCGCCCGCGACATAGCGGTTCGGGCCTTCGAGGCTCATCAGTTCGCCGTCGGCATCCGCGAATGAAACGGCGACGGTTTCGTCCTTGACGACGCGACGGGCCTGCGGGTCGGTGCGCAGATCGATGTGCTTGAGTTCGAGCATGGCGAGGAAGTGCGGGAAAAGCCGGGAGCTTATCCCGAATCCGGCGCGCCGTGTGACGCGCCGATCGCCTGGAGCAGGCGCGGCGCCGTTCGGCCCGGACGGGCAGCGCGGCGCCGGCGGGGAGGGCGTCAGTTCTGTGCGGGGGCGCTCGCGGCCGGTGCGGCTGCCGCCTTGCCTTCCTTGCCCTTCGTCTTGCCCTTGCCGCGCTGCTCGCCGCCGTGGTGCAGCCAGCTGCGGAACGTCGTGTCGGCCAGCGCCTTCTGCTCGGCCGGGAAGCTCTCGTAAAGCGGCGCGAATGCGTCGGCGAGCTTCTTCGCGCCGTCGGCGTTCGCCTGCGACAGTTCCGCATACTGCTTGATGTCGTCGAGCGCGGATACGTCGTGCTTTGCCATCCGGTCGCGATAGAGGCGGCCCATCGTGTCGCCGTTGTCGCGCATCGTGTCGGCGAACGTCTTCCATTGCGGTTCCTGCGCCGACGTGATCTTCAACTGGTCGTGCAGGTACTTGATACGTTGCTCGACGCGTGCTTCGTGGCGTGCCGCACGCTGCTCGGCGGTCGGGGCCGAAGCCGCGGCCGCAGCCGTCGTGGCCGGAGCGGGCGCTTGCGGCTGCGCCGGGGTTTGCGCGAACGCGCTGGCTGCAACGGCAAGCGTAGCGAGGGTGAGCGAAATTTTCTTCATGGTTGGCTCTCCGGGGTGGTGTCTTGCGAGCGGACACGGCGGCAATTGCCGCAAGCGTGCATCTCGCGTCGCCCGCTATTAGTAGCACGTTGCGTGCGGCGCGGTAGTGAATGCGACACTTGCTTACATCCGAAACGAATCGAAATTGAAAGGAACACGGCGGATCGGCGCGGGCCGTGTGATCGTCCGGCGAGTACCGGCGACGGGCGCGACAAGCGCGCTTCGGACGCGGTCGTTGCGCACGGACAAGGCGGCGCGGTCGCATGACGGCGCGCGCTTCCGTAGTCGTTCGATGCCGTTTGGGCGTACCGGTGTTCGGCGCTATCATCGCGTCACCTTCCATTTCGCTGGCGTGTCGCACGCCGGCCCAGCCTCATGCGTCCACCCCGCCTCGACCAACTCGACGATCTCGACCGGCAACTCGTCGCGCTGCTGCAAGCCGATGCACGCGCCAGCGTCGCGGATCTCGCGCGCCAGCTCGACGTCGCGCGCACGACGGTCGTCGCACGCATCGCACGGCTCGAACGCACCAACGTGATCGCCGGCTACAGCGTCCGGCTCGGGCAGGACGTGCTCGACGCGAGCATTTACGCGTATGTCGGCATCATCCTCACGCCGAAGTTCGGCAAGGACGTGTTGCGCAGGCTCGACCGGATGCCCGAGGTGCAGCTGCTGTGCGCGGTGAGCGGCGAGTACGACTACGTCGCATGGCTGCGCGCTGATTCGCCCGAACGGCTCAACGACCTGCTCGACCAGATCGGCACGCTCGAAGGCGTCGAACGCACGACGACGTCGATCATTCTGTCGCGCAAGATCGATCGCGGCACGATCGGCGGCTGACGCTCACACCCGGCGACCATCGCGCCGAGCGTCTTCCGTCTGCGCATCGGCCCGGCTGTCGGGCTGCACCGCGCCGGGCGGCCGCGCGAGCGGAATCCGCACCGATACGCGCAGCCCGCGCGATTCCCGTTCGTCCGCATATGCGAGCGTGATGCCGGCACCCATCCGGTCCGCGAGGATCTTCACGATCGACAGGCCGAGCCCGGAGCCGATCTGTTCGTTGCCGGGCACCCGATAGAACGGATCGAACACGCGCTCGCGTTCATGCGGAGCGATGCCCGGCCCGGTATCGGCGATCGTCACGCACGCGTGCGTGTCCGTCCGTTGCGTCGACAGGTCCACGCGGCCGCCGGGCGGCGTGTAGCGGATCGCGTTGTCGACGAGATTCATGATCAGCGACGCGAGTTCGAGCGCGTCGACGGGCACGCGGGAGTCCGGGCCGTCTTCGACGCCGATGTCGATCGTTTTCGCATCGGCGAGCGGCATCAGGTCTTCCAGCACGCGGCGATAGATCGCATGCACCGACACGGCGCCGGGCGGGGCGGCCGGCGCGCTTTGCGCACGCGCGAGCGCGAGGAGTTGCCCGATCAGGTGGCGGCTGCGTTCGAGCCCGCCGCGCAGCGCGGCGAGGCGCGCGCGCGCATCGTCCGGCAGGTCGGTGTCGGCAAGGCGCTCGGCCTGCAGCGACATCGCCGTGAGCGGCGAGCGCAGCTCGTGCGCGGCGTCGGCGACGAAGCGGCGCTGCGCGTCGACCGATTGCGCGACGCGCTCGAGCATCCGGTTGATCGCGACGACGAACGGCCGCACCTCGACCGGCACGTGATCGGCCGGGACCGGGCGCAGGTCGTGCTCGTCGCGCGCGTCGATGCCGGCAGACAGCGCGGCCACCGGGCGGAACAGCTTGCGCACGAGATCGGCGACGAGCAGCAGCAGGATCGGTACTAGGATCAGCAGCGGCAGCGCGGTGCGCCACGCACTCTCGCGCGCGACGTCGTCACGCACGCCGGCTTCCTGCGCGACCGCGATGCGCTCGCCGTTCGTGAACGTATGGACCATCACGCGATACGCGTTGCCGCCGGCGTCGAGTGTATGCAGCCCGTCGGCGAGCGTCGACGGCAACGCAAGCCGTGGCGCGCCGTCGGCGCTTGGCTGCGGATTGCCGCCGAGCGGCTGCACGATCACGCGCGACAGCTCGTCGCTTTCGCGCGCGGGCCCGGCGCCGGCGGCACGGGGCGAAGACGCACGCTGGCGGTCGAGCAGCGTCGCGACCTGGAGCAGCACGTCGTCCTGCAATTCGTGCGCTTCGTCGAATGCCGATGAAAACGCGAACGCGGCCGCTGCCGTGGCGACGACCAGGATCGCGGCCGACAGCGCGACCGACAGGCGGAACCCGATCGACTCGCTCAGGTGCTTCTTGAAACCATCCATCCCACACCCCTGACGTTCTTGATCACGGTGCTGCCGAGCTTGCGGCGCAGCGAATGGATCAGGAATTCGACCGCGTTGCTTTCGACTTCCTCTCCCCAGCCGTACAGGCGATCCTCGAGCTCGCGCCGCGACAGGATCGCGCCGGGGCGCACCAGCAGCGCGCGCAGCAGCGAGAACTCGCGATTCGACAGCGGGACCGGCGCGTGCCCGTCGACGGCGGCCTCGCGCGTCGCCGGGTCGAGCGACACGATCCCGTTGCTCAGCAGCGGCGCGGCCGAACCGGCCCGACGCCGGATCGCGACGCGAATCCGCGCGAGCAGCTCGGCCATCTCGAACGGCTTCACGATGTAGTCGTCGGCGCCGCCGTCGAGACCGCGCAGGCGGTCGTCGAGGCCGTCGCGCGCGGTGACGATGAGCAGCGGCGCGCTGGCGTCCTTCGCGCGGATGCCGGCCAGCACGTCGAGCCCGTCGCGGCCGGGCAGGCCGAGGTCGAGCAGGATCAGGTCGTAGGGCTGCGCGGCGAACGCGGTCAACGCGCGCCCGCCGTCGGTGACCCAGTCGGTGGCGTACGACGCGTCTTTCAGCGCGGCATGGACGGCCTCGCCGATCATCGGATCGTCTTCGACGAGCAGTATTCGCATACGTGTTCTCCGTGCGGCGCAAACGCCGCCAGCGTATGCGATTCCCGCGCGCGCGTCACGTGCCGTGCGCCCGGGGCACTGCTTATTTGCCGCTGAACCGGTCGAGGGCCGCGAGCAGGTTCTTCATCGCGGCGGCCGAATCGGCCTGGGTCGGATGGTCGGCGCGCAGCGCGGTGAGCGCACGGTCGATCTCCTGGTCGACCATGTGCCAGTCGGCGGCGGCGCGGGGCTTGAGGCCGGCTTCGGCCGCATCCCACGCGATCTCGAGATCCTTGATGCGCGTTTTCGCGCCGGCCAGGTCGCCTTTGCCGACGAGCGTGTCGACGTCGGCGGCGATCGTGCGGAACGACGACAGGTCGCCGAGCTTCGATACATGGGCAGCCGTGGGCGACGCCGAGGCCGCCGCGGGCGCCGATGTCGACGCGTTCGCATCCTGGTGCTTCGAGCAGCCGGCGGCGCTCAACGCGGCAATCGTGGCCGCGGCAACGGCGAGACGGGAAACGGAATACGGGAAGCGCATGGGGTGTCCTCGATTCGATGAACGGATAGGGAAGGGCGTCATTCGGCGGCGCCGGCACGCGTGCGCGGACCGCTGCCGAACTGCGCGACGGCGACGAGCAGCACGATCACGGTCAGGAACAGCAGGCTCGTCCACGCGGCACCGAAGCCGAGCCCGCCGTATGCGCGGGCCTGCGTGAGCAGGTCGCCGAGCGATGCGCCGAACGGGCGCGTCAGGATGTAGGCGACCCAGAACGCCAGGACCGCATTGACGCCGAGTCGCCACATCACGAACACGGCTGCGATCGCCGCGCCGAAGCACAGCGCGCCGAGCGTGAAGCCGAGCCCGAGCGCTTCGGTTGCGAGATCGCCCGCGGCGGTGCCGAGCGCGAACGTGCAGAGGATCGCGGCCCAGTAGAACAGTTCGCGCCGCGGCGTGACGATCGTGTCGATCGACAGCGTGCCTTCGATGCGATGCCACACGAAGAAGATCGCGGCGAGCGCGACGGCAAACGCGGCGGTGCTCGCATACAGGCTGACGTTCAGGCCGTCGGTGAGCAGGTCGGTGATCTGCGTGCCGACGATGCTGACCAGCACCACCGTGAGCCAGTAGATCCATGGCACGTAGCGGCGCGTGCGTAACTGCAGCCACAGGGCGATCGCGAGCAGCGACGCCATCGCGATGCGCGTGACGGTCTGGCCGAGGCCCGCGTTGACCGCGAGAAAGTCCGCGCCGGTTTCGCCGACCGTGGTCGACATGATCTTGATGATCCAGAACGACAGCGCGATGTCCGGCACCTTGTTCAGCCAGTGCGACGCGCGATTGACGGGCAGGGATTGCATGCGATGCCTCCTTGGGAATCGGGTGGTCGGCATGCAGTCTGAAACGGGAGACTTAGGCCAGCCATAGCGAGGCTGTTGGCGGGCTGAAACGCGTCGTTTCGACATTTCGACGAAATGGTTCGTCGTAACGTCGAAATTATCGGTCGTTTCGCATCATTCTTCGTCTTGGAACTGATTTTGCGCGTCCCTAAACTGTGTTCATGGCTCGACGCCGTACACAACACCAACCCATCATCAGGAGATAAGCGCATGAAAATCGCCATCGTCGGCGCAGGTCTGATCGGCCACACCATTGCTCACATGCTGCGCGAAACGGGCGACTACGAAGTCGTCGCGTTCGACCGCGATGCGGATGCGCTCGCGAAGCTGTCGCGCGAAGGCATCGCGACGCAACGGGTCGATTCGGCCGACGCGAACGCGATTCGCGAAGCAGTGAAGGGCTTCGATGCGCTCGTCAACGCACTGCCTTACTACCTCGCGGTCAACGTCGCCGCCGCCGCGAAGGCTGCCGGCGTCCATTACTTCGACCTGACCGAAGACGTGCGCGCGACCCACGCGATCCGCGAACTGGCCGACGGCTCCGATCGTGCGTTCATGCCGCAGTGCGGCCTTGCACCGGGCTTCATCGGTATCGCCGCGCACGAACTGGTGAACGGCTTCAGCGAAGTGCGCGACGTGAAGATGCGCGTCGGCGCGCTGCCCGAGTATCCGACCAACGCGCTGAAGTACAACCTGACGTGGAGCGTCGACGGCCTCATCAACGAATACTGCCAGCCGTGCGAAGCGATCCGCGACGGCCGCAAGCAGTGGGTGCAGCCGCTCGAAGGCCTCGAGCACTTCTCGCTCGACGGTACCGAATACGAAGCGTTCAACACGTCGGGCGGCCTCGGCACGCTGTGCGAGACGCTGTCGGGCAAGGTCGAGACGCTCGACTACAAGTCGGTGCGCTACCCGGGCCACCGCGAACTCGTCCAGTTCCTGCTCGAGGACCTGCGCCTGTCGACCGACCGCGACACGCTGAAGTCGATCATGCGCCGCGCGGTGCCGTCGACGAAGCAGGACGTCGTGCTCGTGTTCGTCACGGTGACGGGCGTGAAGGACGGCCAGCTCGTGCAGGACGTGTTCACGCGCAAGATCTTCGCGAAGGACGTGTGCGGGATGCACATGAGCGCGATCCAGATCACGACGGCCGGCGCGATGTGCGCGGTGCTGGATCTGTTCCGCGAGAAAAAGCTGCCGCAGAGCGGTTTCATCCCGCAGGAAAAGGTGTCGCTGAAGGCGTTCCTGTCGAACCGCTTCGGCAAGCTGTACGAAGGCGGCACGATGGAGCGCGTGCACGCGGTGGCCTGACCGCCTGCCAGCCTCTGGCACGAGGGCCGTACGACGCCGGGAGCGCAGCAGCGCTTCCGGCGTTGTTTCTTGGGGAAGCGGGAAGGGTGCCGCTCAGGCCGGCAGCGGCGGGACGATCGTCGTCGGCGGCGGGGGCGGCACGATGCGGTACAGCAGCGCGTCGACATCCATGTCGGACGGCGCGGTGTTGTCGAACATCACGATGCCGTCGCACTCGTTGCCGGTCGGCACGAAGCGGCGCTGCCGGTATTCGTCCCAGTGCGCGAGCTTGTAGGCATCGTTCGGGTTGCCGCGCGCGACGATCCGCGCGTGCGCGACGTCTTCCGACGTGTGGACCCAGACGACCGTCAGCGTGACGTCGGGCGCGATGCCGAGCCACGCACGGTCGAGGATGCGCCGGTCGCGCACTTCGCGCGACAGCGGACCGACGACGATCGCGCTGATGCCGAGCGCGAGATTTTCGCGGGCCGTGTCGAGCAGGCCGTGGTATTCGGGATCGCGCAGATGCTTCAGGTAGAGCGGGCTGTCGCGGTCGTTCGGATCCTCGGTGAGCGCGCCCATCGCGGCCGAGCTGTAGCGGCCGTACAGCGTATCCTTGTCGAGCAGGCAGAAGGCCTCGCCGGTCGCGCGCATCAGCGGCCCGATGAGCCGCTTCGCGAGCGTGGTCTTGCCGGTGCCGGCATGACCGCAGAAGAACACCAGGTGCGTCACGAAACCTTGCTCCCCGACCCCTGGCTCGACGTGTCGCCGCGCTTGTCGCCGCGCGAGAACACTTCCGCTTCCAGCCACATCACGTTGATGATGCCGAAGCCGAGCGCCACGCCGATGCCGAGTATCCACGAGAAATACCACATAGGTCTGTCTCCTTGACGGTTGGGCCGCCCGGCCGTGCCGCGGGCCTGTCGAAGTGCCCCTGTTCCCCGGTGCGCGTGCTGCGGTGCACGCAGCAAGCACGATCATGACCAATATCGCTTTGCTGCGCAAGCCGGGCCGCCCGCGCAGCAAAGCGGTAAACTGATGCGCAAACTGCAACATCACGGACAACATGCTGATCAACTGTGCTGCATATCAGGACGGCCGCAAGCTGGCCGACATCGAGATCGACGCCATCAGCGACTACGTGTCGAAGCCCGAATGCTTCGTGTGGGTGGCGCTGAAGGATCCGACGCCCGAAGAAATCGACCTGATGGGCGAGGAGTTCGGGCTGCACGAGCTCGCACTCGAGGATGCCCGCAAGGGGCATCAGCGGCCGAAGATCGAGGAGTACGGCGATTCGCTGTTCGCGGTGCTGCATATGGTCGAGCTCGATGGCGACGACGAACTCAAGGTCGGCGAGTTGAATGTGTTCGTCGGCCCGAACTACGTGCTGTCGATCCGCAACCGTACCGAGCAGGACTTCCGCGACGTGCGCAAGCGCTGCGAGCGCGAGCCGCATCTGCTGAAGGAAGGCTCGGCGTTCGTGTTCTATGCGCTGATGGACCAGGTCGTCGACCGCTATTTCCCGATCCTCGAAACGCTCGGCGTCGAGCTCGAGGAACTCGAGGACCGCATTTTTACGAAGGCCACGCCGGCGTCGTCGCGCGCGATCATCGAGGATCTCTATTCGCTGAAGCGCCGGCTCGTGATGCTGCACCAGCACACGGCGCCGCTGATCGAGCCGCTCGCGAAGCTCACCGGCGGGCGTATCCCGCAGGTCTGCAGCGGGATGGAGCATTACTTCCGCGACGTGTACGACCATCTGCAGCGGATCGTGAAGACGATTGAAGGGCGGCGCGAGATGATCGTGACGGCGATCCAGGTCAACCTCGGGATGATCTCGCTCGCGGAGAACGAGGTGACCAAGCGGCTCGGCTCGTTCGCAGCGCTGTTCGCGATCCCGACGATGATCGCCGGCATCTACGGGATGAACTTCGCGAACATGCCCGAACTGCACCTGAAATACGGCTTCTATGGCTGCATTGCGGTGATGCTCGGGGCCGACCTCGGGTTGTGGTGGCGCTTCAAGCGGGCAGGGTGGCTGTAGCCTCGCGCGTCTAGCGCGGCGCGTGCTTGCCGATCACGACGCGCCACGGACGCACGCGCCACGATTTCACGAGGCCGTTCTGCACGTACGGATCGGCACGCGCGAACGACTCGGCCGCTTCCGGCGAATCGCCTTCGAACACGAGCACGGCTTGGTCGGCCGGGTCGGCCAGCGCGCCGGCGAGCACGAGTTCGCCGCGCTCGGTCGCGGCCTGTGCGAGTGCGAGGTGCTGCGCGCGGAACGGTTCGCGCCGGGACAGGTAATCGTCGACGAGTTCGTAGATCAGCTGGTAATGCATGCGTTGCTCCGGGAAGGGTCGGCTGCTGCTAGTGCGTCGGTACGGCCGTCGGTCAGTCTGCTGCGGCCAGTATAGGACAGCCAGGCGGCAGCGGCGCGGCGCAAGCGGGAGCGTATTCCCGCTCTCTTAAATGCAACTAACGGTCTAGTTTTCCCGCGCCCTGAAATCCCGGCCGCGAACGCGCCTTTGATGCATCGGCCTGTGCGTCTTATGCGACCAGGCCGAGGCCAGCCGCGGATCCCGACGTGGGCGGCGGGTGAGGTACAGCCACGGGCGGTGCCGGTGCGGCAGGCAGTACCGGCGGCTGCACATCGGCCGGGCATCCCGCGCCGCACGCGAGCACGCGAATCCCGCGACGCCCGCCGCGGGGGGGCAGCATGCGCGCCTACGCCTTGTATCCGATCGTGCGCAGCAGATCCTTGCGCCAGCGCACGTCGTCGTCGTTCTCGATGCCGAGCGGCGGAAAGCCGTCGACGACGCCGACGATCCCGCGTCCTTGCGCGGTCTCCGCGACGATCACGTCGGTCGGGTTCGCGGTCGCGCAGTAGATCCGGCAGACCTCCGGCACGGCCTTGATCGCATTGAGCACGTTGACCGGATAGAAACCGTCGCCGAGGAACACGATGAAAGCGTGACCGGCGCCGATTGCGCGGGCGTTGCGGCACGCGAGTTCGACGAGTTCCACATCGGTGCCGGAACGGCGCACGAGCCGCTTGCCCGATGCCTCGCAGAACGCGAGCCCGAAACGGATGCCGGGCACGGTGCCGACCAGCGCCTCGTGGATGTCCTCGACGGACTTGATGAAATGCGACTGGCCGAGGATGAAATTCACGGCCTCGGGCTTGTCGACGGCGACGGTTTGCAATTGCAGCATGGCGGACCTCGTCTGGCGATGCGGCGCGCGCGCCGTAATGGGCTCTCCAAGCTTAGTACGCGGCGGCCGGCGCCGAAAGCGGCGGGCGCGTCCTATCCTTCGTTGTGTATGGCGCGCGAGCGCGAATGCAAAGGAGTGGAACATGGACGTGCGACGAGGCTTCGTCGACTGCGTGGGGCGCACGCCGCTGATCCGGCTGGCGAAACTCAGCGCGGAAACGGGCTGCGAAATCCTGGGCAAGGCGGAATTCATGAATCCGGGCGGATCGGTGAAGGATCGCGC
The DNA here is from genome assembly GCF_003330765.1 of Burkholderia pyrrocinia. Lineage (NCBI taxonomy): Bacteria > Pseudomonadati > Pseudomonadota > Betaproteobacteria > Burkholderiales > Burkholderiaceae > Burkholderia > Burkholderia pyrrocinia. The sequence goes on along the minus strand of NZ_CP024902.1, from coordinate 2,001,025 downwards.
GGCGCTCTACATCATCCGCGACGCCGAGCAGCGCGGCGCACTGAAGCCGGGCGGCACCGTCGTCGAGGGTACGGCGGGCAACACGGGCATCGGTCTTGCGCATATCTGCGCGGCTCGCGGTTATCGCTGCGTGATCGTGATTCCCGACACGCAATCGCCGGACAAGATGGCAATCCTGCGCACGCTCGGCGCCGACGTGCGCCCGGTGCCGGCGGCGCCGTACCGCGACCCGAACAACTATCAGAAGATTGCCGGGCGGCTTGCCGACGAACTCGACAACGCGGTATGGGCCAACCAGTTCGACAATGTCGTCAACCGGCAGGCGCACTACGAGACGACCGGGCCGGAAATCTGGCGCGACACGGCGGGCACGGTCGATGCATTCGTCTGCGCCACCGGCACGGGCGGCACGCTGGCGGGCGTGAGCCGCTACCTGAAGGAGCAGAATCCGGAGGTCCGGATCGTGCTGGCCGATCCCCACGGCAGCGGGCTCTACGGTTACGTGAAAACGGGCGACCTCAGCGCCGAAGGCAACTCGATCACCGAAGGCATCGGTTCGACGCGCGTCACCGCGAATCTCGCCGGCGCGCCGATCGATGACGCCGTGCGGATCGATGATCCGCTGTGCGTGAAGATGGTCTACCGGCTGCTGCGCGAGGAAGGGCTGTACGTCGGCGGATCGAGCGGCATCAACGTCGCGGCGGCGGTCTGGCTGGCCCGCCGGATGGGTGCGGGGCACACGATCGTGACCTTGCTGTGCGATCGCGGCGACATCTATCGAGCGCGGCTTTTCAACCGCGAATGGCTGCGCGAAAAGGGGTTGGAACCGGGGTTGGAGCCCGAATGAAGAAGGGGCGAGGCGGCGATTTCCATTGGCCAAAATGCGACCTATGCTGAAAAATCCGGAGCGAACTCCGTTCGCCCGATTCGCCCAGACGAGGTGTGCCATGCCTGTGTCAGCCACCCTGCAGGATTGCCTGCGCCAGAAGTCATCTCGGTACGAAGTCGTGTACCACCCTTATAGCCATACGAGCATGGAGACGGCCGCCGCCGCGCATATTCCCGGCGACCGCCTCGCGAAAACCGTGCTGCTTGAAGACGACGAGGGCTACGTCGCCGCCGTCCTGCCGACGACGCACGCCGTGCGCCTGTCGGACCTCTGGGTGAAGACGGGCCGTCATCTCGTGCTCGCCCGGGAGGTCGAATTGCGCGAACTGTTCAAGGATTGCGACATGGGCGCGTTGCCGCCGGTCTGCATGGCGTACGGGATGAAAACGTTTCTCGAGGAACGCCTCGCTCAGCAGCCGGAAGTCTATTTCGAGGCTGGCGACCACGAAGCGCTGATCCACATGACGCAGGAAGAATTCCTGATGCTGATGGAGACGGCCGAGCGCGCGCATTTCTCGCACAAGATGCAAGGGATGATGTTGTCCTGATGCGAGCGGTTGCTGTGGCGGGTTGGGGATGACGACGGCCTGGAGTGTCGTCGCGGGTTGGTGTGTGCTTGGTTTCGAGGTGGCGGCTCGGGTTCGGGCGGAAACAGGACGATGGCAAGCGCCGGTGAGGTGCGATTCGGGGGTTGCCTAGCGGTGGTTTCAGTGAGTTACTTGGGTAAATTTATTATTTGACATAATCATAATTATCGACGATTCTGATTGTAGTAGCTTTATAGAAATGTCGTGTTCTGGCTACTTAGAAATGTCGTGTTTTGACCTGTAGGTTGATCGTCTGCACCCTTGGGAGCGCCGGCGATGAACGCGACTGGGACGATCACGATGACGATGCATCAAGTGGATCGTCTCAAGGTCGTGGAAGCCATTGTCGAGCAGCGTCTGATGCCTTGGCGAGCGCTCTGACGCTTCAGGCTTCGTCCGGCAGCGCCGAATGACGAGCATCCAGATCGAGCCGCAGGTTCGTCACGAACGCCACCCCCGCCTCCCGAAACAAGCTGAATCCGAGTGACCGCGCCAGACCGATCATCGCGTCGTTCTCGCTCAACGTCGTGCCGACCATCCGCTTGATGCCCGACCGTCCTGCAAGATCGATCAGACTCGACAACAACGCACGGCCGAGTCCTTGCCGATGCCAGGCATCGTCGATCACGATCGCGCATTCGGCGATATCGGATTCGCCGTCGTTCATCGCGTAGCGCGCGACGCCGATCAGGCGCTCATGGCCGCCGGCCCAGATCGTTGCGATTACCGCGCCTTCCCGCTGGCGGTCGATGCAGGTCCATCGGACCATCTCGTCGTCGGTCGGCTTGCGCGCCGACATCAACCGCATGTAGCGACTCTGGCTCGACAGCCGGTCGACCAGGTCGCGTTCGATCTCGAGATCGCCGTGCTCGATGGCACGCAGGAGTACTGGCGTTCCGTCCCTCGCCTCCCAAATGCGCCGGATGCTGAGGGCCGGTCCGTCCGGCATGGACTCGCAGTATGGGGCCGGTTCGATCCCGATCGTATCCATCCTTTCCTCCGCATTGTATTCGCCCTGCTCGGTGTGCGTCCGGATTCCGTTCGACACGGAAAGCGACGTCGCTTTCGGCTGGCGCTCCAACATGCAATCAGTCTAGCGATACGCGCGCCTCTACCCTAGGCGTGCCGGATCAAAGCGGTTTTCCAATCGAATCAATAATGCCGAACGACAGGCGGCATGAGCACGACGGCTTGTCGGCACCTTGCGGCCCGGTTATGCGCGGCGTCCCCCCGTTCGTTGCCGCTCGCGACACCCGCATCCCGGTGCGCCGATTATTGACCGATCCGGAATGCCACATTCATCGCCGCCCTCTTACTCCGCATCGGAACGTTTCATACAGTGGCGTCAAGCCCGAACGACAACGCAGCAGCGTCGCCGCCCGGATCTTCCCTCCCGCGCATCGGATACGTCCATGGAACAGCAGCCTCTCACCTTCGACGATCTCAAGGTCGGCGACACTTTCGTCGGCGATACGTGCGAGGTCACCGCCGCCGACATCAAGCGATTCGCAGCGGAATTCGATCCGCAGCCGTTCCATCTCGACGACGACGCCGCGCGCAGCACGATGTTCGGCGGCCTGGCCGCCAGCGGCTGGCATACCGCGGCGATCACGATGCGGCTGCTCGTATCGAGCGGACCGAAGCTGGCCAACGGGGTACTCGGCGCCGGCGCCGACATCGAATGGAAGCTGCCGACGCGCGCCGGCGACGTGCTGCGCGTCGAGAGCGAAGTCGCGGAGCTGACGCCGTCCCGGTCGCGCCCGCAGTACGGGATGCTGACGCTGCGATCCAGGACGGTCAATCAACGCGGCGAAGTCGTGCAGATTCTGACCGCCAGGCTGATGGTCGCGCGTCGCGCTGCGTGACGCGCACCGCCCTGCACCGTTCAGCGAGCCACATCGTTCAGCCGCGAACGAAATAATGTTCGACATCGCGATGCCGCTGTTCGAAACCGACGACGCGCGCCGCGGCATCCGCTCGGCCGTCAATGCGCTCAACAAAGGCCGACCGCGCCCGGCGATGGATTTCCACGGGTGCTAGCGGGACGCAGCCGGATTGCGGTCTAATGGCGACTCCACTCTCGACTGGAGTCGCGCACATGGACCGCATCGCTGCGATGAACGCATTCGTCCGAGTCGTGGAAGCCGGAACCTTCACGAAAGCGGCCGATACGCTCGACATGCCGAATGCGACGTTGACGCGGCTGATCCAGAAGCTCGAGGAAGACCTGCAGGTTCGACTGCTGCATCGCACCACGCGATCGGTGACGGTCACCCCGGAAGGGGCGATCTACTACGAGCGCGTCGTGCGTCTGCTCGCCGATCTCGCGGAAATCGAATCGTCGACGACCCATGCACGCGCGAAGCCGTCCGGCAAGATTCGCGTGGATACCGCGGCGGCGATCGGCACGCTCGTCCTCGTGCCCGCGCTCGCGGAATTCTATGACGCGTACCCCGACGTCGAGATCGAACTCGATATCGGCAACAAGCGTAGCGACGTGATCGCCGAAGGCATCGACTGCGCGATACGCGCGGGCGAAGTCGACGAGCAGTCGCTGGTCGCGCGGCAGATCGGCAGCTTCGGCTTCACGACCTGTGCGACGCCCGCATTCCTCGACGCGCACGGTACGCCGACGTCGCCGGACCAGCTGCGCGATTTTCCGACCCTCGGCATGATTCCTTCGCGCGGCGGCCGCGCGTTGCCGTTTCAGTTCTCGGTCGACGGAAAGAGAAGCGATCTCGCACTGAATCATCGGCTCGTCGTGAACGATACGAACGCTTACCTCGCCGCGGGCCATGCGAACCTCGGCATCATCCAGGCGCCGTCCTATTCGGTCCGCGACGCCATCGCCGCCGGCACGCTCGTGCCGATCCTCGAAGACTGGACGCCCCATCCCAACCCGATCTGCGTGATCTACGCGCCCAACCGCTACCTGAGCGCGAAAGTACGCGTGTTCATCGACTGGGTCATCGCGCTGTTCGAGCGCGACGAGCACCTCAGGCGCCGCTGACGTCCGGGCCTGGCCGAGCGGATTGTCCGCCACGTGCGCTCGTCGGTCTGATGCGCTGACCGCCTGAATTCGCGTGCAATCCGCGAACGTCGAGCATCAACCGTTCGCGGATTCGGCTTCGTCCGCGCCGCGTATCTCGCGCAGGAGCTGTTCGATGCCGGCGTCATGGAGACTGAAGCGCGCCAGCGCCTGAACGGTCGAGTCGAAGTAGTCGCGCGACGTGCCGAGCGGGCCGCGACCGGTGCGGATCAGGTGCGCAACGCGGTCGAGCGCGTATCCGCCGAGGTAGCGGTCGTGCAACCGGTTGACGACGAAGGTCAGCGCGCGGATCGATTGGCCGTCGACTTTCGCCGTGATCCATTGCGGTTCGTACGAATCGGCCAGCATTTCGCGTCGCCACAGCAAGCGTAATTCGGATTCGACCTTGGCCGCGTCGATCCGGTACAGCACGCCGTCGCACCTGCCACCGCGGTCGAGCGCGAGCATCGCGCCCGGTTGCTCGGGCGTGCCGCGCGCGATGACGAGCCGCAAGCAGAACGCCCGGTGCCAGCCCTCGACGTGCGCAACCGACGAACCGGCGACATCGAGTGCCGGATTCCACATCAACGAACCGTACGCGAATACGTGGAGATCGCGCCCGGATGCGTGGCGGTCGAGCGTAGCCCGCAACGTGCGTTCAAGTTCCGCATCGTTTCGAATCGTCATGCCGGCCGGCGGATCCGCGCGCAGCGCCTGCAGCAGCGTGCCTCGCGCCAAGCGCTCGCGCGTCATCTCGTAGACGGAGTCGGTGGTGCGTCGATCGTCGGACATGGCCGGGGGCGATTGCGTGTCGTGGCAGTGAGATGACTGTATGTCGCGCTGCCATCGCGAGGAAGCGGAGAGCAAACAATGCGCTTTTGTCGCGAATGAAAAAGCGGACGCAAAGCGGGCGACGCGTCATCGGCGGCCCTGCTCGTCGGGCGGCGCGATCGCTCAAGCACTTTTGTTCGAACTGGAACGTTGAATTGGAATGGCGGCCATTTATCGCGTCGTCGTTCGATCCTAAGCTGCACTCAACGACTGAAACAAAGGTCGCTTCGCCCAATCTTCCGGAGGTGGTCATCATGAAATCGATGATTCGTACACTCGTCGTTGCATCCGCACTCGCTGCGCCCGCAATCACTTTCGCGCAGGCAACCCAGCCGCTGACGCGCGCGCAGGTTCGCAACGAACTCATCGAGCTCAAGCAAGCCGGCTACAACCCGATGGACTACTACTATGCGGAAAGCCTGCAGGCCGCCGAAGCGAAAGTCGCGCGCCAGCACGAACGTGACGCACAGACCGAATCCGGAAGCAAGCAGGTCATGTTCCAGGCCGAAGCACATTCGCCGCTGAACGTCATGCGGAAATGACGGATCGCGGCGTCTCTCGCTGTTGAGCCGTGCGCAACTAATCAATGCGCGAGGAACGGCATCGCGGTTCGCCGCCCGGGAACAATAGCGCGGTGAATCCGGTGCGAACGGCTGCTATGTGCCGCTGTTCGTGCCGAGCAGTCCCGAGGCCTGCATATCGCTCAGGTCGGGAACCGTCGAAGAAAACGCAGCCGACTGCATGGCATGCTGCGCGAGGCGCGCCAATTGGGGAAATGCGTCGCTGGTGATCGCGTGCGGCATGACCACCGCGGCACTCTGAAAGGCGATGACGGTCATGATGTCCGCTTGCGAAATGCGCGCGCCAAGCAGCCACGGTTCCGCATCAGCGGCATTCAGTACGCCGAACCCGGCCTGCATTTGTTCCAGGTAGCCGGCCTGCAGATGTGCCAGTCGATAAGACTCGGGGCGCAGCATCAGTTCGTCGCAATAGCGCGCCAGCTTGTCGTAGCAAGCTGTCGCATAGCTCACGAGCTGCATCGCGCGCACGCGCTCCGGGCCGCCGGCAGGCATCAAGCGCTGCTCGGCCGGTACCAGGCTGTCCAGATAGTCGACGATCGCGCCGCTGTCGATGAGCACCTGGCCGTCGTCCAGTTGCAGTGCGGGCACCCGCTTCATCGGGCTGAATGCCGCGACGCGCTCCGGCTGCTGGTAAGCGTGATAAGGCAGATGCTCGAACGGGATGTTCAGGAGATTCAATGTCACGCCGACACGGCGCGTGTACCCGGACAACCACGGACCCACCAGTTTCATTGGGAAATCTCCACGGACATCGGTTGAACGACTCGAAAGGCCAGTTTAAGCCAGTTCGTTCACGATCAACGGGCATGCGAATCGACTGCGAACAGGCATCGGCGACATGAACAGTCGGGTAATCACGTAGCCGCTGCGGCGTGTGGCGGCCTTTTACGTCGCGGTTTAGACTGCGCGCTGGGCGTAATCGTCCGGGTTGTGGCCTCCCGTGTGTATCGAACGCTACGGAAGGCCGCATGAAATTTCAACGCGTCGTTCTGAAAGGTCCGGGTAATGGATATCGTGTTGGCCATGAGAGTATTCGCCCGCGTCGTGGAAACGAAAAGTTTTACGCGTGCAGCCGATACGATGGACCTGACACGGGGGCGCGTGACCGTGATCGTCCAGAGCCTCGAGGCCCACCTGAAAGCCCGGCTGCTGCAGCGCACCACGCGCAGCCTGAACCTCACGGCGGACGGCGCGGCCTATTACGAGCGATGCGTGCGCGTCCTCGCGGATCTCGACGACATCGAGAATTCGTTCCTCGGCAAGGAGCGATCGCCGCGCGGCAGGTTGCGCGTGGACATGCCCGGCGCGCTCGGGCGCGTCATCGTCATGCCCGCGCTGAGCGACTTTCATGCGCGCTATCCGGACATCGACCTGATGCTCGGCTTGGGAGACAAGCCGCTGGATCTGGTCCAGGAAGGCATCGACTGCGTGGTGCGCATCGGCACCCTGCAGGATTCGTCGCTGGTGGCGAGACGTGTCGGCATCTACCAGGGCGTGACCGTTGCAAGCCCCGACTATCTCGAGCAATCGGGCACCCCGCAGACGCTGGAAGAACTCGCCGATCACCGTACCGTGAACTACTACTGGGGCCGCACGGGGCGGATCATGCCGCTGACGTTCGACGTCGACGGCAAAGCGGTCGAGGTGAGGATGCGCGGCTCCATCGCGGTAAACGACGCGGAAGCCTATCTGAGCGGCGCGCTGAAGGGCCTCGGCATTGTCCAGGGCTCCCGCTTCCTCGCACTGCCGCACCTCGAATCGGGCGCGCTGGTCGAGATTCTGTCGCAATGGAAACCGCCGCCGCTGCCCATCTCCGCGGTCTATCCGCACAATCGCCACCTTTCCGCCACCGTGCGCGCATTCGTCGACTGGATCGCCGAGCTGTTCCGCAACGACCCTCGGTTATCCAGTACGCCGGAGACGGATGCGCGCTGCGGCCCGGCCAGCATCGATACGCAGGATGGCGACGCGATCGACCTGGACGGTGACGAAGAAGAGCCGATAGCGTAGGCAAGCCCCGCTCGCAAAGGCCGCCGCATTGTTCTCGCGGAGAGAACACTGTTGCGGCAAGCACGAGATTTATCGATTTCGCGGTAACAACCAGAATGCGTTCATTGTTCAAGCAAATGAGAACGCAGCCGCGTTGACTGGTATGTCTACCGTTTCCCTTTCAGGTTTGCTGGTCGAAGAAGTGCGCATCAACGGCTACAGCCAGCCGATTGACGTGCGCAGCTTCCGGCCGTCGGCGCAGAAGCACCCGCTCTCGATCGTCCTCTATTTCCACGGCGGCCTGTTCACGACCGGCTCGCTCGACGAAACGAATGCCGTCTGCGAGGCGCTCGCGTTGCAGGCGCGTGCATGGGTGCTCTCCATCGGCTACTCGCTCGCCCCGGCCTTTCCCTTTCCGAATGCGGTGGAAGACGCGCATCGTGCGCTGCAGTGGGTGCGATCCGAAGCCAAGGGGATGCGTGCGGACAAGCGACAGATGGCCGTTGCCGGCCACGACGCCGGCGGGAACATCGCCACGGGTCTCGCCGCCATTGCGCGCGACCGCGGCGACGCCGGTATCCGTGCGCAGGTGCTGCTTGCGCCGCTGCTCGACCCGAGCATGACGCGCGTCGGCCGGTACACGATGCATGCGACACCCGCCATCGACGCGTTGGCGGCCAGCTACCGCGCGTATCTGCCCACGTTGTCGCAGCGCGTTCATCCGTATGCCGCGCCGCTCGAATCCTGTCGCCTCGCCCAACTTCCGGCCACGTTCATTGCCACGGTCGAGCATGACCCGCTGCATATCGAAGCCGAACATTACGCCGCGTCGTTGATTGCCGCGGGCGTCCCCACGGAATGCGCGCGCTATGCCGGCACGACGCGCGCGGGCATCGCGACGCATGCGCCCACGCTGCTCGCGGTCAGCGGTTTCCTCCGGCGCCAGCTTGCGGGCAGCTAATGGCCGCGATTTACAGCGTGTTCGAAGTCCTTTGATCGATATTCATCCACCCAGGAGCGCTCATCATGAAACTCAGCGGAAATACCATCTTCATCACCGGCGGCACATCGGGCATCGGCCGTACGCTGGCGGAAGCCTTTCACCAGCGCGGCAACAAGGTCATCGTCGCCGGCCGTCGCAAGGCGCTGCTCGATGAAATCGCGAAGCAAAACCCCGGCATCGACACCGTCGAGCTCGATATCGGCGACGCGGCGCAGATCCGCAAGGTCGCCGCGCAACTGATCGAGCGCTATCCGGCGCTGAACGTCGTGATCAACAACGCGGGCATCATGCCGTTCGACGACGCCGGCGGGCCGCTCGATGACGAACAGGCGGTGCGACTCGTCACGACGAACCTGCTCGGCCCCGTGCGCGTGAGCGCGGCGTTCGTCGAGCACCTGAAGCAGCAGCCCGACGCGACGATCATCAACAACAGTTCGGTGCTCGCGTACGTGCCGCTCGCGTCGACAGCCCTCTATTCGGCGACGAAGGCCGCGATCCACTCGTACACGCTGTCGCAACGCTTCATGCTGCGCGACACCGGCGTGAGCGTGCTCGAAATTGCCCCGCCGTGGGTCGACACCGATCTCGTGCACAAGAGCGGCGACTCGCGCGCGATGCCGGTCGACGCGTTTGTCGCAGAAACGCTGAAGCTGCTCGAAACCGCGACGACCGAAGTCGTCGTCGAGGCAGCCAAGCCGTTGCGCGACAACGCGGGGCCGAACGAACACGCATTCGTCGAGCAGTTCAACCAGCTCATCGCGGAGAACCCGATTCCCGTTGCATGACAGCAGCATGCGCCACGCATTCGCGGCGCAAGAAGCGGTACTGAAGACGCTTTTCCCGTCACCCTGACGTGTCGTTCCGGACCATCCAGTCCGGGCGAAAGCAAACCGGAATGAACGGAACGACACCTTAAATAATCGGAGTACGAATCATGTCGAAGGCACTTGAAGAAAAGAACATCGCGCTCGTTCTCGACGCGCTCGACACGTTGTTCAACAAGAAGGATTACGAGAAGGCTGCGCAGTTCTGGTCCGACTCCTACATCCAGCACAGCCAGCTCGTTCCGGCTGGCCGCGACGGTCTGTTCGGCCTCGTCGATTCGATGCCCGACCTGCGTTTCGAGTACGACATGGTGGCCGCAAACGGCGACTTCGTGTGGGTGCACAGCCGCTACAGCAACTCCGCCATGCCTACGGCGCTGATTGCGGTGGATATCTTGCGAATCGAGAACGGGAAGATGGTCGAGCATTGGGACGTGCTGCAGAACGAAGCGGTGCGCAGCGAATCCGCCGGCGGCTATCCGATGTTTGGCGACAAGTTTGGCGACGAGCGCTAACGCGCGCGCGACATGCCGCTCGACACACGGAGGACGCAATGAATACGCTGCTCGAACAGGCCATTCAGGCCCATGGCGGGATCGACAACTGGGAGAGGTTCCGCACGGTTTCGGCGGAGCTCGATATCGGGGGCGCCATCTGGCACCTGAAAGACCAGCCCGACATGTTCCATGGCATCGAGCTGGCCGCTGACCTGCGGCGCCAGCACATCGCCATCACGTCGAAGGCCGGCGGCTGGCGCGGCACGTTCGAGCCGGACGTTGTCGGCATCGGCGCCGCGAACGGCGAGGCGCCCGAAGCACGGCGTACGCCGCGAGACGCTTATCAAGGCCATACCCAGCAAACCCGCTGGGACCGCCTGCATGCGCTCTACTTCACCGGCTACGCGCTCTGGACCTACCTGACCATTCCGTTTCTCTACGCCCGCCCGGGCTTCCATACGGAAGAGCTGCCCGACTGGTACGAGAACGGCGAAACCTGGCGGCGCCTGAAAGTCACGTTCCCGGATGCGATCGCCAGCCACAGTCGCGAGCAGGTTTCCTATTTCGGCGAAGACGGGCTGCTGCGCCGCCACGATTACACGGTCGACGTGATGGGCGGCGCGCGCGGCGCCAACTATGCGTCCGGCTATCGTGACGTGCGCGGTGTCATGGTGCCGATGTCGCGCCGTGTTTTTGCCTACGACGACGCAGCGCAAAAGATCGACGAACCGCTGCTGGTGTCCATCGACTTCCGCAGCATCGATTTCCACACCGAATAGGCGCAGGACGCCTTTCATGTTTCGCAGGAGATTTTCATGAAAAACCAGTACAACCAGCCGTTGCTCGAACCGATCCGCATGGGGAATCTCGATTTGCCCAACCGCATCGTCATGGCGCCGCTCACGCGCATGCGGGCGGCGAATCCCGAGCATGCGCCGACCGCCCTGCATGCCGACTACTATGCGCAGCGTGCGTCCGCGGGGCTGATCATCAGCGAAGGTGTTTTCGTGAGCCCCGAGGGCTTCGGATGGGCAGACGTTCCCGGCCTGTGGAGCGACGCGCAGGTGCGCGGCTGGCGCGTGGTGACGGAAGCCGTGCATCGAGCAGGCGGCCGGATCGTCGCGCAGCTCTGGCATACCGGTTCGATCGGGCACCCGGATTTGCTGGGCGGCGATGCGCCGCCGTCCGCTTCCGCGGTCAATCCGGAACAGCAGAGCGTGACGGCGTCCGGCCGCAAGGACACCGTCGTGCCGCGTCCAATGACCAAGGACGAAATCCGCCGTACGGTCGCCGATTTTGGCCGGGCAGCACGCAACGCGATCGCGGCCGGCTTCGATGGTGTGCAGATCCAGGGCGGGTACCACTATCTGTTCAACCAGTTCCTCAACGTTCGCACCAACCTGCGCACGGACGAATATGGCGGCACGATTGAAAATCGCGCACGCTTCCTGTTCGAGGTTGTCGAGACCGTGGTCGAGGCAGCCGGCGCACACCGGACGGGGATCAAGACCGGGCCGGCGACGTCCGAAACGGGCGCCTTCGTTTCCACGGACGAGACCCTCGCGACATCCGAATACGTGATCGGCCGGCTCAACGAATTCGATCTTTCGCATCTGCTGCTGATGGGCGCCATGACGGATCTGTCGGCAACGCCGCTGGCCGAACTGGCCGGCGACGGCATGTTCCGCCATTTCCGCAGCATCTACCGCGGCAACATCATCGCCAACGTCGATCTCGATCGTGCGAACGGCAATCGGCTTATCGACGCGGGGCTGGTCGACATGGTGGCCTTCGGCCGCCCTTTCATCGCCAATCCGGATCTGCCGAAACGCTTCGCGATCGACGTACCGCTTGCCGAAGTCGTCTGGCCGACGGTCTATGGCGCGAACGCCGACGGCTACACCGACTACCCGACCCTTCAGGCGCTGCCGGCGTGATTCGGCGACGCGCCAGCCATCACGTCAGTCATCGGTGACCTGCGCGTCTTGCGCGATCGATGCCGGCGGACCGATCATGGCTGCGCGGAGGCCACGGTCTTCGGAAACCGGGTTGTCTTCGAAGGAGAACGTTCATGCCACATGCCTCTCTCGTCAAGGTCGCCGTGCTCGACGACTATCAGAACATTGCCCTCGAAATGGCCGATTGGTCCCCGTTGAACGGCCGCGCAAGCATCACGGTCTTCAACGACCATGTGGCCGAGGATGCACAGGTCATCGAGCGCCTGAAGCCGTTCGACGTGCTTTGCGTGATGCGCGAGCGCACGCCGCTCACGCGCGCGATCATCGCGCAGTTGCCCAATCTCAAGCTGATCGCGTCGACCGGTGCCGGCAACGCGTCGATCGATGAAGCGGCGGCGGCCGAGCGGAACGTGAAGGTTGTTCACACGGGATACTGGTCCGCGCCGACCGTCGAATTCACATGGGCAATGATTTTGGGCCTCGCCCGCAACCTTGCCGTCGAGAATCGAGCCTTGCGCGACGGCGGGTGGCAGGTCACGCTCGGCACGCAACTCGCCGGCAAGACGCTGGGCCTGCTCGGACTCGGCAACGTCGGTGCGGCAGTCGGCGTGATCGGCCGCGCGTTCGGCATGAACGTGATTGCGTGGAGCCAGAACCTGACGGCGGAGCGCGCCGAATCGAAAGGCGTGCAACGGGTCAGCAAGGATGACCTGTTCTCGTCTTCCGATTTTCTGTCGATCCATGTCCGCCTGAGCGAACGGACACGAGGCCTGGTCGGGGCTGCCGAACTCGGGCAGATGAAGCCCACGAGCCGCCTCGTCAATACGTCGCGCGGCCCCATCGTCGATACGGCCGCGTTGCTCGCCGCACTGAAGAACGGTCGGATCGCCGGCGCTGCGATCGATGTTTACGATACCGAGCCGCTGGAACCGGCGAACCCGTTGCGTTCGCTGGATAACGTGCTCGCCACGCCGCATATCGGCTACGTGGCGCGCGAGCTGTACGAGAGGTTCTACGGCGACACCGTGCGCAACATCGTCGAATGGCTCGACCAGATGCAATCCCCTGCACTTCCATGACTTTCGGGATGCCCGATGCGGCTGGTCGATTGTGCGTCGGGCAATTCGTAGGGCAGCCACGCGATGAACCTCCCGGCTTGATCGACAGCGAGATCGAACAGCCTCCCAAAGTGCTTTGAGCCAACGACACCGCAAGCGATGCATCGCCTGATGCGAAAAGCCGCGCTCCGATTCGGGCGCGGCCTTCCTGTGCATCGGTCTTCATTCGGCGTTTGACGGACAGAAGCGACGCCGCCAAACGCCAGGCCCCCTTTCAGTGGGCGGCGGCGGCCGCATCGCTCGAACCCCCTGCCTTGCCCGGCTTGGTGATCCAGATGAGCGGGATGATGATGATCATCACGACCGCCGCGCCGTAGAACACGTCGTTCAGCCCGAGCATCGCCGACTGCGACTGCACGACATGATCGAACAACGCATACGACGATCCCTGGCCAAGGCCGAGCAGCGAATGGTAGCTGTCCATCTGCGCATTGAACATCGGGTTGGTCGGGCTCGACTGCTGCGTCAGGATCTCGTGGTGCATGATCGTCCGGTTGTTCCACACGACGCCCGCCAGCGACGTGCCGATGCCGCCGAAGAACATCCGCGCGAAGGTCGACAAGCCTGCTGCGGCCGGCACTTTTTCAGGCGGCTGCCCCGACAGGATGATCACGGTCAGCGGCGCGAAGAACAACGCCATCGGGATACCTTGCAGCAGGGTCGGCAGGATGATGTAGCCCTCGCTGATGTCCGTGAAGAAGAACGTGCGCATGTAATAGACGACCGCGAAGCCGACGAACGCGAGCGTGCCGATGATGCGTGCGTCCGAGCGCGGCAGGATCTTGCCCATGATCGGCGCGCCGATCACCGCGAAGATGCCGAGCGGCGCAGTGGCGAGCCCCGAGTCGACTGCCCGGTAGCCGAGATACTCCTGCATCCACTGCGGCAGCAACACGAGCGTACCGAAGAAGATCCCGTAGGCAATCGCGATCGAAATCGTGCCGCCGAGGAAGTTGCGCTGCTTGAAGAGCGTGAGATCGACGATCGGATTCTTGTCGGTCAACTCCCAGATGATGAACAGCACCAGGCCCACGACCGCGACGATGGTCAGGATGATGATCGTGTTCGACGAGAACCAGTCGAGGTCCTTGCCCTTGTCGAGCATCACCTGGAGCGACGCGACCCATGCGATCAGCAAAGTCAGCCCCACGAAGTCGATCGGCAGTTTCCGGGTTGGCGTATCGCGCTTCCGGTAGAGGAACCAGACCATCGTGGCCGCGAACAACCCGACCGGGATATTGATGTAGAAGATCCACGACCACGCGTAGCTGTCCGTGACCCAGCCTCCGAGCGACGGCCCGACGATCGGTCCGGTCACGACGATCATCGAGAACAGCGATAGCGCCAGCGAGGATTTCGCCTTCGGCCACGAACTGAGCAGCAGCGCCTGCGACATCGGGATCAGCGGCCCCGCCACGAGGCCCTGCAACACGCGTGCCCCTAGCAGGAACGGCAGCGACGGCGCGATGCCGCACAGCCACGACGCGAGCACGAACAGCAGGATCGAGCCGACGAACAGCTTGACCTGGCCCAGCCGCTGGGTCAGCCAGCCGGTCAGCGGGATCGCGACGGAATTCGCCGCGGCAAATACGGTAATGACCCAGGTGCCTTCGTCGACCGACACGCCGAGGTTGCCCGAGATGGTTGGAATCGCGACGTTGGCGATCGATGAATCGAGGACGGTCATGAAACCCGCGAGGCCCACGCTCAATGAGCCCAGTGCGAGTGTCATCCCCGTCAGCGGGGGAGGATTCGATTGGTTGGCGGTCATGTTAATCATCCGGTTGCGGTTGGTCCGGCGACGCGGGCGCAGGCTGCTTCGCACGCGCGTTCGCCGGGCGACGGAAGGTCATTTGTTGGCGGCGATGATGTCGGCGATCGCGGCATCGGCCTTGTCGCCGTATTTCGCGAACACGTCGGTCTTGTAGATCGACGGCGGATCGGCTTCGAGACCGGCACTGCGCTGATCCTTCACGTTGACGTCGACCGTCATCGACAGCCCCACGCGCAACGGATGCTTGTCCAGTTCCGCGGGCGGAATCTCTATCCGCACCGGCAGCCGCTGCACGACCTTGATCCAGTTGCCCGTCGCGTTCTGCGCCGGCAGCAGCGCGAGCGCCGATCCGGTGCCCGGCGTGAAGCCCACCACCTTGCCGTGATAGACGGCCGACGAACCGTAGACGTCGGCAGTCAGCTCGACCGGCTGGCCGATGCGAATGTGGCGCAACTGCCACTCCTTGAAGTTCGCGTCGACCCACACCTGGTTCAGCGGCACGACCGACATCAGTGCGGCTCCCGGCGACACGCGCTGCCCGACCTGAACCGATCGCTGCGCGACGTAGCCGGTGACGGGCGCCGGCAGCGTCGTGCGGGAATAAGCCAGGTACGCGTCGCGAACGCGCGCGGCGCTGGCCATCACGTCCGGATGCTGGTCGACGGTCGTGTTCGACGTCAGTGCCCGATTCGAGCCGAGTTGCTGCTTCGCGGCATCGAGCGCAGCCTGCGCCGACCGGACGGCGTCCCGCGCATGAGAGATGTCTTCCTCCGACACGGCGCCCGTCATGCCGGTCGACTGGCGCCGCCGCAGGTCGTCCTGCGCCTTCGTGAGATCGGACTGCCGCTCCGCGATGTTCGCGCGGTACTTGTCGTCGTCGACATAGAGCCCGTGAACCTTGCGGACGGTCTGGCCGAGGTTCGCTTCGGCCTGCTGCAGCGCGATCTTCGCGTCCGCGGGATCGATCTGCACGAGCGACTCGCCGGCCTTCACGATCTGCGTGTTGTCCGCGTTCACCGCGATGACCGTGCCCGATACCTGCGGCGTGATCTGCACGACGTTGCCGTTGACGTACGCGTCATCGGTTTCGACGTGATAGCGCGCGTCGAGGAAGTAGTAGGCGCCGTAGGCGGCGCCGGCGATCCCGAGGGACGCGGCCACCAGTGCGAGCAGCGCCTTGCGCTTGCCCGGGTTCTTCGGTGCTTCGTCGGTCGGCTGTGAATCGGGGGTGTTCATGGATGGCTCCAGTCAAGGTTGAGGTTCAAGGTTTTCCGTTCGACGGGATGCGCCCGCCGAAGCAATCAATCAGTTCGACGCTGCGGGTTGGGATCGCGCAGGAATCGGCGTTTCGGCGGTCGCCGCGAGACCGGCGTGCGATGCATCGAAACCGCCGCCGAGCGCCTTGATCAGCCCGATCTGCTGGCTGCGACGGCCCATCTCGAGATTGACCACGGCCGTCTCGGCCGCCAGCCGGTTGTCGTCCGCGTTCAGCACCTGCAGTTGCGGGTTGAGCCCCGACCGGTACCGGACGACCGCCAGTTGATAGGCAGTCGTTTGCGCATCCAGCGCCTTGCGCGCATCGACCAGCTGGAGATCGGTCGAGCGGATCTGCGTGACTTGCGTGGCGACGTCGGACAGTGCGCCGATCAGCGTCTGGTTGTAGGTCGCGACGTCGTAGTCGAAGTCCGCATAACGCCCCTTCAATTGCGAGCGCAGTGCGCCGGCGTCGAAGATCGGCAGGTGAATGGCCGGGGCCGCCTGGAATTGCCCGCTGCCCGCCGTCAGGAAGCGCCCCCAGCCGAATGCGTCGAGCCCGGCCGCCAGCGACAGATTGACGTCGGGGTAGAACTCGGCCTTGGCTTCCTTCACGTCATGAACGGCGGCGTCCACCTTCCAGTAGGCCGCGACGATGTCGGGCCGGCGCGACAGCAGGTCGGCAGGCAGGTTGTCGGGGAGCGCGACGATGTCGCCGCCGCGCAGCGACGGGTTGGCGATCTTGAGGCCGCGATCCGGGCCCGCGCCAAGCAGCGCGGCCAACTGGTAGCGCACCGTCTTGATCTGGCCGTCGAGATCGCTGACGCTCGAACGGCTCGTCGCGGTTTCGCCGTAGGCGGTCTGCCGCTCCACATTACTGTCGAGCCCCGCGCTGACGCGCCCGTCCGTGATGCGCGCAATCGTCTCGCGGTTCGATACTTCCCGAACCTGGATGTCGCGCAGCGCATACAGCAGCGCCAGCTGGTTGTAGGTGCTCGCCACCGACGCGGCGAGCGTGATGCGCACCTCCTCGGCTTCCGCGTCCGCCACCTTTTCCCCGGAGACGGCCTGACGCAGCCGCTCGCGGTTCTTGCCCCACAGGTCGAGATCCCACGACACGCTCGCCAGCAGGCTGTTCTCGCTCTGCCACGAGCCGCCGTACGGCGGCGGCACGATGCCGTTTTCGGTGTAGCGCTGACGCGTCCACGTATAGCTGCCGTTCGCATTCGGATAAAGCGCGGATCTGGCGGTGCCGATGTACGCCGACGCCTTCTCGATCCGGGCGCGCGCCTGGTCGATCGTCGGATTGCCGCGCAACGCTTCGTCGATCAGCGCCGACAACTGCGGATCGCCGAACTGGCTTGCCCAGTTCATCGCGGGCCACTTGCCGCCCTCGGCCGGCAGGCTCTCGGTCGACTCGAACTTCGTCGGGGCCGCCATCTGCTTGTCGCTGTGGATGCCTGCATAGTTCACGCAGCCGGCCAGGCTGAACGCCAGGGCCGCTGCGGCGATCCATCCCTTACGAATGCCCGACCGCGGCCGGGGGAGCGAGTGATACGTCGTCGTTTCCATTTCCATTTTTCCTTGAGTCATCAAGTCATCGAACGATTGATTGGTGCATATGCACACGTTAGCTATCGGGCAGTCGCGCATCAATGTCTGGAATTGCATGAATGAGTTGTCGGGGCGGCTAACTGTCTGACGTGTCGAGCGTCATGCGAAACAGTTCGCGGCGCAGATGAGCCGCCTGCTGCGATCCGAAATCGCGTTCGAAGCGGGCCTGCGCCGCCGCCCAGTGAACGGCGGCTTCATCGAGCTTCTTCGATCCGTGCGCGGTCAATACGACCTGGAGCCGACGATGGCGCTTCCCTTCGGCGGGCGTCGCAACCAGGCCGCGCCGCAGCAACGGCTGGAGTGCCCGCACCAGCGTCGTTCGGTCCATCACCATCGCTTTCGCGAGTTCGGCCATGGTCAGGCCCGCCCCGACGGCGAGCGTACCCAGGATGCTGAACTGCGTGGGCGTGATGTCGACGGCGGACAGATGGTGCTCGTAGAGTTTCGAGATATGCCGCGAAGCCTGGCGAAGCGCGAAACAGTCGTCGTCAAGGAGGTCGATTGAGTGCATGCGCACAGGTTAGTACCCTGCCCGCCGGAGAACGATGGCGGGCGGGTTATCAGATTGTTGTCGCTTCGTGCAGGAATGGCGCGCGGCCTGAGGCTTACGGCGTTCTCGAGGTTTCGAAGAAATCGACCGCGTGGTCGATGAATGCGCGCACCTTGGCGGGCAGCAGCGTCCGGTTGCTGTAAGCGAGCTGAAGCTCGATGCTGTCGTCGACCAGCGGGAAATCGGCGAGAAGCCGCCGCAGCTTTCCGGACGCCAGGTCGTTTTCGACCAGCGCCAGCGGCGTGATGCCGATACCCAGACCCTGCAGCACCATCTCGCGGTTGAACGCGGGGCTGTTGGACGAAACGTCGAAGCTCAGCGCCATGGCGAGTTCCTGCCCGTCGATCCGGAAGCGGAGGTCGGGGCGGCGGATCGACGGCGACAGCGGTACGAATTGGTGTGCGGCCAGATCCGACGGATGCACGGGTGTCGATGCGGCCTTCAGGTAGTCGGGCGTTGCAACGATGACCACCGGAATCCGGTCGAGCACGCGGATGACCGTCGTCTCGCTCATCAGCATGAAGGGTACGACGATGCCCAGGTCGTACCCTTCGCCGACCAGGTCGACCGGCCGCTCCGTCAGCGTGACGTCCAGCGTGACTTTCGGATGCGCTCGTTTGAATCCTGCAATCAGCGGGACGAGCCGCTGTATCGTCGCGGTCGCATGCGCGACCAGGCGCAACACGCCCCGGGCCTCTCGCGTCTGGTTCGCGACTTCCGCCTCGACCGTATCCACCTCTTCGAGAATACGCACGCAGCTTTCGTAGAACCGCTCCGCGGCTTCCGTCAGCGAAAGCCGGCGGGTCGTCCGGTTCAGCAGCCGGCATCCCATCCGCTGTTCGAGCGCCGCGATCGCTCGCGAAACCGCCGGCGGCGCCATGCCGTGATGATCCGCCGCGCGGGCGAAGCTCTTCAGTTCGACGACCGTCCGAAAAATACGCATGCTTTCGATGTAATCCATGGCGGCATCTCGAGAACGGGTTTGGTGGAGCGCCTGGCGGCTTGTCCGCAGAAATATAACAAAACCGGCAAGCCAGACCGACGCAACGCGACGGTACGTGCGCTCGCTTCAGGATCGGTGTCGGCCGGGGGCTGCTTCGCCCTTACGACCGCTTCCCTACCCTCGAATCGATGGCGAGTCACACGTGGGAATGGCTGGACGGCGACGTCAGGCGCGTTTCTGAAACGGTGAGTTTGGATTTTCAATCACACTATTGTGATAAGAAAAGTTATCCGGATAGATGCATCAATTTATCCAACTACCTGTTCCGTAGCGGACAAATAGGAGACAACCGACCCTCCCCGTATTTGTTCCCGCGACGCAAGACTGTTGCTCCACGGTGGGTGTTCGAAATCGTGATCGGCGCGCCTACAGTCTGCCCATCGGACTCATCGATCCGGTCGGCACTGAGGCCGAAAGCCATTCACCCATCGAGGCATATCATGAGCACATCCAAAGTCATCATCGTCACCGGCGCATCGCAAGGCATCGGCGCGGAAACGGTCAATGCATTCCGCGCACGCGGCCATCGCGTCGTCGCGACATCCCGTTCGATCGGCCCGTCGAACGCCCCCGATCTCGTCACCGTCGCGGGCGACATCGGCGATCCGGCCGTCGCGCGACGCGTGGTCGATGCGGCGATCGAACGCTTCGGCCGCGTCGACACGCTCGTCAACAACGCCGGCGTGTTCGTCGCGAAGCCGTTCACGCAGTACACCGCGGATGACTACGCGCAGATCACGAGCGTCAACCTGAACGGCTTCTTCCACGTCACGCAGCGCGCGGTCGACGCAATGCAAAAGCATGGCGGCGGTCACGTGGTCAGCATCACGACGAGCCTCGTCGATCACGCGAACAGCAACGTGCCGTCGGTGCTCGCATCGCTGACGAAAGGCGGCCTGAATGCGGCGACGAAGTCGCTCGCGATCGAGTATGCGAAGGCCGGTATTCGCGTCAATGCGGTGTCGCCCGGCATCATCAAGTCGCCGATGCATGCACCCGAAACGCATGCGACGCTCGCGTCGCTGCACCCGGTCGGCCGCATGGGCGAGATGAGCGACATCGTCGGCGCGATCCTTTATCTCGACTCGGCGCCGTTCGTCACGGGCGAGATCCTGCACGTCGACGGCGGCCAGAGCGCCGGGCATTGAGTATCGGCATCGAAAGAACGAGCCGGCGTGCTTATCATGATGCGCCGGCTCGTTTGGCGCGCGTACGGCCCTGCTGCTTGCCGGGCGCGCGCGCCAGGTGCTCGACGAGAAAGTCGACAAACACGCGCACGCGCGATGACAGATAGCGCGCATGCGGGTACAGCAGCATGAACGGCCGCGACCGGCCGCCCAGGCTGGGCAGCACCTCCACGAGCGTGCCGACGTGCAGATCCTGCTCGACGATGAAGCGGTAGGTCTGGAACAGGCCTGCGCCGCCGCGCGCGAGCGTCACGCCGGCGAGGACGTCGCCCGACGTGCCGTAGCTGCCGGTTGTCGCGACGTCGATTTCGTCCGATCCGTCGTCGAACAGCCAGGGAATCGGCCGCCCGCTGCTCGGCAGCTCGAACTGGATACATTCGTGCGCATGCAGATCGTCGATGGCGGCCGGCATGCCCGCGCGCTTCAGGTAGCTGGGCGTCGCGACGATCACGAGTTCGGCGTCCTCCAGCTTGCGCGCGACCAGGTTCGAATCGGCCGGCGCGCGCCCGCGGATCGCGAGATCGAAGCCTTCCTCGGCGAAGTCGATGTTGCGGTTGCTCAGGTGGGTTTCGACGCGCACGTCCGGATATTGCTCGCGAAACGCGGGCAGCAGCGGCAGCACGCGATAGTGCCCGTACGGCGTCGGCATGCTGATCCGGAGTACGCCGGCGGGCGTCGCCTGCTGGCCGGTCGCTTCGCGTTCCGCGTCGACGAGCTGCGACAGCGCATCGCGGCATTGCTCGAAATAGCGCCGGCCGGAATCGGTCAGGCGGATCTGTCGTGTCGTGCGCACGAACAGCCGCACGCCGAGACGCTCCTCGAGCCGCGCCACCGACCGGCTGACCGCGGCCGGCGTGACGCTCGCCGCGGTTGCCGCAAGCGTGAAGCTGCCGAGCTCGGCGGCGAGACAGAACAGCTCGATGCTGCCCAGCAGCAGATCGTCGAATTTTCGTTGCATGGGGCGGCTCCTGCCGTCTCGGGTGTGTGGCACACGATGAACCAACGAGTGTGCATGAGTATCGCGCAGGAAACCAGCGAGCGTACGTGGGCGGACGCGGCCCGCATCGGGCCGTTGCGCGCGTTGCGTCATTCGTTACACCGCGTCCTGAATCAATTGCGCCGCTGACATTTACCGGCTTCGGCCGCATGACTAGAGTGACTGACAGTCAATACCGATCGCCCGATCCCTTTTCCCGCCTGGAGAACGACATGATCGTCGAACAGAAGCTGGCCGAACTCGGCCTCGCGTTACCAGAACCGCCGAACCCGCTCGGCAGCTATACGGCCGTCAGCGAAGCCGGCAACCTGCTGTTCATTTCGGGACAACTGCCGCTCGTCGACGGCAGGATCGTCTGTACCGGCCGCGTTGGCGAGCAGTTGAGCGTCGACGAAGGCCGGCACGCCGCCCGGCTCGCGGCGCTGAACGTGCTCGCGCAGATCCGCAAGCATCTGGGCGGGTTCGACCGCCTGCGCAAGATCGTGCGTGTCGAGGGGCACGTGAGCTCGGCCGACGGTTTTTACGGGCAGCCGGCCGTGATCGACGGCGCGTCGGACCTGTTCGCCGCCGTGCTGGGCGGCAAGGCAGGACACGCGCGCTCGGCGTTCTCCCAGCGCCAGTTGCCGGCCGACGCGGCCGTCATCCTCGTCGTGATCGCCGAGATCGACCCGGCGTGATGTATCGCCCGTCCCGCGGGATGGCAGTCCATCCCCGCGGGCGTTTCCACCCGCCCTGCCAGGAGTTCGTCGCGGGCGACGACATCCTGAATATCAGGGCTCGATCGCCTGGAAGCCTTGTCCGGCAAAGCCGGACACGTTTCGGATACATTGAAATACAAAATGTCGCGTGCGATTTAATCGAATACGCTTGACTCGATTGGTCGCCTCGACCAAACTGCATCGCATGCGATCGAATCGCATCTGAGAAAAACCTGCCAACTGATGACGGAGCAAATGATGAGCAAGATCGAAAAAGTGCTGTACACGGGCAAGACGCATACGACTTCGGGTGGCCGCGATGGCTCGGCTCGCAGTTCCGACGGCCGCCTCGACATCCAGTTGTCGTCGCCGGGCAGCGCCGGTAACGGCACCAACCCGGAACAGCTGTTCGCGGCCGGCTGGTCGGCCTGCTTCATCGGCGCGATGCAGCTTGCGGCGCGCGCAGCGAAGGTGACGCTGCCGGCCGATCTCGCTGTCGACGCCGAAGTGGATCTTGGTACGGCCGACAACGCTTACTTCCTGCAGGCCCGGCTGAACGTGAGCGTGCCGGGGCTCGATCGCGACGTCGCGCAACGCATCGTCGATGCCGCGCATCAGACCTGCCCGTATTCGAAGGCGACGCGCGGCAACATCGACGTCGAAATCCGTATCGCGTGAACGTTGCATCGGGCGGCCGCTCGCCGCCCGCCAAATTCCAGACTTCTTTCCTATCGAGGTAAATGATGAAAACCCAATTGATCGCTGCCCTTCTCGTCGCCGTTTCGGCTTCTGCTGCCGCACCGGCGTTTGCCGACGAAGCCGTCGTGTCCCGCGCCCAAGTCCGTGCCGAGCTCGTCCTGCTCGCACAAGCCGGTTATCGGCCGGGCCGCGCGAACGATCCGCACTACCCTGACGACCTGCAGGCCGCATTGACGCGCATTCACGCGAACGACGCCGTGGCGGCTGCTCCGTCGGCATCCGGTTACGGCAACGATGCCGTTGCCGCCACGCAGTCGGGCAGCCGGCCCGCGACGCGCATCGCCGAGCGCTCGATCTACTTCGGTCATTGAACGAAACCGCGAACGGCGCCGATTGCCGGCGTGCGGTGCGCAACACCTGAATTCCTGTTTTCCTGTCGAGGTAAATGATGAAAACCCAATTGATCGCTGCCCTCCTTGTTGCCGTGTCGGCCTCCGTTGCCGCACCGGCGTTCGCCGGCGAAAGCACCGTGACGCGTGCGCAGGTGCGTGCGGAACTGGCCGCGCTGCAGAAGGCCGGTTACCTGCCGAACCGCCCCAACGACCCGAATTACCCGGACAATCTCAAGGCGGCGCTGAGCCGGATTCGCGACAACGGTGCCGTCGCGGTCGATACGCAGGCGTCCGGTTACGGCAGCGACGCCGACGGCGCGACGCAGTCCGGCAGCCGCGGCACGATTCGTACGGCCGAGCGCTCGATCTATTTTGGTCATTGAGCGTTGCGCGACGAAACCGGTCGCCAATTTCCGGCATATACAGCGCACGCGATGTAATCGCGTGCGCTTTTCTATTTGGGGCGACCGGATTTGCATCGACGGTTTCCGGGCACGGATCGTCGAAGACGAAGAAGCCCAGCCAGGTGCGCTGCGCAAATGACGCGACCCGTGTCGCTACGGTGCTACCTGCCCGGCCGATCCCGGTCTATCCTGTGCGACACGAAATCTTCAATCGAGGAGTAGCCGATGCCGGATGCCACGACGGTAAACGCGACAGGCGATGCGCACCCGCTCGACCGTGTCGTCTGGAATGCGCTGACGGGCAAGCAGAACCACTTTGCGCTCGGCAATGACCGCGCGTTGCGGTTTCCGGCGGCCATTGCGCCGTTCGCCGCGATCGCCGATGCGAGCGCGGCATCGTTCGCCGCGTTGCGCGAGCTGATCGCCGCGCACGGGCCGGCGGCGCTGGTCACGCCGGACGAGATTCGGCCGCCGTCGGGATGGTCGGTGATCCGGCGCGCGACGTTGCTTCAAATGGTTTGGCAAGGGACGCTCGACCCGTCGTATGCATCGGAGCATGTCACGCTCGCCGAAGCCGACGTGCCGGAAATGCTCGCGCTGACCACGGCCGCGCAGCCCGGGCCGTTCGGCCCGCGCACGATCGAACTCGGCGACTATATCGGTGTACGCAACGAAGGCCGGCTGGCCGCGATGGCCGGCGAGCGGATGCAGGTCGACGGTTATACCGAGATCAGCGCTGTCTGCGTGGATGCCGCGTTTCGGCGGCAAGGTCTTGCGGCGCGCTTGATTCGGTCGTTGATTGCAGCCATCGGTGCGCGCGCGGAAACGCCTTTTCTGCACGTTCTCACGTCGAACCAGGTCGCGATCGAGCGCTACCTCGCACTCGGTTTTGCCGTCCGTCGGGAGATGCAGCTGCTGGTGCTTGGGGAAGCGCACACGTGACAAGTGGCCGACACCATACGGGCGTCGGCCGCTCGTTGCCCATGCGTTTATTCTTCGGTCGACTCGATCAGGTTGCCGCGCAGCGTGACGATCGCTTTCTGCATCTTCGCGAATTCATCCGGCTTCAACCCGGTGGCTTCGACCAGATTCATGTCGAGCCCCTTCTCGCGCACACGGCGCCCGCTCTTCGTCAGGCTGACGAGCACCTGGCGTTCGTCCGACGGATCGCGGTGCCGCTCCAGGTAGCCCATCGCCTCGAGCTTCTTCAGGATCGGCGTCAGCGTATTGGATTCGAGGAACAGCTTCTCGCCGAGCTGGCTGACCGTCTGGTTGTCCTGCTCCCACAGCGCAATGATCGTGATGTATTGCGTATACGTGAGGCCGAGCTCTTCGAGGATCGGCTTGTATGCCTTGCCGAACGCGAGGTTCGCCGAGTAGATCGCAAAGCACAGGAACTCGGACAACTTCGGCGCGGCGGGCAATGGTGCTTCGGTCGGTTTCATGGACTTCCTCCAGCGACGCGGACGGTCGCAGATAAGCGCATTATATATCGCGTGCGATCTTATCGGAAGCATGATAATCGTTCTCGATGAACCGGCGTGACGGCGCAACGCGGCCGGATCGCCGTCAGTCTTGCCGGCCGTCGTGCTGCCTGCGACGCTTGCCGGTCTGCAGACCGCTTTCCGACCGCAGCGAGCATTGCACCGGATGCGCGATTTCGGTCGCGAGCCCGCCTGCGGCAAACAGCAGGATCATCAGCCAGCGTTTCATGCATCCTCCACGACGGAGAGGCTTGCGCCGTCGGCGACCGTC
This sequence comes from Burkholderia pyrrocinia, assembly GCF_003330765.1. Lineage (NCBI taxonomy): Bacteria > Pseudomonadati > Pseudomonadota > Betaproteobacteria > Burkholderiales > Burkholderiaceae > Burkholderia > Burkholderia pyrrocinia. Next base: position 1,975,394 of record NZ_CP024902.1, on the reverse strand, counting down.
GCGTCGAGCGCATACGGATCGATGCCGTCGAGGCAGCCGAGATTGACGCGCCAGCATGCCGGGTCCTTGCGCGTCTGATGGAACGGATAGACGCCGCAATGGCTGCAGAAATAGTGACGGGCCGTGCGCGTGTTGAAGCGGTAGCACGTCAGCGTGCCCTCGCCTTCGACGATCTTCAGGTCGTCACCGGCGAACATCGGGCTCATCAGCGCGCCGCGGCAGCGGCACAGGCTGCAGTTGCAGCGGACCGCCGGCGCAATGGCCGTTCTGACTTCGAACTTGACGGCCCCGCAATGGCAGGACCCTTTGAACCAGGTTGCAGACATGATGGACTCCGGAAGAGGTCATGCCTGCTTTATAGCGGACGCGCGCACATGCGTTGTATCGCGCTGTATCCACGGTCCGCGCAGATACAGAACATTGCAAATCGGCGGCTGGCGGCGCACGTTCGGCGCGGCGATCGGTGGTGTGCTCGCTGATCGCCTGCGCGTGCCTGCAGCCTGCGGGCCAGGAACGATCAGTCCAGCGCGTGCTGCAACCGCTCGATCGCGGCCCGTGTCTCGCGTTCGAGCGTGGCGAACAGTTCCGCGGCCGGCAACGCGCGGACGAGCGGCGCCGCCTGCCCGGCCCACTGCGCGCCGTAGCCGAATTCGCCTTTCGCCTTCGCGGCCGCATGCAGTGCCTTGCCCGCGTCGTACGCGATCGGATACGCGGGCGTGGCCGGCGCATGCGGGTCGTCGCCGAGCGCGGTCAGCCGGTTCGCGATGCCGCGCGCGAGCCGGCCCGAGATCGCGGTCGTGAACGTCGTGCGGCGCGCCGTGTCGCCGAGGATCGCACGGCGATAGCCGTCGTCGATCGACGTCTCCGGGCAGGCGACGAACGCCGTGCCGAGCTGCGCGGCTTGCGCGCCGAGCGCGAGCGCGGCGGCGATGCCTTCGCCGTCCATGATGCCGCCGGCGGCGATCACCGGCAGCGCGCATTCGCGCACGAGCAGGCGCGTCAGCGCGAACGTGCCGAGGCGATCGTCGCAGGCTGTCGAATCGAACACGCCGCGGTGCCCGCCGGCTTCGATGCCCTGCGCGACGATCGCGTCGATGCCGGCGGCGGCGATCTGCCGGGCCTCGTCGAGATTCGTCGCAGCCGCGAACAGCGTGATGCCCGCGCGCTTCAGCGTGGCGATCACGTCCGCGGACGGCAGCCCGAAATGGAAGCTGACGACGGCCGGCTTTTCCTCGGCGAGCATCGCCTGCATCGCGTCGTCCGCGACGAAACTCGTATAGATCTCCGACAGCGATGCGGGCGGCGTCGCGCCGTATTCACGGAAAACCGGCGCGAGCCAGTCGAGCCACGCGCGTTCGACGGCCGCGTCGGCCCGGGCCGGACGGTGGCAGAACACGTTGATGTTGAACGGCCGGTCGGTGAGCGCGCGTGTGTCGCGGATCATCTTGCGTGCGCCGTCGGCGTTCGTCGCGCCGACGCCGAGCGAGCCGAGCCCGCCCGCGTTCGACACGGCCGCCGCCAGCGCCGGCGTGCTGACGCCGGCCATCGGCGCCTGGATGATCGGCGCGCGGATGCCGAGCGTGCGCAACAGTGGACGGTTATCGGTCGATGGATTCATGTTGGTTGCCTCCTGTTGGTGGCCGAAACGCGAACATGCCGCGGCGGTGGCGCATATCGCATTTCCGGTTTCCCACCTAGAATAGCGGACCGGAAAAGCGTATCCAAGGCCGTCAGCGCGCTGCGTTCCCCGAACGCTTCGCCCGACATTCGCGCGGTTCCGCTGTATAACGAACAACACGAACACAACACTCATGAAAAGAAGAACATTTCTCGCGCTGCCCGCCGTGGCGGCGTCCGGCATGCTCGCCGGCTGCACCGACTTCGGCCCCATCACCAAGCGCGCGATGAAGGACCCGGAATATCGGGAAACGCTCTCGGCGTTTCTGATCAGCGCGGACGGGAAGAAGCTCGTCGTGCTCGGTGAGCGGTATCACTACATTTTCGATGTGCCACCGGCCCTCGCAGTCAACCTCACGGCGCCCTATCGCCCCAAGCTGTATACCGATTTCGACGATTTCGAGACGCACGGCGACAAGATCACCGGGCGTTACTCGTTGCAGCTTTCGCGTGACGATGCGCCGCCCGGCTCCGAGTTGCGCGAGCGCGCGCTCGCAGACGGTTTCAAGGACCAGCGCTTCCAGCTGACGGAAGGCGGCACAATCAGCGGCAAGCGCTACCAGCCGAACGACGTCACACCCTCGTCGATTCCTCAGGCGTTCAATCACGCATACAACGTCAAGGTGACCGAGCGTCCGTCGGTGCTGGGCCAGGGCGTAAAGCTTGCACTGTCGCCGATTACGATGGCGGCCGATGGTGCGGTGGGTCTGCTCGGCGTCGCACTGTTCCCGATCGCGCTCACGGCATTCATCATCATGGCGCATTGAGACCGGAATCCACGATGAAATCTCCTGCCGGAAATCTGTTCCGGATCGTCTGCCTGGCTGGTTGCCTGGCATTCGCGCAACACGCCGTCGCCGAAAGCGACTGGGACGCCGCGCGTCATGTCCGTACCGACTGGGTGTTCGCGTCGATGAAGGAAAGCGACGTGCGGCCGACGCTCGATCGCGCACTGAAGGACCAGGCGCGCTGGGCCGACCTGCCCGGCAACGCGCCCGATGCGGGCGACTTCCGCTGCACCAAGCTCGTGCTGCCGCCGCCGTCGGCCGATGCGCAGGCCGCGTTCGATGCGGCACCGGCGCCACGTGGTCGCGACGCCGACAAGGCCTATGCGAAGGCCGCCTCGCTCGGGTCGTGGCGCGCGGCCGCGCGTCTGGTGAACAGTTCACTCGACGACGAGGATTGGGAAGGTGCGCAGCCGGTCATCGCGTGGCTGCTCGTTCGTCACGTGCCGGCCGGATACAACAAGCTCGCGGACGTGCTGCAGGCGATGTCGGGCTACGACGGCGAAACGCCCGGCGAGCGCATGCGCGGGATGATCGCGTCGCTGCGCTGGCGCGCGGCGCGCGAAGGCGACCCCGTCGCGCAGATGGAGATGGCCGATCTGTTCGAGAAACTGGGCAAGACCGACCTCGTCGCCGCGCTACGCGCATGCGCGACGCAGCAGAATCCGGAACTGAAGTGAAGCGGGCCGGTACGCCGCCAGTGAAATTTGGCGTACCGGCTCGGGCAACGGTGTTGCCGCATCCGACTTCGTACCGCACCGTATGCGCGTCAGGCGGAAGCGGCGGATTCAGCATTTGCGCTGGAGCGCGGTTATCCCTTGTGCGTGTTTCATGGGGTGGCGTTCGGGCCGGCTGATTGAGCACGATAGCCTGGCCGTCGGCGGCGATTGCGCCGGCGGCTACGCAATGGCTCTCATGGTTTTCCCGGCCCGCCGGGTTGCGCGGGAGTGCAACCGGATCCGGTGAGCAACGGCGCGCAGCGCAGGCTGCGCCTGCCTGCCGCGCGAATGCGGGCCGCCGCGCGTTCCGTACCCTTTCTGCGCAGGAAAGGACGCTTGAAACATCCGCAATTATCGCGTGCCGCAGATTCGCCCACCATGTGTCGGACGATCGGCGCAGCCCGCATATCCAGCCCTTTCACGGGCGTCGCGGTGCCTGCCGTCGAGTCGTGCGACCGGACGCATCATGCCGGCCGCGAACGGCCGGGCCTCGTGCCACGGCATACCGATAATCAGGAGACACAATGAACAGCCAATCCCTCGATCTCGGCGGCAACGCGGGCGGCCCCGCCTCTGCCCGACCGCCGTCCGCTTCCGCCGGCGTCGGCGCCGATGCGGCGGCCCTCCCCGCCCGCCGCGTCACGCTCGGCGATTTCATGGACGACCTGCCGGTCGGTGCATTGCACCGGTTCGTCGTCTGGGTGATCGGCATCGGGCTGTTCTTCGACATGTACGAGATCTTCCTCGTCAGCACGATCGGTTCCGCGTTGCAGAACGAATACGGGCTGAGCCGGCAAAGCGCCGATTTCAAGCTGCTGCTTGCATCGGCGTTCATCGGGATGTTCGTCGGCGCGATGTGCCTCGGCAGCCTTGCCGACCGCATCGGCCGGCGCAAGGCGTTCCTGCTGACGCTCGTGTGGTACAGCGCGTTTTCGCTGGTCGGCGCGTTTTCGGTGAACGCCGACATGCTCGTCGCGTGCCGGTTCCTGACGGGCATCGGCGTCGGCGCGATCTATCCGGTCGCCGACAGCTTCCTGTCCGAAATCCTGCCGAAGGAAAAGCGCGGGCGGCTCGCCGCGTGGGCCTATACGACTTCCTATGTCGCGGTGCCGCTCGTCGGCTTCCTCGCGCTGTGGCTGAACCCGCTGCAGGTGGCCGGCGTGGCAGGCTGGCGCATCATCCTCGCGATCGGCAGCCTCGGCGCCGTGTACGTGCTGCTCGTCCAGCGCCGGCTGCCGGAGAGCCCGCGCTGGCTGCTCGCGCAGGGCCGCACCGCCGAAGCGCACGCGGCGCTGCGGCGTTTCGCGGATGGCGCCGGGGTGCGCGTGCCCGAGCAATTCGCGGAACCGGCCGAGCCGCAGCGGCCGCTCGGACTCGGCGAGCGCATCGCGCTGCTGCGCCGCGAACCCTACGGCGCGCGCTACCTGATGCTCGCGATCTTTCACCTGTTCCAGGGCTTCGGCTACTACGGTTTCGGCACGCTGGCCGGCACGGTCGTGAAGAGCCGCGGCTTCGACGTGACGGACAGCACGCTGTTCATCGCACTGTCGTTCGTCGGCTATCCGATCGGCTCGCTGCTGTCGATCCCGCTGCTCAACTGGATCGAGCGCCGCACGCTCGTGATCGGGTCGATCCTGTCGATCGCGGTATTCGGGCTCTGCTTCGCGTATTCGGGCAATACGGTGCTGATCGTCGGCTTCGGATTGCTGACGACCTGCGCGTCGAACGTGTTCAGCAACGCGTATCACGTGTACCAGGCCGAGATCTTTCCGGCGCGCGTGCGCTCGACGGCGATCGGCAGCACATACTCGCTGTCGCGCATCGTCAGCGGCGCGCTGCCGTTCGTCTTGCTGCCGGTGCTCGGCAGCTACGGCGCGGGCGCAATGTTCGGCGTGATCTCGATCGCGCTCGGCATCGTCGCCGTCACGCTGCGCGTGCTCGGTCCGCTGACCACGCGGCGCAGCCAGGACGAAATCAATCCGGTGTAATGCGGCGATCGGCACGGGGCGCACGGATGCGTGCCCCGTGCGTCGCCGTTTCGGCGCCCTCAGCGCGCCGACATGAAATCGAACAGCTTCGCGATGTCGGTCGTCAGCACGGTGCCGGCCTTCACGCCGACCCACAGCGTGCGCGTCGCCCACGCATCGTCGAGCCTCACGACGCCGAGCCGCGCGGCGCGCTCGCCGGTCACCGCATCGCGCGGCAGCACGCCGATGCCGAGCCCGGCCTCGATCATCCGGCTCACGCCGTCGAAATTCGATACCTGGATCCGCAGCTTCAGCGAGCGCTCGGCCGCGAATGCGGCGTCGGTCATCCGCGCGAGCAGCGAACTGCCGTCGCTGAGGCCGACGTAATCCTCGTCGAGCGTATCCGCGAAGCGGATGCTGTCGCGCGCGGCGAATCGATGCGCACGCGGCACGAGCAGCACGAGCTCGTCGCGCCGGTACAGCCGGCGTTCGATGCCGGGTGCCGGCACGTTGTCGGCGAACACGCCGAGATCGGCCTTGCCCGACGCGAGCGCGTCGACGATCTCGTGGCTCAGCCGCTCCTCGAGACTCACCTTGATGCCCGGGTTGTCGGTGAGGAACGCGGCGAGATCGGCGGGCAGGAACTGGACGATCGCGGACGTGTTGGTCCACACGTGGATGTGGCCGCGCACGCCGGCGACGTAGTCGCTCATCTCGTGCGCCATCCGGTTGACCTGCTCGATCACCTTCGCCGCATGGTCGAGCAGCGCGAGGCCCGCGGGCGTCAGCTCGACGCCGCGCGCATGCCGGACGAACAGCGCGCTGCCCGTCACGCTCTCGAGCTCGGCGATGCGCTTGCTGACCGCGGACAGCGTGAGCTGGCCGTGTTCGGCCGCCTTCGTCAGGCTGCCGTGCTCGGCGACGAGCGCGAAGACGCGCAGCGACTGCAGATCGAAATGAAGCGGGTTCACCATGTCGTGGGTCCTGGGAAGGCCGTACGGCGCGAGCCGTCATCGCGCCGGCCTGACGCCGATCATACGCCCGGCGCGTGTGCGCGCGATATGGCGTGGCTAGCGTGGCGCGATCGCCTGCAATGCGGCGAGCATCGCGCCGTCCGGCTTTGCGAGGTCGTCGAGCACCGTGAAGTGCCGCATGCCGCGCAGCCACGCGCGCGCGATCCGTTCGCCGGCCGCTTCGCACGCCGCTGCGTATTCATGTGCTTGCCGCACGAGTTCGGGCAGTTCGGCGTCGCCGACCGCAACGACGGTCGGCGCGCCGCGGCCGATGTGGCGCAGCGGGCTGCATGCATCGATTTCGTGCGCGGTGAGTTGCAGCTTGTCGTTCAGGCAGCACAGCGAGATCGGTTCGAGATCGACGAGCGGGCTGATCGCGAGCGCCGATACGACGGCCGGATGCGCGCGATGCATGGCCGTCAGGTGGCCGCCCGCCGAATGGCCGCTCAGGTGGATCGGCCGTCGCGCGGTGCCGAGGTGGTCTGGGTCGGCGGCGAGATGGTCGAGCAGCGCGCCGATCTCGCCGGCGATGTCGGTCATCGTCGCGGCCGGCGCAAGCGTGTATTCGGCGAGCACGACGTCGAAACCGCGCGCGAGCGGCCCGCTCGCCGCGTACGCGAAATCCTCTTTTGTGCAGTGTTGCCAGTAGCCGCCGTGAATGAACACGAACAGCGGCGCGTCAGGTTGCCCGCACGGCAGCCAGTCGAAGCGCTGCGCGGGACGTGTGCCGTAACGCAGGTCGCGCCGGCCGGGTGTCGCGTCGTAAAGTGCCGCGCTGCGCGCCTGGCACGACGCGAGCACGGCCGGGAAATCGGGAATGGCCTTCGTGTTCAGGTAGGCGGCGTCGAGCGCCGCACGGTCCATGCCGCGATAGAGGATCGTCATTCGGGGAGCGCCTGGGTCGGGTTGCGGATGCGCGGGGCAGGTTCGCCGTGCCCGCTGCGAAGGCGGCGGCCGGGCCGACGCCGTGGCGCCATTATCCGCAGCGCGGCCGGGTCCGGCTATCCGGAATCGGCGGGCGTGGCGCCCGCCTGTCCGCTTTCGGCGAAGGATTGCGACGCCGTGGGGGCGTCGTGCCGGTGCTCGCGCGAGCGGGCGGTCCCATCCGTTGACGCGGCGCGGCCGGTTACGCGACAGGCCCGCGCCGCCGGTCAGATCAACTCGGAGATCTCGATCAGGTTCAGGTCGGGATCGCGCACGTACACCGACCGGATCTTCTGCGTCGCGCCCGTGCGTTCGACGGGCCCTTCGACGATCGGCCAGTCGACGCGCTTCAGGTGCGCGATCACGTCGTCGAGCGGCGCCGATGCGATGAAGCACAGGTCGAGCGCGCCGGGCACCGGCACATGCGCTTTCGGTTCGAACTCCGCGCCGCGCACGTGCAGGTTGATCTTCTGGTTGCCGAAGCGGAACGCAAGCCGGCCGGCGCCAAAGGTTTCAAGCTGCATTTGCAGCACCTCGGTGTAGAACTGCTTCGTCCTGTCGGGATCGACGCAGGTCAGCACGAGATGGTCGAGGTGGTCGATCAGTGCCATGGAATTCGCTCCTGTTCAAGAGAAAGCGCGTTGCGCGGGCATGTCGCCGGCGTCGGCGCGCGGTGGCGGATGAAGGTCCGAGCGGCGCCCGGCCTTGAGGATCTGGCTGGGTACGTCATGCCCGATCAGCATGGGCAGCCGTGCCGACGCAGCGAGGACGGCCGCGAGGTCGACGCCGGTATCGTAACCGTCCAGTTCGAGCATGTGCACGAGTTCCTCGGTGCATGCGTTGCCGGTCGCGCCCGGCGCGTACGGGCAGCCGCCGAGCCCGCCGAGCGACGCATCGAAGCGGTCGATGCCGGCGTCGAGCGCCGCGAGCGTGTTCGCGAGCGCCATCCCGCGCGTATTGTGAAAATGCAGCGTGAGCTGCAACGCGCCGAAGCGCTCGCGCGCGTGTGCGCCCAGCGCGTGTACCTGCGACGGAAACGCCATGCCCGTCGTGTCGCACAGCGTGAAGCCGTGCACGCCGAGATCCGCGAACCGCTGCATCCATGCGAGCACGGCCTCGGTCGGTACGTCGCCTTCCATTGGGCAGCCCATCGCGGTCGACAGCGACACGTTGATCGCGACACCCGTGCCGCGCACCGCGTCGATCACGTCGCGCAGTTGCGCGAACGACTGCTCGCGCGTCATCCGCAGGTTCGCGCGGTTGTGGCTCTCGCTCATCGACATCACGAGGTTCACCTCGTCGACGCCGCACGACAGCGCGCGCTCGGCGCCGCGCACGTTCGGCACGAGCACCGTGTAGACGACGCCCGGCGCGCGCGCGATGCCGTGCATCACGGCCTCGGCGTCGCGCAGTGCGGGGATCGCCTTCGGCGACGTGAACGACGTGACCTCGATCTTCGCGTAGCCGCATGCGCTCAGCGCGTCGACGAGCGCGATCTTGTCGTCGGTGTCGACGAATGCCGCTTCGTTCTGGAAACCGTCGCGCGTCGCGACTTCGTGGATGTAGAGCCGTTTGCGTTGCGTGTTCATGGGGCGTCTCCTGGTTCCGGTTCAGATCACGCCGCGCGTGCGCCAGTCGCCGCGCGTCGCGGCATCGATGCCGATCGATTCGAGCACCGCATCGGTATCCGCGCCGAGCGCGGGCGCCGGGCGCTCGATGCGCCCGGGCGTTGCGCCGAGTTTCGGCACGATGCCCGGCACCAGCACGGGCGTGCCGTCGGGCAGCGCGGCATCGACGATCATGTCGCGCGCGCGGTAATGCGGATCGGCCGCGATGTCGGCGACATCGTAGATGCGCCCGGACGGGATGCGCGCTTCGTTCAGCGCGGCGAGCACGTCGTCGAGATCGTGGCGCGCACTCCACGCGCCGATCGCCGCGTCGATGCGCTCGACCTGCGCGACACGCCCGTCGTTGTGCGCGAGCGCGGGATCGTTGCCGAGATCGGGCCGGCCGATCAGTTCCATCAGGCGCCGGAAGATGCTGTCGCCATTGCCGGCGATCAGCGCGTACTTGCCGTCCCGGCAGCGGTACGCGTTGGTCGGCGCGATGCCGGGCAGGCTGCTGCCGGCCGCCTCGCGCACCGCGCCGAACGCCGAGTATTCGGGCAGCAGGCTTTCCATCATGTTGAACACCGATTCGTACAGCGCGACGTCGACGACCTGCCCTTTGCCGCCCTGCTGCTCGCGATGCCGCAACGCGAGCAGCACGCCGATCACGCCGTGCAGTGCCGACAGCGAATCGCCGAGCGAGATGCCGACGCGCACCGGTGTGCGGCCGGGCTCGCCCGTCAGGTGCCGCAGGCCGCCCATGGCCTCGGCGATCACGCCGAAGCCGGGACGGTCGCGGTACGGGCCCGTCTGTCCGAAGCCCGACACGCGCAGCATCACGAGCCCGGGATTGATCGCGGACAGCGCGTCCCAGCCGAGCCCCCAGCCCTCGAGCGTGCCGGGCCGGAAGTTCTCGATCAGCACGTCGGTCTCGGCGACGAGGCGACGCACGACGTCCTGCCCTTCGGGCGTGCGCAGGTCGAGCGTGAGCGAGGTCTTGTTGCGCGACTGCGCGGCCCACCAGACCGACGTGCCGTCGTGCAGCAGCCGCCATTTGCGCAGCGGGTCGCCGACGCCGGGCGGCTCGACCTTGATCACGTCCGCGCCGAATTCGGCGAGCATCCGGCCCGCGAACGGCCCGGCGATCAGTTGGCCGAGTTCCAGCACGCGGATGCCGTCCAGGGGTCGTTTCATGACTGTCTCCGATGAAATCGTGTTGTCGATGACGGCGATCATGACGGCGTTCGCGCACGGCGAAAATCGATCGATGCTCAACCAGCCTTTCCGAAACGGAAAGGCGCGCGTTGGCGCGATCGCGGCATCCGCTCTCGTGCGGTGTGCGTCAGCCTTTCCATATGGGAAAGCGCGCTCGCTTAACGGTCAAACGACGGCACGCGTGCCGCCGGCAGAATCGAACCCGTTCCGCGCCCGCCGGGCGCCTGTCAGCGAGACCCGCCATGTTTTCAGTTTCCTCTCCCGCGAAGATCGTGTTTCTCGACCGCGCGACGCTGTCGCCGCAGACCCTGCTGAAGCCGTTTCCGTTTCCGCACGAATTGCAGATGTTCGACCGGACGGCCGCGCACGAAGTCGCCGCGCGTATCGGCGACGCGGACATCGTCGTGACCAACAAGGTGCGGCTCGACGCGGCGGCACTCGCCGATACGCGACGGCTGCGGATGATCGCGATCGCCGCCACGGGCACGGACATCGTCGATCTCGACGCGTGCGCGGCGCGCGGGATCGCCGTGAGCAACATTCGCGGGTATGCGGTCCGCACGGTGCCCGAGCACACGTTCGCGCTGATCTTTGCGTTGCGCCGCAGCCTCGTTGCCTACCGTGACGCGGTGCGCGCGGGGCGCTGGCTCGACAGCGGGCAGTTCTGCTTCTTCGACCATCCGATCCGCGACCTGGCCGGTTCGGCCCTCGGGATCGTCGGCGACGGTGTGCTCGGGCGCGCGGTGGCCGGCATCGCACGCGCGCTCGACATGCGCGTGCGGTTCGCGGCGCACGGCAATGCCGAAGGTGCCCACTACGCGCCGCTCGACACGCTGCTGCGCGACAGCGACGTGATTACGCTGCATTGCCCGCTCACGCCCGCGACGCGGCATCTGATCGACGCGGCCGCGTTCGCGCGGATGGCGCGCCGGCCGCTGCTGATCAATACCGCACGCGGCGGGCTCGTGGACGAAAGCGCGCTGGTCGACGCGCTGCAGTCGGGGCAGATCGCGGGCGCGGGATTCGACGTGGTCACGCAGGAGCCGCTGCCGGCCGAGCATCCGTTCCACGCGATCCTGTCGCATCCGGCGTTCATCCTCACGCCGCACGTCGCATGGGCGAGCGACGAGGCCATGCAGGCGCTGGCCGATCAGCTCGTCGACAACGTCGCCGCGTTTGCTGGCGGTGCGCCGCGGCATATGGTGTGACGCGTGCTGCGGCGGAAGATCGTTGCGACCGCGCAAACAGAACGGCCCCGCTCGATTGCTCGAAGCGGGGCCGACTGAATTCGGGGGCTGCTTACGCCAGCGACTCGGCACGTGACGGGTTCGTGCATCCGCCCTATCTTGCGGTCGGTTTCTGAATTCCTGATGGACGCTACTTTAAGGAATTCAGATCGCCAACGCTGTAGGGCGAGTCTGAAACTGAATGGGACGGATCGTAAAAAAAGTCCGTTTCGGTCGCAGCGCACCGCTCGGCGCGCTGATCTCGACGCGAATTTCAGTAAGCGGACATCTCGACGCAAGGATCGACCTTGGACGGCGAGCAGATGGCCGAATACTTGGCGCTCTCGCGCATCAGCGCTTCGCCTTCGTGCAGCGCGATCTTGATCTCGGGGTGACGCTCGTACGCAAGGAATGCCGAGCACACGACCGCGGACATCACGATGAGGGAAAACACAAATTTTTCAAGGGTTTGGAAACGTTCAGGCATGGTTCGACCTTTCTCTTAGGCCGCGATTATACCTCATGATAAGGGTTTTCCCTATAAGCTGGCCCGCATACCGAGGATGCCTTCAATCGATGGCGGGCCAGTGCTCGCGCCCTTTTTGTCCGTTAATCCGCGCTTAAGCGTCGGTCGAACAAGATGGCTCGACCGGTTGCGGCGTCCATGCCGCGCCGGCCGCCCTGTCCTTTTCGGAGATCCTGAAGATGAAAACCACCTTTTCCCTGCTCGTCCTCGCCGCCGCGATCGCGGCGCCGGCCGTGTCGTTTGCGCAGACGGCCAACGGCCCCGTCACGCACGCCGAAGTCGTCGCACAGTTGCGCCAGCTCGAACAAGCTGGCTACAAGCCGCTGAAAGGCCAGTATCCGGACGATATCCAGGCGGCCGAAGCGCGCGTCGCGCAATCGTCGGGTATCGGCCCGGATGCCGATGCGTCGACCGCGTCCGGCCGCCCGGCGCTACCGGCAACCGTGTCCGGCACGGCCGATCGCGGGCGCTGACCGGCGCATGCCCGTGCGGCGACCGTCATCGAGGGTTTGCCGTCAGCGGCAGGAACGGGACGGCGCGGCCTTCACGAACGAGAGACCGTGCACCGCAGGAAGAAAGAGAAAAGCCCGTCGCCGGCGCGTCACTGCGGCGCCGACGCGCCGCTCGCCGCATTGCCGTGCCACGCCTTGCCGATCTGGTCGATCAGCGATTTCGCGGTGCCCGTCGCGATCGCCGCGTCGACGCCCGACGTCTGCCACGAGCCGTCGGCGGCCTTCACGAAGGTCAGGTTCGCGCGCGACGGCGTGTAATCGGCATTGCGCCACGTGACCACGACGTCGCACGAGTACGTGCGATCGCCGAGCTTCTTGCAGTCGCCGTCGGGCTTCGCCGACACGACATCGGCCGATACCGGCAGCGGCTGGCCGAACAGCGCGTTCAGGCCGCCGTGGTTTTCCGCTTCGAGCGCGCGGCGCACGGCGGCGTCGACGTCGTTCGATCCGGGGCCGTCGTGGAGCAGGTTGCAGGCGGCCAGCAGCGTCGAGGCACAGCCGAGTGTCAGCAGCGTTTGAAACTTCATGGATATCCGTGAATCGGTTGAACGGCGGGTGGCGCACGGCGATGCGCATGAACGCGTCGGCCGGGCCGGTATGCCGCGTAGTCTGCAACGTCCGCGTGTCGTTCGCGGTATCCATTTGTAACCAATTGCACGGACGCGTGACGGCAAGCGGGCGGTACCGCGCGACCGTGCCATCACGCGCTTCGCGTGCGCCTACTGCCGCTCCTGCTTCACGCGGCTGACCAGCTGCGTCGGGCTCACGAACTGCAGCGCGATCACGACCCACACGAGCGTGATGGCCATGTAGATCATCGCCATCGCGTCGATCGACTGCGGCGCGCGCACGCCGGTCGAGAATACCGCGTAATACAGCGCGACGACGAGCGTCTGCGTGCTCGGGCCCGCGGTGAAGAACGTCAGCTCGAACATCCCGATCGTGCGCACCAGCACGAGGAGCCCCGCCGCGAGCATGCCGGGCACGAGCAGCGGCAGCAGCACGTAGCGGAAATAGCGCCACGTGTTCGCACCGAAGATGCGTGCGGCGGCTTCGAGATTCGGATCGATCTGCTCGATGAACGGCGTCATCACCAGGATCACGAACGGCAGCGCCGGGACGAGGTTCGCGAGGATCACGCCCGGCAGCGTGCCCGCGAGCCCGATCTTGTACATCACGGTCGCCATCGGAATCCCGTACGTGACGGGCGGCACCATCAACGGCAGCAGGAACACCAGCAGCGCGAAGCGCTTGCCGCGAAACTGCACGCGTGCAAGCGCGTAGGCGGCCGGCACGCCGAGCGCGATCGACAGCAGCACGACCGCGCCGACGACTTCGACGGTCACCCACAGCACGCTCGCGAGCTGGAAATCCTCCCACGCCTTCGCATACCAGCGCAGCGTGAAGCCCTGCGGCAGCGGCGTGCCGAACCAGCGCGTCGCGATCGAGTTCACCGCGACGGTCGCGATCAGCAGCATCACGTTCAGCAGGAAGAACGCCATCAGCCCCCAGACGAGCGCCTTCCACGCGCGGCCGGCGAGATTGCCGCGCATTTTCTGCGGCTTCATCGCGTTGACGGGCTGCGCATCGGGCGAGTCGTGCTTCGGCGGCCAGGCTTGATCGGCATGATTGTCGGTCGCCATCAGCCCTTGCCTCCCGTCACCGCGCCCGTATAGAAGAAGCGGCGTGCGCCGAGCATCGATGCGACCACCAGCAACTGCACGAAGCCCATCACGATCGCGATCGCCGATGCGAGCGAATAGTCGTAGCTCTCGAACGCGGCCTCGGCCGCCGCGATCGAGATCACGCGCGTCGGCCCGGCCGGCGCGCCGAGCAGCACGGCCGACGGGAACACCGAGAACGCCTGCACGAACGACAGGCACGCAGCCATGGTGAGCCCCGGCACGAGCAGCGGCAGGTAGATCTGCCGGAACTGCTGCCACGGGTTCGCGCCGAGCGTTGCCGCCGCACGCGCGAGCGTCGGGTCGATCCCGCTGATGTACGACAGCATCAGCAGGAACGCGAACGGAAAGCCCGATACGATCAGCGACAACAGCACGCCCCAGTAGTTGTGCGTGAGGCGCACTTCATCGGTGTACAGGTGCAGCCCCTGCAGCGCCTGCGGGAACCAGCCGTTCGGCCCGAAGTACGTGAGCATCCCGTCGGCGACAAGCACCGTGCCGAGCGTGACGGGAATCACGAGCAGCGTCGTGACGAACTTCTGGTACGGCGAATTGCGGCGCAGCGCGAACGCGACCGGCACCGAGATGCCGACGTTGAGCAGCGTCGCCGGCACCGCGAGCTTCAGTGTGACGAGCACGGTCGGCCACATCGCGGTATCGGTGAAGAACTGCACGTAGTTCGCGAGCGCGCCGCCGCCGTTCATCGGCTGGAACGACAGCACGAGGCCGTATGCGAACGGATAGATGAACAGCGCAACGATGAACCCGAGCGCGGGCGTGACAAGCCATGCCTTCGCGTCGCGCGGCGTGCCGGCCGCGAGCGCGTTCATGCGGCCTCCCGGCGCGACGGCGCTGCGATCGGGCCGCTCATTTCGGCACTCCCGCATAGACGAGCGTGCGCGATGGCGCGACGCGCAGCCGCAGCCGCTCGCCTTCCGTGAATTCGCCGGCCACGCGTGCCCAGATCGAGCCGAACGGCGCGATCGCGCGGATCAGCGAATCGCGGCCGCCGTACTCGACCGTTTCGACCGTCGCGTCGAACGTGTTGTCGCCGGCATCGTCCGCGCGCTCGATGTCGTCGGGGCGCAGCGCGACCACGACGTCCTTTGCGTCGAAGCCGGCCATCGGCACGCCCGCGAGGCGCACGCCGCCCGCCGCGATGCTCGCGTAATCGCCGGCCATCCCTTCGAGCGTGAACGGCAGCACGTTGCGATAACCCATGAAGCGCGCGACATGCAGGTTGTGCGGGCGCGTGTAGACGTCCTTCGGCGATGCGACCTGCTGCACGACGCCTTCCTTCATCACGACGATGCGATCGGCCATCGACAGTGCCTCGTCCTGGTCGTGCGTCACGTAGATGGTCGCGCGTTCGAGCTGCGTGTGGATGCGGCGGATCTCGGCGCGCATCTCGATGCGCAGCTTGGTGTCGAGGTTCGACAGCGGCTCGTCCATCAGCACGAGCGGCGGCTCGATGACGATCGCGCGCGCGATCGCGACGCGTTGCTGCTGCCCGCCCGACAATTGCCCCGGCAGCTTGCCCTCGTGGCCGACGAGCTGCACGAGTTCGAGCGCCTGCTGCGCGCGCCGCCGCGTTTCCTGTTTCGGGACGCCGCGCATCTTGAGGCCGAAGCCGACGTTGTCGAGTACCGACATGTGCGGAAACAGCGCGTAGTTCTGGAACACCATCCCGAAGCCGCGGCGCTCGGGCGGCAGCACGTCGATGCGCGTGTCGTCGAGCCAGATGCCGCCGCTCGTGAGCGGCTGCAGCCCCGCGATGCAGTTGAGCGCGGTCGACTTGCCGCAGCCCGACGGGCCGAGCAGCGCGATGAACTCGCCACGCCGGATCTCGAGGTCGAGCCCGTTCAGCGCGGCGACCTGCGCGCCCTCCGCATTGGTGAAGCTGCGGCACACGCCGTCGAGCCGCAACCGTTCGAAACTGTGCTTCATTACGCGAACTCCATCGACGCGGGCGCCGCGGCGCCCGCCGGTTCATGCGTCATTTCGACTTCTGCGAACCGATCTCGCGATCCCACTTCTGGAACGCGGCGACCATCGCCTGCGCGCTGAGCGGCTGCACGTGCGGGCGATCCGCGAGCAGCTTCGCGTACTCGGGGCGGCCGAACTTGCGGACCACCTCCTGGCTGTGCGCGGGCGCCATCTCGAGCGTCACGCCCTTCACCGCCGGGCCCGGATAGAAGTAGCCGTCGTCGTAGGTCATCGCCTGCTGCGCCGGTTCGAGCAGGAAGTTCATCAGCTTGAACAGCACGTCGAGCTTTTCCTTGGGCACGCCCTTCGGGATCACCATGTAGTGTGCGTCGTTGACCCACGTCATGTTGTCGAACGCCTGGATCCGGAACTCGGCCGGCACGATGCCGAGCGCGCGCGGGTTGAGGTCCCAGCCCGTGACGGTCACGGTCATGTCGCGCGTGCCCTCGCCGAGTTCCTTCATCACCGCCGACGTGCCGCCCGGGTAGTACGGGACGCAGTCGTTCAGCGCCTTGAGGAATGCCCAGGTCTTGTCCCAGCCGTTGATCGGATCCTGCGGATTCTTGTCGCCGAGCACGTACGGCAGCCCCATCAGGAACGTGCGGCCGGGGCCCGAGTTCGCCGGGCGCGCGTAGATCAGCTTGTTCGGGTGCGCCTTGCACCACGCGAGCAGCTGGTCGGGGGTCTTCGGCGGGTTGCTGACCTTCGCCGGGTTGTATTCGAGCAGCGGGCCGGCCGGCATGTAGGTGACTTCCAGGCCGAAGCCCTGCGCAAGATCCTGCATCTTGCGCGGGCCGGGCGCGTATTTGTCGAGCACGCCGGGGAACGCGGCCGCGTCGTCGGGCAGGAGCTTCAGCCACAGGTTCTGTTCGATGCCGGCGGCCAGCGCGTCGGTGCCCGTCAGCACGAGGTCGATGTCGGAGCGCCCGGCCGCCTGCATCGCCTTGATCTTGCCCGGCAACTGCGGCGCGGGCGCATTCGTGAACGTGACGTTCGACACGAGGTTCGGGTTCTTGTCCTTGAATGCCTCGATGGCCTTCTGCGTGAGCTGCAGGTTGCCCGCAACGTCGACGATGTTCAGCGACACGGGCGCCGCAACGGCTGTCGCGGCCGACAGCGTGAAGCCCAGCGCGAGTGCGATCCGGCGGACACGGCGAGCGATCGTGGTTGTGTTCATGTCTCCTCACTTCGGTCGGTGGATGGGACCTTTCTTTCGGGAAATCATGACGGCGTTATACGATGTCGGTCAACAAAAAACCGTGACGCGCGGGGCGGGACTTTCCCTGACAAAAACCTTCCTTTCGTTGACGATTGGCGTGCTGACCGATTTTGTGGGGCGGCGCGGCATCGATTGCACGGCGTGTTAGGACGTCATATCTCAGCGGGCGACGAAATGGAATCGGTTCAGGGCCGCGGGGCGGCCCGACGGTGATGGATGTTCGCGCCGAAACCGGATCGGGCCCGGCGCGTTGCAGATGGAGACTCAGGACGCGCCGAGCGCCGCCACTTCCCCGACCAGCCGCTCTGCATCGTGCCACTCGCCATACCCGGACGCCGGGTTCAGGTGCCCGACCTCGCCGAGATCGACGAGCCGGCTGCCCCACCCGGCCGCCAGCGCCTCGACGCGTTCGAAGCGCGCGAGCGGATCGTTGCGGCTCGCGGCGACGATGCTCGGGAACGGCAGACGTGCGGTCGGCACCGGCGTCCAGCCGTGCGCGTCGATCGCATCGGGCGAAGGATAGCCGGCGGGCATCGGCGCATCGAGATCGGCCGGCGCCGCGAGCAGCGCGCCATGGATCGCGCGCGTGGCCTGCCGCGCCCAGTGCACGGTGATCATCACGCCCGCGCTGTGCGCGACGAGGATCACGGGGCCGTCGATCGCGGCCAGCGCCGCATCGAGCGCCGCGACGCGTGCGGCGCGGCTCAGCTTGTCGGCTTCGAGCGGCGCGACCGAGCGCGCGTTCGGCAAGCGCCGTTCGAGGTGCGTCTGCCAGTGGTCTTCGACGTGATCGCGCAAGCCGGGCACGATCAGGATGGTAGGCGCGGTCGCCAGGGTCATGCAGCCTCCGGGAGGGTTCAGGAAAGTTGTGTCGCGCGCCGTTCGCGTTCGACGCGCGCGAGATCGGCCACGTAGCTTGCGCGTCCGATCGCGAACAGCACGGCGGCCGCGAGCGGCACGGCGGGAATCCATTGCAGTGCGCCGACGAGCCCGGCGCGATCGGCGACCCACCCCGTCAGCAGCGGACCCGGCGCCATGCCGAGCAGGTTGTTGGCGAGCGTGAGCGTCGCGAACGCCGACGCATGGATCGCGGCCGGCGTCAGGTTCGCGACCATCGCGCCCGATGCGCCGGATGCGCCCGCGCCGACCAGCATGCCCACGCAGATCAGCGCGAGCTGCAGCGGCCCGGGCGGCAGCCGGAACGCGACCGCGAGGCAGACGCCCGTCAGCACGCAATACGCGATTGCGGTCAGCCATTTGCGCGAGCCGTCGGCCCGACCGACGCGGTCGGTGACGATGCCGCAGCCGACCATTCCGACGCCCGCGATCAGCACGAAGCCGGCCGCGAGCACCGCGGCGCGATCGGGCGCCATCGCGTAGTAGCGGTTCAGATAGCTCGGCAGCCACGCGAACAGCGCGCCCGGCACGAACAGGTGCAGCCCGCTGCCGATATAGGCGCAGACCACCGAACGCGACGCGAACAACCCCGACATCAGCGCGCGCACGCTGCCGCGCAGGTCGCGCGGCGCGTCGCCGTCGCGCCGGCACGGTTCGACGCGGCACGCCGCGAGCCGCCGCTCGGTGACCGCGCAGCGATACGCGACGAGCAGCACGATGCCGAGCGCGGCCATCACGCCGAACGACCAGCGCCAGCCGAGATGCGCGCCGACCAGGCCGCCGAGCGCCATCCCGAACACCGAGCCGAACGCGCCGCCGGCCATGAACGCGCCGGTCAGCGTCGCGCGCAGGCGCGCCGGAAAGATGCTGAGGATCAGCGCGACGCCGACGCTGCCGTACGCGGCTTCGCCGAGCCCGACGAGGCCACGCGACACGAGCATTTCGACGTAGTTGGTCGACAGCGCGCAGCCGAGCGTCGCGACGCTCCACAACGCGGCCATCAGCACGATGCTGCGCACGCGCCCGAAGCGGTCTGCGAGCACCGACAGCGGGAACGTCAGCAGGCCGACCAGCAGCGCGACGACGCCGCTCAGCGAACCGAGCTGCGTGTCCGACAGCCCCCACGCGTGCTTGAGCAGCGGAAACACGGCATTGAGCACCTGCCGCGACATGTAGTCCGACAGCAGCAGGCCGACGGTCAGCCCGAACACGAGCCAGGCGTACGCCGGCGCGCGCTGCTCGGTGGCGGCCAGGTCCTGCAACGACGGCTCGGCGTGATGAATCAACATGCGTGTCTCCTCCGGCACCGGTGCGGCAACGCACCGGCGCGGCTTGCGCGGCCCCGCCCCGTTCGGCGGAGCTTGCCTCGCGCGCTGCGCGAGGATGGGTGCCGCACCTCATCGATCGGCGGGCGGCGTTTGCGGGCCGCCCGGATGCGCGGCGCGTCAGGCTGCCCGCAGCGGCACGCTCACCTGGCCCGGCCGGCGGTTCGGCACCATCCCGAGCTGCGCGAGCGTTTCGTCGACGTCGTCGTACTGCACGCCGATCCGGTTCGCGATCGTGTTGATCGGCAGCACGTTCTTCATCGGCGATTCGAGCGTGATGCACGCGCCGTCGAGCTCGCGCACATGCATGTGCAGCACCGTCGCGTCCGCGTTGTAGCAGTCGACGGCCTTCTGCACGTGCTCGTCCATCGTCACCGGACTGTCTTCCGGAAAATCGGCGGGCATCCATTCGGGGCCGTACGGCGCGACCGTGATGACTACCTTGTCCTGGTTTTCCGGGTGCGGCGAATCGTCGAGAAATTGCATGTCTTCCTCCAGAGGAAATCGTTGTGTTCGGGCGTACGGGCGTGCGTATCCCGCCACGCCGGATGGCATGTCCGGCGCGTTGCAAGGGGTTGCGGATCGGTTACGGGGCGGGCTCGCTCAGAACGGCACGTCGCCGACGATGCCCGCGCGCTCCATCCTGCGGACGCACGGCGGGTAGTCCATCACCGCGTAATGCTGGGTGCTGCGGTTGTCCCAGATCGCGACGCTGTTCTTCTTCCAGCGCCAGCGCACCTGGTATTCGGGGATATAGGCCTGGCTGATCAGGTATTGCAGCAATTGCCCCGCGCCGGGGTTCGCGTCCTGCCCGAAACGCACGCGCTCGGGCGTGTGGAAGTTCGTGAAGTGCGTCGCGAACGCATTCACGTACAGCACTTTCTCGCCCGTTTCGGGATGCGTGCGCACGACCGGATGCTCGGCGTCCGGATACTGCGCTTTCAGCGCCAGGCGCTTGTCGATCGGCATCGCCGCGCCGAAGCTCGCCTCGATGCTGTGGCGCGCGCGCAACCCGTCGATCTGCTGCTTCACGTGCGCGGGCAGGTTCTCGTACGCGAGCACCATGTTCGCCCACATCGTGTCGCCGCCAACCGGCGGACCTTCGACGCAGCGCAGCACACAGCCGAACGGCGGCGCCACGCGCCAGCTCGCATCGCTGTGCCACGCATTCTCGTAGCGGTCGTTCGGCTGGTCGGGCGACTTGTAGATCCGCACGAGCCCCGGGTGCTCGGGGTCGCTGCCGGCGACCGGATGATCCTCGAGTTCGCCGAAGCGCCGCGCGAACGCGACGTGCTCGGCGCGCGTGATGTCCTGATCGCGCAGGAACAGCACGCGATGCCGGAGCAACTGCGCGCGGATCTCGGCGAACAGGCCGTCGTCGTGCACGGCGTCGGCGAGGCTCACATCCAGCAGTTCCGCGCCGATCGCGCAGGTCAGGGGTTCGACTCGCATGCGCGCCTCCTCAGACGATGAACACCGACGAACCGGTCGTCTTGCGCGATTCGAGATCGCGGTGTGCCTGCGCGGCGTCCTGCAGCGCATAGCGCTGGTTGATCTCGATCCGGATGCGGCCGGCGGCGACGTGCGCGAACAGTTCGCCGGCCAGGTCGTTCTTCTCGGCCGGATCGGCGATGTAGTCGGCCAGCGCCGGGCGCGTCAGGTACAACGAGCCCTTCATCGCGAGGCGCTGCGGGTCGAACGGCGGGATCGGGCCCGACGCGGTGCCGACGCACACCATCAGCCCGCGCCGCTTCAGCGAATCGAGCGAGCCTTCGAAGGTGTCCTTGCCGACGCTGTCGAACACGACGTCGACGCCGGCGCCGCCTGTCAGTTCGCGCACGCGTTTCGCGACATCCTCGCGGCTGTAGTCGATCGTGTGGTCGCAGCCGTGCGCGCGGGCGACGTCGGCCTTGTGCTCGCTGGACACGGTGCCGATCACCGTGAGCCCGAGCAGCTTCGCCCATTGCGACACGATCAGCCCGACGCCGCCGGCGGCCGCATGCAGCAGCAGCGTGTCGCCCGGCGCGAACGCGTGGATGCGGCGCAGCAGGTAAGCTGAAGTCAGGCCGCGCATCGTCATCGCCGCGGCGGTTTCGCACGCGATGCCGGCCGGCAGCTTGACGAGTGGCGCGGCCGCAATCAGCCGTTCGGTGCTGTATGCGCCGAGCGTGTTCAGGAAGCCCGTGTAGGTCACGCGATCGCCGGCGGTGACGTTCGTCACGCCGGGGCCGACGGCCTCGACCACGCCGGCCGCCTCGACGCCGATGCCGGACGGCAGCGGAACCGGATACAGGCCGCTGCGGAAATACGTGTCGGCGAAATTCAGGCCGACCGCGTCGTGCCGCAGGCGAACCTGGCCGGGGCCCGGGTCGCCGACGTCGACTGCTTCCCAGCGCAGCACGTCGGGGCCGCCGGTTTCATGGAATCGCACTGCATGTGCCATCTTGTTCTCCGTAATGGTGTCAGTCGGATGCGCGTCGCGCATCGTCGGGTTCGTTCGCGCCGGGCGGCGTCGCAGTTGCGTCGCCCGCCAGCAATTCGTCCAGTTCGATCCAGTCGGCGTCGCCCAGGTAGCGCCGCGCGGCCGGGAAAATCACGCCTTCCATCCGTCCCATCTGCTCGAACGCGCTGTGCGTATAGCGGGCCAGCGCCGCATCGAACGCGGTCGACGGCAGCCCGTCTTCGGCGATCCGCGCGAGCGCGTCTAGTGCTTGCGCGTCACGCTGCCGCTGGCGGTCGAGTTCGTCCAGTTCGGCCGCGACGCACTCCGCACGGACGCGCAATGCCGCGAAGAGCCGCGCTTCGGCGGCCGTGCCGAAACGCGCGTTCTGCAGCGCGGCGAGTGACGCCAGCGCATCCTGCGCGTCGACTGCTTGCCGCTGCGGTCCGTTCGCGGCTTCGCCGGAAGTCATCAGCGCTTGCAGCAGCACGCCGACCGCGCGATGCGCATCGAGGCAGCGGGCCATCGCGCGTGCCTCGGCCGGCGAACGTTGCAACGTGCACACGAGCACCGGTACGCCGCTCGTCGCGAGCAGGTGCTGCCGCTGTGCGCAGGCCGTCGCATCGGCATCGTGCGGCAGCGCCGCGACGCCGATCAGGTCGCAGCCGAGCTCGGCGGCGAGCGCGCCGGGCGACGCGTCGCCTGCTGCGGCAATCGCATGGGACAGGCCCTGCGCCCGCGCGGCCGCTTCCACTTTCGCACCGTGTTCCGGCTGCCGCGCTCCGGATAAACGCGAGTCCGGTGCGGCGCCGGGCAGCGCGAACGTGACCC
This sequence comes from Burkholderia pyrrocinia, assembly GCF_003330765.1. Lineage (NCBI taxonomy): Bacteria > Pseudomonadati > Pseudomonadota > Betaproteobacteria > Burkholderiales > Burkholderiaceae > Burkholderia > Burkholderia pyrrocinia. The sequence goes on along the minus strand of NZ_CP024902.1, from coordinate 1,952,843 downwards.
GTGCGCCGACCGCGCGCGCCAGTTCGAGCGCATGGCCGATCGCGTCGATGCCGCCGGGCGCGCCGTCGACCGTCACGAGCAGATGGCGGTACATCGCGCCGCTCCGCTTATCGGGCGGTCGGCGCGCTGCGCCGCGCGCCGGTCGATACGATGTCCATGGCATCCCTCCTCGTTGCGTTCGTCATGCATGAAACCCATGCTATCGGCGCGGCGCCGGCGCGGCCCCACTCGTCGCGGGGGGGATTGACGCGCGAAGGTGGTTCGGCCGATCCTTCCCCCCACGCCCACCCCGGACGCTGGCCCGTACGGCACCGCCTGATTCCGACTGCTGCCTCGATGGCCCACCCACCCGATCGCGCCGACGCGCCCCCCACCGAACTGGTCCTGAAGACAACCGCGCCGCGCGTGCCGGCGCAGTTGCTCGCCCGCGCGCGGCTGAGCCTCGCCGCGCCGGCTTTCGACGGCCGTCCGGTCACGCTCGTGCAGGCGCCGGCCGGTTACGGCAAGACGTCGCTGCTCGCGCAATGGCGCCGCGAATACCTTGCGCTCGGCCGCGCGGTCGTATGGCTGTCGGCCGACGAGCGCGACGACGCGCCGCGGTTGCTGCAGGGGCTCGTGCAGGCAGTGCGGACCGGCTGCGCGCGGCCGGGCTTCGGGCGCCTGATCCCGGGCGGCGCGGCCGACCCGGCCCGCGCGCTGGAGGGCCTGACCGCGTGGCTGGCCGAGGTTGCGCAACTGTCGATCGACGCGCTCCTGATCGTCGACGACGCGGAGCGGCTGCCGGCCGCCGGCCTCGACGCGCTGACCTACGTGCTGCACAACGCGCCGCAAAACCTGCGTGTCGTCGTCGCGGCGCGGCGCGGGCTGGATCACGCGGCCGGCGATCTGCTCGCCGGCGGGCAATGCACGCTCGCGGGCCCCGACTGGCTGCGCTTCACGCTAGACGAGACGATCGCGCTGGTCGGCGCGCGCTTTGCGCAGCGCGTCGACGCCGACGCGTGCGCGCGGCTGTTCGAACGCGTCGACGGCTGGCCGCTCGGGCTGCAGCTCGCGATGGCCGCGATGGCGCGCTCGCCCGATCCGCGCCAGGCGGTCGACGCGCTCGCCGCCCGCGTGGACGGCACGCGCGACCGGCTTGTCGAGCTGCTGCTCGCGAACCTGTCGGCCGACGACACCGCGTTCCTGACCCGCACGAGCGTCGCCGATCGCCTGCATCCGTCGCTGTGCGCCGCGCTGCTCGACGATGCGGACGCGCCCGACCGTCTCGCGCGGCTTGCGCGCGACACGCCGCTGTTCATCGCGTCGGACGATTCGGACTGGTGCCGGCTGCATCCGCTCGTGCGCGACACGCTGCGCGACCGCCTGGCCGCGGGCCCGGATGTCGAGCGCAGCGTGCTGCATGCGCGCGCGGCCGCGTGGCTCGATGCGCACGGGATGACCGGGGAAGCCGCGCGCCACGCGTATGCGGCCGGCCAGTTCGAGGCCGCGTATGCGCTCGCGCAGCGCTGTCTCGAGGATGCGATCAAGCAGGGCCACATCAACGACGTGCTCGACTGGCTCGCGCTGTTGCCCGACGCGGAGCTCGACAAGCGTCCGACGCTGCGGATCGCGGTCGCCTGGGCGCTGGCGCTCGGCGAGCGCCATGTCGAGGCGCAGCGCCAGATCGCGGGCATCCTCGCGGATACCGGCACGCCTGCGGCAATGCGCTACGAATGCGCGCTGATTCTCAGCGCGGCCGCGTATTACGCCGACGAAATCGACCGCTTCGTCGAACTGTTCGAACCGTGGGCCGACTTCACGCCGCCGGCGACGACGTGGCTGGCGCAGATGCACGCGAACCGGCTGTCGGCGCGCGCGATCATCGTCGGCGAACCGGCCCAGGCGCGTCGGTTCCAGCAGGCCGCGCCGCGCGGCGAGACAGCGGCCGGGTTCGGCTACGTCGCGCGCTGGGGCGAGCTGATCACGGGCCTGAGCTACTTCGAAGAAGGCCAGATCCGGCTCGCCGACGATGCGCTGTCGCCGGCGCTGGCGCGCGCGGAAGCCGATCTCGGGCGCCGCCATCCGCTGACCTGCATGCTCGCGGCGATGTGCGCGGCGATCGCGTACGAGGCCGACCGCGTCGACCAGGCCGCCGCGTTGCTCGCGAACCGGCTCGACGTGCTCGAACACGCGGGCACGCCCGACACCGTACTGCTCGGCTATCGCACCGCCGCGCGCATCGCGCTGCTGCGCGGCGTCGAGCACCGCGCGATCGACTTGCTCGAGGCGCTCGATGCGATGGGCGTCGCGCGCCGGCTGCCGCGCCTGTCGGTCGCGAGTCTCGCCGAACAGGTGCGCATTCACGCGGCGCGCTATCGCGAAGCGACCTGCCATGCGCTCGTCGAGCGGATCGACGCGATCGCCGCGGCCGAGTTTCCGGCGCACGGGCCGCTGTGGCGGCGCCCCGTCGTGCTGCTGCAGGCGACCGCGCATGCGGGCGCGGCGCTCGCCGCACGCCGCTGGGACGACGCGTGCGCGGCGCTCGACGAAGCGGTCGTGCTGGCCCGCGAAATGAGCATGGGGCGCGCGCGCATCGAGATCATGGCGCTCAGCGCGTTTGCGCTCGAACAGTCGGGGCGCAGCGGCCGCGCGCTGCTCGACGAGGCGATGAACCTCGCGGACATGTTCGGGTTGACGCGCACGCTCGCCGACGCGCATCCGGCCGTCGCCGACTGGGCGCGCCGCGTCGGCGACGAGGCGGCCGCCGGCGACGGTCCCGCGCGGCACGCGCTGCCGCAGCCGCGCATCGTGCCGCCCGCGCCGCGCGTTGCGGCCAGCCCGCGCGCAGTGCCGAGCGTCGTGCTGACGCCGAAGGAGCGCGCGATTCTCGAGCTGCTCGCGCGCAACCTGTCGAACAAGGAGATCGCGGTCGCGCTCGCCGTCGGCGAGGAAACCGTGAAGTGGCACCTGAAGAACCTGTTCGGCAAGCTCGACGCCAGCTCGCGCAAACATGTGGTGCGCCGCGCGCTGGTGCTCGGCCTGCTCGAAAGCGCGCCCTGACACCCCCTTGACACCTGCCTGAGCCGGCCGCCGGCAGCCCGTCGCAGCGGCGCCTCCCCAACCTCCCCTTCGACTCTCCGCAACCCTGCCCCCCGCGCATGGGGGGGAGCGGCCGCGCGACGTTGCGTAGTCTTTCCGCACGGCTCGCACCGGCGTCGCATGTCACGCCGTCCCGCCTGCCTCGATGGTTCCCCGCTTTACCCGGACGGGCTCGATCCCGTCCGGTCCATGACGATCTGGAGACTTCGATGAAGATGAAACTGGCCGCGCTCGCGGCGTTTGCCGGCTGTTCGGCGCTCGCGCATGCGCAATCCTCCGTCACGCTCTACGGCGTGGTCGACACGGGCCTGCTGTACCAGAGCACGTCGGCCGCGTCGTTCAGCCCGACCGCGCCGAATACCGGCAAGGTGTTCCGCATGAAGGACGGCGGCATCTATTCGAGCTTCTGGGGCATCAAGGGCAGCGAGGATCTCGGCGGCGGCTACAAGGTCAACTTCAAGCTGCAGGGATCGTTCGACAGCGGCACCGGCAAGTTGCAACTGAGCGACACGCCGGGCGCCGTCGCGATCTTCAACCAGGTCGCGTCGCTCGGCGTATCGGGCCCGTTCGGCACGTTCACGGCCGGCCGCCAGATCGTGCCGATGATCTACGCGATGGCCGACACCGACGTGCGCAACGCGCAGTTCTTCGGCAGCGTGCTGACCGCGTGGCTCGGCCTGAACACCGCGGCCGGCTGGCCGGGGACGAGCACCAACGGCTCGATCGGCGCGCTGTACGACAGCAATGCGCTTGTCTACCAGTCGCCGACGTTTGCGGGCGCGTCGCTCGCGCTCGAGTACGCGCCGGGCGGCGTCGCCGGGCAGTTCCAGGGCGGCACGCGCGAATCCGTCGTGCTCAGGTATGCGAACTACGGGCTGAACGCGTCGGCCGTCTACTACAACGGCCACGACACGAATCCGGCGCCGGGCGTGGCGCCGACCGGCGTCGACAACAACCGCTTCATCTACGTCGGCGCGAAATACACGATCCGCGATTTTTCGGTGTCGGCGTCGTACGGCAACGGCAGGAATCCCGCGCATGCGGACCAGGTGAACCTCGACATGCTGTCGGCCGGCGTCGGCTATCGCTTCACGCCCGCGCTGCAGGTGACCTCCGCCGTGTACTACCTGAAGGACCGCAACCGTTCCGCGAACCGGTCGACGGCGGTCGTGCTCGCGGCCGACTACAGCCTGTCGAAGCGGACGATGGTCTATGCGCAGGTCGGCCACGTGAACAACCGCGGCACGATGGACCAGATGCTCGCGTACGGGCAGCCGGTCGCGCCCGGCGTCGGGACGACGGCCGCGATGGTCGGGCTGCGGCATAACTTCTGACGGTGTGGCGCCGGGCGCGCGCGGCCGGCGCCTGCATCGATTCCGGGGATCGGCTACAGTGGGCGTTTTCGGCGCGCTCCGGCCCCGCCGTTGCGCTGCGGAGTGCGCGAGCGCGGCGGCACGGCGGAGCGCGGATCATCCACTTCGACGAGCGAACCTTCATGCCCGACCTGTCCGCCTTCCCGATCACGCAAAAGTGGCCGGCCCAGCATCCCGACCGTCTCCAGCTCTATTCGCTGCCGACGCCGAACGGCGTCAAGGTGTCGATCATGCTCGAGGAAACCGGCCTGCCGTACGAGCCGCACCTCGTGCGCTTCGACACGAACGACCAGTTGTCGCCCGCGTTCCTGTCGCTGAACCCGAACAACAAGATCCCGGCGATCATCGATCCGAACGGCCCCGACGGCAAGCCGCTGGCGCTGTTCGAATCGGGTGCGATCCTGATCTATCTCGCGGACAAGACGGGCCAGCTGATCCCGAAGGATCTCGCGGGCCGCTACGAAACGATCCAGTGGGTGATGTTCCAGATGGGCGGCATCGGGCCGATGTTCGGCCAGGTCGGCTTCTTCCACAAGTTTGCCGGCCGCGACTACGAGGACAAGCGCCCGCTCGACCGCTACGTCGACGAATCGAAGCGCCTGCTCGGCGTGCTCGATGCGCATCTTGCTAACCGCCAGTGGGTGATGGGCGACACGTACACGATCGCCGACATCGCGATCTTCCCGTGGGTGCGCAACCTCGTCGGCTTCTACGAAGCGGGCGATCTCGTCGGCTTCAGCGAATTCCGGCACGTTGCGCGGGCACTCGACGCGTTCGTCGCGCGTCCGGCCGTCGCGCGCGGGCTCAACATCCCGGCACGCGACTGACCGGCCGCGCGGGCGTACGGCGTGCGGCCCACGATTTGCCTGGCCCGCCGCCTTGCGCGGCGGGCGCGGCTTCCTTCCGCCCGGCGCATACGCGCCAACCTTCGCTGACGCTACGTTCCGCCCGGCCCTTCCGGCGCACCGTCGGCCAGCCCCGCCAGCAGCTTTTCCAGCAGTTTCGACAACTGCGCCTGTTCCGCGTCCGACAGCGCCGCCAGCATCGCGCGCTGGTTGTCGATGTGCGCGACGACCGCGGCGTCGATCAGCGCACGGCCGGTTTCCGTCAGTGCGACAAGCGTGCCGCGCCCGTCGGCCGGGTTCGGCCGGCGCTCGACCCAGCCGGCCTTCTGCAGCCGGTCGATGCGCGCGGTCATCCCGCCCGACGACATCATCAGCGCGTCGTACAGCGCCGTCGGCGTCAGCGCGAACGGCGCACCGCCGCGCCGCAAGGTCGCGAGCACGTCGAATTCGCCCGGCTGCATCCCGTAGCGCGCAAACAGCGGATTGAGACGGTCGCGCGCGATCACGAGCGCGGCTTCCTGCAGCCGTCCCATCACGACCATCGACGACGCGTCGAGATCCGGACGCTCGGCGCGCCATTGCGCGAGCGCATGCGCGGCTCGATCCATTAACCCTCCTCGGCCCACCAGTTATCTTGACGTCGAGATAAATTGGCATTTATCTTGATGTCGAGACACTTTACATGAAAACGCACGACACCCGGACGGATGCCGTGCACCGACACCGAGGGCCTATCGATGAATCGCTTCACTTCCCCCGGATGGCGGCTTGCCGCCATCGTGCTCGTCGGGCTGAACCTGCGGCCGGCGCTCGCCGCGGTCGGCCCGCTGCTCGACATGATCCAGCGCGCGACCGGCATCGGCGACGGCGCGGCCAGCCTGCTGACGACGATCCCGATCCTGCTGATGGGGCTCGGTGCGCTGAGTGCGCGGCGCCTGCAGCGTTTGACAGGCATCGCGGGCGGCGTAGGGCTCGGCGTCGCGCTGATCGGGCTGGCCTGCGTGTCGCGCGTCGGCGCGCAGCACGCGTGGCTGCTGCTCGCGAGCGCCTGCTGCGCGGGCGTCGGGATCGCGATGGTGCAGGCGCTGCTGCCCGGCTTCGTGAAGGCGCATTTCGCGACGCGGATCGGCGGCGCGATGGGCGTCTATTCGACGTCGATCATGGGCGGCGCGGTGCTCGCGAGCGTCGTCGCGCCGTTCGCCGCGGCCCGCTGGGGCTGGCTCGCCGCACTCGCGGGCTGGGCGCTGCCGGCCGCGGTGGCCGCGCTCGCGTGGCCGCTGGCCAGTCGCGGCAGCGATGCGCTCGCCACCGGGCCGGCTTCGGCGTCGCATGCGCAGCCGTCGCGCTCGCCGCGCGCATGGCGGCTCGCGCTGTTCTTCGGCATCGCGACGGGCGCGTACACGCTCGTGCTCGCCTGGCTGCCGCCGTACTACATGCGGCTCGGCTGGTCGCCGACGGCGGCCGGCAGCCTGCTCGGCGGCGTGACGCTCGCGGAAGTCGTCGCGGGGCTGACGATCTCGGCGACGATCGACCGCCTGCCCGATCGCCGGCCCGCGTTGCATGCGGCGATCGCGTCGCTCTTCACCGGATTGCTGGTGATGCTGGCCGCACCCGAAACGCTTGCGTTGCCGGCCGCGCTGCTGCTCGGTGCGGGGATCGGCGCGCTGTTTCCGCTGTCGCTGATCGTCACGGTCGACCATGCGGCGACGCCGGCCGATGCCGCGTCGCTGACGGGGTTCGTGCAGGGTGTCGGTTACCTGATCGCAGGGTTGTTTCCGTTCGCGGCTGGCGTCGTGCGCCAGCATCTCGCGGATCTGACGCCCGCGTGGGTGGCGATGGAGTGCCTGTGTGTCGCGCTGTTCGCGCTGGCGGCGGGTTTTGCGCCGAGATTGGCGCGGCGTGTTGCGCGGGCCTAGCGCGGGCGGTCATCCGTTCAGCGTCGAACGGAATGGCAGGTTGGTGAATACGCAACTGCCATTCTGCTTCGGTCGCCGCTCAGTTGACCGGCTCGCAGAAAGACACCTTGTCGCGCAGCGCCTTGCCGGCGGCAACAGGATCCTGCCCTGCCGGCAAGGTCACGGAAACCGATGTGTGCTCGGTCGTGTTTTTCGGCTTCAGCCCCGGCCAATGCGTTTCTTTCCAGGTTGCGATCCAGACATCCGCGAACGGCGCGCCGAACGCCGGCCGGCGCGCGCTTGATCAGCCTGCGCTCGCGTACAGCGTTGAATCCGCGAACCCTTCGGCGTCGAGCACGCGTCCGATCAGGATCAGCGCCGTGCGCTCGATCGGCGTGCCCTGCACCTTGCCGACGATGTCGGCGAGCGTGCCGGTCACGCGCGCTTCGTCGGGCCAGCTCGCGCGATAGATCACCGCGACCGGGCAAGCGGCGCCGTAATGCGGCAGCACTTCGTCGACGATGCGGGCGAGATGACGCACGCCGAGATGGATCGCGAGCGTCGCGCGGTGCGCGGCAAGCGAGCCGAGCGCTTCGCCTTCCGGCATCGTCGTCTTGCCCGCGAAGCGCGTGAGGATCACCGTCTGTGCGACGCCGGGCAGCGTCAGCTCGACACCGAGCGTCGCCGCGCACGCGGCCGTGGCCGTCACGCCCGGCACGATTTCGTAGGGAATCCAGAGCGCTTTCAGGCGGCGGATCTGCTCGCCGATCGCGCCGTACAGCGACGGGTCGCCCGAATGCACGCGCGCGACGTCCTGCCCTTTCGTATGCGCGCCGGCGAGCAGCGCGACGATTTCGTCGAGGTCGAGCTCGGCCGTATTGACGACCTGCTCCGCGCGATGGCCGTCGAGCACGGCCGCCGGCACCAGCGAGCCCGCATACAGGATCACCGGGCAGGTGCGCACCAGGCGCTGGCCCTTCACCGTGATCAGCTCCGGGTCGCCGGGGCCCGCGCCGATGAAATACACCGTCATCGAAAAATCTCCGTCAATTCGTTGGTTGACCGGCCGCGCAGCGTCACGCGCGTGCGGCCGGATCGAGCGCGTCGAGCAGCGCCGTGGCCGAGTCGAACGCGCGGTCGGCGTCGGGCAGCGGCGGCCGGCGCAGCATCACGACCGGCAGCCTGCGTTCGCGTGCGACGTCGAGCTTGGCCTCGGTGGCCGCGCCACCGCTGTTCTTGCTGACGACGACGTCGACGCCCATGAGCGCGAACAGCGCGCGCTCGCCGTCGAGCGTGAACGGCCCGCGCGCGGCGACGATCTGCGCGCGCGCGTTGCCGGGATGCGCGTCGAGGCAGCGCACAAGCCAGAACTGGTGCGGCGGGATCGCGTCGAGATGCGCGAGCGGTTCGCGACCGAGCGTGAACAACGGCCGCCTGAACGGCGCGAGCGCGGCCTCGATGCCGGCCCAGTCGTCGACCATTCGCCAGTCGTCGCCGGGTTGCGGCGCCCACGGCGCGCGACGCAGCGCCCACAGCGGCACGCCCGCGTCGCGCGTCGCGGCAGCGGCATTCGCGCTGATTTGTGCGGCATACGGATGGGTCGCGTCGATCACGAGGCCGATGCCGGCGCTGCGAAGATACGCGGCCAATCCGGCGGCGCCACCGAAACCGCCGACGCGCACGTCGCAGCGCAGGTCGTCGGGCACCTTGCCGAGGCCGGCCAGGCTATAGACGTGATGGGACCCAAGCGCACGCGCGATTTTCAGCGCGTCGCCGGTGCCGCCGAGCAGCAGGATGCGCGCGCTCATCGCGCCTCCCCGACGAAGCGGCCCTGCCGGTCGATCGCGAACATCTCGACGGCGACCGATGGCGGCACGATGTCGCGCGCGACGCGCAGCGCATGCGCGCAGACGAGATCGCCGAGCGGCACGCCTTCGGCGTGCGCGAGCTTCAGCGCTTCCTGGCTCGTGTTCGCGGCGCGCATCGCGGCCTGCAGCGCATCGCTCGCGCCGGCCTCGGCCGCCCATTGCGCGAGCAGCGGCAGGTCGATGTTCGAATGTCGGCTGTGCAGATCGAGGTGGCCGGCCGCGAGCTTGCTCAGCTTGCCGAAGCCGCCGCACATCGACAGGCGCGCGACCGGCGCGCGCCGCAGGTGCTTGAGCACCGCGCCCGCGAAATCGCCCATCTCGACCAGCGCCATGTCGGGCAGGTGGTAGTGCGCACGCATCGCGTCCTCGCTCGCGTTGCCGGTACACGCGGCGATATGCGTGATGCCGTTCGCGCGCGCGACGTCGATGCCCTGGTGGATCGACGCGATATAGGCCGAGCACGAGAACGGCCGCACGATGCCGGTCGTGCCGAGGATCGACAGCCCGCCGACGATGCCGAGGCGCGGGTTCATCGTCTTCAGCGCGAGCGCCTCGCCGCCGTCGACGCCGATCGTCACGTCGAAGCCGCTCGCATAGCCATGCTCGGCCGCGAGTGCATCGAGGTGCGCCGTCATCATCTGGCGCGGCACCGGGTTGATCGCCGGTTCGCCGACCGGCAGCGTCAGCCCCGCGCGCGTGACCGTGCCGACGCCCGGCCCCGCGTGAAAGCGCACGCCGGGCGTCGCCGCGAGCGCGACGCGCGCGAAGATCAGCGCGCCGTGCGTGACGTCGGGGTCGTCGCCGGCATCCTTGATCGTGCCGGCTTCGGCGCCGTCGGCCGTGATCCGGCAGAACTCGAGACGCATCACCACGCGCTGGCCCTTCGGCAGCACGATCTCGACCGCGTCGTCCGCGCGGCCCGCGAGCAGCAGGCGCGCGGCCGCGAGCGACGTCGCGGTCGCGCAGCTGCCGGTCGTATAGCCGAAGCGTAGCGGCGCGGGGTGTTCGTGGGTTTCGTCGCGCATCACGTCGGGCCGGTTGCGTCCGTCGCGCCGGTCGCGTTCGTTGAAGCCGCCGCGTCGGGCTTGCGCACGTCGTACAGCGTCACGGGCAACGGCTGCCGCCACGTGTCGAAGCGGCCGAGCGGCTCGGCATGCGCGAGCGACACGCGCGTGAGCGTGCCGCCGTGCGCATCGCGCCATGCGGCGAGCGCCATCTCGCCCTGCAGCGTGACCGCGTTCGCGACGAGCCGGCCGCCGGGCTTCAGCGACGACCAGCATGCGTCGAGCACGCCGGGCGCCGTGGCGCCCCCGCCGATGAAGATTGCGTCGGGCGCGGCAAGCCCCGCGAGCGCATCGGGTGCGCGCCCGGCGACGAGCTGCAGGCCCGGTACGCCGAGCGCGTCGCGGTTGTGCTCGATGAAGCGCTGCCGTTCCGCATGCGCTTCGATCGCGATCGCCTGGCATGACGGATGCGCGCGCATCCATTCGATGCCGATCGAGCCGCTGCCGGCGCCGACGTCCCACAGCAGCTCGCCCGGCGCGGGCGCGAGACGCCCGAGCGTCATCGCACGCAGGTCGCGCTTGGTGAGCTGGCCGTCGTGGCGGTAAGCGTCGTCGGGCAGGCCGGGCGTGAGCGCGCGGCGCGGCGCGTCGGGGCCGGCCTGGCAATCGAGCGCGACGAGATTGAGCGCGGCCGTTTCGTCGACGTTCCAGTCCTGCGCGAGGCCGTCGAGACGCCGCTCGAGCGGGCCTCCCAGATGTTCGAAGACACTGATGCGCGTCGGTCCGAAGCCGCGTGCGACGAGTTCGGCCGCGACGGCGGCCGGCGTGCGGCCGTCGGCGCTCAGCACGAACAGGCGCCGGCCCGGCAGCAGGTGGCGCGCCAGCGTCGCGAGCGGGCGGCCGACGAGCGATACCGCGCCGATATCCTGCAGCGCCCAGCCGAGGCGTGCGGCCGCCAGCGACAGCGACGACGGCGCGGGCAGCACGCGCCATTCGTCGGGGGAAAGCGCGCGAGCGAGCGTGGCGCCGACGCCGAACAGCATCGGGTCGCCGCTCGCGAGCACGCAGACGGGCGACCGGCGCCGCGCGAGCACGCCCGCGAGATCGAACGGCGACGGCCATGCTTCGCGCGCGGCCGGCAGCCGCGCGGGCAGCATGTCGAGATGCCGCTTCGCGCCGACGACCAGCGTCGCGTCGAGCAGCGCGCGGCGCGCGCTGCGTCCAAGCCCCGCGTAACCGTCGTCGCCGATGCCCACTACCGTCAGCCACGCCGTCATGCACCCTTCCCCATCGTTCGATTCCATCGTGTCGCCGCGCGGCCGTGAAAGTGCCGGCGCAGCCGTCCGCATTGCGAAAAACGGCATGGTACCGTGTTCCATCCCGCGTTTCATCTGCCGGCCCGCCGGCGCCGGACCCTCCTCCGCTTCGTCCGTCGCGAACGGCCTTCCGGTCGCGAACCGCGGTCGAAATCGGGTATCCTACGGCCGTTCGTTCGCCGGTGCCCTTCGGGGCCGAAGAGGGAACACAGGGCGCGCCGCGCGCCGCTGTGGCTGCCCCCGCAACTGTAGACAGCGAGCCGATCTCCCCCCTCATGCCACTGGTTCGACCGGGAAGGCCGGGAGCCGGCGCCGACCTGTCAGCCAGGAGACCTGCCGGCCAGAAAGTGCGTGCGTGCCAGTCGGCTTCGGGCGGGGTGTACCGATGCGTTGGCCGCGGCCCGACACTGTCCCGGTATCCCGTTGAGTTCCGCCCCCGTTTCGATTCCTGCGTCGCCCTTCGTGCGCCCGTCGGCCTGCCCGGGGCTCGTGCGCGTGGTCGCGGCCGCCGACGGCGGGCTGTGCCGGGTCAAGCTGCCGGGCGGCCGGCTCGACGCGCGCCAGGCGCGCGCGATCGCCGCCGCCGCGCGGGCCTACGGTTCCGGTGCGATCGACGCGACCAATCGCGCGAATCTCCAGTTGCGCGGCATTCGCGACGGCGCGGCCGACGCGCTGACGCGCGCGTTGCTCGACGCGGGTCTCGGCCCACGCATCGACGCCACCGCCGACGCAGCCGCGCTCGCCGCGAGCGACGACGTCCGCAATGTGATGCTCAGCCCGCTCGTCGGCCACGACCCCGCCGCGCTCATCGACAGCCGCGCGATCGCGATGCCGCTGCTCGACATGCTGGCGTGCGAGCCGCGCCGCGGCGAGTTGTCGCCGAAATTCTCTATCCAGTTCGACGGCGGCGAATCGGTTGCGGCACTCGATCATCCGCACGACATCTGGCTGGCTGCCTGGCGTCGCGACGACGGCACGGTACGCATCGCGGCCGGGCTGGCCGGCTGCCCGCCGGTCGCGCACGGCGACCGGCCTGCGTCGGTCGATGTGGCGCCCGACCAGGGCGTCGCGCTCGTCCGCGCGCTGCTGCTCGCGTTCCTCGATCTTGCGCCTGCCGACGTCACGCGGATGCGGGTATTGCTTGCCACCTGCGGAGAATGCGCGTTGCTCGAACGCGCGCAACATTACCTGCCCTTCCCGCTCGCGGCCGATCCGGCGCTGGCCGGCTGGCGGCGCATGCGCGCCGACCCGGCGCTGCGTTTCGGCGCGCGCCCGTCGCTCGACACGGCGCGCTGCAGCGTCGGCGCGCAATTCGCGCTCGGGCGGCTCGACGCGACGCAACTGGAACGGCTCGCCGCGCTGGCCGACGCCGACGGCAACGGCACGCTGTCGATGACGCCATGGCAAGGCATGTTCATGCACGGCGTGTTGCACGAACGCGCGCCGGCCATGCTCGATGCGCTCGCGTCGTTCGGCCTCGTATGCGCGTCGTCCGACCCGCTTGCGATGCTCGTCGCGTGCAGCGGCAGCGCGGGCTGCGCGAAAGCGCGCGCCGACACGAAACACGACGCGCTCGTCCTCGCCGCGCGCATCGGCCATCCGGTCGACGTGCACCTGACCGGCTGCGAGCGCCACTGCGCGCTGCCGCATCCCGCGACGCACACGCTCGTCGCGGTTGCGCCCGCGCACTACGACCTTTACCGGCGCGACGCCGCCGCGGGCCTCGGCGCCCCGCTCGCGCGCCATCTGACGATTGACCAGGCCGCGGCCCGACTCACGGACGCGCGGCACAGCCAGGACACCACCGATGCTTGACTACATTCGCGACGGGCAGGAAATCTACCGCCAGTCGTTCGCGACGATCCGCGCCGAGGCCGACCTGTCGCAGGTTCCGTCCGATCTCGAGAAACTCGCGGTGCGCGTGATCCATGCATGCGGGATGGTCGACGTCGTCTACGATCTGCGCTTCTCGGCCGGCGCCGGCGCGGCGGGCCGCACGGCGCTCGCGGCCGGTGCGCCGATCCTGTGCGACGCGAAGATGGTCGCCGAAGGCATCACGCGCGCGCGGCTGCCTGCGGCCAACCGCGTGATCTGCACGCTCGGCGAGCCGGAGGTGCCCGATCTCGCGCGGCATCTCGGCAACACGCGCTCGGCCGCCGCGCTCGAACTGTGGCGCCCGCATCTCGCGGGCAGCGTCGTCGTGATCGGCAATGCGCCCACCGCGCTGTTCCATCTGCTCGACATGATCGACGCCGGCGCGCCGCGCCCCGCGCTGATCCTCGGGTTCCCGGTCGGCTTCATCGGCGCGGCCGAATCGAAGGCGATGCTCGATGCCGACAGCCGCGGCGTGCCGTACGTCGCGCTGCTCGGCCGGCGCGGCGGCAGCGCGATGGCGGCCGCCGCGGTCAACGCACTCGCGACGGAGGTCGAATGACGACCGCGCGCGGACGCCTGTTCGGGGTCGGCGTCGGCCCCGGCGACCCTGAGCTGATGACGATCAAGGCGCTGCGCGTGCTGCAGGCCGCGCCCGTGGTCGCGTATTTCGTCGCGAAGGGCAAGAAAGGCAATGCGTATGGCATCGTCGAAGCGCACCTGCTCGACGGGCAGACGCAACTGCCGCTCGTTTATCCGGTGACGACCGAGGCACTGCCGCCGCCGCTTTGCTACGAGACGGTGATCGCCGACTTCTACGATACGGCCGCCGACATCGTCGCGGCGCACCTCGATGCGGGGCGCGACGTCGCGGTGATCTGCGAAGGCGACCCGTTCTTCTACGGCTCGTACATGTACCTGCACGACCGCCTCGCGCCGCGCTACGACACCGAGGTCGTGCCGGGCGTGTGCGCGATGCTCGGCGGCACGGCCGTGCTCGGCCAGCCGCTGGTCTATCGCAACCAGAGCCTGTCGGTGCTGTCGGGCGTGCTGCCCGAGCACGAACTGCGCGCGCGGCTCGCGCAGGCCGACGCGGCCGTCGTGATGAAGCTCGGCCGCAACTTTGACAAGGTGCGGCGCGTGCTCGACGAACTGGGGCTCGCCAAGCGCGCGCTGTACGTCGAGCGCGCGACGATGGCGAGCCAGCGCATCGTGCCGCTCGACGAAGTCGACCCGATGGCGTCGCCGTATTTCTCGCTGCTCGTCGTGCCGGGGGAAAAATGGCAAGGATGACGACTCCGCCCGCGATCGTGATTCTCGGCGCGGGCGCGCTCGACACCGCGCGGCGCATCCAGGCGCGCTATCCGGGCGCCCGCGTGCACGGGCTCGCGTCGCGCGTCGATGCCGACGTGCCGTTCGACGAACTCGGCACGCACCTGCGCGAACTCTACGCGCGCGGCCTGCCGATCGTCGCGCTGTGCGCGGCCGGCATCGTGATCCGTTGCATCGCGCCCGCGCTGGCCGACAAGGGCGTCGAGCCGCCGGTGCTTGCGGTCGCGGAAGACGGCTCGGCCGTCGTGCCGCTGCTTGGCGGGCTGACGGGCGTCAATGCGATCGCGCGCGAGCTTGCCGAATGGCTCGGCGTTGCGCCGGCGATCACGACGAGCGGTGAACTGCGCTTCGGCGCATGCGTGCTCAATCCGCCCGAAGGTTATGCGCTCGCCGATCTCGCGCAGGGCAAGCGCTTCGTGTCCGACCTGCTCGCGGGCGCGTCGACCCGCGTCGACGGCGCGGCGCCATGGCTCGACGATGTCGCGCTGCCGCGCGACGATGCGGCCGCGCATGCGATCCGCGTAACCCCCGATGCGTGGCGCGGTACGCGCGACGAACTGGTGATCCATCCGCGCTGCGTGGTGGTCGGCGTCGACGCGCAGGTCGTGCACGCGCACGAAGCGCTTGCCGCGCGCATCGACGCAGCGCTCGACGCGCAAGGTCTCGCGCGGCTGGCGCTCGCGGCCATCGTCGCGCCGGCATCGGCGATCGGCGAAACCGCGCTGGAGGAAGCGGCGCAAACGCTCGACGTGCCGCTGCGCTTCGTCGATGTCGACAGCCACGCGCACACCGATGCGGCCACGCTGCTCGGCCGCGCGTTGCGCGTCGCGCACACGCTGCGCGCTGCGTCGAACGGCCTCGCGTGCGCGGTCGCGTCGCATCCGGTCGATCCTGCCACGCTCGGCCGTGCGCGCGGCCGCCTGACGGTGCTCGGCCTCGGCCCGGGCGCCGCCACGTGGCTCACGCCGGCCGCGCGCGCCGCGCTCGCGGAAGCCACCGACATCCTCGGCTACACGACCTACGTGAACATGGCCGGCCCGTTCCGCGACAACCAGCGCGTGCACGGCACCGACAATCGCGAGGAGATGCAGCGCGCGCGCCATGCGTTCGAACTCGCGGCCGAGGGCCGGCGAGTCGCGGTCGTCTCGTCGGGCGACCCGGGCGTGTTCGCGATGGCCGCGGCCGTGCTCGAAGCGCTCGACGAATCTCGCGACCCGCAATGGGCCTCGGTCGACCTGCGCGTGGAGCCCGGCGTATCGGCGTCGCTCGCGACGGCCGCGCAGGCTGGCGCGCCGCTCGGCCATGACTTCTGCGCGATCTCGCTGTCGGACAACCTGAAGCCGTGGGACGTGATCGAGACGCGCCTGCGGCATGCGGCGCAAGCCGATCTCGTGATGGCGTTCTACAACCCGATCTCGCGCGCGCGGCCGTGGCAACTCGACCGTGCGCTCGATGTCGTGCGCGCGCACCGCGCGGCCGATACGGTGGTCGTGCTCGGCCGCGACATCGGCCGGCCGGGCGCGACGCTCGCGACGACGACGCTCGGCGCGCTGCGCAGCGATCAGGTCGACATGCGCACGATGGTGATCGTCGGCTCGTCGACGACACGGCGCTTCGCGATCGGCAACGGGCGCGAGTGGGTCTACACGCCGCGCTGGTATCGCTGAATCCGGTTACCGCGTGAGCCTGACGCCGCGCGCGTCGGTAGGCTCCGTGCCGGCCGCGCTGCCGGTTCGCCAGAACCGGTACACGAGCACGCCGACGATTGCCTGCGCAACGACCACGAACGCGACGCAGCCGGCCCATCCCCACCGATGCCAGCCGGGCACCGGCAGGATCGAGCCGAGACTGCCGCCGAAGTAATAGCAGGACAGGTAGATGCCGATCGCCGTCGAGCGCGCCGTCGATGCCGCCTGCGAGATGAACGTGTTGGCCGACGCCTGTTCGACGAACACGGCAGTCGAGCTGAGCGCGAGGCCGGCCAGAATCGCCGGCACGCTGTTCGACAGCGTCAGCAGCGCCCCGCCGATCGCGAGCGCGGCCGCGGCGAGCCCCGGTGCGCGCGGGCCGCGATGCCGCGCGACGCGCCCCGCGAGCGGCGTGACGACGACCGCCACCAGAAACACCGCATAGATCGCGCCGATCTCGACCGTACCGAAGCCGAACGGCGCGCGCGCGAGCCGCAGGCCGACGAACGTGAACGTCGCGACCTGCGACGCGAGCACGCACGCGCCGATCGCGAACGACGCCAGCAGCGGGCCGCGCGTGACGATTCGCCATGACGGCCCCGCATCCGCATCGTGGCCGGTGCGCCGCACGATCGCGCGGGACGCCGGCAGGCTCGCGTAAATCGCTACACCCGTGACGAGACACAGCGCCGCGACGACGTCGAGCGCGTGCCGCCAGCCCCACATCGACGTCAGCAGGTTGGTCACGAAGCGGCCCGCGAAACCGCCGAGCGTCGTGCCGGCGACGAACAGCGCGCTGATCTCGGCCGACGTGCCGCGATCGAAGCGTTCGCCGATAGTTGCGATCGACAGCGCGAAGACGAACGGCATCAGCAGGCCGGCGGCAAAGCGCGCGCCGAGAAACGACGCGAAACTGGCCGCATGCGCGGACCACACGACCGGCAGCGCGACGGCCACCGCCGCACACGCGATCGCGGCGCGCCGCTCGATGCGCGCGGCCAGCACGCCGACGAACGGCGCGATAATGGCGACGGCCGTCGTGGTCGCGCTCACGCCCTGCCCCGCGCGCTCCGCGCTGACGCCGAAGGCCGCCGCGAGTTCGTGCAGGATGCCCTGCGTCGAATAGAGATTGAGAAACGCGGCGAAGCCGCAGAGAAAGAACGCGATGCGCGTGGTCCTGTCGTTCATCGGAGCTGCCTTGTTCAACGATGTCGACAGTCTGACGAGCGCGCCGCGCGCACGCCAATACCGTTTTCACCGAAATTGATACCGGAACGACAACAATGCTCGACTTGCGCCGCCTCCGCTATTTCGTGGTCGTCGCCGACGAACTGCACTTCGGCCGCGCGGCATTGCGCCTGCGCGTCGCGCAGCCGCCGCTGACGCGCCATATCGCCGCGCTGGAAAGCGAGCTCGGCGTGCGGCTGTTCGAGCGTTCGACGCGCGCCGTGCGGCTGACGCCGGAAGGCGCGCTGTTCCTCGCGCATGCGCGCAACGTCGTCAGCGCGGCCGCCGAGGCCGAGGCGAGCGCGCGCAAGATGGCGCAAGGCATCGCCGGACGCATCGTGATCGGCTATGCGAGCTCGATTCCGATGTCCGACACGTTCCCGGACGTCATCCGCGTCGCGAGCCGCACGATGCCCGACGTCGAACTCGCGTTCCGCGAAGCGGCGACCGCCAGTCAGCGTCAGCAGATCGCGGACGGCACGATGGACATCGGCTTCGGCTGGGCGTGGGACGGCGCACCCGGCGTACCGGTTGCGTCGCTCGTCGTGTCGCGTGAGCCGCTCGTCGCGGCCGTGCCGGCCGGGAATCCGCTCGCGGGCCGAGCGAGCGTCGACGTCGCGGCACTCGCGGACGAAACCTTCGTGACCTTTCCGCCCGGTTACGGTTCGGCGTTGACCGCGGCGCTGGACGACCTGTGCGCGCAAGCCGGATTCGCGCCGCGGGTCGGACCGACCGCGTCGCAGATCACGACGCTCGTGTCGCTGGTGGCCGCCGAACGCGGCATCGCGATCGTGCCGGGTTTCACGGCGACGCTGCAGCGTCCGGGCGTCGTCTACGTGCCGCTCGCCGGCACGCGTGCGGTCGAGCAGATCGTGTCGTGGAACGAGCCGTTTGCGTCGGCGTGCGTCGAACGTTTTGTCGCGCTCGCGCGCTCGCTGGTGCAGCCTGCATCGGCGTAATTGACGTCAGCGACGCACATCGGGCTTCGCACGGTCGATCGGGAAAATCGCCCGCGCGACGCGTTGCGGAACGGTGTCGAATCGGCAAGATCGTTACGTATCGAGAATCAAATAACGAAAAGAACACCTAAGCATTCACTATTCGATGCGAATCCTCCAAGATGGGCACGCCGCCGGCCGGACATGCCCGGTCGTCCGCCCGGTGGCGATACGCGGGCCAGCGTATCCCTCTTCCACTTGGAGAACGCAATGAACAACAACGTGTTGCCGCGATTCATTCCGCGTGCGCTTGCCGCGGGTTGTCTGCTCGCGATGGCGAGTGTGTCCCAGGGCGCCGGCGTCTATGCGCCCTATGTCGACGTGACGCTCTATCCGACGCCGCTCGTCGACCAGATCGGCGTCCGTCAAGGCATCCAGCAGTTCACGCTCGCGTTCGTGGTCGCGGGCAGCGGCTGCGCGCCGTCGTGGGGCGGCGTGCAGCCGATCGGCAACGGCGCGAGCGGCGGCCTGCTCACCACGCTGTCGACGTCGATCGCGAGCTACCGCGCGAAAGGCGGCGAAGTCGCCGTATCGTTCGGCGGCGCGAACGGCACGCCGCTGATGCAGGCATGCTCGACGGTTCCGGCGCTGAAGGCGGCCTACCAGACCGTGATCGACACGTACGGCGTCACGCATGTCGACTTCGACATCGAGGGCGCGTCGCAGCAGGACACGGCCGCGGTCGCGCGCAACTTCCAGGCCATCGCGCAACTGCAGTCCGACTATGCAGCGAAGGGCAAGCCGCTGCACGTCACGCTGACGCTGCCGACGATGCCGACCGGGCTCACGCAGGACGGCGCGAACGTCGTCAACGCGGCGATCGCGAACCACGCGGCGTTCGATGCGGTGAACCTGATGACGATGGACTACGGCCCGGCGAACATCGATATGGGCGCGGCCGCGATCAGCGCCGCGCAGGCGCTGTATGCGCAGCTCGACACGGCCTTCAAGTCGGCGGGCCAGCCGAAGACCAATTCCCAGCTCTGGCAGATGGTGGGCGTCACGCCGATGATCGGCGTGAACGACGTGCAGGGCGAGACCTTCACGCTCGCGAACGCGCAAAGCGTGCTGAACGCGGCGGTCAACAACGGCTATGGGTTCTTCGGCAACTGGTCGGTCGGCCGCGACCAGCCGTGCCCGAACAACGGCGCGTATGCGTCGCCGACCTGCTCGGGCATCGTGCAGCAGCCGTATGCGTTCGCGTCGATCTTCAAGACCCTCGACGGCAAGTGGGGCACCGGCGTCACGCAGGATCCGAACTACGGCGGCGGCTCGAACGGCGGCACGCCGCAGCCGGGCGCGCCCTGGGCGGCCGGCCAGGTCTATACGGCCGGCGCGACGGTGACGTATCAGGGCACGACCTATCAGGCGCAATGGTGGACGCAGGGCGACGTGCCCGGCCAGGCCGCCGTGTGGAAGCCGGTCGGCGGCGGCTCGCCCGTGTGGTCGGCCACGACCGCGTACCAGGGCGGCACGTGCGTGATGTACCAGGGTGCGAAGTATTGCGCGAAATGGTGGACGCAGGGCGACAACCCCAGCGCCGGTGGTGTGTGGGTGAAGTCGTGATGCAGAGGTACGCCCGCGCGTGACGGGCGGCGGGCCGTTCCCGGCGCGGCATGACAGGATGCCGGCGAACGGCCCGCCAAGGCGGCTGAACCCTGCCCGGCCACGCATGTCGTGCGGACGTGAGCCGTGAGCCGTGAGCCGTGAGCCGTGAGCCGTGAGCCGTCAGCCGTGAGCCGTCAGCCGTCAGCCGCGCGCGTGCTCGGCCAGCAGCCGCGCCTTCGCGTCGACCAGCAGCGCCGCATGCGTGTCGCGATGCTGGCGAATCCGCTCGGTCGGCCCGACGACCGACAGCCCGTACCAGTCGCCGTCGAGCGTCAGAGCGACCGCGAGCGCCGACAGCTCGGGCGCGCTCTCGCCGAAGTTCTCGGCCCAGCCCAGTTCGCGAAACCGCGCGGTTTGCACGACGAGCGCCGGCAGGTCCACCACCGTCGCGTCGGTGAAGCGTTCGAACGGCAACTGTGCGCCGAGCGCCTGCTGCGCATCGCCGGCGAGTTCCGCGAAGATCGCCTTGCCGATCGAGTTCGCGTGCAGCGGGCGCAGTTCGCCCGGCTGGCGCGTATAGCGGATCGCCTGTTCGGACTCGACGACGTCGAGGTACGTGACCGACAGGCCCTGGATCTTGCCGAGCACGGCCGTCTCGCGGCTCGCGTCGCGCAGCGCGACGAGATGCGGATGGACGATGTCGACGACGGGATCGGTCGCGTCGATCGCGGCGGCGATCGCCTGCAGGCGCCGCGTCGGGTAGTAGCCGCCGCGCTTGCGTACTTCGTACAGGTAACCGCGGCTCACGAGCGTGCGTGCCATCGCGAGGCAGCTCGACGCCGGCACATTGAGCAGGCGCGCGAGTTCGGTGAGCGGCAGCGGCCGCCGTTCGGCGGCGAACAGCTCGAACAGGTCGAGCGTGCGGGCAACGAGTTTGACGTCCATGGCGAGCGTTTGAATCGAAACGGGAAACCGCGCGCCGGGCAGGCCGCCGCGCGTCAGTACGACTTCGGCAGCCCGAGCACCTTCTCCGCGATGTAGCACAGGATCAGTTGCGGACTCACGGGCGCGAGCCTCGGAATCATACACTCGCGCAGGTAGCGCTCGACATGGTATTCCTTCGCGTACCCCATCCCGCCGTGCGTCGCGATCGCCGTCTGGCATGCCTGGAACGCGGCTTCCGCGCCGAGGTATTTCGCGGCGTTCGCCTCCGCGCCGCACGACTGCCCCGCGTCGTAGCGGGTCGCGGCCTTCATCACCATCAGCCACGCGGCCTCGAGCTGCATCCAGGCCTGCGCGAGCGGATGCTGGATCGACTGGTTCTGCCCGATCGGCCGACCGAATACGACACGCTCGTTCGCATACTGCGTCGCGCGGCGCAGCGCGACCTGCCCAAGCCCGATCGCCTCGGCGGCGATCAGGATCCGCTCGGGGTTCAGCCCGTGCAGCAGGTACCGGAAGCCGTCGCCCTCGTTGCCGATCAGGTCGTCGCACGGCACGCGCAGGTTGTCGATGAACAGCATGTTCGAATCGACGGCCTTGCGGCCCATCTTCTCGATCTCACGCACCTCGACGCACGAGCGGTCGAGGTCGGTATAGAACAGGCTCAGCCCATCGGTCGGCTTCGCGACCTGGTCGAGCGGCGTCGTGCGCGCGATGATCAGCATCTTGTTCGCGACCTGCGCAGTCGAGATCCAGATCTTGCGCCCGCTCACCACGTAGTGGTCGCCGTCGCGGCGCGCCTGCGTGGTCAGGTGCGTGGTGTCGAGGCCCGCGTCGGGCTCGGTTACCGCAAAGCACGCCTTGTCGCGCCCGGCGATCAGCGGCGGCAGGAAGCGCGCCTTCTGCGCGTCGTTGCCGAACACCTGCACCGGGTTCAGCCCGAAGATGTTCATGTGGACGGCCGACGCGCCGGACAGGCCGGCGCCCGACGCGCTGATCGTGCGCATCATCAGTGCGGCCTCGGTCATCCCGAGCCCGCCGCCGCCGTGGGCCGGGTCCATTGCGATGCCGAGCCAGCCGGCCTCGGCGAGTGCCGCGTGGAAATCGGCCGGAAACCCGCCCGCGCGATCGCGTTCGAGCCAGTAGTCGTCGCCGAAGCGCTCGCAGATTTTCTCGATCGCGCTTTCGATCGCGCGCTGGTCGTCGGTCAGGTCGAACTGCATGGACTGCTCTCCAGGGAAACGTGAACGGCCGCGCCGTTCTCAAGAAAACGCCGGGCCGCCCCAAGGTTTCGGCCCCGAAGGAAGTCCCCTCGGGGGGAGGCCTGGCGCGAAGCGACAGGTCTGGGGGCGCTCATAATGGAAACACGCCCGTCGCGACCGCGGCGAACACCATCAGCAAGGTGGCGGCGAACAGGAACGGAATCGTGAATTTCTGGTGCTCGGCGAGCTCGACGCCGGTCAGGCCGACGATCAGGAACGTCGCGGGCGTGAGCGGGCTCACCGGGAAGCCCGTCGTCATCTGGCCGAGCAGCGCGGCCTGGGCCATCTGGATCGGCGGCACGCCGAGCAGCTTCCCGCTCTCCGCGAGCACCGGCAGCACGCCGAAGTAGAACGAATCGGGATCGAACAGCAGGCTGAGCGGCATCGACAGCAGGCCGAGCACGAACGGCATGTGGCGCGCATGCTCGACTGGCACGTGCGCGACGACGACGTCGGCCATCGCCTTCAGCATCCCCGTGCCGGACATGATGCCCGTGAACGCGCCGGCCGCGAGCAGCACGCTCGCCATCATCAGCGCGGCCTTCGCATGCGCGTCGATCCGCTCGCGCTGGGCCTGCACGTCCGGGTAGTTGATCACGAGCGCGGCCACCGTGCCGAGCATGAACATCACCATCGGGTCGACGATGCCGGACACCAGCGTGACGAGCACGACGAGCGTCAGTGCAAGGTTGATCCGGAAACGGTCCGGCCGGCGCAACGCGCGTTCGGCGTCGGTCAGCTCGCGCGGCGCGATCGCGAGCGAGGCCGCGCCGGTGCGATCGAGCCCGAGCCGTTTCGCCTCGCGCGCGCCCAGCACCCAGGCGGTGCCGAACACGAACACGAGCCCGACGATCTGCACCGGAATCATCGGCATGAAGATCGCCGAACCGGGAATGTGCAGCGCCGCCGACGCGCGCAGCATCGGCCCGACCCACGGCAGGAAGTTGACGCCGGCCGCCATCGACGCCACGCACGCGAGGATGCGACGATCCATCCCGAGCCGCGTATAGAGCGGCATCATCGCGGGCAGCGTGACGAGAAACGTGACGGCGCCCGAGCCGTCGAGATGGATCAGCAGCGCGAGCAGCGCCGAGCCCATCACGATGCGCGGCGGATGGCAGCCGATCACGCGCAGCACGCCCGCGATGATCGGGTCGAGCATGCCCGCATCGGTGAGGATTCCGAAAAATAGAATCGCAAAAACGAACATCCCGGCGATCGGGCCGATGTTCTGTACGCCGTGCACGATGAACTTGCCGGTCGCGAGCCCGAAACCGGCCGCGAGCGACGCGGCCACCGGCACGACGATCAGCGCGACGAGCGGCGACAGCCGCTTCGTGATGATCAGGCCGAACAGCGCGACGATGGCGATCGCGCCGATCCATGCGAGCATGATGCGTCTCCTCTTCAGCCGGTGTGCGCCTGTGCGCGGGCCGGCGTAGTGTCCGAATGGGGTCGTACGGCCTGCGCGGCTGTGCGCCGCGACACGGCCGGCGGCCGCGATGCCGGTCAGTCCCGGCGGTGGTCGGGGGGGGGTCGTCGGCAAAAACCTGCGCCGCGTGTTCGTTCAGCGCAGGCGGTGGCAGCCGGTACGTGGCCGGCGTGCGGCCGAGCTTGATCGGCGACGCGATGCCGCGATGCCGGCCGAGCGCGACCTTCATCTCGCGATGGGCGACATGCGGATGATCGAGCGCCGCATCGAGCCCGAGCACGGGCGCGCACGGCACGCCGCGGCGCATCAGCCGCTCGGCGAGCGCCGCGCCGTCGTGTCCGGCCAGTGCCGTTTCGAGCAGCGCGCGCAGTGCGGTGCGATTCGCGCTGCGCACGCGGTTGTCCGAGAAACGCGGATCGTCGAGCCAGTCGCGCGTGCCGAGCACGTCGCACAGCGCCGCGAATTGCCCGTTGTTGCCGACCGCCAGGAAGATGTCGACGCTCGCCGTCGGAAAGCTGTCGTACGGCGTGATGTTCGGATGCGCGTTGCCGGTGCGCACGGGCGCGTTGCCCGAATGGAAGAAGTTCGGCGTATGCGGATGCAGGATCGACAGCGCGCAGTCGAACAGCGTCGATTCGACGAACTGGCCGCGACCGCTCGCGTCGCGCTCGCGCAGCGCCATCAGCACGCCGAGCGCCGCGTTCAGCCCCGTGACGAGATCGACGATCGGCACGCCGACGCGCAGCGGCGCACCGCCCGCTTCGCCGTTCACGCTCATCAGCCCGGCGAGCGCCTGCACGGCCGCGTCGTAGCCGGGCAGCCCGCCGAGCGGGCCGTCCGCGCCGAAGCCCGACACGCGGCAATGGACGAGGCGCGGAAACCGCGCATGCAGCGCGTCGAAGCCGAGCCCCCAGCGCTCCATCGTGCCGATCTTGAAGTTCTCGACGACGGCGTCGGCGTGTTCGAGCAGGCCGAGCAGCCGCTCGCGGTCGTCGGGTTTCGTCAGGTCGAGCGCGATGCCGAGCTTGTTGCGGTTCACGCCGAGGAAGTACGACGCGGTGTCGCCGTCGAACGGCGGGCCCCACGTGCGCGTCTCGTCGCCGGACGGCGGTTCGACCTTGATCACCTCCGCGCCGTGGTCGGCGAGGATCTGCGTCGCATACGGGCCGCCCAGCACCCGCGACAGATCGATGATGCGCAATCCTGCCAGCGCGCCCTGCTGCTCGTGTTCTGCCATGCGTCCCGCTCCTGGTTCCGGTTGATCGGACTGCCGGTTCCGGCGGCCACGCGCCAGCGGCGCGACCTTCCGGATTCGACGAATAATTCTTGTGCGTGAATTTATATTCACACTGGGGAATTATGATGTCAAGCCCGGGCGCACCCGGCCGTCGCGCGGATAATGCCGCCGGGCGCAAGTGGGGACGACACCGAACCCGGGCCGGTTGCGGTACCGTCCCGCCCTTCGCTAAGCTGGCGGACAATGTTCATCTCGAAAAAACAAGGCGAAATATTCATGAAACGGATGCTGCTGGCGGCCTTCATGCTGGCGTCGACGCTGGGCGTCGGACACGCGCAAACCCAGACGTTCCATTTCGGCGAAGGACAGACCGGAATGCCCGGCGCGGCGCCCCGGGCCGCCGCGCCGACTGCACGGCCAGCGCCCGCGCGCCGGCACGTGACGGCGCCGTCGCCCTATCACCGGCGCGCCGTTCACAAACGCCGCCATTCGCGTCATGTGAAGCCGACGCGCAACGGGATCTATACGCACGCGTGACACGGCGTTCGTCGCGCGACGCGGTGCACGGAACTGTCACGAACGGCCGGTAAGATCGCTGCGGCTGCCTGCATGCCGTCGCGGCCTGCTGCCGGATCGCGAGCCGACGACGCGCATTTTCTCCACGATTCAGCACCTGTTTTGCCGAAATGAGTACCGGGCCGGACACCCTCGCCGTCATCAAGGAACGCGCCACGATCGTTTGCCGCCAGCGCAGCAGCGTGCTGCTGGTCGCCCGCAGCGCGTCGCGCTGGGCGCTGCCGGGCGGCACGATCCGGCGCGGAGAGACGCCGCTCGAAGCCGCGCAGCGGGAGCTCGCGGAGGAAACGCGGCTGGAGGGGCTCGCGCTCGACTATGCGGTGCAGTTCGGCGGGCTGACGAAGCTGCATCACGTGTTCGTGGTCGACGTGCCGGCGCACCTTTCGCCGCGCGCGAGCAACGAGATCGCCCGTTGCAAGTGGTTCACTGCCGACCGGCTCGAAACGCTCCGTGCAAGCGTGCCGACGCGCAAGATCATCGAACTGCTGCGTCTCGACTGTTTTTCGGCGATCGTGAACGGCCCGCTGCGGTGATGCCGCCCGCTCACCCTTGCGGAATCGTGCCCGGCCGCACGTACGCGAGCATGTGCGGCACGTAGTCTGCCTTGCCGAGCTCGACGCCGTGATGGCGCAGGATCGCGTACGCGGCGATCGCGTGGAAGTAGAACTGCGGCAGCGCCCAGTCGCGTGCGTACTGTTCGCCCGTCATGTCGAACGCGATTCCGTTCGGCAGTTCGAGCGCGATCGGCAGCGCGGCACCGCCATTGAGCGCATCCGGCGCGAGTTCGCCGAGAAAGGCGAGCGTGCCCGCGATGATCGCCTGCGCGTCGCCCAGCGAGCCGGGCTGCGCATCCGCGTTCCATCCGGCCTCGCGCAATGCCAGCAGCGCAGCCGGCAACGGCTCGCCGCGCAGCCGGTAGACCGGCTCCATCGCCTGGAAACACGAGAAGCGCACCTGCGCGGCGAGCGGATACATGTCGGCCGCCAGCTTCAACGTCATCACCGCATCGGGCTCGTCGCCCGCGGCCTGCCGGTGCGCGACAGCCTTGTCGAGCCACGCGGACTGCGCGCGCAGCATCTGGGTCAACGTCGGAACGAGAAGTTGGGTCGGTGACACGCGTGCACTCCCGGGTAGTGGTTCGCGCCACGATATCAGCGTCGGCGAAAAACTGCATCCCGGCTTGGTCGACGCACACGATCCGATACGGCCCCGGCGGCGTGTCGCGCGGCGCGTGCGCGCGTTCCCGCATGCGGGACGATCGATGGCGCATGGCCGCCGGAACGCCGCGTCACGGCTTGCCGTGTCGTGCCAGGAACCGGTCGAGCTGCGATGCAAACGCCTTGCCGTCGCGCGCGCTGAACGGCGCCGGCCCGCCCGTGTCGACGCCCGAGCTGCGCAACTGATCCATCATCGCGCGCGTCGACAGGCGTTCCTCGATGTTCTCGCGGCTGAACCAGTTGCCGCGCGGGTCGAGTGCATGCGCGCCCTTGTCCAGGACGGCGGCGGCCAGCGGGATGTCGGCGGTGATCACGAGGTCGCCGGTCTCGACCAGCTCGACGATGCGCGCATCGGCCACGTCGAAGCCTGCCGGCACCTGCAGCGCCTTGATGAACGGCGACGGTGGCGTGCGCAGAAACTGGTTCGCGACCAGCGTCACGCAGATTTCGGCACGACGCGCGGCGCGAAACAGCATGTCCTTGATGACGGCGGGACACGCGTCGGCATCGACCAGTACTTGCATGGCGGGTTTTCCAGTGGGCAGAAGCAGAAGCGGCGATCATATCGCACCGCCGGCCCGTGTCGCGCGCCGGCAATCCGGCCATCAGCCCGCGACGTCCGTGCAAAGCGCGTCGGCGGTCACCCACTGCGCGCCCCACGCATCGGCGAGCCGTGCGCCCTGCCCGATCCGCACGGCCGCATCGTCGAAGTCGACGAACACGACGTGATCGGCCGCCGCGGGTTTCGCCGGCGTCTCGCGCGTGCGCCCGTCGGACAGCACCCACAGCCAGCGCTGCTTGTCGGGCTCGCGCCGCGCATCGCGCGCGAGCAAGTGCGCGGCGGCCGCGATGCCGTCCGCGAGCGGCGTGCCGCCGCCGCCGTCGACCGGTTCGAGCCAGCGCGCATTCCACCAGCGCGGCACGGCCGGGCCGAAGCGCCGCGCGGCGCCGTTGCCGCCGAAGCAGATCAGCGCGGTTTCGACGCGATCGCGCGCGGCGCGATCGAAATACGCGACGATCAGCCCCTTCGCCAGCGCGAGCCGATCATGCGACAGCATCGACGCCGAGCAGTCGAGCACGAAGCAATGCAGCGCGTGCGGCGCGCCAGACTGTTTACGGAAGCGCAGATGGCCGTGATGCAGCGGGCCGCCGCGCTTCGCGGCGAGCGTCGCCGGCCATGCGACGGCCGTGCCGGCGCGCGCCGTGCCCGGCACGCGCGCGGCTGCGCCTGACTGCCATCGAGGACCGCGAACGGTGTTCGCGGCGGCGCCGGCTCGATGGCTCAGCGTTTTTTTAGCGGCAGCGGCACCACGCTTTTCACGTCGCGTAGCCCGGCCGGCTCGGGCGGCAGGTAACCCCAGTCGCCCTGCGATGCCGTGGCATCGTTCCGGGTCGCGCCCGGTGGGTCGTCAGGCCGCCGGTGCGCCTCCGGCGGCGGGCGATCGTCGGGTTCATCGCTTGGCTGCGACGATCCGGAAGCCGGCGGCACACCCGCATGGCGCCGGTGCCGCAGCACCGCTTCGGCCACCCGCGCCACATGCGAGACCGTCACCGCATCGGCCTGTTCCAGCGCGGCGAGTGCGCGCGCGGCGCGCAGCATCACGAGATCGGCGCGCAGCCCGTCGACTGCCGCGTCGATGCACAGCGCGCTGACACGCGCATGGACCGCATCGTCGAGATCCAGCGTCGCCAGCCGTGCGCGCGCCGCGTGAATCCGGTCGCCGAGTTCGCGCTGCGCAGGTGCATGGCGTGCGCGGAATGCATCCGGATCGAGATCGAACGCGAGGCGCGCCTTCACGATCCGCTCGCGCTGCGCGGCATCGAAGCAGTTCTCCAGTTCGACCATCAGCCCGAAGCGGTCGAGCAACTGCGGACGCAGCTCGCCCTCCTCGGGGTTCATCGTGCCGACCAGCACGAAGCGCGCGTCGTGCGCGTGCGACACGCCATCGCGCTCGACGATGTTCACGCCGCTCGCGGCGACGTCGAGCAGCGTGTCGACGAGCCCGTCGGCGAGCAGGTTCACTTCGTCGACATACAGCACACCGAGATGCGCACGCGCGAGCAGGCCCGGCCGGAAGCGCACGCCGTTTTCGGCCAGCGCATGCGCGAGATCGAGCGTGCCCGTCACCTGCTCGTCGCTCGCCGACAGCGGCAGCGTGACGAACTGCCCTTCGGGCAGCAACTCGGCGAGACCGCGCGCGGCGGTCGATTTCGCAGTGCCGCGCGGCCCGCTCACCAGCACGCCGCCGAGCGACGGGTCGATCGCGGCGAGCAGCAGCGCCTGCTGCAACGCAGCCTGCGCGACGAGCGCCGCAAACGGAAAAACCGCGCGGGCGCGGTGCATCGTCGGATCGGTCATCGCCGTTCCCCTTCCTGGAGTTGTTCGCTCGCGAGCCAGACCGATTCGATCCGTTCGCGATAGTCGCCCGGCTGCTGCCACAGGCCGCGCTGCATCGCCTCGACAAAGCGTTCGCAGATGCCGTGCAGCGCCTTCGGATTGTGCCGTTCGAGGAACGCGCGCGTGTCGTCGTCGAACAGGTAGGCGTCGGCGACGAGCGCGTACTGGTGGTCGGACAGCACGCGCGCGGTCGCGTCATAGCCGTACAGGTAGTCGACGGTCGCGGCCATCTCGGCCGCGCCCTTGTAGCCGTGGCGCTTCACGCCGTCGAGCCATTTCGGGTTGACGACGCGCGAGCGGATCACGCGCGCGATCTCCTCGCGCAGCGTGCGCATCTTCGGCGCGGCCGGGTTCGCATGGTCGCCGTGGTAGAGGCTCGGCTGCTGCCCGGACAGGTGCCGCACGGCCGCCGTCATCCCGCCCTGGAACTGGTAGTAGTCGTTCGAATCGAGGATGTCGTGCTCGCGGCTGTCCTGGTTCTGCACGACGACGTCGATCGCGGCCAGCCGCTCGCCGAACACGTCGGGCGCGGCGTCGCCCGCGCTGTTCTGCGCGTACGCGTGGCCGCCCCACTGGCGGTAGGCTTCCGCGAGATCGGCGTCGGTCTGCCAGCGGCGCTGGTCGATCAGGTCCTGCAGGCCCGCGCCGTAGCTGCCCGGACGCGAACCGAACACGCGCCAGCCGGCACGGCGCCGCGCTTCGTCGGGCAGCACGCCCTGAGCGATCCATTTCGCGCGTTCGCGCTCGATGCGCGCGCGGATCGGGTTCAGTTCCTCGGGCTCGTCGAGCGCGGCGACGGCCTGCACGGCTGCGTCGAACAGGTGCATCAGGTTCGGGAACGCGTCGCGGAAGAAGCCCGACACGCGCAGCGTCACGTCGATACGCGGCCGGTCGAAGATCTCGATCGGCAGGA
Source organism: Burkholderia pyrrocinia (assembly GCF_003330765.1). Taxonomy (NCBI): domain Bacteria; kingdom Pseudomonadati; phylum Pseudomonadota; class Betaproteobacteria; order Burkholderiales; family Burkholderiaceae; genus Burkholderia; species Burkholderia pyrrocinia. The sequence goes on along the minus strand of NZ_CP024902.1, from coordinate 1,922,822 downwards.
TCTCGAAGTCGGTCACGCGATGGCTGCCGTGCGCCCATTTCGGCCGCACGCCGAGCAGCGCGAACGCTTGCGCGATGTCGTCGCCGCCGGTGCGCATCGTCGCCGTGCCCCATACGGACAGGCCGATCGCGCGCGGATAGTCGCCGTGATCCTGCAGATGGCGCTCGATCAGTTGCTGCGCGGATTTCAGGCCGAGCGTCCACGCGGCCTGGGTCGGCACCGCGCGCGTGTCGACCGAGTAGAAGTTGCGGCCGGTCGGCAGCACGTCGGGACGGCCGCGCGACGGCGAGCCGCTCGGCCCCGGCGGCACGAAGCGGCCGTCGAGCCCGCGCAGCAACTGGCGCATTTCCTCGCCGCCGCATGCGTCGAGCGCTGGCATCAGCGTCGAGCGGACGCGTTCGATCACCGCGAGCGTCTGCGGCCATTCGCCGGGCGGTGTCGCGTCGGTGTCGTGGTTGCCGCCGGTGGCCGCGCACAGCCCGTCCAGCCAGTGCTGCGCGAGCCGTTCGAGCCGCTCGCGCGTATCGCCCGCATGGCGCCACGGCGCTGCGTCGAGCGCCTGCAGGATCGCCGGACGCGGGCCGGCCCACGGCGCGGCCCAGTCGGCCGACAGCGGATCGAAGCCGTCGCCGAGCGCGAGATCGCGCGCGAGCGCACCGATCAGCCCCGCGCGCGGGCCCTTGCCGTCGCTGACCGGAAAGCGCGCGAGCGCGAGCAGCGTGTCGCGTCGCTGGCGATCGGCCGGCGACACACCGAACACGTGCAGCCCATCGCGAATCTGCGCTTCCTTCAACTCGCACAGCCACGCGTCGACGCGCGTCAGCAGCGCATCCTCGGCGCCCGCGTCGCGCGGCGGCGACACGCTCAGTTCGTCGTGCAGCCGGTGCTCGGCGATCGTCGCGAGGATCGTCTTGCGCAGCAGCTTCGCGCGCCGCGCATCGACCATCAGCGCTTCGTAGTATTCGTCGACCTGCCGTTCGAGATCCTGCAGCGGGCCGTAGCTTTCCGCGCGCGTGAGCGGCGGCATCAGGTGATCGACGATCACGGCCTGCGCGCGGCGCTTCGCCTGGCTGCCCTCGCCCGGATCGTTGACGATGAACGGATACAGGTGCGGCAGCGGCCCGAGCGTCAGGTCGGGCCAGCACGCGTCGGACAGCGCGACGCTCTTGCCCGGCAGCCATTCGAGGTTGCCGTGCTTGCCGAGATGGATGACCGCGTCGATGCAATACGCGTCGCGCAGCCAGAAATAGAACGCGAGATACGCGTGCGGGGGCACCAGATCCGCGTCGTGGTAGCTCGCGTAGTCGTTCTCGCCGCGCGAGCGCGACGGCTGGATGCCGACGAACACGTTGCCCGCGCGCCAGCCGGCGATCGTGAAACGCCCGTGGCGCAGCGTCGGGTCGGCTTCGGGCGCGCCCCAGCGCTCGTTCAGCGCGTCGCGCACGGCCGCCGGCAGCCGCGCGAAATGCGCGACGTAGTCGGCCAGCGCGAAACTCTGGAACGCCGGGCGCAGCGCATGCACGGCCGCATCGTTGGTCACGCCTTCGACGAGCCGCGCGATCAGCGCGTCGCCGTCGGGCGGCAGGTCGGCCACCGCGTAGCCCGCATCGCGCAGCGCCGCGAGCACGCGCAGCGCGGACGCCGGCGTGTCGAGCCCGACGCCGTTGCCGATCCGCCCTTCGCTTTGCGGATAGTTCGCGAGAATCAGCGCAACGCGCTTGCTCGCGTTGTCGAGCGTGCGCAGCCTGCACCAGCCGCGCGCCAGCGCCGCGACGAACGCGATCCGTTCGGCGTCCGGCTGGTAGCGCACGACGTCGACCTCGGTGTGCGGACAGCGATACGCGAGCCCCTTGAAGCTCACCGCACGCGTGACGATGCGCCCGTCGACCTCGGGCAACGCGATGTGCATTGCGATGTCGCGCGCGTGCAGCCCCTGGTTGTCGGCCACCCAGGCGTCGCGATTGCCGCCGGACAGGATCACCTGCAGCACCGGTGCGTCGCCGGCGAGCACGTCCGGCTCGGCAGCGTCGATAGCGCCCGCCGCGAACGCGGTCGTGTTCAACACGAGCGCGACGCCGTGCGTGTCGCAGAGCCGCGTGATGACCTCGCGGCTCACCGCGTCCTTCAGCGAGGTCACCGCGATCGGCAGCGGATTCAGCCCTTCCTGCACGAGCGCATCGGCCAGCGCGTCGAACACGGCCGTGTTGGCGGCCTGCCAGTGTGCGCGATAGAACAGGATCGCGACGACGGGCGCGCCGGGCGTCCAGCGCGGCCGCCAGTCGTCGACGCTCGCCGTATCGCGCGCGGGGTGATACAGCGCGGCAGCCGGCAGCGGGCGCGGCAGCTCGGGTTCGTCGCCGAAGCCGAGCGTATGGAATGCAATGCTGCGCAGCAGCGCTTCGGCGTTGTGCACGCCACCCTCGCGCAGGTAGCGCCACCACAGCCGGCACCGGTCGGGCGCGACCGTGCTCTTCGCGACGAGGTTCGGGTCTTCCTGCAGGTCGCCCGAGAACATCGCGAGCTGCTGCCCGCGCTTCGACGCGAGCGACACGGCCTGCTCGATCCCGTACGGCCAGTACGCTTCGCCGCCGAGATGATCGATCACGACCGTCTTCGCGTGGCGCAGCACGTCGTCGACATAGAAATCGACGGACGCCGGCTGCCGCAGGAACGTGACGTTCGCGAGCCGCACGCTCGGGAAGCCGGCCGGCAGCCTCGGCACGACGCTCGCGAGCAGCGACAGCGTCGTGTCGGCCGAGCTCAGGATCACGATGTCGGCCGGCTGCTGATCGATCCGGACGACGCCCTGCGTATCGTCGACGAAGCCGCCCGGCGTGGTGCGCAGCAGATGCATCGCGCGTTACGCCGGTTGCCGTTCGGCCGCGCACGCGGCGTCGAACGCACGCTGCAGTGCGGCCGCGTCGAGATCCTCGCCGATCAGCACGAAGCGGCTTGCGCGCGTTTCGCCGTCCTGCCAGCGGCGGTCGAAATAGCTGTCGAAGCGGCGGCCGACGCCCTGGATCACGAGCCGCATCGGCGTGCCGGACAGCGCCGCGAAGCCTTTCGCGCGGTAGATCGTATGCGTCTCGACGACGCGCTGCAGCGCGGCGATCGTCGCTTCGCGCGTGCCCGCGTCGCCCGACACGACCACCGAGTCGAAATCGTCGTGATGGTGATCGTGATCGCCGTCGTCGGCCGAGCCATGATGGTCGTGACGCAGGTGAATCGTTTCTTCCGACGCGGATTCAAGGCCGAGCAGCATCGCGAGATCGAGTTCGCCGCGCGTCGCGCGCACGATCTTCACCTGCGGCGGAATCTCGTCGCGGATCGCGGTTTCGATCTGCGCGAACTGCGCGTCGCCGACGAGATCGGCCTTGTTCACGATCACGAGATCGGCGGACGACAATTGATCGGCGAACAGTTCGTGCAGCGGCGATTCGTGGTCGAGGTTCGGATCGGCGCGGCGCTGCGCGTCGACGGCCTGCGGGTTTTCCGCGAACTGGCCGCTCGCGGCGGCCGGCCCGTCGACGATGGTCACGACCGCGTCGACCGTGAAGCTGTTGCGGATCGTCGGCCAGTTGAACGCCTGCACGAGCGGCTTCGGCAGCGCGAGCCCCGACGTTTCGATCAGCACGTGGTCGATGTCCGCGCGCCGCTCGACGAGCGCCTCCATCACCGGATAGAACTCTTCCTGCACGGTGCAGCACAGGCAGCCGTTCGCGAGCTCGTAAAGCTGGCCCGACGCTTCGGCCTGCGCGTCGTCGCAGCCGATGCCGCAACCCTTGAGGATTTCGCCGTCGATGCCGAGCTCGCCGAATTCGTTGACGATCACCGCGATGCGGCGGCCTTCGGCGTGCTGCAGGATGTGGCGCATCAGTGTCGTCTTGCCACTGCCGAGAAAGCCCGTGACGATCGTGACGGGAAGCTTGCGTAGGGTCATGGTAGGTCCTGTGTCGGAAAAGGAATCAGACGGAGATGGTCACGTCGATTTCGTCGTAGCGCTTCACGCGGTAGATCACGGCCGACACGAGCCAGCTCGCGACGAACAGCCCGATCACGATGTAGCCGAGCATGCCGAAATGCGCGGCCGCCATCGATGCGAAATCCCAGACGGGGCCTTGCAGCGACAGCTTGTCGGCGATGAGCGCAAGCACCTCGATGCCGCCGATCAGCGCGGCGACCAGCACGGAGACGAACGTGATCGTGATGTTGTAGTAGAGCTTGCGGATCGGCCGCACGTACGCCCAGCGGTACGCACCCATCATCAGGATGCCGTCGGTCGTGTCGACGAGCGTCATGCCGGCGGTGAACAGCGCGGGCAGCGCCATCACCGACCAGAACGACATCCCGCCCTGCACCTGCGTTGCCGAGATGCCGAACAGCGCGATCTCGGTCGCGGTGTCGAAGCCGATCCCGAACAGGAAACCGATCGGATACAGGTGCCAGCTGCGCGACACGAGCCGGAACAACGGCCGGAAAATGCGCGCAAACACGCCGCGCTTGTTCATCAGCAGATGGAGATCCTCTTCTACGAGCGGCTCTCCACGCTTCACCGCGCGGAACGTCCGGCATACGGAGATCAAAATCATCAGGTTCGCGGCCGCGAGCAGCAGCAGGAAAAACGCCGACACGCAGGTGCTGATCGTCCCGCCGATCGCGCGCAAGCCGTCGAAGCCTGCGATCGACGCCGCCGTCAGCGCAACCACGACCGACATCACGATCACCACCGTCGAATGGCCGAGCGAGAAGAACAGGCCCGCGCCGAGCGGGCTGCGGCCTTCCTGCATCAGCTTGCGCGTGACGTTATCGATCGCCGCGATGTGGTCGGCGTCGACCGCGTGGCGCAGGCCGAATACGTACGCGAGCAGCGCGGTTCCGAGCAGCACCGGCTGGCCATGGAAGGCGGCGAACACCCAGACCCACGCGCCTGCGTTGAAGACGATCAGCAGCACATAGATTGCGACGATCTTGCCGCGCAGCCCGGATGAGCTGTCGTTGAACAGGCGAAACAGCGAATCGAGCATGACGCTCCTTTGCGAACGGTCGACATGCAGAATGCCAACACGGCCGTCGCTGCGCGGCCCTGCGCGCTCCGGCCCGTCATCGGGCCGGATCATGCGCACTCGCGCAGGCGGTCGGACGACGGGAATCGGGAGACGCTCGGGTGTCGGGCACGCTGCGGCCGTGGACGATGCGCCGCCTCCCCGCGGCGCTGAACCCCAACGTTTAGGCCGGTATCCGGGCTGACGAACACGCCGCTTCGCCTTCCCGGATGCGCAGGGCATCCAGTGGCGGTCGTCCGCATGCGCGCGGCATGCGGCGAAGCGGCGCTGCATCGCGGCGGGCACGATGCGTTCGCTTACCGTTGCGGGGGCAGCACAGGCTGGCTCGACTGCGACGCAGGCAGGCTCCCTGTTTCCCGTTTAACTGCGCGCGCCGGAAGGGCGCGCGCGAGCACCAAAACGCGTGCGAGTGTAGGCGCCGGTGGCGGGAGCGTCAAGGCGGCGTGAGCCGCCGAACGGCGTTTTGCATGGCTGCCGCACCATGTCGGAGGCCGCTTCCGGCATCGGCGCAGCGGGTTCGCGCGGGCGGACCGCTGTGCTATCGTATGCGCCGCGTTCGGTGCTCGCATGCGCATTCCGCGCATGCAGTTAAACGGGAAACAGGAGGCGGACGACCGCCCGGCCTGTGCTGTCCCCGCAACGGTACGCCGCCCGCGCGACGCGCTTCCCCGCGCACGCGCCCATGCCGCCCACGATGCCACTGCCCTTCAGCCGGGCGGGAAGGCCGCGGCCTGGCAAGCGGCCAGCCCGGATACCGGCCGACGCAAGGGGCGAGCCCGACGCTCGCCGAACGCCCGATCCGCGGGGGACGGATGGGGTGCGTATTCCGCTCGCGTTCGCGCGGGCTTCGCCCGATCCGTCATGCCTTGCCTGCCCGCCGGCCGCCGATGTGCCGCCCGCCTTCCCTGTTCCACTGTTTCGACACGGTGCGTGCCGTGCCGCGCGCGATGAGCCGCGCGTGGCTCATCGGCGCCGGCCCCGGCGACGCCGACCTGCTGACGCTCCGGGCCGTACGCGCGATCGGCGCGGCGGACGTGCTGCTCGTCGACGATCTCGTGAACCCCGACGTGCTGCGTCATGCGCGCGCCGACGCGCAGATCGAGCATGTCGGCAAGCGCGGCGGTCATGCCTCCACGCCGCAGGAAGCGATCGTCGCCGCGATGCTCGCGCACCTGCGCGCGGGCCGCAGCGTCGCGCGGCTCAAGGGCGGCGATCCGTTCGTGTTCGGCCGCGGCGGCGAGGAACTGGCCGCGCTCGGCGCGGCGGGCTTTCCGGTCGAGGTCGTGAACGGCATCACGGCGGGCATCGCCGCGCCGGCCGCGCTCGGCATTCCGGTCACGCAGCGCGGCGACGCGCAGGGCGTGATCTTCGTCACCGGCCACGGCGCGGGCGCCGACGAACCCGACTGGCGCGCGCTTGCGGCGACGCGCCTGACGATCGTGATCTATATGGGCATCCGCCGGCTCGATACGATTGCGGCGGCGCTGCGTGACGGTGGCCTGCCCGGCGATACGCCGTGCGCGGCGATCGAGAATGCCACGCGCCCCGGGCAGCGGCACGTGCTCGCGACGCTCGATACCCTCGTCGAACGCGTCGGCGCGACCGGCATCGGTTCGCCGGCGATCGTCGTGATCGGCCGCGTCGCGGCGCTTGCCGACGATCCGGCGGTGCGGGCGGCGCTCGGCGGCGGTGCGTGATGCGCGTCGCGCTCGGCGTCGGTTTCCGCGCAAGCGTCACGGCCGCGCAACTCGATGCCGCGATTCGCGCGGCGCTGGCGCTTTACCCGTTCGCCGAACCGGCGATCGTCGCAACGCTCGCCGACAAGGCGCGTGCCCGCGCGCTGCGTACGCTGTGCGCGCGACGCGGCTGGCGGCTCGTCGCGTTCGACGCGGCGCGGCTCGCGAGCCGTCCCGAACTGGCCGCGAGCGGCCCGTCGGACGCCGCGCTCGCGCGCTACGGCGTCGCGGGCGTGGCCGAGCCGTGCGCGCAGCTCGCGGCGCCGCACGGCCGGCTGCTGGGCCCCAAATCCATCCGGGACGGCGTGACGGTCGCACTCGCCGGCCCGCTCTGAACCCTTTGTTTCGCTTTCGACAGGACGATTCCCGATGAAGACCGACTCCGAATCCCATCAGCGGATGGCCGAACGCCGCCGCGCCGGCCACGAGAAGAAGCAGGCCGCCGCCACCCACGAAAAGGGCCTGCTGATCGTCCACACCGGCAACGGCAAGGGCAAGAGCACAGCCGCATTCGGCATGGCCGTGCGCGTGCTCGGCCACGGCATGCGGCTGGGTGTCGTGCAGTTCATCAAGGGTGCGCTGCACACGTCCGAGCGCGACTTCCTCGGCGCGGTCGCGGAATGCGACTTCGTGACGATGGGCGACGGCTATACGTGGAACACGCAGAACCGCGACGCCGACATCGCGACCGCGCGCAAGGGCTGGGACGAGGCGCGCCGGATGATCGAAAGCGGCGACTACCGGATGGTGATCCTCGACGAGCTGAACACCGTGCTGAAGTACGAATACCTGCCGCTCGACGAAGTGCTCGCGACGCTCGTCGCGCGTCCGGACCCGGTGCATGTCGTCGTGACCGGGCGGCATGCGCCCGATGCGCTGATCGACGCGGCCGATCTCGTCACCGAAATGCGGCTCGTCAAGCATCCGTACAAGGAGCAAGGCGTGAAGGCGCAGCGCGGCGTGGAGTTCTGACCGTGCCGGCCTGCCCCGCGCTGTTCGTCAGCGCGCCCGCGTCGGGCCAGGGCAAGACGTCGGTGACGGCCGGCCTCGCGCGGCTGCACCGCCGGCTCGGCCGCCGTGTGCGGGTGTTCAAGACCGGGCCCGATTTTCTCGATCCGATGCTGCTCGAACGCGCGAGCGGCGCGCCCGTGCATGCGCTCGACCTCGGGATGGTCGGCGAGGCCGGCTGCCGCGCGCTGCTGGCCGATGCCGCGCGCGAGGCGGACCTGATCCTGATCGAAGGCGTGATGGGGCTGTTCGACGGCACGCCGAGCAGTGCCGATCTCGCCGCCGCGTTCGGCGTGCCGATCGTCGCGGTGATTTCCGCGAAGGCGATGGCGCAGACGTTCGCGGCGATCGCGTTCGGGCTCGCGCGGTTCCGGCCGGGGCTGCCGTTTCACGGCGTGCTGGCGAACCGCGTCGGCTCCGAACGGCACGCGGAATTGCTGCGGCAGGCGCTGCCCGACGACCTGCGCTGGCTCGGGCATGTGCCGGCCGATGCGAGCATCGCGCTGCCGGAGCGGCACCTCGGCCTGCACCAGCCGAACGACATCGACGATCTCGATGCACGGCTCGATCGCGCGGCCGACGTGCTTGCTGGAACAGCACTCGCGGAACTGCCGCCAGCGGTCTCGTTCGCCGAGCCAGAAGCCGCCGCCCCGCTGCCGCGCGCGCTCGCCGGCAAGCGGATCGCGGTGGCGCGCGATGCGGCGTTCTCGTTCATCTATCCCGCGAATCTCGCGCTGCTCGACGCGCTCGGCGCGCAGTTGCGGTTCTTCTCGCCGCTCGCCGACGAGGGCGTGCCCGACGATTGCGACGCGCTGTTCCTGCCGGGCGGCTATCCGGAGCTGCATGCGGCGATGCTCGCGGCGAATGCCGCAACCGCACGGACGATTCGCGCGCACGCCGACGCCGGCCGGCCGATCGTCGCGGAATGCGGAGGGATGGTGTATCTCTGCGAGTCGTTGACGGACGTCGACGGCGCAATGACGCCGATGCTCGGCCTGCTGCCGGGCCATGCGACGATGCAGCGCCGGTTCGCGGCGCTCGGCATGCAGCAGTTCGAGACGCGCACCGGGCCGATGCGCGGTCATACGTTCCACTACTCGCGGCTCGCGACGCCGCTCGAACCGGTCGCGAGCGCCGCGCGCCCCGACGGCGCGCCGGGCAGCGGCGAAGCCGTCTATCGCAGCGGCGCGATCGTCGCGACGTACATGCACATGTACTGGCCGTCGAATCCGGATGCGGTCGCGGCGTTGTTCAGCGGGGAAGCATTCTAGATTGATCGATGCCGCGCTCGGATCACGGCGGCACAAGGCATACCGGGTTGGTGGGCCGCTTTGCGACAATCGCGCCGCTCGACGTGCGCGGCTACAGATGTCGTTCGATATCCATCCGCTGATGCAGGACCCGAATCACATCGATCGTGTCGTCCGTTTCGCGATAGAACACGACGTGAGCACCAACGGCATACCGGAAATACCCATCCCGAACAATGCAAATCCGACCCGCCTTTTTGCCGTGCGCCAACGCTTCCATGGTCCCAATCAGATCGCGGTGGTAGTGGTCTGCCTGCTCGAGCGACCCATGCTCGACGGTATAGCGCCAAGTGTCTTCGAGATCGAGTTCGGCAAACTCAGCTGAAGCTGTTTGCCTTTAACCGCCATGCGTTGCCCGCATGCGGGCCAGGAAGGCCTCGCTGTCGAACGGCTTGGGCACCCCTGATGCCTCACCGGCCTTCAACGCTTCCTGCAACGCACGCATTTGCGTTTCGTGTGACTCGAGGAGTCGCAAACCGGCGTGCACGACGTCGCTTGCGGAGCCATAGCGCCCCGATTGCACTTGAGCGTCGACGAATTCGGCAAAGCGGTCGCCCAGGGAAACGGATGTGTTTCGCGACATGAGCCACCTCCGTTTCAAGGCGACCACCCTATACCAAAATTTGGTACATTTCTCATTCGGCCGCTCCGGCAACCTCGTCGATGTCCGGCCCCGCGCCGCATACGTCGCCCTCTCCGTCACACCAGGAACGCCTCGGCCAGCTTGACCCAGTACGACGCACCCGTCGGCAGCGCCGCGTCGTTGAAATCGTAGCCGGGGTTGTGCACCATGCAGCCGCCTTCCCCGTCGCCGTTGCCGATGATCAGGTAGCAGCCCGGCCGCTTTTCAAGCAGGAACGCGAAATCCTCGCTGCCGGTGAGCGGCACCATGCCGTCGATCAGGTTCGCATCGCCCACCCACTCGCGCGCGACGCTACGCGCGAACGCGGTCATCTCCGCATCGTTGACGAGCACCGGGTAGCGGCGCTGGTAGTCGATCGTCGCGGTCGCGCCGAACACGGCCGCCTGCGCATGCACGACTTCCTTGATGCGCGTCTCGAGCAGGACGCGTACCTCGGGCTTCAGCGCGCGCACGGACAGGCGCATCTGCGCGCGATCGGGAATCACGTTCGGCGCTTCGCCCGCATGGATCGCGCCGACCGTGACGATCGCCATGTCGAGCGGCGACACGTTGCGCGACACGATCGTCTGCAGCGCAATGACGATCTGCGCGCAGACGACGACCGAGTCGATCGCCTTGTGCGGCACCGCACCGTGGCCGCCGCGGCCCTGCACGTCGATGATCACGGTATCCGACGACGCCATGAACGGCCCCGGCAGGAAGCCGAACTTGCCGGTCGGAAAGCCCGGCATGTTGTGCATCGCGAAGATCGCGTCGCACGGGAACAACTCGAACAGCCCTTCGTCGAGCATCTTCTTCGCGCCGCCGAGCCCTTCCTCGGCCGGCTGGAAGATCAGGTTCAGCGTGCCCGAGAAGCGCCGCTCGCGGGCGAGATGCTTCGCGGCCGCGAGCAGCATCGCGGTGTGGCCGTCGTGGCCGCACGCGTGCATCTTGCCTGCGATCGTGCTCTGGTACGGCAGGCCGGTTGCCTCGTGGATCGGCAGCGCGTCCATGTCCGCGCGCAGGCCGAGACGCTGCGCGCCGTTGCCGATCTTCAACTGCGCGACGACGCCCGTGCCGCCGAGCCCGCGATGCACCGTATAGCCCCACGACTGCAACTGCTCCGCGACGAGATCGCTCGTCGCGAATTCCTCGAAGCCCAGCTCGGGATGGGCATGGATGCGGTGCCGGATCTGGATCATTTCATCGGCGAGGCCTGCGGGGATCACGCTGTGCGTCACGGTGTCGTCTCCTGTGTTCTGCGGGGAAGGTGCAGGCAAGGATAGTCGGTTCAACGGCAACCGGGCAGACGGAAAGTCGTCGCTGAGACAACCTTCAGTTGCCGGGCGAACGTGATGCACGGACAGACGGAAACCGGCCATCCGGATGACTGCCTCGCGCGATCGGCATGCGCGAAACTGCCTGTTCGACATCGATTTCCCAAGTGAGGAGGATCTATTGGCTGTCGCTGAAGTATTCGGAATACTTCCTATACATCAAAGGCTTGTGAAAGATTGTTCATTTTTTGACGCACGTACATTTTTTGTGTACGCTGACAAAAAAGTGAACAAGCGATCCGCTCTGATGCCCGAGAATGCCACCCTCCCGAGGTCGGAACAGCACGTGCTCGACGAAGCCTGCGCCGCGTTCGAACGCGCGACCCGGCGCTTCAAGGCGCGGCCCGTGCGCGTACCGGCCGCGTACAACGCGCGTGCCGACGCGATGATCCGCTTCGACGTTGCCGGGCAGGCATTCGAGATGCCGGTCGCCGTGAGCCTGCGCGTCGAATCGCTGGCGGGCGCGCTCGCGGAATTGCGCCGCCGCGGCGGCGGAACCCCGAAGCCCGGCGAGCGGCCGCTGATGCTGGTCGCGCCGCATCTTTCGGCCGAACTGGCCGCCGGCCTGACCGACCAGGGCATCCCGTTTCTCGATACCGCCGGCAACACATGCCTGATTCAGCCGGAGGCCACCGTGCTGATCGCGGGCCGGCCGAAGCCCGCACGCGCACCACGTCGGCAGGCGTCGCGCGCGACGACGCCGAAGGGGCTCGCCGTGATGTTCGCACTCGCGACGCAGCCAGGCCTCGTCGCGCAGCCGTATCGGGGGATTGCCGCCGCATCGGGTGTCGCGCTCGGCACGGTCAATCTCGCGATGGACGATCTGATCGAGCGCGGCCTCGTCGGGCGACGCCGCAACGGCGAGCGCCTGATTCCCGACTGGCCGCGCTTCGTGCAGGAATGGGTCGCGCTGTACCCGAGCCGCTTGCGCGCGAAACTGCCGAGCCGGCGGTTTGCCGGCCTCGCGCCCGACTGGTGGCGCGGGTTCGATTTCGCGGCATTCGACGCGCGGCTCGGCGGTGAGCCGGCGGCCGACCTGCTGACGCACGATCTGAAGCCGGCCGCGATCACCGTCTATACGCACGGCACGGTGCCGAACCGCCTGCTGCTCCAGGCCCGCCTGCGTCCGGACGATCGCGGCGACGTCGAGATCCTCGAAGCGTTCTGGCCGCGCTCGCCTGTGCTCGACTGGCACGAGCAGGATGTGCCGCTCGTGCCGCCGCTCCTGATCTACGCGGATCTCGTCTCGTCCGGGGACAGCCGCAATCTTGCCGCCGCCGAACGGATCCATGACCGATACCTCGCCCACCCGCCCGCTTGAAGTCGATGCACGCCGGCCGCTCGAGCCGGCGGCGGTCGCGCTGCTGCAAGCGGTCAGCATGGCCTGCGCGCGCCTCGATGCAGCCTTCGTCGTCGCCGGCGCAACCGCGCGCGACATCCTGATGTGGCACGTATACGGCATCCGGCCGGTGCGCGCGACGCGGGACGTCGACGTCGCGGTGTGCGCGGTGAGCTGGCCGTTTCACGAGCAGCTCGTCGATGCGCTCGTCGCGACCGGGCAATTCACGCGCGCGCCGAAACAGCAGCAGAAACTACTATTCGAAAGCGGAACGCACGGTTTTCGCACCGAGCTCGATCTCGTGCCGTTCGGGCCGCTCGAAACGCCGCCGGGCGAGATCGCGTGGCCGCCGGGCGGCGATTTCGTGCTGAACGTGCTCGGGTTCCGGGAAGCGGTCGACACGGCGCAGCCGGTGTCGATCGACGCACGCACCGTGGTGCCGGTGGCCAGCCTGCCGGCGCTCGCGCTGCTGAAGTTGCTCGCATGGAAGGACCGGCGCGCGCGCCAGAACAGCGACGCGTATGACCTGCTGTTCCTGCTGCGGAATTTTCACGACACCGGCAATCGCGAACGCATCTGGGATGCCGCGCCGGACTTGCTCGAGACGCATGCGTTCCAGCCGGGTCTCGCCGCCGCCGCGCTGCTCGCGCGAGATGCGAAACGGATTGCTTCGCCGCAAACGCGCGACGCCATCCGCGCGCTGTTGTCCGACGAAGCGACTTACGCGACGCTCGGCCAGGATCTGCTGGCACGCGCGTTCGCGCTGTTGCCGGGTGAATTCAGCGACGAAGCCGACCGGTATCTCGACGCGTTCCGCAACGCATTCCTCGCCGATCCGCCCTCCCCACCTGTGTGATGCGCCGCTGCGGAACAGCTGCGCCATCGCGCTTTCGCCGTGCTCAGGCCGCCCAGTCCTCGAGCGACAGCCCCGCGACACGGCCGAATTCCCGACCGTTGTTCGTCACGAGCACCGCGCCGGCCGCGATCGCATGCCCGGCGATCGACGCGTCGTTTGCGCCGATCGGCGTGCCGCGCGCGGCGAGATCGGCGCGAATCGCGGCCGTCGCGTCCACGGCCGCCGTATCCCACGACAGCACGCCGTCCAGCCGCGAGACAAAGGCCGTCACGAGTTCCGCATGCTTCGGCGATGCCTTCTTGCCGACCGCACCGAACCGCATCTCGGCATAGGTAATTGCCGATACGACGATCCGGTGCTGCGCATTGACGCAGGATTGCAACCGCGACAGGACCACCGGCGGCCGCTCGCGCATGATGAACGAACAGATGTTCGTATCGAGCATGTAGAGCGTGGTCACCGGCCGGACTCCGTCGGTGTGCCATCGCTGCCGGACAGGTCGAAGCGGCCGGCTTCGACGACGGCCGGGCGATCGGCGAGGAAATCGGCGTCGGCCAGCGGCTCGTTCGCGAACGAGGTCCACGTGGGACGCACCGGGCGCAGCAGCAGCGTATCGCCCTCGCGACGGATCTCGAGCTCCGTCACTCCTTCGAACTCCATGTCCTTCGGGATGCGGATCGCCTGGTTACGGGCGTTCTTGAAAATGGAAACGGTGCGCATAAGCCACTCCACGGGACTACGATGCGCCCATTTTATGCATATGCTGGCATATGTCAATATCGGCGTGTGCAAGCGGGGGGTCGTGCCCCACGCTGCCGCGGGTGTTTTCGCCATGTCGTGAACCTGTGATCGCCAAGAGGAGCGATCCATTCTTCACGACCGGGGCCGCGCGGTCCATATGCCGGACGGCCGATGCAGCGGGTAGCGAGCCTGCGCGTGGCGCGCGGAACGTCGCCTGGCGCGCCGCGCGTGCCACCCCGTCACGGCAACCGGAAAGTGTCGAAGAAGGTATCGCGCTCGATCACGGTGAGCGCCGCGCGCTTGTGCGGGAAGTCGAATTCCTTCAGCGTGTAGAACCCGAGCCGGTGCATGTACGCGATGTGCCGCACGTGATCGACGCGCGGCTCGCCGACAAGCCGCTGCGTGCGCGGTTCGTCGACGAACATGTAGTGCAGCACCCCGCTCCACCACGCATGCAGCTTGCCGGCGCTCTGGAAGCGCGAGTCGCCGATCAGCAGGTGCAGCCCGCGATCGTAGTCGTGCGCGTCGTAGAACGGCGCGAGACGGTCCTCCTTGGCCCAGTAGAACTCGAAATAGCCGAACGGCGTGTCGTCGAAATAGCCGATCATCGGGTGCATGTGCGGATCGTCGAGCCGCTCGGCGAGATATGCCGCATGCTCGTCGCGCGTGCCGCGCTGGTCCCAGAAATGCGCGACGCGGTCGAGATTCATCCAGCCGCTGAACAGGTCCGCGTGCGCGTCGATGTCGACGGTGCGCAGGCTGAACGTCATCCCCACCTGCGGCATGTAGCGTGCGTAGACTTCGCCGGCCGGAGACGGCGGCCGCACCGGGTGCCGGTGGCCGTTCGTGATCGCGTAGCGCAGCGGCATGCCGCCCGATGCGGGCGCCTTCAGCCACGGCCGCGGGTTCTGCCAGAACGTCGTGCGCGACACGGTGAGCCGCAGCGTGTCGCCCGCGACTTGCGCGCCGTCGATCACGCCCTCGCGCACTGCTCGCGCCACGTATGACGCGACGGCCGCCGCACTGGCGCCGCCGAGCGGCACCGAGATCGTCGCCGCGTCGTACCGCGTGTCGGTATTGAACAACGGCACGAACGCCGCGAGCAGCCAGTCCGGCGAGTCGTCGGGATGCCATGCGTCGAGCGTGTGCTCCGCGACCTGCGTCGCCTGGTCATGTGCGGCGCCATCGAGCGCCGCGGCCACTTCACCTTCGACGGCGTCCGCCGCGCCGGCCGGTTTCGTCAGCGTGTCTTCCATCACAGTGCTCCCGTGTCGTGGCGGTCGGCGAGGACGTGAAGCCCCCGCTCGAGCGCCGGAAACAGGCTGCGCTGGAAGTTGTTCCAGCGCAGTTCGAGAATCGTGTCGTCCGGCGCGATCGGCGTGTCGAGCACGTCGCAGATCACCTCGCCGGAATCGATGCCGTTGTCGACGTAGTGGAACGAGGCGCCCGTCATCGTCACGGGCGCCACGGACGACGTCGCGCCGCTCGCCCAGTCGACCCGCTCACCGCGCGCGCCATGCAGCGCGTCGAGCGTCGCCCACGCGCCGCGCCGCTGGTACGGCGAATCGTCGGCCGTGATGCCCGGGTGGATGTTGGCGATGCGCCGGTGAAAGCGCGCGCCGGGCCGCACGAGTTCGTCGAGGATCACGAGCAGCCCGTCGAGCACGACGACGTCGGCGTCGAGCTCGAGCAGGCGCTCGAGCACGCGGCGCTCGAACGCCTGTTTGCCGGCCATGCGCTCGCTCGCGTCGCGCGGCAGCCGCCGGTACGTCGACGGAATCGAACAGAACAGTTCGTCGACCGGCCGGCCGTGCACCGTCAACCCGTCCGGCAGGATCCACGGGCGGCCCGGCGTGCGCGCGAAGCCGTAATCGGCGACCTTCGCACGGTCGGCCGGCGAACCGTCGTCGTCGTCGACGATCACGCCCCTGAGCGTGTAGCGCTCGCCGAGCGGCGAGTCGTTCAGGCGCTCGACGAGGAATTCGAGCGGCGCCTTCATGTAGCGCGTGCCGCCCTGATAAGCGACCGGCTGGCCGGCACGATCGGCCGCACCGTTGCGCAGCGACTGGATGTAGACGAGATTTTTCTTCGGCATGGATGCGTCGTGGAAAAGCGGACGAAGGCGCCGCAGCCGGCCCGCGCCGGCCACGAAGGCCCGCCGGCGAGCCGCGGCGCGCAACGTCACCAGTTGTATTTCGCGGTCGCGATCACCGTGCGGTCGGTGCCGAAAACGCAGACGTTCATCGACTGGCAACCGCTGATGTAGTGGCGGTTGGCCAGGTTCGTCGCATTCACGGCGAAGCGCCAGTTACGCGTGTCGTAGTGCACGCCCGCGTCGAACAGCGTGACGCTCGACACCGTCAGCGAGTTGTCGGCCGCACCGGCCGACGCGCTCTGGTAGCGAACCCCACCGCCCAGGCCAAAGCCCGCGAGCGCGCCCGTGTGCCACGTCCAGTCGGCCCACAGCGACGCCATCTGACGCGGACGCGGAATGTCGACCGGCCAGTTGTTCAGCGACACGTCGTTGGCCTTCACGTTCTTCACGTCCTGATAGACGTACGACGCGATCAGCGACAGGTTCGGCGTGACCTTGCCGGTCGCGCTCAGCTCGATCCCGCGCGAACGCACTTCGCCCGTCTGCACGGACTTCGTGCCGGTCGTGTCCTGACCCGGCAGCGCCGGCGTGATCCCGTTGGTCTGGTTGATCTGGTAGATCGCCGCGTTCAGCATCAGGTTCTTGCCGGGCGGCTGCCAGCGCAGGCCGGCCTCGATCTGCTTGCCGCGCGTCGGTTGCGGCAGCCCGCCGCCGACCAGGTTCACGCCGATCAGCGGATTGAACGACGTCGCGTAGCTGATGTACGGCGACAGCCCGTAATCGCCCTGGTACGTGAGGCCGACGCGGCCGGTAAACGCCGAGACGTCCGCCTTCGACTGCGTGCCGCCCGCGCGGTCGTCCATCCGCATGTTGACCCAGTCCTCGCGGCCGCCGAGCGTCAGCGTCCAGCGGTTCCACTTGATCTGGTCCTGCGCGTACAGGCCGAACGTGTTCATCGTCGTGTACGTGTTGGTGCGGAACGTCGAGGCCGGGTCGAACACGGCCGTCGTGACCGGCAGGTAGACCGGGTTGTAGATGTTCAGCGGCGGCGCCGCGGCGAGCCATTCGCTGTCGGTCGCGGTCTGCCGGTTGTAATGGAAGCCGAGCAGCAGCGTGTGCTGGAGCGGGCCCGTCGCGAAGCGGCCTTCCACGTTGTTGTCGATGTCGAAGCGGCTGTAGTTCATCTGGAACACGCCGGCCCAGCGCGACACGTCGGTCGTACTGCCTTCGACGAAACCGTTGCCGAACACCGACCCGTTGTCGAGCGACAGGTGCATCAGGCGCACGTTCTGGCGGAACGTCCACGCCGGGGTCAGGTTCTGCTCGAACTGATAGCCGACCGACCACTGCTTCTTGCGGTAGTAGTTGAAGTTCCCGTCGCCCTCGTAGACGTCCTTGTTGATCTGCCCGTTCGGGTTCGGCAGCACCGTGCCCTGCGCGGGCAGGAAGTTCGACGAGATGTCGCCCCAGTCCTGCAGGTAGGTCGCGGAAAGCGTCAGTGACGTATCCGCATTCGGGCGCCAGCGGAACGACGGCGCGAGCGCGACGCGCTGGTCGTTGTTCGGGCCGGTCAGCGCGTTGCCGTCGCGCGCGACGCCGACGAACCGGTACGCGTACTTGCCGTCCGCATCGATCTTGTCGCCGACGTCGATCATGAACTGCTTGCGCGCGTAGTTGCCGATCTGCACGCCCGCCTCGCGCACGCGCTCGCCGTCGGCAAGCTTGGTCTGCACGTCGACGATCGCACCCGGGTCGCCCGCGCCGTACAGCACCGATGTCGGCCCGCGCAGCACGGTGATGCTGTCGATCATGTACGGATCGACGCGCCAGCTCGCGAGGTTGATCGTGTTCGGCACCTGCAGCCCGTTCACGTACGCGGTCGGCGTGAAGCCGCGCAGTGCCGCGTACCAGTCCGAACGGTTGTCCGAACCGTACGACGAGAAGCCCGGCACGTAGCGCAGCGCCGCGTTCACGTCGGTGGCGCCGGTCATCTCGATCTGCTGCGCGGTGACGACGTTGATCGTCTGCGGGATCTCGTTGATCGGCGTGTCGGTCTTGGTGCCGGTCTTGCTGCGCTTCGCGACGAGCCCGACCGTGCCGTCTCCTTCCGAGGCCGCATTGACGGTAATCGCCGGCAGCGTGCCATTCGGTGCGCTGGTCGACGCACTGGACGCCGCGGCGTTCTGCGCACTGCTGGCCGACGCCGCGGCGCCGGTGTTCACGGCCGGCGCCGTCTGGGCCACTGCCTGCCCCGCTGCTGCCGCACCGAACGCCACGCTCGCCGCGGCTGCGATCGCACGCAAACGCGTGCCTGTTGCCCACTCCATCTTTCTCTGCTCCACTTTCTTCATGCGGTCTCACCGCGCCTTTGTCAAAGAGCGAAAGCCATCCGGCCCGCGCTCACCCCGTTTTCCTGTCGTTTTTCCTGCGGTGCCCGGGCCGCGCCATCGTCATGGGCGGGCGCGATCCCGTCTTCGAGCGACGCGCAGATTTCGTCCGCGCGGCGCGCCAGGACCGACAGCAGCGTGTCGGACAATCCGTGGCTGTCTTCGCAGCAGCCTTGCAGGTAGATGCGCGGCGCGAAGTGCTCGGGCGTCGCAAGCAGGTAGTCGCGCGTGACATCGCCGCGCGTGAGCGCGTCGCCCAGGTGCGGCGCGAGCCCTTCGAGCAGCGCCGAATGCGTGTCGCGGCGGTAGCCCGTCGCGAGCACGAGCGCGTCGAAGCACTCGACGCGCGTGTCGCCGCTCATCCGGTCGCGCAGCGTCAGCTCGATGCGGCCGTCGGCGGTGCGCGCCGCGGCCTCGATTGCGCTGTTCGCGAGCAGCGCATGACGCGGCGTGCCGTCGATGCGCTGCAGGTACAGCATTTCGTAGATCTGCTCGATCAGCGGCCGGTCGACCACCGCGTAGTTCGTATCGCGATAGCGCTCGAGCAGCGCGCGGCGCGCGTCGTGCGGCTGCGCATAGACGACGTCGGTGAACGCGGGGCTGAAGATCTCGTTGACGAACGGGCTGTCGTCGGCCGGTTTCAACGCGCCGGCGCGCATCACCAGGCTCGCGTCGACATGCGGGAAGCGGCGCGCGAGGTCGATGAACACCTCGGCCGCGCTCTGCCCCGCGCCGATCACCGCGACGCGGCGGCGCTCGCCGTCCGGCGACGCGACGAGCCGGTCGATGTCGGTGAGATACGACGACGAATGGATCACGCGATCACGGCCGAGCGCGGCGAATGCGTCCGGAATCGCGGGCGTGCCGCCGACACCGACCGACAGCGCACGCGTGACGCGCTGGCGCTCGTGGCCGGCGGCATCGCGCGACAGCACGCGCAGCGCGTCGATCCGCGCGCCGTCGCCGCGCACGGGCTCGATCGCCAGCACGGTCTCGCTGTAATGGACGCGATCGTCGAACGCATCGGCGACCCAGCTCAGGTAATCGTGGAATTCGACGCGGGTCGGATAGAAGTTCTTCAGGTTGACGAATTCGTTCAGCCGGCCGCGTTCGAACAGGTAGTTGATGAACGTGTAGCGGCTTTTCGGATCGCGCATCGTGACGAGATCCTTCAGAAACGAAATCTGCATCCGGCAGTCGTCGAGCAGCATCCCGCGATGCCAGCCGAATTCCGGCTGGCGCTCGACGAAACAATGGGCGAACGTGCGCGCGCCGCTGCGCTCCGCGAGGCGCACGGCCAGCGCCAGATTCGACGGCCCGAAGCCAACGCCGATCAGGTCGAATACGGTTTCTCTCTGCATGTTTCAGCTCCCTTGTCGGTGAATCCGGCCCGTCAGACGTGACGGCCGGAGAAGAACGTCTCGCGCAGCGTGCGCATCCACAGCGGCTGCGCGTCGGCCAGCGCGAGACGGCGCTGCCGCGCGAAGCCATGCCGCGCGAGATGGTCGGCAACCCGCGCGTGGCCGGCCGGAACGGCACAGCCGACCGCTTCGGTACGTGGGTCGTCGAGAAACAGGTAATGCACGACGGACGGCAGCCAGCCCGCGACGCAATGCGGGCCGCGCCAGCGCGATTCGCCGACCAGCATCCGCAGCCCGCGGTCGTAATCGCGCGCCGCGACGTGCGGCGCCAGCGCGTCCTCCTTCAGCCAGAACGCCTCGACATACGCGAACGGTTCGCCGTCAAAACAGCCGACGAGCGGCGTCACGTGCGGATCGGCGTCGGGCTGCGCGCCCGGCCAGCCGTCGCGCACGCGCGGCTCGTCGAACCAGCGCGCGAGCCGCTCGGTGTCCTCCGCCGGCTGCCAGCCGCGCAGCGTGAAGCGCACGCCAAGCGCCGGCAGGTCGCGCGCGTAGACGTCGCCGCGCGGCGCGGGCGGCCGGCGCGGGTGACGCCGGCCGTCGGTGAACATCGGCAGCGTCGCGCACGGCAGATGCGGGCCGACGAGCCACAGATCGGCCTGCTGCGCCCAGCCGTCGCGCACGCAGCGACCGCCGTCGGCGAGCACGCCGCTCGCGCGCAGCGCATCGAGCGCCACCGCCGGCCACGCCGCCGGATCGAGCCGGATCGCCGCGTGCTGCGCGCCGTCCGAAAACGCGGCGGCCAGCGCGGCCAGCAGCGCGCGCCGCTGGTCGGCCGGCGCCGCGCGATGGTTGTACGCGACGAGGCGCAGCGTGCCGTCGTCCGCGAGTTGCGCGCGCAGCAACTGCGCGCCGATGCCGTCGCCCTGCGCGACGCGGATCTCCGCGCCGTCGCGTGCGGCGAACAGGCCGTCCGCGAATGCGAGACGGTATGTATCGAGCATCGTGAATCCGTCCGGACGCACTTCAGCCAGCATGGCGCTCCTCCTGTCCCGTTTCCGTCCGCGCATCGAGCCGCGCGCCGAGTGCCGCGAGCGTCGGCGACGCGAACACGTCAGCGACCGTCAGCGCGTAACCGGCACGTCCGGCCGCGTCGACGAAGCGCACGACATCGAACGACGTCGCGCCGGCTTCGAACAGGTCTGCGCCGGGCTCGGGCGCGGCCGTCGCGAACGTGTCCGACCACAGCGCCGCGAGCGCGGCAGCCGCGTGCAGCGCACGTAACGGTGCGGCGGCGTGTGCGTCGCCGCTTGCTTGTGCGATGCAGGCCGCCGGCGCGACGGCACGCGCATCGGGCGCGCCGAGCGCCGCTTCCGACGCACCGGCGAAGCGCGCGACTTCGTCGTGATAGACATCGACGAGCGCATCGACGAAGCCGCCGTCGAGCAGCTCGTCCGCATACGAGAACGCGGCGCTCACGCCGCCGTCCGGATGCTCGACGACGTCCAGCTCCAGCGTGAACACGACGCGATGGCGCACGTCGTCGAATGCCGCGAGCGACAGGCCGGCCCAGTCGCGCTCAGCGGCGCCCGTCGGGCGCAGGTAGTTGAACATCACCTGGAACAGCGGATTGGCCTGCGCGGCCCGCGGCACGCGCAGCGCTGCGACGACGTCGGCGAACGGCACGTCGGCATGCGCATACGCGGCGAGCGCCGTGTCGCGCACCTGCGCGAGCACATCCGCGCGGCGGGCGGCCGGATCGATCCGCGTGCGCACGACGACCGAATTGATGAAGAGGCCGAGCGCATCGCGTGCCGCGTCGCCCGTCAGCGCGCGCGTCGACGCGAGCACGCCGACCGGCTGGTCGGCCAGGCCCGTCGCGCGGAACAGCGCGGTATTGAGCGCCGCGTGCAGCAGCATCGGCAGCGTCGCGTGCGCGGCCGACGCGGCGTTGCGCGCGGCGCGGATCAGCGGCGCGTCGAATTCGAACGCGATGCGTGCTGCGCGCCATTGCGGCACGGCCGGAGCGTCTGCGCGCTGAGGCAGCACGCGCGACGGCAGATCGGCCAGCGCGTCGCGCCAGTACGCGATGCGGGCCGGATGGCACGGCGCGGGCAGCACGAGCGGCACGGCCAGTTGGACGGCTTCTGCGGCCGGCACCGTGCTGCCGTGCACGCGGGCGACATAGCGTGCGCGAACCGCGTCGAGCCACAGCTCGATCGATTCGCCGTCCGACACGATGTGATGGATCGTCACCGACAGCACGTGGTCGTCCGCGCCGAGCCGCAGCACGCGTGCGCGCCACAGCGGCGCATCGGCCGCGAGGTCGAACGGCGCGAGTGCATCCTCGTCGGTCAGTGCCGCCGCACAGGCGAGCGCGTCGGGCTGCACCGACAGGTCGACGACCGGCAGCGCGACCGGCGCCGCCGCGTCGATCCGCTGGCCCGGCAGCGCGCCGTCGCGGGCGACGAGCCGCGTGCGCAGCGCCGGATGCACGGCCGCCGCGTCCGAGAACGCGGTGCGCAGCGCATCGACGTCGAGCGGGCCGCGCATGCGCAGTGCGACCGGAATGTTGTACGCAGCGTTGTTCGGCTGCGCGCGCCACAGGAACCACAGGCCGAGCTGCGCGGGCGACAGCGGCCACACGCCGTGCGCGTCGGGTTTGGCAACCGCGACACCGGGCGCCGCGGCGCCGGCATGCGCGGCGCTCGGCGCGTCGGCCACCTGAAGCGCGTACTGTGCGAGCACGGGCGCTTCGAACAGCGCGCGCACCGGCACGTCGCGGCCGAGCCGTTCGGCCACGCGCGTCGCGACGCGCACGGCGGCGAGCGAATGGCCGCCGAGATCGAAGAAGTGATCGCCGCGACCGACGCGCTCGAGATTCAGCACGTCGCGCCAGATCGCCGCGAGCGCGGCTTCATCGCCGTCGTGCGGTGCTTCGTACGCGCGCTCGACGCGCACCGGCGCCGGCAGCCGCGCGCGATCGACCTTGCTGTTCGCATTGCGCGGCAGCGCGTCGAGCACGATCAGTTGCGCAGGCACCATGTAGTCGGGCAGCGTGCGGCGCAGGTGCGCGTCGAGCGTCGCGGCTTCGATCGGCTGCGCGGCCGCCCGCGCGTCGGCGGTCAGCTCGACATACGCGACGAGCTGCGCGTGCGCGCCCTGCCCGTGCACGACCGCGCACGCTTCGCGCACCGCGTCGTGCGCGGCCAGCTGTGCCTCGATCTCGCCAAGCTCGATGCGCAGCCCGCGCAGCTTCACCTGGTGGTCGACGCGGCCGATGAAGTCGAACACGCCGTCCGCGCGGCGCCGCACGAGGTCGCCCGTGCGGTACAGGCGCGCGCCCGGTGCGCCGTACGGATCGGGCACGAAGCGCTCGGCCGTCAGCGCCGGGCGGTCGAGATAGCCGCGCGCGACGCCGATCCCCTCGCCGCCCAGATACAGCTCGCCGATCACGCCGACCGGCAACGGATGCAGCCGCTCGTCGAGCACATGTGCGGTGCGCGCGCCGACCAGCGTGCCGATCGGCAGATACGCGGCGTCGCCGAGCTTCGCGAGATCGTCGCCGGGCCGGAACATCCACAGCGTCGGCGTGATGACCGTCTCAGTCGGGCCGTAGCCGTTGACCACGCGCACGTTCGGCAGCGCACGGCGCAGCATCGCGAACGCCTCGCGCGACGTCGCTTCGCCGCCGACGGTCAGCGAACGCAGCGTCGGCGGCGCGCCGTGCGCGAGTGCCCATTCAGCGAGCTGCGCGGCGCAGCCGGGCGGCACGTAGGTCATCGTCACGCCGTCGCGGACCATCATCGCGCAGGTCTGCGCGGGCGGCCACAGCACGTCGGCCGTCACCGACACGGCGGCGCCCGACATGTATTGCGAAAACCAGCCTTCGTGCGCGCCGTCGAAGTTGACCGACTGGAACAGCAGGAACACGTCCTGCTCGCCCGCGCCATAGCGCTCGGCAATCGCCGCGCAATGCAGCGCGAACGACGCATGGTCGACGATCACGCCCTTCGGCTTGCCGGTCGAACCCGACGTGTAGATCGCGTAAGCCGCGTGACCGGGCTGCACATCGGGCAGCGCGACTTCCGCGGCTTCGTCGAGCGCATCGATTTCATCGGCGCGCCAGACGCGCAGTGCCGGCAGCTCCGGCAGCGACGCGGCGCTCGCACCGTCGGCCAGTACGTGCGCGATGTTTGCATCGCCGACGATCTGCGCGAGCCGTTCGCGCGGATGGGCCGGATCGAGCGGCACGAACGCGGCGCCCGACTTCAGCACCGCGATCAGCGCGACGAGCAGGTCGACCGAGCGCTGCAGCGCAACCCCGACACGCATTTCCGGCCGCACGCCGGCCGCAACCAGCTGGCGCGCCAGGCGCGCCGCACGCGCGTCGACTTCGCCACGCGTCAGCGCGCGATCGATATCGGCGACGCCGCGTGCGTCGGGCCGCGCACATGCATGTGCGGCGATGCGCGCGTGCACGGGCACGAACGGTTCGGCTTCGGTCGCGCCCGCCGGCGCGTTCCATGCAAAGAGTTGCGCACGCTCATCGGCGGGCAGCCAGTCGAGATCGCCGACCGGCATGTCGGGGCGCGCGAGCGCATCGCCGAGCAGCGTGACGAAGCGCGCGGCCAGCCGTGCGATCGCATCGGCATCGAACAGGTCGAGCGCGTAGATGAATGCGGCGTCGAATGTGCCGTCCGGCGTCGCCTCGACGGCGAGCGTCAGGTCGAATTTCGCGGACGGCGTGCCGGACGGCAGCAGCGCGGCCGACGCCGCGCCGAGCGCCGGCAGCGCACGGCGCTCGCCATACGCGGCCATCACCTGGAACAGCGGATGATGGCTCGCGCTGCGCGGCACGCCGAGCGCATCGACCACCTGCTCGAACGGCACGTCCTGATGCATCTGCGCGTCGACGAGTGCGCGCTGCGTGCGCGCGACGAGCGACGAGAAATCGCCGTGCGCGGGCACGTCGACGTCGATGGCAAGCGTGTTGACGAAGAAGCCGATCAGGCCGGCGACCTCCGCGCGTTCGCGGTTCGCGGCCGGCACGCCGACGCAGATCCGCGCATCGCCGGTCGCACGCGCCAGCAGCGCATCGAGGGCCGCCAGCAGCACCGCGAACGGCGTCGCGCCCGATGCCGCCGCGAATGCGCGCAGTTGCGCACCGACCCGCGCGTCGAGCGAAAACACGTGACGCGCGCCGCGCGCGCTGCGGCGCGCCGGGCGTGCGGTCGCGCCCGGCAGCGTCAGCACGCCGCGTTGCGGATCGAGCCGTTCGCGCCAGAACGCGAGCTGGCGATCGCGTTCGCCGGCGTCGAGCCAGCGACGCTGCCACAGCGCGTAGTCGGCGTACTGGATCGGCAGCGGCGCGAGTGCCACCGGTTTGTCCGACGCATACGCGCGATAGAACGCCGCGAGTTCCTCCAGCATCACGCCCGACGACCAGCCGTCCGACACGATGTGGTGCACCGTCAGCGCGAGCCAGTGATGCGTCGCATCGAAGCGCAACAGGTGCGCGCGCACGAGCGGCGCCGCGCCGAGATCGAACGGTTCGGCTTCGTCGGCCGTCGCGACGGCCTCCGCGCGCGCGAGGCGCTGCGCGTCTGGCAGCGCTTCGAGATCCGTTTCGCGCCACGGGCAGCGCAACGGCGCGTGGATCGTTTGCGCGCCGCCGTCCTGCGCTTCGTCGAAGGTCGTGCGCAGCGCTTCGTGGCGCGCGATCAGCGCGTCGCACGCGAGACGCAGCGCATGCGCGTCGAGCGGGCCCGTCAGCGCCAGACGCTCGGTGATGTGATACGCGTCGGGCGCATCGATCAGCCGCGCATGCAGCCACAGCCGCGTCTGCGCGAACGACGCCGGTACGCGGTCGCTGCGCGGCGTGCGCGGCGGGATCGGCAGCACGCGAAAGTCGATGCCGGCCGTGCCGAGCTTGTCGATGAAGACCGCGCGCTGCGCGTCGGGCAGTTGCGCGAAACGCGTTGCGAGCGCGAGCCAGTCGGGTTGAACCTTCGTCATCCGTCGTCCTTATTGGGTTTCCAGTTCACCGAGCAGCGCGTCGATCGCGCTCGCCGCATCGGTTACGCCGCGCGCCGCGCAGGCCGCGTCGATCGCTTCCGCGCAGCGCGCCAGCGTGCGCGTGTCGAACAGTGTGCGCAGCGGCATTGCAAGCCCCCAGTGCAGGTTCGCCTGCGCGTGGGCCTGCGTCGCAAGCAGCGAATGGCCGCCGAGCAGGAAGAAATCGCCGTCTCGGCCGATCGCGTCCACGTGCAGCACGCGTTGCCAGATGTCCGCGAGCGCGCGTTCGGTATCGGTCGCCAGTTCGACGGCGTCGGCCGCTTCGCGCACCGGCGCGGGCAACGCATGGCGGTCGCACTTGCCATTCGGCGTGACGGGCAATGCGTCGAGTTCGATCAGTTGCGACGGCACCATGTAGGCCGGCAATTGCGCGCGCAACGCGTCGAGCAGCGCCGCGCGATCGAGCGGGCCCGCGTCACCGCGTGCGACATAGCCGATCAGCTGTTCGTCGCGCACGATCACGACCGCATCGTTCACGCCGGGTGCCGCGCGCAGCAGCGCTTCGATCTCGCCGGGCTCGATCCGCTGGCCGCGCAGCTTCACCTGCGTGTCGACACGGCCGAGGTAGTCGAGCGCGCCGTCGGCGCGCCGTCGCGCGAGGTCGCCCGTGCGGTACATGCGCGCGCCCGGCACGAACGGATCGGGCACGAAGCGCTCGGCGGTCAGCGCCGGACGGCCGAGATAGCCGCGCGCCAGGCCCGCGCCCGCGAGATACAGTTCGCCGGTCGCGCCGGCCGGCACCGGCTGCCATGCGGCATCGAGCACGTGCAGTTGCAGGTTCGCGATCGGATGGCCGATCGGCACCGCGGCCGCGTTCGCGTCGTCGGGGCCGCAGGTCCAGTGCGACACGTCGATCGCAGCCTCGGTCGGCCCGTACAGGTTCACGAGCGTCGCGTTCGGCAGCAGCCGTGCCAGCTTCGCGACGAGTTCGGGCGCGAGCACCTCGCCGCTCGCGACGATCAGGCGCACGCTGTCGCATTGCGCGGCGGCCGGGAAATCGTCGAGATACGCGGCGAATGCGGCGAGCATCGACGGCACGAAATGCAGCACCGTCACGCCGTGCGCATGAATCGCGGCCGCGAGACGCGCCGGATCGCGATGGTCGCCGGGCGCGGCGATCGCGAGCTTCGCGCCGATCGCCAGCGGCCACACGAATTCCCACACCGACACGTCGAAGCCGAACGGCGTCTTGTGCAGCACGACGTCGTCGCGCGTCAGCCGGTAAGCGTCCTGCATCCACGCGATCCGGTTCGCGAGCGCGCCGTGCGTGTTGCCCGCGCCCTTCGGCTTGCCGGTCGAACCCGACGTATAGATCAGGTAGGCGAGCCGGGCATCGTCGATCGCGGCGGCGACGCCCGCAGGCGCGTCGTCCACGTCATCGGCGAGCAGGTCCGCGACCGTCAGCAACTGCGTCGCGGTGCCGTCGCCAAGCGCGGCGTCGACCTGCTCGCGCAGGTGAGCCTGCGTGATTGCGACGGCCGGCCGCGCGTCGCGCAGCAGGTAGGCGATGCGCTCGGCCGGATAGTCGGGATCGACCGGCAGATACGCGGCGCCGGCCTTCAGCACGCCGACGAGCGCCATCACCATGTCGAACGAACGCTCGACGCACAGTGCAACCGGCGTGTCGGGCCGCACGCCGCGCCGGCGCAGCGCGGCCGCGATGCGCGACGTGCCGATGTCGAGTTCGCGATAGGTCGCGCGATGCACGCCGCCGTGAATGTCCGCGTATTCGAGCGCGATCGCCTCGGGCGTCGCCCGTGCTGCTTCGGCGAATTGCAGGTGCAGCGGCTGCCGTTGCGAAGCCGGCCACGCACGCGCGATGTCCTGCGCCAGCGCCAGTGCGTCGCGTGTTGCGTCGTCGGCGATCGACAGCGTGCCGAGCAGCGCGTCCGGCGTGCGGGCCAGCGCATCGAGCGCGCAGGCGAACGCACGGTGCCAGGTCTCGACCTGGCGCGCATCGACGCGTGCGGTGTCGTAGCCGTAGTCGATCGTCAGCTCCGCACCGCTTTCGATCACGAGCGTCAGTGCGAAATCGGTGGCTTCGATGCTGTGCACGCCGCTCAGTGCAAGCGCACGCGGATCGGCGTCGCGCGCCGTGTCGTCGACCGGGTAGTTCTCGAACACGACCAGCGTGTCGAACAGTGCGCCGCCCGCGCCGCGTGCCCAGCGCTGGATGTCGGCGAGCGGCGTGTGCGCATGTTCGGCGGCGGCCGCGTTGTCGCGCTGCAGTGCCTGCAGCCAGTCGGCCGCGCGCTGCTGCGGCGCGGGCGCCGTGATCACCGGCAGCGTGTTGATGAACAGGCCGAGCACCGTGTCGACGTCCGCGAGCGCATCGGGACGGCCCGCGACGGTCGCGCCGAACGCGACGGCCGGCTGGTGCGTCATCCGCTGCAGCGCGAGCGCCCACGCGCCCTGCACCAGCGTGTTGACGGTCAGCTTCAGTGCGCGCGCCGTCTGCGCGACGCGCGTCATCGCATCCGCACCGAGCGTCGCGCGCCACGTGACCATCTCGGCGTCCGCGCGGTCGGCCGCGCGTTCCGCGATCAGCGTCGGTGCATCGAGCCGTGCGAGGCGGTCGGTCCAGAAGCGCTCGTCGGCGTCGCGGTCGCGCGTGCCGAGCCATGCGATGAAGTCGCGGTAGCGCAGCGCCGGGCGGCTGGCGAACGGCGACACCGCGTCCGGGTCGCGATAGTCGCGCAGCACGTCCCCGAGCAGGCGCGCAGTGCTCCAGCCGTCGAGCAGCACGTGGTGACGCGTCCATACGATGCGCCATGCGTCGTCCGTCACGCGGATCAGCGTGAGCCGCATCAGCGGCGGCTCGCGCCAGTCGAAACCGCGTGCGCGGTCGGCCGCCAGCCATGCGTCGAAATCGGCGTCGAGCGTGTCGCCGCGTGTGCGCCAGTCGAGCTGTTCGACCGGCATCTGCGCGTGGCGATGCACGCACTGCAGCGGCGCGGCTTCGTCCGGCATCACGCTCGTGCGCAGGATGTCGTGGCGCGCGACGGACGCGTCGAACGCGGCCGCGAGCCGGTCTGCGTCAAGCGCGGTCGCGGTGGCGACGAGCTGGTTCACATAGCTCGCGTGGCCGGGCGCGAACAGCGCATGGAACAGGATGCCCTGCTGCATCGGCGACAGCGGATAAACGTCGTCGATCGCGCGCCAGTCGAGCGGCGCGCGTTCGATCGCGGCCTGCGTGAGGCCGGCGGCCTGCGCGAGCGGAAAATCGCCCGGTGTCGCGCCACCGCCGCGATGCGCGACGCGCGATGCGCTGGCGTCAACGAGTTCCCGCAGCGCGGCCGCGAAGCGTTCGGCGAACGCATCGATCGTCGCGCGCTCGAACTGCGGTGCGCCATAGACCCAGTGCAGTTTCAGCGTGCGTGCGCCGTCGCGGTCCGTATCGAGGTACGCATGGATCGCGAGCGCATTGCCGAGCGGCCCTTGGCGGTCGCGCTCGACGCCGGTGCCGCCGAAACGCGGCACGAGCATCGCATCGCGCGGCGCATCGAACTGGCCGAGATAGTTGAACGTGACGCGCGGGCGCGGCACGGCGGCCAGCGCCGTGCGCGTCGCCGCATCGCCGTAGTGTGCGAGCACGCCGAAGCCAAGCCCCTTGTGCGGCACGGCGCGCAGCGTGTCCTTGACCGCGCACAGCGTGTCGCGCGCCGTCGCCGCGACCGGCAAGGTCACCGGGTAGTGGCTCGTCAGCCAGCCGATCGTGCGGCTGGCATCCGCGTCGTCGAACAGCGCCTCGCGGCCGTGTCCTTCCAGTTCGATACGGCACGATGCGGCGCCGCGCACGCCGGCCAGCGCCAGCGCGAGCGCCGCGCCCAGCAGTTCGATCGTCTGCGTGCGATAGGCCGCGTGCGCATCGGCCAGCGCCGCGCGAGTCAAGGCCGCGTCGATCGTCTGCACGACGACGGCCGCATCGGCGTTGGTCGCCGCTGCGTCGGGATGATCGGGCACGAGGTCGTCGCCCTGCGCCATGCCGGCCCAGTACGCGGCCTCGGCCGCGAACGGCGATGCCGGTTCCGTCGCAGCGCGCGCGAGCCGTGCGGCCCATGCGTCCGCGCGCAGGCCTGGCTGCGACAGGCGGGCCGACGTGCGTTCGCATGCGGCGCGGTACGCCGTGTCGAGGTCGTCGAGCAGGATGCGCCACGATACGCCGTCGACGATCGCATGGTGAATCGCCAGATAGAGCTGCGTCGAGCCGTCCGGCAGCCGTGCCGCGCACGCGCAAGCGAGCGGCCCGCGCCCGAGGTCGAGACGGCGCTGCAACGCATCGAAGCGTGCGAGCGCGTCGGCTTCGTCGCGTGCGGCGACTTCGACGAACGGCAGCGCGTCGTACGGCTTGGCGGCATCGCTGGCGTGCCAGGTGCCGTCGGTGCCACGCGCGAAGCGCTGGCGGAATGCGTCGTGATGCGTCAACAACGCGTCGAATGCGCGCGCGAACGCGTCCGCGTCGAACGACCCGCGCACGTCGAACGCGACCGACTGGTTCCAGTGGCCGCGTTGCGGGACGTCGAGCGCGAAGAAACGCTGCTGCGCGGGCGTCAGGATTGGCGCGGCAGCCGGCGTCGCCACTGCGGTTGCGGCTGCGATCGCAGGCTGCGCAGCGGCGGTGGCATCATCCGTCTTCGCGATACGTGCGAGTTCGGCCACCGTCGGGCCGTCGAACAGTTGCTTCGGCGTAAAGCGCACGCCGCGCTTGCGTGCACGGGCAATCACCTGCAGCACGAGGATCGAATCGCCGCCGAGTTCGAAGAAGTTGTCGTCGCGGCCGACCTGCGGCGCCTTCAGCACGGCCTGCCAGACTTCGGCGAGCACCGTTTCGACCGCGCCCTGCGGCGCGTCGCCGGATGCGATTACGACCGGAGCGGCAGCCAGATCGCGCAGCGCAGCGCGATCTATTTTGCCGTTCGCGGTCACCGGCAGGCGCGCGAGCGCGGCGAACTGCGCGGGCACCATGTAGTCGGGCAATTTCGCGGCGAGCGCCGCGCGCACGGCGGCCTCGTCGAACGCCGCGCCGTCGCGCATCACGACGAAGGTCGCGAGCCGCAGGCGGCCGTCGTGGTCGATCGCGAGCGTTTCGGCCTGCGCGATCGTGCCGGCCGCGCGCACGGCCGCACTCACCTCGCCCGGTTCGACGCGGTAGCCGCGGATCTTCACCTGGTCATCGATGCGGCCGAGGAACGCGAGTCGGCCGTCCGCGCGCAACCGCACGCGGTCCCCCGTGCGATACAGCCGCGCGCCGGACGCGAACGGATCGGGCACGAAGCGCTCGGCGGTCTGTGCCGGGCGCCCCAGGTAGCCGCGCGCAACGCCCGGCCCGCCCAGATACAGCTCGCCCGTCGCACCGGCCGGCACGCACGCGCCGAACGCGTCGAGCACGAGCGCGCGCGCATTCGGCAGCGGCAGGCCGAGCGGCACGCCGCTCGCAGGATCGCGCGCATCGGCGGCGATCGACGCCGTGTCGCAGGCGATCGCGCCGACCGTCGCTTCGGTCGGCCCGTAATGGTTGATCACGCGGCAGGCCGGCGCGAGCGCGGCCACGCGCGCGACGAGCGCCCATGTGAGCGTTTCGCCACCCGTCACGAGCGCGTGGCGCGGCAGCACGCCGGCCGGCACGCGTGCGTCGAGCAGCGCCTGCAGGTGGCTCGGCACGATTTTCAGCACGCCGACGTCGCGGCGGCGCATCTCGTCCGCGAATGCGTCCGGATCGAACGCGCATGCAGCCGGCAGCAGGTGCAGCGTGCGGCCCGCGCACAGCGCGCCGAACAGCGTCGTGTGGCCGAGGTCGGCCGCGACGGTCGACACCATTGCGAACGACGCGTCCGGTGCGAACGCGAGTTCGTCGAGCATCCCCTGCACGTAGTCGGCCAGTGCGCCGTGCGACACGACGACACCTTTCGGCGTGCCGGTCGAGCCCGACGTATAGATCAGGTACGCGCCCTGTTCCGGATGCGGCGCGACGCGCACGCCGGCCGCATGCGCGAGCGTCGTGTCCTGCGCGAGCGTGTCGACGTCGAGCGGTTGCGCGTCGATGCCGGCCGGCCACGCGGCCGTCTCCGCGACGAGCGCCCAGCGCGTGCCGCAGTCGGCCGCCGCCGCGGCGAGTCGTGCGGCCGGCTGCGCAGGATCGAGCAACACGGCGAGCGCACCGGCCTTCAGCGCGCCGAGCAGGCCGACGACGAAGCACGCGGATCGTTCGATGCAGACGACGACCGGCGCTTCGGCGGCCACACCGCGCTGTGTCAGCGCATGCGCGATGCGGTTCGAAGCGTCGTCGAGTTCGGCGAACGTCAGCGACGCCGACGCATCGGCGAGCGCGACGCGATGTGGATAAGCGGCCGCCTGCCGCGCGAACGCGGCGACGATGTCGGCATGCTCGACGCGCAGCGCACGGCCGTCGCGCGGCTGGCGCGATGCGGCCGATGCGTCGCACGGCAGCGCGGCCGTCGTGCGTTGCGGATCGTGCGCGGCCACGCCGACGAGCGCCGCATAGCTGTCGAGCCAGGCACGTGCGGTGTCCGTGTCGATGCAGTCGGTCGCATAGGCCGCGACCAGTTCGATCCCGTTTGCGTCGTCGGTGAAATCCAGCGCGAAGTCGAAGCGCGCGGCGAGATCGGGGCCCGGCGTCGCGACCGCCGTTGCGCCGGGCAGCACGCTGTCGTGCCGCGCGTCGAACTGCTGCGCGAATTTCACGCGCAGCCATTCGTCGCCGCGCTTGACCGGCGGCTTCACCGCATCGACGACGCGCTCGAACGGCACGTCCTGGTGCGCGACCGCGTCGAGCGCCGCCGTGCGCGCCGCGTCGACGAGCGCGCGGAACGGCAGCGTCGGCGCCACGCGCACGCGCAGCGCGACCGTATTCAGGAACAGCCCGAGCAATGCACGCGTTTCGGCGCGCTGGCGATGCGCGACCGGCACCGCGACGACGATATCCGTTGCGCCGGTCAGGCGCGACAGCCATGCGTCGAGCGCGGCCAGCAGCACCGTGAAGACGGTGGCCTGCGCGTCGCGCGCGAGTTGCCGCACGTCGGCCGCGACCGCGTCGGGCAGTCGCACCGACACGCGCGCGCCCTGCAGCGTGCGCGCGGCGCCCGGCTGGCGGTCGACCGGCAGCGCGATCGGGCCCGGCACGTCGCGCAATGCGCCGCGCCAGTAGTCGAGCTGGCGTTCGCCCTCGCCGCCGGCCAACATGTCGCGCTGCCAGTCCGCGTAGTCGGCGTACTGGATCGGCAGATCGGGCAGCGACGGTTCGCGGCCTTCGGCAACCGCGCGGTAGGCGGCCGACAGTTCGTCGAACGCGCAGCGCGAGCTCCAGCCGTCGGTGATCGCATGATGCGCGGTCAGCAGCAGGCGGTGACGGTCGTCGGCCAGCACGACGAGCGTCGCGCGCAGCAGCGGGCCGTGTGCGAGGTCGAACGGTTCGGCCGCGTCGTGCTCGGCGAGACGCGCCGCTTGCGCATCGCGCGCGGCCGGCGGCTGGTCACGCAGGTCGATCTCGGCGATCGACACCGGCAGATGCGCATGAATCCGCTGCATCACGACGCCGTCGTCGTTGTCGACGAGCGTCGTGCGCCACGCTTCGTGCCGTTCGATCACGTGATCGAGCGCGCGCTGCAGCGCATCGCGCTCGAGCACGCCATCGATCGTCCAGTGCGCGGCAATGTGATAGGCAGCGCTCGCGTCACGCGTTTGCGCGAGCACCCAGAAACGTTGCTGGGCGAGCGACGCCGCACGGTCGACATGCGGTGCGCCCGATGCGGCCGCATCGGCCGTCGCGCGGCGTGCGGAAATGGCGGCCAGCGGCTCGCCGGTCTCGCGTTCCGAACGATCGACCGTCTCGGCCAGTTCGGCGAGCGCCGGATCGGCAAATAGCGTGTCGAGCCGCAGGTTCACGCGCAATGCAGCGCGGATCGCGGCCTGCAGCTGCATCGCGGCAAGCGAATCGGCGCCCAGCGCGAAAAAGCGGTCATCGCGCGACGGCGCGGCGTCGAGGCCCAGCAGCGTCTGCCAGAGCGTCGCGATCTGCTGTTCGGTCGGCGTGCGCGGCGCGTCGCCGGCACCTTGCGTCAGGTCGCGCGCGGCGGCGATCCGCTCGCGCAGCGCGGCGCGGTCGATCTTGCCGTTCAGCGTATACGGCAGAGCATCGCAGCGCACGAACCGGTGCGGTTGCCATGCGGCCGGCAGTTGCGCGGCCACGTGTGCCTTCAGCGCCGCATCGTCGGCCGCCGCGCGCAGCGCGACGCACGCGATCAGCCGCGTCGGCCCGTTGCCGGCTTCGGCCACTACGGCCGCGTCGGCCACGGCCGGATGCGAGCGCAGGCACGCGGCGATTTCGGCGGGCTCCACGCGCACGCCGCGCACCTGGACCTGGTCGTCGAGGCGGCCGAGATAATCGAATGCGCCGTCGTCGCGCAGCCGTGCGAGGTCGCCCGTGCGGTAGACGCGCGCACCGGGTTCACCGTCCGGATCGGGAATGAAACGTTCGGCCGTCAGCGCCGGGCGGCCGTGATAGCCGCGCGCGAGGCAGACGCCGCCGAGCAGCAGCTCGCCCGCTTCGCCCGCATCACCGGCGTCGATACGCGCGACGCGCGGGCCGATCGCACGGCCGATCGGCAACGACGCATATGCGTCGTCAGCGGCCAGCACGGGCGTCTCGCCCGGCTCGACCGGCCACAGCATCGGCGAGATCACGGCCTCGGTCGGCCCGTAACCGTTGATCAGGCGTACCGACGGAAACGTGCGACGTACGAATTCGAACGCCTGCTGCGGCAGCGCTTCGCCGCCGAACGCGAGCACGCGCAATGCCGGCGGCACGCCGTCGCGCGCGGCGACAGCCGCGAATTCGCGCAGGTACGCGGGCGGGAACGCGGCGACACCGACCGATTCGCGCACCATCAGCGCATGCGCGGCGTCCGGCGCGAACGGCTGCGGCGGCGCTATCGTCACGCTGGCGCCGACCGCGAGCGGCGCGAGCCAGCATTCATGGGCGGCGTCGAAATTGACCGACGCGAAATGCAGCAGACGGTCGCCGGCCTCGATCGGCAGCGCGGCCGCGAGCGCGTCGCAGTGCGCGGCGAGCGGCCCGTGCTCGACGACGACCGCCTTCGGCGTGCCGGTCGAGCCCGACGTATAGATCATGTACGCGGCCGAACGCGGGTGCACGGGCACCTCGTCGTCAGTGGCCGCGAAGTCCTGCTCGCCCGCCGCTTCGGCTGCCGCGTCGAACGCGTGTTCGAACGGCGTGCCGAGCGCCGCGCGACCGGCTTCGTCGACG
Source organism: Burkholderia pyrrocinia (assembly GCF_003330765.1). Lineage (NCBI taxonomy): Bacteria > Pseudomonadati > Pseudomonadota > Betaproteobacteria > Burkholderiales > Burkholderiaceae > Burkholderia > Burkholderia pyrrocinia. Next base: position 1,887,606 of record NZ_CP024902.1, on the reverse strand, counting down.
ATGCCGTGACGCAGTTGCGCATCCTGGACGATCCAGTCGAGGCGCGCGGCCGGATGACGCGTGTCGAGCGGCACGAACACGCCGCCGGCCTTCAGCACGGCCAGCAGCGCAACGAACAGTTCGCACGAGCGCTCGACGCAGACGCCGACCCGCACTTCCGCGCCGACACCGGCCGCGCGCAGTTGCCGGGCCAGCCGCGACGCACGCGCGTCGAGCGCGCCGCGCGACAGGCGCAAGTCATTCTGGAAAGGTGCCGCGATTGCGGGTGCGTCGGGCGCGACGCGCGCCAGTTCGCGGATTCGGTGATGCAGCGCAGTCGGGAAACTCGTCATGTGCGTGAAATCCTTCGGTCCGGCCGCTACGGCCAAGTCTCGGGGCCGCTTGAGGCGGCTTCACTGGTGTGACGAACGGCGCGGCCGATTTTTTACCGTTTTGCGCTCAAAGTGTGTACGGCGGTTTTTTTGAAGGCGCTGCTAAATATTTGCGCGGCCCGTTCGTCTATCAGGAAGGAAAGCCGCAACGGGGTGCGCCCCGTCCGCCGCTTTCACGTCCGTTTTGCCGTTCCGCGTTTTCGCTTGCCTTCCCTTTACCGACGTTGCCGATGACAGCCGCCCACGAGCCCTCTTCCCCGCCGTCCCTCGACGCCTCTCCTGCCCGCCCCGCGGCGCGCCTGATCCTTGCGCTATTGCGCGAAAGCCGCGCGCCGCTCGTGTTTGCACTCACCGCGTGCGTGCTGAACGGCATCGCGAGCGTGCTGCTCGTCGCGACGCTGAACCGCGCGCTCGCGCAACCGGGCGCGGCCGATGCGTCGCTCGCGTGGCGCTTCGCGCTGTGCGCGGTGATCGCGCTCGTCACGCGGATCGTGTCGGGCACGCTGTTTGCCCGTCTGTCGCAGGACACGATGGCGCAGCTGCGCGTGCATCTCGCGCGGCGCGTCGGCGCGGCCGAACTGCGCGACATCGAGCGGATCGGCGCGGCGCCCGTGCAGTCGGTGCTGACCGACGACGCGACCAACGTGTCGATGCTGTTCTTCGCGCTGCCGAATCTCGTGATGCACGGCTCGATCGTGTTCGGCTGCCTCGGCTATCTCGCGTGGCTGTCGTGGCCCGTGTGCGTGCTCGCGCTGGCCGCGATCATTGCCGGCTCGCTCGGCTATCACACCGGCGACCGCCGCGCGATCGCGTCGCTCGAAGCGGCCGGCCACGCGCAGGACCGCCTGTTCGGCTATCTCGGTTCGCTGTTTTCCGGCGCGAAGGAATTGAAGCTGCACGATGCGCGCGCCCGCCAGTTCGTCGACGGTCAGCTCGGCGCCGCAATCGGCGAAGTGCGCGACCACCGCCGCCGCGCGTTCAGCGCGTACGCGGTCGGCGTCGGCTGGATCATCTTCCTGTTCTATGTGTTCCTCGGCGTGGCGTCGTTCTGGCCGCAGCTCGGCGTGCATGCCGACCCGGGTGCGGCGGCCGGCTACGTCGTCGTGTTCCTGTTCATGCTCGTGCCGCTCGACGGACTCCTGAACAACCTGCCGACCGTCAACGCGGCGCGTGTATCGCTCACGCGGATCGAAGGCGTGATGGCCGAATTCGGCGCGCTGCGCACGGTGCCGCCCGCGACCGACGCACCCGACGTGTCGCCGGCCGGCCCCGTCACGCTGCGCGGCGTCACGCACGCGTATTTCCACGAGCGTGACGAACGAATGTTCAGCATCGGGCCGATCGACCTGACCATCAAGCCCGGCGAGCTCGTGTTCATCGTCGGCGGCAACGGCAGCGGCAAAACGACGCTCGCGAAGGTGCTGACCGGCCTCTACGAACCCGAGGAAGGCGCGATCGAAGTCGACGGCCGGACGATCGGCTGGCGCGAGCGCGCCGCGTACCGGCAGCGCTTCAGCGCTGTATTCAACGATTTCCACCTGTTCGATGCGCTGCTCGGCATCGTCGACCCGGACGATCCGTCCCGTGCGCAGGCCGATGCGCGCGCAAACGCGCTCGTCGCGAAGCTGGCGCTCGACCACAAGGTGAAAGTGGTCGACGGCGCGTTCTCGACCCGTGCGCTGTCGACCGGGCAGCGCAAGCGGCTCGCGCTCGTTGTCGCGTACCTGGAGGACCGGCCGTTCTACCTGTTCGACGAATGGGCAGCCGACCAGGATCCGTCGTTCAAGGCCGTGTTCTACGAGCAATTGCTGCCCGAGCTGCGCGCGCGCGGCAAGGCGGTGATCGTGATCACGCACGACGACCGCTATTTCGATCTCGCCGACCGGCTGCTGAAGCTCGACAACGGGCGCATCGTCAGCGATACGACGCCCGCGCGTTCGCGCGTGCAGGACGGCGTAGACGTGCTGAGCGCGTAAGCGCTCAATGGAAATCGCCGACGCGCGCCGCAATGAGCGCGCATCGGCGGTGTTCGGTTCAGAAGAGAATGTTGCCGACGCGGGGCGGAAAAGAACAGCCGAGGCCGCCCATCGTCAAGCCGACGACAACGCCCTGCCCGTCAAAACGGCGTCATCCGCCGATCAACCGCCACGCACTCGCCGCGCGGCCGGCAGCTTCAGCATCGTCGCGGTCATCACGTCGGCCAGCTTCAGCGCCGACATCGGGCCGCCGAACCCCCAGATATTGCGCTCGATGAGCGCGATCCGGTGATCGCGCAGCGCGGGCACGAAGCGCCACACCGGCGAATCGAGTTTCGCCGACAGCGGCACCTCCATCCCCGAGGCGGTCACGAACAGCACGGCCAGGTCGCGCTGCCTGAGCAGGTCGGCCGACGTCACGTAAAGCGTGCCTTCCCGCGTCGGCTTCTTCGGCCACGGATCGAGCCCGAGCGCACGCGCGAGACCCGCCGACGTGCTGTTGCCCGTATAGGCCCAGTAACGGTCGGGCAAGCCGAGATCCTGCAGCAGCGCGACGCGCTCGCCCTTGCGGCCCGCCGCCGCGAGCCGCGCTGCATTGCGCGCGATCCCGGCATCGAGTTGCGCATCGACCGCCTGCGCGCGCGCGTCGCGCCCCGTCACCGTGCCGATCGTCCGGAAGATCTGCCGCATCCAGTCGAGCTGCGTGACAGGCACGCCGCCGTCGGACACGTTCGGACTGAACTGGAACAGGATCGTCGGCGCGATCCGGTCGAGCGCGTCGAAGATCGGCGCATGCCGGAAGCCGACGCCGATGATGAGATCGGGCTTGACCGCCGCGATCGCCTCGAGCCCCGGCTCCTGCCGCGAGCCGATGTCGGTCACGTGCGCGAGCCGGTCGCTCTCGTAGCCGAGCCAGCCCGGATAGAACGCCGTATCGGCCATCCCGACCGGCACGATGTCGAGCGCGATCACGCTTTCCGCGAACATGAAGTCGAGCGCGACCACGCGCTGCGGCCGCACGGGCATCGTCGCGCTCGCCTGCGACACGACGGGATTGCCGGCAAGCGACACGCCGCCCGATGCATGCGCGCGCGGCACACCGGGTGCGTCGCTGACAGCAGCAACGGCAGCGGCAGCAGTCGCCGGTGCAAGAAACGCGCCGCAGCACGCGGCGGCGAGTGCGCGCAGCGCGTGCCGGCGGCCCGCGTGCGTCACCGGATCGCGTCCTGCTCGGCCAGCGCCGCGTCGTCCATCGTCAGTAGCAGGGGGCAGCTTCCACACAGTTGCGTTTCTCCAGGAATTTCGTAGCGCAGGCAGCACACACGGCGCGCGCGAAACGGCGTCGGCAGCAGCGGCGAGCGCGGCACGGCGTCGCGCACGGGCACGCGCAGCGGATTCGGCTCGCCGCGGACGCAGGCCGTGCCGAACAGCCAGTCCGCGTCTCGAACGGGATCGGCCGCGCACGGCAGCGAACGGCAGGTGTCGAGCAGATAGTCGAGCAGGTTGCCGGCGTTGCTCCACAGCACGCGCGGCGTGACGCGGCCCATCGCCGCGAGCAGGTCGATCACCGCGCCGAGATGCGCAACGAGCCCCGCGTAGCGCGGCTGGGGATCGTCGCACGGCGCGCCGAGCGCGTCCTGTGCGAAATACAGCGCGGCGGGCATCCCGTCGTCGAGCGCGACGAACGTGCGCTCGGGCGCCATGTCGAGCGGCCGGCCGAGCGTCAGCGCGGCGACGACGCCGGCCGGCGCCGCGCGGCCGAAGTAGTACTTGCTCCATTGCGACATCAGCGCGCGCGCATGCTGCGCCGGATCGCCGCCGTAATGGCGGACCATCGCGCCGAGCACGGCGTCGCGGTGCTCGGGCAACGCGGCGGCGGGCACGACGATCCGGCCCGGCGCGTGCGCGTCGTCAGGCATGCCGAGCCAGACGACGTCGAGATATTCGGCAAACGGTTCGGGCGCGAACGCCGAGAAACGCGTGGCACGCGCGCCGTCGAACGGCGCCGTCATCGTCCCGCGCGCCGGGCGCGGCGCCCTTCGAGGATCAACAGACCGAGCAGGTACGGCGCGCCGATCAGCGCGGTCAGCACGCCGGCCGGCACTTCGCGCGGGGCGACGACCGTGCGGGCCGCGAGATCCGCGACGCCGAGGATCAGCGCGCCGCAGGCGGCAGCGAGCCACAGCCGCGTGCGATGCCGGCGCGCGCCGAGCATCGTCGCGACGTGCGGCGCCATCAACCCGATGAAGCCGACCGGCCCGACCGCCGCGACGGCCGCGCATGCGGCGAGCGTCGCGATCGTCAGCGCGAGCGGCCGCAGCGCGGCCACCGGCAGGCCGAGCGCGGCCGCCTGGTCGTCGCCGAGCGCGAGCATGTCGAGCGGTCTCGCGAGCCACGCGAACACGGGCACCGCGAGCACGCACCACGGCAGCAGCATCGACACCTCGCCCCAGCTTCGGCCATAGGTGCCGCCGACGAGCCACACGACGAAGCGCGCGGGCTGCACGCTTTCCTGCGTGATCAGCCATTGCGCGAGCGTCGTCCACAACGCGCCGATCACGATGCCCGTCAGCGCCACCGCGAGCGGCGCATAGCGATGCCGATGATTCAGCGCGAGCGTGATGGCGAGCGACAGTCCACCGCCGATCAGCGCAGCGGCCGCGAGCGTCACGTGGCCCAGCAGCGGCCACGTCGACAGCGCGAACAGCGTGACGAGCCCCGCGCCTTGCGTGACGCCGAGCACTTCGGGGCCGGCGAGCGGATTGCGCACGACGCTCTGCATCGCGACGCCGCTGACCGCCAGCAGCGCGCCCGCGAGGAGCGCGCACAGCAGGCGCGGCATGCGCAGGTCGATCAGCATCCGCGCGAGCGCATCGTGGCCGGCGAGCGCGGCGGACCAGCGCGCGGGCGACAGCCATTCGGGGCCGGCCGACACGCCGACAAAAACCACGAGTGCGCCGGCCACGACGAACAGCGCCGTGCGCAATGGCCAGCCGAGCCGTTCGAGCCAGCCGACGAGCCGCGTCGAGCCGCCGCCGGCCGTGCGTTCGGCTTCCGCATGCAGCACGCCCGACCACGCGGCGCCGCGCCGGATCATCGCGAGCATCAGCGGCGTGCCGACCAGCGCGATCGCGACACCGGTCGACAGCGTCGCGTCGAGGCCCGACGCGAGCACCGCGCTGTCGGTGACCAGCACGAGCGCACCGCCCGCGAGCGCCGACAGCGGCACCAGCACGCCGAGGCGCGCCGCGCGCGCACCGCGCACCTGGCGCAGCAGGTTCGGTGCGACGAGGCCGACATACGACAGCGGGCCCGCGATACTGACGGCCACGCTCGTAAACGCGACCGCGACGATCGTCGCGGCGAGCCGCGTCGCATCGACGCGCACGCCGGCCGCGGCCGCGGCATCGTCGCCGAGCGTGAGCGGATTCAGCGGCCGGATCACGAACGGCAGCGCGACAACCGGCACGACCAGCCAGCGCGCGGCGAGCGCGAGGCCCGTCGCGCCGGGCTGGTAAAGGCTGCCGTTGGTCCACAGCGCGGCGCCCGCGATGTTCTGCTCGAAGAACGCGAGCACGAGTGTCGACAGCGCGGCGAACAGCAGCATGCACACGCTGCCCGCGAGCACCAGGCGCAACGGCGTTGCGCGCCAGCCGCCGGCCGCGACGATCGCGCACGCGGCGGCAGCCAGCCCGCAGACGAACAGCAGCGGCACCGACGCGACGCCCGCCAGCGCCGGCACGAGCATCGCGGCGAGCAGGCCGAGCTGGGCGCCGCCCGTCACGCCGAGCAGGTCCGGCGACGCGAGCGGATTGCGCGTGAGCGACTGGAACAGCGCGCCCGCGATGCCGAGGCAGCCGCCCGCGACTAGCGCGGCCGCGACACGCGGCAGGTTGAGGTCGAACAGGAACACGTGCGCGAGCGCAGCGGCGTCGCTGCCGGGCGTCGCGTCCCACCACACGCGCAGATCGGGTGCGACGCGCAGCGCCGCGAGTGCCGCGATCAGCGCGACGAGGCCGATCGCGATCGCGCCGGCCCGGCCCGCAGTCGCGCCCTGCCCCGTCGCCGCGAGGCGCTTGCGCATCGCGAACGTCGTCATACGGCGAGATCCCGGTCGAAGACGCCGGCCGCATGCGGCGTGCCGACGGTCGACGGCCCGTAGGCCGGCACGCACATCGGCGCGCCCGTCTGCGGATGCGCGAGCTTCAGCATCTCGACGCCGAACGCCGCGCGCAGTCGCGCCGGATCGAGCATCGCGTCGGGCGATCCCTGCGCGACGAGGCGACCCGCGCGCATCAGCACGATTTCGTCGCTGTACGCGGCCGCTTGGTTCAGGTCGTGCAGCACCCACACGATCGTCAGCCCGCGCACGCGGTTCAGCGCGCGCAGCGCATCGAGGATGTCGAGCTGGTGATGGATGTCGAGATAGGTCGTCGGTTCGTCGAGCAGCACGATCGGCGCCTGCTGCGCGAGCGCCATCGCGATCCATGCACGCTGGCGCTCGCCGCCCGACAGCGCGCCGACGTCGCGGCCCGCGTCGTCGGCGAGGCCGCTCGTCTCGAGTGCCTCGTCGATCGCTGCATGGTCGGCCCGCGACAGCCCGCGCAGGAAGCCGCCATACGCATAGCGCCCATACGCGACGAGCTCGCGCACCGTGAGGCCCGACGGAATCTGGTTGAACTGCGCGAGCATCGTCAGCTCGCGCGCGAGCGCGCGACGGCGAAACGACGCGAGGGGCTTGCCGTCGACTTCGACATGGCCGGCACGCGCGGGCTGCAGGCCCGCGAGCGTGCGCAGCAGCGTGCTCTTGCCGCAGCCGTTCGGACCGCACAGCGCGGTAACGCGGCCGGCCGCGATCGACAGGTCCAAACCGTCGATCACGACATGGTCGCGATAACCTACCGTCAGCCCGCGCGCGGCAAGCGCGGCGGGACTACGCGTCATCGGTCCTCCGTTCGGCCGCGCGCGGGACCGTGTAGCTCTGCGCCATCGCGACGACGACCTTGCGCGGCCCTTCGAACGGATCGCGGGCATGCGCGGTCAGCATGTTGTCGAGCATCAGCACGTCGCCCGTCCGCCACGGGAACACGATGCGCTGCCGGTCGAGCACGCCGCGGATCTCCGCGAGCGCGTCGGCTTCGAGCGGTTCGCCGTCGCCGTAATACACGTTGCGCGGCACGTTCTCGAGCCCGACCGCATCGACGAGCGCTTCCTGCATGTCGTCGTCGAGCGCCGACAGGTGAAACAGGTTCGCCTGGTTGAACCACACGCGGTCGCCGGTGCGCGGATGGCGTGCGACGGCCTGGCAGCGTTCGCGCGTGCGCAGCAGCAGCTCGCCGTCATCGTCGGTACGCCACGTGCATTCGATGCCGCGCGCCGCGCACATCCGTTCGACCTCGGCCGGCTCGTCGGTGCCGAACGACTGCTGCCACGGCAGGTCGAGCCCCTGCCCGAAATTGCGCACGTACAGCAGCTCGCGCCGCTCGAAGCGTGCGACGAGCGCCGGATCGAGCGCGCGGTAGACGGCACGGCTGTCTGCGATCGGCGTCGCGCCGCCCTGCGGCGCCGCGAGCGCGCAGTGGAACCAGATCCGCAGTGGCCATTCGCGCGTATACGACTGCTCGTTGTGCAGCGGAATCGCACGGTGCGGCGGGTATTCGGTCGACGTGTAGACCGCGCCTTCGACCTGGCTGCGCGGCGTCGACGCGTATTCATAGCCGATCAGCGGATCGCCGAACGACGCGGCGAACTGCTGGAACGCGTCGATCGACGGCACGTGAAAGCCCGTGAACAGCACGCCGCCCGCCCGTTCGAGCGTGTCGGCCGCGATCTGGCGCGCAAGCGGCGCGACGTCGTCGATCGACATGCCGTCGCTGCCGCGCGGCGACACGACGGTGGGCAGCCCCGGCTCGATACGCAGGTCGTCGAGCGTCGGCAACGAAAGCAGGGTCATGCAACGTCCTCTTCAGGTGGCGCGCCGGAAACGCGGCGCAGCGGATCACGATGCGCGCGACACGCGCTCGCCGTCCATCGCGCGGCGCAGGCTTGCGGGGCGCATGTCGGTCCAGACGGTCTCGATGTGCGCGAGACAGTCGGCCTTCGGCCCGCTCACGCCGACCTCGCGCCAGCCGGCCGGCACGGGCCGGAAGGTCGGCCAGATCGAATACTGTTCTTCGTCGTTGATGACGACCGTATAGACGAGATCGTCGGTGTCGGCGGAAGGCGTCGTGGCTTGCGTCATGATCGGAAAAAAGCGGGAGACGGTTGAAGGATGGGAAGCGGCGGATTCGGCCGCTCCTGTCTGATAGACGATTGGCCGGCGCATTTTTTTACCGCCGCCGCGCGCGGCCGCCCAGGAAGACCGGGCACGCGACGCCGCGATGGCATGCGTCGAGGCATTCCGCGCAGTGGCGCTCCGCGTCGCGCACCATGAAATGCACGAGCGTCTGCGACACGTTCAGCGCGCGCGCCGCGGTCTGCAGCGTCTCCTCGCGCAATCGCACCATCTCGAATGCCGCGCGGCTGCGCGCCGGCAGGTCGTCGAGCGCGGCCCACACGCGCCGCAGCGTATCGCGCGTCATCAGCGCGGCTTCGGGCGTCGGTTCGGGCGACGGCACGTCGTAGCCGTCGTCCTCTTCCGTGTGATAGACGTTTTCGAGGCTCTGCCGGCGGCACGCATCGATCGACGCATTGCGCACCATCCGCGCCACGTAGGCGACCGGCTGGCGCACCGCGTCCTGGTTCGGGAATTCGACGAGCTTCACGAACACGTCGTGCACGACGTCCTCGGCACGGCTCGCGCAGCCGACGAAGCCGCGCGCGACATTGACGAGCATCGCGCGATGCGAGATCAGCACGTCGAGCAGCGCGCCCTGTGCGCGGGGCGCCGCGGCACGTCGCGCGCGCGGCGCGGCGCGCGACGGCAGGTCCGGACAACAGCCGGCGAACGGGTTCGCCGTTGCCGCCGCCGATCGGTCGAGCACTTCCGCCATGGCCATCGATCTGCTCCGTCAAATTCTGAGATAGGTCAATTTAACGTAAACGCAAATCATTCTCAATACGATTACGAGATAACCCTTTCAGCTGTCAGGATTTGTCTGAACAATTGCCGAAATCGTTGCCCGGGCAGACGGGCCGCACGCAGTTGGCCGCGGCGCCGGCTATCGGAAATCTTGTGCGGCGCGCACGGCTTGCGCCGCGCCGATACGGCCTTTCACGTACCTGACGAAACGCCTGCACCCGTCATTTGCCGTAGCAACTTATTACGACGTGAAATTTTGGGGGCACGTACGATCGACTTGCTGTTTCCAAGGGAGAACAATATGAAATCCATCGTGTTATCCGCTGTTCTGGTTGGCGCGCTGTCGAGCGTGATGCTGACAGGGTGCGTCGCGTACCCGGGCCCGGCCGAAGTCACGATCGGCTGGCATGGCGATCGTTACTGGGACGGAAATCGCTACTGGGAGCGCCACGACTGGGAAGCGCAGCATTCTCGCGGGCATGACGACCGCCGCGACGATCGCCGGGACGACCACCGGGACAACCGCCGGGACGATCAGCGGCCGCAGTGGTAATGCCCTTCCGCTCCCGTGACCCGCTATTCAACGACATGACCTCAACATGAAGACGCTACTGAAAACCCTGACTGCCGCCGCCGTCGCCGCCGCCGTGCTCGTGCCGGCCATCGCCGAAGCGCATCCGCACCGCGTGTGCCATTTCGAGCATCACCATCACAAGGTGTGCCGCTGGGTGCGCTGAGCATCGCGCAGCAGATGCGAAATAGCGCCGGCTTGCCGGCGCTTTTTTTCATTCCGCCGAACCCGGCGCAGGTCAGTAGATGAACAACCGGATCGTCGCCGTCGCGTCGAACCGTCCGATCTTCGGTGATCCGAAAGACTTCAGCACCGCGTCCATCAGCACGCTCTGATTCATGACGTTGGACGGGAATTGCGCCAGCGTGAACTGTTCGTTGAACGGAATCGCCTTGCCCGTGCTGTCTTCGATCCCGATGCCGAAGTTGCTGTCCTTCGCGGGCACCAGCAAGCCGTTCTGAACCGGATAGCTCGTTTCGAAGTACCCGTCGACCCGGACCGCGACGTTGCATTTCTTGGTCAGCGACAACGAGAACCGCTTGCGCGGCACGGCCGGCAGGAAGCCGTTGCCGACCGCCTGCACCTGCCCGAAATTGACGATGCCCGGTTCGGGCGTCACGAGCACGTCGACGAAGCACGGCGTCGGCTTGAGGTTGCGCAGGCCGCTCAGGCGGTACTGGAAGCTCGGGCTATACGCGTTCAGCCCGAACTCGCCGTCGAACTGGAACACCGTGTAGATATCGCTCGGCGGCTGGACCCAGTTGCCCTTCTTGCGCACGACGACCTGGTAGTCGATGCTGATTCGCGTCTGCTGGCAACGCCCGCGGTCGAAGTCGTACTTGCTGCACGGCGGTACCGAATACCCGGTAAATACCCCGCCGCCGCGATTGCTGGTCTTGTCGAAATAGTCGACGCCCTGGTAGCGGATACCGATCTCGAGCCCCCATGCGGCGAGGTTCGTGCGATTCGGGTTCGCGTAAAAGTAAATGTTGTCGACGACCTTCAGGCTGCTGTCGTCGCCCAGGTCCTTGTAGCAATACCCCGACGTCGTGCGCACCGGCGACACCCAGATCACGTAGCCATCGGGTGCATCGGTCGGATACGATGCGACCCCGCCGATCGGCTCGGTCAGCGAAGTCGCGCCGCTGTTGGTCAGGCAGCGCAATGCCCACGCGGGCTGCACGGCCACGATCAGCAGCGCGAGTACGGCCCAGCGCAGCCACCCTACGGGCGACACCCGTCGACGCATTCCCCCGCTCATTTCTTCACGCTCTTGCAAGCACCCGCATCGCACGCATACTCGACCGCCACCTGGCCGCCGTAATCGTCGATATGCGTGACGAACAGCGTCAACGGCGTCGCGGCCTTGAACGGCACGTCGGCCGTGCTCATCGGGCTCACCATCACCGGCTCCATCGGCACCGGCGTCTTCTGCGCGCCCGCGCTCACGTCGACCACCGTCACGTGGTACGGCGTCGGGTTGTCGAACACCAGCTTGTGCGCGGCCGCGTCCACCCGCAGCGTCATCGGCAGCGTCCAGTCCTCGTCGCGCGCGGGCTGCACGGCCTTCGGCCGGTAGAACAGCTTCATCTGCGTATGCAGCGCGATCTGCAGCGTGTTCGGCGTATCGGTCTTCGGCGGCACTTCGCGGATGTTCAGGTAGAACACCGATTCGCGATCCGCCGGCAACTCGGTGCCCGGCAGCTTCGCGATCCGCAGCACGTTGCGCTCGTTCGCCTCGACGCGTTGCAGCGGCGGCACGACCATCAGTGGCGACGTGATCTTGTTGCCTTTCGCATCCTCGAGCCACGACTGCACGAGATACGGATACGTCGTGCTCTTGTTGGTGATCGTGACGATCGCGGCCTGTTCGCCTTCGTTGAAGATCACGCGCGTGCGGTCGGGCACGATCGCCGCCTGCGCGGCGCCCGCGAGCAGCGCGCCGGCGGTTGCGAGCACGTACGACGCGCGCCGCGGGAAAGAAAGGGAGAAAGGATTTTTCATCTCAGGATCCGTGAAATCATCGTTCGACCCGCGCGGCCGCTGCATGCGACTCGCCGGGCGTCTGGCACGTCACCGGGATCGGCGTGCCTTCGAGTTGGAGCTGGTTCGGCAGTGCGTCGACCGTGCAGAGCGTGCGTTCGCCCGCGCGCACCGCAAGCGTGGACTTCGGCTGGACCTGGGTCAGGAACGCCGCACCGCCCTCGCCGACGATGCCGAGCTCCTTGCCGTTCGCCGTGTCCTGCACCGAAGCACCGAACGGCAACGGCTTGCCGGCCGGGTCGGTCAGCGTCAGGTACAGGTTGCTGCCGCGCGCGGCGGAGAACTTCACGAAGCCGATCGCGCCGTCGGTCAGCACCATGCGCTGGATCGGGTTCGTCACCTGCACTTCGAGCGGCAGCTTCTCGACGTTGACGGTCGCGTCGTACACGTTGTACGGCGAGATGCCGTCGAGCACGGCATAACCGCGCGAATCGGTATGCGTGAGCGTGCCGGACAGCGGCACGTCGGGCACGCCGTCGGTCGACACCAGCAGCCGCGTATCGCCCGCGTTGCCGTTCGCGTGCGCGGAGACGCCGTACTGCGTCGCGACGAACGAGCCGTCGACTTCGAGCGACGCGGCCGCATACGCATTGGCGAGCGTCGACGCCTGCGCGGTGAGCTGGTACGCCGACGTGCGCTGGCGGTAGCTCGCGTTCGCCGACGCGCGGCCGTCGGTCGCGCCCGCGTTGACCTGGTAGGTGCGGCCATCCGGATCGTCGTAGATGTAGCCTGCGTTCACGCTCGTGCTGCCGCTGCCCGTCGTCAGGTTCGACGTGACGGTGTGGCGGCCGCCGATCGGCAGCGTCGCGGTAACCGAGAACTGGTTGCCGCTCGCGCCCGCGCTCTGCGTGCGAAATGCCGACAAGCTGACGTTCAGGTTGCGCAGCGCGCCGATCGAGAACGCGCGTGTCAGCGTGAGGCCGACACGCTGCTCCGACACGCGCGCCCAGTAGGTCGTCTGGTCGTACGAGAAATAGGTCGACGTGTCGCCGAAGCGCTTCGACATCGTCGCCGAGTAGCGCTGCTTGCTGTTGGCGAGGCCGTACGCGGTCGGGTCGCCCGAGAATTGCGCGAAGTTCGTGTATTCGCGTTCGGAGAAGCGATAGCCGAAGAAGCGCACGTCGGCATCGAGCCCGTCGAAGTGCTTCGAATAGTTGACGCGATACGAGTTGCCGTTGCGCGTTGCGCCGTTCCACCACAGGCGCGCCCGCGCATGCGTGACGTCGGCCGACACCGCGCCGAACGCGCCGAAATCGCGGCCGACGCCGAGCGCGATCGACGTATAGCCCGACGCGGCGATGAAGCCGCCATACACCGTGACGTCGAACGGCAGGCCGTACGCAATTTCGCCGAAGCCGAAGAACGGCGTGATGCCCGCGCCGCCGAACAGGCGCGGCTTGCCGACCGCGGCCTTGTAGCGCAACTGCCCCGTGCGCGCGAGGAACGGCACGGCGGCGGTCGTCACCTGGAAGCGCTGCACGCTGCCGTCCTCTTCCTCGACCGCGACGTCGAGCGTGCCCTGCACGCTCGTGTTGATGTTCTGCAGCGCAAAGGCGCCCGGCGACACGCGCGTCACGTACAGCACGCGCCCCGCCTGCGACACGGTCACGGTTGCGTTGGTGCGCGCGACGCCCGCGATCAGCGGCGCATAGCCGCGCAGCGACGGCGGCAGCATGCGGTCGTCGCTGCGGATCGACGCGCCCGTCAGCGCGAACGTGTCGAAAATGTCGGAAGTCAGGTAGTCGTCGCCGAACGTCACCGTCGACTGGATCGACGGCAGCGCGCGAAATGCGTAAAGCCGGCTGAAGCGGAACGCGCGGTCCGCGTACGCCGTGTTGCCCACGTTCGACTGCGCCTGGTAGTCGCCGCGAAAACGCCATGCGTCCCAGTTCGCGCCGACTGTCCCGTAGGCCTGGATCGAATTCGTCTGCCCGCCGCCCGCACCGAGGTTGCGGTTCGTGTTCGCGATCACGCGATAGTCGAGCATCGCGCCCGGAATCCCTTCGGACCAGCGCTCCGGCGGCAGATAGGTCGAATCGGTGAACTCGAGCGCGGCCTGCGGAATCGTGATCTTGAGCCGTCCGTCGCTCTTCAGGTAACGCACGGTCGCCCCCTCGATCGCGCCCAGATCGACGCAACGTCCGCCCTGGAAGCGCGGCAGGTCCTTCGCGAGCGACGGCTTCAGCCCGAACTGCGCGACGAGCTCCGGGCGCAGGCACGGCTTGCCCGCTCCGGACGCGTCGACGGCGATGAACTCGACCGACTGCAGCCCGTAGAACAGGTCGTTGACCTGCACGTCGAGCATGTACTCGCCCGGCAGCGTGAAGTCGGCCTGCGAGAACTGCGACAGATCGACATTGCCCGTGCCGTCGATGTTCAGAAACGACGAATTGAATTCCGTCGCATGGCCCTGGCTGCCGACGACCAGCACGGAGACGCAAAGGAAGGAATGTCTGATTCGCACGCGGCGCTACCGAAAGTCCGAGGAGGAGAAAAACGGGAGGGAAAATGAACGAGGAAGGGTGCGTGCACCCTTCCCCGGTGCGGCGGCTTACTGGTAGCGGACCGTGAAGTTCGCGACGCCGTCGGCGGTACCCGGCGTCACGCCGGCTGCCGTCGCTTCGTACATCGCTGCGAAGCGTGCGGTGTTCGTGCCGTTTTGCAGCAAGGTCGGGGCCTTCTGCTCGGCGCCGTTGTCGAGGTATTCGCCCGACGCGGCCTGCAGGCGGATGCCGACGTTGGTTGCCGAACCGATCGTGGCGAGCAGCTTCGGCTGGCCCGCGCTCGACGTGCCCGTGAACGTGAAGTACGCGTTCTGCGCGATGCTCGTGTCGCAGTCGGTCAGCTTGATGTCGAAGTTGGTCGGCGTGGACTTGTCGCCTGCCTGCTTGAACACGTTGGTCGGCACCTTGCCGAGGTTCACGGTCTGGTTGACCGAGCCCGAATCGATGCCGCACGCACCCGCGACGATCTCGCCCGTGAAGTTGATCGTGCCGGTGCCCGCTGCGAAGGCCGAGGTGGACAGGGCCGCGAGTGCGACAGCGGTCAGGATGGATTTTTTCATGACGTTTCCCGTAAGGAGTGCAAATGGAATGGACGACGTGGCGGACTCAAACGGCAGCGTGTGGTTGGCTCCCGTCCGTCACGAGGCGGCATTATCGAGATAATCATGAAAGAATTCTGTAAATCATTGTCAAATGCCTCTGACAATGTCCGATTTACGCCCTTCAAATCACATTATTTCCTGACAATTTTCAATCCTGTCATTTTTATCCGCAGTCATTTTCTATTCGACAGAACCAATTGAAGATTAAAGATATTTTCGACGAATAACCGCAACCACCCCGCTCACCCTTGCTGGTATTGGATCATGCAAGATCCACCCCGAAAAAGACAAAACATTGTCCAATACCGCCACCGTTGGCAACCGACAACGCCAATATCAAATCATTTTCAACAGACAGGAAATTAACCAGCTATTCCGAAAATCCAAATTCATTGCGCAAACGATTGCGGTATAAATACAAACGTTTTACTGCGACACTTTGCCACTCTCATTAATTTCAATGCACGGATTAATCCGACCGTCAACTCCCGATCGGGAATCGCGCGCATGCGCAGCCGTCGGAACGCGACTTGCCGACAGACTGCAGGAGACGGGAACGAAAGAGGCGCGGCACACGTTTGCACCGGGTCGCGACACGATCGGTCGCGGAATGCGGGATGTTCCGGAACGTGCACCTGCGCGCTGCCAAAGGATGAAAAACGTTTGGCTGGCGGGTCGACGAAGGAAGGTATCGCCGGGGTAACGCTATCGGTCGAAGCGGCGGCGGCACGTCGGATCGTGCCGCCGCCGTCTTGTCGCCCGCGCGCGGTGGCGTCAGGCGACGGGCATCACGCGGAGGCCGCGGCCTCCGCCGATGCCGGCGCCCAGCCGCCGCCGAGCGCGCGGTACAGCGCGATCGCGTTCGCGAGCCTGAGCTGCTTGAGCCGGATCAGTTCCTGCCCCGACTCGTACGTGCTGCGCTGCGCGTCGAGCAGTTCGAGATACGTCGCGACGCCACCCGCGTAGCGGCGCTCCGCGAGCTTCAGCCGCGCGCCGTCGGCCGTGTACACGTCCTGCTGCGCGGCAAGCTGGCGATCGATCCAGTCGCGCGCGGCGAACGCGTCGGCCACTTCGCGGAATGCGGTCTGCACCGTCTTCTCGTATTCGGCGACGGCGATGTGCTTGCGCGCGTTCGCGACGTCGAGGTTCGCGCGATTGCGTCCACCCGCGAAGATCGGCAGCGTGATGCGCGGCGCGAACGTCCACACGCTCGTGCCGCCCGCGAACAAACTCGAGAACGCATCGCTGACCGAGCCGTAGTCGGTCGTCAGCGCGATGCGCGGGAAGAACGCCGCGCGTGCGGCACCGATCTGCGCGTTCGCCGCCTTGAGCCGCGCCTCGGCCTGCCGGATGTCCGGCCGCCGCTCGAGCAGCGCGCTCGGTGCGCCAGGCGCCACCGGCGCGATCGACAGCGTATCGAGCGCGGTCGCGTCGACGGGCACGTTGCGCGCGAAATCGCCCGCGAGCAACTGCAGCGCCCGCACGGCCTGCGCATGCTCGCGCTGCAGCGCGGCCTGCGATGCACGCGCGGACGCCACCAGCATCTCGGCCGAGCGCAGCTCGATCGCGTCGCTCGTGCCGGCCGCGTAGCGGCGCTGCGTGAGCGCGGCCATGCGTTCGCGCGCGTCCAGCGTGCGCTGCGCCAGCGCGAGCTGCTCGTACAGCGAACGCTCCGATACGTACGCGCCCGCGACTTCGGCGATCACGCCGATGCGGACCGTGCGCTGCGCGTCAGCCGTCGCGAAATATTCGGCGAGCGCCGCATCGGACAGGTTGCGCACGCGGCCGAACAGGTCGAGTTCATACGCGCTGACACCAACGCCCGCGCGATACAGCCCGCTGATCGCGCTTTCGCGCACGACCGGGTCGTACTGGCGCGCACGTTCATAGCCGAGATTCGCATCGACCGACGGCATCAGGTCCGCGCGCTGCACGCCGTACAGCGCACGGGCCTCCTCGAGCCGGCCGGCCGCGATCCGCAGGTCGCGGTTGTTCGCGAGCGCCGCGTCGATCCACGCCTGCAGCGCCGGATCGGTGAAATACGCATGCCAGTCGTCGAGCAGCGCGACATCGGACTCGGCGCCCGGTGCCGCAGCTGGCGATGCGCTGCCGTCGGCCGGCGCATAGGTGGCCGGCACGGGTGCCGCCGGGCGCTCGTAGCGTGGCGCGAGCGAGCAGCCGGCGAGCGCGAGCACGGCGGCCAGCGCGAGCTGAACCCGCAGCGTCGCGCGTGCATTCAGCGCAAACATCATTGCGATCCCTCCATCGTCGCCGGTTGCGACCCGCCGCGTCGGCGCGGGCCGACGTCGAACAGACGGCCGACGATCACGAAAAACAGCGGGACGAGGAACACCGCGAGCACGGTCGCCGTAATCACGCCGCCGAGCACGCCGGTGCCGATCGCCATCTGCGCGCCGGACGCGGCGCCCGACGCGAACGCGAGCGGCAGCACGCCGACGCCGAAAGCGAGCGACGTCATCACGATCGGCCGCAGCCGCAGGCGCGCGGCCTCGAGCGCGGCGTCGACCAGCGACATGCGCTGCGCGACCAGATCCTTCGCGACTTCGACGATCAGGATCGCGTTCTTCGCGGACAGCCCGATCGTCGCGATCAGCCCCACCTTGAAATAGATGTCGTTCGGCATCCCGCGCAGCGTGACGCCGAGCACCGCGCCGATCACGCCGAGCGGGACGACCAGCATCACCGCGAACGGGATCGACCAGCTCTCGTAAAGCGCCGCGAGCGCGAGGAACACGACGAGCACCGACAGCGCGAACAGCATCGGCGCCTGCGCGCCCGACAGCCGCTCCTCGAACGACTGCCCCGACCATGAGTAACCGATGCCGGCCGGCAACTTCGCCGCGATCCGCTCGATCGCGGCCATCGCCTCGCCGCTGCTGTGGCCCTCGGCAGCCGAACCGTTGATCGTGAATGACGGGTAGCCGTTGTAGCGCGTGAGCTGCGGCGGTCCGAGCGTCCAGTGCAGCGTCGTGAACGCCGCGAGCGGCACCATCTCGCCGCGCGCGTTGCGCACGCGCAGCTTCTTCACGTCGTCCGGATCGAGCCGGTGCAGCCCGTCGGCCTGCACGATCACGCGCCGCACCTGCGTGCCGTGCATGAAGTCGCCGATATAGTCGGAGCCGAACATCACCGCGAGCGTCGTGTTGATCTCGTCCATCGACACGCCGAGCGCGGAGGCCTTCGCGCGATCGATGTCGAGCTTCAGTTGCGGCGCGTCCTGCGTGCCGGCAAACATCAGGTCGGTGAGCGCCCGGTCCTTGCCGCCCGCCGCGAGCAACTGCTCGCGCGCGGCGCTGAACGTCGCATAGTCGAGCCCGCCGCGGTTCTGCAGCCGGAAGTCGAAGCCGCTCGACGAGCCGAGATCGGGCAGCGCCGGCGAATTCATCGCGAACACCGTCGTGTTCGGCGTGCCCGCGAAGCGTGCGTTGATGCGCGCGACGATCGCCTGCACGTGATCGCGCGCGGCCTTGCGCTCCTTCCAGTTTTTCAGCGTGACGAAGATCATCCCGCCGTTCGGCCCTTCGCCGTACAGGTTGAAACCGCCGAGCGCGAACGTATACGCGGCCGGCTCATCGTTGCGGATGTACGACTCGACCTCGCGCACGCTCTGCATCGTTTCCGCAAGCGGCGTGCCTTGCGGCCGGATCACCATCGCCATGAAATTGCCCTGGTCCTCGTCCGGCAGGAACGCGGTCGGCAGTTGCATGAGCATCAGCGCCGCCGCCGCGGTGAGCGCGCCGTAGACGACCAGCCAGCGCACCGGCTTCTTCAGCATCGCGCCGACGCGCGTCGCGTAGCGCTGCGTCGAACGCGCGACGAAACGGTTGAACCAGCCGAAGAAGCCGCGCTTCTCATGATGCTCGCCGGACACGGGCTTGAGCAGCGTCGCGCACAGCGCGGGCGTCAGCGACAACGCAAGAAACGCCGAGAAGCCGATCGACACCGCGAGCGACAGCGCGAACTGCCGGTAGATGTTGCCCACCGCGCCGCCGAAGAACGCCATCGGCACGAACACCGACGTCAGCACGACCGTAATCCCGACGATCGCGCCGCTGATCTGCGTCATCGCCTTGACAGTCGCGTCGTACGGGCCGAGCCCTTCCTCGACCATCAGCCGCTCGACGTTCTCGACCACGACGATCGCGTCGTCGACCAGGATGCCGATCGCGAGCACCATCCCGAACATCGTCAGCACGTTGATCGAGAAGCCGGCCGCGTACATCACGCCGAACGTACCCGCGAGCGCGACCGGCACGACGAGCGTCGGGATCAGCGTCGCGCGCAGGTTCTGCATGAACAGGAACATCACGAGGAACACGAGCACGCCGGCCTCGATCAGCGTCGTGACGACCTTGTTCATCGACACGCGCACGAACGACGACGTCTCGTACGGGATCTGGTACTTCACGCCCGGCGGGAAGTACGCGGACAGCTCGTCCATCGCCGCACGCACGCGCTTCTCGGTGGACACCGCGTTCGAGCCCGGCGCGAGCTTGATGCCCATCCCGGTCGCGACCTTGCCGTTCACGTACGACGGATAGTTGTAGTCGTTGCCGCCGAACTCGATGCGCGCGACGTCGCGCAGGGTCAGCGCGGAGCCGTCGGCCTGCGTGCGCAGCGCGATCGCGCCGAATTCGGCCGGCGTCTTCAGCGGTGCGTCGGCGAACACGGTCGCCGCGATCGGCGCGCTGTCCGGCACCGCGCTGCGGCCGATGTCGCCGATCGTCACGCGCGCGTTGTGCGCGCGCACGGCCGACGCGAGGTCCGACGCGGTGAGGCCGTGCCCGGCCATCTTCACCGGGTCGGGCCAGATCCGCATCGCATATTCGGCGCCCCAGAACTGCACCTTGCCGACGCCGTCGACGCGGCGCAGCGCCTGCACGACGTTCGCCGACGCATACTCGCCGAGCTGCACGTCGGTCATCCGGCCGTCGTCGGACGTGAGCGACACCACGAGCTGGATGTTGTCGGCGGCCTTCTCGACCTGGATGCCGTCGCGGCGCACGGGCTCGGGCAGCCGCGCCTCGACCGTCTTCAGCCGGTTCTGCACTTCGACGGCCGCGAGATCGGCGTTCACGCCCTGCTTGAACGTCAGGTACAGCGACGCCGCCCCGGCGCTGCTCGTCGCGGACGTATACATCAGCCCCGGCGCGCCGTTCATTTCGCGCTCGATCAGCGCAGTCACCGATTCCTCGACGACCTGCGCGGACGCGCCCGGGTACGTTGCATAGATGCTGACGACGGGCGGCGCGATGTCCGGGTACTGCGCAACGGGCAGCGCGCGGATCGCGAACGCGCCGCCCAGCATGATGAAGATTGCGATCACCCACGCGAAGACGGGGCGATCGATGAAGAAACGTGCCATGGTGATTGGTTTGAACCGGTCAGGTTTGACGGGCGGCCGCGTGCGAAGCGGCCGCTGCCGGCGCCACCTTCGACGGCGGCGCCTGCTCGACGGGCTTGACGGCCGTATCGGGCGCGAACTGCGCGGCGTTGTCGACGATCACGCGCTCGCCGCCCGTCAGGCCGCGCGTGATGCGCCAGTCATGGCCGCTCATCTGGTCGGCGACGACCTCGACGTCCTTGACCTTGCCGCTCGCGCCGACCACGCGCACCGACGTGCGGTCGGTCGTGCGCAGCAGCGCGTCGCGCGGCACGAGGATCGCCCGCTGGTCGACCGCCGTGTCGAGCGCGATCCGTACATACGCGCCCGGCAGCAGCTCGCGCTCCGGATTCGGGAACAGCGCGCGCATCGCGACGGTGTCGGTGGTCGGATCGACCGCGAGATCGCTGAACAGCAGCTTGCCTTTCAACGGATACGCGGACCCATCGGCGCGCAACAGCGTCACCGCGATGTCGTGCTGTGCAATGCCCGTCGCGCGTCCGCTCTTCACCGCGCGGCGCAGCGCGTCGACGTCGGCGGCCGGCTGCGAGAAGTTCACGTAGATCGGATCGAGCTGTTCGACGGTCGTGAGCGGCGTCGCCTGGTCCTGGCCGACGAGCGCGCCTTCGGTCACGAGCGCGCGCCGTGCGCGGCCCGCGATCGGCGCGGTGACGGTCGCATAGTCGAGCTGCAACTGCGCACGCGCGAGTTCGGCCTTCGCGGACGCGACCCCGGCCTTCGCCTGCGTGTCGTCGGCGACGGCTTCGGTGTGGTCGCGCTCGCTCACCGCGCGGTCGCGCACGAGATCGTCGTACCGGCGGCGCTTGTCGCTCGCCGCGAGCGCGGCGGCCTGCGCCTTCGCGAGCGCGCCCTGCGCGGCGTCGCGCGCGGCCTTCAGCGGCGCTGGATCGATGCGGAACAGCACCGCGCCCTGCTTCACTTCCTGGCCTTCCTCGTAGGTGCGCGCGGTAACGATGCCCGCGACCCGCGCGCGCACTTCCGCCTGCCGGTATGCGTCGAGCCGGCCCGGCAATTCGACGGTCATCGGCACGGCCGTCGGGCGTACCGTCACGACGGTCGCCTGCTTCGCGGTCTCCGGCGCTGCGTCCTTGTCGCCCTTTCCGCAGCCGGCCACGGCCAGCACGGCCGCCAGCGCGAATGGCGCCAGCCGGTGGCGCAACAGGAAGCGATTGTTATTCATCTATGACCTCGGATCGTTCGCCGCCGATACAATGCGGCGGCTCAGGGTGGCCGATTATAATCAGTCACGACTGATTAATTAAACGCTGTTTCAATCCGACCGCCACACTGTCTCAATAAAACGACAGCGAATTGTAAGGAAACTCACGACATGGCCCGCAAGACCCGGGAAGAATCGCTCGCCATCAAGCACCGGATCCTCGACGCCGCCGAGCTCGTGCTGCTCGAGAAAGGCGTCGCGCAAACCGCGATGGCGGACCTCGCCGAGGCCGCCGGGATGTCGCGGGGCGCCGTCTACGGCCACTACCGCAACAAGATGGAAGTGTGTCTCGCGATGTGCGACCGAGCGTTCGCGCGCACGTCGGAAGGTTTCGACGCGGGCGACGGCCTGCCGCCACTCGACACGCTGCGGCGCGCCGCCTCGCACTACCTGCAGGAATGCGGCGAGCCGGGCCCGATGCAGCGCGTGCTCGTGATCCTCTATACGAAGTGCGAGCAGAGCGAGGAAAACGGCGCGCTGCAGCGGCGCCGCATGCTGCTCGAGCTGCAGATGCTGCGGATCACGAAGGCGCTGCTGCGCCGTGCGATCGCGGCCGGCGAAATCGCCGCCGATCTCGACGTGCATCTGGCTGCCGTCTATCTCGTGTCGCTGCTCGAAGGCGTGTTCGCGTCGATGATCTGGACCAACCGGCTGCGCGGCAACCTGTGGAACGACGCCGAAGCGATGCTCGACGCCGGCTTCGACGCCATCCGAACGTCCGCCGCGCTGCATGGCCGCGCACAAATTGCCGGGCTGACGTGAATTGTCGTAATAAATGCTGATTTAACCCGATTTACCGCACTGCGAAACGAATGAGCCGACCCCCTTTAAAATTTTTAACATTTTGCGGAACATCGGTAGACTGACGCTGTCATCTTTCTTTAGCGTCTTCGTGATAACCGGGTTCGACCCGGCATGCACGCCGCCGTTCGAAGCGGGCCGCCCCGCGCGTTGGGTCGAACGGGAACGATACAGGCCCCTGGCGGGGCCTGTTTTGTTGCACGCCCGCCACCCGCCCCGTCGCCGACGGATGTGCCGCCGGCGGCCCCTGCCCACACCCCTTTGAACCGCCTTCCTGGATGTGGACACCTTGGTCAAGCCTGCCGTAACCCCTGATGCTGTCGCGCCCGGCCGCGCGCAGCGCGTCGTGCGCGCGCTCGTGCCGGCCGCCGTGCTCGGCGCCCTCGCCGCACTCGGCCTCGCCGCCGCGCTGCCAGCCGTGTCGCAACTGCCGGGCGCCGTCGACTCGGGCACGGCCGCGCTGCCGCAGCGCGTGCTGTCCGACACGCCGTTTCCCACCGCGCAGCATTTCGTGACGAACGAGCTCGCCCGCACGATCGGCGAGCGCAATGAACGCAACGACCGCAACGTGCAGCCGGGCCTGTTCGCGCCGCTCAGCGCGCACCGCAACGACATGCTCGGCTATACGAGCCTGTTCCAGTTCGCGTCGCCCGAAAACCAGCACGGGATGCGCGCGGGCGACATCGAGCTCACGCTGTCCGATACGCTGAACCGTCTCGACGTGCCGCCCGAAGTGCGCATCCAGTTCGGCGATCTCGTCAGCGGCAAGGTCGCGATGCGCGCGAGTGCGCAGCGCGGCGACTATTACCGCGTCGCATTCGATACCAACGACGGCACGCCGCGCCTCACCGCGCTCGAGTTGCGCGTCGCCGGCCGCACGTTCGGTGCGATCTGGTTCCGCGCGCCGGGCGCCGAACACGGTGCGTACTACACGCTCGACGGTTCGCCGCTCGAAGCCGCCGCGTTCACGATGCCGGTCAAGTGGACGCGCATCAGCTCGTTCTTCGGCGAGCGCATCCATCCGCTGTCGCAGGCGATGGCGTTCCATACGGGCGTCGATCTCGCCGCGCCGAGCGGCACGCCCGTCGACGCAGCGGCCGACGGCGTCGTGTCGTTCGTCGGCACCGATCCGGGCGGCTACGGCCGCTACGTGATCGTCGATCACGCGGACGGCTACTCGACCTACTACGCGCACCTGTCCGCATTCGCGCGCGGGCTCAAGACGGGCGAAACCGTGAAGCAGGGCCAGCGTATCGGCTCGGTCGGGATGACGGGCGCCGCAACGGGCCCGCACCTGCATTTCGAAGTGCGCGTCGCGAACGATCCGGTCGATCCGCTCGTCACGCTCGCCAGCGCGCAGACGGCGCTGTCCGACATGCAGCTCACCGCGTTCCGCCAGGAAGCGGCGCAGTGGCGCTTCCGCCTCGCGTCGATCGATACGGCACCGTTTGCGTTCGCGCAGAACGACGGGCCGCTGTGGGGCGACTTCGCGACCGACAAATCGACGCTGCGCGCGGTCTTCAATACGCACTACTCGGCGTCGTAACGACGCGAGCCGCCCGCTGCCGCTCGATGAGCGGCAGCGCGGGCGGCAGCTCCTCTACCGCCCTTGTCCGTACTGCACGCCAGGCCCGGCCGGCCCGGTGCGCTGTCCGTGCGGATACTCGCTCACCGATGCTTCCTCACCGGCAGTTCGCGGCGGCCGCTGCCATCGCAGCGGCACACCATCACCGCGTGGGCTCCGTGCGCTCGGCCGCCGCCTGCGCGGCGCGTTCCGCGCGCGGACGGCGCGACAGCAGCCAGCGCGCCGCGCCGTCGAGCGACGTGCACAGCACCAGATAGATCACCGCGACGAACAGGAAAATCGGCGCCGGATACACCATCAGCCGGTTGTTCACCTGCGTCGCGACGAACGACAGTTCCGGCACGCCGACGATATACGCGAGCGACGTGTCCTTCACGAGCGCGACCCACTGGTTGACGAACGACGGCGTCATGATCCGGATCGCCTGCGGCAGCAGCACATGACGCACCGTCTGCCAGCGCGTAAGCCCGAGCGACAGCCCGGCCTGCCATTGCCCGTCGCCTGCCGCGACGATGCCCGCATGCACCGCATGCGCGAGATAGGCGCCGCCGATCAGCGCGAGCGCGCATACCACCGTCGCGAGCCCCGGCACGTCCATGTGCAGCAGCATGGGCATCAGGAAGTATGTCCAGAAGATCAGCATCAGCACGGGAATCGCGCGGAAAAAGCCAATGAACGCGAGCAGCAGCACGCGCGCCGGGCCGCGTGCGAGCGCCATCGCCACGCCGAGCGCGATGCCGAGCACGGCCGATGCAACGGCCGACGCGATCGCCAGCACCAGCGACAGCGCGGCGCCGCCGAGCGGGCCGTCCGGGAATGCGCCGACAAGCAGGTACGGCAGGTTGGCGAGCAGCAGCGAAAAGTCCATCGTCAGCGCCCCGCTCCCAGCCGGTCGCGCCATTGCGTGGCCGCGTATGCACCGGCCTCGATCGCGGCTACCGCCGCGACGTACAGCAAGGTCGCGACACCGAACGCAGCGAAGGTCTTGAACGTCTCGGTCTCGACCTGCCGCGATGCGTACGACAGCTCGGCCACGCCGATCGCCATCGCGAGCGACGAGTTCTTCACGAGATTCATGTATTGACCGAACAGCGGCGGCAACGCGATGCGCACGGCCTGCGGCAGCACCACGTAACGCAGCGACTGCATCGGCGTGAGGCCGAGCGCGGCTGCCGCGTCATGCTGCGCGCGCCGCACGCCACGCAGGCCGGCTTCGCATTCCTCGGCGACGAACGCGGCCGTATAGGCGCTCAGCCCGACCCAGCCCGCGACGAATTCGAACGACGGCCACGCGAGTGTGAACGGGCCCGCGCTCAATGCATGCCGCGCATTCAGCCACGCGATCCATGTGTCGGGCAGCAACGACGCGACACCGAAATACCAGAACAGCAGCTGCACGAGCAGCGGCGTGTTGCGGAACGCGACGACGTACGCGGCTGCCGCCATGCGCGGCGCCGTGCCGCTCGCATGACGCATGACCGCGAGCAGCAGCCCGCCGGCGGTCGCGGCGACGGCCGACGCGGCCGCGAGGCCGAGTGTCAGCAGGAAGCCCTGCCAGAGCCAGGACAGATATTTGGGAGCCAACCCGAGCATGCTGTGGTGCGGGCGCGAAGCGCGCGATCGGAAGAAAACGGAAAGCGCCGCGCTGCCGATGTTCCGGTACGTCGCGACGCGCGTGCGGTGCGGTGCGGATCAGGTCTTGTCGCCGATCCGGAAGATGCGCGTGAGCGGCGTCTTCGTCGTCGGCCCGAACCATGCGTCGTAGATCTGCACGGCGCGGCCGTTCGCCTCGAGGCCCTTCAGCGTGTCGTTGACGAAGCCGAGCAGGCGCGTCTCGCCCTTCGGCACGCCGACCCCCATGTAGTCGTTCGAGATCGTGAATGCCGGAATCTCGTAGTTCTGCTTGTCAGGCACGTTCGCGAGCAACCCGATCAGCTTCGGGCCGTCCTGCGTGATCGCCTGCACGTTGCCGGCGCGCAGCGCGGCGAACGCGAACGGCGTGTCGTCATACGCGACGATCGTCGCCTTCGGGAATTTCTCGCGCAGCGCGATCTCGTTCGTCGTGCCCTTGTCGGCGCCGACGCGCAGCCCGTTGAGTTGGTCGGCCGATTTCAGCACGCCCTTCTTCGCGAGAAACTGCTGGCCCGACGAAAAATACGGAATGCTGAAATCGACCTGCTTCGCACGTTCGTCGGTGATCGTGAAGTTCGCGAGCACGAGATCGACCTTGCCGGACGTCAGGAACGGAATGCGGTTCGCGGGGTTGGTCGGCTGGAGCTGCAGCTTCACGCCGAGCTTGTCGGCAAGCGCCTTCGCATAATCGACATCGAGGCCGACGATGTGGTTGTTCCTGGCATCGACATAGCCGAACGGCGGATTGCTGTCGAACGTCGCGACGCGCAGCACGCCGGCTTTCTTGATATCGTCGAGGCGGTCCGCATGCGCGACGGTGCCTGCCGTGACGAGCGCAGCCCCGACGAGCCACGTAGCGAGTGTGTGGATTTTCATGAGCACGACCTGATTTGTTATGAAGGCCGCCGCGGATCGCGCGGCGGCCCGGTTCGAGGAACATCGCGACGGCGTGTGTGGTCGCGAAGCCGCTAACGTATCAGCGCGCGCGGCGAATCCGAACCAACAAATGGTGCTTTGCTCTGCGGGTTTGGTCATGAGGCGAGCAAGGCGATCACTCGCCGTCGCCGCCCGCTTCCCCGTCCGCGGACGCCGCACACAGGAACTCGCCTCCGTCCGTGTCCTTCAGGTAATCGAGCGAGCGGTCCATGCTGAGGAACGACAGCGTGCCCGCAGCGCCCAGTGCGTAGAGCGTGCGATGGTCCGGCGCGAAGATCACCTGCGACACGCCGCCCGCCACCGGAAATTCGCCGACGGTGCGGCGGGTCGCCACCTTGATCACGCGCATCGGCGAGCCGTCGTATGCGGTCACGGCGATCAGCTTGCCGTCGCCGCTGCCGTCAAAACCGTGCGCCGAAGTCTGGCAGACCGGATAGGTCTTCAGCGGCGCCAGGCTCGCCGGGTCCACCCACTTGACCGACGACGCGCCGTAGAGCCACGTTCCCGCGCCCGGCGCGCCCGGTTCCGCCTGGATGAAGCCCGCATCGAGCGGATACGAGCGGACCGGCTCGTTCGTCGACGTATCGAACGCGACGATCGTGCCTTTCTGCATCGCGTTGACGTTCAGTTGCTTGCCGTCCGGCGACAGCCACATCGACAGCGGCCGCCCGAACTCGACGCCCGCCCCGTCGCCGTCGCCCAGTTTCAGCGTCGCGACGACCTGCGGCCAGTACGTGATGCTGACGACGGACACCGTGTCGTCGACGCCGTTCAGCACGTAGAGCCTGTCGTGCGATGCCGATGCGACGATCGCGCGCGGAAACCGGCCGAGCGTCGCGCTGTCGACGATCTTGCCACTCGCCAGATCAATGCGCACGACGCTGCCCTCGCGCATCGACGTCACGTACGCATAGCGCTCGTCCGGGCTGACAACTACCCCGCTTGCGCCGCGGCCGCGGCACATGTTGCCCGGACAACCGTCGAGCCCCGTCTTGAACGGCTCTCCGGCAATCGTGCGGACCACCGCGCGCTTGTCGACGTCGACGACGACGAGCGTGTTCGCGTCGTTGTCGGTGATGTACAGGCGCTTGCCCGATGCGCCCATCACCATTGCATAGGTGCCCTTGCCGACCGGGACGACCGTACCCGCGGCCAGCTCCGCCGACACGGGCGCGGCGCGATGCTGCTCGTCGTCGCGAATCTGCTCGGCGATCGTGTCCGCATCGCGCTTCGCCTGCTGCCGCGCGTCGTCCTGCGCGCGCTCGCGGTCCACGGCCGTGCGCAGCTCCTGCAGCTCGGCGCTGCCCGCGCGCTGCGCCGCGAACATCATCGCGCCGCTGCCCAGCACCGCCAGCGCGACCGGCAGGACCGCGCCGCGCAGCGATGCGCCCGAAGGACGAAAGCCGTACAGTATCCAGCCGACGACGAAACCCGTGACGACGCCACCCAGATGCGCCGCCTGGTCGATACCGGAAATGAAGAACCCCGACACCAGGTTGATGGCGATCACCTGGGCCACCGCGCCGAGATTGATGACGACGCTCGCATCGCGGCCGCTGTCCACGCGCCGGTGCAATGCGAACGCGGCGGCCGCGCCGGCCAGCCCCATCAGCGCGCCCGACGCGCCGACGCTGACGACCGGGCGGATGCCGCTCGTCGGCAACACGATGCCGAACGCGACCTGCATTGCGCCGACCTCGTGATACCCGGACCAGAGCGCGCTCAACAGCGAGCCACCGAGCGCCGACAGCAGGTACGCGACGCCGAACCGCAGCGAGCCGCCCGCGCGCTCGAGCACGGTGCCGAGCACGATCAGCATGTAGAGGTTCAGCGCCAGATGCTGCCAGCCGCCGTGCAGGAACGCGCTGGTCAGCAGGCGCCACGGCTGCCCGGTCAGCGTATACGGCGCGAAATTGGCGCCCCAGCCGAGCAACAGGCTGTTCGGCAGCGCGCCGTACGATGCCTGCCGCCACATCAGCAGGAAGACGGCGAGATTGACGACGGCCAGCAGGATCGTCAGGCCCGGAATGGATGATCGTTGTTCTTTCATGGATATTTTTTCAATCGTCGATGGCGCCTCGGACGGGCGCTGCCGATTGTATATCCCGGACACGCGAACGACCGGAACAAAAAAACGCCCGCTGCAGGCAGCGGGCGTGAATCCCAGTCAAGGAGGTGTCACACGAACTACGGATTCAGGTTAAGCGGCGCGCCCGCCACCAGCAACGAATCGATTTCGATATCGTTATCGCGCGCGGCACGATGAGCTTGCGCTCGAGCGCGCAACCGGTCACGGCTCGTGACGCAGGTACCCTTCCTTGCTCGGATCGCGCATCCGCCACGACACGATCAACGAGATCGCGCACAGCACGGTCACGTACCAGTAGAAGGTTTCCTCGCTGCCGACCGACTTGAACCACAGCGCGACGT
Organism: Burkholderia pyrrocinia; assembly: GCF_003330765.1. Taxonomy (NCBI): domain Bacteria; kingdom Pseudomonadati; phylum Pseudomonadota; class Betaproteobacteria; order Burkholderiales; family Burkholderiaceae; genus Burkholderia; species Burkholderia pyrrocinia. The sequence goes on along the minus strand of NZ_CP024902.1, from coordinate 1,858,490 downwards.
ACTCGGCCGAGCCGCCGAAGATCGCGTTCGCGACCGCGTACGACAGGCCGACGCCCATCGCGCGCACTTCGGGCGGGAACATCTCGGCCTTGATGAGGCCGCTGATCGACGTGTAGAAGCTGACGATCGCCAGCGCGACCGTGATCAGCACGAACGCGGCCACCGGGCTCGTCACGTCCTTCAGCGCATGCATCAGCGGCACCGTGCCGATCACCGCGAACGAGCCGAACAGGATCATCGACGTGCGGCGGCCGATCCGGTCGGACAGCGCGCCGAACACCGGCTGCATCAGCATGTAGACGAGCAACGCGACGGTCATCACGTTGCTGGCTGTCTTCGCGTGCATGCCGGCCGTGTTCACGAGGTACTTCTGCATGTACGTGGTAAACGTGTAGAAGATCAGCGAGCCGCCGGCCGTGAAGCCGACCACCGTGAAGAATGCGCCCTTGTGCTGCCACACGCCGCGGATCGTGCCGGCGTCCTTCTTGTCGCGCGACGCGCTGGTCGAGGTCTCGTCGAGCGATTTCCGCAGGTACAGCGAGATCAGCGCGGCCGCCGCGCCGACCACGAACGGCACGCGCCAGCCCCACGCCTTCAGCTCGTCGGTCGACAGCGTCTGCTGCAGGACCACGAGCACCAGCAGCGCGCACAGCTGGCCGCCGATCAGCGTCACGTACTGGAACGACGCGAAGAAGCCGCGCCGGCCCTTCAGCGCGACCTCGCTCATGTAGGTCGCGCTCGTGCCGTATTCGCCGCCCACCGACAGGCCCTGGAACAGGCGCGCGACCAGCAGCAGCGCCGGCGCGAGCGCGCCGATCTGCGCGTAGGTCGGCAGCACCGCGATCACGAGCGAACCGCCGCACATCATCAGCACCGAGATCATCATCGCGGCGCGGCGGCCGTGACGGTCGGCGATGCGGCCGAACAGCCAGCCGCCGATCGGACGCATCAGGAAGCCGGCCGCGAACACGCCGGCCGTGTTCAGCAGCTGCGTCGTCGTGTTGCCGCTCGGGAAGAACGCCGGCGCGAAGTACAGCGCGCAGAACGAGTAGATATAAAAATCGAACCACTCGACGAGGTTGCCCGATGAGGCGCCGACGATGGCGAACACGCGCCGCCGGGTGTCATGCGCGGATAGCGCAGCTTGGTCGGTCTGGACGTCCATGGGTTGGTCTGTTCCTTTTAGTGCTTTCTGGGCGAGACGGCTCGGGGCCGCCGCGTGCGGTCGCGCGTGGCACCGGTTCCGGCGCACGGCGCTACGGGATTTTAGCGAAATGTAAAGTAACAGGCTTTCCGGGTTCGTCCGGATGTAGAAAAATTTTCTACCACTACGTGCTCGTCATATGAAAACGCCAGCCTGGAGGCTGGCGTCCGATGCAAACTATTTGAAAGCGACGTTCATACGTGCACCTCCGGCGGCACGTAGCGGCACTCGTAGCGCTTGCGCACGGTGCCGGCCTCGTCGACGCTTTCCAGATACACGTCGAACTGCCAGAGCCGCGCCATGTGCTTGAGCACCTCGTCGCTGTCGTTCGACAGGTGGCGGTTGTCGGTCATGAAGTGGCGCAGCGTGAGGCTGCGGTCGCCGCGCGTGTTGACGGCCCACACCTGGATGTTCGGCTCGCGGTGATGGATGTCGTATTGCCGCGACAACGCCTGCCGCACGTACTGGTAGCCGGATTCGTCGTGGATCGCCGACACCTCGAGCGAATCGCGCATGTCGTCGTCGAGCACCGAGAAGAGCCGCATCTCGCGGATCAGGTTCGGCGACAGGTACTGCGCGATGAAGCTCTCGTCCTTGAAATTGCGCATCGCGTAGTGCATTGCCGGCAGCCACGGGGTGCCCGCGATCTCCGGAAACCACTTGTAGTCTTCTTCGGTCGGCGATTCGCAGATCCGCCGGATGTCGCTCATCATCGAGAAACCGAGCGCATACGGGTTGATCCCGCTGTAGTACGGCTTCGTGACGGGCGGCTGGTAGACCACGTTGCTGTGCGAATGCAGGAACTCCATCATGAAGCCGTCTTCCAGCTTGCCCTGGTGGTACAGCGTGTTCAGCAGCGTGTAGTGCCAGAACGTCGCCCAGCCTTCGTTCATCACCTGCGTCTGCCGCTGCGGGTAGAAATACTGGCCGATCTTGCGCACGATGCGGATCACCTCCCGCTCCCACGGTTCGAGCAGCGGTGCGTTCTTCTCCGCGAAATACAGCAGGTTCTCCTGCGGCTCGGGCGGATAGCGGCCTTCCTGCTCTTCCATCAGCTCGGGCTTCTTGCCCGGCAGCGTGCGCCACAGCTCATTCACCTGCGACTGCAGGTACGCTTCGCGCTCGCGCCGCAGCGCCGCTTCCTTCGACAGCGACGGCTTCTGCGGCCGCTTGTAGCGGTCGACGCCGTAATTCATCAGCGCATGGCACGAATCGAGCAGTTCCTCGACGCGATCGAGGCCGTAGCGCTCCTCGCATTCGGCGACGTAATTCTTCGCGTACACGAGATAGTCGATGATCGCGTGCGCGTCGGTCCACAGCCGGAACAGGTAATTGCCCTTGAAGAACGAGTTGTGCCCGTACGCCGCGTGCGCGATGACGAGCGCCTGCATCGTCATCGTGTTCTCTTCCATCAGGTACGCGATGCACGGGTTCGAATTGATGACGATTTCGTACGCGAGGCCCATCTGGCCGCGCCGGTAGCTCTTCTCGGTCGAGAGGAAGTGCTTGCCGAACGACCAGTGGCGGTAGTTGACCGGCATCCCGACCGACGCATACGCGTCCATCATCTGCTCGGCGCTGATCAGTTCGAGCTGGATCGGGTAGATGTCGAGTTCGTATTGTTCGGCGACCTGCGCGATGTGCGTGTCGTATTCCTCGAGCAGTTCGAACGTCCAGTCGGACGGGCACGGCAGCGGCTTGCGTTCGGCAACGTTCATACGCGCTTCCTTTTGCCCGGCGCCGGGCAAGTCGGCGGCCGGCGACGGCGGTTCGGCCTGCGCGCGTTGCTGCGATGCGGCAGGGCCGGCCGTGTCGTCACCGGAAGGGCGCGGCTGGTAGCCGCGCGACTCGTTGTGCAGATGGCGGGTCGTCATGACATTTCCACCTGCTTTTCGAACAATTCGCGAAACACCGGGTAAATGTCGGCAGCCGATTCTGCTTTTTTCATCGCGAGATGCGGTTGCGACAGTGCCAGTTGCGCGTATTCCAGCCACAGGTTCTGCTCTTCCGGCGCGACCTGGATATACGCGAAGTAACGCGTCTTCGTGAGGATATCCTCTTCCAGGATTTTGCGACACTTCGGCGAATCGTCGGTCCAGTTGTCGCCGTCGGACGCCTGCGCGCCGTAGATGTTCCACTCGGTCGGCGAGTAGCGCTCGTTCATCACCTTGCGCATCAGTTCGAGCGCGCTCGACACGACCGTGCCGCCGCTCTCGGTCGAATGGAAGAAGGTATCTTCGTCGACTTCCTCCGCACGCGTATGGTGACGGATGAACACGACCTCGATGCGCTCGTAGTTGCGCTTGAGGAACAGGTAAAGCAGGATGAAGAAGCGCTTCGCGAGATCCTTGCGCTGCTCGTCCATCGAGCCCGACACGTCCATCAGGCAGAACATCACGGCCTGGCTCGACGGCTGCGGCTGCTTCACGCGGTTGATGTAGCGCAGGTCGAACGGATCGATGAACGGAATCCGCCAGATGCGCCCTTTCAGGTGATGGATCTCGGCCTCCAGCGTCGCGATTTCCGCGCGGCGGTCTGCCGGATCGTTCTTCATCGCTTCGAGCTGCGCCTCGAGTTCGCGCAGCTCGTTGACGAGCGGCGAGCCGAGCGCGATGCGCCGGCCGAGCGCGCTGCGCAGCGAACGCACGACGTCGATGTTGTTCGGCGTGCCTTCCGCCGACCAGCCCGCACGCACGTTCTTCCAGCTCGGCACCGTCAGCAGGTGCGTCTTCACGAGGCGCGGCAGTTCGAGATCGTCGAAGAAGTACTGCATGAACTCGTCGCGCGACAGCTCGAATACGAAGTCGTCCTGCCCTTCGCCCTCGTTGCTCGCCTGACTGCCGCCGCCGCCCGAGCCGCCCTGCGGGCGCGGAATCTTGTCGCCGCGCACGTAGTCCTCGTTGCCGGGGTGCACGTATTCACGACGCCCGCCCGGCGCGTGCCGAAAATTCGGCTCCGCGATGTCCTTGCGCGGGATCGTGATGCTCTGCGTGCTCTGGATATCCTTGATGCTACGGTCGCGCACCGCGTCGGACACGGCACGACGAATGTAGTTCTTGACGCGACGCAGAAAGCGTTCGCGGTTGGCGATGCTCTTGTTCTTGCCGGCCAGCCTGCGGTCGATGATTTGATGAAGCACTCCCGGTCTCCCGCTCGAAAGTCGATACGCCGGGACGCTCGCCGCACATGCCGTCTGCCGTCATGCGGGCAGCGTCTCTGAAAGCGCCCGTACGGACTCGCCGCACGGGCGCGGTACCGCGCGCGTCATGACGACTTGCGCACGCGCAGGTACCAGTCGCAAAGCAGCCTCACCTGCTTCGGCGTATAGCCCTTCGCGACCATCCGGTTCACAAAGTCCTCATGCTTGCGCTGCTCCTCCGCCGAACCCTTGGCGTTGAACGAAATCACCGGCAACAGTTCCTCGGTGTTCGAGAACATCTTCTTCTCGATCACGACGCGCAACTTCTCGTAGCTCGTCCACACGGGGTTCTTGCCGGCATTCGCCGCCCGTGCACGCAACACGAAGTTCACGATCTCGTTGCGATAATCCTTCGGATTGCTGATGCCGGCCGGCTTCTCGATCTTCTCCAGCTCCGCGTTCAGCGCGGCGCGATCGAAGCTCTCGCCCGTGTCGTGATCGCGGAATTCCTGGTCCTGGATCCAGAAGTCGGCATACGTGACATAGCGGTCGAAGATGTTCTGGCCATACTCCGAATACGACTCGAGGTAGGCCGTCTGGATCTCCTTGCCGATGAAATCCGCGTAGCGCGACGCGAGCACGTCCTTCACGAAGGACAGGTACTTCTGCTCGATTTCCGGCGGGAACTGCTCGCGTTCGATCTGCTGTTCGAGCACGTACATCAGGTGCACGGGGTTGGCCGCGACCTCGCTCGAATCGAAGTTGAACACGCGCGACAGGATCTTGAACGCGAAGCGTGTCGATACGCCCGTCATCCCTTCGTCCACGCCCGCGTAGTCGCGGTATTCCTGGTACGACTTCGCCTTCGGATCGGTGTCCTTCAGGTTTTCGCCGTCATATACCTGCATCTTCGAGAACAGGCTCGAATTCTCCGGCTCGTGCAGGCGCGACAGCACCGAGAACTGCGACATCATCTTCAGCGTGCCCGGCGCGCATACGGCCTCGGCAAGCGACGAGTTGCGGATCAGCTTCTCGTAGATCTTGGTCTCTTCCGACACGCGCAGGCAGTACGGCACCTTCACGACGAAGATCCGGTCGAGCAGTGCCTCGTTGTTGCGGTTGTTGCGGAACGCCTTCCACTCCGACTCGTTCGAGTGCGCGAGGATCACCCCGTCGAACGGAATCGCGCCGAAGCCTTCGGTGCCCTTGAAGTTGCCCTCCTGCGTGGCGGTGAGCAGCGGGTGCAGCACCTTGATCGGCGCCTTGAACATTTCGACGAATTCGAGCAGACCCTGGTTCGCGAGGCACAAGCCGCCCGAGTAGCTGTATGCATCGGCATCGTCCTGCGCATACTGTTCGAGCTTGCGGATGTCGACCTTGCCGACCAGCGACGAGATGTCCTGGTTGTTCTCGTCGCCCGGCTCCGTCTTCGCGATGCCGACCTGCCGCAGGATCGACGGATAGCGGCGCACGACGCGGAACTGGCGGATGTCGCCGTTGTATTCATGCAGGCGCTTGACGGCCCACGGACTCAGGATGCTCTTCAGGTAGCGGCGCGGAATGCCGTACTGTTCCTCGAGGATCGGGCCATCTTCATCGTAGTCGAACAGCCCGAGCGGCGATTCGTTGACGGGCGAGCCCTTCAGCGAATAGAACGGCACGCGCTCCATCAGTTGCTTCAGACGCTCGGCGATCGACGACTTGCCGCCGCCCACCGGACCGAGCAGATAGAGGATCTGCTTCTTCTCTTCGAGCCCTTGCGCAGCGTGACGGAAATACGCGACCACCTGCTCGATCACTTCCTCCATTCCGTAGAACTCACGAAATGCGGGATAGACCTTGATGACCTTGTTCGCGAAGATCCGCGACAGGCGTGGCTCGTTGCGGGTATCGATGTGTTCAGGTTCCCCGATCGCAGCCAGCATGCGTTCGCCGGCCGTGGCATACGCGGATGGATCGTTCTTGCAGAGCGCGAGGTACTCCTCCAGCGAGAGCTCTTCCTCTCGCGTTTTTTCGAAGCGGTTCGCGAAGCTGCTGTAAATATCCATGCTACCTCCCTCGCCTGTGTCTGAAGACTTGCCTGCCTTCGTACGACTGCGCAGAAGCAAGCTCGTTCGAATTCATCCTAAACCCTTTCTTATTTTTTTTCACGAACTCTTCGTATGAAGTTCGTCATTCTCGACAACAGCGCTTGGACAACGCATTTCGTCGTTTTACAATTGATCTCCCGAGCCGCAGAAACTGCATCCGTCGCGTCTCGTCGAACAACGGAACGTCTTGTGCGTTGGACACATCCGACGTCGTCACTTCCCCCTTCATCCCTATACGTTCGAGCGGCCGTTTACGACGACACGCTGCGCACGCCGTTACAAATTTTTTTCGCAGTGCCCTTACGGAAATACCCGTACGACGGATGCGGGAACATGACGCGCGCCGGTGCGCGCATCCATCGGTGCGGGTTGCGTGCTGCACGCGACGATGCACGATCGTTCATGCGCACTGTCACATTTTGTCCGTCGCAGAAACGACAACGCCCGCATGTCGCGGGCGTCGTTCGTCACCAAATGGGGATAGATGCGCAGCACGCGCGAATCAGAAGGTCTCCCAGTCGTCGGCGCCGGCGGTAGCGGCAGCCGGCGCCGGTGCAGCGACGGGCTTGCGTGCAGGCATCGCTGCGGTCGTGCGTTTCGGCGGTGCATCGCGATCGTCGCGCGCAGCAGCCGGTACGGGCACGGCAACCGCCGCGGAAGGTGCACGCGACGCGTGACGCGCCGCAACCGGAGCCGCAGCGCCCGAGCGTGCCGCTTCGTCGTCGAGCTGGAATACCGACGCCGTTTCACGCAGGCGCGCAGCCTGTTCGTCGAGCGACTGCGCGGCGGCCGCGGCTTCCTCGACGAGCGCCGCATTCTGCTGCGTGACCTCGTCCATCTGCGCGACTGCGCGCGCCACCTGGTCGATCCCGCCGCTCTGCTCCTCCGACGCCGCCGCGATCTCGCCCATGATGTCCGTCACGCGCTGCACCGCACCGATCACGTCGCTCATCGTGCGCCCTGCTTCGTCGACCAGCGTGGAACCCGACCGGATGCGCTCCACCGACGCGTCGATCAGCGCCTTGATCTCCTTGGCCGCGGCCGACGAACGCTGCGCGAGGCTGCGCACCTCGCCCGCGACGACCGCGAAGCCGCGGCCTTCCTCTCCGGCGCGCGCGGCCTCCACAGCCGCATTCAGCGCAAGAATGTTGGTCTGGAACGCGATTCCCTCGATGATCACGATGATGTCCGCGATCTTCGCCGAGCTGTCGTTGATCTCGCCCATCGTGCCGACCACCTGGCCGACCACCGTATTGCCCTTGTTTGCAATCTCCGACGCGTTCGCGGCCAGCGAGCTTGCCTGACGTGCATTGTCCGCGTTCTGTTTCACGGTGCCGGTCAACTGTTCCATGCTCGACGCGGTTTCCTGCAGCGCCGCGGCCTGTTCCTCGGTGCGCGACGACAGGTCGATGTTGCCGGCCGCGATCTGGCGGGCCGCCGTCGCGATCGACTCGCTGCCGCCGCGCACGGTACGCACCGTGTCCACGAGCCCGCGCTGCATCTTCCCGAGACCTTCGAGAAGCTGGCCCATCTCGTCGCGCCGCTCCACGACGATCGGCCGGCGCAGGTCGCCCGCGGCGATCGCGTCGAAATGCGAGAGCGCGTCGGCAATCGGGCGGCCGATCGCGCGGCTCAGCGTCAGCCACGACAGCAGCGCAGCGGCAACGCCGGCCATGAGCGCGGCAATCGACAATACGCGTAACGTGTCGAACATCGATTCCGCGCGATTGAAGCTGGCCTGCGCATCGGTAAACTGGAAGTTGCGCAGCGCTTCGCTCGACGTCGCGAGGTCGTTGTAGAGCACCTGAAGCTGCTTTGCGCCGTCGCCGATGCGATCGCGCTGGTCCGCCCCGAGGACGCTCGCGAACGCGTCACAGCCGCGTTGCAGCGCCTGCCGCTTCGCGGCGACATCCTGCGCGAGCCGATCCTCCTCCGGCCCGCGCGGCAGCGCGAGGTACTTCTGCCACCACGCGTCGGACTGCGTGCGCATCGAGCGGCTGCGCTCGACGGCGGCCGAGGAGTCGGGCGTGCCGGCCAGCAGCGCCGCGCGGTCGAGCGCGAGACGCTCGCGCGCGGCGAACATTTCCGCGACCGCCACGTCGACCGCACTCGGCATCTGGTTCGTGAAAATTTCGCGCGTCGAGTCGTTCGAACGCGTCATCCCGTACAGCCCGAGCACGCCGGTTACACCCAGCAGCACCGCCAGAAACGCCATCGTCAAACCGATGCGCGCACGAATCGTCAGGTTCCTGAACACCATCATCCTTCCTGTATAGCGTCGTCATGAACGGGCCCGGCCCGTTGGCTCGAAGCATTGCTTCTCCCGGTGCATTTACGACCGTGCAGCGCACAACTTGATGGTTTTAACGAATTTTTTCGAATTATTCGTATGTTTATTACAGATAACTGAATAATTGATGCGAAACCTGACAGGTTCAGCAAGCAGGATCGGGGGAAGGTCGGCCGAGGTTCCGGCAAGTTGCCGGAAGTGCGGCCGGCCGTCTCATGCGACGGGCCGGCCGTAATGCGGAATTCGGGGGTCGGGGATCGGGCCCTAATCGGCCAGTTCGGCGAGCGTCGGGATCGACGGCTGCGCGCCCGCTCGCGTGACCGACAGCGCCGCCGCGCGTTGCGCGAAGCGGATGGCCGTGTCGACGTCCGCGCCGGCCGCGAGCCGCGCGGAAAAACCGCCGATGAAGGTATCGCCGGCCGCGGTCGTGTCGACGGCCTGCACGGCCGGCGCCGGATAGTGCCGCGCAGTGCCGTCGGCCGTCAGCGCAAGCACGCCGCGCGCGCCGAGCGTGACCAGCACGTTGCACGCGCCGCCGGCCTGGAGCGCACGCGCGGCGGCTTCCGCCTCGGCCGGGTCGCGCACGGGCAGCCCGGTCAGCGCGGCCGCCTCGACCTCGTTCGGGATCAGGTAATCGACGAGCGGCAGCCAGCCGTCCGGCAGCGGTGCGACGGCCGGGGCCGGATTGAGCACCACCGTGCGGCCGAGCCGCCGCCCGGCCGACAGCGCCGCGAACACCGTGTCCGGCGGCGTCTCGAGCTGGCAGATCAGCACGTCGGCCGACGCCAGCACGGCTTCGTGGCGCGCGACCGTTTCGGTCGTGACCTCGCCGTTGCCGCCCGCGACGATCACGATCGCGTTCTGGCTCGCATCGTCGACGACGATCAACGCAACGCCGGTCGACGCCGACGCGCTCGTCGTGAGCCCCGTGCAGTCGATGCCCTCGGCTTCAAGGCCCGCGCGCAGCGCCGCGCCGTGCGCATCCGCGCCGACGCAGCCGATCATCGCGACCTGCGCGCCGAGCCGCGCGGCGGCGACGGCCTGGTTGCCGCCCTTGCCGCCCGCCGCCTGCGCGAACGCGTGACCGGCGAGCGTTTCGCCCGGCAGCGGCAGCCGCGGCGCACGCACGACGAGGTCCATGTTGAGACTGCCGACCACCGTCACGCGGCCGGCACCCGCTGCGGCCGCCGTCATGCGCGACCGCCGGATGCAGGCGGCTCGCGGTAGATCGCCGTCGATTCGCGCAGCACGAGGCGCGGCGACACGACGCGGCGGCGGCTCGGCGCGGCCGTCGAGCCGCCGCCGATCCGCTCGATCAGCGTCTGCGCGGCCATTTCGCCGAGCGCGCGCACCGACTGCCCGACCGTCGACAGCGCCGGATACGTGTAGCGGGAAAACTCGATGTCGTCGAAACCGATGATCGAGCATTCGTCGGGCACGCGGATCCCCCGCTCGGCCGCCGCGCGCAGCGCGCCGACGCCCATCAGGTCGTTGCCCGCGAAGATCGCGCTCGGCCGCACCGATTCGAACAGCCGCGACGCCGCGTGATAACCGCCGAGGCACGAAAAGTCGCTTTCCGCGATCGCGCCCGGCACGATGTCGATCCCGCGTTCGGCCATCGCGCGGATGAAGCCGTGCACGCGCATCGCGCTGACCGCCGTGTCGGTCGGCCCCGTGATGCAGCCGATCTTCGCGTGCCCGAGTTCCAGCAGGTGGCGGGTCGCCAGGTACGCGCCGCGCTCGTGGTCGATCTGCACAAGGTCGGCCGCGAGCCCCTCGATGTTGCGGTCGACGACGACGAGCGGCGCATGCGTGTCCGCGAGCGTCTGCGCCAGCACCGCATCCTCGCCGGCCGACGCGACGATCAGCCCGTCGATGCGCTTTTCCTGCAGCACGCGCAGGTAGTTGCGCTGCTTCACGGGATCGTCGTCCGAGTTGCAGAAGAACACGCAATAGCCATTGGCCGCGCACTGATCCTCGATGCCGCGCGCGAGCTCCGCAAAGTACGGATTCGTGCTGTTCGGCACGACGAGGCCGATGGTCGCCGTCGAACGCGCCTTCAGCGAGCGCGCCACGGCCGACGGCACGTAATTCAACTCGCGAATTGCGCCCTCGACCTTCGCGCGCACATCCGCGGACACCGGCCGCGAATTGTTCACCACGTGCGAGACGGTCGTAAACGACACGCCTGCCATGGCCGCCACATCCTTGATCGTCGCCATTTCCCGTTTCTCTCTGGTCTGTTCTGTGTGATTTCTACCGCGCGCGCGCGCGCCGGCTGCGATACGTATCGAGCACGACTGCCACCACGATGACTGCGCCGGTGATGATCCGTTTCGTCGGCTCGTTCGCGCCGATCTGCGCCAGCCCCGCGGCCAGCACGGAGATGATCAACACGCCGAAGAACGTGCTGATCACCGAGCCGCGCCCGCCCATCAGGCTCGTGCCGCCGATCACGACGGCCGCGATCACCTGCAGTTCGAGGCCCACGCCCGCGTTCGGATCGGCCGCCTCGAGCCGTGAAATCTGGAACAGCGACGCAAGCCCCGCGAGCGCACCCATCGATGCGAATACGAGAATTTTATACGGCCGCGGGTTAACCCCCGCAAGTCGGACGGCTTCCTCGTTCGTGCCGATCCCGACGAGATAGCGTCCGAACACGGTGCGCGTGAGCACGAACTGGGCCGCGATCATCACCGCGACCGCGATCAGGAACGCCGGCGAGATGCCCAGCGCGATCGGGTTCGACAGGAAATCGAACGCGTCGCCGATATAGGCCGTGCGCGAATTCGTCAGCTGGTATGCGAGGCCGCGCGCGGCCTCCAGCACGCCGAGCGACACAATGAACGACGGGATCCGCCAGCCGACCGTGACCGCGCCGGTCAGCGCGCCCGTGACGGTCGCGACCGCGATCCCGATCAACGCGGCCGGCAGCGGCCCCCACTGCCATTTCAGCGCGGCGACGCTGACCATCGACGCGGCGAGCGCGAGCACCGAGCCGACCGACAGGTCGATCCCGGCGATGATCAGCACGAAGGTCATCCCGACCGACATCACGACGAGATCGGGAATCTGGTTCGCGATCGTGCTGAACGTGTCGTAGGTCAGGAAATGCGAGCTCAGCGTCGAAAACAGCGCGATCATCGCGGCGAGCGCGCCGGCGAGCCCGAGATAGTTCGACAGGCCGAGCCGCGTGCCGGACAGCGTGCGCGCGCGGCGCCCCGTCACGGTCTGCTGTGCGCCTGCGTCGGTCGGGGATACGGGAGGCTGGGTCATTGCTGTCGTCCTGTCGTCGAAGTGCCGGGAGCGGCGCCCTGCGCCGGCCCGGCGTCCGGATGCTGCGCGCCGCCTGGCGGCGTCTCGCGGCCGAAGCCGGCGAACGCCGCGGCCAGCAGCGCATCCTGGGTCCAGTTGCCGCGCTCGAACACGGCGGTCATGCGGCCGGCCGACATCACGCCGATCCGGTCGCAGATCAGCATCAGCTCGCGCAGGTCGCTCGACACGACGACGAGTGCGCGGCCTTCGCGCGCGAGCGCGCCCATCAAAGTGTAGATCTCGAACTTCGCGCCGACATCGATCCCGCGCGTCGGCTCGTCGAACAGCAGCACACCCATGTCGCGCGCGAGCCAGCGGCCGATCACGACCTTCTGCTGGTTCCCGCCCGACAGTTCGCCGACCGCCTGCGCCGCGCCGTGCGTGCGAATCCGCAGCGCGTCGATCTGCCGCTCGGCGAGCGCCGTTTCGCGCGCGGTGTCGACGATGCCGCCGCGCGCGAGCCGGTCGAGCTGGCCGAGCGACACGTTCGCGGAAATCGACAGCGACAGCAGCAGCCCTTCGCCCTTGCGATCCTCGGTGATCAGCGCGATGCCGTGCTTCACCGCATCGACGGGCGAACCGATCCGCGCCGGCTTGAGCGGCTGGCCGACCGCGATCATCCCCGCATCCGGCGTATCGGCGCCGTAGATCAGCCGCAGCAACTCGGTGCGCCCCGCGCCGATCAGCCCCGAGATGCCGAAGATCTCGCCCGCGCGCACCTCGAGCGACACGTCCCGCACGGCCGTCCCGCGGGTGAGGCCCGACACGACGAGCCGCGGCGCGCCGATACGGCGCTCGCCGAGATCGATGTGCTCGCCGAGCTCGCGCCCGACCATCAGCGTCACGAGCCCGTCGGACGTCGTCGCCGCCATGTCGCCCGCATGAACGAGCCGGCCGTCGCGCAGCACCGCGACCCGCTCGGCGACACGCGCGAGTTCCTCGAGCCGGTGCGAGATGTAGACGATGGCGACGCCGCGCGCTTTCAGCCGGTCGATCTGCTCGAACAGCAACTCGACTTCGCGCGCGGTCAGCATCGCGGTCGGCTCGTCGAGAATCAAAACGCGGCAGTCGCCGATCAGGTTGCGCGCGATCTCGACCATCTGCTGGTGGCCGATGCCGAGCGCGCCGACCGGCGTATCGGGATCGACCGCGTCGAGTCCGACCTGCGCCATCGCGGCACGCGCGTCGTCGCGCAGCCGCGCGCGGTCGATGATCCCGAAGCGCCGCGGCAGGCGGTTCAGGAACAGGTTTTCGGCAATCGTCAGCGTCGGCAGCAGGTTCAGCTCCTGCATCACCATGCGCACGCCGAGCGCCTCGGCCTGCGTGCGGCTCGCCGGCGCATACGCGCGGCCGCCGAGCTGCATCGTGCCGGTGGTTTGCTCAACGAGCCCGCCGATGATCTTCGACAGCGTGCTCTTGCCCGCGCCGTTCTCGCCCGTCAGCGCAAGCGCCTGGCCCGGCTCGAGCGTCAGCGTGACGTCGGCGAGCACGGGCTCCGCATAGGTCTTGCCGATGCCGGATACGGACAGCACGGGAATGGCTGAACGGGAGGGTTGGAAGGTCGGTTCCATCGCGATCCTGGTTGCGGCCGCGCGCACGCGGCGCGCGGGGGTGACGCTCACAAGTGCATGTGCATGCAGCGGCCGTGATCGCGCTCACTCCGGATAACGGCCGCCGCACCGGAATCTTGAGGGCGGCGGCCGCATCGGGGCCGCGTCACTTCGTCACGAGATCCACCGGCGTCTCGACCACGCCGGACATGTCGGCCTGCTTGCGATGCTCGGCGATCGCCTTGAGCGCCGTGTCGATGCCGAACACAGCCTGCTTCGCCGCGTACTGATCGGCGGTCGCGAGCACGCGGCCGTCCTTCAGCATCGGCTTGATCGCGTTGATGTTGTCGTAGCCGACCACGAGCACCTTGCCCTGTTTGCCGGCCGCGCGCACGGCCGACACGGCGCCGATCGCCATGTTGTCGTTGCCGCACAGCAGTGCCTTCAGGTTCGGGTATTCGTTGAGCATCGCGGCGGCGACCGCATTGCCCTTGTCGATCTCCCATTCGCCGGACTGCACCGACACGACCTTCATCCCGCCCGCCTTCATTGCGTCCTGGAAGCCGGCCGTGCGCTGCTGCGCATTGGTCGTCGTCGACACGCCTTCGACGATGCCGACCTGATCGCCCGCCTTCAGCCGCTTCGCGAGGGTGTCGCCGATCTTGCGCGCGCCCTTGCGGTTGTCCGGGCCGACGAACGGCACGTTCAGGTTCTTCGCCTTCAGCACGTCGGGATCGAGCCGGTTGTCGATGTTCACGACGATGATGCCCGCGTCGACGGCCTTCTTCACGACCGGCACGAGCGCCTTCGAATCGGCAGGCGCGAGAATGATCGCGTCGACCTTCGACACGATCATCTGCTCGACGATGCGGATCTGGTTCGCGGTGTCGGTCTCGTCCTTGATGCCGTTGGTGATCAGGTCGAACTGGCTCGCGTTGTGTTTCTGGTATTCCTTCGCGCCGGTTTCCATCGTCAGGAAGAACTCGTTGGCGAGCGACTTCATCACGAGCGCGACCTTCGGCTTGGCCGTAGATTGCGCGTGGACGGCCGGCGCGGCGGCGACCGCGACGGCGGCGAGCGCGGCGGTCAGGAAGCGGCGGCGAAAGCGGACATTCATACACATCTCCTGGCGACTGGCCCGACGGGCCGGACTGTTGTTCGACTGTTGTTTTAATGTGAGCAAACGTTTGCGCCACACTACCCGGGCAAAGGCCATCGATGCTGCTATCGGTATCACGGAATGGAAGCGGGGCAGACGGCCGACTGCCTGGCGCGTGCTGTCGTTTACGCGCCGCCGCCGGCGGAAAACGCCGGCGGAGTGAAAGCTATGCTGTACCGATTCGCTTCGACGCGCAACCTGTCTGAACAATATTTAAGGGTTTATTCGGAGCGCGCGATCGTGCTTCACGACGCGCAAAAGCCACACCTGGGGAAGGTGCCGCGCGTCACGCCGGGTCCTGCGGCGCCGGTTCGTCTTCGTCGGACGACGGCGGCTCGCCGAAGCGGTTCGCATGCGGCGTGCCGGCGATGAAGCCGTTCATCACGAACAACGCGATCGCGCCGACGATCGGCACGAAGAGCAGCAGCATCCACCATCCCGACTTGTCGATATCGTGCAGCCGCTTCACGCCGACGGCAATCGACGACCACACCGCGACGACCGCGATCGCAACAAGCACGAGCACCACCAGCAGCGGCAGATCGTCATCCGGCGAACCGCGAGAACCCGCATCGAAAAATGCGCTGACCAAAGCGGAAACCAGCGCGTAGATCCACCACGGCATGCGCCCGATCCGGCCTTCGAAGGAAAAGAGAAACCATTTCAGATTCATTGTTCGCCTCTTCGTCGTGCGTGCTGCGCAATATGTCGTCGAATGTGTCGAAACCGGCAATCCGCGCGCGTTGTCTTGTGAAGGCGGACTGCCTGCCGGCTCCGCTTTCCGCGCTTCGCCTTGGCATTGCGCGTTGCGCCGCAGGAGCAGGTGCAGACCGGTCGGGTGGCGGCCGTGGAACGGCCTGAACGCCCGTCCTCCGGCATTCACGCGCATTGAATCATATCTTCTGAAGAGTGGCCCGTTCGGTATGGCCGAAACCGAAACGAAGCGTTCGAATGTGCCGTCTTGTTTTTCTGCTGACAGGCGAACGCGTGTCGATCGCCGCTGGCGGCGAATCGAACCGGAAACCGCGACTGCGGTCGATGGTTCGACGAGTTGGCCAACCATGACGGCGGCAAATCCCCTGCCGCCCCGTGCATGGCATCCCGCACGCACGTCGCGCCACCCGCGGCAACTGCCCGGACGGCGCGCGGCGCGCTGCCGTCAGACGGCTTCGCGCAACTGCCCTGCGATTTCCGCTTCGTTCAGGTGCGGTGCGAACATCTCGATCAGCCGGTACGCGTACGCGCGCAGGAACGCGCCCTTGCGCAGCCCGACCCGCGTCGTGCTCGCCTCGAACAGGTGCTGCGTATCGAGCGCGACGAGCCCCGTGTCGCGCTGCGGATCGTAGGCCATCGCCGCGACGACGCCGATCCCCATCCCGAGCTCGACATAGGTCTTGATCACGTCCGCGTCGATCGCGGTCAGCACGACGTCGGGCACGGCGCCCGCCTGCGCGAACGCCTGGTCGATGTGCGAGCGGCCCGTGAAGTCCTCGTCGTACGTGATGATCGGGTACTCGGCGATTTCCTCGAGCGTCAGGTTTTCGCGGCCGACGAGCGGATGCCCCTTCGGCACGACCACCGTGTGGTGCCACGAATAGCACGGGAACGTGACGATGTCCGGATAGCGGTCGAGCGCCTCGGTCGAGATGCCGAGATCGGCCTCGCCGTTCAGGATCATCTGCGCGATCTGCTGCGGGCTGCCCTGGCGCAGCGCGAGATGCACCTTCGGGAACACGTCGGTGAACTGCCGGATCACCTTCGGCAGCGCGTAGCGCGCCTGCGTGTGCGTGGTCGCGACGACGAGGTGGCCGCTGTCCTGGTCGGCGAACTGGCGCGCGACGCGCCGCAGGTTCTCGGCGTCGAGCAGCATCCGCTCGATCAGCTGGTGCACGGCCTTGCCGGGCTCCGTGAGCCCCGTCAGCCGCTTGCCGCGCCGGATGAAGATGTCGACGCCCAGTTCATCCTCGAGATCCTTGATCTGCTTCGACACGCCCGACTGCGACGTGTACAGCACGTTCGCGACTTCCGTCAGGTTCATGTTCTGGCGCACCGCTTCGCGCACGAACCGCAATTGCTGAAAATTCATGGGTATGCCTCTTAGGCTGTCGTTGTTTGATTATCGAATCGGAGCGGTTTCCGCCCTCTGCCCTGCATTTTCTCGTCAACGCGCGGGAAACACGCGCACCGCGCGCGGCACGGCCGTCGCGCCGTCGCCGACCTGCAGCGCGAGCGCGCGCCATGCATCGCGATCGAGTTCCGCCTCGAGCGCGCCGCCCGCGCGCGCCTCGAGCTCCACGCGCACCGAACCGCCGAGCGGGATCACGCGGCGCACGTCCACCGCGATGCCGTCGCGGTGCCCTTCGCCCGCCGGCCAAAGCTGCAGGTCGTGCGGCCGCACGTACGCGTGCGCGGGGCCCGCGAAATCGGCGTCGACCTCGATCGGCGCGGCCGCGCCCTCGGCGACGAAGCCGCGCCCGGCCACCGTGCCGGGCAGCCGGTTTGCCGCGCCGAGGAACTCGTACACGAACGCGCTCCGCGGATGATCGTAGACGTCCTGCGGGCTGCCGACCTGCTCGACGTGGCCGCGGTTCAGCACGACGATGCGGTCCGCGACTTCCAGCGCCTCCTCCTGGTCGTGCGTGACGAAGATCGTCGAGATGTGCAGGTCGTCGTGCAGACGACGCAGCCAGCCGCGCAGTTCCTTGCGGACCTTCGCGTCGAGCGCGCCGAACGGTTCGTCGAGCAGCAGCACCTTCGGCTCGACCGCGAGCGCGCGGGCGAGCGCGATGCGCTGGCGCTGGCCGCCCGACAACTCGGAAGGATAGCGCTGCGCGAGCCAGTCGAGTTGCACCAGCTTCAGCAGCTCGTGCACCTTGTCGCGGATCACGGCTTCCGACGGCCGCTCGCGGCGCGGCTTCACGCGCAGCCCGAACGCGACGTTCTCGAATACCGTCATGTGGCGAAACAACGCGTAGTGCTGGAACACGAAACCGACCTGGCGGTCGCGCGCGCCGACCGACGCGACGTCGAGCCCCTGCAGCACGACCTGGCCGGCATCCGCGTGCTCGAGGCCCGCGATCACGCGCAGCAGCGTGGTCTTGCCGCAGCCGGACGGCCCGAGCAGCGCGACCAGTTCGCCGGGCGGGAAGTCGAGCGACACGTTGTCGAGCGCCGTGAAATCGCCGAAGCGCTTCTGAAGGTTACGGACGGTGATACCCATTCTGGTTGCCTCTTTACGATTTCGACGAAACGGCGGCGACGGGGCCGGCATGTGCGGGAACGGTGTCGCGTGCACCGGACAATTCGGCGGCGAGATGGCGTTCGGCGAGCAGCTTCAGCGCGAGCGTGACGAGCGCGAGCAGCGCCAGCACCGACGCCACCGCGAACGCGGCCGCGAAGTTGTATTCGTTGTACAGGATCTCGACGTGCAGCGGCATCGTGTCGGTCACGCCGCGGATATGGCCCGATACGACCGACACCGCGCCGAACTCGCCCATCGCACGCGCGTTGCACAGGATCACGCCGTACAGCAGCCCCCACTTCACGTTCGGCAGCGTCACGCGCCGGAAGATCTGCCAGCCCGACGCGCCGAGCACGCGCGCGGCCTCCTCCTCGTCGGTGCCTTGCGCCTGCATCAGCGGAATCAGCTCGCGTGCGACGAACGGAAACGTGACGAAAATCGTCGCGAGCACGATGCCCGGCACCGCGAAGATGATCTGCACGTCGTGATCCTGCAGCCATGGCCCCAGCCAGCCCTGCGCGCCGAACAGCAGCACGTACACGAGGCCCGAGATCACCGGCGACACGGAGAACGGCAGGTCGATCAGCGTCGTCAGCAGCGCCTTGCCGCGGAATTCGAACTTCGCGATCGCCCATGACGCGCACACGCCGAACACGAGGTTCAGCGGCACGGCGATCGCGGCGACGGTCAGCGTCAGCTTGATCGCCGCCCACGCGTCGGGATCGGCCAGCGATTCGAGATAGAAGCCGACGCCCTTTCTCAGCGCCTCGACGAACACCGCGGCGAGCGGCACGACGAGGAAGAACGCGAGGAACGCCAGCGCGATGCCCGTGAGCAGCCAGCGCACGACGCGCGATTCGCTGACGGGGTCGAGCCGTTTCGCGGCGCGCCCGTGCGCGGCCGACGACGGGGTTTTCAGCACGACGGTGGCCTCCCGGGTCATTGCTGGCCTCCTGCTGCGGTTGCGATGACGGTCGCGGGCGCGGGGCCGCTTGCGCCCTTGCTCGTGCGGCGCTGCAGATACCATTGCAGCGTGTTGATCAGCAGCAGCATCAGGAACGACACGACCAGCATCACGACCGCGAGTGCGGTCGCGCCCGCGTAGTCGTACTGCTCGAGCTTCGTGATGATGAGCAGCGACGTGATCTCGGATTTCATCGGCACGTTGCCGGCGATGAAGATCACCGATCCGTATTCGCCGAGCGCGCGCGCGAACGACAGCGCGAAACCGGTGAGGAGCGCCGGCAGCACGGCCGGCAGCACGACGCGGCGGAACGTCAGCCAGCGCGACGCGCCGAGGCACGCGGCGGCTTCTTCCAGCTCGCGTTCGAAATCCTCGAGTACCGGCTGCACGGTGCGCACGACGAACGGCAGCCCGATGAAGGTCAGCGCGACCAGCACGCCGGCCGGCGTGAACGCGATCTTGATGCCGAGCGGCGCGAGATACTGGCCGACCCAGCCGTTGGTCGCGTAGACGGCCGCGAGCGAGATGCCGGCGACCGACGTCGGCAGCGCGAACGGCAGGTCGACGATCGCATCGACGAGCCGCTTGAACGGAAACGTGTAGCGCACGAGCACCCACGCGACGAGGAAGCCGAATACGGCGTTGATCAGTGCGCCGCCGAGCGCGGCCGAGAACGTCAGCCGGTACGACGCGAGCACGCGCGGCGACGTGACGGCGGTAACGAACTGGTCCCACGACAGCGTCGCGGTCTTCAGGAACGTGGCGGCGAGCGGAATCAGCACCACGAGGCTCAAATAGGCCACCGTGATGCCGAGCGTCACGCCGAAACCGGGCAGCGCGCTCGGCTTGCGAAAGGTGTACGTCGTCATCGGATGCTCTTGCTGGGTCGATGCTGCTCATGGGTCCGACGCAAACGCCGGCGCGGTGAATCTCGCGCCGGCGGGCCGCCGGGGATGCGGCGCGCTGTCGTGGCGCGCCGCTGTCGTTATGGCGTTACTGCGGCTTGTAGATCGAATCGAACACGCCGCCGTCCGCGAAATGCGTCTTCTGCGCATTCGTCCAGCCGCCGAACGTGTCGTCGACCGTGTACAGCTTCAGCTTCGGGAACTGCTTCGTCAGTTCCGCCGGCACGTTCTTCGAACGCGGCCGGTAGTAGTTGCGCGCCGCGATCTCCTGGCCCTGCGGGCTGTACAGGAAGTTCAGGTAAGCGTCGGCCAGCTTGCGCGTGCCCTTCTTGTCGACCACCTTGTCGACCACCGCGACGGGCGGCTCGGCCAGGATGCTCACCGACGGCACGACGATCTCGAACTTGTCGGTGCCGAATTCCTTGACCGACAGGAATGCCTCGTTTTCCCATGCGATCAGCACGTCGCCGATCCCGCGCTGCACGAAGCTCGTCGTCGCGCCACGCGCGCCCGAATCGAGCACGCCCGCGTTCTTGTAGAGCTTCGTGACGAACGCCTTCGCCGCCTGCTCGTTGCCGCCCGGCTTGTGCACCGCATACGCCCACGCGGCCAGGTAGTTCCAGCGCGCGCCGCCTGACGTCTTCGGGTTCGGCGTGACGATCGAGATGCCCGGCCTGGTCAGGTCGTCCCAGTCCTTGATCCCCTTCGGATTGCCCTTGCGCACGAGAAACACGATCGTCGACGTGTACGGCGACGCGTTGTCGGGCAGGCGCTTCTGCCAGTCCTTGTTGACGAGCCCCTTGTTCGCGAGCGCGTCGATGTCGTACGCGAGCGCCAGCGTGACGACGTCGGCCTGCAGGCCGTCGAGCACCGAGCGCGCCTGCGCGCCCGAACCGCCGTGCGACTGCTTGAAGTTGACGGTCTCGCCCGTCTTCGCCTTCCATTCCTTGCCGAACGCCTGGTTGAAGTCCTGATACAGCTCGCGCGTCGGGTCGTACGACACGTTCAGGAAGGTCGTATCGGCCTGGGCATGCGTCGCGACGCCCAGCGCCGCCGCCGCGCCCAGCGCGAGTGTTGCGATCAGGCGGCCCACTCCGCCCACCAGCCCCGTATTGCGCTTCGCCATCCTTGGTTCTCCAGTTTTGTCGGTCTTGCGATGTCGGGCCAGTCTAGCGAACGGGTTACATGATTAAAAATAATCGTTCTTCATTTTTTAATACTCAAAAGTGCTAACGCATACGGGATGGACGGTTGCGGCAGATGAACCGGCGTCCGGACGTCGCGAAATCGCGCCGGAACCGGCGTGATCGCGTCGAACCTCACGTAACACTTGAAATTTGCGAAGTACTGTATAAAAATACAGTTCACTGTCTATCCATACAGTTCAGCCATGACCAAACTCACCGCCCGCCAGCAGCAAGTATTCGACTTGATCCGTCGCGCGATCGAGCGCTCCGGATTCCCGCCCACCCGCGCCGAGATCGCGGCCGAACTGGGTTTCAGCTCGCCGAATGCAGCCGAGGAGCACCTGCGCGCATTGGCGCGCAAGGGCGTGATCGAGCTGGCCGCCGGCGCGTCGCGCGGCATCCGCCTGCTCGGCCTCGACGATTCCCCGCACCAGTTCACGCTGCCGCACGCCGGCCTGATGCAGTTGTCGCTGCCGCTCGTCGGTCGCGTCGCGGCCGGTAGCCCGATCCTCGCGCAGGAACACATCTCGAAGCATTACGCGTGCGATCCCGCGCTGTTCTCCAGCAAGCCCGACTACCTGCTGAAGGTGCGCGGCCTGTCGATGCGCGACGCCGGCATTCTCGACGGCGACCTCCTCGCCGTGCAGAAGCGCACGGAAGCGAAGGACGGCCAGATCATCGTCGCGCGTCTCGGCGACGACGTCACGGTCAAGCGCCTGATGCGCCGGCCGGGCGGTCTCGAGCTGATCGCGGAGAACCCGGATTACGAAAACATCTTCGTCAAGGCCGGCAGCGCGGAATTCGCGCTGGAAGGCATCGCCGTCGGGCTGATCCGCTCGGGCGAACTCTGACATTCCGTCTCGCATTCCGTCTCGCTGAGGAGAACATCATGGAACGCCTTGCCCGTCTGCTGCCTTTCCGTCAATTCGGTCGCCTGCGTCATCTGCGCGGCCGCACGCCCTGCGCACCGCTGTCCGCGGCGGCGCCTGTGGAAGAAGAAGTCGCAGTCGAACGGCAGGCGTCCCTGCTGCCGTCGGCGCTCCCCGCTTTCGCGCGGGTCTCGCTGAACGCCGGCCTGAATCACGCGGAACCTGCGCGCCGCGCGCCGGTGCGCGTCTATCACGGCCGTTCGCGCCTGATCATGGTCGGCACGATCGATGCCGTGTGCCGGATGATCGATCACTGCATCGCAGAGGAACGATCGGCCACGCAAGGCGGTCTCTGATTGCGGAACATTCCCGCACCGGAGGCAACGTGACTGGATCTTCGGGCCGCGCATGGCGGCTCAAGCCCCTGCTGATCATCGTGCTGGCCGTCGCCGTCATTGCGGCGATGGGCTATGCATACGCGTCGCCGTACGTCGCGCTCGGCCGCCTGAAATCGGCGATCGATGCGCGCGATGCGCAGGCCATCAGTGAATATGTCGATTTTCCGTCGCTGCGCATCAGCCTGAAGCAGCAGGTCACGGAAGAGTTGATGCGCCGGATCGACGCGGTGAAGAAAAACAATCCGTTCGCGGTGATTGGTGCGCTGATCGGGTCCGCGCTGATCGGCCCGCTGGTCGATGCGTACGCGACCCCGGAGGGCGTGGCCGCGCTAATGAGCGGATTGCCGCCACGCGGCAATCCGGGCGAGCGTCCACCCGAATGGTCGAATCTGCCGCAAGGCAATGCACCGGGAAACACGCCGGCCGCACCGCCGGCCAATCCGGCTCCGGCGAGCGCAGCCGCTCCGGGCAGCAATGCGGCCGCCGCGGCTGCGTCATCACCGGCTCCGGCCGCTGCCGCACCGGCAAGCCCGGGCGCGGCAACGCATCCGCCCCAGCAGCAAACCAGTGCCGGCTACCGGAATGTCGACGAATTCGTCGTGACCTACCAGCGCAGTGCCGACGGCACGCGCTATGCGGCAATATTCCACCGCTTCGGCTTGTTCTCGTGGAAGTTGTCCGCGATCAACCTGCATGCGTAGCGGATCGCGCCCGCGCCGCTGATGCGGCGCGGCGCCTGACCGGCGCGAATCGTCGGGCGATTCGTTATTGCGTCATTTACCGTTCGCCGTGGCCGCTTCACGCTCGCGCGCGATTTCGGCCTTCTGCTCTTCCGCCGACGAACACGCAACCAGAATGCTGCAATTCACGCGATCGAGCAGTTGCGTATTGCCCGACCCCATCCACCATCTCGACAGCCCGCTGCGGCACCGGTGGCCGACGACAACGAGGTCGACCTTCAGCTCCCTCGCAAGATTCGCGATTTCGTCGATCGGATAGCCGAACGCGAAATGGCCTTCGGCCTGCACGCCGCGCTCGCGCAGCCAGTTCACCCCTTCCTGCAGGATTTCACGCGCGGTTTCCTCGAATCGGCCGCACGCGACGTCGGTCAGCAAACCCGCGCTTTGTGCAATGCTCGAGCGCATGTCGACGACCGACAGCAAGTGCGTTTCCGCCTTCAGGTCCATTGCGAGATTGGCGCCGCAACGCAATGCCTTGCGCCCTTCGAGCGAGCCGTCGTAACACAGCAAAATCTTGTTGTAGCTAGCCATGAAACCTCCCTATCGCGACAACGAGCCTACGCATTCATCATGGTGCGCCGCAATTCAGGACGCAAGGGATGGAAAACGCTGATTCGCCCCGCTCGGCGCGTGCGCGATGATGCGGTGCACGATCGGCGCGCGCATGCATCGCACCGTGCAGGCATGCCCTGAAGAGACGCAGCCGATGCACTAGAATGGCCCGTTCGTACTCCAGCGAGCCACAAGGCGCCGGCGGCGTGCGCTTCGGTTATGCCCGTGTGACACGCATTCGCCCGATCCGTTCGCAAACCGGCCATGCATCCGGCCGCGGAACGCTTCCGCGCCCGCTTACAACGACAACATGCCCATGTCCGTCGCACCGATCGATTTACGGAACGTCGAAAAGCGCTATGGCGACAAGCTCGTCGTCAACGGCCTGTCCTTCAACGTGCAGGCCGGCGAATGCTACGGACTGCTCGGGCCGAACGGCGCCGGCAAGACCACGACGCTGAAGATGCTGCTCGGCCTCGCGCATCCCGATGCGGGCACCATTTCGCTGTGTGGCGAACCGGTTCCATCGCGTGCGCGGCACGCGCGCCAGCGCGTCGGTGTCGTCCCGCAGTTCGACAATCTCGACCCCGACTTCACCGTGCGCGAGAACCTGCTCGTGTTCAGCCGCTATTTCGGGATGTCGGCGCAGGCTGCCCGCGCGCTCGTGCAACCGCTGCTCGAATTCGCGAAGCTCGAGAACAAGGCAGATGCGAAGGTCGGCGAGCTGTCGGGCGGCATGAAGCGCCGCCTCACGCTCGCCCGCGCGCTTGTCAACGATCCCGACGTGCTGGTGCTCGACGAGCCGACGACGGGCCTCGATCCGCAGGCGCGGCACCTGATGTGGGAGCGGCTGCGCTCGCTGCTCGCGCGCGGCAAGACGATCCTGATCACCACGCATTTCATGGAAGAAGCCGAACGCCTGTGCGACCGCCTGTGCGTGATCGAGGAAGGCCGCAAGATCGCCGAAGGCGCGCCGCACGCGCTGATCGAATCGGAGATCGGCTGCGACGTGATCGAGATCTACGGGCCCGATCCGGCCACACTGCGCGACGAGCTGTCGGCGTTCGCGAAGCACACCGAGATCAGCGGCGAGACGCTGTTCTGCTACGTGAGCGACCCCGAACCGCTCAGCGCGCGACTCAAGGGTCGCCCGGGGTTGCGCTATCTGCATCGCCCGGCCAATCTGGAAGATGTGTTCCTGCGGCTCACGGGCCGCGAAATGCAGGACTGATCGATCATGGACGTCCGCAACTATTCCGCCGCCGCACCGTCCGCACCGCCGCGCGAGTCACGCTTCGCGATCGCGATGCCCGCGAACGCAACCAACTGGGTCGCCGTATGGCGGCGCAACTATCTCGTCTGGCGCAAGCTCGCGCTCGCGTCGATGTTCGGCAATCTTGCCGATCCGATGATCTATCTGTTCGGGCTCGGTTTCGGGCTCGGCCTGATGCTCGGCCATGTCGACGGCGTGTCGTATATCGCGTTCCTCGCGGCCGGCACGGTCGGGTCGAGCGTGATGATGTCCGCGAGCTTCGAGTCGATGTATTCGGGCTTCTCGCGGATGCACGTGCAGCGCACTTGGGAAGCAATCATGCATACGCCGCTCGCGCTCGGCGACATCGTGCTCGGCGAGATCGTCTGGGGTGCCAGCAAGGCGATGCTGTCGGGGGCCGCGATCATGCTCGTCGCGGGCGCGCTCGGCTATGCGCGGTTTCCGTCGATGCTCGCGGCGCTGCCCGTGATCGCGCTCGCGGGCCTCGCGTTTGCAAGCATCGCGATGATCGTCACGGCGCTCGCGCCGTCCTACGATTTCTTCATGTTCTATCAGACGCTCGTGCTGACGCCGATGCTGCTGCTGTCGGGCGTGTTCTTCCCGATCACGCAGCTGCCGGCGATCGCGCAGCACGCGGCGCACGCGCTGCCGCTCGCGAATGCGGTCGAGCTGATCCGGCCCGCGATGCTCGGCCGGCCAGCGACCGACGTCGCCCTGCATATCGCAGTGCTCGTCGGCTACGCGGTCGGCGGATTCCTGCTGTCCGCGTGGCTGTTCCGGCGGCGGATGATGCGCTGACGGCCGGCGCACCCGGCGCCGGCTTCATGCCACGACGTCACTCGTCGTCGTCGCTCCACGGGATCTCGACGTCCGTCAGGAACGCGACGGTCGCGAGCGGGCCGCCTTCCTGGCGGCCGAGCTTGCCGTCCGCGCGATGCCATTCGACGCGGAACTGCGTGCCCGGATCGTCGGCGACCAGATAGACCGCACGCAGCTCTTCCGAATCGGCTTCGTCCACCGGGCCGTCGAACGACACCAGCATCTTCTGCGGCCACAGGCCGTTGACGGGATCGTAAATGCGGTCGCCCTGCGGAATGTCGATGCTGGCGTCGACGCCGATCGTTGCGGAGGCCTCGATGATCATCGTGCCGAGTGCGTTCAGCACGGCAGTCGCCCGCGCGGAATTGGCCTGGCGGATCGCGAGATCGCCGCGCGTCAGCGCCTTTTCGAGTCGAGGATGGATCTTCGGTTGGGTCATGCGTTTTCCTGTTTGCTTCTTGTAAAGGGCGCCGCACACGTGAAGCGGCGGCGCCGGATGAATACGACGATCGCGCCCGATTGGCGCGCCGCTCGCGCGCGTCAGAACCCGAACGCGACCGCGAGCAAGCCGCTCACGATCCCGAACACGACGACGAGGGTCGCGACGATCGCCAGCATGTAAGGTTTGAACGAACGCGCGAGCATCGCGAGCGACGGCACGCTGATCGGCGGCAGCGTCATCAGCAGCGCGGCGGCCGGGCCGACGCCCATGCCGAGCGACAACATCGCCTGGATGATCGGCACCTCGCCGGCCGTCGGGATCACGAACAGCATGCCCGCAACCGCGAACGCGACGATCCAGCCGAGATGATTGCCGATGTCCGGGCCGATATGCGGGAACAGCCATGCGCGCGCGGCGCCGAGCAGCAGCACGAGCACGATGTATTCGGGCACGAGCCGCACGGCCATGCGCGCGAGCAGCTTCACCCAGCGGACGAACGGATTGCCGGCCGCGGCCTGCTCGGCCGCCAGCGCGGCGAGCTGCGCATCGTCGATGCTGCGGTCTTCAGGACGCGCAATGCGGTTCAGCAGATAGCCGATCCCGAACACCATCGCGATGCCGAGCACGAGGCGCAGCGCGCTCCAGTGCCAGCCGAGCACGAAGCCCATGAAGACCAGCGCCGCCGGGTTCAGCACCGTGTTGCCGAGCCAGAACGCGACCGCGCCGCCCGGCGATGCATGGCGCTCACGCAGGCCCGCGACGACCGGCGCCGCGCAGCACGTGCACATCATCCCGGGCAGCGACAGCAGGCCGCCCGCGGCGACGCTGCCGAACCCCGTACGGCCGAGCACACGCGCGACCCAGTGCGCGGGCAGCAGCGCCTGCACGGCCGAACCGAGCAGCAGGCCGAGCACCATCGCCTGCCAGATCGCCTTGCCGTACGCCCACGCGTAGTCGAGCGCGGCCTTCAGCGACGGCTCGGGTGCGGCCGCCGACGTGCCCATCAGGATCGACTGGCCGATCGAATGATGCTCGGCGGCAACGAACGCCTTGTTGTAGTACGGGAACCATTTCACATAGAACAGTCCCGCGACCGCGATCAGCAGGAAGGTCATCCAGCCGAGGGCCGGATTGGGTTGGGTGCGTGTGGTCGTCATCGTGTGGTATTCGATTGGTCTTTATCGGTGTCGGATCCCGCGCCTGCCGCCAGCGCGGCCGACGCGGCCAAGCCGGCCTGCGCGAGCCGGGCCAGCAGCGTGCGCGCCTGATCGCGCACGTCGGCCGCGTTGGGCCGGAAAACGAACGTCAGCGCCCGGTTCGGCTTGTTGTACGACGCACGGTAGGTGCGCGCATAGGCGGGATCGTAATGCTTGTCGATCAGCGTGGTGAACAGTTCGGCCCGCGCGTTCGCATCGATCAGCGCGTTCCAGTGCGCCACCTCTTCGCGGCTGTGCAGGCCGATCAGCCGATGGAGCTGCGCCTTGAACGCGGCCGGTTCGTCGAACAGGTGGGCGTAATCGTCGAGGAGGAATGCGATGCGCTCGTCGTGCGCTGCGTCGACCTGCACCCACGGCCCCGCATGAAACGCGTCGAGCAGCGCGATCGGCAACTGCACGAGCCCGATCCTGCGGCTTTCCGATTCGACGAATACCGGCCATTCGGGGTCGAAACGCCCAAGCGTTTCGACGAGCCCCGAATCGAACCCCTTCTGCGACGGTTGCGGCGTGCCCGGCAACGCGCCGAGCAACGAGCCGCGATGGCACGCGAGCGCCTCGAGATCGAGCGTCTGCGCGCCCGCGTCGCGCAACGCGTTCAGCAGGCGCGTCTTGCCGCAGCCGGTATGGCCGACAAGCGCGATGTAGCGAAAGCGTGTCGGCAACGTGTCGAGCGTCGCGCACACCGAGCGGCGGTACGCCTTGTACCCGCCGTCGAGCTGGCGTGCCTGCCAGCCGATCAGGTTGAACCAGGCCGTCATCGAGCCCGAGCGCTTGCCGCCGCGCCAACAGTAGATCAGCGGCCGCCAGTTGCGCGGACGGTCGGCGAACGTCGTGTCGAGATGGCGTGCGATGTTGCGCGCGACGATCGCCGCGCCGACGCGCGTCGCCTCGTAGGGCGACACCTGGCGGTACATCGTGCCGACGAGCACGCGCTCTTCGTTGCTGAGCACGGGCGCGTTCAGCGCGCCGGGAATATGGTCCTCGGCGAACTCGAGCGGCGTGCGCACGTCGATGATCTCGTCGAACTCGCCGACGCGATCGAGGGTGACAATCAGGTTCTTCAATTTGCGTCGAACAGGGGCGATGCGGCTCGGTGAGCCGTATGGGCGTGGAAGGCGGATTGACGATTATCTCACGGGCCGGCGTCTCGGGCCGCGCGCGGCGGCCGGCGGCAACGATGCGACCTGCATCGCGTCGATCAGATGGTCGCGAAACGCCCGTACCGACGCGGGCAGATCTCGCCCCGCCATCGTCTGCACCTGGATGCTGCGCTCGCGAAGCTGCGGGTTCGTCACGGGCACGACGACAAAGCCGTCCGCGTCGCAGCGGTCGCGCACCGACAGCAGTCCCGTGAACATCACCGCGCCCGTGCGCCGCGCGTAGCCGTACATCGCCGCCGTGTTGTTGCTCGTCAGTTCGGGCTCGAGCAGCAGCCCGTCGAGCGCGCACGCGATGTCGATCAGCTGGCGCACCGTCGTGCCCGCCTCGGGCAGCACGTGCGGGTGACGCGCGACATCGGCGAGCGACACCGCGTCGCGCGTCGCGAGCGGATGGTCGTGCCGCACCAGCGCGAAGATCGGCGCGCGCTCGGTGTGCTCGACGCGCACGCCCTTCTCCGGCGCAAGGCTGAAAGTCAATGCGATGTCCGCATCGCCGTCGCGCACGCGCCGCGTCGCGTCCGCCGGCGACACGACCCACACGGAGAAATCCACGCCCGGGTGGCGCGCCTTGAAGCGCGCGAGCGCGCCGGGCAGGAAATCGATCGCGAACCCTTCCGAGCACGCGATCTTCAGCAGGCTGCCGTGCAGTGCGTCGAGCCCGCCGATGTCCTTCATCACGTGCTCGGCCTCCAGCAGGCTGCGCTGCGCGAACGCCAGCAGCCGTTCGCCGGCCTCCGACAGCGCCATCCCGCGCGGCCGGCGCTCGAACAGCGGCGCGCCGAGCTCGCTTTCGAGCTTCGCGATCTGGCGGCTGATCGCCGACACGGCCACGTGCAGCCGCGTGGACGCATCGCTGATCGAGCCGGTGCGCGCCACTTCGACGAAATACCGCAACGCCAGGCCATGCAGGAAAGCCGCCATCGTTCTGTCTCCGCGCCGCTCCCGGCCACGCTGCTTTGCCTTTTCGGCAAAGAAAGGTTCGAAATTCGATCATTGTGACAAAAAAAACGGCTTTCTAGAATCGATCGCACTTCACGCTGCACGTGCGGTCCGCGCGCGTAGCGAACCCGACAGAGGAGACACGACTTGAGCCGTACCGCCGCCATCCAGCACGCGCTGAACCAGTTCGAATCCGGTGCGTTCTTCACGACCCTGAGCCGCCGCGTCGGCCTGCGCACCGAAAGCCAGGAAAGCGACAGCGGTGCCGCGCTGCGCGCGTACCTGACCGACGAGATCGCGCCCGAGGCCGCAGCCCTCGGCTTCACGTCGCGGATCGTCGACAACCCCGTCGACGGCGGCGGCCCGTTCCTGCTTGCGTCGCGCCACGAAGACGACGCGCTGCCGACCGTGCTGATCTACGGCCACGGCGACGTCGTGCGCGGCTACGACGCGCAGTGGCGCGCGCCGCTGTCGCCATGGACGCTGACGGCCGACGGCGATCGCTGGTACGGCCGCGGCAGCGCCGACAACAAGGGCCAGCACACGATCAACCTGGCTGCGCTGGCGAGCGTGCTCGATGCGCGCGGCGGCCGGCTCGGCTTCAATGCGAAGCTGCTGATCGAGATGGGCGAGGAAACGGGGTCGCCGGGTCTCGACGCGCTGTGCCGCCAGGAGCGCGATGCGCTCGCGGCCGACGTGCTGATCGCGTCCGACGGCCCGCGCATCGCCGCCGCGCGCCCGACCGTGTTCCTCGGCTCGCGCGGCTCGGTCAACTTCAGGCTGAGCCTGCGCGCCCGCGACGGCGCGCATCACTCAGGTAACTGGGGCGGGCTGTTGCGCAATCCGGCGATCGTGCTCGCGCATGCGCTCGCGAGCCTCGTCGACGCGCGCGGCGCGATTCGCGTCGCGGGGCTGCGCCCGCCGCCGATCCCGGCTGCCGTGCGCGACGCACTCGCCGACCTGTCCGTCGGCGGCGGCCCCGGCGATCCGGCGCTCGACGCCGACTGGGGCGAGCCCGGCCTCTCCGCGGCCGAGCGCGTGTTCGGCTGGAACACGTTCGAGATCCTCGCGTTCAAGGCCGGCAATCCCGAGCACCCCGTCAATGCGATCCCGCCCGTCGCGTATGCACACTGCCAGTTGCGCTTCGTCGTCGGCACCGACTGGGAAGCGCTGCATGCGCACCTGCGCGCGCACCTCGACGCGCACGGCTTCGGCGACATCGAGATCGACGTCGAACGCGGCGCACCGGCGACGCGCGTGCCGCCGGACGATCCGTGGGTCCGCTGGGCCGTCGCGTCGCTTGCTCGAACCACCGGCAAGAAGCCCGCGATCCTGCCGAATCTCGGCGGCACGCTGCCGAACGAAGTGTTCGCCGACACGCTCGGGCTGCCGACGCTCTGGGTGCCGCACTCGTACCCGGCATGCTCGCAGCACGCACCCGACGAGCACCTGCTCGCGAGCGTCGTCAGCGAGGGGCTGCAGATGATGGCCGGCCTCTTCTGGGATCTCGGCGACGACGCGCCACCCGTTCGCCGCGCGGCGCCCGCCGCGGCCGACGCCGCCCTGTAACGCTTCGCCCCTTTCACGGGACCTGCACACACACGATGAATACGACCACCCTGACCTCGCAGGAAGCCGCCCGCCCCAGCGCCGCGAAGATCCGGCGCATCATCTTCGCGGCGTCGATCGGCAACGCGCTCGAATGGTTCGACCTGATCGTCTACGGCTTCTTCGCGGTGACGATCGCCAAGCTGTTCTTCCCCGCGTCGAGCGAAGCGACGTCGCTGATGCTGACACTCGGCACGTTCGGGCTGTCCTACCTGATCCGGCCGATCGGCGGTTTCGTGCTCGGCGCGTACGCGGACCGCTCGGGCCGCAAGGCGTCGCTGCTGCTGTCGATCGCGATGATGATGGTCGGCACGCTGCTGATCGCGCTGATGCCGACCTACGCATCGATCGGCATGCTCGCGCCGCTCGGGATCATGCTGTCGCGGCTGATGCAGGGCTTTTCCGCGGGCGGCGAATTCGCGAGTTCGACCGCGTTCCTCGTCGAGCACGCACCGCAGCGGCGCGGCTTCATGTCGAGCTGGCAGTTCGCGAGCCAGGGCCTCGCGACGCTGCTCGCGTCGGGCTTCGGCGCACTGCTGACGACCACGCTGACACCCGCGCAACTCGAAAGCTGGGGCTGGCGCGTGCCGTTCCTGTTCGGTCTCGCGATCGGCCCGATCGGCCTGTACATCCGACGCTACGTCGACGAAGGCGTCGAGTTCAAGACGCAGGCACGCTCCGAAGCGCCCGTGCGCGAGCTGTTCGCGGACCAGAAGTTGCGGCTGCTGCTGTCGATCGGCGCGCTGGTGATCTCGACCGCGATCAACTACATGGTGCTGTACATGCCGACCTATGCGATCAAGCAGCTCGGGCTGCCCGCGTCGACGGGCTTCGCGGCGACGCTCGCGACCGGCTTCGTGCTGACGCTCGCCACGCCGGTCGTCGGCCATCTGTCCGATCGCACCGGGCGGATCCGCATGATGGCGGTCGCGGCCGTCCTGATGCTCGTCACCGTGTTGCCGACGTTCGCGTGGCTCACGCGCCACGCGTCGTTCGCGACGATGCTCGCCGCACTGGTCTGGATCGGTGCGCTGAAGGCAATGTACTGCGGCGCGCTGCCGGCACTGATGGCCGAGCTGTTCCCGTCGCAGACGCGCGCAACGGGGCTCGCGGTCAGCTACAACACGGGCGTCACGCTGTTCGGCGGCTTCGCGCCGTTCGTCATCACCTGGCTGATCAGCACGACCGGCAACCGGCTGTCGCCGGCACTCTATCTGATGGGCTGCGCGCTGCTGAGCCTCGCCGCGCTGTTCGTTGCTCGCACACGGCTCAAGATGCGGTAACGAAACCAACGACGGCGCAGCCATGCGCCGCCGACGCGGCCCGTCGCGGCATCGCTGCCGCGCAGGCCGCACGCCGTTTACGGCGCCGGGTTCGGCTGCAGTTCGTGCAGCGCGTCGATCTCGGCGAGGATCTCGTCGGACAGCTTCACGTCGATGCTGCCGATGTTCTCCTTCAATTGCTCGAGCGACGTCGCACCGACCAGGTTACTGCGCACGAATGGCCGGCTGTTGACGAACGCCAGCGCGAGCTGCGCGGGCGACAGCCCGTGACGCTGCGCGAGCGAGACGTAACGCGACGTCGCCTCGACGGCCTGCGGCTTGCTGTAGCGCTGGAAGCGCTCGAACAGCGTAATGCGCGCGCCGGCCGGACGCGCGCCGTTCTCGTACTTGCCGGACAGCCAGCCGAACGCGAGCGGCGAATACGCGAGCAGGCCGACACCGTCGCGATGCGTGAATTCCGACAGCCCGTTCTCGAACGTGCGGTTCAGCAGGCTGTACGGATTCTGGATGCTCGCGATGCGCGGCAGCCCGGACTGCTCGGCCGCGCACAGGAACTGCGCGACGCCCCATGGCGTTTCGTTCGACACGCCGATCGCGCGCACCTTGCCGGCTTTCACGAATTCCGCGAGCACGCCGAGCGTTTCCTCGATCGGCACCGTATACGCGTCGTCGACCCACGGATAGGCGGGACGGCCAAACGTCGTCGTGCTGCGATCGGGCCAGTGCAACTGGTAGAGATCGACATAGTCGGTCTGCAGGCGCTTGAGACTGCCGTCGAGTGCCTCGGTCAGGTTCTTGCGGTCGAACTGGTTGCCCGCGCCGCGAATATGGCGCGGATTGTGCGGCTGCCGCGCCGGCCCCGCGATCTTCGTTGCGAGCACGATGCGGTCGCGCTGCGCGCGATGCTGCGCGAGCCAGGTGCCGATGTACTGCTCGGTGCGCCCCTGCGTGTCGGGCTTCGGCGGCACCGGATACATCTCCGCGGCATCGATCAACGTCACGCCCTGCCCGATCGCGTAGTCGATCTGCTCGTGCGCGTCGCGCTCCGAATTCTGCTCGCCCCACGTCATCGTGCCGAGACCGACCAGGCTGACCTCGATGCCCGAATCGCCGAGTGTGCGGTATTCCATGCTGTTCCTGTCGCGTCGGTGGAAAGCAGGAACGCTATCACATTGAAGCATCCGCTTCAGACGCGCGCTGCGTACGCTTACGGGCGGCCTTCGGCGCCGCCATGACTGTTCAAGCGCCGGCGCGGACGACAGCCTTGCCGCCTTCCGTTACTGCGGCCGCTGAATGAAGCAGGTCGCCGACGCATGCGCGACGATCTTGTCGTCCGGCGTCTTCAGCGTGCCCTCCGCCACGCCCAGCGAACGCGACAGGTGAATCACGCGCCCTTCCGCGATCAGATCGACGTCGCGCGGCACGGGCCGCAGCATCTTCACATGCAGATCGACCGTGCCATAGCCGATGCCCGCGTCGAGCATCGAATGCACCGCGCAACCCGTGACCGAATCGAGCACCGTCGCGGCGAACCCGCCGTGCACGCCGCCGAGCGGATTCAGGTGCCGGCCATCCGCACGCGCCGAAAACTTCACATAGCCGAGCTCGACGTCCAGCGGACGCATCGGGATCGTCTCGGAAATCGATGCGAGCGGCACATCGCCCGCCGCTGCGGCGCGCAGCAGATCGAGGCCAGACAGGGAAAGCGGATTCATCGGGTTGTCTCCGGGTTGAAAGCGCGTCGCCGCGCGAGTAAGTTCTAAATTGGAACTTATTATTGACAACGATGCCGGCCGTTGTCAATGCAGCCGCGCCCGCCGCAACCGAAGGCGGGTTCTATAATCGAACCCGCTATTTCGCTGAACCGCCCAAGAGACACGACGATGAAATGGGATGACATCGGCACGCTGAACTGTTCGGTTGCACGCACGCTCGCCGTACTCGGCGATCGCTGGACCATGCTGATCCTCCGCAACGCGTTCCTCGGCTGCCGCCGCTTCGACGCGTTCCAGGCCCAGCTCGGCCTCACGCGTCATGTCCTGGCCGAGCGGCTTGCGCGGCTCGTCGACGAAGGTGTGCTGGTCAAGCGCGCGTATCAGGAGCGCCCGCCGCGCTTCGAATACCGGCTGACGGAAAAGGGCCTCGACCTCTACCCGGCCCTCCTCGCGCTGATGGCGTGGGGCGACCGCTGGAAGGATGACGGCCAGGGGCCGCCGCTGCAATTGCGCCACCGTACCTGCGGCCAGTTGATGCACGCGGTGACCGTGTGCTCGGCCTGCGGCGAACCGCTCGACGCACGCGACGTGCAGCCGGAGCCCGGGCCCGGATGGATCGCGCTCGATGAAGCCGGAGCGCCTGCGGTCAAGGAATGACGCGCGGCGCGTGCATGGCCGGCTGACGCACACGCGCCGTTTTTTGCACGCTCCTCTCTATCACGGGCCCACCGAGCACGCCCGACTGCGCTCGTGCATTGCTGGCACACCGATATTCCGCATCAGCATGCGCAATCGCATACCGTCGTCAGCAAGATCCACCGATCGACCTGCTCGCACACTCAGATGCCGCGCAACGCAACTTTGCGTCATCGCCTCCGCCACCGCCGATCATCGCGCAGGCAATCCCTTCGCATCCGCACGTGACCGGGCCGCCACGTCTGCGTTACACTCACGGCCCGCTGTCTCGAAATTATTCGCTGTCCAAGATGTTGTCGCGCAATCGCCTCGCCGCCGCCTGTCTCGCCGCTTCCCTGCTCGCCACACCGTTCGCCGCCTTCGGCAAGACGCAAAGTGAATCGCTGCTCCAGCAGGCGATCGACTTCGTGTCGCGATGGCTGCCGGCGCCCACCCACGAAGCACCCGCGACACAGGTTGTCGAATCGGCGTTCTCGCCCGACGGCGGCGCCGAGGCGCTCGTGCTGAAAGCGATCGGCGCCGCGCGCAGCTCGATCCGCGTCGCCGCCTATTCGTTCACGTCGCCGCCCGTCACGCGCGCACTGCTCGCCGCAAAGCGGCGCGGCGTCAATGTTGCCGTGGTCGTCGACGACAAAGGCAACCGCGCAAAGAGCAGCAAGCAGGCGCTGAACCTGCTCGTCAACGCCGGCATCCCGACACGCACGATCGATGCCTATGCGATCCATCACGACAAGTACCTCGTGATCGATGCCGAGCACGTCGAAACGGGTTCGTTCAACTACAGCGCGTCGGCGGCCAGCCGCAATTCCGAGAACGTCGTCGTGGTGTGGAACAATCCGCAACTCGCGTCGCGCTACCTCACGCACTGGCAAAGCCGCTTCGACCAGGGCGCGCCGTACCGCTCCAGCTACTGACGCACGTCGCACGTCGCACGCTTTCACCCGGCTCTCGACACCTCGCATTCGATCCGCCGCGTTGCAGATGATCGGCGAGCGTGGCGCGAGGTTCAATTCGGCCGAATGGCCAGCACGCCGTCTCTCGCATCGAACGACACGCGCGACGGTCCGCCGCGCTCAATGGATTTCAGGCATCCGTCCAGTCGCGGCACCGACCTGCGTGGTCGGCGCACAGCGGTTCGCGTGCCCGTCCACGCCGCTTGCCGAAGACGTCGACAAGCCCTGGGCGCCGCCCGGCAGCGCGCTGCGCACGCAATCCGTGCTGAATGCCAGCGTGTTCTGAACCATCGGGTAAAGAAGATACAGCGCAAACGCGAGATAACCCGCGTACAGAATTCGAACCATGGTGCGATGGGATGCGATGAACGATTGGACTCGTCCTGTTTACGGCACCGCGCCGAGCACCTTGAGGCATCGCGCATCCGATTCCACATCGGAACGAAACGCAGGCCCATGGTGCACGCTTGTCACCGCATCTGTATCGATCCAGACAGCGCCGAAAGTGCCCGTCGCCAGCCTTGTGACTTGGCGACGCTCGCTCAGGGCATTCGCCGATACGCTGACCGGCGCGCTGCGCGACAGCGACCTGCTCGCATCGGCCGATCACCGGATGTACGAGAACAAGCAGCGCGACAAGGCGGCCGGCGCGTAACCGCGGGCGAACCAGGCACATGCGCTTGCCGCCGCCCTGCCGTTCAACTACGGTTGCGCGGCTGCGTCAGCTCCCGCACGGCGGCGCGCTGCTCATCGCCTCCGCGATCTGCTCGGGCGTCAGGTCGCGCTGATGCGTCGCGAGCGACCAGCGATGCCCGAACGGATCCTCGACCTGTCCGTAGCGATCGCCCCAGAACATGTCGGCGGCCGGTATCGTGACCGTCGCGCCGGCCGCGACAGCCTTCGCGATCGCCGCATCGGTGTCCGGCACGTACAGGTGCAGACAGACCGCCGTGCCTTTCAGCGCCTTCGGCCCGAGCGCGCCGTGCTCGGGCATTTCATCCACCAGCATCAGTGTCGAATCGCCAATCACGAGGCACGCATGCGCGAGCCTGCCATCAGGCATCGCCAGACGAAACTGTTCGCTCGCATTGAATGCGCGCTTGTAGAAGTCGATGGCTGCAACTGCACCGGCGCAGATCAGGTGCGGCGTCAGCGTGCGCATCCCTTCCGGGATCGGTTTGACGGACGTGGACATGGGTGTCGCTCCTTCAGTCGGTTGTCGTATCGGAGAACGGGACGGACGCGCGATGCGCACGCCTCCGATGCTACGACGGACGAACCCGACGGAAATCGACACGGCGCCCGACAATTTTTTGTTTTCTTTAGTGGCGGGTCGCGCAGGTCACCCGCATCGGGCGTCGTCAGCCCGTTCGGTTGGCCCGGTCGTCAGGCACGCCGAACTGCCGGCGGCAGGCCTCCAGCAATCCGGCCACCGCGTCGAGCGGAAGATCGGCGAACCGGGAAATCGGCAGCATCACGCCACCCGGCACCTTGGTGCGCGACGAATGCGCCGAGAACTGGTAGCCGATGTAACGATTTCCGGCGACGCTGATGATCCGGAATTCGATGACGTCGCGCCATTGCGTGACGGCCTTTTCACGCGCGGAGCCGATCAGTCTGAAGCCCGTCTCGTCGATATGCAGCGCCATCCTGCGCCGCGACGCGACGAAGAAGGCTGCGCCCGCCAGCGCCAGCAACACGGCCAGCGCCGCCACGGGCCAGAGTGTCGGGGCGGCCGCATAACCGCCCATGCTCGCCGCGGCCAGCACCGTGCAGACGGCCGCCCTTCTTTTCAGGCTCCGGCTGTCGACCGCCAGCGTCACCGGCAACGGGCCGGTTACCGTTCCCGCGACGGGATCGACGTGCCAGTTGGAATCGTTCGTTTCGCGTTCGTCGTTCAATGACTCGCGTCGACGGCAATCGGCCCACCGAGGTCGGGCGCCATATCAAGGCTCCGTGAATGGACCGAAAGACAGGGATTGGCGACGAGCGGCTTGTCGACGGGAAATGGTCGAAGTCGAGGAAGGCGCACGTCGACACGCAGCAACACGCTTTCGTTCGCGTGGAACGGGTGCCGTTCCGTCAGCGTCGGTCAATTGCACACCTTGACCGTACCGTTGGTCGTGCATTGACCAACGGCCCAGTGACTCTGCTCTGCCAGATGAGGCGCCAGGCCGATGCCGCGGATCGGCGCAGCCGGCGACGATGCCGGAACGGCTGCCGACGCGGTCTCGGGCGACGGCTGCAGAGGCGACGGCTCGGACGCGGTCTGGCAGGCCGAGAGCGCCAGACAAAGTGCGGATGCCAACGGGGCGATGAGAGGTCTGGACATGGTCTCGAGCGCGTTTGCGATATTCGCTTTTGGTACCGGCTCGCCGCAAAGCGCGTGGCGCGTCAAACCGTTCGGCGCGACCAGCAATGCTGGCACGGCTGTTCCGATACTACTCCTCGCGCTCGACGTTGTGCGAGCGGCCTTTCGGCCAGGTGCCGCAGTCCATGCGGCGACCCGCTGCCGCCCGCACGTGCCGCTCCGGTCAGATTTGCGGAAGATCCCGCAACGTGCGCGACTCGCTCGTTGCATCGATGTCGAGCTCGATGCCTTCCGACGCATCGCGATACAGCACGCGTTTCAGCCTGGGCCCGATCGCGGTTGCATCCGATTCCGAGAAGATCGCGCGGACATCGTTGCCGGACGCGAGCGCACGCGCCACTTCCGCCACCGGTGCCTCGCTCGGCGTCGCCGCCCACGACCGATCGGCCGGATTCACGGCCGCCCAGCGCACGTGTGTCACGCGCGCGCTGAGCGGATCGATTCGGACACCATTCACTGCGAATATCGACATCGGAATCTCCTTCGAATTTTTTTGCGGCCCGCCGCGCAAATGCGCCGGGGCACGGGCAGCCCCGGATTTCGCATACGTTCCCGCAGGGTCCGCCATCATGCGCGCTTCTCCAGCGAACGCGATTTTCGATGATACATTGGGACGCTTTACAACCGTCAACAGACAATCGTGCACGGGAGAAACACATGACCGACGCCTGGGGAACCTTCCCTGCCAGAATGGGCGACCATCAGGCTTTCATCAGCGTCAACCAGAGCTTTGCGGAAATCGCGGAAGGCGATCCGCGCACGTCGCTGCTCAGCGTGCGCGTCCCCTTTGCGCATCCGACGCCCGAGGGCCTGCCGACCGGCGACGAATTCGCCGACCTCGCGAAGATCGAGGATCTGCTGGACGCCACGATCACCGCGAAAGGCGGCGTGCAAGTCGGCCGCATCACCGTCGACGGAAATCGGGATTTCCTTTTCTACGTGCCGTTCGACGCAGAGGCAGCGGCGGAGATCGTCGACTCGCTGACCGAACAGACAACCTACGCGCTTCAGTACGCCCACCAGGACGATCCGGACAGGGAAGCGTACTGGCAGACCCTTTACCCGACCGACGACGACTGGCAGATCATGCGCGACATGCGTGTGCTGGATGCGCTGCGACAGAAAGGCGACGCCAGCGACGTGAGCCGGCGCGTGATGCACTGGGCGTACTTCCCCGACCCGAGCGACGCACACCAGTTCGCGGACTGGGCCGAAGCGAAAGGCTATCCGGTCGAATCGGTCGCACCGACCGAAGACGGCAAGTCGGCCGTACGGTTTTCGCACGAAGGAACCATGGCACTGGCCGACATCACGCGCCATACGATCGCGATCAATCGCGAGGTGCGCTCGCTCGGAGGTGAATACGACGGATGGGAAACCAGCGTCGAACAGGCTGGCTGAGCGGGTCGACATACCCGCTGCGCACGACGTGATGCAACGCATGCGGCGCAAAAAACATCCCGGCAGCGCTGTTGCGCGCCGCCGGGACCAAGGCATCGCCGGCCGAAACCGGCAATGGGCCTGAGGGTTCGCTCAGGCACGAGGAAAGCGATTCGTGCGGATCAGGCGAACGGATACCGGGGTGCGATTGCGCAGCCTGCCGAACGCCTGTCCGGTTCCGCCGACGCAGCGTTCCGGCGTCGGGCGGGCAAAAAGCCCCGCTCCTGCGCGAGCGAGCGGGGAAACAGTTGACCGGGCCGGGGAAGAACGGTCAACCGGCCAGATTGTGATCGCAGGTCACGCAACCGTCTGTGTGGCAACTCACCCTCTGGTGACAAGGTCGCGGCAACCGGCAGGCTCGCGTGCCGCGCGGGTAGCGTCACGGTCCGAGCGCGAGACCTGCGGCCGGCGCAAGCATCACCACGATGACGGGCAACAGCACCACCGCCCCGACCATCATCACGCCGTCGGCCGCGTTGTTCTTTTCATGTTTGGAATTCGATTTTGTTTTAATTCAAGCGGACGTTTTCAGACCCGGGCTGAGTTTCCGGTAAGTCGCAGGTATTGTAAAAGCAGGATTATTCTATTTTTTCGAGTGACGTGATTCCGGCTTCATTTCCCTGTGCCGAATTTCGCGAAACCGCGTTTCGCCATTAAAGCGGGCCACTGGAAAACCAGTCGGCGACCATATCGATCCAGTCGAGATCGCTGACGATTTCAATGACGGTTTCGCCGACGATTTCGGCAGTCGATGTGTCTGTCGCCACCACCCCGGAAACAACCGCGCTCGACTTCGCAATTTCGATAGACGCGCCGGACCTCGGGTCGGCAAGCCGCTCCAGCCAGTCGACGATATTTGCACACGCATCTTCTTCATCGGCAAAATCATTCCGCGCGAGAAAGCGGTCGAACACGATCCACGCGAGCGTCTTGCTTCGCGCATCGGATTCGAGCTGCCAGTCGACAACGCCTGTTCGGCCGGATTCCCTGATTTCGAGCGTCGCTGTGAAACAGTAATCGAGATACTCGATCTCAAGTTTCGACGTCATGGTTTTCTCCGGTCAATCTGCCCGCGCTGTTCTTGTGATGATCCGCGCCTGCCGCGCTGCACGACGCTGCGTGAATCTTGCGTAAATTCCGCGCAGCGTGTCATTTCCGCTGGCAGTATCGCGATATTCTCGCGACCCGTCGATATCGACTACCGACGCATGACCGCTTCCGCTTTGCCAACCGTTCTTTCTGCGCTTTCGCTCCCGGCTCAGGTTCCGCTGCGAGTCGCTCCGTTTTCCTATTCCGGGTATCGACCTGCCCCGCTGTCGCAATCGCGCTGCTAAACTCCGGCCACAACGACCGCTTGCGCCACCAGAGGAAATAATGGCACTCGCCCGCGCACAACAGAACGGCGTAGATATCTGGATTATCCCGCTTCCCGGGCACGCCCCCTATGCCTATACGCACCTCAAGCGGGTATTCTCGTCCGACGACTCGCGCCATCGGGTCGTGACGATCGACCTGAAGAAACTGCTGGCATGTGCCGACCGCGACACGACGGACTATGTGCTGCCGTCGGTACAGTACTGGGCCCCTGGAAAAGCCGCGGGTATTCGCGAGTTCCTCGATCCGGACCAGGACAGGATTCCGGACATGCCGTTCATCACGTTTCGCGAGACGAGAACGCGAATGCTGCTCGGCATCCCCGGTCTGTCGAAAGTCGGCGTCGCGTCGTTCCGCAACGGCCAGCATCGCGCACGCTATCTTGCCTTTGCAGGCGCGACGGCCTTGCCTGTCGAGGTGCATGAGACGGAGGCCGATTTGCTCGTGCGGTATTGCGGCGAGTAATGGCGGAGTACGTTCGGATGCCGGCAAGCCTCTAGGCCGGTATCTCGTAGATCCGATCGGTGACCTCTGTCTGGCCGATGCGGTTCGTTTCGATAGCTGCCAATTGCCAGCCGTTGTGCTCATAGAAACCGATCGCGCGCACATTGCCGTCCAGCACCTGCAGATGGACCTTGTCCACGCCGAGCGTTCGGGCCCACGCGCGAACGGCTTCGATCATGCGCTTGCCTGTACCGCTGCCGTGATGCGATGGATGGACGTGCAGGCAGTCGAGCAGCACGCCGCGCGCCGGATCGACCGGGCGTTCGGCACTGACGAAGCCGACGGGTTCGCTATCCGACTCGGCGATCAGCACGAGGCCCCACTCCTTTTCATTGCGATCGAGATATTTCCGCCACCGGACCGCGTGTTCCGTCGGCACCTCGTCGGATAGATAGGCCGCCGGAAGGATTTGGCTGTATGCGGTTTGCCAGCTCAGGGTGTGCAGGCGAGCGATGAGGTTCGCGTCGTGCGTTGTCGCGGCACGAAGCGTGGCCTGGGTTTCCGGCATGGGTTTGCGACTCCTTCTGTTTGTTCTCTCGATCGGAATGTCTCGTCGCAAAATATACCGTTCTTTGCGATATGCGAAGCGCGCCACGGGGCCGATGTCGTAGCGCGACGTAGCGGGTGGCGCCATCGCATCAACGCACCTCTGTCCAACTCCGCGACGAAATTGCGTTCCGCAGTGGCGCGTCGCCAGAGCAGCGGGACGCAGACAAAAAAAATCCCGACACCGTCATCGGTCGCCGGGATCGAACGGCCCTGCAAAGCATAAGGGCACGAGGAAGTCGATACATTACATCAATGTAAGACTGTGACGCTTTGTCGGCTCGCGCCAAATCCCTGCCCTATTCCGCCAATCGGCTGCGACGAACCGCCGTAAACGAAAAAAGCCTGCTCACGCGGAACGCGAGCAGGCAGGAAAGCGGATCAGCATTCGAGGCACGAGGACTGTCCTGGGAAGATAACGGCACGGTGTGCGCGAACCTTAGTCGAAAAGGCTGCGGCGCTATCGGTTGATACCGCGCACGATGGCGCGCCCAATCTCGACGCCTGACTTCGCCTCGTCCGAGGTGTCATACGAAGTGTCGAAGTCGTATCGACTGGGGGATTCGACTCCGTCTTTGCAAACGGTGCATTGGATATACGACATATACCCCT
The DNA here is from genome assembly GCF_003330765.1 of Burkholderia pyrrocinia. Classification (NCBI taxonomy): domain Bacteria; kingdom Pseudomonadati; phylum Pseudomonadota; class Betaproteobacteria; order Burkholderiales; family Burkholderiaceae; genus Burkholderia; species Burkholderia pyrrocinia. The sequence goes on along the minus strand of NZ_CP024902.1, from coordinate 1,815,935 downwards.
CGTCGAAGATGCTTTGACGAAAACCGGCTACACGATGGTTATACGGACGCCAGAAAGCAAAAAGCCCAGTTCGACGAACTGGGCTTTTTGCTTGAATTCTTTGGGGTGGCTGATGGGACTCGAACCCAATTAGGTGGGGTGTGGAGGGGGCTACCGGGGGCGTATACCTTTGATTTTTCGATGGTTTTCGAATTTCGATGTCGATCAACTCCCCCTCGCCCCCCGCAGTTGTCCCCGAGATTGTCCCCGAACGGCAGGCAGACTCCGTCGTACTCTCTCTATCCAATCCGCCCCCTTCCACTCATGAACAAAGAGAGGTAACGTTTCACGATCACAACAATCTGGGTCACGGGGCAATGGAGTTCTACTGGGTAAACGTCGGGCTGACCATCAGCGAAGTTCTCAGCGGTAATTTTCTTTGGGCGCCGGAACATACGGTCACGCAGTCGGGAAAAGTCCAGCACCTGGAGCACTGGGACAACGTCGCCAAGGTCAAGGCCGGGGACTTGATCTTCTGCTGCCATAGCCAACGCATTTCGCATATCGCCAAAGCGACCGCGGATTCGTACTCAGCTCCGAGGCCTCCGAGCCGCTCCTTCTCCGAATGGAATGCAGGTGGGAATCGTGTCGATGTCGATTTGGTAGAACTGAAGACTCCCCTGTTCCGCGACGAGATCGCACATGAGTTCATCTCCCGATTCGACGACGACGCAACTCCATCCCTCTTTACAAGTGCGGGAACCCTCAAGCAGATATACATGGCGCACTTGCCGCAAGATGCCGGCGGCTATCTACTCGAAGCATCGCAGACGATCGAGCACTTCGAAGACACGCTAATAGCCAGCGGCGGGAACGGAAAAAAGGTATCGAAGACGACGCGCGATGCGATCGTTAAAGCCCGCGTCGGCCAGGGGAAATTTCGAGCAGATTTGCTCAAAAGATGGAACAATCAATGTTCGCTCACTGGCCTGTCAAACACTGACCTTCTCGTCGCCTCGCACATCCATGCTTGGAGCCTAAGCACAAACGATGAGCGGATCGACCCTGACAATGGATTATTGCTCGCCCCGCATATTGACCGGCTCTTCGACAAAGGGTTGATTTCATTTGGCCAGGATGGCGGATTACTGGTTGGGCCGAAGCTGTCAGAGCGCGACCAACAACTCCTCGCGCTCGACCGATATACATCGCTGCGAAAAATTACGAAGGGCAACAAAGCCTTCCTGGCACGCCACCGCGCCCGATACAAGTTCGACTAGGCTTATACCAGGTTTGAAGGCTGATTCCGCTGTACGCAAGCACACTGAGCCGCGTCAAACGAACGGAGTGACCGGCTCTTCAGTGCATTCGCAATCCACGGAATATAAAAATTTCAATATCTCAAAGGCAGTCTTGCATCCCTCAATAGCTTCCGAGCGCGACGTTTCACGGCCATTATGGATTGCATCATTTCTCAATTCATTCAAACGAACCATTCGAGTATACAAAGCAGGTTGCTCATCGCTCAACGAGCGATTTGCAACCAGCTTAAGTACCGGATCGAGATAAGTCTTGAGGCGCTTTGTCGTCGTGTTTCTCAGCAATTCTTTCGCGGACTCCTCGGCAAGCCCACGCTTCTGCATAGATTTTTCCAAGAATTGCTGAGTCGTCGCATCGATTACGGCGGCTGACAAGAGCAGACTTTCCGTCGGATATCCTGAATTCGCAATCCGATATGATCTCTGCAACGTTTTCTGCAAAAAGCTAACACTCTCCGCAGCGAGATCTTCGACGGGAATAGCGACTCGATTCTCTGATACTAGGGACATAGCTTGCGGCGACAGATCAACTCCGACAGCCATTCCATCGACATTAACGTAGCTGGCCGCCCAATCAGAAATACCAAAATGTCGCACGTGATCGAGATTATGGTTATGTCGAATCGTACTCGTAAAAAGTAGATCAATAAAATGATTCTGCAGCCCCTCAGCCTCCTCCAGCAATTTAGACTTCGCAGATTTTGCCCATTCGAGCAACGGGGCGCCATTCAGTTGATGCGGCTTCTCCCAAGTAATTTCGACAAGAGTGAACGAATATGCCGGAACGCTGACGCCTGGCACACCAATATCGATGAATTGAGGCTGAGATATAGTTAACGAAAATGATTTCCCCCGATGACGCAAGTTGAAGGTTCCCGACTCCAAGCCCGCACGTATGGGCCAATAGAGGCCCGCTTTAATAATGTGATCTTGCGCGATGCCCGTCATTTTGCCAACTCAATGACTTTTTCGGAAAACGTCTTAAATATTTCTTTGAATTTATTGCGAGAAGCAATGTACGTTTTCTCCACCTTTCCCGACATATCAAGCTCTTCATCAGTAAGAGCAAAAACTGCTTTTGAGTGTTCCTGAGACTTCCCCAAGAGACCATGGAAGTCTGGAACTTGAGCGATTTCCCAACCTTCGCCAAGTGCTTTATCGTAATCATTTTCAGGCAGAAGCATTCCCGCCTCTTGCAGCGACGGTATCAACAACTCCTGACACCGATCCACAATTTTATCAATCCATTTTTGATACGGATTGGTTACCTTGCCCGATCGAACATTAAATCTTTGCGAAACAATGCCCAAAAACTTCGGACTCGAAGCGGGCAATTTATAAGTCAGCGCCCCGGAGCGAGCGCGCAATTCATTGGCATTCGAAGCCCACCGGGGCAACGTCTTTGAAAGCGAATCGATTGCCAGGTAGCTAAAATAATCCGGAGCCACCGGCACAATAAAATAATCGCACGAAACCAAAAGATTTTGATTAAGTGCACCAACACTCGGACTCATATCCAGAAACACATAATCTATTTTATTTTTTTTTGCCGTTTCATCCAAAAGATATCCCAGCGCGCCCGGTAAATTCTGCAAAATAGACATCGCGCCCAAAAGCTTGTGCGCCATTGCCAAGTCTGGTTCAAATAAGCCGGTGTCAATATGCCCAGGCAACAGGAAAAGATTCGACTGACTCGTAGCTACTATTTCCGCCGCTTCAATTTTCTCCGGTGAACCTTCAAATGCCCTTCTCGCCGCCGCATAGAGATTCGAATTCGGGTGAGCCTCGTAAAAATCGCCGAGATCGTCCAATCCCTTGAGCGCCAGAACCATTCCAGTCAAGTTACATTGGGGATCGCAATCAACGAGCAGGACGCGCTTACCAGTCTCGGCAAGGGCCCAACCCAAATTAAAAGTCGTCGTTGATTTGCTGACGCCGCCTTTATGGTTGAAGATCGCTATTTTTTTCATGAGTGTATCGCGCGCCTCGATGTCGCTGAGAAGATCCGTAGTGTAATCTATGGATTAGTCTCACTGGGGCTTTCTGCAAAGGAGACACGGATGTCTAGTGAGTTGGATTGCAGATCGATCGCTGTTGGGGGCCAGCCCTCCCCTATCCTTGCCTTATGCGACAGGCCTGCCCGCCTAAGTTAGCGTAACGCCGAATCACCTCGGCTCGGACACCATCTCATCGACAGGATAAAGCTGCAGCATCGCGCGAGCTGCCTCGACATTTGACGTCGTCAACCACGCTTCCCAGTCGTCCGACCGCAGCATTACGTCCGGTCGCTTCTCGTCGAACGGCTTCTGCATGCGCGACATGACCGGATAGTCGTTGGCGTTGTCGGTGATCATGGAGATCACGTACCCAAGGCTTCCGTCCGCCAGATGAAAGGGGCGCCAGATGCCAGCGACTGCCATGATCCGCTGTCATCCACGCGAATCCGCTGCCATACGCATGGTTTTCGCCACGGGCGAGCGCGCCCGCTGCCTGTTCATCCTACGCACCGGACGCATGCTCCATGTCGAGCGAAATACCTGTCGACGTTGTCAGGATGACCACCCTGAACGACGTGTTACATTCGCCCGCAGATTTTCCTGTGAGGATTCGGCATGGGTTCTGCATTTATTCGTGAAGGCGACACGACCGACCATGGCGGCCGCGTACTCGCCTGTACATCGACCAACATTGTCTTCGGCAAGCCGCTCGCGCTCGAAGGCGACATGGTGTCGTGCCCGAAGTGCGGCGGCGTCTATCCCATCGTAGGCGTACGGGTTCGAAGCATGACGTTCGGCGGCCGCGCCGTGGCGACCGATGGTGACAGGACTGCCTGCGGCGCGCGGCTGATCGCATCGCAAGGCATGGCAACGGTCGAGCCGACGTCCGGCGCAGGCGCCTCGGTAGGCGCGGGGAAAAGCGTGCTCGCCCAGACCGCCGCACAAGACGACGGCGCCTATCGCGGTCGCTTCCAGCTCGTCGACGACCAAACGCGCACGCCCCTCGCGAATCACCCCTACACCGTCACGTCGGCGGACGGCAAGACAATCCAAGGCACGACCGACGCGAGCGGTCATACGGATTGGCTCAGCAGCCATCAGTCATCGTCGTTATCGTTCAGCCACCAGGGAACGTCCGGGCCGGCGAGTACGAGCGAAGCATGAGCAGCGGATATTCTGGCGGCTCGGCTGTCGGTGGATCGGACGGCGGCGAAGGGCGAACGACCGTCGTAGGCGCTACGCAGGGCCTTTCGCCCGGTGACAAGAAAGTACTGTGCGAAGCCTTATGCAAATGCAGCGCGATCGGCGTCGCAACTCGCGGCGGCAGCCGCGTGCTGAGACAGGCCTGCGTCGCGCAGCGCTTAGATTTCGCGAACGAAACTTCGCGCATGATGAACGGCAAGACGACGGAATACTTGCCTGAAGTCTCATATGACATGCGGCAGGAACCACCCGCCCCGATCATGTTGGACGACGATCCGCTGATACCTCACGACAACCTGCTGGACTGGATTCGGGATAAATGGCCGGGAAAGATGGGGGGCTACCGCAGGGACAAGCGGGCAGGCGGCCCCGGCGTTCGCCGTCCCGACGTTGTGATCGTGAACGATCCTTCTCAACCGCCCGTACAATCGAACATCAAGAACGTGGTTGAGATGAAATTCGATGACAGTTTCGGGCAGGGCCAGAAAGATGCGTACATTCGTATCGCTGGCAGCAGAAGCAAGTACGCGCCGCTGGATCGGGCCTCCTGCGGGTGCTCAGACAAGCAGTCCGACACACAACCGACCCGATCAACGCAAAGCCATACTGCAACCGATGACGTGTTTGGGACCGATGCGGGAAGCCATAGCAGCATGGGGCCGTCAGGCCTGCCGTTACCACCGCAAGGCCCCGGAAACCCTGGCGTTGCCTTCCCTCCCTAAAGATCATGACGCATGACGAGCTGGTAGCGTGGGCCAACGATCCACGACGACAAGACACCCTCCCGTTCGGGCTATACGAGCCTGCGCATCAAAAGGCGATCGTAGGTGCTGCGCTGGTTGTGCGCGGCGCGCTGTACTTCAAGGGCGGCCACACCCCGGCCGTTCGGCAGGCGCTTGTGCATTGCTACGACCGTTACTTGAAGGTCATCGCTGACTACGAACTGGCGCTTGCCAAAGCCGAAGGGCTCGAACCACCGAAGGCCGGGCCGATGCGCTGGTTTTACGAAGAAGGCAAGAGCCCGGTGGCATTCGACAAGGCTCGCGGCTTCGCGCGCCTGGCAACAGAATTGCAGAGCAGCGAAATGCTTGTGTCGGTGACAACAAGCGCTGACCACAAGCTCGCAACAGGCTTCTACGAGTTTTCCGTGTTCTGCCTTGAGGATTGGCAAGCCGAGATGGGAACCCGCGGCGTCGACGTCATGGCGTTCACTGTTCCGCGACGCTTCCTGCAGATCTGCCCCGGCGCATTCGAGGCGATGTTTGCGGAGTTTGCCGCAACGGTACCCACCATTTGGGGACACGGCGGATTCGGCGTGAACCTTCCCCCGCTGGATGCGGAGGCGAATGAGGCGAGCGAGTATTTTTGGAGTCGGCGATACGGCCCCGGTATCGACGTCGGACAACCCACTAGCACGTCCATTCGTGACCTAATGGGCAAGATCAAGACCGTTGATTGGCTTGTGGCGCTGGACGCTGACCTGGTTCAGCGGACGGGCGGCGTTGACAGCCTGATGCTGCCGCCGGACTGGTACCGAAAGTCGCCGCTCGGCGATGGCGGCCTGATCATTCAGGCCGGTGTTGAACCGGTTGCCGGCGTTCCGATGGGGAAAGGCATACCGCCCGCGTCGCCTGCCGCGTATGTGCTGCTGAATCACGCGCTGCGATCTATCGTGGCGGAATCGTCCGATATCCTGCAAGGCGGAACAGTAGATAGCACTGCGCCCCTGCTGAATACACGCGTGGCAACAGAGGCATGGTTGCAGCGCTTCAACGTGCCGGACGACGAACTCAACGGCTACTGGGTCGAGCTCCACAAGACGCCGAAGCTGCCGACAACAATGTGAGCGCATGCGCGGCCGCGCAGCGATCTTTTCGTCAGCCGGATAAATCTGCACCATCGCGCGTGCTGCCTCGACATTCGCCGCCGGATTGCCCGCCGTCTACCGGATTTGAAGGCTGCTTCGCATAACACTCAGCGCGTCCAGCGATCGTCGGATTGTGGCCAAGAGCTTAAGCAGGCGGCCTTCACCGGCTACCCTCGAAGTAATGACGCTGCCATGCCCACAGCACCACAAATCCGAAACTTACGCCAAAACCCACGCCAAGCAAACTCACCCGCCCCACAAACATCTGTTACTATTCGGCATCGCATCAAAGTTGAGTTCGCCTCCGAACGCGTCCAAGGATCTGTCCATTATCCGACCGACGAGGGTACGGAGTTCATGGACCTGAAGCGGCGGGGACTTCACCAAATGACGCCTACCCTGATACAACTTTGCTGCTCCAACGGCGCGGTCGATTCAAGCATTCGCGCAACACGTCCGTAAACGATACTACGAAAGGTACGCCCGACTCTCGGCGGGCGGCCACGGCGGTGTACAAGCTATTACTATGATCTATCAGCCTCAAACCCTGTTTGTCGGCTTAAGCAAAGAGATGTCTGCCACGTTCGAACGCGGCCATCTGATCCCCAAAGGCTCTGAGCTTGCTGTGAGCTTCGGCGATCGCATTGATAAGTTGAGCGAGGCAATGGCAACCGAAGCTGCCAAGCTCCGGGGCTTCCTGCACGTCATGTGTGGCGACCTAGACGGCGCAGTCGCCGTTCTAGCGAATTCGGGCCTGTCGACGAGCCAACGAGAATTTGAGATCTTTGCGGCTCAGGCTAACTTGGGATATGCATCGCGCGGTTTAGAGCTATATTCGATCGTAGGGTCGCCGAACACTGGCTCCTTCACAAAGTGCCTCCCAGGTGGCATGACAGTAGGAGCCTTTCGCACAATTGGGCGATTTTTAACTCAGGCGGATACGATGCACCTCTCCAATATGGATGGAGTCCCCGTCGAAATGCTTCGCACGGCGGAACGAATCCTTGAGAATGCAGGCACCGACGATGAGGCTGTTGCTCGCGTCTTGGACGTCGCCGGCCATGTAGTCCGCGAGCACGGATTGGTCCATACAGGGTTAGTGCAACTTGATGCATTTGATTCGGCCCATTGCGTCAAGCTTCGCTTTCGATTTGCAATATCTCCCGACCAGGCAGCTTGGCTGTACAACGAATTTCTGGACCGTCTCTTTGACGAGGACGTGCCCGTACCTTCGGCTTTTATCGTGTCTTTCGAAGGACAAAACATCACGCATTAGTCGCGTGCAATGTACAACAACGTAGAATCCTCACGGTTGCGATATGAGCGTCACTACAACGGATCTGCTGACTGCAGCACAAAAGATATTTAATACGGGGACATGTGAAGCGGATTGGCGCAATACCTGTTCGCGCTCCTATTACGCTATCTATCACGACCTCAGAGCGTTTGCAGACTCTTTGACAGCAGCGGCTTATCCCGGCAACACTGCTGGCGCCAAGCCGGGGATGCACCATCAGTTGTACACAGGTTTGAAAAACCCGACGGTCCCTGCGAGCGACCCAAGGCGCAAATTGTCCTTCAAGTTGGGAGTGATGGCTCAAAGCCTCCACTCTGCGCGCATCAAAGCTGACTACGAACCCGGTCAATCCGTTGACCAGGTCGAAGCAAATGTCAATTTGACCGCCGCTCAGAATATCCCTGCGTTGCTTTCGAACCAACAAATCGGTACTCCGCTGCCGAAGTTCTCGGGCACTTCACCATCTCCGGCCACACCGACTGCGCCGACTGCGCCACAGTCTTCGTCATCTCAATCGAATTCACAATCGGCTGCTCCCGCAGCGTCGGCAGCAAAGCCAGCTCAAACTCGATTTAAGCTTGTGAAAAGGGATCAATCTTAAGCATTCTCCCGGACTGTCGCGCTATTTGGGCTCGGCAACCATATCGTTAAACGGATGGAACCGAAGCATCGTGCGCGCCGTTTCGGCGTTCTTCGTGTGCAGCCACTCGTCGTAGTCGGCCGGTCGCAGGATTACAGCCAACCGCTTCTCGTTTTCCGGCTTGCGCATCCGAGAACCGATCGGGTGATGCGACTCGAACCCATGACGACCGGAATCACAATCCTTATACATTCCTCAGGCATTTCAGCAACTTACCGCAGAACATTGGAACACGCAGCGGCTGGACACCGTTGTTAGATGGGGCGCGATTTCCCCATCTTCCAAGAGTAAAGACACCACTCCAGCGCTGATGCTGCCACCATCACACTTGCGCCGCTTGGAGTGAAATATGAGCAAAATTCGCAGCCGCGTATAAACACCACCCTAATTTATTTCACTCACGCTTTCTTCCTTTCACATTTTTAAGTGCCTCCTTAATGTGAGGTTGATCGCACAATTCTTGATACCTATTTACTCGAAATTCCTCTCCGTCATGTCCACGGTGGCGAGCCGACAAATATCCTGTAAATGAACCAAGCTGATCATAAAATTCCACTATTTCGGACGCTATCCTCTCCAATGTCCCCAACTCATAAACGAACTGTTTTTCGCCAAGATTAAACTTATTTTGATTCGCTTTGTGCGCTGCATTGAACGCAAGGAAGTCTGCCTGAGATACCCAGACAATATGATCTGGAATACTCACTGATACGCCAAAACATCCATGAGCCAGATCATTTCGCTCCTTTTCGAGAGCAGCCTTTCGGGCAATGTGTGCAGCGAACAATGCAAAATCACGGTCGTTAAGAACGACTTCTGCAGCCGCGATGAGGGCATCCGACTGCGCACGGCTATTTCGCAATGATCCGAATACCGCGGATACTTCGGGAATATTGGCCCCCATCAGCTCCGCGAGCAGCCTCGTTATTTGAACTTCGATGTCGGCCCACGACGTTATAATGCGTCCGACAAGGGCCGCAGCCTTGGGCCGATCCTCGATATAACCGACACCCATGGTAACTTTCGCATGAGGATACGACTTTAGGAGTGGCTTCCTCGAAGCTTTAGAAATCGCAACTCTTTCGGGATAGGTCGAAGAACGTTCCTCCTTCGACTGCACATTCTGGATATCCCCAATACAATACAAGTCGTCGTGAGTACACATGCCGCAAGGTATACTAAATACGCCGTCTCCGACAAAATTAACTTTCTTGCCTCCCCTCGACAAATCATCAAGAATATATATTAAATATCCGCATTTTTTGCATTCGCATGCATAATACCAGTCGCCCTTTACAACAGGATTTCTTCTATAGAGTCGATAGACCATCGATTTCTCCCTTTATTATCTTTTCTCGATTTTATCTTTAACCGGTTCCGCGACCATCTCGTCCGCGGGATAAAGCAGCAGCATCGCGCGCGCAGCTTCGACGTTTGTCGTGTGCAGCCACTCGTCATAATCGACCGGCCGCAGGATCACAACCGATCGCTTCTCGTCAGCCGGCTTGTGCATGCGCGACATCAGCGGGTGGCCGTCGGCGTTGACGGTGACCATCGACATAACGTGGTGCTCGGCGCCGTCCTGGTTCGTAAGCGTACGCCAGATGCCAGCGACACTTATCGTCGGCCGGTCGGCCACACCGATCCGCTGCCACACACACGGCCCGAGCACCCAGTCGCCATTCGCTTCTTGCCGGGCCTCGGGATATGACGGCTCGACCACGGATAGTGCCGGGATCAAGCATCGCTTGCCGCTACGCCAAGTGGGCCCGTACAGCGGTGATTTGCCGAGGTTGTCGTCGCGCACGTTCATCGTGCTCCGGATGATCGGCGGCTTCCGCCCCTGCGCCTTCGCCTTCTCGATGTTCGCTTTCTGCAGCGCGCGCGGCCAAAATCCGAAACCAGCGATCAGCGGCTTGAACTGCCCGTCGACGTAGCCGACGATCGGGGCGTCGTAGTCTTGGTAGATCTCGGGCTTCCACGGCGTCCAGCGGTACAGGTCGCGGAAGTTGTCGATCTTCAGCTCGTTCAGCCCTGGATCTTCGCCTGGCGCGTAGTAGTTGGTGCACATCGCAGCGCGACCTCCAAAGTGATCCACCCGAGATTGGCGTCACTGGCGCTTCTGAGCAACGCATCCCAGCCGTCGTACTCGAGCCCATATAGCAAGCTGACGCAGGCCATGAAACCCGAAACGCACGAGATATTGTGCTGCTGGATTGGCATGTGGACCACAACCAAGACGCGATGTATCTCTCCCAATTGGTCCGCTGTGGCCAGACCGTACTGATAGTCGTTGATGAAGCCGGCAACAATCGACGCCTTCTCCGCAGACGGGCCCGGCATCAGAAATTCAACATCACGCGGGATGCTGAAGTCGTCCCCATTTGCGTCGAGCGAGCGAAGGAGTTCAACGTCGGCCACTGCGGTGTCCATCAGAGTCGCGACAGTCGACATAATTCTGTCCCTCTTTATCTCGAACCGACTCTGATCGTATCACCCGTCGGAGCGTTGCCCGCTCCCCATTTTCGAGACTTGACGGAATCGTCTTACCGCGCGATACACTGTGTTTTTATACAGTGATGACGATGTGATCAAGCCGCAGTGGGCTTACATCTGGGAGTACGGGTTCCAAGGCGACAAGAACCGCCTGAGGACCCCTATTGAGCTCACGAAACGTGAATTTGAGTGCTGGCTCGCGAATGACGAGAGATCGGTATTCTTGGCCCCATATCACCCAATCGAGACGACCAGGATCGATCGAAATCGAGCGCCCCTCACGGATCCGCGCTTCAAGATGAAGGCGGCGATGCCAGAGTTCGATGCCCCAACGGACGCCGAGCTTCGCGCGCTGTGGCGCGAGTACACCGACCTTCAGGTGCGGCGGTGGCTCATCCTTGAGATCCGTGCGCTACGTAAATCGCTTGAGCGTATCGAGGACTGGTACACGTTCACCGACAAGAACGTCGCCAACAAGGGGGACCTTGCCGGTGCACAGGGGCCGTTGTATCGACTCATGCACCTCTTGCGAGACGAGATGCGACGCGCCGGGATGAAGTGATGCGCCTGTGGCATCCTGAACGCTCTAGAACAGGAGACGACCATGTCCACGATCGAGGAAGAGTTTCGCAGATCAACTGACGACTGGCATGGGATTGCATACGCCCACGAACGCGAGGCCGCCGGTTCATTTCGAGCCTACCTGAAACGAATTGCACCGGAAATTCCGCCCCATCACGTGATCACGAATGTGCAGATTGTGATGTGCACGACGTACACAAAGGAAGGACGCACCCCATTTCTCAGAATCTCGCACTTCGATGCTGGGGAGATGCCCGATCCTGTCGCCGCGTTCCATGAGCGTGTCGCAACCAACACCCTCGATTCGAAATTCACTGTAGTGAAGTGCGGTCTCGACCTGTTCGAGGCATTCAGCGATTTCGAGATCAGCCTGACGGCATGTGGCTACGACATAGTGCCGATCGACGAACCCGGCGCCATCTACCGCAGCCAAGACGACGTAGACGACGGTCCCGAGAACTGAACTTCGTCAGCGCGTGGATGCCATCAGGGCGTCCTAGTCGCGCTCGCATTGCTGGCCGGCGATGCGGGAGCGGTCAGCATATTCTGCCAGCTCGCCCGCGCGCTGGTCAGCCCGGCCGAGCACGTCGGCAAGCAAATCGAGGGCGTCGCCGGCTGCCGGGCTACCGGCCGCGGCGGGATGGCGCACCCGCTCAACGAGCTCGGCGAAGTGATCAGTCAGTTTCATCATCCACTCCATACGAAAGCGGCCGCACGCGGCGGCCGTAGTCGAAAAAACGCCCGAAGGCGGTCGTGGTGATTGCGCTCGAGTCTACGCCCAGACGCGCCGCGGTGTCGCTGGCGGGTCGATGAGCACGTCGGCCAGTGCCTCGCGCTCATCGTCGGTGAGTTGCCGATCGAGCCGCACGTTCGCATGCCACCCGGACAGCGACACCGCGTTGTCGTCGGATACATCCGACAGCACGCCGATCGAGTCCACAGACACACCCGGAGCGAAGCTAATCGCGACCTCATCGTCGTTCGGCACACGCATGGACAACCCGGCGCGCGCGAGCGAGGCAAAGACGCTGCGCGCGTCGGCACCCCGCAGGTAGTAGTCAAAGAACGCCATCAAAGCCTCGTCAGGTCAGGAAGATCGGCATCGGCGATTTGATACGGCCAGTACTGGACTGCGCGGGCCCACTGGTTCGAACTGAACCCACCGCCACGCGCAGACGCCACCGAGAATGCAGTCGGCGAAACTCGCGCCGGGTTGGCGACGGCGAGCGGTGCCCGCCCGTTGATCGATGTCGACGCGCTCACGCCGTTGTCGGTCCACGCGATGGCAACCCGGAAACGCTCCCCATCCGCGACCGTGATCCCGAGGGGCATCGCATTCCGGACGTAGATGTTCAGCGCCCCGGACCCATTCGTCTTGTAGACGCCGATGCCATTGTTCACCCCATCGTCGAGCGAGATCGCGAACATGCCGCCGCCGAGCACGCCGACGAACGCTGCGTCGAGTAGCATCGTCCCGTCGCCAGGCACAAACGGCGGCATCGTGTTCGCCAGCAGATCTACGGCGCGCGTTGCCGCCGTCTTGCCGGTCGGGATGCTGCTGGTTGCGAAGCCGGAAAGCTCCAGTTGGCCGCCGCCGGCATAGACCCCCGACACGCCGTCGCCAAGATAAGTAATCTGGTCGCCATCGGTCAGGTACGCAGTGCCGCGCACGGTCGTCGCGGTCGTCACGGTGCCGACAAGGCGACACTCCCACCAGTCGTCGGCCAGCGGAACGATCGTCGCCGCGTTGAGGCTCCACGCACCGCCGGACGCCAACTGCCCCGTCACCGCTCCCGAAGCCAGGTCGAATGTCGCCCGGCAATAGTCAGTAGTCGCACTGTCGGCCAGGAACAACGTCACCGCGCTGCGCCCCTTCTTGCGCAGCCGATGCCAGTAGGTGAACGTCGCCGGCCCAACCGCCATGGAGACGCTTTGCGACGCCGCGTGGAGCGCGTGCACGTTGTCCTCGGTAACGACGCGCGCCAACGTCCGGTCGTCTACCGCCGGCGTGCCATCGGTCGATACTGCCGCGTCGAACAGTGTCCATGCCTCGACAGCGTCGGAGTTACGGAAGTAGTTGGTCCGCGCACCTTCCAACAGCAGCCCGCGCGGGGCCGCCGTCGCCGGATCGTGGTCGAAGCGAGCTTCGTTCGCGTTCGCAATCTGCTGCGCGCCCTTCGCATCGAAATACGTCGCGGTCGTGCTGCGTGCAAAGCGCCATCCTGCCGGAATCGACGGGCGCCGCACGAAATCGAGATCGACCGCCAGGCCGAGTTGCGCCGGGACCGCCACGCGTTTCGGCTGCCCGTCGGTCCAGTCAACGCCGCTCGCGAAGTACACCGTCGCCCACGCATGCCCGTCGCTCGAACACTGGATCGCAAAGGTATGCGGGTTGCGGCCGCCGTTCCGAAACGTCAGCGGCAGCAACGCCATTTCGTCGACCTCGCGATCCGTGCCGAAGTCCACCTCGATCCACTGGTTGACCGGGTTCGCGACCAAGCTCGTCCACGCGTCCGCGACCGCCTGCGGATCCTCCATCCGCGTCGTCCGGAACGACAGTGCAGCGGTACGATCACTGTATGCCGAGCTTTCCGATGTGCTGGCTCCGTCGTACGTCAGTTGCTGACCACGTCGGTACATCCAAACGCGCCCGATCGAGAGATATTCCTTCGGTGAAACTGGATTCGGGACGGGCATGAAGATGCGCCAGTACCGCGCGCTGACGTATGGGTCTGGCACCGAGCCGCTGCCTGCTCTCAGCAAGCGTCGGCGGCCAATCGACAATCCAAGGCCGATCATACGTGCGCCACCAGATTCGATGCCGTCGTTCCGGTCGCCTTGATCTGCACCGCCCGAATGTCGAGGACTTCTCCGGCCGCACAGTTCCGAAACGGGACAGCTACACCATCGCCACCTACAGCGATTACGTCGCCGGGCACGCCGACGCGTATTGCGCGAGGTAATTTCGGTAGCGGGTCCGTGTCGCTCGGCGTGATTTCGAAAAACGACGTCGCCGAACTGGTCAGGGTCGGCAAAGAACCCTTGAACGGATCTTCTGCTTTCATAGTCACCTCATTATTTTGACGTCAACGCGTCGTAGTCGGCCTGACACTGCTGGCCGGCAATGCCCCGCTCGTCAGCAATTCTTGCCAGCTCTCCCGCTCTCGCATCAGCCCGGACGAGCACGTCGGCGAGCAGATCGAGGGCGTCGCCGGTTGCCTGGCTTCCGGACGAAGCGGCGGAATGCCGCGCGCGCTCGACGAACCCGGCGACTTGCTTGCGCAGGCCGTCAGCAGCAGAAGCAGCGGCAGCAGCATCGGCGCGCGCCTGGTTACGTTGTTTCGCAGCATCTTCGGCATTTCCCTGTTGTTGGCGAGCGATCCGGTCGCTCTCATCACGTTCGCCAACGAGATTCCGGATTCGTTTCGCCTGTGTTTCGACGATGGTCGATTGATCAGCGTCGTGATGTCCTTTGAAGTAGCCCACGGCCGAACCGACGAACGTCGTCACAACGACGACAAGCCAAAATCGAGGATCGACCAGCATCACAGCCCCCGTTCGCACAACGCGCGCTCTTCCGCACGCCGCTTCACCAACCCGGGAAGTACTCGACCTCCGGCCGTCACCCACTGCGCACGCCCGTTGTCGGATTCGTTGATCGCACGGCATGCGCCTCGCCAATCGCCGCTGTTGAAGCGCTTCGCCGTCGTGCTGGCGCAGTACGCGCCGGCGCCGACGTTATAAGCGAAGCTCACCGCGGCCGCGAGCTGGTACGTGCGGCCCTTCAGGACCGGCGTGCACTTCAGTACCGGCTCGGCATGCTCGATGAGCCGCTGTTCGAGGCGTGTTCGACATTCTTCCGGCGTGAAGCGCTGGCCGGCGTGCACGTCCTTCGTGTCGCCGTTGCACGCCGTGATGATCCCGATCGGGTCCGGCCGCGCAATGAGCTCAAGCCCTTCGAACTTCGGGACCATGGAAAAAAGAAGGGCTGCCGCAGCAGCCCCCACAACACCCACAAGCGTCTTCTTCGGCACTTCAGCCATCGTGCTTCTCCATTTCCAAGATTCGCAATTCCGACTCGCGCTGCTCGCGACAGTCCTTCCGCCACATAAAAATTGCGTTCAGTCCGAATGTCGCAATCGCCGTCAAAATGCCAACGATCACGCCGATTTCCGTCAACGTCAGTGACGACGCAACGGCAGTAACGCTACCGACGTAGCTCGCGACTTCAGTAGGACTCGCTCGCATCGGTTCCTCATAATGAAAAAGCCGCCCGAAGGCGGCTTGTTGGATACCACGCGGAAACGCTTCGCAGTTTCGCTTCAGAACGCTGTCGCCTCATGTGAGGCAACGTTCCGCGCAATTTTCGGCCGACTCACGGCCGCCCAGCAGATACATCCATCACTGCCGGACGCGGCGTCCAAGCAGCGCAGACGCGCGGCCTAGAAGCGCGTCGATTCCACGCATCACCGCGCGCTTCATTGGGCCAGCAACGGGCTTCTCCACCACTACGTGCAAGACCAACGCAAACATGATCGTCGCAACGATAACACCCCAAAACATCTCATCCCTGCGCACGGTCACGCCCACCAAGTTGAACAGCATATAGCCGACGTTCTGATGGACGAGGTACATCGGATAGCTGACCGCTCCAAACCAGGCCCATCGCGTGCTCGTGAGCATTGGAACGCGCCGAAGTGCGAGCGCGAGCAGCACAGCAAAAAACGAAGTCATCGCGACAGCGACCGTGAGCGGATTCAAATCCAATCCGAAGTGCTCACTGAAGTACGGCAGAAGCTGAAGCTCGTGGTACAGCGACAGTGCCCACGCTGCACAAACAAGCGCGATACGTGATCGCGACAGCCCATGCGCGCGGATAAGGAAGCACGCCGCACCAGCGATGAAGAAGCCCGCGTAGTCTGTCACCAGGAAGGTCTTGAGCTTGATAAACGGAAATGTCTCCACAAGCACTGTGCCGATCAGCCACGCGAACAACCATCGCTCTGTTCGACCGATCTGACCGATGATGATCAGGATCGCGACCAATCGGTAGAACCGCAATTCCGCGCCGAGCGACCAATACGCACCGTCGATCGGATCCGCGCCAAATCCGCCGCCGAGCGTCAGCATGTTCACGAAGTATTGCGACCACGTCGCCGTGAAGCGATCCCCACCAATTGCGAGCGTTACGAGAAAGGTGATCGTGCAACAAACCCAAAACGCCGGTAATAGACGCGCTGCACGCGACGCAATGAAATTCTTGATGCTCGATTCGCCGGCCGTCATGAGGATGACGAAGCCGCTGATCATAAAAAACAGGTGCACTCCGAGGAAGCCGTATCGCGCAATCGGCTCCAGCGGCGGATAGTGCATGATGGTCAGGTCGTCGGCTGCGCAGCCCCGAAATGCATAGTGAAAAAATACGACAGCAAGTGCGGCAACGAACCGAAGCAAATCAAGCTCGGGGATTCGGGAAAGCTTCACGGTCTACCATTTTGAGATTTATTGGTTCTGCCACCGGCCAGTGGGCAGTTTAAATTCACGTCGGCCGGATTGTATCGTAGCTACGATATCCGGCCTGCCCGGCAATGAGCATGCTTAAGCCCGAGGCGCCTCCGGCCACTCTACGTTGAACGGGAACCCCGGCTGCGTCGGAATATCGCGCAACTTCTGACGATAGTCCACCCAAAGCGCAGCGTTCTCCTGCACAGCAGCCGGAGCGTCCGGTGGGACAGCGGTACGATTGTCAGAGTCGCGTAGGCACGCGTCGCGCTGCTCGCGGATGACAACCGCCCGAAACTCTGCCTCGTTGGCT
This sequence comes from Burkholderia pyrrocinia, assembly GCF_003330765.1. Classification (NCBI taxonomy): domain Bacteria; kingdom Pseudomonadati; phylum Pseudomonadota; class Betaproteobacteria; order Burkholderiales; family Burkholderiaceae; genus Burkholderia; species Burkholderia pyrrocinia. The sequence goes on along the minus strand of NZ_CP024902.1, from coordinate 1,798,740 downwards.
GCAAATTTCTTGTGGATTGATTTGTCGTCCGGCTGCGGTTCGGTCCGCTTCCACGCTGCGATCCACGGCAGGCCCGTAAGCTCGCCTGTTTCCGGATCGAGCGGTTGGCCTACGAGAAAGTCAACGCCGTGCAGCGCACCCGGATACAACTTCTTGATCGTCGCAATCATATGATTGTGCAGGTAGGTGCATTCCATAAAGCCCCCTTACTGGTTACGGAGAACGACACCACGCAAATAGCAACGCGTGTTGTTCGCCTCCTTGCGCATGCCCATCATTACCCATGGGGCAGGGATGTCGATGGTATGCGCGCCGATGCCGATACCGATGTCCATAATTCCCCACTCGGCCACGCCCGAATCCCACTGCACGCGAGCACCTGCAACCGCCCGATTTTCGGAGCGGGCGTAGAGGTCATCGAGAATCGAGTTCAACCACGCACCACGGAAATTGCAGAGAAGGTTGCCGTCCGGTTGCAGAGTGGCCCCACCCACATGCAGGCTGCCCGCTTGCCACGTTTCGCCTGCGTCACTCATGTTCCACGGAACGCTGTTGTAAGCGTTGTTGATGATCTCGAGCCCGCCTCCATCTCTGGCCCGCAGGTACGTCGTCACGTTTTGACCCGGCCGGCGATTCTGAAGCGCCAGGTCGGCCTGCCATCCGTCGCGGCCGATCCATGGTCGGTCCTGAAGCCGCGGAGCTGCCATGCTGACGGCGTATCCCTGCACCCACTGTTGCGTCACATATCCGACGAGTTGCTTGGCGAGTGCGACGGCGCCGAAGTCGGTATTGTCGACAGTGACGAGCACGCCACTGCCATCCTTCGCCCAGCCGAGCTTTACGATATTCGGACCTTGCCCGATCCCTGTCCCTTGTTGAACCGGGGTATAGCCCAACGCATCCTGCTTCTTCGCCGTCGTCTGTGCGACGCGCAGCGGCGTCATCAACTTGGTGTTGTCCTTGCCCGCCTCTGCCTCGGCTTGGCTCGCGATCGAACCCGACACGGAATGCCTAGCGATCGCCAGAACCGCGTCACGCAATTGGGTCGTCGTCGCTTCATCGGGATTGATCCCCGCTTCACGCAGCACGTTGAGCACTTCGTCCGTCAGATCGTTCCCCCACTTCGACGGAATCAACGACCCGACCTGACCGGCGCCGGGATTCTCGTCGACGAACTTTCCATCCACAAGGCCGACACCCGGCACGCTCTTTGGATAATCCATCCCTATACCTCGTAGTCAAAAATCACCAACGTATGCGCGGGCGCGTGACGCCGGATGTAGCATTCGATGCCGATATTCGGGTTGCGCCCGAACCGCTCACCCCAAACGGTCACGCCCCACCGGCGACCGTCGCTGCGCCGCCGCCCCATGTGCATCGTCCAGATGTACTGCTGCGCCCAGGTGCCAAAGCGAGCAACGCCGAATCTCGACCGTCCAAACCGCGGCGCGCGGTGCTCCTCGATCCAGGCATCCGGATAGCCGTTATCACGTGCGAGTGATTCGAAATACGCGATGCGTTGACCACCAACGCCCAGCAATCGGTTCCGCACTTCGCGCTGCCGCTCTTCGAATGACTGCGCTGGCCCGAGACATTCGTCCGGCAACGCACAGATTCGCTCCCAATCGGGCACTAGCTCGCGCACCGTCGCCGCGTCCATCTCGTCGAGCAACACGCGAGCACGGGCATCGATGCGCAGGAATTCCGGCGCGAGGCCGGCGAGCACGCGGTGCACCTGCGGGGCGAGTTCATCGCTCCATGCCGGACCGGACGGTAGTAGCGCGCGTAGCATCTGCAGATAGTCCGCCTCGTCCTTCACTGCCATTTCACGGCTCCCATTACAGGAATCTCGTTAGGCTGCTGTGCAACGTCGCCGATCGGTTGCAGCAGCTTGTGATCACGCTCGCCGCGCGCACCGCTGATCGCCTGCCTGAGATGCGATTCAAGTACGGTCACTCCGAGGGCCCCCTCCCGCTCCAGCAAATCGGACAGGTTTTCCACGACAGCAGTGCGCGTTGCCTCATCATCCGGCGAAAGCCGAATATCGAAATCGATCGCTCGCGGCTTCGGCGCAAGCACGTATAACTCCGCCGTCACGGGGCGCTGACGCTCGATATACGCCTTCACCGTCGCACACGCTTGCTCATCCGGAACGGGGTTGAGATCGTCGTCGCGCATGAAAAACACGCCGACCGTGCCGAGCCCCATGTAGTGCGGCCGGCACCACGCCCGCGTAACGCCGGGCACCTCGAGCGCCCATGTCACGTAATCGTCTCCGTTCCCACCATCCGGCACGAGGCGATAGGATCGAATGACCCGTTGTCGCAATCGCTCGACCGACTCCTGATCCGTGCCGCCCGAAACTCCGGGATCAACGACAATGACGGTGTCCGACACGCCGACGACTGGTGAAATAAACCGCAACCGCACGCCGGCACCAATGTTGCCTGCGATCCCCGCATCCACTGCTCGCACCTGAACCTTCGCGGCTCCAGCTTGAATCGTCGCGGTCTCGACAACCACGTAGCGTCGCTGATCGTCGGCCTGCAGCAGGGCGCCCGCGTCGATGGTTTTCCCTTCAGCCCCGCTGGCAGCTACCAAGCCAGCCGCGGCAGCAGCATCTTTGCGCGGCACCGCGAGCCTCAGCCGGGCGTGGCGCAACAGCATTACCTCGTCGCACTCGTCAGGCAGAATTTGTCGCGCCGTCCATCCCAGATAGCCGTGCATTTCGTGACTGGCGCCCGAATGGACCCGCACAAGCGCGCGCTGATCTGAACGCCGGAGCGCCCCGTCAGCGTTGGACGTCAAATCACCGCCTACTCGCTCAATCAGTTCAGGAAGCGTCGGCAACGGAAAAGTCATCGAAAATTCTCCACATGTCGTCGTAGTTGATGGTGAGCGGCCCGTCGCGATCATCGGACAGGACAATCTCCCCGATCGCTCGCTCGGTTGCCGCGCGCCCCACACCAGTCGCTCGCTTCACGGTGACGCTGATTGCTGTCACGATTTCGTCGTCGAGCATCCATTGCAGCGCTTCGCGGCAGTATTCCTCGGCACGGCGCAACACTTCCGCGGTCAACACCTGCCGGCGCGACAGCCACAAGCGCGAGCCGATTCGATCACCTGCGACGTCAGGGAAACTGTCGCCCCACCATCCCATTCGTTCGTCGTCGTCGAGCGAATCGCCCGGTTCGGCCCGTCGCCACGTGAACAAGCTGATCTCGACCGCGCGCTGCAACATCGCTTCTCGAGCGTCGCTCATTGCATTTCTTCCGTAATGCCGCCTGTCTCTGCGTGGCGGTGCCGCGCCGTGCTCTTGCCGTTGACGATGACGTCGGGCGTGCGAATGGGCGCATCGAACGTCGCCGCCTCCTCCCCTGCCTCGCCGGCCAGTACCGCCATGCCGGATTGCGCGGTCAACCGCCCCTTTGCAACAACCTGCTCCGACGCCTCAACGATCGGCGAATTGAACTCGATTTTTTCGGAGGCATTGACCCGGAACGTTCCAGTTGTCAGCTCGGTGATGCGGCCGTTGCGCAGAATCAGGCTGTCGCCCTCGTTCGTGAAAATCGCGACCTCTCCGGGCTTAAGATTCAGCGGGCGAAACCGGCGATCGGCTACGACCAACGCCACACCGTGCGACGAATCGCCGCCGAGAAAACCGACGATTGTCTCGGCCCCCTCGATCGGATGCGATGTGAACCCATACGGTTCGAAATGCTCAACCCCATCCTTGACCCCGCCCGCCATCAACCGCGTCTGCAACGTTTGCATCTTCGACGCTGAATTCACGAGCGACACGACCCCGCGAACCAGCCATGCACCCAACTTGTTCATTGCTTTTCCCAATCTGCCGGCAGCAGAAATTCAAAGTTGTCCTTGCCTTTCTTCTTGCCCTTGACCTTTTTCCGCTTCGTCAATGGCTCGGCCGCAAATCCGTCCGGCGGGGCGACCGTCAACTTCGTGACCATCCCGCCCGTATTGCTTTGCGAATATTCGATTTCCACGATCAGCATGTCTCGATCGAAACCGACAATCGGATCGACGACACGCACGATCTGGTTGTGTCGCCAGATTTGGCCGTTCGACTGCCGCCAGCCCTGCACCTCGTAGGTTGTCGTCAGCGCCTTGCTGATCCGGTTCTCGCTTTCCCACTCAACGCGTAGCCGCGCGAGATTGGCCGTCATCTGGCCGGCCTCACGCATCACCATCGTCCGATGCCGCGCGATTCTCGGATCCGCCACACGCGCCTCGATCTCGCTGACCGCGATGCCGAACACCTCATCGGTTCCGCTGCGTTGCCCCTTGCACACGTACTCGGAGAACACTTGAGAAAAATCGAGCGGCGCATCGCCACCCTTGATGTTGACGCCCACCTCGAGCTTGTCGGACGCCTTGCCCGCGCTCCCCGGCTCGGCGATGACCAGGCGCCCGCGCTCGTCGTCGGTCGACAACAACCGCGACAACCGCAATAGCCGGTCGATCGAATCGAAGACCGTTTCACCGGGCTCGATCGTGTGATCGGCCAGCGTTCCCGCATCCCCCGACTCGTCGACGACTTTCACGCCGTAGGGCGCGGCCAGCGCCTCGACGATCCGGCCCACGCCCTGACCGCGCCACTGCGACGGCTTGTTGTCCGCCCCGCAGTCGACAAGATCAGCTGTCAGCGACCGGCCGGCGATACCGCACGTAAGCGATACGGCGTCGTACCGGATCGGAGTCGAGAACACGTATCCCGTCAGCACAAGATCGGACCCGATACGGACCTCGCATCGGTCGCCCTGCTTGACTTGCCTCGGCACGTCGCCGCTACCAGGCCACTTCCATGTGATCGCGAGCTCGAAATCGCGCGCTTGCCGTTCGATACCCGCCGAGATACGCACGTCGGTCCATCCCGCAAAATCGAGCCCGTTGACGGTCAACGTCACGGTATTGGATTTGTCAGCCATTTATCGAGAAAGAATCTTCAGTGGCACGGTCGGCAAGAAGCCGGGATGCGCGACCCGGTTGCGCATCACAACCTCGTCGCCGCGCGCCGCGTCTCCGTATCGGCGGTACGCGAGCACGAGCGCCGGCACCGCCTCCAGCGGCGTTAGCGTCACCAGACCGACACCTTCGCGCGCGACCTTCGTCAAATGCTGCGCGACCTTCACGCGGCTGTTTGTCAACGCCTGGAAATGTTCACGGGGCGCGGTCATTCCCTGCTGCCACATGGACTCGGAAACAACCTCTGCAAGGTCGCGCAGATCATCCGCGACGGGCACATCGATAGCGGGCGCCGGATTGGCGATCTGCACATCCAGCGCCGGCGCGCCCGCCGGCAACGTAGCCGGTGAGTAGGTCGGCAGTTCGCCGACATCGCGCACGACGTCCACCAGCAACACGTCCTGCACGAGATCGGCCGTCGCACCGAATAACTTGCTTGCCTCGCGCCCGCGCGGCAGCGGAATCTCATCCAGCGTCGAGATCGCCCCCACCTTGCCGAGCGCTTCGGAAATCGCATCCGCGTAACCGGCGGGGGCCACGCGCGAGACAAATGCCGGATCCGATGCGGAACGGAATCGATCCGCGATCGCGCCCGGCATTTCGACGAGTGTTTCGACGAAGCTCCGCACGCTGCCGAACAACACCGTGAACGGCGACGCATATCGATAGAGCACGTCGAAAATCGAACCGCCCTGCTGCATCAGACTATCGACCGTCACCTGCGCCAGATCGACCAACGCAACCGCATCGCGATAGCGGCTCAGCGCGGTATCGAGAAGCCCGTCCGCGCTGTCGAGCGCCTGCTTACCGGTGTTCGCCGCACCGTTCGGATACTTCAGATCCGGGGCGTCGTGAAACACCAGCGTAAAGCGGACCATCCCGCCGTCCGCCTTCACGTGCGTCATGTCGCACTCGCCGGACTGGACGCGCAGCGCGCCGAGCCACGGATGAATCAGCTCGCCCGGCCCCTCCTGCTCAAGCGCATCGAGCAATTTGTCGCGCTGATCGAGGCAATCGGAACCGATGACGAACGCGGTCATCGTGTATTCCCGAGTTTTCTTGCCGTTGTCCTCCGGATAACTGCTGTCCCGCCGCGGATATTCGTGCACAACGACGCGGCGCCCGACCGGCGTCTTGTCGTCGACAACCTTGAACGGCACGCCACGGAACGACGCCGGTCGCAATTTCTCACGCCAACTCATGATGACCTCATTGCGGCACGCCGGAGAGCGACCGATAGCCAACGCTCGGCGTCACGGACAGGCCCGGTTGATTCGTCTGCGCCTGCTCGACGCGCATCCCCGGCGGGGCACCATCGAACCGGATTTTCAGATCGCCCTGAAGCCGCGCGTTCGCCGCGCCCTGCTGCGCGAGTACGCCGCTCGCGAGACGCGCCGACTCTGTCGATACACCGGTTTGTTGCGCCAACGTCCAGTTTCGCAAACTCGCCGCGCCTGAGCGCAACACGTCACCCGTCGACGCGCTGCCGCCGTCGAAGCCAAGCTTTCCGCCGAGCCACTTCGCACCGCTCATCAGCGGCTCGATATAGGGCTTCACCCGGTCCCACAGCTGCGAGAACCACGTAACGATCGGCTCCCAGTTCTTGATGACGATGCCCAGCGGCGTGAAGTTGAAGAACATCTCCTTGATGCCCTCCCAGGCCGCTCCGATCACGATCTTCGTTGCGCCCCAGAGCGCCGACATAAATTCGGTAATCGGCCCCCAGTTCTCCGCGATAACCTGCACGAGTGGGAAGCTAAAAAACACATCCTTGATTCCGGCCCAAACCTTTTCGAAGAACGGCTCAACCTTCGACCAGTTCGCGATCAGAAATCCGGCCGCCAACGCAAGCACACGTACCGCCAGCCCGAGCGGCGTGAGGCTCGACACCGTCGTGAAAATCTTCATTGCGACGGTCGCGATCGCCGCGGCGCCACGCAATGCGATGAGGCCGGCAGCCGCGCCGAGCAACCCCTTGACGAGTTCCGGATTGTCTGTCGCGAACGCAGCGACACCGTCGGCAATCGGGCCGATGAACGCAAGAAACTCGTTCAGCGGCGGCAATACGACGTTGCCGACAGCAATGCCGATCGCCGTAAATCGATTCGACATCAACTGCAGGTTGTTCGCCGTCGTTGCCGCGCGCGCGTCGTATTCCTGCTGCATCGAGCCCGCATACAGCGTCGAATTTCCGACTTTCTCGAAATTCTTCTTGAGCAGATCGAGGTTCGTCAGCATCGGGGCAATCGCCTTGATCGACTCGCGACCGAACAATCCTTCGAGCACTGCGGTTTGCTTGACCTTGTCGACCTTGCTCACCGCCGACAGGACGCGTACGATCGTCCCCTGCGCATCCTTTTGCATGCCGGCCGCGACCGCCTTGGCGTCCATCCGCAACGCCTTGAAAATGCCTTGCTGCTTCTTCGATGCACTGCCGCCGGCCGTCAGCGCCAGCATGAAGTTCTGCATGCCAGTCGCGGCGACTTCTTCCTGTACGCCAACGCCGGCCAGCGTCGCACCCATCGCCGCGATCTGACCGCTCGCCATGCCGGCCACCGCACCGAGCGGGCCGATGCGCGTCACGATCGAGGAAATCTGACGTGCATTGGCCGGACCAGTGTTCCCGAGATAGTTAATCTTGTCCGCCAGCGAAACAACGTCGTCCTGCCCCATCTTGAACGCCGTTCGCCACTTCGCCATCATGTCTCCGGATTCTTCCGCCGTCTGATCGAAGGCGACGCCCATCTTCACAGCGTCTTCGGAAAACTGAGCGAGCTCGCTCTTGTCGATGCCTGCCTGGCCGCCAGCCGCCGTGATCTTCGCGATGTCGCGCGCAGCCATCGGCAAACGCTTCGACAGATCAAGCACGTCGTCGGACATCTTCTTGAACTGCTCGGGCGTATCGAAGTTGACGACCTTCTTCACGTCCGCCATGGACGACTCGAAGTCGATCGCCGCCTTCGTCGCCGCAATAATGGGCGCCGCGATGGCAACACCCGCCACCACGTCCTTAAACCCGATCTCGCCCAGTCCGTCCGCCTTCAGCCCCTTCCGGAAGCCCGCGATATTCTTCCGAATACCCTGGAGTGCCGGAGACAGCTTGTCGACGCCAGTAATCAGCGCTTTGAGTTGAAATTGGTCCGCCACGCTTACGTCTCCGGGACCGCACGACTAATGCGGTTCGCCTGTTCAAAATGCTCGAGAATGATCGAAATCGGGCGCGTCATTTCCTGCTCCGGATCGACGCGCCAGAAATGGGCGAGCTCGTAGACGCCACCAATCAGGTCGTCGGCGTCTGAGACGCCCGAGTCAAGAAAAAACCCGCGACCGTCCAGCAGATCGAGTTGAAGTCGACCAAGTCGATTTGATCGACCGACGACGGCGGAATACTCGCGAGGCGCGCGATGTACTGCGCGACGACGTCAGGGCGTACGTGCACGTTTTCCTCGCGATCTAGCGCATACGGCAGCGCCTTGATTGCCCGTACGTCCGCCGGGGTCGGCTCGCGCAGTTCCAACGCGTCCAGCGTCTCGCCGTGGGCGTCGATCGGCTTGCTCAATCGAATCTTCATTGCCACCGTCCTTTCACGCCGTTGAATTCCAGCGATGCCTTACCGTCATCGCCCGTTGCCGCTGGCTCCCCCACAATGTAGGCGCCGCTCAGCACGTACACACGACCATTCTTGAATTCCACCGTCACGACCATATCGTCGGCCGATTGAATTTTCGCGATCGGGAAGCTCTTCTCGAATACCGCGTCGACCTTCACGTACGGCACGCGGTCCTCTTCTTTATAGAGGCCCGGCAAAATGCTCTCGCGCTTAACATCCGACAGGGGGCACTCGACGCCGCCCGTCACTGAAAACTGCTCGCCATCCGCCTTCACATAGGCGGTCCCGGCGACCTTCTGACCCATATCGGTCTCCTGAAATGACAGCGGCCCGCACGATGGCGGGCCGCTCGGTTAGCGCTGTCGTCGACGCCGTCAGGCCGCCGCCGCTTCCGGATACTGCAAGCGGAACTGGTTCAACAGCCCGAAAATGCGCAGCTGGTTGATGTAGTCTGGCGGGAACAGCACGTCGATACGGTTCGGGTTCGACTTGTTGATCTCGACGATCAGGTATTGCGCGAACAGGTCGGCGTTTTCGACGATGCCAGCGAGCTCCAGTTCGTCGTACGCCGCGATCAACTCCGCGCGAATGATCTTCGGCGTTACGATCGCGGCGCCCGGCCCGAATCGCGTGCCGTCGACGGCCAGTTTGTGCCGACCGTACTTGCTCGTGATCCTCTGGCGCAGGAACCGCATTACGTACCCGGTGGTATGCAGCGTCTCAGAATCGAGATAGCTGTTGTCCGACTGCCCGTAGGCGTTGCGCTGGTACGTCGTCACCGCGCGCTCGATTCGCACCGAACCATCCGCGGAGTTCGTCGTCGCGATGCCACTCGTCAGCAACGACTGGCGCTCGTTCAGGATGAACCGCTTTCCCGGTCGAGCCGCGCCGATCCCGACAAGCAGCCCGGTTTGGGTCGGCCGCGCCGGATCGGCCGAGATGAACACAGCTTGCCGCGCGCCGAACGCCGCGGCCTGTTCCCACGACGGACGCGGCGAGTCGGGCTCGAACCCGTTGATCGTCATATGCTGATCGTTGCGCAGACGACCAGCGGCAACCAGTTGGCCCGGCGTACCACGGCGTGCCGAATAGACATGCCCGTACAACATCGACGACCACGCCCAGCGACCCGAAACGTCGTTCATCCATTCCGCGAACGCATCCAGCGACGTCGGATCCGTCCACGGCTGGCAGACGAACTCGAATTCTTCGTCGCCCACCACAGCCAGGATGTCAGCCAGTTCGGGCGAGCCCGCACCACCCGTCATCGGCGAAACCGTTGCGGTCAGCCCCGCAGGCAAACGCTCGTTCGCGGCCAAGCCGCCCCGATTGAATTCGACCGCGATGTCGTTGCCCGTATCGCCTTTCCACTTGCACGTCAGATCCAGTTTGACGCCCGCAATGGCAGCCCGCACCGGCATATTCGCCGTCCCGTTGACGGCGGCCACCAGCTGCAGCAGAACATCGGCGGCGACTGCACCACTCGCAACGGTCACGCGCACGCGTCGACCAGCGACGTAAAGCGAGAGCAGACCGGTCTCGGTCGCCGTGCCGATCAGTTCGATCGTGCTCTTCGCCGCCACGCCTTCGGCGACCTTCACCGCGATCCCCCACACTTCGCCAACAGGGTCGCCGCGGCGCCACATGTCGCTCATCGAAGCAAGCATCGACCCTTCACCAGCCAATGCAATCGCATCGCTCGTGCGCGATAGCAACGTGAGCGATGGCTCGTCGACTACGGCATCGTCGTTCGCCTGCCCGACGATCAGTCGGCGCAGCGTGTTGCCTCCCGTTGCCGCCGCCGAGTTGTCGATTTCAGCGTAGAACAACGGCACTGCGAGATCCGCGGGAATATTGTTGAAGCTGATCATCCCTTACTCCCTTTGGTTGCCTTGCCTTGAGCAGCGCCGCTCGGCGCTGCATAGGGCACATCGGCGGCGGCCGACTCGGCGATCGCGGCCGCGTCCGCGTCGCCCGTTTCAGCAATTTCAATTGCGTCGCCCGCCTGCACGCAGCGGCGCCAGTACACATTTCGCGGCACATCGCGCCCTTCGGCCGGCAGATCGTCACCGCGCAACGGGTCACGAACGATTCGCCCGTCCGCGGGCTTCACGCGCATGGTTTTTGTCATCGTTCATCCTTTAGCTCAACACGGAGCTCCATTTCGATCCGGCCGTCCGGGCCGGGCTTTTTCCGATTCGGATCCGCCATCGGGTCGATGGCGTCGACGTGAATGTCGACGCCCTGCAATGCCGGCAATTGATCCAGCATGTCCTCGTGCCAGGTCTCGGGATCGTCGTCGCTCCCGAGCGTCCACACCGCCGAAAAGCCGAACCGATAGAGAACGCGAAACCGGTCGGTCGACACGAGATCGCACCCCGTGTACTCGATCGGTTCGTAACAGTTGTCAGGCATCCATCCGACGAGCGCGCGCAGCAGTGCCGCGCGTACGTCATGCAGTTCGTCGGCCGCCGCCTGGCCCCGCTCGTTCCCCTGCTTGAGCGCAACGACAACGTCGAACTCGTCGGCAATTTCCTGCCTCGTCCCGTTCTGCAACTCGTTCGGTGCAGGATCGTCGCCGGTCATCACGACGAACGCCGCGGGCATTTCCAGCTTTGCGCTTTCCTCCAGCGCTCCCCAATCGATGCCTCCGGACACTCGCCGCTCGAACAGCGGACAGAATTCGCGCACATGCGCGATCGTTGGCGATAGCTTCATGACACCTCAGCGGATCGTGAGTGCGCGGCGGTACACGTCGACGAGCAGCATACGAACCTCGCGCGTGCTGTCGTCCTTCGCATCCACCATGTAGTTGCCGCGCGGCTCGATACGCCAACTCGACGTACCGCGTGAACCGCGGCCACCACGAACGCCCGATTTGCGCCGCACGCCGTAGTACAAAAACGCCGAATAGAAATCGCGCATGCCGGCGACTTTCTGCGGCATGACCTTGACCATGAATCCCGAGCGCGAAACCTTCGTCTTGATCGACCGCTGAAGCCGTCCAGTTCGCCGAGCCGGATACCCCCCCGGCGCTGATCGACCACGGATCGCGACAAGCGCTTTCGCTCGGCGCTCGACGATGCGGCCGGCCTTGCGCATCCCTTTCCGAACCTCTCTCTTGTCGAAATCGATCGAGCGGTCAAATCCCTCAAAGCCGGAGATATGCAAAGCAATATCGGCATTACCTGCCATTTACCAGTTCCTCCACTTCGAGAACCGTAAAACGTCGTGCACCATTCACATCGCCGACACGTTTCACTCGGAATACCCGATCGCGATACACCACCTCGTAGTCGTTCGTGACGCCATCGAGGTGTCTCAGGTAAATTCGGTGAGTAACCTTTTCGTCGATCTGCACGCTGCCGCTGTACACAGCCGCGCCGACCGGCTCGATCTTCGCCCAGCGCGGCTTTCGCTCCGGAAATTCGGACGCAAGCTCGGCATCGCGATAGGGATAGTCCCGGCGCTCGCGAAGCTGCACTCGCCGATCAAGGTCACCGATTCGTGGAATACGCATCAGAACCTCGGGGGAACGGTGATTGGATTAAGAAGCGCGTCCGCAAACCCGCCCGGCATAGCCACGACAGACTGCCCCGACGAGAAGAGTTCCCGGTTCTCGTATGCCCAAGCCGCCGCAAGAAGCATCCACGAGCGAACCGACGGAAAGCGATCGAGATCAATGCCCGCCCGATATGTGAGCGTTGGCGCGCCGACTGCCGGCCAATGACCGCTAACCGGCGCAAGAAGCGTCTCGCGCCCCAATTGAATTAGCTCGAATTGCGCTTCGCTTAGCGTCGAACGCTCACCGGACATGGAACGAATTGCTACCGCGTCCATAGCGAAGACTTGCCCGACGGACAGTGAGATCTCGTCTTTCGGGAAAGATCCAAGCCGCTCGAGATAGCGCGCCTTACGGATCGCCGCGCCCGACCTGCTTTCGGCCGCTTGGCGCACACCGGGAATCACCACTTGTTCGATGAACTCACGCTCATCGTCGTCATCAATTCGGCATTGTGAGGCGACGTCCTCGAAGGTAAGCGGCTCAGCCTCGTTCACATATTCGACGAGAACAGCGCCCATACCGGCTTACCCCTTCGCCGCAGCCGACTTGGAAACTTCAGCCTTCGGCGGTGTTTTCGCCTCCTTCGTCTCCGGCCCGTGCGCCTGGGCAATCTGCGCCTCGACGAGCCTGTCTGCATGCTCGTCCTCGAACCCGGCGACGTCGCCCGGCGTGTACTGCGCGTAATGCCGCTTGAACTTGACCACCTTCATCCTTTTCTCCCGTATGCGGCCCGCCCACGAACGGGTGGGCCGCGCAGTTGCAGAGCCGCTTACGCGCCCCAGGTCACGCCGGTCAGCACGGAAATCGACTCCACATGGCGCGGGCCGAAGTCGTTCTTCGCGATCACGCGGATCAGCGTCTGGTCGCGCTGGAACGCGCTGATCATGTTGCCGTCGGCATCCTTGTAGGTCGCCTCCTTGCTGTAGTCGATTTCCAGCGTTTCTTCCTCGCCAATGAACACGTCGCCGAAATCGGTGAAATAGATTTCCGACTCGTTCGCACCTTCGCCGAGATTGATCGGCACCTGCGTCGTCTTGCCGACCGGGTAGCCTTTCAGCATGCCGTTGGCGAGTTCCGGATAGACCTTGTTGCCGTTGCCATCGCGCAGGCCTTCGAGGAACCGGAACGTTCGCGGCGCCATGATCCAGCCGGGCTGCGTCAAATTGGCGTCGGCGTTTTCGAGCGCGAGAATTGCCTTGCCGAGATCCGTTTCGATCTTCTGCAGCGTCGAACCGTCGCTGGCGGTGATGACGTTGCTGGCGAGCGCCCAGAAGCGCAGGCCCTTCGGTGTGTTTGCCGTACCGTCGTCGCGAATGAACGCCTTGTCTTCGCGCGCACCGATCGCGGAAGTGAGATCGCCGACCACGATCTGATCGACATTCGGATTCACGCCGGCATACTTGATGAGATCGTTCGCAATGGGCACTAGCGCGGCCATCTTCTTCGCCGTCAGCTTCAGATCGTCGAACTGTTGATGCGTCGTCGGGATATCGCTGTCCGCGCCGATGTAGCCGACGATAGCGCCACCCTTCAGGCGCGGGATGGTGATGTTGCCGTTCGACAGCGGCAGCGTGCGCGCGCCGAGCTTGCGAACGACGGACTTAGGACGCAACAGCTCGATGACCTCGCTCGACAGGTTCTCCGGCACAAGGACACCACCCGCACTCGAAGTGAGGGTGTTCAGCGACATGGCCACTTCCTCGCCGAAGCCGCGCTCGATCGCCAGCTTCGATGCGAGCTGTGCGTCACCTCGGGCCGCTGCGAGCGCGCGTACCATGCGCGCCATCTTTGCGCCTTTCACTTCCGGCGCCTTCGGTTGTGCCGGCACGGCTGCGGCACCCGGTGCAGCGACTGCGGCCGGCGTCGGATCGACCGGAACCGCAGCCGCCGCAGCCATACGCTCCGCAGCTTCTGCGCGCTCGATCTGCGAACTCACATCGTTGAATTTCGAGCTGAGCTGATCGAATTCAGCTTGCTGCTCGACCGAAAGCGCCGTACCGCCAGCCTCGATCTGTGCCAGCGACTGCACTCGCTGGTTGATGGCTGCGCGTTCGCGGCGAAGTTCATTGATATTCACTACTCTTCTCCAAAAAAAATGCCACCCGAAGGTGGCAGTGCTCAACCGAGACGCGAACGCACTCCGGTGTTGATCGTGAACAATCCGATTTTTTGCGACTGGCTACATCATGGTCCGCATATTCATTGCGGCTGCGCGAGCCGAAACGCTACGTCTCGCGTTCACGCCTTGACGGTCGGCACGAGACGCGCGCACTTCGGCAGCAATTCGGTTGATCGCTGCCTGCGGCGTCTCAACGCTATCCGCAAGCCCAGCTTCGACGCCTTGCTTGCCGAAGAAGATACCGGCCTGAGTGTCCTTCACCGCTTGCGTGCTCAAGCCCCGGAAGTTCGCGATCGCGTCGACAAACTGCGTATAGCTGTTTTGCACCATGCTAGTGAGGAACGTCAGCGACTGGTCGCTCAGCGGTTCATGAGGCGTGAGATCGTTCTTGTGATCCCCGGCAAATACCGACGTCACCTTGATCCCCTGCTGTTCGTCACGCTTCGAGACGTCGAGATGGTTGGCGATCACGCCAATAGACCCGACGCCCGAGGTGCGACTGACGATCACATTCGACGCCGCAGCGGCAATCAGATAGCCGCCCGAGAAGGCCGAGAAGTTGACGATCGCCGTGATCGGTTTCACAAGCGAGGCAGCACGGATGTCGTCGGCCAACTCGAACGCGCCGGTTGCACTGCCGCCGTTGCTGTCGATGTCGAGGACGATGTGCTCGACTGCCGGGTCCGCGACTGCCTGATGCACGGCAGATCGCAGGCCCTCATAGCTCGTCATCGGCTCGCACGGATTCATGTGCGCCGAGCGCGACACCAGGATCCCCGAGACGGGAATGATGTCCATGCCCGTCTCGGCGACCAGCGCGCGCCGGCGATCCGACGCAGCCGCCATCCGGGTGCCGCTGTCGTAGTCGTCGTCTTCCATGATCTTCGGCTGCACGCCGTTCACGGTCAGGTTGACGATGTTCAGGTTGAGTGCCTGATTCGCCCACTGCACAGCGAGCGACATCATCGGGTCCGTGACGAGCTGCGGCTGATTGAAAATCAGACTTGCCAGTCTGAGGTGCGGTTTCAAGATAGGATCCTCCCAATATCGTCGATTGCCGCTTTCGTCGGCTCCGTTTTGCCGACAGGAAGCTGCTGCGGCTTCGACGCGTCGACCATGTTCATCGGGCTCAGGTAGATGTCGCCGCCCTTGACCGGCGGCATGTTCTCAAGCCGGCGAATGTCGTTAATCGACAGCCAGCCCCACTGACGCCCGACCGCATACGCGGCATAGCGCGACGACTGGTCGCCTCGCAGCAGCCCCGCGAGGTTGTATTCGATGAAATACTGCTTACGTTCCGACGGCAGCAGCAGATCGCGCGTCTTCGCCTGCTCGTGCCGCTTCACCCACGGCAACAGGGTGTAGATGACGAACTGAATTTCCTGATGCTCGATGTTGCTGAACGTGGCCCGCTCCAGTTCGTTCACCATGTGAGCCGGAATCTTGTAGATCCGCGCAATATCGAGCGCCGAAAGGCGCAACGCTTCGATCAGCGCTGCGTCGACGTTCGTCATCGACAGCGGCTTGAACGTCATGCCTTCTTGCAGAAGCGCGACCTTCTTTGCGTTTCCAGAGCCCCCGAACTTCGCATTCCAGCCATCCGTGATTCGATCCACGCTGGCCTGGTCCTTCAGCGCCGGGCTTTCCTTCGGTCGCTCGATCACCCCAGACAGCACCGTACCGTTCATGAACGACTTTCCCGCGTACTGCTGGATCGCCTGTGCGTGCCCGATCGCGTTCGCATGAAGCATGACGGGAGACAACCCCGTGTAACCGTTGATCGACATCCACCGGACATGGTGAACGAGGCGTTGCGGCATCGGATCGGATCCGTAGACTCGATAGAACGGCTTCAGGTCCGCCCCCTTCATGACCGTCACCGCCTCGTTGTCCAACGGATACAGCCCCTGGATCACTCCATCCTGATCGCGGTCGATGAAGCTGTAGCTGTTGCCGCGAAGACCTACTGCGACCTGCGACTGCTCTTGATACTCAAAGGGCGTCTGCCACGGGTTCGGCTCGTATTTCAGGATCGAATAGAGCGGGTGATCGGTCGCCGGCTTCCTGTCATCGCCGGACCGCTCATACAGCTCGATCGGCAACTGCGCGATGCTCTCCGAAAGCAGCGTTACGCAGTTTTGCAGGACCGTCAGTGACAGTGCGCTTGCCGGAGTGACCACTTGGCCGGAGTCCGATCGCGAGCTACCGAGCAGAGCCGACACCCACCCGCCGGAACCCATCTGCGTCTGACCGAGGTTGGACAGCAATTGCCTACTGAAGAACATCGGGCTACTCCTTCGACTCAACAACGCGCGCAGCGCGCGCCGCCGCCAGATCCGCAAGGAACGCCCACAACAGCAGCAGGACTCCCGCAACGATGAGCCCGATCGGAAGGCTGATCAGCACCACGCCTGTCACCAGCAGCGCAAACCCGAGCAGGCCGGCCACCCAGGCCGCAATACCAATTGAATTCAAACACCCACTCCTTGATCGTAGATCGACTCGGAATCGACGCGATCAGCCAGCATTGCGCGCCCCACCGCCATGATCAGCGCGACGGCGCCGTCGATTTTGTTGTCGTTGCCCTGCTTGATCGGGCGCACCACGTCGTCGTTACCCGGCAGATTCTTGCCGATGACGTTACTGATGCACCACGTCATGATCGGGTTGCCGTCGTGATGGAACCGGCCCGACGTAATTGCCGCCTCCAGTTCCTTCATCGGGTCCGACATGTTCGTGTAGTTCTGCACGATGGTGACCGGCGTCAGCCCCTCGTCCGCAAGCTGGTGCGACAGGTTCGTTGCGCCATGCGGATCGAGTGGCGTGCATTGAACCGGACACTGCCGGTTCGCATCCTTCGCCTCTTCCAGAATGTCGCGGTAGTCGATCTCAGCGCCATCCGTTTCGAGGAGAAAGCCCTGATTGACCCAAGCTTGATACCGCTCCGCCATCCGACGGTTTTCGGTGTTGCGCACGGTGTCCTCGGGCACCCAGAATCGCGGCGCAACGCAGAAGTAGTGCCGCCGCCCATCTACATCGCGCCAGAGAAGGCGGGCCATGCTGTTCAAGTCGAGCTTGCGCGCCATGTCGAGCGCAAGCACGCAATCGTGCCCCTCGAACTGATCGAGCGATAACGACGTGTGTTCGCAGGCTCGCCAGTCTTCGAGGTTGAAATAGCCTGCCTTGGCCGAAGTCCAGACGTTCAGGTGCTTCGTCTTGAATGTGTTCGTGAAGCGCGCCGACTTGATCGCGCGTTGCTGCTGGCTCTCCAGATACTCCTGATAGACCGAAATTCCAATATTCGGATTGGCTTTCGCCAGCACTCGCGGATCGGTCCAATCGTCCCCTTCATCGATCGTCCAAATCCAGCCGAAAAGCTCGTCATCGGGCACGGTCCCTTCGAGCATTTCGATCACCTGCCGACGCTTGTCGTAGCATGGCCCTTCGATGTTTGCGCCCGCAGTGGTGATGATGAACATCAGCGGCTGCCGACGCGCACCCATGCCGGTCAGCATGGTTTCGTACAACGCTGCGGTATCGTGCTCGTGGTACTCGTCAACTATCGAGCATGACGGCGACGCGCCGTCGCCCGGGTTGCCGATCAGCGGTTCGAAGCGGCTGCCGTCCTCAGGCTTGTTCATGTTCGAAGCATTCACCTCGATGTCGGCCGCATCGATCAACTCGGGCGACCGCTTCACCATCAGGCGCGCTGGGCGAAAAACCTCCCACGCTTGCTTTTCAGTCGTCGCGCCGGCATACACCTCAGCACCGAACTCGTCGTCGAGCACAAACATGCCAATGCCGACACCTGCCGCAATGACAGATTTGCCATTCTTCCGCGGCACCTCCCAGTAGCTCTCACGAAACCTGCGCTTTCCAGTGCGCTTGTTGAGCCAGCCGAACGTTGCCATCAGGCCGAACTTCTGCCAGGGCTCCAACGTTACAAGCTGCTTCTTGAATGCCCACTCGCCCTTCGTGTGCGGCAGCAGTTCAATCAGTTCGAGTTTGCGCTCAGCGGCTGCCGGATCGAACTTCCAGCGGAAATCCTTCTTTCGACTCGCCGCAAGGTCGTCAAGGTGGCGTTGGCAAGCGAGTTGCACATACCGGCAAGCGACTCGCTTGCCTCGAACGACTTCCCGCGCGAACTTGAGCCCCTGCTCTACGCGCGGGAAATTCGTCGCCATGTCTTCCAATCATTTGCCGAGCAGCTTCGCGAAAGGGTTGTCCGGAGTCTTCGGCTTTGCGCCAACCAGACGCTGCCTGCTCGCCGGGTCCAGCCCCAGCATTGCGCCGAAGCTGGCCATTTGCGCCGCCGCTTCCTTCACAACGGTCGCCGCCGGATTCTTCATCGGGCTACCTTGCGAACTGTCGACGACCGGGCCGTTACGGGTCAAATCCTCCTGGGCGGTACGCCAGTTTCCATAGGCTGCACAGAAGATTTCGACGATGTGCAGATCAGTCATCTGCAAGATTTTTTGACCGCAGAGCAGCGGCACGACACGCTCCCACATGTCCCGCGCCTCGCCGGAAATCCAATCCGGCGGCTCAATGTTCGAGACTAAGCCGAAATCCGGTTCATCCTTATTCAGAGCGCGTTTGCCGGGATTTCCAGCGGCGATTTTCCGGGCGGTCGGCTTGGGTTTTCTGCCCCGGCCCGGCACTGTCGCGATACCTCCCACTGGCCAACTCCTGAATTTTTAATTTCGCGGGCGTAAAAATTTGACGAGGCGGGCGGTCCCGGAGGCGACGTCTCCCAGACTTTTTCACCCCCCTCCCCGCCCGGCGCATCCGCCGGGCGGGCAACGACCGGCACGGCCGCTCCCACGTCACCGCAACCGCTCGCGCGCCGTCTTCGTCGCGTGGCAGTCACGGCAGATCGCTTGCAGGTTCTCGTCACGATCCGTTCCGCCTCGTACCTTCGGGATAACGTGGTCGACTGCGGTTGCCGCCGTCACGCGTCCGGCTTGCAGGCAGGGCTGACAAAGGCCACTGTCGCGGCGCAGGATGCGTTGCCTGATCTTGTCCCACGCAGTACCGTAGCCCCGCGCGTGGCGATTGCCGCGCACCACATCAGGCTTCCACTTGACGGCCTCATGAGCGTGCCGCTCGCAATATGACTTGCCGTCCGCGACAAGCGCACCGCATCCTCGGTGCTTGCAAGGCTTCAACGGGCGTTTCGCCATTATTTGTTGTGTATTCGTGTGTATTGTGTATAATTACACACATGAACAGCACCGAACTCATCAAGCGAATCAAGGCCGATGGCTGGTACCACGTCCATACCGTCGGGTCGCACCATCAGTTCAAACACCCGACAAAGCCGGGCAAGGTAACGGTGCCACACCCGAAGAAAGACCTGCTGATCGCTACGGTGCGCAGCATCCTGAAACAAGCCGGCCTGAAATGACCGGCAGTTTTTGAGGAGAGAAGAATGCTCTATCCACTCTATGTCCACGTTGGAGACGCCAAGCATGCTCACGGCGTCACCTTTCCCGACTTCCCTGGCTGTCACGCGGCAGCCGATACCTGGGAAGATCTTCCCGCTGCCGTACAGGAAGCGGCCGAGGCGCATTTCTACGATGACGATGGCCCGGTGCCAGCTCCGTCGCCGCTGGAATCGCTGGCGCGCAATCCCGAATACGAAGGCGGCGTCTGGATGATCTTCGATATTGACCTGTCGAAGATCAACTCCAAGGCAGTTCGCCTTAATATCAGCCTGCCCGAACGGCTCGTGCAGCAAATCGATGCGGTCGCCCGCGCACGTAAGCTGTCACGCTCCGCATTCCTCGCGCTCGCTGCCGAGCACGAAATGGCTGTGCACGCTTAAGACGTGCTCGAACGCGCAGTGCACAACGCCATGTCGGCCGTCTGTCGAGCCAGAGTTTCGGCCCGGATCGTAGTCATGGTGAATGCTGAGAGCTATCGTAGAATCATTGAGCCGGGGTAAGCCGGCAACAACGCTACGGGAGATTTGAACAATGACGAACTTTGTTACGAGAGTTGAACTGCATAGCGCAACCTCAGATGACTATGAAGCTCTGCATACGCACATGGCCGCAAAAGGATTTAAGCGGACGATCGTTGGCGGAGATGGAGTGACCTACAATCTGCCTTCCGCGACGTACAGTTATGTAGGAAACGCAACTACTGAAACTGTCAGAGACGCAGCTCGCGCAGCAGCAAACTCGACTGGTAAGTCAAGTTGGATTGTCAGCACGGAGGGGTTGTCTAGCTGGTACTTGCCGAACGCGTAATGGCATAAAAAAAGCCCGCTCAATGGCGGGCTTTTCTACCGACGCACCTCTCCCCCACTGGGAGAGGTCTCGCACTTAAGCGGTATCGGTCATCTGGTGAGCACTGTACACGACAAACACATAGTTTACAAGACCAAGATTCAACATGTCGTTGCGGCACCCGAAGAGGCAGTTAGACTTCTGATCCCCATTCCTTGAGATCTTTGTACGAAGTCATGGCTGCCTGATATTCCCTATCGACATTGGCCTGACGGTGGATAAAGCCATTGCTTCCAGTCTGCTGCATCAATTTGCCGAGACGCTTCCACTCACTCCAGACCGCAATCATATCCAAAGCGCAATCACGAGCTTCGTTCAGACGCTCCATCGTCAGCGGCTGCTTCAAGGTCGCGATTTCTTCAATCTTTCTAGCTGCGATCCGTACCCGGTCAGTTGCTGCATCAAGAAAGTTCGAAATGATCTGCACATCGCCATCATTCCCATTGATTACACGTTCAACGGCCTTTACGTCAAGCATTTGGTCTCCCGCTCTTCTTCGGTTTTGGGTGTGCCCGGCGCGATTGCCAGGCACTCGATTATCTCAGAATTGACAGCACATCTGTCGACGCACAGTGGGAGTCGCAATTATCAAGTGTCGCGTTCACTAAGAAGCCATACAGCTTACCCAAACTGGCGCTCTCGATACTTGTAAGCGTTTCGCATTTCTTCCCCGCGGTCCAGCACCTTTCCAATCTCTGACTTCCCATGAGCAAGTGCCATGTTGAACGTGCTCGTCGGTCGATGCGGGATGCGAAGTTTCCGGCAAATCACGCGCGGATCCATATTGAGGATGTAATGCATGCGCAAAATGTCACGATCGAAAGGCATCAGCCGGCTCCATGCGCGCTCGACTTTGTCTGCGTCCAGCTCGTCGATCAACATCGCATCGACCGACCTCACATTGCCGCCCTCAGGACGATACCGCCCCTCAGCCGATCCAAGGCACGATCCGCCTCGGGTCCAGTACCGTTGAGCCTTGGCCCAGTTTTCCAGCCGTTCATCTAGGTTCTTTGCGGTCATAGCAACATCCGATTGGAATTCTCTTGTAGCGCTTTCGTCACATGACGACCGCGAAACTGATGCCGTAGTGCGTGAGCCAGTCGCCTACGGCATGTCGCATCGTCCTGTTGCGCGGCCACGGAAACGAAATCTGCGTGCCATGCTCCGTCTCCGTGATCTCACCGCTGAACGGGCACTCATCGAACGCAACGAGATCCGCACCAGTCACCCCGTCGCGATGACGAATCGCCGATATGACGAGTCGCTCGGGCACGTCGCTATAGAAGATGCATGCGTGTGCGCTCATGCCTCTCCCGCCCCCGATTGCTGAGCATGGTCGACCGTCACGGTGACGATTGCCTCGTATTCCGATCCGTAGTTGCCCATCCGGCTCGACAACTGGACACCGACACTCACACCAGCTTGTTTCGGCTCCACGTCGGCCGCTTCACACACTCGTTGCGTGACGATCCGCTTGATCTCGTCGGCGTTGAGCACAGTGCGATGCGTTGTTGTATCGGTGCGCTTCGTGTGAATCGTGATCTCGCTCATGCCTCGCCCCTCAAATCCATTACGTGCGCACCGCTCGCAAGGAACTGTCCGAGCACACGCGATTTCTGGTTGTCGACCCAATAGACCCTCGTGCGGAACACGCCGGGAGCGACCCAGCGGGGATCGCCCTTCGCGATCTGCGCTCGGTACATTTCCGGAACGAACACATCCGCCTCGACCGCCGTCACCAATTGCCGCTTTACGGTCGGGATGCGCGCCAGTCGAAACACCGTCGCGTCGATCTTTCGCGTGATCTCGCTGACGATCATTGCCCCCATGCCGCGCTTACGCGGCGTACTACGCATCCCCTGCGGGATATGCACCCACATCCTCACTGGCAATTTGTTTCTCCCATCTTTCGAGCGCGAACCGGCGCCCATTGCTCATATGACCGATCCCACACATCGAACTTGACCTGCTTCGGCGTGCCGACGCGGTTCTGATCGATCCATGCGTGACACGCGCCGCAGCCTGGAACCGTGAATTCGTTTTTCGCCTTCAGGCTGCCGGCCTTGCCGTGTCGTGACTGGTTCGAGTGACACGGCACCACGGTTTCGTCGATTGGATTCAGCCGACAAAGACCCGGCACGCGCAGGTAACACGGCTCGCCGCGACAGGCCTCCAGATACTTCAGGCCTTCAGCTACGGTCGGTCGTCTCAGGCGACGTCTCTTCGCCACCTGCTGCGGGGCCAGCTCCGGTAGCGGCGAGCTCTTCCGTGACCACGATCCGCGCGCCATAGGCTTCTTTCGCGGCCCGAACCCTGCCCGCTTCATGCCGACGCTCGCCCGACGTCGACCATCGCGCGAATTGCCTTCCCAGCCCATACTGCGGATTCGGCAAGGCGCCTTTCTCGCTCGATATCTGCCGCGATACGTTGCTGGATCCGCTGCCACCGTTCCGAGCCCGTGGAGTCGTAGCCGATCTCGAACGGCTTTCCGGTGTAGTGAAGCGGGGAGACAGCGTGGCCCTTGGAGCCCGGAACGACCTTCTGTTTGCCCCGGACGAGATACCCGCTCGAAATCAAATTTCGAATCGTCTCGCGTGGACCGCCTCCTTGGCTCATGCCGAGCAAGCGCGCAACCTCGCTCGCATGTGCGCCGGGATTCGCCTTTACGCACTCGATGATCTGTTTCGAGATCGGCCCTACCTTTCCCACCTTTTCGTCAGCCATCAGAATTCCTCCGTTTGCCAGCCGCCGCCGGACTTTGCCGGCGCAGCCTTCACTGCGATGAACTTCACCGGGTACTGATCCGCAGCCACCTTGACCTTCACTCGCGCGTCGTCCTGCCAGTGGCCCTTAACCTCATGCGCTTCGAGCTGGCCGTTCCCCAACATCACGGCAAAGTCCGGCGTGTAGAACGTGTTGTCGGCGAGCCTGAACTTGATGCCCTCGAAGCGATACCAGGCGATCTCGCCAGCCTGTTTCCGAGTCTCGAGGTGCTCGGCGTAGCGCTGCTCGGTCTTGTTCATCTCGCCAGTCTTCAGGCGTCCGAGTGCCTGCATGCGCGTCTTGGCGTCGGACTGGCGGTAAGCCGGCGTCAGCACAGGCGGCGCATCGATCCCGTCGCCAATGTCGTCGAACCCGGCGCCGACCTGCGGCCGGTTACCCGTCACATCGAAAATTCCCTTCTGCGCCGCGGTCATCCTTGTCCGCGATTCCTCACGCACACGTGCCGTTCCGACCGTTTTCGCGCCCCCGTCGATCCGCATCGGCCAGGTTGTTCGTTTCGTCATGCCTTTCTGTCGCTATCCACGTATTTCCTCAATTCACGGCGCGCCGTCTCGGCCGCCGCATCCCCAAAGCGTTCGCGCACTGATGCGATGAGCGCGTGCGCCTTGCCATTCCGTCCGGCCCGAGCGTCCCGCACTGCCGCCATGAACCGCTCGCGACATTCGCCGACCGTCATTCCGCTGCCTGCTGCGCGCCCTGATCGCGCGGAATGTCATTGAAAAACGCGTACAGCGCTTCGTAGCGCTCTTCGCTTTCGCGGCTGACCGTCCGCAACATGTCTTCCATCCATTCGCCCGGACCAGCCACCTTGAACACGCGCGCCTTGAACTGCTCGAACACCTGATTCGGCTTTTCATCGATACCGAGCTGCTTGCCGCGCTCGCGAATGCCCGACGCCGTCTTCCACCAATCCGGCGCGACAGTGGTGCCGGAGCCCGACGATGTAGCGGCCACGTCGCCTTTCAGCGGAAACAGGCCCGTCCAGCCACGCAGCACAGCTTCTTCGATGCATGCCTTCGGGTCCTGCCCCAGCGAACGCAGCTTCGTCAGCTTCCGGATCGATACGGTTGCGGCCGGGCGAGTCCAAGGCGCGTCTTTGTGCTTCGCCTCACGCTGCTCGCACCACATGTCCCAATCCTCGAACGCCAGCCAGTCGGGCAATTCCATCGCCTGAATCTCGGCATGCAACGCAACTCGCGGCGCTCGCCGAGCGCCTTGGTGGTTCTCTGATGGTTCCTGTGGTGGTTCATGGTGAATCGGGTGCAACCCATTGCACCCTTTTGCGAAACCCATTGCACCCTTTCCGTCGTCCGTTGCACCCTTTTTGCTGCCCGTTGCACCCTTTTGATTGGGTGCAACCTTTGCACCCTTTGAGCCAGCGGAAATGGGTGCAAGCTCTGCACCGTTTATCCATTCAGGATTGATGCGGTACTCGCAGGCGCGGCCACGACCGCCGCTCGCGTTCGCGACCAGGATCAGCCATCCACGTTCGACCATGCTCTTGATCTGGTACTGCACGGCGCGCGCCGAACGACGCGTCTTTTCGGCCATCGTTTCGATGCTCGGGAAGATGTGCTCGCCGTTGTCGTCGCAGAAGTCGGCAAGCTTCAGGGCGAGCAACAGCTCATGGTCCTCGCCCGGATAGCGGTCCCACACCATCGTTTGGACCTTGATGCTCATGAAGCCTCGTCGATCGACAACTGGCGGGGATCAGCCGCTTCGACGGACAGCGCATCGCCACTGACGCCGAGCACCCACCGGAGCGCGTCCGCGCGCTCGCCGGTCACCTTCTCCAGCTCAGCGGCGATCTGCTTGCGGGTACGCATCCGCGGAGCAGCGTTGCCAGTCAGCGCGGCTTTCTGCGCGCGCGAGCGCTCATGCCCTTGCTTGCCCTCGGCCGCCGCGATTACCTCTTTCACCTTCTCGCGCTGCTGGTCCGGCGGCAGCTTCGCCAGCTTCAGGGCGTTCGACACCGTGATCTGGTCGGCCTCGAGCGCATCACGCACGGCTGCCGTGCAGTCAAGCAGCCGCAGCGACGACGCGACTGTCGGCGGCTCGATGCGGAATTCCGCGGCGATCTGCTCGTCGGAGTACCCGAGATCTCGCAGGCGCTGCATTTTCTCGGCCCGGTTGATTGGACTGTCGTGCTCGCGATGTTCGTTCGTCGCGACCATCATCCCGGCCAGTTCAGCTTGCTTCCCGCGCTTCGGCAGAGCCGGAACCATGACTGGCGGAAGCCCCTCGTCACGCAAGCGGCGGTTCGCCTCGCGCGCAGCGATCACGCGACGCCGGCCGTCAACGATGATCACGTCGCCCGATTCCGGATCTTTGTGGACCAGGATCGTTTCGAGGACCCCTCGATGGCGAATGTTGCGCACCATTGCCTCGTCGAAGGGCAGCAGCGCGCGCCGGTCGAACAGCGGATGCGCCGGATCGGTAATCAGCGTCAGCGCGTCCGGATCGAAGAACAGGACATTGCTCTTACCGGCGGCGCCGTATGCGTCGATAGAATTCTTTGCCATTTGTGGATCCTCAGTGGCCGCACGGCACGGAGCCGTCGAGGGATTCGAACGCGCCGCATTGCAGGCACATGCGCGGGTACGTCGGGTGTTGATTGGTGTCGCGCACGATGCGCTGCACCTCGCCGGACAGGACCGGATGCCGCTGGCGCGTATCGGCCGAATGGTTGATCTGGTTGGTTTCCATAAATTTGAATTTTTTAGGATTGCTAAACCTAGGCAGAAGCACTCTCCGTCAAAAACGCTTTTGCCTAGGTCCACCCGCTAGATCAGCGGCCGCCGCACTCCCCGAACCCTTCTCGCGCGCAATGGCAGTTGCTGCCGATCACGTTCCCCTTCGCCAGATAGTCCATGTAGCCCTTCGTCGTCACGACCAGGCCGAGCGCCGTAAAAACGGTATTCAGGTGCTCAAGCGTGATGCCGGCGCCGTTGCTCAGCACCTTCGACGGCATCGATGCATCCCAGCCAGTCGCTTCAAGGATCGCGGCCTTAGCCTTCGGATCCGCCATCGCCTCGCGCAACAGGCGCTCGACAATCGGCGTGCTGCGCGAGCCAGAAAACGAAATCGGTTGTGCTACTACGTTCATTGCTATTCCCCGTTATTCAAACATCCGGGAATGCCCCGGAACACCACTTTCCCTAGACTGCGTACATCACAACTGGATGCGAACCACCGCTATGCGAGAATCGAAGCCTCTGACCTCTTCAACCACCACACAACGGGGTTCGCATCACCATGAATATGATTCCCGAAAGCGGCGCCTTGGCGGACCTGAGTGCAAAGGTCGACACACTGGAAATCGCATTGCTCACCGCGCTCAGCCTACAAACCAAGCCACAATCGGAGGCGTTTTTGAAAGCGTTCGAACAAAACATCCAGGCTCGAGAATCGATCAATCGAAACGCGGAAGACCCGCTCACTTGGAAGGAGCGCCTTTCCCCGCATGCGAGGCGTTTGATCCAAGCGATGAAACGTCGATAACTCCTTGGCCGTGCTCCACCTCCCAATCGAGGCGAAGCGCCGGCCGGATCAGCCAGAGGGCCAGACGTGCGTACAGTCGCTTCATGCGATCTCCTTCGGTTGGGCAAGGTCCGGCCAGACCTTGCGGATGACATCGGCCGAAAACAGATCAAGCCTGCCGACAACGCCCAACGTCGCAATTTCGATCGGCCAGCCGAAAGGAATCGGCACCGGCCGTTTCCGGTTCGCCCATGCGCTGAGATCGGACGTGTGCGCCCCAATCGCCTCGGCTAGTTTCACGAGCCGACCACGCTCGCCATCAAGATAGGTTCTCAGATCCATGGCGAGACTTTAGCGAAACGCGAAAGTATTGTCTATAGCGTTTCGCGCATGTACGACTTTAGCGATTTGCTATTGAATGCGCCCCATGAAGGACATCGACGAAATCCGACGGGATAACCTCAAGCTGCTGGAGAAGGAGTGCGGAAGCGCGACCGCCGCGGCGAACAAACTGAACATGAGCCCGGCTCAGTTCACGAATCTGCGCGAAGGTGCGAAGGATTCCCAGACTGGCAAGCGACGCGGCATGCGCAAAGACACCGCTCGCCGCATCGAGCAGGCAGCCGGCAAACCGCTGGGATGGCTCGACATAGATCATCGTGCCGTCGCAACGACTAGCAATAGCGGACCCGAGGGATGGGACCAGCTCGATGCAATGGGGCGCGCGCAAGTCGAAGCCTTCATTAAAGGGCTCCTTTCCCGACCGCCCGAATCTCACAATGCGGACAACGACGACCGTCCGTCCGGCGACTGAAATCGCGTACTGACATCGCGGATGTTCGCGATGGGATCGAGTGACCCATCGCGAAAACAGAATTCGTCCGTTAGCACCTGCCGCCCGCTCGGTGCGGCAACCCCGAACGCCAGCCTGTCGAGCAAAACGTTCCATCGACCGTCCTTCCTTAGTTTTTGCACGAGTGCAATCGCCCCGATCAATTCAGGGTTGCTGGATGCCGTCACCCTCACAAGATCCCCCACTCGGCACCGCAGTCCATTTGCCCTCGCCTCTCGACTCACACATACCCCGCTGTTCCATGTCTTAAATACTGTATATATATACAGTAGTGTAGCGGTCCCTACGGGTGGCTTTCAACCAAATTCAGAGGACACTTAATGGGGACACATCAAGTTCGTTGGCCCGAGGAAGAACCGTCTGGCGGCACATCCTATTCCGCGCGGCCACCGACCCTCAGTCCCATGGGGTTTCCGATGATTAATATCTGAAAGATGGGATGGCTCGCGAGTGCAATTCCCTCCATATATCGCGGGCGCCTCTCCGGGGAGATCGCAATCATCGATGTAGTATCATTTCCAAAAATTTCTACACGACCTAAACCGGGGGAATAATGAAATCCGTACGTATGTTGGCACTCGTGGCGATTGCATCCGTAGCACTCGCCGGATGTTCGAAGCCGACCGACACGGTCATTCCAACAGATCTTTCCAAGATCGATGGCGAGTTTACTGAAAAGGTGAAGAACCTTAGCGACGACGACAAGCAATTGCTCGCGACGTACCTTGCACGAGTCAAGATCGGCGAGGCGTTTGGAGGAAAGCCAATGCCGGTGGGCCTGACCGTCGGCCAAGCTATCGACGATCAGAAAAAATTCGTAGCGCAGAAGGCAGCAGAAGCCGCCGAGCAAGAGCGTTTGAGGAAGCAGATCGAAGACGAAAAAGCAGCGGCGGCCGCCAAACTCGGCAAGACGGTTGTCCTCGCATTCCTCGGTCAAAAATTTGTTCCGGCCGACTTCATGAACGGCCAATACGACGACCGCTTTCAAGTCGAGATCGGAATAAAGAATGCCGGCGACAAGCCGATTAAAGGCGTCAAAGGCGATCTGATCATCAAGAACACGTTTGGCGAGGTCGTCGGCAAGACTACGCTGACCATCGAAGAATCTATCGCGCCTGGAAGCCAGGTTACTTGGACCGGATCGAGAAAGCTCAACAAGTTCGACGACGACGACAAGAAGCTGATGGGCCTGGAAGAGGGGAAATTCTCAACCGAGCTTCGCCCGACCGTGGTCGTCTACGCCGACGGCACCACCGTTGGGGCCCCCAATCACGCAGAGTAGGCCTCACGGCAGTTCGCGCAAGCCCCGCCTCTGAGCGGGGCTTTTTTCATGCCCGTACCCGCCCCCCCTGCCCAAGCATCCCCGACTTAACCCGCCGCTGAGCCCTGTCCGCTGTTACAAAATTCCCACTGTAAATTTCGCGTTTCGCTATAGACATGTATTTCGCGTTTCGCTAAAGTACGTCCATTGCAGCGATGACCTCTGCACCACCGCTCAGGCGGTCGATCTTTAAGAGTGCTAGCACGCCGGGACCGCAGTACAGGGAGCAACCGGCCGGCTCAACGGTGTAGCCGAGAAACGGGGTAGCGCCCGACACCACATGACCGATGCGCTTTCAATGAGAGCGCATCGGTGATCTTGAAGGGCAGCAGGCCTACTTCAAACGATGCCCTTGAGGCCGTTGTGGAGCGCGACGAGATACGCGGCAGCCTCCTCGCCACGTTTTGCCGCTACTTGAGTATTTGTCGGGCTGTCCACGTGCGGAAGCTTTACCGATCCGCCTCGGATGAGTTCGACAAGGATCTTCGTTGCCGTGCTGTCTTCTTTCGG
Source organism: Burkholderia pyrrocinia (assembly GCF_003330765.1). Classification (NCBI taxonomy): domain Bacteria; kingdom Pseudomonadati; phylum Pseudomonadota; class Betaproteobacteria; order Burkholderiales; family Burkholderiaceae; genus Burkholderia; species Burkholderia pyrrocinia. The sequence goes on along the minus strand of NZ_CP024902.1, from coordinate 1,769,219 downwards.
TTCACTCATAGGTGATTCCTTGTAACGGTGGTTCTTGGATGCCGTCTCTCAGACCGGCGCATCCATTATCGCAAGGAAACACCCACCAAATTCTCAAGAGCGCGCGTTCGGTCGCGGATTCTCCGCACCCACCAACCCAGCGCAGCACCCTGCCGAGTGCGCGCCCTTGAGAGTTTCGACAGCGTTGATCGGACGGCATTGAATTCCAGTGTCATTCGTTGAGCGTTGCCTTATTTTCGGATTCCTAATCAGAAAGAAGACCAACGCAACACGAAAGGGAACGACGATGGAAACGATCATGGTATCGACAGACCAACGCACCGCGTTGCGTGCAGCGATCTTGATGGGCGCATTTGCCGAGAGGCAAGCCACGCTGCGCGTGTTGATCGCGCAGAATCGAGACCACCTGAGCATCGCGAGCGCCTATGAACGCGAGCTTGAGGATTTGCTCTCGGCAGCGCGCGCAATCGCCGCCTGAACAACCGCGCCTGCTACGGCGGGCAATCACCAAGGAGATTCACGTGCTCAATCAACATGAATGGCTCAACCGCTGTGCACAACGCTACATCTCGCGTGGCGGATGTGATGAAACAGTTGCTCGCCATCTCGCGGAAGGCACCTTCGTCAATCGCGATGGCGATGAATCGCCCGAAGAGGCCGCCGACGTCGACATGTCGTACTGGGCCCACTGACGATGGAATGCCGGTGGAGCGAAAGCGCTCTCGCATAGCAGGTCGACAGGACGGGCGGCCACGCATTAGTTCCGCCCGGTTCTCTGCGCGTGGGGCGCGCACTGACGAGACCGAACAACAACTTCTAAGACCAATGAACAGCCTGCATCCCGCATTTCACCAAAACAAGCGATCGCTTGTATCGCGAACGACACCGAGGTGGGTTCCGCTCATCGCGCTCGGCGCACTCTACATCCTTGCTGGCGCCGTCGCTCCCCCGATCGAAGCGCTGATGGGAGTGTGGTCGTGAAAGCGCTTCTGATCCTGTGGCTCAAAAGCCTCGGCGTGCTCATTGTCGCGGTACTGGTCCTCGCCACCACCCAGCACTGGGACGAATCGGCAAGCTGCGCTAGCACCTACTGCACATGAGTGCGGCTTGGCATCACTGAGAGTCAGCTCTCGCTTTCTGGAGCCCGCCACATAAATGCGCGAATCAATGCGGGGCGATCGACGGCTGCCGCCCCGGTCACCTTTAGCGCGGCGAAATAAACAGTCTCGATGTAATCGACCTCGTCATTGACTTGATCTGCGATACATACGTGCCCGGGATATCTTTCATCCTCATCCGGATCGCGAAAGTTTCGCGCCTGACGCTCTAACAAGCCAATTGTAGTTCGACATGCGCGCCTCAACTCAAGTATCGCTTTCACCAACTCACCAGAGTCGAAGTCAAATAAAGGTACGTCGTCCAATAGGCTCGCCGCGCTCGCAAGTTCATCGACTGATAGGAATGACAGTTCAAGAGGAAAGGTGCCGTTCTCAAGCTCGTACCATCGGCGAAGTTCCATGAATTTTATGTAGACTTCGTCAAGTACAGCTTGAATTGACGAACGCCGTTCGCTCAATTCTCTGTCCCGAACCTTTGTAGCCAGTCGCCGCTGATCTCTTGCTGAGATTTGCACGAACCAGTATGCGCCGACAATTGCTGCAACGGAGCCAACCGCCTGAACCCAGGAAGCCATGAGCGAGGGATCATATGGCTTCGTCCCTGCAGTGGTTGCACCAAACAACGCAATCAGGACTGCTCCGCCGAGACCGAGGAGTACGCCCACTACTAACCGCCAATTTTCCATCGCACCATCGCTTGTTTTGGCGTGAATCGTAGCTCGCTGAATGAGCAGCTATCGTTGCGCCTGGTTCGTCTGTGTTTGTACCGTCCGGGACTGGCCACCTGGCCTTGGTACAGATCTGATTGGACGCGGCCCTCTCCAGTGCCGCCCACCGGCAGATGTGCGCCGCGAAGAGTAACAGGGCCGCACAGATCCCTTCGTCAACCTCCCGGCGCTCGACGGAGGTTAGCGTCGATTCAAGTGCGGCAGCTCACATGGCGACACCACGAACGTAGTTCCGTTGTTGTCTTGCTTAAACGCGAAACCGAAACAGAAATCGTCTGTCGTCGGGACCCAGAACACCACCGGATCATGACGGAAATCACCCTCCCAACCGTGATCTTCTGCAGCTCCTTTGGCACTAGACCAGGCTAGGAGGAAATGATCCACTGTTAAGTGGTCTTCGAGATCATCGCCTGCCAGCCTGACTTTTGCGTCGTCGGCCGCAATCTTGAGCAGCGTCTCTTCGACGGTCTGCACATGCTCCCATCCAAAGTCGACAGGCGGTAACTCATAGGTAAACCAGCGCATAAAAATCCCCGTAGTGGTTTTCAATTTCGTGAAGCGCTCTCACGCCGTACCAGAAATCGTAGCACGACCACCCTACCCCAAGCCGCGCAAATTCCGGTGCCTCGGATGCGTGGCTTTTTCTTGTGGGCGGCTTGTATAGCGTCCGCTTCTTTTCTGCTCATTTCTTGCCATGCGATTCTTTACAGGGCTGCACCAGCCCTCCGATGCTCGGCATTTCGAAGCTGCGTTCATCAGCGTCAACCGACTCCGGAACCGCAAGTCAGGATTCGTGGTCGGCGACTGGATTATGGACAGCGGCGCGTTTACGACCATTCTCAAGCACGGCGGCTATGTCGACCCGGTTAGCGCATATGCCGAGCAAATCAGACGATGGGCGATGAATGGCACCCTACTCGCGGCAGTCGCCCAGGACTACATGTGCGAAGCACACATGCTGAAAATTACAGGCATGACGATTGAGCAGCACCAGCAGCTCACGATCGAGCGCTACGATACCCTGACACAGTGCGATGTCCGTGGTGTCTACATCCTTCCTGTGCTGCAAGGCTACACGTGCGAGGACTATGTTCGACACATCGAGATGTACGGCAGACGCCTGAAGCATGGCGCATGGGCTGGAGTCGGCTCCGTGTGCAAGCGCAACGGAGATCCGCGCGCGATCGAACGAGTGTTGATGGCGATCAAGACCATACGGCCGGACCTTCGGCTGCACGGCTTCGGACTGAAATCGACGGCGCTATCGTCATGGATCGTGCGCGAGTTGCTGTACACGGCTGATTCAATGGCTTGGAGTTTTGCCGCCCGCAAGCAGGGCCGCAATGCGAATGACTGGCGCGAAGCCAAGGTCTGGAGCGACAGGATAAACTGCTGCTCCGAACCGACACAACGCGCTCTCTTCACTGCAGAGGAACTATGTACGTTTTGATCTATATCGCGGCGGTCGCAGTTGCGAACCTACTGGTCGCCCATTTTGGGCCAGCTGCTACACCGATCATTGCGTTTTTGCTTATCGGACTCGATCTCGCGATTCGAGATCGCCTCCACCTCGACTGGCGAGGCCGCGCCCTGTGGACGCGGATGTTTGCCTTGATAGCAACGGCAGGCCTAGTCAGCTATGTGCTCAATCCCGCGTCCAAAGAAATCGCATTGGCGTCGCTTGCGGCGTTCGGTGCCGCGGCAGTAGCAAGCGCAATTGTGTTCCAGCTAGCACGTCGCTTTCCGATCCTTACACGGGCGAACGGCGCGAACGTTGCGGGTGCCGCTGTCGACTCCATCATCTTCCCGCTTGTTGCCTTCGGGGCGATTTTTCCGGTGATTGCAGCGCTGCAGTTCGTCGCCAAAGTGGCCGGCGGAGCCCTATGGTCATGGGTTGTCTTTCGCAATGCTCGGGCAAGCAGACAACCGCCCGGGAAACACGGGTCGACAGCAAATCTCGTCAAGTGAAGTCGAAGAAGTCAGCCAACAGCAGACCGTTCTTGTTACGTTGCCGCACATCGATCCGAACTACCTCAACCCCGTCGATACCGAGCAGATCTGAGGATAGATCTCCACCTCCGTCCCACTCGAGATCATTAGTACCTTGATGGTTCGGGGAAAGCAGTGCGACACGCACGCGCTCTGGTTGAAAGAAATTGACGAACGCGTCAACAGTTGTGACAGCGTCGGGCATGCTCTTATACGCGGCGGGATGCAGCGGCCCAGCGAAGTTCCAACGCCCCCGGCCTCGCATTTTCTCACTGCTCTTGCTCAGAAAGTGATCGAGATTCTCGTCTGCTTCATGCGGCGAGGTCAGCCGTAGATAGAGGCGTCGCTCGTTGCTGAGGTAGTAATCGTCGTTTAGTTTCAGCTCGTCGGGGATCTTCCCATTTCGACCAAGTCTTTGATCGAGGAAGAGAGAGCGGAGCGTCGTACTCTTCCCATGATTTCTGGGCGCGATCACGAACAGAGCTCGCTCAAAATAAATCGCTGAAGTCGCTTGCTTCCCCATGTCTTTCCCCGATGTTGTTGGTCAGCTGATGATACAGCGGCTTCCGCGTTCTCCGATGAGTTCGACACTATCGCGCCCAGCGAGTCAGCGTCGGCACATTCCCAAAACACTCTGAATCCGACGCGTCGAACGTAGTGCCCTCCTTCGAGAGCAGCTCGTTAGGCGCCGACTGCCCAAGGATGCCGACGCCGATAGCGGCTGCTCCGAGAGTTGCGAAGCGTTCAGCGCGGAACAGCTGAAGCTCTTCGACTTCACCGAGATTCCGGCCTGACCTACTGAGAGACCACCATCATGACCATCAACGAAAAGAGCCCTGCTCCCGAACTGGCGAGCGAGGCAGCGGACAGTGGTGCTCACCCTGACCGCGAGACCATTGTCGACACACGCGTCACCAGTGGCAATGAGACGGGTGCGGAAGGCGCGGCAGCCCATCTACGAGAAGACCAAGAGCAATGCGACGCTCACTCGGGTAGTCTACCGCGCCCCGCAAGCTCCCGCGAAGGCCGACTCACCTGCCAATGCGAGAGAAGCGCAGCAGCTGGGCGACAAGGTGACGGCACTCATCGCAGCCGCAGCGCAGGTCGTTGAAGCTGACCGCACTTGCGCTCTGGACGATTCCGACATCAACGCACTGGCCCGAACCATCGACGCCGCCCGCGCCCACGGAGGCGACACTCCTGAAGATCACCGATTACGTCAGCGAGTCCTCAAAAGTCGGAGTTCGTGACCAAGAGAGGCGATTCGGCTCCTGCGAGCGCTTTCGCTGTCGCTATTCGAGCAATCTGAGACATATTGGTCGATAGCGCCTTTTCGTCGCCCTCCCTCGTGCCGTCCGAGCCGAACACATCACCCAGGCATTCATGAGTGACTTGCACCTGAAAGGTTTTACTGCCGATCTGGTGATGGAAGACCAAATCGCTGTCGCGACGGAGATATGTCCAACCGAACGAATTCGTCATGGCAGAGCATCCCATTTGCCGAAAGCGATGCGAGCTAGCGCCGGACGTCGCTTTCCGAGATCCTGAATTCAACTACATCAGCCGCATTCTTTTGTATCACTCGCCCCGCAATTTCGAGAATCCGCTGCAGGTTTTCGGAGAAAGCTCTGTTGTAGTCAACCGAAAGCGGATCGTCGCCAGACAGATACAGAAGGGCATTGTGAGAGATCCTGCCATCGTAATCGTTACCATCAAGCCGAACGCGAAAGCGAACTGGGTCGCCAGTCGTGTCCCATTTCCGAACGAATTCGATTCCGTGTGACATGGCACTCTCCCTCGAGCTTTTCGCTGTTGGTCGCTGAGCTGTCGATTAGCCGTATCGGCTGAGCCACTCTACCGAGAAGTTCTTCGCATACTCGACCGCTTCGGCTTCCGTAGCGAACTCGCCGAGCTGGCGAAACGCCGCCTCCCGGCTGAAACCCAATTTCGTTACCTCGACCTGGGCGGCGTACTTGCCGTCGTCGGTCACGCGCGGCTCGCAGTTCATCTCGTACCCGCGCATCACAAATTTCTTCTGCATTGGTTCAACGCTTATTTGAGACAGAGGGATCGTAGCATGATCGACTCACCTACTCTGATTGCGCCCGCCCCCTACGTCACGGTGGCGCTCGCCGCCGTGATTACGGGCCTCAGTGAGAAAGCCATCCGTCGAAAGATCGAAGACGGAAAGTGGCTCGACGGTCGCGAGTACCGGCGCTCGCCTGACGGCGGAATCTTCATTTCCATCAAGGGGTATCAACTATGGGTAGAACAAGCGGCGGCGTAGAGATTCGCACGACGTCCATCCGACTGAACTTCACGCTCGACGGCAAGAGAGAGCGGCAAACATTGATGCTGAACGGCAAGCCGATGCCCCCAACTCCAGCAAACGTGAAGTACGCCCACCGCCTGATTGCTGAGATTGTCGATCGGATCCGACTCGGAACGTTCACCCTGGTCGAGTATTTTCCGACCAGCGGAGCCCCGAGCGCTCTCACTGTCGGCAGTTGGCTCGATACGTGGCTCGCCGCTCAGAGAATCGAACTCTCGACGAAAGACGGATACGAAAGCGCTATCCGATTTTGGAAAGCCGCGGCCTGTGACAAGAATCAAAGTCCGCTCGGGCCGACTCCACTTCGCAAACTGAAGTTGAGTCACGTCTTGACAGCGATTGCGGGCCGGCCTGACCTGAGTGGAAAAACGATCAACAACTATGTTTCGGTACTGAGAAAGGCGCTCGACCTTGCAGTGTCCGACAACGTGCTGACTGAGAATCCCGCCGCGGATGTGCCTCGCGCCAAGCACCAGAAGCCCCCGCCCGATCCATTTTCTCGCGACGAGTCGGAAAAGGTCATCGGTGAAGCTGAACGCGCTTACGCCGGGCAAGTCCACAACCTCATCGAGTTCTGGTTCTGGACCGGCCTACGCACGTCCGAAATTTTCGGCCTACAGTGGCGGAACGTGGATCTGCAGAGCGGGACAATCTTGGTTGCGGAAGCGCTTGTGCGCGGCGAGCACAAGGATCGAACGAAGACGGCAGTCGCGCGCACCGTCCGCTTGAACAGCCGGGCGCTTGGCGCGTTGACCCGTCAGCGCTCATTCACTCAGATTGCTGGCACCGCAATTTTCCACGATCCGAGGTACAGCACGCGATGGGAAGATGAGCGCGCATTCCGACGCAGTTTCTGGACGCCCATTTTGAAACGACTCGGAATTCGCTATCGCCGCCCTTACAACATGCGACATAGCTACGCGACAGCAATGCTGATGGCCGGAATGACCCCAGCCTTTTGCGCGAAACAGCTCGGACACAGCATCGAGATGTTTCTGACAACGTACGCGAAATGGATGGATGGCGAGCAGAACGCTCTAGAGATGGCGAGGCTCGAATCGACACTAGTGTCCCCGAGTTGTCCCCCGCAAAGCAAAACAGGCGCCTAAGCGCCTGTTTTGTTAATGCATTCTTTGGGGTGGCTGATGGGACTCGAACCCACGACGACAGGAATCACAATCCTGGACTCTACCAACTGAGCTACAGCCACCACTGATACCGCTTTGTTTCTCCGCTGTTTTGTTTCAGCAGCGAAGAAGCAAGATTATACGAAGTCTTTTGAATCTTGCAAAGCCTTTTTTTCGAAAAATTCGTCGGCGTCGTTCAGATACGCGCGTGCCTCGTCGAACACGCCCAGATCGCCGCGCGCGAGCTTCTTGTTGTCGGACAGCACACGACGCCAGCCGCGCGCGCCGGGCATGCCGCGATACAGTCCGAGCGCGTGCCGCACGATCGCGCCGAGGTAGGTCCCGCGCTTCAGTTCGGCTGCGCAGTATTCGATCAATTGCGCCTCGGCCGCTTCGCGCGTCGGCGCCGCTGCGGTCGATCCGTAGAAGCGCGCATCGACCTCCGCAAGCACGTACGGGTTGTGATACGCCTCGCGGCCGAGCATCACGCCATCGACATGCTCGAGATGCTGCGCGACCTCGTCGAGCGTCTTGATGCCGCCGTTGATGACGATCTCCAGCGACGGGAAATCGCGCTTCAACTGATACGCATAGTCGTACTTGAGCGGCGGAATCTCGCGATTCTCCTTCGGCGACAGCCCCTTCAGGATCGCGTTGCGCGCATGCACGACGAACGTTTCGCAACCGGCCTCGGCCACCGTGCCGACGAAGTCGCGCACGAATGCATAGTCCTCGACCGCGTCGACACCGATCCGGTGCTTGATCGTAACCGGCACCGACACCGCATCGCGCATCGCCTTCACGCAGTCGGCGACGAGCTGCGGCTCGTTCATCAGGCAAGCACCGAACGCGCCGCGCTGCACGCGCTCGGACGGACATCCGCAATTCAGGTTGATTTCGTCGTAGCCCCACTGCTCGCCGAGCTTCGCGGCGCGCGCGAGATCGTCGCGTTCGCTGCCGCCGAGTTGCAGCGCGACCGGAGATTCGTTAGGCGTGAAAGCGAGATGCCGCTGGGCATCGCCGAACAGCAGCGCGCCCGTCGTGATCATCTCCGTATACAGCCACGTATCACGCGTCAGCGTACGGTGGAACGACCGGCAATGGCGATCGGTCCAGTCGAGCATGGGCGCGACGGATACGCGGCGGGGAGGAAGCGAGGACGGTACGGACATGAATTTCGGGCAACAGGCCAGGCGGCGCGGAAACAACCCGACATTTTACCGCAACACGGGCGACACCTGCCCGGCACCCGGGCTACCCCTCGCCCAGTTCCGCATCGACCGCCCGCCGCGCCTCGTCGAGCACCCGCTCGATCACGCGTCGTTCGGTCAGCAGCATCCCGTCGACCTTGACGAGCCGCCAGTCGATCCGCACGGCATTGCCCTGCAACACGCGGTAATGCGCATGCTCGCCGTCCCAGACCTGCTCGGTCTTCACCTCGATCTCGAAGCCGCGGTACGGCTCGCTGAAATCGCCGAGGTCGCTGCCTTTCGGTTCCATCGCACGCTCCGGGGCAACGCAGCGCCAGGCCGCCCGCGCAGCCGGCGCCGTACGCTCAATCGTATTCGTTGGACAAAAAGGATTTGCCATCGGCCGTCAGGTCAACCCGGTCGGCCGCCGCCTGATAGATCAGCCCCTCGTTCAGCAACGCGTAGACGACGTCGTCGAACGCGGCAGGAACCGGCCGGCTTTCGCCGAACTGGTCGATCCACTTCAGCGCCTCGATGGCTTCGGGGGAAAGGATGGGGGTCATGCGTTGGCCTCCGGCATCGGTGTCGCTCCATCCTAGCACTTCGTCCGGACGCCGAATACCGCGGCAAACGCGCTGCGGGATGCCGGGCGACGCCAACGGGCATGCTGCCCGCCGACGCCGCACCAGCGCAGGAAACGCGCGCTCAGAGACGCGCGATCGATACTTCGGTCGATTTCACGAGCGCGACGACTTCCGCGCCGACCTTCAGTTCGAGCTCGTCGACCGAACGGGTCGTGATCACCGACGTGACGATGCCGAACGGCGTCTCGACGTCGACCTCGGACACGACCGGCCCGCGGATGATCTCCTTTACCTTGCCTTTGAACTGGTTACGCACGTTGATTGCAGTGATGCTCATCGGGTTGATCGCTCCGAAGAAAAGAGTCTCAGAACGGGCGGCCGGTGCCGCCCGGATTTAAACGGCCCAGCGGATCTGCCCGACCGGTCGAACGTTGTCTGCTTCATGCGCCGTGCCCTGGTCGGCCGCGCCGGGGCCGCCGGCGAGCACGCGTTTCAGCACGCGATCCTCCAGCGCCGCAAACGCCGCCGATGCGCGGGCACGCGGCCGGTCGAGCGGCACGGGCTGGTCGAGCGCCACGCGCCCCTGCTCGATGAGCAGGATGCGGTCGCCGAGCGCGACGGCCTCCTGCACGTCGTGCGTGACGAGCAGCGCGGTGAACCGATGTTCGCGCCACAACCGCTCGATCAGCGCATGCATTTCGATGCGGGTCAGCGCGTCGAGCGCGCCGAGCGGCTCGTCGAGCAACAGCAGTTGCGGCCGGTGCACGAGCGCGCGGGCCAGTGCGACGCGCTGCCGCTGGCCGCCCGACAGTTGCGCAGGCCAGTCGTTCGCACGTTCCAGCAGGCCGACTTCATCGAGCACTGCGCGCGCTTCGTCGCGTGCGCCGCGCCCGAGACCCAGCATCACGTTCTGCAGTACGGTCTTCCACGGCAGCAGGCGCGCCTCCTGGTACATGATCCGCATATCGAGCGCGCCGCCACCCTCGCCGCGCGTCACGAGCGCGCCGCTGCTCGGCTGCTCGAGTCCCGCGACGAGGCGCAGCAGCGTCGATTTCCCGCAGCCGCTGCGGCCGACGATCGCGACGAAGCTGCCGCGCGCGATGCCGAGATCGATGTTGTCGAGCACGGTGCGCGCGCCGAAGCGCTTGCTGACGCCCGACAGCGTCACCGCGTCGTCGGGTGCCGGGCTTCCCGCTCGCCGCCGCGCGAGCGGAACGACCGATGCGCTGCCGTCGCGATCGAGGATCGCCGCGTCTCGCGCGTCGCCGTCCGCGACACGTGCCTGCGCAAGCTCGGCCTCGAGGTCTGCGCCGGCGAGCGGGCCGTAGGCGGCCGCCGAAGTCGTCGCATTCATGCCTTTGCTCCTGATTGGTAAGCGGGGTGCCAGCGCAGCGTCACACGCTCGAGCCATTTCGCCAGCACATCGGCCAGCTTGCCGAGCACCGCGTACAGCAGGATGCCGACCACCACCACGTCGGTTTGCAGGAATTCGCGCGCGTTCATCGTCATGTAGCCGATGCCCGACTGCGCGGAGATCGTTTCCGCGACGATCAGCATCACCCACATCAGCCCGAGCGCGAAGCGCACGCCGACGAGGATCGACGGCAACGCACCGGGCAGGATCACGTCGCGGTACAGCGCAAAACCACGCACGCCGTAGCTCTTCGCCATCTCGATCAGGTTCGCGTCGACCGAGCGGATCCCGTGGTACGTGTTGATGTAGACCGGAAAGAACACACCCAGCGCGACGAGGAACAGCTTCGCCCTCTCGTCGATGCCGAACCACAGGATCACGAGCGGAATCATCGCGAGCGCCGGGATGTTGCGGATCATCTGGATCGTCGAATCGAGCGCGACCTCGGCGGCCTTCGACAAGCCGGTCGCGAGCCCCAGCGCGAGGCCGACGCCGCCGCCGATCGCGAAGCCGAACAGCGCGCGCCACGTGCTGACCTTCACGTTCACCCACATTTCGCCCGACGTCACGAGCGACCAGGCCGCGCGCACGACCGCAACCGGCTCGGGCAGTACGCGGGTCGACAGCCAGCCGACGCGCGCGCCGACTTCCCATCCAACCAGCAGCGCGAGCGGCACGAGCCACGGCGCGATGCCGCGCCATGCGCGGGCGGCCACGGCGGCGCCCGTCGTCGATGTTTTCGTTGTCATCGCAGGACTCCCCTCGTTCAGCTCTGGCTCGCCTTCGGCAGATAACTGTTGCCGACGATCTCGCCGAACGGCCCCGACAGCGGGCCAGTCGCCCGCTCCGCGCCCTTGCCCTTGATCAGCGGGAACACGAGTTCGGCGAAGCGATACGATTCCTCGAGGTGCGGGTAGCCGGACAGAATGAACGTCTCGATGCCGAGATCAGCGTATTCGCGCATGCGTTCCGCGACCTGCTCGGGATTACCGACGAGCGCGGTACCCGCGCCGCCGCGCACGAGACCGACGCCGGCCCACAGGTTCGGATACACCTCGAGCGCGTCGCGGCCGCCACGCTTGCCGCCGTGCAACGCGGCCATCCGGCGCTGGCCTTCCGAATCCATGTTCGCGAACGCTTTCTGCGCACGTGCGATCGTGTCGTCGTCGAGACGGCTGATCAGGCGCTCGGCATCGCGCCACGCTTCGTCCTCGGTCTCGCGCACGATCACGTGCATGCGAATGCCGAATCGGATCTTGCGGCCGCGCGCCTCCGCACGGGCGCGGATGTCCGCGATCTTCTTCGCGACGGCCTCGGGCGGCTCGCCCCAGGTCAGGTAGGTATCGATGTGATCGGCCGCGATCTCGTGCGCGGCCGGCGACGAACCGCCGAACCACAGCGGCGGATGCGGACGCTGCACCGGCGGATAAAGCGCCTTGCCGCCCTTCGACTGCAGGTGCTTGCCGATATAGTCGAAGCCACCGTTGTCGTGCGACGCGGATAGCAGCCCGCGCCAGATGTTCAGGAAATCGTCGGTGATCTCGTAGCGCGTATCGTGATCGGCGAACAGGCCGTCGCCTTCGAGTTCGGCGGCATCGCCGCCCGTCACGACATTGATCAGCAAACGGCCGCCCGACAGACGGTCGAACGTCGCGGCCATCCGTGCCGACAGCCCCGGCGACGCGATGCCGGGACGGATCGCGACCAGGAACTTCAGACGCTGCGTCGCCGGGATCAAGCTCGACGCGACGACCCACGCATCCTCGCAGGAACGGCCGGTCGGCAGCAGCACGCCGTCGTAGCCGAGCGTGTCGGCCGCCACGGCAACCTGCTTGAAATAAGCGTAATCCGCGGCGCGCGCGCCTTCGGCCGTGCCGAGATAGCGGCTGTCGCCATGCGTGGGGATAAACCAGAACACATTCATCTGCTGCTCCTGCTTGACTGTCCTTGCCGGAATTTGAAAAAACATCGCCCTGCTCGCGTCGCGGATGAGCGACGCATGCATGGTGTGCGTTCGAATCGGGATGGCTCGCCGGTCAGGCCGTGCAGCGGGCGAGGACGCGATTGCACGGCTGTTTCTGGGAAATCAGTCTAGGGATCGGTGCAGGGCTTTGGAACGATTTTTTTGAGCTTAGGTTTTCCGCTTTCGTGATTAGCACGACGCTGGAGCGAATATCGCGGCGGCCGGGCCCTATAATGACGCACCTATCCGAATAACTCCGCGCGGACGGCCCCGGCCGTGCGCGCCAGCGGTGCACTCATCGATGCAGAAAGTCATCCTGCCATTCCTGTCCGGCTTCCTGGCCGCCCTGTTCTTCCGCGAAGCCACGCTCGCACTCCTTCACACGGCTGACCTGATCGCCGCAACCGGCTTCTCCACGCAGCCGTTCGCGCCGCTCGGCATTCCTGAATTTGTCGCGAATGCGCTGATCAGCGCGTGCTGCGCGATCCCGATGGCGTGGCTGCTGCGGGTCTCGCCGGAGCGCGAGGCATCGTGGATCGGCGCGCTGGTGTTCGGCGGCATCGTGCTGACGGCCGCCCGCGTGTTCGCGATCGATCCGCTGCGCGGTATCTGGCCGTCGGGCAACATGATGCCCGTGCTCGCGGCCGGCTTCGCGGCGAACGCGGTATGGGGCTTCGGTGCGCTCGTGTTCATGCGCGCGTTCATGTCGGACGACGCGGGCGACGCGTAACCCGGCCCGGTCTCCACGCCCTTCGATCGCAGTCGAATCGACGCCCATCAACGCAAAGGCCGCCTGCACATGCACGCGGCCTTTGCATTTCGATTCCGTGCTTGACTCGGCCCGGCCGACGTCAGTCCCGCAGATTCCGCAGCGGATGCGTATCGGGCGTCCACGGGCTGTCGAACATTGCGAGCACGTCTGCACGATCGATGTCGGCGACCGATTTGAAGCGCCAGACCGGCTGCTGATCCTTGTCGACGATCAACGCGCGCACGCCTTCGATCACGTCGCCATGCGCGAACGTCGAGCGCGTGAGATCGAGATCGCGCCGCAGGCAATCGGCCATCGTCGCGCCGCGTGCACGCTCGACGACTTCGAGCGACACGGCCATCGACAGCGGCGACAGCTGGCCGCGCATCGCGTGGGTCGCCTTCTCGACCCATCCGTCGACGGCCGCGCAATCCTGCTCGTCGTCGAGCGACGCGAGGATCGCGCCGATATCCGGCTGCGCGAAATGCCGGTCGATCCCGGCGCGCGCATCGGCCAGCGCCGACGTGTCGGGCGTCGGCACGACCTTGTGCGCGGCAGCCGCGTCGGCCACGCAGGCGACGGCCTGCGCGCCGTTGTCGAGGCGCGTGCTGCGCAGCGTGTCGAGCAGCGCCGGCAGCGCGGCATCGGGCAGATAGACGTCGGCGAGCTGCGCGTACAGCGCGCCGGCCGCGTCGAGCGGCGCGCCGGTCACGGCGAGATAGCGGCCGATCGCGCCGGGCGTGCGTGCGAGAAACCAGCTCATCCCGACGTCCGGGAACAGGCCGATGCGCGTTTCGGGCATCGCCATCTTCGTCGAGTCGGTCACGACGCGCAGGCCGCCCGTATGCCGCGCCGCCTGCGAAATGCCCATGCCGCCGCCCATCACGACGCCGTGCATCAGCGCGATGTAAGGCTTCGGATACGCGAAGATCGCATGGTTCAGCGTGTATTCCTCGATAAAGAACGTGTCGACCGCATCGCGGTCGCCGCGCTGCCACGCGTCGTGGAAGAAGCGCACGTCGCCGCCCGCGCAGAACGCACGTGGATGCGGGCTGTGCACGACGACCGCGACGACCTCGGGATCGTCGCGCCACGCGTCGAGCGCCTGCTGCATCAGCCGGATCATGCCGACCGACAGCGCGTTCAGCGCCTTCGGCCGGTTCAGTTCGAGAAAGCCGATGCGGTTCTCGACATACGCGCGTACGTCGGGCTGGGCGGATTCGGCGGAAACGGCAGCGGAAGTGGAGTCGGTCATGAGGGCCATCCGGCAAATGGCAGTCGCACGCTCAGTGCGCCTGCATCTTCGAGAACAGGTTCAGCACCACGACACCCGCGATGATCAGCCCGAGTCCGATCACCGCCGGCACGTCCGGCACCTGACGATAGAGCAGCATCGCGACGAGCGTGATCAGCACGATGCCGGCGCCCGACCAGACTGCATAGATGATGCCGACGGGCATCGTGCGCAGTGTCAGCGACAGGCAGTAGAACGCGATGCCGTAACCGGCGACGACGAGCGCCGACGGCCAGAAGCGCGTGAAGCCGTCCGCCGCGCGCAGCGCGGACGTGCCGATCACTTCCGCGACGATCGCGATCGCGAGCCATGCGTATCCGGGAAGCTGCATCGCTCAGCTCCTTGCGAGGGCCAGTACGGCGTAGTCGTGACCGAGCTCGGCACACAACGCCTCGACGACGAATTCGTGGTCCGCGCGCTGCGGCAGCCCCGACGCGGTGACCGAGCCGATCACGCCGGCGCCGGCGACGGTCAGCGGAAACGCGCCGCCGTGCGGCGCATACTCGGCGATCGGCAGCCCGTGCTTGTCCGCCAGCGTGGCGCCGGCCTGCTGCATGCGCAGGCCGATTGCATACGAGCTGCGGCGGAAATGCGCGACGACGTTGCGCTTGCGGCGCACCCAGTCGGCGTTGTCGGGCGTCGCGCCGGCGAGCGCCGCGTAAAACAGCGGCTGGCCGAACGTGACGATGTCGATTGCGATTGCATAGCCGCGCGTCGTCGCGAGCGCATGCATCCGGTTGCCCAGCGCCCACGCGCGGGCCGGGTCGAAATGGGGAAACACGAGCGCCTGTTCCTGCGCGCCGATCGATTGCAGATCGTGAGCGATGTCCATGAATCCGTCGATGCAGTAAGGTGAGTCGCAACGGCGCCGATGCGATCGCGCACGGCGCCATTGCCGAAGGGGCGAAACAAACCGCTCGATTCTAGCGCACGCGCCCGCCGTACCGTCCCCGCCAGACGCGACACGGGATTGTCAGAAAGTGCTTGCACGCGCTCGGTTACCACCTTATAATTCATTTCTTCGACGGACGCGGGGTGGAGCAGTCTGGCAGCTCGTCGGGCTCATAACCCGAAGGTCGTAGGTTCAAATCCTACCCCCGCAACCAAACGTCCAGATTCGTGCAAAAAGCCCGGCCCCGTGCCGGGCTTTTTGTTTTTCCGCACACGATCCCCGCCCCTCTTCGCGCACCCGCGCCCTCCGCTTCGCGCGGCACGCCGCCCGCATGCGCAGGCGTTCGAGAATGCCACGCCCCGGTGATACACTCGCATCACCTCGTCCCTTCCACTCGACATGAAATTCTGCTCCGTCTGCGGTCACGAAGTCATCGCGCGCATTCCTCAGGGCGACAACCGCGAGCGCTTCGTCTGCGATCACTGCGGCACGATCCATTACCAGAATCCGCGCAACGTCGTCGGCACGGTCCCGGTCTGGGGCGATCAGATCCTGCTGTGCCGCCGCGCGATCGAGCCGCGCTACGGGTTCTGGACGCTGCCCGCGGGCTTCATGGAGATGGGCGAGACGACGGCGGAAGCCGCCGTGCGCGAAACGCTCGAGGAAGCCGGCGCGCGCGTCGAGGTGCAGAACCTGTTCACGCTGCTCAACGTGCCGCACGTGCACCAGGTCCACCTGTTCTACCTCGCGCGACTCACCGACCCGGCTTTCGAAGCCGGCGAGGAAAGCCTCGAAGTGAAGCTGTTCGACGAAGCCGACATCCCGTGGGACGAGATTGCGTTCCCGACCGTCAGCCAGACCCTGCGCTTCTTCTTCGCCGATCGCGCCGCGGGCGACTACGGCGTGCACACCGGCGATATCTTCCGCTCGCTGCGCAACGGCTGAGCCCGCGCCCCATGGTCCCCTGGCTCGGCCCGGACGATCCGTTTCCGCCCATCGAACGCGCGCTCGGGCCCGCGACCGGCGCGCCCGGGCTGCTCGCCGCGAGCGCCGACCTGCTGCCGTCGCGCCTCATCGACGCGTACCTGCGCGGCATCTTCCCGTGGTATTCCGACGGCCAGCCCGTGCTGTGGTGGAGCCCCGACCCGCGCATGATCCTCGTGCCGGCCGAATTCAAGGTGTCGCCTTCGCTGCGCAAGACGCTGAAGCGCGTGCTGCGCGAGCCCGAATGGGAAGTGCGCGTCGATCACGACTTTCCGGGCGTGATGCGCGCCTGCGCACAGGCGCCGCGCCGCGGGCAGCGCGGCACGTGGATCACGGCCGAGATCATCGACGCGTATACGTCACTCTACCGCTCCGGCAACGCGCACAGCATCGAGACCTGGCACGACGGGCGCCGTGTCGGCGGCCTGTACGGCGTGTCGTTCGGGCGGATGTTTTTCGGCGAGTCGATGTATGCGGACGTGACCGACGCATCGAAGATCGCGCTGGCCGCGCTCGTCGCGCACCTTCGCGGGCAGGGGCTGGAGATGATAGACTGCCAGCAGAATACGTCGCATCTAGCGTCGCTCGGCGGCCGCGAGATCGCACGCAAGGCCTTTGTCGCTCACGTGCGCGGCGCGGTAGCCGAACCGCCGATTCCGTGGCAGTTCGACAAGCGCGTGCTCGCCGCGCTGACGGGCCCCGCCGAAACGGTGGCCCTTTCCGGGATCGAGCGCTAGCGCGGCACTCCCTCCCTGCATCGAGAGCTGCCCATGACTCACCCGACTGAGCTGCCGCTTTCACCGCTTTCGGCGCTGCAGTTCTATGCAACGGCGCCCTATCCGTGCAGCTATCTGGACGGCCGCATCGCGCGCTCGCAAGTCGCGACGCCGAGCCACCTGATCAACTCCGACATCTACACCGAACTCGTGAAGGCCGGCTTCCGCCGCTCGGGTGTCTTCACGTATCGCCCGCACTGCGACGGCTGCCGCGCATGCGTGCCGGTGCGCGTGCCCATCGATGCGTTCGTGCCGTCGCGCACGCAGCGCAGGATGTGGAAGCGGCACCGCGCGCTCGTCGCGACGGTTTCGCCGCTGCACTACGACGAAGAGCACTATGCGCTCTACATGCGCTACCAGTCTGCGCGCCACGCGGGCGGCGGCATGGATCGCGACAGCCGCGACCAGTACGAGCAGTTCCTGCTGCAGAGCCGGATCAACTCGCGCCTCGTCGAATTCCGCGATCTCGACGCGCCGGGCGGCGAGCCCGGCAAGCTGCGCATGGTCAGCATGATCGACATCCTCGGCGACGGGCTGTCGTCCGTCTATACGTTCTTCGAGCCCGACGATCGGCACACGAGCTACGGCACCTACAACATCCTGTGGCAGATCGAGCAGGCGAAGAGCCTCGGCCTGCCGTACGTGTACCTCGGCTACTGGATCCGCGAGAGCCCGAAGATGGCCTACAAGGCGAACTTCCATCCGCTCGAAGGGCTGATCGACGGCCGCTGGAAGATACTCGATCCGGAACGGATCGACCTGCCGCCCGTCGACGCGGCGCTGGCCCGCGCACCGTTGCCGGGCGGGCATTCCGGCGCGGATTGACGCGCACTGCGGGGCTGACGAAGCGAAGCGCGCCCCTGCAGCGCAACTCCCGGTAAAATAGCGGGTTGTCATTCATTCCGGCTGTCCGCCCAATTCCCGTGTTCAGTTCCCTCTATCCGCTGGCCCGCGCATCCCTGTTCAAAATGGATGCGGAAGACGCTCACCACCTCACGCTGCGCGCGCTCGGCGCGGCCGGCCGCACGGGCCTCGCCTGCGCGCTGTCGGCCCGCGTGCCCGACGCGCCGCGCACCGTGATGGGGCTCACGTTCCGCAACCCGGTCGGCCTCGCGGCTGGCCTCGACAAGGACGGCGCGGCCATCGACGGCCTCGCGGCGCTCGGCTTCGGCTTCATCGAGGTCGGCACGGTCACGCCGCGCCCGCAGCCCGGCAACCCGCGCCCGCGGATGTTCCGCCTGCCGCAGGCCGACGCGCTGATCAACCGGATGGGCTTCAACAACCACGGCGTCGACCAGTTCGTGAAGAACGTCCAGGCCGCCCGCTATCGCGGCATCCTCGGCCTGAACATCGGCAAGAACGCCGATACGCCGATCGAGCGCGCCGCCGAGGATTACCTGTACTGCCTCGAGCGCGTGTACCCGTTCGCGAGCTACGTGACGATCAACATCTCGTCGCCGAACACGAAGAACCTGCGCCAGCTGCAAGGCGCGGGCGAGCTCGATGCACTGCTCGCGGCGCTGAAGGACAAGCAGCAGCGCCTCGCCGACCTGCACGGCAAGCTCGTGCCGCTCGCGCTGAAGATCGCGCCCGATCTCGACGACGAACAGGTCAAGGAAATCGGCGACACGCTGCTGCGCCACAAGATCGAGGCGGTGATCGCCACCAACACGACGCTGTCGCGCGCCGCCGTCCAGGGCTTGCCGCATGCGGACGAAGCCGGCGGCCTGTCGGGCCGCCCCGTGTTCGACGCATCGAACGAAGTGATCCGCAAGCTGCACGCCCAAGTCGGCAGCGAAGTGCCGATCATCGGCGTCGGCGGCATTTTCTCGGGCGAGGACGCGCGTGCGAAGCTCGCAGCCGGCGCGGCGCTCGTCCAGCTCTATACGGGCTTCATCTATCGCGGCCCCGCACTCGTCGCCGAATGCGTGAAAGCCATCGCCCGCGAGCGCGCCGCGTAATATAGGCATAAACAAACGATATTTAGAGTTCGATTGCGTTTTCGCTATCATCGGCCCTATTGTCAGACTCAAGCGCCCCGCTGGGGCAAGGAAGCTCACACGATGAAATTTTCGCTGCTGAAGAAGCTGCTGGTTGCCGGTCTGATCGGCACGTCGTTCGCCGCCGCCACCGCACATGCGGCCGACCTCCTCGACCAGGTGAAACAACGCGGCACGCTGCGGATCGGCCTCGAAGGCACGTTCCCGCCGTTCAACTCGAAGAACCCGCAAGGCGAACTCGTCGGCTTCGACGTCGACATCGCGAAGGCCGTGGCCGCGAAGCTCGGCGTGAAGGCGGAATTCGTGACGACCGAATGGAGCGGCATCATCGCGGGCCTGCAGGCCGGCAAGTTCGACGTGATCGCCAACCAGGTCGGCATCACCGACAAGCGCAAGGAGACGCTCGACTTCTCGCCGGCGTACACGTATTCGTCCGCGCAACTGATCCAGCGCAAGGACGACACGCGCCAGTTCAAGTCGCTGGACGACCTGAAAGGCAAGAAGCTCGGCGTCGCGCTCGGCACGAACTACATGGACATGGCGAAATCGGTGCCCGGCATCGACGTGAAGACGTACCCGGGCGCCCCCGAGTACCTGCGCGATCTCGCGGCCGGCCGCCTGGACGCGGCGCTCAACGACCGCCTGATGCTCGCCTACCTGACGAAGAATTCGCAGCTGCCGCTGCGCCCGGGCGCGAACGTCGGCTCGGCGAACCCGTCGGGCATCCCGTTCAAGAAGGACAACCCGAAGTTCCAGAAGGCGATCGACGACGCGATGGCGCAACTCGAGGCCGACGGCACGTTCACGAAGATCTCCGACAAATGGTTCGGCATCGACGTGACGAAGCCGATCAAGTAAGCACGCCTGCATTTCCCGCCTGACGGCGGGCCGGAAAGGGCGGCATCCGCAACGATGCCGCCCTTTGTTTTATTCGTCCGGTTTATGATTGCGCTTTCGCGCACGCATTCGATTCGTATTCCATGTCGACAACGTCCCTGCTAGTCCAATCGCTGCCGGTGCTCGCCCAGGGCGCCGTACTGACCGTCAAGTTCGCCGTACTGTCGATGGTGTTCGGCCTGCTTGGCGCCGTCGTGCTCGCGATGATGGGCATCCGGCAGAGCGAAGCGCTCGACGGCTTCGAACGCATCTGGGTCAACGTGCTCGCATGGCTTGCGCGCGCGTATGTGAGCCTGATGCGCGGCACGCCGCTGCTCGTGCAGATCTTCGTCATCTATTACGGGCTGCCGAGCCTCGGCATCTCGCTCGACCCGACGCCGGCCGGCGTCATCGCGCTGTCCGCGAACGTCGCGGCTTACATGTCCGAAAGCATGCGCGGCGCCATCAACGGGATCGCGCGCGGCCAATGGCTCGCCGCGTACAGCCTCGGGCTGTCATGGGGGCAGACGCTGCGCTACGTGATCGGTCCGCAGGCGCTGCGCATCGCCGTGCCGAGCCTGTCGAACAGCCTGATCAGCCTGATCAAGGACACGTCGCTCGTGTCCGTGATCACCGTGACCGAACTGCTGCGCAGCGCGCAGGAAGTGATCGCGGCGACCTATCAGCCGCTGCCGCTCTATCTCGCCGCCGCAGCCGTGTACTGGATCCTGTGCCAGATCCTCGAATGGGTGCAGCGCTGGTACGAAAAGCGCCTGTCGCTGCCGTCGCGGCACTGAGCGCACGCCATCCGCCGGGCACGCGTGCCCGGCGCCCCCACCTTTCCGCCTACTCGCCCGAATAACGCACGCCGAGCACGGCGCGCGCCGCATCGGTCATCGCGATCATCTGCCGCGAATGGTCGTGCGTCATGATCGGGCTTTCGGTTTCGCCCGCGCGCAGCAGATCGCAGAAATGCGCGGTCTCGTAGTTCAGCCCGCCGCCGTCGACCGGCGCGTCGAGCTCGACCGTCCGCCCGTCCGCATAACGGATCGTCGCGCGTGCGGGGTTCCACCACTTCTCGTGAATCGTCACGTGCCCGCCGGCCGCGGCGATCAGCGCGTCGCCGCGCCCCATCACATCGAGCCCGCAAAAGAGCTGTGCGATCCCGCCGTTCGCATGCAGACTGTTCAGGCTCGCGAACATGTCGACCCCCGTCGTGCCGACGCGGCCGAGCGTCTGCACGTCGAGCGCCGCGCCGAGCCAGTCGACCGCGAGAAACGCCTCGTAGATCCCGATATCGAGCAGCGCGCCGCCCGCGCGATCGAGGCGATAGACGGAATGGTCGTCCGGTACGGACGACGATGCGCACCCCGCGCGCACGAGCCGGATCTCGCCGATCGGATCGTCGTGCAGGTGCGCACGCAATTGACGGTACAGCGGAAAGAACGGCGGCTTCATCGCTTCCATGAAAAGCCGCCCGGCGTCGCGTGCCGCACGCAGCACGGTGTCGAGTTGCGCCGCGTTCAACGTCGCGGGCTTTTCGCACAGCACGGCGTTGCCGGCGGCAAGCGCGGCCAGCGTGTACTGCGCGTGACTATCATGGAGCGTCGCGATGTAGACCGCGTCGATATCGCTCGCGAGGAGCGCTTCGAGGCTCGTGGCGGGCGTGCCGCCGCAAGTTCCGCAAAAGGCTGCCGCCGCGTCGGCGCGGCGGGCCCAGGCACCGGCGAGCGTGGCACCCGGCACGTGCGCGAGGCTTTGCGCGAAGCGGCGCGCAATGCCGCCTGCGCCGACGATGCCGAAGCGCACCGGGCGATGGTCGTTGTCGTTCATCCTGATCTTCCGTGTCGGTCGTATGACGGTAGCCGGCACGCTGCCGGCCGGCCGTCATGATAAACGGCTCGCCAGCACACGGATGAGCGACGCGAACAGCGTCAGGCGCGCACGGGCACATCGACGGAGAAATCGCGCGAGATCTCGTCGGCACTGAAATCGATCAGTGCGAGCGATGCCGCTTCCGCCTCGCGCGGATCGCGCCGCTCGATCGCATCGACGACACGCCCATGCGCCTTCACCACGATGTCGTGCGCCCCCTCCTTCTGCACGACGCGCGGATTCACGAGTCGCACCGCACCGCGCACGATCGCCGCCATCTGCTGGA
Organism: Burkholderia pyrrocinia; assembly: GCF_003330765.1. Lineage (NCBI taxonomy): Bacteria > Pseudomonadati > Pseudomonadota > Betaproteobacteria > Burkholderiales > Burkholderiaceae > Burkholderia > Burkholderia pyrrocinia. The sequence goes on along the minus strand of NZ_CP024902.1, from coordinate 1,747,040 downwards.
AGAACTGGTTGCCGCTCGCCTGGACGATCCGCGTGTGCAGCAACTCGTCCGCCGTGTCGTAGCCGGGATCGCCCGGCTGCAGCACCTTGAACGCATCGAACGCTTCGCGAATGCCCGCGATGTCGGTCGCCGTCGCACGCACCGCCGCCTGCGCGGTCGCGCGCGGTTCGATCAGCATCCGAAATTCGATGACGTCGCGCATGAACTGCGGATCGGGTTTTGCTCGAAATCGCCAGCTCACCACGTCTTCGTCGATCATGCGCCAGTCGCGCATCGGCCGCACGCGCGTGCCAACTTTCGGCCGCACGTCGAGCATGTCGCGCGCAAGCAACATCGACAACGCTTCCCGCATCACAGTGCGACTCACGTCGAACTCTTTCGACAACACGTCCTGTGGCGGCAGGATGCCGCCGTACTTGTCTTCGACGATACCCGAGACAAGCCCATCCATCACTTTGGCGACCAGTGACCGGTCTTTGCCCTGCTCCATGACACCTCCCCGTGCGTCGATTTGCGAACACCTGCTCCGCAGTTCCGCCGGCCCTGTTTACTACTGTTCTTATGATCTATAAGTTGATGATTTCGGGGATATTTCGCTATCTGGTAAACACCTGACAGGGTTATCCCTCTTTTTGACGGGGTGATTTATAAGGCTTCAAAAAAGGCCCGGGAAGCGCGCTGCGCCTGCCAGGCCCCGATTTCCACAAGATTTAAACATCCAATCCATTACGGTCGACAACGTGCCGCTACGGACTGCTTTTCATTTCTTTCAATTAGCCGAATAAACGATCGTTTCAACGCCGTTTTCCGTGCCGAGCAAGCACAGATTCGCGCCGCGCTCGGCAAACAGGCCGACCGTCACGACGCCCGGCCATGCGTTCACCTGTGCCTCAAAGCCGCGCGGATCGGCGATCTGCAGCCCCTTCACGTCGATGATCTCGTTGCCGTTGTCGGTGATGGTCGGCGCGCCGTCCTTCGTCACGCGCAGCACGGGCACGCCGCCGAGCGCGGTCACGCGCCGGCCGATCGCCGTGCGCGCCATCGGCACGACCTCGATCGGCAGCGGGAACGCGCCGAGCACCGGCACCCGCTTGCTGGCGTCCGCGATGCAGACGAACGTGTCGGCCACCGACGCGACGATCTTCTCGCGCGTCAGCGCGCCGCCGCCGCCCTTGATCATCGCGCCGCCCGCATCGATCTCGTCGGCGCCGTCGACGTACACCTGCAGCGAGTCGACCTCGTTCAGGTCGAACACCTTGATGCCGTGCGATTTCAGGCGCTCGGTCGTTGCGACCGAGCTCGACACGGCGCCGCGATAGCGCGACTTGACGACGGCGAGCGCGTCGATGAAGCAGTTGGCGGTCGAGCCGGTGCCGACGCCGATCACGGCGCCTTCCGGCACGTTCTGGATCACGTAATCAGCGGCGGCCTGGCCGACGAGGCGTTTGAGTTCGTCTTGAGTCATGGAGTGGTAATGCTGCGGGATTGCGGAAAACCGCCAGTTTACCGGACTCGGATGACGGCCCGCGTTTTTCGGCCCGCGGCGCGCGGTGCGCGGCGTGTTCAGGGCGCGCCGGCCGCGGGCGCGTTGTCCGCCGGTTGCGTGTCGGGGAAGTACTTGTCGAGCAACGCCTGCGCGATCGCGTCGCTTTCGGCATCCGGATTGCCCGCATAGTCGGATGGCCTGAAATGCATCTGGAACGCCGCGAACACGCGTCGCGTGCGTGCGTCGAGCACGCCGTCGGCCGGCACGTCGTAGCCGTAGCGCGCGAGCTTGAGCTGCAGTTCGCGCACATCGACCAGCGCGTGCGGGTCGCGGCCGCCGAGCCGCGCAGCAACGGCCGCATCGTCTGGCCATGCGCCGACACCGGCCTGTGCAAGCGCATGCCACGGAAACAGCGGCCCCGGATCGATCTTGCGCTGCGGCGCGATGTCGCTGTGCCCGACCACGCGCGTCGGCGGAATCCCGTAGCGCGCGACGATGTCCTTCGACAGGCGGGTCAGCGCTTCGACCTGTTCGGGCGGGTACGGCTGCCAGGTGCGATTCTGCGGATCGAGCGGGCCGCGGTTCACGTTCTCGATGCCGATCGACGCCGCGTTCAGTTCGGTCGTGCCCTGCCACTCGCTGACGCCCGCATGCCATGCGCGTTTCGATTCCGGAACGAGCTGGTAGACGACCGGCATCCCGTGCTCGATGCGCGGCTGCGGCGGCACGACGTAATGCACGCTGACCGAATCGCCCGTCAGCGTGCGCAGCGATTTCGCTTCGTCGCTTTCGGTGTAATGCATCACGAGAAAGCGGATCCGCGAATCGGCACCGCGCGCGGGCAGGCTCGTGTCGGCGTAGTAAGTGCCGCGTTCGACGAGCGACGGCGCCGTGCAGGCAGCCAGCAGGCACAGCACGGCGCATGATGCGCCAACGCGCAACAGGGTCATCGGTGGCGAGCTCCGGAGAGCCGCGTGCCGCATCGCATCGCGGCACGGGGCGTCGGGGCATGCCAGGCGCGCGCACATCGCGCGAGACCGGGCTGCGTCAGCCCTTCACGCGCCGCTGGCGCACGGCTTCGTACAGGCACACGCCACTTGCGACCGACACGTTCAGGCTTTCCACGCTGCCGGCCATCGGGATGCTCATCACGTTGTCGCAGGTGTCGCGCGTGAGCCGGCGCATGCCTTCGCCTTCCGCGCCCATCACGAGCGCGACGGGGCCGTCGAGCTTCGTTTCGTAGAGCGTTGCCGACGCCTCGTCCGACGTACCGATGATCCACACGCCGGCTTCCTTCAGCTCGCGCAGCGCGCGGGCGAGGTTTGTCACCGTGATGTACGGCACCGTATCGGCAGCGCCGCTCGCCACCTTGGCCGCGGTCGCGTTCAGGCCGACTGCACGGTCGCGCGGCGCGATCACCGCGTGCGCGCCGGCCGAATCGGCGACACGCAGGCATGCGCCGAGGTTGTGCGGATCGGTGACGCCGTCGAGCACGAGCAGCAGCGCGGGGCCCTGGATGCCGTCGAGCAGCTCGGACAGGTTCTGCGCGAGCGGGACGTCCTCGACTCGCGCGACGACGCCCTGGTGGCGCTCGGTATGGGCGAGGCCCCACAGGCGCGTTTCGTCGGCCGCGATCAGCCGCACGCCCGCTTCTTTCGCGGTGTGCAGGAAGTCCTGCATGCGGCGGTCGCGGCGCGTCTGGTCGTACAGCACCTCCGCAACCGTCGATGCATCGTGCCGCAAACGTGCGGTCACCGCATGAAAACCGTAAAGAACCTTCAGACGTGACATGACTGGAACAACCTTCGATCAAACGTGCGGCCGCGCGACGCGCGCAGCCGCGATCCATGGAAAAGGAAAGCGCCGCGTTGCCGGCCGATGACCGGTGACGCGGCGTCTTTCGATACTGCGGGGCATGCGCTTGCGCCGCCCCGAACGCTCAATACTTCTTGCGGGTGCGCGACTTCTTCGCAGTCGGCTTCGCCGCCGCACCGCCACCGCCACCGCCACTGCCGCCCTTCTTCTTCGCGGCAACATGTGCAGCGCGCGCGTCATTCACCGCGCCGCTCGGCGTGCTCGCGGCCTTCCTGCGACGCGGCACGGGCTCCTCCGCCTGCGGCAGCGCATGCACGCGCGGGCCGTTGCGATCGGCACCGGCGCCTGCGGCAGCCGGCGCGGGCGCCGGACGCGGCGCCTTCACCGGCGTATCGCGCACGAGGCGGAAGTCGATCTTGCGCGCGTCGAGATCGACGCGGCTCACCTGCACGCGCACGCGGTCCGACAGGCGATAGCGGATACCCGTCCGTTCGCCGCGCAGCTCGTTCTTGATCTCGTCGTACTGGAAATAGTCCGAGCCGAGTTCCGTGACATGCACAAGCCCTTCGATGAACAGCGTGTCGAGCTGGACGAAGATGCCGAACGACGTCACGCCGTTTACCATCCCGCCGTACTCCTCGCCGAGCTTGTCGCGCATGAAGTAGCACTTGAGCCATGCCTCGACGTCGCGCGACGCTTCGTCCGCACGCCGCTCGTTCGCCGAGCAGTGCAGGCCGAGTTCTTCCCAGATCGCGACGTTCGAACGCGAGCGGTTCTTCGCCTCGTCGTCGGCCTGCTGCATCGCGCGGGCGCGCGGCGACAGCGCGGTGTTCAGCTCGAAGCCGTCCGGCTCCTTCGGCACGTACTTCTTGCCGGACAGGATCGCGTAGATCGCGCGGTGCGTGAGCAGGTCGGGATAGCGGCGAATCGGGCTCGTGAAATGCGCGTACGCCTCATACGCGAGACCGAAGTGGCCGATGTTGTCCGGGCTGTAGACGGCCTGCTGCATCGAACGCAGCAGCATCGGCTGCAGCATCTGCGCGTCGGGCCGATCGCGGATCTGCGCCATCAGCGCCGCGTAGTCGCTCGCATGCGGCTTGTCGCCGCCGCCGAGCGACAGGCCCATGCCGCGCAGGAACGCGCGCAGGTTCTCGAGCTTCTCCGGCGTCGGCCCCGCGTGCACGCGGTACAGGCCCGGATGCTTGTTGCGCTTCAGGAAATCGGCCGCGCAGACGTTCGCGGCCAGCATGCATTCCTCGATCAGCTTGTGCGCATCGTTGCGCTGGCGCGGCACGATCTGCTCGATCTTGCCCTGCGAGTTGCAGACGATGTAGGTCTCGGTCGTATCGAAGTCGATCGCGCCGCGCTTCTGCCGTGCGGTGAACAGCGACTTGTAGACGCCGTACAGGTTCTGCAGGTGCGGCAGCAGGTCCGCTCGACGCGCGGCCTCCGGCCCCTTCGTGTTCGACAGCACGGCCGCGACTTCGGTGTACGTGAGGCGCGCAGCCGAATGGATAACGGCCGGATAGAACTGGTACGCCTTGATCTCGCCGCGCGCGGTGATCACCATGTCGCACGCGAGCACGCAGCGGTCGACCTGCGGATTCAGCGAGCACAGGCCGTTCGACAACTTCTCCGGCAGCATCGGGATCACGCGGCGCGGGAAATAGACCGACGTGCTGCGTTCGAGCGCATCGGCATCGAGCCCGCTGCCCGGCTGTACGTAGTGCGACACATCGGCGATCGCGACGATCAGCCGGAAGCCGTCGCCGCGACCGACCTTGACCGGCTCGCAGTAGACGGCGTCGTCGAAGTCGCGTGCATCCTCGCCGTCGATCGTCACGAGCGGCACGTCGCGCAGGTCGACGCGGAAACGCAGGTCGGCCGGCAGCACCTTGTCGGGCAGCGCTGCGGCGCCGTCAAGCGCCGGCTGGCTGAATTCATGCGGCACGCCGTACTTGCGCACCGCGATTTCGATTTCCATGCCCGGATCGTCGATATCGCCGAGCACTTCGACGACACGGCCGAGCGGCTGCGAATGACGACTCGGGAAATCGGTCAGCTCGACGACGACGACCTGCCCGACTTTCGCCTTCTTCACGTTCTGCGTGATCATGATGTCGTGGCCGATGCGCTTGTCTTCCGGCGCGACGATCAGCGCACCGTTCTCGTTGAGCAAGCGGCCGATCACGCGCTTGTTCGCGCGTTCGGTGACTTCGACGACATGTCCTTCCGGGCGGCCGCGGCGATCGTAGCCGACGATCCGCGCGAGCACGCGATCGTTGTGCATCACCTTCTGCATTTCGCCGTTCGGCAAAAACAGGTCGTCCTGACCGTCGTCGCGGATCACGAACCCGTAGCCGTCACGATGCCCCTGCACGCGCCCGGCGACGAAGTTCGACGGATGGGTCAACTGGTAGTGGCCGCGCTTGTCGAGGCGGATCTGGCCGTCGCGTTCCATCGCAGCGACACGCCGGAAGAACCCCTCGCGCTCCTGACGCTTGATCGACAGTGCTTCGGCGATGTCGTTGGCGGCCAGCGGCGCGTCGCTCGTCCGCAGCACGCCGAGAATCTCTTCACGGCTCGGAATGGGGTACGGATATTTGCTCAAGGGTTTGTCGATGATTGTTCTCGTTGCGTTGACTGATGGTGCCCGGCATCAACATAGAGGTGTCCGTCAGACAGTTCTATATTGACGGCGGCGGATCATTCTATCACCCGCCTTGTGTCACCAAATGACGGGAATGCCGCGGGCAGGCGCGGCGGCGGCCGGTTTGCGATGCGCCACAAAAAAGTGTTGACACGAATAATTGGGGCGCTATAATTTCGCTTCTTTGCAGCAAGCAGCTACTGCAAAACGTGCCCAGGTGGCGGAATTGGTAGACGCACTAGGTTCAGGTCCTAGCGGTGGCAACATCGTGGAGGTTCGAGTCCTCTCCTGGGCACCATCTGTTTTGAAAAGGTCGGCTTCGAGCCGGCCTTTTTTCATTTCCGGCCCGGAAACAAAGCGCCCGTACGCCTTGCGTGAGGACAACTCAAGATACCGCGCCCGCGGCCTCCCCGCAGCCGCTCAATCGCCGATGAACTTGCGCAGCAGTCGGCACAGCTCGCCGAACTCGGCCTTCGTGAATTTCCGCAGCCGCGCGTTGAGCACCTTTGGCGCGACCTCCGGAATCTGCGCCGCGACCGCCTGCCCCGCTTCCGTCGACGCAAGGTTCACGACCCGCCTGTCGCTCAGGCTGCGCGAACGCTCGACGAGCCCCTTGCCCTCCAGTTTATCGAGCAGGCGCGTCATCAGCCCCGTGTCGACCCCGAGCAATTTCGACAATTCGAAGGGCGTCGCCGCCATGCCGATCCGCAGGGACAGCAGGACACCCATCTGCTGCGTCGTGATGTCGAGATTCTTCAATGCCGCGTCCATCTCGGACGCGACCAGGTTACGTGCCTTCGCGAGCGCAAACCCCACGCTATCGGTGAGCAGGAAGTTCTTCGGCATGTCGTGTTCCATCGTGCTGGCTGAGTCGCAGATTGTTGACCCACACAAAAATTGCGACGTCAGGATTTTTCAAGGCACACCGGCACTCGCGCAGGCACCAACCCGCACCGGCTCAATGCCCGCCGGCGGCCGCCGCTCCGGCTGCCACGCCCTTGCACCGGGTGCGCTCCTCCTTATGCCCGCCAGTCGGATCGATAGCAGAATTTATCGGTTATCGTCCGCCCGCCCCGTTGGTACGTTAGCCGGCTCGCTTCAATGCAACGCACCCAACGAGGAGCACGATTCATGACGTCGATAAACCGCCGCGCGTTCGCGCGCGCGATACTGGCCGCAGGCCTCACTGTCGCGGGCATCCCGACGCATGCAGAGAACGCGCCTGCCGCGCTGCGCATCGGCTACCAGAAATCGTCGACGCTCATCACGCTGCTCAAGACGCGCGGCACGCTCGAGCAGGCGCTTGCGCCGCTCGGCCTGCGCGTGTCGTGGCATGAATTTGCGAGCGGATTGCCGCTGACCGAAGCGCTCAACGTCGGCGCCGTCGATTTCACCGCCGACGTCGCCGACACGGTTCCGGTCTTCGCGCAGGCCGCGCATGCGCGTTTTGTGTACATCGCGCAGGAAGCGCCTTCACCGAAGGCGCAGGCAATCGTCGTCAAGCAGGACGGCGCCCTACACACGCTCGCCGATCTCAAGGGCAAGCGCATCGCGGTCACGAAGGCGGCCGGCAGCCATTACCTGCTGCTTGCCGCGCTCGCGCGCGCGAAGCTCGCGCCCGCCGACGCGGCGATCCACTACCTGACGCCGGCGGACGGCCGCGCAGCGTTCGAGCGCGGCAGCGTGGACGCATGGATCACGTGGGATCCCTATGTCGCGTCGGTCGACCGGAATCCCGACGTGCGGATTCTCGCCGACGGCAACGGACTCGCGTCATACCAGCGCTACTACCTCGCATCGAGCAGTTTCGCGGCCGCGCGGCCCGACGTTGTCCAGATCCTGTTCGACCAACTGTCGCAGGCCGGCACGTGGCTGCGCGACCACCCGCAGGAGGCCGCGAATACGCTCGCGCCGATCTGGGGGCTCGACGCAGCGACGATCGCGCGAGCGAACGCGCGACGCAGCTACCTCGTCCGCGCAGTGGTCGCGCAAAACTTCGGCGAACAGCAGAAGATCGCCGACACGTTCCTCGCGGCCGGACTGCTGCCGGCCCGCGTCGATACGAGCCACGCGCAGCGCTGGAACTTCACGGCGAAACGCGCGGACCCGGTCGGCGCGTGAGAGCCCGTCGCGCAAGGGCCGCGGTATTTTTATCGCTCCGGATGAAATTGTGTTGACAGGCTCTGACGACACGCTAAAATAGCGGTTTTCGCATCGCAGCAAGCGAAACGTGCCCAGGTGGCGGAATTGGTAGACGCACTAGGTTCAGGTCCTAGCGGTGGCAACATCGTGGAGGTTCGAGTCCTCTCCTGGGCACCACTCATTTAAAAAGGTCGGCTTCTAGCCGGCCTTTTTTCATTTGCGCTACCTGGAAGCGATATACGCATACGCGCAACCGGAATCGCCTGTTCGCCGATGCACGTTGGCCGCCACGAGTTTGCGCACCCTGCCCGACTCCCCCGAGAAAGTCCGCCCGATTATTTTCGTTCGCGACCTCAAATTATGTTGACAGCCCGGAAAGACACGCTAAAATAGCGGTCTTCGCATTGCAGCAAGCGAAACGTGCCCAGGTGGCGGAATTGGTAGACGCACTAGGTTCAGGTCCTAGCGGTGGCAACATCGTGGAGGTTCGAGTCCTCTCCTGGGCACCACTCATTTAAAAAGGTCGGTTTCTAGCCGACCTTTTTTCATTTCCGGCTCCGGAATTCAATGCGGCTGCGCCGCACGTTCCACCCCATCGATTCGCCAAGCCCTGCGCGCGCCCTCCTCGCCGCAGGATCACGGCATCGGCAACGCAACTCACGCCGCCCCGCTCACGCGCACGGAGCGCTTGATTCCGTCCCTGGCCATCGTACGGACAAATCGCCTCGGTTTCCGCGAACAGCGTCAGCACGCCGTGAAAGCATGCCGCGAATCCGGCGGCAAACGGCAAACAATTGCTCCGGATTCGCGCCGCCACCCTCCCATCACAGAACGAAACCGGGATTTCCCTAGGCTGACATGCCGGCGTTCCCGCGGTTAAATAAATCAACGTGATTTATTTAATGTGCCGCCGAGCGGCGCGACATGGAAGGAGACGCCATGAGAAGTCCGCACATCGGCCAGGGAAGCAATTCGGCCAACGTGCGCCGTTACAACGAGCGCCTGCTGCTGAAGACGCTGCGCCGTGCCGGCAGCGCGTCGAAGGCCGATCTCGCCCGCCTCGCGAGCATGACGGGCACGGCGGTCGGCAGCATCATCGCGTCGCTCGCCGACGCCAAGCTGATCGAATTCGCGGGCCGCACCGAAGGCCAGCGCGGCCAGCCGGCATCGCTGATCCGCCTCGACCCGCGCGGCGCGTTCGGCATCGGCGTCCATCTCGACCGGATGCGCATCGAAACTGCGCTGGTCAACTTCGCGGGCGACGTGCTCGGCCGCCGCTCCCACGACATGCTGCTGCCTCCGCCCGCCGACGTGCTCGAGATCGTGCGTCACGACATCGACGCGATGCAGGCCCTGCTCCCCGACCACGACCGCGCCCGCCTGACGGGCATCGGCGTCGCGCAGCCTTACAACCTCGGCGCGTGGATGCGCGAACTCGGCCTCGCGCCCGACACGTTCCACGCATGGGAAGACGTCGATTTCGCGAGCGACCTCGGTCGCACGCTGTCGCTGCCCGTCTTCGGCGAAAACGACGGTAACGCAGCCGCGATCGCCGAGCTGTTCTACGGATACGGCCGGCAGTGCGACGATTTCGTCTACCTGTTCATCGGGCCGGCGATCGGCGGCGGCATCGCGATCGACGGCGACTGCCTGCGCGGCGTAACCGGCAATGCGGGCGACATCGCCGTGATTCCGGTGCCGCCGAGCCGGCTGGCATCCGCACCGCCACCGCGCGGCCCGTGGGACATCCTGCTCGCGCGCGCGTCGCTGCATGCGCTCGTGCGCCATCTGCGCCATCACGGTGAGACGGTCGAGAACCGCGCGGATCTCGAAGCGTGCATCGCGCGCGGCCTGCCGGCCGTCGACGAATGGATCGACGATTGCGTCGACGCGCTTGCGCCGGCGTTGCGCGCGGTGCTGTGCGTGGTCGATGCGCCGGTGGTCGTGCTCGACGCAGATACCGACGCGGGCCTGCTCGACGCGGTCACGACACGCCTGCGCGCGGCGCTCGTGGCCACCGCGCCCGAAGCGCGCGGCACCCCGGTGCTCGTGCGCGGCACGTTCGGCGCCGACGCCGGTGCGATCGGCGCCGCCACGCTGCCGATGTTCTTCAACTTTTCCCCGCGGGCCGGCATCCTCAAGGGCGCCCGCACCGACTCGCAGGAGGTCAACCATGTCGCGTTCTGAGTCGCCCCGCCCGTTGCTCGAGATGCGCCGGATCAGCAAGACATTCCCGGCCGTACGCGCACTCGACAACGTCAGCCTGACCGTTTATCCGGGCGAGATCCATTCGCTGATGGGCGAGAACGGCGCGGGCAAGTCGACGCTGATGAAGATCCTGTCGGGCGCGTACCGCGCCGACGCCGGCGGCGAGATCCTGATCGACGGCGAACGCATCGACATCGACGGCCCGCTCGCCGCGCGCGATGCGGGCGTCGCGGTGATCTACCAGGAGCTGTGCCTTTCGCCGAACCTGACCGTCGCGGAAAACATCTACGTCGGCCGCGAACTGCGGCGCGGCAACCGGCGCTGGGGCACGATCGACCGCGCGGCGATGGCGCGCGGCTGCCAGGACGTACTCGCGCGCCTGGGCGCATCGTTCGGGCCCGACACGCTGGTCGACACGCTGTCGATCGCCGAACAGCAGCTCGTCGAGATCGCGCGCGCCGTGCACACCCGCGCACGCATCCTCGTGATGGACGAGCCGACGACGCCGCTGTCGTCGCGCGAGACCGAGCACCTGTTCCGCCTGATCCGCCAGTTGCGCGAGGAAGGTCTCGCGATCATCTACATCAGCCACCGGATGGCGGAGATCTACGAACTGTCCGACCGCGTGTCGGTGCTGCGCGACGGCGCGTACGTCGGCACGCTCGAACGCGAATCGCTGTCGGCCGATCGCCTCGTCGCGATGATGGTCGGCCGCGACATCTCCGGCTTCTACAAGAAGGAACACGCGCCGTACGACCCCGGCCACCTGCTGCTGTCGGTACGCGACATCGCCGACGGCGCGCGCGTGCGCGGCTGCAGCCTCGACCTGCACGCCGGCGAGGTGCTCGGCATCGCAGGGCTCGTCGGCGCGGGCCGCACCGAACTCGCGCGGCTGATCTTCGGCGCCGAACCGCGCGTGCGCGGCGACGTGAAGCTGGGCGACCGCACGTTCGGCGCGCACTCGCCGCGCGCCGCGATCGACGCGGGCCTCGTCTACCTGACCGAGGACCGCAAGCGCCAGGGCCTGTTCCTCGACATGAGCGTGCGCGACAACATCAACATCTCGGTCTGCAACCGCGATGCACGACTCGGCGCGCTCGACCTCGCACGCGGCGGCGAACGCGCGCGCGACGCGATTGCATCGCTGTCGATCCGCGTACCCCACGCGAACGTCAACGTCGGCGCGCTGTCGGGCGGCAACCAGCAGAAAGTGCTGCTGTCACGCCTGCTCGAGACGAAGCCGCGCGTGCTGATCCTCGACGAACCGACGCGCGGCGTCGACATCGGCGCGAAATCGGAAATCTACCGGATCATCAACGAACTGGCCCGTGCCGGCGTGGGCGTGATCGTGATCTCGAGCGAGCTGCCGGAGATCATCGGCGTCGCGGATCGCGTGCTCGTGATGCGCGAAGGCGAGATCGCGGGCGAACTCGGCGGCCACACGCACACGCCCATCACGCAGGAAGCCATCATCGCGCTCGCCACCGGCTCGCAGGCCGAACTCGCCGACGCGCACTGAGCCCCGCTCTTTCATTTCACTCTTACATTCAGGTTACCGAAATGATCAACCCGACCAAGCAGCGGAACCTCGCTTCCGCGACGGCCCATCCGGTGGGCGATCGTACTCCCCAGTTGCGCGCCGCCGCTCATCGCGCACGCATGCAGTCGCTGATCCGCACCGCCGGCATGCTGCCGGTGCTGCTGGTGCTGTGCATCGCCTTCGGCTTCCTGACCGACGGCTTCTTCACGCTGCAGAACCTGTCGATCGTCACGCAGCAGGCGTCGATCAACATCGTGCTCGCCGCCGGCATGACCTTCGTGATCCTGACAGGTGGCATCGACCTGTCGGTCGGCTCGGTGCTCGCCGCTGCGGCCGTCGCGGCGCTGCTCGCGTCGACCATTCCGGGCTGGGGCTGGCTCGGCGTGCCCTTCGCGCTCGCCGTCGGTCTCGTGTTCGGCGCGATCAACGGCGGCCTGATCTCGTTCCTGCGCCTGCCCCCGTTCATCGTCACGCTCGGCGCGATGACGGCCGTGCGCGGCGTCGCGCGCCTGATCGGCAACGACACGACCCTATTCAATCCGCAACTGCCGTTCGCGTTCATCGGCAACGGCACGATCCTCGGCGTGCCATGGCTCGTCGTCATCGCGTGCGCGGTGATCGCGATCTCGTGGTTCATCCTGCGCCGCACGGTGCTCGGGATGCGGATCTATTCGGTCGGCGGCAATCCGGAAGCGGCACGCCTGTCGGGCATCAACGTGCGGGCGATCCAGCTGTTCGTGTATGCGGCGTCGGGGCTGCTCGCGGGCCTCGGCGCGGTGATGTCGGCCGCGCGACTCTATGCAGCCAACGGCCTGCAGCTCGGCCAGTCCTACGAACTCGACGCGATCGCCGCGGTGATCCTCGGCGGCACGAGCTTCGTCGGCGGCGTCGGCTCGATCGTCGGCACACTGATCGGCGCGCTGATCATCGCAGTACTGACGAACGGTCTCGTGCTGCTCGGCGTGTCCGACATCTGGCAGTACATCATCAAGGGGCTCGTGATCATCGGTGCCGTCGCGCTCGACCGCTATCGCCAGCGCGATTCGGCACGCACCTGACACCCTTCCCGTCCATTCAACCTTGCGGCGCAGGCAGGTCCTCCTGCGCCGCCCGCCCACCGACCTCACGGAGACACAACGACATGTTCAAGCACAAAGCCGCCCTGACCGCCGTCGCCTGCGCACTCGCATTCGGCGCTTCCGCCGCACACGCGGCCGACAAGCCGCTCAAATCGATCGGCGTCACGGTCGGGTCGCTCGGCAACCCGTACTTCGTCACGATCGTCAAGGGCGCCGAGGCGCGCGCCAGGCAGCTCAACCCGAATGCGAAGGTCACGGCCGTGTCGGCCGACTACGACCTGAACAAGCAGTTCACGCAGATCGACAACTTCATCTCCGCACACGTCGACATGATCCTGCTCAACGCCACCGACCCGAAGGCGATCGAGCCGGCGGTGAAGAAGGCGCAGGCGGCCGGCATCACGGTCGTGGCGATCGACGTCGCGGCGGCCGGCGCGAACGCGACAGTGCAGACCAACAACGTGAAGGCCGGCGAGCTGGCGTGCGACTACATCGCGAAGAAACTCAACGGCAAGGGCAACGTGATCATCGAGAACGGTCCGCAGGTGTCGGCCGTGATCGATCGCGTCAACGGCTGCAAGACCGTGCTCGCGAAAAACGCGGGCATCAAGCTGCTGTCGAGCGACCAGGATGGCAAGGGCTCGCGCGAAGGCGGGATGAACGCGATGCAGGGCTACCTGACGCGCTTTCCGAAGCTCGATGCGGTGTTCACGATCAACGACCCGCAGGCGATCGGCAGCGATCTCGCCGCGAAGCAGCTGAACCGGCCGGGCATCGTGATCACGTCGGTCGACGGCGCGCCCGACATCGAGGTGGCGCTCAAGTCCAACACGCTGGTGCAGGCGTCGTCGAGCCAGGACCCGTGGGCGATGGCGCAGCAGGCCGTCAACGTCGGCTACGGAATCATGAACGGCCAGAAGCCGGCCAATCCGATGATCCTGATCGAGCCGACGCTCATCACGCGCGACAACGTGAAAAGCTACAAGGGCTGGAGCGCCCCGCGCTGATCGCGCCGCCCGCCCGCGAAACCGGGCAGTGCCGGGCCACGTCGCCGCACGCGACGGCTGGCGCCGCCCGCCCGCTCACATCACCCGCTGCACGGCCGCGCGCAACGCCGCGGCACAAGGTTTCGACATGACCACGACGTTTCCCCGCCTGATCGTATTCGGCGAAGCGCTGACCGATTTCATCCGCGACGACGCGCAGCACTGGCGCAGCGTTGCCGGCGGCTCATGCTGGAACGTCGCGCGCGTCGGCGCGCGACTCGGCGTGCCGACGGCCTTCGCCGGCACGGTCAGCCGCGACATCTTCGGTGACGAGCTGATGCGCAAGAGTGCCGACGCGGGGCTCGACATGCGCTTCATCCGGCAGGTCGATCGCACACCGCTGCTCGCAATGGTCGCGTCGAAGCAGCCGCCCCACTACTTCTTCATCGGCGAAAACAGCGCCGATCTCGCGTTCGATCCGGCCGACCTGCCCGCCGGTGCACTCGACGCGGCCGAGATCGTGCACGTCGGTTCGCTCGGGGTCGTGCGCGAACCGCTCGCGTCGCGCCTGATCGAAGTTGCGCAGGCCGCGCGTGCGGCCGGCAAGCGGATCTCGTTCGACCCGAACTACCGTGCGCCGATGGCCGCACCGTCATATCGCGACACGCTGCGCCGGCTGGCCGGGCTCGCCGACTGGATCAAGGTATCCGACGAGGATCTGCACGGACTGTTTCCCGAACTCGACGAAGCAGCAGCACTTGCGCAACTGCGCGCGTGGGCGCCCGATGCGACCATGCTCGTCACGCGCGGCGCATCCGGCATGCAGCTCCTGCATCGCGACACCGTGCTGTTCCAGCCCGCGTTCCCGGCCGAGGTAGCCGACACGGTCGGCTGCGGCGATGCGAGCATCGGCGGCTGGCTCGCGAGCCAGCTTGCGCGGCCCGGTGCATCGGCGGCCGAGCATCTGCGCTACGCGGCCGCGTGCGCGGCGGTCGCCTGTGCGCATGCAGGCGCCTATGCGCCGACGGCTGCGGAAGTGGCCGACATGGCCAACCGCCCGGCCGACGCGGTGCTTTAGCAATAGACGGCGCCGACATGCCGCCCGGTCACGCGGCGGTCGTTCCGTCGCCGCCGCCCGGCCGCATGCCGGCCTGCAGCAACTGCAGGCTCTCGTCGACGCTCAGCTCGGACATCGCGTCGTCGTGCAGCGTATCGTCCGCCGCGCGGCGCAGCGCATGCAGCGCGTGCACCTTGAGCCGCACGATCGCGAGCCGCAGCCCGCGCGCCGTGCATTCGGCCGCGAACGTGCGCAACGATTCGATCGTCGTGCCATCGACATCCGGCGTTTCCTCGAGACTCAGCAGCACGGTATGCGCGTCCGGCGCGGCCTTCATCAGCGCGCGCACGCGATTCAGCATCCGGTCCGCATTCGCGAAGAACAGCTGCGCCTCGGGCCGCACGATCAGCACGCCCGGCACCGGCTTCGCGTCGGCATGGCTCGCGACGTCGACGAAGTCGTGGCTGTCGCGCAGCCGGCCGAGCACGCTGACGTTCGGCTCGGACAGCTTGCGCAGCGTCAGCAGCAGGCTCACGCCGATGGCCGCGAGCAACCCGTGCAGCACGCCGAGCACGAGCACCGCGAGCAGCGCGGCGATCACGACGAGCCGGTCGCGATGCCACGCCCAGTACGGCCGGAATACGGACGGATGCAGCGAGTGGCTCACTGCGAAGATCACGATCGCCGCGAGCACGGGCTCCGGCGTGCGCGCAAGCTGCGGCAGCAGCAGCCAGACGATCAGCGCGACCACGCCCGTCGCCCACAGGCCGGCAAAGCGCGACTGCGCGCCGGCGGCCTCGTTCGCCGAGGTCGCCGAATAGCCCGCGCCGACCGGCATCCCGTGCAGCAGGCCCGACACGAGGTTTGCACACCCGAGCGCGACGAGGTCGCGGTTCGGCGACACGCTGTCGCCGTGCTTCAGCGCAAAGTTGCGGATCGATCCGTACGACTCCGCGTACAGGATCAGCATCAGCGCGAACGCGAGCTCGACCGTCTGCATCCATGCGTTGCGGTCGAGATTCGGCAGGCCGAATTCGAGATGCCGGAAGTCGATATGGCCGACGATCGCGATCCCGTATCGCTGCCAGTCGATCGCATAACCGACCGCGATCGACAGCACGATCACGACGAGTGTCGCCGGCACGCGCGAGCGGCGCCCAAGCACGAACAGCAGCGCCAGCGCGATCGCGCCGAGCACGGCACTCGCGAGGTTCGCGTGCGGCGCGCCGGTAATCAGGTCGAGCGCGACACGCGGCGCATCGCTGTGCTGCACGTGAATCGCGAGAATCTTCGGCAACTGCTTGATGACGATCGTCAGTGCGAGGCCGAACGTGAAGCCGCGCAGCACGGGCCGCGCGACGAAATCCGACATGCCGCCGAGCCGCGCGGCGCCCGCCAGAATGAACAGCACGCCCGTCATCGCCACGAGCGCTGCCGCGAGCGCGAGTTGCTCGGCAAGCGCCATCCCCGACTCCGCGAGCACGGTCGCCGCGAGCACGGCAGCCGACGACGACGTCGACGACACGATCGCGAAGCGACTGCTGCCCGTGAGCGCATAGACGACGAGCCCCGACAGCAGCGCGATGAGACCGGCCTGCGGCGGCAGGTTTGCCAGCCCCGCATACGCGACCGCCTCGGGAATCAGCAGGCCGGCGATCGACAGGCCGGCCAGCGCATCGAGACCGATGCGCCGCGTGCGCGGCGGCGGCGGCGCGTCGAGCGCGGTGAAATGGTCGGCATGCTGCGGGCCGGCGTCGGGGCGAATCGGGGCGGTCGTCATGAGGCGGTCGGTGCCGTGCGCCGGTCAGGACTTGACGGCGATGACGCCCGACCAGCCGGGCAAGTAGCGCGCATCCTGTTCGTGCGCGCGGTGCAGCGCGACGTCGAGTGCCTTCGCGAAGTTCTTGCGGATCTGGTCGAGCGACACGTGCTGGCGCAGGTAATCAGCCCACAGGAATTCGCTGAACGGCGTCGCGTCCTTCGCATAGCCGCCCGCCGTGCGCAGCTCGCCGGCGAGGCTGCGGTACGGATCGTCCTCGAGCCCCGTCAGCGCCTTCGGCAAATGCGCATAGTCGCGCCGCGACCCGTCCGCGCCGAACGGATGCACCCACTGGTTGTGTTCCATCATCCGCCAGAAGATCGTGTTGTCGAGCCACGACAGATCCTTCAACAGCATCGCGTTCACGCGCGACTCGCCTTCCTCGATCAGCGCGAGGCCGAGATGGTGGTGATCGGTGATGTAGTGCAGCCCGTCCGGGCCAAGGACGGCCGGAAACCAGTGCGATTCGATCGCAGCCTTGCGCGCGCGCTTGTCGAGCGCCTTCCAGTGCTTGCGCTTCGCCTTGACTTCGCGATAGCCAACCGTCATCTGCGTCGGACGCAGCGCGTCGAGCCTGACAGGAATGAGATGAACGTCGGTGCCGAGTGCCATGGTCGTACCCCATGTTGCGAAATTCCGGCAACGATACTCCTGATCGTGCGAGCCGTTAATACGTCATGACCTCGATACGCATCCGATTGACGATCTCTGACAACCGCCCGCGCGTGCGCATGACGCTGCGCTACGCGCGCAGATCGTTGCGTTCGAGACGATGACGAATGTAAGGAATGCAATCTTGCACGACGCTCACGCGACGCATGCCGAGCTTGCGCGCAACGTTCAGCGAACCGCTGTTGGCCTCCGCGATATCGGCGATCACGCGCGGCAGGTGCACGGTGTCGAATGCGTGACGCACGACGGCCGCCGCGGCCTCGCTCGCGATGCCGCGCCCCCATGTCGTGCGCACCAGCCGCCAGCCGATCTCGACGTCGTGCGCGCCGTCCGCATAGTCGGGAATCAGCAGGATCCAGCCGATGAACGCGTCCGGCGCGGCCTTCTCGAAGATCGACCAGTAGCCGAGGCCCGGCGGATAGTCGCGCGTGATCCGGTGCGTGACGAAGCGGCGATGCTCGACGGGATCGTGCCACGGGCCTGCGATGTGCCGCGTGACCTCGGGATCGCGATCCATCGCGATGCACGCATCGAGATCGGCCAGCACGCGCGGACGCAGCCACAGCCTGGCGGTTTCGAGCACGGGCAGCGCGGCGGCGGAACGTTCGGTCATCGGGACTCCTGATTCGGCGACGATGCGCGTCGGGCGCATTACAGAATTGATACAAACAGCCTTCCGAAATGATACAGATGCCTGTCGCTTGCCTCGCGCGGCGCCGTTTCCGTTTTCGAAACAGTTCATTTCGTAGGGATTATTCCCGATTCGACGTTATCGCGCCCCACATCGCGCGGCGCGGCGGCCTACACTCGATCAGTGCCCCCGCACCGCGCGCAAGCCGGGCCGGCATCCGCATGCACATCGTGAGCGCGCACGCCAACGAGGAGACCTCGGACATGAGCTGGACCCGCGAACAACGCAACGTCACGATCGCCGCCTACCTGGGCTGGACGCTCGATGCGTTCGATTTTTTCCTGATGGTTTTCGTGCTGAAGGACATCGCCGCCGAATTCGCGTCGACCATCCCCGCCGTTGCGTTCGCGCTCACGCTGACGCTCGCGATGCGCCCGCTCGGTGCGCTGATCTTCGGCCGGCTCGCCGATCGCTTCGGCCGCCGCCCGACGCTGATGGTCAACATCGCGTGCTATTCGCTGCTCGAGCTTGCGTCAGGTTTCGCACCGAGCCTGACCGCGCTGCTCGTGCTGCGCGCGCTGTTCGGCATCGCGATGGGCGGCGAATGGGGCGTCGGCTCTGCGCTGACGATGGAAACCGTACCGACCCATGCGCGTGGCTTCGTGTCGGGGCTGCTGCAGGCTGGCTATCCGAGCGGATACCTGCTCGCGTCCGTCGTATTCGGCCTCTTCTACCAGTACATCGGCTGGCGCGGGATGTTCATGGTCGGCGT
Organism: Burkholderia pyrrocinia; assembly: GCF_003330765.1. NCBI lineage: Bacteria > Pseudomonadati > Pseudomonadota > Betaproteobacteria > Burkholderiales > Burkholderiaceae > Burkholderia > Burkholderia pyrrocinia. Next base: position 1,728,183 of record NZ_CP024902.1, on the reverse strand, counting down.
GCTGCCCGCGCTGCTCGTGCTGTACGTGCGCGCGCACGTGCCCGAATCGCCGGCGTGGAAACAGATGGAGAAGCGCACGCGCCCAAGCCTCGGGGCCACGATGAAGCAGAACTGGAAGCTCACGATCTACGCGATCGTGCTGATGACCGCGTTCAACTTCTTCTCGCACGGCACGCAGGATCTCTATCCGACGTTCCTGCGCGAACAGCATCACTTCGATCCGCATACCGTGTCGTGGATCACGATCGTGCTGAACATCGGCGCGATCGTCGGCGGCCTGTCGTTCGGTGCGATCTCGGAGCGGATCGGCCGGCGTCGCGCGATCTTCATCTCCGCGCTGATCGCACTGCCCGTGCTGCCGCTGTGGGCATTCTCGAGCGGCCCGGTTGCCCTCGCCGCAGGGGCGTTCCTGATGCAGATCTCGGTACAGGGCGCATGGGGCGTGATTCCGGTTCACCTGAACGAGATCTCGCCCGACGAAATCCGCGCGACCTTCCCCGGCGTCGTCTACCAGCTCGGCAACCTGCTCGCGTCGGGCAACGCGACGATGCAGGCATCGCTCGCCGTTTCGCACAACAACAATTACAGCTTCGCGCTCGCACTCGTGGCCGGCATCGTCGCCGTCGTGATCGCCGTGCTGATCCTGTTCAGCCGCGAGCGACGCGGCATCGACATGACGCAATCGGTCAATACGCGTAGCTCGGTCAGCTGAACCCGCGCATTGCCGCATCGCACCATCGCGCGCGCCCCGCCCCGCCGGGGCCGCGCACCACGCTTTCCGCATTCGCACATCGAACTAGAGGATTTTGTCCAGATTCCCCGCTTGCCCGCTCCCCCCGCGTTTTTTTATCTTAATAAAAACGACTGTTTGAATCAGATGATCGAATCACCTGTTCGCGGCCGGGCGACCGGCATGGGAGGCGGAACATGGCAGTAAATCAGGAAGGGCGGCCGTCCGCGGGACGGCCGCCCGGGGGACGGTCATCCGGCACCCGGCAGACCGGCGGGACGAAGGCGCGCATCCTCGATGCGGCCGAGGATCTGTTCATCGAGCATGGCTTCGAGGCGATGTCGATGCGCCAGATCACCTCGCGCGCGGCGGTCAACCTCGCCGCGGTCAACTACCACTTCGGCAGCAAGGAAGCGCTGATCCACGCGATGCTGTCGCGCCGGCTCGACCAGCTCAACCAGGAGCGCCTCGCCATTCTCGACCGCTTCGATGCGCAGCTCGGCATGCACATCACCTGCGAGCACGTGCTCGGCGCGATGTTCATTCCCGCGCTGAAGGCATCGCGCAATCCCGAACGCGGCGGGCCCGGGTTCCTCCGGCTGATCGGCCGTGCATACACCGATCCGTCGCCGTTCGTGCGCAACTTCCTGACCGCGCACTACGCGAGCGTCGCCGGCCGCTTCTTCGACGCGTTCCAGCGCGCATTGCCGCATCTGCCGCGCACGGAGCTCGGCTGGCGGCTGCACTTCGCGATCGGCGCGCTGTCCGGCGCGCTCGCGGGCGCCGAAACGGAAAGCCTGATCGACGAGTTCTCGCAAGGCCGCACGATGAACGACGTGCAGATGATCGCGCGGCTGTCATCGCTGATCGTCGCCGCGCTGAAGGCACCGATGCCCGACAGTGCGCAACTGTCGATCTTCGCGGCGGTGCTGGACGACGCGGGGGCGAGCGAAGCGTTCGGGCTGCCGTCGGGTGCGTCGGCCGCCGATACGGCGACGCTGCATTCCACGAACTGAGCGCGCGGGGCCACGCGCAGCTTCCCGTTCACGAATTGTTTTGTACGCGCGGTCATGCGGGGCGTCGAGGCGCCCGTGCCGATCGACCGCGAAGCACGGCGCACAGGCAGGCGCTGAAGTACCTGCCCTCGCCGAGAGCCAAGACCGGAGACACGTCATGTCATCTTCCGCAGCAACCGCAGCGGCCCAGGTTCCGCCGAACACCGACGGCATCTGGTACGCGTCATACCCGCCCGGCGTACCGCACGAAATCGACGTCGCACAGTACGCGTCGCTCGTGCAGTTCTTCGACGAATGCACGACACGCTTCGCCGAGCGCGTCGCGTACGTGAGCGCAGGCGCATCGATGACCTATCGCACGCTCGCGCGGAAAGTCGACGCGTTCGCGTCGTATCTGCAAAGCCTCGGCGTGAAGCCCGGCGACCGCGTCGCGATCATGCTGCCGAACACGTTCCAGTACCCGGTCGCACTGTTCGGCACGCTGAAGGCCGGCGCGATCGTCGTCAACGTCAATCCGCTCTATACCGCGCGCGAACTCGCACACCAGTTGAAGGACAGCGGTGCGCAGACGATCGTCGTGTTCGAGAACTTCGCGCGCACGCTGCAGGACGCGCTGCCGGAAACGCAGGTGAAAAACATCGTCGTCACCGCGCTCGGCGACCTGCTCGCCGACGGCTTCAATGCGAAAGGACGCCTGATCAATTTCGTGCTGAAGCACGTAAAGAAGCTCGTGCCGGCGTACCACCTGCCGCAGGCAATCCGGCTGCGCTCCGCACTTGCGCTCGGCGCGCGCGGCAAACCGCAGTTGGTGCAGACGACGCGCGACGACCTCGCGTTCCTGCAATACACGGGCGGCACCACAGGTGTCGCGAAAGGCGCGATGCTCACGCACGGCAACCTGATCGCGAACCTGCTGCAGGCGAAGGCATGGATCGCCGACCAGGTCTCGGGCGACGTCGAAACCGTGCTCACGCCGCTGCCGCTCTATCACATCTATTCGCTGACGGTGAACGCGTTCATCTTCATGGGACTCGGCGGGCGCAACATCCTGATCGCAAACCCGCGCGACATGAAGATGGTGATGAAGATCATCCGCAACGAAACGTTCACGGGGATCACCGGCATCAACACGCTGTACAACGCGTTCCTCGACAACGAGGAATTCCGCAAGCGCGATTTCTCGAAGCTCAAGCTCGCGATGGCGGGCGGGATGGCGATGCAGCGCGCGGTCGCGGAGCGCTTCCAGCAGGTGACGGGCCGGCCGGTCGTCGAAGGCTACGGCCTCACCGAATGCTCGCCGATCGTCACGATGAATCCCGTGAACCTGAACGACATGGCCGCGTTCAGCGGTTCGATCGGCCTGCCCGCGCCGTCCACCGTCGTGCGCTTTCGCCGCGAGGACGGCACCTGGGCCGCCATCGGCGAACCGGGCGAGCTGTGCGTGCACGGTCCGCAGGTGATGCGCGGCTACTGGCAGCGCCCCGACGAGACGGCCAAGGTGATCGACGCCGACGGCTGGCTCGGCACCGGCGACATCGGCGTGATGGACGAACGCGGCTTCATCCGCCTCATCGACCGCAAGAAGGACATGATCCTCGTGTCGGGTTTCAACGTGTATCCGAACGAGATCGAGGAAGTGCTCGTGATGCATCCGGGCATCAGCGAAGCCGCGGCGATCGGCATTCCGGACGACGTGCAGGGCGAACGGATCAAGGTGTTCGTCGTGCGCCGCGACCCGTCGCTCACGGCCGACGACGTACTCGCGCACTGTCGCAAGAACCTGACCGGCTACAAGATGCCGAAATTCGTCGAGTTTCGCGACGCACTGCCACAGACGAACGTCGGCAAGATCCTGCGCCGCGCGCTGCGCGACGAGGAACTCGCCAAAATCAAGGCCGCGAAGCAAGGCTGAACGATCCATCGCTCCGGGAGACGCTGTCGATGAACGAAGGAAAGAAGCGCCACGCGCGGCATGCTGCCGCCGCGGCAATCGCGTGCATGCTGTCGCTCGCGCAGCCGGGCCTGCACGCGCAGGAAACGGCCGATGCCGCGAGCGCGGCACGGGATGTCGCGCTGCCGGCGGACCTTGCGAAGGTCACGCGCGAGCCGGTCGCGCAGCAGGCGCGCTGGCTGCGCACGGCCGCGCAGCGCGGCACGCTCGCGCAACTCGATGACGCGACGCTCACGGCGCTCTTCAAGGCACTCGATCCGCTCTCCGTGCCGCTCTATATCCGTAATGGTCCTAACGGCTATCCGTCGTACCAGTTCACGATGGTGCGCCAGGAACGCATCAGCGGAAAATGGTCCGACACGCCCGACCGCATGCTCGTGAAGACCACCCGCGAGCCGCTGCGCGTTTATGCGAAATGGCTGCCGGGCGGTGCGCATGCCGGACAGGAGACCATCTACGACACGACGCTGCGCAAGGACGAGATGTACGGCCATCTCGGCGGCCTGCTCGGCAAGATTCCGCTGTGGACGGCACTCGACGGCGCGCTCGCGCGCGCCCAGTCGAATCACCAGGTGAAGGATCTCGGCACCGAGTTCATCACGAACCTGTACCTGACCGAAGGGAAGAAATACGAGGAAGCCGGCGTGCAGCGGCCGACCCAGGTGGAAACCAGGACGATCGGCGGCGTGCGCGTCGTCGCGCTCACCTACGAAACGCCGACCGGCCGGCCGCAGTTCTACGCGAAGAAGGAAGTCCTCGGGCTCGACCTGCACGCGCCCTATTTCCGGACCGTCGAATCCTATGACAACGACGGCAAGATCTTCGAGCGGATCGTCATCGAGAAAATCGCGCCGGCCACGCTCGACGACACCGCATTCGACCCGAAAAACCCCGACTACGCGTTCTGATTCGCGCCGGCGGGATCGACCTCGGGCTCAATCGTCATCGTCGTCGCCGTGGTGCCTGCGCCATTGCTTGTAATGGTGCTTGCGCCACTTCCAGTAGCGATCGTCGTCGTCATCGCCGTAGTAGCCGGGTCCGTATCCCGGATAGGCGACCACCGCCGGCTGAGGCGCCACATAGACCGGCGCGGGCTCGACATAGACCGGTGCGACCGGTACGCCAATGCCGACCGACAAGTCGACATGCCCCGCCATTGCACTGCCGGAAGCGAGCAACGCCACGCCCCCGACCCACCCTGCCCGTCGCCTCTTGTTCATGTTCTGAATCCCTGATATGCCGGCCTGCCCGGCTCGCGCAGCTAATGTAAATGCCGCGCGCGCACCGAGGTGATACGGCACGGCGAGAATCGTAACGCGACGTAACGAAACAGCTTTGGCCGTTCGGCCGAATCGCGAAAATGGGCTGGAACGTCTATAGTGGGTTACGGTTCGACACAATCACGACTGCGCGCTTCCCGATCGAACAGGGTAGAATTCCGCCAAACACCTTGTGGACGCACACGTCACACACACGCACAACATATTCTCTGACGCAGGCTCCTGCCGCACCTCAATGGCCAATCCCGCAGAATCCCATCCGCAAAACGACTTCATCAATTCGGCGCGCAAGGAACGTAAGCGCGTTGAAATCTATCTCGTCAACGGCATTCGTCTGACGGGGTGTATCGAGTCGTTCGACCAGTACCTGGTGATGCTGCGCACCCCCGTGGGTCTGCAAGGCATCTACAAGCGCGCGATTTCCACGATCCAGCTCGACACGGGCGGCTCGCGCCCGGGCGGCGGCGGCCCCCGCGGGCCGCGCACCGGCGGGCGCCCCGGCGGCCGCGAAGGTGGCGGTCACAGCCCGTACGGCTCGCACGGCGGCCCGCGCGAATCGCGTGGCGATGGCGGCTACGGCTCCCGCGAACCGCGCGAGGGTTACGGCTCGCGTGAACCGCGCGAAGGCTACGGCGCACCGCGCGAACCCCGTGAAGGCTACAGCGCCCCGCGTGAACCGCGCGAAAGCTACGGCGCGCCGCGCGATACCGGCGACGCACCCGGCAACGCGTCGCCGTCGGATACACGCGGCGGCAACGGGCCGGTGATCGTGACGCGCCGCCGGCGAATCGTGCCGGACGGCCAGTAAAACAAAAGGGCAAGCCAACAGGCTTGCCCTTTTCCCTTGTGCGGCCGGCGCGGCATGTCGCCGCACCGCCGCCGAGTTCAGCGTGCCGTCGTCGGCAGGCCCGCGTCGGCCTCGCGCTGCAGCGAACGCACCTGCTGCTGCAATGCACGCAGTTGCGACTGAAGTTCGGCCTGTTGCGCCTGCAACGCTGCCGTTTCGCCGCGTACGCTCTTCTGGCGATCCGCGACCGCCGCCTGCTGCTGGCGTGCGATCGAGATATCGGCCTGCAGACGCCGCGCCCGGTCCTGCGTGACTTCGATCTGCTTGTCCATTTGCGCCTTCTGCGATTCCAGCTTCGCCGCCCGCAGTTCGTTGACGGCCAGCCGCTCCGCCTGGTGCGAGAAATCGCGATAGATCGCTTCCGCGCGCGTTTCGTCGTAAGTCTTGATCACGCGCCAGAACGCCTTCTGCTGGAACAGCGCGACGAAGTACGCACCGTCCTTTACGTTGAACAGCAGGCTCGCACCGTAGCTGCCGTTGTAGCTCGTGCGCATTTCCGTCAGCGTGCGCGCCTGGATCTGGCGCTGCAGGTCGTCGACCGTGCTCGGCCCCGTCGTCTCGCCCGCCTGCGGCTGCACCGACGTCTGGACCTGCGAATCGATCACCGGAATCGCTGCCACCGGCGCCGACGCCTGCTGCACCGCCGGCGAAGTATTGCCTGCCAACCCCTGCGCGTAAACGCCCTGCATGCCTCCTACTATTGCGAGCAACACACACGCCCGCCCCAACCCCGTCATATGGCTCATGAAGTTTTATTCCCGCCCGAGTCGTTGTAATTCAGCGCGATTTTATCTCATTAATTACTCGCTTTCGCGGGTCTCTGGCTCTTCGTCGAATATCTGATATTTGCGCATTTTTTCCCACAATACCTTGCGGCTGATACCGAGCTGCTGCGCCGTGTCCTGACGCCGCCAGCCGTTTGCGTCGAGCGCCGCGATGACGCGGTTGCGCTCGTTCATGTCCCACTTGCTGCGATCGACGAAGACTTCGGCCGCACTCTCCGCCGGCACCGGCTGTGCCGAATTGCGCGCGTGCGCAATCAGCCGCTGCAGCCGTGCCGCGTCCCACCCGCCCGTCTGCCGCACCGTCACGCCGACACGCTCGGCGAGGTTGCGCAGTTCGCGCACGTTGCCGGGGAAATAGCTGTCCGCGACCGAATCCGTCAGCCAGTACGGCAGATCGGACAACTCGGCGAGCCGTTCCTTGCCGACGACCTGCGCGACGAACGACTTGAAAAGCGCGATCTTGTCGACTGCGCCGCGCTCTTCCAGCGACGGAATGCTCAGCTCGATCACCGCTAGCCGGTAGTAGAGATCGGCGCGGAACAGGCCTTCCTTCACGAGCTGCGGCAGCTTCTTGTTGCTCGCCGCGACCAAGCGGAAATCGACCTTGATCGGCGACGTCGCGCCGACGCGCAGCACCGCGCCGTCCTCGAGCACGCGCAGCAGCTTGACCTGCTGGTACAGCGGCAGATCGCCGACTTCGTCGAGGAACAGCGTGCCGCCGCCCGCCTGCTCGAAATAGCCTTTATGCGCAACAACCGCACCCGTGAACGATCCTTTCGCATGCCCGAAGAACAGCGATTCGAACAGGCCGTCCGGAATCGCGCCACAGTTCACCGGCACGAAATCGCCGTGACGGTAGCGCGAATGCTTTTCGTGCAGCAATTGCGCGATGCGCTCCTTGCCGACGCCGGTTTCTCCGTGCAGCAGCACGTTGGTATCGCAGTCGGCGAACGTGTCGACTTCGTGCAGCAGCGCCTGCATCGATTCGGAGTGCGCGACGAGTTCGGATGGCTGCGACGTTTCGGCCGCGTGCGCACGCAGTTGCGTGACGAGCTTGCCGATCATGCCGCGCAGTTCGGCGCACGTGAAGTCGAGCGGCAGGATGTGCGAATACTCGGGCGGATACTGCGACGCGTCGTGGTCGCGTGCCGCGCCGACCCAGACGACCGGCATGCCGATGTTGGCCTGCCAGTCGCGCAGGAACGCGGCGCCGGTTTCGATCATCGACACGCTGATGATCGCCAGCGACGGCCGCAATGCGGCGCGTTCGGGCGAGATTTCCGCATCGTCGGCGCGGATCACTTCGACGTCGAAGCTCGCCATGCACCGGGCAACGCGGTCGACGATGTCCGCCTTGCCTTCCCAGACGTACAGGTCGAGTTCTTCGATTGCGGGCGTGGGTCTCATTGCTGATGCTTTTAATGGACGATTTGCGGAGCGTTGCACGTCAGGCTATGTTGTATCACGGTCAGCTGACCGATTTGCAATCCTAACGCCGTCAACAACGGTGTTACCAACTGGTTGATCAACGGGTTAACGAGTCCGAGCAGCAAAGGAATGAGCTGCCCCGTGAGCGGCTGAAGAATCTGGCTCAGGATAGAGAGATCCAGCCCCGCAACGCTGATTTGGAGCGACTGGCCATTCAACAGATTGGTCAGTTGCACGTTAAGCGAGTTGGTCGCTGTCGACGACGTACTCCAGTTAGGCCCCGGAGACCATGCAGAAGAAGTGCACGCACCGTTACTCGGCTTGGTATTGCAGAACGAGTATTGCGAATTGTTCGGATAAACAGTACCCGTTGCGGTCAACGGCAGGCTGGCATTCAGCGCGCCAGGGGCCGAAGGCAATGGCGGCCCGCTGTAGACGGGCGCATTGGTGCTGCTTCCAATGTACGCTACGGGGTTCGACAGCGACAGGCTGACTTGCGTAAGCGAAAAATTGCCGAGTAGCCCTGCCCCCGACACCTTCGCAACAGGAATCGTGCCTGAGCTGGACGCACAGCTCGGGGAATTGAGATTCAGCTTCCCCCCGGTATTTTGTCCGGCGCAAATCATCGCCACGCCCGGCAAAGCGCCAAACGTGGCGGTGCTCGATGCCGAGGTCGATTGACAACTCGTATTAGCCAGCCAGGCCCGAGCTGGGCCGCCCAGAATGATATAGAGGGGCAAATGCGGCCCTGAAAGCTGAAGCGTCAATAGTCCAGGAATTCCCAGCGGGGGAGGATCCGCCAGCACTTGCACATCGACGTAGAGCCCGATCTCCGCTTGCGACGCCTGCGTGCGCCAGATGCCGTTCACTTGTCCTGCCTCGCCAATTCCAATCGACGGCGGCGCCAGCACCTGCAATTGCAAGCTATTGACTCGAACAAGCAACGACACCGCTGAAATGAGCGGACAAAACGCACTGCCGGGGCAGCTGGTTTGACCGACCGATAGCGTCAGCGCGCTGTTGTATGCACCGATCTCCGCCGTCGTGAGCAACAACTGAAGTACATTGATACTGGCGTTCGCCGCCGCCTCCGCGTTGCTGCCCGAGTATTGAAGGAGACTCCCCAAAGAGATCTTGTTGGCATTGACATTTGCGCCAACATTTTTGCCCAGTGCGGTGAGCACAGTGCCGACCGTGCTATTGCTGCCTACCGCCGTGGCGGCAAGGTTCAGGACATCAGATACGGTCAGATTGAGGCCGAGCAACTTCCCGACGCTGGCCGGCGCCGACGAGCCCGCCGTGCCGAGTTGGGTCGCAGCACTCGCCAACTGACCCAGCGTGACGTTTGCTCCGGCCAACGCCTGGTAATTCGCCAAGCCCACATTGACGTTGGCCGAGGCACCCAGCAATCCGGTGAGTAGCGGATCGAGTATCGCGGACGAGGAGGTATTCAGGTTCGCAAGCGTCGCACCCACGCTAAACGTGTCGATTGCCGCCGCGCGTGCGGTAGCCGTCGCAGAGACAACCGCCTGCCGCCCGCTCAATTGATTCAACAGCCCTAGGAAAAAGTAGTTCACCTGCCGGTACGCTGTAACCTGCGCTGCATTCGCCACAGACGGCGCCGGCGTCACGTAAGCAGTCGACGAATCCCACCTCCCACAGGTGACGGCAATTTGATCGTTTCCCGCAGTAGGATTTGCCGTAGCCGTCGCACTTATGAAAGTAAGCGCATACCCCTTGTCGTTGATGTTCGCACTCGTCGTCACATTATTTTTCGCATCGCTCAGGCAACCGCTCGGATCGCTCGTCATCGGCTGCACTGCCGCCAACGCCGCCATGTCCGCGACTCTCTGCAAATCCCTCTTCTGCAAATACAGATTCGCGACGTCGATCACTCCAAGCACAACGATCGCGACCATGACCCAGACGGCTGCCACGACCACGATGGAACCGCGCTGACGTCGTCTCCTCGGCCAGCGAGCGCCGCGCCACCGAGATTCATATGGTTGATCTGCGCGCATCGTCATCTCGCTTACTGCGTGCCCTGCCCACTACCGGACATGCCGGCGGACGAACCAAGCTGCGTGCTCATCGACTCCGGAATCTTGTTCTTGAACGAATCGAGATAGCGCTGGTAGACGAGCGACGCGACGTCGCCGAGCATTGGCTGCGTCGGTGCCGCCGCACGGTTGTCCCGCTGCATCGAGAGCCACTCTTTCGTCGAACGGTCGACGTCGGATACGGCCGGTGCCGTTCTCTGTTGCGCCTGCGCGGTTATGGTACCCATTGCCATAGCCATGATCGCGCCCAGCACCGCGATTCGACCCGCAAGCGCGTTCCGGTAATGTTTATTATTCATGTCGTTCCCCGCCTGTCCGTTCATTGTGCAAACCGTTGCAGCAGCGGCACGGTCTGGTCATAGCCGAAATTGTTTGCCATCGGCGTGATTGGCGCGGTCGCGGCGTGCCGCGACACCACCGGTGGCGTCGCAACCGCACGCTGTTGCACACGTGCCGCGGCCGCAATTTTCGCAGCATCGCTACTGATGTCCTTGCGGATATCCGCCGGCAGATGCTGCTGGTTCATCAGCCGCTGCGCGTCCTGCGCGCGCCCCGCCGCGAGCAGATACAGTGCGAGATTGCTGACGATCTTCGGATTGCGCTGGTCAAGTTCCGCCGCCTTCATCAGCGGCACCCGCGCGCCGACCACATCGCCGTTGCGCAATTTCGCATACGCGAGATCGGACAGCAGCGATGCGTCGGTCGGCGCGAGCTCCGACGCCTGTGTCAGTGCCTGTACCGCCTGACCGAAATCGCCGGCCGCACCGGCGATCAACCCAAGTCCCCGGTAACCGCGAGCGGCGAGCGGCGTCTTGAGCAACTGCGTATATGCAGCCGCGCTGGCGGCCGGCTGGTCAGTCATCCGAAGTGCGTCCGCGCGCAGCAAGATCGTATCCGGCGACACGCCGTACGCCTTGTCGTAAGCGTCGATGTGCGCGAGCGACGCATAATAGAGACCCTGTGCCTGCATCCGCTGGATCAGCCCGAGATACATCGCGGGTGTATCCGGCACCGCTTGTTTCTGGTCAGCCGCCTGAATCAGCGCCGCGCGTTCGGTCTGTGCACCGATGCCGTACCCGCTTTCCTTGGTTGCGCATGCGCCAAGCAGCAGCACCGTTGTCGCGATACTTGCGTGCATCGCCATCCTGCTGATCCGCTTCATCGTCTTTCCTTCCACCCATCAATGATGCGCCGACAGCGCATGCATCACTGCCAGAAACCCGGGTCCGGCCGTCACGATCAGCAGTGCGGGCAACAGCGTCAGGACCATCACACCCGTCATCTTCACGGTCAATCGACCTATTCGCTCGCGAAGCATGGCACGGCGCGTCTCGCGCAGTCGGTCACCAAACTGCTTGAGCGGCTCCTGTACCGCGCCGCCGTGCTTGTCGACCTGCACCATCAGCCGCGCAATCGCGCGCAAGTCCTCGTTGTCGAACCCGCCCGACAATCGTTGCATCGACTGCTCGCGCGTGCGGCCCGCCGCGAACTGACGCTGCGCGATGCCAACCTCCGACGACAGTACGGGCATCATCCCGCGAAAATCGTTGGTCACGACCTGCAGGCTTTGATCCAGCGACAACCCAACTCCCTGCAACAAACGCAACATGTCCACGAACAGCGGCAGTTCATCGACGACGCTCTGGCGACGCGCGGCGGCACGGCGCTGCACGTAAAGTTTCGGCAGCATGAAACCGAGCGCGAATGCGGCGAACATGCCGATCATCCAGTATCCGCCCTTCATTCGTCCGCTGGCGAATATCGCGAACAGAAGCGGCACCCCGATCCCGCACGCGATCCGCGCGCTCAGGAACAACCCGCGCGTGCGTGTGTCGATGTAGCCGCATTGCTCGAGCAGACGACGATCCTCTTCCGCGACAATGTGCTTGCCGAGCCCGGTGTCGAGCCAGCGCATCCCTGCTGCCGACAATCGTGCGAGCATGCGCTCGACGCGCTGGCGGCCGCGCGGGTTCGGTTTCGCGGCAGCATTATCCTCCGTCACGGTCCGCCCCTTGGCCACTTCCAGCGCTGCCATGCGCTGGTCGAGCGCATCGGCCAGCGCACGTTCGGCACGCGACGCGGCGCTCGCACGCAGCAACGCGATCATTCCAAACAACAGCACGCCGAGCGCGCCGAGCGCTAGAGCGACCGATCCGATCTGAGTTGCTGTCATCGCATCACCTGAGTCGAGCCATTCGATACAACCACACGCTACCCGCAACCTGCATCAGGAATGCAAAGATGAGGAGAATTCGGCCGCCCGGATCGATCCACATTCCTTCCAGGTACTTCGGATTGGTCATCACGACAAAGCTGCCGATCCCGATCGGCAGCATCACGAGCACGAACGCCGACAGCCGCGTCTCCGCCGACATCGCCGTCAGCTCGCGCTCCGCCTGCTCAAGGTCACGCATGAACACGGCCATGCGTTCGAGCATCACGTCCGCGCGCCCGCCATATTTGACCGATAACCGCAGCACCGACCCGAGCAATTCGAATTCTTGCGCCCGGTAGATCTTCGCGATATGAAGCATCGCGCGATCGATCTCGACACCCGTACGCAGCATCCGGGACACATGATCGAGGCACGCCCGCAGCGGTTCCTCCGTCGTCAGCAGCGCGGCCTGAAATGCGGCCGGTACGCTGTTGCCAAGCGTCACCAGTCGCACAATCCCGTCGAGAAACGACGGGATTTGCCGCACGATTTTCAGCCGCCGCCGCTGGATTCGCGATGTGAGCCAGATGCCAAAAATCGCGCTCCCGCAGACGAGCGCCGCGAAACACGCAAGCGCGCCGCCGTGGCTGCCTGCGAATGCTGCAATCACGACCAGGACGGACAACGCGGCGATCGCTTTGCCACGCGCGCCCTCGATCCCTGCGCGGCTCACGAGGTTCGTCAGATACTCAGTCGCCACTGCATACCAGTGCGCCCAGAACGCGCCTGACATCACACTGTGCGCGGCACCGGACGACTGCACAGCACGCGACGCAGCAGGTGCCGCGGGTCTCACAGCCGACGCTGCCGCGCGTGCACCGGGTTCGAGCCGGCTGTCGATGAAGCGCTTCGCATCGGTCCGCACGCGCCGGGTTTCCGCATGTCGCCACAGCATCAGTGCCGATGCAACGCACACCATCGCGACCGCGAGCAACCAGATCATCGCGCTATACATTGAAGCCCCCGCCGCGGCCGAAACCGCCGCCCCCAAAGCCGCCGCCGAAACCGCTGTTCGTCAACGTCTGGCGGAAACGCGCGAGCTTCGGCGAATGCGGATGGATGCCGAGCGATTCCCAGTGATCGACTTCCTCGCCCTCCGGCGTCACGCGCGCTTCGTAGCGATAGAGTTCCTGCGTCGCGATGATGTTGTCGGACAGGCCGGTGACTTCGGTAACCGACAGAATCCGGCGCCGCCCGTTCGACAGCCGCCCGATCTGCACGATGAAGTCGATCGCGTTCGCGATCTGGCGACGCAAGCTCGACTCGGTACCCTGGAAGCCCGCGAAACCGGCCAGCATCTCGAGACGGTACAGGCACTCGCGCGGCGAACTCGCGTGAACGGTGCCCATCGAGCCGTCGTGGCCCGTGTTCATGGCCTGCAGCATTTCGAGCACCTCACCGCCGCGAACTTCGCCGACGATGATCCTGTCCGGGCGCATCCGCAGTGTATTGCGCAGAAGGTCGCGAATCGACACGACGCCGGTGCCGTCGAAGCCGCCCGGCCGGCTTTCGAGCCGCACGACGTGCGGGTGGTTCAGCGACAGTTCGGCCGTATCCTCGATCGTCACGACACGTTCGATTTCCGGAATGTGGAACGCGAGCGCGTTGAGCAACGACGTCTTGCCGGAACTCGTGCCGCCCGACACGAGAATATTGCAGCGTGCCTCGACCGCCGCCTGGAGCAGCGTGTTGATCTCTTCGTTGAACGTCCCGTTGCCGAGCAGGTCGGACGGCTTCAGCGGATCCTTACGGAATTTCCGGATCGATACAACCGGGCCGTCGATCGACAGCGGCTCGATCACAACGTTCACGCGGCCGCCATCGGGCAGCCGCGCATCGACCATCGGGTTCGACTCGTCGAGACGGCGGCCGATCGGCGCGAGAATCCGCCGCACGATCCGCAGCAGGTGCGCGTTGTCGGTGAAGCGTACCGGCAGTTTCGCGAGGATCCCGTGACGCGATACATACACGTCGTTGTAGCCGTTGATCAGGATGTCCTCGACAGCCGGGTCCGCGAGCAGGTCCTCGATCGGCCCGAAGCCCGCGAGTTCCTTCGTCAGCGCCTCGGCAATCGCACGCACCTCGGTCTCGTTAAGCGGAATGCGGCGCAGGCGCACGAAGCTGTCGATTTCGAGATCGACGAACTGGTTGATCGCCTGGCGGGACCAACGGCCGAACTCGGCGCCCAGTTCTTCGATGCGCGTCAGCAAGTGCTCGTGCGCGGCATTCTTGATGTCGTGGAATTGCTGCGTCTGGGAGAACGGCGCTGCGCCGTCGGCGAATTGAATGTCGTGTGCCATCGGTTACGACCGCTTGGACGAGGGTTGAATGAAACGTTTGAGCGCGGACAGGCCCGGCGCGGCGCGTGACGCGCCCGCCATGCCCGATACGCCAGGCAGCCGCGCGGCAAGGGATTCGAGTGCGCGCACATACGGATCGCGCTCCGCCGCATCGACAATGAGCCGTCCCTGGTTCGCGGCATGGCCGATCGCGACGCGACGCGCGGGCAAGGTGCCGACCAGCGACAACCCGAGACGCTCGGCGATCTGCCCGGGCATCAGATCCAGCGCGGAATCGTACTGGTTGACCACGAGCTTGACGCGGTCGGTATCGACGCCCGCATCGCGCAGCCCGGTGAGCAGGTCAGCCGCCGACACGATCGATGCGACGCCCTGATCGCAGACAAGCCACGCCTCGTCGGCCGATGCCGCGATCTGCGTGACGAACTCGCGATTCGAGAACCCGCCGAGATCGACGACCTGCTGGTCGAAGAACGCGCGAAAGCGGTTCAGCAAACCAACGCATGACGCATACGACACATCGCGCAGCCCGCCGAGATCCGGCGGCAGCGTCGTCAGTGCGACGCCGCTCTGATGCCGCGTGAGCGCGGTGTTCACGAACGTGCGGTCGATGCGGCGCAGATTCTGCACAGCATCGATGAAATGGAATTCGCAGCGCGTATTCAGGAACAGCGCACCATCGCCGGCGGGCAGTCCCAGATCGATCAGTGCGGTTTGACGTCCGGCCGGTGCGCCGCCATCCGGAACACCCGCCGCGCCCGGGCCGAGCGCACGCTTCTGCAACCACACGGCAAGATTTGCGGCGAGCGTGCTCACGCCCATGCCAGCGCGCGCGCCAAGCAGCGCGACGACCTTGCCGTGGCGGCTCGCCGGCTCGCTGACGTGCGACAGCAATCCACGCGTTGTGCGCAGCGCGTCCTCGGCCGATGCCGACACGTCGATGAAATCGCGCACGCCCGCACGCAGCGCCGCAAGCGTGCTCTCCGGCTGCGCGAGCGAGCCGAGCGCAACGATCGGCAGGCCCGGATGCGCAGCGCGCACCGTGGCGGCAGCGACGCTCGCTGCTTCGCTGCGTTCGGAGAAATCGATGAAGACAAGCGCCGGATTGAGCCCCGTGATGCGTTGTGCGAGCACACCCGGCTCCAGCGAGGCGGCCTCGACCGCACCGGCCGACACCAGGGTGTCGGCCAGCCAGCGCACATGCGCTTCCTTCTGCGATGCACAAACAAAGTAGTCGGTCACGGCGGGTTCACACAATGATTGGATTCGTGCATTCATGTCGAACACCCCCGATTACGCAAGGCGTAGCGATGTACCGCAACGCGCAATGCTTTAAATTCATTTCGAAAACCCCGGCGCTGCATCTGGCGACGCCGCGCCGCCGAGATAGGATCGCCAGACCGGCCCGTCACGCTGCTCGGACAACTCGCCGGGCGTGGCCGGCAGTACCGCCCCCTTCGCGATCGGTGCGACGAGATGCGGCGTCACGATAATCAGCAACTCCTTGTCGTTCTGCTGGTAATTCAGGTTCTTGAAAAACGTACCGATGATAGGCAGATCGCCGAGCAGCGGCACCTTGCTCACGTTCGACATCGTCTGGCGGTCGATCAGGCCGCCGATCACGAAGCTCTCACCGTCGCCGAGTTCGACCGTCGTATCAGCACGACGCGTCGTGATGCCCGGCACGGCGACGCCGCTGATCGTCACGCTGTTCACGAAGTCGAGCTGACTTGATTCCGGCGCGACCTTCAGCGCGATCCGGTTCGGGCTCAGCACCGTCGGGGTCAGCGACAGCCCGACGCCGTATTGCTTCCACTGGATCGCGGTCGAACCGAGCCCCTGCGGCGACGGCACCGGAATCTCGCCACCAGCGAGGAAGCTGGCGCTCTGGCCGGACAGCGCTACGAGAGTCGGTTCCGCGAGCACGCGGGCAAGGTTGTTCGCTTCGAGCAACGACAGATCGGCGAAGATACCGCGTCCCGCCGCGTTCACAACCAGATTAAATGCAGACGCAACTGGTGCACCAAGCGTCGGAATGTACCCTCCCGTGCCCGGACCTGATCCGCCGTTATACGACTGCACACCGCCCGGCGAGAACGAGCCGAACGAAAAGCCATTGCTCTGCTTGAAGAAGTTGAACCCCACCTGCTTGAGCACCGAGCGACTGAATTCGACCACTCGCACGTCGACCTGCACCACGTTCTTGCCAGCCAGCGTCGACCGATCGATCACCGTGCCTTTCGGGCTCATGTTCTTGGCGACCGCCACGGCCCGTTGGTGAGCGTCGAGCGAGGTCGCCGCCCCTCGCAACACCGACGTCCCGCCGTACGCTTTCACCTGCGGGGTCGAACCGTCAAGCACCGCATGCGCAGCCGCGTCGACGACTTCAACGTTCCAGACCGTCGGCTCGTCGCGCCCGCGTTCCCACAACATCACGTTCGTCGCGCCTGGCGCTTTCGCGGTCAGCAGCACGGAACCGGAACGACTGCCCTTCATGATCAGCACATCGGCGATCGCCGGATCGCCGACCGCGATTCGCTGCAGCGCGCGGCCGGCGGAAATCTGCCGCTGCGCGCCGACCGCGAGCTCGATCGTGCCGCTCGCGCTTGCAATTGAGGCGAATGTCAGGGCCCAGAGAGCAATCGCGAATGCAGTCAGTGTGTTTTTCATTGTTTGTTGGACCGTCGCACGGCCTTTACTTGTCGTCGCTGATATCGATGGCCATCGATGTTGTTCAATATGCAACCGTTTCCGACCGGCCGCCGCGGATCACCTCGATGCTGCCCCCGCCTCCGCTTCCGCCGGACCGCATCGCCGGCTGCAGGCGCGATGGCAGCGGCGGCACATTCACGTTGGCCACCGCAGTCCTCGGCGTGCCGGACAGCTGCTGCAGCGATACACCGGCTGCGGCAAGCGCCGACGGCGACAGCTTGTTGTCCGTGCGCACCGCCACCGTCTGCGTCGCAAGCTCATCGTCGCGCGGATTACGCAGCGCGAGCGTCAGTCGGCCGCTCGTCTCGCCGAGTGTCAGTGCATCGACCTGCGCGGTCGGTACCGCGAGTACCGCGATGCGCGTGTTGCTCGGCTGACCGTTATTGCCGTTCGTGTTGCTGCCGCTGTCGCGCTCCGGCGTCGCGTCGCCGAACGACAGCACGCGAACCTTCGACATCAGGAGCCGCGCTTGCGTCTGCGAAACTTCGCCGTCGAGCATCGTGCCGCCCCCTTCACGCTTCAGGTTCACGAATACGTCGACGAAGTTGCCTGGCCGCAGGCGGTTGCCGACCGCATTGGTCTCGTCGACGCGAACCGCAATCGCGCGCTCGCCCGGCTGAACGTCTTCGGCGAGCCCGGACACAAGTGCGTCCGAAACGATCGGGGTCGACGCTGGGATGTCCCTCGCAGGAATGCGACCGATCACGGTGGCCGGATCGGCAAACGCGCCTGCAGGGGCGGGGGCGGTCGGTTGGACCTTCAACGCATCGGCAGCAATCGGCTGACCGACCGGCAGCGTGCGCGTCGCGATTACCACCGACACCGGGTTCGCAGCGACGGCCTGTTGCGCAGGGACGGGACGAGACGTACTGCGCCCAAGCATCCATGCATAGATTCCGAGCAGAACAGCGAGCGCAATCAGCAACCCCGCGATGATTTTTGTCAGATTGTTGGCCATGTTGATATGGGAATGCCGGAATCAGGTTCTGGTGCGTAACAACGGTCGGGCGATTACATTCGGTGTGCGATTCAAAGCATGCTTGGCTGAACCTGCACGGTCGCACTACTCTGCAACTGCGGCGCATTGAATATGAATATCCAGGGAATCAGCGGATTCGCCGCGTATGAATATGTCGTCGTTACCATCACGTTGAATGCGGATGTGGACGTCGATGCGAATGTCACACCACAGGTCACGCCGGGCGTTGATGCCGGCGCAGGCGCAGAGGTCAAAGCCTGTGCGGCGAAATTGACGTTCTGCGACCACGGCGCGCCAGCCAACGCTTGCGTCACGGCATTCCGCGCATTGACCTGCAGTCGGTCGCACGGCGCCGACGTATAGTTCAACGCGGCGCGCGCGCCTTCGGATGCCGCGAATGTCAGGCTTTGCTGGATGATGAAAATCATCCCGAACGTGACGATCGCGTATGCAATCAGGAAAAACAAAGGAAATACGATAGCGAACTCGACCGCCGCCACTCCCCGTTGCCGCCGCCATGCGGACGGCTGGCGCGCTTGCGTCCATCGAGCCATCACAATCCCCTCACATACACAAGGTGCAGAAGCCACACAACCGCGGGCATCACGAGAAACGCCGCATAAGGCGTCGCTCGGCGGCCTCCGAGCGTCATCGCGGGTGTGTCACGCGCGTACAGCGCGACGACCGAAGTCCGAGACCGAAGCATCAGCCAGAGCGCGTGCAGGCCGGCGGCAAGGCTCGCGATAATCCAGAGCCACAGTAACGCTTGCATGCCACACCACGCGCCCAGCACGGCGAACACCTTGACGTCTGCTGCGCCCATTACGCGCAATGCGAAGAAGGGGAAAAAGCAAACGAGCCCCACAGTCGCACCCACCAGTGATTGAGCCAGCGAAATTCCGAAGGGATTTCTACCGATGGTCGCCCCTACCAATGCGCAGACCAACCCCGCGATGACGAGCGAGTTTCGAATACGCCGGAAGCGGATATCGCTAGCTGCGACAAATGCCGCCCAGCCCAGGAATGCCCCGATGAAGATAAGACGAGCCATCACGTCGCGATTCACCCCGACCAAGACAGCGGACGAATTGTGTCAACAATTCGTCCGCCGCGCAGCCGCAAGACGATATTCAGAACCGGTGCTTTTTATCAGCCAGTAGTGGTCGTCGTACCCGTGCCGGAGCCCGAGCCGGACCAGCACGTGCTGCTCGGCGACGATACACAGGTTCCGATTTTCGAGAAGGTGCTGCTGAGATTAGTGCCTATCGATGAGGCTCCAGCAATGATGGCAACTGCAATGAGACCCGCGATCAGCCCGTACTCGATCGCGGTAACCCCGTTTTCTTCCTTGAAGAAACGCTTGATGATTGCTTTCATTTTTTATTCCTCGTGCCTGTACGTACGTTTTTTTGGCCTTTTATACGTTCTACGTCCCCGCATATCTGGCCGTGTTGCCCCATATCGTTCGCCACATCTTCTGTAACGACAACCGGGTGCGCTTTCTTTATAGTTCGCCCCGAAGGGCATGTCTCACAATTTGATACAAGTTAACATTCGCGATAGTGATCCTCCCCGAACGTTGTGTACCGAACCGTACATTTGCTTACATCTTCTCCGGATTCTATATCCGATCCTATTTAACTTCCAACCTCTTTCAACGACTCGAATCGAAAAAAATGACCAGAAGCACGACGTATTTGTACGGCGTTTCGGTACGTCTTACACATAGGATTTACGATAGGTTAGATGTGCACACCTAATCCACCAGTAAAACAGTTGCCGCGTCCACCAAGCCTGCGTGGGCCCCACGTTACGCCGCACGCGTAACGCCAATGTTGTGACGTTACGTTACGAAACGGCCGAAACCGTTCTCATTCGCCTGCACTTAAACAAATTCAACAATCTTTCAATTTCCATAACTTCCTTTTCCGACAAGGAATTGCCTCGTTTAAAACCTGTTGTCGAACCGTCGCGCATCGAAATGGCACGACAGTTGCAGAGTAGTCCTCGCACCACTCAACACAACGCAGTTCACAACACATTTTTAACGCGAGGATAAAATGGACATTAAGGTTATCCCCCATGGCGTGTTCCGGACGACTCTGATCGCGGCCACCGTTGCAGCCATGCTTTCCCTCTCCGCGTGCGGCGGCTCCGGCTCCATCAGCCAAGGCCTCGGCGGCGGCTCGAGTTCGGGCGGCGGCGATTCGATCTCCACGTCGGGCGGCGGCACCTCGGGCGGCACCTCGGGCGGCACCTCGGGCGGCACGTCGGGTTCGACGAGCGGCAGCACGTCGGGCAGCACCAGCGGCTCGACCAGCGGCAGCACGAGCGGTTCGACGAGCGGCAGCACCAGCGGCTCGACGAGTGGAACGACCAGCGGCACGAGCGGCACCTCGGGTGTGTCGTCGAACGCGGTGGGACAGGTCCTCGCAAGCGGCAGCAATCTCGTCACGGGTATCGGCTCGTCCGTATCGGGCCTCGGCTCGGTCATCGCCAGCCAGTCGCTGCCGGGCGTCAATCCGGCCACCACGCAGGCAGCGGGCGGCATCGTGCAAAACGTCGGCGGCGCTGTGACCGCGCTCGGCAACGGCCTCGGCAACGGTCTCGGCCAGCTCGGCGCGACGAAGGATCCGATCGGCACCACGGTCGCCAGCACGGGCAGCGTGGTCAATCAGCTCGGCGGCGCAGTCACGCAGACGGGCAACCTGGTCACGAGCCTCGGCAGTGGCCCGCTGTCGCCGCTGGCGCCGGTCACGGGTGCCGTCGGCGGCCTCGTGTCGACGCTCGGCGGCGCCGTATCGAACGGCGGCACCACCCTCGCCAACGCGCTGTCGACCGGTCCGATCCAGCAGGTCACGCAAACGGTCAGTTCGGCCATCACGCCGATCACGACGATGGTTGGCCAGACGACCCAGACGATCGGCTCGGCGACCGGCCTCGGCGCGCCCGTCAACACGCTGCTCGGCACGGTCGGCAACGGCCTGAACCAGGCCGGCGCCCTGCTCGCATCGACGGGCGGCAACCCTGTCACGACGGGCCTCGGCAACACCGTCTCGTCGACGGGCAACACCGTGAAGACCGTCGGCGGCCTGCTCACGGGCGGCACCGGCGGCGTGACCAACCCGCTCGCACCGCTCACGGGCCTCGTCTCCACGGTCACCGGCGCACTGGGTGGCGCAACAGGCGGCAGCGGCGGCCCGCTCGCCCCGGTCACCGGCCTCGTCTCCACGGTTACTGGCGCACTGGGTGGCGCAACGGGCGGCGGCAGCGGCCCGCTCGCCCCGGTCACGGGCCTCGTCTCCACGGTTACCGGCGCACTGGGTGGCGCAACAGGCGGCAGCGGCGGCCCGCTCGCCCCGGTCACGGGCCTCGTCTCCACGGTTACGGGCGCGCTCGGCGGCGCAACGGGCGGCACGAGCGGCAGCCCGCTCGCGCCGGTCACGGGTCTCCTCGGCGCAGTCACGGGCGCACTCGGCGGTGCGACGAGCGGCGCAGGCGGCAGCAGCCCGCTCGCCCCGGTAACGAACGCGGTGTCCACGGTCACCAGCACGGTCGGCGCACCCGCACTGACTGGCGGCACGGGCGCCGTCACGAACTCGGGCTCGTCATCGAATCCGCTCGCACCTGTCACGTCGCTGATCGGCGGCCTGCTCGGCGGCACGCACGGCAAGTAAACCAGTATCCATTCATCGACAAGACAGCGAGGAGTCCATCATGTCCCAGCAACGTTCTCTCACGACGGCCACCCTGCGCCAGTGGCGCGCGCCCCTCACCGCCTTCGCCGCAGCCTGCCTGCTGGCCGCCTGCGGCGGCGGCGGCGTCAGCTCGCCGCCGACCAGCAGCAACGGCGGCTCGTCCAGCGGCACGAGCGGCACGCCTGGCACGAGCGGCACCAGCGGCACGCCCACCGGCACCACCGGTGTCGTCAGCACGGTCGGCCAGACGACCAGCGACCTCGGCAGCACGGTCGGCAACATCAGCCTGCCTGGCCTCGGCGACGGCGTGACGAAGGGTGTCGGCAGCACGCTCTCCAGCACCGGCACGATCGTCGGGGCGGCCGCCGATGCCGTGAGCAACGGGCTGGGACAGATCGGCTCGACGAAGGATCCGGTCGGCACGACGGTTGCCGGTCTCGGTAATGTCGTCGGCGCGACGAGCAACACGGTGTCCGGCCTGAGCTCGACGGTCAAGGCGCTCGGCACGGGCCCGCTCGCGCCGCTCGCGCCTGTCACGACCCCGGTCGGCACCGTGCTCGACACGGTCGCCAACGGCCTGACGGCCGCCGGTACGACGATCGGCTCGACGCTGTCGTCGGGCGCCGTGCAGCAGGTTACGCAGCCGCTCAGCTCGGCGATCACGCCGCTCGTGATCACCGCCGGCCAGGTCACACAACAGGTCGGCACGACGACCGGCCTCGGCCAACCCGTCTCGGGCCTGCTCGGCCAGGTCGGTGGCGCGATCAGCTCGGCCGGCAAGCAGGTCGGCAGCACGTCGAACCAGCCGCTCGTCGGCGACGTCGGTCAGCTCGTGACCGCGGTCGGCAACACCGTGACCAACGCGGGCGGCCTCGTCAACCCGAACGGCCCGAACGGCGCGGCACCGATCCCCGGTCTGATCACGAGCCTCGTCGGCGGCTCGACGGCTGGCGTCCAGAGCGGCACGTCGTCGGGTTCCGGTTCGACGAACCCGCTCGGCGGCCTGCTGTCGGGTCTCGGCTCGACTCCGCTCGGCTCGCTCACGGGCGCACTTGGCGGCGCAACGGGCGGCTCGGGCAGCGGCCCGCTCGCTCCGGTCACGGGCCTCGTCTCGACGGTTACCGGCGCACTGAGTGGCGCAGCAGGTGGCAGCGGCGGCCCGCTCGCGCCCGTCACGAATCTCGTGTCGACGGTCACGGGCACGCTCGGCGGCGCAACGGGTGGCGCAGGCAGTGCAAACCCTCTCGCGCCCGTCACCGGTTTGCTGAATACTGTCACCGGCGCAGTTGGCGGTGCAGCAGGATCCGGGGGCTCGAGCCCGCTCGCGCCGGTCACGTCGCTGGTCGGCAGCGTCTCGGGTACGGCATCGTCGGGCGGCGGCTCGACGGGCCTGCTGGCACCGGTAACGGGATTACTGGGCACGCTGGGTAGCGTTGGCAAGTAAGGAGGACGGTCGCACCTTCGCAGCCGGAGCAGAGGGTGCGGCCGTACAAATACAACCGGCATTGCGGCACGCGGCGCGCGACCCTCTGGTGTCGCGCGCCCGCATTAGAAAGAAGACGAAAAGCAAGGCCTACGAGGAAGAACAATGAAATCCAGACTCGACAGATGGATGATGCTGCTCGCCATCGCAGCGGCAGGCACGGCACACGCACAAACGCGCGTCGCGGGTAACCCGCTAGACTCCCTTCCCCAGATCAACACGCCGAAGACAGGCCCGAACGTCACCGTGCAGGTCGCACCCCAGGCGCCGCAACTGCAAGAGCTGCTGTCGCGGCACCTGACGCCGACGACGTTCCAGGTCGAAGGCGTGAAGTCGGTGCCGTTCGACGAAATCTCGCGTCGCTTCACACCCCTCGTCGGCAAGGACATCACGATCGGCCAGTTGATCGAAACCGCTAACGGCGTAACGAAGCTGTACCAGGATCGCGGCTACGCGCTGTCGTTCGCGTTCGTTCCCGCGCAGACGTTCGAGAACGGCGTCGTGCGCGTCACGGTTGTCGAAGGCTATGTGTCGGACGTCAAGGTCACCGGCAAGCCCGGTGCGATGGAATCGAAGATTCGCGCAATCGCCGCGCATATCACGGCCGATCGCCCGCTGCGCCGCGCGACGTTCGAGCGCTACGTGAACACGTTCGGCCTGCTGCCCGGCCTCACGGTGAAGGCGAATGTACCGCCGCCGCAAACTACCGACGGCGCAACGACGCTCGAACTCGCGGTCGACCGGAAGCCGTTCAACGTCAGCACCGGCATCGACTTCAACCACCCGGGCGTCCAGGGCCTCATCACCGCAACCGAGAACGGCCTCACGTCGTTCGGCGAGCAACTGAGCATCTCCGCGCTGGCGCCGCCGGGACGTGACAAGCAGACCTACTTCGCATTCAGCGGCGCGGTGCCCGTCGGCAGCAGCGGCCTGATTACACGCCTCGACGCGAGCACCTATCGCGGGAAGCCGACCAACAACCCAGGCCTGCCGTCATACGTCGAGCGCACCGTGAAAAACGAGAAGCTCGGTCTTTCGGCATCCTATCCGTTGTTGCTGAACAACCAGCGCAGCCTGCTCGGCACCGTGTCGGGCTATGCGTCGCACAACGAGGACCGCTACCAGAACCAGATCAACGGCGCGACTCTCGATAATCGATCGCAAGTTCGCGTGATGCAACTGCAACTCGACTACACGAGTGTCCAACCGAAGCAGGTGCGAAAACTGAGCATCAACGTCGCCAAGGCATTCGACATCCTCGGTGCGTCAAAATCGCAGATCGGCACGAATGGCGGCACCACGACGACCTATGCCGACCCGATTTCGCTGACCTTCGTCCGCACCGGCGCGACCTTCACGCAAACCAACGAATGGCCGTTCCGGATCGGTACGTCGGTTTCGTTGACCGGGCAATACAGTCCCGACTCGCTGCCGACGTCCGAACAGATCTCGTTCGGCTCGACCCGCTACGCGCTCGGCTATCAGCCTGGCGAAACGTCGGGCGACTCGGGCTGGGGGATGTCGCTGGAGGTCAACCGCGGCTTCTCGCCGGGCTGGACGTATATGAAATCCGTCACGCCGTACATCGCGTATGACATGGCGCGCGTGTACCTGCACACGGGCACGCCGTCGCCGAGCCGCCTGTCGTCGGTCGGCATCGGCGTGCGGTTCACGGACAGCCGTTTCTACAGTCTCGACCTGAACGTCGCGAAGCCGGTCGGCGATGCGCCCGTCGAAAGCGCATCGCGCAGCCCGCGCATCAACGCCGCATTCTCGTATCAGCTCAACTGATCGGTCACCAAACAGCCCGCGTCATCATGCGGGCTGTTTGGATTAGAGCCCCCTCTATCAAACGTGGCGTGCGGTTTCACGTATTCTGGCGAAGCTCGCAACATGCCCGCCCCATGCAGACGGTCGTGCGGGCGAATCGAACACGACATGCAAAACAAGGAGGACGACAATGATTCAACTGACCCGCCCGTTGCGTGCGATCGCCGTCGCCGGCGCACTGCTCGCCTGCGCAGCACCCACGTTCGCACAAGCCGACAATCCCATCGGCATGTGGCAGACGATCGACGACAACACCCATCAGCCGAAAGCACTCGTGCAAATCGCCGCAGGCGGCGACGGTTCGCTGTCGGGCACGGTCGTCAAGGGCCTCGGCGCGAACGATACGCCCGATCGCCGCTGCACCGCCTGCACGGACGAGCGCAAGGATCAGCTCATCAAGGGCATGACGATCATCAAGGCGATGAAGAAGGAAGGCGACCACTGGGACGGCGGCAACATTCTCGACCCGGAGAACGGCAAGGTCTACAAGTGCAAGATGACGCTTGAAGATGGCGGCCAGAAACTCGTCGTGCGCGGCTATATCGGCGTGTCGCTGCTCGGCCGGTCGCAGACCTGGGTTCGCCAGCAATAACGCAGCACGCGCTGAAACGCGCGCGCTCAATGAAAAATCGGCCTGCGACGAAGTCGTCAGGCCGATTTTCTTTTGGTGCGTGCGTAGTGGACGTAGTGGACGTAGTGAAAACTGACGGGCATCACGCCGCGTGCTTCAGCGTATCCGGCGCATAGCCGCCCGGTGCGCGATACGCGGGTGCTGCATTGCTACGCGCCTCCGCCGCCTTCGACTGCGTGTGCTTGCGCATCCGCGCGGACAATTCGTTGCACAGATTCATGCCTGCGTCGCCATAGAGTTCACGCATGATATTCATCAACGTGCCCGTCTCATGCCAGACCTTGAAGCGGCGATGGCACGTCTGATACGAAGGGTAACGGCGCGGCATGGCTGACCACGTTGCGCCGCTGTAGATCACCCAGAGCACGCCGTTCAGGACGGCACGCGTATTGGCTAATGGCCGGCCGCGCAACTCGGTGCGCGGTTGCATTTCGGGCAGAAGCGGCGCGACGCAGCGCCACTCGTGTTCGGTCAGATCGCGATACGGTGTCATGGACATCTCCAGCCTTGGTAACCATGACACAACGATATCGGCTCACCTCAACAATGAATATAAGACAAATCCGAAAATACCCCGAGATTCGATGAATTTGACCGGAATTGACGTTTGAATCCCGCCAATGACGGAAATCGCAATCAGGTCAGCGAAGTATCGACAATACGCCGCGGCGTTTCAATATATTCCTTCGACTGCATCTCGACGATCCGCGATACCGTGCGCGCAAATTCGTTGGCCATCGGGCCTTCGACGTACAGCTCCTCCGCCGGCACGGCTGCCGACATCAGCAGCTTGACCTTGTGGTCGTACAGCACGTCGATGAGCCAGGTAAAGCGGCGCGCCTCGGACGCCATCCGTGGCGACATCTGCGGCACCTCCGACAGCACGATCGCATGGAAACGGCTCGCGAGTTCGAGATAGTCGTTCTGCGAACGCGGGCCACCGCACAGCGTCGCGAAGTCGAACCATACGACGCCGTCCGCCTTGCGCAGCGCCTTCAGCTCGCGCTTCTCGATATGCAGGATCGGGCTCTCGTCGGGTACCGCGGCAAGCTTCGCGAATGCATGGCGCAGTTCGCGATCGGCATCCGCACCGAGCGGCGTGTGATACATCTTCACCTGCGCGAGCGTGCGCTGGCGATAGTCGACACCCGCATCGACGTTGAGCACGTCGAGCCTGTCCTTGATCAGCGCGATCGCCGGCAGCATGCGGTCGCGATGCAGACCGTCCGGGTACAGGTCATCGGGATCGTAGTTGGACGTCATCACGAACTGCACGCCGTTGTTGAACAGGCGATCGAGCAGACGGTACAGGATCATCGCATCGGCGATGTCCGACACGTGGAACTCGTCGAAGCAGATCAGCCGATAGCGCTTCGCGATGCGCCGCGCGAGTTCGTCGAGCGGATCGGCCTGCCCTTTCAGCTCCTCGAGCTCGCGGTGCACTTCACGCATGAATTCGTGGAAATGCAGGCGCGTCTTGCGCTGCACGGGCACGACCGCGTAGAAGCTGTCCATCAGGAAGCTCTTGCCGCGACCGACGCCGCCCCACATGTAGATGCCGCGCGGCAGGTCCGGATGATTGATGAGCTTCTTGAATGCGTTCGAGCGGCGCGCCTTGTACTCGACCCACTCGTCGAAACAGTACTGCAGGCGATCGACGGCCGCGCGCTGCGCGGGATCGGACTGATAGCCGCGCGTGGTCAATTCGCGCGTGTAGTATTCGATGACGTTCATGGCAAACCGGAAAGAACGAAGGCGGGCGGGAAACCCCGCCCGCCTTCGTCATGAGACGGCAGCGCCGGCCGACGGCCGGCAGGCGCTAAACCGTGCTCAGCTGTTCAGCGAGCGCTTGTCGACGGCGAGTGCCGCTTCGCGCATCACTTCCGACATCGACGGGTGCGGATGGCAGATGCGGGCGATGTCTTCCGACGCCGCCTTGAATTCCATCGCCACCACGGCTTCCGCGATCAGATCCGACGCGTTCGCGCCGATCACGTGCACGCCGAGCAGTTCGTCGGTCTTCGCATCCGCGATCATCTTCACGAAGCCGTCCGGCGCGTTCATGCCGAGCGCGCGGCCGTTGATCGAGAACGGGAACTTGCCCGACTTGATCTCGCGGCCTTCCGCCTTCAGCTGCTGCTCCGTCTTGCCGACCCACGCGATTTCCGGGTACGTGTAGATCACCCACGGAATGCAGTTGTAGTCGATGTGCGGCTTCTGGCCGTCGATCACTTCCGCGACCAGCACGCCTTCGTCTTCCGCCTTGTGCGCGAGCATCGGGCCGCGCACCACGTCGCCGATCGCGTACACGTTCGGCACCGCCGTGCGGCAGTGGTCGTCGACGTCGATGAAGCCGCGCTCGTTCGCCTTCAGGCCGATCGCCTCGAGGCCGAGGTTGTCGGTGTTCGGCACGCGGCCGACCGACACGATCAGGCGGTCGGCGTCGAGCGTCTGCGCGTTGCCGTCCTTGTCGGTGTAAGCGATCGACACGCCGTTCGCGGTCGTCTTCACGTCACCGATCTTCACGCCGAGATGGATGTCGAGGCCCTGCTTCTTGAACAGCTTGGCCGCTTCCTTCGCGAGCGCTTCGTCGGCTGCGCCGAGGAATGCCGGCAGCGCTTCGAGCACCGTCACTTCGGCGCCCAGGCGGCGCCACACCGAGCCGAGCTCGAGGCCGATCACGCCTGCGCCGATCACGGCGAGCTTCTTCGGCACCGCGTCGAACGTCAGCGCGCCTTCGTTGTCCGAAACGATCTTGTTGTCGACCGGAACGCCCGGCAGGTGACGCGCCTTCGAGCCCGTCGCGATGATCACGTTCTTCGCGGTGACGACTTCGGTTTCACCCTCGCCGCTCACTTCGATCTGCACGCCCGCGTCGGTCTTGCCGGCGAACTTGCCATGGCCCTTCAGCCAGGTGATCTTGTTCTTCTTGAACAGGAACTCGATCCCGCTCGTCATCTTCTCGACGATGCCGTCCTTGCGGCCGAGCATCTTCGCGACGTCGATCTTCACGCCGTCGACGCTGATGCCGTGATCGGCCAGATGATGCGACGTGTTCTCGAACTCTTCCGACGATGCGAGCAGCGCCTTCGACGGGATGCAGCCGACGTTCAGGCAGGTGCCGCCGAGCTTCAGCGCACCGGCCGGGTTCTTCCACTTCTCGATACAGGCAACGGTCTTGCCCAGCTGCGCGGCGCGGATCGCGGCGATGTAGCCGCCGGGGCCGGCGCCGATCACGACGACGTCAAATTCCTTGGACATGGAAATCCTTTCTTCTTGTGCGTCCTCACGGGCGCGCGATCGCGCGCCCGTGAGGAGCGGGTCAATGCAGAGGCGTGGCTTACAGGTCGAGCAGCAGGCGTGCCGGATCCTCGAGCGCATCCTTCATCGCGACGAGCGACAGCACGGCTTCGCGGCCGTCGATGATCCGGTGGTCGTACGACAGCGCGAGGTAGTTGATCGGACGGATCACGATCTGGCCGTTTTCGACGACCGGACGCTCCTTCGTCGCGTGCACGCCGAGGATTGCCGACTGCGGCGGGTTGATGATCGGGGTCGACAGCATCGAGCCGAACACGCCGCCGTTCGAGATCGAGAACGTACCGCCCGTCATTTCCTCGATCGACAGCTTGCCGTCCTTCGCCTTCTGGCCGAATTCGGCGATCTTCTTTTCGATGTCGGCGAGGCTCATCTGGTCGGCATTGCGCAGGATCGGCACCACGAGACCGCGCGGCGAGCCGACGGCGATACCGATGTCGAAGTAGCCGTGATAGACGATGTCGTTACCGTCGATCGACGCGTTCACGAGCGGGAACTTCTTCAGCGCGTGGACAGCCGCCTTCACGAAGAACGACATGAAGCCGAGCTTCACGCCATGTTCCTTCTCGAACTTGTCCTTGTACTTGTTACGCAGTTCCATGACCGGAGCCATGTTCACTTCGTTGAACGTCGTCAGGATCGCGTTGGTCTGCTGCGATTCGAGCAGACGCTCGGCGATACGCGCACGCAGGCGCGACATCGGCACGCGCTGCTCAGGACGGTCGTTCAGCCAGGTCGTCGCCGACGCCGGCACCTTCACGTCCGGCAGCGACGGCTTCGCAGCGGTCTTTGCCGGTGCGGCAGCCGGAGCGGCCTTCGGTGCGCTGCCTGCGGCCAGCGCGTCGCCCTTCGTGACGCGGCCGTCGCGGCCCGAACCTGCGACGTCGCCCGCCGACAGGCCCTTTTCGGCCAGCAGCTTCGATGCGGCCGGCGATGCGGTGGCCGACGATGCCGCTGCGGCGACCGGCTGTGCTGCCGGTGCGGCTGCAGCAGGTGCAGCTGCCGGCTGGACTTCGGCGGCGCCCGCCGCTGCTTCGGCTGCGCCGGCCTTCGCTTCGGTGTCGATCGTCGCGATCAGCTGATCGGCAACCACCGTGTCACCATCGTTCTGCAGCACTTGCGCGAGCACGCCCGCGGCCGGTGCCGGCACTTCGAGCACGACCTTGTCGGTCTCGAGTTCGATCAGGATTTCGTCCTGCGCGACTGCCTCGCCCGGCTTCTTCTTCCACTGCAGCATGGTGGCTTCCGAAACCGACTCCGAAAGCTGGGGGACTTTGACTTCTACGATAGCCATGTGATTTTCCTGGATGCTTAATCTGGGTAATGACGAGGTTCGTGCGATTCCTTCGGCCGGTGCGGCGCGCGACGCGCCCGGCGGGCCAAAAGAGACGGGAAAGCGCATCGCGCCTTCCCGTTTCGCTTCCGTCGGTTATTTCGCGATCGATGCGCTCTTCAGGCGGCCGAAAGCACCTTCGATCAGGGCCTTCTGCTGCTCGTAGTGCTTCGCGTAGTAGCCAACCGCCGGCGAGGCCGAAGCCGGACGGCCGCTGTATGCCAGCTTCTGCCCGTCCTTCATGCCTTCCTTCAGATGGTGCTCGACGTAGAACCAGGGGCCCTGATTCTGCGGCTCGTCCTGCACCCAGACCACTTCAGTCGCGTTCTCGTACTTCTTCATTTCGGCTTCGAACTGCTTGTGCGCGAACGGATACAGCTGCTCGATACGAATGATCGCGACGTCGTTCGCCTTCGCTTCGCGGCGATGTGCGACGAGGTCGTAATACACGCGGCCCGAGCATGCCAGCACGCGCTTGACCTTCTTCGCGTCGATGCCGCCGTCGGTTTCGCTCAGCACCGGCTGGAACGAACCCTTCGCCAGTTCCGACAGGTCCGACACCGCTTCCTTGTGACGCAGCAGCGACTTCGGCGTCGCGATGATCAGCGGCTTGCGGAACAGGCGGATCATCTGGCGACGCAGCAGGTGGAAAATCTGCGCCGGCGTCGTCGGCTGAACGACCTGCATGTTGTGATCCGCGCACAGTTGCAGGAAACGCTCGATACGCGTGGACGAGTGTTCCGGACCCTGGCCTTCATAGCCGTGCGGCAGCAGCATCGTGAGACCCGACACGCGGCCCCACTTCACTTCGCCCGACGAGATGAACTGGTCGATCACGACCTGCGCGCCGTTGACGAAATCGCCGAACTGCGCTTCCCACAGCACGAGCGTGTTCGGCTCGGCGGTCGAGTAGCCGTATTCGAAGCCCAGCACCGCTTCTTCCGACAGCACCGAGTCGATCACCGTGAACTTCGCCTGGCCTTCAGCGATGTTCTGCAGCGGCACGTACGTGCCGTCGTTCCAGCGCTCGCGGTTCTGGTCGTGCAGCACCGCGTGACGGTGCGTGAACGTGCCGCGGCCCGAATCCTGGCCCGTCAGGCGTACCGAGTAGCCCGATGCGACGAGCGACGCGAACGCGAGGTGCTCGCCCATGCCCCAGTCGAGCGGCTGGTCGCCACGCGCCATGTTGCGGCGGTCGTTGATCACGCGCTCGACGAGCGGGTGGACCTTGAAGTTTTCCGGGACCGTCGTGATGCGTTCGCCGAGGCGCTTCAGTTCTGCGAGCGGCACGGCCGTGTCGGCTGCATCCGTCCACTTGCGGTTCAGGAACGGAACCCAGTCGACCGCGTACTTGCTCTTGTAGTTCGACAGGACCGGGTCGACCGTGTGGTGACCGTCGTCCATTGCCTTGCGGTACGCCTTCACGTACGCGTCGGCGTCTTCCGCGGTGATCACGCCCTGCTGCACGAGCCGCTCGGCGTACAGCGCACGGGTACCCGGGTGCTGCGCGATCTTCTTGTACATCAGCGGCTGCGTGACGGCCGGCGTGTCCTGCTCGTTGTGACCCAGCTTGCGGAAACAGACGATGTCGATCACGACATCCTTGTGGAACTGCATCCGGTAGTCGATCGCGATTTGCGTCGCGAGGATCACCGCTTCCGGATCGTCGCCGTTCACGTGCAGCACCGGCGCCTCGATCATCTTGACGACGTCGGTACAGTACAGCGTCGAGCGCGCGTCGCGCGGGTCGGACGTCGTGAAGCCGATCTGGTTGTTGATGACGATGTGCAGCGTGCCGTGCGTGCCGTAGCCGCGCGTCTGCGCGAGGTTCAGCGTTTCCATCACGACGCCCTGGCCTGCGAAGGCCGCGTCGCCGTGGATCTGCACCGGCAGCACCTGCAGGCCGTCTTCGTCGCCGCGGCGATCCATCCGCGCCTTCGCGGAACCTTCGACCACCGGGTTCACGATCTCGAGGTGCGACGGGTTGAACGCGAGCGACAGGTGGACCGGGCCGCCTTCCGTCGACACGTCCGACGAGAAGCCCTTGTGGTACTTCACGTCGCCTGCCGGCAGGTCGTCGACGTGCTTGCCTTCGAATTCGGCGAACAGGTCGGCCGGCATCTTGCCCAGCGTGTTGACCAGCACGTTCAGACGGCCACGGTGTGCCATGCCGATGATGATTTCCTGCACGCCGCTCTTGCCCGCGTGCTGGACGACTTCGTCCATCGCCGCGATGAAGCTTTCGCCGCCTTCGAGCGAGAAACGCTTCTGGCCGACGTACTTGGTGTGCAGGTAACGCTCGAGGCCTTCAGCGGCCGTCAGGCGATTCAGGATGTGCTTCTTCTCGTCGGCCGAGAAGTTCGGCGTCGCGCGGGTCGACTCCAGGCGCTCCTGCCACCAGCGCTTCTGCTCCGGGTCGCTGATGTACATGTATTCAGCGCCGATCGTGCCGCAATACGTGTCGCGCAGCCCCTTGACGATATCGCGCAGAGAAGCCTGGTCGAAACCGAAATACAGGTTGCTCGCGCTGTACGTCTGGTCGAGGTCGCCTTCGGAGAAGTCGTAGAACGCGGGTTCGAGTTCGGGAATGGCGGGACGTTCGCGACGCTTCAGGGGATCGAGATTGGCCCATTGCGAGCCAAGGAAGCGATAGGCGCTGATGAGGGACTGCACGTGAACTTGCTTGCGTGCCGCAGCAAGATTGGTGGTGCTTTCGCGCGGGATGAAGGCATTGGCCTTCGCCCGCTCGGCGAACGATTCGACGATCGGGAAATGCGCGACGTCATTGGCATTCGAACCGTCCGTTGCAGGCACATTCTGCAGCGCGTCGAAATACTCTCGCCAGTTCTCGGGCACTGACGCCGGATTATTGAGGTATGCATCGTACAGTTCTTCAACGTACGAAGCATTGCCGCCGAACAGATAGGAGTTCAGCTGAAACTGCTTCATTACATCTGACATTTTACGCTCACCTTTCTTCGAGCTTCTCGAGAAATAGCGGGTTACTCAACCTTCCGCGACACGGCCTGACCGTTTAGCGGATTGCGAATCAAGTCTTGCTTGGAAGGACCTAAAACTTGCGTGCGCGCAGCATATCACAGAACCGATACCGGAGTTCACGGCGAAATGTGCCTGAAAGCACCGCACGGCGGGGTTTTGCCGGATTGCCACGCCTCGCGGGAACAGTGTTTTGCAGACAACCCGATTGCACGTCGCGCAGATGCAAAAAAGGCCGCCCCGAGGCAGCCTTTTCCGTCATGCAGGGAGACCGGTCGAAACGCTCAGTCGACCGCGCCTTCGCGGCTCGCGCGACGACGCTCATGCTCCTTCAGGAAGCGCTTGCGCAGGCGGATCGACTGCGGCGTGACTTCGACGAGCTCGTCGTCGTCGATGAACTCGACCGCGTATTCCAGCGACATCTGGACCGGCGGCACGAGACGCACGGCTTCGTCGGTACCCGACGCGCGCACGTTGGTCAGCTGCTTGCCCTTGATCGGGTTCACGACCAGGTCGTTGTCGCGGCTGTGGATGCCGATGATCATGCCCTCATACAGCGCGTCGCCCGGCTTCACGAACATGCGGCCGCGATCCTGCAGCTTCCACAGTGCGTAGGCCACGGCAGCGCCGTCGTCCTGCGAGATCAGCACGCCGTTGCGGCGCTCGAAGACCGACCCGTCCTTGACCGGTGCGTACGAGTCGAAAATGTGACTCATCAGGCCCGTGCCGCGCGTGAGCGTCAGGAATTCGCTCTGGAAGCCAATCAGGCCACGCGCCGAGATCTTGTATTCCAGA
Source organism: Burkholderia pyrrocinia (assembly GCF_003330765.1). Lineage (NCBI taxonomy): Bacteria > Pseudomonadati > Pseudomonadota > Betaproteobacteria > Burkholderiales > Burkholderiaceae > Burkholderia > Burkholderia pyrrocinia. The sequence goes on along the minus strand of NZ_CP024902.1, from coordinate 1,693,795 downwards.
CGCGTGCGGCCACGGCCGTCCGACGCCATGTCGAGCATTTCGCCCTTGCGACGACCCAGCTCTTCCATCACGCCGCCCTGGTGTTCGTCTTCGAGGTCGACCGTCAGCAGCTCGTACGGCTCGTGCCTCACGCCGTCGATTTCCTGCATCACGACGCGCGGACGCGACACGGCCATCTCGTAGCCTTCGCGGCGCATGTTCTCGACGAGAATCGTCAGGTGCAGTTCGCCGCGGCCCGACACCTCGAACACCGTTTCGTCGCCGGTGTCCTTCACGCGCAGCGCGACGTTGTGGTTCAGTTCCTTCATCAGGCGATCGCGGATCTGGCGGCTCGTCACGAACTTGCCTTCGCGGCCCGCGAGCGGCGACGAGTTGACGAGGAAGTTCATCGTCAGCGTCGGCTCGTCGACCGTGATCATCGGCAGCGCTTCCGGCGTATCCACCGCGCAGATCGTCGCGCCGATGCCGACATCTTCAATACCGTTGATCAGCACGATGTCGCCCGCTTCGGCCGAGTCGACCTGCACACGCTCGAGGCCCTTGAACGACAGCACCTGGTTGATCTTGCGGCTCAGCACGTCGCTGTCCGGGCCGAAGCGCATCACGACCGACTGGCCCGGCTTGATGCGGCCGCGCGTGATGCGGCCGACGCCGATCCGGCCGACGTACGTCGAATAGTCGAGCGACGTGATCTGGAGCTGCAGCGGCGCTTCCGGATCGGCCGGGCGAACCGGCACGTGCGCGAGGATCGCCTCGAACAGCGGGCGCATGTCGCCTTCGCGCGCGGCCGGATCAAGCGACGCGTAGCCGTTCAGGCCGGATGCGTAGACGATCGGGAAGTCGAGTTGCTCTTCGGTCGCGCCCAGCTTGTCGAACAGATCGAAGGTCTGGTTGATGACCCAGTCGATCCGTGCGCCCGGACGGTCGATCTTGTTGATGACGACGATCGGCTTCAGGCCGAGCGCAAGCGCCTTCTTCGTGACGAAGCGCGTCTGCGGCATCGGGCCCTCGACCGCGTCGACGAGCAGCAGCACCGAGTCGACCATCGACAGCACGCGCTCGACCTCGCCGCCGAAGTCCGCATGCCCCGGCGTGTCGACGATGTTGATGTGCGTACCTTCGTACTCGACCGCGCAGTTCTTCGCGAGAATCGTGATCCCGCGCTCCTTTTCGATGTCGTTCGAATCCATCACCCGCTCCGCAATCTGCTGGTTCTCGCGGAAGGTGCCGGACTGGCGGAGCAGTTGGTCGACGAGCGTAGTCTTGCCGTGGTCGACGTGGGCGATGATGGCGATGTTGCGAAGGGCGCGGGTCATAGAAACCTGGAAATCGTTTTAACGCGCAAACGCGCACGCTCGTTCGACACGTGCGTGCGCGTTAGCAGCTTGGAAGCCACAAATTATAGCACGTGCGAATGGCGAGAGCTGACGGCACGTTGCAACGCAACAAACCGGGCCTGCCCGCCCTCCCCTCGAACGGGCAAACCGACCGAAGGACTGCTGCCGGCAGGCATGAAAAACCTTATGAAGACAAGGGATTTTCGCCATGCGAAGCGCACCCTTTGCCGTTCGATTAACATTTGCCGCGGCAAACAATTGTGCCTATACTGCTGCCTAGTCAACTATTGCAGCTTCAGGGTTTTATGTCGGATTCTTCTACCCAACCGCCCGTTTCGCCGCTGTCTTCGTACCAGATGAACGACAGCGTCGGTTATCTGATGTCGCGCGTGAAGTCGGTGATGACCAACCTCGTCACGCAACGCACGCAGGAAGAGCTCGGCATCACGGGTACGCAGGCGAGCATGCTGTTCATGATCGCGGTCGGCAAGTGCTCGACGGCCGCCGAGCTCGCGCGCGAATACGGGATCGACGCGAGCGCGGTCACGCGCCTGCTCGACCGGGTCGAAAAACGCGGCCTGCTGTCCCGTGTCCGCAGCATCGAGGATCGGCGCGTCGTGCGCCTCGAACTGACCGACGAAGGCCGCGCGCTTGCCGAGCGGCTGCCACCCATTTTCCGCAGCGTGCTCGACCAGGTGCTGGACGGGTTTACGCCGGAAGAAGTCGGGTTCCTGAAGAGCATGCTGCGCCGCATTCTCAGCAACTATTGCGAGACGGCCGGCGGTAGCATCGCGTAATAGTTGCCATAACAATTACTTTTGACAGATTAATGTAAGGAAATCCTTGCAGTGTCCATCATTCATTCCGAGTCAGGGGTCAGCGCGATGAAATCCTCCCCGTTGTCCGTGCGCACCGGGTCGTGCCGCGCCGCCGTCGCCGCCGCGGTCGCCGCACTGGCGCTGACGGGCTGCGCGAACTACATCGGCATCAAGAGCGACAAGCAGATCGCCCCCGCGTCGCAATTCGAATCCGCCCAGAGCCTGCCGGCCCAGGGCGGCCAGTGGCCGGCGCTCGACTGGGCAAGCCAGTTCGGCGATCCGCAACTGCCGAAACTGATCGACGAAGCCCTTCAGGGCAATCCGTCGATCGCGCAGGCGCAGGCGCGCATCGCGAAAGCGTCGTCGTACATCGAATCGTCGCGTTCGAACCTGCTGCCGAAGGCCGAGGCCAGCTACTCGTGGACGCGCGAGCTGTATTCGTCGAACGCGCTGTTCCCGCCCCCGTACGGTGGCCAGTGGTACAGCGAGAACAACGCGCTCGCGAGTGCATCGTGGGAGCTCGACCTGTGGGGCAAGAACCGCGAACGCCTGCACACCGCCGTGTCGCAGGAAAAGGCGGCCGAAGCCGACATGCAGCAGGCGCGCATCACGCTCGCGTCGTCGGTCGCGCGCACCTATAACTCGCTCGCGCAGCTCTATGCGCTGCGCGATATCGCGCAACGCGAGATCGCCAACCGCGAGACGGTCGGCAAGATCACCGACGGCCGCGTGTCGGCCGGCCTCGACACCAACGTCGAACGCCAGACGGCCCGCGGCAATATCGCGACGACCCAGGCTTCGCTGTCGGATCTGGACGGCCAGATCACGACGGTGCGCTACCAGCTCGCCGCACTGCTCGGCAAGGGTCCGGATCGCGGGCTGCAGATCGCGGCGCCCGTGGTGAGCCCGAGCGGCGACGTCGCGCTGCCCGGCAACCTGCCGGCCGATCTCGTCTCGCGCCGCCCCGACATCGTCGCCGCGCGCTGGCAGGTCGAGGCCGCGATGCACGACGTGAAGGAAGCGAAGGCCGAGTTCTACCCCGACGTGAACCTCGCGGCCGGCTTCGGCTTCGATGCGTTCGGCTGGGGCAAATTCCTGAACTTCGCGAGCCGCCAGGCGCAGTTCGGCCCGGCGATCCACCTGCCGATCTTCGACGCCGGCGCGCTGCGCGCCCAGCTCAAGGGTCGTTACGCGGACTTCGACCTGTCGGTGGCGAACTACAACCAGACGCTGATCAGCGCGCTGAACGACGTTGCGACGCAGGTCGCGTCGATCCGCGCGGTCGATCGCCAGATGGGCGACGCGCAGCGCGCGCTCGACGCGTCGACGCGCGCGTACGATCTCGCCGTGATCCGCTACAAGGCCGGCCTGTCGCCGCAACTGCAGGTGCTGACCGCGGACAGCAACCGCCTCGCATCGGAGCAGACGGTGACCAACCTGAAGATGCGCCGACGCGACATGCAGCTCGCGCTGATCAAGGCGCTGGGCGGCGGGTTCGACGCGACCGGCACGCCGCTCGCCGCGCCCGACGCCGACAAGCCGACCAAACAGGCCGCCAACTGATCCGGCGCCACCACTACGCAGACACTCGAAATAACGGACGGAGAAAATCGCCATGAGCGACCCTCAACAAAACGCCGCCAGCGCACAGTCGCAGAACAACGGGAAGCGCAAACGGATGATGACGCTGCTCGTCGCGGTCATCGTGATCGCGGCCATCGCGTACGGCCTGTACTACTTCCTCGTCGCCCGCTTCCATGAAGGGACCGACGATGCGTACGTGAACGGCAACGTCGTGCAGATCACGCCGCAGGTCACCGGCACCGTGATTGCCGTGAAGGCCGACGATACGCAGACGGTCAAGGCCGGCGACCCGCTGGTCGTGCTCGACCCGGCCGATTCGCAGGTCTCGCTGCAGCAGGCGGAAGCCAACCTCGCGCAGACGGTGCGCCAGGTACGCGGCCTGTTCGTCAACGACGACCAGTACCGCGCGCAGGTCGCACTGCGCCAGTCCGACCTGTCGAAGGCCCAGGACGACCTGCGTCGCCGTGTGGCCGTCGCACAGACGGGTGCCGTGTCACAGGAAGAGATCTCGCACGCACGTGACGCCGTGCGCGCCGCCCAGGCATCGCTCGACGCCTCGCAGCAGCAGCTGGCGTCGAATCGCGCGCTGACCGCGAACACGACGATCGCGTCGCACCCGAACGTGATGGCCGCCGCCGCGAAGGTTCGCGACGCGTATCTCACGAACGCGCGCAACGTGCTGCCGGCGCCTGTTACGGGCTACGTCGCGAAGCGCTCGGTGCAGGTCGGCCAGCGCGTGTCGCCCGGCACGCCGCTGATGTCGGTGGTGCCGCTGAATGCCGTCTGGGTCGACGCGAACTTCAAGGAAGTCCAGCTCAAGCACATGCGCATCGGCCAGCCGGTCGAGCTGACGGCCGACATCTACGGCTCGTCGGTCGCCTACCACGGCAAGGTCATCGGCTTCTCGGCCGGCACGGGCTCGGCGTTCTCGCTGCTGCCGGCGCAGAATGCAACCGGCAACTGGATCAAGGTCGTGCAGCGCCTGCCGGTGCGTATCGAGCTCGACCCGAAGGATCTCGACAAGCATCCGCTGCGCATCGGCCTGTCGATGCAGGTCGACGTGGACATCAAGGACGAACGCGGCGACCAGCTCGTCAACGCACCGAACACCGTCTACGAGACCAACGTGTTCGCGAAGTACGGCGACGAAGCCGACGCCGAAATCGCGCGCATCATCGCCGAGAACACGGGCAGCAATGCGTCGGCACCGGCCGCGGCAAAGCAGAGCAGCGCCGCGAAAATGATGTAACCGTTCCGACTCCGGAAAGACAACCGACATGGCACAGGCTCCTGCCTCCTACCCGCCCTTGCAGGGCGGGCAACTCGTCCTCGGGACGATCGCGGTATCGCTCGCGGTGTTCATGAACGTGCTCGACACGTCCATCGCGAACGTCGCGATCCCCACCATCTCGGGCGACCTCGGCGTGTCGTCCGACCAGGGCACGTGGGTCATCACGTCGTTCGCGGTCGCGAATGCGATCTCGGTGCCGCTGACGGGCTGGCTGACCGACCGCTTCGGGCAGGTCCGCCTGTTTCTCGCGTCGATCATCCTGTTCGTCATTTCGTCATGGATGTGCGGGCTCGCGCCGACGCTGCCGTTCCTGCTCGCGTCGCGCGTGCTGCAGGGCGCGGTCGCAGGTCCGATGATCCCGCTGTCGCAATCGCTGCTGCTGTCGAGCTATCCACGCGCGAAGGCGCCGATGGCGCTCGCGCTGTGGTCGATGACCACGCTGATCGCGCCGGTCGCGGGCCCGATTCTCGGCGGCTGGATCTCGGACAACTACTCGTGGCCGTGGATCTTCTACGTGAACATCCCGGTCGGCATCGCCGCCGCGCTCGCCACGTGGTCGATCTATCGCACGCGCGAATCGACCGTGCGCCGCGCGCCGATCGACGGCGTCGGCCTTGCGCTGCTCGTGCTATGGGTCGGCTCGCTGCAGATCATGCTCGACAAGGGCAAGGATCTGGACTGGTTTGCATCGACGACGATCGTCGCGCTCGCGCTGATCGCGATCATCTCGTTCGCGTTCTTCGTGATCTGGGAACTGACCGCCGAGCACCCCGTCGTCGACCTGTCGCTGTTCCGCATGCGCAACTTCACGGGCGGCACGATCGCGCTGGCGGTCGGTTACGGGCTCTACTTCGGCAACCTCGTGCTGCTGCCGCTGTGGCTGCAGACCCAGATCGGCTACACGGCGACCGACGCCGGCCTCGTGATGGCGCCGGTCGGGCTGTTCGCGATCCTGCTGTCGCCGCTGACCGGCAAGTTCCTGCCGCGCACCGATCCGCGCTACATCGCGACCGCCGCGTTCCTCATATTCGCGCTGTGCTTCTGGATGCGATCGCGCTACACGACGGGTGTGGACGAATGGTCGCTGACGTTGCCGACGCTCGTGCAGGGTATCGCGATGGCCGGCTTCTTCATCCCGCTCGTGTCGATCACGTTGTCCGGCCTGCCCGGCCACCGCATTCCCGCGGCTTCCGGCCTGTCGAACTTCGTGCGGATCATGTGCGGCGGCATCGGCACGTCGATCTTCCAGACCGCGTGGGATCACCGCAACAACTTCCATCACGCGCAACTGGTCGAGCAGACGAACGTGTACAACCCGACGTTCAACCAGGCCGTCACGCAGATGGGCAACCTCGGGCTGACGCAGAACCAGGCGCATGGCCTCATCAACAACCTGGCCACGCAACAGGCCGCGCAGCTCGGCGTGAACGACCTGTTCTACATCTCGGCGATGATCTTCGTGCTGCTGATCGGGCTGATCTGGATTACCAAGCCTGAACGCGCGGGCGGCGGCGATGCCGGTGCGGCGGCGTCGGCGGCGCACTAAGCGCCACCCGGCACCGCGCTACGGCGCGCCAAACAAAAGCCCGGTCGAAATCGACCGGGCTTTTTGTTGCTCCGACGGCGCGCTCGCGCCGCAGCATCATGCAGCCGTCACGACGAGCCGCTCCGGTGCGAGCACGCCATTCGCCTTGCGCGCCACGCCGAGCAGCCGCGTTGCGTCGTAGACACGCACGCGCTCGCCGTCGGCCGCGTCGATCGGCCCGAGCTCCGACAGCGGCAGACGCTGGCCGTGCAGGAACCGCTTCGCGCTCGCGTCGTCGAGCCGAACGGCCGGAAACGTCGACAACAATGCATCGACCGGCTGGAGCCATGCATCGCGCGCCGATTCGTCGGCGTCCGACAGTGCATCGAGCGTCACCGCATGCTCGAGCGTCAGCGCGCCGACGCCCGTGCGGCGCAGCATCGTCAGATGCGCACCGCAACCCAGCGCCTCGCCGATATCTTCCGCCAGCGTGCGCACATAAGTGCCCTTGCTGCAGGTCACGCGAAACGTCACGTCGGGCAGCGCGCAGGCGAGCAGGTCGAGCACATGGATCGTCACGTTGCGGCCCTCGCGCTCGACGGTCTGGCCCGCGCGCGCATATTCGTACAGCGGCTTGCCGTCGCGCTTGAGCGCCGAATACATCGGCGGCACCTGCACGATCTCGCCGGTGAAGCGCACTAGCGCGGCCTCCACCGCTGCCCGGTCGCATTCGACGGGCCGCGTGTCGATCACTTCGCCTTCCGCATCGCCGGTGGCCGTGCGCAGGCCGAGACGCATCGTCGCTTCGTAGGTCTTGTCGGCCTCGAGCAGATCCTGCGAGAACTTCGTCGCCTCGCCGAAGCACAGCGGCAGCAGGCCCGAGGCCAGTGGATCGAGCGTACCGGTGTGACCGGCTTTCTTTGCGAGCAGCAGGCGCTTCGCGCGAATCAGCGCATCGTTGCTCGACAGGCCGACCGGCTTGTCGAGCAGGAGGACGCCGTCCAGCGGGCGCCGGGGCACGCGCGGACGTTGGGATGCTGCAGTCGTCATAGGCCGGTCGAGTTCAGTCGTCCTTGGTGGGCGCGTCGGCCTCGTCGTCGTCCTTCGCGCGCGTCGAGTTCGCTTCCTTGATCAGACGCGACATCTCCACGGCCTTCTCGATCGTCTGGTCGTAGTGGAAATGCAGCGTCGGCACCGTATGAATGTGCAGGCGCTTGAACAGCAGGTTGTGCAAGTGACCCGACGCGTGGTTCAGCGCCTCCTGCGTCTTGGCCGGATCGCCGGTAAGCGCCGTGAAGTAGATCTTCGCGTGCGCGTAGTCCGGCGTGAGCTCCACGCTCTGGATGGTCACGATGCCGATGCGCGGGTCTTTGACCTCGCGCATGATGAGTTCGGACAGATCGCGCTGTATCTGGTCGGCGATCTGAACGTTGCGATTGGGGGAAGTACGTTTCCTGGACATGATCGATCCGTGATCCGAGGATAAAGCGGCGGCCGTTGTTGGCACGCCACCATGAAAATGGGCGGGACAGGCTCAAGCCTGCCCCGCCCATGAGCCGATGCGCGACGATTACAACGTACGCGCGACTTCGGTCACTTCGAAGACTTCGAACTGGTCGCCTTCGATGACGTCGTTGAAGTTCTTCACCGACATACCGCACTCGAAGCCTTGCTTCACTTCCTTCACGTCGTCCTTGAAGCGCTTCAGCGATTCGAGTTCGCCCGTGAAGATCACGACGTTGTTGCGCAGCACGCGAACCGACGACGAGCGCTTGACGATACCGTCCGTCACCATACAGCCAGCGACCGTGCCGATCTTCGGCACCTTGAAGACCTGGCGCACCTCGACCGTACCGGTGATGACTTCGCGCTTCTCCGGCGCCAGCATGCCCGACATCGCTGCCTTCACCTCATCCACTGCATCATAGATGATGTTGTAGTAGCGGATGTCGACGCCATTGGCTTCCGCGAGCTTGCGCGCCTGCGCATCCGCACGCGTGTTGAAGCCGATGATGACGGCCTTCGACGCCGTTGCAAGGTTGACGTCGTTTTCGCTGATGCCGCCCACCGCGCCGTGCACGATCTGCACGCGCACTTCGTCGGTCGACAGCTTGAGCAGCGACTGCACGAGCGCTTCCTGCGAGCCCTGCACGTCGGCCTTGACGATAAGCGGCAGGTTCTGCACTTCGCCTTCGCCCATCTGCTCGAGCATGCTTTCCAGCTTCGCGGCCTGCTGCTTCGCGAGCTTCACGTCACGGAACTTGCCCTGACGGAACAGTGCGATTTCACGCGCCTTGCGCTCGTCCGGCAGCACGATCACTTCCTCGCCCGCGCCCGGCACTTCCGACAGACCCTGGATTTCGACCGGGATCGACGGGCCGGCTTCCTTCGTCGGCTTGCCGTTCTCGTCGAGCATCGCGCGCACGCGGCCGTAGGCCGAGCCCGCGAGCACGATATCGCCGCGGTTCAGCGTACCGGACTGCACGAGGATCGTCGCGACCGGGCCCTTGCCCTTGTCGAGCTTCGCTTCGATCACGAGGCCCTTGGCCGGCGCTTCGACCGGTGCCTTCAGTTCCAGCACTTCGGCCTGCAGCAGCAAGTTCTCGAGCAGATCGTCGATACCCGCGCCCGTCTTCGCCGACACCGGCACGAACGGCGAATCGCCACCGTATTCTTCCGGCACGACACCTTCCGCGACCAGTTCCTGCTTGACGCGATCGAGGTTCGCATCCGGCTTGTCGATCTTGTTGATCGCGACGACGATCGGCACGCCACCCGCCTTCGCGTGGGCGATGGCTTCCTTCGTCTGCGGCATCACGCCGTCGTCGGCCGCCACCACCAGCACCACGATGTCGGTCGCCTTCGCGCCGCGTGCACGCATTGCCGTGAACGCTTCGTGACCCGGCGTATCGAGGAACGTGATGACGCCGCGCGGCGTGTCGACGTGATAGGCGCCGATGTGCTGCGTAATGCCGCCCGCTTCGCCTGCGGCAACCTTCGCGCGGCGGATGTGGTCGAGCAGCGAGGTCTTGCCGTGGTCGACGTGACCCATCACCGTGACGACCGGCGGACGCGGCAGTTGCTCCGCATCGGTACCGGTTTCGCCTTCGACGAGCAGCGCTTCCGGATCGTCCAGCTTCGCGGCAACCGCACGGTGGCCCAGTTCCTCGACGACGATCATCGCCGTTTCCTGGTCCAGCACCTGGTTGATCGTGACCATCTGGCCCATCTTCATCATCACCTTGATGACTTCGGAGGCCTTGATCGACATCTTGTGCGCGAGATCGGCAACCGAAACGGTTTCCGGCACGTGCACTTCACGGATGATCGGTTCGGTCGGCGCCTGGAACGACGATGCGCTGTCCTGATGACGGCCACGACCCTTCGGGCCGCCGCGCCAGCCGCGGTCGACGCCGCCGCTCGAGTCGCCGCGCGTCTTGATGCCGCGACGCTTCGACGCGTCGTCCTGCCAGCCGCCCTTGCCTGCGCCCGGCTTCTTGTTGCGGTCGCCCGCGCCTGCCGGCGCCTGCGTCGTTGCCGGTGCAGCACCGGCCGGCTTCTTCACAGCCGGACGCGCCTGCGCGCCTTCGGGCTTCGCTGGCTTGTGCAGCGTGCCCTTCGCTTCGGCCGGCTTCGGCGGCTCGACCGGCTTCGGCGGCTCAACTGCCTTGACCATGGCCTTGCGCGGCGTGTTCATCATTTCGCGGATCGCGCGCGCTTCGGCTTCTGCCGCCTCGCGACGCTTGCGAATTTCTTCCTGCTCGGCACGCGCCTTGTCCGCCGCCTCGCGGGCAGCGTCTTCAGCCTTCTTCGCCGCTTCGCGCTGCGCCGCACGTTCGGCGGCTGCGCGTGCTTCGTCCTGCGCGGACTGCGCAGTCGCTTCGTCCTGCGCAGGCTTCGCACTCGTCGCTGCCTGCTCGGCCGCGGCGGCTTGCTGCGCTGCCGCCTGCTGCTGTGCCGTAGAGGCTTCGACCGCGGCACGCTTCGCCGCCGCTTCTTCCTCGGCGCGACGGCGCTCGGCTTCGGCCGCTTCCTCGCGGGCGCGACGTTCGGCTTCCTCGCGCTCGAGGCGTTCCTGGCGCTCGCGCAGTTCCTGCGCCTGCTTCTCGAGCAGCTCGGCCTCGCGGCGCGCCTCTTCCTCGCGACGCTTCAGTTCCGCATCGTCGTCCGCTTCGGCGACCTGCGCCTGACCCTGTTCCGCACCGTCGCTCACTTCGTCGCGCTTGACGAACGTGCGCTTCTTGCGGACCTCGACCTGAATGGTGCGAGCCTTGCCCGTCGCGTCAGATTGCTTGATCTCCGACGTATGCTTGCGGGTCAGCGTGATCTTGCGCTTGTCGCCGTCGGTTGCGCCGTGCGACTTGCGCAAATGATCGAGCAGACGCGCCTTGTCCGTTTCGGACAGCGCGTCGTCTTCACTCGCTTTCTGGACGCCCGCTGCCTGCAGCTGTTCGAGCAGCACACCAGCAGGCATTTTCAGTTCCGCGGCAAATTGGGCTACGTTGTTACTCGCCATTCATTCCTCTTAGTGCAAGGACCGATTCCTTGCTGTTAGCATCGGGTCAGGCCATACGGCCGCCATCAAATCAGTGCGCCATGGTCATTTCTCACTGGAACCAGTGTTCACGTGCTTTCATGATCAACGCCTTAGCGGCATCCTCTTCCATCCCGGTCATGTCGACCAGTTCATCCACAGCCAGCTCGGCGAGATCGTCGCGCGTCTGCATGCCGTGTTCGGCCAGCTTCGCGAGCAACTCCGACGTGACGCCGTCGAGGCTCTTGAGATCCAGCGCTGCGTTCTCGACCTTTTCTTCGTTCGCGATGGCCATCGTCAGCAGCGCGTCGCGTGCGCGGTTGCGCAGTTCGTGCACGGTGTCCTCGTCGAACGCCTCGATTTCAAGCATTTCGTTGAGCGGCACGTAGGCGATCTCTTCGAGGCTCGTGAAGCCTTCGTCGATCAGGATGTCGGCAACTTCTTCGTCGACGTCGAGACGCGCCATGAACAGCGCACGCAGCCGGTCGCGCTCTTCACCCTGCTTCAGGGCGGATTCGTCCGGCGTCATGATGTTGATCTGCCAGCCGGTCAGTTCGCCGGCAAGGCGAACGTTCTGACCGCTGCGGCCGATCGCGACAGCCAGCTCGTTCTCGTCGACGACGACGTCCATCGAGTGCTTTTCTTCATCGACGACGATCGACTGGACAGCTGCCGGCGCGAGCGCGCCGATCACGAACTGGGCGGGATCCTCGGACCATAGCACGATGTCGATGTTTTCGCCACCGAGCTCGTTGCGCACGGCCTGCACGCGGGAACCGCGGATGCCGACGCAGGTGCCGATCGGATCGATCCGCTTGTCGTATGCGATGACGCCGATCTTTGCGCGCACGCCCGGGTCGCGGGCTGCCGCCTTGATCTCGAGCAGGCCCTGCTCGATTTCCGGCACTTCCATCTCGAACAGCTTCATCAGGAACTCGGGCGCCGTGCGCGACAGCTCGATCTGCGGGCCGCGCGCGGTGCGGTCGACCTTCGCGATGTACGCACGCACGCGGTCGCCCACGCGCAGGTTTTCCTTCGGGATCAGCTGATCGCGGCGCAGCAGCGCCTCGACACGGCCCGATTCGACGATGAAATTGCCCTTGTCGAGGCGCTTCACCGTACCCGTCATGATCTTTTCGCCACGCTCGAGGTAATCGTTCAGGATCTGCTCGCGCTCGGCGTCGCGCACCTTCTGCAGGATCACCTGCTTCGCGGCCTGCGCGCCGATGCGACCGAACTCGATCGACGGGACGGGTTCCTCGACATATTCGCCGACTTCAACGTCGGACTTCTGCTCACGTGCTTCGAACAGCAGGATCTCGCGATCCGGCTCCTGCAAGCCTGCCTCGTCGGGTACGACAAGCCAGCGACGGAAGGTTTCGTGCTCGCCGCTTTCGCGATCGATATGGACGCGGATTTCGGCGCCTTCGTCGAACAGCTTCTTGGAAGCGGAAGCGAGCGCGGCCTCGAGGGCGCCCAGCACCACATCCTTGTCGACGTTTTTCTCGCGCGCCAGCGCATCCACCAGCATCAACACTTCGCGACTCATTATTTGCGGCTCCTAAAGTCAACTTGCGGAATCAGGCGGGCTTTGTCGATATCTGCCAGCGTGAAATCCAGCATGGCCGCCTCGCCCTTCTTCCCCTCAAATTCCAAACCGATCGTTTCGCCATTCGGCGCGTGCAGAATGCCCCGGTACGTCTTGCGCCCGTCCAGCGGCTTTTTCAAGGTCACGGAAACTTCGCTGCCGACGAAGCGCTCGAAGTCGGCCAGCTTCTTCAACGGGCGGTCGAGCCCCGGGGACGAGACTTCGAGCCGTTCGTAATCGATGTTTTCGACCGTCAAGACGTGCTGGAGCTGACGCGTGACCTTTTCGCAATCTTCGAGCGAGATGCCGGCAGGCTGATCGATATAGATGCAAAGCATGCCGCGCCCGGTGCGCTCGAGATCCACCAGCTCGTAGCCGAGCCCGGTGACCGTGGTTTCTATCAGTTCCGTCAGTTGCACTGTGTCCTCTCAGGTGTTCGCGCCCGCCGCTCGCGATTCACCCGCGGGCGCGCGCCTTAGCCGGCGCAGGAAGCGCTACCCGAAGTGCCTAACCGTTTCAGCAAAAAAAAATGGGCGGAACGCCCATCTTCTCTTACTGGTGGTCGCACCTGAGCCGCACATTGAATCCGTACGCCCAGCGACTCCGCGATTATAGCGATTTTTGGCGCAAACGCCAAGCCAGCCGGTAAAAGCGGCGCGTCGCCTGCCTTTACGGACCGAAAATGCGAAATCGGGCTGCCCGATCAAGCGGCGCAATCCTGCCGCGCCGGAGATCGGCTATGCCGGCGGCCATGCAGCGGCACGTGACATATATACAGTCGAAAGCAATAAACGCAATGCGCCGTGCCGACAAAACCGGACGGATGCCGATCCCGCCGGCACGCGGGCGGCTTTGCGCCGCCGCACGCCTGAACGCTCAGCGGCTGCGCGTGCGACTGCGCTGCGGACGCTGGCCGCCGCGCGGGCCGCCGCCATTGCCGGCGCCTTCGGTACGATTGCCGTTCGGATTACGATTGCCACCCTTGCCGCCGCCGCGCTTGGGGCCCGCGCCATCTCGCTTGGGGCCTGCGCCATACGACGCGCGATTGCCGTCAACCTCACGGCCGCCGCCGCCCGAACGATTGCCATCGCGGCCGCCGCCAGTGCGGTTGCCATCGCGGACACCACCGGTGCGGTTGCCGTAGCCCGACGGCGCAACCGGCAGGCTGCCGTAGCCGCTCAGGCCCGGCAGGCCCGGCCCGCCGCGCCGGCCGCCGCCACGACGCGGCTGGTCGAGCTGCCCGTGCGTCGTCAGCACCGGCTCGCGGCCGATGAAGCCCATCGACGTCTGCATCGGATCCGGCTGGCGACGCTCGGCCTCGCCGGCACCGCCGCGCTTGCCCTTCTCCTCGGACGGCGCCTTCAGGCCGACGGTCGCCATCAGCTTGCGCACCTGCGCGTCGTCGAGTTCCTCCCAGCGGCCGCGCTTCAGGCCGCGCGGCAACGGGATCGGGCCGTGACGCGTACGGATCAGCCGGCTCACCATCAAGCCGACCGACTCGAACATCCGGCGCACTTCTCGGTTGCGGCCTTCGGCCAGCGCGACGTGATACCAATGGTTCGTGCCTTCGCCGCCGCCGTCCCGAATGCGCAGGAAGTTCGCCGGACCGTCATCCAGCTCGACACCGTGCAGCAGCTTCTGCCGCGCGCCTTCGGCCAGCTCGCCGACGACGCGTACCGCGTACTCGCGCTCGACGCTGTAGCGCGGATGCATGAAGCGGTTCGCGAGGTCACCCGAGGTCGTCAGCATCAGCAGACCTTCGGTATTGAAGTCGAGGCGGCCCACCGCAAGCCATTTCGCCGTCTTCATCGGCGGCAGACGGTCGAATACCGACGGACGGCCTTCCGGATCCGCATGACTGACGATCTCGCCCGTCGGCTTGTGGTACAGCAGCACGCGCGGCGGCTTGTTCTGCAGCTTGCGCTTGACCGGCTTGCCGTTGATCCGCACCTGGTCGGTCGGCATGATGCGCTGGCCGATGTGCGCGGGCTCGCCGTTCACCGACACGCGGCCGGCGACGATCAGCTCTTCCATTTCGCGGCGCGAGCCCATGCCCGCTTCCGCCAGCACCTTGTGAAGCTTGGGCGCGTCGTCGTCCGGCGACAGCACGCGCTTGTTCGCCGGCTGGCTTCGACCACGACGCAGCATCGGCGCACGCACGCCGCTACCGCCCGCGGAGTTGTCCGCGTCGAATGCCGGCGACGTCACGTACGCGAACAGTTCGTCCTGGGACGCATCGCCTTCCGCCTTCGCCGAGCCGCCGTCAGCCTTCGGTGCGCTACCGCGTCGGCCTTGGCCGCCCTGGGCACCCTGGCCGTCCTTGGCCGCGCCTTCGCGCTTGACGGCCGGCTTGCGACCGCCCTTGGCCGCACCTTCCTTGCGCGGCGCACGCGCCGGCTGCGCTTCGGCGGCCTCGGCCGGCTGCGCGTCCGCGCCTTCGCCGCCCTGCTGCTCGCCTTCGGCGCCCTTCGACTTGGCCGCCGCGCGACGGCGCGCGATCAGGCTGCGCGGGCCTCGCCGCAGACCGCGACGGGGACGCTCGTCGCCACCCGCGGCCGAAGCGTCCTGCTCCGGTGCATCGTCGGCACGCGCTGCCTGCACGGCAGGCGCGGACGATTCAATATCGTGGATATCTGTCAAAACAACCTCAAAATGTCAGGTCTCGCGCCCGGCGCGGGCGCGGCAAGAAGTTGGCCGCGCTCAGGCGCGACGCTGTTCGGGTTCTGCTTCGTCGTCCGGCAGCGCGTCGGCACCGATGGGCGCACTGGCGCTTCGTACGGCATCCGCGAGACTGTCGGACGTGTCGTCCAGCATCTCGCCGTCCGCAGGACGGGAGCGGGAGGCGTCGGCCTGGCCAGCCTCGCCGGGCATGTCCCCGGCCGCTTCCGCTCCGTCTCCGGCAGCCGCTTCGGCGGCCGGCTTGCGATCTTCCTCGCTCCAATCCGCGCGCGGCGGCTCGGGCTGCACACCGGTCGGCGCTGCTTCGGCGCCAACCTGTTCCGTTTGTTCCATTTGCCCGCGATCAGCATCGAGCGTATCGCGGCTCGGGATTTCCTGCGTCGACGCGACATCGGCCGCGGCATCGCCCGGCAATTCGACCAACTGGCCGACGGACACTTCATCCGCCTGCGCCTGCGGCACGTCGCCCGCTGTGTCGTCGGCAACCGGCACGTCACCGTCGAAGTCCATTGCCTGCTGCGCAAGCAGCGCGGCCTCGATGTTCGCAGCCGGCTCTTCGAGCGCAGGCAGGTCGTCGAGCGCCTTCAGGCCGAGATCGTCGAGGAACTGCTTGGTCGTCGCATACAGCGCCGGGCGCCCCGGCACGTCACGATGACCGATCACCTCGATCCAGCTGCGATCCTCGAGCTGCTTGACCACCTGCGTATTGACCGTGACGCCGCGAATCTCTTCGATGTCGCCGCGCGTGACGGGCTGCCGGTACGCGATGATCGCGAGCGTTTCGAGTACCGCACGCGAATATTTCGGCGGCTTCTCGGGATGCAGGCGATCCAGATAATGACGCATCGCCGGCTTGCTCTGAAAGCGCCATCCGGTCGCCAGCGCCACCAGTTCGACGCCGCGGCCGGACCAATCCTGTTTCAGATCTTCGAGCAACGTGCGGACCGTGTCAGCCGACACGCCGTCGGCAAAGAGCTTGCGCAAATCGCCGAGCTTCAGCGGTTCCTGCGCGCAGATCAAAGCAGTCTCGAGGACGATCTTCGCCTCTTGGGTATTCATGCAGCTAGGCCAGACCCTGTGGTCAAACGAACCGGATCAACAAACAGACGAAAGGAACGGAAGACGCGCTCGCCCGATTCTGATCGGTCATATTGATGGGAGCACGAACCGGGGGCGGCGAACCAACTTCAGGCCAGGCCCAAACCGGACGGAACAGCACGGCTCAACGACGGAACCGCGTGACTGAGCGCCATATTACGCAAAATTGCCCGGTGCGTAAAGATGAGCCGAGCAGGCCACCGCCAGTGCGCCGCGTCCGTTCCGGCCCTGCTTCAACAGGCGGCCGCGCCGCGCGCGAGAAACCGGCGCAGTCGCTCGACGCCCGCGTCGAGTCGTGCCGGATCGCATGCGTAGCACCAGCGCACGAATCCTTCCCCCTCGGGGCCAAATGCACGCCCGGGCGCAAGACCGAGCCCCGCGTCGCGCACCAGCGTCTTGCAGAACGCGAGACTGTCGGCCGCGCCTGGCAGGCGCAGGAACAGATACATCGCGCCCGGCGGAGGCGGCACCTCGACGCCCGGCAGCGTCCGCAGCGCAGCGACCAGATGATCGCGCGCTTCGCGCAGCGCCGCGACGAACGACCGCACGAACGGCTCGCCGTCGCGCAGCGCGACCTCGCCCGCAGCCTGCACGAAGCCGGGCGCACACGACGTGTTGTATTCGACGAGCTTCGACAGGTCGCCCATCACGGATGCCGGCGCAATGAGCCATCCCAGCCGCCAGCCCGTCATCGCCCACGCCTTCGAGAACGAATTCACGACGACGACCCGTTCGTCGCGCGATGCGATATCGAGGAACGACGGCGCGCCGCCTGCGCCGAACGCGAGCCGTTCGTACACTTCATCGGCAACCAGCCAGATGCCGTGACGACGGCAATGGGCGAGCACGGCCTGCTGATCGTCGCGCGACATCGTCCAGCCGGTCGGATTGTTCGGCGAGTTGATCAGCAGCATCCGCGTATCGGGCGTCAGCGCCTCGAGCAGCCGCCCGACATCGAGCTGCCAGCCCGCGTCGCCATAGCCGAGCGGCACGCACTCGACCTGCGCACCGAGGATCTTCGGAATCTCGACGAGATTCGGCCAGAGCGGCGTGACCGCGACGACGCGCTCGCCCGGACCGACCAGCATCTGCGCGGCCAGCATCAGCGCGCTCACGCCCGAACTCGTGACGGCCACCGAGTCAGCCGCCGTCGCACCGTGGCGCGCGCCGACGTAGGCTGCGATCGCGTCGCGCAGCGGCGCCGTGCCGAGGTTGTGCGTGTAGAAGGTCGCTCCGTCGCGTAGCGCCGCCGCTGCGGCGTCGCGGATGAAGTCCGGCGTCACGCGATCGGATTCGCCGAACCAGAACGGCAGCATGTCCGGCACGCCGAAGCCGGCGTTTGCCACCTCCCGGATCAGCGACGGCCGCAGTGCGTGCACCGCGGCGCGTGCCGCCGGCTCGCCGGTCACCGGAAAAAGATCTGCGGAATGCGTCATCGAGAACCACCGCCGAGGGACACGATCCGCGTAGTGTACCGGCCCGCAAGCGGGACCGGCGCACGTCGGCGCGTCAGTCGAGATCCTCCGCCCTCGCCGGCATCTGCCGCACGAGTTCCCAGATCGCCTGCGCAGCGGGCGACAACGACCGGTCGCGGCGTCGCACCAGTTCGACGGTGCGTTCGGTACGCGGCGTGAGCGGCCGTGCGACGAGTGTCGAGCCGGCCGGCAGCGGCAACGACAGCCACGGTTGCACGCTCACGCCAACGCCGGCCTCGACGAGCCCGAACACGGTCGCCGAATGCCCGAGCTCCTGCATGACCGTCGCATTGACGTGATGAGCGGCCAGCGCGGCATCGATCAGCGGCCGGCTTCCCGACGCATGATCGAGGAGCACGAGGCGCTCGCCGTCCAGCGCCGTCCACGGCACCTCGGCACGCGCCGCGAGCGGATGGTCGGCACGCGCGACGAGGCAGAACGAATCGGTCATCAGCGATTCGCAGACGAGATCGGCGACCGTGAGCGGCCCGATCACGACGCCGAAATCGACCTCGCTCGACTTCACCTTGCGCAACACGTCGCTCTGCACGTCGTCGCGCAGGCCCAGCGTCACGAACGGGAACTGGCGCTCGCACGATGCAACCACGCGCGGCATCAGCCTGCATGCGATCGTCGGGCTCGCCGCGACGATCACGCGCCCGCGGCGCTGCTCGCCGATCTCGCGAATCTCGCGCAGCGTGTCGTCGAGATCGTCGATCAGGCGCGACACGCTCGCGATCAGGTTCGCGCCGACGTCGGTCAGTTGCACGTCGCGCGTCGTACGGTCGATGAGCTTCAGCCCGAGCTCGGCCTCGAGTTCGCGCACGCAGCGGCTGACCGCGGACTGCGTCAGCCCGATCTCGTCGCCCGCGCGACTGAAGCTCTTGAGCCGCGCTACCTCGATGAATACGCGAAGCTGGCGCAGCGTGACGTTCATCTCTTGACCTCATCAATCGTCGATATCGATGCGCGATTTTAATGCGCGAATCCGGCTTCGATGTGCGAATCCGGCACCTGCCGCACATGTTTCGCTGCGGTGCAATACATCCGCAAACGCACGTGGCCCGGGCGAACTGCACAAGATTGGTGATTGTCCCGATTTGCTGGCGGGTTATTTTGGCGTCTCATACGCCCCTAGCTGACTTAGCCGTTAGCGCGCTGCCAAGCGGCTCTCGCGGAATTCGCCTCCGACGTGGCACGCTTCGTGCATAACCTGACGCACAGGGCGCAGGTTTCGTCGGACGGAAAGGCAGAAACGCCGCTGCCGGCCAACCGGACGCCCCCACCCGGCACTCGACGATCGAGTGCTTGAAGAGTGCGCGGCGCAAGGCAGCGCACCGGAGTTAGCTTCGCTGAGGTGAGGACATGATGCTGTTCGACGATTTGAGAGATAACGAGTGGGTGCTGGTCGAGGGTCTGTTTTGCTCGGAACCCGCACGGAGTGAGCGGCGCGGCCGTCCCCGCGTGGAAGCCCGCTCGGTGGTAAACGCCGTGCTGTGGGTGCTGTCGACGGGTGAAGGCTGGTCGAAGCTGCCGGGCCGCTATCCGTCGCCGCCGACTTGCCGCCGTCGCTTCGACGAATGGCAGGCGGACGGCACGCTCGCCGAAATCGTGAAGCGACTCGGCACGAGCGGCCGGCAGATCTCGCTGCGCGGGCGCATCGGCGCAAGCGCTGCGAAGCCGCCCGCACCGCCGAGCCGCGACCGGCTGCGCGGCGCCTTCTGGACCAATCCGGAATCCTGGCGCGCCCCCGTCAAGATGGCGTAACGAATGCTCGATCGGGCGGCTTCGGCCGCCCGGTTTCTTTCTGCGACGCGGCTTTTTCGCGACGCCTGCATTGCCGTCGATTACCGCGTTGTCGTGCCGCGATACATCTATTTACCAATATTTACAGCAAGCCTGCACTCCCGCGCTTACCTTAGCGTCATATCAACAGGCCGCGTCGACGGCTTGAAGGGAGCCCCGCCATGAAACCAATGTCACTGCTCGTTGCATGCGGCATTGTCATTTCCCTGGCGCTGACCGCTCCAGCCCACGCCGACGATCGCTCGAAGCCGCCTCATCGCCAGCAGGATCACCGGAACACCCTCCGCCAGCCGCCGTCCGCCAACTCGTCCAGCCGGCAGACCGTGCCGCGCGGCGACCTGCGCGGCGACATCGCCAGCAACGCGCGTGCGCGCATCGGCTCGCAGCCGTCCGACGTACCGCGTCATCCGTAGTCCTGCGAATTTCAGGATTTCACCAAAGAAAATGCCGGCTTTCGGGAACTGCGCTGCATGCGACGAGTCACATCGTTGCCATGAGCACAGCGTGGCAACAGCAAAAGTATCCGGTACGCCCGTATCCTCGCGATACGGGCTTTTTTTTTGCTCCGCGGGCCCGCGCCGACGCACGAGACGGGAGACCGGATGGTCCGCCGCTACAGCCGACTTTCGAGAATCGCCACGGCGCTCGCTTCGCTCAATGCGTAGTCGTCCATGCGGCGATCGGTCCAGGAAAGTAATTTTTCGTCGCGTTCGAGGCGCGAAAATTCGGCTCGACCGCTGTCGGTCAGCACGGCGATGTCGACCGGTGCGTGGAAGCCCGGCGCGGGGGCAACGGTCTTCTGCCTGACCGTGTCCATCAGCCCGAGCGAACGGAGATACTCGAACACACCCGGGCGGCGTGCCCACGGTACCTGGCGGTACTGCACTCGTCTCAATGCGTCGAGCACCGCTTCGTTGGAATACGTGGCCATCTCGATTCTTTCTTAAAGTGCAGCGACAATGCGAAGCGGCGCGCCGGGCGAGGTCTCCGCCCGCCGATACCGCCACCGATTCTGGGGCCGACGTTCGGCGTCGCTTCAGGGCCGGATCATCAGCCGTCCATAAAAAGACACCTTACCCCAATCAAATTGATTCTGTTCGATTCATTTGTACTTCTCTTCATCTGTTTCATGCTCTGCCGCAAGCGGCGGCGAATCATCTCGATCGCCGCCGTTGCGCTGCTCTGGTTGCTCGCGACAGGCTGGCTCGCCGCGCCGCTGATCGCCTGGACCGAGGCAGGCGTCCTGCCGGTCGAGCACCCGGACATGCACGGGCGGACCACACTGATTCTCATCGGCGCCGGAACACATCGCACCGGCACCGGGCTGCAGTCGCCACCCGACGGCATCGCGCGCATCCACAAGGTTGCGGCGCTCTATCGCATGTGCCGGCAGCAGGCCGAGCACTGCACCGTGGTGATGTCGGGCGGCGACCCGCAGCGTCACGGCGAAACCGAGGCGGCCGTATACGGGCGCCAACTCGTCGCCGAAGGCGTCGCCCCCGCCGACCTCGTTCTCGAACCGAACAGCCGTACAACCTACGAAAATGCGAAATTCACTGCGCCTATACTACGCTCACAGTATGACGACACGCGCATTCTCGTCACCTCGTCGTACCAGATGCGCCGCGCATTGCTCGATTTTCGCCGTTTCGGCATCGATCCGCAGCCCGTTTACGCGAATTGCCGGCGCGCGCAAACGGGCTGGTTGCCGCGCTGGCGCAATGTGGCCAACGCCGAGCAGGCGCTGCACGAACTGGTCGGCATCGCGCAATTCCACGTCTACCGATGGCTCGGGTGGTTCTGACGGCTGCGCGAAAGCGGGAGCGGAAATGGCGGTACCGCCCAGGATGGCAGGCGCGTGACGAAATGCGCGAAGTGTTGCGCGACTTCAACGCGGGCTTGCGTCGCGCCGCGATCCGATGCACATTGATCCGTCACTTTTGTTACACTCGACACGCACTCGATTGCAGTCGCCAGACAAAACGGCAACACTCGGGTTCATCACCACTTAGCGGAGGTAAAGCAATGAAGAAGACGTCCCTGGCTATCCTGGTAGCGATGTCGGCGCTGACTGGCGCAGCGTATGCGCAAGAGAGCACGGAAATCAAGACCATTACCGATCCGGCCAAGATCTCCGAGATCGAGCAGCGCGCACAGGCGCTGCAGCAGCAGCAAGCGGCCGAGGCCGCACAGCCGGCGATGCAGGAAGAGCATCACCACGCAAAGAAGGCTGCTCACCACAAGGCAGCGGCGAAGAAGGCCGGCAAGAAGGCCGCCAAGGCCGCGCCGGCAGACGCTGCCAGCCAGTAAGTTCGGCGGCACCGCACAAGCGAAAAGCCGAATCCGGGCAACCGGGTTCGGCTTTTTTGGTTGCGGCGCCCGTGCGCTGTGCTAAAGTCGCGCACCGAAATTTTCCACCCGTGCGCACCCCGGTGCGGAGGACAGCATGAGCAACATTCAACTCGACATCGAGTGGACCGAAGCCGCCACTCGCCAGATCAAGCAACTGATGCCCCGCGGCTCGGCAGACGCGTTCCTCGCGCTGCCGCCGATCGAGTGCCTGCCGATGGAGGGCGACGTGCTGTTCCTCGGCCCGCAAGGCAAGCAGCAACCGTTCATTGTTGCCGAGCGCCAGTATCATCACGACGGCGACGCCGACTGGACGATCATCCTGATCCTCGACGTCCCCAGCACGTCGCACTGACGCGCCACTGCGACCGGACACGTCCGGTCGCCCCATCCCGCTCAGACGAGCTTCGACAGCACGCGGATTTCGGAACGCTCGATCCAGTCCGCCGCTGCTTCGCGATAAGCGAGAATGTGCGCGGAACGCGCATGGGCGGCAAGCGCCGCCTCGCTCTCCCAGCGCTCGACGAATACGAACCGCGCGGGCTCCTTCAGGTCCCGGTGCAGGTCGTACTGCAATGCACCCGCTTCGCTGCGGGTCGGCTCGACGATCCCCTCGAGCACGGTACGCAGTTTGTCCTCGGCGCCCGCCTTCGCCACGATCAGCGCCACAACTGCAATTTCCGCCATTCCCGCCCCCTTCAATCAGAAAAGTCCGAGAATACGCGAATCGCGCATCGGCCGCGCCGATGCGACATTGCACGACGGCCCCCAAAAAAAATAGCCCGCGCTTCAGAGAAGCGCGGGCGAAACCGTCGCCCTACGAGGATAGGCGACGGGGCCATCGAGATCCGCACGCTGGCGCGCGGATCGTCATCCGTTGCACCGGCGCTTGCCGCGCCGGCATTTGAAGACATCGATACCGTTGATCCGGCGCTCGCGGCGCACATCCGGCATCTGACGTCGTCCTCCCTGTTCTAACGATTCCAATATATAGAGCAGGTTGCGTGCCAGCCGTTACAAAGCAGTCATTCCATTGATTTATAAGGACAATTTTTTCGTCGACGACGATGTGACACGTGTTCTGCCGCCGTAACGCGCGGATGTTACGTAACGTCACGAGGAGGGATCGAACCTTTCGCACACGTGCGCGCCGACGAGCGGCCATGAAAAAGCCCGCCGAATGGCGGGCTTTTCACTGGTGCGGAGAAACGTCGAGATCAGCGGAGCTGATTCACGAGCAGCCCCATGATCTGGCGAGCTGCCGACGACGTGTCGATCGCACCCGCATCGTCGACGACCGCGACGCGCGTCTGGTCGGCCGTGAGCGCCTTCACGTTGACACGGTACTGCTTCGCCTGCTTTTCCTTTTTGCCGTGGAACAACTGGCTCCAGAAGCCCTGCTCGGCCGAAGTCAGATCCTTCGGATCGACATAACGCACGAAATACACGCCCTTCGTGCGATCGCGATCGTCGACCGTGAAGTTCGCGCGATCGAGCGCAAGACCGACGTGCAGCCACGACCGGTCGTACGGCTCGCCGAGCGTGACTTCGGACGGCACTGCAGCCGCGTCGGCCGCATCGTTACCTTGCGCCGACGTGCGCGTGACGTTCTGCGCGGCAATCGCGGCGGCGGCCTTCGACGATGCGTCGGCGTCGGCCTTCTTGTCCTTCGGCGCCGCATTGTCCTTGATGTTCGCGATCGGCGGCTCGCCGTTCTTCGCGCGCTGCTCGTTCTGCGCGAGCACGGCCATCAGCCGCTTCAGGTATTCGGTCTCGAGCGCCGGATCGTTCGGCTTCGATTCCCACTTGCTCGAATCGTTGCTCGCGCCCGTGATCGCCTCGCGCATCCCCTTCTGGCTGATGAACACGTAGGTGCCGCCATTCGGCGCCGAATCGAGACGCGTGCGGTACTTGTTGCGCTCGGCCGTCACGTACGAGTTGCCCATCGCCTTCGAGATCACGCTGCGGATCAGGCCGTCGTTGATCTGTGGATGGGTTTCGTTCCAGTCGGTTTCCATCACGCCCTTGTCCCGCTGGTCGACGACGAGCAGGAAGCCCTGCTCCTGCCAGAAACGGCGAACCTGCGGCCAGATGTCGGCCGGCTGCTTGCCGTCGATCACGAGCCAGCTCTCGGTGCCGTCGCGCTGGATATGCATGCCGGTCACGGCCGGAGCGACGGTGTCCAGCGCAGGCGCCGCCTTCTGGACCTGCTGAAGCGCGGACAGGGAGGTCGCGCCGCCCTGGGGCGGCAGCGAACGCTGATCGGCCGTCTCGTCGAGCATGTTGGGCGGCACTGCGAGCGACGCTTCCTTCGATTTCGAATCGCTCTTGTAGTCCACTTTCGTGGGCGACGACGTACCGCAACCGGCAACGAGCGCGCCGGTGGCGAGCACTGCAGCGAACCGCATGGTAAGACGAAGATCAGTCATGTTCGGGGAATCCTCTTCCGCTAAATCACGGCGCTTTCCGTGGATCAACCTTGCATTTTACCGGGGCCGCGCCGCGATGTGCAAAAAAGCGACGGGCAAGAAAAAACCCGCGTCAGCTTAAGCCGACGCGGGTTCTTATCTGGTCGGGGCGAGAGGATTTGAACCTCCGACCACCTGCACCCCATGCACTTTTTTGTCGCTTCCGCCGAGTTCCCCTGGCATCCGAGAAAACAACGCAATCCATTGATTTTAATGATTATTTAAGAACAACTTGCCCTAGCAATTCCATTACAATACAACCCAAGCTTCCGGATCTGTGGGGGCAAATGTGGGGGCAATTTGCCCCGGAGGCTGCAATGAGTACGCTCACCACGAGGGAATTGCAAGGGCTAATTCCGGCTGACAACGGCCGTCGTCTGTCCGATGGACGCGGTGTTTTTGGTGTGGTCCGTGCCGGGGTGAAGGGCATATCGGTTCAATTTTCATTGCGCTATCGAGCAAGCGGCGGGGTCCGTGAGATCCGTCTCGGTACGTTTCCGAAGGCGAGCCTGCGCCAGATTAGAGATGCCCGCGACCGTGCGCGTGCGTGCATTAGTTCCGGGGAAGATCCGCTGGAACAGAGACTCATCGAAAGGCTGAAAAAGCTAGTCGACACGAGTGAAGAGGTCCGTACCCTCGAGGACAAGCTCGCCCGTAAGACGGTCAAAGAGCGATTCAATGAGTGGGCCGAGTCCGCCCTGCAGAAGCGGGCAGACAACGGACAAGAAGTCCGTCGCGCATTCAAAAAGGATGTCCTTCCAGTGATCGGCGACATCGCGATGGAAGACGTACGCCGCTCTGACATCATGTCCTCACTGGACGCGATTATCGCGCGAGGCGCGAACCGGCTCGCCAACCGGACTCTCACCGATCTCAAACAGTTCATCAAATGGTGCCAGGCGCGGGAGTACGTTTCCGCCAATCCTCTGATGATGGTCTCAAAGAAGGATGTCGGCGGGACAGACGCCGAACGAGAACGAACCCTTTCCGATCACGAGATCGGCGCCTTTCCGAAAGCACTGGAGTCTGCGAACTTGCCGGAGCCGACAAAGCACGTATTGATGTTGATCTTGGCGACCAACGCACGCGTGGGCGAGGTCATTAAGGCACGCAAGCGCGACATCAACCTTGAACTTCGGACTTGGCGCGTACCAGTTGAAAACGCGAAGAACGGGGATGCTCACGTTGTATTTCTGTCTGACTACGCCACAACGCACATGAGCGCCCTCCTTCAACTGTCCAACGGCAAGGAATGGCTGCTACCCGCCCGCCAGCACAACGACAAACCGGAAACGCACATTGACCTCAAAAGTATTACCAAGCAGGTAGCCGACCGTCAGTTAGTCTTTTACGAGCGTGGTGCACATACGAACCGAACCGCTAAAACGAACTCCCTCGTTCTCGGCGACGAGAAATGGACTCCGCACGACTTACGGCGAACAGCCGCCACCTTGATGCAGGCGACGGGAGTATTGCCCACCGTGATCGACAAGTGTATGAACCACCGCGAGCAGAACCGCATGAAACGCATCTATCAGCGGTACCCATATACGGTCGAGAAGCGCGCCGCATGGCACCTGCTGGGGGCACGACTGGAACAACTGACGGGCCTGGATCGATCTGCAGAGCGAGCTGAGCATGACAGGGCCACTGAAATGAGGGAACACGCCATGCAGGCTACCGCGATCGACGTCTCGACATCAGAGCCGGGGCAATAGGGCTCGCACTCTTTGGCGCCGGTGCGGAATCCATACGTAAGCGGCCAGCCAACCCGTCTTGAGTTTGGCCGAGGCGCTTGGGAGTATCGTGTCCACCGAACGAATAAGCGGACACGTGAACACTATCGAATCCGAAGTACTCCCCGAGCGTCATCGGCAACGCTACAGCGAGGAGTTCAAAGCGCAGGCGGTTGCGGCCTGCCATGGAATCGGCGTATCGGTTGTGGCGGTCGCGCTTGAACATAGGCTCAACGCGGATCCGTGTCGACGAGATCTGGCTGGCGGTCGACCCACTGGACATGCGTGCTGGTTTCGACACGGCCTTGGCGCGTGTGGTCAAGGTGTTCGGCGCCGCACACCCACATCAAGCCTATCTGTTCGCCAATCGGCGCGCCAACCGCATGAAGGTCCTGATTCACGACGGGATCGGTATCTGGCTGGCCGCGCGACGCCTAAATCAAGGGCAGTTCGCCTGGCCGCCCATCGGCAGTGAGTGGCCGCACAAGACACTAGACTTCGATGCGCCGGCTGACCACTGCGGCTCGACCTCACAACAACTTCCTCCTCTTTTCATCTCAGCTGTTGGAAATAGTGAAGCCGCAGACGAGGCATTCGATCTCTTCTTTCGTATTTACCCTTGTCGCATACGATTCTTCAAAATGATCTGCTAAAGTCAAAGACGAAGAACAGAAGCTGGTCGAACTCGCTTACAGAGCAAGGAAAAAAGCGAATGGCCAAGCCAAATCCTGTTCATTCCGCTGTCAACGGCGGTCGGGGGAAGCATGGAAGAAGCGCGCGGTGTTGCGGGCGACCATCCCGCGAAAGAGGCGTTGATAGACGTTTCCATAGAGGCGTGGCGCTTTGCCCGCGTATTCGGTCGGTTGCTTGGAAAGCTCGAAGTAAGCGAGACCCCACGCTACGCCAACCAATCCCGCTATTTCCTCAAAAAGATCGATGATGGTCTCAACGCGTGTGGCCTGCGCATTGTCACCCTTGAGGGGCAACCCTACGATCCTGGCATGGCAGTCTCTGCCTTGAACATTGCCGACTTCGGCCCCAACGATTTCTTGGTCGTCGACCAGATGGTCGAACCCGTTGTCATGGGTCCCGATGGCCTAGTGCGCAGCGGAACTGTAATGCTTGTGAAGGCGGGACGTCCATGAAGAACTACATCGGGATCGACCTCGGAACGACCAACAGCGCGATCTGCGCCTATGATGGCGAGAGCCTGCGCCTATTCAAGAGCCCTGACCAGAATGACGTCACGCCGTCGGCCATCTTCATCGACAAGCGCAACAACAAATATGTAGGCAAGCGCGCGTACGACAACGCAGCGCGCAATCCAGAGAATGCGGCCACCTTGTTCAAACGGTTGATGGGCACCAGCACACCGATTCGCTTGCCTGCGGTCGACGTGACTATGACACCGGAGGAGTGCTCTGCCGAAATTCTGCGTGTGCTCTTCGGTTACCTGCCTGAAGAAACTCGCAACAAACCTGACACCGGAACCGTAATCACCGTTCCCGCTGCATTCAACCAGATGCAAAAGGAAGCGACAATGGCCGCGGCGGAAATGGCCGGACTGGGAAAGGTCGCCCTAATGCAAGAGCCGGTCGCCGCGGTCATGAGCGTTATGCGTCACCGCACAGGTGATGGAATGTTCTTGGTCTACGACCTAGGCGGCGGGACACTGGACATTGCCATTGCTGAGAGCATCAGTGGGCGAGTCAGTCTGCTTTCCCACAGTGGTATTGCCATGTGTGGCGGCAGAGACTTCGACCGCCTTCTTCTCGACAACGTCGTGAAGCCTTGGCTTCTGGAGCACTTCGATTTACCAGAAGACTTCTCGACCGACAAGCGCTACACGACCCTGCGCTACATGGCCACCTGGGCGGCTGAGAAGGCAAAGATCGAATTGTCCTCGAGCGATGAGGCGGTGGTAACACTCGACGACAGCGAGCTGCGAGTGCGCGACGCATCCGGGAACGACATCTACCTTGACATAGCCGTGACCCGGCATCGGTTCGAAGAATTAATTGCAGGAAAGGTTAACGAATCTGTCGACGCGGCACGTGAAGCAATGGACAAAGCAGGATTGAGCCCCCACGACATTGGGCGCGTGGTGTTCGTAGGGGGCCCGACTCAATACAAGCCGCTTCGAGATAAGGTGGCCGTCGAACTTGGCATCGCGGCGTCCACCGACGTCAACCCGATGACAGCCGTGGCCGAGGGTGCATCTGTGTTCGCGGAATCCATCGACTGGGTTAGCCAAAACCGAGGCCGCAAAAGCGGGCGAGGCGCTCTGGCAGCTGGAGGTGAGCTAGATCTGGCCTTTAACTATCAGGCACGCACACCGGACTCAAAGGCCAAGGTGATTGCCAAGCTCAGCGGCAAGGCCGCGGACAGCACCGCATTCCAAATTGATAGCCTCGATACCGGATGGTCTTCCGGCCGCATCGCCCTCAAAGACGGGGCAACGGTCGAGATTCCATTGGCCAAACCTGGTGAGAATCTGTTCAAGGTGTTCGTATTTGACGCCGCCGGCGGACCTGTGCGGATGAGCGAGGACAAGATCACCATCTCGCGCACTGCAGCGCAGATCGACGCAATCCCGGCCTCTCATTCAATTGGCATGGAGGCGCGAGAGAAGATCGGCGGGCGTCTCGTCCTCGACTATTTGGTCCAGGAAGGCGACCAACTGCCGATAAGCGGCAAGAAGACCTTCAAAGCTGACGAGTCCCTGCGCGCCGGTGCCGCAAGCTCAATCAAATTCAAATTATGGGAAGGTTCAATTGAGGATCCTGTATCGGACAATCGGTTCATCGGCATGTTCGAGATCAAGGGATCGGACTTCGCCACTGGCGTAATCGCCAAGGGCGCAGAACTACAATGTGAATACGAGATGCTCGACTCGGGCAACATCGTTCTCGAGGTCACGGTGCCCTCTATCGGCAGCTCATTCCACAGCGGCCGGAATTTCTATTCGCGACAAGAAGGGCAAATCGACTACACCAAGGCGGCCAAGCGCATCGGCGAAGAGTCTGAGCGCGTCGGAAGCCGGCTCCACGAGATCGCTCAACAAGTTGACGATTCACGCCTCAACTTGGCACGCGAGCGGCTGGAACGGGCGGCGACAATAGAGGATGGCGAACACGATCCAGAAACCGCAAAACAAGCGATGGACGACATCCAGGAGGCAAAGAAGCTACTGGCCAAGGCGCGAAAGGATCACCTCAAAGTCATCCGGCGGATGGAGCTCGACAAGGCAGTCGAATTCTTCGACTCGCGTATCCGGCAGTTTGCACGGCCTGCAGAATCTGGATCTTTTGACAACCTCGCCAAGACGGCGCAGCGTGCGATTGACAATAATAGCGCCGATTTCGAGTCGCACCTTGATGAAATGCACGGAAGGTTCTTTTCGATCCTCTGGCGCCAGGACTGGTTCATCATCGACCGCTTCAAATGGCTCTCGGAAGACGCATTTCTGTTTCCTGACGCCACCGAGCACGAGGAACTCTGCCGGGTCGGACGACAAGCCCTGCAAGCTAGTGACATCGACAAGTTGCGTCAGGTGGTAGGCCACCTCGACTCGATACGCGTCGGCACGTCTAGAGAGGACGACATGGTCGCTGGATCGAACATCCTAGTGGGCTGATCGTGGCGCTCGAAAGCTGGCTGCCAATTGGATATGAACTGCCGGACGGGGCTCGCTGCGGGAGGCCGCGGCACACAGATTTCAACTGGCAAATCGTAGAGACTCAGGGTGCCGGATATGCCCTGATCGTGAGAGAAAACCTATTTGCCAAGTGGGCAGCCTCGGGGCTGGCTGATGTCGGCGACTTCCACCGTTTCAGGTTCGGATCCGAAATCTACCGCGAGGTTTCTTGCGGCCCGAGCCAAATGCTCGCTCCGCTGTCCGACTGCCGCTCGCCTGCGAATACGAGCGAGGCCCTAGCGTTCGCGACGGCCCTGAGAGAAACGCGCATGATCGATCCGGACAGTCCGCTTCAGGACGCGATCTACGTCGAAAAATTCAGCCGACTACTGCCCACTTACGGGATCACTTCGCACACGGATGACGACATGGTGCTCGGCTACTGGCTGACGGGCGGTGCCCGCGTCTCCACCAAATCGTTTCGACGCTTACAGCAGATGCTCACGTGGTTGGGTACCACGCATCTGTACGAAATTATCCTGACGGCGGGGCTCGATGCCACCGACGACCCTAGCGCCGAAGCGGCCGATGATTCTCGCGCTCTGGATTCGGACGAGCGCGGCACGACGTTTCTGCACCAGACGGACGCCCACGGGGGCGACTCGAAGCGACGGCCGACGATCGACTCGGGCAAGCCGTTCGCGCTGCCTGGGCGCGTGGAGTTGGAGGCATTTTTCAGCGAACACATAGTCGACATCGTCCGACACAAGGAGCGCTATCAGGCGCTTGGCATCGGATTTCCTTCGGCGACCGTCCTATACGGGCCGCCCGGATGCGGGAAGACCTTCGCGGTCGAACAGCTAGTCGAGTTTCTCGGGTGGCCGTGCTTCCAGATCGACGCTTCCACAGTCGCGAGCCCTTTCATCCACGAAACCAGCCGCAAGGTTTCCGAGATGTTTGAGAAAGCGATGCGGAGCGCACCGTCGGTGCTGGTGATCGACGAGATGGAGGCATTCTTGGCCGATCGGGAGACTGGTGCGGGAAGCCACCACCGAGTCGAGGAAGTTGCCGAATTCCTGCGGCGAATCCCAGAGGCTGCCAACAACGAGGTCCTCATCATTGCGATGACCAATCGCGTAGAGATGATCGACCCCGCAATTATGCGTCGTGGCCGTTTCGACCATGTCATCGCGGTTAGCTATCCAGACGAGACCGAAGTAGCGGCATTACTCACCAAGTTGCTGGCCACTCTACCGAAGGACCGAACAGTTGATCCGGTGCCATTGGCCCAAAAGCTCGCCGGGCGGCCACTCTCAGACGTTGCGTTCGTGGTTCGCGAAGCTGCACGGCTTTCCGCCCGCGCCGGCGCCAGTCGTCTCGGGCAAGAGTCCCTTCTCGCAGCACTTGAGTCCGCACCGTCCCGGACTGAACAAGGCTCCGGTCGACGCATCGGGTTTGTCTGACGGGAAGGTGCCTTCTCGAACGCTGCGGAGAAATATCGCAAAGGCCAAAACGTCCTCCTCGACCAACGTCTGTCCAAACTAGACCTCGGGAGACGCAAGTCGTAAGCGACCTAGTTCAGAACTCGAGCCAATGATCGATAAGTTCAGTGCAATGGCCAGCATCTGCAATACGCGCCGTGGTGAATCCTAATTCGAACCGTGGTGCAACAAGGCGAGATCGAAATGAGTAAGAACACGACCGACACGGCCCTGCATCGAAATCCCTTTTACGTCCTCGGCGTCACCACACGTGACGACCGCCGAAAAATAGTCGCAATGGCTGAAGAACGGTCTCTACATCTCGACAGTGACGTCTGCCAAATAGCGCGCTCCACACTCACCAATCCTAGGATGAGGCTTTCGGCCGAGATGGCGTGGATGCCAGGAGTCGCGCCGCGAATCGTCGAGAGCTTGATGCAAAGCCTCTCCGACAATCCGCAAGCCATTCGGTCCGAGCAAGGGCTGCCTAGCCTGGCGAGAGCGAACCTGATGGCAACTGCCTGCGAACTCTTCGCCGACGACGAATCGGTTTTGCCCTTGGCCAGATTCATTCGCGATTTCGCCGCGGTGGTTGAAACGATCGATCTTGAAGAGGTCCTGCGTGATGTCAACGAGGACCGCAGCATCTCCGGGTTTCCTGAGGTGCAAACAGCCGAATTGGTCGAGGAAGAATTATCTGAACGTCGCAAAACCTACCGTTTGGCTCTCAGGAACTTACTGGACACGATGGAGCCGACCAAACTGATCGAAACCTTGTCGACTGCAGTGAACCTCGCGACAGCCAAGGGAAACTCGCACGGCCCCACTCTACTCGACGACTTAGTTGACAGCTACGAGGTTGAGGCGCAGGGACTCTTGCAAAAAGAGGCAGAAACCCTGCTTATCGTCATCGAAAATGCACGTCAAGCTGCGCCGCGCGGTGCACATGCGGTCGACGCGGCTCTCGATCGGCTTGAGAAGATTGCACGCAACTGGTATCGATTCACGAAGCCGATCCAGACTAGCGCGAAATCCCGCGGCATCGTTCATCAACCGAGCCAGGATCTCGCGTATGCGCTGAGAGGCGTTGGGGTCATGCTAAATAACGAACACAGTATGCTTGACCAAGCCGACCGGATAACTCGACTACTACGCGAGCTATTTGCAGAGCTGCCCGAGGTTGCAGAGAGAGCTCAGGAAGACTCCGAAGTGATTCGTAGGCTGCGGTTGCAGGCGGAGGAGCGCGACCGAGATAACGAGCAGTGGGCGCGCGACATTACCTTCTGCGCAGAGGTTGGTCTAATTTTCAAAGACGAGTTGGCGATCTCGCCGCAAGGCATACGCTACAACGGGCGCTCTATTCCACTCAACTCGATTACGCGAGTTCGCTGGGGGGGAGTGCGTCGATCAGTGAACGGAATTCCTACTGGAACAGACTACACAATTGCCATCGGCAACAACGATTCCGAGCAAGTCATCAAACTACGCAAGGAAACAACCTACTCGGGGTTTGTCGCCGCGCTTTGGCGTGCCGTCTGTGTCCGCCTTGTCCTAGAGATGATCGCCGCTCTCGAAAAGGGCCAATCATTTGCCTTTGGGGATTTCGTAGTCGAAGACGACGCTGTGACTTTATTTCGCCATAAATTCTTTGGATCGAGTGAACGGGTGCGACTTAACTGGCACGAGGTCCGTGTTTGGAGCGCGGATGGTCGATTTTATATTGGCACCCCCACCCGGAAAGAGGTCTATGGATCGGCGTCTTACATCCACATCTGTAACACGCACATCATCGAGCACATCATTCGTGGGGGATTCGAAAAAGGCATTCATAAATTAAGTGACTACGTTAAGGGATGATCGGCCATGGCGAATGAAAAAAGTAAGAAGGGATTCGCAGGACTCGAATCGATGGCATCCGATATCACGACTCCCCCAATCTCCCCTACTAGTCCGCCCTCACCGGAACGAAGCGGTACTCAACAAGCCGGCGAGTCAGCACCCATCTACGCAGGAGCACGGCAGCGTACTTCCGGACCCAATGGTTCTGCGAAATGGTGGGCCATCGGAATTGGTTTGCTAGTGCTGTTCGCATTGCTTCTGAATTCTCATACTTCACCTCAGTCGCCTCCAATGCAGGGCATCGAGGCCAACCAAACATCATCAAGTGGTTTCGAAACTCCGAATTCATCTCCTTCCGATACGCCAGAGCAAAAAATCGCTTCTAACGAAGAAAACGTTCCGCCTGCCGGGAAGGGATTAATACTCGACCGCTCACAGATTCGCTATTGCCTTTCACATAAGATACGGTTGGAAGCGTGGGACGGGCAAGTAATCCAAACTTCGGAGATCTCCGTGAACGCGTTCAACGTGGCAATAGCGGACTACAATTCCCGATGTTCAAATTTTCGCTATTACGTCAGCGAGTTCGAGCGTGTCCGCGCCGAAGTCGAGGCAAACCGCCCGGCCCTGACACAGCAGGGCTTTTCCAAGGCCGCCGCGGCAAATCAATACTTTTCCAATATGCAAAATGCACCGGCAGTCAAAACTAGCTTTGACTGCGCGAAAGCCCGTTCGGATGCGGAGCATCTAATTTGCAGCGACGCTCAGCTAGCGGCGGAAGATGTCGAACTCGCAAGCCTCTTTGCCGATGCCAAGGCAGTGGTTCGGGACCGAGCCGCATTCAGGGAGCGCGCGAGGCAGCAATGGAACTATCGTGAGCGCAACTGTCACGACCGGCTTTGCCTAGGTCAATGGTATGCAAATCAGCGGCAGTGGCTGACGACAGTCGTAGAAAGCCAGGGAATGATGAATGCACCCGGTGAAAATGATTGATGTTGCACGAACTCGATAGAACAGTCGCTTACCCCTTCGAGAAACGGCGGCATCGACCGCTTTCGTGTCCTCGTTGTTTTCCTCTTGCGCCCGTGGTTCGTGGCAAAAAAATCGGAGCCGTGCACCGGCAGGCTCCGAAGGAAGAAATGATCGAGTGGGCAGTCACGAAATCTCCGCCCCTTGGCATTTCTGCCGATTCGTGCCTGTCTTCGCTTACTCGGCAGCGCGACAAGCACTTCCGAGCTCACTGGCGAAAGCCAACGCGCCACCAATATCGAGATGTGTCGACGCGAACGCACGCCGCCTCACTTTTTCAGGTAGCGCCCAATCCCATTTCTCTTGCTCGAGATTTTCGATTTTCCCGAGCGAATCCAGGGCCGTCGGTTCATCCCATTCACTGATCCGCCTAAAGACGTCGACTAGGCGGTTCGCGTTTGCGTTGATAACGCTGACCACCACACCACCGTTGAAGGCATCGATTTTGTGGGCCTTGAGCAGCAAGACGAGTGTGTCGTTAATCCAGTCACCGCGCCAAGTAGCGATGTGCACTGCTGCTCCTTCCTGTACGAACCTAGCAGAAGCCAACGAGGCATCGGCATAGTACCGACGTGCCTCTTGCAGCAGTTCACGACCTCGTGCGTCCAGAGTGAGTTCCGCCTGGTCACTTGCAAGAACGCGCCGCATTTCGCGCCGAACTTCGTCGTGAACCATTGCACCGTTGCCGTCAAATTGCGGCGGAGCACCACCGTGGTCAGGCAGCACATAGATGGACTTGTTTTCCTGATCTACTTCCTGGACGCGCCAGCGCCTCCCAGCAAAAATCAGCCCCTGTCCGATTGTCAGTGGATGTGCAACTGGCAGGCTCCCGAGCTGGCGCCCTTTGGCAATCAGTCGGAACTCCTCGTCAGTCGCAAACGCGGTATAGAATTCATAGTGGTTGACCAACTTCTCGCCTGCCTCTCCGTGCAGCAGCAGGCCGTTCGACGACTGCACAATGAGGTCGAGCTTGCCAAGATGAAGCAGAATCTCCGTGAATGTCTGCTTATCGATCGCGTCGAACGTGCCGCTCGCAATCAGGCTGCTCCATAGATATCCTGCAGTGCACCCACCGCGTTCAGCGATGATTGAAAGAATCTGTTGTACGAGAGTCGATGCATGGAGGCCGCCGATTCGTGGTGGCTCAAACCATTTCCGCATCAGCAGATGCACCATAGCGACCGACTGAATCAGACCTTCGCGTATCCTGTCCGAAAAGTCGGACTGTCGTGTTAGATCGGACTCGATACAGTAGCCACGCAGGATGGACGGTTCTCCTTTGCGGCGGCCGGATCGACCTAGACGCTGACGCAGGCTCGCC
Organism: Burkholderia pyrrocinia; assembly: GCF_003330765.1. Taxonomy (NCBI): domain Bacteria; kingdom Pseudomonadati; phylum Pseudomonadota; class Betaproteobacteria; order Burkholderiales; family Burkholderiaceae; genus Burkholderia; species Burkholderia pyrrocinia. The sequence continues at coordinate 1,658,200 of NZ_CP024902.1, read as the reverse complement.
ACCGAGGGCGGCGCTCCAATCTGCACAATGCTCTTCACTGAGCCAATATCGATTCCGAGTTCGAGTGTAGTCGTGCAAATGGCGCTAGCCGGTCTTGCACCTTCCTTCAGAGCTCGCTCGGTATCCTCTCGTAGTTCCTTCGAAAGGCTTCCGTGGTGAGGCCAGAATTCGTTGGGATACCCGTCGCGCTCGCACGCGCGGCGCAAAAGATCCGCGTACGTTTCCACCTGTCTGCGGCTGTTCGGAAATATGAGATTGTTAGAACCGCGCAACGACGCATAAAGCTGATTCGCAACGTCAACGGTACTTCCTGGGAGCGCATCCTCAAGCTCCGGACTTTCGAGATCAGGTTCGCGCTCTACGCGTGGCGGTCGGTGCACGAAGCCCTTGATTAAGACCTTCAGCTCCTGAGTAGTACTTTTTGACTCAATGATGCTAATCGCCGACTCTCCACTCGGACGCAAGAACCGCGCGGCGAGCTGCATGTCCCCGAGGGTCGCCGATAGGCCGACACGTGGCACTGTATGGCCACATGCACGTTCAACGCGATACATCAAGGACTGAAGCTGCTTTCCTCGCTCGGAGCCGATAAAAGCGTGCAATTCGTCGACAACGATGTAGCGCAGAGAAGCGAATGTCGCCTCCATGGACGACCCGCGGTTGACGAACATCGCTTCTAGGGATTCGGGTGTTATCAGAAGAACGCCCGTCGGATTCTTGAAAAATCGCTGCTTCTTACTGCTGGAAACATCACCGTGCCATCCGACAACGGAGATCTCTAGCTCCTCGCAAAGGCTATCCAGCCGAGACCACTGGTCGTTGATGAGAGCCTTAAGGGGACTGACGTAAAGAACTGATCCACTGCACGGAGACTCGCGCAGCAGGTTTGACAAGATCGGCAAAAATGCCGCTTCAGTCTTCCCAGCCGCGGTTTGAGCCGCAATGATGATGTCTCGGTCGGCATTGATTAGCGCAGGCACCGCACGCTCCTGCGCGTCGCGCAACTCGGTCCACCCTTCTCTCCAGATCCACCGGCGAATCCTTTCGTCGAGAAGGTCAAAGCTCCTCGAGTCAGCCGAGGCGGAAGGTTGCGAATTCATCGTCACCCTCGGTCGCTACATCGCTCATGCCGCCCGTGTCTTTCTCGACTTCGAGCGCTCCGATCAGTTGCTGCCATTCAGCAGCTGGATTCTGTTCGAGTACGGCCAGGAGATTGATGAAGGCGGTAATCGTTGTTCGTGGGGTGCGAAAATATTGGTCGCCGAGACGCATCGCGCAATGCGCCATGAAAGCGGGAATCGCTTCTGCCGGCAGTTGCGCCTTTGCCTCGTCGCCGAAAGCATGTACGAGGCGAATTTTGTCCAGCAGAACATAGAAGTCTTCAGGCGTGAGACTGGCAAGCCGAATGACCGGACCTGTGTAATCGACGAACCCGCTCGTTGCGAACGTGTTTTCAGCGAGTCGCGACTGGAGTGCCGTATAGCTATAGAGCCCTCGTTTCGAGTCCAACAGAAATTCAGGCGTGCCGCCGAGGACGAATCCCAGCCCTTCAGCAGATCCCTGAAGCGAGTCGTTCAGAATCCGCAGGATTTGTTCGTAGTTCGCGTTACGAGCCTGAACGTTCGCGAGCTTGTAAAGATTCACCAGTTCATCGAGGCACACTAGAAGCCCGCTGTACCCTGCAAGTCTTACGAAGCGTGCCATTAGCTTAAGTTGGTCGTAGACCGACGCGTCGTCGATGATAGTGCGTACGCCGAGCGCGGCACGAGCATCCGTCTTCGTAGTGAACTCACCTCTCAACCAACGAACGGCATCACCCTTGAGCTGCTCATTCCCCTCTTCGAACCCACGGCAATATGCGGCGATGACGTCAGCGAAATCATATCCGTTGACCATCTCTGTCAACTGGTTGAGTTGGGCTCGAATAACTTCTTCGCTCGTTCGACCGGCCGCCTTCGCTTCCGTTTTCGCTTGACCGATGAATTTCTCGACGATGGCCGCCATGGCACCGCCATCAGCTTTCGTACGTGTCGAAATGTTCTTGGCTAGTTCGGCGTACAACGAGCGCGCCTGTCCGCCCGATGCATGCAACCGGCGGTCGGGATTCAGATCTGCGTGAACCGTGACAAGTTTTTTCTCTAGGGCAATAGCCCGTACCAGATTCAGGAAAAACGTCTTGCCGGCACCGTACTCACCGATCACCACGCGGAAGCTCGATCCACCGTCGGCGACGCGGGCGATGTCCTGAATCAAGGCATCGAGTGGAACGGCCCCCTGAATCTCCGGACACAGTCTCCCGCTTAAACTAACGGGTAGGCATAGGACTGTGTTTTTGACTAACACCAGGCAGGAAGTGATGGATGTGTTGACGGGCCCGGAGCGTCGGCGGCGCTGGACGGCGGAGCAAAAGCTGGCGATGGTTCGCGAGAGTTTCGAGCCGGGGAAGTCGGTTTCGATGGTCGCGCGCCAGCACGGCGTGAACCCGAACCAACTGTTCCACTGGCGCAAGCTGTACCAGGACGGGAGCCTGTCAGCGGTCAAGGCTGGCGAGGAAGTGGTTCCGGCATCGGAACTGGCCGACGCGCTCAAGCAGATTCGCGAGCTGCAACGGATGCTCGGCAAGAAGACCATGGAGAACGAGATTCTCCGCGAAGCAGTCGAGTATGGCCGAGCAAAAAAATGGATAGCGCACTCGCCCTCGCTGCCGGAGGACGACCAGTGAAACTGGTTTGTGAAGTTCTCGGCGTGTCGCGCTCGAACGTATCGGCACGACTGTCGCGTCCGGCGACGTGGCGCGATGGCCGTCAATCGAGGCAGACCGACGATGCGAGCGTAGTCGAAGAAATCCGCCGTGTCGTCGGCGAATTGCCCAGCTATGGCTATCGCCGGGTTTGGGGCACGTTGCGCAACGAGCGTGTTGCCGTTGGGCTGGTGCCGTTCAATGCCAAGCGCATCTATCGCGTCATGCGTACGCACGGGCTGCTGATGCAGCGCCGACCGATTCCACCTCGGCCGCAACGTCGCCATGACGGCAAGGTGGCTGTCGGTCGCAGCAATCAGCGATGGTGCTCCGACGGCTTCGAGTTTCGCTGCGACAACGGCGAGCCGCTGCGCGTAACGTTCGCGCTGGACTGCTGTGACCGCGAGGCGATGAGCTGGGCGGCCACGACGGCAGGCCATAGCGGCGACATCGTGCGCGACGTGATGCTGGCTGCGGTGGAAAATCGCTTCGGCAATGCGTTGCATACGCCATCCGAAATCGAGTGGTTGAGCGACAACGGTTCGGGCTACACGGCCGACGACACGCGCCGGTTTGCGATGGACATAGGCCTGAAGCCGTTGACCACGCCGGTGTGCAGCCCGCAAAGTAACGGCATGGCAGAGAGCTTCGTGAAAACCATGAAGCGCGATTACGTCGCCTTCATGCCGAAGCCGGACGCGGCGACCGCTGCACACAATCTGGCTATCGCGTTCGAGCATTACAACGAGAAGCATCCCCATAGCGCGCTGAAATACCGCTCGCCTCGCGAGTTCCGGCGCTCGATGGATTCAGCAACCTTAGTGTGAAGCTGTGTCCGGGATTACAGGGTCAATTCCATCGAGTTCTTTCTGACGCCCCACCTGAATCAGGTGTTGTCCGATTCGCGGAACGACGCCCGCGCGGAGTGACTGAAGAACCGCATCGCGGTCCTTGGGACGAATTGTTGTCATGCTGCTAACCGTTGTGCAAGTTCCTGATTAATTTCGATTGGGTCGTCCCCGTCAATGAGAGGTTCGTCCCAGTGATCGAGCGCAGCCTCATTGACCTGTTCAATGGCTCCATCTAGCATCATGTCGAGGTCAGAAGCGGCATCGACCAACTCCGCGCGCACCCATTTCGGCCTCGTCAGCAGCAGCCGAAGGAACGTTGAGTGAGCGTCGTCCATCCCGAGCAAGCTAAAGGATTCTGGTTTCGTTACCTGGGCGGCAGCATGCTCCGAAACTGGCTGAGCGCCTGAACCCTCGTCGGCAAACACGTCGGCCAACATTGCAGAAACCTTTGCAGTCTCCTTTTGGAGCGCTTCGATTCGAGCCGAATCAAGTGTGAAGGCCGGCTGCGACGACACAACCTTCAACATAGGAGCGTTGGTGTGCGCTTGTGATTGACTTGGAGAACCAACGACAGCATTACCGTGGAGATCACAATATAGCCGCTGCGGATCGAGTCCAAGCGTCTGGTACACTTTTTCAAGCAGTTTGACTTCTGCCGGCGACACGACGCCGTCCGCGTTTGCGGTCTGGATCAGCAGCGTTGCAAGGGAATGCTTCGCGTCCACCGACAGTGGCTCAAGCCGCTTTTTGAGGCTTGTCAAAGTCGGCGGTTGTGCGATTTGCACCTGCACACGTGCTTTGAGCCGATCCTGCTGACGTGGGGCCATCTGCGACCACGATTCAATCTGTCGGTAGATGAGCGCAATTTCGGGCTCCGTCGCCGCCCCATCAGCCATCGCGATCGAAGCAGCCATGTCCACCATCAGCGCTAGCGTGAGATATGTCTCGTCCGCCAGGTTTGTGGAATTGCTAGGTGGCGTCGTATACAACGCCACAAAATCCGTGTTCTTGGGTGTTCGCCCCGAAATTCGCACATCCGGCTCCATTGCTACGCCGGCTTCTCCAAGCACGCGAGCGAGGGTCGCCAGCTTGTCACGCGTGAGGTTCCCTGCTGCCTTGAACCGCTCAAACAGATTTCCGAAAGTTGTCACGAGGGTACTACTAGCGACTGACGTGACGAGCGTTTCGAGTTCGAGTCGCGCGCTCTCCTGCCAAAGCTCAACGGGGAGTAGAAGGGTGCTTTCCAGCGTACCCTCTGCGTCTGGGTTCCGCCCCAAAAATCTGCTGTAAGCATCCAGTGCATCAGTGCACTCGTACACCAACTCCTGAAGCTTGTTTCTCGGCCCGGTCACGGCCGTGAGATCGGGCAACGAGGTAATGTAGTCCGGATATTCAATTTCGCGGAGCGCGTAGAACGATGTGTACGCAGGTGAACGAAGCTTCGTCTTGTTTAGGGGTAGTCTCATCCCCTCGCGATACTTCTCGGCATACTTCTGCTCGAACAACTGACGGAATTCGCGGGCACAACGGGTCACCGGCGTACGCTTGTTGACAGCACCGTCACCCAATACCCACGCGAGTGCCCACTCGACAGGAACGGGAGCTTTGTCCACCGACGCCTGGCCAAACGCTACGCGTATGCTAAGTGGCACTTCGAATGTGTTGCTGATTGGGCCTGGCTTCTGCTCATACTGCCGCCTGGGATGCACCGAATGTACGGAGATGAACTCGAGCAGATTGTCGACAGCGCCCGTGGAAAGCGTGTTTGAATATAAAGTTTTCAGACGCTGCAACTCAGTCGCGATAGCGTCGAACTCCCCCTTTTCGACGCGCCCCTGCATCCCATCCACGAGAACGCGACGTTCGAGCCCGGAGAGATAGAACTGTACGAAACCTCGATGCAACTTCGGATCTGACCGGTCGGATGCCAGCCACTGGATATATGTTCGTCGATGTGCAGCCGAAAACGAGTTGTAACTCAACCAGTAATCTTCCGGCCCAACCGAGCTTTCACTCCCTTTCGCTGCCACGTTCGAATTCGGAACAACGGCGCAAGCATCGAGGCCCTGGTACCCCTCGCCCCGTCGCGGCGTACCAAGAAAGAACATACCTCCGGTAATCGTCGTTCCGGCGATGTCTACCGCCTCACCTCGGTTGATCCAGCGAACTTCTGGAGAAGTCTCGACGCTCGGAGGCGCGATGCGATAGGATGAGCTAGTTGAATCAGACGACAGAGTTACTGTCAAAAAATCCTCGCTCTGCTCTGACCGGGACTCTAATGTAGCTTTTGGCATAACGTCCGCCGGCCTAACAGATTGCGACTCCGTCGAGCTTGTGCTCACGGAGTTCGTTGTCGTTGGCAATTCCTTTTTCTTCGTAAGGGCGGAAATGCTCACACAGATAAGGGAGAACACGAATGCAACCGTCCAGCTCCCTTTCGGGGCCACAACGATAGCAATCAATAGTGCCACGATGAGCACACCCAGCCCGGCACCCGATTTTTTTGCCTTGCGGCTCATAGATTTGGTCTCTCGCTTCTTCGAACTCCGCCGCCGCTTGCCGCCGGCCGGTCAGGCAGTCCAATTAGACGAATATATTACGCTGGAATATTCGTCCTCGGACATCGCGTTCGCAATCATGCGGCGGCCTCTTTTCGCAGATTTCCATCTCCGCGATGAACGGCTCTGCACGCACTAGAAAGCGATGAGGCTCACGCCGAATCGGAACTGCTACCACGCGTCGGTTCGAGAGGGTTCGCCTATCTATCGAGCTCCGGCCGGCAGATCCCGGCAGGCACAACGAGCACAATGCTAATACCACGAGCCGCCGCTATCACGCGAAACGCAGCATCGAAACTTGCCGTGGTCATCCCGTAGGGCATTGTCGTGCGCGCTGAAGCGGCAGCTTGGGCGACTGTTGACCGCATTAGGCTGGGCGTTCCGTACTCCAGCCCGCGCCCCGCACAATCGGACGGTATACCGTCCGACGGGAACTGGCGTACTCGGCTCTTAAATCCCTATAGTTACTATAGGCTTTCTGGCGCCAGTGTTAATTATGTCAAGTATTAGGGATCTTCGTTGTCCCGTGGCTCGCGCTCGCGGACATTCCTGTTTGCGCGCTACGGGCAACTCGTCGGCGGCGATGTCGATGGAGTTGACCCTGTAATGCCGCGACGCGCATGTGCAAGTGTTCAATCCGGGCGCCCTGACCACGTGGTTCGCAGGCGCGTTCGCGGAACTCACGCCGAACTAGGCGACCCGGTTCGCCGAAACGCTGTCGGCGCCGGCCACCTTCGTCGAGTCGCGGCTCGCTGCTCGGCACCGCGAAGCGGACCTGGTTCGTGCGGAACACGTGACGGCCCGTGAAAGATGGCTGCCTCATCGATCGCAATGCGCCCATTGGTGCGTCGAAAGAAATCACCGGCCACTTCGCGCTCTACTGCTAGATACGGACGTTTAGTCATCGGCACAACACCACTGACGCTATGGGAATGATACCCAGTAGACCCGGTGATGGCATTGGAGGTGACCTGATGGGCGACGGTAGCGTCACGCTCTACACTTTGTGGCCAATGGATGGGCAAGTCCACCTCGAAGAAACCTCCAACTAGAGGGCACGCCTTGAAGATTCGATGCACCGTGACGCAACCGCGCGCAACTGCGCCTGTCATCTCGGCTGCACTGCGTTAGACCGGCCACTTCGTTCCAACAACATCAGGCCCCTTCCAAACCACTGGAGAAAAAAACTCTACAAACTGGCGAGCCTAAGTGTGTTTATTGAATCTCACGTCTGCGGCATATTGACGTCAAGCGGATGAAACAATCTTTCCTGATTCTTCCGCAATGCCAAGACGAGGAAAATGATGGACCGCTGGACTCAACTGCAGTTGTTCGTTCTAACAGCCGACCTTGGTAGTCTGTCGAAGGCCGCGGAACAGTTGGATATGTCCAACGCTGCGGCGAGTCGCACACTGAGCGCGCTCGAGGAGCGCCTTGGTACTCGCTTGATCGAACGTACTACTCGCCGTATGTGGCTGACAGATGCGGGGCGCGAGTACCATCGACGGTGTACTGTCGTCCTTGCCGAATTGACGGAAGCGGATTCAATCGCATCAGAGGAAGCGCTTAATCCTCGAGGCGTATTGCGCGTCACAAGCTCCGTTTCCTTTGCGATGATGCATATCGCGCCTGCCCTGCCGGAATTCCTGCAACGTTACCCCAACATGTCCGTTCAGATTGTCGCGGCGAACCAATATCGGAACTTCATAGAAGCAGGGATCGACATCGCTATCCGGACAAAAGAACACGAAGGTGACTCGGGAATTACGATTCGTCGTCTCGCGGAAACTAGGCGGGTACTCGCAGCATCGCCGTCGTACCTTGCCGCACATGGACGGCCGGAAACGCCCCACGATCTGGAGCGGCACAACATGCTCGTATACAGTCTGGCAGCAGATCCGTATTCCCTTCATCTGCGTCGAGGCACGGAAGAGTGCAACGTCTCGATAACAAGCACTCTGGACTCGAATGAAGGTCAGGTAATCGTTGCTGCGGGCCATGCCGGCTTAGGCATTGTCGTCCAGCCGCTCTACATCATTCACGACGACATCGTGTCTGGACGACTCATTCCTGTTCTCGAGGACTGGCAGCTACCGCGTCTGGCAATCAATCTCGCCTATCAGAGCCGACTGCATCACCCTGCAAAAATCCGGGTATTTGCTGACTTTCTCATCGAACGCGTCAAAAGACTCAAGCTCGAACAGCGCTGGCTGACGTTTGCCGCGTGATACGGGCAGGATGAGCTATGGAATATGCGAACACTGTCCGACGCATCACCACTGCGGGGCATCAATGTGGCGCCTATGATCCTGTACAAGTGGTATGACTCGCAATACGCCCTCTTACGAAGCATCCACTAACGCGACAATTGCCGTGTCGGAAGTTGCTCAGGAGGCGGATCTATTGTGGAAATGTGACGATGCGAACGCACTCCGGGGCCGACGCCCTCCTCAATCGGGTCAATGATGTAATCGGAGAAGGTCATCGTGAACCGGAAATCAGGATGCTCCCGGCCGATCTTAAGAAAGATCGAAACACAGTACACGTCGACCGAACGCCGCGGCCATATCCATGCGCACGCGGTCTATCTACTGGTCGTTGCTACCCCTGTCCCAACGCAGCTTCGGTGGATGAAATTTCCTCCCGCGAGGCCGAGCACCGAGCCGTCGACGGCTCGACAGAGCTCCCATCGTCAGCCTCGCGTGGAGTTCATCGCCAGCAAAGCGAACGCTGAGGAATACGCACCGTGCCATCTCTCTACGTCCGATTCAAGCTCACTCCCACGACCAAACCCCTGTTCGTGCCGCATCTCAACGAACTGATGCGAGCGATGGCCGAAGAACCATCGTTCGTGAGTGCAGTGCTCAGCGAAGACCGCGACGCGGCGGACGAACTGGTTCTCTTCGAAATGTGGAGTGGCTTATTCAGCAGCCACAGGAGCCGTATCAAGCCGTCTACGACAGTACGACTAGGACCTCAATGCCGAGAAGGAGGTACGGTTTTCTAGCCCGTTTTCACTCGGAACAGGTAGAGTCGATTCCCATGAACTGACAAAGGGAGTCCAATTCCCGTGTCCGCCGGGCTCCGTCAGAACGCACAACACGCGGCAAGAAAAACGCGTCTCAAGCCGCCTGTGGAAACGCCTTTGAACGTTCCGAGTAGCGATCTTACCTCTTTGTTCGGAGGCTTAGAGACGGCTCGTAAGCGCGTCGAAGCCGGGCATCACGCAACGTCCACGGTGTTGGAATTGAACTTACTGTATCCCTCACCCCGTACGCGGCAGACTATAGCCCAAGGCTCATGAATGCTGAATCGTCCGGTCCGCGCCCCGCACTATCGCCGCCATGCAAGCCGTCTACGTAGTCAGCCTACCCAGTCGGCTCGACGCAGCTACCGCGTCGTCGATGATCTCATCGAATATGGCCTCGACCTTCCTGACCTCGTCGGCAAAGACCGCGGCATGGCCATAGTCGATCATGCCCTTGCGCGTGTCGCCTGTCACGTAAGCATTGTGCGCGAGTGCGCCCATGACGTGGGGACGGAACTGCTCGAAATCGGTCACCTGCGCGCGATCGAGTTCCATGACCGCCTCGGCACTCTCATTGCGCAGAACGCGATGGTGATCGCGAATCGCAGACTTGACAACGACGCTTTCGCTGCCGTTGCCCGCCACCACCTTCGCCTTGACCTCAGGATGGATCCACAACTCTTCGGCAACCATCATGCGCGTACCCATGGTGACCGCGTCGGCGCCCATCGCAAGCACGCCGGCAAGCTGCCGACCGGTACCGATGCCGCCACCAATCACAACAGGTAACGCGATTTCCCGCGGTGCCTGCGCGGCCTGCACGATGCTGCCGATCTGATAAATACCGGGATGGCCGCCACATTCATTGCCAACGACAATTACGCCGTCGACACCCATCCGCACCGCCGTATGCGCATAGCGCACAGCGGCCACCTTGTGCAAAACCTTGATGCCCGCCTCCTTTAGCGGCGGTATGACTCCTTCCGGTATCGCACCGGACGTCTCGACGCAGGCAATCTTCTCTTCGATCAGAATGCGGATCTGTTGCTCGACTCGCTCCACTCCGCCCGCTTGCCGCGAGATGTAGAGATTGACGCCGAAGTTCTTCGCACCGGCCAGTTCGCGGCAGGTGCGCAATTCGTTGCGAAATTCGTCGGGATCCGGAAAGCCGGCACCGACAATGAAACCCATACCGCCCGCATTGACGACCGCCGCGACATACCGTGCGTCGGACACACGAGGCCCGAGACCGCCGCAAAGAAGCGGGTGGCGAATGCCGAGCAGATCGGTGATTCGCGTCTTGAACATCTGAGGGCGCATGATGCAGCTTCCTCCTACCGGTCGATTACAATTTACCTGAGTGGATGTTCAACCCGACAAGGGTCGACGTAAACGGCTACTCCTACCCACATTCTCGTTGATATTGAACATGTGTTCAACTGAAATCTCCATCGACTCCGGACAAAGTGCCATCGCAAATCGATCGAAGGGTTCCGACGTCGGGCGACGGCACACCCGTTTGCGGGCCTACGTGCCGTAAGGGGACCGTTGGTATTTGCTTGTATGAGTTGAACGGAGTCCTTTCGCACATATGAGCCCGACGTGCAACGCCTTGGCCATCCTGTAGAGAGCGGATCGCCGCGAGTCGATGCCAGTGCTATCATGTCTTGGAGAACGTGAGAACGTGTTGACTTCGAGTTCGCTGATTTCGTGCGACACCCGTCGGACGCCAGGATAAGCCATTCGCTAGCGAACTATCTCGGGTGCTCCGCGTCGACGATGAGAGCGAGTTAGCGTAGCGAAACAAACTTGATCGCGCTTCCCGGGCCTGTCAGGAATTTTGTGTTTAAGGCATAACATGCTCTCAAGGAGAGTTTATGCCTCGCAAACCGAAAGCCCAGCCGGCGGCGCTGCCGGCGATTCCGGCCGAGCTGCTTGAGCAGTTCGGCAACGGCCCGATGACGGCTGAAGCCATCAATGCCGCGACGCTGGCGCTCAAGAAGGCGCTGATCGAGCGTGCGCTGGGCGGCGAGATGAACCATCATCTCGGCTACCCTCTCGGTGCTGCCAAGCCGGCCAACGCCACGAATCAGCGCAACGGCAAAGGCGCCAAGACGGTTCTGACCGAAGACGGTCCGATCCGCATCGAGGTGCCGCGTGACCGCGACGGCAGCTTCGAACCCGTCCTGATTCCCAAGCACGAAAGGCGCTTCACCGGCTTCGACGACAAGATCGTCGCCATGTATGCCCGAGGCATGACCGTACGCGAGATCCAGGGCTTCCTGCTGGAACAGTACGGTACGGAGGTCTCGCCCGACTTCATCAGCTCGGTCACCGACGAAGTCATGGCCGAAGTGACTGCCTGGCAGGCCCGACCGCTTGAACCGATGTATCCGGTCGTGTTTTTCGACGCACTGCGGGTCAAGATTCGCGAAGACGCCGTCGTGCGCAACAAGGCGGTGTACCTGGCGCTGGGCGTGCTGCCCGACGGCACCCGGGAGATCCTGGGCCTGTGGATCGAGAATACCGAGGGTGCCAAGTTCTGGATGAAGGTGTTCAACGATCTGAAGACGCGCGGCGTTCACGACATCCTGATCGCCGTCACCGACGGTCTTAAGGGCATGCCCGAAGCTCTGGCGGTGGTGTTTCCGGCGACTACGCTGCAAACCTGTATCGTCCATCTGATCCGCAACAGCCTCGATTACGCCAGTTGGAAAGATCGCCGAGGACTGGCCGCCGCGATCAAGCCGATCTACGCCGCTCCCAGCGCGGAAGCAGCTCAGGCCGAACTCGATGCGTTTGCGGATGGGCCGTGGGGTCAGAAATTCCCGACCGTCAGTAGCGCGTGGCGCAACGCCTGGGATCGCGTGATCCCGTTCTTTGCGTTTCCGCCGGGTGTGCGCAAGATCATCTACACGACGAACGCGATTGAAAATATCAACTCGCAGCTGCGCAAGATCATCAAGACCCGGGGTCACTTCCCGACCGACGAGGCAGCCACCAAACTCATCTGGCTGGCCTTGCGCAACATCACCGCGAATTGGGGAAGTGCCGCTCATGACTGGAAGACGGCCATGAACCAATTCGCTATCCTTTACGCAGATCGATTCGCTCGGCCTTCCGTGTAATTACTCCACCCGCCTTGAACACGGAAATTCTGACACCCCCCGCTTCCCCGCTTCCGGATGCAGCAAGAAGTTCGATAACTTATCGGCCTATTTCAATTTCGGCAGCAAGCATAGATGGGTCGAAAACGTCAGTCGAGTGCCCCCTCTCCAGCCAGACCAACCAACGTATCAACAACATGGCGGACTTTTGGTCGGAGATGTGCGACTTTCGGCCAAACTACATGCACGTCGATCAACTCCTTCGACACTTCGTCGAGCACCGATACCAAGGTGCCCTCCTGTAAGCCTCGCCGGACAAGCGACATTGGCATCTGACAAATACCTAATCCAGATAACGCTGCGTCGACAATGGTGTCACCATCGCTGATCTGATGAGTGGGCGGTGGTGAGATTCGCTTTGACTCACCATCTGTATTGATACGCCATGACAGAGGTTGTCCTCTGCGATAGCCCACGATACACGAGTGATGCTGGAGATCATCAACCGTCTTGGGAGTTCCGTTTCGCTTGAGATATTCCGGAGCGGCCGCTATCACCATCCTCTGGCTCGTTAAGCGGCGTGCCACAAGCCCGCTAGAACTTTGGAGCTCGCCAAATCGCACTACGAGATCCACGCCCTCCTCAATCGGATCAATGATGTGATCGGAGAACGTCATCGTGAACTGGAGGTCGAGGTGTTCTCGGCCAATTTTGAGAAGGATCGGAACCAGCACGCGGCGCCCGAATGCAGCCGGCATATCAATGCGCAACCGCCCCACCGGTCGTTGCTGACCTGGACCCAGTGCGGCTTCGGCCGCCGAAATTTCATCTAGTGCAGCCGAGCACGCAGCAAAGTAGGCCTCACCGTCGGCAGTGAGGGCGATGCTTCGCGTGGTCCGGTGAAAGAGCTTCGCGCCAAGGCGCTCCTCGAGCTTGGCAATCGACTTGCCAACTGCAGACTTTGTAAGCCCGAGTTGGTCCGCCGCGTCCGTAAAGCTGCGAGATTTGGCGGCGGCGACGAAGATCGCAACGCCGCTGAAGGATTCGGGCTGAGCCATGAAAAATGCCCTATCGGAGAATCACTCTCTCCATATATGACATGGATCGGGTGGTTGTCAACTTCCACTCAACGGCTCGCAGGAGTATTCGCCTTATCGGCGTCCCTCGAAATCTGCCGCCCTCAGATCCGGACGGCGCGTCCCGTCCAAGCTGCCTCAAGTGCGCAATTCGCGATTCGCAGCGCTTTAATGCCATCACGAGGGGTCGCGGGCATTCCAGTGCTCCTCTGTAGCGCGTCGACAAATGCGTTGAGCTCAACACGATACGAGTCCGCATGCCGCTCGAGGAAAAAGTGGAGCAGCGGATCGCGCACTTCTGTTGCACTGCTCGTCCATCGACGTAGGCTAGACGGACGATGGTTCTCGTTGAGGAGCATCCCCTTCGAGCCGAAAACCTCCACGCGCTGATCAAAGCCGTAGACAGCTTGTCTTGAGCCGTTGATATGGCACTGCTTCCCCGATGCAGTTCGTATCAGCACCATCACGCTATCGAAATCCGGGATCTCTTCCAGGCCCGGATCAACCAGGCGATTGCCCATCGCCATCACCTCGACCGGGTCCTCGCCCAGCAGCCAGCGAGCGGTGTCGAAGTCATGGATGGTCATATCGCGGAAAATGCCCCCTGAATGGCGAAGGTATTCTCGCGGCGCAAGGCCCGGATCCCTGCTCGTGATGATGATTTGGCGAACATCCCCCACCTCGCCATCGAGAATTGCCTTCTTCAGCGCAATCGCGTCCGGATCGAATCGTCTGTTGAAAGCAAGCATTACCTTGCCTTGCAATCGCTCAATTTCCTCGACGGCAACGAGTGCCCGGTCGATGTCGAGGTCGATCGGCTTCTCGCAGAGAACCGGCTTTCCAATTCGTACAGCGCGCAACATAAGGTCTATGTGGGTGTCCGTCGGGGTACCGACGATTACCGCGTCCACATCTTCGCGATCGACGACCGTCGCACAATCGAGGCTGAAGTCGCAGTTGAGTTGACTCGCCAATTCGGCGACTGCCGCCTCGTTCGGATCGGCAACAACAACCAGTTCGAGACGGGGGTCCGCGGCCACATTTGCCGCATGGATTTTTCCAATACGTCCCGCACCAAGGACAGCAATTCGCAACATACAAGTCTCCCGATTACATCTACGCGCCCATCCGGCACGCTATCTATTAAAGGTCAATAATCACGGGGAGCCAGAGCCCTTTGGCGCGTTATGAACCATCGGATCTATACTCTGAGACATCCACGTCCGCTCCCTTCGTGCGACCGCAATTTCGACCGCTATTCGGTCCTACCGTCGCCCCCGCCAAGGCAGATGGCCAGCGCATCCGTGCTGGGTCGACATCGACGATCAAGAAAGCCTAGCCCCTTCTACGTCTCGACGGCATCGACACGCCGCAGGGAACACGCGAATGGTGAGCCAACACTGACGCCACACACACGCTCGTTATCAGATAAGGCTTCGAATGCTGCCGCCATCTACGCCCCAAACGGCAGAAGTTACAAACGAAGCGAGATCTGACGCCAAGAACACGATCACATTCGCGACTTCCTCCGGCTGACCTAACCGGTTTAACGGTAGTTGACGCAGCGAGAGTTCGTGTTCGACGGCTTCGCGTGGCGCCATTCCATGGAATTTCCCCATCGTATCTGCGAAGCCGCCTTCTTTAGTCCAGAAAGGCGTCCATACCGGCCCTGGGGCGACAGCGTTGACGCGAATCCGCGGTGCCTCGGCGCGAGCCAGCCCTTTGGTCAGAGCCAGCACGGCCGCTTTCGACGCCGAATAGTCGATGGGAACCGGCTCTGGCTGCCGTGCCAAATCGGATGCATTGTTGATGATGACAGCCTTCTCTCGTGCACGAAGTGCAGGAAGCAGGTGGCGGCATGCGCGCACGTAGCTCATAAAGTTTAGGTTCAGGGTAAATTCCCAATCCTCGTCCGAGAGGTCCTCGAAGGTCCGCACCTTGCCTGCGCCTACGTTGTTCACGAGAACATCGACCTGCCCGTTATACCGGTGCAGCACTGAATCGATCCCTTCTGAGACACCAGTGGCCTTCGAGAGGTCGGCCTGCGCGATACTTACGTTAGTCCCCATCGCTCGAAGTTCCGACTGAACCTCTTCGAGTGCCCCGCCATCGATATCCACGAGGCACAGCCGTGCTCCTTCCTTCGCAAACGCGACTGCCGTTGAGCGACCAATTCCCTTTGCTGCGCCAGTCACGAGGACGATCTTTCCATCAAGACCTGTTTCCATGTTTGTCTCCTTAATATTTATCAGCAATCCTCTTAATTTGAAAAACAGAAATATTCCTGTTCATCTTGCGCCGGCTAACGCCGACTACCCGACGGCTCTATGTTATCGGTTATCGACGCGCTTTATGAATGGTCTGATATCGATCGACTTCCATATCCCCGCCTTATTGAAAGGATCATTCCCGACGAACGCCTCGACGTCACCGATACTTTCGGCTTCATAGAGGAAGAAACTTCCGATCATCGTGGTTCCATCCGCTTTGGTCAGCGGGCCCGAGATCAGTGTTTTCACCGGGGAAGTTTGAAGATAGGCTTTGTGGGCGTCGTAGTGTTCGAGCCGGCGCTCGACGACAGCATCATGGTCAAGACAATAGACAGTGAAATGCATATCGCACCTCCAGAGCTTCAAATGGCTGGTGCACTCACGCGCGGACGGTTGTCACCGTCATTCGCGAGTGCCGACTTGTGTCGCCCTAGCTCGGGCGCACCCCGTCAAACGCATCCTGCAGCAGAGCGTGGATCGCTTCACGCTCGATAGGCCGCGGATTCCAGTACGGATTCGAACTGGCAATTTCGGCAGCTTTCGCCACGTCCTCGGCTTTCATACCAATTTCCTTCAACGCGACCGGAGCGCCATTCGCCTTTGCTAACTCGTAGATGCCAATCGCCGCATCGTCGGCGCCGATCGCGCGTGCGATGCGTGTCATCGCTTCTGGTGCTGCTTGCCTGTTGTACGCGAGCGCATGTGGGAGCACGACAGTATGGGTCTGGGCGTGCGGGAGATTAAAGCTCCCTCCAAGGGTATGGCAGAGCTTATGATGCAACGCCATACCAACGCTACCAAGCACCGTCCCGCACAACCACGCTCCATAAAGCGCCTGCGAGCGTGCATTGATATCAGTTGAATTAGCAACAATGCCCGGCAGCGCCCGGGCCAACGCCGAGATTCCCTCTTCGGCCATCAGGCTGATCACCGGATTCGCATCGCGGGAATACAGTGCTTCTGCTGCGTGTGCAATCGCGTTTATACCACTCGTCACCGACAATCCAACCGGCAATGTGATCGACAGATCCGGATCGTAAATTACCGTTTTCGGAAGCACCCTGACATCGGTTCCCGTCTTCTTCAGGCCACCCTCGGTGATGCCATAGATAGCCGTCATCTCGCTGCCGGCGTAGGTCGTTGGGATTGCCAGAATGGGAAGACCGGAATCCATCGCGATTGCCTTCCCGAGACCAACCGTGGAGCCCCCGCCCACAGCGATAGCGCAGTCTGCGTTCAGTTCCCGTGCCAACTCACGTGCTTCGCGAGCGAGTTCAATAGGGACGTGCATCACGGCCTTGTCGAAAATGGCTGCGGCACGGGCGCCCAGACGCTCAGCTACCGCCTCCGCAGTCCCGCTCTGTTCCGGCGTACAAAGAATCAGCGCCCGCTCTGCCCCCAGTTCGAGAACTTCGCGCTCAAGGTGCTGCAAGCTACCCGCACCAAATACAACACGGCCCTGGCGCGCCTGATATAAAAATTCAAGCTTTTTCATGTACGTGCTCCGCGTTGATCGTACGCATCACGTTACGGTCAATTTCATAGTCGACCTGAAACCGTGCCGTCCGCAAATCACCGAGCTCCGTGCGAACACGTAAATGCTCAGGATGGGAAGCGTAGGCCTCCAACGCCTCACGGGACTCGAATTCGGTCACCAGTACCACGTCGCATGCATAGTCAACGCCGCTTAAGTCGATCCCTACCTCAAGATGGTGCATCCCGGGAATTCGGCCACGCAACGCTTCGAACCTTGCCTTCACAAGCTCCGATGCCGCCGCACGCTCGGCGTCCGTATCCCCGCGCACGCGCCACATAACGATATGCCGGATCATGCAGTAGTCTCCGAAGGATTGAGTACGAAATCGAAGTCGAGCGAGTACCACGGTACGTCGAATACCTTGCCGTCTGGTGCGATTCCCGGCTCGTGGCGAACCCAGTCTGCTATCAGCGAAGAACGGACGCCGAAGACCACGTCAGAGTCGAGATACTGATCGCCATTCCGGAACACGTGCGTGATCAGTGTCTCGTAGCCAGGCGCCTGAAGCATGAAATGCAGGTGGGCCGGCCGCCATGGGTGACGCCCCGTCGCATTAAGCATCCGACCTACCGGCCCATCGTGGGGGATGGGGTAAGCTTCAGCGAGAATCGACCGAAAGTGGAAGTACCCCTCGGCATCAGTTCGAATCCGCCCCCGAGCACGATGTTCCGTAGGCCCATCGCCAGTATGGGTCTGAACGTCGTAGAAGCCGTCTTCGTCTGACTGCCACACGTCAAGCCATGCATTCGGCAAACCTTCACCGTCGGTGCCTCTTACTTGGCCTTTTACGTAGCACGGTGCACCATGCGCACCATTGGAGATGTCGTCTCCGTTGGTGTAGATGGGAGCCCCCTCCAGAAAAAACGGTCCGAATACCGTCGCCTCAGTGCAATTTGCAGGCTTGCTGTTATTCTGAGCCGTCACCAGCATGGACAGGCCGAGCGTATCCGAAAGCAGAATGAATTCCTGACGCTTGTCGTCTGTGATGTGACCGACCTCAGTGAGAAATGAAATGGCCTTGAACCACTCGGCCTCGGTTAGCTTCACCTCTCTAGCAAAGGCGTGCAGGTGTTGCACGAGATGCGTCATGATCGTTCGCAGACGAGGGTCCTCGCACTTTGCAAACGATTCGATCACAGCAAGCGTGATGGTGTCTTCGTTGATATTGCGCATTTCAAATGTCTCCGTTGTGCGATCTCGCAAGCGTCGTCCGACAAAGTTAAAGCTTCGCCGCGGGAAATAAAATGCGCTCCGGTGAAATGACATTTCCGGGCGCCGGAAGAATACTCCGTCGTCTATTCCAACGCCGCTGCGCTATGCAAGCCAAGTCGCAGCCACCACCATTTTTCAGGCCCGAGTGCCTCTCACGAAACGAGTCTGGACCATACGAGCCAAGGGGTTGGCCAGTACGCCGCCCAAACGACCATCCAGCAGCACCACCATCAAAAGAAGCAGACCGTTTACGAGCAGGATCTCGGTCGATGTCGCATTGAGCAAACCGAGTCCATTATTGAGCACCGTCAGGATCAGAACGCCGACTGCGACGCCGAGCGGCGTACCGATCCCGCCCTCAAGTGCCACACCACCCACAATGGCCGCCGACGCAGCTTGAAGTAGGACATTACTTCCCATCGTCGCGGACGCAGTCGCAAGGCTTAGCGATAGCAGTCCTCCACCGAGCGCTGAAAGACTGCCGGAGATTGCAAAACCTACTGTCAATGCAGCGCCGACTCGCGCGCCGCTCTGGACGGCAGCCTTCCGGTGTCCACCCGCTGCATAGATGTCCCGACCGAGCGTGGTATATCGCAAAAGCAGCGATACGACCACATAGCAGAAGATGGTAATCAGGCTACGCGGGGAGAAGATGCCAAAGATGTTCTGATCCAGGAAGTCGCTCGCATCGAGATTCGCCCAGCTCAGGACACGCCCGCCAGCTAACCAGTAACCGACGCCCGTGAGGAACATCATCGAGCCGACCGTTGTGACGAGCGACGACACACCAAGCCAGGGCAAAAGCGCCGCGTTCGCGATACCCACCACGATGCCGAAGCAGACGGCATAGACCAGGCCAAGTACCGCACTGTCGCCGCCAAACTTCACGGTGATCAGGCCCGCGACAGTCGCAAGCGCCGCCACACTGAGGTCGAATTCACCAGCAACCATCGTCACCGACAAGCCCAGCGCTACGATGCCGAGGAAGGCGAAAGCCTGGAAAATCGCGTACAGGTTGGCCGCTGAGAAGAAGTGATCGACGGTCAGGCCGAAGTACACGGGCATGCCGATTAGCAGGACCGAACGAATCACAAAATTCAGAAGACGTTGAGATTGATTCATTTCGCTCTCCGCTTATTTCTTGCTGGGCCCGAGACGGGCGAGCAACGCACCGAACACGACCGCCCCCAGCACCACCATGCCTTTGACGACCAATTGATACTCGTAACTAACGCCGCTCACGAGCAGGATATTACTGATCACAGCGAGGAAGATGGCGCCGGTAACCGCGTCCGATATCTGTCCGCGTCCGCCACGGATCGAGATACCGCCGACCAGCACTGCGGCGATTGCGTTGAAGTCGAGATCGACCCCGTAGGTGAGATTTCCTTGCGCGGACGACGATGCGATGAGAGATCCGGCGAGCGCCGCCGCCGCGCCTGCAAATCCGTAGCAGAACAGGGTGGCCGCCATCAGGCGCAGACCCGCGATGCGAGCAACCTCCGAACGCATGCCAATGAACCTGATCTCCCGTCCGATACGCGTCTTCTGCAGTATGAAACTCCCGATGATCACGAAAACGGCGAGTACGATGATCTGGGTCGGCAACCAGCCAAAGAACTTGCCTTGACCGAGCCAGGTTGCATCGCCATCTCCGATGATGGTAAGGCCGCCGGTATAGAGCACGCCTGCGCCGAGAATGATGGAAGAGGTCGCGATCGTCGTGATGATCGGATTCGCCCTGCCCAGCGCGATGATGGCGCCCTGCGCAATGCCCATCGCAAGACCAGCAAGAACGACGGCGAGAACGGTTACGCCGAGTCCGAGGTGGATCAGTGCAGCGAACATTACCGTCGACACCGCAGCCGTCGCGCCCATCGAGAGCATGAACAGATTTCCGCTCAGTGTGACGAGCGCCATCCCGACTGCACCGACTCCGACCGCGGAAACCGAGTACATCAGCGACTGGACGTTGCCGAAATCGGTGAAATGAGGAACGACGACCGCTGCAACGATGATCAGCAATAGCGTTGCAACTCGGATGGAGCCCGCATGAATACTCGTGCTGCCGAACAGGGCCGAAGCCCAGCGCCTATAGAATGTAGGGGAAGCCCGCATAGAGGGTTCAAGAGCGGTTTTATGCATGGCCAGCCTCCACGCGTTGAGTTCTGAGCGAAGCGTGGTCACCCGCCGCCTCGCCCTCACCTGCGACGATGTCATGCAGGACCGTATCGCCATCGATCTCGTGTCGCGGCTTGCGACGAACCATCTGACCTCGGAAGATCGTCACCACCGTATCCGCGAGTTCGAGGATTTCCTCAAGGTCGGTCGAGTAGAAAACCACGGCCAAACCATCGTCCGCCATCTTCCGCAGGGTCGAATAGATTTCGCTGCGCGCCCCGATATCCACACCGCGCGTTGGCTCGTTCAGCAGCAGGAGCTTCGGCGCGAGCGCCGCCGCCTTGGCGAGCGAGACCTTCTGCTGGTTACCGCCGCTTAGGGTGGAGACCTCGTGCGGCAGCCGCTTCGCATCTATCGCAAACATGCCGGCGAGACGCCTCGCTTCCGCCGCCTCAGCCGCTCGCTGCATGACGCCAGCGCGGCTGAACTTCGACATTACCGATGCGGTGATGTTGATACCGATCGGAGCGTCAAGAAACACGCCCTTGTCTGCGCGATCCTCGGCGACGTAACCGATACCGCAACGAAGAGCGCTTCCCACGCTGTCGATCTTTGCCGGCTCCCCATCCAACTTCACAGACTTCGAGACGTCGCCGCGGAGCCCAGCGAGCGCTTCTACGACCATTTCGGCACCAGATCCGAGCTGTCCGACGACCGCTACGATCTCCCCCGGTGCGACGTCGATGCTGAGATCTTGCAGTTTGTCTCCGACGTTGAGATTCCTCACCGACAGACGCGACGGAAGCGACGTATGTTCTTTCGTTTCCTTGACGGGACGACGCACGAGTTCACGACCAATCATCGCCTTCACCACCTCGCTGGTAGTCATATCGGAGGTTTTGCTCGTGATAACGTGCTGACCGTTTCGAAAGACAGTAATTCGGTCGGTTAATGCAAAGACCTCGTCAAGTCGATGACTGACAAAGATCATCGCCGCCCCTTGATCCCGCAGACGTCGCGCAACATCAAACACGCGCACGATTTCGGCGTCCGACAGTGTGGCGGTCGGTTCGTCGAGTAAAAGAATTTTTGCCTGCCGAGACATGCCTCGCGCAATCTCGACCAATTGACACTCAGCGAGACTCAGTCGCGACGCTTGCGTTTCCAGCTTTACGTGCGAGAGTCCAACAGAATCGAGATGTCCACGAACCGTATCGCGATAGCGGCTACGCAAATAGATCGTGTGCTGGTCCGAGCCGCCCAGAAGGATGTTGTCGAGCACCGAGAGGGTGGGGACAATCGCCAACTCCTGGTGAACAATCGAGATTAGTTTGGGATCCGTGCGATGACCGAGCTTCAACTGCTGGCCAGCAACAATGATCGAACCATTGTCTGGCTCAACCAGCCCCCCAAGAATTTTGATGAACGTGCTTTTCCCTGCGCCATTTTCACCACAAAGCGCGTGGATTTCGCCGGGGACGAGCTCCAGGCTCACTCCTGTCAGTGCCTTGACGCCGCCGTATTGCTTGGTGAGGTTTCTGGCGCTCATCAGGCTCGGTGTTTCAACGGTAGGAACACCGTTGATCGGATCTAGTAGCATTGTCTTCCTCCAATGGTGAATCGGTCGAGTCGCCAATTCGCCTATAGTCCTGCATCCACCTTGTTGCACCGCCCCTCTGTCACCGTCAATCAATCTCGGATCCGCATCGCATCAATAATCGGACGGCACACCACGGTCGACAGAGGTCGCCGATCGCACTTCTACAAGCCAGTGCCGACTACCACATCTGATCGGTCATCGCAGGGTGAAGCCACCGTGAGAAGGGACGGTGGTGTGCGCTACGCCCAAGCTTTTGACAACGCGTTGCCTCCGTGTCGTGGACCGCTGCGGCGATTTCGCGATTGTTGACGAAAATATTATTTCATCGCTCCGAAAAGAAAAATGCCGGGAGGAAAAATGATCTTTCCTCTCGGCGGAAATATCGGCGACAAACTCGAGAAGAAGATTCAGGTCAAAAAAATGCGGCTCCGGCAATATCTCGCACCGGTAGCCGCCCAACTTGGAACATCCCTCTCCCGTTCAGAGTGCGATCGAACATCTCTCGACAGACGACCTGATGGCGCAGTCGACGACGCGCTGAATCTCCCACGCTTCCTGGAAGTCCGGAAACGCCCTCTGCCCGCCCTCGATTGCATCGAGAAATCCCGCCATCTCGATGGTCTTGAGATCGTTGAACCCAATCTGGTGCCCCCCGGCAATTGTGAAGTTCGCATACGGTGGGTGTGCGGGCCCCGCCTCGATACGAGTAAATCCGGAAGTACGCGGGTCGTCGCCACTGCGATAAAAATTAAGCTCGTTGAAGCGCTCCTGGGAGAATATGAGCGCTCCTTTGGTCCCATAGACTTCGAACTCGAGCTGCATCTTGCGCCCTGTTGCTGCCCAGTTCGCTTCGAGAGTGCCCGCGCAGCCTCGCGCGAAAGTGACAATCAAGCGTGCGATATCGTCGACCTTCACCTCGCGTCGCTCGCGCGCGCCGGCAGCGACCGGGCGTGCCTTGTTTACTGTCTCGAGTTGCGCTGTCACTTCCACGATCGACCCAAGAAGGAAGCGGGACAGCCCGATGATATGGTTGCCGATCTCAGCAAGCGCGCCTGCGCCATTTTCCGGGTCCACTCGCCAGCCGTATGGAATTTCGGGGTCTGCCATATAATCTTCGGCGTGCACACCACGAAAGCTGGTAATGTCGCCAAGCTCGCCATCGGCGATCATGCGGCGCGCAAGAGCAAGCATCGGATTCTTGATGTAGTTGTATCCGACCTGCGTCACCACTCCTGCCGCCGCGGCAGCTTCGACCATCGCCAGTGCGTCGGTGGCGGAAGGGGCGATAGGTTTTTCACAGTGCACGTGCTTGCCAGCTGATATCGCCGCAAGCGCCATCTCGCGATGAAGGCTGCACGGCGTCGTGATGGAGATCACTTTGATTGCCTCGTCTATGAGCAGTGATTTCCAGTCCGTGGTTGCCCGCTCGAACCCGAACTGCTCCTGGGCTTGCCGCGCACCCGCCTCATTGACGTCTGCCACCGCGACGAGGCGCGGCCATAACGACTCCGGGAAGGCGTTGGGCACAGCACGGTAGGCGAGCGCATGTGCCCTTCCCATGAATCCTGTTCCGATCACGCCGACACCAATCTCTCGTCTCATCCAAGCCTCCAAATATCGATCGCAGCACGTCGTGCCGCGATCGTCGAAATGACTGGAGCGCGCGAGGCAGAATTGACTACTGCCTCAACTGCCGATCACTTCTTCTGGGAATAGCAGACTTTCACGTCGGCCTTCGTCGCGATCGGGTTCGGCAGATACTGGAGCGCCTGCGGGGTACCGCCGGTAGCCAGCATCTTTGCTGCCTTGGCCGCATATGCGCCGTCGTCGAAAGGAGACTGCTCGACATCGGCGTATGCCTTGCCGGCGTTGATCAGGTCGACGCCGGACTGGTCGCAGCCGTGGCCGACGAGCACAAGCTTGGAAGGATCGAGGCCAAGACGTTCGGCTGCGGTAACAGTGCCTCGCAGCTGTGCATCGTTTTCGGTGTAGACGCCCTTCACGTCCTTGTACTGCGTGAACAGTGCCGAAGCGGCGGCGCCCGCCTTGACGGCGTCCCAGTCGCCCGGAAGAGCGCCCACGACCTGAATTCCCGGTGCCTCTTTTTTCAGTTCATCAACGAACCCCTGATAGCGCTGGAGCTGCGGCGGAGTACCCATCGGCCCGTTGATGACGATCACCTTGCCGGTCGCACCGTAGCCCTTATCCTTGAAGCCCTGGACCATGGCCTTGGCTGCGGCCTGGCCGTTGCTGATGTCGTTCGGCCCGGTGAACACCTTCCAGTATCGGGAGTACTTCTGATCCGGCATCGAATTGGAAATCACAAGCGGAATCTTCGCCTGGTCGATTTTGCGAATCGACGGGACCATCGCACTTGAGTCGACCGGGACGAGCACGATGACGTCCGGCTTTTGTGCGAGAGCTTGCTCGACCTGCGTAGCCTGTTCGTTGGCGTCGTAGTTCGTAACCTTCACATCGAGGTTAATGCCCTGAGCTTGTGCCTCTTTCTTGAAGCCCTTGATGTAGAGCGCCCAGTATTCGACGCTCTGTGTTGGCATCAGAAGCGTAACGCGCGGCGGCTGACTGGTCGCGCTCGCCGCTGTGCTCGCCGCCAGCGTTGCGATGGCTACGCTGGCGACATATCGATTGATATTGATCATACTGTGTCTCCTTCTAGATCACACCCGATATTGAGCGTGTTGGTTTTGATGTTTTCGAGGCAACAGTACGGGCTGCGAGCTCAAAGAAAAATGCGGGCCCACGAAAAGTTATTTCCGGGTAGCGGAAATATGCGCTGAGAGAGCGCAGATCACCACGGCAAAGTGCACAATTTCGCTCGATGCCTTCGACTCACTATGTCCCCTATTCTTCGTAGAGAAAATTTCTACATTCAGTGGAACGCAGATGTGTTTATCATCCCAGATTTCTACGCGATAGTCAGGTACACGGCGACCATACTATGTCGTCACCAACCTGTTCCCTATCGAGAGAATCGAAATGTCAAAGTCGAATGTTGAGCTCGTAGCAGCCTATTTCACGCTATCGGGCGACGTGTATCCGTTTGGTCCAACTGAGATCAGCCCGTTCAGCTTCAAGGACCGCGTTGAGGCCGCTGCCCAAGCAGGATGGTCGGGCATTGGGCTCATTCACTCGGACATCTATGCGACTGTCGACAAGATTGGCTTCGCAGAAATGCGACGTATCCTCGAAGCGAACGACATCAAGCACGTAGAGTTCGAGTTCCTCGTCGATTGGTATCAGACCGGCGAACGTCGTCGCGCGTCCGACAGCATGCGCTACTACTACCTGAAGGCCGCTGAAGAATTGCGGGCGCGCATCGTCAAAGTCGGACCTGGGATCGGCGAGGACATCGCAAACATCCCCCTGATGGTGGAGGAGTTCGCCAAGCTCGCCGAAGACGCCGAGAAGCGTGGCACCCAGGTAATGCTCGAAATCATGCCGTTCAGCAACATCCGCACAATCGAGACTGGCAAAGCGATCGTCGAGGGCGCCAACAAGGCGAACGCTGGTCTTCTGCTCGACATTTGGCATCTCTCGCGCGGCAACATCGATTTCAAGGAAATCGCAACCATCAAGCCGCAATTCATCAAAGGCATCGAACTTGACGATGCAGATCGCTATGCGATCGAACCTCTCTGGATGGACACCTGCCACAAGCGTCGTCTTCCTGGCGAGGGTGTACTCGATGTCAAGGGGTTCATTAAGGCTGTCCAGGCGACTGGCTTCGACGGTCCGTGGGGCGTCGAAATTCTGTCCGAAGTCGAGCGGAAGCTTCCGCTGGAAGAGATGGCAGCACGTGCCTACAACGCGACGATTCAACAGTTCAAGTAATGCAGGCGCGCCGGGACCGTCGGCCGCGTCCGTTGGTCCCGGACATATAGCTAGCCCGATCACTGCAAAGCGGACAAACAATTGCTGCAGTGGAAATTCCGTGATCCTGGATCTGACTAGCTATGCGGCATTGATCGCGCAGCCTTTTCGACTCCGCGCAACACGCGGCGGAAGTGATGTTTGTCGACACTCAAGGCGCCAGAGACCTCCTAATCGGATCGAACCTGCCATCTCAGACTGCGGCCGCTCCGTCTTGTTCTCAGCGCAGACCTCCCCTCGTCCAAAACAATCCGCTCACCGACTACCCATCAGCACAGTGGCGATGAAGAGTGTCAGTGCGCCCCGTTCCGATTGCGCACCGGTGCGCACTTTTTCGAGATGCTGCGAAGCAAATCGAAGAATGGCCAAGGTGTACCCGCCGGAAGGCCCTCACACTGATTCGTCATGGCTCGCCACAGCCTACGTGGCGTCCGGCAAACAATCAATCGCGGCTGACAGAGAGCCGGTCAAGCCTGACGTCGTGCGTTGACCGGCAATACATCTGCTTCGCGGCAACCGGCTCGGAGTCAGCGGAACCATGACAACGTTGGGTGATCCATTGCAATAGCGGTGATGAGTAGGATCCTGTGAAGCGTAGAACACTACTCAAAATGACTGTAGCCACTGGTGCGTCAGCCTCGCTTCCAGTCCTACCCATATTTTCATCAATGAAAGGAATCGACAATATGAAATATCGCGGCGTCGTCTACGACGTGGGCTTGAGGTTCACGGCCGACAACCCCTACTCCGTCGAGCATTTCGATCCGAAACTCGTCGCCTATGACATCAATACCATCGCCACCAGACTGCATGCCAACGCGATTCGCATCGAAGGGGAGGAAATCGAACGTCTAGTAACAGCATCGCGTATCGCGCATGCGGCCGGTCTTGCTGTGTTCTTCAACCCGTGGAAGATGAACGTGCCGATCGCTGAGTTGCCCGCCTATTTCGCGCACGCCGCGCGCGCCGCAGAACAGTTGAGGAGTGAAGGCACCAACATCGTTTTTGTCGCCGGCTGCGAAATGTCCTTATTCAATGACGGTATCCTTGAAGGGTCGACCGTAATCGAACGCGTGCATGGCATGATAGGGCTCGAAGCGGCAGTCAAATCGGGTGATGACCTGCTACTGCGAGCCAAGGCAGCAATGTTCAACGAGGCGCTCGGGCAGATCGTCGACGGAGTGCGCAAGACTTTCAAAGGCCCGGTCACTTACTCAGCTGGCATGTGGGAGGCGGTGGACTGGAGTCCGCTCGATATCGTCGGCATTGATCATTACCGCAACGGCGAAGCGGCGGAACAATACACCGAAGCCCTGGATCGCTATCGCTTCAGCAAGCCGCTGGTTGTCATGGAGGTAGGCTCCTGCGCCTATGACGGAGCGGGCAAGCTAGGAGCCGGCGGCTTCATGCGTCTGCAGGGAACGAACCCCGACGGGACGGGGATTTTCACGGATGGTATCGTGCCGACGCGAAGCGAGCGAGAACAGGCCGATTACGTCGAGGAGCAACTCGAATTGCTGAACGATGCCGGTGTCGACGGAGTGTTCATCTATGTTTTCTCGTTCCCGACATATCGGCATGGCGAGGGAGCACGAGACCTCGACATGATGAGTTTCTCATTGGTCAAGACCTATCCTGACGATCATCTCAAATCCAAGCAAATGCCTCCATGGGAACCAAAGGAGGTCTTCCATCGAATCGCACACATCTACAAGAAGCAGGCCGCTCGATAAGGGAACGTTCGGCGCACGGCGCTGACGCGCAGTGCACCGAAAACGTCTGCAGCCTCAGTCTGCGGTCAGGAAACGGAATAGGCGCCGTCGACCAAGAGATTGTGCCCGGAAATCCCGCTAGCCGCGTCCGAAGCGAGGAATGCAACAGCCGATGCAACCTCGCCCGGCTTCATAAGGCGTCCGATTGGCATATCCTCGAGCCATTGCTTCATAACCGCAGGATTCTCTTCCCCAACCGCTTGCAGCATTGCCGTCTCGGCATAGGCTGGACTGACTGCGTTGACTCGGATATTTCGCTTCGCCCACTCGACCGCCAGATTTCTGCACATATGGGCAACACCGGCCTTTGACACATCGTAGCCGATGTGAACCTCCGGCCGAACCGCTGTCACTCCGCAGATAGACGAGATTGCAACAATGGAACCCCCGCCTGCCTTCGCCATTGCACGCCCTGCTTCACGTATGCAGAAAAACACGCCGTCCAGGTTCACCCCCATCACCCTACGCCAACTCTCGTCTGTATGCTCCAGTGTGGTTTCATCGTAGGAGACGCCTGCATTCGCAACCAGGATGTCCAAGCGACCATGCTTCGCGACAATTTCGCCAACCCCCTTCGCAACTGCCTGGCTGTCGGCAACGTCAAATGAAACGAAATCCAACTTCGAGGGCTCGGCTTCAAGATCCCGAGTTGCTTCGGCCGCGGCTGCAACTCGGTCGGAAAGAACGACCGTTGCGCCAAGCGCCAGCAGTTCCTTCGCGATAGCCTGTCCGATTCCACCTGCACCGCCCGTGACAAGCGCAACTTTTCCCTTTAGTGAAAGCTTCTCAATCAGTGTCACTTTACTCTCCGATAAATTTTTGATTAACCACTCAAGAAGTCAAGATCTCGGCTTCTCGCCGCTAAGGCGGGCGATGACGAGTGCCACGAGAATGATTGCGCCGTAAGCAGCGTCGATCCAGAACGCGGCAACTTGCGAGAGCGTCAGGATGTTCTGCAAGATGCCCAGCAACAGAACTCCGGTCAGCGCACCGACGAGGCTTCCCTGGCCACCGTTGAGGCTGATACCCCCGATAACAGCCGCTGCAAAAACATAGAAAATCATGTTCTGGCCTTGGCTCGCAACGATCGACGAGATTCGCCCCGTCAGCATGATTCCCGAGAGTGCGGCCAGGATCCCTGCGACGACATAGATCAAAATGGTAATCTGCTCAACACGAATACCGGCGACACGCGCTGCTTCTGCATTTCCTCCGATCGCGTAGATCGATCGGCCCAGCCGGTGATAACGAAGCAGAACTGCGAACGCGGCAAAGAGCAGTCCAGCCACCCAGATTGATGCAGGAACCGAGAGCCATTTTGCAGACCCGAGATAGGTGAAGCTGGAGGGAAGATCGAAGAGCGTCCTTCCGTTAGTAATGCCAACTGTTGCGCCACGAAGCAAGATCAGCATTGCGAGCGTAGCGATGAAAGCATTCAGGCGGAGCTTCACGATCAACATGCTGTTGAAGAAACCAATTGCAGCACCGATTGCGAAGGCAATCGCGATTCCCAGCCCCCCGCTCAGGCCGAGACCAAGCCCGCCGTTCGAGGCGTCGGTGGCCATCAACCAGCCCGCCACCATAGGCGCGAACCCGACGATCGACTCGAGAGACAGATCGAATTTTCCGGCAATAAGAATGAGCGTCTGCGCCAGAACCAGGATGGACAGCTCCGACGACTGCTGCAAGATATTTAGCAGATTGTCGGTTGTCAAAAACGCCGGATTCAGGAATGTTCCGACGATCATCGATATGATGATCACGGGGACCAGAACCAATTCACGAAGAGAGCCGATGATGTTGACTTTGCCCGTCATACCGGTCGGAATAGTACGTAAAGAAGTGTGTGCCATGGTGGTACCCTCAAAATTTCGAACTACAGTCCCTCGATCGCCGCCACGAGCTTGTGCTCGTCGTACCCGGCATCAAACGTATGGGTCAGGCGCCCTCGAAATAAGACGTGGACGCGGCTGCAAACAGCCAGCTCGTCAAGATCGTCAGAAATGACCAGAACTGATGTTCCTTGTGCTCTAGCTCTCTCCACAATCGAGAAAAGTGCCTCCTTCGATGCAATATCGACGCCCTGGGTAGGAGATGCCAGCACCAGCAATTTAGGTTTCGGCGCAAGAGCGCGCCCAACCATGCCTTTCTGTTGGTTCCCACCACTCAGTTCACCAATTGGTTGACTTTGTGACGACGCAACGACACCGAGCGAATCCATCAGCTGACGAGCGGACTCTGCTTGCCTGCGAGGACTGATGAACCCACCCCAGCCAAAGGTGTCGTTTATCGAAACGGTAATGTTCTCCGCGATCGACAGCTGAGGTAGTAGACCCGCCTCGTGTCGATCTCGGGGGACAAAGCCAACTCCGCACTTGCGGGCACCCACTGGGTCCCCCATGGGAACTTGTTTCCCGTCAAGACGGATCACTCCAGCATCGGGCGTTCGCAGTCCGGCAATCACCTCTCCAAGTTCATCTTTCCCCGAACCGGCGAGACCAGCAACTCCCAGACACTCTCCCTGCCGAATGGTGAAGGACACACCATCAAGCTTGTCTTTCAGCGACAGCGCTTCGATTGTTGCGGTGACCGGAACGGCGTCGCTCGGCGGCGGTGACGAAGATCTTCTCAGGGCGGTCCCAGATGCTCCAACCATAGCCTCCACGAGACTCGCTTTTGGCATATCCTCAAGCAGGCTGTCCGCCACGAGCTCGCCATCACGCATGACACTCACGCTCTGGCATATCTCGTAGATCTCTTCGAGATGGTGCGAGATATACATAAATGTGATGCCAGATTCCTGCAGGGCTTTGATTCGATCGAACAAACGGGACACCTCACGCCGCTCAAGTTCGGCGGTCGGCTCGTCCAGCACAAGCAATCGACTTCCCTGCAGCAGCGCGCGGCCAATCTCGACGATCTGGCGTTGCTCAACACTCAGACGCCAGGCGGGCGTGTTGGGATTTACGTCGAGCCCCCAACTACGCAGCACGTCCGCAGCGTAATCGAACGATCGCCGCCAATTTATCCATGCGCCACCATTGGGATTTTGCCGGTTAAGCAGCAGATTCTCGCCTACTGAGAGCGTGGGAATTATCGTCCAACGCTGGTAGACACATGCAATTGTTTCACGCCACGCATTTCGGTTGTTAAGAGCCGGCGCCGGACGTCCGCCAAACTCGACGGTTCCAGATGTGGGCTCAAACAACCCGGTCAACATCGCGACGAGCGTTGATTTGCCCGCACCATTTCGACCTACAAGTGCGCGCGAGTCACCGGTCGGGACTTGCAGCGAGACGTCCTTAAGGACACGAACAGAACCAAAGCTCTTGCAAAGGCTGTGCGTGGATACGGCGAGAGCAGGACGATCGGCTGCGCCCTCACGATGATTGTCGGCAACGGCAGTTGCGTTCACTTCGGTGTCTCCTATTGCTTGGCGGATCTCTCTCAAATAGATCTTCCTGTGCCACTACGTTAACCTATTTCTTCGAGTTTCCCCACAAGGAAGCATCGTTGACATTCTTTTCGTCAACGACCGTCGCTGGAATCAAGTCCATTTTGTTACTGCCCAAGGCAACCACATTCGCCTTGATTTCAGCATGATCGCCATCGGGCGCATTGAGCGCTTGATGCGCAAAATAGACTGCGTGACGGATATAAAGATTTAGCGGCTGGGAAATTGCGACGTCGACATATTTCTGCCGAATATTTTTCAGTGCGGTTTGCGTACCGTCGATAGTCACCAATGCAATATGCTTCGGGACGCCCTTCGGAACCAGCTTGCCCGCGCTCTTCAAGACACTCAGGACACCCTCAAGCATAACGGAGTCGCTTTGCAGATAGATGCCGTTGAGATCCGGGTTCGATGTCAGAACCGTTTGCGCGATGGACGCAGCTTTCTCGGGCTTCCAGTTGGTAGGCTGCTCGATAACTTTCACATTTGGGTAGTTCTTTTTCATACAGTCATCGAAGCCTACCGTTCTATCGCGTCCGTTCGTCGTTGCCTGATCGCCCATCAGCGAGAGCACCTTGCCTTTACCATTGAGCGCCTGCCCCATGGCCTCGCATGCTTGCTGTCCCATCTTGATGTTGTCTGCGCGGACGATCATGTAGACCTTCCCGCCGGCCGGCGCGGCATCCACCGCGATCACCGGAACGTTCTTTTCTTGCGCAAAGTTGAGAGCAGGAACAATGGCGCGACTGTCGGTCGGGTTGACGATGAGAAGATTCGCTCCGGCCGTCACGAGATTGCGCACATCGGTGATCTGTTTGGCGGCGTCCCCGTTTGCATTTGCTGCAGGAAGGACGCCGAGACCAGTGCCTTTTGACTGCTCGAGGATTCCTTGGACGAGAACCGATTGGAACGGATCAGTCAAAAATCCAGCGGAGTAGCCGACCTTGGGAGTTTCGGCTGCGGAAGCGGGAGGGTTGGCAAGTGCAGCGCCGGAAGCGAAGATCACACCAACAAACTTCAAAAATTTTGTGCTCATGCTCGTGTCTCCATTAATTTGTTAATTAATTCTATTTCGCGAGGCCCAAGAATTTTTAAATCCTCAAACCAACGTCCGATTTAAGGATGTCTCGCGTCAATACCAAAAGTAGCGCACCACCATCGCGAAAAAAATGCTTGTGTGCAAAATCACCTTTCCGATGGGCGGAAGAATCCTGACCCGACGCGCAGAAATTGCTGCAGAGCACGCCGCGTCGACTCTTTCACGTGTATTTTCCGCAATGAGAGTGACGCGGCCGATCAGATGAGCAGGTGGCCCGCTGCGCGTGAAAATTACGCCAGGAACTTCCGGCCGGCAGCAATTGCGGCTTCCGCGGCCTCCGCCAACGGCTTCTCACGCCACGAAGTCGAGAGAATCTCCACCCCCCACGGTCCAACGTAACCGGTCGACCGAACCGCATCAATGAATTCGCGGACCGCGAACGAACCTTCGCCAGGCAAGAGGCGATGATGGAGCGTGTCATTCCATACGTCGCCTACCATTTCTGTCGCAGCGTCATTGATTTCCACGGAAACAATGTCGTTAGCCGTAAGACGGGCGATATCCGCCATTGTCGACGGACCTCGTTCGATATGCCAAATGTCGACGAACAAACCACCATTCTTGGCACCGGCGTCCCGAACAACTTCCATCGTCCCATTCACGCTGTTGAAATTCGACCACGGCATGATTTCGATGCCAACCCTCATCCCAGCGTGTCCCGCATCTGCGCAGAGATCGCTGAATGTTTTCACCAAAACCTCGTGCGGCCATTGTTTTCCTTGGTGGTCCCCGGAGACTTTCAACGCACGGGCACCCAACGCTTCACCAGCCTCAAGAAGGTCAGCTCGCTCAAGGTCCGATTGCGCCTTGCGATCACCGTCGGCAAACCAGTCCGTCAGAATTTCAACTTCAATGTCTTCAATACCGTTCGCATCAAGGATCCGCTTCATGCTTGCGTAGCCGAGTCGATCACGCACCGCAACAAGATCTTGGTGGACAAAGCCCATTCCTTTGAATCCTGCCCGTGCGGCCGTTTCAACACGCTCCTCGAAGGTGAAGGGGCTGACTTCAGTGGTCGCCAGCGGATAGACCGTCCCGGAGACCGTCCAATAGCTGGCGACGAAGTTGACCTGGGTGGACATTTGCAAACCTCCTTATTTCGATGATGAGAGTCTTAAAACGCCATGAGCGTTCGAAGACACTAGTAACACTAAGGTAGTGACTGCCTCGCCATTCTTGAATTACGAGGACCCGCGAAGTAACACCGGCACCTGCCGAGGCCTTCGCGTCGAGCAAGAAGAAAGCAGATCTGCCCCTAATGGGTCCGCTGCCTCCACCACCGGTAACGCTCGCTCCAAATCACGCTCTGTCCGAGGCGAGCGCAAGAATCGGTGGCCGTCATGCGCACTGTAGTAGGCACTCTGTCCCAGTCTGAGTGACGCATTGACGATTCGCATCGAAGCGCCAGTAACCCCTAGCAACTTCGGCTTTCCGAGCGCTACGAGCCTTACGCCAACCGCTCGTCACGGGGACGCCATCGAGTATCTCGATACACGATCCGAACAGCCGACGCCTCGACAGGCGCCGACGGCAGCGCGCACGAGAGCGAGGCAACGATCACTAATTTGGTGGGAATTCACGCTGCTGTCTCCTAAGCCCACGATTGACGAACGGGCTCCGTGTTCTTGAGAAAGCAAGATAAGAGGGGGCGCGAAAAAGAAAAATGCAACAGAACGAAAACTTATTTCCGCCTACCGGAACAATTTAGCCTGTACGCCTTCCGACGAGGATTCATAGCGAGACAGAACCGGCGCCTCCTTTCTCAAACAGCGCGCAAGTCAATATTGTAGATTTTAAGTCTACTCAGCGTCGACTTTTTCCATATTTATTAGTGACAACATCCACGTAATAGTAGCGGACATCTCGTCCGGTTCGTGGTGCTACCAAGGTTCCACAATCCTAAAGTCTGACGAAACATTGGCAGTTAAGCCACCAATTCCTATAACGCGAACCTGGAGGATCACATTTAACACGAATTACCAATGCCAGCAATATACCCTGCTAACTCAGAATAAATAATAGAAGTCATTCTTTGGAGACACAATGAAAAAGGCAATTATCATTACGGCGTTTCTGGCGGCCGGCGTCGGCGCCGCACATGCTCAGAGCTCCCTCACCATGTATGGGCGAATTGCGTCGGGGTTTGACTTTGTCAACAACGTCGCTGGGTCTAACGGTCAGTCATCAAACGCCTATCGTTTCGGCAGCAACCAGTTCGGCATTAGTTGGTGGGGGCTGATGGGCACCGAAGATCTCGGTGGCGGCCTACATGCACAATTCAGGCTGGAAAGCGCATTTACCGCGGGCACTGGGCAGGTTGGCCAAAGCTTGTTCAATCGCTTCGCATATGTCGGTCTTAGCAAAGACGACTGGGGAAGCGTTTGGGCGGGTCAGGTCATGAGCCTGACTGACGAGACTGCATTTTACCTCGATCCTTTGGGACAGCAGGTAACAGGTATCGCAAATTTCGCGAAAGGCCGAGCGTGGGGCTCCCGATCCAACACCATTACCTATAACTCGCCGAAGTGGGCCGGCTTTTCTTTCCGGCTACAAAATGGGTTCGGGAACACGGCCGGGAACTTCCGTGGCGGTCGCCAACTGAGTGGCAGCGCAACGTACTCCTTGGGCGGATTTAACGCTTATGGTCTCTATGAGGAAATTCGTGACGCTAATGGCAAGTTTTCAGATCCCTATGTTTCGTCGCGCGAGTACATGATCGGCGGAACGTATCAGTTTGACGCTCTAAAGTTCTACGCGGGATATCAGGCACTGGTATCTTCGGGCAGCG
This sequence comes from Burkholderia pyrrocinia, assembly GCF_003330765.1. Taxonomy (NCBI): domain Bacteria; kingdom Pseudomonadati; phylum Pseudomonadota; class Betaproteobacteria; order Burkholderiales; family Burkholderiaceae; genus Burkholderia; species Burkholderia pyrrocinia. The sequence continues at coordinate 1,623,096 of NZ_CP024902.1, read as the reverse complement.
ATACGGTTGCGCGCGCTGACAACCCCACCGCGTCAACCAGGAACGAGCAAGAATGGTTTGGCGCATCGTATCAGGTCAACCCCGCACTAGCACTCATGGCAGGGTGGTATCACGGTCACGCCAACCATGGAGGAGGCAGCGGGAACCTCGGGGTTGTGGGCGCAACATACAACCTCTCCAAACGCACGTTCTTGTATGCGACATTCGGCACAATGTTCAACGGCGCCAACTCGAACTTCCCTGTTGAAACAGCGGATTCGCTACCGCTGGTTGGACACAATCAGCAAGGCGGGTATCTCGGGATGATGCACATGTTTTAACGGCAGGGTGTTAATGGGACGCGCTTCGCCAGCAAATAAACACCGCGAGCGCGGCTCTGACAGTTTCCGATTCGAGCGCCGCACACTTACATATTGCGATGCGGTCACTCTGCATAAACCGCGACGCAAGAATTCCAACAACACGACGCCGTCGATGTCTTCATTGGCGTCGACGTCGATCATGGACGGCATAACGCCGCTGCGCTCGATCGGAACGGCAAGCATCTGTACAACAAGGTACTGCCCAACGGCGAGGTCAAGTTGGGATTCCCCCTCGCCGAACGCAAGACACACGGTCGATTGCGGTTCGTCGTCGATCAGCTCTCGACGATCGATGCGCCTCCTATAGCCGTCGCCCACGCCGAAGGCGTAGCCAGGCCAACGGTGGTGGCCACCCCGATCGGAATGTACGATCGGCTTCTCATCGTCCTCGGTCACGGTCTCGATAGCCGCATCTAACATGGGTATTCACGAACTCGGCGTCGGGGCTTGAAGTGTTCAGCGACAGGGTAGTCGCCGCGGCACTGCTCGAACGGCTGCTGCACCATGCGATCGTCGTGCACATCGAGGGCACGTCCAACCGACTGCGTGAGCACGTCGATCTACTGCCGGATCATCTGCGTAACCGTCCGTCCGCCCGCCCTGAATCCCGTGCCAGCCGAACCAGTTCGCCGGCGTCCGGGCCGCCCGCGAAGGAGCCAGCCCGATCACATCGCCGGCTGATCACCGTCTAAACAGGGTGGGGAAATTTTATTTCGACACTTCTCTGGGGAAATTACGTCCGAGGTTGACACTTCCAGTTGTACAGCGTCACCCTGTCGATGTCCAGCTTTCGCGCCACCGCCTGTGGGCTTGCTTCCCGTGTGCACAGTTCGTACACCGCAGGCTGCTTGGACACCAATGAAGCAGCTGGTCGGCCGGCCTTGCCAACCTCGCATTTCCTGGTTTCCTGATAGCGATCGCGAACCCACTCCGACAGTATCTGGCGACAGGTATAGCTCAATGTCCTGAGGGTGAAGGCGAAGCAGCGCTCGTGGTTGACGTAATGCTCGAGTGCTACGTTCTTCTGTTCTTCTGAGTACTTCGGCTTTACGCGAACATACTCCCTCCGCAGATCGCCACTCTTCTCGAATTCGTTACACTGCGCCTTGAGAGAATTCTTCGTCGGGTATCCCCAAGTGGGGAGCATCTATCCGACGCTGACACCTGGTCGACGACTACACGCGCGAGCGCTTGGCCATCGAGGTCGATACTTCGCTGCCGGTCCTACGGGGGCAGCAAGTGCTCGAGCGGCTCAAGGAGATGCGAGGCTTATCCGCATCCATCACGGTCGACAACGAGTGGCAACGTCAGCCGCACTATCTGCGGCAGGCGATCACTCACGCCGAGATCGATGCGAGCCGCAACCGCCTCGTGCGCTTCGCCGGCCTCGCCGCCTACGAGGCAGCAGGTGGCTACTACGTGCGTCGCGATCTCTTCTCCGACGACGAGCACGCGGGCTATATTGCCGATGCCGACCTGCTGCAGCGTCTGGCCGCGCAGAAATTCGATGCTGCCGCCGAAACGGTGCGCGCCGAAGGTTGGGGCTGGACTGAAACGCGCGTGGATCGCGACGTGCTGGAGCTGAACCGTTACGGCAGGCTGCGCCCCGGTCAGCGTCCGTATACCCACGACGAGCAGCATGAAATCAACGCCCTCACTGCGCAGCGCAACGAACTGATCGACCAGCTCGAAGCGCTGCCGGAGAACGACGAGAGCGCCTACGACGAAGCCGAACGCCTCGATGCTGAAATCGGAAACGTGGAAAGCGCGATCCGTGCGCTCGAAAGCCGCGCCATCGTGTGGGACGCATCACAGATGGCCGAGGCAGGTGCGTTCGTGATTGTCGGCCCGCAGGGCCAACTAGTCATCGAGCGGGGCCTCGTCCGTCGCGAGAACTGCGCGGCACTCGACGCAGCAGGTGCGACTGTGATCGGCACACCTGAAGCGGATGCACCGGACACGGCGGACGCTCAGGCCAAGGTCAAGCCTATCCATAGCGCAACGCTCTGCCAGCGGCTGACCGCGCACCGCACCGCCGCCGTCCAAGCTGAATTGGTCGCGCAGCCTGCCGTCGCGCTCGCGGCGCTATTGCGCCACCTGATTCCGCAGGCGCTGCCCGAGCACTATGGCCACGTCTCCGCGCCGCGCTATCTGGCACTGTCGGGCGATAACAATCACGACCGCCTGCTGAACTCGGCAGACGACTTGCCTGTCAGCCCGGCGTGGAACGCCATTGAGACACAGCGCACGCGCTGGATCGGCGAGTTGCCGGCGAACCCGGCCGAGCTGCTACCGTGGTTGCTCAGACAGGATGCGCATACGACCCTGCTCGACCTACTCGCATTCTGTACGGGTACCCTGCTCGACGGTATCGCGACGTCAGACACGCCGCATGCAATCAACGCGCTCGCCGACGCGCTGAACCTCGACATGACGCGATATTGGACACCGACCCGCGCCGCGTACTTCGATCATGTCAGCAAGGCACGCATCATGGAAGTCGTGTCCGACGCGGGGTCTCCCAAGGTGGCTGCCGACATCGCCAAGATGAAAAAAGGTGACGCTGCGGCCGCCGCAGAACTGCGCCTCGCGAAAGTGGCGTGGCTCCCGAATATCCTCACCGATCGCGAGCTTCCCGCAACCCCTTCATGGGCGCTCCGCGAGGACGGAGACGAGGATAGCGACGGCACCGAGGAAGTTGATGACGATGAGGATGCGGAAAATGACGACAAGCGCATCAATCACGCGGCTCACGATATCGAGCCGTCCACCGAAACAGCCGAACGACCGCCGTGGCCCTTTCCGACCACTGAGTCGGTAACGGCAGCGCGAACTGACCCGGACGTCGCGTAACCCGACTGCACCGCCTGACAGTTCGTGTCCGACGGGTGGCGCCCCAGCCACCCGTCCACCCAACCGCCTGCCACCAGCAGCATCAGGCAGAGGATGGCTACGCCCGCCAGCCATAGACGCCGCATCGAGCGTGCAAGACGTCGCTCCGTCGCCGCTGCCATCGCGTCCACCCGCGCCGCTGCCGTGTCGATCGATTGTTCGAACGAGTCAATCGCCTCATCCAGCCGCGCGCGTTGCTCACGCCCCGAAATCGCCGCCGCGCCGATCAGCCGATTGCCCGCCGAGCGCGTGACCTCACTGGCCAATCGTGCGCTGAGGGCCGTCAGTGCTGTCCCATTAAGCGTGGCCAACGCTTCCCGGTACCGCGCCTCATGTTCCTGTATCAGGTTTTCCGCCAACGTGATCGTCGCCTTGCACCGCTCGAGCGCGTCGCGATGTTGCTGCAACAGCGCGTCGGTGGCGCCACCGACCTCTCGCCGCGCCGCTTCCAGACTGCCCTCGCTCGCCCACCGGATACGCTCCGGCATCGCCTCATACAGGCGCGCGTAGTATTCCAGTACCGCGATGATCGACCAGAGCGCGTCGTTGTCTTGCAGGTTCAACACACTTGATACCCGGCGCATACGGGCCAAACTCGTCTCATCCGGCACCTCGCCGGACACCTCTTGAAACAGGCCGACGAGCGGATCGACTGGCCGCCTACGGCTCATCATCGGTCCCAGCGAGGCCGACCATCGTCGAGAACATCGCGTCGCACAGCGATCGCCAGCGCAGCAGCTCCGCCCGTTCGCCGATGTGCATGGTTTCCGACGCCACGCGGATCGACATCCGCTGGCTACGCAGTTCGTCGGCGACGCGATCCGCCAGATCCGGGAAGTCGAGTGTGTGTCCTCGGGCTTCGATCGTTTTGCGAAGCTGCGACGCCTGATACAGCGTGAACTTGTCCGGTGCACCGAAATAGCCGTTTCTCACCACATGGATCATCGCGTCGGGAAATGTCGGACTGAACGCACGCAACAGTTCCAGACTGTCGCGCTGCCGGTTGATCACCCACAGCACGACGAGCTCACGCCGCAGTTCGCCGAGCGTACTGGCCAGTGTCGCGCCAAAGCGGGCGACGCCCATTTGGCTGCGCGCCGCCGTATTCACAACGACGGCAGCATCCCGACGCTCGTCGCAAAAATTGACCAGGCCGATCCAGCCCTCGGCCTCGTCCAGGCTGTAGGCAATGCACGGCATCTCGTCCTGCACCGCTTTCATCACATCGGGATTGGACGTATCGGTTTCCACCAACGCGACGGGGCAATCACGACGCTGCAAGTGGTCGGCCAGCGCGAGCGAGACCAAGCTCTTGCCCACGCCGCCCTTGCTGCCACCGACCAGATAGATCGGGTAAGTCGTCGCCATATGCGTCCTCTACAGGTTCTCGGTGTCCGGCGCGATCTCGAACGAGAACGCGTCCTGAATCACCATGGTCCCCGGTTTGGTCGCCACTCTTCCCCCATCCTGCCCACCTCGATTTTCTGTGTGATCCGCGCGCGACGGTCTCGTTTTCTTGGACTTCCTGGTGCGAGGTAATGCAGTCGCCCGAGTCGTCGGGCTGGTCTTTGCTACAGGTTCACCCCTGCGGTCTTTCGCAGTGCGTTGCATCGCGTAACGCAAGGTACTGGCGCTGATGTCGACACCCTCTTCCGCCAGTTGATGAACGATCTCGTCGAGCGTGTAGCCCTTTTGTTGCGCGCCACTGATCTGCGGCTGCATCGACTGCACCGCATCGCGCACCGTGACGTGATGCTTGTGTGCGGGCTTGTCCGGCAGCGCGTCGAGACGGCGCGCTGCGGCGTCCCATTGAGCCTGAGTAAAGCGCTTCACGACCGGCATGATCCGCCTCAACGCACTGCCTTCATGCCATCTTGCTGATGGGAATGAGGACCGTCAATGCCCAAAAACAAGCCTAATCGTGGGCATCGGCATGCACGAGAACAGGTCGGAATGGCGCGGCATCGGAAATTATTTTTACGTCGTCGCGCACATGCAACACGGATTCAGCATTGCTAACGAATTGCCTTTGACGACAGACGCTCACGATCGTGATCGCGATGCGTCACCGGTCCTCGGCGATGTACGCGACCGGCACCCTCTTCTGCACTTCCGCTTGGATGCCGACTTGTTCTGTTTGCGCTCGCACCGACAAGCTGACGTACTCGACCAGATGCTTTTCTTGCGCCACGTGAGACTAACCTCGATCGCTGACGTCTTTCTCTGCGGTGATTTTTCCTACGTCATGTGGTCGACGGATTGTCATGACGCTACTCGCGTCGCTCACTGTTTTTCCGCTGCCTTCAGTTCGCCTTGTTGTGCGAGAGATTCGTTTTTTCTGCGCGTATGAACTCGTCTTTTTGCGGCTATGGTTCCATCTTTCTGCACGACTACCGCTCGCTACGCTCCGCAATTGACGAACAGCAAGAATAAAGACACGAAGACAAGGAACTGCAGGATAGGCTTGCGCCGGTTTTGGGCGCCCTGCACATCTCCGACTTCCCACATTAAGAGTTGGAGCATTCGGAAACCACTTCGCGACCTGTTGAAGTTGGCTTGCTGCCCGGCGCCGCCTCGACTCGACAAAGACGGGCATCACTCTCCGGACAACATGCGTCAATGGTGAGCGGCATACACGAGGAAGTACATCGGTTCCGGGCCATCGCGGGAAATGCCACCACCGACGGCGTCTATACCTCAGCGAGGCCGACACAATCGTAGGACTGCGCGGCCGGGGAGACTGACTGCATCGAGGAACGCGGGTGGTCGTTCCCGTCGGGGCCGTTGAGGGGACTTCCTCTAGCCGAAGCGGCTTTGGTCTTACGCGACGTCTCGACTTCTTCTATCGGTCGCGATCGTCAAATCGTAGGGTCCGCGAACGTGCCTACTTCTTCGCCGCCCTACCAATCACCGTTCTGTTTCGCGCGGGGCGTTGGGGCTACCCATGGTGTCCATAAGCGCCAGCATCGCACTGCGCTGATCTGCGTCAAGGGCCCTGTATCGAATCAATACCTGCTGTTCCTCAACAGTCGATGCAAGCGTCGCTACCTGCCCGGTAAGCAGGTAGTACACGTCCACGCCGGCAGATGCCAGTCCGACGAGGTAGTCGGAATTCGGTCGGCGCGTCCCTCTCTCGTAATGAAACTGCGCCTGCTTATGAACCCCACCCAGTTCTGCAAATTCGGGCTGGGTCAAACGCATGCGCTTGCGCTCCTGCTTAAGGCGTGTCGGAAAATCGTCCATTTGTCATGTTTTGTTCGTTGACAATGGTACAAACGGGTACTAATCTGGTCATACCATTTGACTTCTCGATGTTACCGCACGCTGTCGAGCGGGGCACCACTGTGCCTACTCACGCGAGCGGCAAATCGGTCCGGAGGAAACCATGGCCAACTACATACTCCGTGGTGCGCTACCGGTGCATGCCCACTTTCGCCATGCACACGCCGAAAACCTAGCCAACAGGTTGACTGAACACGTCGATGTTGACGTTTATTTTGCCACCGACGCCGTGGCGCACTGTCTAGTCGTCTGCATCACTGGCGCCCTGTTGCCCAACGAATGGCTTGCGGTCGAGAAGGTACTTGCAGACTTTGCGCAGAAACGAGCGAGCGCCGCTGCAATTTTCACAAGGAACTGGGCTGGCGACGTTTCATTCTTGCCGCTCGGCCTTGAACGCCATATCGATCTGTCCCGAGATTCAATCATCTGGACCCGCAGACCGGCACGTTACGCGCCGATGATGCATCGCGACTCCTGACTTTTGCCCTGAACGCCAAGCACGGCAGCACGCCGTCGCATGGTCGCTGGCCGCCTGTCCCACGCCGGAGCATCCAGTCAGTCGCTTGACCTGTCCGGCGAAACATCAGCGGAGTGACGATCATGGAGATCGAAGACACCCTAGACAAGGGCGAATATGTATTGTGCGGCGCGATGCCAGTGGATGCAGATATGGAGCTCGAGCATCTCGAAAGCGTTCGTCGGCACTTGAGCGGCATTGCGGATGTTTATCTCGCGCGTGACGATGCGGCGAACACAGTCGCGATCCGCCTATCTGGATCCGTTTCGCGTGACGATGCGAAAGTGATCGACCGACGGATCCAGAAGTTTGCACACGACCATTGCAGCGCCGGCGCCATCCTGTGGCGCGGATGGAACAATGCGTGGAAATGGTTCGTGGTCGGGTTGGATTGGCAAGCTCAATGCCTGCTGAAGCTTGCCGCAGCTGAGGAGCAGTTCGAGCGCCTTGAGGAACGGGGCTTCGATTTCATTTTCTGGGTCCATTTAGATGCGACAGCCGACGGCGATCACAATAAACGTGGCAACCCGATCGGTCGTCTTTCAATTGAGACAGAAAGGCAGGAGTGACTTGTGACCAGCTTTACGCCAGCGGCGCGGCGACGTCAGCCGTGCTGTGCAAGTTGTGCGGGGTCGGGGCGAAGTCGCTACAACCGGAATACCGATCGGACGCCGCCACGCTCGGTGGAAGTTCCGTGCCGTTCCTGCGAGAGCCACTCAACGTGTGGGGGCAAATGTGGGGGCAAAATCCGCCCAAAATGGAAAAGGACTTACGGCTTTCACCGTAAGTCCTTGATTTTCCTGGTCGGGGCGAGAGGATTTGAACCTCCGACCACCTGCACCCCATGCAGGTACGCTACCAGGCTGCGCTACGCCCCGAAAGAAAAAAATTATAACAGACAGTTTGTCGGTTTAGAACGGGTCGCATGCATTTTGTGAATGTTCTTGTGAAATTTTTTGGCGTGACGGCACCGATACAGGTGGCGGCGCACATGCCGGCGCGACCCGCGCTCCAACCACACGGCCTGCGCATCGCGTTCACCGCTTGCGCGCAACGCAGATGACCGTAAGGCCGGCGACACGGTTGAACCGGAACATCGGCAACTCGACGCGACAGATCATCTTGAGCAAGCCGTTGACGAGCGGATGGTGCCGGCGCAATTGCGACGCCGGCTCGGGCGGATGCCGACGCGCCCGCTCGCCCAGTCGCAACGCCGCCGCGAGCGGAAACGTGAGGCCGAAGTAATAGGCGCCGTGCTCGACATCGAGCCCCGCACGACGAACCACCTCCTCGAGACCGCCGAGCGTGTATCTGCGCTTGTGCTCGAGAAAATCGTCATGGCCGCTCCACAGGAACTGGAACGCGGGGACCGTGATCAGGAACCGGCTGCCCGGAGGCGCTCCCGCCACATACTGCGCCAGCAGCCCGACATCGTCGTCGACATGCTCAAGCACGTCCATCAGCAAAACGAGATCGGCGTCGAATCGTTCAACCGACCGCCGAAAATGGATGGGCTTGCCGGCCGCCTCGCCGTCGGTATCGTCGTCGTAGCTCGTATCGACACACCATGCTTCCGTCGCCTGCGTGCGCTCGAGCAAATGCTTCGAGAAGAAGCCGGAGCCCGCACCGACGTCGAGTATCCGGTTCGCGCCCGACGCGCCCAGGAACCGACGGATCGCGCTCGCCTTCGACGCGTAGTACCAGTGATCGCCCACACCCGCACCCAATACGTCGACTTCCTTCAGATCCATGACGCTTCCCCGTGATGGCTACCGTGTTTCGATCGATACAGCCACTGATGCCGATCTTACCTCGCCGCCGCCGCCGATCGCACCCTCAACGATGCACGACCCGCACCGGCAACCCGCATTCATCCCTAATCGAAAAGGACGATGGCCGCTTCGTCGCAAATCGATACCGTGCGGTTACCCGGCGCGAGATTGACGCGCACGGCGAACCGTCCGACTGCATGCCGATCGATCCGGGCCGCCCCGGCTTTGCCGCGTCGCGCGAGAGACAGCAGGCGGCTTTGGTCACCACCGCGGTCGCGACTTCTTGCAACCGTCTCCGACAAAGGGCATTGAATGCATCAGAAAAACGAAATTTCCCGTCGACATTTTCTCCGGCTGAGCGCCGGAACGATAGGTGTGGCACTGGGGAGCACGTCGCTTCTGTCGGCATGCGGAGGCGACTCGATTTCAGTCGCACCGGTCACGACACCGCGGCTGGGTTCGGCGTCGAACTTTCGCGACACGGCCGGGCCGGCCGGAACCGGCTACGTGACGACCAGCGGCGCGACGATGAGGAAAGGCCTGATCTATCGGTCATCCGCACTCGCGTTGTCCGCCGTCGACGTCGCCACCGTCGGCACGCTCGGCATCAAGCAGGTCTGCGACCTGCGCACGCCCGCCGAGATCAAGACGCAACCGGACGTGCCGCTGGCCGGCGCCACCTGGCAAAACCTCAACGTGCTCGGGGCCGCCAGTATCGACCCGATTCCGACTACCGGCGCAACCGCGACGGCCTTCATGCTGAGCATGTACCGGGCGTTCGTAACGTCGGACACAGCGCATGCAAGCTATCACGCGCTATTCACCGGCTTCGCCGACACTGGCGAAAACCTGGTTTTCCACTGCACGGCCGGCAAGGATCGCACCGGCTGGGCGACCGCCATTCTGCACACGATCCTCGGCATCTCTCAGCAAACGATGCTCGCCGACTACTTGCTGACCAACGTCTATAGCGCATCCGAAATCGCCGCCTCTGTCGCCCAGGCTCAAAAAGCCGGCGGGCAAAATGCGGCAGACATGATGACTGCGCTGCAAGGAGCGCACGTCGACTATCTGCAGGCGGCATTCGATCAGGTCACGGCGTCGTACGGCTCGATGACGTCGTACATCGACAACGGCCTGCAACTCGACCAGGCAACGCTGAACGCAATCCGGCAGCGCATGCTGGCCTGATCGGCCCCGCCGGCGGCCACGACGGGGCCGGATCGTACGCCGGCTTCGATCGCACCGGCCGCCGCATCGTGAATCCGGTGAAACCCGCGCCAACCAAGGCTGGCGGCAGGTTTGCCCCGTCGCCGCAAAGGACGCCGGCACGACGGCCCGCACAAACCAAACGACCGTTTGATCCGGTCGCCCGGCTACCCCGAATCCATTGTCCCGCCGCCCGCCGGCTCGCCGCGCCCGAGCGCCCGTTGTTTGGTAACGCCGCTCTAGCACGCTATGACACACTGCACGGCATCGACGCTTGCGCCGTGCGTTGGCGCGCACCGCCGTCGATCACGACAAGACATGGAGACAGACGATGCGGAATGCGGTCCGGCGCGGCCATCGCTCGCCTTTGGCAATTTTCGACTGGATTTCCAGCCTGCGACGCGCGGCCGCCCCGGTCTCGCATACGACATCCCGCGTGTTCGGCTGCGGCGCGCTTGCGCTCGCGCTGCTCTGCGCCGGCTGTGCGGAACCGGCCGCGCAGCGCGACGGCAACCCGTCGTCCGCGTCGACGAAGATCGAACGCACAAAAGCCGAACGCCTCGCCCGCGAGCAGCAGATCGCGCGCACCGTGCCTTCGCTCGCATCGATCAACCTCACGCAGCCGCGCCCGTTCACGCTGCGCGACTCGGGCCAGAACGGTGCGATGACGTTTCTGCGCGACGTCGATTTCCGCATCGTCAACAACCTCGGCTTCTTCATCCATCAGTTGTCGGCCACGCTCGTGCCGACGCAGGCCGGCGCGCCGATCGTGTTCGACGATCCGACGAGCTTCGAGATCGACGTGCATGGAGGCACGGTCACGCTCGACAACGCGAAGCTGACCGCCCTCTTCGACACCTACATCTTCGGCTACCGTAACGCGCCGCTGCGCAAGCTCGCCGTGTCGGCAGGCGACGGCGTGATTCACCTGCAAGGCGAAATGCAGCGCGACGGCTGGGTACCGTTCTCGCTGACCGGCACGCTCGCGATCCGCGACGGCAGCCAGCTCGTGTTCCACCCGACCGGCGTGCGCGTATCGGGCATCAACGCGCAGCCCGTGATGCGCGCAGCCAACGTGAAGATGGCCGACCTGCTGAAGGTCCAGACGCCGATCGCGCGGCTCGCCGGCGACGATCTCGTGATGTCGGTCGACAAGCTGATGCCGCCGCCGCGCCTGAAGCTCACGATTACCGCACTGCGCGTGACGCCGGCTGGCCTCGACCTGACGCTCGACGACGGCACGCATGCGGGCTTCGCGATGCCTGCGAACGCACCGCAGCAGGCGATGTTCATTCGCGGCGGCGACGTGAAGTTCATGCGCTCGATGCCAATGAACGCGGACATCCTGATCGGCCCGGTAGATCCGGCGAAGCGCGACCAGAATTTCGTGTTCGATCTGTATCACTATCGCGACCAGGTGTCGGCCGGCTATTTCAATTTCGACGAAAGCGGTGCGATGGCAATCCGGATGCCTTCGTACACGGGCCCGGCCAGCGGTGCGCCGCTCGGCAACGCGGCCGCGCGCCTGAACGACAGCTTCCTCGCCGCGCAGCAGAATGCGCTGCGCGACGTGCGCCAGCACTGGGAAGCCTACGCGCTCGCGGCGGACACCGCGCGACCCGGCATGCAGAAGGTCGCGATGCGACGCTCGTCGACCACGCCGTTCAACGAACGGCACGTATCGAACCGCAACCCGACGATCCATCTGCACAACGTCGACTTCAACCTGTCCGGCGATATCGGCTTTCATGTCGAGGATCTCGACGTGGAACTCGTGTCGAAGCGACCCGGCGAGCCTGTCGATCTCGACAATCCGAACCAGTACGACATCCGCATTCTTGGCGGCACGGTCGTCGAGTCGTGGAAGGCGATGTCCGCGCTCTTCAACAACTACCTGCTCGACTACTCGCCGCGCTCGCTGAACGACCTGCAACTGAGCGCGGACGGCCAGAACCTGCGCGTCCAGGGCGGCATCAAGCTGTGGAATCACGTGCCGGGCGTCTGGCTGCCGACCGACATGAAGGGTTCGCTGTCCGTGCTCGACGACCGGCACCTCGCGTTCAAGCCGTCCCAGGTGTCGGTGCTGGGCATTCCGCAGGCAAAGCTGCTGCGCTCGCTCGGCATCGAACTCGCTTCGTTGACGCCGCTGCAGCGTCGCGGCGCGGAACTGCGCGGCGACACGCTCGTGCTCGACCAGTACACCGTGTTCCCGCCGCCCGTGCTGAACGGCAAGCTCGGGCAGGCAACGGTCGAGCGCGACGGGCTGCGCCTCACGTTCCGGCGCGCGGCAGGCGCGCCCGCGCCGAAACGGCCGCAGATCGATGCGCCGAGCTACATGTGGATGGAAAGCGGCGACATGAAAATGTTCAACGTGCTCGAACTGAACGTGCGCGCGCTGATCCGGAATTCGGCCGAGGCCGGCCCGATGCGTTTCGACCTGTACGGCTACCGCAGCCAGGTCGCGCAGGGCTCGGTGCGGATGCTGCCGGACGGTACGCTGGTCGTCGACATGGGGCAGAAGAATCCGCTCGCGTTGCGTTGATACGCGTGCACGACACGCGTGAAAAAGCCCGGTGGCGCTGTGCCAACCGGGCTTTTCATTTCATCGTTCGCGCTCCGCGCTCAGTCGTGCTTCAGTCCGTCGATCACGTCGACCAACGCCTGCCGTAACGCAATGACGTCGACGGTAGCGCCCGGCTTGCCCGGCACGCGCGCGTCGGCGCCCTGCACCTCCTGCTCGACGGGTGCCGCCGCGGCCCGCTCGCCGCCCGGCGAATCGAGCCGGTTGCGGGCGCCGTTGATCGTGAACCCCTGCTCGTACAGCAACTCGCGAATCCGCCGGATCAGCAGCACTTCGTGATGCTGGTAATACCGACGATTGCCGCGCCGCTTCACCGGCCGCAACTGAGTGAATTCCTGTTCCCAATAACGCAGCACATGCGGCTTGACCCCGCACAGTTCGCTGACTTCGCCGATCGTGAAGTAGCGCTTCGCGGGAATCGGAGGCAAGACGACTTTCTCAACCGTAGTGGTCATCGTCGGTTAACCGTCGTTAAGGGGTGCGTGGCAGCCGCGCAGGGAGGTCGGCGCGCGGGGGCGTTACTCCGTGCCGTTTTCGACCAGCGCCTTCAGCTTCTGGCTCGCGTGGAAGGTTACCACCCGGCGGGCCGCGATCGGAATCGCCTCGCCCGTCTTCGGATTGCGACCCGGACGTTGCGGCTTGTCGCGCAGCTGAAAATTGCCGAACCCCGACAGCTTGACGCTTTCGCCGTTTTCGAGCGCGTCGCGGATCACTTCGAAAAACGCCTCGACCATGTCCTTCGCTTCACGCTTGTTCAGCCCGACGCTGTCGAACAGCAGCTCCGCCAGTTCCGCCTTCGTCAGCGTGGGCGTCTCGGTGGACGCCGGCGCGGAAGCGTCGCGGTTCATGGCGCTGCGTTGCGCCGTCAGGAGGGCTTCGAATTCACTCGAGGTCATGTCGTTCATATCTGCCATACAGCGCGTTGAATCAAAACTTACGATGGGGAAAAAGCCGCCCGCGAACGGGCGGACCCTCTCCTTAGCCGCGCAGACGCGCACCAGCACGAGCCATCCGCTCGACCAGCGTCTGGATCGCCTGATCGACGACCTCGTCCTGTAGCGTGCCAGCCGCGTCCTGCAGCGTCACGCGGAAGGCAAGGCTCTTCTCGTGCGCGGCAAGACCACCGGAAGTATTTGATTTTGCACGAAATTCGTCGAAGAGTACAACCTTCTGAACGAATCGGCAGGCCTCTTCGGCAAGCGCCTTCTTCATTTCGTCAAAAAGTGCCTGAACCTCGACCGCCTGATCGACGACAACGGCGATATCACGACGTACCGGCGGGAATTTCGACACGTCGGTCGGCGCGGGCAGCGCACGCGCAATCAGCGCGTCCGCATCGATCTCGAACATCACCGGCGCGTGCGGCAGCTCGTACTTCTGCATCAGGCGCGGGTGCAGCTCGCCGATCCAGCCGACCGCACGGCCATCGACCTCGATGCGCGCGCTGCGGCCCGGATGGAGGGCCGGATGCTCTGCCTTCACGAAGCGCGCGGCCGCGGGCGCGAGCAGCGCCTCGAGATCGCCCTTCACGTCGAAGAAATCGACCGCGCGGGTCGCCGCGCCCCACTGCTCGTCGAGTGCCGGACCGTAGGCGAGCGCGCCGACGCGCTTCGGCTGCGCATGACCTTCGACCGCCAGCTCGCCGGCCTTCACCGATGGATCGGCGAGGAACACGCGGCCCGACTCGAACACGCGCACGCGATCGGCGCGGCGGTTCAGGTTGTGGCGCAGCACGGCGATCAGGCTGCCGAACAGCGACGTGCGCATCACCGAAAGCTGGCTGGCGATCGGGTTCAGCAGCCGGATCGGGTTGTCGTTGCCGGCGAAATCGTGCTCCCACTCCGCATCGACGAAGCTGAAGTTGACGGTTTCCGCATAGTCGCGCGCGGCGAGCGCGTGACGAATGTCGTGGATCGAGCGCCGTGTCTCGTTGGTCGCACGCATTTCGCTCGTCGCGACCGGCGGACGCGCCGGGATCTTCTCGAAGCCGTAGATGCGCGCCACTTCCTCGATCAGGTCTTCCTCGATCTCGATGTCGAAGCGGTGCGACGGCGGCGTGACGAGGAACGCGTCGTCTTCACGCTCGAACGGCAGGCCGAGGCGCGTGAAGATGCTCGCGATCTCGTCGGCGCCGATCTTCACGCCGATGATGCGGTTCGCGCGCGACACGCGCATCTTCACCGGCGCGCGCTGCGGCAGGTTCACGGATTGATCGTCGACCGGGCCGGCCTTGCCGCCGCAGATCTCGAGAATCAGTTGCGTAATGCGCTCGACGTGCTCGACGGTCGTCGCGTAATCGACGCCGCGCTCGAAACGATGGGCTGCATCGGTCGAGAAGTTGTATTGGCGCGCGCGGCCGCGGATGCTGTCCGGCCACCAGAACGCGGCTTCCAGATAGATGTTGGTCGTGTCGAGCGTGACGGCCGTGCTGTCGCCGCCCATGATGCCGGCCAGGCTTTCGACCTGGCGGTCGTCCGAAATCACGCCGACCGTCTCGTCGAGTTCGACCGTGTTGCCATTGAGCAGCTTCAGCGTTTCGCCGCGCTTGCCCCAGCGCACGTCGATACCGCCGTGGATCTTGTCGAGATCGAACACGTGCGACGGGCGGCCAAGCTCGAACATCACGTAGTTCGAGATGTCGACGAGCGCCGACACGCTGCGCTGGCCCGAACGCTCGAGGCGCTCGACCATCCACTGCGGGGTCTTCGCATGCGCGTTCACGCCGCGGATCACGCGACCCGAGAAGCGGCCGCACAGATCGGGGGCGGCAATGCGCACCGGCAGCGTCTCGTCGAGCTCGACGCGCACCGGGCGGATGTCGACCGGCGTCAACGGTGCACCGGTGATCGCTGCCGTCTCGCGCGCGATGCCGAATACGGACAGGCAGTCGGCCTTGTTCGGTGTCAGCTTGATTTCGAAGATCGTGTCGTCGAGATTGAGCGTTTCGCGGATGTCCTGGCCAACCGGCGTGTCTTCCGGCAGGACCAGCAGGCCGCTGTGATCCTCGGACAGCTTCAACTCGCGCGCCGAGCACAGCATCCCCTGGCTCTCCACGCCGCGCAGCTTCGACAGCTTGATCGCGAACGGCTTGCCGCCCTCTTCTGCCGGCGGCAGTTCCGCACCGACCAGCGCGACCGGCACCTTGATGCCGGGCGCCACGTTCGGCGCGCCGCAGACGATATTCAGCGTCGCGCCGGTGCCGGCGTCGACCTGGCAGACATTGAGCTTGTCCGCATCCGGATGCTTGACGACTTCGAGCACGCGGCCGACGACGATCTTCGACGTCGGCGGCGCAGCCTTGCTCAGCGATTCGACTTCGAGCCCCGCCATCGTCAGCGCGTGCGACAGTTCGTCGGTCGTCAGCTGCGGGTCGACAAAGGTTCTCAACCAGGATTCAGGGAATTGCATGGATGTCTACGTTCGAAACAGGTTAGATCGACGCCCGGGCCCCGTCGGATCGTCCGTCGGGGCGTGCGCGGGCACAGGTCGGCGCGGCGAGCGGCGTTACGCGAACTGGCGCAGGAAACGCAGGTCGTTCTCGAAGAACAGCCGGAGATCCTGGACGCCGTAGCGCAGCATCGTCAGGCGCTCGAGGCCGCTGCCGAACGCGAAGCCGATATAGCGCTCGGGATCGAGGCCCATGTTGCGAATCACGGTCGGATGCACCTGCCCCGAGCCGGAGATCTCGAGCCATTTGCCGGCGTTCTTGCCTTGCTCGAACATCATGTCGATCTCGGCCGACGGTTCCGTGAACGGGAAATACGACGGACGGAAGCGCACGAGGATGTCGTCGCGCTCGAAGAACTTCTTCAGGAAATCGGTATAGACGCCCTTGAGGTCGGCGAAGCTGATGTTTTCGTCGATCCACAGCCCCTCGACCTGATTGAACATCGGCGAGTGGGTCGCATCGCTGTCCACGCGATACGTGCGGCCCGGCGCGATCACCTTGATCGGCGGACGGTTCATGCGCGCGTAACGCACCTGCATCGGGCTCGTGTGCGTGCGCAGCAGCAGCTGGCGGCCGTCGGCGTCCTTGCCTTCGACGTAGAAGGTGTCCTGCATCGAACGCGCCGGATGGTTCTCCGGGCTGTTCAGCGACGTGAAGTTGTACCAGTCGGTCTCGATTTCGGGGCCGTCGGCCACGTCGAAGCCGATCGAGCCGAAAATCTGTTCGACGCGCTCCCAAGTGCGCATCACGGGGTGCAGGCTGCCTGCACCGGCGCCGCGGCCCGGCAACGTCACGTCGATCGCCTCGGTGGCGAGGCGCTGATTCAACAACGCGTCGGCCAGTGCCTGGCGACGTGCGGTCAGCGCGGCTTCAACCTGCTGCTTCACGACGTTGATGCGTGCGCCTTCAGTCTTGCGTGCTTCGGGATCGAGCTTGCCGAGGCCCTTCAGCAACTCGGTCAGCGCACCCGACTTGCCGAGAAATCGTGCCTTCTCGTTTTCGAGCGTGGTGATGTCGGCAGCCTGTTCAAAGGACTGCTGCGCGTCGGCGACAATCTGGTCCAGATCCATAGATCCCATCATTTCCAACGTCATTCGGTCTTGGCGAGCGAAATCGCCCGGCCAAACAAAAAACAGCCCCCACGCTCTCTGGCTTTGCATGGGACCGGAGTAAGCGCCAAAGGCGCTAACTCCGGATCGACACGGTCGCTGCCCCCCGAGGGGGCGGTCGGCCCTCTTGGGGCGGCCCGGCGAGGGCCGATAAAAAAGGGGCTCGGAAGAGCCCCGTTTTCGCTGCAGCGGCCGAGACTACCGGAACCTCGCTGCAACTAACCACGCAGTGCTAATTTCGCAATTAGGCTGCAACGGCGGCTTTCACCTGCTTGACGATCGCAGCAAAAGCAGCCTTGTCGAACACCGCCATGTCGGCCAGGACCTTACGGTCGAGTTCGATCGACGCCTTCTTCAGGCCGTTGATGAACACGCTGTAGGTCATGTCGTGCTGGCGAACTGCCGCGTTGATACGCGTGATCCACAGTGCGCGGAACACACGCTTCTTGTTGCGGCGATCGCGGTACGCGTACTGACCAGCACGCATCACCGCCTGCTTGGCGATGCGGTAGACGTTATTGCGGCGGCCGCGATAACCCTTGGCCAGGTTGATGATCTTCTTGTGGCGGGCCCGTGCGGTTACCCCACGTTTGACTCGAGGCATGTTTCTCTCCTGTGAGTATCTGTTGAGGGGTTACGCGAACGGCAGCATTGCGCGGACGGAGTTCAGATCGGAATCATGAACTGCCGTTGCGCCGCGCAGGTGACGCTTGTTCTTCGTGGTTTTCTTGGTCAGGATGTGGCGCTTGAAGGCCTGACCGCGCTTGACGGTACCGCCCGGACGCACCACGAAGCGCTTTGCAGCACTCTTCTTGGTCTTCATCTTCGGCATGACGACAACTCCAGTTTATTAGATGGCGATGGGTGTGCGGTTGGCTTGCGCCCTGAACCCGCCCTTCGAAACCCAGTCCACTTGTGTACGGCGAACCGCTTGCGCAGCCGCCGTCATTGTTGGCGCGCCGCCCTGACCGGGCAACGCGCCGAACCACTTCCGAACCCGCGCGCGAAGCGCGCGGACCCGTTACTTCTTTTTCTTCGGCGAGAGCACCATGATCATCTGGCGCCCTTCCATCTTCGGCATCTGCTCGACCTGGCCGACTTCCTCGAGATCGGTGCGCAGACGCTCAAGCATCCGCATGCCGATTTCCTGGTGAGCCATTTCGCGACCGCGGAAACGCAACGTGATCTTCGTCTTGTCGCCTTCTTCCAGGAAGCGCGTCAGATTGCGAAGCTTGACGTTGTAATCGCCATCATCGGTACCCGGACGGAATTTGACTTCCTTGACCTGGATGACCTTCTGCTTCAGCTTCGCTTCGTGCTGCTTCTTGGATTCCTGGTACTTGAACTTGCCGTAATCCATCAGACGGCAAACCGGCGGCACCGCTTGCGGCGCGATTTCCACCAGGTCAACATCCAGCTCTTCCGATTTACGGAAAGCATCAGCGAGTTTTACGATACCGAGCGGTTCGTTCTCGATTCCGACCAGACGCACTTCCGGCGCAGAGATTTCACCGTTGATGCGATGCGACGACTTATCAGTAGCGATGTTACGTTTCCTCTAAAAATTAAAAAAACGAGCCGCGCTGCCAGGGTGGCTACTTGAACGAGCGCAGGTCTTCCTGCAGACGCTCAACGAAGGCTTCGACCGGCATTACGCCTAGATCGACGCCGCCACGGGCACGCACGGCTACCGTTTGCGCATCACGCTCCTTATCGCCCACGACGAGGAGATAAGGCACCTTTTCCAGCGTGTGCTCGCGTATTTTATAGCTAATCTTCTCGTTGCGCAAATCGGCCGTCACTCTAACCCCTTGTTTTTGCAACGTTTGGGCCACAGACTGCGCATATTCGGCCTGGCTTTCGGCAATATTGAGCACAACTGCCTGGATCGGCGCGAGCCAGGCCGGCATCGCACCAGCGTGGTGCTCGATCAAAATGCCGAGGAATCGCTCCATCGAACCGACGATCGCACGGTGCAGCATCACCGGCCGGCGGCGGCTGTTGTCTTCCGCGACATACTCGGCGCCAAGGCGCTCCGGCAGCATCATGTCGAGCTGCAGCGTACCGCACTGCCACGAACGGCCGAGCGCATCCTTGATGTGGTACTCGACCTTCGGGCCGTAGAACGCACCCTCACCCGGCAGCTCTTCCCACTGGAGGCCGCACGCCGTCAGCGCTTCACGCAACCCTTGCTCGGCACGGTCCCACGTTTCGTCGGAACCCATGCGCTGCTCCGGACGCAGCGACAGCTTGATGTCGATGTGGTCGAAGCCGAAATCCTGGTACACGCTCATCGCGAGCCTGTTGAACGCGATCGACTCGGCAATGATCTGGTCTTCCGTACAGAAGATGTGCGCATCGTCCTGCACGAAGCCGCGCACGCGCATCAGGCCGTGCAGCGCGCCCGACGCCTCGTTGCGATGGCACGAACCGAATTCCGCGTAACGCAGCGGCAGGTCGCGGTACGAGCGCAGGCCGTGCTTGAACACCTGGACGTGCCCCGGGCAGTTCATCGGCTTGATCGCGTAGTCACGCTTCTCCGACTCCGTCGTGAACATGTTCTCGCGGTAGTTCTGCCAGTGGCCCGACGCTTCCCACAGCGAGCGGTCCATGATCATCGGCGTCTTGATCTCGAGGTAGCCGGCGTCGTTCACGCGGCGGCGCATGTACTGCTCGACCTGCTGCCACAGTGCCCAGCCCTTCGGATGCCAGAACACCATGCCCGGCGACTCTTCCTGCATATGGAACAGGTCGAGCTGCTTGCCGAGCTTGCGGTGGTCGCGCTTTTCCGCTTCCTCGAGCATGTGCAGGTACTGGTCCTGGTCTTCCTTCTTCGTCCAGGCCGTGCCGTAGATGCGCTGCAGCTGCTCGTTCTTCGAATCGCCGCGCCAGTATGCGCCCGCGACCTTCATCAGCTTGAAGACCTTCAGCTTGCCCGTCGACGGCACGTGCGGGCCGCGGCACAGATCGGTAAAGCCGCCGTGCGAATACAGCTTGATGTCGTCGCTTTGCGGAATCGATTCGATGATCTCGGCCTTGTACTTCTCGCCGAGGCTGCGGAAGTAGCCCGCCGCCTCGTCGCGGGACACGACGCGGCGCGTCACGGGCTCGTCCTTCTTGGCGAGCTCCTGCATGCGCTTTTCGATCTTCTCGAGATCTTCCGGCGTAAACGGACGCTGGTACGCGAAGTCGTAGTAGAAGCCGTTGTCGATCACGGGGCCGATCGTCACCTGCGCATCCGGATACAGATCCTTCACCGCGTACGCGAGCAAGTGCGCCGTCGAGTGGCGGATGATGTCGAGGCCGTCGGCGTCCTTGTCCGTGACGATTGCGAGCGACGCGTCGCGGTCGATCACCGCGGACGTATCGACGAGCTCGCCATCGAGCTTGCCACCAAGCGCAGCCTTCGCAAGGCCGGGACCGATCGAGGCTGCAACCTCGGCAACTGTCACCGGATGCTCGTATTGTCGAACTGAGCCGTCAGGCAAGCGTATCGAAACCATAGCAATCTCCGTGATGCCGACAGTGGGCGGCAGACCAAGCACGCGATATAAAAGTCACGCGTGAAAATTTCGTGACAAAAAAAATGCGGCCCCGCTTTCGAGGGGCCGCATTCGATACTTCACTCAAACTGAAAGGGCGAAAACGTTCCTCGACTAGCGTCGGCCCGAAAAGGTTTCGGTCAACGTTCGCGGTGTCATAACCGTATTCGCCTTGTTTGCGTTGAGTTATTTACTGCATCGAATACCCGGAGACCAGGCATTCTCAATTCGTTGGTAGGCTCGATTGGACTCGAACCAACGACCCCCACCATGTCAAGGTGGTGCTCTAACCAGCTGAGCTACGAGCCTAGAGAAGCTGAAATTATATGGAGCGGCCATCCGTTTGGCAAGCGTTTTTATGCGGTCGCAGCAAAATAACGGCGTTCCAACCCCATCATGCCTTCCGCCCCGCCCGCACGACGCCCTGCACCTCGCCGAGCAGCGTGCAGGCGCGCTGCACCTGCGCCGAGTTCGACACCTCGACCGTGAACTGCATGAATGCCGCATTGCGGCGGCTCTGCGTCTTCACGCCCACCACGTTTATCTTTTCGCGCGCGAACACTTCGGAGATGTCGCGCAGCAACCCTTGCCGGTCGCTGGCTTCGATCATCAGGTCGACCGGATACACGGACGCACCGCGCCCGCCCAGCACATCGGCCGACCAGGTCGTCTGCAGCACGCGCTCCGGCGCGCGCTCGACCATCCGGCGAAACGTCGGGCAGTCGCTGCGGTGGATCGACATCCCCTTGCCGCGCGTGACGAAACCGCTGATCGGATCGGGCGGCGCCGGACGGCAGCAGCGCGCGAGCTGGGTCAGCAGCGCATCGACGCCCACCACCAGCACGCCGGTCGACGCGCCGTGCGCAACGCTCGCGCCGCTGCTGCGCTTCTCGAAATCGGCAGGCGCCTCAGGCGCGAGCTCGGGCGGCGGCGCATCGGACAGCGCGTGCTCGACGTTGCGCAGGCTGAACTCTTCCTTGCCGACGACCGAGAACAACTCCTCGGGCGACTTGAAGCCGAGCTTCGCGGCGAGGTTATCCAGGTTGACCGACGTCTTGCCCTCGCGTTGCAGCGTCTTTTCGACGAGCGCCCGGCCATGCGAGATGTTTTCTTCCTGCTCGATCGAGTTGAACCACGCACGCACCTTCTGACGCGCGCGCGGGCTCTTCAGGTAACCGAGCTGCACGTTCAGCCAGTCGCGCGACGGCCCGCCGTCCTTCACCGCGACGATTTCGACCGTCTGGCCGTTCGCGAGCGGCGTGTTCAGCGGCACCATCACACCGTCGACACGCGCGCCGCGGCAGCGATGGCCGAGCTCGCTGTGCAGGTGGTACGCGAAATCGACCGGCGTCGCGCCCTGCGGCAACGCGATCACGCGCGCCTGCGGCGTCAGCACGTAGATGTGGTCGTCGTCGAGCGACGTCTCGCGCAATTGCGCCCACGCCTGGTTGCCCGATACCTCGGTGCCGTCCTCGACGTCGTCCTTCCACGCAAGCAACTGGCGCAGCCACGCGATCTTCTCGTCGTACTTGTCGCTCGCCGAGAACTGGCCGCCATAGCCGCGCGCGCCGGCCTCCTTGTAGCGCCAGTGGGCGGCAACGCCGTACTCGGCGAAGCGGTGCATCTCCTGCGTGCGTATCTGCACCTCGAACGCCCGGCCGTCGTCGCCGATCACGACCGTATGCAGCGACTTGTAGCCGTTCGGCTTCGGCCGCGAGATGTAGTCGTCGAACTCCTTCGGCACCGGCTGCCACAGGTGATGCACGATGCCGAGCACCGCGTAGCAATCCTTGATGTCGGGCACGATCACGCGAAACGCGCGCACGTCGTACAGCTCGGCGAAATCGAGCTCCTTGCCGCGCATCTTGCGCCAGATGCTGTAGATATGCTTCGGTCGGCCGCTCACGTCGGCCTGGATGTTCGCGTCCGCCAGCTCGGACTGCAACCGCTCGATCGCCTGCGTGACGTACGCCTCGCGTTCGATGCGCTTCTCGTCGAGCAGCTTCGCGATCCGCTTGTAGGTAACGGGATCCTCGAAGCGGAACGCGAGATCCTCGAGCTCCCACTTCAGTTGCCAGATACCGAGACGGTTCGCGAGCGGCGCATAGATCTCGAGCGTCTCGCGCGCGACGTCGGGCGGCGGGTCGATCTTCGCGGCTGCGTAGTAGCGCAGCGACTGCAACCGCGACGCGAGCCGGATCAGCACCACGCGGATGTCCTGCGCGAACGCGAGCAGCATCTTGCGCAGCGCCTCGATCTGCGTGCGCCGCTCTTCCGCCGCGTCGCGCCCGGCGTCGAGCACCGCGTTCTGCGCGGCGCGCAGGCTGACGGTGCCGAGCCGCAACAGCTTGCGCACGTCGGACACGAGCCGCGCCACTTCGTCGCCGAAACGCTCGGCAAGCTCGCGCTCGGGGTTGCTCAGGTGCGGCGTCAATACGAACAGCGCGGCGGCCTGCATCGCGGACGGATCGACGTTCAGCGTGCGCATGATCGACGCCGTACCCGCCGAGTGATCGGCGAGCAGTTCGCCCGACGACAGGCGCGCGTCGCCGGCCCGCTCGCGCACGAATGCGAGCACGTCGTCGAACGACGGCGACGCGACGGGGGAAGCGGAAACGGACTCGGTCATCGCACGGCCTGGCGAAATGCGGTCATCGTCGGGTGACGCTCCGCTCAGCTCCGCTGCGCGGCGACGACCACGATCTCGACGAGCAGCGCGGGATCCGCGAGCTTCACCTCGACGGTGGCGCGCGGCGGCGTGTTGCCCTGCGCGACCCACGCGTCCCACTCCGCATTCATGCCGTCGAAGTTCGCCAGATCCGAGATGTAGATCTGCACCGACAGCAGATGCGCCTTGTCGCTGTTCGCTTCGGCGAGCAGGCGATCGATGTGGCCGAACACTTCGCGCGTCTGGCCCTTGATGTCCTGCGTGGTGTCTTCGGCGATCTGGCCGGCCAGATACACGGTACCGTTGTGGATCGCGGTTTCGGAGAGACGGGCCCCGACGTGGTGACGAATGACTGCCATGGAATGTTCCGGTCGTGAGTGGTGAAGAATCGGACGACGACACGGCCCGCGTGCCGCCGAACCGCATATTATGACGCGTTTATGCGGCGCCTTCGACGAAAAACCGCCGCGCGAGCGCAATCTGGTCGGCGCTGATGAACGCCGGCGCGTGGCCCGCACCCGGAATCTCGGCCTGCGTCACATGCCGGCCGCGATGCATCATTTCGGCTACCGTCTCGCGCGACAGCAGGTCGGACGTCTCGCCGCGCACGACGAGCAGCGACGCATCCGTCGTCTCGATCGCGCGCCACAGCGCGGCCTCGCCGAGCGCGGCCAGTTCGGGCGTCGTCGCCTTGAACGGTTCGGCGATGCGCGGATCGTAGCGCATCGTCCAGTCGCCCTCGGGCAGCTGGCGCAGCAGCGGCCCGTTGATCTCGCGCCACTCGTCGCCGGTCAGCGCGCCGAACGGCAGCGACAGCGACGTCAGATAGTCGATGGCCTCCTGCTCGGTCGCAAAACGCGGCTGCACGCCGAGATATTCGCCGATGCGCGTCAGCGAATCGGGCTCGATGCGCGGGCCGACGTCGTTGACGATCATCCGGCGCAGCGGCGAGCCGGGCAGCCCGGCGAGCGCCATGCCGATCAGCCCGCCCATCGACGTGCCGAACCAATCGACCGATTCGACGTCGAGCCGTGCGATCAGCGTCACCATGTCGGCCACGTATTGCGGAATCGCATAGAGCCGCGGATCGGCAAGCCGGTCCGACCGGCCGCGCCCGACGACATCGGGGCAAACGACGCGATACGTATCGGACAGCGCGGCGGCGAGCCGGTCGAAATCGCGCCCGGAACGGGTCAGGCCATGCACGCAGACGAGCACGCGCGGGTTGGCGGGATCGCCCCACTCGGTATAGGCGATGTGGTGAAGGCCGGCAGCGCTCGCGCACTGCACGCGCCGCTGGCGAGGAACCTGGGGATTCGCTGGGGTCGTTGGCATCGTTGGCATCCTGTCGAACGGGGGGCGCCGCGCGGGGCAACCCTTGCGACGCCCGATGCAAGCGATTGTAAACCGCTTCCGTCGCGCGGGTCGGCTCGTCGGGCACCCCGAATAGGCGGCCCGGCCGCGCACGATGACAAACGCCCCGCATGCCGTCGTCCGGCATGCGGGGCGTCGAAACCGCGCTTGCGCGCGGCGAACTTTATGCGACCGCGCTGACGTCGAGCGGCGCGCCCGTCTTCGCCTGGATCTCGTCGGCGCTCACGCCGTCGGCGAGCTCGAGGACCTTCAGGCCGGCCGGCGTCACTTCGATCACGCCGAGATCGGTGATGATCAGATCGACCACGCCGACACCCGTCAACGGCAAGTTGCACTCTTCGAGGATCTTGTGCTGATCGCCCTTCGCGACATGCTCCATCAGCACGACGACGCGCTTCACGCCGGCGACGAGATCCATCGCACCGCCCATCCCCTTGATCATCTTGCCGGGGATCATCCAGTTCGCGAGGTCGCCCTGCTTGCTGACCTGCATCGCGCCGAGGATCGCGAGGTTGATATGGCCGCCGCGGATCATCGCGAACGAATCGGCCGACGAGAAGATCGACGAGCCCGGCAGCGTCGTGACGGTCTGCTTGCCGGCGTTGATGAGATCGGCGTCGACTTCGTCTTCGGTCGGCGACGGGCCGATGCCGAGCAGGCCGTTCTCCGACTGCAGCCACACCTCGACGCCTTCCGGCACGTGGTTCGCGACGAGCGTCGGCAAGCCGATGCCGAGGTTCACGTAGAAGCCGTCCTGCAGTTCCTTCGCCGCGCGCGCGGCCATCTGGTCACGATTCCAGGCCATGTCAGTCTCCTTTCGCGCGGATGACGCGTTGTTCGATGCGTTTTTCAGGCGTCGCGTTCAGCACGATGCGCTGCACGAAAATCCCCGGCGTATGGACCTGGTCCGGATCGAATGTGCCGTTCTCGACGATCTCCTCGACCTCCACCACGGTGA
The DNA here is from genome assembly GCF_003330765.1 of Burkholderia pyrrocinia. Classification (NCBI taxonomy): domain Bacteria; kingdom Pseudomonadati; phylum Pseudomonadota; class Betaproteobacteria; order Burkholderiales; family Burkholderiaceae; genus Burkholderia; species Burkholderia pyrrocinia. The sequence goes on along the minus strand of NZ_CP024902.1, from coordinate 1,597,382 downwards.
TCTTGCCGGCCATCGCGCACATCGGGTTGAAGTTGCGCGCGGTGCGGCGATAGATCAGGTTGCCGGACTTGTCAGCCTTCCAGGCCTTCACGAGCGCGACGTCGGCCGTCAGCGACGGCTCGAGCACGTAGTGGCGATCGCCGAACTGGCGTGTTTCCTTGCCTTCCGCGATCACGGTGCCGTAGCCCGTGTTCGTGAAGAACGCGGGGATGCCCGCGCCGCCCGCACGCAACTTTTCGGCGAGCGTGCCTTGCGGCGTGAATTCGAGCTCGAGTTCGCCTGCCAGGTACTGGCGCTCGAACTCCTTGTTCTCGCCGACGTACGACGAGATCATCTTCTTGATCTGGCGCGTTTCCAGCAGCAGGCCGAGGCCGAAACCGTCGACGCCCGCATTGTTGCTGATGCAGGTGATGCCCTTGACGGCCGAATCGCGCAACGCCGCGATCAGCGCCTCGGGAATCCCGCACAGGCCGAAGCCGCCCACCGCGAAGGTCTGTCCGTCACGGACGATCCCTTCCAGCGCGGCAGCCGCGCTTGGATAGACTTTGTTCATCTGTTGTCCCTTCCTTTATGGAAACCAGCGAAACCGGTTCACGCGCCCACGTGGCTCGCAAGCCCGCCGCATCATTCTATGCATGCACGGCGATGCCTGCGTCGAGGCGCGCTGTTTTTATGTCGCGGCAAACCACCGCGAGATGCCCGAAAGGGTACGATGCGGCGCGGATGCGGCACAATACGCAAAAATACATAAGCGTTTGCCTCCGCTTGCCTGCGCCATGCCCGCTCTCGATTACCAGACTGCCTTCCACCTCGCGCCGCTCGGCCTCGTCATGTCGCGCGATCGCGTAATCGAGGACTGCAACGACGCGCTCGCGTCGATCTTCCGTTGCGTGCGGGCCGACCTGATCGGGCAATCGTACGAAGTGCTCTACCCGTCGACGGATGAATTCCAGCGAATCGGCGAGCGCATCTCCCGCGTGATGGCCGCGAACGGCATTTACTCGGATGACAGAATCATGAAACGGGCGGACGGCGAGCTGTTCTGGTGCCACGTGACGGGCCGCGCGCTCGACCGCACCGCGCCGCTCTCGGCCGGCGTCTGGACTTTCGAGGATTTGAGCGCGACGCGTCGGGTCGCCGTCCAGCTGACCCCGCGAGAGCGCGAGATCGCCGCGCAGCTCGCGACCGGCAAGACCAGCAAGCAGATCGGGCGCGTGCTCGACATCAGTTCGCGCACGGTCGACATCTACCGCGCGCGGCTGATGCGCAAATACGGGACGAACAATACGCCGGAGCTGCTGCAGCGCCTGCTCGGGCAGTGAATGGCGGCTCCCGGATGACGATCGGCCGCATGTGGCGGCCGATTCGGGAAACAACGGGCATGGCGAGCCACAGGCGACCCGGCGCCGGCCTCGCCGTAGCGACGCTCAGCCGACCTTCGTCGCGAGCGCGCGCTCGATCGTGTCGCGCAGTAACGGCGGCAGCGGTGCCGACTTGCCCAGCGCGTAGTCGACCCATACGCAACGCGCGTTGCCGCGCGCATAGACATGCTGCGGATCGTCCGCGCGCGTGAGCTCGAAACCGGTGTCGAAGCTGCTTCGGCCGGGCTTCGCAGCCGACATCTTCGCGATCACGTCGCCCGGATAGTGCAGTTGCTTGAGGAACTCCATCGACGCCGTGACGATGACGGGCCCCTGCCCCTCGCCGTTGCCGCCGGCAATGCCGAGCTCCTCGAACCACGAGATCCGCGCCTGCTCCATGTAGCGGAAATAGACCGTGTTGTTCACATGGCCGAACGCGTCCATGTCGCCCCAGCGGATCGGCATCGACATCTCAAAAACGGGGGAATAATCGCTCATTGCAGTCTTCTTTGTTGCTGAATGTCATCCGCTCAGGCGACGCCGAAGCCGTCGTCGGCGGAGATAATCGAGCCATTGATGAACTGCGACTCGTCGGCCGCGAGCAGCAACAACAGCCCGTCGAGATCCTGCGGCTTGCCGACGCGCCGGCGCGGCAGCATCGACTGCAGCTTCTGGCCCTGCTCGGTTTCCCACAGGTAATGATTGATTTCGGTATCGATATAGCCCGGACAGATCGCGTTGACGTTGATCCCGTGGCGCCCCCATTCGAGCGCCATCGCGCGCGTCATCTGCACGACCGCGGACTTGCTCATCGCGTACAGCCCGATCTGCGGGAACGCGCGCAGCCCGGCCACCGACGCGATGTTGATGATCCGGTACGGCGGCTTGCCGTTGCCGTTGGCGCGCATCATCATCCGTTTCGCGACTTCCTGCGCAACGAAAAATGCGCCGCGCGTATTGGTATCGAATACGAACTCGAAATCGGCGGGCGTCACGTCGACGAGCTTCTGCATCGTCGAAACGCCCGAATTGTTCACGAGGATGTCGATCGTGCCGGCTTCCGTCTCGGCATGCGCGACCGCCGCCTTGATACTCTGGACGTCGGTGACGTCGAGCGACACGACGTGCGCGGCACCGCCCGCCGCCTCGATCTCCGCACGCAATTCCTTCAGGCGCTCGACGCGGCGGCTTGCGAGCACGACCTTCGCGCCGGCCTGCGACAGCACCTGCGCAAAGCGCTGGCCGAGGCCGCTCGACGCGCCCGTGACCAGCGCAACCTTGCCTTCCAGATTGATCGATCGACCCATTTGCACATCCCCTTTCGATGTCATTTCGCCAGCTCGGGCAGCACGGCCGAGCAGCATTACCCTAGCACAAAAAATAGAACGGTCGTGCTAATCTAGACGCATGCTGTTGCGGCAAGCGTTTCGTTTCGCAGACAATACGCTCCCGAATAAAAGCATTCTAACGGTTAGAGGAACGCCAATGACCCCCGCAAGCCTCATCGAGCAATACGGCCCGCGCGAATCGATGGAATACGACGTCGTGATCGTCGGCGGCGGCCCCGCCGGGCTGTCGGCGGCGATCCGGCTCAAGCAGCTGGCCGCCGAGAAAGGCGCCGAGATCGGCGTGTGCGTGCTCGAGAAGGGTTCCGAGATCGGCGCGCACATCCTGTCGGGTGCGGTGATGGACCCGCGCGCGATCACCGAGCTGTTCCCCGACTGGAAGGAACAGGGCGCGCCGCTCACCGTCGAGGTGAGCGAAGACCGCTTCCTGTTCCTGTCCGAGAAGAGCGCGGTAACGACGCCGAACTGGGCGCTGCCCGAGAACTTCAAGAACCACGGCAACTACGTGATTTCGCTGGGCAACGTCACGCGCTGGCTCGGCACGCAGGCCGAGGCGCTGGGCGTCGAGATCTTCCCGGGCTTCCCGGCCGCCGAGATCCTGTACCACGACGATGGTTCCGTGAAGGGCGTCGCGACCGGCAACATGGGCGTGGGCAAGGACGGCGAGCCGACCGAGAACTTCCAGCTCGGCATGGAGTTGCACGCGAAGTACACGCTGTTCGCCGAAGGCTGCCGCGGTCATCTGGGCCGCCAGCTGATCTCGAAGTTCAAGCTCGACGCGAACGCGGATCCGCAGGCGTACGGGATCGGCATCAAGGAACTGTGGGAAATCGATCCCGCCAAGCACAAGCCGGGCCTCGTGATCCACACGGCCGGCTGGCCGCTGAAGTCCGACACGTACGGCGGCTCGTTCCTGTATCACATGGACAACAACCAGGTCGTGGTCGGCTTCGTGGTGGGCCTGGGCTACACGAACCCGTACCTGTCGCCGTTCGAGGAGTTCCAGCGCTACAAGACGCACCCGTCGATCCGCGCGTTCCTGGAAGGCGGCAAGCGCGTGTCGTACGGCGCGCGCGCGATCACCGCGGGCGGGCTGCTGTCGCTGCCGAAGACGGTGTTCCCGGGCGGCGCGCTGATCGGCGACGACGCGGGCTTCCTGAACGCGTCGCGGATCAAGGGCAGCCACGCGGCGATCAAGACCGGCATGCTGGCCGCCGACGCCGCGTTCGACGCGGTGCAGGCCGGCCGCCAGTCGGACGAGCTCCACGCGTATCCGGACGCCTTCAAGCAGTCGTGGCTGTACACGGAGCTGTACCGCGCGCGCAACTTCAAGCAGTGGATGGCCAAGGGGCTGTACCTCGGCACGCTGATGGTCGGGCTCGAGCAGAAGGTGATGGGCGGCAACGTGCCGTGGACGCTGCATCACCAGCATGCGGACCACGAAATGCTGAAGCCGGCATCGCAGTGCGAGCCGATCGCGTACCCGAAGCCGGACGGCAAGCTGACGTTCGACCGGCTGTCGTCGGTGTTCGTCTCGAACACGAACCACGAGGAAAACCAGCCGGCGCACCTGACGCTGAAGGATGCGAGCGTGCCGGTGAACGTGAACCTGCGCACGTACGCGGGGCCGGAGGCGCGGTTCTGCCCGGCGGCGGTGTACGAGTTCGTGAAGAACGACGACGGCAGCGATCGGCTGGTGATCAACGCGCAGAACTGCGTGCACTGCAAGACCTGCGACATCAAGGACCCGACGCAGAACATCGTGTGGGTTACGCCGGAAGGCGGCGGCGGGCCGAATTACCCGAATATGTAACCTGCCGGAACGCGCCGCCACGAGCGGCGCGTTTTTTGGCCGCCGCAAACGAAACGGGGCGCTGCATCAAGCAGCGCCCCGTTTTGCATGCTCCGCACGACTTGCCGAGCGAGACGCGCTGCGCCCCGCCCGCTTGCGTCAGGTCGCGCTGCCGGCAATCTTCGGCGTCGGCGTCTCGACGTCGCCGCACTGCGCGCGATGGCGCAGCGCATGGTCGATCAGCACCAGCGCGAGCATCGACTCGGCGATCGGCGTCGCACGAATGCCGACGCAGGGATCGTGGCGGCCGAACGTTTCCACCGTCGCCTGTTCGCCGGCCTTCGTGATCGAACGACGCGGCGTGCGGATGCTCGACGTCGGCTTGATCGCGATCGACACGGTGATGTCCTGCCCCGTCGAAATCCCGCCCAGCACGCCACCCGCATGGTTGCCGACGAAACCGCCCGGCGTCAGCTCGTCGCCATGCACCGAGCCGCGCTGCGCGACGCTGTCGAAGCCCGCGCCGATCTCGACACCCTTCACCGCGTTGATGCTCATCATCGCCTTCGCGATGTCCGCATCGAGGCGGTCGAACACGGGCTCGCCCCATCCGACCGGCACGCCCGACGCGACGACGTCGATGCGCGCGCCGATCGAATCGCCCTCCTTGCGCAGCGCATCCATGTAGGCTTCGAGCTCCGGAACGACCGCCGCGTTCGGCGAGAAGAACGGATTCTCGTGCACGTGCGACCAGTCGACGAACGGCACGTCGATCTCGCCGAGGCCGCTCATGTAGCCGCGCACCTCGACACCGAAGCGCTCGCGCAGCCACTTCTTCGCGACCGCACCCGCGCCGACGATCGGCGCGGTCAGGCGCGCGGACGAGCGGCCGCCGCCGCGGTAGTCGCGGATGCCGTATTTCTGCCAGTAGGTGTAATCGGCGTGGCCGGGTCGGAACGTCTCGACGATGTTGCCGTAGTCCTTGCTGCGCTGGTCGGTGTTGCGGATCAGCAGCGCGATCGGCGTGCCGGTCGTCAGGCCTTCGAACACGCCCGACAGGATCTCGACCTCGTCGGCCTCCTGCCGTTGCGTCACGTGCCGCGACGTGCCGGGCTTGCGGCGATCGAGCTCGATCTGGATGTCCGCTTCGGTCAGCCCCATCCCCGGCGGGCAGCCGTCGATCACGCAGCCGATCGCGGGACCGTGCGATTCGCCAAAGGTCGTGACAGTGAAAAGCGTGCCGAGGGTATTGCCGGACATGATGGAACCGCCCAAAGAGAAATGAGCAAACCGATGCGCTGCCCGGGCCGCAGGCAGGTCGATCGTTTGCCGGTCGAGAAAAAGAGGTAAGCCGCTATTATGCCAGCCGTCCCGGACGCGCGGGCCGCATGAAACGCCGACCGGGCGCCCGGTGCGTGCACGCGCGCCCCGGGTGGTGCGGCCGGGAGCCCGTCCCGGCCGGGTTGCGGCCGGATGCCTGCCCGCGCGATGCCGGCGGGCGCCCGCCTACTTCCGCGCGCCGCGCAGCTCGGTCACCGCGGCCTGCAGCGACTCGGGCGTCGCGACCGACGCCGAGACCGGCTCGCCGACCGCCAGCGTCAGCCGGCTCATCACGCCGCGCTTGATGGGCCGCGGCATCCGCGCATCGGAATGCCGTGAAAAATAGCTGCCCCAAAGCCCGCGCAGCGCCATCGGAATCACGGGCGCCGGCGTACGGCCCAGGATCTCGGTGATGCCGTGGTGGAACGTGTTGATATCGCCCGTCTTCGTCAGCTTGCCCTCGGGGAAGATGCACACGAGTTCGCCGTCCTTCAGCGCGGCCTCGCACAGGTCGTACGCGCGCGCGAGCATCGCGGGATCCTCGTGGCGCGGCGCGATCGGGATCGCCTTCGCATGCCGGAACACCCAGCTCGCGAAGCGCGTCTTGAAGATCCGGTGATCCATCACGAAACGGATCGGGCGCGGGCTCGCGGCGGCCAGCACGAGCGCATCGACGTAGCTGACGTGGTTGCACACGAGCACGGCTCCTCCCTCCGCCGGGATCCGCTCCGCGTGCACGAGGCGAATCCGGTAGAAGGTGTGCACCAGCACCCACGCGACGAAGCGCAGCAGGAACTCGGGCACGAGCAGGTAGATATATGCCGCGACGACGACGTTCAGCAGCGCGGTGACGAGGAACAGGCCCGGGATGTCGACGCCGGCCTTGGTCAGCCCCATCGCCATCACGGCCGACAGGATCATGAACAGCGCGTTCAGGATATTGTTCGCGGCGATGATCCGCGCGCGGTGCGTCGGCGCGCTGCGGCTCTGGATCAGCGCGTACAGCGGCACGCTGTAGAAACCGCCGAACATCGCGAGCAGGAACAGGTCCGCAAGGATGCGCCAGTGGCGCGCGCTGGCCAGGAATTCACCGACCGACAGCAGGTGGCCGGGCGACGGCAGCGCGTGGCTCGCGAAATACAGCTCGATCGCGAACACGCTGATGCCGATCGAGCCGAGCGGCACGAGGCCGATCTCGACGCGCCGCTGCGACAGCCGTTCGCACAGCAGCGAGCCGAGGCCGATGCCGACCGAGAACGTCCCGAGCAGGATCGTGACGACGTCGGGGCTCGCGGACAGCACGTCCTTCGCGAAATTGAAGAACGACGTGAGGAACGTCGCGCCGACGAACCACAGCCACGAGATGCCGAGCAGGCTCAGGAACACGGTGCGGTTCTGCCGCGCGAGCCCGAGGTTGCGCCAGGTTTCGCTGACCGGATTCCAGTTGATCACGAGATCGGGCTGCGGCGCCGGCGTGGACGGCACGCGCTGCGCGACGAGCCGCCCCGCAAGCGCGATGACGACGACGCTCACGGCAAGCACGCGCTCGCCGCTGCCTTCGATGCCCGCGGCCGCGCCACCGATGATCGTGCCGATCAGGATCGCGATGAACGTGCCCATTTCGACGAGGCCGTTGCCGCCGACCAGCTCATGCTCGCCGAGATGCTGCGGCAGGTACGAATACTTGACGGGCCCGAACAGCGTCGAGTGCATCCCCATCATGAACGTGCACAGATACAGCAGGGGCGCGCTGTGCGTGACGAAGCCGGCCGCGCCGACCAGCATCAGCGCGATCTCGAAGGTCTTCACGAAGCGCGTGAGGGTCGCCTTGTCGTATTTGTCCGCGATCTGGCCGGACGTCGCCGAGAACAGCACGAACGGCAGGATGAAGATCGCGGAAATCAGGAACGCAGCCGTCTTCGCATCGACGCCGGCGAATCGCGCGGTGTGATAGGTGACGAGCGACGTGAAGCCGATCTTGAAGACGTTGTCGTTCAGCGCGCCGAGGAACTGGGTCGTGAAGAACGGCGCGAAACGGCGCTCGCGCAGCAGGTCGAACTGCGACGCGTGGGCGTCCCGTTCGCCGTGCCGCCCGGAAGTGGCTTGCGTTTGATCGCTCATGCGGAATACGCGCGCATCGTCTTGGCGAAGCTGCGCGGGCCTTGTTGTTGTGTTGTCGTTGAAAAAACGGCGGCGCAGGACAAACCTGCGCCGCCGCGTGACGGATGGCTGCGCCCACGCATCAAGGCGCCGGGCGCGGCGTGGTTCACGGCTTGTGCGCTTCGGCTTCCGATTCCGGCCAGTCGCGGATGTACGCCTTCAGCATCCGGTTCTCGAAGCTCTGCGCCTCGACGACCGTCTTCGCGACGTCGTAGAACGAAATGACGCCCATCAGCACCTTCTTGTCGAGCACGGGCATGTAGCGCGCGTGGCGCTCGAGCATCATCCGGCGCACTTCGTTGACGTCCGTTTCCGGCGTGCACGTGAGCGGCTCGTCCATCACCTTGCGCACCTGCACGTCGCCGATCGCACCGCCGTTGACGTGCAGGCGCAGGATGATCTCGCGGAACGTCAGCATCCCGACGAGATCGCCGTACTCCATCACGACAAGCGAACCGATATCGTGCTCGGCCATCGTATCGACCGCTTCGCGCAGCGGCATATCGGGCGTCACCGTAAACAGCGTGTTGCCCTTCACTTTCAGAATATCGCTGACGCGCATCGTAGTCCCCTCATGCTTGAATGCAAAACCTCTTTCGATCCTATCGGAAAGCCTGTCAAAAAGAAAGCTCGGCCCGGCGCGACGGGCCGCCCCCGCTTGCGGACACCGGCCGCCCGCCGCACAATGACTCCATCGACAGCCGCCCGAGGAGACGGCCATGGCGCACACACATTCGGAGCAATTCGCCAGCTTCGCTGATTTTTACCCGTATTACCTGAACGAACACCAGAACCTGACGTCGCGGCGGCTGCACTTCATCGGCTCGCTCGGCGTGATCGGCTGCGTCGCAATGGCGATCGCGACGGGCCACTGGCTGTGGCTGCCGGCGGCTGTCGTCTGCGGCTACGCGTTCGCGTGGGTCGGACACTTCTTCTTCGAGAAGAACCGCCCGGCCACGTTCCGGCACCCGATCTACAGCCTGATGGGCGACTGGGTGATGTTCAAGGACATCTGCACCGGCAAGATCCCGCTGTAGAGCCGCCGGGCACCGCATTCACGCGGGCCGCGGCGGCCGCGCGTGCGGGTCGGGCACGCCGTCCGGCGCCTGCCCGGGGGTGCCCGCCGGCTGCGCGCCCGCGAGCCGGTGCGCGGCGACCAGCGACGCGAGCGACACGTCGAACCGGTCGCTCGACAGCACCGCCAGCAGCGCAGCGCCGTCGACATGGCTGCGGCGCCGCTGCAGCTGGTAGGTCAGTTCCGTGCGGTCGATCACCAGCACGTCGAACAGTTGCGCGAGCGTCAACTGCTCCGGGTTCGCGAGCAGGATGTAGCGCGGCATGGCGTCGCCGCCACCGTCCAGCCGCGCAATCCATTCCCGTTCCTCCAGCGTCGTCAGCAACCGCTGCGCGGTTTCCATGTCGCATCGCAGCAGGGCAGCGAGCCGCATCGCCGTGTAGCCGTGCTTGCCGGCCGCGCGCGCTTCGGCGAGCCGCGCGAGCAGTTCGAGTACGTCGAGCAGGTCGCTGCCCGGATAATGGATGCGGTGGAACTGGCCGACGCGGATCGCCGGCAGCGCGGAGGCCACCATCGCGCCGAGCAGCGCGATGAACCAGCTCAGGTATACCCACAACAGGAACACGGGCAACGCCGCGAACGCGCCGTAGACGGCCGTATAGGTCGGAATGCGCCGCACGTAGTAGCCGAAGCCGCGCTTCGCGAGTTCGAACGCGACGGCCGCGAACAGCCCGCCGATCACCGCGTCGCGCCATGCGACCGTGCAGTTCGGCAGATAGACGTACAGCAGCGTGAACGCGAGCACCGTCAGCGGCAGCGACGCGAGCGCGAGCAGCCACTCGACGATCGACGTCGACGGCCCCGCGCCGGTGAACGCGAGCGACTGCGTGAACAGGTACGACGAGATCGACAGGCTCACGCCGAACAGCAGCGGACCGAGCGTGATCAGCGCCCAGTACGCGAGCACGCGCTGCGCGAACGGCCGCGGCTTGCGCACCCGCCAGATCAGGTTGAAGGCCGATTCGATCGTCATCATCGTCATCACCGACGTGACGACGAGCACGATCAGGCCGGCCGTCGTCAGCCCCTTGGCCTTCGACGCGAACTGGTTCAGGTACTTGAAGATCTGGATGTTGAACTGCGCGGGCATCAGGTGATCCGCGAGGAACCCCTGCAGCGAGATCTGGAACGACGCGAACATCGGGAACGCGGTGAACAGCGCGAACGCGACCGTCACGAGCGGCACGAGCGCCAGCATCGTCGTGAACGTCAGGCTGCCCGCCACTTGCGGGATGCGATCCTCGGCGCTGCGCCGGGCCGCGAACTGCGCGAGGCGCTTGATGGTGTCGAGATCGACGCTCAACTTCGGCAAACGGCTTCTCCTTCTTGATGCCGCGCGCCCGACGGCGCGCCGCCGCCGCGTTGCGCGACGGCTTCAGCCCCTATAATAGCCGCTCGATCCAGCAGGGGCCGACTGCACCGGGCACGCGCGCGGCCGCACGCGGCTCCGTAGCCCATGAAAGACATCCTCGTCCTCTATTACAGCCGTCACGGCGCCACGCGCGATCTCGCGCTCGCGATCGCGAACGGCATCGACAGCGTGCCGGGCATGCAGGCGCGTATCCGCACCGTGCCGTCCGTCTCGACCGTCTGCGAAGCCACCGCCCCCGATATCCCCGCCGACGGCCCGCCCTATGCGGAACTGCGCGACCTCGAGGAATGCGCGGGCCTCGCGCTCGGCTCGCCGACCCGCTTCGGCAACATGGCCGCATCGCTCAAGTATTTCCTCGACGGCACAACGCCGCAATGGCTGTCGGGCGCGCTGACCGGCAAGCCGGCGAGCGTGTTCACGTCGACGGGCAGCCTGCACGGCGGCCAGGAATCGACGTTGCTGTCGATGATGCTGCCGCTGCTGCATCACGGGATGATGATCGTCGGGATCCCGTATACCGAATCTGCACTCAGCACGACGCGCACCGGCGGCACGCCGTACGGCGCGTCGCACGTCGCGCATCACGATCGCGCCGCGCCCGGCGGGCTGTCGGCGGACGAAAAGGCGCTCGCGGCCGCGCTCGGCGAGCGGCTCGCGCGCGCAGCGGCCGCCCTCGCCGCCGCCGAGGCCGCATGAACGCCCCCGCCCGCCCCGCCGTCGCGGCCCGGCCGCGCTACGCGCTGGCCGCCGCCGCGTGCCTCGTCGCGCTGATCGCGCTGTCGATCGCGTGGGAGCTGTGGCTCGCGCCGCTGCGCCCGGGCGGCTCCGCGCTGATGCTCAAGGCCGTGCCGCTCGCGCTCGCGCTGCCCGGCGTCTGGCGGCGTAACATCTATACGATGCAGTGGGCGAGCATGCTGATTCTCGTCTATTTCGCCGAAGGCATCGTGCGCGGCATGTCCGATCGCGGGCTCTCCGCGACGCTCGGCTGGTGCGAGACCGCGCTCGCCGTCGGCTTCTTCGTGGCGGCGCTGGCGTATGTCGCGCCGTTCAAGCGCACGGCGAAAAAACCGCGCGCCGCGTCCTGACCCTTACGCGACAAGGTGATGATGTCCTCCGAAGCTTTCGTTTCCGCGTGCCGCGACGCGATCGGCGCCGACCATGTGCTGACCGACCCGCACGATACCGAACCGTTCCTGACCGACTGGCGCCGCCGCTACAAGGGTGCCGCGTGCGCGGTGCTGAAGCCTGCGAACTCGGCCGAAGTCGCCGCGCTCGTCAAGCTGGCCAACGTGCACGGCATCGCGCTCGTGCCGCAAGGTGGCAACACGGGCCTCGCCGGGGGCGCAACGCCCGACGCGAGCGGCAGCCAGGCCGTCCTGAGCGTCGCGCGCCTGAACCGCGTGCGCGCGCTCGATCCGCACAACAACACGATCACCGTCGAAGCCGGCGTGATTCTCGCCGACGTGCAGGCGCGCGCCCGCGAAGGCGGCCGGCTGTTCGCGCTGAGCCTCGCGGCGGAAGGCAGCTGCACGATCGGCGGCAACCTGTCGACCAATGCGGGCGGCACCGCGGTGCTGCGCTACGGCAACGCGCGCGAGCTGTGCCTCGGGCTCGAGGTCGTGACGCCGCAGGGTGAAATCTGGGATGGCCTGCGCGGGCTGCGCAAGGACAACACCGGCTACGACCTGCGCGACCTGTTCATCGGCGCGGAAGGCACGCTCGGGATCATCACGGCTGCCGTGATGAAGCTGCATCCGCTGCCGGCCGCGCAGGTCACGGCGCTCGCCGCGCTCGAATCGCCGCACGCGGCGCTGGATTTCCTCGCGCTCGCCCAGCGCGCGGCCGGGCCGCTGCTGACCGGCTTCGAGCTGATGTCGGATTTCTGCATGCAGCTCGTCGGCAAGCACTACCCGCAACTGCGCTACCCGTTCGCGCAGACGCATTCGCAGACGGTGCTGCTCGAACTGTCCGACAATGAAAGCGAAGCGCATGCGCGCGCGCTGTTCGAGACACTGATGGAAGAAGCGTTCGAGGCCGGGCTCGTGGTCGACGCGGTGGTCGCGGAAAATCTCGCGCAGTCGCGCGCGTTCTGGGACCTGCGCGAACACATCCCGCTCGCGCAGGCCGACGAGGGGCTTAACATCAAGCACGACATCGCAGTGCCGATCTCGTCGGTCGCGCGCTTCATCGACGAGACCGACGCGGCGATCCAGCAGGCCGCGCCGGGCGCGCGGATGGTCACGTTCGGCCACCTCGGCGACGGCAACCTCCACTACAACGTGCAGATGCCCGAAGGCGGCGACCCGAAGGCGTTCCTTGCCGCGTTCCAGGCGCCGATCAACCGGATCGTCTACGACAACGTGCACCGCCACCACGGCACGATCAGCGCGGAGCACGGCATCGGCCAACTGAAGATCGACGACGCGCAGCGCTACAAGTCGCCGGTCGAGACGGCGCTGATGCGCACGCTGAAGACCGCGCTCGACCCGCGCGGCCTGATGAATCCCGGCAAGGTCCTGCGCTGAAGCCGCCTACTCCGGAGCGAAGCCCGTGAAAGTCCGCGTACTGTCCGACCTGCATCTCGAATGCAATCACCCCGACACGATCCCGCATGCCGACGCGGATCTCGTCGTGCTGGCCGGCGACATCCACAACCATGCGGAAGGCCTGCGCTGGGCCGCCGAGACGTTCGATCCGGACGTACCGGTGATCTACGTGCCGGGCAACCACGAGTATTACGACGGGGAATTCGGCGCGCTGGAGACGGCGATGCGCGACGCGGCGCATACGCTCGACAACGTGCATTACCTGAACAACGGCGTCTACGTCGATCCCGAACAGCGCTTCCGCGTGCTCGGCACGACGCTCTGGGCCGATTTTTCATTGTTCGGCGCCGACGACGCCAGCATCGCGAGCGCAATCGACGCCGGGCTGCGGGTGATGCTCGATTTCAAGGGATTGATCCAGGTGACCTGGCCGCACGACGCGGTGCTGCATGCAGCATCGGACGCGCCGGAACGGGATTTCTCGCCGGCCGACGCGATCGCGCTGCATCGGCAAAGCCGCGCGTGGCTGGCAGCGCAACTCGCGGCGCCGTTCGCGGGCCGGACGATCGTCGTCACCCATCATGCGCCGCACCGGCGCTCGCTGGCGGAGCGCTATGCGGAAGATCTCGCGTCGGCCGGGTTCGTCACGGATATGGCGGAACTCGTGCGTCCGCCGGTGGATCTGTGGCTCCACGGCCACACGCATACGTCATTCGACTACGTTGCGGACGGCGGCACACGCGTGGTGTGCAACCCGCGCGGCTACATCCGCCGGCGCACCGGCGAACGGGAAAATACCGCGTTCACGTGGGACAAGGTCGTCGAGCTCGGCTGAACGCCGGCCCGCCCGGCCGCGTTGCGCGGCCTTCTCCGACCCGGGCGATACGGCCGGATCAGCGACCGGGGCGGCGCGATGCGTGCTGCGCCGCGCGCACCCGCACCGGCACCGGCTTCATCCGCGCCTTCGCCTTCATCGCACGCAGCAGGTCGCGGGTCGCCGCGGCAGCGGCGGCCGCGCCCAGCAGGACTCCAAGGCCGATCATCAGGTGCGTATCCATTGCTACTCCGGGGTGACGTATCTCAATAATTCCCACAGTATCAAACTGTCTGACACACGTTCGTAAAAAAATGTTGCCTGAAGGACAAATCTCGTCAGATTGCGCCCAACCGCGCCGTCATGTCGCACGCGTGTACTGCTCGAGCGCGGCTTCGTCGGCTTCGAGCGTGGCCGGCAGTGCGTCGCGCAGGAAATCGACCCAGGTACGGATTTTCGCGTCGAGGTACTGGCGCGACGGATACAGCGCGTAGATGTTCATCACGTGCGACCGGTACTCGGGCATCACGCGCACGATATGCCCGCTGCGCAGCCAGCCGATCGCCGAATAGAGCGGCAGCCCGCCGACCCCCATCCCCTCCCGCACGGCCACCGCGAGCGCCTCGGCGACGTTCACGCGAAACGGCGGCGCAGTGATCGGGACGACCTCGTCGCCGTTCGGCCCGGCCAGCGCCCACGCGTCGTAGTGAAAACCCGGCGCGGCCATCCCGAGACACACGTGCTGCGCGAGATCCGCCGGCCGCAGCGGCACGCCGTGCGCCTCGACGTAGCCGGGCGACGCGCACACCACGCTGTAGCTCTCGCCGAGCCGCTGCGACACGAGCCCCGAATCGGGCAGGTCGCGGCCGACGACGATCGCGACGTCGTAACCCTCGTCGAGCAGGTCGGGCATCCGCTGCGCGAGCGTCAGTTCGACGTGCACGTCCGGATAGCGCTCGCGATAGCGCGCGATGGCCGGCACCAGGTAGTGCTGGCCGAGGCTCGTGAAGCAATGGACCTTCAGCTTGCCCGACGGGCGCGCGTGCGCGTCGCCCGCCTCGGCTTCGGCCTGGTCGACATACGCGAGGATCTGCTCGCAGCGCTGCAGGTAGCGCTCGCCGGCTTCGGTCAGCGCGATCCGGCGCGTCGTGCGGTTCAGAAGACGCGTGCGCAGGTGCGCCTCGAGATCCGAGACTGCGCGCGACGCGTAGGCGGTGGTCGAATTCATCTGCTGGGCGGCCGCGGTAAAGCTTCCCGCGTCGACCACGCGGACGAATACCCGCATGTTTTGTAACGTATCCATCCCAATACCCGTGTGAATCCGGAGGGATTGTTGCACAGAGGCCAACAAATATTATCTCAGGATTCGTAAAAATGACTTGCACCGTTGTCCATTTATTCAGGAATCACTGAAAAATATAATCGCATCCGACTCATCTATATGCGAAAGGGAGAAAATCGTGCAGTCTCCGGCAACAAAAGGGACGCTCGCACTGGCGGTTCTTGCAGTCTCATTAATAATGGCCGGATGCGCGAGCATGGGCGACAACAAGCCGCAGTCGGCCCGCATCGAGGCGAACGCGCTCGACGCCGGCGCCGCCATCCGCGCGGCCGACCGTGATGCGGGCTGGCCCGCGGCCGACTGGTGGCGCGCCTACCGCGATCCGCAGCTCGACACGTGGATCGCCGCCGCCCAGGCCGGCAACCCGACGCTCGCGGCCGCCGAGGCGCGGGTGCGCGAAGCGCAGGCGATGGCGCGCGTCGCCCGCTCGGCCGAACTGCCGCAGATCAACGGCAATCTTTCGCTGATGCGGGAGCACTGGCCCGACAACGTGTTCTACGGCCCGGGCCCGCTCGCGAACGCCGATACCTGGAACAACACGGGCACGCTCGGCCTGTCGTACCACCTCGACCTGTGGGGTAAGGACAAGAACGCGACCGAGCGCGCGCTCGACACCGCGCATGCGACCGCCGCCGACGCGCGTGCGGCAAAGCTCGAACTCGAAGTCAACGTCGTGCGCGCGTATGTCGGCATGTCGATGAACTATGCGCTGCTCGACCTCGCGCACGACACGTTCGAACGCCAGCGCTCGCTCGCCGATCTCGCGCACAAGCGGCTGCAGGCCGGCCTCGGCACGCAGCTCGAAGTGAGCCAGGCGGAATCGACGCTGCCCGACTACGAGCGCCAGATCGACAGCTACGAAGAAGCGATCCAGCTCGCGCGCCATCAGCTCGCCGCGCTGGCCGGCAAGGGCCCGGGCGCCGGAGACGCGATCACGCGGCCGCAACTGTCGCTCGACGCGCCGGCCGGCCTGCCGTCGGCGATGCCGGCCGACCTGCTCGGCCGCCGCCCCGACGTCGTCGCGGCGCGCTGGACGGTCGACGCGCAGGCGCGCGGCATCGATGTCGCGAAGGCCTCGTTCTACCCGAACATCGACCTGCTCGCGACGGTCGGCGGCTTCGGCGTGACCGCGCCGTTCACCGACTTCCTGCGCGCGATGAACGGCGGCTGGACGGCCGGCCCTGCGCTGTCGCTGCCGATCTTCGAAGGCGGCCGGCTGCGCGCGCAGCTCGGCGCGGCGGATGCCGGCTACGACCAGGCGGTCGAGCGCTACAACCAGACAATCGTCGGCGCGCTCAAGGACATCGCCGACCAGGTCGTGCGGATCCGCTCGCTCGATACGCAGAAGAAGGACGCCGCGCGCTCGGTGGCCGCCAACGACCGCAGCTACCAGCTGTCGCGCGAAGGTTTCCGCCGCGGGCTGACCGATTACGTGAACGTGCTGGTCGCGCAACAGCAACTGCTGCGCGCGCAGGAGACGGCCGCCCGCATCGATGCGGAACGCCTCGCCGCGCACGCACAGCTGATGGCCGCGCTCGGCGGCGGCGTCGAGACGGGCGAGGATGTCCGGGGCGACCATCCGCTGCACGACGAACCCGCCGCGGGCGCAGCAGCGCCTGCCGCCGCGTCGGGCACGAAGCCCGTGGCGGCGGTCGCCCGGCCCACGCAGGTCGCCACCGCCGGCGCGTCCGGCGCGCCGGCCGCACGGTAACCCGGAGCGCCCGCCATGTCAGCCTCCTCCCCCGCTTCCACGCACGCCAGCGGCCCGCTCGCGGCCTGGTACGCCGCGTTCGGCGACTGGGCCCGTACCGACGGCGCCGCGTGGCTCTACCTGTTCAAGGCGCTGCTCGCCGCATTCATCGCGACCGGCGTATCGATGCGGCTCGACCTGCCCGCGCCGAAAACGGCGATGACGACGGTGTTCATCGTGATGCAGCCGCAAAGCGGCGCGGTGCTCGCGAAGAGTTTCTACCGTGTCGCCGGCACGATCTTCGGGCTCATCGCAACGCTCACGTTCGTCGGGCTGTTCCCGCAGCAGCCGCAGCTGTTCCTGCTGGCGGTCGCGCTGTGGGTTGCGCTGTGCACGGCCGGCGCCGCGCGCAACCGTAACTTCCGCAGCTACGGCTTTCTGCTGGCCGGCTACACGACCGCGCTGATCGGGCTGCCCGCTTCGCAGCACCCGGACGGCGCGTTCATGAGCGCGCTGACGCGCGTTGCCGAAATCATGGTCGGGATCGTGTCGGCCGGTGTGGTCAGCGCGCTCGTGTTTCCGCAGTACACGGGCGAGCAGATGCGCACGACGGTGCGCAAGCGCTTCGGCAGCTTCGTCGACTACGTCGCATCGGCGCTGTCGGGCAAGCTCGACCGCGCGCATATCGAAACCATCCATACGCGCTTCGTCGCCGACGTGGTCGGGTTCGAGGCCGCGCGCAGCATAGCCGTGTTCGAGGATCCGGACACGCGGATGCGCAGCGGCCGCCTCGCGCGGCTGAACAGCGAATTCATGAGCGCGTCGAGCCGTTTCCATGCGCTGCACCAGTTGATGAACCGGCTGCATGCGGCCGGCGCGCAGGCCGCGATCGACGCGATCGAGCCGTACTTCCGCGAGATCGCGCCGCTGCTGCTGACGCCCGCCGGCGAACCCGTGCGCACGTCGACCGACGCGGGGCATGCGGCCGAGCAACTGCTCGCGTGGCGCGACGCGCTGCCGCGCCGCATCCGCGCGACCCGCGCGGCGCTCGAAACGCAGCCGGACTTTCCGCTGCTCGACTTCGATACGGCCGCCGAGCTGCTGTACCGCTTCATTACCGACCTGCACGAGTACGCGGCGACCTACGCGTCGCTGTCGACCGCGACGCACGAACGCGAACGCTGGATCGAACGCTACGAGCCGCGCACCAACATGACGGCCATGGTGATCGCGGCGATTCGCACCGCGACCGTGATCCTCCTGCTCGGCTGGTTCTGGATCGAGACTGCGTGGCCGAGCGGCGTGACGCTCACGCTGACGGCGGCGGCCACCTGCGCGCTCGCGTCGTCGACGCCGCGGCCGACCGCGATGTCCGCGCAGATGGGCATGGGGACGGCGCTCGCCGTCTGCACGGGCTTCCTGCTGATGTTCGGCATCTATCCGCATATCGACGGATTCCCGCTGCTGTGCGTCGCCCTCGCGCCGCTCCTCGCGATCGGCATCTTCATGACGATGAAGCCGAAACTCGCGGGCTACGGGATGGGCTACCTGATCTTCTTCAGCTTCCTCGCCGGCCCGGACAACATCACGCACTACGACCCGACCAGCTTCATGAACGACGCGCTCGCGCTCGTGCTGTCGATGCTGGTATCGGCGATCGCGTTCGCGGTGCTGTTCCCGCCGACCGCGCCCTGGCTCAAGAAGCGGCTGTTCGCCGACCTGCGCCACCAGGCCGTCGCGGCCTGCCACGCGCGGCTCGCCGGATTGCGCACGCGCTTCGAAAGCGGCGCGCGCGACCTGATGTACCAGGCGCACACGCTGTCGGCCGACCAGCCCGACGTGCAGCGCGACGCGCTGCGCTGGATGTTCGCGGTGCTCGAAACCGGCAACGCGTCGATCGACCTGCGCCACGAGCTGGCGACGCTGCCGACCGACCCGCGCTATGCGCCGGCGATGCCATGGCGTCGCGCGATCGAGACGATGCGCGCCGCGCTGTCGACGCTGTTCGCGAAGCCGAGCGCCGCGCGCTTCGATGCGACGCTCGCCGCGACCAATGCGGCGATCGACGCGACCCGGCAGACGCTCGACGCGTTCGAGCCGTCGCGCGACGAGCGCCACCGGCTGCAGCGCATCCTGAGCCATCTGCATTTCGTGCGCACGGCGCTGCTCGATCCGGAATCGCCGCTCGCGCCGCTCAACCGCAACCGCCCCGTGCGTCCCCAACCAGGAGCCTCGTCATGATGCCGCGTGAAATCGCCATTCTCGATGCCTACATGCCCACGGTGGTGCTGATGTTCGTCCTGGGCGCGCTCGCGACCTGGGCCGTCGACCGCCTGCTCGCCTACACGGGCCTCTACCGTCTCGTCTGGCACCCGTCGCTGTTCCGGGCCTGCCTGCTCGTCTGCATTTGCGGCGGACTGAGTCTTGCCGTTTACCGTTGATTCCGAACCATCATGATTCTCAGAAAACTCTTCGGCTTCGTCGCGACTGCCGTCATCCTTCTTGTCGCGATCCTGATCGGGCGCTCGCTGTGGGTGCACTACATGGACGATCCATGGACGCGCGACGGGCGCGTGCGCGCCGAGATCGTCAACGTCGCACCGGACGTGTCGGGCGCGATCGTCGAGCTGCCCGTGCATGACAACCAGCTCGTGAAAAAGGGCGACCTGATCATGCAGATCGACCCGTCGCACTACCAGATCGCGGTCGAGCAGGCGCAGGCGGCCGTCGCCGCCCGCCGCGCGGAACTGCAGATGCGCCGCGACGACGCGGCCCGCCGCGCGGATCTCGATGCGCTCGTCGTGTCGAAGGAAAACCGCGAGAACGCGGCGCACAGCGCGTCGAGCGCCGATGCGCAGTACCAGCAGGCGATCGCCGCGCTCGACGCCGCGAAGCTCAATCTCGAGCGCACGCGCGTGGTCGCGCCGGTCGACGGCTACATCACGAACCTGCAGACGTTCAAGGGCAACTATGCGGTGGCCGGCCAGGCGAAGCTCGCGATCGTCGACAGCCACTCGTTCTGGGTCTACGGCTACTTCGAGGAAACCAAGCTGCCGCGCGTGAAGATCGGCGCGCCGGCCGAGATGCGGCTGATGAGCGGCGGCGTGATGAAGGGCCACGTCGAAAGCATCTCGCGCGGCATCTACGATCGCGACAACCCGCAAAGCCGCGACCTCGTCGCGGACGTGAACCCGACCTTCAACTGGGTGCGCCTCGCGCAGCGCGTGCCGGTGCGCATCCGGATCGACGAAGTGCCGGCCGACGTGGTGCTGTCGGCGGGCACGACCTGCACGGTCATCATCGATCCCGACAAGCAGAAGAAGTCGTAATCGCGGTACGGCCGGGCGGCGCGCCGCCCGACTGCCGGTTTTGTCACCGATCGACCGGTGGCCGGCGGGATGCGCGCATCGCGGGCGGCCGGCCCGCGACCACGCGGCGCTCACGCCGCGATGCGAAAGCGCCCGACCAGCGACTTGAGCGCCTGCGCCTGCTCGTCGAGCGCGTTCGCCGCGGCGGCCGCCTGCTCGACGAGTGCCGCGTTCTGCTGCGTGCCGGCGTCCATCTGCGTGACCGCGCGGCCGATCTCGTCGATCCCGGCGCTCTGCTCGTCCGACGCCGCGGAAATCTCGCCGATGATGTCCGTCACGCGCTTGACCGCGCGCACGACGTCGCCCATCGTGCGGCCCGCATCGTGCGCGAGCGCCGCGCCGTTCGCGACGCGCTCGACCGACGCGCCGATCAGCGCGCGGATCTCCTTCGCCGCGGTCGCCGCGCGCTGCGCGAGCAGGCGCACCTCGCCCGCGACCACCGAGAAGCCACGCCCCTGCTCGCCGGCGCGTGCGGCCTCGACCGCCGCATTCAACGCGAGAATGTTGGTCTGGAACGCGATCCCTTCGATCGTGCCGATGATGTCGCGAATGTTCTTCGCGCTGTCGTCGATCTCGCTCATCGTCGCGACCACGCGCCCGACGACTTCACCGCCCGTCTCCGCGACGGCCGACGCACTGGCCGCGAGCGTGCTCGCCTGCCGCGCATTCTCGGCGTTCTGCCGCACGGTCGACGTGAGCTGCTCCATGCTGGCCGCGGTGCGCTCGAGCGCGACGGCCTGCTGCTCGGTGCGCCGCGACAGGTCGAGATTGCCGGTCGAGATCTCGCCGGACGCGGCCGCGATGGCCTCGGCGCTGACGGCAATCTCGCCGACGGTCGCCGCGAGCCCCGTCTGCATCTCGGCCAGCGCACGCACCATGCTGTCGCGGTCGTGCCGGCCGAGCGTGATCGGTCGCGTCAGGTCGCCGCGCGCGATGTCCGCGGCGATCGCCTTCGCGTGCGCGGGCTCGCCGCCGAGTTGCGACGCGAGGCGGCGCACGACGCGTTCGGCGATCGCGATCGCGAGCACGATCAGCGCGGCCGTCATCGCCGCGATCATCGCAAACGACGACGAGAAGATGGTGGCGGACGCATCGAGCGTCGCCTTCGACTTCGCACCGCGCGTCTTCACGAGTTCGGCGACGAGTTTCTCGAGCTTGCCGGTTTCGACCAGCAGCGACACGTCCTGCGTGCCGACCTGCCAGTTCATCTGCGACAGGTCGAGCGGCTGCGCGCGCACGAGCGTGACGAAATCGCGCAGATGCCCGCTCCACGTACCGACTGCGGTCGAGAATGCGCGCAGCCGCGCCGAATCGTCGGCGTCGGCCGGATCCGCGTAGCGCTGCAGCGTGCCAAGCGCCTTGCCGATCGACGCAAGCCCCGCGTCGACCTCGGCGCCCAGTTCGTCGCGCTCCTTCGCGGTGGTCGCGGTCAGCAGCATCTTCTGTGCACGGCTCGCATGCAGCACCTCGGCCCGGACCTCCTGCGCCGCGCGGCTCGCGACGTGGCCCTGCTCGTAGACCGACGCGATCGACGCATTCAGCCGGCTGATCTGCCACAGCGAAAACACGCCGATCGCCAGCGTGCCGGCCAGCAGGATCGCGAATGCGGCGCGCAACGTCGCCTTGACGGTCCACGGCCGGCGCTCGCGACGTGCCGCTCGCGGGCGCCGTGCGGTGCGACCGGCGGCAACGTCGGGTGCGGCGGCGGCCGCACCTGGCTGCGGATGCAATGATGCTGCTTTCATCGATATATCCCCGTATTGATCACGCTGCCGGAAAGGTCGGTCCCGGCATTCCCGCGATGGCGGCCCATGCCGCGCGTCCTGCGCCCGCACGGCGGATAGCCGGTGCCGGACGCGGCGCGCCTGTTGTCATTGGGTCGTTCAACGGCCGCCACCGCCGTTTCTTGAGTCCGGTAAAACACTCACCGGGCCCCGGCGCAGCCCCCGCTGACGGGCAAACGCGCCGCCAGCGTTATATCCGGTCAAAAAAGCGGGCACCGATGGATCCGTCGGATGAATGTCCGATTTGCGATAAAACTTGGCCTGACATTCTCGATACGCCACATTACACTTCTTTGACGCAGCAACGATTGAAAACGCGCCGATCCCCATCAGAGCGCGCCCCGCCACCTCAACTCGCTCAGCTCACATGGAAACCAGCCTCGACCCGGGTACCGCCGGCGCAGCCGCCGCCCAACCGTCCGCGCCACCCGCTCCGCGCACCGTCTACCCGGTGCTCGGCGCGATCAGCTTCTCGCACATGCTCAACGACATGATCCAGTCGTTGATCCTCGCGATCTATCCGATGCTCAAGAGCCAGTTCGCGCTGTCGTTCGCGCAGATCGGCCTGATCACGCTCACCTACCAGATCACCGCGTCGCTGCTGCAGCCGCTCGTCGGCCTCTATACCGACAAGCGTCCGAAGCCGTATTCGCTGCCGGTTGGCATGGGCTTCACACTCGCGGGGCTGCTGCTGATGTCGGTCGCGCCGACTTTCCCGATGCTGCTGGTAGCCGCGGCGCTCGTCGGCTGCGGTTCGTCGGTGTTCCATCCTGAATCGTCGCGCGTCGCGCGGATGGCGTCGGGCGGCCAGCACGGGCTCGCGCAGTCGGTATTCCAGGTGGGCGGCAACGCGGGTTCTGCGCTCGGGCCGCTGCTCGCCGCGCTCGTGATCATTCCGCACGGCCAGCACAGCATCGCGTGGTTCTCGGCGGCCGCGCTCGTCGCGATGGTCGTGCTCACGCAGATCGGCCACTGGTACAAGAAGCATCCGTCGATGAAGAAAAAGGCCGTGGCGGCCGGCCACCCGACGCTGTCGCGCGGCCGCGTGATCGGCGCGATCGGCGTGCTGGTGCTGCTCGTGTTCTCGAAGTACTTCTACCTCGCGAGCATCAACAGCTATTTCACGTTCTACCTGATCGACAAGTTCCACCTGTCGGTGCAGGCCGCGCAGATCCACCTGTTCGTATTTCTCGCGGCCGTGGCGGCCGGCACGCTGATCGGCGGGCCCGTCGGCGACCGGATCGGCCGCAAGTACGTGATCTGGGTATCGATCCTCGGCGTCGCGCCGTTCACGCTGTTGCTGCCGTACGCGAACCTGTTTTGGACCAGCGTGCTGACCGTGATCATCGGCATCGTGCTGGCGTCGGCGTTCGCCGCGATCCTCGTCTATGCGACGGAACTGATGCCCGGCAAGGTCGGGATGGTCGCGGGCCTGTTCTTCGGCTTCGCGTTCGGCCTCGGCGGCATCGGCGCGGCCGTGCTCGGCCAGCTCGCCGACGCGACGAGCATCACGTTCGTCTACAAGGTGTGCTCGTTCCTGCCGCTGATCGGCGTGCTGACGGTGTTCCTGCCGAACCTCGAAAGCAGCCGGCGCAAGCAGGCGTGACGAGCCGGCCGCGGCGTGTGCGCCGCGGCCGGTCGATCGGCTTGAACGGAGAAAACGACGGCGGCTTCAGGCCGCCGTCGTCGCATGCAGCGTCAGGAAACGCTTGAGGATGCCGGACGAATAGCTGCTCGCGATCGCCGACAGGAAGTGCGAGAACGACTGCGTCGCGTGATCGTCGGCCGTATCGGAGATCGTGCGCACCAGCGCGAACGGCACGTCGTGCTCCGCACACACCTGCGCGATCGCGGCGCCTTCCATTTCGACCGCGAGCGCGTCCGGCAGCGCGTCGCGCAGCGCGACGACCTCGCGCTCGCTCGACACGAACCGGTCGCCGCTGATGATGAGCCCGGCGTGCAGCGTCGCGCCGGCCAGCCCGAAGCGCTCGGCGAACTGCGCGCCCTCTTCCGCGACGAACAGCGTGCAAGCGGCCCTCAGACAAGCCGTCAGTTCCGCGTCGGTCGCGAAACGCGTGATGCCGAGCAGCGGCACCTCGTAGCGCGGAAACAGCGGCGACGCGTCGAGATCGTGCTGCAGCAGCGTGTCGGCCACGACGACGTCGCCGACGCGCACCGTGCGCGACACGCCGCCCGCGACGCCGGTGAACACGACGCCCGCGACGCCGAACACGTGGATCAGCGCGCTGACCGTCGCGGCGGCCGCGACCTTGCCGACCCGCGCGAGCGTGACGACGCAGGCCGCGCCGTGCACGGTGCCGACGTGGTAATCGCGGCGGCCGAGCGTGACCGTCTTCATCGCGCCGTCGGCGCGCATCGCGGCGATCAGATCGCCGAGTTCCTCAGGCAGCGCGGCCAGAATGCCCAGCGGGCGCGTCGCAGGCGCGGCAGCCATATCGATGTCCATCATTCCACCGCCTGCAGTTTCGCGACCGCGAGCGCGAGCCACTTCTCGCCGTGCCGCTTGAACTTCACCTGCGCCTTTGCATCGGTGCCGGCGCCTTCGAGCGCAGTGACCGTGCCTTCGCCGAACTTGGTATGGAACACCTGCTGGCCGACCCGGAAGCCGGCGCCGGCCGCACGCTGCTTGTCCGCGAACGCGGGCAGCGGCGCGGACACGGCCGCGTCGACGATCTGCTCGCGCCCGCCGCCGCCCGGCCGCGCGAACCAGTCGCGCCCGTACCCGGCGTTGTCCGAACGCCCGCCCCACCGCGAACCGGCCTCGACCTTCGGCGTCAGCCACTTCAGCACGTGCTCCGGCAGCTCGTCGAAGAAGCGCGAACGCACGTTGTAGCGGGTCTGGCCGTGCAGCATCCGGCTCTGCGCGAACGACAGGTAGAGCCGCTCCTTCGCACGCGTGATCGCGACATACATCAGCCGGCGCTCTTCCTCGAGGCCGTCCGATTCGAGCACGCTGTTCTCGTGCGGGAACAGCCCTTCCTCGAGGCCCGTGATGAACACGGCCGAGAATTCGAGCCCCTTCGCCGCATGCACCGTCATCAGTTGCACCGCATCCTGGCCGGCCTGCGCCTGGTTGTCGCCGGCCTCCAGCGACGCATGCGACAGGAAGCCCGCGAGCGGCGTCATCGTGTCGGGGTTCTGCGCCGGGTCGCCGGGCGACGCCGGATCGAGCACGTCGACCGCCGGATCGTCCGCCGCCGCGCCGAGTTCGGGCGCCGCGATCGCGCCCGCGCGCAGCGGGATCGAGCGGGCCGGCGTGTCGAGCCCGTAGCCTTCCTCGGCGACGAACGCAGTGGCCGCGTTCACGAGTTCCTGCAAGTTCTCGAGGCGGTCCTGGCCTTCGCGCTCGCCCTGGTAGAAATCGGCGAGGCCGCTCGCGCGCACGACGTGCTCGACGGTCTCGGGCAGGCTCATCTGCTGCGTGTCGGCGCGCATCTTCGCGACCAGGTTCGCGAACCCGCCGAGGCTCGTGCCGGCCTTGCCCGTCACGTACGGAATCGCGGCGGCCATCGAGCAGCCGTACAGCCGCGCGGCGTCGGCCAGCTGCTCGATCGAGCGCGCGCCGATCCCGCGGGTCGGGAAGTTCACGACCCGCACGAACGCCGTGTCGTCGTTCGGGTTGTCGATCAGGCGCAGGTACGCGAGCGCGTGCTTCACTTCCTGCCGCTCGAAGAAGCGCAGGCCGCCGTACACGCGGTACGGGATGCCCGACGACATCAGCGTGTGCTCGATCGAGCGCGACTGCGCGTTGCTGCGGTACAGGACGGCCACTTCGCTGCGCGCCATCCCGGTGTTGATCAGCGAGCGGATCTCCTCGACGATCCAGCCGGCTTCCTGCGAATCGGTGCTGGCCTCGTACACGCGCACGGGCTCGCCGTGGCCCGCGTCGGTGCGCAGGTTCTTGCCGAGGCGGTGCGCGTTATTCGAGATCAGCTGGTTCGCCGCGTCGAGGATGTTGCCGTGCGACCGGTAGTTCTGCTCGAGCTTGATCAGGTTGCGCACGCGGAATTCGTCTTCGAAGTCGCGCATGTTGCCGACGTTCGCACCGCGGAACGCGTAGATCGACTGGTCGTCGTCGCCGACCGCGAAGATCGCGTTCTGGCCGCCCGCAAGCATCTTGAGCCACGCGTATTGCAGCTTGTTGGTGTCCTGGAACTCGTCGACGAGGATGTGCTTGAAGCGCGCCTGGTAGTGCGCGCGCAGCGGCGCGTTGTACGCGAGCAGCTCGTAGCAGCGCAGCAGCAGCTCGGGGAAATCGACGACACCCTCGCGCTGGCATTGCTGGTCGTACGCCTGGTACAGCTCGACGAACTTGCGGTTGAAGTTGTCGGTCGCGTCGACCTTGTCGGGACGCAGCCCCTGCTCCTTCGCGTTGTTGATGAAGTACTGGACGTTCTTCGGCGGGTACTTCTCGTCATCGACGTTCGCCGCCTTCATCAACCGCTTGATCGCGGACAGCTGGTCGGCGGTGTCGAGGATCTGGAAGGTCTGCGGCAGGCCGGCATCGCGGTAGTGCGTTCGCAGCATCCGGTTGCAGAGGCCGTGGAACGTACCGATCCACATCCCGCGCGGGTCGATCGGCATCATCGCCGACAGGCGCGCCATCATCTCGCGCGCGGCCTTGTTCGTGAAGGTCACGGCAAGCACGGTGGGCGGCGACGCATAGCCCTGCTGGATCAGCCACGCGATGCGCGTGATCAGCACGCGGGTCTTGCCGCTGCCCGCCCCTGCAAGGATCAGCGCCGGTTCGTTCGGCAACGTGACGGCGGCGTATTGTTCGGGGTTCAGATTGGCGAGCAGATCGGGCATGGAGCGGCGGCGGACGGGCGAGAAAAATGCGGACCCGACATTATAAGTCGGCCGCGCGATGCCGTTCCCGATCCGTTCGGCCGCATGCCGCGACCGCGTTGCGGCCGCGTCGCGACGGGCCCGCGCCGGCAACGCAATGGCTGGCCGATGGGCATCCATTTATAATTGTCGGATTCGGCATCCAATTCACGCATTTTTCGGCAGATTTCCAACATGAGCGACAACACGCTTGCGAAGAGCTTCGAACCCCACGCCATCGAGTCCCAATGGGGGCCGGAGTGGGAAAAACGCGGCTATGCCGCCCCGGCGTTCGATCCGGCCCGCCCCGATTTCGCGATCCAGTTGCCGCCGCCGAACGTGACGGGCACGCTGCACATGGGCCACGCGTTCAACCAGACGATCATGGACGGCCTTGCCCGCTACCACCGGATGCTCGGCGAGAACACGCTGTGGGTGCCCGGCACCGACCACGCGGGGATCGCCACCCAGATCGTCGTCGAGCGCCAGCTCGACGCACAGGGTGTATCGCGCCACGACCTCGGCCGCGAGAAGTTCGTCGAGCGCGTGTGGGAATGGAAGCAGCAATCCGGCTCGACGATCACGGGCCAGGTGCGCCGTCTCGGCGCGTCGACCGACTGGTCGCGCGAATACTTCACGATGGACGACAAGATGTCGGCCGCCGTGCGCGACGTGTTCGTCACGCTCCATGAACAGGGCCTGATCTACCGCGGCAAGCGCCTCGTCAACTGGGATCCGGTACTGCTTACCGCCGTGTCGGATCTCGAAGTCGTGAGCGAAGAGGAAAACGGCCACCTGTGGCACATCCGCTACCCGCTCGTCGACGGCTCGGGCTCGCTGACCGTCGCGACGACGCGTCCCGAGACGATGCTCGGCGATGTCGCACTGATGGTGCACCCGGAAGACGAGCGCTACGCGCACCTGATCGGCAAGCTCGTTACGCTGCCGCTGACCGGCCGCGAGATCCCGGTGATCGCCGACGACTACGTCGACCGCGAGTTCGGCACGGGCGTCGTGAAGGTCACGCCCGCGCACGACTTCAACGACTACCAGGTCGGCCTGCGCCACCACCTCGCACCGATCGAGATCCTGACGCTCGATGCGAAGATCAACGACAACGGCCCCGCCCCGTATCGTGGCCTCGACCGCTTCGACGCGCGCAAGGCGATCGTCGCCGATCTCGACGCGCTGGGCTTCCTCGACTCCGTGAAGCCGCACAAGCTGATGGTGCCGCGCGGCGACCGCACGGGCGTCGTGATCGAGCCGATGCTGACCGACCAGTGGTTCGTCGCGATGACGAAGCCGGCGCCGGAAGGCACGTTCAATCCCGGCAAGTCGATCACCGAAACGTCGCTCGACGTCGTGCGCGACGGCCAGATCAAGTTCGTCCCGGAAAACTGGACGACCACTTACTACCAGTGGCTCGAGAACATCCAGGACTGGTGCATCTCGCGCCAGCTGTGGTGGGGGCACCAGATTCCCGCGTGGTACGGCGAGAACGGCGAGGTGTTCGTCGCGCGCAACGAGGAAGCGGCGCGCGCGCAGGCCGCCGCGAAAGGCTATGCGGGTGCGCTGAAGCGCGACGAAGACGTGCTCGACACGTGGTTCTCGTCGGCGCTCGTGCCGTTCTCGTCGCTCGGCTGGCCGAACGAAACGCCTGAACTGAAGCACTTCCTGCCTTCATCGGTGCTCGTCACGGGCTTCGACATCATCTTCTTCTGGGTCGCCCGGATGGTGATGATGACCACGCACTTCACCGGCAAGGTGCCGTTCCATACCGTCTACATGCACGGCCTCGTGCGCGACGCGGAAGGCCAGAAGATGTCGAAGAGCAAGGGCAACACGCTCGACCCGCTCGACATCGTCGACGGCGTCGATCTCGAAACGCTGGTCGCAAAACGCACGACGGGCCTGATGAACCCGAAGCAGGCCGCGACGATCGAGAAGAAGACGCGCAAGGAATTCCCGGACGGCATCCCCGCGTTCGGCACCGATGCGCTGCGCTTCACGATGGCGTCGATGGCGACGCTCGGCCGCAACGTGAACTTCGACCTCGCGCGCTGCGAAGGCTATCGCAACTTCTGCAACAAGCTGTGGAACGCGACACGCTTCGTGCTGATGAACTGCGAAGGCCACGACTGCGGCAGCGACAAGCCGGAAGTCTGCGGCGCGGGCGATTGCGGCCCCGGCGGCTACCTCGACTTCTCGGCGGCCGACCGCTGGATCGTATCGCTGCTGCAGCGCACCGAGGCCGACATCGCGAAGGGTTTCGCCGATTATCGCTTCGACAACGTCGCAAGCAGCATCTACAAGTTCGTGTGGGACGAATACTGCGACTGGTATCTCGAACTCGCGAAGGTGCAGATCCAGAACGGCACGCCGGAACAGCAGCGCGCGACGCGCCGCACGCTGCTGCGCGTGCTCGAAACGGTGCTGCGCCTCGCGCATCCGGTGATCCCGTTCATCACCGAAGCGCTCTGGCAGAAGGTCGCGCCGCTCGCGGGCCGCTATCCGCAGGGCTTGGCCGAGGGCGAAGCGTCGCTGATGACGCAGGCGTATCCGGTCGCCAACCTGCAGAAGATCGACGAGGCGTCCGAGCAGTGGGCGGCCGACCTGAAGGCGATCGTCGACGCGTGCCGCAACCTGCGCGGCGAGATGAACCTGTCGCCGGCGACGAAGGTGCCGCTGCTCGCGGCCGGCGATGCCGAGCGCCTGCGCTCGTTCGCGCCGTACGTTCAGGCCCTCGCGCGCCTGTCGGAAGTGCAGATCCTCGCGGACGAAGCGACGCTCGACCGGCAAGCGCACGGCGCGCCGATCGCGATCGTCGGCCCGAACAAGCTGGTGCTGAAGGTGGAAATCGACGTCGCGGCCGAACGCGAGCGCCTGTCGAAGGAAATCGCACGCCTGACGGGCGAGATCGTGAAATGCAACGCGAAGCTCGGCAACGAGGCATTCGTCGCGAAAGCGCCGCCGGCCGTGGTCGAACAGGAGCAGAAACGCGTCGCGGAATTCCAGAGCACGCTCGAGAAACTGCGTGCGCAACTCGATCGGTTGCCTGCGTAACAAAGGGTAAGGCCGTTTGCGTTCACTATAATGGCGACGTGAACATAAGCCGTCTGACAAGTCGATTACAGGAATAAAGGTTCGATCATGTTGAAAGTCACCAAGGCGGTATTCCCCGTTGCCGGTCTCGGCACGCGATTCCTCCCGGCAACAAAGGCGAGCCCGAAGGAAATGCTGCCGGTTGTCGACAAGCCGCTGATCCAGTACGCGGTCGAGGAAGCGATCGCCGCGGGCATCACCGAGATGATCTTCGTCACGGGGCGCAGCAAGCGCGCGATCGAGGATCACTTCGACAAGTCGTACGAGGTCGAGGCCGAACTCGAGGCACGCGGCAAGGAAAAGCTGCTCGAGCTGGTGCGCAGCATCAAGCCGAGCCATGTCGACTGCTTCTACGTGCGCCAGCCGGAAGCGCTCGGCCTCGGTCATGCAGTGCTGTGCGCGGAAAAGCTCGTGGCCGACAACCCGTTCGCGGTGATCCTCGCCGACGACCTGCTCGACGGCAACCCGCCCGTGATGAAGCAGATGGTCGACGTGTTCGACCACTATCACAGCTCGGTGATCGGCGTCGAAGAGATCCCGCCGTCGGAGACGAAGGCGTACGGGATCGTCGACGGCAAGGAGTGGGAAGAGTCGATCGTCAAGATGTCGGCGATCGTCGAGAAGCCGGCGCCGGAAGTCGCGCCGTCGAACCTCGGCGTGGTCGGCCGCTACATCCTGAAGCCGCGGATCTTCGAACACCTGCGTGCGCTGAAGCCCGGCGCGGGCGGCGAGCTGCAGCTCACCGACGCGATCCAGGCGCTGCTCGCCGATGAACAAGTGCTGGCCTACAAGTACCAGGGCACGCGCTACGACTGCGGCAGCAAGCTCGGCTACCTGAAGGCGACGGTCGAATTCGCGCTGCGCCACCCGGAAGTCGGCGTGGAATTCGACGAATACCTGCGCACGCGCGGCAGCGCGCAACCGGCCGCCTGAACGCGGCAAGGGCTCGCCCCGGCGGGCCCGCCCTCACCTCACCGGCCGCCGCTCAGCGCGCTTCGGCCGGCTTCACCGAGACGACGCCCGGCATCCCGCCCGCGTCGTCTTTTTTCGTCTTGACGAGCCAGCCGCTGCCATCGCCGAACGGCACCTTTGCGAGTGCGCTTTTCACGAGCGCCGGCGCAGCCTGCTGCGTGCCGGGGTCGCGATCGCGCAGCGCGGCCGTCACGCGATAAGCGTCGGCGCCCGATTGCGCATCGACGAAACGCAGCGTCAGCACGTGACGGTACACCTTGCCCGCGAACGGCAGTGCGAACGGCGCCGGCCCGTCGACCGTCACGCATGCACTGCTCGCGGCGCCGCACCGGTCGGCGCTCGCCGTGACCGAGGCCGGCTGCGTTGCGTAAGCGATCGACAGCCGGTAACGCGCGGCCGCGAGCGGCTGCGCGTCGAAGCCGCGGCGCGCGAGTTCGTCACGTACGAGCGTCTCGATCTGCCGGTATTCGGCGTCGTCGGCCTGCGCAGCCGTCCGCACGAAATCGTAACCGTGCGCGCCAGATGCAAACGCATCCGGCTGCCCGAGCGCACTCACACCGCTCGTCATGCCGGCGCAACCCGTCAACAGCGACGCCGCCAGCGCGGCCGCTGCCCATTCCTTTCTCATGACTTCCCCCAAATGCCTGCCGTCGTGCCCGGCCCTGTCAGGCGGACGGCTCGTCGATCGCGGGCAGCGACACCGTCACCGCGGTGCCGACACCCACTTCGCTGTCGACCGACACGCTGCCGCCGTGGCGCGTGACGACCGTCTTCACGAATGCCATGCCGAGCCCGGAACCCGAGATCTCGGGCCGCTCGCCGGCATGGAACCGCTTGAAACGCTCGAACAGATGCCGCTGATCGTCCGGCGCAATGCCGTACCCCTGATCGCGAATCGTACAGAACATCCGTTTCGACGCGTGCTCGACCGTCAGCGTACACGCGATCACGGTGTCGGACGGACTGTATTTGACCGCATTGTTCAGCAGGTTCACGAAGGCGCGCGTGATCAGCGAGCGGTCCGCGCGCACCCAGCACATGGCTGCGCCGACGTCGGTGTCGACGCGGATGCGCTTCGCCTGCGCCTGCGGCCAGACCTCGTCGCTCGCATCGATCAGCACGTCGACGAGGCTCGTTGCTTCGAACTGGTACGCCTGCGACTCCGCGCGCGCCAGCTGCACGAACTCGTCGGCCAGCGACAGCGCGCGGTGCGCGTAGCGCTCGATCCGCGCGAGCAGTGCGCGCATCGTGTCGGTGTCGACGCGGTCGCGCTCGATCTCGACGAGCGCGAGGATCGATGCCTGCGGCGAGCGCATGTCGTGCGACAGCAGGTGCAGCGCTTCTTCGCGCTGCCGCTCGGCCGCGTGCACTTCGGTCACGTCGACGAGGCTGGCAATCCAGCCCGTCACGCGGCCCTGCGCGTTCGTGCAGGCCGCGTAGCGTAACAGATGGTCGAGCCCGTCGCGATCGCGCACCTCGATGCCGCGCGCCATCGCGTCGTGTTCGGCCTCGAGCGTCGGGTCGAGCGCGGCCGGCCAGTGCTCGCGGATCGCCGCATCGTGTTCGGCGTTGCCGTCGACGGTCTTCATGAACGTCAGCTCGCCGAGCGCGGTGCGCAGCGGCCGCCCTTCCGGCAGCGGCAGCGCGAGCCGCGACCCGTAGCGCTTCGCCGCATGGTTCGCGATCAGCACGGTGCCGGCCAGGTCGGTCACGAAGATCGGTTCGGGCATGCTGTCGAGGCTGTCCCACACGAAGCGCTTCATGTCCTGCACGCGCTGCGCGGCCTGCGCCATCAGCGCCATCTGCCGTTCCAGCACGTCGCCGCCGACGCTGCGCGTGCGCGGCGCCTCGGGCAGCAGGTGCGGCTCGTCGGCGAGCCGCTGCAGCTCGCGGCGCAGGTACGACATCGTCATTTCCAGGCGCCGCCAGTTCCAGATCGGGTAGACGGCGACCAGCCCGAAGATCGCGGGCGCCGGCGACAGCCAGATGCGCGCCTCGAACAGCAGCGCCATGCTCGCGACGACAGCGAGCGCGGCGAGGCTCAGCGTCAGCAGCAGCGCGCGCCACGGCGACAGCATCAGGAAGCCGCCCAGCAGCGCGGCGAGCGGCAGCAGCGACGCGGCGAACAGCCCCGCGCGCGACACGGGTGAAATCGCGCTGCCGGTCGCCAGCATGTCGAGCACGTTGGCATGGATATACACGCCGGCGAGCGGGCCGAAGTCGCCGGACACGGGCGTCGCGAAGCGGTCGTACAGTCCCGACGCCGTCACGCCGACGACGACGATCTTGCCGCGCAGCGCGTCGGGCTTCACACGCCCTTCGAGCACGTCGTCGAACGACAGCGTCGGATAGGCGGGCGTGTTGCGGCTGAACGGGATCAGGTAGCGGCCCTCGCCGGCCGCATCACGCGACAGGTCGTGCGCGTTCGCGCCGGGCGCGCCGCCGGCCGGATGCAGCCGGCCGCCCTGGATCGCGCGGTACACGGGCACCATCAGTTGCGGCCAGCGCACGCGGCCGTCGCTTTCGAACAGCGCGACGCTGCGCACGATGCCGTCGCGATCGACTTCGAGGTTGATGTGGCCGAGCCCCATCGCGCGCGCCGCGAGCGCGGCCACCGGCGGATCGACGGTACGCGTGCCGTCCGCCTGCTCGGGGCTCAGCAGCACGGGCAGGAAGGTCGGCACGTGGCTCATCGCGTCCGCGAACGCGCGATCCTCCGGCGAGGGTTCGGTGAACAGCACGTCGTAGACGACCGCGGCCGGCTGCGCGCGCGCCAGCGTGTCGAGCAGCCGCGCATGCACGTCGCGCGGCCACGGCCAGCGGCCGAGCGCCGACACGCTCTGGTTGTCGATGTCGACGACGACCACGTCGGGCGACAGCGGCAGGCTGCGCAGCATCAGCAGCCGGTCGTAGACCAGCCCGTCGACGCTCGACGACAGGCGGCCGAGCGCGCATGCGAGGATCACCACGATCCCGAGGCAGCCGATCGCGATCCATTCGATCAGGAAGCGGCGGCCGAGGCGCCGCCGCGGGGAAACGGAGTCGGGTTTCATGCGCCGCGGGTCAGCGCGACAGCGTGAACGCGCTGACCGGACTGGTCTTTTCGTAGAACTTGCCGCCTTCGAACTCCTCGACGGTCACAGCCCAGAAATAGTCGCCCGGCGGCAGGTGCGCGACGGTGATCTGGCGCGCGTGCAGGCCGACCTGGTCGACGACCGGCGCGCTCAGGTCCTTCGAGCGCGACAGCACGAACCGGTAGCGCGCATCCGTGCCCGAACCGTTCGGCGACCAGCGGAATTCGTAGCCGCCCGCGCCGGGCGACGCGCTCGCGTCGAGCCCCATCACGCGGCGCTCGAACGCATAGGTGCGCGGCAGCCCCTCGAGGCCGTTGGCATCGATCGCGGCGATCCGCACGAAGTACATCCCGTTCGGCACGTCGCGGAAAACCGCGCGCGGCGAATCGGTGCGCGTTTCGCGGAACAGGTCGAGCAGCCCCGCGTCGTGTGCCAGCTGCACGCGGTACGCATGCGCCTGCGCGAGCGGCGCGACGTCGAACGCGACGTCGGGTTCGTCCTGCACCTTGTCGGGATGCGCGAGCGCCGGCGCAGGCAGCAGCTCGACCGGCGCACCGACCGCGCCGGACGACGTCGCGACGCTGCCGAAGTTCGCATGCACGAGCGTCGGGCCGGCCGGCTGCCGGTTACCCGCCACGCCGACCGTGCCGTCGAGCACCTCGATGCGCGTCGACGCATTGCCGGCCGCATCGTAGTTCACGCGAAAGCGCGTGCCGCGCACGCCGGCCACGACCGACGGCGAGCGGATCTGGAAGCGGTCGTCGCGTTTCTTCAGATGGGTGACTTCGCTGTCGACCGAGCCGCGCGTGAGTTCGAATTGGCGATCGAGCGTGCCGGTCAGCACGGTGCGGCGCAGCGCCTTCAGGTCGAGCTCGCTGTCGGGCGGCAGGCTCATGTGCGTGCCGTCGGCGAGCTCGAGCGTCACGAAGCCGTTCGCGCCCGTGCGAATGCGATCGCCCTCGGCAAGCGTCGCATCGTTCGCGAGCGGCACGTAAGCGTCGCCGGACGCGCGTTCGGCCGTGCCCTGCACCGCGACGACGCGCGCGGTCAGCTGTTCCTTGCGCAGGCGCGCAACCGGCAGCTTCAGCGCGACGCCGGGCTGCAGGTGCTTCGGCGCGGGCACGCCGTTGATCTGCTGGAGCAGTTGCCAGTCGTCCGCGCCCTGCAGGTAGCGCGCGGCGACGTCGTACAGCGTGTCGCCCGCCTGCGTATGGTAGACGACCATCTTGCCCGCGGCAGCGGGCGGCTGCGCAGCCGCATGCTGCGCGGTGAATGCAACCGCGACCGCGCAGGCCGCGCGCAGCGCCGCCGTACGCAGGTTCGCCGTGCGCCGCGTGATTCCCGCGGTCACTCCGGTTCTCCCTGGCCGACCCGCTCGAGCCGGTAGCCGTAACCGTAGATCGGCGCGAGGCGATAGCCGTTTTCGGGCCGCAGGCCGAGCTTGGTGCGCAGCATCGAGATGTGCGTATCCATCGTGCGCGACGGGATGTCGGTCGCCTGCTTCCACACGAGATCGAGAATGTGCGCGCGCGACAACGGCCGGTCGAGGTGCTGGAACAGCAGCAGCGCGAGTTCGAATTCCTTCTGCGTGAGGCTCACGGCCTTGTCGCCGACGTACGCCTGCTTCAGGTTCACGTCGAAACGGAACTGGTCGAATTCGCGAACGGTCGCCTCGGCATTGACCGGATACGCGCGGCGCAGCAGCGAGCCGATGCGTGCGCGCAGGATCGGGCCCGACACGGGCTTGACCACGTAGTCGTCGGCGCCGGCGTTGAGGATCTGCGTGATCCCCGCCTCGTCGTCACGGCTCGTCATGAAGATGATCGGCAGGCTGTGCTCGGTCTGATTGGCGCGCACCCACTTCAGCACTTCCTCGCCGGACATGTCGGGCACGTTCCAGTCGAGCACCAGCAGATCGAACGTCTCGCGCTGCAGACGCTTCTTCAGGGCCTTGCCTTCCTTGAACGCATAGCACGTATGGCCAACGGCCGTCAGCGTTTGACTGACGAAATCCGTCTGGGCCGGATCGTCATCCAGTACAGCAATTCTCATAGCACCCCGCAAATCGAAATCGATTCGTCCAGTTCAGATCCCCGCGCTCACCCCCGCCGCGCAGCACGCGCGCGGCTTCCGGATACCGGCCGGCGAGCCGTCGTTCGCCGCTCGCGCCACCTGCGCAAACCGGCGACCCCGGTTAAATATCTCAAAAACGGGGCACGGACGAACCGGCGATTTCATCATAGTAGTATGAAATTCGCCAAGAAATTGCGCGGACTAGCGTCCTTTCTTCGAATAATCCTTCCCGTCGCGCAATCGGACGCCTAATCGACGCCCGCGATGCCGACCACCGGCTCGGCGAAACCATCGGCCGGCACGCGCTGCACCATCGATCGCAACGGCGCCGGTTGCGCAAGCATCCGCTGCAACTGGCCGCGCACGCGCTCCCACGCGCCGGCCGTGTAGTCGGGCTGGCCCGCCGCCCATGCCTGCGCCAGATCGAACACGCGTTCGACCGTCGCACCGCAGTAGGTCAGGCCCAAGCCGTCGTCCTGCGCGGCATCGCGCAGCCGTTCATCGAGCCACTCGGCCAGCCACGGCATCTCGGCCGCGGCCGAATCCGCATAGGCCTCCAGCGCGGCACGCGCGTGGCGATCCTGTTGCGGATCGAGCTCGATACGGCTCAGTCCCGGCGCTCGCATGGGCGCAATGCATTCCGCTTCGGACGGATTTCGAATGGTCCTTGGTCTGAAGGACATGTCCTCTCCCCGTTGTACGACGGTAGCGTCAGGCATGGCCCCCGTGCCCGCCGTACCGTGGCCGGCGCATCCGCTGGGTGCGGACGACCGGCCGGGTCAGTATACGCAGCCGGTCACGAAGCGAGGTTTAAGAATTGTCAGAGAGGGTCGGCTGGCTGGCCGGCCAGGGCCGGGCGATGCGGGCCGTCAGCGGCGGCGCATCAGGAACACGAAGGTCTTGTCCTGCGTCGTCGATTCGACGATCTCGTTGCCTGTCTGCTTCGCGAATGCGGCGAAATCGCGCTGCGAGCCCGGATCGGTCGCGAGCACCTTGAGGATCTGCCCGCTTTCCATATCGGCAAGCGCTTTCTTGGCACGCAGGATCGGCAACGGGCAATTGAGCCCGCGCGCATCCACTTCCTTGTGAATCTGCATCGGTTGTCGACCTTCGAATGACGCGCCACACGAGGCGCGGGAGCAAGCAGCGATTTTACCGCAGCGCCGCCGCGCCTGCCGGGGCCGCCCACGGCCCGGCGCCCGCGGGCACCGACGTCACGTGCCGGAGAAGCCGCCCGCAAGCCGCTCGCGCAGGTGCCGCACGAGCGCGCGCACCGCGCTCGGCACGACCGGGCTGTACGGGCGGATCGCGAAGATGTGATCGCCGAACGCGCCCGACGGCCGCCAGCCGTCGAGCAGCGCGACGAGCCGGCCGGCGTCGAGATCGCGCCGCGCGCTAAAATCCGGCAGCAGCGCGATGCCGAGCCCGCCGAGCGCGGCCTCGCGCATCGCCTCGCTGTTGTTCGCCGCGAAACTGCCGCGCACCGGCACGCTCACGCGCTCGCGGCGCCGGCCGTCCGGCTCGAAGCTCCACGCGGCCGGTTCGTTGTCGCGCAGATAGCAGAGGCAACTGTGATCGACGAGTTCGCCCGGGTGCCGCGGCGCGCCGCGCGCGTCGAGGTAGTCGCGGCTCGCGACGAGCAGCGAGCGCGTGTCGCATAGCTTCCACGCGACGTGGGTCTGCGGCGCGGTGGTCGTATGCCGGATCGCGAGGTCGAAGCCCTCCTGCGTCAGCGAATGCAGCCGGTCCGACAGGTCGAGCTCGATGTGCACGCCCGGATACTGCCGCAGGAAATCGGGCAGGTGCGGCACGACCTGCTGGCGCCCGAGCGCGACCGGCGCCGTCACGCGCAGCAGGCCGCGCGGCTCGCCGGCCAGGTCCTTCACGCGCGCGAAGTGCTGCCCGATCGACTCGAACGCGTCGCGCGTGCTGTCGACGAGCGTCTGGCCCGCATCGGTAAGCCGCACGCTGCGCGTCGTGCGGCGCACGAGCGGCACGCCGGCCGCCTTTTCGAGATCGGCGATGCGCTGGCTCATCGCGGCCTTGCTGATGCCGAGCCGCTGCGCGGCGGCCGTGAAACTGCCGGCCGCGGCCAGTACCGTCAGCGAATGGATATGCGGCCAGAGCGCCTGGACATTTTGCTGATTCATCCATTGATTATTCAGAATTCTGAACAGTGAATCAAGTTTCGCGGTCTTCTCCCGCCCCGCCGGTTTCCCTAGACTAGGTTCCGTTCACCCCTCATCCCCAGGAGACACGATGAATCCGGTTCCCGCGTACACGTCCGACGCCGACGTCGGCCACTATGTCGACGGCGCGCCCGTTGCCGGCCGCAGCGGCCGCTTCCAGGACGTCCTCAATCCCGCGCTCGGCCGCGCGGTGCGCCGCGTGGCGCTCGCCGACGGCAGCGAAGTACAGCAGGCCGTCGCGTCGGCCCACGCCGCCTTCCCGGCCTGGGCCGCCACGCCGCCGATCCGCCGCGCGCGCGTGCTGCACCGCTTCCTGCAGCTGATGAACGAGCACCGCGACACGCTCGCGGCGATCATCACGGCCGAGCACGGCAAGGTGTTTTCCGATGCGCAGGGCGAAGTCGC
Source organism: Burkholderia pyrrocinia (assembly GCF_003330765.1). Classification (NCBI taxonomy): domain Bacteria; kingdom Pseudomonadati; phylum Pseudomonadota; class Betaproteobacteria; order Burkholderiales; family Burkholderiaceae; genus Burkholderia; species Burkholderia pyrrocinia. The sequence goes on along the minus strand of NZ_CP024902.1, from coordinate 1,558,749 downwards.
GCGCGGCATCGACATCGTCGAATTCGCGTGCGGCGTGCCGCAGCTCCTGAAGGGCGACTTCACCGACCAGGTCAGCACCGGCATCGACAACTGGACGATGCGCCAGCCGCTCGGCGTGGTCGCGGGCATCACGCCGTTCAACTTCCCGTGCATGGTGCCGTGCTGGATGTTCCCGGTCGCGATCGCGACGGGCAACACGTTCGTGCTGAAGCCGAGCGAGCGCGACCCGTCGGCCGCGCTGTTCATCGCCGACCTGCTGACGCAGGCCGGGCTGCCGGCCGGCGTGTTCAACGTCGTGCAGGGCGACAAGGGCGCGGTCGACGCGCTGCTCGACCACCCCGACGTGCAGGCCGTCAGCTTCGTCGGCTCGACGCCGATCGCGGCCTACGTGCAGCAGCGCGCCGTGCAGTCGGGCAAGCGCGTGCAGGCGCTCGGCGGCGCGAAGAACCATCTCGTCGTGATGCCCGACGCGAACATCGAGCAGGCCGTCGACGCGCTGATCGGCGCCGCGTACGGCTCGGCCGGCGAGCGCTGCATGGCGATCAGCATCGCGGTGCTGGTGGGCGATGTCGCGGACAAGATCGTGCCGATGGTGGCCGAACGCGCGCGCAAGCTGGTGATCGGCGACGGCATGTCACCCGAAGTCGAGATGGGCCCGATCGTCACCGGCGAAGCGCTGAAGCGCATCGAAGGCTATATCGAGCAAGGCGTGAGCGAAGGCGCGCAACTGGTGGTCGACGGACGCGGGCTGCGCGTGCCCGGCCGCGAGGCAGGCTTCTTCACCGGCGGCACGCTGTTCGACCACGTGACGCCCGACATGCGGATCTACAAGGAAGAAATCTTCGGGCCCGTGCTCGGCTGCGTACGCGTGAAGGACTTCGGCGAAGCGGTCGACCTGATCAACGCGCACGAGTTCGGCAACGGCGTGGCGTGCTTCACGAGCGACGGCGGCATCGCGCGCGAATTCGCGCGGCGCATCCAGGTCGGCATGGTCGGCATCAACGTGCCGATTCCGGTGCCGATGGCGTGGCACGGCTTCGGCGGCTGGAAGAAGAGCCTGTTCGGCGACATGCACGCGTACGGCGAGGAAGGCGTGCGCTTCTATACGCGCCAGAAGTCGGTGATGCAGCGCTGGTCGTCGAGCATCGGCAAGGGCGCCGAATTCGCGATGCCGACCGCGAAGTAAGCGGGCCGGTGCGCCGCCCGCCGGCCGGTCAGGCGGGCGGGCGGTGCGCCGGCAGAAGCTTCGTCGCATTCCTTGCGCCCGGCCCTTCTGGTGGCCAGCGCAAGCCCGTTATTGGCGGGAACAGGCCCTAGCCGGCTTTCGTGCCGTGCGCGCCGTCGGCGGTCGGCAGGTACGACAGCTCGAGCCGGTACGCAAGCGCGACGAACAGGCTCTGCGCGAGGCCCATCGTGGCCGTCAGCGCGCGGAAGCCGAACGTCGCACTGTCCTGCACCATCAGCGTCACCTCGGCCTCCCGCGCGAGCGGGCTCATCCGGCTGTCGGTGATCGCGATCAGTCGCGCGCCGCGCTGCACGGCCTGCTGCGCGACCTGCACGGTCTCGTCCGCATACGGCATGAACGAGATGACGATCATCACGTCGCCCTTGCGCACCGACCGGATCTGCCCGAGGTGCATGCTGCCGAGCGCGCTAAACAGCCCGATGCGCTTGTCGGTGTGCTGCAGCGCATAGTCGAGGTACACGGCGATCGGAAACGCGCGCCGCGAGCCCGCGATCCAGATCGCCTGCGTGTCGGCGAGCAGATCGACGGCCTGTGCGAGCGCCTGCGGGTCGAGCGTCTGCCGCAGCTGCTGCATCCCTGCAATGCTGCCCTTGATGAACTCGTCGGCGATCTGTTCGGGCTGCAGGCTCGACGAGCCCGATTCGATCACGTCGCGCAGCCGCAGGTTGTACGCGCGCCCCGGCGCGATCTGCTGCGCGAGCCCTTCGCGGAACAGCCGCTGCATCTCCGAGAAGCCGGAAAAGCCGAAATGCTTCGCGAAGCGCACGACGGCCGACGGCTGGACGCCGCACGCCTCCGCGAGCGACTGGATGCCTTCCAGGCCAAGCTGGTCCCGATGCGTTTCCACGTGGCGCGCAATCACCTTCAGGCGATTGCTGAGGCCGTCGTATTCCTGCGTCAGGTGCTGCAGGAACTGCTCGACGGTGGCGGGAGGTTTCTCGGATGAACTCATCGGATAGCGCGAAGTTGACGGCCCCGATGCGCGCGCGATGCAGACGGACGCGGCCCGGGACTCACTTAGGGTCTGTTTACATATGGAACGCGCATGCGTTGCCACGAGAACGGCCGCTCGCAAGGCGCGTGACGCTGCGAATACTGGCGTATTCGCAAGGAGCGCAACGCGGCGAGCGGCCGTTCTCGTGGCAACCCCAAATTAAAAAATTCATGTCACGGGAATGCCCGAAATCGCCCGTATGGCGGCGTCGCTCGTCGCTTGTTTGGCTCGGCCAAACGGCGCTCCTCACTTCTTGCCCTACGAGCGATTTCGGGCATTCGCATGTGCGTTCCATATGTAAACAGACCCTAGATACATGCATGAAGGGCGAATTTAATCACGTTTGCGGCACGGCCCGCGCCGCGCGTTTCGCTCCCACGCGCTCGATCATCACTTGCACACGCTCCACGGCAAGACTGGAAGCGATTGTCCAACGCTCTCGCGGCGTCGTAAAGATTAGGGTGTCTACCGAGTCTGCCGGGGCCGATGGCCGGCGCTCGGCGCGCCGCAACCGGCCTGCCCTGCTCAACGATAGTCGATCCACACGCCGCCCGCGTCGGCGGAGCGCACGCAGTTCTCGACCCACCGCACGCCCTCCACGCCCGCATGGACGTCCGGAAAGCGGATATTCTTCAACGCCGCGGCGTCGCCGCGATCGGCCGCATCCATCGCGAGCGCGAAGCGCGCATAGAGATTCGACCAGGCCTCGAACAACCCTTCCGGATGCCCGGCGCCGATGCGATCCTCGCGCAATGCATTCGGATGCAGATAACCCATCCCGCGATCGAGCACCTGCGCGGGTTGCCCCTGCACTTCGTAGCGCAGCTGGTTCGGATGCTCGTCCCACCATTCGACGCTCGCCCTCGAGCCGATCACCCTCACCTTCTGGCCATGCATCGAGCCCGCGTTCACCGCACTCGACCACACGTAGCCGATCGCGCCCGTGTCGTATTCCATGATCGTGAACGCGTTGTCCTCGAGCGGCGCGCGGCTCTTCACGAAGCTCTGCCGCGAGCACATCAGCCGCCGGATCTTCAGCTCGGGCGCCATCACCTCGGAGATGTACAGCGGATGCGTGCCGATGTCGCCGAGCACGTAGCTCGGGCCCGCGAACTTCGGGTCGACGCGCCAGCGCGCGGCCGCGCTCGCGGCTTCGACGCCCTCGCTGTGGAACCCGTGCGCGAACTGCATCTGCACGATGCGGATCTCGCCGAGATCGCCGCGCGCGATCATCTCGCGCGCCTGTTCGATCATCTGGTGCCCGGAGTAGCCGTACGCGACGCCGACGATCCGGTTCTGCTCGACCGACAGGCGCTGCAGCGCCTCGGCCTCCTCGGTCGTGAAGCACAGCGGCTTCTCGCAGACCACGTGCAGCCCCGCGTTCAGCGCGGCGCGGCAGATCTCGAAGTGCGTGTTGTTCGGCGTCGCGATCGACACTGCGCGAATGCCGTCCGGGCGGCGCGCCTCGGCCTCGAACATCGTCGCGTAGTCGGGATAGCAGCGGTCCGCCGCGACGCCGAGCTTCACGCCGAACTGGCGGCCGCGTTCGGGATCGATGTCGAATGCACCGGCAACCAGCTGGAAGCTGCCGTCGCGCAATGCGGCCGACCGGTGGCTGTAGCCGATCTGGCTGCCGAGCCCGCCGCCGACCATGCCCCAGCGAATCGAATGTCCAAGCAGAATCTGTCCGTCAATCATGATGGTGGTGTTCCTGGTCCGTGTTCAGGTATTCGGGGGTTCAGTGGTTCATGCGAAGCCGGCCGACGCGAGAAACGCGCGGCTCGCGGCGACGTCGCGCAGGCTCGTGCCGGCATTGCGCGGGTCGCGCTCCTGCTCGATCGTGATGGTGCCCGCGTAACCGATGTCGTCGAGCGCATGCCGGATCGAAACGTAGTCGAGCACGCCGGTGCCGATCGGGCACATCACGCCGCGCGCGCACGCGGCGAAGAACGCGATGTGCTCGCCCATCACCGCGTCGTACACGGCCGCGTCGATGTCCTTGAAATGCACGTAGTCGAGACGCGCCGCGTGGCGGCGCAGCCAGGTCTCCGGGTCCATGCCCGAGTAATGCAGGTGGCCCGTGTCGAGGCAGAGGCCGGCCGTGTCGGCCGGAATATCGGCGACGATCCGGTCGATCTCGTCCGCGAACTCGATGTAGCCGCCCGCATGCGGATGGATCACCGCACGCACGCCGAACTCGTCGCGCGCGATCGTGGCGATCTGCCGGATGTGGTCGACCATGCGTGCCCAGCGTTCGGCGGACAGCCGCGGCGCGCGATCGGCATGGCCGGCCGCGTAATCGCGTTCTTCGTGCCCCCAGTCCATCACGACCAGGTACGGCGCCGCATAGCGCTGGCCATCCTGCGTCGGCAGCGCCGGCAGCCGCGTGATCAGCGCACAGATCTCGCGCGTCTGGCGCAGCAGGCTCGGCAGGTTCTCCGGCGACACGAGATCGTCGAAGATCGTGCCGGCGGTAATGCTCAAACGCTGCCGCTCCAGCTCGGCGCTCACCACGTCGAGTTCGAGCGGAATGTAGCCGTACGGCCCGAGCTCGATGCCCGAGTAGCCGGCCTGCGCGGCCTCGGCGAGCACGTGCCGCCACGGCGGCAGGTGCGGGTTTTTCACGTCGTCGACGCCCCAGCAGCACGGTGCGCAACCAATCTTCATCGTCATGTCGGTCAGTCCGGCAGGTAAGCGGCGCGCGGCCACGGTTCAGCCGCGATAGAACGCGGGGCGTTCGGCCATCGCGATCGGCTCGACCGCGCCGCTCTGCTGCGCACGCACGCAGGCGTCGGCCGCGACCGCCGCCGCGTAGCCGTCCCATGCGGACGGGCCCGTCAGCGCGCGCTGCCGCACGCCGTCGACGAACGCCTGCAACTCGACGTCGTACGACGCGATGAAGCGCTCCTTCCAGTCGGTCATGATCTCGACGGCGTGCCGCGCTGCTTGCTTGAGCCCCACGGCCGGCGGATCGGGCAGCTTCGCGATGCCCTGCTCGCCGACTACCTCGCACTGGATGTCATAGCCGTACTGGCAGTTCACGAAAATCTCGACGTCGATGCGCACGCCGCTCGCCGTTTCCAGCAGCACGATCTGCGGATCGGCCAGATGCGCGGACGCATGGCGCGTCTTCTTCGGGTAGACGACCTGCGCGCTCGCGTAGTCCTCGCCGAGCAGCCAGCGCAGCACGTCGAGTTCGTGGATCAGCGTGTCGGTGATCGCCATGTCGGTCGTGTAGCGCTCGCCGACCGACTGGTTGCGGTGCGCGCAATGCAGCATCAGCGGCGCGCCGATCTCGCCGCTGTCGATCACGCGCTTCAGCGCGCGATAGCCGTCGTCGTAGGGCCGCATGAAGCCGACCTGCACGAGCCGGCTGCCGTGCGCGACTTCCGCTTCGACGATCCGCATGCAGCCTTCGGCCGTGACGGCGAGCGGTTTCTCGCAGAACACGGGCTTGCCGTGCGCGATCGCGTCGAGCACGAACGCTTCGTGCGTCGGCCCCCACGACGTGACGAGCACGGCCTGCACGTCGGCGGCCGCGATCACTTCATGGCCGTCGCCGTAGATCTCGGCGTCGATCCCGACCTTCGTCATCGCGTCGCGCGCCTGCTGCGGATCGATGTCGTTGACGGCCACGACGCGCGCGCCGGACAGCGTGCGGGTCAGCCTGCGGATATGGTCCTGGCCGATCGCGCCGCAGCCGATCACGCCGATTTGCAAGGTCATCTAGGGGTCTCCAGTCATTCGTCAGCGGCGCGGCCCGTGCCGCGCCGGTCAGTCATCGGTCAGCGCGCCGGGCGATCGAAATGGCGCTCGATGTAGCGCCGGATCGTGTCGCGCATGTAGCGCGACGACGCTTCCGCACGGTCCTCCCACGCGAACACGCACGACGACATCACGCCGTCGAAGCCCGCGGCGCCGAGCGCGCCGAAGAACACGTCCCAGTCGATCTCGCCCTGCCCGATGTCGAGATGCTGGTGCACGCGGATCTGGTTCGAGCCGGGCGGGTTCACGATGTAGCGCAGCTGGCTGCTCTTGCGGTGGTCGAAGGTGTCGGCCACGCGCACGTGCGCGAGGATCGGCGCGGCCTGCGCGATCATCGCGGCCAGGTCGTCGCCGTAGTAGAACGTGTGCGGCGCGATGTACGACAGCTTCAGCGACGGCGAGCCGAGGTTCGTCACGATGTCGATCGCCGGCTGCAGTTGCTCGATCCAGTCCTCCGGATGCGGTTCGACCGACAGCACGATGCGTTCGCGCTCGAGAATCGGCAGCAGCTCGTCCATCGAACGGAACCACGCGGCTTCGCACAGCTCCTTCGGGTTGGCGCCCGGCCGCTCGCCGACCGAACGCTCGGGCGACGCGCCGCGCCCGAACTCCGACACCATCAGCGTGCACTCCATCTCGATCGCGACCTCGATCGCCTTCTTCCAGCAGCGCACGGCCCATTGCCGCTCGTCCTCGAACGGGCTCGCCCACCGGTACATCGGCTGCAGCGACGCAAGGCCCACGCCGCTCGCGCGCATTGCCTGGCGAAACCCGGCCATGCGCTCGCGCGTCGCACGCGGCATCACCCACCAGTCGAGGAAGTCGCTGCGCGGCGACAGCTCGATCTGGTCGTAGCCGAGCTCGGCCACCGCGTGCGGCAACCGGTCGAGCGGCAGGTGGCGAATCATGTAGGGGTCCAGCGCGATCTTCATCAGGCTTCCTTGGTCAATGCGGTATCCGGTCGGACGCGTGCGGTCAGCGACGCGTCTTCTTGTTGCGATACTGGTCGGCGATCACGGCCGCGACGATGATCGCGCCCTTGACCATCTCCTGGTAATACGCGTCGATGCGGATGAACGTGAAGCCCGACGTCATCACGCCGAGGATCAGCACGCCGATCACGGTGCCCGTCACGCGGCCGAGGCCGCCCGACAGCGACGTGCCGCCGATCACGACGGCCGCGATCGCGTCGAGTTCGTACATCACGCCCATGCCCGACTGGCCCGAGATCGCGCGCGCGGCCGTCACGGTGCCCGCGATTCCGCTCAGGAGGCCCGCGATCGCATAGACGAAGATCAGGTGACGCGTGACGTTGATGCCCGACACGACGGCCGCATGACGGTTCGCGCCGATCGCGTAGGTGTACTTGCCGAAGCGCGTGTAGCGCAGCACGACGTGGAAGATCGCGGCGATCACGAGAAAGATGATCACGGGGTTCGCCCCCGCGCCAATGGCCGCGAACGGGTCGGTCAGCATCGACACGGGCATCCCGTTGGTGAACCACTTCGCGAACCCGCGCGCGGCCACCATCGTGCCGAGCGTCGCGATGAACGGCGGAATGCCCGTCATCGCGATCAGCGTGCCGTTCAGCAGGCCGACCAGCAGCCCGACGCACACGCCGGCGAGCACGGGCCAGATGATCGGCAGGTCGGTCAGGTGCGGAAACACCGCGCGCGGGAAGTCGGACACCTGCGCGAGGCTCGCCGACACGACCGCCGCGGCAGCCACGACCGACCCCGACGACAGGTCGATCCCGCTGGTGATGATCACGAGGTTCACGCCGACCGCGATGATGCCGATCACGGCCATCTGCAACACGATGATCTCGAGCCGCTCGGCGTTGAACAGGAAGCTCTGGCCGACGACGACCCAGCCGACGATCTCGAAGAACAGGCTGATGCCGACCAGCACGAGAAAGATGCTCAGCTCGGGCGGCCACTTCGTGTGCCGCGCCTTGATTGTCATGGTCTGCGCGTCCGCGACCGGATTCAGGTTGCCCATTTCAGTTGTCTCCATGCTTGTTTCGGCTCAGCGCGACGCGAGATCCATGATGCGGACCTGGTCGGCGTCCTTGCGTTCGACGATGCCGGTCATGCGCCCTTCGTGCATCACCATCACGCGGTCGCTCATCCCCAGCACCTCCGGCATCTCCGACGAGATCATCAGCACCGCGACGCCCTTGCCGGCGAGCGCGCTGACGAGCCGGTGGATCTCGGCCTTCGCGCCGACGTCGATGCCGCGCGTCGGTTCGTCGAGGATCAGGATGCGCGGCTGCGTGAGCAGCCAGCGGCCGATCAGCACCTTCTGCTGGTTGCCGCCCGACAGGTTCTGGATCTCCTCGTGCAGCCCGGGCGTCTTCACGCGCAGCGTCCGGCTCATTTCCTCGCAGTCGCGCTTCAACTGCGCCTGCTGCACGAAATTGAACTTCACGTAGCGGTTGCTGAGCACGGCCGCTTCCATGTTCGCGAGCAGGTCGAGATTCAGGAAGCAGCCGGTGTCCTTGCGGTCCTCGGTCAGGAACGCCATCCCGTGCTTCATCGCCTGCGCGGGCGTCGCGATCCGCACCGGCTTGCCGTCGATCCGGATCTCGCCCGACGTGGCCGGCACGACGCCGAACAGCGCCTCCGCAACGTTCGAACGCCCCGAGCCGACGAGGCCCGCGACGCCGAGGATCTCGCCTGCGCGCAGCTCGAAGCTCACATCGCGGAACACGCCGTCGACGCCGAGGTTCTTCACCGACAGCACGACGTCGCCGATCGGCACCTCCTCCTTCGGGAACATCTGCGTGATCTCGCGCCCGACCATCATGCGGATGATGTCGTCGCGCGTGACGTCGCTCGACGCATGCGTGCCGATGTACTTGCCGTCGCGGAACACCGAGAACTCGTCGGCGATCTCGAACAGCTCGTTCATCTTGTGCGTGATGTAGACGATGCCCTTGCCCTGCTCGCGCAGCTGGCGAATGATCCGGAACAGATGGGTGACTTCCTTGTCGGTCAGCGCCGACGTCGGCTCGTCCATGATCAGCACGTCCGAGTCGAACGACACGGCCTTCGCGATCTCGACCATCTGGCGGCTCGCGACCGTCAGCGTGCGCACGTCGGTTTCCGGATCGATGTCGATCGACAGCCGCTCGAACAGCGCGGCCGTGCGGCGACGCAACTCCGTGTGATCGATCAGGCCGAAGCGGTTCTTCGGTTCGCGGCGGATCCAGATGTTCTCCGCGACCGTCATGTACGGCATCAGGTTCAGCTCCTGATGGATCATCGCGATCCCGCGATTGAGCGCATCGAGCGGGCCGTGCAGCACGACGGGTTCGCCATTGATCAGGATTTCGCCCTGATCGGGCGTGTAGACGCCCGCGATGATCTTCATCAGCGTCGACTTGCCCGCGCCGTTCTCGCCCATCAGCGCATGGACGGTGCCGCGGCGCACGCGGAACTGCACGCCGTCGAGCGCGACGACGCCCGGGAACGACTTGCCGACGCCGCGCACCTCGAGCACGCAGTCGGCCGCGGCAGAAGCCGGCGGCGCGTCCGGAGGGGACGATCCGGGCGATCCAGACGAAGGGGCCGGCGCGTCGTCGCCGGCCATCGGGCGCGCGATCCTGGCTGTAAACATGGACGTTCCTCGACAAGTCGCACGCGAACCCGGCGATGCCGGGCCCACGCAGTTCAACGGAAAAGCCGGTCAGTGCTTGGCGTACTGGTTCATGTTCTCGGGCGTCACGAGCTCGAACGGCACGTTCACGAAGCGGTCGACGTTCTGCTTCTTCGCGAGCTTGAGCGCCGCGGCGACCGCCTGCGTGCCCTGCCCGACCGCGTTCTGGTAGACGGACACCTTCAGATCGCCGCTCTTCATCGACGCGAGGCCGTCCGGCGTCGCGTCGATGCCGGCGACGACGGTCTTCGGCGTCCACTTGCGCGCGGCCTTCAGCGCGTTGATCGCGCCGATCGCCATTTCGTCGTTGTTCGACACGATCGCGTCGAACTTGGTCCCGGAGCTCAGCCAGTTCATCGTGATGTCCTGGCCCTGCGTGCGGCTCCACTTGCCTTCGCGCTTGTCGACGATCTTCATGCCCGAGCAATCCTTCGTCGCGATCACGTCCTCGATGTCCTTGGTGCGGGCGCGGGCCGATTCGTTGGACAGTTCGCCCATCAGCACGAGGAGGTCGCCCTTGCCGCCGAGCAGCTTGCACACCTGACGCGCCTGCAGCGTGCCCGACTGCTTCTCGTCGGACGCGACGACCGCGACGCCGGCCGGCAGCTTGTCGAAATCGACCGGCTTGCGGTTCACGTAGACGAGCGGGATCTTCGCCGCCGTTACCATCTTCGTGATCTTCGGCGTCGCGTCGGTATCGACCGCGTTCACGATGATCGCGTCGACCTTCTGCGCGATCATGTTCTGGACCTGGCTCAACTGCTTGCCGACGTCGTTGCCGCCGTCCTCGATCTGCACCGTCGCGCCGTCCTTCTTCGCTGCGTCGGCGATGCCGTTGCGCAGGATGGTCAGGAACGTGTCGTCGAACGACGCCATCGTCACGCCGATCTTCTCGGCGTGCGCGAGCGGCGTCGCCAGGATCGCGGCGGCCGCGACGGCCATCAGCTTGGTCTTCATGATCACTCTGTCTCCTCATCTCCGGGGGGCGGAAGACGGCGCGTTGCGCGCCGCCGGGCCGAGTCCGATACGGACTGAAGCATCCGGATGAAACTGTAGATCACTTCCTCGAAATTTTGGAAATTTATTTCTACGTGATTTCACCTAGGGAACTGGATTTCCAAAAAGTCTAGACTGCGTCCGTAGCCCGATTCCTTGCGGCAGGCAACCTCGCGTCGTGCAGCGCACGTTGCGGCAGCCACCGGCGAGCGGATCGGCCCCCTAATCTGCCGGCATGGCCCAGCGCCGGCTGCGAGCGTGACACGTGATATGAGCCTGCTGAACTTTCCGAGTGACCGCCCCATCGATCTCGCCTGCCTCGGCCGCGTGGCCGTGGATCTCTATGCGCAGCAGTACGGCAGCCGCCTGGAAGACGCGCGCAGCTTCCAGATGTATCTCGGCGGCTCGTCGGGCAACGTCGCGTTCGGCGTGGCCCGGCTCGGGCTGAAGACCGCGATGATCTCGCGCGTCGGCGACGAGCAGATGGGCCGCTTCCTGCGCGAGACGCTCGAGCGCGAAGGCTGCGACACGAGCCAGCTGCAGACCGACGGTGAGCGCCTCACCGCGCTGGTGCTGCTCGGGCTGAAGGATCGCGACACGTTCCCGCTGCTGTTCATGCGCGAGAACTGCGCGGACATGGCCGTGCGCGCCGACGAGATCCGGGAGGACTTCATCGCCGGCTGCCGCGCGCTCGCGATCACCGGCACACATCTGTCGACGCCGGCCACGCGCGAAGCGTCGCTGACCGCGCTCGGCTACGCGCGCCGCCACGGCGTCGTGCGGATTCTCGACATCGACTACCGGCCCGTGCTGTGGGGGCTGACCGCGCGCGGCGCGGGCGAGAACCGCTACGTGCCGGACGCGCAGGTGACGCGGCAACTGCAGCAGGTGCTCGGCGAATTCGACCTGCTGGTCGGCACCGAGGAGGAGTTCCTGATCGCGGGCGGCGTGCCGCACGACCTGATCGCGTCGCTCGAGGCCGTGCGCCGCACGACCGGCGCCGCGCTGGTGGTCAAGCGCGGCGCGCTCGGCTGCTGCGTGATCGAGGGCGACATCCCCGCGCGCATCGACGATGCGCCGACCTTCGTCGGCGAACGCGTCGAGGTGCTCAACGTGCTCGGCGCGGGCGACGCGTTCCTGTCGGGCCTGCTGTCGGGGCTGCTGCGCGGCCGCGACTGGGTCGAATCGACGCGCATCGCGAATGCGTGCGGCGCGATCGTCGTGTCGCGCCACGCGTGCTCGGCCGCGATGCCGACGCCGGCCGAACTCGCGCACTGGTTCGACGGCAGCCGCAATCCCGTGGTCGACGCCGACCGCACGCTCGCGCACCTGCATCGCGTCACGGTGCCGCGCCGCGAATGGGACGACCTGTGCGTGATGGCGTTCGACCATCGCAGCCAGTTCTACGAACTCGCGGTGCAGGCCGGCGCGGACGAAGCGCGGATCAAGACGCTGAAGCGCCTGCTCGTGCGCGCGGCCGAACAGGTCGAGCGCGATCGCCATATCGAAGGCCACGTCGGCGTGCTGATCGACGGCGGCGCGTACGGCAGCGACGCGCTCGCGTCGGCCACCGGGCGCGGCTGGTGGGTCGGCCGACCGGTCGAGCTGCCGGGCTCGCGGCCGCTGCGCTTCGACGAGACGCGCTCGGTCGGCTCGTCGCTCACGCACTGGCCGACCGAGCAGGTCGTGAAGTGCCTCGTTCACTATCACCCCGACGACCACGTCGACCTGCGCGTCGAGCAGGAGCAGCGCGTGCTCGAACTGTGGGAAGCCACGCGGGCGAGCGGCAACGAGCTGCTGCTGGAAATGATTCCGCCGCGCGCGGTCACGCCGGCCGGCACCGAGGACGACGCGGTGCTGCGCACGGTCGCGCGCTTCTACAACCTCGGCGTGAAACCCGAATGGTGGAAGCTCACGCCGTTGAGCGCCGACGGCTGGGCGCGGCTCGCCGCGCTGATCGCGGAGCGCGATCCGCACTGCCGCGGCGCGGTGATCCTCGGGCTGAACCAGCCGCTGCAATACCTCGTCGACAGCTTCCGCTCGGCGACCAACCCGATCGTCAAGGGCTTCATGGTCGGGCGCACGCTGTGGGCCGATGCGTCGCTGAAGTGGTTCGCGGGCCGGATCGACGATCAGGCGCTGATCGACGAAGTGGCCGGCAACTTCGCGCAACTGGTCGACGCGTGGCTGGGCCGCCGGGCCGCCGCGCGCGCCGCAGCAGCAGCCTGATGCCCGTGTTCGTGACGACCACCCGACTTCTCTCTATCGACCGACGATGACCACCACCGTAAGACTGACCGTCAGCCAGGCGCTCGTGCGCTACCTGGCCGCCCTGCGCGCCGAAGTCGTCCAGCCCGACGGCCGCACCGAGATCCTGCCGTACTGCGGCGGCGTGTTCGCGATCTTCGGCCACGGCAACGTGGCCGGGCTCGGCGAAGCGCTGCATGCCGAGAAGGACCGGCTGCCGACGTTTCGCGCGCACAACGAGCAAGGGATGGCCAACGCGGCCGTCGCGTTCGCGAAAGCGAATTTCCGCCAGCGGATGATGGCCGCGACGTCGAGCATCGGCCCCGGCGCGACCAACATGCTGACGTCGGCCGCGCTCGCGCACGTCGGCCGCTTGCCGCTGCTGCTGTTGCCCGGCGACGTGTTCGTGTCGCGGCTGCCCGACCCCGTGCTGCAGCAGATCGAGGACTTCGAACAGGGCGACGTCAGCGCGAACGACTGCTTTCGCCCCGTCACGCGCTACTTCGACCGGATCACGTCGCCCGAGCAATTGCTCGTCGCGCTGCCGCGCGCGATCCAGGTGATGACCGACCCCGCGCAATGCGGCCCCGTGTGTCTCGCGTTGCCGCAGGACGTGCAGACCTTCGCGTACGACTGGCCCGAGGATTTCTTCGCGCCGCCGGTGATCCGGATGCGCCGGCCGCCGGCCGATGCGCTCGAACTCGCCGACGCGCTCGACGTGCTGAAGGCCGCGAAGAAGCCGCTGATCGTCGCGGGCGGCGGCGTGCTGTACAGCCAGGCGTGGGACGCGCTGCGCGCGTTCGCCGATACGCACGGCGTGCCGGTCGCCGAATCGCAGGCCGGCAAGGGCAGCCTCGCGTGGGACCATCCGCTGAACCTCGGGTCGATCGGCGTGACGGGCTCGCCCGCCGCGAACCGCGCGGCCGCGCAGGCCGACGTCGTGTTCGCGGTCGGCACGCGGCTGCAGGACTTCACGACCGGCTCGCACGCGCTCTATGGCGGCGCGACGCTGCTGAGCCTGAACGTGCAGCCGTTCGACGCGGGCAAGAAACGCGGCCGGCAGCTCGTCGCCGATGCGCGCACCGGCCTCGGCCAGTTGTCGGCCGCGCTGGCTGGCTGGCACGCCGATCCGGCATGGACGGCCAGCAACCGCGACCAGGCCGCCGCGTGGAACGCGCGCGTGACCGAGCTGACGACGCGCATGCCGAAGGACACGCTGCCGTACGACGCGGAAGTGATCGGCGCGGTGCGCGATTCCGCGGCCGACGCCGGGCGCGACAGCGCGCGCGACGACCTCGTCGTATGCGCGGCCGGCACGCTACCGGCCGAGTTGCACAAGCTGTGGCGCAGCGGCGTGCCGGGCAACTATCACATGGACTATGCGTACTCGTGCATGGGCTACGAAGTCGCGGGCGGCCTGGGCGCCAAGCTCGCGCGGCCCGAGCGCGAGGTGATCGTGATCGTCGGCGACGGCTCGTACATGATGCTGAACGCGGAACTCGCCACCTCCGTGATGCTCGGCCGCAAGATCATCGTCGTGATCCTCGACAACCGCGGCTACGGCTGCATCGAGCGGCTGCAACTGAATTGCGGCGGCGCGAGCTTCAACAACATGCTCGACGACTGCGTGCCGGAAGGCGGCGAGCGTTCGACGATCGACTTCGCGATGCATGCGCGCGCGATGGGCGCCGAAGCCGTGCACGTGCGCGACGTCGGCGAACTGCGCAGCGAAATGCGCCGTGCCCGTGCGGCGAAGAAAAGCCAGGTGCTCGTGATCGACACCACGCACCGGCGCACGACCGACGACGGCGGCGCGTGGTGGGAAGTCGCGGTGCCGCAGGTGTCCGGGCGCACCGGCGTCGAGCAGGCGCACCGCACGTATCTCGACGCAAAGACCCGGCAGCGGCGCTGATGCCGCGCGCTGCCCACGCACCCGCCCCGCCCAAACAACACCCGAACCAAGGAAGCACCTCATGAGCTGGAACGTCCGCATCGGTATCAATCCCCTGTCGTGGATGAACGACGACCTGCCGTCGCTCGGCGGCGAGACGCCGCTCGAAACGGCGCTGAAGGAAGGCGCCGAAATCGGCTACGCGGGCTTCGAGCTCGGCAACAAGTTTCCGAAGACGGGCCCCGAGCTGAAGGCGAAGCTCGCCGAATTCGGGCTCGTCTGCGTGTCGGGCTGGTATTCGGGCTTTCTCGCGGAAGTCGAGCCGGGCATGAGCGACGCCGATGCGGTCGCCGCGGAAATCGAGCGCTGCCGCGCGCACCTGACGAAGCTGCAGGTCAACGACGTGAAGGTGGTCGTCTACGGCGAATGCGCGGGCACGATCCAGGGCAGCATCGACACGCCGGTCGCGAAGCGGCCGCGCTTCGTCGACGATGCCGCGTGGCAGCGCTACGCGGCGCGCCTCGACGCATTCGGCGCGCATCTGCTCGACACGTACGGGATCAAGCTCGCCTACCATCACCACATGGGCGCCTACGTCGAATCGCCGGACGACGTCGACCGGCTGATGGCGCTGACTGATCAGGCCAAGGTGTTCCTGCTGTTCGACACGGGCCACGCGTATTTCGGCGGCGCGGCCGACCCGGTGACGCTGCTGAAGAAGCACGTGTCGCGCGTGGTCCACGTGCATTGCAAGGACGTGCGGCCGCAGGTCGTCACGCAGGCACGCAACGACGGCTGGAGCTTCCTGAACGGCGTGATCAACGGCACGTTCACGGTGCCGGGCGACGGCGCGCTCGACTACGAGGCGACGCTGCGCACGCTGAAGGACGCCGGCTACGAAGGCTGGCTCGTCGTCGAGGCCGAGCAGGATCCGGCGGTCGCGCCGAGCTACCCGTATGCGAAGAAGGGCTACGAATCGCTGCGCGCGATCGTCGACCGGTTGAGCGCGTGAACGCTTGAGCCCCACCCTATTGCGGAGCCCTACCCCATGACGATTTCTCCCCTGCTGGTCAAGGCATCCGCCGACCGCGAAATCTGCAACGTCACGCCCGAGTCGGCCGGCTGGAAGCACGTCGGCTTTCGCGCGCTGCGCCTGAAGGCGGGCGACACCGAAACGCTCGACACCGGCGCGCGCGAGCTGTGCGTCGTCGTGCTCACGGGCACGGTGCGCGCGGACGTCGACGGCGAAACCTACGATGCGCTCGGCAAGCGCGACAGCGTATTCGACGAAGTGTCGCCGGACGCGCTGTACGTGCCGGGCGGCAAGACCGTCACGCTGGTCGCGACGCGCGATGCGGAAATCGCGCTGTGCACCGCGCCGTACGCGAGCGGCGACAAGCCCGTGCGGCGCCTCGACGGCGAACGGATGCGCCGCTCGGTGCGCGGGCAAGGCACCAACACGCGCTACGTGTGCGACATCCTGATGGGCGACAACCCGGCGGCCGACCGGCTGCTGGTCGTCGAAGTCGTCACGCCGGCCAGCCATTCGAGCAGCTATCCGCCGCACAAGCACGACCGCGATGCGGCGCCCGACGAAACCTCGCTCGAGGAAACCTACTACCACCGGATCGATCCGCCGCAGGGTTTCGCGTTCCAGCGCGTGTACACGGACGACCGCAGCCTCGACGAAGCGTGCGCGGTCGAGAACCACGACGTCGTGATGGTGCCGCGCGGCTACCACCCGGTCGTCGCGCCGCACGGCTACAACCTGTATTACCTGAACGTGATGGCCGGGCCGAGCCGCGCGTGGGCGTTCAAGAACGATCCCGCGCACGAGTGGATGCTCGACGCGCCGCCGACGCGCTGAACCCACGACGGGCAAGCGCGCAGCCCGTGACATTGCGATGCCGGCGCGCGAACCGGACCTGCGACGATACGGAGCCGCCATGATGACGACCTTCCTGCGCATCGATCACGCGCCCTTCGACGAAAACGCGCCGGACACGGCGCTGCAGCGCTTCAATGCCGACGTCGCGCGCCGGCTGGGGGAAATCGCGATCAACATCGCGTCGCGCCGCGGGCTGCCGATCGCGGTCGGCATCGTCGGCGAAGCGGCGCCGCTGTTCTACTGCGCGCTCGACGGCAGCCGCGCGGACGACAGCGACGCGATCCGCCGCCGGCAGAACACCGTACGCCGTTTCGGCCTGAGTTCGCTCGAGGTCGGCGCGCAGTTTCGTCGCGCCGGCTGGTCGCTGCGCTCGCAGGGGCTGTCGGACGACGACTATGCGCTCGACGGCGGCGGCGTGCCGTTGCGGATCGCCGGGGCCGGCATCGTCGGCGCGATGACGATCGCGGGGCTCGACTCCGAACACAATCACGCGCTCGTCGTCGAGAGCCTGCGATGGCACGTCGGCGCGAACGCGCTGGCGATGATCGCGTAACGGTGCAGTCGGTGCAGTCGGCGCGATCGACGCGTGCGCGCCGATCCGCCGTCCCGCAGGGTCAGTGCAACCCGCCGCTCGCGACGAGGCGCTCGCCGGTCAGCCAGCGTGCGTCGTCCGACGCGAGGAACACGGCGACCGATGCGATGTCGTCCGGCTCGCCGAGGCGGCCGAGCGGCGTCTCGCTGCGCACCTGCTTGTCGAGATCGGAACCGATGATGCCCGCGCTGTGCGTGCCCTCGGTCACGATCATGCCCGGGTTGATCGCGTTCACGCGGATCTTGCGCGGGCCGAGTTCGAGCGCGAGCACGCCGGTGATCGCGTCGACCGCGCCCTTGGTGCCGCTGTAGACGGCGCTGGCCGGTGGCGTGATGCTGGTCACCACCGAGCTGATGTTGATGATGCTCGCGCCTTCGCCGAGATGCTTGACGGCCGCCTGCGTCGTGAGCAGCACGCCGAACACGTTCGTGTCGAACTGCCGGCGGTAGTGTTCTTCGGTGATCGCTTCGATCGGCGCGAATTCGTACACACCCGAATTGTTGACGAGCACGTCGAGACGGCCATACGTGTCGATCGCCGTATCGACGATGCGCTGCGCGTCGGCTGCCTTCGACACGTCGCCGCCGACCGCGACCGCACGGCCGCCGGCTTCGACGATCGCGCTCACGACCGCGTCGGCGCCCGCCTTGCTGCTCGCGTAGTTGACGACGACGGATGCGCCTTCCGCGGCCAGCGCCCTGGCGATCGCGGCGCCGATACCCTTCGATCCGCCCGTGACGATCGCTACCTTGCCTGCCAGCTTGCTCATGATTTCATTCCTCAGTCAGAAGACCTTCGATGGAGGGTGCCGGTTGCCGCGTTGAAACGGCGACCGGCATGACTGGCAATGTAAGGTGCCGCACGGCGGCGATAAAGCGGCTCGACGCGAATTGACTGGCGGGGCCAGCCGAACAATCGGTTCGGCGCCGTCAGCCGGCGCTCAACCACGCGTTGGCGACATCGCCGCCCAATCCGTCGAGTGCGCCGTCGTAGACGATCCGTCCGCGCCCCATCACCGCGACGCGCCGCGCGAGCCGCGGCGCGAACTGCAGCCGCTGCTCGATCAGCACGATCGCGACGCCGTCGGCCTGCAGCGCGGCGAGGCATGCACCGACTTCGTCGACCGCAAGCGGCGCGAGCCCTTCGGCCGGTTCGTCGACGATCAGCACGCGCGGGCTGCCGGCGAGCGCACGGACCAGCGCGAGCACCTGCTGCTCGCCGCCCGACAGCCGCCCGGCTTTCACGTCCGCGCGCGCAGCCAGCAGCGGAAAGCGGTCGAACAGGCGTTCGAGCGCCGCGCGTTCGGCCGCGCCGCTTGCGCCGCGCAGCCCGAGCCGCAGGTTGTCGCGCACGGTCAGCAGCGGGAACACGTCGCGGCTTTCGGCCACGTAAGCCACGCCGCGCCGCGCGATCTCGAACGTGCGCGCGCCCGCGCATTCGGCGCCGGCGATGCGCACCGAGCCGGTCGTGCGTACGAGCCCCATCACGGCCTTCGCGAGCGTCGAGCGCCCCGAGCCGTTGCGGCCGAGCAGCGCGAGCGTCTCGCCCGGCGCGAGCGCGAGATCGACGCCGTCGAGCACGGGCTGCAACCCGTACCACGCGCGCAGGCCGCGAATGTCGAGCAGCGCCGTCATACGCCACGCTCGCCGAGATAGGCAGCGCGCACCGCCGGATCGGCGCGGATCGTATCAGGTGCGCCGGTCGCGACCACCGTGCCGCGCACCAGCACCGTGATGCGTTCGGCGAAGCCGAACACCGCATCCATGTCGTGCTCGATCATCAGCACCGTGCGGCCCTGCGTCGTCGCACGGATCAGCGCGATCATCCGCGCCGCCTGCGCGCGGCTCATGCCGGCCGTCGGCTCATCGAGCAGCAGCGTGCGCGCGCCGCTCGCGAGCGCGATCCCGAGATCGAGCGCGCGCTGCTCCGCATAGCTCAGCTCGGCGGCCGGCGTGTCGCGCCGCGCGTCGAGACCGATGTCGCGCAGCACGCGCGCGGCCGCGAGATCGACCGACGCCGATTCGCGCAGCCGGTTCCACCAGCGCCGCCGCTCGGCCGGCGCATGCAGCGCCGCGCAGCGCAGGTTGTCGAATACGGTCAGCCGCGCGAATGCGCTCGTCTGCTGGAAACTGCGGCCGATGCCGAGGCGGCTCGCGACGACCGGCCCGCGCCCGCGCAGGTCGACGCCGTGCAGCACGACGCGCCCGCGCGTCGGCCGTGCTGCGCCCGCAATCACGCCGAACAGCGTCGACTTGCCCGCGCCGTTCGGCCCGATCAGCGCGTGGCGCTCGCCGGCCGCGATGCTCAGTTCGACGCCGTCGAGCACGGTCTGCGCACCGAAGCACTGCACGACGCCATGGAGCGCGATCGCATTGCCGTTCATCGCCCGTCCCCTCGCTTGCCGCCCTGCACGAGCCGCGCGCGCCAGCTCCACAGCAGCGTGCCGATGCCGGCCGCCGAGCACGCGACGGCCCAGCCGGCCGGCGTATCGGCGTCGATGCCCCATGCGCCGAACGCGAGGCCCGCGCCGTCATCCTGCGCGAAGCGCCACGCATAGCCGAGCTCGGCCGCGCAGACGATCGCGACGCCCCAGAACACGCACGCGCCGACGCCGCACAGCACGCGCCACCGCTCGGCCGCCGGTGCGCCGCGCCGCAACGCCTGCGCGAGCGTTTGCGCAATGCCCGCGATCCCGCGCGGCGCGGCCACGACGATCACGACGAACAGCACACCGAGATACAGCGCCCAGGCGCGCGACACGCCCGCGACGACGAGGCTCAGCGCGGTCAGCACGGCGGCACCGGCCGCCGGCCCGAAGAACGCGCCGGTACCGCCGATCACCGCGGCGATCAGCACGGTCGCGGAGCGCGCCATCGACACGCTGTCGGGCGTCGCGATCTCGACGTCGATCAGCGTCAACGTGCCGGCAATGCCCGCAAAGAACGACGCGCAGGTGACCATCGCGAGCCGCACGCGGCGCGGATCGGTGCCGAGCGCGGCGACGCGCGCGGGGTTGTCGCGCACCGCGTTCGCGAGCCGCGCGAGCGGCGTGCGCGTCAGCGCATGCATGGCCAGCGCGGATGCGACGCACCACGCGGCGATCACCGCATAGGCGTGCGCCGGCGCACCGAAATGCCAGCCGCCCCACGGCGTGCCGCTCGCGCGGTCGATCGGCACGCCGCCGATGCCGCCGAACCACGCGGGCACGCTCCACGCGGCGGCCGCGACGCATTCGCCGAGCCCGAGCGTGATCATCGCGAACGCGGTACCTGAACGGCGCGTCGCGAGCAGCCCGGCGACGAAACCGAAACCCGCGCCGGCCACGCCGCCGACGAGCGGCAACAGCGGCAGCGGGCCACCGAAGCGGTTGAACCAGTGCGCGGCCGCGAATGCGCCGAGGCCCGCGAACGCCGCGTGTCCGAACGACAGCAGCCCGGTCGTGCCGAGTTGCAGGTTGTACGACAGCGCGAGCACGACGAGCGCGGCCGTCTGCGCGAGATAGCCGAGCACCGCGCCATGCGGCCACAGCCACGCGGGCAACGCGACGCACGCGGCGAACAACGCCCAGCGAGCGAAGCCGGCGAGCGCGCGGCTACGCATCGGCGCGCTCGCCGAACAGCCCGCGCGGCCGCGCGACCAGCACCGCGACGAGCAGCAGGTACGGCACCAGCGGCGCAAGCTGCGCGATCGACACCGCGGCCACGCTGTCGGGCAGCGCGACGCCGGCCCATTGCGCGAGGTCGCGCAGCGACGTGTCGCTCGCGGCCGCGAAGGTCTGCGCGAAACCGACCGCGAGCGACGCGGCGAAGGCACCGCCGAGCGAGCCGAGCCCGCCGATCACGACGACCGCGAACACGATCGATCCGACGGTCTCGGCCAGCGCGGGTTCGATCACCGCGAGCGGCGCGCCGATCACGCCGGCCAGCGCGGCGAGCGCGGTGCCCGCGCCGAACAGGCCCGTCATCACGCGCGGCACGTCGTAGCCGAGCGCCTCGACAGCCGCGCGGTGCGTGAGCGCGGCGCGCACGACGAGCCCGATGCGCGACGCGCGCAGCAGCGCGCCGAGCGCGACCAGCATCGCCACGGACATCGCCATCATGAACAGCCGGTAGCGCGGCAGCGCGAGACCGAACACGGTCACGGGCGCACCGTCGAACAGCGGCGGCACGGGCGCCGGCAGCGGCGCGAGGCCCCACAGCAGTTTCGCGCCCTCGCCGATCAGGTAGGCGAGGCCGAAGGTCAGCAGCAACTCGCTCGTATGGCCGCGCGCGTGCACGCGGCGCAGCAGCCAGCGTTCGCAGCCGGCGCCGAGCAGCCCGACCGCGAGCGGCGCGAGCACGAGCGCGGGCCAGAAGCCCGCGCGAGCCGCGATGCTGTAGCCGACATACGCGCCGAGCATGTAGAAGCTCGCATGCGCGAAGTTGAGCACGCCCTGCACGCTGAAGATCAGCGTGAGGCCGGCCGACAGCATGAACAGCAGCAAGCCGTAGCTGAGGCCGTTGAAGGCCTGGAGCGCGAACGCGTGCACCGCGAACCGTCAGGCCGCGAGCGGCTCGAGCGCGGCGCGCAGCGCGTCGGGCAGCGGCACGGGCCGGCGCGTGCCGCGATCGACGTACACGTGCACGAAATGCCCCTGCGCGGCGGGCGATGCGTCGCCTTGCGCGAACAGTCCGATCTCGTAGCGCACGCTCGACGTGCCGAGCTTCGCGACGCGCAGCCCCGCGTCGACCGACTGCGGAAACACGAGCGGCGCGAAGTAGTTGCACTGCGTCTCGACGACCAGCCCGATGGTCTGCCCGTGCTCGACGTCGAGCACGCCCGCGCGGATCAGGTACGCGTTCACGACGGTGTCGAAGTAGCTGTAGTAGACGACGTTGTTCACGTGCCCGTAGACGTCGTTGTCCATCCAGCGGGTCGTGATCGGCAGGAAGTGGCGATAGGCGTCGCGCGGACGCGGCTGCGGCTTGTCGGACATGGCGATGGCGGTCAGGACGAGGGGGACGAGGCGCGGCGACCGTGCGGCACGGCGCGCCGGCAACAGGCGGAACGCCGCGTCGCGATCGCTCGCGGCGCGGCGGATGAAACCCTGCGGGCAGGCCGGCCCGTCACTGCCCCGGCCGGTCGACGAACTCGAAATCGAGGCCGCGCGCGCGCATCCAGTCGGCCAGCGCGACGCCCGTGCCGGCGCGCCACGGGCGCAGCAGCGGCGGATCGACGAGCCGGTATTCGAGTAGTTCCGGCGACAGCGCGACCGTGCCCGACGCGCGCACGTGATACGCGATGATCAGTTCGTTCTTGCGGATGAATTCGTAGACGCCGACGAGCGACACGTGCTCGGCCTTCAGCGCCGTTTCCTCGAACACCTCGCGCGCGATGCCGTCCTCGGGCGTCTCGCCGTTCTCGAGGAACCCGGTGATCAGCGCGAACATCCCTTCGGGCCAGGCCGCGTTGCGCGCGAGCAGGATCTTGCCGTCGAGCTCGACGATCGCGGCGACGACGGGCAGCGGATTGTTCCAGTGAACATAGCCGCAGGTGTCGTCGGGGCACGCCTGGCGCACGCGGCCACCTTCATGGTCGGAATCGGCGCGCTCGGTCAGCGGGCTCGCGCAGCGCGGGCAAAAGCGGTAGTCGGCGGTGGTCATCGATAAGGATCTGGCGGACGCCGGACGGCCGCCTGCAGGCTGCCCGCGCACCCGCTCGGCGCGGGAAAGGCTTCATTCTAGCGAGTTTGCCCGTGCCGCAGACGATCCGGCCCCGCCGACGTCAGGGTCGCAGGCGCCCTCTTGCGGCGGTCGCCGCGAAGCCGGCGGCGCCCGCGAGCAGCGCGGCCACCGCGACCCACAGCGCGGGAGAAAACGACCCGAAGCGCGCGGCAAGCGGCGCCGCGACGAGCGGCCCGAGAATCTGCCCGACACCGTACGACGCGGTCGCATAGCCCATCAGTCCGGCCGCGCGCTCGCCGTGCAGGCGCCGCGCCTCGCGCATCGCGAACAGCGTGATCGCGGTGAACGGGAGGCCGAGCAACACGCTGCCGACCGAGAAGCCGGCCGCGTTCGGCCACACGATCCCGGCCGCGATGCCGAGCGCCTGGGTCGCGCAGCCGGCCGCCAGCAGCAGCCGGTTGTCCCAGTGCCCGGGCAGCCGCGCGGCGGCGATCGCGCCGACGATCAGCGCCGCGCCGAACATCGGCCAGAACAGGTCGGGCCACGGCGACCCGACCGGCAGCGCGGCGCGCGCGATCACGGGCAGGAACGTCGCGGTGATGATGTAGCCGAAGCCCGGCGCGCCGTACAGCACGACGAGCCACGCGGCGGCCGCGCGATGGCGTCGCGCGTCGGCCGGCGCCGCAGCGGCTGCGGCGGCCGCATGCGGCACGGCGCCGGCCGACGGCGCTGCGCCGAACGTGCGCCAGATCGCGACCGACAGCACGGCCGACAGCGCCGCGAAGCCGAGCCAGCCCGACGCCGCGCGCTGGCCGGCCAGCGCACTGCCGATCAGCCCCGTCAGCACGATGCCGACACCGGGCCCCGCGTAGATCACCCCGCTCCACTCGGGCGCGACCAGCTCGGCCAGGCGCCGCAGCCCCCATTGCGACATGAACACGAACGTCCATGCGCTGACGACGCCCGCGACGAAGCGCACCGCGAGCCACACGGGCAGCAGGTGGCCGACGCCCATCGCGGCAGTGAGCAGCACCGTGGCCACGAGCCCGAAGCGGACCATCCGCGCGGGCGCGACGCGCAGCGCCGCGCAACTGACCGCGCCGGCGAAGTAGCCCGCGTAGTTCGCCGATGCCAGCCAGCCCCCGGCCTTCAGGCCGATCGAGCCGTCGGCGAGCATCAGCGGCAGCAGCGGCGTGAACGCGAAGCGGCCGACACCGAGCACGACGGCGAGGCCGACCATGCAGGCCAGCGCGGCCGCGCGGGCGCGGCGGTCAGCCTGATCGGACGGGAGCGCGCCGGCAGCGGCGGTCGGGGCATCGAAGCGGGACATGGCGGCATGGGCCGACGCGCGGTGCGCAAGCCGGATCGGAAATCGGAACGCTTCCATCGTAGCTTGACCAAACGTTCTCGAAAAATGAATAATTAAGAATACATTCATCACCCGGAGAGAATCATGGACCTGGCGGCGCTGGCGATTTTCCGGGCCGTGGTGCGCGAGAACGGCGTGACGCGCGCGGCGGCCAAGCTCAATCGCGTGCAGTCGAACGTGACGACGCGCATCAAGCAGCTCGAGGAAGAACTCGGCGCGGCGCTGTTCGTGCGCGACGGCCGCCGGCTCGTGCTGACGCCGGCCGGGCACACGCTGCTGCCGTATGCAGAGCGCCTGCTCGCGCTTGCCGACGAGGCGCGCGACGCCGTGCGCGAGGACACGCCGCGCGGACGGCTGCGGCTCGGCACGATGGAGAGCACGGCCGCGAGCCGGCTGCCGACCGTGCTCGCGCGTTATCACCACGCATGGCCCGATGTGTCGCTCGAACTGCTGACGGGCACGACGGGCTGGCTGATCGACCGGGTGCGCGACTTCGAGATCGACGCCGCGCTGTTCGCGCGCCCGCCCGCGCCGGACACGCTGCCCGACACGTTCGAGACGGTGCCAATCTTCCGCGAGGATCTGGTGCTGCTGACGCCGCGCGGCCATCCGCCGGTGCGTACGCCGCGCGACGTGATCCTGCCGACGCTGATCGCGTTCGAGCGCGGCTGCACGTATCGCAAGTACGTCGAGCAGTGGTACGCGGCGCACGCGGTCAAACCGGCGCGCGTGCTCGAACTCGGCTCGTATCACGCGATCGTCGCGTGCGTCGCGGCCGGCGCGGGCATCGCGGTCGCGCCGCGTTCGGTGCTCGACCTGCAGCCCGAGACCGGCAACATCGCCGTGCACACGATTCCTGAACTCGAAGGCATCGACACGCTGCTCGCGTGGCGGCAGGGTTATGCGTCGGCGGCGCTCGCCGCGTTGCGCGACGCGCTCACCGACGCCGCGCGGCAGCCTGGCGACGCGGCAAAGCCGACCGTGACCGTGCCGGCCTGACCCGGGCTCACACGTCGCCGCATCGAGCGACGCGCACGTACGGCACAAACAAAACGACCCGACCGGCACCTGCCGATCGGGTCGTTTTTCGATTCACGCGATGCTGTCAGTGCAACAACATCGCATCGGCCGTGACGATCAGAGCCGCTCTTCGACCCAGCCCTTGACGCCAGCCAGCGCGCCCGGCAGGTTCGCCGGCTCGGTGCCGCCTGCCTGCGCCATGTCCGGACGGCCGCCGCCCTTGCCGCCGACCTGCTGCGCGACGAAGTTCACGAGCTCGCCGGCCTTGACCTTCTTGCTCGCGTCGGGCGTGACGCCCGCGATCAGGCTGACCTTGCCGCCTTCGACGGCAGCCAGCACGATCGCCGCGCTCTTCAGCTTGTCCTTCAGCTTGTCGACCGTTTCGCGCAGCGTCTTCGCGTCGGCGCCGTCGAGCGTCGCGGCCAGCACGTACACGCCGCCGATTTCGACGGCCTGCTGCGCGAGCTCGTCGCCCTGGCTCGAGGCGAGCTTCGACTTCAGCGCGCCCAGCTCCTTCTCGAGCGACTTCACCTGGTCCTGCACCTGCACGATGCGCTGCGTGAGCTCCGACGGCTGCGCCTTCAGCGCGGCCGCGGCTTCGTTCACGCGTGCGTCGAGATCCTGCACGAAGCGCACCGCGTTGTCGCCGGTGATCGCCTCGACGCGGCGGATGCCGGCCGCGACACCGCCTTCCATCACGATCTTGAAGAAGCCGATGTCGCCGGTGCGGCTCACGTGCGTGCCGCCGCACAGTTCGCGCGAGAAGCCGAGGTCGAGCACGCGTACTTCATCGCCGTACTTCTCGCCGAACAGCGCCATCGCGCCGCCCTTCACCGCCTCGTCGTACGGCATCACGCGCACGATGCCCGGCGCGTTCGCGAGGATTTCGTTGTTGACGATCTGCTCGACGCGACGGATTTCGTCGTCCGTCAGCGGCGCGTTGTGCGCGAAGTCGAAACGGGTCTTGTCGGCATCGACGAGCGAACCCTTCTGCTGCACGTGCGCGCCGAGCACTTCGCGCAACGCCTTGTGCATCAGGTGGGTGGCCGAGTGGTTGCGCTGCGTGCGTGCGCGGCGGTGCGCGTCGATCTCCGCGCGCAGCACGTCGCCGACCTTCAGCGAGCCCTGCTCGAGCGTGCCGTGGTGACCGATCACGTCGGCCTGCACCTTCAGCGTGTCGGCCACCGCGAAGCGCGTGGACGCGTTCGCGAGTACGCCCTGGTCGCCGATCTGGCCGCCCGATTCCGCGTAGAACGGCGTGTGGTCGAGCACCACGACCGCATCCTGGCCGGCCTTCACTTCGTTGACCGACGAACCGTCGACGTACAGCGCGACGACCTTCGCGTCGTCGAACGCGATTTCTTCATAGCCGTGGAAGGTGGTCTTCGCGCCCGCGTATTCGAGGCCCTGCGTGGCCTTGAACTTGCCGGCCGCGCGCGCCTGCTCGCGCTGGCGTGCCATCGCGTCGTCGAACGCCGGCTCGTCGACCGTCATGCCGCGCTCGCGGCACACGTCGGCCGTGAGGTCCAGCGGGAAGCCGTAGGTATCGTGCAGCTTGAACGCGAGTTCGCCGTCGAGCACCTTGCCGCCCTTCGCGTCGACGTCGGCCAGCGCGGCCTCGAGGATCGACATCCCGTGCTCGATCGTCTCGAAGAAGCGCTCTTCTTCCTGGCGCAGCACGTCGGTCACGCGCTGCTCGGCTTCCTTCAGCTCCGGATACGCGACGCCCATCTCGGCAACGAGGTCGGCCACCAGCTGGTGGAAGAACGAACCCTTGCGGCCGAGCTTGTAGCCGTGGCGGATCGCGCGGCGCACGATCCGGCGCAGCACATAGCCGCGGCCTTCGTTGCCGGGAATCACGCCGTCGACGATCAGGAACGAGCACGCGCGGATGTGATCGGCGATCACTTTCAGCGAGTTGTTGTTCAGGTCGCTGATCTCGGTCACGCGCGCGGCGGCCTTGATCAGGTTCTGGAACAGGTCGATCTCGTAGTTGCTGTGCACGTGCTGCAGCACCGCGGCGAGGCGCTCGAGGCCCATGCCGGTGTCGACGCACTGCTTCGGCAGCGCCGTCATGTTGCCCTGCGCGTCGCGGTTGAACTGCATGAACACGAGGTTCCAGATTTCGATGTAGCGATCGCCGTCTTCCTCGGCCGACCCCGGCGGGCCGCCCCACACGTCCGGGCCGTGATCGTAGAAGATCTCGGTGCACGGGCCGCACGGGCCCGTGTCGCCCATCGTCCAGAAGTTGTCCGACGCGTAGCGCGCGCCCTTGTTGTCGCCGATCCGGATGATGCGCTCGGCCGGCACGCCGACTTCCTTCGCCCAGATGTCGAACGCCTCGTCGTCTTCCTGGTAGACGGTGACCCACAGCTTTTCCTTCGGCAACTGGTAGACCGTGGTCAGCAGCTCCCACGCGAACTTGATCGCGTCGTGCTTGAAGTAGTCGCCGAACGAGAAGTTGCCGAGCATCTCGAAGAACGTGTGGTGGCGCGCCGTGTAGCCGACGTTCTCGAGATCGTTGTGCTTGCCGCCCGCGCGCACGCTGCGCTGCGCCGTCGTGGCGCGCGAATACGGGCGATGGTCCGTGCCGAGGAAGACGTCCTTGAACTGGACCATGCCCGAGTTCGTGAACATCAGCGTGGGGTCGTTACCGGGCACGAGGCTCGACGAGCGGACGATCGTGTGGCCCTTCGATTCGAAGAATTTGAGGAATTTCTCGCGGATTTCGGCAGCTTTCATGGCGTGCGGGGACAGTCGGGCAAAGACGGCTTCAAACGCCGGCGCCCTTGGCGGGGCGTACGGCGGCATGGATTCGGAAACGATCGATTATACGGGATCGGGGCCGGCTTCCGGGCAAAGCGCGGGCAAAGCGGCTCGGCCATCCGGCCGGCCCGGTCGGAGCCTGTTCCCGCTAATAACAGGCTCCAGGCCACCCGCGCGGCCGATTCGCCTTAAGATGCTCGGCATGCCAATTCGCCTTGTCCGCCAAGGCCCGCCATGAAAGGAGACGATTCGACGATGGGTGCCCTGAGCCATATCCGCGTGCTGGACCTCACCCGCGTGCTCGCGGGCCCGTGGTGCGCGCAGACCCTTGCCGATTTCGGCGCGGACGTGATCAAGGTCGAGCGCCCGGGCGCCGGCGACGACACGCGCCATTGGGGGCCGCCGTACCTGAAGGACGCGGACGGCGCGGATACCGCCGAGGCCGCGTACTACCTCGCGGCGAACCGCAACAAGCGCTCGGTGACGATCGACATCGCGACGCCCGAGGGCCAGCAGATCGTGCGCGAACTCGCCGCGCAAAGCGACGTCGTGCTCGAGAACTACAAGGTCGGCCAGTTGAAGAAATACGGGCTCGATTACGAATCGCTGCGTGCGGTGAAGCCCGATCTCGTCTACTGCTCGGTCACCGGCTTCGGCCAGACGGGCCCGTACGCGCACCGCGCGGGCTACGACTTCATCGTCCAGGGGATCGGCGGCTTCATGAGCATCACCGGCGAGCGCGACGGCGAGCCGGGCGGCGGCCCGCAGAAGGCCGGCGTCGCGATCGCCGATCTCGCGACCGGCCTGTACTCGACGATCGCCGTGCTGGCCGCGCTCGCGCACCGCGACCGTACCGGCGTTGGCCAGTACATCGACATGGCGCTGCTCGACGTGCAGGTCGCGCTGCTCGCGAACATGAACACCAACTTCCTCGCGAGCGGCAAGCCGCCCGCGCGCTGGGGCAACGCGCATCCGAACATCGTGCCGTACCAGACGTTCCAGACGAGCGACGGGTGGATCATCGTCGCGGTCGGCAACGACGGGCAGTTCCGCAAGTTCGTCGAGGCCGGCGGCCAGCCCGAACTGGCCGACGACGAGCGCTTCGCGACCAATCCCGCGCGCGTGCGCCACCGCGACACGCTGGTGCCGATCCTCGCGGAGATGGTGAAGGTGCGCGGCAAGGCCGACTGGATCGGCACGCTCGAAGCGGCCGGCGTGCCGTGCGGGCCGATCAACGATCTCGACGAGGTGTTCGACAACGAGCAGGTCGTCGCGCGCGGGCTGCAGGTGTCGCTGCCGCACCCGTGCGGCGCGGACGTGCAACTCGTGCGCAATCCGATCCGGATGAGCGCGACGCCGCCCGACGCGCGCACGGCCCCGCCGCTGCTCGGCGCACAGACCGACGACGTGCTGCGCGACATGCTCGGCTACGACGATGGACGAATTGCGGCACTGAAGGCGAAACAGGCGATCTGACGATCGGCCGCGTCAACGGCTCGCGCGGCGATTGCCCGACTACCGCGCGAGCGCGTCCAGCCAGCCGCGCGCGGCCGGCCAGTCGCCGAGCCCACTGTCCGCGTTGATGTGGCCGCGCGGGCCGATGTCGTGGAATGCGCTGCCCCACGCATGCGCGCAGCCGCGCGCGAACGCGATCGAGCCGTACGGATCGTCGCTGCTCGCGACCACGCAGGTCGAAAACGGCAGCCGCTCGTGCGGCACGGGCCCGAAGCCGTGCGCGTCGGCCGGAAACGCCGGCCCGTCGGGATCGGGCAGCGCGACGAGCAGTGCGCCGCGCACTTTCGCGAGCGCGGCCGGACGCGCATAGCGCGTCGCCCACCACGCGGTGGTCAGCGTGCCGAGACTGTGGCCGGCGATCAGCACGGGCCCGCGTGCGGCTTCGACCGCGCGGTCGAGCGCGAGACACCAGCCGTTGCGGAACGCGCGGTCCCAGTCGGGCATCGCGACGCGCGAGAAGCGCGTATCGGCACGCTCCCAGCGGCTCTGCCAGTGAAGCGGGCCCGAATTGGCGTAGCCCGGCAGGACGAAAACGAGAGGGTCGCTCATGAAAGGATTCGTCGACGCATCGCGTCGTTATGTGGCGTCGACGAAGTGTCGCACACCGCCTCCTCCCTGATGCTGCCTGTCAAAAACCGGAAGGGCATGCGTGATACCTGAGAGGGTCGCGACGCGTTCAGGACGGCGTCACGACCGGCCGGCGATCAGTCGCGCCTGCATCGCACGCGAGCGCCGGCTTCGATCAGCGCACGCCGGCGCCGACCAGGCCGCCTGCCGCCGCACCGGCGACCGTGCCGACCGGGCCGCCCGTGATCAGGTAGCCGAGCGCGCCGCCCGCGGCCGCGCCGATACCGGCATTGCGTTGCGTATGCGTCATCGCGCATGCGCCGAGTTGCGACAGGGCCGCGACGATCACCGCGGTACGAACGAGAAATGTGGTCTTCTTCATCATGATTATTGGCGTCCTCCCGCCATGCGATTACGCGAATGGCGGCATTGAATCGATGAAGTCATCATAGAAATACTCGAACGGCGCGAGCAATCCGATTTACGTCGTGTTACAGCCGACACACTATCGAGATATTGCGGTACGCATCGCGAACGCACCGGCCCCATCCTGCAAGCCGCGCGGGACGGACCCCGGTCAGGTAGAATTACGGGATTAAACCGGCGCGACGCGCCGACACAACCTGACGCCAACCGCATGAGCACCGAACGCAACGACGCCCCCGCGGCTTCCAATTTCATCCGCAACATCATCGACGACGACAACCGCACCGGCAAATGGGGTGGCCGCGTCGAGACGCGGTTCCCGCCCGAGCCGAACGGCTATCTGCATATCGGCCATGCGAAGAGCATCTGCCTGAACTTCAGCGTCGCGCGCGACTACGGCGGCGTGTGCCACCTGCGCTTCGACGACACGAACCCGGAAAAGGAAAGCATCGAGTACGTCGATTCGATCGTCGATGCGGTGCGCTGGCTCGGTTTCGACTGGCGCAAGGACGCGGTCGATCATCAGTATTTCGCGAGCGACTACTACGACAAGCTGTATGAATTCGCCGAGCTGCTGATCAAGCGCGGCAACGCGTATGTCGACAGCCAGAGCGCGGACGAAATGCGCGCGAACCGCGGCTCGCTGACCGAAGGCGGCAAGCCTTCGCCGTTCCGCGACCGCACGCCCGACGAAAACCTCGACCTGTTCCGCCGCATGAAGGCCGGCGAGTTCAAGGAAGGCGAGCATGTGCTGCGCGCGAAGATCGACATGGCTTCGCCGAACATGAACATGCGCGACCCGGTGATCTACCGGATCCGCTACGCGCACCACTACCGCACCGGCGACACATGGTGCGTGTATCCGATGTACGACTACACGCACTGCATCTCGGATGCGCTCGAAGGCATCACGCATTCGCTGTGCACGCTCGAATTCGAGGATCACCGCCCGCTGTACGACTGGGTGCTGAACGAACTCGCGGACGCCGGCGTGTTCACGCGCCCGCTGCCGCAACAGATCGAATTCTCGCGGCTGAACCTCACGTACGCGATCACCAGCAAGCGCAAGCTGCTGCAACTCGTCACCGAAGGCCACGTCGACGGCTGGGACGACCCGCGGATGCCGACGATCGTCGGCGTGCGCCGCCGCGGCTTCACGCCGGAGAGCATTCGCCTGTTCTGCGAGCGGATCGGCGTGACGAAGATCGATTCGTGGATCGACATGAGCATCTTCGAAGGCGCGCTGCGCGACGTCCTCGACGACAAGGCGCCGCGCACGGCCGCGGTGCTCGATCCGCTGAAGCTCGTGATCGACAACTATCCGGAAGACCTCGAGGAAGCGTGCACGGCGCCCGTGCACCCGCATCATCCGGACCGCGGCGTGCGCACGTTCCCGATCTCGCGCGAGCTGTGGATCGAGCGCGACGATTTCGTCGAAAACCCGCCGAAGGGCTATTTCCGCCTGTTCCCGGGCAACAAGGTGCGCCTGCGCTACGGCTACGTGATCGAATGCACGGGCTTCGACAAGGACGCCGACGGCAACGTGACGGCCGTGCACTGCAACTACTTCCCGGACAGCAAGTCGGGCACCGAAGGCGCGAACACGTACAAGGTCAAGGGCAACATCCACTGGGTCAGCGCGAAGCATGCGCAGGCGGCCGAAGTGCGGATCTACGACCGCCTGTTCAAGGAACCGCATCCGGACGCGGGCGGCGCGAACTTCCTCGAAGCGCTGAATCCCGATTCGAAGAAGATCACGCAGGCATTCGTCGAACCGGGCGCCGGCGACGTCGCGCCGGAAACGCACTTCCAGTTCGAGCGGCACGGCTATTTCGTTGCCGACCGTGTCGATTCGAAGCCGGGCAAGCCCGTGTTCAACCGCGTCGTCGGGCTGCGCGACAGTTGGGGCAAGCCGGCCTGACGGGCTGCTCCGCGCGCGGCGTGCGGCCTCGAGCCTCCGTCGCGCGACCATAAAAAAACCGGCCGAGGGCCGGTTTTATACTGCTTGCATCGAAACGAAGCCGCCGCGTTCATTCACGCACCCGACAATCGCCGATGCAGCTCCACCAGCGACAGCTTCGTGCGAAATAGCCGCGCAAGGCTGCGGCTCGCATACGCGTCGATGTCGCCCGGCACGGTCCAGCGATACGCATCCATCTCGGGAATCATCGAGCCGTCGCGACGGCTCGGGAACAGCGACGTGCACGTGCAGTGCGCGGGATCGATCTCGCCTTCCGCAACCTGCACCGCGAACAGGTGCAGGTCCTTGTCGTGCCGGTATGCGAAGCAGCCGAGATCGAGCAGCCGGGCCGGCGCGAATTCGATGCCGGTTTCCTCGAGCAGTTCGCGCAGCGCGGCGTCGGCCGGCGACTCGCCCGGTTCGCCCTGCCCTTTCGGGATGTCCCAGTGCGTGGTGTCCGTCGCGTGCGCGAGGAACACGCGGCCGGCCGCATCGAGGATCACGACGCCGCACGACACCGTGCGCGGCGCGCCGCACCGCTTCATCATGCGCGTGCTCAGCGCTTCTGCAGTTGCCACTTGCCCGCGGCCGTCTTGCAGTAGACGGGCTTGAGCGTCATCGTCTGGCCCTTCGCGGTGATTTCGGTGGTGATTTCACGGCAGGTCTTGCCGTCCGTCTCGGTCGTGGTCGGCGTGAGCTTCGCTTCGATCTGCGTGCGGCTGCCGCTGTTCTGCCACGTCGTGGTCTCGCCGTCCTTGCCTTCGTCGCGCACCTTCGCGGCGGCCTTCGACAGCGACGCCGTGTCGGCCTTGCTGAAATAGCTGAGCGGCGTGTCGTTCAGGAAGTTCAGGTTGTTCTGCGCATGGGCGGGCAGCATCGCGGCTACGCACGCGGCGCCGGCCAGCACACGCGTGACGACGGAAAGGGATGCACGCATCGACATGTTGTTCTCCTTGGATGTTCGATCGAACGGCGCGGTGCATGCCGGCGAACCGGCATGCACCGCGCCCGTCAGCGAGCGAGCATAGCATGCGTGCCGTCAACGATGCCTTCTAGTGCCCGGCCGACGCAGCCGTTTGCTGATATCCGTCAGTCAGCGTGCCCAGGAACGCGATCACGTCCTTGATCTCGGCCGCGTTCAGCGCCGGCTGCTCGCCGCGCTTGCGGTCGAACGGCGGCTCGCGGTTGATGTTCGGCCAGTAGCGCTTCGGCAGATCGTCGTAGATCTGCACCTTGCCGTGCACGACCGGATAGAACTTCTCCGGATGAATGTCGCGCTCGACATAGAAGCGCATCACGTCGTCGAGCGAGTGGTACACGCCGTTGTGGAAGAACGTCTTGCGCAGCGCGACGTTGCGCAGCGACGGCGTGCGGAACAGCCCGCAGAATGCGTCGCGTCCCTTCAGGTCGGTGCGCTCGGGGCCGCACGCGCCGAGATCGTAAAAGCGCGGGTCGCGATTGACGGGCAGCGCGCGGTTGCGCGGCACCGCGATCGCGATCAAGCCGAAATCGCTGAACTGCGGCGGCGTGCCGTCGAGCGCGCGCTGGCTGATGTGGCAGCTCGCGCAATTGCCCTTCTTCTCGTCGTTGAACAACTGCAGCCCGCGCAGTTCGGCAGGCGTGAGCTGCGCGTGGCCGGCGAGGTACGCGTCGTACTTGCTCGTATACGGCGAGAACAGTTCGGGGGTCTGCTCGAACGTCTCGAGCGCGCGCAGCACGGCCTTGAACGTGGCCGCATCGTCGTCGAGCACCTTCACGCCGAACACCGCGCGGAACTCGTCCGCATACGGCGCGGCCTTCACGGCCTGCGCCACCTTCGCGGGCGAACTGTTCATCTCGAACGGCGACGTGAGCGGAATGCGCGCCTGTTCGGCGCCCGTGTCGACGCGGCCGTCCCACGTGAGGCCGCCCGTCGGGCCCGCGTCGACGCTCTCGTCGCCTTCGTCGTCCGAATCGTGGAAGTGCTCGGTGAACTGCGGCACGCCCTGCAGGTACTTGAGCGACGGCACCGCGCGAAAGCCCGGGCGCTTCATGTCGTCGCCGCCGAACTGCACGGCCAGCGCATTGGGCGGCCCGAACGCGTGATCGGGGCTGTGGCACGACGCGCATGCCAGCTTGCCGGAACCTGACAGCGTAGGGTCGACGAAAAGTTGCTTGCCGAGCGCCGTCATCCGGCGCACGCCTTCGTAAACTTGCGCACGCGTCTGCGGCTGGTTCGTCGCGACCACGGCGCCGCTCGCGGCAATCGTTGCGGACGCATCCATCTTGGCGGCGCCCGGCGCACTCGCCGCGCTCGCGGCCTGCACGCGCGGCGTGCCCGCATCCGGCTGTCCGTCACAGCCGGCAAGGGTTGCAAGCGTGGTGGCCAGCGCGAGCGCGCCGGTCAGATGCAGCCACGAACGCGCGAACGCGCCGGCTGTCGGTTGGCGAGGCTTCATCGATTCGTCGGAAAGTGGGTTCAGGAGCGGCCGGAGTTTATGTCAGCCGCATGACCGTTCCATGACGACCAACCGACAGGCAATCGAAAGGACGCCTACACCCGGCTGTCAAATCGCGCCCTCAAAATGCTTACAGCCGGACATGCCACGGTCACCTCCGAGAGCCGGCGGCGCACGGATGCTCCGGTTCCCCACGCGACAAGAGAGATAGAGAGTACAACGCATGAAAAACCACGCCTGGATTCGCTTTACGCCGATCGCCGTTGCCGCGGCCGCCGCCCTCACCGCCTGCGGCGGCGACGACGTGCAGCAGCAGGGCCTGTCGACGGTGAAGAACGTCGTCGTGATCTACGCGGAAAACCGCAGCTTCGACAACCTGTACGGCAACTTCCCGGGCGCGAACGGCCTGCAGAACGTGACCGCGGCAAGCGCGCAGCAGAAGGACCGCAACGGCCAGCCGCTCGCGACGCTGCCGAAGGTCTGGGGCGGCCTGACGGCGAAGGGCGTCACGCCGGCCGTGACCGAGGCGATGACGGCCAACCTGCCGAACGCGCCGTTCGCGATCGACGACCCGAGCGGCTTCAACACGCCGATGAGCGTGACGACGCGCGACCTGTATCACCGCTTCTACGAAAACCAGATGCAGATCAACGGCGGCAAGAACGACATGTTCGCCGCATGGGCCGATTCGGGCGGCCTCGTGATGGGCCACTACACGCCCGACGCGACGAAGCTGCCGCTGTGGAAGATCGCGCAGCAGTACACGCTGGCCGACAACTTCTTCATGGGTGCATTCGGCGGCTCGTTCCTGAACCACCAGTACCTGATCTGCGCGTGCGCGCCGTTCTACGCGAACGCGGACAAGAGCCCGGCCGCCGGCTCGATCTCGGCCGTCGGTGCCGACGGCAAGTCGCTGCAGCTCGCGAGCAACTCGCCGGCTTCCGCGCTCGACGGGATTCCGAAGTTCGTGAACTCGGGCAACCTGACGCCGGACTTCTACGCGATCAACACGATGCAGCCGCCGTACCAGCCGAGCGGCAACAAGGCCGCGTCGGGCGGCGACCCGAACCTCGCCGATCCGTCCGCCGCGTCGACGCTGCCGCCGCAAACGCAGCAGAACATCGGCGACCTGCTGACCAACGCGGGCGTGTCGTGGGCATGGTACGGCGGTGCGTGGAACCAGGCGCTGCAGGCTGCGCAGAGCGGCACGGCAAACGTGATCTACGGCCCGAACATGACGGCGCCGAACTTCCAGCCGCACCACCAGCCGTTCAACTACTACGCGAACCAGGCACCGGGCAGCACGAGCCGCGCGCAGCACTTGCTCGACGGCGGCACCGACGGCAGCGCGTTCATCCAGGCGATCGACGCGGGCACGCTGCCGCAGGTCGCGTTCTACAAGCCGCAGGGCAACCTGAACGAACACCCGGGCTACACGGACGTCGCGAGCGGCGACCAGCACATCGCGAACCTGATCGCGCACCTGCAGGCCAGCCCGCAGTGGAAGAACATGGTCGTCGTCGTCACGTACGACGAGAACGGCGGCTTCTGGGATCATGTGTCGCCGCCGAAGGGCGATCGCTGGGGCCCCGGTACGCGCATTCCGGCACTCATCGTGTCGCCGTACTCGAAGAAGGGTTTCGTCGATCACACGCAGTACGACACGGCGTCGATCCTGCGCTTCATCACGCGCCGCTTCTCGCTGCCGCGCCTCACGGGCCTGCAACAGCGCGACGACGCGCTGAAGGCCAACGGCGCGCAGCCGATGGGCGACCTGACGAACGCGCTCGCGCTGTCGCCGAACCTGTAACGGCAAACCGGCCGGCGCCATGCCGGCCGCACACGAGCACACGACAAAGGGCGGCCCAGGCCGCCCTTTGTCATTCAGCACGCGTTCGCACCGCCCGTCACCACCCGTACTTCAGCTCGACGCCGACATAGTCGGCGTTGTGCCCGCCCGCCTGCCGGATCGCGTCGCCGACCTGGAAATGCACGGCCTCGACCGCGCCGATCAGGTTCGCGGCGATCGTCCAGTCCGCACGCAGCTGCACGTACATCCCCGTCCACAACCCGCCCTTGCCGGCCGTGCCCGGCACCACGGCGTTGCCCTGCTGATAAACCGCGTCGCCGGTCGTCTCGCGCCACTGGAAACCGAGCGCGCCCAGCAGCGACAGGTTCGGCGACGGCTTCAGCGTCACCGACGGCTTCACGTGGATCAGGTTCGAGTAGCCGGTAAAGCCCGCGAGCGTGAAGTAATAGCCGTTCGGAAACAGCGGATTGAAGGTGCCGACGCGACCGTCGTGCGGATGCCGGTCGCCCGACGCCGCGTCGACCTGCAGCGCGACGCGCGGCGACCACGGCGCGTCGAGCCGGTAGCCGGCGATCGAGCCGACCGCCCACGCGCGGATCGTGCTGCTGCCGACCGTCCCCGTCTGCAGCATCGTTTCGAGATCCCAGTCGAAGCGGCCCTGCGTGCCCGTGTAGCGCAAGTCCCATACGTCGCGACGCTCGGCGCCGCTCGCATCGAGAAAGCGCGCGTTGCTGCGGTTGTAACGCGACCAGTAGCCCGACAGGTCGCCAGGCCCGACCGACTGCCGCTCGAAGCGCACGCCGCTGAACGTGAGGTCGCGGTTCGATACGTCGTCGAACGCGGACACGGTGCGGTTCTGCACAGGCTGCGTCGCATACCCGATGAAGCGCCACTTCCCGTACTCGTAGTCGGCCCACACCGCATCGAACGCCTGCCGCACGTTCGGGCCGTCGCGCGCGGCGATGAAGCGCTGCAGGTCGAACGCCATCTCCTGCCGGCCGACGCGGAACTTGAAGGTGCCGCCGCCGAGCGCACCTGTGTAGGTCGCAAATGCCTGTTCGAGATCGAGCGGGTTCCTGTCGACCGGCGAGATCGTGTTCTTGCCGAACGCGCGGTCGTCCTGCAACTGCACGAAGAACTGCCAGTGCTGGCCGAGATGCGCATCGGCATGCACCTCGACGCGCTGGATCAGGTACGTATCCGATTGCGCGGAGCCGATGCCGAACAGCGGCGCGTCGTTGGTCTCCAGGCGCTCGCGCAGGTTTACGCCGAGCGACAGATAGGATGCCGGATCGTTGCCGAGCGGGATGTATTTCAGCCCGTCGAGCGGCGCGCGCGGCACGCACGGATTCGCGAGCACCGACCAGTCTTCCTGCCAGCGGTTGAACAGCACGGTCGGCCGCTTGGCCGTGCACGTCGATGCGGGCGCGCTGTCGGCGGCCGGCGGTGCCGTCGCGGTGCTCGCGAACGCCGCGTCGTTGCCCGCGAGCAGTAGTCCGGCCATGACCGCGACGCGGGCGGCCCGATCGACGCGGCTGCCTTGTATTGCCGCAACGCCTTGCGCGCCGATGGCGGCGATCCGCGCCCGGCCGCATGCGTCGATCCGGCCCGCTCGCCGCACGCGGCCGCGCAGCGCCGTCCCATGCCGGGCGATCATGCGGACTCCTGCGTGACGGCGCGCCCGGACAATCCCGCGCATGCCGCCAGCGCCGCGAGCGCGCACGCCGGTGCGAGCAGCACCCAGAACCCGCCGTAGCGGAACCCGAGCGCCCCGCATGCTGCACCGAACGCGAACGCGACAATCGCCGGCAGCATCTTCGCGAAGCGCGCGCGTGCCACCGCGCGCGCACTGTCGGCCGTGCCGGCAGACAGCATGTCGACGACGTCGAGGATCGCCTGCGTCACGTTACCGGTCATCACCGTGTTCGGCACGCCTGCACGCGGGATCACGCGCGGATGCGCATTCTGTATGCCCATCGCGAACGTGCCGACGATGCCGGCCACGAGTGCCGGCAGGCTGTCGGGCTGCGTAACGGGCGTCGCCCACACGCCGGCCGCGCAGAAGCCGAGCAGCAGCACGGCCTGTACCGCGTGCAGCGCGCGTGCGCCCTGCCACGCGGGCCGCGCGGACAGCGACCGCGCGATCAGGCTGCTCGCGATGACGCCGCACACGAACGCGGGAAACACGCTGAGCTTGAGCACGACACCCTGGCCGAAGCCCGCGATGCCCGCGCCGATCAGCACGAAGTTGCCGGTCACGTGCGCGGTGAACAGCCCGAACAGCGCGACGAAGCTCAGCGTGTCGACGAAGCCTGCGACGCCGGCCAGGATCGTATCCTCGTGCTTCATCGTGCCGCGCTCGCGTGGATCTCGGCAACGTAGCCGCCCGGGAACTGCACGAGCGCCGCGTTGCGGCCGCCCGATGCGAACGGCGGCACGAGCACGGTCACACCCGCGGCCTTTGCCTTCTCCAGCGTTGCGTCGAGATTCTGCACCTCGTAGCCGGTCGTTTCGCGCCCGAACGGATAAGGCAGATGGCCGTCCGTCACGAGCACGGTCATCTTGCCGAAGCCCGACTCGATGCGGATGCGGCGATAGGTGTCGTTCGGCCGGCCGATTTCGATGCCGGGTGCCTTGAGGTTGTCGGACACCACCTTGCCGTTCGAGAACCTGACGAAATCGTGAACGAACTTGCGCACGCTTTGCGGCGACACGTACACGCGGTTCTCGGGGACCGTCTGCAACGCGTCATAGTGCGGCGCCTGGGTGTGCCAGTAGAGCTGCATCTTCAGTCCGCCCGTCCAGGCGATCACCACGTCTCGGCCGATCGGATCGGGAAACGTGTCGACGATCACGTCCGCGCCATGCTCGCGCGCCACCTTCACCGCCGCGTCCATGTCGGCGACCAGATAGCCCGTGCGCTCAGCCCCGAACGGCCAGGGGACCGGCGTCTTGAAGCCGAACACGGAGATCGTGCCCGACGGCGTGAAGACGAGCTGCGACATCGTCTGGCTCGGCGTCGGCGTGACCTGGAACACGCCCTGCTTCGACTTGCTGCCGCCGAACGTCGCGACGAAGCTGTCGGTGAAGCGGTCGAAATCCTCGGGCGCGACGTACACGTGCGTCGTGTCGTATTGCGGCCCGACGGCCAGCGTCGGGGTGGCCGCGGGCGGCACCGGCGGTTTCGCGAATGCGGCCGGCGCCGCGACGAGGCCGCATGCAACCGTAAAGGCAAGCAAGGCAGAGCGAAGTGTTTTCATCACAGGATTTCCTGGTTGTTTCGTCGTATGTATGGCTCGATGGGTCGAGATGGCCGGCCCGCCCGGCCGGCCGGATGCCGGCCGCTCACGCGCGACCGTCGCCGTTCGCGCGCCTCGCATCGGCGAGCACGGTCGCGAGCACGAGTGCGGCGATCAGCCCGAGATGCTCGAAGAAGCTGTTGAGCGCCATGAAGTGTTCGGTGCCGGTCTGGTTCCAGAAATCGTTCGCCACCGCCATCGCGACGAGCGTCAGCATGCCGAGGCTGCCGGCGCCGAGCCACGTGAAGCGGTTAAACACTACGCACAGCGAGCCGGCGATCTCGACCGCGATCGCCAGCGCCGCCCAGAGCGCGGCCGGATGCAGGCCGAAATGCGCCTGCTCCGCGACCGCGCCGCCGAAGTCCAGCGCCTTCGCGACACCGCCGATCAGGTAGGCGGACACCAGCGCCAGACGCACGAGCGGCAGGGCCCACGGCTGCGCCAGCAGCGCGCGGACCCAGGCCGGGTTGCCGAAGCCGCCGGGGCTGTTCGAAGCCGCCATGTCAGATCGCCCAGCACGAACAGCCGAACGCGCCCCAGAAACCCTTCGCGTCCGACGTCGGCAACGTGCTCCCCCACGCGCTCGCATGCGCGTGCGCATGCACGTTGCACGCGCTCGCGCAGCCGCACATCGCGGCGGCTGCCGCACGCTGCAGCGGCGCGCCGTTGCGCTGCGTCGCACCCCAGCCGCCGTAGCCGCCGTACTCGCGCACCGGCGACCAGTCCGGCATCGCGGGCGGAATCGGCGCATCGTGCGACGCGAACGGCCCTGCGCCCCATACGATCTTTCCGCCGACCACCGTCAGCAACGCGGTCGTCGCGGCAATATCATCCTCCGCGCATGTGAAGAAATCGCGATCCGGGACCACCAGGTCGGCGAGCTGCCCGACCGCTACACGCCCTTTCTTTCCTTCCTCGTTCGAGAACCACGTCACGTATTCGGTCCACATGCGCAGCGCGGTCTCGCGATCGAGCAGGTTGCGCTGCGGATACATCCGCAGCCCGCCGACCGTCTTGCCCGTCACGAGCCACGCGAGCGACACCCACGGGTTGTACGACGCGACGCGCGTCGCGTCGGTGCCGGCCGAGACCTTGATGCCCTTCGAAAGCATCTTCGCAACGGGCGGCGTCGCCTCGGCCGCCTGCGCGCCATAGCGCTCGACAAAATACTCGCCCTGGTACGCCATCCGATGCTGCACCGCGATGCCGCCGCCCAGCGCCGCAATACGATCCATCGATTTTTCGGTAACGGTTTCCGCGTGATCGAAGAACCAGTTCAGGCCGGCAAGCGGGATGTCCTTGTTGACCTTTTCGAACACGTCGAGCGCGCGGCTGATGGTTTCGTCGTAGGTCGCATGCATGCGCCACGGCCAGCGGTTCTGCGCGAGTACGCGCACGACGCCTTCGAGATCGTCTTCCATCTGCGCCGGCAAATCCGGGCGCGCGACGCGGAAGTCCTCGAAATCGGCCGCCGAGAACACCAGCATTTCGCCCGCACCGTTGTTGCGAAAATAGTCGGTACCGTCGTGATACTTGACGCTCTTGGTCCAGTTCACGAAGTCTTCCTTCTCGGCGTTCGGCTTCTGCGTGAACAGGTTGTACGCGATCCGGATCGTCATCTCGCCCGCATCGTGCAACTTGCGGATCACTTCGTAATCGTCGGGGTAATTCTGCGAACCGCCGCCCGCATCGATCACGCCCGTCACGCCGAGACGGTTCAGTTCGCGCATGAAGTGGCGCGTCGAGTTGTACTGGTATTCGAACGGTAGCTTCGGCCCCTTCGCGAGCGTCGCGTAGAGGATCGTCGCGTTCGGGTTCGCGAGCAGCAGCCCGGTCGGATTGCCCGCGGCGTCGCGCAGGATCGTGCCGCCCGGCGGCTCGGGCGTGTCCTTCGTGTAGCCGACCACCCGCAACGCGGCCGCGTTCAGCAGCGCGCGATCGTACAGGTGCAGGATGAACACCGGCGTATCGGGTGCGGCCGCGTTGAGTTCTTCGATCGTCGGCAGGCGCTTCTCGGCGAACTGGTGTTCGGTGAAGCCGCCGACCACGCGCACCCACTGCGGCGCGGGCGTGATCGCGACCTGCCGCCTGAGCATGTCCATCGCGACCGCGAGCGACGGCACGCCATCCCAGCGCAGCTCCATGTTGTAGTTCAGGCCGCCGCGAATCACGTGGGTATGGTTGTCGATCAGGCCCGGCAGCACGGTGCGGCCGTCGAGGTCGACGACCTTCGTCGCGCTGCCCGCGAGCGGCATCACGTCCGCGTTGCCGCCGACCGCAACGAAGCGGCCATCCTTGATCGCGACGGCCGTCGCGACGGGGTTCGCACGATCGAGCGTCGTGATGCGCCCGTTGTGCAGGACGAGATCGGGTTGAATATCGGTTGCGCTCATGAACATTTTCCTCGATGCGGTTAGAAGCCGAGCCAGTGACGGACCGGCGCGATGGCCTGTGCGCCGATCAGCATGCCGGCCAGGCCGACCAGTGCGATCAGCGGCGGTGCCGGCGAGCGCACCTTGATCACGCTGTATACGACGCCGATCAGCACGCCGGCGCCCAACGAAAGTAGATAAGATTCCATAACGATTTTTCTCCCGGCCGGATTAGAATCACCTGCATCGCGCGCGCCTTTGCGGTGCGTCGCATCGGCGGCACGATCCGCTGCCGCCGCATCCGTTTCGCTTCCTGCCACCCGCTCCGACCATGCAACACCTTCCTGATCTCGAAGCCTGGGCCATCTTTGCGCGCGTCGCGGAGACCGGTTCGTTCGCGAAGGCCGCCGACCTGCTCGGCGTTTCCCAGCCGACCGTGTCGAAGGCGATCGCACGCCTCGAAAAGCGCCTCGGCGCGATGCTGCTGTACCGCACGTCGCGCAAGCTGTCGCTCACGCCGACCGGCGAACTGCTGCGCGACCGCGCGATCCGCCTGCTCGCCGATGCGGAACTGATCGAAAGCGAAGCGTCCGCACAGGCGCTCGAACCGCACGGCCTCGTGCGCGTGAATGCGCCGATGTCGTTCGGGGTGCGCCATCTGTCGCCGGTGCTGCCCGCGTTTCTCGAGCGCTATCCGCGCGTCGACATCGACCTCGTGCTCACCGACCACATCGTCGACATCGTGTCCGGCGGCTTCGACGTCGCGGTCCGCATCGCGGAGCTCAGCGATTCGTCGCTGCGCTCGCGCCGGCTCTGTGCGGTGCGCCGGCCGCTTGTCGCAGCGCCCGCGTACCTCGACCGGCGCGGCCGCCCCACGCACCCGCGCGACCTCGAACAGCATGTGTGCCTCGCCTATACGAACCTGCCGACGCCCGAGCACTGGCGCTTTCGTCACTCGGCATCGGGCGAGGAGGTCGGCGTGTCCGTGCACGGCCGCATCCGCACCAACAACGCGGACGTGATCGTCCCCGCGCTCGTCGCCGGCCACGGCCTCGCGCTGCAACCCGAGTTCCTGGTGTGGGAAGAGATGCAGCGCGGCGAGCTCGAGGAAGTGATGAGCGACTGGAAGATCGCCGACATCAACGTCAACCTCGTCACGCCGCCCGGCATGCTGCGCGCCGCACGCGTGACGGTGCT
Source organism: Burkholderia pyrrocinia (assembly GCF_003330765.1). NCBI lineage: Bacteria > Pseudomonadati > Pseudomonadota > Betaproteobacteria > Burkholderiales > Burkholderiaceae > Burkholderia > Burkholderia pyrrocinia. Next base: position 1,515,068 of record NZ_CP024902.1, on the reverse strand, counting down.
GCTCGAGTTCCTCGCCGAACACTTCTCGCACGCGCCGTGGGCGCTGCCCGTGGCCTGAACGCGCGGCGGCCGACGGCAGGCAATCGCCGCGTCCATCGCGACGATCGCGGCAGGCGGCCCGTTTACTTCGCCGGCACCGCCGGGATCGACTCGTGCGGCGTCAGCGTACGCTCGGCCGCCTTGTGGACCATCGTGTACGCGTAATCGACGCCCATCCCGTATGCGCCCGAGTGCTCCTTCGCGATCGCCATCACGGCGTCGTAGCTCTCGCGGCGCGCCCAGTCGCGCTGCCACTCGAGCAGGACCTGCTGCCACGTGACGGGCACCACGCCGGCCTGCACCATCCGCTGCATCGCGAAGTCGTGCGCGTCCTTCGACGTGCCGCCCGACGCGTCGGCGACCATGTAGATTTCGTAGTCCCCTTCGAGCATCGCGCACAGCGCGAACGTCGTATTGCAGACTTCCGTCCACAGGCCCGACACGACCACCTTCTTGCGGCCGTTCGCGGCAAGCGCGTCGCGCACCTTCTGGTCGTCCCACGAGTTCATCGACGTGCGTTCGAGCGTCTTCTGGTTCGGGAACACGTCGAGCAGCTCGGGATAGGTAAAGCCCGAGAAACTCTCGCTTTCGACCGTCGTGATCGTGGTCGGGATGTTGAATACCTTCGCGGCCTTCGCGAGCCCGACGACGTTGTTCTTCAGTACCTGGCGGTCGATCGACTGCACGCCGAACGCCATCTGCGGCTGCTGGTCGATGAAGATCAGCTGGCTGTTCTGCGGAGTGAGTACTTCAAGTTTCGGGTTGCTCATGACGCGTGTCGTCCTGTAAACGGAAAAAGAAGAGCCTGCCTCGACCGTCGGAACGGGAGGAGCCGCATGTGAATTGCGCCGGATCGGGATCGTCATCCAGCTCGCAGTATTTAATCTGCAAACGCGCGGCGCGAACACCCAAGAAACGGAATCGATCCGATTCCGGAATCGATGCCCGTTCGGGGCCGCCCACCCTTTTTTTCTTCACGCAAACCCGATACCCTTTCAAGACCTTGACGGCATGCCCCCGTCGCCGATCGCCCAACACGAGACACCCACCATGAAACCGTATTTCCTGTCGCTGCTCGCCGGCATCCTTGCCGGTGTCATCTACGGCGCGATCGGCGTGAATTCGCCGGCGCCGCCGATCATCGCGCTCACCGGCCTGCTCGGCATGCTGGCCGGCGAACAGATCCTGCCCGTCCTGCGCCGGATGCTCTCGGGCCACCGGCTGAATACCGCGTGGCGCGACGCGCAGTGCAGCCAGCACATGTTCGGCGCGCTGCCGGGCGGCGCCGCGAACGACCGCAAGCCGTCGTGATGCATCCCGTCTCCGCCGGCCGCGCATGACCAACGTCGAGCTGTTCCATTACCTGCTGCTGTTGATCTGCGGCGCGGGCGCGCTCACGTGGCTCGCCGAACGGATCTCGATTCCGCCGGCCGTCGTGCTGCTGCTCGGCGGCTGCGTGGTGGCGGTCGCCGGCAAGCGCGTACCCGACATGGACCCGGCGCTGCTGCTCGCGGCCGTGCTGCCGCCGCTGCTGATGTCGAGCGGGTTCTACACCGCGTGGAAGGAGTTCCGGCAGGAACTCGCCTCGATCGCGTCGCTCGCGCTCGGCGCGGTGGCGTTCACGACCGTCGCGGTCGCCGTCGCCGTGCATGCCGCGAACCCGGCGCTGCCGTGGGCCGCGTGCTTCACGCTCGGCGCGATCGTGTCGCCGCCCGACGCGGTCGCCGCGAAGGCGATCCTGCAGCGCCACCCGCTGCCCGCGCGGCTGGTCGCGGTGCTCGAAGGCGAAAGCCTCGTCAACGATGCATCGGGCCTGCTGCTGTACCAGATGGCCGTGTCGGCCGCGCTCGCCGTGTCGATCACCGCCGCGAGCGCCACCGGCCTGTTCTTCTCGCTCACGCTGATCGGCATCGCGGTCGGCCTCGCGTGCGGCCATGCGATGTGCTGGGTGCTGCCGCGCCTGCGCGACCCGATGCTCGGCATCGTCGTGACCTTCGCGATGGCGTGGGGCAGCTACGGGATCGCGGAAGCTGTCGACGGCTCGGGCGTGCTGTCGGTCGTGACCTGCGGCCTCGTGCTCGGCGTGCGCCAGCATCGCGTGTTCGGCGCCGATATGCGGATCAAGGCGAAAGCGACGTGGGAAGCGATCGTGTTCGTGCTCGACGCGCTCGTCTTCATCCTGATCGGCCTCGCGCTGCACGCGATCCTCGCGCGCGTGAACCACGAAGGCGCGGTGCTGATGGCCGGCCTGCGCGTCGCGCTGCCCGCCACCGCCGCCGCGATCGGTGCGCGCGTCGTCTGGGTATTCGTCGCGATGTGGCTGCCGGGCCGCCTGCGCGCGCCGCGCGCGGGCCACGCGCCGTGGTCGTGGCGCGAGGCCGTCGTGCTCGGCTGGTCGGGCATGCGCGGCGTCGTGAGCCTCGCGGCCGCGATCGCGCTGCCGGGCAACTTCCCCGGCCGCGACCTGATCCTGTTCAGCACGTTCCTGCTGATCATCGCGACGCTCGTCGTGCAGGGCGGCACGCTCGCGCCGCTGATCCGCGTGCTGAAGCTGCGGCCGGCCGCGCGGCACACGATGTCCGAGCATGCGGTGCGCGCGCAGACGTTCGGCGCGGCGCTCGCCGAACTCGACGCACTCGAGCAGCGCGGGTCGAGCCTCGAGCGTCCGTCGCTCGACCGCCTGCTCGCCGAATACCGGAACCGCGTCACGTTCAACGAACGCGCGCATCGCCACGGCACCGAACCGGCCGACATGCGTGCGCGCATGCTGCGCGTCGAACTCGAACTCGTCGGCGTGTCGCGCCGCGCACTGCTCGACCTGCATCGCGACGGCAAAGTCGACGACACGGTGCTGCACCGGATCGAATCGGAACTCGATTTCGAGGAACTGCGGCTGCAGCGGCTGCTCGAACCGTAACGCCCGGCGAAGCCGCCGGCCCTCCCCCTTCCCCACCTGGAACTGCAATGAGCGAACTGTCCGTCGAAGCGAGCATCGGCTCCGTCGATTACCTCGTCCACTTCAGCGACGGCGTCCACCAGTGGCGTGCCGACGAACCGGCGCCGCTCGGCGGCGGCGATGCCGCGCCGACACCCGTCGCGCTGCTGCTGTCGAGCCTCGGCGCCTGCACCGCGATCACGCTGAAAATGTATGCGCAACGCAAAGGCTGGCCGCTCGCCGAAGTGCACGTGAAGCTCGCACACGAATCGGGCAGCGCGGGCAGCACGATCGTGCGCCGCATCACGCTCGAAGGCGACTTGTCCGGCGAGCAACGCGAGCGCCTGCTGCAGATCGCGAACGCATGCCCGGTGCACAAGATCCTCACGCATCCGATCACGATCGACACGGCGATCGCCTGACGCACCGCATCGACCACGAGCCACTCACCATGTCCGCATCGATCAAGACCCTGCTCACGCCGCGCGAAAGCGACATCGGCAACCTCGTCGTGCGCCGCGTGCTGCCCGCGCGCGCCGCACGCCTCGTCGGCCCGTTCATCTTCTTCGACGAGATGGGGCCGGCGGTACTGCCCGCCGGCCAGGGCATCGACGTGCTGCCGCATCCGCACATCGGGCTCGCGACCGTCACCTACCTGTTCGACGGCTCGCTGATGCATCACGACAGCCTCGGCTTCCGGCAGAAGATCGTGCCCGGCGACGTGAACTGGATGACGGCCGGGCGCGGCATCGTCCACTCGGAGCGCTCGCCCGACGAGGATCTCCCGCACGCGCAGCCCGTGCACGGCATCCAGACCTGGGTCGCGCTGCCGGTCGAGCATGAGGACGCCGCGCCCGCGTTCGTCCATCATCCGGCCGACACGCTACCGTCGCTCGAGCGCGACGGCGCGAGCGTGCGCGTGATCGCCGGCACCGCGTTCGGGCTCGCGTCGCCGGTCGAGGTGTTTTCGCCGACGCTCTACGCGTACGCGGCATTCACGGCGGGCGGCACGCTCGCGCTCGATGCCGAGCACGACGAGCGCGGCGTGTATCTGGTCGACGGCGACCTGAGCATCGACGGCACGCCGCTCGCGAGCGCGACGATGGCCGTGCTCGAACCCGGCGCGACCGTGGTGCTGGCCAGCGCGAACGGTGCGCGCGTGATGCTGCTCGGCGGCGCGCACCTGCCGGGCGAGCGTTTCATCGAATGGAACTTCGTGTCGAGCGAACGCGCGAAGATCGACGCGGCCCGCGTGGCGTGGGCCGCGCAGACCTTCGGCAAGGTGCCGGGCGAGGAAGACACGTGGACGCGCCAGCCGGAGCGCAAGGGGCAGTAGGCAGGCCCGCTCGCCAGCGAACGACGGCCGGCGTCCTTGCCGGCCGTCGTTCGTTCAGCGCTTCAATCCCATCAGTTTCGCGAGCGTCGGCCAGCGATCGAGCGATTCGATGAACGCGCGGCGCGCCTGTTCGTCGACGTACCGTTCAGGATCGAGCGCGGGCAGATGCCGCGCGAGGCCGAGCACGTCGTTCGGCTGCGACAGGCGATCGTCGTCGCCGTCGCCGGGAAGGATTACTGTTCGTCGATCCATACGCCGTCCGGAGTTTTCACCGCGTAGCCCGCGGCCGTCTGCATCGTCACCGTGCCCTCGTTCTCGCCGACCATCCGCGTGCGCGGCAGGTCGGCCGCGTATTGCGCGAGCGTCGCGCCCGGCTTGAACGGGCTGTTCGACACGAGGTTCGACAGCAACTGCGCGAGCGCGAGGAAGCTGGTCGGCTGCTCGATCACGGTCGTCGCGCCGTGGTTGCCCGCAAAACCGACCAGCCGCACGCCGACCGGCCCGTGCACGATGCGCGGCGTCGGGATCTCGCGCAGGCCCGCGACCTGGTTCTTGTCGCCGCGCAGCGCGGCGCCGTGCTCGGGCACGAACACGATCACCGCGCGCCGGCCCGACTGCGCGATCAGGTCGGCGAGCCGGTCGAAGTCGTCCATCAGCTTGGTCGCGCGCTGCGGATACGAGTCGATGCTCGTCAGCGAACTGCCGACCACGCGGTTGCCGTCGTGCAGGCTGATCGTGTTGTAGTACAACGCGACGGGGCCCGGAACCGACGCGCGCTGCGCGTACCAGTTCGCGAGCGTCGTGTAGTCCTCCTTGATCGCCGAGCCGTCGAACGCGTGCATCGCGACGGGCGCGGCCGCGTTCGACACCGGCGGCGCGTCGGGCACGCCGATGTTGTCGTGAATCACCTGCAGGAAGTTGTCGAAATGACCGTCGTGGTTCAGCAGCGACTGCACCGTATAGCCGGCGCCCGCGAGTTGCGCGAATAGCTGGCACTGCTGCGGCGCGGGCTTGTACAGGTCCGCATGCGCCTCCTGCCCGCAGCTCGCGCGCAGCACGCGGATCGCCGCCGGGCCGCTGTAGCTCGCGGCCGTGCTGAAGTTCGTGAACAGATAGTCGAAGCGGCTCAGCATCGGATGGTTGCGCAGCTTCGCGGCATCGAGGTCGTCCCACGACAGCGAGCAGATGTGCAGCACGATCACGTCGAACTGCGCGGCCGGATCGTTGCCGAGATGACCGAACGCGACCTGCCGCTGCGACTCCTGTGCGCGGAACGTCGCGAGCGCGGCGTTGTGGTCCTCGGGCCGGTCGGCAAGCCCCATCGTCGTTGTGCCCGGCGCGTTCGCCTGCTGCGCGGCCGGTGCGACGACGCGCGCCATCAGGCCGCTGCCCGCCTGCCACAGCGGCATCACGATCAGCACGGCCAGCACGAACGTCGCGACGCGCAGCCAGCGGTTGACGACGAAGTAGACGATCAGCGCGCCGGCCACCGTCAGCAGCAGCACGGGCGGCAGCAGGCGCGGCAGCAGTTCCATCCAGTAGTCGAGGCGGAACGTGCTCACTTCGCGCGCGGCTTCGACGAGACGCGCGAGCGGCGGCGCATGCATCTCGTGCGCGAGCAGCGGCACCGCGATCGCGATCGCCGCGACCTGCCGGACGATCCGCCACGCGCGTTGCCGGATCGGCGCGCTCGCCGCGAGCGCCAGCGCGAACGCGAGGTTCGCGAGCCACAGCGGCTGCAGGTGCCCGGTCGCGAACAGCGCGAACTTCAGGATGAAATACAGATTCCAGAACGTCATCTAACCCACTCCATGATGAGCGCCGCGTCAGTCGCGCGCCCGATCGAGTTTCGGCGCCAGCATGGCCTGCAAGCCGCGCGCCGCACCCTTCCACATCCGTACATAACCTTCCACGCCGATGCGCAGCACTTCCTTCAGCCCGCCGAGCGGCGTGTCGAGGCGCTGGCCTTCATGCCAGTCGAGCCACGCATCCGCGCGCCCGAACGTGCATTGCACGAGCTGGCGCTCCTGTTCGAGCGTCAGCGCTTCGAAGCTCACGCCGACGTGGGTCGGCGTCACGCGGCTCACGCGCACCGGGAACGGGAACGGCCGGTCGCCACGCGTCACGCATACCGTCAGTGTGTCGCCGACGACGAGCGGCAGCCCCGGCACGGCTTCGAGGCCGAGGCCGCCGGTCGAGTAGTCGCTCGTGAAGCATGCGGCCGTCGAGCCGTCGGCGAGCAGCAGCATGGCCGGCACGCGCATCGCGATCCGGTGCGTGACGCGCACCTGCTTGGTCTCGCGCGCGACGGCCAGCGCCGCGCCGAGCATCGCGAGGTTGTAGACGGTCCAGCCGAGCGTGATCAGGATCGTCGACGCCTCGTCGCCCTGGTCGGCCACGAGCCGCCACACGCCGGCGGCGATCGCGAGCACGTTCAGCCCGAACAGCACGAGATACGGCTTCGACGTCGACCAGTCGACGTAGCCTTCGTCGATCTTGCCGCCCTTGTCGGTCACGTTGAACTTGCCGTGCTTCGGGCTGAAGAACGCGACGGTGGTCGGCAGCGCGATGTACCACGCGAGCACCGATTCGTAGACCTCGGCCCAGAACGAATGGCGGTAGCGCCCCTGCATCCGCGAGTTCGCGACGTTCGCGAGCACGAGATACGGGATCACGTAGCTCGCGAGCGCGAGCGCCGACGCGTTGATGAAGTACAGGTGGAAGAACAGGTACGCGAGCGGGATCGTCAGGAACACCAGCCGCGGAATCCCGTAGAAGAAGTGCAGCATCGCGTTGCCGTAGCAGATCCGCTGGATGAAGCCGAGCCCGCGCCCGAGGAACGGGTTGTCGATGCGGAAGATCTGCGCCATCCCGCGCGCCCAGCGCGTGCGCTGCTTCACGTGGCCCGCGAGGCTTTCGGTCGCGAGGCCGGCCGCCTGCACGGTCGGCAGGTACGCCGACGTATAGCCGCGCCGGTGCAGCTTGAGCGCCGTGTGCGCATCCTCGGTCACGGTCTCGACCGCGACACCGCCGACCTCTTCCAGCGCGCTGCGCTTGAGCACCGCGCACGACCCGCAGAAGAACGTCGCGTTCCACAGGTCGTTGCCCGACTGCACGAGCCCGTAGAACAGGTTGCCCTCGTTCGGGATCTCGCGGAACGTGCCGAGGTTGCGCTCGAACGGATCGGGCGAGAAGAAATGATGCGGCGTCTGCACGAGCGCGCACTTCGGGTCGCGCAGGAACACGCCCATCGTCGTCTGCAGGAACGAGCGCGTCGGCACGTGATCGCAGTCGAAGATCGCGATGTATTCGCCGTGCGTTTTCGGCAGCGCGCGGTTGATGTTGCCGGCCTTCGCGTGGCGGTTGTCGTCGCGCGTCAGGTAGTCGATGCCGGCCTCGGCCGCGAACGCCGCGAACTCGGGGCGCCGGCCGTCGTCGAGCAGGTAGACGCGCAGCTTCGCCGTCGGCCAGTCGATGCTCTGCGCGGCGAATACCGTCGGCTTCACGACCGACAGCGGCTCGTTGTAGGTCGGGATGTAGATATCGACGGTCGGCCAGGTGTCGGGATCGTCGGGCAGCGGCACGATCGGCCGGTCGAGCGGCCACGCGGTCTGCACGAAACCGAGCAGCAGGATCAGCCACGTATAGGCTTCCGCGCCGTACAGCAGGTAGCCGGCGACCGCCTCGAGCGGGCTGCGGAAGTCGAGCGTCTGCGTCGTGCGCCACCACATGTAGCGCACCGTCGCGAGCAGCGCGAGCGACGCGAGCGCGAGCGTCGGCAGGTGGCCCGGCAGGCGGCGCAGCGCGAGCGCCAGCACCGCGACGATCGCGAAGAACGCGAACTGCGCGCCGGGCATCAGCGGCGACATCCCGGCCGCGGCCCACAGCAGCGCGCCGGCCACCAGCAACAGCGGCGCGAGCCCGCGGCGCCGGCCGACGCCGTTCGCGCGCGCATCGAGCCAGCCGCCCCAGCGTGCCCACGGCAGGCGCTCGAGCATCGCGTCGATGCGCCGGCCGACCGCGCGCCCCGCCACGTAGACGGGCACGACGAACGTGTCGAACCACGCGAGCGGATCGCGTGCGGGCCGGCCGTCGCCCGCGCGCGGCGCGCGCACGATCGCGCGCCACAGCCATTCGCGCGGGCTGAGCGGCTGCAGCACGCCCCACTCGTGCGCGAGCCGCAGGAACGCGACGCGCACCCAGCGGCGCACGTGATCGGGCCGGCCGGCCGGCGGCGCGTGGAAGAACAGCCGCACGAGCCAGTCGACCCGCGTGCGCTGCGCCGGCAGCCCGATGCCGCGTGCGAGCCAGTCGGCCGCGCGGCGGCCGAGCGCGCGCAATGGCGGCATGAAGGCGGCCTTCATCGCGCCGCTCCCGTGCGACCGGCCGCGCCGGCGGCCAGCCACGTGTCGACCCAGTTCGCGATGCCGTTCAGGTCGTGCGACGCCTGCGAATACGGTGCGTCGTCGAAGATCCAGCTGCCGCGCGCGAGCGCTTCGGGCACGGCCGCGTCGACGTGGATCCGCTGCTCGAGCATCGAGGCCGGCCCCGCGACCGCGCGCAGCATCGCGATCGCATCGCGCTGCATGTCGCGCGCCGGATTCAGCCGGTTCACGACGATCTGCAGTTCGCCGCCGCCGGCCCTGAGCGCGCCCAGCCGCGCGGCCGCCGTCGCGCAGGCGATCGGCTCGGGCGGCACGACGACGAGCGTCAGGTCCGCGCGGCGAATCGCCTGCTCGGCCTGCGGCGACGGATAGCGCGCGGTGTCGACCAGCACGACGCCGTCGGCCGGCAGCGCGATCTCGTCGAGCGCGCGCGACAGCCACGCGGGGTCGGCCACGAGCCGCGCATCGCACGCGGCGGCGCCGGCCGCGTCGACCTGCCCGTACGGCACGAACAGCACGCCGTCGGCGTTGCGCCACGTATGCGCGTGCCACGGCTCGGCGCCGCCGAGCACGCTCTGCGCGAGGCCGTGTTCGGCCAGCGTGTCGAGGCCGAGCGTCGCGCCCATCAGGTTCTGCGCATCGAATTCGACGGCGACGACCGGCCGGCCGCGGCGCGCGAGCAGCACCGCGAGCGCGGCGGCGAGCGTCGTGCGGCCCGCGCCGCCCGTCGTCGACGTCAGGGCGATCGTCTTCATCGCGCCGCCTCGCCGCTGCGGTCGGCATCGGGCAGCAAGCGCCCGCGCAGCGCGACCGGCACGAGTTCGCACGGCACCGCATCGTGCCGATCGATTCCGCGCGGCGCATGAAAGCCGCGGCCGATGCCGAGGTGCTGCGCGACGATCCAGACCGGCACCGCGATCGCGATGCCGACGACGAAACCGATGACGAGGTCGATGATCATGCGTCCTCCGGCTTGCGCAGCGGCATCGCGCTGCGGATGGCGCCGCGCTTGCGGGCGGCGGGAATGACGGGTTCCGACGCCAATGCGTCGGCGGCCATGGCCGCCGGCGTCGCACCGATCGCCTCGAGCGCGACGATCGTATCGATCGCATCGATCGCACCGCTCACTTTGCTCGCTTCGGGCAACGCCTCGCCGAGATCGGCGCGCGCGAGCGGTGCGCGCGCCGCGCCCGCCGGCGGCGTGGCCGAGAACAGGTCGCTGTAGTCGGCGATCGGCGCGCGCCGGTTCTCGGCCTTCAGCGCATCGAGCTCCGTGTCGATGCTGCCCTGCCCGAGGCACACGACGCGGTCGGACAGCGTGTCGACCGGCACGTCGAAGATCCGTGCGAGCGCGTCGTCGGCGTCGACCGGCTCGCATGCGAACAGGAACACGTACAGGTGCGCGGCATCGGCCGTCACGACGTCGCCCGCGCGGCGCGGCCGGCAATGCCGCAGCGCGTCGACGTGCGACACGCCCGGCAGCAGCGCGATCTTCGCGAGCGTGTGCGGCAGCGCGAGCACGGCGCCGCGATCGAGCACCGCGCGAATCCGCAGGCAGAACGCGCCGACCGGCAGATAACCGAGCACCGAATCGCCGAGCGCGGCCGCGAGCGCCGCGCGATAGTCGGCCGCGACGGGCCGCGCATAGAGCTGGCCGCGCAGCGCGTGCACGGCGGCCTGCATCCGCGACACCGGCAGGTCGCGCGCGACGACGCGGTTCGCACCGACGCTCAGCAACAGCATCTCGAATTGCTGGCGCAGCACCTCGTCGCGCTCGACGATGGCGATCTTCAGCGCGCCGCCGCACTGCCGGCGCAGCGCGTGCACGTCCGCGCACAACGCTTCGAGCTGCGCATGCGAGCGGAACACGAGCACCGCGGTCGCGGCCTGCGCATGCGCGCAGGCTGCGACGACGGCCGCATTGTCGTCGACGACTTCCCATTCGCCGGGCACGCGGTTCGCGCCGTCGAGCACCGCGCGGCTGACGACAACCCGATCCTCGTCGCTCGCGAGCTTCATGCGGCGCGCCGGCTCGGTCGCGCCGCCATCGACGCTCGCCGACAGCCGGCCGCCCGGCGCAAAGCGCAGCGGCCGCACCTCGCCGGCCGCGAGCGTGTCGCCCGCGCGCCAGAATTCGACGATCCACAATAGCTCGCCGTGGGTGCGCTGCATCTGCGCGACGCCCGAGCAGACGCCGTGGAAACCGCTGCGCGGCGTGCGATCCGCGTCGCGCACGAGCGGCGCATCGTCGGTGCGCGCATCGGTGCCCGCACCGGCCGCTTCGGGGTCGAGCAGCAGCACGAGCGCGATCCGGCGCGTGCGGCACCAGTCGGCGAGTGCGTGTGCTTCTTCGGCGAGCGCGACCGGGTCGTCCCAGCTGAACCAGCGCTGCGCGCCTTCGACGAAATACAGCGAGCGCGCGCGAAAGCCGTAGCGCTTCAGCGCGCGCAAGCCGCCGGTCAGCCGCGCGAACGGGCCCGGCGCCGCGCGACGCGGTGCGTCGTCGGTCGCACCGTCGCTGCCGGCCGGCTCGGCCGCCGTCGGCATCGCCAGCACGTTCAGGTTGCGCGGCCAGCCGGCCGGCTGCGCGCCGCCCGCGAAGCCGCGCGCCTGCAGGTGTTCGGCGACGCGTGCCGCATCGCGTGCGAGCACGACTGTCACGTTGCGCGTGCGCGCCTGCCGCGCGCTCTCCCACACGAGCGCGTCGCACGCCGGCGTGCCGCCGGCCGCGTAGATCGCGTACAGGCCGCCGGCCTCCAGTTGCGTCCAAGCGTCGGGCAAGCCGTCGATCGCGAGCCGGCTCAGCGTGCCGACGCGGCCGCCGGCCGGCCCCGCGCGCAGCAGCGCGCGCAGGCGGCCCAGCAGGCCGGCGGCGCCGAGCGCGGGACGGGTGGCATCGATTTCGGTATTCACGACCTTCCCCTATTCACGACCTTCCTCTAGTAATCCGAATAAAGCCGCACGGGCGTCGGCGTGACGAGCCAGTTGCGCTGCGCGCGCGCGTCGAACGCATAGCGCAGGTACACGAGCGCCGAACTCGGCGCATAGTCGTGCGACCGGTCGACATGCAACTGCGCGCCGACGCTCAGGTGCGGGTTCACGCGGTACTCGACGATTCCGTTGACGCCGTACGAGAACGACACGCCGCGCGTCGAGCTGCCGCCGTACGCGAGCCCGGCGAGCGTATCGGCCGACTTCAGCCCCGAACCCGGCACGCCGAGCGGGAAATACGGCGTATCGCGCTCGTAGCTGTTCGAAATGCCGCCCGTCACGGTCAGGTCCCACGACAGCGCATCGACACGCCCGGCCCACTCGATCGGTACGCCGAGCGACAGGTAGCGCTGCGGGCTGTAGTAGCCGCCCTGCCCGTACGTGTAGTAGCGCAGGTTCTGCGCGTAGTGCCACGCGCTGCCGACGAGGCCCGTGCTCACGCGCATCGTCGCACGCTCGTACACGGGCATCGTGAACCCCGTGCGCAGCGTGACTTCCGCGTTGCGCTCGACGTTGCGGCCGGACAGCACGCCTGCGCCGAGTTCCGCGAACAGGTTAGCGCGGCCGAGGTCGACCGATGCGCGCAGGTTCACGCCATCGCGGCGCACGCCACCCCATACCGCGCCGGTCCACGGATCGCGAAAGCCCGCGTACGACAGCACGCTGCTCGTCTCCGGCCGCCGCGACGCATTCACCGTGAAGCTCGCGGGGCCCGCGTCGAACCGGTAGCGCACGCCGCCGACGACGTACTGCACCGGAAAGCCGAGCGGCGACGTGCCGACATCGAAGCGCCACGCGTCGGTCTTGTAGCCGGCACCGACCGCGACGCCCGTCGCCGACTGGCGCAGCGAGCCCGGCGGGTTCGCGGCCGGCGCGTTCAGCGCCGGATAGAACCCGAACGTGTTGAGCGTGTACGACGTCTTGTCCGTCGTGTCGAGCGTGCCTGCATCCAGATGCACGGTGTCGACCTGCAGGAACGCGTGCCCGTCGTAGCGCACCGGCAACTGCATGTAGACCGGCACCTGCTGCGCGCGATACGAGGACACGCCTGCGTCGCCCGACTTGTACGCGGGCATCCAGCCGGTCTCGATCTCGGGGTCGCGTCGCTGTTCGAGATCCGCGAACGCGGCCTGTGCGGGCGTCAAGCCGTCGCGGCCAGGAGTGACGCCCGTCGCGCGTTCCTGCGACTGCGACAGCCGGTACAGCGACGCCGCGTCGTCATAGCGGCCCTGTGCCTCGGCCACGCGCCCCGTCGCGACCGTCACGTCCGCGCGCGCCGGATACGCGGCGTGCAGCCGGCCGGTCAGCTGCGCGGCTTCGTCCGGACGGCGCAGCGCGTTCAGGCGGCGCACGGCCGACAGTTGCGTGTCGACGTCGTCGTCCGGCGTGCGTGCGAGCACCGCCTGCACGCGCGCGAGCGCAGCGGCACGGTTGCCGCTGTCCTCGTCGATGCGCGCCAGCGCGAGCTGCGTATCGGCATCGTCTGGCGTGCGCGCGACGACCGGCGCGAGTGCATCGCGCGCCGCGCCGTAATGCCCCTGCGCGCGTTCGAGATCGGCCAGTTCGAGCGCATGGCGCTTGTCCGCGCGGCCGGCCGGGCTCGCGCGATCGAGCAGCGTGCGCGCCTGCGCGTAGTCCTGCCGCGCGATCGCATCGTCCGTCTGCCGCAACACGAGCCGCAGCGACTGGTCCTCGATCCTCGCCGTCTGCGCGGGCGTCAGCGACGGTTCGCGGCGCAGCGCGTCGAGCCAGGCGGCGAGCGCGTCGTCGCGCCCGGCGCGGCCGAGCAGGTCGCCGTAGCGCAGCCGCACGTCCGCATCGGCTTCGCGCGGATGCGCGGCGATCCAGTCGCGCAACGGCGCAAGGCCGCGATCGGGTTCGCCCGCGTCGATCCACTGCGCGCCGATCGCGGCGAGCATGTCGGGATCGTCCGGCGCACTTGCCTGCGCATGCGCAAGCGAGGCGGCAAATGCCGCGCGGTCGCCGCGCCCGAGCGCGCCGCGCGCGTCGGCCAGCGTGCTTTCGGCGTCGAGCTTGCGCGCCAGCGCGCGCATCCCGTCCGACCGGCGCGCGTCGTCGACGGGCGCGAGCGCGGCCTGCGCGCCCGCGACATCGTCGAGCGAATTGCGGTACAGCGCGGTCGCATAGCGCATCTCGGGCGCATCGCTTTGCGCGAGCCCTTCGTCCATCACCGTGCGGCCGAGCTGCGGCAGCCCCATGTCGCGATACAGGCGCGCGAGCGCGAAGCGCGTCCACGGCGCGTCGGGCGCCGCTCGCACGGCCGCTTCGTAGCGCTGCGCGGCGGGCCCGCGTTCGCCTTTGTCCGCGAGCGCGCGCGCCTGGTTCGCGAGCAGGTCGGCGCGCAGGCCATCGAGCGCGCGGCGATCGTCGCGGCCCGTTACGCGCCCTTGCAGCGCGTCGAGCAGCGGGCCGATCCGGTCGGCGCGACCGGTGTTTTCATACAGCATCGCCGCGCCGCGCACGGCCGGCAGGCTCGGCGAACGCGCGGCCAGCAACTCGCGCAGCAACGGCTCCGCGCGCGTCCAGTCACGCTGCGCGAGCAGCGCATCGGCGAGCTGCAGCTTCGCGTCCGGGCTGCCCGGCTGCATCGCGAGCGCGGCACGCGCCGCACGCTCGGCGTCCTGCGGCCGGCCCGCGGCGGCGGCCGCGCGGCCTTGCGCGAGCAGCCCCCAGAACTGCGCGGTGCGGGCGAGGCTCTGCCATTTGCCGCGCTGGTCGGTCGCGAGTGTCGCGGCCCGCGCGAACAGCGCGCGTGCGTCGTCGTGCCGGCCTTCGCGCAAACGCAGCAAGCCGAGCCCGCCGACCGCATCGGCGTCGTCCGCGCGCGCACGCGCGGCGCGCTCGAGCAACGGATCGGCGGCCGCAAGATCGCCGCGCGCGAGCGCCTGCAGGCCGCGCTGCTGCGCGATGTAGTCGGGATCGCGTTCGAGCCGGCGCTGCGCATCGCGCCGGCTGTCCAGTTCGGCAACGCGGCCGCGGAATTCGGTGTCGTCCGGCACGAGCGCGAGATACGCATGCAGCGCATCGAGATACGCGGGATCGTTGCCGGCCACCTGCAGCACGCGCCGCCACAACGACATCGCTTCCGTATGGTCGGCGTCGTCCCGCTTCGCGAGCGACCATGCGATCCGGTTCGCCTCCGCGCGCGTGTCGCCATGCTGGTTCAGCAGCCGCGCCAGCGCCATGGCCGCGCTGGTGTCCTGCGGATCGGCCGCGATCGCGCGGCGCAGCGCGGCGATCGCCTGCTCGCGTCCGCCCGGCGCATTCGCGACGATCTCGTAATACTCGGCACCGAGCGCGCCCGACGGCGCGCCGTTCGGAAACAGCGCGACGACCCGCCGGGCCGCCTCGTCGGAGCGACCGCTGCGCGCGAGCAGGCGGATCTGCGCCATCTCGCCGCGCCCGCTCGTCGCGACGCGGTATTCGTCGGCCACCCGCCGTGTGACGGGCGCATTCGGCGACTGCGCCTGCAAGCGCGCGAGCGCGGCCTGCGCGCCTTTCGCGTCGCCGAGCCGCAGCAGCACGCGGACCTGCTCGGCAAGCAGTTCCGGATCGCCCGGCGCGATCAGCAACCCCTTGCGCAGCGCATCGCGCGCGAGGTCGTCGCGATGCTTGACGCCCCACATCCGCGCGGTGTCGAGCTGGCGCTGCGCATCGGCCGAAGCGGACGCCGCCGGCGTGGCGGGGTTCGGCATCGTCGCGCCGGATGCGGTGCCCGGCGCCGCCGCGCACATCGACGACGCGAGCCACGCGAATCCCGCGACGCGCGGCACGGCGCGCTTCAGCGGGCGGCGCACGAACGGCCTCCCCAGCGTGCGTCGAGCGTGCCGTCCGCGCCGAACCGGTAGCGTCCGTCGCGCCAGCCGAGGCCGAACAGCGTCAGCACGCTCGTGTAGTAGCCGGGTGCAGCCTGGCGTGCGAGCGTATCGACGCGGGCCGCCTGCGCATCCGCGAGCGCACGCTGGCCGCGCGCGTCGAGGAACGGCACGGCCGCCGCGGAGAACCCGCCGTTGCCGTCGTTCGGCCCCGCGACGCCCGTCGTCGTATCGACCTTCTCCGGCGGCGCGCCATGCGCGGCGATGTGGTCGGCGAACGGCGCGAAACGCGCGAGCAACGGTGCGGCGAGCGGATCGGCGCGGTCGAGCATGCCGGCCCACAGATACACGCGGATCGCGTTGTACGCGCTCTCCGCGTGCGTCTCCGGATCGGGCCCGAAGCCCGCGCCCGCGCGATACAGCGCCCAGTCGGGCGAAAAGCCCTTCGGCGCCGTGTCGAGCAGGACGCGCGCGGTGCTGGAGGCCAGCGCGGCCCAGCGCCGGTCGTCGGGCAGGCGTGCGCCGAGCGCGCGGATCACCTGCGGCGGCGAATAACTCGGATTCACGCGCCACTGGCCGTTGGTCAGCTTGAACCCGGTCGGCCCCGGCAGCAGCGTGATGCCGAGACCCGGCACGGTCGCCGTCTCGTCGTCGAGCACGCGCTTCGCGAGCAGCGCGCCGCGCGCCGTGTAGCTGCGCTCGTGCCACAGCCGCCCGGCCTCGACGAGCGCGTACGCGATCCACAGGTCGGCGTCCGACGCCGCGTTCGCGTCGAGCACGCGCCACGCGCCGTCCGGCGCGCGGCCCCAGAGCCACGCCGGCAGATGCGTGCTCAGGTCGCCCTGCGCGAGGTTGTTCTCGGTCCATGCGAGGATCGTGTCGAACATGCGCCGGTCGTTCGCGACCAGCGCGAAGAAAAGCCCATACGCCTGCCCCTCCGACACCGTGCGTGAATCGGCCGAGCCGACGTCGATCACGCGGCCGTCGACCGAGATGAAATCGCGCTTGAACGTGTCCCAGCGCGGCCACGCCGCGCTGCATCCCATGGCGGCCGTGTCGGCCCCCGCGGCCTGCGCGCGAGCGGCCATGCCGGCCGCCGCACACGTCACCGCAACCGCCAGCGCGAGTACCGCGCCGACGCGCCGCGCCGGCTGCGTTGCCCGTCGCTTCGCCATTGCCCGCGCCATCCGTTACATCCCCCGTCGACGCGCGGCGATTCTCTGCAGCACGCTGAACACGCCGAGCGCGAGCAGCAGCCCCGCGACGACGCCGACCGCGCCGAGCACGACCGGATGCCGCGCCGCCTGCGTCCACACGCGGGCATACCACGGCACGAAGCCGACCACGTAAGGTTCGCCGACGCGCAGGCTGTCGACCTGCCCCGGCCGCACCAGCGCGAGGTCGCCCTGCAGCTGCGACACGAGGCCGGGGTTCTCGAACACGTTGAGCAGATCGCCGAGGCGCGGCTGGTCGGTCGCCGTCAGCGCAACCACGCTGCGGCCGCGGCTGCCCGGCAGCTCGAAACCGGCGAGCGCCGCGAGCGGGCCCGTCTGCTCGATATGCGCGCCGCCGTCGGCCAGGCCGACGCCGTTGCGCCAGCGCTCCTTCACCGTGAACGCGACGCGCGTCGCGCCGTCACCGCCCGCACCGCCCTGCTCGCCGATCACGAGCGGCAGCGCCGAGCGCCAGTGTGCGAGCAGCGGCGACGTGGGCGAGCCGTCGATCACGAGCAGATCCTTGCTGCCCGACAGCGCGGCGACGTCGCCGGGCCGCGCGACCTGCACGCGCAGTGCCGGGAAACCGGTCCATTCGCCCATGTGGCCGAGCATCGTCAGGTAGGCTTCGAGTTCCTGCGGCGACGGCCGGTCGGGCATCACGACGGCCGTCTGCGACAGGTCGGCGAACCGCGTGAACGGAAAGCCGCTGTTCGCGAAAAACGCGAGGTTCGGCAGTTGTGCGTAATGGACGAAGTGCGAGAAATCGATCGTCGAATCGGGATCGATCGCCGCCCGCTGCGGCTCGCTGGCCGTGCTCGAGCAGAGGCCCGTCTTCTGCGAGTCGAGCGTGAAGCGGAACTGCAGCTGGTTGCCGCTGCCGACGCGGAACGCCGGAATGTCGACGTCGCTCGTCACGCGCCCTTCCGGCACCGACAGCAGCGGCAACTGCATGCGGCCGTGCGCGTCCTCGGCGTGGGCCGGCCCGAGCCGGTACGACTTCACGAGTTGTTCGTTGATCTCGACGGCGAGCGTCGAGTTGTCCTGCACGGTCGGCGCCGTGTAGCGGTAGCGCAGCGTGATCGGCACGCCCGCGCCGTTCCATGAATGGAGATCGGACGGCACGCGCAGGTTCAGGCGGATCGGGTCGGGCGTCGTGCCGCGCACTTCCAGCTCGCGCAGATCGGACACAAGCTCGCGGAACGCGATCGGCCGGTTCACGGGCAGCCAGCGCGGCGCGTCGTAAGGCTTGCGCGGCGCGCCGAGATCGACGTGCGCGACCGTCGCCGCCGGCCCCGACAGCGCTGCGCGGCCGAGCACGAGCGTCGCGACCGCGTCGTCGACCTCGGCCGCCGTGCGGCCCGTGGCGACGAGCAGCTTGCGCCCCGGCGCGGCCGGGTTGTCGGCGATCGCGAGCAGCGGGCCGTTGACCGACGGCAGCGCCAGGCCGGCCGGCAGCGTCGCGGCCGTGCCGACCACCACCGCCTGGTCGTCGGTCGGAAGTCCGGACGACACCGGGAAACGCGCATGCCGGTAGTCGGCCAGCGCGCCGAACCACGACGCGAGCACGCCCGCGCTGCGCAGCGTCGCCGAATCGGGCGACGCCGGCAGCACGAACGGCAGCCGCACGCGGCCGTTGTCGCGCCGGTCGAAGAACGGCGCGGGCAGCAGCGCGAGATCGTTCGGCAGGCGGACCGGCGATTCGTCGAGGATCAGCTCGCTCGTCGGGCTCACGTCGGCCCACAGCGCCGAGTTCGACGGATCCTCGCAATGATCGAGCGTGTAGTGCGCGATCAGGCGCAGGCCGATCTGGTTGAAATCCGAGAAGTAGCGCGGATCGATCGGGATGTCCTGCGTGACCGTGCGGCCCGCGCGCGCGGCGTCGAACGGGACGGTCGCGATGACCTCGCCGTTCACCGACACCTTCAGGTGCGACAGCGGGAACACCAGCGACGGCGAATACGCGTAGGTCAGGCGCAGCCGCGCGCCCGTGACCACGCGATCGAGCCGCACGCCCGCGTTGATCGTACGCACGTCATCGGCGCCGCGCAGGCGCAGCGGATCGAACGCGCCGAGCGACGCGAACGGCAACCGCACCGTCGTCGCCGGCAGACCGGCGGCCGGCGCGCTGGCCGCCGTCGGCGCGGCCACGAGCACCGGGGCCGACGCCGCGCCGGGCGCGGCGGCACGACCGGCGCCGGCGTCGGACACCGAAGCGGCCGCCGGCACCGCCGGCATCGGCGCGGCCGACAGCGCGGCCGCGTGGAAAGCGCCGGCCATGGCGACCGACAGGACGAACAGCGACGCGGCCGGCTTCATGCGCCGCTCCGTTTCGTCACGATCATTCGGTCATCAAGCGCGTCGAAACCGACGCGCGCAAAGCAGCCATGCCCGTGAGTGAACATCCCCACTGCTTCCCCTCATCAATCTAACTAGCCTGATTCGTTTATCGAAACGACGCGGCCAATTCTTTAATCCGCCTGTCGTCGTGTTGCGCGCGCCTGGCACCGGCGCTCGCTCATTCGTCACACTATCTCAAAAATAGGACAAAACTTACCCCGATTCGCAACAGTGAAGCAAAAAAACCTCAATCCGGTCGGAAATGCTGCGCGAGAGGTACGAATGGTAAGAATTGCGCCGTTGTCGCCGGACGGGCCGAACGGCATACTGCCGCGCGGTACGGCTGGCCGGCACGCCGGCGGCGGTCCGTTGCAGACCGCCCGGGAGGCGCTGCCGCAGGGCGGCGCGTATGCTACCGCAATCCCGCGCAGCCGCATGAGCTTTCTTTCATGGAAAACTGACTTGGATCAAATCGTCGACACCGCCACCCCGTCTCCCGACACGCTGCTGCGCATCATCGCCGCGCAGACCGAGATCGCGAAGCTCGGCCTCGACCTCGGCAGCGTGATGGCTTATGTGGCCGAGCAGGTGCCGCTGCTCACCGGTGCGAGCGCCGCCGCGGTCGAATTCGCCGAGGGCGACGACATGGTGTACCGCGCCGCGTCGGGCACGGCCGCCGGGATGCTCGGCCTGCGGTTGCGGCGCTCGGGCAGCCTGTCGGGCCTGTGCGTCCAGCAAGGCGAGTTGCTGCACTGCAGCGATTCGGAAACCGACCCGCGCGTCGATCGCGATGCGTGCCGCCGGGTCGGCCTGCGCTCGATGCTCGTGATGCCGCTCACGCATGCCGACACGACGGTCGGTGTGCTGAAGGTGATGTCGCCGGACGTCGACGGCTTCTCGAAAGCCGACGCCGGCACGCTGCGACTGACGGCCGAATTGATCGCCGCCGCGATGTTCCACGCGGCGCGCAACGAGGCGAACGAGCTGTACCTGCGCGCCACGCACGACGCGCTCACGGGCCTGCCGAACCGCGCGCTGTTCTACGACCGCCTGCGGCAGTCGATGCACACGGCGCTGCGCGCGAACGGCCGGCTCGGCATCCTCAACATCGACATGGACGGGCTGAAGCCGATCAACGACGGTTTCGGCCACCGCGCGGGCGACGCTGCGCTGCGCGAGATCGCCACGCGGATGCAGGGTGCGGTGCGGCGCTCGGACACGGTCGCGCGCATCGGCGGCGACGAATTCGCGGTGATCCTGCCGAACATCGGCAACCGCGACGATGCGCACGCACAAAGCACGCGGCTTGCGCGGCAGGTCGGCGAACCGTTCGAATTCGAGGGACGCCCGCTGCGACTCGGCGTCAGCGTCGGAATCGCGCTGCTGCCCGACGACGGCACCGACATGACCGCGCTGATCGAGCATGCGGATCAGGCGATGTATGAAGCCAAGCGGACACGGTCACAGCGTACGGCTCGCGCGTAACGCGCGCCCGCAAGACATCGCTTTGCGGAACGCACGGAGAGGCGCGTTCGCCAGCCCGTTATTGGCGTGAACAGGCGTTAGCCGATCTGCGGCACCGCGATCGCAATCCCGACCACGAGCCACTGCACGATCGCGACGAACACGCCGGCCCGGCACAGCCCGACCGCGCCGCGCACGCGCGCGTCGAGCGCGCGCCCGGCCTTCCCTGCATCGATCCAGCCGAGATCGGCGAGCGCACGGTCGAGCGCCGCGAGCCCGTCGTCGACCGACGCATCGCCGGACACCGCCCGCGCCAGCGCGGCGAACAGCCGGCGGTCGATCTCGATGCGCACCGCGTACCACAGCGCCGCGATCCCCGACCCCGTGCTGACGACGGCCAGCAGCACGCGGGCGATCGTCGCCGGCGCCCAGCCCGCCGCGACCCACCAGCCCGCGCCGGCCGCGGCCAGCGCGGCCGCGATCGCCCATGCGCCCGCATCGAGCGCACCGCGCGCGGCGGCAATCCGGAATGGCGCCGACGGGTCGCGCATCACCTGCGTCCCGCGCCACGACGGCCATCGATCCAGTGCTGCAGCACGGCCACGCCGTCGTCCGACCACACCGCGTGCGGCCGCACGGCGCGCACCGCGGCAAGCGCGTCGCGCGCATCGCCGAGCCCGCGTCGCGCCGCCAGCCACGCGGCCGCGCACAGTACGCTGCGCCCGTAGCCGAGCGCGCAGCAGACCAGCACGTCACGCCCTTCGCCGTGCAGGCGTTCGAGCGCCGCGACGGCCTGCGCGAGCTGCGTCGCGGTCGGTGCGACGAGGTCGAGCTGCGGCACGGTCGCATACGCAAGCGATGCGTCGGCCGCCGCCCAGCGCGGCATCTCGGCGGTCAGGTCGACCAGCGCCGTGAAGCCGTGGCGCCGCACGTCGCGCGTCGTCGGCGTGCGGCCGATCGACACGCGCGCGTCGATCCGCACGGGCGCCGGCTGCCGGAACGTCCAAAGCCGCGAATTGACGAACGCGCCGGCGATCGTCGGCGCGAGCAGCCAGCGAATGAATACCGGAAAACGCCCTTGCGCATCCTTCTGGAATGCGCCGGATGCACCGCGCCGGTAGATCCACGCGACGCATGCGAGCGCCAGCGCGACCCACCCCGCCGCCAGCGCCCAGCCCGGCGCGCGCGGCACGCACCAGAGCGCGACAAGCGCGGCCAGCGCCGCGCCGAGCGCATAGCGGCGCGCGAGCGCGCGGCCGGCCCCGCCCGGCGACACATCGGCGCCCGGCAGCCGGCCCGCGGCATCGCGCAGCGGAAACAGGAACAGCGCGAGACAGCCGACGGCCGCGCCGGTCGGCACGTCGATCGCGTGATGCTGGTAGGTCGTCAGCACCGACACGCCGATCGCCGCGAACCAGAGATGCAGCACGACGCGCGCGACCGTGCCGCGCAGCTGCTTCGCATAGACGGCCCACAGGACGACGAGCAACCCGATGTGCAGCGACGGCGCCTGGTTGAACGGCTTGTCGAAACCCGTCAGCAGCGTGAACAGCGCGCCGGCCATGCCGCCCGCGTCGGGCCGCTCGAAACCGAAGCGCAGCGGCCACGCGATGAAGCACGCGACCGACACCAGTTGCACGGTCAACAGCCGCTTCACGTGATCGAGCAGATCGGCGCGGCGGGTCCAGAAGAAGAACGACAGCGCATACAGCAGGTCGATCGACCAGTACGGCACGATCGTCCACGGCACGAACGGGATCGCGTGCTCCCAGCCGAACGCGAACGTCGGCACCGCCGCGCGGCGCGCGGCGAGCCAGTTCGCAAAACCGTACGTCGAGAAGAACACGGCGCCCATCGCCACGAGCCAGCCGAAGCGCAGCGCGAACGACGCGTCGCGCGCGCCGGCCGCCGGTTCGGCGAGGCCGCTCGCGCCGCCGCCGAGCGCGCTCATGACGCGTCGACCCGCTGCGCGAGGCTGACCGTGAAGATGCCCATTTCGTCGATCCGCTGGTCGAGCTTGCGGAAGCCCGCGCGCGCGACGAGTTCGTCCATCTCGGCCTGCGAGCGGCGGCGCATCACCCAGGTCGCCTCGCCGCGGTGGTTGTTCAGCGCGCGCGCGATGAATTCGAGCTGCGGATGCCACGGCTGCCCCGTATAGACGAGATAGCCGCCCGGCGGCACCGCTTGCGCGAGCCCGCGCAGCGAGCGTTCGATCAGCGCGTTTTCGCCGAACAGCTCGTAGAGGCCCGACACGATCGCCAGCGTCGGACGCGGCTCGAGCGTCGCGAGCGACGCCTCGTCGAACGCGTCGCCGCGCTCGAAGCGCGCGATCGGCTCGAGGCCGCGCTGCGCGATCAGCACGCGCCCGGCCTCGACGTTCGGCGGACTGTAGTCGCGCAGCGTGATGTCGTCGGGCGCCGCGCCGTCGCGCTCGGCGGCCGTCGCGATCGCGTCGAGCACATAGCGCCCGTGCCCGGCCGCGATGTCGACGATCCGCACCGGCGTGCCGTGGCCGCGCAGGCGGCCGATCGCCGTGCCGATCAGTTCCTGCAGGTGCACCTTGCGCCGGCGGATGCCGATCCAGCCCGGCGAATCGAGATACGTGCGGTCGATCAGCGCACCGACGCCGAGCCGCCCCTGCGCGCGGTTGCGGTACACGTAGTCGAGCGTCGAGCCCGAATCGAAGCCGAGCCGCAGCCCGAGCGCGATGCCGTCCGACAGCGCGCCGCCAGCCTTCAGGCCGGCCCGCGTGAGTGCCCAGTACGCGCGCGCGAACACGTTCGCGGGCGGGCGGCCGAGCGCCGCGTATTCGTCGTGGAACGCGCCGCGCCGGTCGGCGTCGGCGAGCGACACGCGCGGGCTCGGCGCATCGAACTCGCGCAGCACGAATGCGCGCAACGGCGCGAGCGCCTGCGCGCGGTCGCGCTCGCCGAGCGTGTCGTGATAGAAGCCCGGCAGCACGATGCGCTCCTTGCGCGCCGAGCCGAGCCGTTCGAAGAAGCGGTCCTGCGGGCCGCGATGCACGACCCAGTCGGCGCCCGAGATCAGCAGTTGCGTCGGCACGGTGATCGCCGCCGCGTCGGCGACGATCCGCTTCGCGGTGTCGTGCAGGTCGAGCAGCATGTTGACCGCGATCGGCCGCGTGATCAGCGGATCCGACGCATAGCTCGCGATCCGCTCGGGATCGTGCGTGAGGAATTTCGGCTTGACGTAGCTATTCACGTAGAACAGCCCGCGCAGCTTGTGCATCAGCCGCAGGCCTGGCCGTGCGAACGGCACGTAGAGCTTGATGTGGAACGCCGGTGACGCGACGGCGAGGCAGCGGATCGGCGGTGCGTAGTCGTGCGCCCAGGTGGCCGCGAGCACTGCGCCGACGCTCTGGCCGACCACGGCCGTGTCTTCGATCGCGATGCCGTGCGTGTCGCGGATATGCTCGACGAAGGTCTGCAGGTCGCGCACCGACGCGGCCGCGCTCGGGCTGTAGCCGCGCGCGCCCGGCGAACGGCCGTGGCCGCGCGCGTCCCACGCGAAAAATGCGAAATCGGGCAGGTCGAGCTCGTCGACGAGATGCGCGACGCGCGCCGAATGTTCGTGGCCGCGATGCAGCAGCACGATCGCGCCGCGACAGCGCGGGCCCGTCGCGGGCCAGTGACGATAGAACAGCGTTTCGCCGTCGTGCGTGGTGAAGTCGGCCTCGCGGGCCATGCGTGCGCTCATGTGATCTCTCTCGTTTCGTTATTCGAATCATGCGGCGCCGCCCTCCGGCGCCCGGACGGTCAACCGCCCTTTTCAGCGATACCGGCCTGCACGCGCCGCACCACCGTCACGATCGACAGCACGATCAGCAGGCGCCACAACCACGCGGCGACGCTACCGACCGGCAGGCCGAAGCCGATCCACAGCGCGAACGCGCCAAGGGCCAGCGCGCGGTCGCTCTTGCCGAACGGGCCGTCGTAGCGGCGCGTCGCGCCGACGAGCGGCCCGATCAGCCCCGCGCATTCGACGATGACCGCCGTCAGCGCGAACAGCCAGACGTCCGCCGGAGCGAACGCGGAAATGGCGAGGAACGGCAGCACGAGCGCGACGTCGGAAACGATGTCGCCCAGCTCGTTCAGGTACGCGCCGAGCGTGCTCTTCTGCCCGTGCTCGCGCGCGAGCATCCCGTCGATTGCGTTGAGCGCCATCCGCGCGAACAGCCACAGCGGAATCAGCAGGAACAGCACACGGGCGAACACGCCGAGCCCGGCGAGCGCGCCGACGACGATCGAGCCGCCGGCCGCGAACAGCGTGACCTGGTTCGCGGTGACGCCGCGTTCGGCAAGCGAATTCGCGAACGGGCGCAGACGGTTCTGGAATTTGGGTTTGAGTGCGTAGAGGCTCATCGTTTTATTTGCGCGGCACAGTCGGATACGTTTCCCGCCGCCATGCCCCGGGCGGCGAAACGGCCTTCGTCGGCCTTCAATGGACGGCCCTCATCGTCGCCGACCGGCCCCGATGCGTCAAGCAGGCTGCCCGGGCCGCCCGCCGGGCCAATCTGGCGTTTTTTACGGAAACTCGCGATAATCCGCTGGCCTCGACTGCGGCGAGATCCATTCGAACTGCAAACGAGCACGCGTGCAACAGCCGACAATCACGCCGCTGGCCGGCGCATTCACCGCTACGCAACATGCGTGCGGCGGCGAATCGACCGATTATCGCGGACCTGCGACAGGCAGCCACGAATTTGAAAAAATTTAAACAAGGGCCGTCCGGCGCGCATCCTGCCGCGCCGGCATTCCGGGATTCCGCCCGCCGCGCATGCTCGGCGGGCCGGGCACGCAAGCAGGAGGCACCGCGCCGATGAACATCCTCAACGTCTGGCAGCGCGATTTCCTGCTGTCCATCGTGCGGCTTGTCGCCGGCGCGTATCCGGTCTGGCATCAGTCGCCGCCATCCCCGACGCAGAAAATCTACTTCTCGAACCACACGAGCCACATCGACACGCTCGCGATCCTCGCCGCGCTGCCGCGCGACGTGCGCGCAGTCGTACGGCCGGTCGCCGCGCGCGACTACTGGGACAGCAGCGACATGAAGCGCCACATCGCGCAGAAGCTGCTGAACGTCGTGCTGATCGACCGCCACCGCGAATCCGGGGGTGACCCGCTCGATCCGGTGCGCGACGCGCTGCGGCAAGGCCATTCGATCATCATCTTCCCGGAAGGCACGCGCGGCGCCGACGTGCTGCCGCAACCGTTCAAGAGCGGGCTGTTCCACCTCGCGACCGAGTTCCCGAGCGTCGCGCTCGCGCCCGTCTACCTCGAGAACCTGCAGCGCATCATGCCGAAGGGGGCAATCTGGCCCGTGCCGCTGATCTGCAAGGTGCACTTCGGCGCGAACGACGCGCTCGGCAACCAGGAAGAGAAGCCGACGTTCCTCGCCCGCATGCGCGACGCGGTCGTCGCACTCGCGCCGCAGCGGCCCGCGGGCTGAACGCGGCGCCCTCCTGTTCCTTTTCCGGATATCCCCATGCGAACTCTCTTCTGGGAACTGGTCGCGGGCGTCACGGGCGTGCTCGTCGTCGCGACCGTGATCGGCGCGATCCTCGGCGCGCGCAGCGGCGGCACCAGTTCGACCATCGTCAACCTGAACCAGCGCATCCGCGCATGGTGGGCCATGATCGCGATCATGGTCATCGCGATCGGCCTCGGCAACAACGTCACGTATCTCGTGTTCGCGGTGCTGTCCTACCTGACGCTGCGCGAATTCATCACGCTCACGCCGACCACCGCGAGCGACCACACGACGCTGTTCATCGCGTTCTTCGTCGCGATCCCCGTGCAGTACGTGCTGCTCTCGATCAACTGGTACGGGATGTATTCGATCTTCGTGCCCGTGCACCTGTTCTTCGCGATGTCGCTGGTGTCGGCGCTCACGCAGGACACGCGCGAATTCCTGAGCCGCAACGCGAAGATCAACTGGGCGCTGATGGTGTGCGTGTACGGGTTGAGCCATGCGCCGGCCGTGCTGATCCTCGACATCCCGCGCTACACCGGGCAGAACGCGCTGCTGCTGTTCTTCTTCCTGTTCGTCGTGCAGGTCAGCGACGTGCTGCAGTACATCGTCGGCAAGCTGTTCGGGCGGCGCAAGATCGCACCGCGCCTGTCGCCGTCGAAGACGATCGAAGGCTTCGTCGGCGGCGGCCTGCTCGCGACGCTGTGCGGCGCGTCGCTGTATCGCGTGACGCCGTTCAGCTTCGGCGCGGCGTTCGGGATCTCGCTCGCGATCGTGATCGCGGGCTTCGTCGGCGGGCTCGTGCTGTCGGCCGTCAAGCGCTCGCTCGGCACGAAGGACTGGGGCTCGATGATCGCGGGTCACGGCGGGATGCTCGATCGCGTCGATTCGATCTGCTTCGCCGCGCCGGTGTTCTTCCACCTCGTGCGCTACCTGTACGTGTGATATGCGGGCGGCGCCATGCCGCCCGTTCCCGCGCGCGGACGCTCAATACCCTTCGCGCAACGCCTTCGGCACGACGTAGCGGCCGCGCGATGCGTCGAATTTCACCGTATAGCGCGCGTGGATGGCCTTGTCGCCACGCGCGCCCGTCTCGGTCACCGCCAGCGGATAGACGTCGCCGGTGCCCGTCGTGTCGGGCACGATCGTGAACGTGCGGCTCTCGCAATGCGACTTCGCGTTGCCGCAATCGAGCGATCCCGAATTGTCGAGCGCTTCGTTGATGCGCGGCGCCGCTTCGACGATCGCATTGCCGACCGGCAGCCAGATCGACCGGCTCGAGCGTCTTGCCGTCCGGCGCCGGCTTCAGCACGTACAGATCGATCGTGCCGGCCGTGCCATCCGAATCCATGCCCGGCATCCCGTTCTGCATGGCCGCCTCGGCCTCGCCATTCGCGCCGGCCGGCGTTACGATCTCGTTCTTCATTGCAGGATCCGTTCGATGCGCGCGGAATGCGCCCGCGAGTCCGTAGCGTACACGCACGGCGCGGCATCGCAAGCGCGCATCGGCCGGCCCGACACGGACTTACGCATGAACCTGACCTTGCAGGACGTCGCATGGCACCGATCGGTCGGGCGGCTCATCGAGTCGCTCGACCAGCCGGGCTTCTGGCTGTCGCTGATCCGGCTGATCGAGGACTACGTCGCGGTCGACAGCTGGGTCGCGCTGATGTTCGGCGACGGCCGCCCGCAGGTATTCGCCGAATGCGCGTACGAAGGCGGCGGCCCCGACCCGCTGTTTCGCGACTACGTGCAGGGCCTGTACCTGCTGGATCCGTTCTACATCGCGAACCGCGACGCACCGAAAAGCGGCCTGTTCCGGCTGTCCGACGTGGCGCCCGAGTGCTTTCGCGACACCGAGTACTACACGCTCTATTTCACGCACAACGTCGTCGAGGACGAGATGCAGTTCAACGTCGTGCTCGACGACTCGCGCACGCTGTGCCTGTCGCTCGGCAGCAAGCGGCGCTTCAGCCCCGAACAGGTTGCGTTGCTCGACCTGGTCCGGCCATGGGTGGTCGCGCTGATGCGGCAGCGCCTCGCGTTCGAGCAAACGCCCGCCGAACCCTCACCGCCGCGCCGGGCCGGTGCCAATGCGCAGGACAACTTCGAACATGCGATGGCGCGGCTCGGTACGCCGCTCACCGCGCGCGAACTCGACGTGATCCGGCTGATCCTGAGCGGCCGCTCGAACAAGGAAGTCGCGAACAAGCTGGCGATTTCGGCGGAAACGGTCAAGGTGCACCGGCGCAACATCTACGCGAAGCTCGCCATCAACTCGCAGTCGGAGCTGTTTTCGCTGTTCCTGAAAGCGCAGACCGCTGCCTGATGCGATGCGCGCCATCGCCTCCACTGGCCTGGCGCGGGCATTCCCCGGCTGACGCCCGCGCGACGCTCGCGTAAGGTCTGCGTATCGTTCAGCCTTCCGAGCAGCCATCCATGCGCCTCCCTCCCCTCGCTCCGCCCGGCCACGGCGGCCCTGTCATCGTCGTGCGGCCCCAGACGCTCGGCAACGCGATCCGGGCGACCGGCACCGCCGGGTTCGCCGATGCTGTCGCCCGCTTCGTCAACGAGAACCTCGTCACCGACGCGATCCATCTCGAACGCTGGCGGCCCGATCCGGGCGCCGCGTCGGGCTACCTGATCGAGTGGCTCGGGAGCTGGGGTGACCCGCATCAGGAGCTGTGCGCGCTGATGGATGCGTACTATCGGGATTTCTGGCAAACCGATCCGCTCGTCGAGCCGGTGCGCGGCACGACCGGCACGCTGCTGCTGCAGCGGCACGTCGGCGGCCTGCCCGACGGCGATTTCCGCCGGCGCTTCTTCGACGAACAGCGCGTCACGCAGGAATGCATGCTCGTGCACGGCAATGCGAACGGCCAGTATGCGCTGTCGGTCACGCGCTCGACCCACCAGGCTGCGTTCAGCCGCGACGAGCTGTTCCACCTGCGGCAGATGGCCGACCTGCTGTTCCCGCTGCTCGAAATGCATGCGCGCTCATGCGCCGCACGCCGCATCGCGCCGGCGGCCGGCCGTGCGCCGTCGCATCACGGCTTCGATGCGCGCGTCGCGCGCCAGGACGTGCGCCTGTCGCGCCGCGAGCAGGAAATCTGCAAGCTGCTGCTGAGCGGCCGCTCGGTGCCGGAAGCCGCGACCCTGCTCGACATCCGTCTCTCCACCGCCGAAACCTACGTAAAGCGCGCGTTCGCGAAGCTCGGCGTGCGCACGCGCAGCGAACTGTTCGACTGGGCGCTGCTTGACGGCTAACCCCATCGCGCGCCGATACCGTCTATCGGCCGTGGCGTCTGGGCATACGTTGCACCGGTCACTATCCTTGCCGAATCCGATTTTGTTCGCCTGCGCGCAACACACTTCGGCCGCGGGCGACACATGGTGGCCTGGGTTCTGTAGCAATTTCCTCGTCAATCAGGACCTGTTCGCCGACCCTTGCAGAAGGGTCGGCGTTTTTTTTACTTCGCCGTTTGTTCCGACAGCAGGACGTCGACGCGAGCACGACGAGATCAATACCCCTGACGGGTTAACGCATCGGCGGGATGGGAAAACCGGCCGTTCGGCGCATACTGGGGCCTGTTTTCCCCTCCTTCCGGCGCCGCCGGCAACGGATCACAGCCACCGAATTCGCCCATGAAACTGAAGCTCGATATCGTCCAGCTCGCCGGTCGCGACGGCGACACGCACTACAACCTGCAGCGCACGCTGGAAGCAATCGCAACCTGCGCGCCCGGCACGGACATCGTGATGTTTCCGGAAGCGCAGCTCACGGGCTTTCTCGATCCGTCCAATCTCGCGGAATGCGCGGAACCGCTCGACGGCCCCAGCATCGGCGCGGTCATCGCGGCCGCACGCGCGCGCGACGTCGCCGTGGTGGTCGGGCTGATCGAGAACGACGGCGGCAAGTTCTACAACACAACCGTGTTCGTTACGCCGGACGGCATCGCGCTGCGCTATCGCAAGACGCATCTGTGGGTGAGCGAACACGGCGTCGTGCTGCCCGGCGACCGCTACGCGACCGTCGAATGGCGCGGCGTGCGGATCGGCCTGCTGATCTGCTACGACAGCGAATTCCCTGAAACCGGCCGCGCGCTCGCCGCGCTCGGCGCGCAGTTGATCCTCGTCACCGACGGCAACATGGAACCGTACCGCTACGTCCACCGCACATCGGCGTCGGCGCGCGCGATGGAGAACCAGGTGTTCGTGGTGGTGGCCAACCGCGTCGGCGACAGCACGCACGATGTCGTGTTCGCGGGCGGCAGCCTCGCGGTCGATCCGTTCGGCAATGTGATCTTCGAAGCCGGCAACACCGAATCGCGTCATGCGGTCGAGCTCGATTTCGACCAGCTCGCCGCGTCGCGCTCGATCTATGACTATCGAAAGGATCAGCGCCTGCACATCGCCGGCGAGCACATCGAGCACGCGGACGGGCGTCGCGAACTGCTGATTCCGTGAGCCCATGCCCGCCCCCCCGGGCGACGCCCGCCGTCACGCCGGGTCGGGCACCTCGATCGCCAGCAACGCCGAGCTGACCGACTTGCCATGCGCGTCGAGCGCGAGCGAGCGCGTCACGCCGCCGCCGAGCGCGTCGCGCAGGACGAAATTGAACGCACCGAGCGCTGGCAATTCGTAACGCACGACATCGCCGCGCACGATTCCCGTGAGCCATGCCTTCACCGATTCCGCATCCAGATGCGTGCGCAGATGCTCGTAATGACGCGGATCGCGGCAAATGACCGACACGTTCAGCGTATTGCCCTTGTCGCCAGTGCGCGCATGCGCGAGTTCACGCAGTTGCATCAGGCCTCCACGAATGAAAACGACGGCGTCACGGCCGCGCGCGGCAGCAGCACCGACTGCACCGCGATCACCTCGCGCGTCGACTTGAACGCGCCGCCGCCGCCGGCCGGCCCGTTCGTATAGAGCGTCTCGACTTCATTGCCGATCCGCGCCGCTTCATCGGCGCTTGCCGCACGGCCGGCCACCCGCACGCGCACCTCGGCCGGCTCGCCGCGCACGGCCGGCGTTGCGTCGCCATACAGCGAATCGACGCCGATCAGGTCGAAGCGCAACTCGGTCGCGGCGACGCCGGTCAGCGCCAGCCGCTCGCGGACGATGTCGAGCGCGAGGCGCGCGCGTTCGAGCGCGCCCGGGCCGCCGTACGAGAGCTGTCCTTCGCCGATGTAGCCGTCGATGTAAGCCACCGACACCTTCAGCGTATCGGGCCGCGCGGTACCGCGCCCGCCTGTCACGCGCACACGGTCCGCCGCCTCCTCCGCGACGGCGACCCGCGTGAAATCCGCAACGACATCGGGCTGCAGATACCGCGCCGGATCGTGAATCTCATAGAGCAGCTGTTCCTTGCAGGTCGCCGCGCTCACGCGGCCGCCCGCATGCGGCACCTTCGTGATCACGACCGAGCCGTCGGCCGCGACTTCGCCGATCGGGAACCCGAGCCGCGCGAGATCCGGCACGTCCTTGTAGCCGGGATCGGCGAAATAGCCGCCCGTCACCTGCCCCGCGCATTCGAGCAGATGGCCGACGACCGTCGCCTGCCCAAGCGTGTCCCAGTCGTCCATCCGCCAGCCGAACGCGTGGATCAGCGGCGCGGCGAACAGCGACGGATCGGCGACGCGCCCGGTCAGCACGACGTCCGCGCCGGCCGCAAGCGCGTCGACGATCGGCGCGGCGCCGAGGTACGCGTTCGCGGACACGATGCGGTCGCGGTACGCGGCGACTGCGTCGCCCGATTCCTCGAAACGGAACGCGCCGCGCAGCACGACGTCGAGCACGTCGTCGCCTTCGACCGCCGCGACCTTCAGCTGCGCGAAACCGAGCGATTGCGCGATCTGTGCAGTACGCCGCGCGGCCGCGCGCGGGTTCGCCGCGCCCATGTTCGACACGATGCGCACGCCGTTCGGCACGGCGACCGGCAGCACGGCGCGCATCCGCGCGTCGAGCAGCGGATCGTAGCCGAGCGCCGGGTCCTTGCGCCGCGCCTGCTGCGCGATCGCGATCGTGCGCTCGGCCAGGCATTCGAAGACGAGATAGTCGAGCCGGCCGTGTTCGGCCAGTTCGACCGCGGGCTCGATCCGGTCGCCCGAGTAGCCGGCGCCCGCGCCGATGCGCACGCGCCGTTCAGGTTGCTTTGCTGTCATGTCCGGTACCGTATCAAAAGATCCCCAGCACGACGCACGCGATCGTCATCACGATCGAGGCGCCGAACAGCAGCGGGAACGTGAATTTCTGGTGCTCGGCCAGCTCGATGCCGCACAGGCCGACGACGAGGAACGTCGCGGGCGTCAGCGGGCTGACTGGAAACCCCGTCGTCATCTGGCCGAGCAGCGCGGCCTGCCCGACCTGCACGGCCGGCACGCCGAGCTGGCCGGCCACCTCCGCGATCACGGGCAGCACGCCGAAGTAGAACGAATCGGGATCGAACAGCATGCTGAGCGGCATCGACGCGAAGCCGAGCACTACGGGAATGTGGCCGGCCATCGACGGCGGCACGAAGCCGACCGCCGCCTGCGCCATCGCCTTCAGCATCCCGCTGCCCTGCATGATCCCCGTGAATACGCCGGCCGCGAGCAGGATGCCGGCCATCATCAGTGCGGCACGCGCATGCGCGTCGATCCGCTTCCTCTGCATGTCGACGTCCGGATAGTTCACCATCAGCGCGATGCACAGCCCGACCATGAACATGATCGCGGGCGGGATCTTCTCGCCCATCACCACCATCGTGCCGAGCACGACGAACGTCAGCACGAGGTTGAACCAGAACAGGTGCGGCCGGCGCAGCGCCTGCTCGTCGGGCGTCAGCTCGCGCTTCGGCAGCGGAACGGACGCATCGTCGCGCGACAGGCCGAGCCGCTTCTCCTCGCGCCGCCCGAGCCAGTACGCGGCACCGAACACGAACACGAGCCCGATCGCCTGCACCGGGATCAGCGGATTGAACAGCGCCGACACCGGCAGGTGCAGCGATGCCGACGCGCGGATCATCGGCCCCGTCCATGGCAGGAAGTTGATGCCCGCGGCCATCGACACGGCCGCGGCCAGCACGCGCCGATCCATCTTCAGCCGGTCGTACAGCGGCAGCACAGCCGGAATCGTCACGAGAAAACAGACGGCGCCCGAGCCGTCGAGGTGGATCAGCAGCGCGAGCAGCGTCGTACCCATCACGATGCGCGTCGGCCGCGTGCCGACCGCGCGCAGGATGCGGTCGATGATCGGGTCGAGCGTGCCGGCGTCGGTGATCGTGCCGAAATACAGGATCGCGAACACGAACATCCCGACGACGGGCGCGAGGCCCTTCAGCCCGTCGACGACGAACTTGCTGGTATGCAGCCCGAAGCCGCCGATCAGCGACGCCGCGATCGGCACGATGATCAGCGCGACGAGCGGCGACATCCGCTTCGACAGAATCGCGGCCAGCAGCACGACGATCGTGCCAAGCCCGAGTAACGGCAGCATCCTTGTCTCCTACCTTGTCTTTTGTTGGAGACGAGCGTAAGGTCGGCGCAGCGATAGCACAATTGAAATGATTTGATCGCAGCAATCACGAACCGTTATGGATCTGAATCTTCGCGATATCCGCGCATTCGTCACCGTCGCGCACGCCGGCAACTTCACACGCGCGGCCGCGCGCCTGCACCTGTCGCAACCGGCGCTGACCGTGCAGATCCGCCGGCTCGAGGAAATCGTCGGCGCGCGCCTGTTCGACCGCAACAGCCGCAGCGTCGCGCTCACGCAGACCGGGCGCGAGCTGCTGCCGCTGCTGCAGCGCTCGCTCGACGACATGGAACGCGTGCTGCGCGATGCGCGCGCGCTCGGCGAAGGCACGAGCGGCACGGTGCGGCTCGCGTGCCTGCCGACGTTCGCGTCCAGCGTGCTGCCGGAACTGATCCAGTCGTTCCGCCGCGACGTGCCGCGCGCGGGCTTCGAGATCCGCGACGGCGTCGCGAGCCTCGTCACCGCGCTGGTGCGCAACGAGGAAGCCGATCTCGGGCTGACGGGCGGCGACACGTTCGATGCGTCGCTGGAGGTGCTGTATGCGGGCGCCGACCGGCTCGTCGCCGTGTGTCCGAACGATCATCCGCTCGCGCGTAAGCGCCGCGTGACCACCGCCGACGTCGCGGGCGTGCCGCTCGTGCTCACCGCGCGCGGCACGAGCGTGCGCAGCGTCGTCGATGCCGCGCTGGAAGCGGCCGGCTGCACGCCCGAGATCGCGTGCGAGCCGACCTACATGATGACGGCCGTCGCGATGGTGCGCGGCGGCCTCGGCGTGACGATCCTGCCCGCGACCGCGCGCGAGGTGCGCGCCGAGCCCGAGCTGGTCGTGAAGCCGATCGACGATCCCGCGTTCGTGCGGCCGATCGCGCTCGTCACGAAGCGCGGGCGCACGCTGCCGCGCGTCGCGCAGGCGTTCGCCCAAGCGATGCTCGCGGAATTGAAAAAGCGCGCTTAAGCCGCGCGCCCGGAGCGGAAAAGGCAGCCCGCCCGACGCTTACGGTGCGTCCGGATCCACGTGCAGCGACTCGCCGATCGCATAGAAATTGCCGCCCGCGATGTAGTGCAGGCTGCGCAACGCGGGATCGGCCGTTTCGAAATACCAGTGGCCGTCGCGGAACACGCGCGTGTCGGACCACGCACCGACCACCTCGCCGATGAACAGGTCGTAGGTCTGCTGGTTGTGCGGCTCGGGAATCAGCTTGCACGCGAGCCAGCCCGAGCATCCGGCGACGAACGGCAGGTCGTGGCCGTCGACGTCGAACAGCGTGACGCCCGCTTCGCGCAACTTGTCGGGCCGCTCCGCGAGACTGTGGCTGCCGACCGCATGCGTGAGCCGCAGTTGCGCGGCCGTCGGCACCTGGATCACGAACGTGCCGCTGCGCTCGACAAGCTCGCGCGTCTTCGCGGATTTGTCGAGCACGACCGTCAGCTTCGGCGGCAGGAAATCCAGCGCGCACGCCCAGGCGGCGGCCATCACGTTGTCGACGCCGTCGTGACGGGCCGACACGAGCACGGTCGGGCCGTGGTTGAGGAGACGGTAGGCTTTCTTCAGCTCCACCGGAGCGATGTGACTGTCCATACGGGTTCCTTGGAGAACGGCGCGCACGGACGGATGCCGTGCGGCGCGGCGCCGGTCGGCGCGCCTGTGCGCGGCCCGGCCGGATGCCGCATTCTCGCACCCCGTTTCAATCGGCGCCGACGGCCCGGCCCGTCACTTCGCGAACAGCTGGCCGATGTCGCGGAACGCCTTGAATTCGAGCGCGTTGCCGCACGGATCGAACAGGAACATCGTCGCCTGTTCGCCGACCTGCCCCTGGAACCGCACATACGGTTCGATCACGAATTTCACGTCGAACGATCTCAACCGCTCGGCCAGCGCCTCCCAGCGCACCCAGTCGAGCACGATCCCGAAATGCGGCACCGGCACTTCGTGACCGTCGACCGCATTGGTATGCGCGCCTTCCTGCGACGCGGTCTTCGGATGCTCGTGAATCACGAGCTGATGCCCATAGAAGTCGAAGTCGACCCATTGCGCGCTCGACCGCCCTTCTTCCAGCCCGAATACGCGGCCATAGAAATCGCGCGCGGCCGGCAGATCGTAGACCGGAATCGCCAGGTGAAACGGGGAAAGACTCATGGTTGCCTCGTGAAGGAACGGTCGCGCGATGCGACGCTGGCACCATGGTAGACAACGTCAAGCAAAAATTAAATCAATATATAATTTTGCAATTCACAAACAGAATTGATGAATGATCCGCGAGCTGAAAACCCTCGTCGCCGTCGCCCGGGAAGGCACGTTCGCCGCGGCGGGCAACCGTATCGGGCTGACGCAGGCCGCCGTGAGCGCGCAGATGCAGCGTCTCGAAGCCGAACTCGGCTTTGCGCTGTTCGACCGGCAAGGCCGATCGGCCCGGCTCAACGAGATGGGCCATCACGTGCTCGATCAGGCGCAGGCGCTGATCCGCCAGTATGAGAACCTGAGCTCGACCGCCCCCGGCTCGCCGGCCGCCGTGCGCGTGACGCTCGGCGCGATCGCGTCGGTGCAGAGCGCGCTGCTGCCGGCCGCGCTGGCCGAGTTCCATCGCCGGCATCCCGCATGCCGGACGCGCGTGATACCGGGGCTGTCGATCGAGCTGGTCAACCGGGTCGACGCGGGCGAGATCGACATGGCCGCGATCATCCGGCCGCCGTTTTCGCTGCAGAGCGACCTGCACTGGACGACGCTCGCGCAGGAACCGTTCCGGCTGATCGTGCCGCGCAGCGTGAAGGGCAAGGATTGGGCCGAGCTGCTCGCGAACGAGCCGTTCGTCCGCTACGACCGCGCGTCATTCGGCGGCCGTCAGGTCGATCGCTTTCTGCGGAAGATGCACATCTCGGTGCGTGACACATGCGAACTCGACGAGCTCGACGCGATCGTCAAGCTGGTCGAGAACGGCGTCGGCATCGCGATCGTGCCGCAGACCGCCGTGTATCGCCGCTGGCCGCCCGGCGTGCGCGCGATCGATCTCGGACACCACACGTTCCACCGCGACATCGGGCTCGTGCATCGCGCGCGGCGGACGATGTCGGAACCCGCGCAGATGCTGGCCCAAATGATTGAAGCGGCGTCGCGGCGGCACGCGCCGCCGCAGGCTGCCTGAGTCGCGCGCCAGCGGCGCCGTTGCGGTTCAGCGCCGCCCGGCCGCCCAGTCGATGGCCGCGTCGAACAGCGCGACGCCGGCCGGCGACAGGTTCACGAACGTGTCGTTGTCGAGGAAGAACATCACGCGGCGCGCGGGCGCGAGCGATTCGTAGTCCATCGTCGCGCCCTTCTCGTATGCGAAGATCGCGGCCTTGTCGGGTTGACCGTACACGGTCGCGATCGTGATCGCGCCGAGCCCCGGCTTGCCCCAGCTCATCGGCGCCTGCTTGCCGTACACGTTCGTCGCGCCAGCCGGCAGCCCGGCCGAGACCGGATGCGGCGCATTGACGAGCCACAGGTAGCGCTCCTTGCCCGTTTCGCCGAAGTCGGCGTCGTGACGCTTGCCCGTCATCGCGAGATCGTCGAGCAGGTCGTTTTCCCAGGTCACGAGCGGCTTGTCGAGCGTGCGCCAGCCGGGCCGCACGTTCTTCGACGACACCGTCGACGAGATCAAGACCAGATCGGCGTCGCGCGCCGCATCGGGGGTGGCCGATTCGTCGATCAGGCGCACCGCGTAGCCGCGTTCGCCGAGATGCTGGCCGATGCGCTCGTCGACCTTCAGGTTCGGGCCGCGCAGTTGCACGAGCATCGCGACGCGCGTGACGGCCTGCGGCGCATCGGCCGCGCATGCAGGCGTGCCTGCGCCCAGGCCCGCGCACAGCGCGAGCATCGAGCCCGCGATCGTGCGCAATGCGCGACGCCGCGCGCCGGCGGCAACGGCGCGCACGGCGCCGCTCTTCATCTTCCGGTTCATCAAGGCCTTCTCCGAAGCCACGCGCTGTCGTGTCGGCCGCGCGGCGATTGTGTGGTCAGAACTGCAGCGTGGTCAGCAGCGACACCTGTCGCGCGTCGCCGATCGCGACGAAGTAGCGGTTTGCGCTCGACGGGTAGTACGTGCGGTTGAAGAGGTTCTTCACGTTGAGCTGGAACGACAGCTTCTGCTTGCCGATCCGCGTGTCGTACGTCGCGAACGCGTCGGCAAGCACGTACGACGGCAGCGTGAAGCTGTTCGCCGAATCACCGGGCCGCGCGCCGACGTAGCGCGCGGCCGCGCCGATGCGCAGGTCGTCGCCGCCGATCAGCGTGCCGACGTCGTAGACGGCCGCGAGCGACGCCGTGTGCCGCGCGACGTTCCACAGCCGGTTGCCCGCATACAGCGGATCCTCGACCGTCTTCGCATCGATGTACGCATAGCTCGCGATCACGTTCACGCGTTCGCCGATCTTGCCCGACAGGTCGAGCTCGACGCCGCGCGAGCGCGCCTTGCCCGACGTGCGCCAGTCGGTCAGATTCGTCGCGTCGTTGTACTGCGACACGAGCCCGTTCTTCTTGTCGATGTTGAACAGCGCGAGCGTGCCGGTCATCCCGCCCGGCAGGTCGAGCTTGCCGCCGATCTCCCACGCGGTCGCTTCCTCGGGCGGCGTCGCGCCGTCGATCACGTAGCCCGTCATCGGCGCGATCGACGACGACGGTTTCAGCGATTGCGAATAGCTGCCGTACAGCGAGAACGTATCGGTCCACTTGTAGACGATGCCCGCGCGCGGCAGCCACTTCGAGCCGCTGAGGTCGGTGTTCGCCTTGAACGGCCGGCCGCGCCCGGCGACCTGGTTGTACGTGATGTAGCGGATCCCGCCCGACACGATCCACTTGTCGGTCAGATGAATCGTGTCCTGGAAGAACGCGGACGCATCGTGCAGCGTGTCGGTCTGGTCGCTGTCGCTCGCGGACACGGTGCTCGACGGCGGCAGCAGCCCGTACACGGGATCGATATAGCTGAACGGCGTCTTCACGGCCTGCCGCAACATGTCCTTGCGATAGATGCGGCGGTACTCGGTGTCGAAGCCGACCTGCACGTCGTGGCGCATCCCCGCGAGCGTCAGCTTGCCGTTCACGTAACCGATCCCGTAGCTGTCGGTGCTGAGCGAGCCGTGCGTCGCATCGTTGCTGCGCGACAGCGTGCCCGTCACCGGATCGACACCGGTCGTGCGCAGCTGGTTCGCATCGTAGGTCTCACGGTTGTAGCTGTAGCCGAGATGCGCGCTCCAGTCGGCGTTGAACTGGTGATCGACGCTCAGTTGCGCGAGATGCGATTCGCCGTCCATGGTGTTGAACGGCTCGTCGATCCGCCGCCGCGCGGGAATGTCGAGCGGCGCATTGGTGCGCGGGTCGAGCGCGGTGCCGCGATCGAACGGCGAATGGAATTGGCGGT
Source organism: Burkholderia pyrrocinia (assembly GCF_003330765.1). Taxonomy (NCBI): domain Bacteria; kingdom Pseudomonadati; phylum Pseudomonadota; class Betaproteobacteria; order Burkholderiales; family Burkholderiaceae; genus Burkholderia; species Burkholderia pyrrocinia. The sequence goes on along the minus strand of NZ_CP024902.1, from coordinate 1,476,127 downwards.
ACTCGTAGGACACCACGACCTGCGTATCGCGGCCGTACCACGCGAGCGACGGCGCGACGAAGGTCTGCCGGTATTCGCCGAAGTTGCGCCAGTACTGCTCGTTCGACTGGTCGACGATCAGCCGGTACGCGAGCCGCGAATCGCCGACCGGCCCGGTCGAGTCGAAGGTCGCGCTGCCGCCGTTCTTGCCGTGCCCGAACGTCGACGCGCCGAGCGAGATCGCGTTATAGCGCGTGAGCTGCGGCTGCTTGCTGACGACGTTGACGACACCGCCCGGGTCCATCAGCCCGTACAGCAGCGACGTCGGGCCCTTCAGCACCTCAACGCTGTCGACCGCCGCGTTGAACGAACGCCCCTGCACGATCGGCATCCCGTTGCGCATGATCGAGCCGTCGCGGTTGTCGCCGAAGCCGCGCTTCATGATCGTGTCCTGGGTGCCCGCGAGCGTGTTGCCCTGCGTGATGCCGCTCACGTTGCCGAGCGCGTCGTCGAGATTGCGCGGGCGCTGGTCGCGCAGCACCTGCGCAGGCACGACGTTGACGGCCTGCGCGGTGTCGAGCAGCGGAATGTCGGAGCGCAGCACGCCCGCCTCCTTCGGCGCGCGATAGCTTTCGGCGCGCAACGCGCTGCTGCGCACCGTGATCGTCGGCAGTTCGGCGGCCAGTGCAGCGCCAGCCGCCACGGGCCGTGCAGTCGCGCCGTCCGTGCGCATCAGCGTGTAACCCCCGGCCGGCTGGCGCAGCGCGACGAGCGCCGTGCCCGCCAGCAGGCGGTCGAGCGCGCCGTCGACGTCGAACCGGCCACGCACGCCGCCGCTCGTCAGGCCGGCCGTCAGCTCGGCCGGAAACGCGAGCAGGATGCCCGCGTCGCGCCCGAACCGGTTCAGCGCCGCTTCGAGCGGGCCGGCCGGAATGTCGAACGCGCGTCGCGACGCGCGCTGCGCGGCAGGCGCCGCATCGGCGTCGGTGTCGGCAAGCGCGGGCAGCGGCAGCAGCGCCGACAGCATGATGGCGCCGGCCAGCCGGCGCGCGAAGCGGCCCGGCGCGGCGGGCGCGGCCGGACGCGACGCGCGCGGCAGATGACGGGCAGGCGCCGGACGGCGCCGATACGTGAGACGGATGGAAACCATGATCGGGGAGTCGGTGGACGATGGGCCAGTGCTGCTTTCATTACCCATGTCACGCGAACATCGAGAAACAGCTCAGGTCGGCGGAAATTTTTTCGAAATGCTCACGAACGGGCCGGCACGACCGTCGCCCAGTAGCGCGTCACGTAGTCGACGTCGATCGGCAACGTCGCCTTCAGCGTGTCGAGCACGCGCGCGGGATCGTCGAGCGGATAGGTGCCCGACACGCGCAGGTCGGCCACGGCCGCCGCGCAGCGCAGGCTGCCGCGGCGATAGCGGTCGAGTTCGGCGACGAGGTCGGCCAGCCGCATGCGCGACGCGACGAGCATGCCGCCCGTCCACGCGGACGCATACGCATCGAGCGGCACCGGCGCACCGATCGCTTCGCGCGTGAAATCCGCGCCCTCTCCCGCCGCGATCACCCGGGCATCGGTTGCCGCATCGACCGGCTGCACGCGCACGGCGCCGGCGAACACCTCGACGCGCGTCGCACCGTCGTGCTGCCGCACCGCGAAGCGCGTGCCGAGCGGCCGCAGCTCGCCTTGCGCGGTCGCGACGACGAGCGGCCGCGCGGGCACGCGATCGTTGTGGCCGCTCGTCACCATGATCGTGCCGCGCAGCAGGCGCAGGCGGCGCGCCGTGCCGTCGAAGCGCACGTCGAGCGCCGTGTCGGTATCGAGCACGACGACCGTGCGATCCGCGAGCGTCACCGTACGCCGCTCGCCGACCGCCGTTCGCAGGTCGGCCGGCCAGATCGCCGCGCGCCGCGCGGGCTCGGCCATCCACGCGGCGCCGCCCGCGAACAGCAGCACGGCCAGCGCCTTCACGCCTGCGCGACGGCGGCCCGCACGCGGCGGCAGCAGCGCCGCGTGCGCGGCCTGCGTATCGAGCCCGGCCGCCAGCCGGCCGAACCGGCCCTGCATCGCTTCGATATGACGCCACGCCGCGTCGTGCGACGGATCCTCCGCGCGCCAGCGCGCGAGCGCAGCGGCGAACGCGTCGTCCGTGCGGCCGGCCTGCCGGTCGACCCACCATTCGACCGCGCGACGCGCAACGTGCGGCGGCACCGCCAGCGCTCCCGGGGCGGCCATCGGTCAGGCCGCCATCGCGAAAAAGCACTGCGTGCCGGCTTTCACGAGATAGCGCTTCACCGTCGCGAGCGATACGCCGAGTTCGCGCGCGATCTCGGCCTGCGTGAGTCCGTCGAGTTGCGCGAGCAGGAACGCACGCTTCGCCGCGAGCGGCAGGCCGTCGAGCAGCCGGTCGATTTCGAGCAGCGTCTCGAGCACGATGGCCCGCTCCTCCGGCGACGGCGCATACGCCTCGGGGCGCTGCGCAAGCACATCGAGATACGCGCGCTCGATCTGCTCGCGCCGCCAGTGGTTGCTCAGCACGCGCTGCGCGACCGTCGTCAGGAACGCGCGCGGCTCGTCGGCGCCGATCGGCTCGTCGCGCGCGAGCAGGCGCATGAACGTGTCGTGCGCCAGATCGGCCGCGCGGTGCGCGCAACCGAGCTTCCGGCTCAGCCAGCCGCGCAGCCACGCGTGGTGGCCGGCATAGAGGGCGTCGATTTCTCGATGAAGAAGCAGCTTGTCAGCGGACATGGCCGGGTTCCGGGGTGCGCAGGTGTCGGCAATTTTGTAAATGAGAATGATTATTATATACAAAACAGACGAGCGGCCGGAGGTTTCGGTGCGCGCCTGCTGCTACCGCATCGCTCCGTGCTTCGGCCGACGGCGCACCGATGCCGGCCACGCAGACGTGGCACACGCGCGGTGTTCCGCGCACGCAGCGGCAATGAGACAGAAATGGATGGCGAAGCCGCGATGTCGACGTCGGACGCAAGCGATGCGCCAATAACACATCCATTACAGCCCGGTCGACTCAATTCATTAAATAATTAATTGACGAATCAAATAACAATATCCCGACCACGGCAATCCCTTTGAAAATCGCGCGAAATTATCACGGGATATGCAAAACGCAATGGCGAAATCTCGAAATGACAACCAATTGATACGCGATTCTCAATAATTCCAATCCCTCGACAGCGAATGCCGAAGGACTTATCTGTCTGCTTCAGGTCACAAAAGAGAATTTCATTTTTGCCGTTTTATCTCGAATCTGTAGTCTCCTGCCCATTCCGGATCACGAACACGAGCCAATGCGCAAGGAGCTGAAATGAAACGCACGACCCTCTCGCTGATTTCCATCGCGTCATTCGCGGCGATACCCGTCGCGCATGCGCAGTCGAGCGTCACGCTGTATGGCGTGATCGACACGTCGATCACCTACGTGAACCATGCGCAGGGCAAGGACAACGCGTGGATGCTCGGCAACAGCAGCGCGGGCAACCTGGCCGGCAGCCGCTGGGGCGTGAAAGGCACCGAGGATCTCGGCGGCGGGCTGAAGGCGCTGTTCCAGCTCGAGAACGGCTTCGACCCGAGCAACGGCCGGCAGGGCCAGGGCGGCCGCCTGTTCGGCCGGCAGGCATTCGTCGGCCTGACGAGCGACCGATACGGCACGCTCACGTTCGGCCGCCAGTACGATCCGCTCGTCGACCTCGTGCAGGGCATCACCGCCGACAACACTCTCGGCAGCGTGTTCGCGACGCCGGGCGACGTCGACAACTACGACAACAGCTTCCGCGTCGACAACGCGGTGAAGTACACGTCGGCCGTCTATGCGGGCCTGCAGTTCGCGGCGATGTACTCGTTCGGCGGCATCGCCGGCAGCACCGGCGCCGCGCAGTCGTATTCGGCCGCCGTGTCGTACAACAACGGGCCGTTCAGCGTCGCGGGCGGCTACTTCCACGCGACCAACAGCCCCGCATCGAACGGCCTGCGCAGCGGCTGGACCAGTTCGTCGGACGGCACGTTCGACGGCCCGATCAACAACAGCTATGCGAGCGCGCATTCGATCGGCATCGCGCGCATCGCAGGCCAGTACGTCGCCGGCCCGTTCACGTTCGGTCTCGGCTACAGCAACGCGCAATACCGTCGCGACGCGAGCTCGGTATTCGGCTCGAACGAGCACTACAACACGGGGCAAGGCTTCGTGAACTACCAGGCGACGAACGCGCTGCTGGTCGGCGTCGGCTACAGCTACACGCGCTCGGGCGGCGACACGTCGGCAACCTATCACCAGGTATCGGCCGGCGCGGACTACAGCCTGTCGAAGCGCACCGACGTTTACCTGACCGCCGCGTACCAGCACGCGAGCGGCCAGACCGGCGACGGCAAGGGCGGCTCGATGGCCGCGCAGGCGTCGATCGGTTCGTACGGCTATGCGGGCACGAGCTCGCAGACGATGGTCAACCTCGGCCTGCGTCACCGCTTCTGATGCGAAACGGCCGGCTGCGCGCCGCGCGGCCGGTCGAATCGGCGCTCATGGGCCTGACGGCTTCGGCCGCCGTCGGCTTTTTATCACTTCTTCGTCGCTCGTTCCCGCCCGGGCACGCGATTTTTATTCCGCGCTCATTCATTGCCGCGTTCCCGGCTCAACTGACGCGATACGTCAGCATTCCGATCGTCGTCTGTGGCGGCAGGTGCCCGGAAGGCGGCCATCTTTACCGATTACATCGCGTCGCGCCCGAATATCAGGGCCAATAAAAAGCGTGGCGAACGCATGGGCAAATGCAAAGGAAAGTTTGACGCGAGCCATTTGTCTGCTCGCTATGGCACACTTCGCGTCTGCGTAATTTCCTTGCACCGGGCGGCCGGATTCCGCCCCATCCTGCCATGCCGCGTCAGACAACCCGTTCGATCAGCCGCGAAACGCTGAAAATCGCCTCGACGATTGCAATGTCGTGCGTGCTGCATGGCGTCGCGCGGGCCGATTGCCTCGACGACGCGGCCACGTTCCAGCACGTGAGCGTCAGCCTGATGCGCGGCATCGCGCAGGTCGAATCGGGGATGAATCCGAACGCCGTCAACACCAATACGAACGGCACGGTCGACATCGGCCTGATGCAGATCAACAGCACGTGGCTGCCGACGCTCGCGCGCGAAGGCATCACGCAGCAGAGCCTGTTCGATCCGTGCACGAACGCGTATGTCGGCGCGTGGATCCTGTCGCAGAACATCCGCCAGCTCGGCCCCAACTGGAACGCGATCGGCGCGTACAACTCCGCCTCGCCCGACAAGCGCCTCGCGTATGCGCGCAAGGTCTATGATGCAATCCGGACCATGCCGGATTCGCCGGATACTCCCATGCCCATTCTTCCGCCCTCCTTTACGCCGCCGCAACAGCAACAGGCGTACAACCCGTTCGCGAGCCTGAGCGTCGCAGCGCCGCAGGTCACGCGCCCGCGCACGATGGCACCTGCCGCACCGCCGCCGTCGCAGGGCGGCCCTGCCGGCCCTGCCGGCACGTACAACTTCGGATGGACGGTTACGGGCGCGGACCAGGCCAAGCCGACCCAGGTATTCGACGACGGTGCGCGAATCTACGTGCAGTTCAGCGACATGAAGCACCTGCCGGCGATCTTCACCGAGACGTCGGCCGGGCGCGTGCTGATGTCGTGGGAACTGCAGTTCCCGTATGCCGTACTGACGCGTCCCGCGCAAACGTTAATCTTCCAGCTCGGGCCGTTCGAGGCGCGCGCGCAGCGTGGCACGGCCGGGGGCGCCGGCATGACCGCGCAGACCGGTACGGCAGCGCAGCGGCCGGATGCGGCGGCGGCCGCTGCTTCGAATTCGAAGAAGTCCGCCGATGCGGCAGCGAATCCGGCTGCGAATCCGGCGACCAAGCGCACGGCGTCGACCGATGCGCTCTGGTATCTGAACACGCCGTCGACGTCGGGATCGGCGGCGACATCGCCATCGACATCGAATATCCCGGCCACGCTGCCGACGGCCGTCACGTCGAACACACCGCCCGCCGCACCGGCTCAGGCGCCGGCCGCTCGGCCTGCGCGCGTCAGCACGGATGCGCTGTGGTACATCTCGAAGTAACGCGCAGGCGCTTCACGCCGCCCCCCCTCACCCGCGCCGCACCCAGATCACCTTCCCGTCGCGAATGCCGAGATTGCGGCGTTCCTGACGGTAATCCATCGTGCCGGGCAACGCCTTGCCGTCGCGCTCGAGCACACGCCACAGGCAGCCGTCCAGTTGCGCCGCCGCATCGGCCTCGGTCTTGCCAACCAGCGCATCGTCATGCCCCGCGTCCGCCTTGCACGTCGGCGACGCACCCGCCTGCCCGCCATTCGCCGGCGTGCTGCCTGCGCTCGTGATTTTCGTGTTCATGTCCGCACATCCCGCAAACGTTGCGCCCGCAACCAGCGCCGTCATTATCGCGATCGTCTTCTTCATCGGTTTCTCCCTTTAGCGGCCGGCAGAACATGTGCGACGTTCCTGGCGGACCGGGCGTTGAATGCATGATCGGTTCCGCGCGTCGCCGGCCGTTTCCTGACGGATGCCGGCCAGCGAACCGCGGCCTCGCGCGCCCCGGCCGCGCCGATTCGGCGCACCGGAATGGCGGGTTCGGCCTGACGCCGACGCCAACGCCGAAGCCGAAGCCGAAGCCGAAGCCGAAGCCGAAGCCGAAGCCGAAGCCGAAGCCGAAGCCGCCTGCATGTTACCCCACGCGGTCAGCCGTTACGGCGCAACGCCGACACATCGCACGGTGCGTGCGAATCGATCGCACCGGCCCATCCACGCCACGACAACACGGCTTTCCGCATCGCCATCGGCCACCCGTTCAGAACTTGTAGGTCACGCCCGCAATGCCGAAATAGTTGCTGCGCGACTGGACGATCGGGCTGTCGCCGTAGCGGCCGAGCAGCCGCGTCACGCCGCCGGTCGCGAGCACCGACCAGTGCCGCGACAGATTCCAGTTCCACGCGACCGCCATCGACGCGCTGTCGATCCCGCCGCTCGTCGAATACGGCCGGAACCGGCTCGTCATCGACTGTGCGTCGGTCACGCCGTAGAACGTCTGCGTATAGCGTCCCGAGCCCGCGTGCACGGTGCCCGTCACGACGATCTCGTGCTGCGCGGTCTTGAACACGGGCACCGCGAGATCCATGTGCCCCGACACGCCGCGCGACGTATGCGTCACGGGTGTGTCGATCGTCACGCTCAGTTCGGCGGCATTGAAGAGCGTCACGCCCGCGCGCACGCCGACCAGCACCGAGCCCGGAATCCGGCCCATGCCCTTCAGGTAGTCGGAGCCCGGCAGGTCGAAGCGGTTCTCGTCCGCGCGGCCCGCGTCGTAGCTCACGGCCGCCGACACGAACACGCCGTGCGGCAGGTCCAGCCGGTAGCCGGCGCCCTGCGAGCCGTCGATGAAGAAGCCGTTGCCGAACCTGGCGGAAACCGACGGCGCGACCACGCCGCGATACTGGTTGCTGCCCTGGTAGCGCGGCGCGAAACCGCCGCCGAGCGACAGCGAATACTGGTTTTCCGCGTGGGCGGCGGCGGCGAGGGTCAGGCCGGCGAGCGGCATGCAATAGCGATAGCGGCGGAGTGTTGGGCGCACAATATTGAGATAAGGGTGACGGAGCCCGCAGTCTAGGTGCCGCCCTGCGCCGAGACTGTCCTGAATCTGCGGGGAATCTGTGCTCAATTGTGTTCGATTGTTCGAGATTGTCGTAGCGCTCCCCCTGCCTCCGGCGCGCCGGATAGAATTCGCGTGCCGCGCCGCACACCGGCCTGCCCGGGGTGAGATGGCGCGTGCATTTTGAAGAGACCTTGACTGCTCCTCTCCCTAAAGGAAGCGGATTCCCACTTCGCAGAATGCAACCCGACATCATCTCAACGAGACATGGGACTTACGCTTTCTCCATGGGCTGACACCGCCAGCCCGGCGGCCAACACATTGCACGCAGCGTTGATATCGCGGTCATGGATTGCCCCGCATTCCGGGCAGGTCCATGCACGGACCTTCAACGGCATCCTGGCAACGGTATGCCCGCAGTCACTGCATCGTTTGCTGGAGGGATACCAGCGGTCGATGCCGATCAGCGTGCGCCCATACCACTGCGCTTTGTACTCAAGTTGTCGGGTGAACTCTGACCAGCTTGCATCGCTGATCGACTTCGCGCGGCGGCGGCTTTTCTGCATGTGGCTGACGGACAGGCTTTCGATGGCGATCACTTGGTTTTCGTTGATCAACCGGGTCGACAGTTTGTGCAGGAAATCCCTGCGAGCATCTGCCGACTTGAGGGTCACGCCGTCCCACTTGAAAGCGCTCGTAGTGTATTCGGCAGATTGCTTGTCGTGCTTGCTGCGGAAGGTCGGGTACTTCGCCCGCTTCGCAAAGAAATTGGTGAACGCGGTCTGCAAATGGCATAGCGCCTGCTGCACCGGCACCGAACTGACTTCGTTCAGCCACGTGTACTCATCAGCCTTCTTGAGCACCGTCAACGCCGCGGAGGTCTCGTGATACCCCATGCGTTCCTGCCGCTGATGCCACGCATCCGTGCGTCGGCGAAGCATATGGTTATAAGCGAAGCGCGCACAACCAAACGTCCGGGCAAGCATCACAGCCTGCTCGGGCGTCGGATAGAACCGGAATCGGTAGGCGCGTTTGACATCCATGCGTCGCACCCTGCCATCGGCACATACGTGGCCGTCAACAGGAGCACGGCAGCAACGTCAAAACCGTCTCCTGTCCTCCCCGGCCTGAAGGCCGGAGTTTCTCGGAGACCGCGATGAACGAAGACCCGCTCAAATACCGTGTGCTGCTGATCGAGGACGACGACCGCCTCGCGCAGCTCGTCCGCGAATACCTCGACGGATATGAATTCGCGGTAACGGTCGTGCGGCGCGGCGACCTCGCCGTCGCGGCGGTGCGCGAGCACCAGCCGGCCCTCGTGATACTCGACCTGATGCTGCCGAATCTCGACGGCATGGAAGTCTGCCGACGCATTCGCGCGTTCACCAACGTCCCCGTGCTGATCCTGACCGCCCGCGCGGATGTCTACGACCAGGTCGCCGGCCTCGAGACGGGCGCCGACGACTACGTGACGAAGCCGATCGAGCCGCGCGTGCTCGTCGCGCGCGCTCGCGCGCTGTTGCGACGCGCGCAGCCGGCCGCCGCGGAAGCGCCTGTTGCCGCACCCGAAGCGCTCGTGTTCGGCGAGCTGGCGATCTCGCCGCCGAACCGCACCGTCACGTGGCGCGGCGATCCGGTCGACCTGAAGACCGCCGAATTCAACCTGCTGCTGATCCTCGCTCGCGCGGCCGGCACCGTGCTGAGCCGCGACGACATCCTGAAGCAGTTGCGCGGGATCGAGTTCGACGGGCTCGACCGCTCGGTCGATTCCGGCATCTCGAAGCTGCGCCGCCGCTTCGAGGATGCTTCGTCGGAGCCGCACAAGATCAAGACGATCTGGGGCCGCGGCTACCTGTTCAGCCCTTCCGCGTGGGACGAATAAATGCTGCGCCCATTGATCAGGCTGTACCTCGTCGTGATCCTGTTCGTCGCCGCGTCGATCATGTTCATCCAGCTGTCGTTCGACCGGATCTTCTACGAGCGCGGCGCGCAGGCGCAGCGCGACTCGCTAACGACCTATTCGTTCGTGCTCAACGACTACCTCGAACGCCATCCGGGCGGGCAGCGCCTGCTCGCGCTGCGCGAGCTCGCGAAACACGGCCACGAAGGGTTCGGTTTCCTGTCGATGGCCGACGCCCGCGCGCAATTGAGCGGCGCGCCGCTGCGCGATCTCGATGCTGGCAGGATCGCGATCAGCTACAACGGCAAGGATTACTACATGCCGCTCGCCGACGGTTCGGTGCTGCACGCACGGCCGGCCGAGGCGTCCGATCTCGACATCAAGATCTATGCGTACCTGCTGCTCGCGCTCGGCACGCTGTTCGCGGTGGTGCTGTGGATTCACTATCACTGGCGCGACCTGCGCAGGCTGCAGGAGGCCGCCCGTACGTTCGGCGCCGGCTCGCTGTCGACGCGCGTGAAGCTGTCGGGCAAGTCGAACATCTACGAGCTGTCGCAGCAGTTCAACGACATGGCCGGGCGCATCGAGGCATCGATCAAGCAGCAGCGCGAAATGATGCACGGCATCTCGCATGAACTGAAGACGCCGCTCGCACGGCTTGAATTCGGGCTCGCGCTGCTCGCCGAGCCCGACGAAACGGAACGGATGCGCGACCGCCGCGATGCACTGCGGCGCGACGTACGCGAACTCGACGAGCTCGTCACCGAGCTGCTGACGATCGGCCGGCTCGAACAGGGTGCGAGCGAGCTCGCGCCGATGGAAGTCGTCGTCGATGCGCTGATCGACAGCGTCGCCGGCAACGTCGCGGACGACATCGCCGATCGCGGGATCTCGCTCGACGTGTCGACGCTCGGTGCGCCCGCGACCCACGTGTGCGATCCGAAGCTCGTCGCCCGCGCATTGCTGAACCTGATCCGCAACGGCGCGCGCTATGCGTCGCGCACGGTGCTGCTGGCCGCCGCCAGCGACCGGTCCGGCGCGCTCGTGCTGAGCGTCGACGACGACGGCCCCGGCATTCCGGCCGCCGAGCGCGCCCGTGTATTCGAACCGTTCCAGCGGCTCGACTCCAGCCGCGACCGGCAGACCGGCGGCTTCGGGCTCGGGCTCGCGATCGTGCGGCGCGTCGCGCAGGTGCACGGCGGCGACGTGCGGCTCGAGGATTCGCCGCTCGGCGGCGCACGCTTCGTGATCACGCTGCCCGCGCGGACGCTGTCGGACAGTCTCTTCGACGCGGCAGGAACCGTCGCGCCCGCCGGCGCGATCGGCGACAGCCTGAACACCGCCACGCCACCGCGATGAAGCGCGCGGCGAGGCCGCCGCCCCGCCCTCGCCTGGCCGCCTGCCGCCGGCGCGTGCGCGCCGCTCAGCGGCGGCGCAGCAGCGTGACGAAGAACAGGCTGCCGAACAGCGCGGTCACGATGCCGATCGGCAAATCCTCCGGCGCCGCGAGCGTGCGGGCGGCGACGTCGGCCCACACGAGCAGGATCGCGCCTGTCAGCGCGGCGACCGGCAGCAGCCTGCCGTGCTCGGCGCCGACGACGCGACGGCACAGATGCGGCGTCACGAGCCCGACGAAGCCGATCGCGCCGCTCACCGCGACCATCGCGCCCGTCGCGAACGACGCGACGACGAACACCTCGCGCCGCATCCGTGCGCTCGGCACGCCGAGCGTGGCCGCGGCGACATCGCCCGACATCAGCGCATTCAGTTCGCGCCGACGCGCGTACAGTGCGCTGCCGGCGAGCGCCGCGCACACGGCCGGCACCGGCAGCAGATCCCAGCGCGCGAGCCCGACGCCGCCGAGCATCCAGAACAGCACCGACGACGCGGCGCGCTGGTCGCCGAGATACAGCAGCAGGTTGCCGAACGCGGCCATCATGAACGACACCGACACGCCCGCGAGCAACAGCCGGTCCGATTCGAGCCGGCCGCGCCGGTAAGCGAGTGCGACGACGCACGCGGTTGCCGCAAGCGCACCCGCGAATGCAGCGGCCGACAGCGTGAACGGGCCGAACGCCGCGCCGGCCACCACCGTGACCGCGACGGCGCCGAGCATCGCGCCCGCGCTCACGCCAAGCAGGTGCGGATCGGCGAGCCGGTTCGCGGTCGCCGCCTGCAACGCGACGCCGACCGCCGCCAGCGTCGCGCCGACCGTCGCGGCCAGCAGCGCGCGCGGCATCCGGATCAGCCACACGATGCTGTCGTCGCCCGCGCCCGCTGCGGGTGCGCCGGCATCGCTGAACGCCGACACGATGTGCGTGGCGACGATCCGCACCGCGGCCGGCATCGCGATCGGCGCCGGGCCGAACGCGGCCGACACGACGATCGACACGATCAGCAGCACGGCCAGCGCAGGCAGCACCACGCGCATGCCGAGCCGCGCACCACGCACGCGCCCGCTCATCGCACCGGCCCGGCGAACGAGGCCGGATACAGCGCGCGAGCGAGCGTCTCGACGGCCGCGACGTTCTCGGGGCCCGGCGTCGCCGCATCGTACGGAATCACGACGAAGCGCCGGTCTCGGATCGCAGCCACGCGCGCGAGCGCCGGCTGGCTCAGCAGGAACTGCTGCTTCTGCGCGGCCGTCACGGCCGAATAGTCGACGATCACGATCGCCTGCGGATCGCGCGCGACCACGCTCTCCCAGCTCACCTGCGTCCAGCTTCGCGGCACGTCGTCCATCACGTTGCGCGCGCCCGCCGCCGCCAGCAATGCGCTCGGCATTGCGAGCCCGCCTGCCGTCATCGGCTTGTCGGTGCCGCTGTCGTAGACGAACACGCGCAGCGGCGCCGGGCGCCCGATCGCGCGCGACACCGCCGCGAGACGCGCGCGCATCGCGGCGACGACCTGCGCGGCTCGCGCATCGACGCCGAAGATCCGGCCGAGATTGTTCAGGTCGCGGAACACGTCGTCGAACGACGCGGGCGACTGCTTCATCACGTGCGAGCACGATTCCGTCAGCTCATAGGTACGGATGCCGAACGGCGCGAGCGTCGCGGGCGTCACCGGGCCGCCGACATGCATCCCGTAGTTCCAGCCCGCGAGATAGAAGTCGGCGCGCGCGGCGACCAGTACCTCGAGCGACGGATACTGGCTCGCCAGTTCGGGCACGCCGCGCAACGCGTCGCGCACGCGCGCGGTGCCGGTCTTCCAGCCGCCGATGCCCGTATAACCGACGAGCCGGTCCTTCAGGTCGAGCGCGAGCATCATCTCGGTCAGGTTCACGTCGTTGCTCACAGCACGCGTCGGCGCGCGCTCGAACGTCACGTCGCGATCGCAGCTGCGTACGGTGACAGGATAGGCGCCCGCGTGAACGGCAGCGCAGCCGAGCACCGCTGCGGCGACGAACCGGCGGGATACGAAGGACAAGACAGGAAACGGCATGGCGATCATTCCGGATGAAGCGGCGTGATGCGCGGCCGGCCCGTGACGGGATGGCGATCGACGAGCGCGGCGACGCCGAACACGTCGCGCAGCAGCGCTTCGGTCAGCACGTCGGCCGGCGCGCCGGACGCGACGACCCGGCCGTGCGCGAGCACGTGGAGCCGGTCGCAATACGCGGCCGCGAGATTGAGGTCATGAAACGTCGCGAGCGTCGCGATGCCGAGGCGTCGCACGTGCGCGAGCAGTTCGAGCTGATGGCGCAGGTCGAGATGATTGGTCGGTTCGTCGAGCAGCAGCAGTTCGGGCTGCTGCGCGAGCGCGCGGGCCAGCAGCGCGCGCTGCTTCTCGCCGCCCGACAGCGACGCGAAGCGTTGCGCGCGGCGCTCGCCGAGGCCAACGTCGTGCAGCGCTGATTCGACGATCCGGCGATCGTCGGCCGACTCCGCATCGAACGGCCGCTGGTGCGGCGTGCGGCCCATGCCGACCAGTTCGTCGACCGTCAACCCGAAATCGTCCGGCGTCTCCTGCTGCAGCACCGCGATGCGCTGCGCGACCGCACGCGGCCGCATGCGCCACACGTCCTGCGCATCGAGCGCGACGCGGCCCGCATCGGGACGCGCATAACGGAACACGCAGCGCAGCAGGCTCGTCTTGCCGCTGCCGTTCGGGCCGACCAAGCCGACGAATTCGCCAACGGCCACCGTCAGCGTCACCGAATCGAGCACGGCGATCGCGCCGCCGGGAGACCAGCTCACGCGTTCGATGTCTAGCATGTGCGCCACGGGAGGCTCGTCGCGCCGCACTAGAAGCGCATCGTCGCGACGAGCTCCGCCGAGCGCGACGGGCCCAACAGCCATTGCTCGCCGCCGTTCGACGTCGTCACCGCATACGTGCGGTTCGCGAGATTTCGCAGATACAACGCCAGCTCGGTGCGCGACGTCGGCTGCCAGCGCAGCGACGCATCGAACACCGTGTACGACGGCACCTGCAGGCGGTTCGCGTCATCGCCGTATGTCGCGCCGACGTAGCGCACACCCGCATTCGCCTGCCAGCGCTCGGCAAACGCCCAGCCGAGCCACAGGTTCGCCGTCTGCTGCGGCACGTTGGACGGTACATTGCCCGCGCGCGACACTGTCGCGCCGCCGGCCGTCTGGTTGAACGCGTCGTAGCGCGCGCGCAGCAGCGCGACGTTCGCATCGATCGTCCAGCCGAGCGGCAGCCGCGCGCCACCCGTCAGCTCGATGCCGCGCGACGACTGCCGGCCGACCTGCTGGCGCAGCGCGGGATTGAACGGATCGGTGCCGAGCAGGTTGCGCTTCGTGATGTCGTACACGGCGAACGTCCAGTACGCGCGGCCGTCGAACAGCATCTGCTTGAGCCCGGCTTCCCACTGCTCGCCGGTCGCGAGCCGGTAGTTCGCCTGCGACGCGGACAGCGTCACGAGCGAGCCGAGGCCTTCCGCGCCTGTCGTGTACTGCGCATACGCGCTGAGCGTCGGCGCGACTTCGAAGACGAAGCCCGTGCGCCAGCCAACGTTCGCGAAACGCTTGTCGAAGCCCGCACCGGTCGCGGCCTGCTCGCGGTTGAACGCGATGTGGTCGTATCGCAGGCCACTCACCCACGCGAGCCGCGGCAGCACTTCGAGACGGTTCTCGGCGAATACCGCGATCTGGTTCGCGCGGGTGCTGAACTGCGGAACCGTCGGGTCCGGGCTCGCGAACACACCGGGATCGAAGCCGTGCGCGTCGACCGTCGATTCGCCGCCGTACGGTGCATTGTTGGTGCCCGTGAACGTGATCCGGTTGAATTCCGTGCCGACGACGAAGCGGTTCGCGCGGCCGAACAGCGTGCCGTCGACCCGCGCGCTCAGCCGGTCGCCGACCTGCCGCTGGTGGTGGCCGATGTCGAGATAGTCGCTGCGCGCGACGCGCCCTGTCGCGGAATCGAGCACATACGACTCGGCGTTGCGCCAGTGACGGTTCGACGTCAGGTAGTAGAGCTGGTTGTCGACCGTCACGCCGGCTGCGGGCCGGTACGTAGCGGACAAACGCGTCCACTGGTCGTAGTACGCGATCGTCGCATCGCCGACGTTGTAGTTGAGCTTGCGCAGCGTCGCATCGAGCACGCCGTGCGGTGCCGGCACGCCGTAATAGGTCGCCGGCATCTGGCGGCCGTAGTCGTAATCGAGCGTCAGCGTGAAGCGCGGGCTCGCGTCGAATTTCAGTGCGCCGCCGAAGGCGGTCGTATGCGTGTCGGCGCGTTCGGCAAGACCGTTCGCGCGCGCGTCGCTCGCATGGAAGCGGTACGACAGCCGCGGGCCGAGCGCGCCCGTCGTATCGAACCCGACGCGCTTCGCGCCGTCGGGACCGATGCCAAACTGCAGCGTCGTTTCGCGCGTGCGCCGCGGCCGCTTCGGCACGACGTTCACGACGCCGCCGATCGCGCCTTCGCCGTACAACACCGACGCGGGGCCGCGCAGCACGTCGATGCGGTCGACCGACCACGTATCGAACGGAAAGGTGATCGTGCCGGCCGCCGGAAACAGCCGCAAGCCGTCGAGCAGCGTCATCACCGACTCCTGCCCGCTGAAGCCGCGCACGCTGAGCGCCGTGCCGCCGGTGCCGGGCGCGATCGCGCTCGCGAAGCCCGCCGTTCGAGTCACCGCGTCGAGCACCGTGCGGTCGCCGCGCGCGTCGATCTGCGCGGCCGTGACCGTCTCGACGCTCGCGGGCGTGTCGAGGCTCGCCAGCCCGAGCCGCGAGCCCGTTTCGAGCGGCTGCGTCAGCGGATCGGCCGCGGCCGATCGTGCAGTGATGTGGATCGACGGCAGCGCATGCCGGTCGTCCGCCGCGGGCACGGCCGCTTCCGAGGCGAGCGCGCCGGACGTCGCCATCGCGCAGCCCAGCAAGGTTGCACAACCGTGCGCGGCCCGCCCGCGCCGGCCCCCGTCGTTCCGGCGCGAGCCGGCGTGCCGCCGCGCACCGCGTGCCGGCATGTGTGTCGTCTTCGTCACTTCGTATCTGTCGTCGTGTGGATTCGTCGCGTGTAGCCCTGGCCAGCCCGGCAGCCGGCCAGCGACGCAAACATCGGATGATACGTTATATCAATCTAATTCGTCAGCGTTTTGTCAGGTTTCATGGCCCGGTGCGCCCGATGCATCCGGAGGATGCCCATGAATATTCGTCGACGTGACACTCCCGGAGAAATCGTTCAGTACTCCAGCACACCTATCGGCGATCCGGTCGCTCCGAAAGACGAGCAGGTGACGCGCGATGCGCATGCCGCCTTGGAAGACACGATGCGGACGCGGCGATGCCGCCAGCGACGCTACGACTTCGCGCCGCCGCCCTCGACCACACCGTCGATCTCCGCCCGCGTAAAGCCGTACTTCGCCATCCGCTCGCGATGCTCGGCCGAGCCGAGATACTCGCGCAACTTCGCGTTAACGGCCTGCAAGAGCGCATCGTTGGCCTTGCTGAACGAGAACCCGCCGACGGGGGCGGCCGCGCCCGCGCCACGCTCGTGCGCGATGGCCTCCAGCCGCTCGTCCGTATCGGCGGTCGCGCGGCTTCCGATCGACGTGCCCGCAAACGCATCGATCTGCCCACCAAGCAACGCGGCGACTGCTTCGGATTGGTCCTTGAACAGGACGATCTGGCTGTCGCGCACGCCTGCCGACCGGGCCGATTCGATCTGCACCTGGGCGGTCACGCACCCCAGCCTCGCATCGCCGCGCGCCGCGACGGCCGCGTAGCTCGTCAGCGCCTTCGGATTGCCGGCCCGCAGCACGAATCCGTCGCCGATCGCCCACACCGGGACGCTGAACGCCACGTGTTGCGCGCGTTCGGCCGTCACGAAGATCGGCACGTTCATGTCCCAGCGCCCGGCCTGCACGCCCGGCAGCAATGCATCGAACGAGGTCGGGTGATATTCGATCTCCGTCACGCCGATCGCGCGCAGCACGACCTCGGCCAGCTCGATATCCGCGCCGGTCACCGAACCGTCGTCGGCCGTCCAGTAGAACGGGGGTTCCTCGAGGTACGCAATCCTTGCTTTCATCGTGTCGCTCCTGATGTTCAATGAGGTCCGGCGGGCCCGCCCCGCCGCACGCCCGGTTCATGCAACAGCCGCATCCATCGCCTGCGACAGCGCCGACAACGCCGGCGGCAGGCGTTCCAGCGGAAGATAGCCGAAACCCAGCCTGAACACGCGGCTGCTTTCGCCAAACCAGGTGCCCGACGCCAGTTGCACATCGTGATCGGGCAACACCTGCCAGAAGCGCGACACGGCCTGCTCGTCGAATGCATCCGCGCGCAGCCGCACGCAGCACAGCGCGCCGGCATCCGGCCGCACCCACTCGACCCGCTTGCGCTCGCCTTCGCACCAGCCCGACACGTCGTCGAGCGCGCCCGCAAGCAGCCGGCGTCGGGGCGCGAGCACGCGCTCGCGGTGGCGCAATACGGTTGCGGCAAGCGTCTCGTCGAGCACCGAACCCGAGATCACAGTGTTCAGCTTGGCCACAAGCAGGCGCGCCCGAAGCCCTGCGTCGGCCACGGTAAGCCACCCGGTCCGCAGACCGGGCGCACCCAGCGCCTTCGACACCGACGAGCCCGTGACAATGCGTGCATCGACACCCGCGAAACTGGCAGCCACGGCGGCATCGCCATAGTTCGCTTCGCGATAGGTCTCGTCGATGAACAGTATCGCGTCCGGGCACCGCCGCGCCATCAACGCGAGCAACGCATCGATCTCGGTACGCAACGCCTGCACGCCGCCGGGATTCTGTGGAGAGGCAATGCTGACCAGCCGGGTTTTCGGCGACAGGCTGGCTTCGAACTGCGCGAGGTCCAGCCGATAGCCGTTCTCGAACGACAGCCGCACCTCACGAACCGTCGCACCTGCGCCGACAAGACAATCGCGACTCGGCGGAAAGCACGGCGTCGCGAGCACGGCCTCGTCGCCAGGCCGGCATAGTTCGTAGGCCAGCAGAAACAGCCCGAGCGCGGTGCCTTGCGTCGTCACGATCTGCGCGGCCGGCACGTTGCAGGTTTCAGCAATCGCGTCGCGCAGCACGGCCGTGCCGGCCGACTGGCTGTAGCCGAGCTTCAGGTTGCGGACCGTCTCGAGGCCGGCCAGATCCAGCAGCTCGCCGACCGTCAGGTCTTGCGACGTGCTCTCCGCCAGGTTGAAGGTCCGGTTCACGTCGAGCAACGAGATGATTTCGTTGTACGGAAATCGTCCGCGCCACTCGCCGGATTGCGTCTGTGCTGCTTGCATGCGCTTGCCCCTCATTTGCTGGTCAACCGACAGGAACACCGCCATCGTAGCGTTCGCACGAAAACCATAACAGCCACAATTTTCTGAAGATTGAACCAACACAATTCTGCTTGGCGAGACGCGGGGGCACGATCGATAATCGGTCACTCCCCTGCCGCAGGCGCCCCATGGAAACGCATACGCCGTACCGTTACAGGCAACTGGCCGATCTCATCGTCGACATGATCGAGAACGGCACGCTCTCACCCGGCTCGCGACTGCCGTCCGTGCGCGCCGTGAGCGAGCAGCAGCGCATCAGCGTCTCTACCGCGCTGCAGGCCTACCGTCTGCTCGAAGATCGCGGCGTGCTCGTCTCGCGGCCGCAGTCCGGTTTTTACGTCGCGCCTGCAAGCGGCGGGACGCTCGCGTTGCCGTCGGCCTCGCGCTCACGCGCGAAAGCGTCGACGGTGTCGATCAGCGGCGCCGTCGCCGCGTTGCTCGAACACGCCGCCAATTCGGCACTCGTGCCGCTCGGCTGCGCGGTGCCCGATACGGGGCTGCTGCAATCGAAACGGCTCGACCTCGCACTCGCTCGCGCGGCGCGTCAGCATGGCATGCGCTACAACGTCTACTGCGCGCCTTACGGCGAGCCGGCATTGCGCCGGGAAATCGCAAGGCGAGCCATGCGCTTCGGGCATCCGCTGTCCGCCGACGACATCCTCGTCACGAACGGCTGCACCGAAGCGCTGACGCTTGCATTGAATACCGTCGCGAAGCACGGCGATACGATTGCGGTCGAGTCGCCAACTTACTTCGGTCTGCTTCACACGCTGGAGGCACTGGGGTTGAAGGCGCTGGAATTGCCGACCGACCCGCTGCGGGGTGTCGACGTCGGCATGCTCGCACAACGGCTCGAATCGGAACCGATCGCGGCCTGCGTGCTGTCGTCGAGCTTCGGCAATCCGCTCGGCTCGACGATGACCGAAGGCGACAAGCGCGCGCTGCTCGCGGTGCTCGCGCGGCATCGCGTGCCGCTGATCGAAGACGACGTCTACGGCGACATCCACTTCGCGCGCGAGCGGCCGAAGCCGTTCATCGCACTCGACGGCGGCGCCAATACGCTCTACTGCAGTTCGTTCTCGAAGAGCCTTGCGCCCGGCTACCGGATCGGCTGGATCGCGGCGGGCGCCCGTACGCAACAGGTGATGGAACGCAAGCTCGCGCTCAGCCTGTGCGGCCCCACGCTGCTTCAGGTCGCGCTGGCCGATTTCCTCGCGAGCGGCGCATACGATGCGCATTTGCGCCGTATCCGGCGGCTGTTCGAGGAGAACCTGGCGCGGATGACGCGTACGATCGAGGCGAGCTTTCCGGCCGACACGAAAGTGAGCCGGCCGGCCGGCGGCTTCGTGCTCTGGCTCGAGCTGCCGAAGCGATTCGATTCGCGCGCGCTGTTCGACGCCGCGCTCGAACAGGGCATCTGCTTCGCACCGGGCGACGTCTTTTCCGCGAGCCGGCGCTTTCGCCATTGCCTGCGCCTGAGCGCGGGACACGTGTGGAACGAACACATCGAGGACGGCATCCGGCGCCTTGGCCGGCTCGCGCAGGCGCAACTCGCGCGCTGATCGGGCAGCGGTTGTCGCCCGGCAGCCGCCCGGCTCAGCCGCCGACCTTGAACGCCGGCAGCTGCTGCCCGAGCCGCGCGCCCATTTCCGCGCCGAGCGCCTGCAGCGCATTGAACGGACGGATCATGACCTCGAATTCGACGATCCGCCCGTCGTCGTCGAAGCGGATCATGTCGATCCCCTTCAGCGCCTTGTCGCCGACGCTCGCGCTGAACTCCAGCACCACGTTCTTGCCGTCGTCGGCGACGAACTGGCGGTGATAGGTGAAATTCCCGAGGATCGTGATCACCGTGCGCAGCGCCATCAACAGCGCGGGCGCCGGCCCGTACGGCTTGAACGCCATCGGCGAACGGAACACGGCGTCCGGATGGACGATCGATTCCAGCGCGCCCAGATCCTTGCGTTCGATCAGCGCATGCCATGTGTCGAGCGATTTCGCGACAGCGGGATGAACCTGCAGCGGTGATTGCGTCATCGAAGTCTCCTGTATCGTCGGGCGGAAAAGAAACGAATCGGTGTCAAAGGGTGGCCGCCAGCGTCGTGCCCTGGTGAATCGCGCGCTTTGCATCGAGCTCGGCGGCTTCGTGCGCGCCGCCGATCAGGTGAACCTTGCATCCGGCGGCCTGTAGTTGCGCCGCCAGCTCGCGCGACGGTTCCTGCCCGGCGCAGATCACCACGTTGTCCACCTGCAGCGTCTGGTCGACGCCGTCGATCGTCACGTGGAATCCGTCGTCGTCGATGCGCCGGTAGGTCACCGCCGACGACATCCCGACGCCGCGCGCCTTCAGCGCCGTGCGATGAATCCATCCGGTGGTCTTGCCGAGCCCGTCGCCGACCTTCGACGCCTTGCGCTGCAGCAGATGCACCTGCCGCGCCGTCGGTTCGGGCCGCGCACGGCCCAGGCCACCGGCATTCGCATACGATCGATCGACACCCCATTCGGCAAAGAACCGGTCCGCGTCGACACGCTTGCCGTCGCCGCGATGGACGAGGAATTCCGCGACATCGAAGCCGATTCCGCCGGCGCCGACGATCGCGACGCTGCGGCCCACGGCCTGATCGTCGCGCAGTACGTCGAGATAGCCGAGCGTCTTCGCATGCCCGACGCCGTCGATCGGCGGCATGCGCGGCACGATGCCCGTCGCGATCACCACTTCGTCGAACTCGCCCTGCAGCAGCATCTCGGCGGTCGCGCGCGTATTGACGTGAAGCGCCACGCCGCGCAGTTCGATCTGCCGGCGGAAGTAGCGCAGCGTTTCGTTGAACTCTTCCTTGCCCGGCACCTTCTTCGCGAGATTGAACTGGCCGCCGATCTCGGCACCGGCTT
Organism: Burkholderia pyrrocinia; assembly: GCF_003330765.1. Lineage (NCBI taxonomy): Bacteria > Pseudomonadati > Pseudomonadota > Betaproteobacteria > Burkholderiales > Burkholderiaceae > Burkholderia > Burkholderia pyrrocinia. Next base: position 1,454,954 of record NZ_CP024902.1, on the reverse strand, counting down.
CGTACAGCGTCACCGCGTGACCGCGTTCGGCCGCCGTGACCGCAAAGCCGAGGCCCGCCGGTCCGGCGCCGACCACCGCGATCCGCTTGCGCTGCTGCGCGGGGCGGATCACGAGTTCGGTTTCGTGGCACGCACGCGGATTCACGAGACAGGACGTGATCCTGCCGCTGAACGTATGGTCGAGACACGCCTGATTGCAGCCGATGCACGTGTTGATTTCGTCCGCGCGCCCTTCCCGCGCCTTGTGGACGAACTCGGCATCGGCAAGGAATGGCCGCGCCATCGACACCATGTCGCAACTGCCGTCGGCGAGCAGTTGCTCGGCGACTTCCGGCGTATTGATCCGGTTGGTCGCGACGAGCGGAATGCCGACCTTGCCCATCAGTTGCCGTGTCACCCATGCGTATGCGGCACGCGGCACCTTGGTCGCGATGGTCGGAATGCGCGCCTCGTGCCAGCCGATGCCGGTATTGAGGATCGTCGCGCCAGCCGCCTCGATCGCCTGTGCGAGGCGGATCACTTCGTCGAGCGTCGAGCCGCCTTCGACGAGATCGAGCATCGACAGCCGGTAAATGACAATGAAATGCGCGCCGACCCGCTCACGCACGCGCCGCACGATCTCGACCGCGAAGCGGATGCGGTTCTCGTAAGCGCCGCCCCATGCGTCGTCGCGATGATTCGTGCGGGCGGCAATGAATTCGTTGATCAGGTAGCCCTCGGAACCCATGATCTCGACGCCGTCGTAGCCCGCATGCTGCGCGAGCGCCGCGCATCGCACGAAATCGGCGATCGTCTCGTCGACTTCGTCGCGGCTCAACGCATGCGGCGTAAACGGGTTGATCGGCGCCTTCAGCACGCTGGGCGCGACGAGCGCCGGGTGATACGCATAGCGCCCGAAATGCAGGATCTGCAGCGCGATCTTGCCGCCCTCCGCATGCACCGCGCGCGTCACGACGCGATGACGCTCGGCATCCGCTTCGGTCGTCAGCATCGCGCCGCCCGGCGCCGGACGGCCACGCTCGTTCGGCGCGAATCCGCCCGTGACGATCAGGCCGGCCTCGCCTCTTGCGCGCTCCGCATAGAACGCCGCCATCCGCTCGAAGCCGTTCGGCGCTTCCTCGAGGCCGACGTGCATCGACCCCATCAGCACGCGGTTCCTGAGCGATGTGAAGCCGAGTTCGAGCGGGGTCGTCAAATGCGGATAGCGGGTCATCGGTCGGCTCCGGTTAATGCAACAAGTTGCAGAGATACTAGCTCGCCGCCTTCGTTTGCGCAACATGTTGCACAAACAAGGCTACCCGCTTGTACTGTGGCCCCGATATGGCAAGATGCGGTTCATTCCGCGGCCTCCTCCGATCCGACATGTCCCTGCCTCACGCGCTTCTCACCGCTCTCGCCGAACGCCCCGGTTCGGGCTCCGAACTCGCCGACCGTTTCGATCGCTCGATCGGTTATTTCTGGCAGGCGACGCATCAGCAGATCTATCGCGAACTGGGGCGTCTCGAGGAAACGGGCTGGATCGAATCGCTGCCCGCCGAATCGGGGCGCGGCCGCAAGCGCGCGTACCGGATCCTGCCGGCCGGCAAGAAGGAACTGCGGCGCTGGATCGCCGAACAGGACGACCCGATGCCGCTGCGCGAAGCGCTGCTGGTGCGACTGCGTGCGGAAGCCGCGCTCGGTCCGGCCGGGCTCGAGGACGAAATCAGGCGACGTATCGCGCTTCACCAGGAGAAGCTCGACCTGTATCTACAGATCGAGGCGCGCGATTTTTCGGAAGGCGCCGATTCGCGCACGAAGCGCCTTCAGCACCTGGTATTGCAGGCCGGTATCGCGAACGAGCGGTTCTGGGTCGAGTTTTCGCAGGATGCGCTCGACATCCTGCGCCTGCCGAAGGACTGATCCGCGCTGCGCCGAATCCCGCGTCGCAGCGTCCAGGCGGCGAATCGGGTAGCGGCCGTCGGCACGGTGGCAACAGCATCGCGATGGCGCGTGCCGGCACGGGGTGCGGGGTGTGCATCGCGCCGCCGATCACCGGGCCCCGATCACGCGCCCAGCAGGATCACCACCTTGCCCTTCACCTGCCGGCTCGCCATCCGCGCGATCGCGTCGGCCGCACCGGTCAGCGACACGCGCTCGGTGATCGCGGGCCGCACCTTGCCGGCCGCGAACCATTCGGCGAGCAGACGCATGTTCGCCACATGCTGCGCCGGGTCGCGGCGCACTGCGTCGCCCCAGAACACGCCGAGAATGTCGCGCTCCTTGAGCAGCGCCAGGTTCAGCGCGATCTTCGGGATCTCGCCGGCCGCGAAGCCGACCACGAGGAAGCGGCCGTGCCAGGCGGTCGCGCGCAAAGCGGCCTCGCTGTATGCGCCGCCCACCGGATCGTAGACGACGTCGGCGCCGCGGCCGCCGGTCAGTTCGTCCACGCGGCGACGCAGGTCTTCGGTCGCATAGTCGATCGTCTCGTCGGCGCCCGCTTCACGGCACAGCGCCAGCTTGTCCGCACTCGACGCCGCCGCGATCACGCGCGCGCCGAGCGCCTTCGCGATCTCGATCGCGGCGAGCCCGACGCCGCCCGCCGCGCCCAGCACGAGCAGCGTCTCGCCTTGTTGCAGGCGCGCGCGCTGCTGCAATGCGTGCAGCGACGTACCGTAGGCCAGCACGAGCGCCGCGCCCTGCTCGAACGTCATGCCCGGCGGCAGCGCGGCAATCTGGTGCACGTCGGCCACGCACTGTTCCGCGAACCCGCCGTGCCCGGTGAACGCGACCACGGAATCGCCGGGCCGCCAGGTGGTGACGCCTTCGCCGACCGCATCGATCACGCCGGCAAACTCGGCGCCCGGCGAGAACGGCAGCGCCGGCTTCACCTGATACAAGCCCTGGACGATCAACGCGTCGGGGAAATTGAGCGACGCCGCCTTCACCTGAATCCGGACCTGACCGGCCGCCGGTTCGGGAATCGCCACGTCCTCGATGCGCAAGCGGTCGATCGGGCCGAATGCGGTACACAACAGGGCTTTCATGTGCTTCTCTCTCCTTGCGCGGCGTGGCCGGGCATCGGGTCAGCCTGCGGGGCACACCCGCACGGCCGGTTCACGACGAGTATGCGGCGGCCGGCACGATCGGCATCCGCAACATCATCAGCATTCCAGAATGAATGTCAGCGCGACAACGTTCAGAACCACGCGTCGCGCATGTCGAGCGTCGTCGTGTCGACGCTCGACAGCAGATCGAGCTGCGCATCCACCTTCGGTAATTCCCAGTTGAAAAAGTAACGGGCCGCCGCACGCTTGCCGTCGTGGAAATCGCCGCCGTGCCCGTGCGCGGCGAGCGTCACGTCGAGCCACAGCCATGCGACGACGAGATGGCCGAACGCTTCCAGATAGACGCTCGCGTTCGCGAGCCGCGCCTGCGGATCGCCGATCGCGCCCAACTGCTGCGTGACGTCGCACAGCCGCACCCAGCGCTGCGCCAGCGCATCGGCCTGCTCGCGCATCCCGGCATCCAGCGTCCGCGCGCGTTCGACGGTCGTGCCGATCCGCACGTCGAGCGCGCGCAGCAATGCGCCGTCGTCCTGTGCAACCTTGCGACCCAGCAAGTCGAGCGCCTGGATCCCGTGCGTGCCTTCGTGAATCGGATTGAGGCGATTGTCGCGATAGAGCCGCTCGACCGCGTAATCGCGCGTGTAGCCGTAGCCGCCGTGCACCTGGATCGCGAGGTCGTTCGCGGCGAGACACCATTGCGACGGCCAGCTTTTCGCGATCGGCGTCAGGATGTCGAGCAGGCGCGCGGCATTGGCGCGCACCTCGGCGTCGTCGTGCGCACGCCCTTCGTCGACCAGCTTCGCGCAGTACAGGATCAGCGCGAGACCGCCTTCGACATAGGCCTTCTGCGCGAGCAGCATCCGCCGCACGTCCGGATGCGCGACGATCGGCACCTGCGGCGCCGCGGCATCCTTGCCGGCCGGCCCGAGTGCACGCCCCTGCGGCCGGTTGCGCGCGTAGTCGAGCGCGTGCAGGTAGCCCGTGTAGCCGAGCGCCACCGCGCCCGCGCCGACACCGATGCGCGCCTCGTTCATCATGTGGAACATGAATGCGAGGCCGTGATTCGGCTTGCCGACCAGATAGCCGATCGCACCCGCACGCCCTTCCGGACGATAGCGCGTGCCTTCGCCGAAATTCAGCAGGCAGTTGGTCGTGCCGCGATAGCCCATCTTGTGGTTCAGCCCGGCGAGTGTCACGTCGTTGTGCGCGCCGCGGGCGCCGCCATCGGTTCCCGGCAGGTACTTGGGCACGATGAACAGCGAGATGCCGCGCGTGCCGGGCAGCAGCCGGCCGTGTTCGTCGGGAATCTTGGCGAGCACGAGGTGGACGATGTTCTCCGCCAGCTCATGTTCGCCGCCGGAAATCCACATCTTGTTGCCGGTCAGCCGGTAGCGCGGGCCGAGCGGCGAGTCGCCTTCGAAATCCGCACGCGTCGTCATGTCGGACAGCGACGAACCGGCTTGCGGTTCGGACAGGCACATCGTGCCGAGGAAGCGCCCTTCCAGTTCCGGGCGCGCGAACGCGTCGATCTGCGCGGGGCTGCCGTGCGCGACGAGCAGGTTCGCGTTGGCGACGGTCAGGAACGGATACGCGGCGGTCGCGATGTTCGCGGCCTGGAAGAACAGGAACGACGCGGCTTCGACCAGCTTCGGCAACCGCATGCCACCGAGCGCTTCGTCATGGCCCGCGGCAATCAGCCCGGCATCCGCAAAGGCGCGCACGGCCGGTCCGACTTCCGGGATCAGCGTCACGCGCTCACCGTCGAAATGCGGCTCTTCCCGGTCGCCGCGCGCCGCATGCGGCGCGAACAGGTCCTCGGCGATCCGCTCGCTGGTGTCGAGCACCGCATCGAAGGTCTCGCGACTGTGCTCCGCGTAGCGCGGCAGCGCGACGAGCGCTTCGGCATCGAGCCAGTCGTACAACAGGAACGCGAGATCGCGTCGCGACATCAACAGGCTCATCGTGCTGCCTCCCGGGGTGCCGACTTTGTCAGCCGAATGAAGGGTTCCGCGATTGCAAGGGCTGGCAGGAATTTAGCACGGTCGTTCGCAAACAACAACGACCGACGCGCTACTCCGCGTACCCGGGATTGCGTCGATCGAGCCGGCGCAGCAATCCGGGCCAGACGAGCGCCCCGGCGCCCATCCCTCTCGTCACCGCGGCGATCTGCTGCCTGATGCCGTCGAGAATCGGTGGCGCAATCGGCAACAGCGCCGAGCCGCCGGCCTGTGCGCGGACCTGGATCATGCAGGCCGCTTCGAAGAAGTACATCGCGACGAACGCATCGGCCGGCGTGGCGCCGACGGTCAACAGCCCGTGGTTGCGCAGCATCAGGTTCGTGTTGGCGCCCAGGTCGCGCACGAGGCGCGATTTCTCGCCCTCGTTGAGCGCGATGCCCTCGTAGTCGTGATAACCGAGCGACGCCAGCACGCCGAGCGACTGCTGCGACAGCGGCAGCAAGCCCGCTTCCTGCGCCGACACGGCAACGCCGTTGATCGAATGCGTATGCATCACGCACAGCGCGTCGTCGCGGGCCGCATGCACCGCGCTGTGAATGGTGAAGCCGGCCGGATTGATCTCGTACGGCGAATCGGACACCTTGCGTCCGTCGAGATCCACCTTGACCAGCGACGAGGCCGTGATCTCGTCGAACATCATTCCATACGGGTTGATCAGGAAATGGTGTTCCGGGCCGGGCACACGCGCGGAGATATGGGTGAACACGAGATCGTCCCAGCCGAACAGCGCGGTGAGGCGATAGGCAGCCGCCAGGTTGACTCGCGCATCCCATTCGGCGGGGAAAACCGTCTGCTTCAGGCTGACATCGGATGAGGCCACGTCGACACTCCTTGCTCAGGGATTGATGCGTACCGGGCCGCACAATGCGGCCCGGCTCTGGGGTCGTGCGTCAACCCGCGTGCGGCTTCGCGAGCTGATCGGCGACCGGCAGGCTGCGGATGCGCGTGCCGGTCGCCGCGAAGATCGCGTTGGTCAGCGCCGGCGCAACGGGCGGCAGGCCCGGCTCGCCCACGCCGCCCAGCGGCGTCGCAAAGTCGTCCGGCGCGACCAGATGCACGCGGATTTCGCGTGGCGCCTCGTTCATTCTCAGCACCTGGAAACCGTTGAAGTTGCTCTGTTCCGGATGGCCGTCCTTGAACGTGATCTCGCCGTGCAGCGCAATGCCGAGCCCCATCACCACCGCGCCCTCGAGTTGCGAGCGCACGCGCTCCGGGTTGACCTGCGGCCCGCAGTCGATCGCGATGTCGACACGCGGCACCGAGATCTTGCCATCCGCACCGACCTGCACCTCGCACACCGCCGCCGTGTACGACACGAAGCTGCGATGCGCGGCGATCCCGAGCCCGTGCCCCTTCGGCAGCCTGCGCCCCCAGCCGGCTTCGCGCGCGACCGTCTCGACCACGCGCCGCAGCCGCCCGGTATCGACCGGATACAGCGCGGGATCCTCGCCGTAGTTCACGTTCTTCACCGTGATGTGCGGCTCGAAACGCCGTGCGGGCCCGATCAGCTCGAGCAGGAAATCCTTCGGGTCGCGGCCGGCCGCGTGCGCCAGCTCCGACACGAAGCTCTGAATCCCGAACGCGTGCGGGATGTTGTAGACCGAACGGAACCAGCCGATCCGCGTGTGCGCTTGCGCGGCCGGATTCTCGATCCGCACGTTCGGAATCGCGAACGGCAGGTCCGCGATCCCTTGCGCGAGCTCGCCCGGCTGCTCGTGCACGACGCCTGCCCTGAAGGTCGACTGGATCGACGGCGCGACCGTGCGATGCTGCCACGCCACCACTTTCCCCGACGCATCGATCCCGCCATCGAAGGCTTCGAGCGACACGGCATGGAAATAGTCGTGCGCGATGTCGTCCTCGCGCGTGAACGTCAGCTTGACGGGCGCGCCGACCGCCTTCGACAGCAGCGCCGCCTCCACCACGTAGTCCGGTTTCGACTTGCGGCCGAAACCGCCGCCGAGCAGCGTCACGTTGACCGTCACGTGCTCCGTCGGCAGTCCGAGCGCTTTCGCGATCTCGTCGCGCGTGGTCTGCGGCGCCTGCGTGCAGGTCCACACTTCGCAGCGGCCGTCGGCCACACGCGCGACGGCCGCGGGCGGCTCCATCGTCGCGTGCGCGAGATGCGGGATGTAGTACGTCGCGCGTACGCGTTTCGCGGCGCCGGCGAGCGCGCCGGCCGCGTCGCCGTCGTTGCGGATCACGTCGCCCGGCTGCGCGGCGGCCGCTTCAAGCGTCTTGCGATAGGCGGCCGAATCGTAGTTCGCGTTGGGCCCGTGCTTCCAGTCGACCTTCAACTGCGCGCGCGCCTGGATCGCCGTCCACGTGTCGCGCGCGACGACGGCCACGCCGCCGAGCGGCTGGAAGCCGGACGGCAGCGGCGTCGACGCGAGCTGCACGACCTTGACGACACCCGGCAGCTTCTCGGCGGCCGATGCGTCGAACGACGCCACCGTGTCGCCGTAGGCCGGCGGTCGCGCGACGACCGCATACAGCATGCCGTCGAGCCGCGTGTCGATCCCGTAGTGCGCACGGCCGCCGACGATGTCGCGGCCATCGATCAAGGCCGTTTCGCCCTTGCCGATATAGCGGAATTCGGCCGGCGCTTTCAGCACCACGGTGGCGGGATCCGGCACCGGCAACGCGGCCGCTTTCGCGGCAAGCTCGCCGAAGCCGAGCCTGCGGCCGCTCTTCGTGTCGACGATCTCGTGCACCGTCACCTTGACCTGGCGCGCGTCGACACCCCATGCCGTTGCAGCGGCCTGCTCGAGCATCGTGCGCGCGGCCGCGCCCGCACGGCGCAGCGCGGCGAAGCTCTGGCGCAGGCTGCGCGAGCCATCGGTATTCTGGTTGCCGTAGCGCGGCTCGTCGCCGACAGCCTGCGCGACCTTCACGCGCGCCCAGTCCGCGCCCAGTTCGTCGGCCACCACGAGCGCGACGCTCGTGCGCACGCCCTGCCCCATCTCGGAGCGGATGCAGGTCACGGTGACGGCGCCGTCCGGTGCGATCGCAACGAACAGATGCGGATCGTCGCGCAACCCGTGGGGCATCCCCGCGCCGCCATACTGCGGATTCGCGCTGACGGGCGGCTGCACCGGCGCGGCCGCGCGCGCGAGCGACGGCACGCCGAACGCGAGCAGCAGCCCGCCGGAGGCGAAGCCGAGCAGCAGCGCGCGACGGCTTTCGTTGAGAACGGAGAGTTCGGGCAAGCTCATGCGGCACCTCCGCGGCGCACGGCCAGCCGGATCGCCGCGCGAATGCGCGTATAGGTGCCGCAGCGGCAGATGTTGCCGGACATCGCATTGTCGATGTCGGCGTCGGTCGGATGGGGATTCGTCTTCAGCAGCGACGCGGCCTGCATGATCTGCCCGGACTGGCAGTAGCCGCATTGCGCGACGTTCAGCTCCTGCCAGGCCTGCTGCAGCGGATGGGTCAGGTCCGTCGACAGTCCCTCGATCGACGTCACGCGTTTGCCGGAAGCAGCCGCGACGGGCGTGATGCACGACCGGATCGCGACGCCGTCGAGATGCACGGTGCACGCGCCGCACAGCGCCATGCCGCAGCCGAACTTGGTGCCGGTGTGGCCGAGGACATCGCGCAGATACCAGAGCAACGGCATGCCGGGATTGCCGTCGAAGTGCTGTTCGCTACCGTTGACGGTCAGCGTGATCATCGTTCACCTCCTGGTTGCGACGCCCGCGTCGGACGGGCATCGAGTGGGGATTCGAACGGCGCGGCGCACATTCCGAACAACCAGGCAAGCGTGGCGCCGTTTCGTGGACCGTGTCGCCTGCAGACACGATCGGGCAGATGCTGCAAACGATGCTGTCGGCCGGTTGCCTGCGCAACCTTTCAACGACATCCCGGCCAGTTTTTGCTCGTCCGCATGGATCGCCGATCGCATTATCGAACCATTTCCGATTTTCCGTCCGATCGCGACGATTCGGGAGCTTTAGGCAATCGGGGCAGGCAGTTCACCGACATCGGCGTGCACGGTCGCGTGACCCGCTGCGGGACGGCGCGACGCACCGATGCGGTCGCGACACGCATCGTTGGCTGCCCGGCCGGGCGTCCGCCTGACTGAACGGCGAGGCTGCACAAATGCAAATGTCCGGCCGGGCCGGACATTTTCACGACTGCACCAACGGTTCTGAATTTACCGCGTCATCACGTTCACGGCGATCTCAACGCCTGCAACCCCAGCGTGAGCGCGTTAACCGGGAGCTCCGCGGCACCCATCGAAAAACTCGTCGTCTTCGTGGTCGCCCCCGGCGTACGCATCAGTGCGTGAACGATTCGCTCGCTCGCATGACCGTCGCCATACGGATTGCTCGCACGCGACATTTCCTCGTAGGCGCTGTCGCTGTCGAACAGCCGCGATGCCTCGCTCACGATGCGCTCCGGATCCGTGCCGACGAGCCGCGCGGTGCCGGCCTGAATCGCTTCGGGGCGCTCGGTCGTCTCGCGCGTGACCAGCACCGGCTTGCCCAGCGCCGGCCCTTCTTCCTGAATGCCGCCCGAATCGGTGATGATGAAATGCGCGCGCGACATCAGGAATACGAACGAAAGATATTCCTGCGGCTCGATCAGGTAAATGTTCGGCACGCCGCCGAGCCGTGCACGAGCCGGCTCCCGCACGTTCGGATTCATGTGCAGCGGATAGACGAACTGCGCGTCGCGATAGCGGTTCGCGAGCGTGCACAGCGCCTCGCAGAAATGCTGGAACGGCTCGCCGAAACTCTCACGGCGATGGCCGGTGATCAGCACGACGCGACGCGACGGTTCGAGAAACGGAAAATGTGCGGAGACCTTCTCCGTCAGCGCGGCGGTGTGGTCCAGCATGCGTTTGACCTCGTGCAGCGCATCGATCACGGTATTGCCAGTCAGCACGACCGCCCCGCCCGGCACGCCCTCGCTGAGCAGGTTGTCGCGTGCCTGCCCGGTCGGCGCAAAATGCCATGACGACACCGCGTCGGTCACGCGGCGATTCAACTCCTCCGGCCACGGCGACCAGATGTCGCCGCTGCGCAAACCGGCCTCCACGTGCCCGACCGGCAAATAGCGGTAGAACGCTGCAAGACTGACCGCAAGCGTGGTCGTCGTATCGCCATGCACCAACACGACGTCCGGATGCAATTCGTCGAAGACCGTGCCGATCGCCTGAAGAATGCCGGTCGTCACGTCGGTCAGCGTCTGACTTTGCCGCATCAGGTTGAGATCGTAGTCGGGCTTGATGTCGAACAACGTCAGCACCTGATCGAGCATTTCACGGTGCTGAGCGGTCACGCATACCCTGGCGTCGACATCCGGTTGCGCCTTCAGCGCACGCACCAGCGGCGCCATCTTGATGGCCTCCGGCCGAGTCCCGAACACTAGCAAGATCTTTTTCATCGTTATCCTCGTTTAGCCACTTCGCGCCGTATGACCCTGCTCGTGGCGCGAAGCCTGTATTCAGGCGGCGCTTCCCGTACTCGCACGCGATCTGCACGTGGCGGTGTCGCGGGGCGAGCGCGCCGTCCTGTCCGCGAGGTCTCCGCCACGCGAATCGTCGTACTACCGGCATCCCGTTGCAGTTGATCATTCACGTCATGGGTCATTCCCCGCTGTGTCGAGCGTCACGTCTGTTCGTCGCGTCACTCCCCACTAGAGCAATATTCAAACCAGCCTTCCTGCGGCCGGGCCCGGTTCGCGCCGCGCATGCGGCGCACATGCCGCGCGCAATGGAATGTTTCACAACTGCTACGAGCGTCGCATCGCCGAGCGAGCGCGACACGGATAAACATCCGGGCGGTCGTGCGATCCATCGGCGACGTCGTCCGATGAATGGCAAATTCGTGTAGAGCGCGTGTCGAGCGCCCGTTTCGCATCGGACCTCATGCTTCTTTCGAAACGCTTTGCGTCGCTTCGATTCGCCACTTTTGTCTGTGCAGTGCGCAGCATGCAATCGACCGTCCGGCCACGGTCACGAACGGAGGATTTCCCCGACACGCAGCATCGTTCGCGTCACACGAATCGACGGGCGGGAAATGTTGCGAATGTGTAACGCAGATCCCGAACGGGGTCGTTACATCGGAGTTCGGCCCATCCGCTGAATGCAGCAGCGGGCTCCGCCACGCCTTCCCGGCCGATGCACTCGCAACGAACGGCGCGTGACGCCCAACCACGCCAAGCCACACCCGGCAAGGCGGCGCAGGTTAGGCAGACAAATCGCCCGCCGCGTGACGCGTGCGGGCCGTGAACCCGACCGCGCGCAATCGCGCCGCATGCGCACAAGCTGATTCGTCGATGAATCAAAACACGCCGCCGCCGCGCGAGCCGCACCCGCGGCCGGCACCCCGCCCCTTGCTGCGCAGGGCATCGCGGCCGATGGCTCATGCCTTGCTTAATGCCAGACAGGTGCGTCCCGATGTACGTGCACGACAGCAGACAGACGGGGACGCCAAAGCAACGAAGCCGGGAGGCGACACGATGCGTCCGCCCGGGGCGAAAGACAACCGCCCCGCGCGACGAACGTGCCGCCGCTTCCCGTTGACATCCGCGCGATCCACCGGCCGCCTTCGGGCTCTCATGCGAAGAACCGGCTCGTGAGCGCGAATCACGGCACAAGCCTCATGTTCACCATCGCCAAGGTGAACTGAGCCCCAATGTCGACACGCTCGCCGGCGCGCGACGCGGCCAACGCCGCGCCCGGCGACGATTGCGCAGGAGCCCCCGATCATGAATCGGCCCGCGCTTTTCCCGACCGCACGCGCATGCGTGGCGGCCGCCACCCGGCTGTGCCGGTCGTGGCGCGTTGCCTGCTGCGTCGTCGCGTGCGGCTTCGCGCTGCACGCGAGCGCGGCCGAGCTCCAGCTCAACGGGATGTACCAACGCCCCGACGGCGCGATCACCGTGCGCCTGAACGGCGCCGGCATCGATCCTTATTTCGCGGCGAAGGCACTGCTCGCCGCCGCCGACGCACAACTCGACGCCCGTCAGGCGGCACTCGCGTGGATCGCATGGTTGTTGCCTCGCCAGCATCAGGATGGCGGCTTCGATCGCTACTGCGTGAAGAATGGCCAGTACAGCGCATGTGCCGAAGCCGATGCCGACGACGCGATGATGGCGACCTGGATCGAGCTGCTCGCCCGCTTCGCACCACCCGACGGCATGCCTGCCGCGTGGGAACTCAGCCTCAACCGCGCAGGCACGCATCTGGACACGCTGCTCGACAAACCCTCCGGCGTCTATCAGATCTCGTCGACGCTGCACGTCGCGCTGCTGATGGACAACGTCGAGGTACACAGCGCGTTCCAGGCGCTCGCGGCCCACTACGTCCAGCATGCCGACTACACGCACGCGGGCCCGTGGAGCCAGCGCGCCGACCAGCTCGCGTCGGCGATCCTGAAGGTGTTCTGGCGCGGCGCGCAATCCGGCTTTCGCGCCAGCACGCAGCGAATCAGCGATACGAGCTTTTATCCGGCGAAAGTCGCGCAGATCTTCCCGCTCCTGTCCGGCATTCAGGTTCCCGAACAATCGAACGAGAGGATTTATGCGCAGTGGATGCAGAAATACGGCAAGACCTGGCCACAGCTCGCCGGCACCGATTATCCATGGAGTTTGATCGCGCTGGTCGCATTCAAGATGAATGACTGGAGCACGGTCGCGTGCTGGCATGCGCGATCGGGCCCCTACCGGCACGGCGCACACTGGAACGTACTGGAGGAGTCGCTTTATCTGGCATTCGAAAGCCGGATGACCGCCCCTGTCGTGCCCGCTCAGTGCGGATTCACGACGGCGGCGACAACGGAGACCGCGTCGCGCTGACGCAAGCGTGTGCGTGGTCCGGGATAAATCACAGGGAAGGAGACGGGTCATGTGTGGCATCGTCGGCGCGGTCGCGCAACGGGACATCGTTCCGATTCTGATTGAAGGTTTGCGGCGCCTCGAATATCGCGGCTACGATTCATGCGGGGTGGCGACGGTCGTCGACGGCCAGGCGCGCCGCGAGCGCAGCGTATCGCGCGTCGCCGATCTCGACGCGCACGTGCGCAGCGCCGGCCTGACCGGCAGTACCGGCATCGCGCACACGCGCTGGGCGACGCACGGCGCGCCGGCGACCTGCAACGCGCATCCGATCTTCTCGCGCGATGAAATCGCACTCGTTCACAACGGCATCATCGAGAATCACGAAACGTTGCGCAAGCAACTTTCAGACGAGCACTACGAATTCGACGGACAGACCGACACCGAGGTCGTTGCTCACCTGATCCACAGCATGTATCGCGGCGACCTGCTCGCCGCCGTGCGCGATGCGACGTCGCAGCTTCACGGCGCCTACGCGATCGCGGTGTTCAGCAAGCACGAGCCGCAGCGGCTGATCGGCGCGCGGGCCGGCTCGCCGCTCGTCGTCGGCCTGAAGGACGGCGAATGCTTTCTCGCGTCCGACGCGCTCGCGCTCGCCGGCATCACCGACCGCTTCATCTTTCTCGAGGAAGGCGACATCGTCGAGTTGACGCCGAATGGCGCGAGGGTCCTCGATCGCACCGGCGCACCGGTCGAGCGCACGATACAAACCGTTTCCTCCGCGCAGGCCGTGGTCGAACTCGGGCCGTACCGGCATTTCATGCAGAAGGAGATTTTCGAGCAACCGCAGGCCGTGGCCGCGACCATCCCCGATGCGGGGCTGTTCGATCCGTCGGTATTCGGCCCGGACGCCGCGCGGGCGTTCGAGCAGATCGACAACGTGCTGATTCTCGCGTGCGGCACGAGTCATTATTCCGGGCTGACCGCCCGCCGCTGGCTCGAAACGATCGCGCGCGTGCCCGCGCAGGTCGAGATCGCGAGCGAATACCGTTACAGCGACGCGCTCGCGCTGCCGAACACGCTGGTGGTGAGCGTGTCGCAATCCGGCGAGACCGCCGACACGCTCGCCGCGCTCAAATACGCGCAGGCGCTCGGCCACATCGACACACTGGCGATCTGCAACGTGCCGACCAGCGCGATGATGCGTCAGACCGGCCTGCGCTTCCTGACGCGCGCCGGCCCGGAAATCGGCGTCGCGTCGACCAAGGCGTTCACGACCCAGCTCGTCGCGCTGTTCATTCTCGCCGTCACGCTCGGGCGGCTGCGCGGCTACGTCGACGACGCGCAGCTCGCGCGCTACACGATGCAATTGCGGCGACTGCCCGGCGCGCTCGACGAAGTGCTCGGACTCGAGCCGCAGATCGAGCGCTGGGCGGCGGAATTCGCGCAGCACGAGAATGCGCTGTTTCTCGGGCGCGGGCTGCACTACCCGATCGCGCTCGAGGGTGCGCTGAAGCTGAAGGAGATTTCGTATATCCATGCGGAAGCGTATCCCGCGGGCGAGCTGAAGCACGGGCCGCTGGCGCTCGTGACCCACACGATGCCTGTCGCGACGATCGCGCCAAACGACGCGCTGCTCGAAAAGCTCAAGTCGAACATGCAGGAAGTGCGGGCGCGCGGCGGGCAGCTTTACGTGTTTGCCGATGCCGATACGCGGATCGACAACAGCGAAGGCGTGTCGGTGCTGCGGATGCCGGATTACTACGGGCTGCTGTCGCCGATCCTGCACGTCGTGCCGTTGCAGCTGCTCGCGTATCACGCGGCGTGTTTGCGTGGGGCGGATATCGACAAGCCGAGGAACCTGGCGAAATCGGTGACGGTTGAGTGATGAGGTTGGGTAACCCCGGTTGTAACACCGGAAGGTTCTGGAAGGTTCAGACTGGCCCGCCCTGCGCGATTCGAACGTGTGGCTTCGAGATGCAGCAATCGGCCCGACCTTCGTCGCGCCCGGCAGTTCGTCGCAAAATGGATTCGTCGAGAGCTTCGACGGCAAGTTGCGTGACGAACTGCTGAACCGCGAATAGTTCCGTACCCGTGCCGGAGCCAAGGTGCTCATCGAACGCTGGCGACAGTTCAACAACGAGCGCCGCCCCCAATAGCGCATCGCCATCACTTCCTACCAAGGTCCATCGAGCCTGGCCAGCCCAGGATTCAGGTTTTCACCGCTCCGTGGTCTGAGAAAGGGAGGCCGGCATACCCGGCGCACGCTCCGTCAGATAGCGGTGTTTAGGGATCGCCGCCCGTCGCTCGTCATGCGCGACTAATACCCTTGTATGTTTCAGAACCGGCCAGCTATCCCGACTCGCCTTCACATGGCCGAGCACTTCCTTGCCGATGTTGCGCTAACAGGTTCATCTAAGCCATCTTTGTCGATTCTGCGAATTGCTGTCCGACACGTACGACGCTCACAGTCCAAGAAAACATCGTAGTCCTGCCCGGCTACAGGGAAAATGTTACTGGCGGCGCATTGCAATAGGTCGTTCCGCCGCGTCACATGATCTCGCCGCACAGCGACAGCACGAACTCGCGTTCGCCGATGCACTCCTCGCTTCGGGATTTTCGTCCGGATGCGACGTCGAGCATCAGCCGGAACCGCAGCGCTCCCGCTTCGCCGACTGCGAGCGAACCGGTGACGATCCCGCCGCTCTCGAAATCCATGGCCAATCGCATCCGCTCGAACAGGTCGGTCGTCGTCGCGATCTGATCGTCGGTATCGCCGTTGCGCACCGGCAGATCGACGGCGGCCGCCCCGTTACCGGCCGCTTCGCGTCGCACACAAAAGCATGATCTTACGATTGCAAATGCATCTCATTTGCATTAAATTTCTGCACGAATGTACTGTTTGGGACACAGATGCCGGCGCGAAGCCGTCCGCCATGCCCGAACGCGAACCACATCAAAGGACGGGTATGGGCAGGAAAAACTGGGCGGCCGCACCGATGGCCATCGTCGTCGGCACGGCCGGTCTGAGCGCCGCCGATGCGCAGGAAGTGCCGCTGCCCGCCATCGAGGTCTCCGGGCAGCGCACGACCGCGCCGTTTCGCGCGCCCGAATCGACGAGCGCGACGCGCACCGAGACGGACGTGATGGAGATTCCGTTCGCGGTCAGCAGCGTCGACGCGAAACTGGCCCAGACCGTCGCCGCGACGCGCGGCGAGGATCTGTACGACTGGATCGCGGGCGTCGCACGCCAGAACAACTTCGGCGGGCTGTGGGACAACTACGCGGTGCGCGGATTTGCCGGCGACGGAAATACGTCCGGCACCGACTACCTCGTCAACGGCTTCTCGTGGAACCGCGGGATCAGCGTCCCGCGCGACACCGCTAACCTCGAACGCATGGAGGTGCTCAAGGGGCCTGCGTCCGCGCTATACGGCCGCGGCGATCCGGGCGGCCTCATCAGCTACACCACGAAGCAGCCGCAGTTCGCGCGCTCGAACACCGTCGACGTGTCGGCCGGCAGCTACGGCGCGTTGCGCGAGACGCTCGATTCGACCGGACCCGTCACGAAATCGCTGGCATACCGCTTCGTCGCGATGAACGAGAACAACGGCAGCTTCCGCGATACGGTGTCGAGCAAACGCTACCTGTTCGCACCGTCGTTCACGTGGGACATCGGCGCGGACACGACGCTCCATTACGAGTTCGAAAGCGCGCGCCAGCGCGCGCCGCTCGATCGCGGCGTGGTAGCGGTCAACGGGCAACTCGGCGCGATTCCCGCATCGCGCTTCCTCGGCGAGCCGCGCGACGGCGACTTCGACGTGCGCAACACGGGCCACCAGTTCACGCTCGAGCACCGCATCGATGGGAACTGGTCGATCAACGCCGGCTTCGCGCAGCGCGACACCGACCTGTCCGGTCGCTCGTCCGAAGCGTTCGCGCTGCAGCCGGACGGTCGCACGCTGTGGCGCCGCTACCGACAAGTCGCGTTTCACTCGAACGACTTGCAAGGCCGCATCGAAACGACCGGCAAGTTCCGCACCGGCGCCATCGGCCACACGCTCGTGATGGGCGTCGATGCGTATCGCTTCAACTACGATCAGTTCGTCGCGCGCTCGACGCCGAGCGCCGCCGCGCCTTATTCAATCGACATCTTCGATCCCGTCTACGGCCAGCCGACGCCGACGTTACGCACCGCGACCAACCTGCTCGAGCGCGACGACGGACAAGGCGCCTACGCGCAGGACACGCTGGCGTTCGGATCTCACTGGAAAATCCTCGCCGGGCTGCGCTGGGATCGCTTCCATCAGTCGGTCGAGAACCGCCTGAAAGGCGTGACGAGCAGTCAGCTGCAGACTGCGTTGAGCCCGCGCATCGGTGTCGTGTACGAAATGAGCCCCGCGCTGTCGCTGTATGCGAACACCGCGTACTCGTTCCGGCCGAACAACGGCGCCGATGCTGACGGTCGTGCATTCGACCCGGAGAAGGGGCATGGCTACGAAGCCGGCGCGAAATGGGCCGGGGCTCGCTGGCTCGCGACCGTCGCGGCGTTCTACGTCAACAAGCGCAACGTATTGACCGCCGATCCGGCGAATGCGGGCTTCTCGCGCGCGGCCGGCGAGGTGCGCAGCCGCGGCGTCGAATTCGAATGGAACGGCGACCTGGGCCACGGCTTGCGCGGCATCGTCAACTTCGCGTATGTCGATGCCGAGGTCACACGCGATGCCGTGCTCACACCCGGCGCGCGCCTCGTCGATATTCCGCGGCTGAGCGGCAGCGCGCTGCTCATGTACGAAACCGCGCTGCCGTTCGCGGACAAGGCGGGCGTCGGCACAGGCGTGATCTATGTCGGGCGCCGGGCCGGCAATACGGCGAACACGCAGGACGGTTTCGAGCTACCCGCCTATGCGACCGTGCAGATCAACAGCTACGTGCAAGTCAACAAGCACCTGCGCGCGTCGGTCGTACTGAACAACCTGTTCAATCGCACGACCTATGTCAGCTCGTACAACAGCCAGTGGGTCACGCCGGGCGCGCCGCGCAGCCTGTTCGCATCGCTCGCCTACTCGTTCTAGGTCGAATCGGTCGCAGTCGAAAGTGTTTGTCAGTGAGAGCAGCCGGTCTCACTCAACTCGAAGCCGCTCGTCCGTCGCCGTTCGCGGCGCTCGATGCCGTTATCGAAGTGAAACGTGACGGCGGTTGTAAAACGCTTCGATGTATTCGGACAGGTCAGCCTTCGCGTCCTGATGCGTCCGGTAGCGCTTGGCGTGAACCCGTTCGTTCTTCAAGCTGTTGAAGAAGCTTTCCGTCGGGGCGTTGCCCCAACAATTTCCCTTGCGGCTCATCGAGCAACGCATGCCGTAGGCGGCCAGTTTGCGCTGGAACTCGTGACTCGCATACTGGGCTGGTTCGAGCTCAGCAGTATCCCAACAAAGCCCGCTCGTAGTGGGCTTTGGGGATACTCGGGAACTAGGTCGGCCGCCTCGTCGGATCGCCCCCTTTCCCACTCACCCATTCTTCTGTTGTCTGGCCTAGACTCGTCGTAGTCGCCGCGCGCCACGATTCCAACGGTCAAATCACTTCCCCTCGTGATCATAGCGTCGGCGCAACATCGGATCGCGCGTGATTCGCAACCGAAAACAGTTCGGGCACCATGCGCCGCGATTGACCACCGTGTTGGGCATTGAGTCCCACACATGCCCGTGTGCGCACTGCCATGTCAATTTGACTCGATTGCCGTGATATTCGGTACTCAGACATCGACCACCGCGCTCCGCAGCAACCGCCTGCATGTCCTCTATCGTTCGGCGCTTCGCGAGATTGGCGCAATGCCAACACCATGCCCCGCCAAGCACTAAATGCCCCCACGTCGTCCATTCATGTCCACGTGCGCATCGGAATCGGTACTTCGAGTTTGTCAGGTGATACGCCGTCGAGAGAAGCTGTCCGCCGCGTAACGCCGCTGCGGCCTGCAATCGCTGGAAACCGTTCGGATCACGTTGCTGTTCTCCGTGTCTGATTCGTGCACAGTGCGGGCGCCATCCACCGTCGACGATTCTGTGAGCCACGGCTGTCCATCGATGGCCCTCGGCACACTCCCATTCGTAATGGGCAGAGATACCAATATACGTGTCAGTCAGACAGCGACCGCCGCGCTCCGTCGCTGCCTCATGGAGGCGTTTCAAGCCATCGGAATGTAGGAGACAAGCAGCCAACTCAACTTTTGCGCATCGTGGACACCCATGACCGTCTAGAATCTTGCGAGCCTCAGTAGTCCATTCGTGTCCAGAACGACAGGTGAAGTGTTGCCGCGCCGTTTGACCGAGATAGGATCCCTCATGACAAACAAGACCGCGTTCACTCAGCAACTCCTGAAAGCGGCCCTGCACGCGCACTTGCTCGCACTGGAGGCAAGTTATCGTGCCTCGCATCGCGACAGTGCCTATGCGAGTGAAGTCATGGCCCGATTCGCAGCGGAATTCATAGTAGGACTTCAGCCCGCGCCATTTGAGCGTCAGAAGCGTAAGCCCCCGTTCGGTGGCAATCTCGACCAGACGGGCATATGCAACATCGGGCTTGCGACGTGTACGTGTCGGAGAAGTGTCTTGGCTCATTGTCTTTAGAACTGAGCAGTCACCTGAAAACCGAGCGTCACACGTGCCGTCGGAAAACCCGACGGCTTGTAGACAGGTGTGCCGGCAAATAGGTCGTAGCCATATCCGCCGAACCGCGTTGCGACACTACCCTTGACACCAATCACTGCGCCGGCGAGCTGCGTGCCAACCAAGGCAACCGGCTCCGGCCCCCAGACCCGACCGTAGTCGAGACCGGCATAGGCCGATAGCCCGGTCTGCGCGATCGGTACTTGCAATTCATTGCGCCAGTAGAAACCGCGTGACGCCGCCAGCAGAGTTTCGCCATCGAATCCCCGCACCGTATAACGGCTACCGATCGTGATGCTATCGAGGTACGAAACCGTATTGCCGGTGTACTGGCCATGAAAGGTCGTCACGTATTTGAACGGCTGCGTACCGATTACGAACGGTGTCGACAGATTCGCATCGAGCACGATCATCTTGAATCGGTAAGTCTGGCCGCCGTCCGCCGCGAACATGCTGTCGGTCGAGCCGAGCCAACCGAGCCCTTGACGATAGGCAAGCGAGCCGTCGAACTGCGCCGAGCCGAAATAGTGCCGGTCGTTCAGGCCGAACTCGAGGAAGGTTGCGTTCTGGTGCGACGACGGTATCGTCGTGCCTTCGATGTAGCTATCGCCGAAGCGGCGCGTCAGGCGAACCTGGGCACCGAATACATCGCTCCGGCTGCGTGTCAGCACACGATTGAGCCTAAAGTCGACAGTCTTCATGTTGCCGCTGGCAACGAACGTCTGGTTCACGGCCGCGAGCGGTTGAAAGTACGTGCTGGTATAGGCTGATAGGGTGCCGGTCCAGTATCCCCAAGGAACCGAGTAGAACGCGTTCCAGCCGTGCGAACCGAAACGCTTGTCGCCAAATTCCAAGTCCTGGTTGAAGCCGACGTTGAAGATGTCGTTCAGGCCCAGTGGGTTGTCGACGCCAAGCGATACGTTGCCTTGCAGTCTGCCGGTCGCGCGCGTGCCGGAATTGTCGATCGACGCGACAACGGTCCACGGCTTTCCGCGCTTCACGTCTAGCACGACATCGCTCTCGCCCGGCATGTCACCCGGTGCGATCCGCATCGACACGTCCTGGCTTGAGACGCGCTTCATCTGCTCAAGCCCTTGTTCGATGTCGCGCAGGTTCAACACGTCGCCGTCGCGAGTCGGGAAAGCGGTCTTCCACGTTCCGCGCAACTTCTCGTCGTTGAAACGCACGTGGCGGATCACGCCCGGAATCAGAGCAAGCTTCAGTGTGCCGGTGGACAAATCCTGCTCGGGCACGAGTACGCGGGTCGTGATGTAGCCGCGTGCGAGGATGGCCTGCGACACGCCTTTAACGATCAGGTCGACGCCTTGCTTACCGACGCATTGGCCGGCGTAGTGCGCAAGCCAGTCACGCGCAAAGGCGA
Organism: Burkholderia pyrrocinia; assembly: GCF_003330765.1. Taxonomy (NCBI): domain Bacteria; kingdom Pseudomonadati; phylum Pseudomonadota; class Betaproteobacteria; order Burkholderiales; family Burkholderiaceae; genus Burkholderia; species Burkholderia pyrrocinia. The sequence continues at coordinate 1,434,064 of NZ_CP024902.1, read as the reverse complement.
AGCGATCCATCGGCAGGGCTGACGCGCCTTGCGCCTTTGACGCGGCCGGTAACGAGTCGGGCACGTCGAGCGCGAAACGATCGATTCGAAAGCACGGCGTTTCAGTCGGCAATACCGGATAGGCTTCCGGGCGTGGTAAGTCCGAACGCACGCCCGGCGCTTGCACAGTGGCGTCGCGCTGCTGGGCGTCACGGCGCTGTTGCACCTGCTGATTCTGCTCCGCGTTCGCGCGGGCGGCGGCGGCCTGGTCGTTCGGAGTGGGGGCCAGTTGGGCCCGTGCAGCGAACGAAATGAAGACGAAAAGTGACCCAAATGCTAACCGCCTCATAATTTCCCTTTTAAGATTGGTCACTTTTGGTTAGGAATGTATTTGACAAATGCCCGAGCGGACCCAAGATGCGGTGGAAGCGGTAAGACCGGCATAGCCAGAAGTCCTACATCAACAAACTCATCAGCTTTTTTGCAATCCGTTTTGTATGAGGCTCATCTCCATCAAGCCCCATGTGCTCGGATTCAATCCATCGAAGATGCTGGTAGCCGGCTATCCCTCACGCAGCAAGCGTTCTACGGTCTCCTTGTCCGACTCGGCAAATACGACCTCGAAGCGATGTGCTTCGTCTGGACGCCAATCGAGAGCTGAGTCGCGCAGCAAACGCAGATATATCTTGAGCTCTGACTGCTGCAACATCGGGAGCTCTGGATGGATCAACACGATGTCGTGTTCGTTTAGCCAACTGAAGTCACGGAAGCAGTCAAACAACGCATCCCAGTTGAAGCCGAAATATGCCGGAAATGCGAGCAAGGACGCGAGCGCCTCAAGCAAGCCACTCTTCGTTCCGATTGTCGAGGGAAGCATGGCAACGAATGCGTCTTTCGGGCGATAACCATTTGGTTGTGCCTCGTAACGAAACGGGTTGACAATTGTCATCGCGGTTACCTTTTTACGGGAATGAACGTCTTATAGTGGTCGGGCGTGTAATACACCTCGCCATTTTGCCCGGTCACGATCCGCTGCGGACCGACACCGTTCACCCCAGGTGTCGGAACAACGTATTCCGTGTAGTAGCCTGCTGGCTGCCGCGGCAAAAGCCCTTCGTTATTGCTGAACGTGGTGCTGTCGTTACGTGAAGGATACTTCACGCCAGACGCGATTCGATCTAGCGTCGGCTGAAGATCAACGGTGCCTTGATAGACGTTTCCGGTAACCCGGTCGGTTACCGTAACGCCATTGATCATGGGTGCGGAGCCGGAGGTGCTGTTTGTGGCCTTCCCCGATGATTTCCCTGCGCCTCCCGTGGCCTTGCCGCCGCTCAACACACCCGCCACGGCCGTGGCCGGCACAGTTGTCAGTCCGTCCTCTTGGCGTTGCGTCAGATTGACTTGACCGATCATCGCGCGCTCTTTATCCAGCGCCTTCTTAAGCTCCGCGATTTCCTTCTGATCCTCGCCTCGGTTCTTGTCTTCGTTGGCATTGTAAAGCTCGACGTTCGATGCGGCGGCGGCTCCTGCGCTGCCGCCGACCAGTGCGCCACCGACCGTTGCCACGACGTTCGCAGCGATGTTGCCGACCAGCGACGAGCCGGTCGTATCGCCCACCGATTTGCTGATCTTCTCTGCCTGTCCGGCCAGCAGTGACGACGTGCCGGCTCCCGCTGCGCCGCCGATCGCCGTGAGCGCGCTGCCGCCGCCGAGCCCGCCGATCAGCGCACCGCCGGCTGCTTGCAAGCCCGCGCGCGACGCGCCGCCCTCATCCCAGCTCTTCGCTTGGTCAATGTACGACTGCATCGCAACGAGGTCGCCGCGCTCGTAGGCGGCCTTGGCCGCATCGATCGCATCCTTGCGTTTGCCGTCAGCGTACAGGCCGATCCCCTGCGAAATCGTCTGACCGGCCGCCTGCGCCGCATTCATCGTATCGGCCTGCTGCGACAGCGTTTTCTGAACATCCGGCGTCTTCGAAACGGTTCCGTTCAAATTCGCCGTGTCGCGGTTCAGGTTCGCAACGTCCTGCGTCTGCTCGCCCGGCTTCGTGATGTTGATCGTGCCGGCGCTCACCGCGCTCTTTGTCGTCGCGCTCTGATCGCCGCTGTCGTTCTGGAACACCATCGGCGTGACGCCGCCCGCGCCCGACACCGACGACGGACCGACCGACTTGCCGCTCGATCCGACCGACGCCCCCGCGCTGAAGCCCGCGCTGTTCGCGCTGTAGTGCGAGTGGTTCTCGATGTCGCTGGTCGTCAACGTGCCGGTCGTCAGGCTATTCTTCGACGCATCGGCCGTGCTGGCGATATACGCGCCCTTTAGATCGGTGTTGCCCTTCACGGTCACGTCGAATCCGCCCGCACCGGCCTGGATGCCAGCCTGCTCCTTCACGCCCGCATAGTTGCCGTCCGCGTGGCCGTTCTGTGCACTGAAACTCCCGCCAACGCCTCCAGCCTGACTGATCGTGACGCCGCCGCCCGCGCTCGACTGATGCGCAGCGCTCACGGTCGTATCCTGAACGCTCGCCACGTTCAGGTTGCCGCCCACGTCGGCCACGAACTTGTTCGCGTTCACGTTCGCGCCGATCACGTTCGTGTCGCCGCCGCTGACGATGGTCGCGGTCTGGCCCGCGTTGATGTGCGTGTTGTTCTGGATCGCCGCATCCGAATTCCCGTCGCCGTGCGCGCGCTGCATCGACGCGGACACGCCGACACCGTTCGTGCCGATCGACACGCCGACGCTCGACCCAGACGACGAGTTCGAACTCTGCGTCTTGTCGGTATCGGTCGTGTTGACGAGATTGACCTGGTTGTTCGCGATCAGCGCCACGTTGGCCGCGTTCACGTTCGAGCCCGCGATCGTGATGTTGCCGTCCTTCGGCGTGCCGTTGCCCGTCGCGATCAGCTTCGCATTGCCGCCCGCATTGATGCTGGAGCCCCGCTGAATCGTCTGGTCTTCCGACGACTGCATCGAACTATGGCTCGAACCGACGCTGACCTGCACACCGATGCTCGGGGCCTGTGGTCCCTTCGCGCCGTCCAGCAGCTTTGCGGCGCCCATACCGCCGAATGCCACGTCACCGGCCGCCGCGATGCTATGCAGCGCCGAAGCGCGACCGTTGTCGTCCTTCGCCGATTCGCGTGCAGCCTGCGCGTCGCTGATCGCATTGTTGATCGCATCGCCCACGGAGCCCGACAAGCCCACTGTCAGCCCGCTCTTGCTCGTCTGCTGCTGCTGCGCCTGGTGCGAAGTATCGGTTGCCGAATCGACGACGATGTTCGCCGCCGTTCCGGTGACATCCTTTCCTGCCACCAGATCGCTGCCCTTCACGTGCAGCGTGTTGCCCGCGTTGACGGTCAGATTACCGTCGACCGAGCCGACCGTACTCGCGTTGTTCGTGACACTCGACGCCTGATTCTGCTGCGCGAGCTTGCTGTTGCCGACCGAGAACGACAGGCCGCCGCCCGACATCAGGCCCGAGTGCTGTTCCTGATAAGTGGTCGATGACTGACTGGTGTTCTGCGAAGTCGTCACGTTCACGTCGTGCGCCGCGTTCAGCGCCACATCGTGCGTGCCGACGACCGTGCTGCCCTGAATGTTGATGTCCTTGCCGCTGCCGATCGACACGCCCTCCGCTGAGATAAGGCTACCGTTCGCGATCGTCGAGGTTGCATCTTGCGAACTGGCGATCTTCGTGCCGCTCACAACGCCACTACGGCTATGCGTCTCGCGCGAGTTGTACACATGCGTTTCGGTAGCCACCCCGACATTCACATCGCCGGCCGCCAGCAGGTTCGCATCGCCCTTGTTCAGATCGATCGTGCTGCCGATGACGTTGATGTCCTTGTTCGACACCACATTGAGCGTATCGCCGCCCTTGACGGTCGTGCCGGTCAGCGCCTGGTCCGACCCATGCCGGGTTTCCGCATAGCTGCGATTCCCTTGGTCGCCCGAGCTGTTGGCGTTGATCGTCGACGTGACGCTCGCCGCACCGAAGGTCACGTTACCCTTGGCCGCGATCGTGCCGCCCTGGCCGAAGTCGAGCTGCGCACCTTGCGCCGTCAAGTCACCGCCCACACCGATGGCCGACTTGCCGCCGACGTTCACCGTGCTGCCGGTCGCGCTGTTGAGGTCCGTATCCGACACGCCGTTCGCGCGCTGCACGACCTTGTGCTCGCCGGTCTGCTGCGCGCCAAGCGTCCAGTTGCCGCCGATATTGGCGTTCAGGTTCCCGCCGACATTCAGGTTGCCCGCGTTCTGCTGGAAGTCGCCGCCGGTCTTGATCGACGCGTCGCCGGCCACGTTCAGGTTCGCAGCGGGGCCGAGCGTCGTCTTGTCGCTCGTCGCGCCATCGCGGCTGACCTGGTGCGTCGTCTGCGTCGCGGTATCCAGAATCAGCTTGTTGCCTGCATTCAGGTCAAGGCTGCCGGCCTTCACATTGGCCGACGTGAGATCCACGTTGCCCGTCGTGTCGAGCGACATCAGCCCACCGCTTTGCAGCGCACCGAACGCGTTGTCGATCTGCTTGCCCTGAAGGGCGAGTGTCGTGTCCGCCTTCACGGTTCCGCTGTTCGTGAAGACCTGCGTGTTCTTTAAATCGATATTGCCGGCCGTGATCAGCGGCCCGTTCGCGTTCTGCTGATCGGCCTTCGCCAAATATACGACCGGCACGAGCACTTGCTGACCGCCAACTGTCTCGGTCTGCATGATGATCACGTTGCTCGTGAGCGCAGCCACCTGCTGCGCCGACAGGCTCATGCCGAGCGGCAGGTTCAGCGACTTCGACAATTCAGCGCCCGCGAGCATCAGCGACTGATACATGCCCTGTAGGTCCGTATACGGCCCCAATACTGCCTTGCCTGTCAGTTGCGTGACCTGGTTACGCACGAGCTGCTGCTCGTAGAACCCGTCACCGAGGCGCTTTTCGGTGGTCAGCGGATTCACGCCGATCTGGTTCAGGTAATAATCGCTCGACAGGAAATTGTTCATTCGAGTGAACGCGGGGTTCGTCTCGATGAGATACGTCGGGTTCGGGGCAGGATTCGGCCGGTACAGGCCGCCTTGCGGAATCGTCAGGTTGTTCAACACGTTCACAGCGGTCGCGCTCGCGATCACCGGATCAATCCAGGTGGGCGTACCTCCCTTGATCGCGGCGGCTCCCGATTGTGTGCCGCTCGCGTTACCGCTCACCGTCCCGATCGTCAGCCCCGGCACCGCTTGCCCTGGCAGCAGGCCGAGCGACGGGATGGTCGCGTTGGCCGCCGTGTTGTTCACGCTCATGCCGTTGCCCGAGATCGTGCCGTTCGCGCCCCAGGTCGAGCGATAGTCGGGCAGACCGTACTTCCTCACGTCGGCAGGAGCCGCCTGCGTATAGCCGCCCGGTCCGCCAACGAACGGCTTGTCGCCGAACGGCAAGGTCCAGTTGTGTTCCGAGTTGTCGTAGTTGTTGTAGTGGTAGTAGCCGGAATACGTGACCGTCACGCCCGGCGCTTGCTGGCCCGTCGCGCCCCAGCCGTCCATATCGAGACTCACGGGTTGCTTGATGTTGCCGACTGCCGTCACGCTGCTCCAGTAGTTCTGGAATGTCTTGACCGTCGACGCGTCCAGGTCGCCGCCCGACGCGATCTGCGCGCCTGGGCTCAGTTTCGTCACGGTATTGGCGACCGCCTTGCCCTCGTAGGTCGTGTACTGATAACCGCTGTTCCATTGGCCGCCGTTCGGTGGAACGGTGAATACACCGCCCGGCTGCAATTTGAGCGCGGCGATGATGGGCGCGGGATCGTAATCGGGGTAATTCGGATCGTGGAACAGGTTGATCCAGTGCACGTCCTGACCGCTACAGGCCGCGACGTAGTAGGCGGCGCACCCCGACATGCTGATGCCGAGCTGTTGCAGCAATGCCGGGTCGACCTGGCTCGTATCCCCCGAGGTCTGCATCACGCGCCGCGTGTTCGTGATCTTGTCAGCATGCAGTTCCATCGAACCGCCCGATTGGATCGCCGCCGATGAATTGTTGATCAACGCCGCGTTCGTATAGTTGCCGTTCGCGTCCTTGCCGCCCGCCAAAACCACTTTGCCGAGCCCGAAGATCGTCGTGGTCGGCATCGAATCGCCCAGCGTCGTGTCGTCGCGGTTCTCGATGTCGTGCGCAAGAATTTCGAGCAGGCCCGACGTGTCCGATGCACCGATTAGCGCGACAGGGCCGAGGTTCGACACCGTTCCGCTTGCCTGGATGGCGACGCTGCCGCCGACCATCGCGCCATAGTTCGTCAGGTCGCCCGAATGCGTACTGAGCACGCTGCCGGCCGTCATCGCGCCCGTATTGACGATGTTGCCGGCGTTGACCGTCAGGTTGTGGACCGATTGCAGGTTCGCGCTGTTGGCGAACGTGCCCGGCAACGTAAAAGTCAGGTCGCGCCCAATGTTGAACTGCGTTTGCGGCGTCGTCGTGAAGTCGCCTTGCAGATTAATCGCCGCGTCGCGCGCAGCACTGTACGTGCCTCCGCCGAGCAGCGTGGAAGCCGCTACCGACAGGTCGCGCGTCGAGGTGATCGATCCGTTGGTATTCGTCACCGCGCCCGACATCGCAACGTTCACGTCGCCCGTGGCATTCGCGACGTTACCGACCTGCCCTCCTGAGTTGTCGAGGCTATTGCCCTGAACGCGGAGGTTCGCGCCCATCAACTGGCCGCCCTGCGTGTTCGAGATCGAGGTCGCAGCGATCGTCACGTCGCCCTGGCCGGTCATCTGCCCCATGCCGTCGACACCGCCCGCGTGGCTGTTCACGATCTGGCTGCCGCCTTGCACGGTCATCTTGCCCGTGCCGAAGTCGTGCACCGCGCCATCGGTGTTATCGATCGACGCGGCCTGAATCGACAGCGTGCTCGTGTCGCCGGCCGTGCCCGCCTCGATGTGCCCTTGCTGGTTCGACAGTGTCCCGTTGCTGATGATCGACAGCGCCGCGTTCGAGCGCATCAGGCCCTGAGCGTTGTTCATCGCTCCGGCGATCATGGCCGACAAACCCAGTTTGGCGGCGATGACCCCGCTACTATTGTCCAGACTACCGGCTTTCACAACGGCCTGGCCGTTGGTACCGATCGTGCCGCCGATATTTTGCAAGGTCCCCGCGCCATTGCCCGGTGCGAGCGTCAGCGTGCCGGTGCCACCGTGCGTGATGGTGCCTTTCGAGTTGTCCAGCGCGGCCGGCGCGAGCGTCAGGGCCGTGCTGTTGGTTTGAATGACGCCGCCATTCGAATTGTCGAGCGTGCCGGAAATGGCGAGCGTGGTCGGCCCGTTCTGCCATTGCGAAATGTGGCCGCCCTGGTTTTTCAGATTTGCAGCTGTCAACGAAAGTTGATTGCCCTCGATGTCGCCGTTCTGGCTGTTGTCGATCAAGCCAGCGACGGTTGCTGTCAAAGAGGGGGAGACGATCTTGCCGTCGAGGTTCGACAGCGAGGCGCTATGAATCGTTGTAGCTGCCGTCTTTGAACCAAGTTCGCCGCCGTCGTTAACGAGTGCGCCGCCTGCGGTCGCATCGACATTCGCGTTCGACGTGAGCTTGCCGCCCATGTTCGTGATCGAGTCGGCCGCATTGACGCTCAGGCCCGTTTGTCCGGACGCCGAACCGGCCGAGTTATCGATCGTCTTTCCTTGCAGGACGGTTCGACCGTTGCTGGCGATGGAGCCCGCTTTGTTGCTGACGGAGCCTGAAGCGTTACCAACCGTCAACGTGCCCGTGCCGACGTGCGTGATCGTACCGCCGTTGTCGTTGATCAGCGCAGCAGGCGTGAGCGACAAGTCCGTGCTGCGCGTCTGGATCAGACCGTTGTTCGAGTTGTCCAGCGTGTCGGTGATCGCGACCGTCATCGGGCCGGTGCCGGTCTGCGTGACCGTACCGCCGTGGTTCAGCAGTGTCGAACCGTTCAGCGAGACCGTCGCCGCATTGACCGTGCCTTGGGAGTTGTCCAGCGTCGCGCCGTTCAACACGGCGCTTTGGCCCTCAACCCGGCCGCTGGCATTCGCAAAATGATTGCCGGCGTCGACGGTGGTGGTCTGTCCGGCGTGCAGCGTGCCGTTGCCGTTGTCGACGCTCTGGCCAATCACGTTCAGGTTCGCGTCGGCCGATACCGAACCGCTGTTCGTGACCGTGCTCCCCTGTACGGTGACGTCGCCCTTGCCGCCGATGAGGCCGCCCGGGTCGCCGCTCACGTTCGTGCCGGCTGCGTTCGTGATCGCACCGGTTGCCGTCACCGACAGGCCGTCTGTGTTCAGGGAAATCAACCGGCCCGCGCTATTGTCGACCGATGCGCCAGCAATCGTTTGCTTGCCTGCGCTCTGAATCAGCCCGGCATTGTTCTGGATCGCACTCCCGCGAACGTCGGCCGTGCTTTGGGAACTCAGCATGCCGTTTTGGTTCGACACGGTGCCGGCCATCTGCACCGACAGCGGGCCTTGCGAATTGGCGCGGCCGCTCTGGTTCGACAGGTTGCCGCCGCCAAGCGTCATGCCCGCGCCACTGGACAGATCGCCCCGGTCGTTGATGACCGTGCCGCTCGCCTGCGCGTTCACTGTGCCCTTGGCGCTGGCGGTCGAGCCGGTCAGATTCACATCGCCCGCCGTCGCGCTCAGCGCGAGGTTGCCGTTGGCGGCTGTCGCGCTGTTCGACAGATCGACGCCGCTGCCGGTGAAGGTCGCGTTACCGGCAGCGCTGTTGGTCCCCGTCGCGGTCAAATGGCCGTTGCCCGTGACGCTAAGGTCGCCGCTTGTGCCGACCGTGCTGTCGGCGTTGATGCCTGCGCCAAGGGTGCCCGTCGAGTTGAGACTGCCGACGTTGGCGGTCAGGTTCTGCTGGGCGGTCAATGCGCCGCTGTTGGTCAGGTCTGCGCCCGTGTTGACCGTGACCGACTGTTTGCCATACGTGACGCCGCTGTTCTGGATACCGCCCGAGGCCGACAGCGACATATTGCCGACCGCATTGGTCTGGCCCGACAGCACGAGGCGACCGTTCGCTTGCAGCGTCAGGTCGCCCGCTTGAGCGGCAATGTCGCCCGCGTTCGCAACACCGACTCCATTCTCGGAACTAACGAGAAACACCCTATTCGCGTACATACCCCCAAGTTGGCTGACGTCGATCGCGATGGCGGGCGCGGCGCCGTTGCCTGCGATCCGCGTGGCGCTCAGCGTGTTGTAGTCAACCTGGTTCGATCCAGCGACCACGTTCAGAGTCTTCGCGTAAGCCTTGGCGTTGATCTGTACGGCGCGTGCCAACAAATCCACCTGATCGACATTGGCCGTATCGAGCCCCGCGCCAACCACGGAGATCAGGCCCTGGTTGACATTGAAACCCGCGAGCGACCCATCAGGCGCAAAGTTCGGATTGCCGGTTGTCAACGTGGCTCTGCTCGTATTGATGAAGCCGCCACCATCGACAACCAAGCCAGCCTGATTTGCGATCACGAGTTGCGCGGCTGCACCTCCAATCTCGACTTTGCCGCGAATAAAGCTGGGGTTGTTGCTGTTGACCTGGTTGACAATCAGACGTGCCGCATCGCCCGCCTGGAAATTGGGATTGCCACCGATAATGCCGCCCAGTTGAGTCTGGACGTTAATCGGCGAGTTATTGAGAATAATCCCGGGCTTAGGTACGTCGAACTGGTTGTACGTGTTCATCGACACGCCCGACGAGCCGGGGCGGTTGATGTTCACCTGTTGAAGTCCGTTCTGTGTCTGGATCACGGACGGGGCGTGCGCGCCGCCCGCAACAACCTGGGCATTGGCCCATATCGGCATCACGCCGGCCGCAACCAGTACGGCGAGTGCCACATGACGAAGCGTGAAGCTTGCGAATACGTGCGGCGAACGAACGGCGAAACCGATTTCGCCCCGCCCTGCGTTGCCTGATGCACTGGCGGTTTCTTCCACCGCAACCAACATACCGCGTACGCGGCTGAATACCAGCCGATAATGGTTTTTATTCATGATCTTGGTCTACTCGCGATTCGTCCGATCCGCTCTCACGGGCCTCGAACATCCCACGGAATCTAATAGAACAGCGTCAACAAGTGTCAAGCGTTGCCGAGAAGCGACGAACTGGGGACCTCTCCGCACTCGTATTAGCGACGAGCACGCCGACCGGCAATCCCGACCTCGCAGACTAAACAGCGTATTCGGTTAGTCACAAATATCGACGGTATTGGCTACGGCAATCCGCGCGAATATTACCTCACCCATCATCTCAAAAATTCCTGACAGAATTGCGAGGTCGAATCGGTGCATGAGCCGTAATCAAATTTCTTTCAACCACATATCGCCTTCCTGAGCACGGCCAGCTACGGCCGCTCCGTCGATGCATTGCCGCACCGGCGCACTTCGCTCAGGAGTTTCCGTGATCTCTGATCCCCCTACCTTTTGTGCTGATCGGGCTGGGCCTCGCGCTCGTCGCAATGTTCGCGGTGGGCTTCTATTGGCTCGCCATCATGGACCGGCCGACACGCCGGCAAACCGGACGCGCGGAAGGTCTTCCCAGTCCCGATCCGAACGATATGACGTCGCCGATATATTGGGGGGTGCTGTTGGAACCCATCGTAGCCGCGTCGTACACCCGGCAGACCGGCAACAAGGTTCGCAAGGTCAACGCAGTACTGCGCCATCCGACGATCCCGTGGATGCTCGCCAACATCGATCGGGAAATTGTCGGCGTGCCCGACGTTCAGATTCTCGAATGCAAGACAGCGGGCGAGTTCGGCGCGCGGCTCTGGCGAGAAGGTGCGCCCGAGTACGTGCAGATTCAGGTTCAACATCAGCTCGCAGTCACCGGCAAGACAGCGGCACACGTCGCTGTGCTGCTTTGCGGACAAGCACTTGAGGTCCATCGAATCGAACGCGACGATGCATTGATCGGGCGGCTCATCGAACTGGAGGAACGCTTCTGGCGCTTCGTGGAATCCGATACTGAGGATGAAATTCGCGTGCTTGGTTACGACGTGCTACACGAGGAGTGGGAACCCGTGAGCGCAGACGACGTTGCCGCCGCCCGACAATATGCCCAACGCATTCTCGAAGACTTCTACGATGACCGCGAGTCGGTGCTGAAGCTGCTACGGGCTAAGGGCAGAGTGGCGGACGAAGACCGACCACCAGCGACAGAATGAACTGCGCAACCACCGCCCGCTGACCGGCCTCCGCTAGAGAAAGCGCACACCCGTGCATGGGGGAGCGCAGGCGCGAGCGAGCGGCGTAAGTCCGGGCAGAAATTCGGACCAAATACGGAATACCCGTTGATAAGATTCAGGCGATATGGGACGCCGAGAATCCTTACATTGATGAGCCGGGCTTCGCAGACACGCGAAAAATCGTTCCGCCTGCACAATTCCAAAGTCTATGCACCGAACCACGCACAATGCACTTCCTTCTCAAACCCACTGAGGAAGGAACTGCCGAATTAGATTCGCTCCCGCCCCCGGTGCCCCTCGCTCAGAATCCTGACCTCATTCCGGGGAGACTTACCCTGCACATGTACGAGGAGATGATTTCAAGAAGATGGAGTGATACGTTTATTGGCCAGCCGTTAGCACTGCGGACTCTCGGGGAAATGCGCCGACTAATCTTGGCCTATGCAAAGCAAAATAATTATCAGTATTGCATTGTAGATACCTCGCCCAGCCTAGGTCCGTTAAACAAGGTAGCCCTAAGCACGGTTGATGCGTTTCTCGTCCCATGCGCACCTGATTTATTTAGCCTGTATGGCGTCAGAAACATTGGTAATTCATTACAACGTTGGTCTCACGAATTCAAGACGCTGTACACACTTCATGCATTCTTCGCCCCATGCTCGCCCAGAAAGCGCCGCGATGCGACACACTTAACAGCATCGGCGCTGGCGTGATTCGCCCCGCGATGCGCCCCACCACCCACGCCGGCGGTTTGCTCAGGCACGCTGCACCTCTTCGCCAGTAACGGCGCGAAGCAGCGCTGCTACTTCGCGCGTCCAACCTCCCCGACCAGCATCGTGACCAGCGGGCGGTATTCGTCGCCGCAGTCCTCTGCCAGCTTGATCAGTTCTTCGAGTTGCTGCGCGCGCCGCGCCGCAAACTCGCGCATGTCGGTGTTCTCGTGCACGGTGGTCACCGTCACGGTGCCGCCGCAGGGCGATTCGATGAACGACGGTAGCTTAGACATGGCGCGTCTCCCTATCGGCGAGGCAAAGCGCAGCATCGTGGAAATCGATCTGTCGGCCGCTGAGGCAAGCGAAAGCAACACGGGCTGCAATCTGCTCGCGCGCTTGCTCGAGACTCACGCACCATACGTAAGCGCAACACACCACGGCGTCGAACTCACGCATGTCACGCATCCGGCGAGCGACATCGAGCACGTCCGGCGTCCACAACGGATACACGTTTTCGCCGCGCCGACGAGGATTGATGACGGGCGGCCGATCGAATCCCGGATGGGTCAGGACGACGGCGGTAGCCGCTTCACTGTATTGAAGCTTAGACATGGCGCACCTCCGCGCGAGCGAGGTCGGCCAGGTGGCGAAGCGCGTCGCCGACCGCGTCGAGTGCGTCACGGTCGGACGGCGCGAGTGCGGCGGCGCGCAATGCGTTGCGTATGATTTCGAGGGAGGACTGCATTTGCTCGGGGCGAGCGGATACCTTGGCGGCCATAATTCGGACTCCTGTGTTTTTCAAGAGCCTGCCATCCCGTTTCCAGACGGGGTGGGCAGGCACATGGCAGGGCTGGAAAACCGGAACACAGGAACCGGCAGGCGCGAGCGCCTCCCCACCATGGCCCACCCATAAAACTGAGCGTGCGATGATACTACGGACGAAAAAATACCGCCTGGCAGCGGCGGTCTGTCCGCCTGTGTTCGTTCGGGTTTCCAGGCCCGGCCGCTGTTGTCTCAGCGGCAGTCAAAGCATAGGTCTGCAATTAGCAGACGTCAAGACTTACCGAGCCTTCAGGAGGCGAAGCTGCAGTAAATCGCTTTTCTTCACAGCTGAGACAAAATCCCGACGCGTGTCACCGTGTCTGCATGCTATGAAGACTTCCACTAAGTAATCGTCCAGAGGCTGTGGCGCTTGCACAGACACCGGCGGCCCCCAATTACCCTTCAGCACTATGGGCATCGTATCCGGCAAAACAGGGGCTTCCAATCCAACAAAGTGCCTGGTTTTCTTCGCCATCCTTCTGCATTGCTTATCGAAATCAGACTTGCTCGATGGCGACAGAGAGGCGATGCTCATGCCCTTCGCCTGACCGAGAATAGCCTTGCCAAAACCAGACGCATCCTCAAGGATGATCGCAAAATCAGCGCCATATTTTGATTCCGCCGAACCGGGCCCGCGATCATTAACCACTGAAGTTGTGAGCCACGAGCTGTCCTCGTGAATCGCCATCCCCGCCAACTTACCCATGAGGGCAGCGACATAAGCAGGTTCTTGCTGAAATGAAGAACGCTTCAGTTGCCTACATGCGAGCCGAATCTGCATGCGAAATTTCTGGAGGATCCTTTCCATCGGATCTTTCTCCATTTCCATTTGAAGTGACATCATTATCCCCGTTTGCGAAGCTTATCGTTTGACGAGCCCCTCATCGCGAGGGGTCTCGAATTGCGCTTCTTCAATATGCTGGAACGTTTTTCTGCAGCTTCGCCAACAGAGTCAGCACAGCCATCCCCATGTACGCTTCAGTGGCAAGGGCGTCGGCCATGAAGTTCCACGCGAATGCGTCAGGTGGGTCCCATGTGGCGTTCCCGTTTTCCGTAAACAGAATTGTCCAGATCTCGGTGGCACGTTGCTCACGCGTCGGCCCGGTTTCGATCAAGAAGAATCTGAAGCGGCCAACCAGTTCACCACCCTTGAGAGCCTGATCAAAAACGACCTCTACTGATCCATGCGGTGTCGTCAGGGCGAAGTTGAGCACGACATTCGTTTCCGAGTTCCGCACAAACAGGCCGAGCGTAGACGCGGCATTCGAATCCGTCGCAGTCGCTGCCAATGCAGCGCGAAATTGCATCGCAGCTTCGCTGAGAGCGATAGCTTTGTGCGCCATTTTCTTGGCGCCGGCGAGTTCAATGTCTGAAAGACGGCTCATTATCTTGTGGTCTCCAATTTGGTCGCCGGTGATCGTTGCATGTGACCAAACCATTTCGTCCCCTCGTTCTCAGCGGAACGTGGGGAAGGCTCAGCTGCCATCGCATCGGCCGGATAGAACTGCAGCGTCGCACGTGCTCGCCTCACCGTTCGCACGATCAGCATCCGCAGTGTTGGCCCGGTTCGACGGTCGATTGAGATCGCTGAGCCTGGTCATCCGTTGCCGGCCGCTCAGTTCCCCGTCGTTTGCCACCACCACATGTCCGTTTGATCAATAACCAACCCGGCACCGAAAAACACCTCAATCATCGGAAGCCACGTCGAGTTATTTCCAAATTCGTTCCTCAAGAATCCGGCCCCTCCATTGTATTTATAGCTCGTCGGGGTAGGCTTATAGCTTCCGTTCGCTCCAAGCGACGCGAAGTGCTGCCAGCTTCCATTACTGAGGCTTGTCCATGGCATCTGATAAACATCCATTGTCGCCTCATCGTTTATACGATTTGTGACCATATAAACATTTCCGCCATTGTAGTCGAAAGCGAAGTCCGCTTCAGTGATGAAATCGCCAATCACACCGGCTTCCGAAACCTGGAGTTTGTATTGAAGGTGCACCCCATCCGTCGAGTAGTACAAGTGGTAGTGCTGAGGTGACGAGTCGAGCTTCTGCAGAACAAACAACCAGACCGCAGACTTCCCATCCGCGCTTATTGCAGACTGCTCTCCGATTCCATATTCTGTCGATGACGTACGCAATATCGGGAATGGCCACTTTCGCCAATTGATCCCATCATTCGAATACGCAACCCCAACGCCGTTATCAATTCCTCCATTGGTTGAATTATCAGTCCCGGTGTAGTACATCAAGTACGAGTAATGCATCCCACTACCATCGGGATAAATAAAATCACCCATGATCACCGATGGGTCGCACACAAATGCAGAATCCCACGATCCGCTCACACCTTCCACAAGAACCTGAGTCGTATCGGTAATGATCTGCTGCGTATTCGCATTGATAGAGCGGTAAAGAATAACGTCGCTCGACGCTCCGCCACCACACCACCACATCTTCTGCGTCCCGTCCGCGAGCATGATCACGCTAGGAACGTAGTTGTACCGATTGTTTGGCCCCTTCTGAATCAACAACCCCGACTGATCCGCATGCGCGTTTATACCCAACGTCGAGAGCAGCAGGAACATCAACCACATTGCGAACTTTCTTTCCGTCATGATGGGTCCTTGCCGCGATGGCCAGTTTGAGTTGAGGACAAGGATAGAGAGGTGTCCCGGGTCACGCAACGCCGCCATCATCGCGCGTTTTTCACATGATGTGAAAAGCCCCGCTCGGGGCGGGGCTTCATCATGACCTGGTCGCACTCACTGCAGTTTGTTACTCCCATTAAGCGGCGATTTGTCGAGGGTGGCTTGCCGCTATGAGCTTTGTGCTTCTTCGCCTTGGCGCTTGTCTTCGTTGGTGCCGCCGCTGGAGTCGACGCTTGTGCGAGCGCGACGGTGGCGAACATCGATGTAACGAGAGCAACTGCGAGTTTCTTCTCGTCATTCTCCAAAGGCGGATTCAGTAATTGCCATCGTCGATGGTAATCACTTCTTCTTGTCGGGTACTGCGGCAAATTTGACGCCGAGAGCATGCATCAGTTTGTTGACTGTCTCGAATTTCGGGTTCGCGCCAGGTCTGAGAGTCTTGTATAGACTCTCTCTACCAAGGCCTGCTTCAGCAGCAACCTTCGCGATACCTCGCGCTTTTGCAACATCCGCAATTGCAAGTAGCAGAAGATCCTGATTGTCGGCCTCAATTGCTGCGTTGATATATGACGCAATCGCCTCTTCGCTGTCCAGATAGTCTGATGCATCGAAGGGCGAAATCTTCACCTTCTCTGCAGTGGTCATGGCTGCTGCTCCTTGTTGAATTGCTCCCAAATATCCTTGGCATGCTTGATGTCTGCATCCTGGCTCGATTTGTCTCCACCACAAATCAACAGGTAGACGGTGCCACCCTGCCTTCCGTAATACACTCGGTAGCCAGGACCAACATCAATTTTCATCTCTGAAACGCCATCGCCAAGGTCCTTGTGGGAACCAAAATTCCCGAGCTGGGCGCGCCTGATCCGGGAAAGGATCGAACCCTTTGCTACACGATCCTTCAGATCGCGGAGCCAGTCTGAGAACTCTTCGGTCTGGTTGATCGTGTTCATGATCAAAATGTATCCTTCCGGATACATAGTGGCCAATAGATTTTCTCTATCCGGATCAATGGGATGCCTTGTCTTGCGAGTCTGTCGCGCTACCCAGATAGTCGCCCCACCACTGCATCATCTTCCTGCGCTCGGGCAGATACTCGGCGTGGTTGTAGGCCGCCCGAACTTCGTCGCGCTCACTATGCGAAAGCTGTCGCTCGATCCAGTCCCGGTTGAAGTTGTGCTCGTAAGGATGGTCACGTGAGACTACGCACGTAACCCCGGCGTAACCCGGGAACGTCTGGAAGTGCTCAGACTGGCCCGCCCTACACGATTCGAACGTGTGACCTACGGCTTAGAAGGCCGAGCAAGTTGGCATTTACCGGCGTTGACCGATTTTCCAACAATCGTCCAAAACCCTTACCAGATAATGCTTCGCAGTGAATCCCCTCCCTCAGCAAGGTTGACCGAGATTGATTAATTTGCCTAGAATTTGGTTACATGGTGGTTACACGGGCTACATGGGGGCGCGTGATGGCGAAGGTCAATTTCACGGCGGCGCGGGTCAACGGGCATTCCTGCCCCACCGGAAAATCTCAGGCGTTCATCTGGGATTCCGGAGCAACTGGCCTTGGGCTGCGCGCGACGACGGCAGGTGCGCGCACTTACATTTGGCAAGGCAAGCTCAACGGCGCGACTATTCGCGTCACGATAGGCGCACCGAAGGATTGGAGCATCGATGACGCACGGGACGAAGCGCGCCGCCTGAAACGCCTGACCGATAGTGGTAAGGACCCCCGCGAGGAAGCCGCTGAGCAGCGCGTCGCCGCAGAGCAACGCCGAATAGAGGCGCACCGCCAGGATGTGACCGTGCGCGAGGCATGGGTCGAGTACCTAGAAGCGAATCGCGGCAAGTGGAGCAACCGCCACTACTCCGACCATGAGAAGCTGGCTCATGCTGGCGGCGATCCGAAGAAGCGTGGGAAAGGCATGACGGTCGCGGGGCCGCTAGCCGCGCTCATGCAGTTGAAGCTATCGCACCTGACGGCGCAGCGAATAACCGAATGGCTGGAAGCCGAGGCCGAAACGCGCCCGACGAACGCCGAGCAAAGTTATCGCAAGCTGCGCGCATTCATCCGATGGTGCGACGACAAGCCAATATACGCCGGCCTGATTGCATCGAACGCATATACCGCCCGCTCCGTTCGCGCCGCCATTCCGCGCGTAAACGCGAAAGACGACTGCTTGCAACGCGAGCAGCTACCGGCTTGGTTTGCTGCGGTGGGCAAGATCGGCAACCCGATTATCAGCGCCTACTTGCAAGCCCTGCTCCTGACCGGCGCGCGCCGCGAAGAAATGGCCTCGCTCCGATGGGATGATGTGGATTTTCAGTGGCGTAGCCTTCACGTAGCCGACAAGGTGGAGACAGAAACGGGCCGTATTATCCCGCTCACGCCCTATCTTGCATCTCTGCTGCTCGAACTAAAGCGGCGGAACGACACGCCGCCGAATGTGCGGACACTCGCCCAAATGAAGTCAGAAGGTAAGGAATGGAAACCGTCGGGGTGGGTGTTCTCAAGCCAGCGCGCCGCCGACGGCAAGCTAGCAGAGCCACGTACGGCGCATAACAAGGCGCTGGCCGTGGCCGGATTGCCCCATGTGAGCCTCCACGGCCTGCGCCGTTCGTTCGGCACGCTGTCCGAATGGTGCGAGGTTCCTGTTGGCGTGGTTGCTCAAATAATGGGACACAAACCGAGCGCCATCGCGGAAAAGCATTATCGCCGCCGTCCGCTCGACCTGCTGCGCATGTGGCATGACAAGATCGAAGCATGGATGCTCGAACAGGCTTGCGTCAAATTCCCTGCACCGGAGATGGTGGAGGGTTTGCGGGCCGTGCGGTAGGCGAAGCGGATTCTTCGAGATTCATATAACGCTCCACCCGGCTTTCCGACCGACACCATAACAAAATATTATTAAGCAATTGGAGTCTAAAACACATCTTATTTTGCATTGGTTTACATTAAAACACACTGAATCAACGTGCCAGTCAGGCGATTTAATTTACCCAATTCAACTGCACACCTTAATGGGTAAGGCTTCGCGCTATCCAGCCGCAATCTGCGACCCATCCGAATTACATAAAAAATAAACTGATATATAAAAATAGCCATGACAAATCAATTCCCAGGATTTTTGGGGAAGGCGATGCGAAATGGCAATTGCGCAACATCTTGATACGGGATCACGTGATCTCCTGACCACGGAGGAGTTTGCTGCCGCACAGAAGTGCGCTCCTCAGACAGTCCGCAAGAACTACTGTCTTTATGGTCATTACCATGGTGCCCGACCCATTAAACATCCGAGCGGCAGGCTGCTTTGGCATGCCTCGGACTCTGCAATGCTGCTGAGCGGTGTTCGTAAGGCGGATGCAAAAACGACGGATAAAGGTGCCGACGATGAGCGTTGATCTTCTCCTCTCGCGCCTCGCGTCCGTGAGGCATAGCGGCCCGCATCGCTGGCAAGCGCGCTGCCCCGCCCATAATGATCACGGGCCGTCACTCGCAGTGCGAGAACTTGATGACGGTCGTCTGCTGGTGCACTGCTTCGCGGGCTGCGACATCGGCGCGGTGATGGATGCAGTCGGGCTGACGGTGTCCGATTTGTTTCCCGCGCCGATCGGCGGACCAGTCGGCCTGAAACCCGAACGGCATCCGTTTCCGGCCATGGACGTATTGGCGTGTATCCGATTCGAGGCGCTCGTCGTGGCGACCGCTGGCGTAGCGCTGCTTGATGGTTACCCGTTTGCTGTTGAAGACCGCGCGAGGCTTGTTCTGGCCGTGAAGCGCATTAACGCGGCGCTTGACGCAGCAGGAGTGCCCCATGAATGATGCCGCAGTCGTGCGAGGGCAATCTTTCTTGGACGAACTCGCCGTGGTCAGTAAAGAGTCCGCCAGTTGTGCGCCGTGGCCGGATCATCCCGAGCCCCTGCCGAATGCGTTGTTGCCGGTCGAACCCTTCGATTTCGAGCTTGTGCCTGAGACGCTGCGCCCGTGGGTGTGTGATGTGGTCGAGCGCATTCAATGCCCGCCTGATTTTGTTGGCGTTACGGTTATGGCGGCGCTCGGTATTGTGATCGGACGGCGTGTCGGCGTTCGCCCGAAGCGTCGTGACGACTGGACCGAATATGGTAACCAATGGGCCTGCTTGATTGGTCGGCCGGGTGTCCTCAAGAGTCCCGCAATGTCGGCCGCACTCGCACCGCTACATTGCTTGGAAGATGTTGCTTCGCGCCGCTACGTCGCAGAGAAGGCCGAATATGATGCAGCCGCGCAGATTCATGCGATGCGGCTCGACGCGCAGAAAAAGAGCATCGCAAGACAGCTTGCGGAGAATCCGGCGGCGAGTGTCAATTTTGAATCGATCCTGGAGCCCGAAGCGCCGGGCATGCGGCGCTATCTGGTCAACGATACGACGTGTGAAGCGCTACTCGAAATCTGTCGTGAGAATCCGAAAGGCATCGGTGCGTATCGTGACGAGCTGGCGTCCCTGTTGCAATCTCTTGAACGGGACGGACAGGAAGGTTCACGCGGCTTCTATCTGACCGGGTGGAACGGCAACCAACCATATGTGGCTGACCGAATCGGCCGTGGCCGTAACCTGCGCGCGGAGGCTGTTTGCCTGTCCGTGCTCGGCTCGACGCAACCGGGCCGAATTGCGGGATACATCCGTGCCGCGACGCAAGGTGGCGCTGCCGACGATGGATTGATTCAACGCTTCGGCCTGTTGGTGTATCCAGATGTCGCAGGCGAGTGGTGCAATGTCGATCGAATTCCCGACAGTGACGCGCAGCGAAAAGCCTTTGCGTTATTCGCGAGGCTTGATGCTGCCGATCCGCTGGGCGACTGGGGAGCCGAAATCGTCACCGGACACGACAATCAACCAGATTTCCGACAGCCGCCTTTCCTTCGACTCGACGAGGCGGCGGCCGAGCACTTTCTCGAATGGCGAATTGCTTACGAGAGCGATCTGCGCAGCGGACACCTGCACCCGGCTGTCGAATCCCATCTCGCGAAGTACCGGAAGCTTGTGCCCAGTCTGGCGCTGCTTTGTCATCTTGCGAACGACGGCAAGGGGGCTATAAGTGATTCCGCGATGCTGCGTGCACTAGCCTGGGCACATTACCTTCGATCGCATGCCGAACGTGCTTATGCCCTGGGAACCGGTGATGACCTTGACAGTGCAAAGGCGCTGCTCAAGCGAATACGTCATGGTGAGGTGGCTGACCGATTCACAGCACGCGACATTTATCGTCACCATTGGTCGATGTTGCAAACACCGGAAGATGTTGGCAACGCGCTTAGCGTGCTCGGCGAGTATGGCTGGGTTCGCGGCGTCACCGTAGCAACAGACGGGCGCACTAAAACGGTGTTCGAAATGCACCCGGATGCGCAACCATGAATCCGTATCTCGAACGCCTGAAACTGAAAAGGGGTGTACACGCTTCGGTGCCAGAGGTGCCAGAAGGGGTTCATGGCACTTCTGGCACTGCCTCGACTGATGCTCGTTCTAGTCGCGACGCCGGCGTCGGCTGGCCTCGTGACGAAGAGAGCGGAGCATCGTTTTGCCCTTGGGGGCCGTGCATCACGCTGGAGATGCTAGCGGAGTGGCGGTGCGAACTGCGCATGCTGGTCGCGGAGTTGGCTGCGATCGACAGATGGTCAGCAGAGTACCGCGCCTACATCTTCTACCTGGTCGAGCACCAGCCTTCGCTCTCGACCGTGCGCGACGATCTCACGTGGTTTCGCGACAGGCTGAACGTCGTGCGCAGCCGCGCCGCGCAGGACGTTCAGCAGCAACCACCGCCGGCAATACCACGCTCGGGTACCGGGGGGATGCCATGACAATCAAGACTCGCATCGAGCGACTTGAGGAGGCGCTCGCTGTTCAGTCCGTCGAGACGAACGTTACCTACTGCGTGCTGATCTACGATCCTAGCAACCCGCCGGACTTCGACGCGGTTGCGCGAGAACGCGACCTGTCTTACGTCGTCTGGTTGCCGGATAACGGCCGTCGCGACCGTGAAAAAAGGGAGGTGCTATGCGGCGAAAATTCACAAACGCCTACCCGGTGAGCGAGACGACGACTGAACTCGTCGTTTTGCCTGCCCCCCGCGTCAACTTGCACAACCTCGACGCTGTGCGCCGGGAAATGGCGAAAGTCTACCGCGACATGCGGACGAACCGGATCGACAGCCAGGACGGCGCGCGCTTCGTCTTCGCGCTGTCGCAGATCGCGAAGATGTTCGAAATGTGCGATCTCGAACAGCGCATCAGTTCCTTGGAACGGCAAACCAATGTGTTGTGAATTGGTGCGCGTGGCCGCCATGTGAACCCCGTTTCAATTTTGCAACCGGAAGTGCGGTCGGGACGTCTTCGAGTGAGCCACGGTCCTACTTGATGGCGCTAGCCGTTCGACAAGTCGAATCTGGTACGAAATACGCGAACTGATGATGTCTCGCGATGAAGCGGTGGCGCGAAAGAATCTTTCTTGTGCGCATTCAGTACAAGCACGTCCTCACACAATTGAGGGTTTGCACGTCTGGTAGACACGAGGTGGGTCTTGTTTCAAAACTGAATCAACACGGTATGGGTGCCCCGCCCGACATCGTTTCCCCATTCCCCAAACCAATCCCGGCTGTGCGTCAGGGGGAGGTGGCATATCTGATGCATGCTCGACTCACGCGCCCTTTGCGCGAGATGGAAATCGGGGAATAAACAACAAGCGCGTCGGCGGCGACCAACGGCTGATACGCGGCGCGCAATACGAATCGGGGAAGACGATGAAAACGATATGGGTAGTGACGGGGCTGTTGTCCCTGAGCGGTTGTGCCTCGATCATCGACGGCTCGACGCAGGTGGTGTCGGTCGAGACGCGAAGCTCGACGGAGGCGGTGACCAGCGCGAGTTGCAAGCTTACGAACGACAAGGGTACGTGGTTCGTCACGACGCCTGGTTCAGTTTCTCTGCATCGATCGATGGGGGACCTGAACATCAAGTGTGACAAGGAAGGGCGCGAGTCGGGTATCTCCACCGTGGCTTCATCAGCTCGCGGCATGGTCGCCGGCAATCTTCTGTTCGGAGGCATCCTCGGCACGGCGATCGATATGGGTACGGGGGCCGGCTTCGACTACCCGACGATGATTACCGTCAGCATGGGCGCGGCGAAAATGAGCGCGGCTCCTGCGACGGCGAGCGGCGCACCTTCAATGATCCCAGCGTCGTCTCAGGCACCGACCCCCATCGCCACTGCCGCGGCAAACCCCGTTGCCGGTCCAACCCAAGCGCGAAACTTCACCATCATGCCCTCGTGTTCGACCATCACATCCGGCCCGCGAGTCAACTGCACGGTCCCCTGAGTGCTGCGAGAAGTCGCGGTGAGTACTGCGGCACCGGCGGCACGCGCCGCCCCCTCACACACACGGGAGAATCAAATGAACACGAACACGCAACAAACCACGATCGCCGTCAGCCAATCTGATGCCGCCGACTATGCGCGCGCGCAGCAAGCTCAGGACGCGATGCGCCCATGGGCATTCGCTGTCGTGATCCTCGCGCTGTACTTCATTCCTTCGCTGATCGCATTCAAGCGCCGCCACCATAACCGTGTCGCAATCACGGGATTGAATGTGCTGCTCGGCTGGTCGGTGCTTGGCTGGATCGCCGCCTTTGTTTGGTCACTGACCGCTGTCACCAAGGGGAGTCAGTCATGAGCACGCACGATCACGGAGATATTTGAATGAGCCCCATTGCTAAAGATCTGCTCGAATCGACTTGATTTTCAGTGGCGTCACCGCGAGGCGGGGCGAATGGAGGGGAAACATGAAAACGCGCATGCAGTTCTGCCCGGTCTGCGAAAAACAGACACCGCACACCTACGAACCCCTGTCGGTGCTGGTCGCGCTCATACTGTGCCTGTGCTGGCTCGTGCCAGGCCTGCTGTACATATGGTGGGCGGTGCGCCGGGCGGATCGTACCGCGCGTTGCTCAGTCGATCATGCCGCGCTCCAGCGCGAGCGCGACGACGAGCGCGCGCGCTCGATGGTCCGGGCGATGCTGGGCACGAGCGGCAAGATCGAGCCGCCTCGGCGCGGCACCGGCTTCATGACCCATTAAGCCCCTTCTGGCCCCTCCCAGGCGCGCCGCAGACCCGCGAATCGACGGGGTAGACGCTCGGCCGCTCGGGTTCGGGCGCATCTTGAGCGTCTGCTCAAAATTGCGCGCACGCTTATCAGCGTCGTCTTGACGCCCTCATTTTTGAGTGCGTTCGAGCAGTCCTGATGCGCGACGAACATGCCAATCGACCCGGCTTCGTAGTCCGGTGTGATGAAAAGCTCAGAGGCCGCGGTCGCGAGCCAGTACGTCGCCCCGGGCCGCACGATCGCAGCGCGGCGACCGGCAGCGCGCCACGGCACGCATCGCATGCGCCTCAGATGTGGGCATGATCGTCCGACCGCGCGCCCGTTGCCTGCTACAGCCCGAACGCTTCCAGTTCCGCGTCCGTAAGGCCCGGATATTGCGCTTTGAGTCGCGCAATTAGCGCGTTCCGAGGTTCCCGATAAGCGCCACGGAATTCGTTGGGATTTGACATACGCGCCGGCTGAGTGTTCAGCTGATACAAGACCCGATCACATCGATGGCCCCAGCGACTTTCGTGCGGGTTTTGTCTTATGTCGGAATGCACAGACGCTTTCGAGCATAGCCTCTCCAATGGTGTCTGGAACGATATCTGAATAGGCTGCTGTAGCTGGAGGCGTCGACCATGACCAAACGACTTTGCCATTCCCGCGATGATCGTCGTAGTAGACGGTTTGCGTTGCAGCAGACGTTCGCTGATCGCAGTTAAACAGCACTAGCGCCTTATCGGACACATATCTCGTGTTGACGTATGTGCCGGGCACATCCAGTGAGTACATGTTGTCCTGTAGAAACCATGCTTTTGCATGGCCACCAGAGAATGCCACGCTCGTGACGTCAAGTAGGACGGTTGCAGTTCCATCCGAAGATCGGCCGATCTCGACCCAGTTTGCCGCAAACGTGTTGCAGGCCGCGGCGAGAGATATGCAGGCAGCTGCGCCCCGAAGTTGTCTGATCTTCATGTTTTACCCCGAAGTCTGCCATTTCCGCGCAGCATGCCCGGAGGCCGCCGGCAAATCCTGCGCCCGATTGATTTGGCACCCAATGTTTATGGTACACACTACGATACACAAAGCCACCGTCAACTTGGCGGAATCTCGTCGTATCTGGATCGCGGCGACGTCGCTAGATTCTGTATCGAGACGCGGTCCTGGAATCCACCGAGCGCGGCGCGTGCATTCCAAGACTTGCGTGCGCCATGGTTCTCGCCCCGAATTGATGAAATCAGGTTACATAGCGGTTACATGGAACTTCAGTACACAGCGGCGCGTCGAGGAAGGCAACCGCAGAAGCTTGATCTGACTGGCCCGCCCTACACGATTCGAACGTGTGACCTACGGCTTAGAAGGCCGTTGCTCTATCCAACTGAGCTAAGGGCGGTCGAGGAGAAAAGACACGGCCTGACGCGGACCGTATTTGGCACGGGTGAGTAGCAGCAACTGCAAACAGCAACCACCAAACTCAAAACCCCGAAACAAAACGGGCCCGGCATGGAACCGAGCCCGAAATTATACCCGATCATCGCGTCACATCACGCGAGACCGGCCCTCGCAGCGTCAAACCGGCTGCGGATGCAGCATGAACCAGCCGAGACAGAACACGCCGGCGATCACGCAATACACGCCGAACGACGCGAGCCGGCCGCGCCCTTCGAAATAGCGCATCAGGAACCGCACGCTCAGATACGCGGCGATCGCCGTCAGCACCCCGCCGAGCAACGCATCGGCGAGCTGGTCGCGCGCATGGAACAGCTTCGGCAGTTCGAGCACGCCCGCCGCGAAGATGATCGGCGTGCCGAGCAGGAACGAGAATTCCGCCGCCTTCTCCGCCGTCAGCCCGGCGGCATTGCCGGCGATCATCGTCAGCCCGCTGCGCGAAAAGCCCGGAATCAGCGCGCCGATCTGCGCGAGGCCCACGAAGAACGCCTGCTTGAACGTCATCTTCTCGGGCGGCTGATGCGCACGGCTGCGCTGGATGCGATCGCCGAGCCACAGCAGCACGCCGTTCACGATCAGCGCGATCGCGACGATCCGCAGGTCGTGAAACACGCGTTCGATGCGCTTCTCGAGCAGCAGCCCGACGATGCCGGTAGGGATCGTACCGATGATGAGCGCCCACATCAGGTGCCCGTCGTCGTTCTTGCGGCCGCCGAGCTGCGCGAAGAAGCCGCCGATCAGCGCGATCCAGCGCGCGCGGAAGTACCACAGCAGCGCCAGCGCGGTGCCGAGGTGGAGCGCCACGAGGAACGGCAGCAGTTGCGGCGCGTGCTTGTCGATGTGCATGCCGAACAGCGCCGGCACGAGCAGCGTATGGCCAAGGCTGCTGACGGGGAAGAGTTCGGTGACGCCCTGCAGGACGCTCAGGAATACCAGAAACCAGAGACTCACGCGTCGGTCCTTTTAGTGAAGATGAAGCGGGAAGAAAGGCGGACGACGCGATGCGCGTCCGAAAAAAACGCGCCCCGATTATGCCGAGCCAGGATTACTGCGCCAAGGCATTTGGCCGGATATTGCGGCAATGCACACAAACGCTTGCAATTTGTAAGCGCCCAGAAAGCAAAAAGCCCACCATTTGCATGGCGGGCTTTTCGACTTCGGCAGAAATTGCCGTCAGCGGCCGAGCTGATAGAAAAATAATACCGTGCTGCCGGTGAACATGCCGAACAGTGCGAGTCCCATTGCCATTGCCAGATCCATGGCCCCCTCCACGAAGTGTCATGACCCGGCAACCTCACCGGTTTAGAGGCATTATCCAGACCGTTGACAGTCTTAAAAACTCGCAATTTCCCGAGAAGGGTTTTCCCCGACCGGCGGCGGCCCGATAATGGAGCGCGCCGTGTCCCGTCCACCCGCCCAACCCGATTCGCCATGCCGATCTTCCAGCAACACGACATTCACGAACTTCACGCCGGCCCGTCGCTCGTCCGGGTCGCCCCGCAATTCGGCGGCCGCCTGCTGTCATGGCACGTCGACGGCGAACCGGTCATCTTCTGGCCGGAAACGGCCGACTGGAGCAACCTCGCGCGCGTGCGCGGCGGCAATCCGCTGCTGTTCCCGTTCCTCGGCCGCCACCGCGTCGACGGCGAACTCGGCCGCTGGCGCGACGCCGCCGGCGTGGTCCGCGACCTGCCGATGCACGGCTTCGCGCGCGACCTGCCGTTCGCCGCGCAACCGTCGGCCGACGGCGCCGCCTTGTCGATGACGCTCGACGCAAACGACGCGCTGCACGCGAGCTACCCGTTCGATTTCCGGTTCGAAACGACCTACCGGCTGGCCGACGCGCACACGCTCGAAGTCGCGCTCACGACGACCAATCGCGGCGCCACACCGCTGCCCTACTACGCCGGCCACCACTTCTATTTCGCGTTGCCGCACGGCGAACGCGCCGAAACCACGCTCGAGCTGCCGCCCACGCGCCGCTGCGCGCAGCGCGCGGACGGTTCGATCAGCACGCCCGAGCCGGGCGAAGCCCGTTACCACCTCGACAATCCGGACATCCTCGACCGCTTCCACTGCCTCGACGGCGAGCGGTCCACGCCGGTGCGCATCGTGATGCCGGGCCGCCGCCGCACGATCGAGATCGCGCTGGACGTGCCGGGCTCGATCCCGTGGTACGCGGTCACGACCTGGACCGAAAAACCGGATTCCGACTTCTACTGCGTCGAGCCTTGGCTCGGCCTGCCGGATGCGATCCACAACGGTCTCGGGCTGCGCATGCTCGCGCCGGGCGCGACCGAAACGGCCACGCTGCGGATTCGCGTCCTCCCGCTCGCCGGCTGATACGCAGCGCGCCGAACCGGCGCGCGACAGCCCCGGCAACGGCCCAAACTGCGGTGTGCGGGTCGAACCCGTTAAAATCGGACCTTTTGTGTTGCCTGCCGCGTCATCAGCGGCAGGGTTTTGCGAGGTTCAATGTTCGGAACAACAACGAAGCGACTCTTCGCAGCCGCCTGCGCCGCCCTGCTCGTCGCGTGCGGCTCCGCGCCCGTCGGCCCCGGGTTCTATCGCGTCGAGCGTGGCGACACGCTCTACAAGATCGCGCGCGACAACCGCACGTCGGTACAGAACGTCGTGCGCTGGAACCAGATGACGAACCCCGATGCCATCGAAGTCGGCCAGGTGCTGCGCGTCGCGCCGCCGCCCGGCACGACAACCGCATCGACGCCGTCGACCACCGGCACCGGCAGCGCGGGCCGCGCCCGCCCCGCGCCGGTCGAATCGGCCGTCAAGCCGGCCACGAGCATTGCGCTGATCTGGCCGGCAGCCGGCAATGTGGTCCGCACGTTCGACGGCTCGAAATCGAAGGGCATCGACATCGCGAACTCGCCGGGCACGCCGGTGGTCGCAGCGGCGCCGGGTGTCGTGGTCTATGCCGGCAATGGGCTGCGCGGCTACGGCAACCTGATCATCCTCAAGCACAACGCCGACTACCTGACCGCCTACGCACACAACCGCGCGCTGCTGGTAAAGGAAGGCCAGTCGGTCACGCAGGGGCAGTCGATCGCCGAGATGGGCAACAGCGACAGCGAGCGCGTCGCACTGCATTTCGAGTTGCGCTACGGCGGCCGGTCGATCGATCCGTCACGCTACCTGCCGGCGCGCTAAGCGCCCGACAGTCGACACGCGATGCCGGCGCGCATCGCGTGCCGTCGCAGCGAAAATCGGGAAAAGTTGAGTCAGCGCTTGCGCAGACGTCCGGTGAAACGGCCGGACAACGGATCGACGTGACGAGCGAACGCCACCAGCACACCGATTCCGATCAGGCTGAACCCCGCAGCTATCAGAAGCAAATCCATGGTCACATCACTGTTTTGTCGTGATCTTATGCGTCATTGTGGAATCGTGCACTGAACCGTCGCGATTGGACGAGTCCGAACATTCCCTATCAGCAAGCACCATTGTGGATGCGTCTGCGTGAAACCCTGATGTAATCCGTTCGCCCGACGCCCCGCCCGACACCCAGGAGACACGCGATGCTGCCCGCCGCCGACCGCTATGACGACCTGCTCTCCCGCTTCACATGGGACATTCCGGCGCGCTACAACATCGGCGTGGATGTCTGCGACAAATGGGCGGACGGCAGCGGGCGCCTCGCGCTGATCCACGAAACGGCGCAAGGCGACGTGTTCCGCATCACGTTCGACGACCTGAAGAATGCCTCTAACCGGCTCGCGAACAGCTTTGCGCGCGCCGGCCTGCGACGCGGCGACCGGATCGGCATCTTTCTCGCGCAGGGCCCCGAAACAGCCATTGCGCACCTCGCCGCGTACAAGCTCGGCGCGATCGCGGTGCCGCTCTTCACGCTGTTCGGCGTCGATGCGCTCGAATACCGGCTCGCGAACAGCGAGGCGGCCGTGCTCGTCACCGACGCGGCCGGCTACGCGAAAATCGCGCCGCTGCGCGCGCAACTGCCGGCACTGCATACCGTCTACTGCATCGGCGACGATGCGCCCGACGCACCGGGTGTGCTGCGCTACGACGCGGCGCTCGCCGCCGAAACACCGGACTTCGTGCCGGCCGATACGGCTGCCGACGATCCGGCGGTGATCATCTATACGTCCGGCACGACGGGCAAGCCAAAAGGCGCGCTGCACGCCCATCGCGTGCTGCTGGGCCACCTGCCCGGCGTCGAGATGTCGCAGCAGTGCTTCCCGCGCGACGCGCGCCTGTTCTGGACGCCCGCCGA
This sequence comes from Burkholderia pyrrocinia, assembly GCF_003330765.1. Classification (NCBI taxonomy): domain Bacteria; kingdom Pseudomonadati; phylum Pseudomonadota; class Betaproteobacteria; order Burkholderiales; family Burkholderiaceae; genus Burkholderia; species Burkholderia pyrrocinia. The sequence continues at coordinate 1,404,922 of NZ_CP024902.1, read as the reverse complement.
CTGGGCATGGATCGGCGGCCTGCTGGATGTGCTGCTGCCGTCATGGCATCACGGCGTGCCCGTGCTCGCCCGCCGCTTCGAGAAGTTCGACGGAGATGCGGCGTTCGCGTTGATGGCACGGCACGGCGTCACCCACGCATTCCTGCCGCCCACCGCGCTGAAGCTGATGCGTGCCGTCCCGGCACCGCGCGAACGCTACGCGCTGTCGCTGAAATCGGTCGCGAGCGGCGGGGAATCGCTCGGCACCGAGTTGACGGCCTGGGGACGCGACGCGCTCGGCGTAACGATCAACGAGTTCTACGGGCAAACCGAGTGCAACATGGTGCTGTCGTCGTGCGCGGCGCTGTTCGATGCGCAGCCGGGCGCGATCGGCAAGGCGGTGCCCGGTCATGCGGTCGCGATCGTCGATGCGGCGGGCACGCCGCTGCCACCCGGCGTCGAAGGACGCATCGCGGTGCGCCGCCCCGACCCGGTGATGTTCATCGAATACTGGCGCAATCCCGGCGCGACGCGCGACAAGTTCGCGGGCGACTACCTGCTCACCGGCGATACGGGCACGATCGACGCCGACGGCTTCGTGCGCTTCGTCGGCCGCGACGACGACGTGATCACGAGCGCCGGCTACCGGATCGGCCCGGGCCCGATCGAGGACTGCCTGCTCACGCATCCTGCGGTGCGAATGGCGGCCGTCGTCGGCGTGCCCGACGCGACGCGTACCGAGATCGTCAAGGCGTTCGTCGTGCTGAATCCCGGCCACGCCGGCGACGATTCGCTCGTCCGCGCGCTGCAGGCGCACGTGCGCACGCGGCTCGCCGCGCACGAGTATCCGCGCGCGATCGCGTTCGTCGACAGCCTGCCGATGACCGCGACCGGCAAGATCGTGCGCCGCGCGCTGCGCGACGCGTAAGCCGCCCGCCACCCTCGCCGCCCGCCCGGCCGGATGGTTTATAGTGGCGCCACGCAGTCATTCCAAGAAACCGATGTCCTCTGAACACCACTCCGCCGCGGGCGCGTCGCACAGCCCGCTCTACACCCAACTCCTCGGCGAGACCGCCAAGATCGACTGGTGCGATCTCGAGCGCTTCTTCGCGCAGGGCAAGCTGCTGTCCGTCGCGCGCGACCTCGATCTCGTCAGCGTCGCGGAAGCGATCGCCGGCGACGAAGCCGAGCAGGTCGCGCGCTGGCTGTCGGCCGGCCTCGTCGCGCGCATGCCGGCCGAGACCGCCGCCGACTACGCGGCGCGCAACCCGGAGCTGTGGGCGGTCGTCGTCTCGCCGTGGGTCTGTGTGCAGGAACGCGCCTGACGCGTCCGCCATGTCCGAATCCGCGTTACCGCACGGGGCCGGCACCGGCTCGGCCACCGTCACGCACCGGCGCGTCCTCGCGCTCGCCTTCCCGATCGTCCTGGCGAACCTGACCCAGCCGATCCTCGGCGCCGTCGACACGGCCGTCGCCGGCCACCTCGACGGCACGCAGTATCTCGGCGGCGTCGCGCTCGGCGGGCTGTTCTTCAATTTCGTGTTCTGGGGCTTCGGCTTCCTGCGGATGGGGACGACCGGCCTCGTCGCGCAGGCGCACGGCGCCGGCGACGCCGCCGGCATCCGCCTGAACCTGCTGCGCGCGCTGATCGTCGCGTTCGCGCTCGGCGCCGCGGTGCTTGCGCTGCAGGTGCCGCTGCTGTCGTTCGCGCTGACCGCGCTCGGCGGCAGCGATGCCGTCCGCGCGACCGCGCTCGCGTACAGCCACGCGCGAATCTGGAGCGCGCCGTTCGCGCTCGCGAACTACGTCGTGCTCGGCTACCTGCTCGGCATGCAACGCGTCCGGCTTGCACTCGTCGCGCAGGTGTTCATCAATGCGGTGAACATCGGTGCCGTACTGCTCTACGTGTATGGCTTCGGCTGGGGCATCGCCGGCATCGGTGCCGCGACCGCCACCGCGGACGCGTGCGGATTCGCGCTCGGCGCGTGGATGCTGTGGCGGCTGCGGCCGCGCGGCCTTGCGCCGATCGCGGTGCGTGCGCTGGCCGACCGCGTGGCGCTCAAGCGGCTGATCGTGCTCAATCGCGACATCTTCCTGCGCACGCTGTGCCTGCTCGGCGCATTCGGCTGGTTCGCGCACCTCGGTGCGAAACAGGGCGACGCGACGCTCGCGGCGAACGCGCTGCTGCTGAATTTCCAGACCTTCATGGCGTACGGCCTCGACGGCTTCGCGCATGCGGCCGAGGCGCTCGTCGGCGCGGCCGCCGGTGCGCGCGACCGCGGCGCATTCCGGCAGGCCGTACGCGTCACGCTGTTCTGGTCAGCACTCGGCGCGCTGCTGTTCTCGCTCGTTTACTGGGCCGCCGGCGGCTGGATCATCGCGCGCCTGACCGACCAGGCCGAGATCCGCGCAGTCGCGCTGCGCTACCTGCCATGGGCCGCGATTTCGCCGATCGTGTCGGTCTGGGGCTTCCTGCTCGACGGCGTATTCATCGGCGCCACGCAAACGCAATCGTTGATGCGCGCGATGGTCGTGTCGTTCTCGATCTTCATCGTGGCCACGCTCGCCGCTGTCGGCATGTTCGGCAATCACGGGCTCTGGTTCGCGCTGCTGCTGTTCATGGCCGCACGCGGCGCGACGCTCGCGCGCTACCTGCCGGGGCTGTTGCGGCGCATTGGCGCCGACGCGCACACAGCACCCGCGGCCCGCGCCTGACGAGGCCAGACCAACCGTTACTGCGTGGGCTTCGGCGGCGGCGCGTCGAGCATCGACGGCGGCGTCATGTCGGTCGGCACGCCGTGATAGTCGGCCGGATCCTCCGGCGGGTGGCCGCGGCGGGCCTGACGGGGATCGCTGGTGCAGCCGGCGAGGAGGGATGCGGCCAGCACGGCCAGCATGAAACGGATCATCGGGTATGGCTCCGGAAATCGGCGCGCCCATCGCACGCCGGGACCGCGCCGAGTCTAGCGGAAATCCCGTTTCAGGGTCGCGCCGCGCATGTCCTACTATGTACGCATGGCGCTGTACCGTGGAAAGGAGGCTGCCATGTCGTCTGAGGAAATTGCGGGCCTGATCGGCCTGTTCATCGGTCTGATGGTGCTTGTCGCCCTCTCGTTCTTCGAGTCGCGCGAATACAAGCGCAGCCATGACGGCGAGGGGATGATCCACCACTGGATGGCGGAACACCACCTGCTCGACTGGCGGCGCAAGCACTAAGCCGGCCGCCCTGCAGTCCGGCCCGCGTCGAACCCGGGCCATTCGCGAACGTGCCATCCCGTGGCACGGCAGAATCTGCACATCGCCGAAATTAACAGGGCCGGATACACACACGTTGATCGAATGTACAAACGCCGTCGCATGGCAGTTGCCGCGCGACGGCGTTCGCTTGCGCGCGCCCCGGACGGGCGCGACGCGGTTCAGACGGCTCAGCCCAGGAAGTGGCGGGCGTAGCGCGCGTTGATATCGGACAGGCGGAACAGTGTCAGGAAATCCGCACAATTGAAGTCGGGATCCCAGGCCGGCGCACCGCAGATCTTCGCGCCGAGACGCAGGTAACCCTTGATCAGCGGCGGCGGCGCCACGACGGTGCCCGTCTGCAGTTCGTCGACCGGCAGTGCCGTGTGCGGGAACGCGCGATACTCGGGCGCCGTCAGCGAGCCTGCCGACAGCGACTGGTACAGGTTCGCTGCATAGTGGCCGCCGTCGGCCATCGACACGCTTGCGCAGCCGAGCATCGTCTCGTAGCCGTTCTGCATCATGTACGCGCCAAGGCCACCCCACAGCGCCATGATGACGGCGCCGTTGCGGTAGTCGCTGTGCACGCACGAGCGGCCGACCTCGACCATCTTGCCGCGCAGGTGCGTGAGGCGCGACAGGTCGAATTCGCCTTCGGCGTACAGGCGGCCGACACGCGCCGCCTGGTGCGGCGGCAGCACGCGATACGTGCCGACGACCTTCAGCGTATCGAGATCGCGAACCAGCAGGTGGTCGCAGTACGCATCGAACGGATCGACGTCGAGACCGGAGGGGCCGCTGACCTGCGCGCCCATCTCTTCGGCGAACACGCTGTAACGCAGGCGCTGGGCTTCGCGCAATTCGTCTTCGGTACGTGCCCACGCGGCGCGCAGGCGATACTCCGATGTAACGGTTTCAGCAGCGCGCGGCAGGTGACGCCGCGACGTGTCGAGGGGCAGCGAGGCAAAAGGGAGCGTAGGCGTCGGCAGTTCTCGCATTAGGCTTTCCTGATCGTAAGGAATAGGACGACATGCCCGCCAATGTAGTAATCGGCCGTGACCGTTATGTGGCACGACCGTGTCCTTTCAATGACGTGTCGCCGAATTGACTTTAGCAGAAAGCCTGCGAAACCGTATGATGAATCCCTTTAAGCCCCGTCAGGCCGGCTTCACACCAGTTCGGGCGTCAATACCGCCCGCAGTACGGCCTGCCGGCCGCCGTTACGCGTGCGGCTCGCGAGCCACACGATTCCCCCCTTCTTGACGCTCCAGCTGTCGTCGCTGCCGACGATCAACTGCGCGGCGACGCTGCCGAGCGTCGGCTGGTGCCCGACGATCACGACCGTCGGCGCGATGCCTTCCGGCCAGCCGGCCGCCGCCAGCACGTCGTCGACGCTGCCGCCCGGCGCGAGCGCGTCGACGGTCCGGTACTGGTCGGTCAGCGCCTCGACGGTCTGCACGGTGCGGGCCGCCGGGCTCGCGAGGATCACGGCGTTCGTCTCGAGCCGGCTACGCAGCCATTTGGCCATCGCCTGCGCGTCCTTGCGGCCACGGGCGGTCAACTGGCGCGCGAGATCGCTCGTTGCGTAGTCTTCGGCTTCGGCATGACGCCACAGGATCAGGTTCATCATGATTGTCTCCTTGCTTCGGCGAGCGGCCCCGCGCACATGCGTCCGGGCCTGCCGATTACCGTGCGAATTGTCGCAAATCGTGGCCGGTTCACCGCCGCGGCATTTACCCGCATATCGCGATTGACTCAATCAGTCATTCAACGATAGAATCTTTGGCTCGTCGGAGCGTAGCGCAGCCTGGTAGCGCATCTGATTTGGGATCAGAGGGTCGTAGGTTCGAATCCTATCGCTCCGACCAAAGGAATCAAGGGGTTACGGTGAACACCGTAGCCCCTTTTCCGTTTCTGGATCCTTGAACGCGGCCAGCCTGCTGCCCGCAACCCGCGCGCGGCACTTCCGGGAACACGCGATAATGCGCGTGAACAACCCGCATCCGCGCATGAAAAACAACATTCTCAAGACCACCCTCTGCGCGTCGCTGCTCGCGCTCGCGACCTCCGGCACTGCATCGGCCAAGGCGCTCGACGACGCGCTCGACTGCCACTCGAACGGCCACCGGTTCGTCGCGCCGCTGCTCGCCGCCGGCGACATCCAGTCGGAGCCGATGCACGTCGAATCGAACTCGGTCAACGCCTTCCGCACGAGCCGCTCGCTGACGGCATACGGTTTCGGCGTCTATGTCGTGCTCGGTTACCAGGCGAACGATCCGATCTTCCGTCCGGGCGACGGCACGCCGATCGGCGACTGGGCCTACGGCGTCGTGGTGCGCGGCACGAAGAGCGCGGTGGAGGAAGCCGTGCGCAAGGCCGGCAGCGACGCGACCGTCAAGCAGGCGTTCCCGTTCCTGACCGCGATCGTCTGCTCGTCGGACTGAACGGCCTGCAAAGGCGCTCGTGCGGCGTGCCTGCAGCGCACGCCGCATCGCCCGCCGCCGCATGCGCCGCGCGATTACGCGCCGGTGTACACCACGCGATACGGAATGCCGACCTTCTCCCACTCGGCAGCCTCCTGGCTGAGGCTGTAGTCGGTCAACGGGTTCTGCTCGACCCACGCGCCCGGCAGGCGCACTTCATATCCGCCCTTCTTCATCTGCGAAACGGAAATGTCGGGCAGCCCCGCATCGGTCCGACGCCGGCACAGCAGCGCCGCGAGCCGAAGGCAGAACAGCAGCGGCCACTCGACCTCGCGCGCCTGCGACAGCTTGCCGAGCTTGCCCGCGTGACCGAGCACGAGCGCGGCGAGCCGCGCCTGGTCCGTGCGCGAAAAACCCGGCATGTCCGCATTGCTCGCGATATAGGCCGAATGCTTGTGATACGCGCTGTGCGAGATCGACAGGCCGATCTCGTGCAATGCGGCCGCCCAGCCGAGGAACATCCGCCCTTCCTCGCGCGCCTCGTCGTCGGCTTCCTCGAGTTCGTCGTAGAAGCGCGCCGCAAGCGCGCCGATCCGCTCGGCCTGCGCACGATCGACGCCGTAGCGGCGCGTGAAGCCCTCGACGGTCACCGCGCGCATGTCCTCGTGCTGCGTCCGGCCGAGCAGGTCGTACAGCACGCCGAGGCGCAGCGCGCCGTCGGTCGTATCGACGTAGTCGACACCGAGTTCCTCGAACACCGCGAGCATGATCGCGAGGCCGCCCGCGAGCACGGGCACGCGATCGGGCTTCAGCGCGACCAGCTTCAGCCGGTTGACGTTCTCCGACTTGATCAGCGCGCGCTTCAGACGCTCGAGGCCGCCGCGCGAAATGCCGTGCGTAACGCCCGGATCGTTGAAACCGTTCGCCTCGACGAGTTCCGCGAGCGCACGTGCGGTGCCGGACGAACCGATCGCCTGGTCCCACCCGGCCTTCTTGTATTCGCTCGAAATGATCTGGATCTCGCGCTTGGCCGCGAGTTCGGCCTGCCGCATCGTGTATTCGTCGACGTTGCCGGCCGGGAAGAAGGTGCGGCTGTGGCTCACGCAGCCGATGTAGAGACTCTCCATCACGATCGGCGTGTAGTGCGAGCCGATGATGAATTCGGTCGAGCCGCCGCCGATGTCGACGACGAGCCGCTTGCCGGCGCTCGCCGGCACCGAGTGCGCGGCGCCCGCATAGATCAGCCGTGCTTCTTCGCGGCCCGCGATCACTTCGATCGGGAAACCGAGCGCCGCTTCGGCCTCACCGAGAAATTCGCCCGCGTTCTTCGCGACGCGCAGCGTGTTGGTCGCCACCGCGCGCACGTGATCGGGATGAAAATCGCGCAGGCGCTCGCCGAACCGCTTGAGCGCCTCCCAGCCACGCTCCTGCGACGCGCGATCGAGCATCTTGTCGCTCGACAGGCCGGCGGCCAGCCGGACAGGCTCGCGCAGCGCATCGACGGGATAGATCTGGCTGCCCGCCGGCGTTTCCTCGACGCGACCGACGATCAGCCGGAAGCTGTTCGAGCCGAGATCCACGGCAGCCAGCAAGTGGGGGGTTGTAACCATCAGAATGGGGCTCCGTGCGCGTTCACCCGCGACTGCCGGTACGGCAACACGGGGCGATCAATCAAAGGCGACATTTTAAGCGTGGAACGCTTGCCATTGCCACGCTTCACGGGCATGCACACTGCTCGATTGTATATAGCCGAAACATTTATGAGACGAAACGGTTGCAGCGTAGAATTTCCCGATATAAATACAGTATTGTCATTCGCACGTCATCGTACCGTGAGAGTTTCCGAGCGTCCTTTCGAATCATCGCCTGAATCACCCCCTACTCTGCCGATGTCCGTCCGTTACCCGCTTCTCAATCGTGAACTCGGCATCCTCGGTTTCAACGAGCGCGTGCTGGCCCAGGCGGCCGATCCGCAAGTTCCGTTGCTCGAGCGCCTTCGCTTCATCTGCATCACCAGCAGCAATCTCGACGAATTCTTCGAAGTCCGGATGGCCGGCCTTCAGGAGCAGATCCGCGACAACCCCGGCGCACTGACGCCCGACGGCATGTCGTTACAGCATGCTTACGCTCTCGTCGTCGAACGCGCGCAGCGGCTCGTCCATCGACAGTACACGATGCTGCACGAAACCGTGCTGCCCGCGCTCGAACAGGAAGGCATCTATTTCCACGCGACCGACACGTGGAACGACGAGCAGCTCGAATGGGCACGGCGCTACTTCCTCGACGAGCTGCTGCCCGTGCTGACGCCGATCGGCCTCGATCCGGCCCACCCGTTCCCGCGCGTGCTGAACAAGAGCCTGAACTTCGTCGTCGAGCTCGAAGGCCGCGACGCGTTCGGCCGCCAGGCCGTGATGGGCATCGTACAGGCGCCGCGCGCGCTGCCGCGCGTCGTGCGCATGCCGCACGCGCTGTCGGGCTTCGAGCACGGCTTCGTGCTGCTGAGCTCGTTCATGCAGCGCTTTGTCGGCGAACTCTTCCCGCAACTCGTCGTGAAGAGCTGCAACCAGTTCCGCATCACGCGCAACAGCGAGCTGTTCGTCGACGAAGACGAAATCACGAACCTGCGCGTCGCGCTGCAGGGCGAACTGCCCGCGCGCCACCTCGGCAATGCGGTTCGCCTCGAGGTGTCGGCCGACACGCCGCCGCACATCGTGCGGCGCCTGCTCGAGGAAAGCGAACTCGGCGAGAAGGACTGCTATCGCGTGGCCGGGTCCGTGAACCTCGTGCGCCTGATGCAGATTCCCGATCTCGTCGACCGCCCCGACCTGAAGTTCGCGCCGTTCACCGCATCGACCCCGTCCGCGATCGCGAACGCGCCGACGATGTTCGATGCGATCGACGACGGCGACATCCTGCTGCACCATCCGTACGAGAGCTTCCAGCCCGTGCTCGAACTGCTGCAGCAGGCGGCGAAAGACCCGAGCGTCGTCGCAATCAAGCAGACGATCTACCGCACCGGCACCGATTCGCCGCTGATGGACGCGCTGATGGAAGCCGCGCGCAACGGCAAGGAAGTGACCGTCGTCGTCGAGCTGCTCGCGCGCTTCGACGAGGAAACCAACATCAACTGGGCGTCGCAGCTCGAAGCCGTCGGCGCACACGTCGTGTACGGCGTGGTCGGTCACAAGTGCCACGCGAAGATGATGCTGATCGTGCGTCGCGTCGTGCAGGCCGGCAAGGCGTCGCTGCGTCGCTACGTGCACCTCGGCACCGGCAACTACCATCCGCGCACGGCGCGCCTCTACACCGATTTCGGGCTGATGACGGCCGACCAGAAGATCTGCGAGGACGTCCATCACGTGTTCCAGCAACTGACCGGGATCGGCGGCGAACTCACGCTGCACGAGCTGTGGCAGTCGCCGTTCACGCTGCATCCGCGCATCATCGAGTCGATCCGCGCGGAGATCGACAATGCGCATGCCGGCAAGCGCGCGCGTGTCGTCGCGAAAATGAACGCGCTGCTGGAGCCGTCGGTCATCGCTGCGCTGTACGAAGCGTCGCAGGCCGGCGTCAAGGTCGACCTGATCGTGCGCGGCGTCTGCGCGCTGAAGCCCGGTGTGCCGGGGCTGTCGGAAAACATCACGGTGCGCTCGATCGTCGGGCGCTTCCTCGAGCATCACCGGATCTACTATTTCCACGCAGGCGGCGCCGAGGATGTCTATCTGTCGAGCGCCGACTTGATGGACCGCAACCTGTTCCGCCGCGTCGAAGTCGCGTTCCCGATCCGCGAGCGCAAGCTCAAGCGGCGCGTGATCGCCGAAGGCCTGTCGGTGTGCCTCGGCGACAACCAGTCGGCCTGGCAGATGCACAGCGACGGACACTACCGCCGGCGCCGCGCCGGCAAGACGATCCGCAACGCGCAACTCGGGCTGCTCGCGAAGTTCTGCTCGTAAGCCGGCGGCGCGACGCCAATCGCGCGCCATCCGGCCAATAAAAAACGCAGCCCGCGGGCTGCGTTTTTTATTGGACCTCACGTGCCGCCGCCCACCGAACGGGCGCTGCCGTTACGCGATCATGCCTCGTACGCGGCCGGCCGGATCGCGATGATGCGCGAGCCCGGGAACCGCGCGGTGAACGTGCTGCCGCGCCCTTCCTCGCTCTGCACGTACAGGTGCGCGTCGTGCCGCTGCAGCACGTGCTTGACGATCGCGAGCCCGAGCCCCGTGCCGCCCGTATCGCGCGAGCGGCTGCGGTCGACGCGGTAGAAGCGCTCGGTAAGCCGCGGCAGGTCGGCGGCCGGAATGCCGAAGCCGCTGTCCGTGACGGAAAACACGCCCTGTGCGCCCTCGCGCCGCCACGACACGACGATCTTGCCGCCGTCCGGCGTATAGCGGATCGCGTTCGTGACGAGATTCGCGAACGCGCTGAACAGCTCCGTCTGCGCGCCCGTGACGCCAAGCGCCTCGTCGATCGAGAACGCGATGTCGTGATGCCCGTTCGACAGCGTCTGCGCGTCCTCTTTCAGATGATCGAACACGGCGCGCATGTCGATCGCGCGATCGGCAGGCGGCTTGCTCTCGCCTTCCAGCTTCGCGAGCACCAGCAGGTCGGTGACGATGTGCCGCATCCGCGACGCCTGCTGCTCCATCATGTCGAGATAGCGTGCGCGGTCTTCCTCGTTCAGCGGCAGCTCGCGCATCGTCTCGAGGAAGCCCGACAGCACCGTGAGCGGCGTCTTCAACTCGTGCGACACGTTCGCGACGAAGTCGCGCCGCATCGCGTCGGTACGCTCGAGCTCGGTGATGTCCTGCGTGAGCAGCAGCTTGCGGTTCTCGCCGTACGGAAACACCTGCACGGCCAGCACGTTCTGCCGCGAGTCGCCCATGCCGCGCATCACGAGCGTCTCGTCGTAATGCTGCGCATTCAGGTAGCGGACGAAATCGGGATGGCGCACCAGGTTGGTGATGTGCTGGCGCAGGTCGCGCTTCGCATCGAGGCCGAAATGGACCTCGGCGATCTCGTTGCACCACTCGATCTGGTCGTGGTCGTCGAGCATCGCGACGCCGTTCGGCGATGCCTGGATCGCCTGGATGAAGCGCGAATGCTGCTGTTCGACCTGCCGCACCTGTGCATGCCACTGTTTCGCGAGCTTGTGCAGACGGTAGTAGATCTCGCCCCAGATGCCCGGCGCGCTCGGCACTTCACCGTAGACCGGCGCATCGAGCAGCCGCCACAGACGCTGCGTATGGAAGGTGCTGAAAAAGCCCTGCACGACCAGCATCACGACCACGAACACGAGGCCCGCGATCGGGCCGGCGAAGACGCCGACCAATACGCCGATCAGCACGAGCAGCACGAGCGACACCAAAAAGCGCGCCCAGATGATGTTCATGATTCAGCGCCCGAGAGAATGAACGGCACGCCGTGGCACACGGCATGTCCGGATACGTTACGCGTGCTTGGCGAGCCGGTAGCCGCTGCCGCGCACGGTCTCGATCATCGCATCGCAGCCGGCCGGTTTCAAGGCGGCGCGCAATCGTTTGATGTGCACGTCGACGGTGCGCTCCTCGACGAACACGTGGTCGCCCCACACCTGGTCGAGCAGTTGCGTGCGGCTGTGCACGCGCTCCGGATGGGTCATGAAGAAATGCAGCAGGCGGAACTCGGTCGGGCCGAGATCGAGCTTGATCTCGCTGCCTTCCGCATGCGCGGCGACGCGATGCGTGGCAGGGTCGAGGCGCAGCCCGTTGATCGACACGACGTCCTCGGTCAGCTGCGGCGCGCGACGGCGCAGGACGGCCTTGATGCGCGCCATGAGTTCCTTCGGCGAGAACGGCTTCGTCACGTAGTCGTCCGCGCCGATCTCGAGGCCGAGCACCTTGTCCTGCTCGTCGCCGCGCGCGGTCAGCATGATGATCGGGATGTGCTTGGTGCGTTCGTTGTTGCGCAGGTCGCGCGCGAACGCGATGCCGGACTTGCCCGGCAGCATCCAGTCGAGCAGCACGAGATCGGGCAGCACGTCGCTGATCAGGTTCTGCGCCTGTTCGGCGTTGTACGCACGGATCGGGCAGTGACCGGCGTGCTGGAGATTCACCGAGATCAGTTCGGAAATCGCGGGCTCATCTTCAACGACGAGAATGTTGCTGGGCATCGGCACCTCTTTTTTTCCTGTGCTGGGTCGTGTTAACTGTTGGCTTCGCGGTCGAGCGTGTCGCGCGGCTGATGCCGTACGTCCGTGCCCTTCACGATGTAGATGATGAATTCGGCGATGTTCTTCGCGTGGTCGCCGATCCGTTCGATCGCCTTCGCGATGAACAGGTATTCGAGGCCCACCGAGATCGTGCGCGGATCTTCCTGCATGTACGACACGAGCTTGCGCACGAACGCGCGGAATTCCAGGTCGATTTCCTTGTCGTCCTTGACGATCTGCGCGGCGGCCACCGTATCGAGGCGCGCAAACGCGTCGAGCGCGCGGCGCAGGATCGTCACGGCCATCTCGCCCGACACCTTGATCTCGGCGATGTTGACCGTGCGCGCGGCCGGCTCGTCGACGAGGCGACGCACGCGCTTCGCGATCTTCTCGGCTTCGTCGCCTGCGCGCTCGAGGTTCGTAATCGTTTTCGAAATCGACATCAAAAGACGCAGGTCGCGTGCGGCAGGCTGCCGCCGTGCGATGATGTTGCCGCATTCCTGGTCGATGTCGACTTCCATCGCGTTCAGGACCTCCTCGGTCGCGATCACCTTCTCGGCCGCATCGCGATCGAATTCGTTCAGCGCGAACATCGCGCCGACGATCTGCGACTCGACGAGCCCGCCCATTTCCAGCACTTTCGACGACACGGCGTTCAGGTCCGCGTCGAACTGGCTCGACAGATGTTTATCCGACATGGCTGTGTTCTCCGTCATCAGCCGAAACGGCCGGTGATGTAGTCTTCCGTTTCCTTGCGCACCGGCTTGATGAAGATCTTTTCGGTTTCGCCGAACTCGATCAGCTCGCCCAGGTACATATAGGCCGTGAAATCCGAGCAGCGTGCGGCCTGCTGCATGTTGTGCGTGACGATCACGACCGTGTAGTCGCTCTTCAGCTCCGCGATCAGTTCTTCGATGCGGCCCGTCGAGATCGGGTCGAGCGCCGAGCACGGTTCGTCGAGCAGCAGCACTTCCGGACGGATCGCGATGCCGCGCGCGATACACAGACGCTGCTGCTGGCCGCCCGAGAGGCCGTAGCCGCTCTGGCCCAGCTTGTCCTTCACTTCGTTCCACAGCGCGGCCTTCGTGAGCGCCCATTCGACGCGGTCGTCCATTTCCGAGCGCGTGAGCTTTTCGAACATCTTCACGCCGAATGCGATGTTGTCGTAGATCGACATCGGGAACGGGGTCGGCTTCTGGAACACCATGCCGATACGCGCGCGCAGCAGCGAGATGTCGCGCTTCGTCGTCAGCAGGTTCTCGCCGTCCATCAGGATTTCGCCTTCGGCGCGCTGCTCCGGATAGAGCGCGAACATCTTGTTGAACGTGCGCAGCAGCGTCGACTTGCCGCAGCCCGACGGGCCGATGAACGCCGTCACCTTCCCTTCGGGAATGCGCAGGTTGACGTTCTTCAACGCATGGAACTTGTTGTAGAAGAAGTTGAGGTTGTTGACCTCGATCTTCGCGTTCAGCGGCGCGAGCGGGCGGCCGTGCGCCGCGTCTTGCGTGCCGGCGGGCGCTGCGGTGCGCTCGACGGGATTCAGGTGGCTTTCTGCCATATTCATCGGATTGCTCCGCCGTTACTTTTTCGAGAAGATCGAGCGCGCCAGGATATTGAGTCCGAGCACCCCGAGCGTAATCAGGAACACGCCCGCCCATGCGAGCGACTGCCATTCCGCGAACGGGCTCATCGCAAACTTGTAGATCGTGACGGGCAGGTTCGCCATCGGCTGGCTCAGGTCCCACGAGAAGAACTGGTTCGACAGCGCCGTGAACAGCAGCGGCGCCGTTTCGCCGGCAATCCGCGCGATCGCGAGCAGCACGCCGGTCGTGATCCCGCCGAGCGAGGCGCGCAGCGTGATCTTCAGCACCATCCGCCACTTCGGCGTACCGAGCGCGACCGCGGCTTCACGCAGCGCGATCGGCACGAGATTCAGCATGTTCTCGGTCGTGCGGATCACGATCGGAATCTGCAGCAGCGCGAGCGCGATCACGCCGGCCCAGCCCGAGAAGCGTCCCGATTTCGCGACGACGATCGCGTACACGAACAGGCCGACGACGATCGACGGCGCGGACAGCAGGATGTCGTTGATGAAGCGGATCGTGCCGGCGAGCAGGTTCTTCTGGCCGTATTCGGCAAGATAGACGCCCGCGAGGATGCCGATCGGCGTGCCGATCAGCGTGCCGAAACCGCACAGCAGCAGGCTGCCGACGATCGCGTTCGCGAGACCGCCGCCTGCCGTGTTCGGCGGCGGCGTCGATTCGCTGAACAGCTGCAGCGACAGGCCGCCGATACCGAGGTGCAGCGTCGTGTACAGGATCCATACGAGCCACAGCAGGCCGAATGCCATGGCGCCGAGCGATGCGGCAAGCGCGATCGCGTTGACGGCCTTGCGCCTGCGCTGCAGGCGGCTGCGCATCGCGTCGAGCGCGGCGCCGGTCGGCCCCGGGAAATTCATGATGGGCTCGCTCATTTCTTGCCCTCTCCCTTCTCGAGACGAAGCAGCAGCAGCTTGGAGATGGACAGCACGATGAACGTGATCACGAACAGGATCAGGCCCAGTTCCATCAGTGCGGACGTATGCAGGCCCGGTTGCGCTTCCGCGAATTCGTTCGCGAGCGCCGACGTGATGCTGTTGCCCGGCGCGAACAGCGACACGCTGTCGAGCAGGTTCGTATTGCCGATCACGAAGGTCACGGCCATCGTCTCGCCGAGCGCGCGGCCGAGGCCGAGCATCACGCCGCCGATCACGCCGGTCTTCGTATAGGGCAGCACGACCTTCCACATCACTTCCCAGGTCCTGCAGCCGATCCCGTATGCCGATTCCTTCAGCAGCACGGGCGTGACCTCGAACACGTCGCGCATCACCGACGCGATGTACGGGATGATCATGATCGCGAGGATCACGCCGGCCGCGAGGATGCCGATGCCGATCGGCGGGCCGGCCGTCAGCGGACCGAGCACCCACATGTCCTTGAACAGGCGGCCGAGCGGCTTCTGGAAGTATTCGGCGAAGATCGGCGCGAACACCAGCAGCCCCCACATGCCGTACACGATCGACGGAATCGCGGCGAGCAGCTCGATCGCGATGCCGAGCGGGCGGCGCAGCCACACGGGCGACAACTCGGTGAGGAACAGTGCGATGCCGAAACTGACGGGCACCGCGATGACGAGCGCAATGACCGACGTCACGATCGTGCCGTAGATCGGCACGAGTGCGCCGTAGATGTCCGAGTTGGGATCCCACTCGGATTGCCACAGGAAGCCGAGGCCGAACTTCTGGATGGTCGGCAGCGACGCAATGATCAGGGAAACGATGATCCCGCCCAGCAGCAGCAGGGTCACGATCGCGGCGAGCCGTGCGAGGCCGCCGAACAGAACGTCCCCGAAGCGGCTCGGCGCACGCAGCTGCGCACTGTCGGGCGATCGGGAGGACGTGTATGAAATATCAGACATGGGTGCCTGCTTTTGATTGCCGGGCGCCATGACGCCCGGTTTTACCGCACACACTGCCCGACCGGCGCGGCCGGGCAGCGAACCGCTGCAATGCTTACTCCGCGGCGACCGACTTGCCCGATGCGTCCGTCACCTTCGCCTTCCACTGCTTGCGGATTTCCGTCTCGACCGCCGGCGGCAGCGAGATGTAGTCAAGGCTGTCGGCTGCCTTCTCGCCGTTCTTGAACGCCCAGCTGAAGAACTTCAGCGTTTCCGCGCCCTGCTCCGGCTTGTCCTGCTTCGCGTGCAGCAGCACGAACGTCGCGCCGACGACCGGCCATGCTTCCTTGCCCGGCTGGTTCGTCAGGATCTGGTAGAACGACTTCGACCAGTTCGCGCCGGCAGCAGCGGCCTTGAACGTTTCCGTCTTCGGCTCGACCACCGTGCCCGTCGAGTTCTTCAGCGCGGTGTAGACCATGTTGTTCTTCTTCGCGTACGCCCACTCGACGTAGCCGACCGCGCCCGGCAGGCGCTGCACGAAGGCTGCGACGCCGTCGTTGCCCTTGCCGCCCGTACCCGTCGGCCAGTTGACCGTGGTGCCTTCGCCGATCTTCGACTTCCACTCGTCGTTGACCTTCGACAGGTAGTTCGTCCAGATGAAGCTCGTGCCCGAACCGTCTGCGCGGCGAACCACCGCGATGTCCGTATCCGGCAGCTTGACCTTCGGGTTCAGCGCGGCGATCGCCGGGTCGTTCCACTTCTTGATCTTGCCGAGGTAGATGTCGCCGAGCACCGGGCCCGACAGCGTCAGCTCGCCTGCCTTCACGCCCGGCACGTTGACGACCGGCACCACGCCGCCCACCACCGTCGGGAACTGGAACAGGCCTTCCTTCGCGAGCTCGTCATCCTTCAGCGGAGCGTCCGAACCGGCAAAATCGACCGTCTTCGCGTTGATCTGCTTCAGGCCGCCCGACGAACCGATACCTTGGTAGTTGACCTTCGCGCCGCCGGACTGCTGGTAGTCGGCAGCCCATTTCGTATAGATCGGCATCGCGAACGTGCTGCCTGCGCCCGTGATGTCGGCAGCTTGCGCGGCAACAGCGAAAAGCGCGCCAGCCAAGCCGGCAATCGCGGTTTGCATCAATTTCATGAGACCTCCAGTGTGTGAGCGGATGACTACGGCACCGCGAAGGTTAGGGGCTCCTCATGACGGTAATGTGACAATCAATGAAACTGGCGTGACAGTAACATGACTGGTTGAAAGGGAGTAGCAGGCACGGCGCGGGGGGCGCCGGAACGGCAATGGCGGCAAGAATTGCCGGCCTGGAAAGGACGGGGCGAACACCCGTTTTGCAGGGGCGCGGGCGGATCGTAGCGCAGCGTCGGCGGCACGGGAAGCCCTGCCCGCGGCGGGTCCGATATCAGGGGTCGGACGATTTCTCCGATCGGGGAATGCGCTTGTCGAGGCACCCCTCTATAGGTATCGCAAACCTTTGCGTCTGACGTAATTGCGGCGCCCCGAAGGCGCCGCATGCCGGTTCACCGGAGAGCCGGCGCGCGGGCGGCCGGACCGCCCCGCGCCGATACCGCGCGTCAGGTCGTCGCCGCGCGCACCGCGTCGGCGATCGTCTCCGCATGGCGGACCGCATCGGCCGCCTGCTGCGCTTCGACCATCACGCGCAGCACCGGCTCCGTGCCCGACGCGCGGATCAGCACGCGGCCGCTGCCGGCGAGCGCGGCTTCGGCGGCGTCGATCGCGGCGCGAATCGACGTGCTGCCCTTCCAGTCGGCGCCCGGCTTCATCCGCACGTTGATCAGCTTCTGCGGAAACAGCGTGACGCCATCGAGCATCTGCGCGAGCGTTTGGCCGCTGCGCTTCAGCGCGGCCAGCACGAGCAGCGCCGACACGATGCCGTCGCCGGTCGAGTGCCGGTCAAGCGACAGGATATGGCCCGAGCCTTCCGCGCCGAGCTGCCAGCCGCGCTCGCGCAACTGTTCGAGCACGTAGCGATCGCCGACCGCCGCACGGACGAACTTCACGCCCTCGCGCTGCAGCGCGACTTCGACGGCGAGGTTCGTCATCAGCGTGCCGACCGCGCCTTCGACCTTGCCGTCGGTCGTGATCCGGTCCTTCACGAGCACGTAGAGCAACTCGTCGCCGTTATACAGGCGCCCGCTCGCGTCGACGACCTGCAGGCGGTCAGCATCGCCGTCGAGCGCAATGCCGAGATCGGCGTGGTTCGCACGCACCGCGCGCACCAACGCGTCCGGCGCGGTCGCGCCGACGCCGTCGTTGATGTTGAAGCCGTTCGGCGCAACGCCGATCGGGATCACGTCCGCGCCGAGCTCGTGGAACACGTGCGGCGCGATCTGGTACGCGGCACCGTGCGCGCAATCGATCACGAGCTTCAGCCCGCGCAGGTCGAACGCGGCCGGGAACGTGCTCTTGCAGAATTCGATGTAGCGGCCGGCCGCGTCGTCGAGGCGGCGCGCCTTGCCGAGGCCGTCGGACGACGCGCATTCGAGCGGCTTGTCGAGCCACGCCTCGATCGCGGCTTCGGTGTCGTCGGGCAGCTTGTTGCCGTCAGCGGAGAAAAACTTGATCCCGTTGTCGTGATACGGGTTGTGCGACGCGCTGATCACGACGCCGGCCGACAGGCGCAGCGCGCGCGTCAGATACGCGACGCCCGGCGTCGGCATCGGGCCGGCCAGCATCACGTCGACGCCGGCCGCCGAGAACCCGGCCTCGAGCGCGGCCTCGAGCATGTAGCCCGACACGCGCGTGTCCTTGCCGATCAGCACGGTCGGACGCGAGCCTGCCGTGACATCGGCCGAGCCGGCCAGTACCTTGCCGGCCGCATAGCCGAGGCGCAATACGAAATCCGGCGTAATGGGCGCTTCGCCCACCGTGCCGCGAATGCCGTCCGTGCCGAAATATCGACGTCCCATGGGGCCCTTCCTCCTTCGTCTTCTGACTTATCGTTGCCGCGCGGCTTCGCGCACGGCATTCCATATTTTCAGCGCATCGACCGTCGCCGCGACGTCGTGCACGCGCACGATTGCGGCGCCGCGCCCGACCGCGCACAGTGCGGCCGCCACGCTCGCCGCGACGCGCTCCATCGGCGGCTTGCCGCCGATCACCGCGCCGAGCATCGACTTGCGCGACATGCCTGCGAGTATCGGATAAGCGCGCCCGTCGGGCCGCGCGGGCGCCGTGTCCGGCAACGCGGCCAGCAGCGCATAATTATCGTCGACGACCGCCTTGCCGAACCCGAAACCGGGATCGACGCAGATCCGCTCCGCCGCAATGCCCGCGTCGCGCAGCGCCTGTGCGCGCGCGGCGAGAAAATCGCGCACCTCGGTCACGACGTCGCCGTAGTCGGGTTCGCCGACCTGCATCGTCTGCGGCTCGCCAAGCATGTGCATCGCGCACAGCCCGCTGTTGCCCTCGCGCACCGCATCGATCGCGCCCGGCTGGCGGAACCCCCAGATGTCGTTGATCAGGTCCGCGCCGGCGGCCAGCGCCGCGCGCATCACGGCCGGCTTGTAGGTGTCGATCGACAGCGGCACGTTCAGCGGCCGCAGTGCCTCGACGAGCGGGATCACGCGCGCGAGTTCCTCGTCGGGCGGCACGGGCGGCGCGCCGGGGCGCGTCGATTCGCCGCCGATATCGAGGAGGTCGGCGCCTTCGGCAATCATCCGCTCGGCCTGGCGCAGCGCATCGTCGCGCGCGAGGAAGCGGCCGCCGTCGGAGAACGAATCGGGCGTTGCGTTGAGGATGCCCATCACGAGCGGGCGTTCGAACGTCAGCGTGAAGCGGCCGCACTGGAGCGGCGCGGGAATGGCGTGGGAAACAGCGATATCGGACACGAGCGACTGGCGTGGATGAATGCAAAACGGGCCGGTGTGAAGCCACACCAGCCCGTGAACCGTACCAAAACGGAGATTATGCCGGCGAAGCAGGCGCCGGTGCGTTGGCGGGCTTGACCTCGGCGCTGCTGCCGCCGCCCGACGAATCGCCACCGACAGCCGGCGAACTCTTCGGCGAGCGCGGCGGACGGCCTTCCATGATGTCGTTGATCTGATCGGCGTCGATCGTCTCCCACTCCATCAGTGCGGCCGTCATCGCTTCGACCTTGTCGCGGTTCTCTTCGAGCAGGCGTCGCGCGAGGTTGTACTGATCGTCCAGCACGCGGCGGATTTCCGAATCGACCTTCTGCTGCGTCGCTTCCGAGATCGTGCGGGTGAAGCCGCGGCCAAACGGCGACGCTTCGTTCTCGTCGTCGACGTAGACCATCGGCCCGAGCGCATCGGTCATGCCGAAACGGGCCACCATCGCACGCGCCGTCTGGGTCGCCTTGTTGAAGTCGTCCGATGCGCCGGTGCTGACGAGATTCATGAACAGCTCTTCCGCCACCCGCCCACCAAACAGGATCGCGAGGCGGTCCAGCAGGTAGTCCTTCGAGTATGTCTCGTTGTCATGCTCCGGCAACTGCCACGTGACACCCAGCGCACGGCCGCGCGGGATAATCGTGACCTTGTGCACGGGGTCGGCCTTCGGCAGCAGCTTCGCAACCACCGCGTGGCCCGACTCGTGGTAAGCGGTCGCACGCTTCGCTTCCTCGCGGATCACGGCCGACTTGCGCTCCGGACCCATGAAGATCTTGTCCTTCGCGTCCTCGAAATCCTGCATTTCGACGATGCGCTTGCCACGGCGTGCGGCGAACAGCGCGGCCTCGTTCACGAGGTTCGCGAGATCGGCGCCCGAGAAGCCCGGCGTGCCGCGCGCGATGACTGCAGCATCGACGTCGTTCGAGATCGGTACCTTGCGCAGGTGCACGCGCATGATCTGCTCGCGGCCGCGGATGTCCGGCAGGCCGACATAGACCTGGCGGTCGAAACGGCCCGGGCGCAGCAGCGCCTTGTCGAGCACGTCGGAACGGTTGGTCGCGGCGATCACGATCACGCCCGAATTCGCCTCGAAGCCGTCCATCTCCACGAGCATCTGGTTCAGCGTCTGCTCGCGCTCGTCGTTGCCGCCGCCCATGCCGGCGCCGCGATGACGGCCGACCGCGTCGATTTCGTCGATGAACACGATGCACGGCGCGTGCTTCTTCGCCTGCTCGAACATGTCGCGCACACGAGCCGCGCCGACGCCAACGAACATTTCGACGAAGTCCGAACCCGAGATGCTGAAGAACGGTACCTTCGCTTCACCCGCGATCGCGCGGGCCAGCAGCGTCTTGCCGGTACCCGGCGGGCCGACCAGCAGCACGCCGCGCGGAATGCGACCGCCCAGCTTCTGGAATTTCTGTGGATCGCGCAGGAAGTCGACGAGCTCGGACACTTCTTCCTTTGCTTCGTCGCAGCCCGCGACGTCGGAGAAGTTCACCGCGTTGTTGTTCTCGTCGATCAGCCGCGCGCGCGATTTGCCGAACGAGAAGGCGCCGCCTTTGCCGCCCCCCTGCATCTGCCTCATCATGTAGAACCAGAACACGATGATCAGGATCGTCGGCCCGAGGTAGTACAGCGCGGACATCAGCGCGTTCGGCTCGTCGTCGGCCTTGCCGCTGACTTGCACGCCGTACTTCATCAGATCGCCGACCATCCAGATGTCGCCGGGCGACACGATCTGGTATTTCTGGCCATCAGCCGGAGTGACGGTGAGGTTGCGCCCCTGAACGATAACGTTCTTGACCTTGCCGCTCTTGGCGTCGTCCATGAACTGCGAATAGGACACGCCTTCCTGCACGCGGGGCTTGTCGAACTGCTTGAACACCGTAAACAGCACCAGTGCGATTACCAGCCACACCGCTGCCTTCGAAAACATATTGTTGTTCAAAGCACCACTCCTTCACTCGTAGACGAGCGCCTACATTTTCCTTGCGGCGCCCCTCGGTCATTCTAATCCAGTCCGACCACCCTCGCCATAAGCATTGACAACCGCGGCGATAGCGCTTCGCTTGTCTGGCAAGGGCCGGAGCCCGTTTGCGGCATCCCGCTGCGCATCAGCGCGGATGCTTCAGATGCCGACCCAAAATGAACGTTTCGGACGATTTGTCGCGGGACGCCTTGGGTTTGCGCGGCGCGACGGTCTTAAACTGCTGTTTGAATTTCTCGACGATCTGGCTGTAACCGCTGCCGTGAAAGCACTTCACGAGCAGCGCACCGTCCGGCTTCAGATGGTTCTGCGCGAATTCGAGCGCCAGATCGCAGAGATGCTCGATGCGCGCCGCGTCCGCCGAGGCCACGCCGGAGAGGTTGGGGGCCATGTCCGAAATAACAAGGTCCACCGAACGACCTTCGAGCAGTTCCTCGAGTTGGAGGAGGACTTCGTCCTCGCGGAAGTCGCCCTGGATGAAGTGGACGTCGGCGATCGGCTCCATCGGCAGCAGGTCGAGCGCAATGATCGTGCCGTCGATGCCGCCTTCGCGCTCGGTGTCGCGCTTCTTGCCCTGCGCGAGCTTGTTGCGGGCATACTGGCTCCAGCTGCCCGGCGTCGCACCGAGATCGACGATGACCTGGCCCGGACGCACCAGCTTGTCCTGCTCGTCGATTTCCTTCAGTTTGTACGCGGCACGCGCGCGATAGCCCTCCCGCTGCGCCATTTTGACGTACGGGTCGTTGATGTGGTCATGCAGCCAGTTCTGGTTAAAGCGGTTTTTTGCCATTCGAGAGAGAGATTGCTGCTATTTGCTTCGTGAAGCCGCGCTTTTAGCGGATAATACGCGTCTTCTTCGCGCGGCTGCGGCCCCTTTTCAGGCCTAAGCCGCGATTTTACGTGGTTTCGGCGCGCGTCTGACGCGGTAACTTTCCGCGATCGCTTTTCAGGCAGCGCGCCCTTATTAAGATTTCGACATTTCCATGCCCGCCCTTTCGCTTTCTCCCGCCGAGCGCTCCGCGCTGCGCTCCCAGGCCCATGCGCTCAAGCCCGTCGTGCTGATCGGCGCCGAAGGGCTGACCGACGCAGTGCTGAAGGAGATCAAGGTGCACCTCGCCGCGCACCAGCTGATCAAGATCCGCGTGTTCGGCGACGAACGCGACGAACGCGTCGCCGTCTACGACGAGATCTGCGACCGCCTGAGCGCAGCGCCGATCCAGCACATCGGCAAGCTGCTGGTGATCTGGAAGCCCGAAGCCCCCGCCGCGGCCCCGGCCCGCGGCCGTCGTGCCGGCACGCTGCCGAGCGCGGCCGAAGCCGCCGACGACCATAAAGGCCGCGCACCGCGCACCGTCAAGGTCGTCAAGGTGTCGCCGAACGCGAGCCCCGTGCGTCGCCCGAAGCCGACGAAGGTCGTCGTGCGCGGCAACGAGCGCGTGACGGCGGGCGGCAACGTGAAGCGCGCGAAAAAGCGCCAGGCAAGCACCAAGCGGCCGTTCCAGGACAAGTAATCGCGTGCGCGGCACGGGGCATCCCGTGCCGCCCTGCCCGCGCGGCGCTCAGGCGTCGCGCGCCGGCAGACGCCAGATCAGCATCAGCCCCAGCACGCTCTCGACGAGATAGAACACGCTCGAGACGCCGTGCAGCATCCCGAAGCGACTCGCATACGGCGAGTTCGCGATATCGGTGCCCGCGTCCATCGCGGCCACCCGCAGCGCGTTCATGAACGGCTGCAGCGCGAAATACCCGACCAGCACGCACACGACCATCGCGGCGACGATCCAGCGCACGCGACGATATTCGCTGCTGCCGCGCCGCACCTGCTGGTTCGACAACGCGAGCAGCAGCACGCCGCACACGACACCGAGGATCGCCTCGATACGGAACAACTGGGCGGCGACCGAACCGGCCGTCATCCGCTCCAGCGTCTTGAACAGCACGGGCGCGACCGCATACCCGATCGTCAGCAGGCTGCCGACCCACACGGCCGACAGCAGACGGAACACGCGATGCGGCATCACGTCGCCCCGCTTCAGACGTAGCTGACCGAGATGATTTCGTATTCGCGCACGCCGCTCGGGGCCTGCACGGCCGCGACGTCGCCTTCGGTCTTGCCGATCAGCGCGCGCGCGATCGGCGAGCTGACCGAAATCAGGCCGTGATCGATATCGGCTTCGTCGTCGCCGACGATCTGGTACTTGACGGTGTCGCCCGATTCGAGATCCTCGAGTTCGACCGTCGCGGCAAACACCACGCGGCCATCGGCGTCGAGCACCGTGGGATCGATGATTTGCGCGGCGGACAGCTTCGATTCGAGGTCCGCGATGCGACCCTCGATGAAGCCCTGCTTTTCCTTCGCTGCGTCGTATTCGGCGTTTTCGGACAGATCACCCTGTGCGCGGGCCTCCGCGATCGCGTTGATCACGGCCGGCCGCTCGACGGACTTGAGGCGCTGCAATTCATCGCGCAGTTGCTCTGCGCCACGCTTTGTCAACGGAATGGTGCTCATAAACGGCTCAATCGCTAAAATCGTCTTTAAAAAAAATCACCGCGATTAAGCGCGTTTCCGGTGAACTGGAAACACCGCCTAATCGCGGCACGTGTTGCTTCGACAGGTAACTGACTGCTTAGTTTAGGCGAGCGTGAAGACCTTGTAAATCATAGACTTCCAGATCCTTCAGGTAGCGCAAGCCTTCGACGGCCGCGCGCGCGCCCGACATCGTCGTGTAGTACGTGACCTTGTGCGCCTGCGCGCTCATGCGGATCGAACGCGAATCGGCGATCGCCTGGCGCGTCTCGTCGACCGTCGTGAACACGAGTGCGATCTCGCCGTTCTTGATCATGTCGACGATGTGCGGACGGCCGTCCTTCACCTTGTTCACGACCTTCACCGGCACGCCGGCCGCTTCGATCGCGGCAGCCGTGCCCTTCGTCGCGACGATCGGGTAGCCGAGGTCGTGCAGCATGCGCGCGACTTCGACCGCCTTCGGCTTGTCGGCGTCCATCACGGTCAGCAGCACCGTGCCCGACTCCGGCAGGCGCGAACCGGCCGCGAGCTGCGACTTGAACAGCGCTTCGCCGAACGTCTGGCCGACCCCCATCACTTCGCCGGTCGAACGCATTTCAGGCCCGAGGACCGGATCGACGGTCGGGAATTTCACGAACGGGAACACGGCTTCCTTCACGCTGAAGTACGGCGGCACGACTTCCTTCGTCACGCCCTGCTGCGCGAGCTTCTGGCCGACCATCGCACGCGCCGCGATCTTCGCGAGCGGCAGGCTGGTCGCCTTCGACACGTACGGCACCGTGCGCGATGCGCGCGGGTTCACTTCGAGCACGTAGATGATGTCTTCCTTCGAGCCGTCCGCCTGCGGCACCTGCTGGATCGCGAACTGCACGTTCATCAGGCCGACCACGTTCAGCGCCTTCGCCATCGCGCCCGTCTGGCGCTTCAGTTCGGCAACGGTTTCCTTCGACAGCGAGTACGGCGGCAGCGAGCATGCCGAGTCGCCCGAGTGGACGCCCGCCTGCTCGATGTGCTCCATCACGCCGCCGATGAACACGGCTTCGCCGTCGCAGATGCAGTCGACGTCGCACTCGATCGCATCGTTCAGGAAGCGGTCGAGCAGCACCGGCGAATCGTTCGACACCTTCACGGCCTCGCGCATGTAGCGTTCGAGGTCGCGCGGCTCGTGGACGATTTCCATCGCGCGGCCGCCCAGCACGTACGACGGGCGCACGACCAGCGGGTAGCCGATTTCCTCGGCGAGCTTGAGCGCTTCGTCTTCGGCGCGCGCGGTGCGGTTCGGCGGCTGGCGCAGGCCGAGGTCCTGCAGCAGCTTCTGGAAGCGTTCGCGGTCTTCGGCCGCGTCGATCATGTCCGGCGACGTGCCGACGATCGGCACGCCGTGCGCCTCGAGGTCGAGTGCGAGCTTCAGCGGCGTCTGGCCGCCGTACTGGACGATCACGCCGACCGGCTTTTCCTTGTCGACGATCTCGAGCACGTCTTCGAGCGTCAGCGGCTCGAAGTACAGGCGGTCGGACGTGTCATAGTCGGTCGACACCGTTTCCGGGTTGCAGTTGACCATGATCGTTTCGTAGCCGTCCTCGCGCATCGCGAGCGCCGCGTGCACGCAGCAGTAGTCGAACTCGATGCCCTGGCCGATCCGGTTCGGGCCACCGCCCAGCACCATGATCTTCTTGTTCGTGGTCGGCTGCGCCTCGCACTCTTCCTCGTAGGTCGAGTACATGTACGCCGTCTTCGTCGCGAACTCGGCCGCGCAGGTGTCGACACGCTTGTAGACCGGGCGCACGTTCAGTTCGACGCGACGCTTGCGCACGTCTTCCTGCGTCGCGCCGAGCAGCTTCGCAAGGCGGCGGTCGGAGAAACCGCTCTGCTTCAGGTAGCGCAGCTCGTCGAACGTGATCGACGCGAGCGTGCGGCCAGCGAGCGCCTTTTCCTTCAGGATGATCTGCTCGATCTGCTCGAGGAACCACGGGTCGATCGCGGTTTCCGCGAAGATTTCCTCGGCCGTCATGCCGATGCGGAATGCGTCGCCGACATACCAGATGCGGTCCGGGCCCGGCTCGTGGATCTCGATCGCGATCTCGTCGCGATTGGTCGACTTCTCGTCGAGACCGTCGACGCCGACTTCGAGGCCGCGCAGCGCCTTCTGGAACGATTCCTGGAACGTGCGGCCGATCGCCATCACTTCGCCGACCGACTTCATCTGCGTCGTCAGGCGCGAATCGGCTTCACGAAACTTCTCGAACGCGAAGCGCGGGATCTTCGTGACGACGTAGTCGATCGTCGGCTCGAACGATGCCGGCGTCTGGCCGCCGGTGATTTCGTTCTTCAGCTCGTCGAGCGTGTAGCCGACCGCCAGCTTCGCGGCGACCTTCGCGATCGGGAAGCCGGTCGCCTTCGATGCGAGCGCCGACGAACGCGACACGCGCGGGTTCATCTCGATGACGACCATGCGGCCGTCCTTCGGGTTGATCGAGAACTGCACGTTCGAGCCGCCGGTATCGACGCCGATCTCGCGCAGCACCGCGAGCGATGCGTTGCGCAGGATCTGGTATTCCTTGTCGGTGAGCGTCTGTGCCGGCGCGACCGTGATCGAATCGCCGGTGTGCACGCCCATCGGGTCGAGGTTCTCGATCGAGCACACGATGATGCAGTTGTCGGCGCGGTCGCGCACGACTTCCATCTCGTATTCCTTCCAGCCGAGCAGCGATTCCTCGATCAGCAGTTCGCGCGTGGGCGACAGGTCGAGACCGCGCTTGCAGATCTCCTCGAACTCTTCGCGGTTGTACGCGATGCCGCCGCCCGAGCCGCCGAGCGTGAACGACGGACGGATTACGATCGGGTAGCCGCTGCCGCCGGTGATCGCCATGATCTCGGCGTGCACCTTGGTCGCTTCTTCCATCGAGTGCGCGATGCCCGACTTCGCGGAACCGAGACCGATCTTGGTCATCGCGTCCTTGAACTTCTGGCGGTCCTCCGCCTTGTCGATCGCTTCCGGCGATGCGCCGATCAGTTCGACGCCGAACTTCTCGAGCACGCCGTGGTGGTGCAGGTCGAGCGCGCAGTTCAGCGCGGTCTGGCCACCCATCGTCGGCAGGATCGCGTCCGGGCGTTCCTTCTCGATGATGCGCGCGACGACTTCCCACGTGATCGGCTCGATGTAGGTCACATCGGCCGTGTTCGGGTCGGTCATGATCGTCGCCGGGTTGCTGTTGACGAGAACGACCTTGTAGCCCTCCTCACGCAACGCCTTGCAAGCCTGCGCGCCCGAATAGTCGAACTCGCACGCCTGGCCGATGATGATCGGGCCGGCGCCGATGATGAGGATGCTTTTGATGTCTGTGCGTTTTGGCATGGCTTGTGAATTCAATAAGTAATCGTTGTCGTGGGTCGGCCGGCTGCGCTCAACTCATGGTGGCGAGCGCGAGCTTCACCGAGAAACCGATGAACAGGCCGCCCACGCTGCTCGCCGCGCCTGCCGCAAGCTTGCGGCGGCGGCGGAAGTGCTCGGCGAGCCGCGCACCCGCGAAGATCAGCGTGCTCAGGTACAGGAAGCTCGCGCCTTGCGCGATCGCCCCGAGCACGAAGAACGGCAGCGCGGGATGCGGGAATGCCGGGTCGACGAACTGGATGAAGAACGAGATGAAGAACAGGATCGCCTTCGGGTTCAGCAGGCTCACGATCAGCGCCTTGCGGAACGGCCGCTCGCCGTCGACCGCGCGCGGCGCGTCGGCCGGCGTATTGGCCGGCGCGCGCAGCTTTTGCCACGCGCTGCGCAGCATGCCGGTGCCGATGTAGAGCAGATACGCAGCGCCGCCGTACTTGACGACCGAGAACAGCAGCGGATTCGTCTTCAGCAGCGACGCGACGCCCGCGGCGGACAGCACCATCAGCACCGTATCGCCGAGGAACACGCCGCAGGCCGCGCGATAGCCGGCCTTCACGCCGCGCTGCGCCGCGAGCGACAGCACGTACATCGAGTTCGGCCCCGGCAGCAGGATGATGAAGATCACGCCGAACACATAGGTCCAGATATCCGTGATGCCGAGTGCGTGGCCGAACATGATGCGAATCTCCCGTCCTTCGGTTGCGTCAGTAGGTTAAGCGTTGCGCTGCTTCGCCGCGTCCATCAGCGCGGTGAAACGGTCGAACAGATAGCCGATGTCGTGCGGGCCCGGCGAAGCTTCCGGGTGGCCCTGGAAGCAGAAGGCCGGCTTGTCGGTAAGCTCGAAGCCCTGCAGCGTGCCGTCGAACAGCGACACGTGCGTCACGCGCGCGTTGGCCGGCAGCGAATCCGCGTCGACCGCGAAGCCGTGGTTCTGCGACGTGATCACGACACGGCCGTTGCCGAGATCCTTCACCGGGTGGTTCGCGCCGTGGTGACCCGTCTTCATCTTCAGCGTTTTCGCGCCGACCGCGAGGCCCATGATCTGGTGGCCGAGGCAAATACCGAAGGTCGGCACGCCGCGCTCGATGAATGCCTTCGTGGCCGCGATCGCGTAATCGCACGGTTCCGGATCGCCGGGGCCGTTCGACAGGAAGATGCCGTCCGGATTCAGCGCGAGCGCATCGGCCGCGCTCGCCTGTGCGGGCAGCACGGTCACGTGGCAGCCGCGCTCCGCGAGCATGCGCAGGATGTTGTACTTGACACCGAAATCGTAGGCGACGACGCGGTACTTCGGCGCTTCCTGCATGCCGTAGCCGCCTTCGAGGCGCCATTCGGTCTGCTTCCACTCGAACGGCTTGGTGGTCGACACGACCTTCGCGAGATCCATGCCCGCGAGGCCCTGGAACGAGCGCGCGAGCTCGATCGCCTTCGCCTCGTCATCCGAACCGGCCAGGATGCAGCCGCTCTGCGCGCCCTTGTCGCGCAGGATGCGGGTCAGCTTGCGGGTATCGATGCCGGAGATCGCGACGACGCCTTCGTCGCGCAGGTAATCGCCGAGCGTGCGGTCCATGCGGAAATTCGATGCGAGCGTGGGCAGATCACGGATGATCAGGCCGGCGGCATGGACTTTCGTGGCTTCGACATCTTCGGCGTTGACGCCGACGTTGCCGATATGCGGGTAGGTGAGCGTAACGATCTGGCGCGCGTAGCTCGGGTCAGTCAGGATTTCCTGATAGCCGGTGATCGCGGTATTGAACACGACTTCGCCGATCGTGTGCCCTTCGGCCCCGATCGAATAACCACGAAAGACCGTGCCGTCGGCGAGTGCAAGCAAGGCGGGAGAAAAAGACGGCAACACGGGAGGCTCCTTGGGGAACACCCTGTTGCCGACCTGTTTACCCTGCCGCGCGAGCGTCGCGCTGCGTGGGCGCGCGTAGTCGCTAGCTGGACGCGGCCTGCGTTGTCGAGACGCGAACCCGGCGCGTGGCGCACGAGGCTTCGCGGCATCGCCCGGCAGGCGGCGTGCGGCGGATGAACGGGATGAATGAGGTAGGCGCTAGGGTGCGAGGTTGATCAGCACAAACTTTCAAATTATAGCCTGAAAATGGCCCTATCTTCAACGGATATGGCCGTCTGATCATGCGTGCGCCGTGCTCGGCGGCGCAGCGCAACGTGCTGCGGCCCCGTTTCCGCGGCCGCCCTACCTGCCAGCGTACCGCCGGATCAGTGCGCTTGGCCAGCACCGCGCGCGGGCCATACGTACCAGACCGCGCTCGCGAGCTGCAGCGCGAGCAGCACGCCCCATGCGGTGAGGTGCGCGGCGGCCGGATAACGGCCGTCGACCGCGGGCCAGTGCGACAGCACCGCGCCGACGCCGATCTGGAACGCAAAGATCAGCAGGAAGATCACGAGCGTGAGCGTCGTGTTCGCGCGGCCGATCAGGTGGGCGGGAAAATGCCCGGCCATCACCGCGTAGGTCAGGATGCCGACGCCGCCGAACATCCCGTATGCGGCCCACAGCACGGCCGGCGGCAACGGCACGCGCGCGACGATCGCGGCCTGCGTCGCGACGAACAGCGCCATGCCGACGCCGCAGAACGCATAGACGGACACGCCGCGCCGCTCGAGCACGCGCGCCGCGGCGCCGAAGCCGACGCAGCCGGCCATCATCGCGAAGCCGAGCACCGACACGAGGCGCGCGGCATGCGGCGCATCGAACCCCGCGACATCGCGCAGGTATGGCCCGACCCACAGCGACTGCATCGCGTAGAACACGCCCTGCGTGACGACGGAGAACGACGAGATCTTCCAGAACGCGCGACTGCTGAGGATGTGCCACGTGCCCTTGAACTGGCTGACGAGCCCGCCCTGGTGGCGTACCTGCTTCGCTTCGGGTGCGCCGACGCCGATCGAGGCCGCGACGATCACCGTCAGCACCGCGAGGCCGAAACAGATCGCGCGCCAGCTCGTCCAGCCGAGCAGCCAGGTCAGCGGCGAACCGACCATGACGCCGCCGAGGCCGCCGACTGCCATCACGAGGCCGTTGACGAGCGGCAGCCGGCCGACCGGGAAATGCTGCGCGAGCGCCTTGAACGCCGCACCGAGACACACCGACACGCCAACGCCGATCAGCAGCCGGCCGACCATCATCGTGCCGATGCCGTGCGCGGCGCCGAACACGGCCGCACCGGCCGCCGCGAACAGCAGCATGCCGGCCGTCACGCGGCGCGGGCCAAAGTGGTCGAGCATCACGCCGGCCGGGATCTGCGCACCCGCGAAGCCCAGGAAATAGAGACTGGTGAGCAGGCCGAGATCGGCGGCCGACAGCCCGAGCTCATGCGTGACGAACGGCGCGAAGCCCAGATTGACGCCGCGAAACACGTACGACACGAAATACCCGATCGAAAACAGCGCGAGCACCCTCACCTGCACCGACGACATCGCTTCCCCTTGTTATATGAAGACGCTTTGAAGACCCTCGAAGCAGCGCCCTCGCGCCGCGCACAAACGAAAACGCCGTCACCTCGGTGACGGCGTTTCTTCGCATTTCGTCGGATGATAGCGCAATCGCACGGCCCGGACCGGCCGCACGATGCGCTTCGAACCGCGTTACTTCTTCTTGCTCTTGTGCGCAGCGGCCTTGGCGGGTGCAGCCTTCGCCGATTTGGCCGCCGGCTTGGCGGCGCCGCGCTTCGCGCCGTGGGACTTGCCACCCACCGACAGGCTCGCGCGTTCGATGTGCGCGCCGCCACCCGATGTCGCGATCCGCTCCGGACCCGGCTCGGCCGGCACCGAACGACCGACCGGCACGTGCAGCACGAGCGCCTGGCCCGGCATCACGAGATCGCGGTGCGTACGGTTCCACGCCTTGAGCTGGCCGACCGACACGCCGTAGCGGCCGGCGATTGCCGCCATCGACTGCTTGCGGCGCACGCGGATCAGCATCTTGCGCGTGTCGGGCACGTCGGGTTCCATCGCGAGCGCGCCGTTTTCGGCGACGTCGGCACTGATGTCCTCGTCGTCGTCATCGCCGCGCGGCACGACGATCGTCGAGCCCGGCTTCAGGCGCATGCCGGCCGGAATCTTGTTGATCGACATCAGCGTATCGGCATCCACGCCGATCTTCTCGGCGATCGCGGCCGGCCGCGCACGCTCGCTGACCGTATAGGTGGTCCACGACGACAGCTGGCCGTTGTATGCCTTCAGGTTCTTCTCGAACGCCGACGCGTTGTCGAACGGCAGCAGGATCTGCGGCTCGGTCGCGCCGAGGATCACCGGCTTCGAGAACGACGGGTTCAGCGAGCGGAACTCGTCGAGCGACAGGTTCGCGAGCTTCGCGGCGACCGCCACGTCCATGTCGCGCGATGTCGTGACCGTCACGAAATACGGGTGGTTCGGGATGTCCGGCAACGTCAGGCCATACTGCTGCGGGCTCGCGATGATGTTCTTCACCGCCTGCAGCTTCGGCACATAGTTGCGGGTCTCGTTCGGCATCCGCAGGCTCTGGTAGTCGGTCGGCAGACCGGCCGCCTGGTTGCGCGCGATCGCGCGCTGCACGTTGCCCTCGCCCCAGTTGTACGCGGCCAGCGCAAGGTACCAGTCGCCGAACATGTCATGCAGGCGCGACAGGTAGTCGAGCGCGGCGCTCGTCGACGCGAGCACGTCGCGGCGCTCGTCCTGCCACATGTTGCGCTTCAGGTTGTACGTGCGGCCCGTGCCGGGCATGAACTGCCACATGCCGGCCGCCTTCGCGACCGACAGCGCCTGCGGGTTGTACGCGGACTCGATGAACGGCAGCAGCGCGAGCTCGGTCGGCATGTGGCGCGCCTCGAGCTCCTCGACGATGTGATACAGATACTTCTGCGAGCGCTCGGTCATGCGCTGCACGTAATCGGGACGCTGCGTGTACCAGGTCGTCTGCATGTCGACGAGGTCGCTCTGCAGGTCGGGCATCTGGAAACCGCGACGGATGCGCCCCCAAAGATCGGAGTCTGCACTGGTCAGGTCGCCGACGGATTGCTTGTCGACGTCGACAGTTTCTTTGGCGGTGGCTGATTTACGAAGGTAGTTGGACGTCGCCTGCGAATCGGCGGCGTTGTTGGCAACAGGGGGCTGGCTCGCACAAGCGGCGAGTAGCAGCACCACCATCGCACTCAATATAAGTCGCATGAAAATCTCGGCTTCCGACGGCTGCAAATTGCAGGCGATACTACGGAAGTGCGTGCTTCACGTCAATAAAAACACCGAAAACTCAGCGAAATCCTACATTTGGAGCAATTTTTACAGACACCGCTTGAGCTTTGGAGTCCTCCGAAAATCATCATCGGAACCGGTTTTTCCACTCGCGCATCAACGTAAACGCCGCCAGACGATCGGGCACCGTTTCGTGAAGCTCGGCCTCGAGCGTCGCACGGATCGCGTCGCTGTCCGCGCGCATGAACGGGTTCACCGCGCGCTCGTGCGCGATCGTCGTCGGCAGCGTCGGCACGCCGCGCGCACGCAGCGCCTGCGCGTCGTCGCGCCACGCGGCGAGCGCCGCATTGCCGGGCTCGCACGCGAGCGCGAAGCGGATGTTCGACAGCGTGTATTCGTGTGCGCAATGCACACGCGTGTCGCCCGGCAGGGCCGCGAGCGCGTCGAGCGACGCGAGCATCTGCGCGGGCGTGCCTTCGAACAGGCGACCGCAGCCGCACGAGAACAGCGTGTCGCCGCAGAACACGTGCGGCGTCGCGGCACCTTGCCCGGCCGCCTGGAAATAGGCGATATGGCCGCGCGTATGACCCGGCACGTCGAGCACGTCGAACGCGACGGCCGGCGCGTCGAGCGTCACGCGATCGCCGCCCGCGAGCGGCCGCGTGACCACGCCGATTGCCTCGGCCGCGGGGCCGTAAACGGTGAGCGGAACATCGGCCGGTTGGCTAGCGCGCAGCGCCTCGACACCGCCGACGTGGTCGGCGTGGTGGTGCGTGAGTAAAATAGCGGTCAACCGCCAGCCTCGTTCGGCAAGAACCCGGCGCACGGGGGCGGCTTCACCCGGATCGACGGCGATCGCATCGCGGCCGTCCGAGACGAGCCAGATATAGTTGTCTTCGAATGCCGGCACCGGCACGTATTCCAGCTCGTTCATGGGCGCGCAATCATCGTTATGTCTGATCGACAAATTATAGACTGGCCCGCCTGGACCGACTCGCCTCCCGGCCGCTACGTGCTGGACTGGGAGCAGGCGCAGCTCGACCGGATCGTGTCCGATGTGTTCGGATTCCACGCGCTGCAGCTCGGCCTGCCGCAGCTCGACGCGCTGCGCGAGAACCGCATGCCGTATCGCGGCCTCGTGCTCGATCCGGCGAGCGGCGCGAGCGCGCCGTACCAGTATCCGTGGGCGCGCGAAGCGCGCGCGCCGGAGCACGCGCCCGACAATCGCAGCACGACCTGGTGCGACCTGCTCGACCTGCCGTTCGAGTCGCAGAGCGTCGACCTGATCGTGATGCCGCACACGCTCGAATTCACGTCCGACCCGCACCGCCTGCTGCGCGAGGCCGAGCGCGTGCTGATGCCGGAAGGCCAGCTCGTGATCACCGGCTTCAATTCGCTCAGCCTGTGGGGCATGCGGCAATCGTTCGGGCGCATGGCAAACCGCCCGTTCGTGCCGGCCACGCGCGACCAGATCGCGTTCATCCGGCTCAAGGACTGGATCAAGCTGCTCGGCTTCGACCTCGAACGCGGCCGTTTCGGCTGCTACCGGCCGCCGCTCGTCACCGACAAGTGGCTGGCCCGCTATGGCTTCATGGAAGCCGCGGGCGACCGCTGGTGGCCGATCTTCGGCGCCGTCTACATGGTGACGGCCATCAAGCGCGTGAGCGGCATGCGCCTCGTCGGCCGGATCAAGATGAAGAAGCCCGTGCTCGCGCCGGGCCTGACGCCGGCGGCCTCCCCGACTACCCACCAAGAACATTCATGACAACCGATACCATCGACATCTATACCGACGGCGCCTGCAAGGGCAACCCCGGCCCCGGCGGCTGGGGCGCACTGATGCGCTACGGCGACCAGGAAAAGGAGCTGTTCGGCGGCGAGCCCAACACGACCAACAACCGCATGGAGCTGATGGGCGTGATCGCCGCGCTCGAAGCGCTGAAGCGGCCGTGCCAGGTGATCGTGCATACCGACTCGCAATACGTGCAGAAAGGCATCAGCGAGTGGATCCACGGCTGGAAGAAGAAAGGCTGGATCACCGCGGCAAAGACGCCCGTGAAGAACGCCGATCTCTGGAAGCGGCTCGACGCGCTCGTCGCGCAGCACGAGGTCGAGTGGCGCTGGGTCAAGGGCCACGCGGGCCATCCCGAAAACGAGCGCGCGGACGCGCTCGCGAATCGCGGCGTCGAATCGCTCACGGCCTGAACGCCGGCCACCCCCCTGTTTCCTTCGTTTTTCCCGACATGCGCCAGATCATTCTCGATACCGAAACCACCGGCCTGAACGCCCGCACGGGCGACCGCCTCATCGAAATCGGCTGCGTCGAGCTGCTGAACCGCCGGCTCACCGGCAACAACCTGCACTTCTACGTGAACCCCGAGCGCGACAGCGATCCGGGCGCGCTGGCGGTGCACGGCCTCACGACCGAATTCCTCAGCGACAAGCCGAAATTCGCGGAAGTCGCCGACCAGATCCGCGACTTCGTGAAGGACGCCGAGCTGATTATCCACAACGCGCCGTTCGACCTTGGCTTTCTCGACGCCGAATTCGCGCGGCTCGGCCTGCCGCCGTTCACCGAACAGTGCGGCGGCGTGATCGACACGCTCGTGCAGGCCAAGCAGATGTTCCCGGGCAAGCGCAACTCGCTCGACGCGCTGTGCGACCGCTTCGGCATCAGCAATGCGCACCGCACGCTGCACGGCGCACTGCTCGACTCGGAGCTGCTCGCCGAGGTGTATCTCGCGATGACGCGCGGCCAGGACAGCCTCGTGATCGACATGCTCGACGACGCGGGCGCCCACGGCGGCGCGGCGAACGGCCAGCGCGTGTCGCTCGCCGCGCTCGACCTGCCCGTGGTGGCCGCGAGCGACGACGAACTCGCCGCGCACCAGACGCAGCTCGACGAACTCGACAAATCGGTCAAGGGCGCATGCGTGTGGCGCCAGTCGGCCGACGCGGGCGCCGCGGAAACGGCCTGACGCACGCGGCACGCGCTGCAACCGCGCTCACGCGCGCGGCTGCAGCGCGATGACCGCCATCCCGCCGAGCGCGAGCGCCGCGCCCGCCACGTCCCAGCGGGTCAGCGCGACGCCGTCGACCATCCGCAGCCAGATCAGCGCAACCGCGATATATACGCCGCCGTACGCGGCATAGGTGCGCCCCGCCGCGCTCGGATGCAGCGTCAGCAGCCACGCGAACAACGCGAGCGACAGCGCGGCCGGCACCAGCAGCCAGGCCGGGCGCCCGGCCTTCAGCACGAGCCACGGCAGGTAACAGCCGACGATTTCGGCCAGCGCGGTGGCGGCAAACAGCGCCGCGACCCTCATCAGTTCGGTCATCCGGTTCCTCGCGAATTCGGCCCCCGTTACCGGGAGCTGCACGGCCCCGCCGCGCGCCGCCGATCATACCCGAGCAGGCCCCGCCGGACGCCCCGCCAGCCGGGCGCCTCCCGGCAATTTGCACGATCATCCGTCATCGTGCTATCATGTCGCCTGTTTCAACATTCAATCTCTGTCTATTCGATTTCGAGAGAAGTCCGCCCGCCCATTGCGGGCCGGCCCTTCGACCGAAATTGCACCCACAGGAAAGCCCGCCCGACAGGCCCGCTTTTCTCGTTTCGTTGCCCCTCAGGGGCGCTTGCCGGAACGCCGGACTATCGGTCCGCACCGGCATCTGCCGCCAGCATCACGCGGCCCATCCTTCATGAGCGCACTGTCGCGTCGGCCCATCGGGCCCGCGTCGAAGCAGCCCCTTGCAGCCTCTTGCAGCGCCTTGCGCAGTAAGTGCTTAATGGCCTGCCCCGACGCGCCGCGCACGACACCGCGCTTGCCGGCAAACCGTGTCGGACGGCCCGCCCGTTCCGGCGCAGTCAAAGGAGTGCATGACCTTGACCGCAACACACGTCAGCCCGACCGCTGCTTATTCCCCTGCTTCGTCGTCCGGCGAAGCCCCGCTCCGCGCGGACGACATTACCGTCGTCGACCAGAGCCTGCTCAAGCGCGCCGTCAGCGCGATGGCCATCGGCAATGCGATGGAATGGTTCGACTTCGGCGTGTACAGCTACATCGCCGTCACGCTCGGCAAGGTGTTCTTCCCGTCCAGCAGCCCGTCCGCGCAGCTGCTCGCGACCTTCGGCACGTTCGCGGCCGCGTTCCTCGTGCGCCCGCTCGGCGGCATGGTGTTCGGCCCGCTCGGCGACCGCATCGGCCGCCAGCGCGTGCTCGCCGCCACGATGATCATGATGGCCGCCGGCACGTTCGCGATCGGCCTGATCCCCAGCTACACGTCGATCGGCATCATGGCGCCCGTGCTGCTGCTCGTCGCGCGTCTCGTGCAGGGTTTCTCGACCGGCGGCGAATACGGCGGCGCAGCTACCTTCATCGCCGAATTCTCGACCGACAAGCGCCGCGGCTTCATGGGCAGCTTCCTCGAATTCGGCACGCTGATCGGTTACGTGATGGGTGCGGGCGTCGTCGCGCTGCTCACCGCGTCGCTGTCGCACGAAGCGCTGCTGTCGTGGGGCTGGCGCGTGCCGTTCCTGATCGCCGGCCCGCTCGGCCTGATCGGTCTCTACATCCGGATGAAGCTCGAGGAAACGCCCGCGTTCAAGCGCCAGGCCGAAGAGCGCGAAGCGCAGGACAAGGCCGTGCCGAAGGCGCGCTTCCGCGAAACGCTGATGCGCAACTGGCGTGCGCTGCTGCTGTGCGTCGGCCTCGTGCTGATCTTCAACGTGACCGACTACATGGTGCTGTCGTACCTGCCGAGCTTCATGTCGTCGACGCTGCACTTCGACGAATCGCACAGCCTCGTGCTGGTGCTGATCGTGATGGTGCTGATGATGCCGCTGACGCTCGCCGCGGGCCGCCTGTCCGACAAGGTCGGCCGCAAGCCCGTGATGCTCGCCGGCTGTGTCGGCCTGCTCGCACTGTCGATCCCGTCGATGATGCTGATCCATGCGGGCACCACGGCGTCGGTGTTCGGCGGCCTGCTGATCCTCGGCGTGCTGCTGTCGTGCTTCACCGGCGTGATGCCGTCGGCGCTGCCGGCGCTGTTCCCGACCGAGATCCGCTATGGCGCGCTCGCGATCGGCTTCAACGTGTCGGTGTCGCTGTTCGGCGGCACGACGCCGCTCGTGACCGCGTGGCTCGTCGACGTGACACACAACCTGATGATGCCCGCGTACTACATGATGGGCGCCGCCGTGATCGGCATCGTGTCGGTCGTCGCGCTCGCCGAAACCGCGCGCCAGCCGCTCAAAGGCTCGCCGCCGGCCGTCGCGACGCGCCGCGAAGCGCACCAGCTCGTGCGCCAGCTGCGCGAGGACGACGACTCGGAGATGTACGTCGCCGTGTCGACCGCACGCGCCTGAGCGTCGCCCATGAAAAAGCCCCGGCCGAAGCCGGGGCCTGATCGAACCCGATCCGCCCGACCGGCTTGCGCCGGCCGGGCTTTTTTTGGTTCATCCGTTCGACGCGGACGCCTTCACGCGTGCGCTTCGCCGTGACGGCAGAAGATCAGCGCGCGCGAACGCGACACGGCCGCCTGCGCGCCGCGTGCGGCGACGATCAGCCCGACCTGGCCGAGATTGAAATCGCGCTCGACCATCAACTGCGTCAGCGCGGCAAGCGGCAACAACACGGACGGGTGGTACAGGCTCGATTCGATCAGGGCTTTCATCATCGGCTCCATCTGGCAATGCGTGATTCGATGGAGTGGATTCTAGGGACCGGCCGCTTCCGGATAAACAGCGCGAATGCGAAGTCACTTGTCAGCCGCCGAGAACAATCGGCCACGGCTTGCCCGGCGGGGCCGAGCGGGCGGCGGGCAACGGCGCGGGGCAGCCTGCCACCCCGCCGCCGGGCCTAGACGAGCGGCGTGTCGACGAACGCCGGCAGCGCTTCCGCGCGCGCCGAATGCGCGGCGAGCGCCGGATAGCGGGCCGGATCGATCCGCGCGAGCACCGGATAATCGGCCGCCATGAACTGCGTGAAGCGCCACGCCACCGCGACCGTCACGTCCGACTGCAGCAGGCGCGCGCCGCCGAACCAGCCATTCGCGGCCGCGACGAGCGGCTCCAGTTCGCCGTACGCGCCCTCGAGCTGGCTCAGCACGCGCTCGATCCACGGCGCGTGCTGCTTGTCGGCCGGACGCAGCGCCTGCTCGTAGACCACCTGCACGGTCTTCTCGGCAGCCGCCAGCGCGAAACCGACCGGCACGAGCGTGCGCAGCCGCGCATCGGCGGCGTCGGGCAACAGGCGCCGCTCGGGCGCGACCCGGTGATCGAGATAGTCGACGATCAGCGACGAATCGATCAGCGTCGCGCCGTCGTCGGTCACGAGCGTCGGCGCCTTGACGACCGGGTTGACCGCCCTGAACTGCTCGAAATGACGGAACACCGAGATCGACTCGTGTTCGAACGGAAGGTCGAGCAGCTTCGCCGAAATGGCGACACGGCGCACGAACGGGGAATCCAGCATGCCGATCAGCTTCATCGCAAACGCTCCGCTTAAGGGAAATGGGACCGACGACTGTAGCAGCGTCGCGCGGCGTCGCCTAGCGTGCCAGGGCGCTAGGGCGCTTGATCCGCATCAGCCGGCAGCGCACCGGGCTCCCGCTGCCCGGCCACAGTGACCATAATGCAGGTTCACGCCCCTTCCGCCCCAAGGTTCGCCATGTGGTATGCCCTCGTCGAGCAGCAGCGGGAATGGATGCGCGCCTGGCGCGCGGCAACGCGGCACGCGTTCGAAGCATGGCCCGCGGCAACGCTGCCGCACGCCGCATCGTCGTGCTACGACGACCTGTTCGAGCCGTTGCTCGGGCCGCAGGTTGGGCCGCCGCGCTTCGACATCGGGCGGCCCGCCGTCGGCGAGCGGGTCGCCGCGCGCACGCCGTTCTGCGACCTGCGGCGGTTCACGCGCGCCGATGCGCGGCGCACGGTGCTGCTGTGCGCGCCGCTCGCCGGGCACGCGGCCGTGATGATGCGGGAAACCGTCGAGACGCTGCTCGCCGACGGCGACGTCTGCGTGACCGACTGGCGCAATGCGCGCGACGTGCCGCTCGCGTCGGGACGCTTCGGCCTCGACGAGTATGTCGCGACGCTCGACGGCTTCGTCGATGGGCTCGCGCACGACGATCGGCCGCTGCACGTCGTCGCCGTGTGCCAGGCGACCGTGCCTGCGCTCGGCGCGCTCGCGCTGCGCGCCAAGCGAGGCCTCGCGCCGCCCGCGAGCGTCACGCTGATCGGCGGCCCGCTCGACGCGCGCCTGAATCCGAGCGCACTCGGCACCGCCGCAGCCGCCCATTCGCTCGGCTGGCACCGCCGCCACCTGATCGACATCGTGCCGCCCGGCTTCGCGGGGCACGGCCGCCAGGTGTTCCCGACCTATCTCCAGCAGGGCGAGATTGCGCTCATGTACCCGCAGCGCTTCCTGTCGCTGATCGAGTCTTACGCGCTGGCCGCGTCGCGCTTCGACATGGCCGGGCTCGCCGGTGCGCGGCGGGCGCTGCTCGAATACACGGCGCTGCTCGACATGCCGGCCGAATATTTCCTCGACACGGTCGACATCGTGTTCCAGCGCATGAGTCTAGCGAACGGCACGTGGGACGTGGGCGGCCGGCGCGTCGAGCCGGCCACGCTGCGCGGCGTCGCGCTGCTGACCGTCGAAGGCGCATGCGACGCGGTCACGGGCGCCGGCCAGACGCATGCGGCGCTCGACATGTGCAGCGGCCTCTCGGCCGGCGAGCGCCACCGCGTCGACATCGACGATTGCGATCACTACGGGCTGTTTACAGGTGCGCGCTGGCGCGGCAACGTCCATCCGGCGCTGCAGCGCGTCTTCGCGCTGGCCGAGGCCGGCCGCTCGCGCCCGCGCCGCATCAGGCGGACGTGATGCCGCGTCAGGTACGGGCCGCGTCGAGCAACGCGCGCACCTCGTCGTCGCTCGTCTGCTCGAAGCGCGCGTAGAACTGGCTGAGCCCGAAGAACGACAGTGGCTGCGACACCGTGACGAACGCGTCGGCCAGGTCGTCGAACGCATGCCGCGCGCCCGCCGGCGCGACCGGCGCTGCCGCCACGACACGCTCGGGATGACGCTCGCGCAACGCCTGGAGCGCGACGCGCATCGACGCGCCGGTCGCGACGCCGTCGTCGACGACGATCACGATGCGTCCCTCGACCGGCAGCGGCGGCGCAGAGCCGCGATACAGCGCTTCGCGGCGATGCAGCTCGGCCGTCTCGCGCGCGATCACGTCGGCGAGCTGCGCGTCGGACACGTCCATCGAGCGGATCACGGCACGCTGCAGATGAATCGCGCCGCCGGTTGCGATCGCGCCCATCGCGAGCTCGGGATCGTACGGCACGCCGAGCTTGCGCACGACCAGTACGTCGAGCGGCGCGCGCAGCGCGCAGGCGACCGGATACGCGACGGGCACGCCGCCGCGCGGCAACGCGAGCACGACGACATCGCTACGCTCCGCATAGTTGCGCAACGCGTCGGCCAGCTGGCGACCCGCATCGGCGCGATCGGCAAAACACTCGGTCACGATCGGCTCCCTGCCCTTGCGCCGGATGCGCGAAACCCGCGTCGGCGCCTGTCAACGAGCATGGTTCATCGGCGGCGCCGATGCAAGCAGGGTCATACCGGCGTGCGCGACGCCGAACGATGGGGTCAGAGGCCCCTGGCCTGCCGGTACAGCCGCCAGAACGACTGTGCGTAGGATTGCGCGAGCTCGGGCGCGCGCTGGAACACGTCCACCGTTTCCGCATGTGCGGCCGCGCCGTCGGACAGTGTCGTCAGCGCGACGCTGTCGTCGACGATCACGAAGCGCGGCGCGGGATCGCCATGCCGCGAATCGATCGCCACGTCGATGCCCGCGGATTTCAGATAGCCTGCGCCGCTGTACTTGCCCGCGCGCGGCGAGCGCACGAGCACGACACGGACCTCGACCCCACGCGCGCGGGCCGCGCGCAGCGCGCTCGCGACAGCCGGCGGCACGTGCGCATAGCCGGCCAGCAGCACGCGGTGCTGCGCCTGTTCGATCAGGTCGACGGTCGCGTCGGCCGCCGCATTGTCATACGAAAAGTACGTGCCGACCGATGCGGCGTCGGACGGAATCGGGCTGGCGTGGGCGCTCGCCGCGCAGCCGAGCGCGGCGAGGAGGAAGGCGGCAGGTCTCATGGCGGGCGCCATTGTAGCGACGCCAATTCGCGTGGCAAGCACCCGCTGCGACGCTGCTGCGCCGGCGCAACACACAGTGCGGAATGGGCGCCCGGCGAGGGGGGGGCCGGCCGTCGATCAGCCTGCCGCGACGCGCGCGAGCCAGCTCGTCACACCGTCGACGGAACGGAAATCGGCGAGGCTGCGCGCCGGCAGCGCGGGATACGCGCCGCCCGCCATCTCGGCCAGCGCGCGCCCGGGGCCGAGCTCGAGAAATGCGGTCGCGCCGGCCTCCACGCAGGCGGCGAGACAGGCCGCCCACTCGACCGGCTCCGCGATCTGCCGCGCGAGCTTGTCGAGGCCCGCGTCGACGTCGAGCACCGACGCGCCGTCGATACCCGAAAACAGCCGCGCGCCGGGCAGCGGCCGCCGCACGCCCGTCGCGGCGAGCGACGCGCGAAACACCGGCACGGCCGCTGCGAGCCGGCGCGTGTGCGACGCGATCCGCACGCACACGGGCGCGACGCGCAGCGCGCCATCGCGCGCCGCGTCGGCGGCCACCGCATCGACGTCGGCCTGCCGCCCCGCGACCACGAACGCGTCGCCGGGGTTCGCGATCGCGATCGCCGCATCGCGGCCGTCGCACAACTGCGCAAGCTGCGCGCGCGTCAGGCCGCGCACGAACACCATCCGCTCGTCGCCGCCGCTCGCGGCGTCCATCGCGCGCGCGCGTGCGTCGGCCAGGTCGAGCGCGTCATGCGGATCGATCATCCCCGCGACGCTCCACGATGCGACCTCGCCAACGCTGTAGCCCGCGACGCAGCGCCGGCGCGGCCATGCCGCATCGAGCAGCGCGGCGGCCGCGAGCGCCTGGACCGTGCAGAGGATCTGCGCGGCACGGTTGTCGCGCAGCGCGTCCGGACCTGCCTGCCGGACCCATGCGCGCGGATCGTCGCCGAGGAGCCGGCCGGCGTGCGCGAACAATGCGTCGGCCTGCGGCGCCGACCCTGTCAGGTCGAACATGTCGGCGCGCTGCGCGCCTTGTCCCGAACAGAGGATGGCCAGCGTCATCGCGCATCTCCGTCGGCTTCGAGCGCATCGACGAATACGCTCATCGCGAGCAGGTCGGCCGCGCCGCCCGGGCTCAACCTGCGCGCAACGAACGCACGATGTGCGGCCGCCGCGCGCAGCCGCCAGTCGCGCGCGCGCACGCCGCCGCGTGCCACGAACGCGCGGGCGGTCGCGCGCGCGAAATCGAGGCCGGCCTGCCCGCCCCGGTGCAGCAGATTCGTGTCGTCGAGCGCGGCGATCAGCGCGAAGCACGCATCGACGCGCGCGGCTTCCGGGTCGTCCGGCAGGTCGCGCTTCGCGCGGCGCAGCGCGGGCAACCCGACCGCGTACACGGTCGTGAAGCCGTCGGCCGCCTCGCGGCGCGCGCCGCCGACGCCGTAGCGGCGGCTCGCGCGCTCGCCATGGCTGTCCGGCAAACGCGGGCCGCCGAGGATATCGGCGCCCCAGCGGCGGGAGACGAACGCGCCGAGCGTCATCCCGCCCGGCACGGCCCCCTGCATCGCGCGCCGGCCCGCGGCTGCGCACAGCAGCCCGAGCCCGAAGATCGCGCCGCGATGCGTATTGACGCCGCCGGTCGCGGCGAGCATCGCGTGCTCGGCACGCAGGCCGATCTTGCGCAGCACGGCCATGTCCGCGTCACGCGCGCCCGCGTCGGCCAGTTCCTCGAAGTAGGGCCGCAGCACGGCGGCGCTGCGCGCGAACGTCGCGGCATCCATGTCCGAATGGCTGCCGGTGTCGACATGGCTGACGAGCCCCGGCTTCGGATAGGTCTCGATCTCGAGCACGAGGCAGCGCTCGGCCAGCCCGGCGATGCGCTCGGCATCGGACAGCGCCGGTACGCGGCAGGCAGCCCATGCGCTCATCGCGCGCCTCCGGTGAAGGCGTCGGCAGGCATCAGTTCGACGGCGATCGCGGTCTTGACCGCGACTTCAGGCAGCCGCGCATGCAGTTCGCGCCAGTTGACGCCCGCGCCGTCGTCGCGCAGCAGTTCGCCGTCGATGCGTATCGGCGCGCGCGCGTCGATCGCCGCGAGGCCGTCGAGCAGCAGCGCGATCGACACGGCATCCGGCAGCGGAAACACGATGTCGAGATCGGACGACACACTCAGGTATGGCTCGCCCGTCAGCGCCTGCCACGCGAGGCTGCCGAACACGCGGCCCTGCACGCCGCAGCGCGCGCCGAGCGCATCGAGCTCGCGCAACGGCGCGTGCCATGCATCGGGCGCGGCGCCGAGCACGTCGGCCAGCGCGGGCAGCGGGCCGACCGTCGCGAGCGCATCGGCGGCGATGTTCAGCGCGATGCGCCGTTTGCCCGCGGCAGGCGGCAGCGGCAGGCCGAGCGGCACGCGGCCGGCATCGGCCTCGTCGGGCGACGCGCGGCGCACGATGAGCGGCCAGCCGCGCGCGGCCCATGCGTGCACGAGCGGATCGGCCGCGAGCGCGGGATCGCGCGCGAATGCCGCACCCCACCCCGCCGCCGTCAGCGTGACGAGCGTGTGGCGGCGCAGCGGCATCTCAGCGTGCGGCACGCGCAAGTGCCTCGACGCGCCGTGCGACGTCGGTCGCGACCGGCCGGCCGCGCGCGGCGCGCCGGTCGACACGGTCGGCCGGCTTGCCGAGC
The DNA here is from genome assembly GCF_003330765.1 of Burkholderia pyrrocinia. Classification (NCBI taxonomy): domain Bacteria; kingdom Pseudomonadati; phylum Pseudomonadota; class Betaproteobacteria; order Burkholderiales; family Burkholderiaceae; genus Burkholderia; species Burkholderia pyrrocinia. The sequence goes on along the minus strand of NZ_CP024902.1, from coordinate 1,360,826 downwards.
CATTCGCCGACCTGCGCGTCGAGCGCACGGGCCGGATCGAGCACGGCGTCGACGGCGCCCATCTTCACGAGGTTGTCGAGCCCCGGCGCGAACACCGGCGTCGAGCGCGACATCTCCTTCAGCACGTCGATCGGCAGCTTCGTCACGCGCGACATCGACGGCAGGTCCATCACCTCCGGCTCGGCGCCCGGCACCGCGAGCAGCGTGCGCGTCGCGAGCGCGGTCGCGATGAACGCGCCGGCGGCCGTGTGGCCGTACAGCACGCCGATCGTCCGGTGCCCGGCAAGATCCGCATGCATCAGGCACTTCGCGAGATGCGACAGCCCTTCGTTCAGGCCGAGCAGTTCGTCGCGCTTGCTCATCCGCTGGCTGTCGCTGTCGACGAGCACGAGGATCGGCGTGGCGCCGCCGCGCGCGATCGTGTCGAGCACGTGCGACGCGAGCATCAACGCCTCGTCGATGCCGAACGGCAAACGGTCGGCGACGCCGATCACGTCGACGCGCGTGCCGGCCAGTTCCGCGTGGCCCGTCAGCAGGCCGCCGGTGCGCGCGATCGCATGGCCTTGGGGAAACAGCGAGTTCAGGACTTCATCGAGCGTCATGCTGCCTCCCGCCGGGCCGCCCCAAGGAAGGCAGCCGCCCCCTTGGGGGCAGCGAACGTGTCGATCCGGAGTAGCGCTTTAGCGCGTACTCCGGTCCCATGCAAAGCAAGTGAGCGTGGGGGCTGTTTCATTTCTGCTCCTGTAACTGGTCGGCAAGCGTCGAGAACGCGTCGTCGGGCATCCCGGGAATCGCTTCCGGCGCGCTCGCACCGAGCGTGCGCCACACGTCGAGCGCGTCCTTGCACGCGCCGAACCGTTCGACGCGCGCTTCAAGACGCGCCTGCTCGACACGCAGCATCGCCGCATCGAACGTCGGCGCGCGGCCGATCAGTTCAAGCGCCGCCGCACGGAACGCGTCCGGCGTATCGGCAACATAGCGGTCCGCACCGCCGATCAGCCGCCGGTGCTTGCCGCCCATCGTGCGCCAGATCAGCGCGCGATCCTTCGCGTCGAATTCCTCGACGCCGCGATTGGTCTCGATCACTTCGGGGCCCGACACGCTGATGCGCCCCTGCTCCGACACCGCGAGTGCAGAACAGCACGCGGCGAGCAACCCGCCGCCGCCATAGCAGCCTGCGCGCCCGCCGATCAGCCCGATCACCGGCACGCCGGCCGCACGCGCTTCGACGAGCGCCCGCATGATCTCGGCGATCGCGAGCTCGCCCGCGTTCGCTTCCTGCAGCCGCACGCCGCCCGTATCGAACAGGATCAGCACCGGTTTGCCGACTTCCCGCGCGGCACGCAGCAGCCCCGTGAGCTTCGCGCCGTGCACTTCGCCGAACGCGCCGCCCATGAAGCGGCCTTCCTGCGCGGCGACGAATACCGGCTTGCCGTCGAGCCGGCCGTGGCCGACCACCATCCCGTCGTCGAACTGCTGCGGCAGGTCGAACAGCGACAGGTGCGGGCTCGTCACGCGCTCGGCCGGCCCGAGGAATTCACTGAAGCTGCCCGCATCGAGCAGCCCGTCGATGCGCTGTCGCGCCGACGCTTCGTACCAGCTCGCGCCGTTTGCGACGAACGCGGGTGCGTCGTGGATCACGTCGGTCATCATGCGTCTCCCTCGATCGCGCGCACGGCCTGCGCGAGCCGCAGCGACACCATGTCGGGCCGCGCGCCACCGTCGTTGATCGACAGCTTCAGGCCGCCCGGCGTGCGCCGCTCGACGAAATCCGACACGACGGCCTGCCATACCGCGCCGAAGCCGACGGCCGCGGTGCGGATGTCGATCTCGCATTCGTTGCCCGGCAGCACGCGCTCGACGAGCACTTCGAGATTGCCGGACGCGACCACGCCGACGAGCGCCGCGGCCTGCTCGCCCTTCGCGCGCTCGCGCGCGGTGAAGCGATAGTTCAACTGTTCCATGCCCTCTTCCTCACCAGTTGCGGAACCGGGCCGGCGGCGCATAGAGCCCGCCCGACCAGTGCACGAGATCCTTGATCGAGCGCGCGGCGAGCCAGCGGCGGTCGGCGTCGAGCGGATCGATGCCGAGATCCTCCGGGCGGCGGATCACGCCGCGCTCGCGCAACCGCTCGACCATCTTCCGGTCGCGGCCGCGGCCGACGTCCGTATAGCCGGCGACGCCGCGAATCGCGTGTTCGCGCTCGTCCTTGTCGCGGCACATCAGCAGGTTCGCGATCCCTTCCTCGGTGACGATATGCGTGACGTCGTCGCCGTAGACCATGATCGGCGCGAGGTCGAGCTGCAGCTTGTCGGCGAGCTTCAGCGCGTCGAGCTGCTCGACGAACATCGGCACGTTCTTGTCGCCGAAGGTCTCGCCGATCTGCACGACGAGCTTGCGGCCGCGCCGCAGCGCCGCCGGCGTGTCGGGGTCGGCTTCCGCGCCGGCCTTCAGCCACGGCTCGCTCGGATGGCGCCGGCCGCGCGCATCGCTGCCCATGTTCGGCGCACCGCCAAAGCCGGCGATCCGCTCGGCGGTGACCGTCGACGAATGGCCGGACAGGTCGATCTGCAACGTCGAGCCAATGAACATGTCGCACGCGTACAGGCCAGCAGTCTGGCAAAACGCGCGGTTCGAGCGCAGCGAACCGTCGGAACCGGTGAACCACACATCCGAACGCGCGCGGATATAGTCGTCCATCCCTACCTCGGAGCCGAAGCAGTGGATCTGTTCGACCCAGCCCGACTCGATCGCGGGGATCAGCGTCGGGTGCGGATTGAGCGCCCAGTGCGTGCAGACCTTGCCCTTCAGCCCGAGCTTCTCGCCGTAGGTCGGCAGCAGCAGTTCGATCGCCGCGGTGTTGAAGCCGATCCCGTGGTTCAGGCGCTTGATCCCGTACGGTTGGTAGATGCCCTTCAGCGCGAGCATCGCGGTGAGGATCTGCGTTTCGGTAATCGCGGCCGGATCGCGCGTGAACAGCGGCTCGACGTAGAACGGCCGGCCGGCCTCGACGACGAAATGCACGCGGTCGCCGGGGATGTCGACGCGCGGCACCTTGTCGACGATGCGGTCGACCTGCGCGATCACGATGCCGTCCTTGAACGCGGTGGCCTCGACGACGGTCGGCGTGTCCTCGGTGTTCGGGCCCGTGTACAGGTTGCCGTCGCGATCGGCGCTGACCGCGGCGATCAGCGCGACATGCGGCGTGAGGTCGATGAAGTAGCGCGCGAACAGCTCGAGATAGGTGTGTACCGCGCCGAGCGCGATCTTGCCGCCGAACAGCAGCTTCGCGATCCGCTGCGACTGCGGGCCCGAATACGCGAAATCGAGACGCTTCGCGATCCCGCGCTCGAACACGTCGAGATGCTCGGGCAGCACGACGCCCGACTGCACCATGTGCAGGTCGTGCACCTTCGCGCTGTCGACGTCGGCGAGCGCCGTCGCGAGCAGGTCGGCCTGCTTCTGGTTGTCGCCTTCGAGGCAGACGCGGTCGCCGGGCCGCAGTACCGCTTCGAGCAACGCCACGGTGTCGCGCGCGTCGACCCGCTTGCCTTGCGCGTAAGCCGCGCCGGCCGCGAGGCGTGCATCGCGCGCCTGCCGCGCGTGATTCCATCCCGTCATGAACAGTTCTCCCGCTTCGATGGTTCAGCGGCATTCTAAGCCTGGCGCCGCCGCCGATTGATGATGTTGACCAATGCGACTCAGAGGTCGCCGCGATGGATGCGGCCCGCGCGCGGGCCACATCGCGCGAGCCTATGCGCCGACCAGCGCGCGCGTCGCGAAGAACAGCAGCGACGGGCCGAGCAGGCAGCCGACGCCCGTATGGAAGGTCGCGACCAGCGCGCCGTACGGGACGAGCCGGCGGTCGGTCGCGGCCAGCCCCGCGCTGACGCCGCTGACGGTGCCCGCGAGGCCACCGAAGATCATCGCCGAACGCGGCGTCTTCAGGCCCATGAAGTTGGCCGCGACCGGCGTGCCGACCATCACGATGATCGCCTTCACGAGCCCCGTCGCGATGCTCAGCGCGATCACGTCGGAGCTCGCACCGATCGCCGCGCCCGTGACGGGCCCGACGATGTAGGTGACGGCGCCCGCGCCGATGGTCGTCATGCTGACCGCGTCGGTGTAGCCGAACGCGCGCGCGATGCACGCGCCGACGATGAACGGCAGCACCGTGCCGAGCAGCAGCGACACGACGCCGACGAGCCCGGCCTTGCGCGCTTCGGTCGGCTGCACTTCGAACGCGGTCGCGACGATCGCGAAATCGCGCAGCATCGCGCCACCCATCAGGCCGACGCCCGCGAACAGCGGCACGTCGGCGATCCCCTTCTCGCCGCCGGTGAACGCGCCGCCGACATACGCGAGCGCAAGACCGATCACGATCGCGATCGCGGAGCCGTGCACGCGGCCGAACGTGAGCTTGCGCGACGCGATCGACGACAGCCCCATGATCAGGCCGACCAGCGCGAACGACGCGACGAGCCCGTTGTGGGCGACGACTTTTTCGAGCATCTGCAGCATGGCGGCCTCCGTCACTGTTGGTCGAATTGCGGCACGCCCGCGAAGGCCGTGTCGTCGCGCCCCGTGCGCACCAGTACCGCGATGCAGCATGCGCAGATCGCGACCGCACCGACGGCGGCCAGCAGCGCGACGGGGCCGCCCTTCAGCGCGGCCACGACGTTCTGGTTCGCGGCCATCGCGACGACCACCGGGATGTACATCGCGCCCCAGAAACCGACGCCGGCCTCGGTCTCCTTCGGCAGCCAGCCGCGCCGGTGCAGCCACAGGCGCAGGCAGATCAGCAGCAGCATCGCGATGCCGACGCCGCCGACATTGGTCTTCACGCCGATCGCGGTGCCCAGCAGGTCGCCGAGGAACAGTCCGGCCAGATGGCAGAACGCCAGCAGCGCGGTTCCGTAGATGATCATGAGTCGTCTCCAGTCTCTTCGTGACGGGCGCCTGACGCGTGCGGGAGGCCGGCCGGCACGCCGATCCCGTGCGCGGACTGTCTCCTGCGGCGGTGCGCCGCGGCCCGGCGGCCCGTCGTACGGGCGCGTTCTCGGGCGGTCGATGGGATGATGCGGTTTCGGGCCGGACGCCGTAGACTGACCGATGCAGCCGCCGGCACGACGCGGGCTACGCGTCCGGTTCGTCCCGTTGCGCGGGCCGCACCGGGGCGTGATCCGATACTAGCGCCGCAAAATCCGGCCATTTATGAAGTTGTCGAAACCGATTCAGTGGATTTAGCAATGCGTCCGTTACCGCCCGAGCTGCTGCGCAGCTTCGTCGCCGTCGCCCAGTCCGGCAGCTTCACCGCCGCGTCCGAGCGCGTGAGCCTGTCGCAGTCGACCGTCAGCCAGCACATCCGCCGCCTCGAAGAGCTGCTCGACCGGCCGCTCTTCGAGCGCGACACGCGCAACGTGCACCTGTCGCAGCACGGCGACGCGCTGTTCCGCTACGCGGTGCGCATCCTCGAACTGATGGACGAAGCCGTCACGTCGGTGTGCGGGCCGCCGCTGTCGGGCAAGGTGCGGCTCGCGATGTCGGAGGATTTCGCGTCGGCGCACCTGACGGCCGCGCTCGCGAGCTTCGTGCAGCGCAATCCGGACGTCGAGCTCGCGATCTCGACCGGGCTGTCGGGCGACCTGTTCGACGCGCTCGACGAAGGACGGCACGATCTCGTGTTTGCGAAGCGCATCGCGGGCAGCCGGCGCGGCCGCGTGATCCGCAGCGAGCCGCTGTACTGGTGCACCGGCCCCGATTCGCGGATCACCGGCCACGAGGCCGTGCTGCCGCTCGCGATGCATCCGGAGCCGAGCGTGTCGCGCCGCCGCGTGCTCGAATCGCTCGAGGCCGTCGGACGGCCGTACCGGATCGCGGTCGTGAGCAGCAGCATCGCGGTGTTGCGCGCGGCCGCGAGCGCGGGGCTCGGCGTCAGCGCGTTCGCCGGCTACGTGATCCCGGCCGGGCTCGCGCGGCTCGACGCAGGGCTGCCCGAACTCGGCGAACTCGAATACGTGATCGACCGGCCGGCGGCCGCGTCGCGCTCGACGCTCGCGCTCGAAGCCACGCTGATCACGGCGGCGGCGGAGTTGTAGCCGCACCGGGCACACCAGGCGCGACGCACGCAGGCGCGGTCGCGCCCGCAACTGACAGTTTTGCCCGGAATGCGTCATCGTCCGCGCAGCACCCGCTCGCGACAATGGGGCCCATCGGTACGCACGGCAGGTTGCCGCGCGCATCCGGTGTCCCGTCCCCTTGATCGGAGCCCACCATGAACGTCTTGCGATTCGCCGTCGCGACCGCCGCAGCCGCCCTGCTGTCCCCCGCCTTTGCCCAGACCGACACCGCGGCGCCCGCGCAGGGGCTGACCCGCGCGGAAGTCGTCGACCAGCTCAAGCAGGCCTATCTCGACGGCGAACTGCCGACGAACGACGGCAACTACCCGCCGAATGCCGCGACGCGCACGCGCAACCGCGAACTGGTGCAGGCCGCGAGCCCCGCATGGCTCGCGCAGACGCCGCAGGCACCGCAAACAGCAGCGCAGCAGTAGCCGAGCGTGGCCCGATCGACCGCGGTCCATCCGCGACGCTGCGACGCGGTCAGGGCAGAAAGCTGCGGCGGCGCGCGTCGATCAGCTCGACGAGCAGCCGGTCGCGCTCGGCCGCCAGTTCCTGCATCGAATGTTCGCCCTGGATCGCGCGCAATTCGTCGTTCAGCTTGCGATCGACGTCCGGATCGAACGAAGGCGTGCCGAGGTCGTCCCACCAGCTCGTAATCGGCCCCGACAGGTGTTCGAGAAAGTGCGCGATCCCGCCCGCGCCGCCACCGAGGTGATAGGTCAGGCACTGCCCCATCAGTCCCCAGCGCAGGCCGGGGCCCCATGCGACGGCCTTGTCCGCATCGGCAACGCTCACGACGCCTTCGCCGACGAGGTGATACACCTCGCGGAACAGCGCGGCCGCCAGCCGGTTCGCGACGTGGCCGGTCATCTCCTTGTTGAGGACGATCGTCTGCTTGCCGAGTGCGTCGTAAAAGTCCTTCACGCGCGCGATCACGTCCTTGCCGGTCGCATCGCCGCCAACCAGTTCGACGAGCGGAATCAGGTGCGGCGGGTTGAACGGATGCGCGATCAGGCAACGTTCCGGATGCTTCGCGCACGCGGTCTGGATGTCGGACATCTTCAGGCCCGACGAGCTCGACGCGATCGGCACGTGCGCGGGCAGCACGTCGTCCATCTGCCGGTATAACGCACGCTTCAGGTCGAGCCGCTCCGGGCCGTTTTCCTGCACGAAATCGACGCCGTCGAGCGCACGCACGAGATCGGCGTCGAACGACAGCCGCGCGGAAAGTTCGGCGGCCCGGTCGCCGAGAAACGCGGCCAGCGTGTCGCGCAGCCGCGCGTCGGCTTGCGGCGCCGGATCGGTCGCGACGACGTCGAAGCCCTTCGCCAGGTAGAAAGCCGCCCAGCTCGCGCCGATCACGCCGGCGCCGACGATCGCGATGCGTTGAATGTCCATGATTGTCCCGTGTCGTTGGTCTGCAGGTATCGCGGCGATTGTCGCATCGAATCGCGCGGACACGCGTTGACGCAGGTTGCGGGTTCCCTCTTGAAATGCGCTGCGGCAGCCACTAATTACGCGTTGCCAGGCAGTGCTCCATGCAACGCACTGCCCCCGTTTCGACCCCGTGGAGTCACCCGTCGCGCCCGCCGCAGGCGTCGCGCCGTCGCGTCTCCCGCATTTCCTGTTCCGGAGGACCATCATGAGCGCTATCCATAACGGCCACGACCTGTTCGACGAATTCGCCCGCGTGCAGCGGCAGGTGGCGAACCTGTTCGGCGAGCGCCCGTCCGGCATCCGCGCGGTGCGGCCGGGCACATTTCCGGCGCTCAACGTCGGCGCCACCGACGATGCAATCGAGATCGTCGCGTTCGCGCCCGGCATGGCCGCGGCCGACTTCGACGTGTCGATCGACAAGGACCTGCTGACCATCAGCGGCGAGCGCAAACCGGCGCCACGCGGCGAAGGCGACGACGTGCGCACCTATGCACAGGAGCGCTTTCACGGCACGTTCCGCCGCGTCGTCGAGCTGCCACGGGACGCGGATCCCGACCAGGTCAGCGCCCGCTACGAAAACGGCTGCCTGCTGATTCGCGTCGGCCGTCGCGAAGCATCGAAGCCACGTGCCATCACCGTTCAGTAATCTTCAGGATACCGACATGAATACGAACCCGACCCTGGCCGAGCGCCAGACGAGCACCGTTCACGCTACCGCCGCCGAAGCCGCGCGCCGGCCCGCCATCACGCCGGCCGTGGACATCGTCGAGAACACGCTCGGCGTCACGCTGCGGGCCGACCTGCCCGGCGTGCCGCGCGAGAACCTCGACGTGAAGGTGCACGACAACACGCTGACGATCGAAGCCGACACGCGTATCGACACGCCGGCCGACCTGCGCGTGCGGCACGCCGACATTCGCGCGCCGCGCTATGCGCGCACGTTCGTGCTGAGCCCCGATCTCGATACGTCCCGGATCGATGCAAACCTGCGTGACGGCGTGCTGACGCTGACGATTCCGCGCCGCGAGGAAACGCGCCCACGCCGCATCGACGTGACGGCCGGCAATGCGTAAGCGTTGGCGCGTGTCGTAACGCGACGCGCATGAGGCATGAAAAAGCCCCACCCGGGCGCGATGCCGGGCGGGGCTTCTTTGCAACGGGCGGCGCGTGTGCAGGCGCGCCGTATCCGGATTCAATCGAAATCGAACAAGTCGAATACCGATTTGCGGCGACGCTGGCCGTCGTGCCGGTGACGGTCGTCGTGCGAGCGGCCGTCGCGCCCCCAGTTGTCACGGTCGCGCGGTGCGTGCACGTCGCGCGGCGCAGGCGGCTCGTCGCGGCGTGCCGGCGCGTCGCCGGTCTCGCGTGCGATCAGCTTGTCGAGTTCGCCGCGATCGAGCCACACACCGCGGCACGTCGGACAGTAATCGATCTCGATCGACTGGCGCTCGGCCATCAGCAGGTCGGGCGTCTTGCAGACAGGACATTTCATCGAGTTTCTCCTTTCCGTGCGCATTTCTTAAGAATTCCGTATGAAGGCGTGTGACGCCGGCCGCCGAGGCGATCGGCGTCACACGCGGTGGCTCAGTGGCCTTCCACCCGTGCCGCGCGCTTCGCCTTCGCGCGCCGCGCCAGCATGTTCATGCCCTCGACGAACGCCGAGAACGCCATCGCCGCATAGATGTAACCCTTCGGCACGTGCGAACCGAAACCTTCCGCGATCAGCGTCATGCCGATCACGACGAGGAACGACAGCGCGAGCATCACGATGGTCGGGTTGCGGTCGATGAAGCGTGCCAGCGGCTGCGCGGCGAACAGCATCACGGCCACGGCGACGATCACCGCGACGAACATGATCGGGATGTGCTCGGTCATGCCGATCGCGGTCACGATGCTGTCGATCGAGAACACGATGTCGAGCATCACGATCTGGCCGATCGCGGCCCATATCGTCAGGCCGGCCGCGCCGCCGGAACCGCCCGCGCCATCGCCGTCGTGCGACAGGTGATGATGGATCTCGGTGGTCGCCTTCCACACGAGGAACAGGCCGCCCGACAGCAGGATCATGTCGCGCCACGAGAACGCATGGTCGAAGATCGTGAACACGGGTTCGGTCAGGCTCGCGATCCACGCGACGCTGCCGAGCAGCGCAAGGCGCATCACCAGCGCAAGCGCGATGCCGAGGCGCTGCGTGCGGGCACGCTGCGCTTCGGGCAGCTTGTTGCTGAGGATCGAGATGAAGATCAGGTTGTCGATGCCGAGCACGACTTCCATCACGACGAGCGTGAGGAGCGCGGCCCAGACGGCGGGGTCGGCGGCAAGCGTCAGCAGGTAGTCCATGAAATGGGCCGATACGAAAGTGGAAAGCCCGATGATAATCGGCCCCGAACTTCGAAAAAATCAGAGAGAATCTGATTTTAGGTTCGGTTTTTTCGAAGTTTCGATCCAATGCTGAATTTCCGACATCTGTACTATTTCTGGGTCGTCGTGAAGGAAGGCGGCTTTGCGCGCGCGGCCGGGCGGCTCGACATGGCCGTGCAGACGATCAGCGCGCAGGTGCGCGAACTCGAGAAATCGCTCGGGCACCAATTGCTGCGCCCGGCCGGGCGCGGCGTCGCGATGACCGACGCCGGCCAGGCCGCGTTTGCGCGCGCGGAGGTCATCTTCGAGATCGGGCGGCTGATTCCCGACGAAGTGCGCGCGGCGGCCAGCCAGCCGACCGTGCGGCTCGCGGTCGGCCTCGCGGACGGCATCTCCAAGCTCGCCGCACACGCGCTCCTCGCACCGGTGCTCGACACGCCGACGCTGCGACTGCTGTGCCACGAGGGCGAGCACGATGCGCTGCTCGCGGAACTCGCGCTGCATCATCTCGATCTCGTGCTGGCCGGCCAGGGCGCGCCGTCGGGGTCGAACCTGCGCGTGACGAGCGAGCGGCTCGTCGCGTCGCCGGTCGACTGGTACGGGCCCGCGGCGCTCGTCACGCCGGCCGCGCGGCAACGCTTTCCGCAGTGCCTGGCCGACCTGCCCGTGCTGCTGCCGACCGCGCATTCGGCGCTGCGCGCGCGCCTCGACCTGTGGCTGGAAGGCGCACGGATCGTGCCGCGCGTGGCCGGGGAATTCGAGGACAGCGCACTGATGGCCGTGTTCGCGGCACGCGGCCTCGGCGTGTTTCCGCTGAGCGAACTCGGCGCGAACGATGCGTCGCTGCTGCGCGGCCTCAGGCGGCTCGGGCGCGCCGGCGACGTGACCGAGGAGATTCACGCGATCCGCTCGCGGCGCGGCGAACATCATCCGCTGACGTCGCAATTGCTGGCCGCGGCACGCGCTGCGTCGGCTGCCTGAAGCGAGCGCGACATCAAACGAAACTATAATAGCGCCCCGGCCATACGAGATTTGCCCGCGCATCCCCCAGGCACCGCCATTGCGCGGCATCTCGCCTAGCCTTCTGAAAGACGCCATGCACAACCGATTTCGCCTGTTTTCCGTTTCGTGCGCGCTCGCGGCCGCGACCGTGCTGGCGGCGTGCTCGTCGCCGCCAAAGCCGATCTACCAGCAGGAACAGTTCGACGCAACGAGCAGCCCGTATGCGCATACGTTCCATTCGAAATCCGACGCAGCCTGCGAGGCCGCGCGGCGCGCGCTCCTGAGCCAGGGCTATGTGGTGTCGTCGTCGCGCAACGACGCGGTCGACGGCAGCAAGAATTTCCAGCCGAACAACGACATGCACGTCGTGATCGAGTTTCACGTCGTGTGCGCGGACGCTGACGCGGACGGCTCGTCGAGCATCGCGTACGTGAACGCGGTGCAGGACCGCTACACGCTGAAGAAGTCGAATACGTCGGCCAGCGTCGGCCTCAGCGTGTTCGGCTCGCTGTCGCTGCCGATCGGCTCGAGCGACGATGCGCTCGTCAAGACCGCGAGCGAGACGATTCCCGCCGGCGTGTTCTATGAGCGCTTCTTCAATCTCGTCGACCATTTCCTGAAGATCGACCCGGCCCGCCGCGACCGCGCCACCGTGAAGGCCGCCGAGAAGGAAGCCGTCGCGCCGCTGCCCGAACCCGCGCCGACGCCGCAGGGCGAACCGTTGAAGATGACGACGCCGGTCGTGCCGACACCGCCCGCGGCGCCGGTGCCGCTTTCGGTGCCGGGCGTCGGGCCCGAGTCGGGCGCGAACGCCGTGCCGGCTGCGGCGTCGGCCGTTGTCGTGCCGGCTGCGATGCGCGCTGCCGCGCCGGCTTCGGCACCCGCGTCAGTCTCCGGTTCAGCGCTCTCACCGGCATCGGCTCCCGCGTCGGTTTCCGCGCCTGCACCCGCTTCCAGCACGGCGGCGTCGCCGGCCGCCGCAGCATCGACGCCCGCCGTTTCGGCGCCGGCATCGGCCGTGCCTGCGCCTGCGCCTGCGACATCCGCACCCGCATCGGCATCCGCGCCCTCGAACGCCTCGCCTGCGCCGGTGGACAAAACGTCCGCGCCCGCCGCCGCCAACCCCGTCGCATCGTCCGCGCCGTCAGGCGCGAGCGCACCGGCCGCGAACTGACCGGCCGCCCGTATCGTCGCGCCCGGCCCGCATCCGGCGCAGCGCGACGATACGCCCCCCTCCCCTTCAAACTCCGAAGACCATTCCGCGCCGCCGGCTGCCTGCCGGGTGCGTGGCCGTCATTGCATTACCGGGAAAGCGACATTGACGCTTCGCGGCACGCCACGCGCGGCCGATGCCCGCGTTCGCCGAAATCGACGGCCATCCGGCCCTCATCCGACAGACCTGCGCGCCGCCTTCCCCGCCTACCGCAACGTCGCGCGCAGCGTATGCAGATGCTCGACGGTGGTCGTCACGCCGCCGCAGACGATCACGGCAATGTCCGACGCCGACGCAAGCACGGGCACCGGCCGCTCGAGCGCGGCCAGCGCGGCGCCGCACGCGGGCTCGACGACGATCCGGTGTTCGTCGAGGAATCGCAGCGACGCGGCCACCGCGTCGGCATCGGACACGACGACGGGATGGATCTCGTGCCGCGTCGCCCATTCGACCGCCGCGTCGCACGGCCGCTTTGCGCCGAGCGACGTCGCAATGCTCGCGATCGCCGGCAATTCGACCGGGTGCCCCTGCGCGACCGAGCGCGCATAGCAGTCGGCGCCTTCCGTTTCGGCCGCGACCACCGGCACGTCGTGCCAGCCGTTGCGCGCCAGCCCTTCGAGCACGCCGCACAGCAACCCGCCGCCGCCGACCGCCAGCACGACCGCATCGGGCTTCGGACCGGCCGCCGCCATCTCGTCGATCATCGTCGCGTGGCCCTGCCACAGCACGCGGTCGTCGAACGGATGCACGAACGCGTCGCGCTCGCCGAGGGCCGACTGCGCGAACGCGTTCGCCTCGGCCCAACTCGCGCCGTGCACGACGAGCTCCGCGCCCTCGACGCGGATCAGCTCGCGCGCGCGGGCCGATGCGCTTTCCGGCACGACGACGAGCACCGGCACGCCGAGTTCGCGGCCGCAATACGCAACCGCGATGCCCGCGTTGCCGCCCGACGACGACACGAAGCGCCGCGCGCCGGCCGCGTGCCGCGCTTCGCAGACAGCGCCGATGCCGCGCAGCTTGAACGAGCCCGACGGCTGCAGCGCATCGAGCTTCAGCCGGATGGTCCTGCCGAGCCGGCGGGACGCGATTTGCGAGCGGATATAAGGGGTCGGGATATGAAGCGGCATGGGACGGGACGCGATGGGAACGGAGGGAACGCACGCGACTCGCGAGCGAGTGCGGCAATGACGGCCATCGTACGACATGCCCGCCATGCTTTCCAATACCATCGAATGGCGTTTGCTATGCTTCACAGGCATATCAACGAACCGGAGCGGACCCCGCATGCGCCAGATCGAGCTACGTCACCTGCGCTACTTCGTGGCCGTCGCGCAAGCCGGCAGCGTGATGGCGGGCGCCCGCGCCGCCGGCATCGTCCAGCCCGCGCTGTCGCGGCAGATCCGCGAACTCGAGGACGCGATCGGCACGCCGCTGCTGATCCGGCGCGCCACCGGCGTCACGCTCACGGCGGCCGGCGCGAGCTTCCTGCAGGATGCGACCGGCCTGCTCGCGACGCTGCAGGACAGCCGCGAGCGCGCATTGCGCAGCGCGGCCGGGCAGCTCGGCGAACTGCGGCTCGGCGCGCTGCCGAACTGCCTGCCGCTGCCCGTCGTCGCGAACGTCCTCAAGGCGTTTCGCGACGCGTGTCCGGACGTGAAACTGTCGATCGCGCCGATGCTGTCCGCCGAACAGGCGAGCGCGCTGGTGCGCGGCCAGCTCGACGGCGGGATCATGGCGTGGCGTCGCGACGAGGCGCCGCACCTGTCGGGCGTGCGGCTGCTGAGCGACCGCTTCGTACTCGCGATGCCCGCGCCGCCGGGCGGCCGCTTCAACGCGCCGCGCACGCTGGCCGACATCGCGAACGAGCCGTTCGTCTGGTTCGACGCGCAGCGCTCCGCCGCGCACCACCGGTTCCTGATGGCGCAGTGCCAGCAGGCCGGCTTCACGCCGCGCATCACGCAGGTCGGCAGCGACATCCCGACACTGATCGGCCTCGTCGCAGCCGGGATGGGCTGTGCATTCGTGCCGGAAAGCGCGTCGCCCACCTGCCCGCGCACGGTTCGGCTCGTCGCACTCGACGAGCTCGCGAGCCGCTTCGACATCGAGTTCGTGTTCGACGGCGCGGCAGCGGTGCCGTCGCCCGTCGTCGCGCGGTTCCTCGCGGCCGTGCGCGATGTGGCCGGCGAGCCGGACTGACCGCGCGCCGTGCACCGGCATTTTTAAATTGACACCCAAAACGGCCGTTTAACGCCCATTCGAATTGGCATGCGCCGAAATATACTTCGCGCGCATCCAACCCTCGTGCCAAAGAGAGGATGCGTTTCCGCCCCGGTCACGGTCCCCCTGTGGCCGGGTTTTTTTTGCCCGCGCACCGCTGCCGGCCGCCTCCCGCATCACCGCGCGGGACGATCGTCAATCCGCCGCAAACCGCCACCGGATCGCGATCTCCCGGTTGGAAACCGCGCCTTTCATATTACAAAAATCTTTCACGGAAGGCACCGTCGTTCGCCCGCCCCGCCGAAGCACCGCCCGCGGGCCTCGCGCGCGCTGCAGACGCCCCGCATTGTTGACATGCAATCAAGATAATTTCGTCCGCATGCGGCTTTTTCCGCAAAAGTAACGCAGGCACACTTCGCCCTGTCCTCAACGGCCCGGTGCTGTTGACCCTCGATTACAGGAGCCCATCGCGTGACCACCACGACTTCTTCTCCTTCCCGCCCGGGCGGCAGCGCCGCGCTGCCGCTGCTGGCGCTCGCCGCCGGTGCGTTCGGCATCGGCACGACCGAGTTCTCGCCGATGGGCCTGCTGCCCGTGATCGCCGACGGCGTGCACGTGTCGATTCCGCAAGCCGGCATGCTGATCAGCGCCTATGCGATCGGCGTGATGGTCGGCGCGCCGTTGATGACGCTGCTACTCACGCGCTGGTCGCGCCGCTCGGCGCTGATCGCGCTGATGTCGATCTTCACGATCGGTAACCTGCTGTCGGCCGTCGCGCCGGGCTACACGACGCTGCTGCTCGCCCGCCTCGTGACCAGCCTCAACCACGGCGCGTTCTTCGGGCTCGGCTCGGTGGTCGCGGCCAGCCTCGTGCCGCGTGACAAGCAGGCCAGCGCGATCGCGACGATGTTCATGGGCCTGACGATCGCGAACGTCGGCGGCGTGCCGGCCGCGACCTGGCTCGGCCAGATCATCGGCTGGCGCATGTCGTTCGTGGCGACCGCGGGCCTCGGCCTGATCGCGATCGCCGGCCTGTTCGCCGCGCTGCCGAAGGGCGAAGCCGGCAAGATGCCCGACCTGCGCGCCGAACTCTCGGTACTGACGCGCCCCGTCGTGCTCGGCGCGCTCGGGACGACGGTGCTCGGCGCCGGTGCGATGTTCACGCTCTACACGTATGTCGCGCCGACGCTCGAACACCTGACCGGCGCGACGCCCGGCTTCGTGACCGCGATGCTCGTGCTGATCGGTGTCGGCTTCTCGATCGGCAACATCGCGGGCGGCCGCCTGGCCGACCGCTCGCTCGACGGCACGCTGGTCGGTTTCCTGCTGCTGCTGATCGCGACGATGGCGGCGTTCCCGCTGCTCGCCAGCACACATGCCGGCGCGGCCGTCACGCTGCTCGTCTGGGGTATCGCGACGTTCGCGGTCGTGCCGCCGCTGCAGATGCGCGTGATGCGTGCGGCGCACGAAGCGCCGGGCCTCGCGTCGGCCGTCAACATCGGCGCGTTCAACCTCGGCAACGCGGTCGGCGCGGCAGCCGGCGGCGCAGCGATCTCGGCCGGCTTCGGCTACGCGGCGGTGCCGCTCGTCGGCGGGCTGATCGCCGCGGCCGGACTCGCGCTCGTCGTGCTGCAGATCGCGCAGCGCCGCCGCGCACCGGCCATCGCGAATTCGTAAGCGCGACCCATACAGTACGTACGCCCACGGCCGCGCAATGCGGCCGTTTTCGTTTCAGTCGTCCATCCGGATAGCGGCTGATCAATCGGGAAAAATCCGGAATATCCTCCTTCGCCACTCAAATCGAAATCGAATCGCCGAATGACCGGATCGATTCAATCCATTCGAATGATTCATCGCCGATATCTTCCATTCCTCAACGTTTATTAATTTCCCATTTCATATCGGCCAATTCAACGTGCCGCACCAGTCGGAAAAATCGTGTCGCACCCGGGACGGGCCATGTAGCAATTTCCGCCTCGCAGGAAAATATTCCGCTCGGCACGGAGATAATCAAATCGAAAAAACGCAACGTTTTCCGATTCGAATCATTCAATGGTCAATTCGACTGTAACAAAATGAAACAGCACCGCATTAAGATTGAAAGACTCGCCGATTCAGGTCAGCATTTACCGTGCCGTGGCATGCGACGCACGGCATAAATCCAATGAAAAACCGTTCGATGAGGGATCAGTGTGAGAGTCGCCTTAGCTTCCACGACATTGTCGCTTGCGCTGTCAATCGGCCTTTCGGCACCCGCCGCCGACGCGGCCACCTATTCGAATGGCACCGCGACCGCAACCTTCAACGTCACGCTGACGCTGCAGCCGAACTGCACGATCGCCGCGAACCCGCTGGCCTTCGGCACCAACGGGGTGCTGGCCACCGCCATCAACCAGCAGACGACCGTCAACGTCACCTGTACCAACACGACGCCGTACAACGTCGGCCTTGACGCCGGCTCGGTCACGGGTTCGAGCGTCGCGAGCCGCCTGATGGCCGGCACGTCGACCGGCAACACGACGACGACCGTCGGCTTCCAGCTCTACCAGGACGCCGGACGCACGACGATCTGGGGCAACACGCAAGGCACGAACACGGTGGCCGGCACCGGCTCGGGCGCCGCACAGGCGCTGACCGTCTACGGCCAGGTGCCCGCACAAGCGACGCCGAAGCCCGACACCTATCAGACGACTGTCACCGCAACCGTCTACTTCTGACCGGCATCGCTTCGCATGACCGCATTACGTCGAACGCTCGCCGCGCTGCTGTGCGCGGCCGGCGCCGCGCACGCCGCGTCGCTGCAGATTTCCCCCGTCACGATCGAATTCGGCACCGACGACACGGCAACCGGCATCACGCTGCGCAATCCGGGCGAGCGGCCCGTGTACGGGCAGGTGCGCGTGTTCCGCTGGGACCAGGCCGACGGCCAGGATACGCTGACGCCCACGCAGGATCTCGTCGCGAGCCCGCCGCTGATCGAGGTCGGTACGCAGTCCGAGCAGCTGATCCGCGTCGTGCGTGCGTCGCGCACGCCATCCGGTATCGAGCAGAGCTACCGGCTGCTGATCGACGAGCTGCCGCAACCCGGCGAGGCACCGACCAACGGCGTGGCGATCCGGCTGCGCTATTCGATTCCGGTATTCGTCGAGCCCGCGACCAACGGCACGCCGCAGCTCGACTGGGCGCTGCTGCGCAGCAACGGCGGCTGGGTACTGCGTGTGCGCAACGGCGGCGCGCGCCGCGCGCAACTGGCGTCGGTCGAGCTCGTGACCGGCGACGGCCACGCGTACCCGCTCACGCACGGTCTGCTCGGCTACGCGCTCGCGGGCCGCACGGGCCAGTGGAGCGTGCCGCTGCCGGCCGGCGTCACGCTCGGCGGCAAGATCACGGTGCGGGCAGCCGTCAATTCGCAGCCGGCCAGCGCGGTCGTCGCGGTGGAGCCGCCGGGCTAGACCGCCGGTGCGCCGCCCGGCCCCTTCCCCTTCGCCACGCGCCGGCACGTTCCCGGCCAACGCACGCAGGGCGCCGCGACGCTCGCCGCGCGCCGCGCTCGCGGCCGTCGTGGCCGGCGGCCTGCTCGCGCTCGGCTGTGCGCACGCGGACGAACCCTCGGCGCTCGTGATGACCGACAACGCGCACGACGTGATCCTCGAAGTCAGCGTCAACGGCGAAAGCACGACGCTGTTCGCGCACTTCCGCGAGCGCGACGGCCATCTGTCGGCGAGCGGCGCCGACCTGCGCACGATCGGCGTCGCGACCGACCGGCTCGGCATCGCCGACGCGGCGACGGTCGACCTCGACACGATTCCCGGCCTGCGCTACCGCTACGACGCGGCACGCCAGAGCGTCGACCTGCAGATGACCGACACCCTGCGCCGCCCGTATGCGGTCGACAGCCGCGCGTTGCCGGCCACGCAGGCGGCCACCGCGTCGCGCGGGATCGCGATCAACTACGAGGCGTACGCGCAGACGATCGGCGAACGGCAGCTCTCGCTCTACACCGACGTGCGCTACTTCGACCCGAACGGCGTGTTCAACACCACCGGCACCGCGTCCTTCTACAACGGCCAGCGGCGCTACACGCGCTTCGATACGTCATGGAGCCGCTCGGACCCGGCACGGCCGAGCACGACGCAGATCGGCGATGCGATCTCGGGATCGCTCACGTGGACGCGCTCGGTACGTCTCGGCGGCTTCCAGTGGCGCAGCAACTTCGCGCTGCGGCCCGATCTCGTGACGTTCCCGATCCCGTCGCTCGCGGGCTCCGCCGCCGTGCCGTCGGCGGTCGACCTGTACATCAACAACGTGCGCCAGTACACCGGCAACGTGCCGAGCGGCCCGTTCATCATCCACGACGTGCCGGGCATCACGGGCGCCGGCCAGGCGACCGTCATCACGCGCGACGCGCTCGGGCGCACCGTCGCGACGTCCGTGCCGCTCTACGTCGATACGCGCATGCTGTCGGCCGGACTGTCGAGCTATTCGTTCGAAGCCGGCTTCCTGCGCCGCAACTACGGGCTGCAGTCGTTCGACTACGACGCGCGGCCGGCCGTCAGCGGCTCGATGCGGCGCGGCGTCAGCGACACGCTGACCGTCGAGGGGCATGCGGAAGCGACCGGCGGCGTGCTTAACGCCGGCGCAGGCGCGCTGATGCGTCTCGGCTACGCGGGTGTCGTGAGCGGCGCGGTCGCGGGCAGCGTCGGCCGCTATCCGGGCACGCAGGTGAGCGTCGGCTACCAGTTGATCGACCCGCGCTTCTCGATCAACGCACAGACGATCCGCGCATTCGGCCGCTACGGCGACCTCGCATCGCGCGACGGCGCGCCGGTGCCGTCGGCGACCGACCAGGCGACCCTCGCGCTGCCGTTCATGCACCGCCAGACGCTGTCGCTCAGCTATATCGGTTTCCGGCTGCCGCAAGGCCCGAGCGCGCGGATCGGCACGGTGTCGTACACGCTGAGCTTCGGCGATCTCGCGTCGCTGAGCGTGAGCGCCTACCGCGATTTCGCGCAGCGGGGAGCGAACGGCGCGTTCGTGTCGCTGAACATCGGGCTCGGCCGCAACACGTCGATCAACGCGACCGTCGGCCGCCAGCGCGGGCAGTCGAACTACACCGTCGACGCGAGCCGCCCGCCCGACTACGACGGCGGCTGGGGCTGGGGCGTGCAGACGGGCGGCACGGGCGCGGTGCCCTATCGGCAGGCGCAGTTGCGCTATCTCGGCCATGCGGGCGAAGTCATCGCGTCCGCACAGAACATCGACCGCCAGACCGGCGCGTCGCTCGACGTGAGCGGCGCGCTCGTGTTCATGGACCGCAGCCTGCAGTTGTCGCGCCGCATCGACGACGGCTTCGCGCTCGTGTCGACCGACGGCGTCGCGGGCATCCCGGTGCTGCACGAGAACCGCGTGATCGGCACGACCGATCGCGCGGGGCATCTGCTCGTGCCCGACCTGAATGCGTACCAGAACAACCAGGTCGCGATCGATTCGATGAAGCTGCCCGCCGATGCGCGAATCGCCCGCACGTCGATGACGGTCGTGCCGCAGGCGCAATCGGGCGTCGTCGCGCATTTCGGCGTGTCGCGCTATCGCGCGGCGTCGGTGATCCTGCGCGACGCCGCCGGCCACCCGCTGCCGGCCGGCGCGCGCGTGCATCACGCCGAGAGCGGCGCGGACACGATCGTCGGTTACGACGGGCTGACGTTTATCGACGGACTGAAGGAGGACAACCATCTCGTGATCGACTACGACACGCAACGCTGCGTCGCGGAATTCGCGTTCACGGCGCCGGGCAACGGCACGCTGCCGACCGTCGGCCCGCTCACCTGCCGGGCGGCGCCATGAGGCTCGCGCTGCTGCTCCTCGTCGCGTTCGCCGCGTGGTGCGGTGTGCCGCGCCACGCGCAGGCCGAGTCGTGCACGGCCACCGCGTCGACGGTGAGCTTCGGCTCGGTCAGCCCGATCTCGCGCGCGTCGGTCGCGGCGACCGGCACCGTCAGCGTCACCTGCACGTGGTCGGCCATCACGCTGACGCCGAACGTGCTCGTGTGCCTGAATCTCGGCGGCACGAGCCCGCGCAGCCTCGTCAACGGCAGCAGCACGATGCATTACGACCTCTATCTCGATGCCGCGCATTCGGTCGCGTGGGGCTCCGTGTATTCCGGTACGACGCCGGCGTCGGTGACGCTCGTCAAACCCGCGCTCGGCACGAGCGCGACCGCAACGGTCACGGTGTACGGGCAGATCACCGCGAACCAGCCGACCGTGCCGACGACCGGCAACGGCACCACGACCTACTCGCAGCAGTTCGGCGGCAACACGACGTCGGTCAACACGGGGTTCTACCTGTTCGGTGCGCCGACCTGCGCGTCGCTGGCGTCGCCGAGCGGCACCTTCCCGTTCACGGCGACCGCGAACGTCGTCAACAACTGCAACATCAGCGCGACCAACGTCAGCTTCGGCACCGCGAGCGTCCTGTCGGGCGCGCTCGCGGCAACCGGCTCGATCACCGCGCAGTGCACGAACGGCGACGCGTGGAAGATCGCGCTGAACGGCGGCAGCGCCGGCAGCGTGACGGCACGCCGGATGCAGCGCAGCGGCGGCGGCGGTACGATCGGCTACGGGCTCTACACGGACGCCGCACGCTCGATCGCGTGGGGCGACGGCACGGGCGGCAGTTCAACGGTCACGGGCGTCGGCACGGGCACGTCGCAGGTCGTGACCGTGTACGGCGCAGTGCCGGCGCAGACGACGCCCGCGCCCGGCAACTACAGCGACACGATCACCGCGACGATCAGCTTCTAGCGGGGATGGCGGGACAACGGGCCGCGCACGCCGTTCAGAACGTCACGGTCCATGCGGGCGGCGCGCCCGCACCGACGTTGCGCGGCGCCGATCGCACGCCGGGCTGCGGCGCGTGGCTCAGCACGAACGGCGTGCCGTGCGTGCAACTGACGCTCGGCATGTCGGCATCGGCGGCCTGCGGCGCGCCGGGGCCGATCGTGCAGGTTTCCGGGATGGTGAGACTGACTCGCAACGGAATCGACGGATCGGCGCGGCACACGAGCGACCATGCGCCCAGCGCCGCGAGTGCGATCGCTCCGCGTTTGATTCGGCCGGCTGTCATCGTGCGGCCCTCCTTCGTGCATCCATCCAGCGTATGCGCGAATTATCGGCGTGTGCACGAAAAACTTGAACCCGCCCGCACGCGATCCGACCCCGCTGCGTCAGTCAGCGCACGGCGGCGAATCCGCCGAAGAACGCACGCGCGTTCGCGTCGAGGCTTTCGAGGTGATAACCGCCCTCCTGCACAATCACCGTCGGCAACCCGAGCGCGCCGATCGCGCCGCCGAGCCGCCCGAATCCGTCGGTGGTGACGGCGACCTGCGATTGCGGATCGTCCTTGTAGATATCGAAGCCGAGCGCGAGCACCAGCGCGTCGGGCTGGAACCGCGCGAGCGCGCGCAGCGCGTCGTCGAGCCGCGCGAAGAACGCCGACTCCGACGAGCCGTGCGGCATCGGCAGGTTGAGGTTGAAGCCGTCGCCTGCCCCCGTGCCCGTCTCTTCTTCGTAGCCCGCGACGACCGGGTAGAAGTTGGTCGGATCGCCGTGGATCGACACGTACAGCACGTCGTCGCGGCCGTAGAAGATCTCCTGCACGCCCTGCCCGTGATGCATGTCGGTGTCGAGGATCGCGACCCGGCGATGACGGCCGAGCAGCGACTGCGCGGCGATCGCCGCATTGTTCAGGTAGCAGAAGCCGCCGGCTGCGTCGCGGCGCGCATGATGGCCGGGCGGCCGGCACAGCGCATAGGCCTCGCGGGCGCCGTCGTTGACGTCGGCCGCGGCCGCGAGCGCGCCCTGCGCGGACCAGTACGCGGCGCGCCACGTGTTCGCGCCGACCGGGCAACTGCCGTCGGCGAGGTAGCGCGCGGCTTTCGCGAGCACGCCGCGCAGCGGGTTCGGGTCGCGCACGAACACGTTCGACATCACTTCGTCGCCCCAGTCGTCAGGCATCTGCTTCCAGTCGCGGTGCGCGTCCTCGAGAAAGCGCAGGTAGTTCATGTCGTGCACGGCCACGATCGGCGCGGTGCCGCGGTCGGCCGGCTCGCGCACGTCGAAGTCGAGCGCCCGGACGGCCGCGACGAGCCGCGCCGCACGCTCGGGCACTTCCTGCGGTTCACGCATCTGGCCGCGCGACAGGTAGCTGCGCGGATGGTGCAGCAGTTGTTCGGGATGGAAATAGGTTTTCATCGTGGGTCCTGGTCAGTTCGCCGCGTCAGGCACGTTGCGCGGCGGCCGCCGCCTCGACGCTCGCCGCGACGCCTGCGCGCGCGAGCACCGCATGGAGCAGCACGTTCGTGCCGCGCGTCACGTCGTCGGGCAGCGCATCCTCGGCTTCGTTGTGCGACAGACCGTCGACGCACGGGATGAACACCATCGCGGTCGGAAAGCGGCGCGCGAGCAGGATCGCATCGTGGCCGGCGCCGCTGACGATCCGCTCGTTCGTGTAGCCGAACGCGGCCGCCGCCTGCTCGACCAGTTCGACACAATCGCGATCGAACGGCGTCGCCGGGCTGCGCCAGCAGGTGTCGATCGCGACCTGCACGCCACGTGCGGCGGCCACGCGTGCGCACGCATCGCGCAAGTCGCGCTCCATCGCATCGACTTCGGCATCGTCGTGATGACGCAGGTCGACCGTGAACGTCACGTCGCCGCCAATGGTGTTGCGCGACGCGTTGCGGATGCCGGCCTGCCCGATCGTCGCGAGCCCGCGCGGCGCATAACCGACGACGATCCGCTCGAGTTCGAGCGCCATCTGCGCGCTCGCGAAATATGCGTCCTTGCGATACGGCATCGGCGTCGTGCCCGCGTGCGCGGCCACGCCCGTCACCGTCACATCGAGCCAGCGGATCGCCTGCCCGCCCGTGACGATGCCGATCGTCGTGCCGTTCGCCTCGAGCACCGGCCCCTGTTCGATATGCGCCTCGAAATACGCATCGACCGCGCCGCCCGTCGCGCGCGTGCCGCGATAACCGCATGCGTCGAGCGCCGCGCCGAGCGTGACGCCGTCGGCGTCCTGCTTCGCGAGCGCCTCGTCGAGCGGCAACGCGCCCGTGAACACGGCCGAACCGAGCATCGCCGGTGCAAAGCGCGCGCCCTCCTCGTTGGTCCAGGACACGATCTCCAGCGGCTTGCCGGTCACGATGCCCGCGTCGTTCAGCGTGCGCACGAGCTCGAGCGCGGCAAGCACGCCGTAGACGCCGTCGAAGCGGCCGCCTTCGGGCTGCGTGTCGAGGTGGCTGCCGATCAGCACCGGCGCGGCCTGCGCATCGGCGCCGTCGCGTCGCGCAAACAGGTTGCCGGCTGCGTCGACGCTCACCGTCATCCCCGCGTCGCGGCACCACTGCGCGAACAGGTCGCGCCCGCGCCGGTCCTCGTCGGTGAGCGCGAGGCGCCGCACGCCGCCGCGCGGCGTCGCGCCGACGCGCGCCATGTCCGCCAGGCTCTGCCACAAACGGGCACCGTCGATTTCCAACAGATCTTTCATTTGCACTCCGGATGAATTCGTTCGTTTAGATTCAGTGCGAGCCGAGCGCTTCGGCAGCGGCCGGCTGCGCCGCCCGGCGCGCGTCGAGCGCGACGATGCAGAGCAGCGAAATGCCGGCGAGACACGTATAGAACACCGCGAGCGGCCACCACTGGCCCACGAAGCGATGCGCGAGCCACGTGCCGACGAGCGGTGTCAGGCCGCCCGCGAGCGCGCCGCAGATTTGATAAGCGAGCGAGATCGCCGAATAGCGCACGTGCGCGGGAAACACCTCGCTCACGAAGCCCGCGATCACCGAATAGAAGCCGGCCATGCAGACGACCGCGAGCGCGATGCCCGCGACGAGCGACGCGGACGTGCCGCCCTGCACGAGCATGAACATCGGATACGGAGACAGCATCGCGAGCAGCGCCGCCAGCTTCAGGAAGCGCGCGCCGCCGATCCGCTCGGCGACCCACGCGGCGATCGGCTGCGCGATGAACTGGATGATCGCAACCGCGAACAGGCTGTCGAGAATCAACGACCGCGACACGCCGACGTATTGCGTGGTGTACGCGATCATGAACGTGTTCGTGAAATAGACGCCCGCGATGCCGATCGTGTTCGCGCCGATGCAGAGCAGCACGAGCCCCGACGCGAAGCGGAACACTTCGGCGACCGGCAGTTTCACGGTGCGGTTCGCCGCCTTCACGCGCGCGAATTCCGGCGACTCGTTCACGCCGAGCCGGATCAGGATGCCGACCACGAGCAGCACCGAACTCGCGAGAAACGGCAGGCGCCAGCCCCACGCGAGGAAGTCGGCCTTGTCCATCGACGTGACCGCGCGGAACGCGATCAGCGACAGGATCAGCCCGGCCGGGCTGCCGAGCTGCGCGAACGACGCGAAGAACGTGCGGCGCCCCTGCGGCGCGTGCTCGCCCGCCATCAGCACCGCGCCGCCCCATTCACCGCCGACCGCGATCCCCTGCACGACGCGCAGCGCGACGAGCAGCGCCGGCGCGAGCATGCCGACCGTCGAATAGTCGGGCAGCAGCCCGACGCAGACGGTCGCGACGCCCATCATCATCAGCGTCGTCATTAGCGCCTTCTTGCGGCCGATGCGGTCGCCGAGATGGCCGAAGATGACACCGCCGAGCGGGCGCGCGAAGAAGCCGACCGCGAACGTCGCGAACGACGCCATCGTGCTGACGAAGGGGTCGTGCGACGGGAAATAGAGCTCGCCGAACACGAGCGCAGCGGCGGTCGCGTAGATGTAGAAGTCGTACCACTCGATCATCGTGCCGATGAACGCGGCCGTCGCGGCGCGGGCAGGTTGGCGGGCGGAAGGAAGGGACTGGGTCATGCGGGCTCCTGACGCGCGCCGCATGGCAGGCGACGCGCAATATCGTGATGACGGCCGTCTGTCGCGGCCTCGCGCCGCACGCTGCGGCACCCCTCCTTTATCGGCGACCGCAAATCATTAGTCAAATTTCAAGTTATTATTCGCTGTATAAATTCAACTAATGTCTATCCCGACGCCTCGCCCGGAGACCCGATGCGCCCCGACCTCGCCCCGTTCCTGAACGACCGTCTCGACTGGAACCTGTTGCGCACCTACCTGGTGATCATGCAGGAGCGCAGCGTGAGCCGCGCGGCAGCGCGGCTGCACGTGACGCAGCCGGCCGTGAGCCAGGCGTTGCGGCGGCTCGAGGACACACTCGAGCGCCGGCTGATCGAGCGGCGCGGCGCGCACTTCGCGCCGACGCCGGCCGGCGAAGCCGTGTACCGGATCGCGAGCGACATCTACGGCGGCATCTCGCGTCTCGAAACGGAAATCGACGACAGCACGGCCGACCTGACCGGGTCGATCCGGCTGCTCACGGTGAGCCGCATCGAGTCGCCCGTCTACGACGAGTTCCTCGCGGACTTCCATCGCGCGTATCCGCGCATCGACCTGCAGATCGAGGTAATGCGCTCGTCGGACATTCTTTCTTCGCTGCTGCAGAAGACGGCCACGGCCGGGCTCGGCCTGTGCCGCACGCCGCACGACAAGCTGGAGATGCGCTGCTTCCTGCGCCAGCGCTACGCGATCTACTGCGGCCGCCATCACCGGCTGTTCGGGCAGACGCAACTGCGGATGGACGATCTGCTCGCCGAGAATTTCGTGTCGTTCACGAGCGACCAGATCGGCGACAGCCTGTCGCCGCTCACCGTGTTCCGCGACCAGAAGGGCTTCACGGGGCGCATCGTCGCGTCGTCGCCGAGCCTCGAGGAAGTGCGGCGGCTGATTTTCGCGGGCTACGGAATCGGCTGCCTGCCCGAGCACATCGTGCGCGACGACATCGCGCAGCAGCGGCTGTGGCGGCTGCCGCCCGACGACGGGCTCGTCGACGTCGACGTGTTCCTGCTGTGGCATCGCGACCGCAAGATGAACGCGGCCGAGCACGCGTTTCTCGACGCGATGGAGCGCTGCATGCAGCGCTATTCGCTCGCGGAGCGGCTGGGGAAGTAACGGCGCGAACGCGCCCGAAGCAAGCGCCGGGCGCACACGGCCCGGCGCGCCGTGATCGTCAGAAGCGATGCACGATGCCGAGCTGCACGCCGCGCGCATTCGCGCCCGGATACGCGAGCGGCAGGCCTGGGTTCGCCGCACCCGCGAGCGTGTAGCCGGCCTGGTTGCGGTTGCGCAGGTACGACAGCGCGCCGTAGAAGCTCGTGCGCTTCGACAGGTCGTACTCGTACATCAGCCCGAGCTGGTCCGCATTGTTGCCTTGCGACGACTGGTCGTGCAGGTACGCGTAACCGAGCGCGATGGTGTTCGCCGGGTTGAGCTGGTATTTGACCGACAACCCGTACACGCGCGAATCGATGCCGAAGTCGGCCCACTTCACTGCGGAGAACCCGCCGTATACGGTCGCCTTGCCGATCGCGTACGATGCGCCGGCCATGATCGTGCGATCGGTCGTGGTCGCCGTCGCGTTCTTCAGCCACTGGCCCGCGACGAACGCCGCGAACGGCCCGTGTTCGTAGGCCAGGTCGAACTGCTGGCTCGACCCGGCCGAGCGCACGCCGCCCGCATCGCCGAACCCGAAGTACAGCCCGCCCTGGAAGCCCGCGATCTCCGGGCTCTGGTACGACAGCGTATTGCTCGTGCGGAACGCGAACACGGTCAGGTTGTCCATGCCGGACGCCTGCGTGACGCCGCCGAACGCATCCTGCCCGCCCTGGTCGTTGAACAGCGGCGAATTCTGGCGGCCCGCGCGCACCTTGCCCCACTGCCCCGCGATGCCGACCCACGCCTGCCGGTTGAACAGGCTGCCCGAGCTCGCCAGCGAACCGTCGTTCGGGTTGAAGCCGTTTTCCAGCGCGAACTCGATCTTCTGCCCGCCGCCGATATCCTCGCCGCCCTTCAGCCCGAACCGGCTGCCCCACTGGCCGCCCGAGCCGATCGCCGCCGTATAGCCGTTGCCCGTATTCACGTACTGCGCGAATTCGTCGATCACGCCGTACAGCGTGACGCCGTCCTGCGCGAGCGCGGCCCCCGACCCGACGAGGCACGCGGCCGCCACCGTCATGCGAAGACCGGCATGCACCGGTCGCGCCCGTGAATCGCTGTCACGGGTTTTCATTTGTTTAGTCATACTATTCAATGGATGGAGAACAAAGCGATGCCGGATGCAGCAATCGCGCCGCACCGGCATCGCGTACAAGGAAATGTGGGGGAGCCCGGCTCAGGCAGCGTCAGGCTCGACGCGACGCTCAGGCCGACACTCGGCCGGCCCGATGCGCGATGCGCGTCGTCAGTGGTGAACTTCGCCGCGTTCGAGCGGCAGGATCAGCCGTTCGGGGATGCTGCGCCGCGACGTGCGCGCGCCGATGTAATACAGCACGGCCGGCACGACCAGGCCGAGGATCCACGAGATGTCGGTGCCGCCGAGCGCATCGACGAGCGGCCCCGTATAGAGGTGCGTCGACATGAACGGCAACTGCACGAGGATGCCGACCACGTAGATCGTGATCGCCATCGCGTTCCAGCGGCCGTAGCGGCCGTCCGGATCGGACAGCGCCGGCACGTCGTAGCGCGAGCGCGTGAAGCAGTAGTAGTCGACCAGGTTGATCGCGCTCCACGGCGTGAAGAACGCGAGCAGGAACAGGATGAACGCGGTGAATTCCTTCAGGAACGAATGGCGGCCCGCGAGCGCGATCAGCGTCGACACGCAGATCATCCCGAAGATGTAGACGATGCGGCTCTTCGACGACACGGCGCCCTTGCCGCGAAAGCCGCTGACGATCGTCGCCATCGACATGAAGCTGCCGTACGCGTTGAGCGCCGTCACCGTCACCTTGCCGAACGAGATGCTGAAGTACAGCAGCGCGGCCACGGCGCCCGTCGAGCCGAGGCCGACGATATACGACACTTCATGGTGCGCGAACTGGCTGCCGGCCAGCGCGGCCGCGAACACGCCGAACACCATCGCCGCCTGCGCGCCGATCACCGAGCCCAGGCCGACCGCGAGAAACGTCGCGACCGACGACGTCGAGCGCGGCAGGTAGCGCGAATAGTCGGCGACGTACGGGCCGAACGCGATCTGCCACGACGCGGACAGCGACATCGACAGCAGGAAGCTCGCGAGCGAGAAATGCTTGTTCGCGAGCAGCGCGCCGACGTCGTGGTTCGCGAACAGTTGCGTGAACATGTAGACGAACGCGACGATGCCGACCACGCTCGCGATCCGGCCGACGAAGTGGATCGCGCGATAGCCGAACACGGTCAGCACGACGATCACGGCCGCGAACAGCAGGATGCCGGCCGCGTCGTCGACGTGCAGCAGTTGCGCGACGGCCTGCCCGGCCAGCACCGAGCCGCTTGCGGAAAAGCCGATGTACATCAGGCACACGAGCACGATCGGGATCATCGCGCCGTAGACGCCGAACTGCACGCGGCTCGAGATCATCTGCGGCAGCCCGAGCTGCGGCCCTTGCGCGCCATGCAGCGCCATCACCGCGCCGCCGACGAGCTGGCCGAGCAGCAGCGCGACCAGCGACCAGAACACGTCGCCGCCGAGCACGACGGCGAGCGCGCCCGTGACGATGGCCGTGATCTGCATGTTGGCCGACAGCCACAGCGTGAACTGGCTCAGCAAGCCGCCGTGGCGCTCGGCGTCGGGAATGAAGTCGATCGAGCGTACCTCGATCAGGCCGCCGGCTTTGCCACTGGGATTCGTTGACACGGGGAAATCTCCAAAATACTCAGGATCGCAAATGGTTTAAGAAAGACAGGAATCTGCGAGCCGCCCTTTCGGCTCTTCGGGTGCGGGGCGCCGTGGATCGCCGGCATGCGCCACGCACGCACGGTCTGCACGCTGGCGCGCAAGCGGCACGACGTGCGGCCACATTGCCAGCGGATGATCTTGTATATACAACTTGCGAGATATCGGGGATTACCCGGTATCGATCGATTTTGAAATTGTCTGAACGATCGGGACGCGTCCGACCGGTTTTTTCGCAAGCTTTGCGTCGGAAAAATGAAAGGTCAGGCGCTCGCGGGCGATGCCTGATCGGGCGGGGCCGTCAGGTCGCCGGCGGGGAGCAGGTTCAGCATGCGGCGCGCGTATCTCAGCCCTGCCATTGCTTTGCATGACGAATCAGTTTGACGAACCCGCGATGCGCCGCCGGGATCCGGCCGACGCATGCCGTCATGCGCGCGGCCCGACCTGCAACGTCAGGATTTCATCGCCGGCATCATCCAGTTTCCCTGTCGACGTCCAGCCGAGATGCCGATAGAAACCATGCGAGCGCGACGCGGGATCGGCCGAGCAGCCGAGAAAAAGCGTCGTGAAGCCGTTCGCCGCGAAATCGTCGATCACCTGCCGCAGCAGCCGCTTGCCGATCCCTGCCCTCTCGTGCTCGGGCAGGATCGCGAGCACGACGATCTCGCCCGAACCGGTGTCGCCGAAGCAGTAGCCGACCATGCGCTCGTTCGCGCAGCAGACATGGCCCGAGAACAGGCCGCACCGGATACCGTCGCCCCAGCTTTCGACGGTGATGCCGAGGTCGCGCAACTGCGCTTCGGTGAACGCGTTCTCGCGCGTTTTTCCGCGCAGTGCGAGGCACGCGGCCGCGTCGTCGGGAACGGCCTTGCGCCAGGTGATTTCATTCATCCATCGAGTCTTCCTCTTTCTGCCGCCGGCGCGATGCGAACAGGCAGATCAGTTCCAGCGCGATCGTCGCACCGGCCAGCGACGTGATTTCCGCATGATCATACGGCGGCGACACTTCGACCACATCCATGCCGACCAGGTTGATGCCTTCCAGGTGACGCAGGATCTCGAACGCCTGATGGCTCGACAGCCCGCCCGCGACCGGCGTCCCGGTGCCCGGCGCGAACGCCGGATCGAGACAGTCGATATCGAACGTCAGGTACACGGGATGATCGCCGACGCGCTCGCGAATGCGCGCGGCGACCGCGGCGGGCGTCGACGCATGCACGCGGCGCGCATCCTGGATGTCGAATCCCATCGGCTCGTCGTTGGTCGTCCGGATGCCGATCTGGGCCGACCGCCCGGGCACGACCCACCCTTCCCGCGCCGCGTGATAGAACATCGTCCCGTGATCGATGCGCTTGACGTCGCGGTCGGGCCACGTGTCGGTATGCGCGTCGAAATGCACGAGCGACAGCGGCCCGTGCACCTTCGCATGCGCCTTCAGCAGCGGATACGTGATGAAGTGATCGCCGCCGAGCGTCAGCATCGCGCAGCCGCGCGCGAGGATCGCATCGGCATGCCGCTCGATCGCGCCCGGCACCGATTCCGGTTGCCCCAGATCGAACGCGCAATCGCCGTAGTCGACCGCCGCCAGCACGTCGAACGGATCGAATGACCACGGCCACGGGCGCTCCCACGCGATGCCCGTCGATGCGATCCGCAACCCGCGCGGGCCGAAGCGCGTGCCGGGCCGGTGCGATGCGGCGGAGTCGAACGGCACGCCGGTGATCGCGAGGTCGACGCCATCGAGATCGCGGCTGAAACGCCGGCGCATGAAGCTCGTCGCGCCCGCGAATGTCGGTTCGGCCTGCGTGCCGTAGAGGCTGTCGCGCGTGAACGCGAAATCGTTCTGGCTCATCGTCGGATTCCTGTCTGAAGGGGGACACGGTCGCGCGGCCGGCGACCTCGTACCCGATTCTGCCGTCATGGCATCCGACGAAAAATATGAACTAACATAAGCCGACTTCACGAAACGCGATGTATCGCCATGCTGACCCGACTGAGAGACATGGATTTGCAATTGCTGCGGCTTTTTCTGACGATCGTCGAAAGCGGCGGCTTCAGCGCCGCGCAGGGCACGCTCGGGATGGCGCCTTCGACGATCAGCACGCAGATGGCCAAGCTCGAAACGCGTCTCGGGTTCCGGCTGTGCGATCGCGGCAAGAGCGGGTTCCGGCTGACGCCGAAGGGCGAACGCGTGCTGCAGTCGACGCGGCCGCTCCTGCAGGCGATGGACGTGTTCACGCGCGATACGCAGCACGTGTCGGGCACCTTGCTCGGCGAGCTGCGCATCGGCCTGTCCGAGCGGCTCGCGCCGGACATCGTCGAATCGATCGCGGCGGCCGTCGGCCGCTTTCGCGAACGTGCGCCGGAGGTACTGATCGAGATGGTCGCGGTGCCGCCCGACGAACTGGAGCGCAGGCTGCTGAAAGGCGAACTGCAGCTTGCGATCGGCTACTTTTCGGGCCACCAGGCCGGCCTGCACTACGCGCCGCTGTTCGTCGAACACCAGTCGCTGCACTGCGGCGCCCGGCATCCGCTGTTTGCGAAAAAAACCGTGTCGGTCAACGACATCGCGCGCACGAGCAATGTCGCGCGGCTCTACAAGACGAACACGTCGGGGGCGGCGCTGCGCAACGCGCAGCCGACCGCGTTCTCCGAAAACGTCGATGCCGACGTGATCTTCATCCTGTCCGGCGCGCATGTCGGCTTCCTGCCCGACCACGTCGCGGCGCCGTGGGTCGCCGCGGGGAAGATGCGCAGGCTGCTCGCGAGCAAGCTGGGCCATACGGTCGAATTCCAGCTCGCGACGCCGAGGAACTGCGACGGCAGTGAAGCGCTCGATGCGTTCACGGCATCGCTCGCCGAACAGTTCGGCGGGCTTGACGGTTTCGCGGGCCAATAGCCGGCGCGTGCCGCGCGGCGGCGCCGACCGGTCGCCCCCCGTGCCGCCCGTTCCGGCTCAGACGAGCCGGTCCGATGCGACGACCTGCACGCCCGGCCGCGCGTCGATCGCGGCGTCGAGCAGCGCGCGGGCAATCCGCGGCGCGGGATTCACGCGCCACTTCGCCGGCAACACGGGTTTGGCGAGGTTCAACGCGGACACCAGCAGCCGCTCGCCGAACCTGAATTCGTCGCGGCTGCCGCCGATCAGGCCCGGCCGCACGCACGTGAGCGACGCGAACCCGACGCCGGCGAGCGCCTGCTCGACCTCGCCCTTGACGCAGTTGTAGAAGATTGGCGACGCCGGATCCGCGCCGAGTGCGGAATTCAGCACGTAGGTCGGCGTGCCGTGCCGGTGCGCGAGCCGTGCGACCGCAAGCGGATAGTCGTGATCGATGCGTCGGAAGGCCGCCTTCGAGCCGGCGGCCCGCATGGTGGTGCCGAGCGTGCAGATCACGGCATCGGCCTGCCACCAGTCGGCCTCGTCGGGCAGATGATCGAAGTCGACCTCCAGCGCGCGCATCTTCGGATGCGGCGACAACGGCCGGCGCGCGAGGACGACCACGCGATCGACCCGCGAATCGGCGAGCGCGACTTCGAGGACGTGGCGCCCGACGAGTCCGGTCGCGCCGACGAGCAGCAGTTTCATGTCGGGTTCTTCCGTGTGAAGCCTGCGTTGGCGGGCCGTGAGCGGCCCGGTTTCCGGCTTTCGACATGATGGTCGGTCGACGCGGCGTCGACAACCTCCCTGCATCTCGAAAAATTACAGGCTGCACGCATTCCATATGTCGAATTTGACGGAGCACGCTGCCGGCCTCGGCGCATCCCATGCATCAATTCGTCGCACGTTCACACGAGATTTCTCTATTTTTATCGTACTTAATCTACACAAATTCAAATTAATTAGATGTCTATTCGATAAGAACGGAAGCGCCGATACGCACGTTGCGCATCGGCGCTTCCGTTTAGCGAGCACACATCAAACATGCAACGCGTGCCCGAGCGCGCGCAGCGCGGCCTCCTGCAGCGCCTCACCCAGCGTCGGATGCGCGTGGATCGTGCCGCCGATGTCTTCCAGCCGCGCGCCCATCTCCATTGACTGCGAGAACGCCGCGGCCAGTTCCGACACGCCGCGCCCGACGGCCTGCCAGCCGACGATCAGGTGCGTGTCGCGCCGCGCGACGACGCGCACGAAGCCTTCGGTGGCCTGCAGCGTCATCGCGCGCCCGTTCGCCGCAAACGGAAACGATGCGCTCACGCAATCGACGCCGGCCGCGTGCGCGTCGTCCGGCGACCAGCCGGCCGTCACGATCTCGGGATCGGTGAAGCACACGGCCGGAATCGACGCGGGCATGAACTTGCGGCGCCGGCCGGCGATCAGCTCGGCCACCATCTCGCCTTGCGCCATTGCGCGATGCGCGAGCATCGGCTCGCCGGCGACGTCGCCGATCGCCCATACGTTGTGCATCGACGTCCGGCATTCGTCGTCGATCCGCAGCGCGCTGCCGTTGCGATCGAGCAGCAGCGATTCGAGCCCGAAGCCGTCGACGCGAGGCCGGCGGCCGACCGCGACCAGCACGCGATCGGCCGGCAGCGTCTGCTCGGCGCCGTCGGCCGCCTGCACGCGCACCGCGCCGTGCTCCGCAAGCCCGAGCACCTTGCGGCCGAGCCACAGCCGTACGCCGAGCCGCGCGAGCGAATCGGCGACCGGCCTCGCGAGTTCGGCATCGTACGCAGGCAACACGCGCTCCGCCGCTTCGACGATGCTGACGTCGACACCGAGCTTGCGATAGACGATCCCGAGTTCGAGCCCGATATACCCGGCCCCGACCACGACCAGCCGCTTCGGCAAGGTCGCGGGCGACAGCGCCTCGGTCGACGACACGACGTGCCCGCCGAACGGCATCGACGGCAGTTCGACCGGTTCGGAACCGGTCGCGAGCAACAGGTGCTCGCAACCGATCCGCACCGCGTGGCCGCCGGCGACGACGTCGACGGTCTTCCCGTCGATCACGCGCGCGTCGCCGTGCAGCACGCGCACGCCGTTCTTCTTCAGCAGCGCGCCGACGCCGCGCGTCAGCCGGTCGACGATGCCGTCCTTCCACGCGACGCTTTGCGCGATGTCGATCTCGGGCGTGCGCACGCGAATCCCGAGCGCCCCTTCGCCGGCCTGGCCGCAGGCCTGTTCGAATGCGTCGGCCACGTGGATCAGCGCCTTCGACGGAATGCAGCCGATGTTCAGGCACGTGCCGCCGAGCCGGTCGCGCTCGACGAGCACGGTCGGAATGCCGAGCTGGCCCGCGCGAATCGCGGCGACGTAGCCGCCCGGGCCGCCGCCGATCACGAGCAGCGTGGTGTGTTCGTTTTTCATTGCGCTCACTCCACGAACAGCATCGCCGGGCGTTCGAGCACCGCGCGCACGGCCTGGATGAATTCGGCCGCGTCCGCGCCGTCGACGACGCGATGGTCGAACGACGACGACAGGTTCATCATCTTGCGCGCGACGACCGCGCCGTCGCGAATCATCGGCCGCTCGACGATCCGGTTCACGCCGACGATGCCGACCTCGGGATGATTGATGACCGGCGTCGACACGATGCCGCCGAGCGCGCCGAGGCTCGAGATCGTGATCGTCGACCCGCTGAGCTCGTCGCGCTGCGCGCGGTTCGCGCGCACCGCGTCGGCGAGCCGCGCGATTTCATCGGAGATCGACCACACGTCGCGCGCTTCGGCATGACGCAGCACGGGCACCGTGAGGCCGCCGTCCGTCTGCGTCGCGACGCCCATGTGCACCGCACCGTAGCGCGTGACGACGCCCGCTTCGTCGTCGAAGCGCGCGTTGATCTGCGGGAAGTCGCGTAACGCAATCACCATCGCGCGGATCAGCAACGGCAGCGGCGTGAGCCGGCCGCGCGTGTCGCCGTAGCGTCGATTCAGTTCCGCGCGCAACGATTCGAGCTCGGTGACGTCGATTTCCTCGACGTAACTGAAGTGCGGAATGCGGCGCTTCGCTTCCTGCATCTTGCGCGCGATCGCGCGCCGCAAGCCGATCACCGGCACGTCGGTTTCGTCGTTGCGTTCGTCGTAGCCGTGCGCCTGCGACGTGCGCGCCGCACCGCCGCCCGTGCGCGCATACGCATCGAGATCATCATGCAGGATCCGCCCTGCTTCGCCCGTACCGCGCACGTAGCGCAGCTCGATGCCCATGTCCCACGCGCGCTGGCGCACGGCCGGCGACGCGAGCGGCCGCTCGCCCGGCGCGAGCGCGGCGCGCGGCTGTGCCGCATGCCCGGCACGGCGCGGCTCCGCGGGTGCGCGGCCCGCTGCGGGACGCGGCACCGCAGACGGTGCGGACGATGCCACCGGCACGTCGGCCACCGGCGTCGCCGCTGCCGCCGCCACCGGCGCAGCACCCGCCTTC
Organism: Burkholderia pyrrocinia; assembly: GCF_003330765.1. Lineage (NCBI taxonomy): Bacteria > Pseudomonadati > Pseudomonadota > Betaproteobacteria > Burkholderiales > Burkholderiaceae > Burkholderia > Burkholderia pyrrocinia. The sequence continues at coordinate 1,325,318 of NZ_CP024902.1, read as the reverse complement.
GCTTCGCGCGCTGGCGCACCCGCCTTCAGGTTGCCGTTGCCTTCGACCTCGAGGCGAATCAGCTCGCTGCCGACCGCCATCATCTCGCCGATCCGGCCGCCGAGTTCAAGCACCTTGCCCGCCACGGGCGACGGAATCTCGACCGCCGCCTTGTCGGTCATCACGTCGGCGAGCGGCTGGTCTTCCGCGATCGTCTGTCCGACTTCCACATGCCAGGCCACCAGTTCGACCTCGGCGATCCCTTCGCCGATATCCGGCATCTTGATGACATGAATCCCCATCTCACGCCTCCATCACGCGTCGCAACGCTTCGCCGACCCGGGCCGGGCCCGGAAAGTATGCCCATTCCTGCGCATGCGGATACGGCGTGTCCCAGCCCGTCGTGCGCTCGACCGGCGCTTCCAGGTGGTAGAAGCAATGTTCCTGGACCAGCGACACCAGTTCCGCGCCATAGCCGCAGGTACGCGTCGCCTCGTGCACCACGACGCAGCGCCCGGTCTTGCGCACCGACGCGACGATCGTGTCGAGGTCGAGCGGCCACAGCGTGCGCAGGTCGATCACCTCCGCGTCGATGCCCGTCTCCTCGGCCGCGGCGAGCGACACATGCACCGTGGTGCCGTACGTCAGCACCGTCACGTCGTTGCCGGGCCGCACCACGGCGGCCGTATCGAGCGGCACCGTGTAATAGCCTTCGGGCACCGCGCTCCCCGGATGCTTGAGCCACGACGTGACCGGCCGTTCGTGATGGCCGTCGAACGGCCCGTTGTACAACCGCTTCGGCTCGAGGAAGATCACCGGATCGTCGTTCTCGATCGATGCGATCAACAGCCCTTTCGCGTCGTACGGATTCGACGGCATCACCGTGCGCAATCCGCACACCTGCGTGAACATCGCCTCCGGGCTCTGGCTGTGCGTCTGGCCGCCGTAGATCCCGCCGCCGCACGGCATCCGGATCGTCATCGGTGCTGTGAACTGGCCGGCCGAGCGATAGCGCAGCCGTGCGCCTTCCGACACGATCTGGTCGGATGCCGGGTAGAAATAGTCGGCGAACTGGATCTCGCACACGGGGCGCAGCCCGTATGCGCCCATCCCCACCGCCACGCCGACGATCCCGCCTTCGGAGATCGGCGCATCGAACACGCGCGACTTGCCGTATTTGTTCTGCAGTCCTTCGGTGCAGCGGAACACGCCGCCGAAGTAGCCGACGTCCTGCCCGAACACGACCACGTCGCTGTCGCGCCCGAGCATCACGTCCATCGCGGAGCGCAGCGCCTGGATCATCGTCATCGGCTGCGCCGCCGTGCCTGTCTCGTGTTGCGCCATGATCATGCTCCCAGTTCCTGGCGCTGACGGCGCAGGTGCGCGGGCAGCTCCTTGTACACGTCGTCGAACATCGAGGCCGGCGACGGAATCCGGTCGTCGGCCAGCGTCCCGTATTTCTCCGCCTCCTTCTGCGCGGCGATCACTTCCGCCTCGAGCTCGGCCGTGAGCGCGTCGTGCGCGCTGTCCGACCAGATGCCTTTCGCGATCAGGTGCTGCTTGAAGCGGGCGATCGGATCGCCAAGCGGGAAATGGGCCCAGTCGTCGCTCGGCCGGTATTTCGTCGGATCGTCCGACGTCGAATGCGCGCCCGCGCGGTAGGTCACCCACTCGATCAGCGTCGGGCCGAGATTGCGGCGCGCGCGTTCGGCCGCCCAGCTCGACGCCGCGTAGATCGCGAGGAAGTCGTTGCCGTCGACGCGCAGCGACGCGATCCCGCAGCCGACGCCGCGCCCCGCGAACGTCGTGCCTTCGCCGCCCGCGATCGCCTGGAACGTCGAGATCGCCCACTGGTTGTTGACGACGTTCAGCACGACCGGCGCGCGGTACACGTGCGCGAACGTGAGCGCGGTGTGGAAGTCGGCTTCGGCCGTCGCGCCGTCGCCGATCCACGCGGACGCGATCTTCGTGTCGCCCTTGATCGCCGACGCCATCGCCCAGCCGACCGCCTGGATGAACTGTGTTGCGAGATTGCCGGAAATGGAGAAAAAGCCCGCGTCGCGGTCCGAGTACATCACGGGGAGCTGGCGGCCTTTCAGCGGGTCGCCTTCGTTCGACATCAGCTGGCAGATCATCCGGTCGAGCGGCACGTCGCGCGCGATCAGGATGCTCTGCTGCCGGTAGGTCGGGAAGCACATGTCGCCGTCGCGCAGCGCCATCGCATGCGCGCTGCCGATCGCCTCTTCGCCGAGGCTCAGCATGTAGAACGAGATTTTCTTCTGGCGCTGCGCGATCATCATGCGCGCGTCGAAAATGCGGGTCTTGAGCATCGCGCGCAACCCGGCGATCAGCCGCGCATCGTCGAGGTCCGGCGCCCACGGGCCGACGGCTTGCCCGTGGTCGTCGAGCACGCGCACGAGGCTGCGGGCGAGATTGGCAGTGTCCGCCGCGGCAACGTCGATCGGCGGGCGGCGGACCGCGCCGGCCGGCGATAGATGCAGATAGGAAAAGTCCGTCTTGCAGCCCGGACGCCCGGTGGGCTCCGGCACATGCAGACGCAATGGCTCTGACAGGCTCATCGTGTCGTCTCCACGCTCGATTGTGTCTCACGCTGATAGGAACGCGCGGCCGGTTGCCGGCCTGCGCGCGGGCTGGCGCGCGGATAAGCACGCCAACCTTAAGAATCTATGCAATCCCGGGCCGGCCGTCGATGACTAACTCGCTCGATCGCGGTGAGCATATTTGCCATGACATGTCATGCACGGCCCGGCGGCGTGCGTGCGGGCCGCGGTGAGACGGTGCCGGGGGGGTGCGAAGACGTGTTGCCGGCATCGGCGAGCGTGCGGGCCGGACGAGAGAGGGCCGGACAAGTGCAGCCGGGTTGCGTCTGAGGATATAAAACAAAAAACCCCGCAAAATCTCGGATTTTTGCGGGGTCTCTGTGCCTCTGACCTTCAGACGATCATGTGGTGCCGGGGACCGGACTTGAACCGGCAAGCCAATTAAGGCGGCGGATTTTCGTCACACTGCTTCTTTCAAAGCCGGCATCGTCTGGGCGATGCCGTTCGTGCGCTGGACTATGCCTTCGCCGTCGCGCGCGGGCATGACCGCTGCCCGTGCGCCTTAGGCGCCCCCCGTCTAGTCTCTACACCTTCCTCGCGGGTGCCGCAAGGCTTGGCTCGGCGTTGCCTCGATGCGCACATCAGGGGTTTCACCGAATTTGAAGGGTTCTGCACCGACCGTTTCCGGCCGGGCACTCAATCGTTTAAGTCCGCTATGTTTACCAATTTCATCACCCCGGCAAGAGGGCGGACGGGATTCTACCACTGCTCGCCAGATCCTCCGCATTTGACCCTGTCGGCTCCGCCAATCGCCGCCCTGCCGCCCGGGCTTCCTGCCAGGCCGCAGCCGCGGTCGAATCGCAAACGCGTGAAGTCCCCCTGCACCCTCGTCGAATCGACATCGCCTTCCATCATCCACGCTTTCAATCGTAGAACGAAAATATTCCATTTCACTTGATGTCGATGTGCTCGTTCAGCTCGCCCAATCGCGTGGATTTCATCCGATTCTTGCAAATCGACTCGATCCGGCCCATCTCCTTAAGCCGTCCTTAAGCCAGGATGTGCCAGCACCGCCGCCCCTTCCGGACAATCGACGCGAGTGTGCAAAGGTTGTCACCGAAGCGACATATGGGCGGCATAGCCTGACCCGCGACTCAGTAACCGACGGTAACAAAAGCATTCCAGCGATCTCACACGAATCATTTAGTCAGGAAAACATAATGTTTAGAAAGCCCCTGTTAATCGCCGCATCCGCTTCAGTCTTCCTGGCCGCTTGTGGCGGCGACGACGCAACCTCCACGCCCGGCGTCGCGCCGACCAATACGGCCGCCGTGCCGAACACGGCGACTGCGTCCGGCTATGCGTTGTCGGTGTTCGCGAAAGCGCCGACGTCCACGGACAAACCCGATTCGATCGTCCAGTTCAACAACACGGTCTTCATCGGCTATCAGAAGGCCGGCGACGTGAAGGACGGCTCGGTGCCGGGCCTGACCAACGACGTCGTGCAATACGACCTGAGCGGCAACGTACTCAAAACGTATACGGTGCCGGGCCACGTCGACGGCCTGATGGCCCGCGCCGACACCAACACGCTGTGGGCGATGGCCAACGAGGACGGCAATCCCGAGCTGACGATCATCGACCTGAAAGCCGGTACGCAAAAGACCTACGCAGCGACGGTCAATCCGACCGCACACGGCGGCGGCTTCGACGACATGCAACTGCTCAACGGGAACGTCTACGTGAGCGCATCGAATCCGGCGACGCCCGGCACCGCCGCACCGACGCTCGGACAACTCACGCTGAACGCGAACGGCACGACGTTCGACGTTGCGCCGGTGCTCGCCGGCAACGCGCAGGCCACCGATCTGACACCGTCGGTCGGCGGGTCGCCGAATCCGACCTTCAGCCAGTTGGTGACGTTGAGCCTGACGGACCCCGATTCCGAGGCGATCGATTCCGCCGGCGATCTCGTGCTCGACAGTCAGGCCGACGGCAAGCTGGTGTTCATCCACAATCCGGGCGCGAGCCAGTCCGTCAGTGTGCTGACGCTCACGCTCTTCAGCGACAAGGACGGCCCGGTCTATCCGGTCGACGATACGCGCTGGGTGCCGGCGGCGGGACCGCAAGGCAAGACCTTCATGCTGTTCACCGACGCCAGCAACACGACCTACCGCGTCGACGCACCGTTCGCGCAAGGCGACGCCTACAGCGCCGGCCAGGGTCAGGTGATGAAGCTGGATACCAAGTCCGGCCACCTGACGCCGGTCGTGACGAGCGTCGGCAACGCGTCCGCGCTTCAGGACCCGCACGGCGTGCTGTTCGTCGCGCTGTAACGTCAGACCGCCTGCGGCGCCGCGAACCGTCATCGCCGCAGGCATGCGGCGCAACCCGGCGCGCGGGCGCCTCTCCTCCCCCCGTCGCCCGGCGCGGCCGCGCCTGATCGAGCCGCCGCGCGCCCGGCGACGGAAACCGGCACCGCCCCCGCCTTCACCGATACAATCGACCCCGGCCCCCGCCGCACGGATTCATCCTTCGTAATCGACGCCGATACGACACCGCCGCCGATTTCGTCCCGCGCCGCAACATCCCCGATACAATCGAGCCCGCGTCGTCCGGCGGACCTAACCGTCTGACGTTTGTGTCGTACTTTTTGCGAAACAAGCGTCACGCAAGTCATCGCGCAGTCACAAACGTTTTCGATAATTTCCTCGTCGAAAACGTTTACATGGCGTTGCCACATGTCCCAGACCATCAAGGATGTCGCTGCCCTCGCGGGCTTCTCGATCGCCACCGTCTCGCGCGCGATCAACGCGCCGCATACCGTCAGTCCCGCCACGCTCGAGGCGATCCGCACCGCGATCGACACGCTGCAGTTCCGCCCGAGTCCGCTCGGCCGGCAACTGCGCGGTGAGCGCACGCGGCTCGTCGGCGTCGTCCTGCCGACCCTGTCGAACCCCGTGTTCGCCGACTGCCTGCAAGGCATCGACGAACTCGCGACCGCGGCCGGCTTCAAGCTGATCCTGATGACGACCGAGTACGACGCGGCGCGCGAGCGTCACGCCATCGAAACGCTGCGCGAGCAGCGCGTCGAAGGGCTGATCCTCACGGTCGCCGACGCGGACACGCACCCGCTGCTCGACATGCTCGACCGCGACGGCCCGCATTACGTGCTGATGCACAACGACACGCAGCGCCGCCCGTCGGTGTCGGTCGACAACCGCCGCGCCGCCTATGACGGCGTGCGGCTGCTGACCGCGCGCGGTCACCGCCGCGTGCTGATGGTGGCCGGTTCGCTCGCCGCGTCGGATCGCGCGCGCCAGCGCCATCTCGGCTATGCGCAGGCACTCGAGGAAAGCGGCGTCGCGACGCTGCCGCCCGTCGAAGTCGACTTCAACGCGCCCGAGCTGCCCGACGCGGTGCTCGCACACCTGACCGCGAACGCGACGCGTCCGACCGCCCTCTTCTGCAGCAACGACCTGCTGGCGATGGTCGTGATGCGCGGCCTGCGCCGCGCCGGCTTCTCGATCCCGGACGACCTGTCGGTGCTCGGCTTCGACGGGATCGCGATCGGCGAATTGCTCGCGCCGCCGCTCGCGAGCGTCGCAACGCCGAACCGCGACATCGGCCGTCACGCTTGGCAGCGTCTGGTCGAATGCATCGGCGGCGCGACGATCGAACGCACGTCGCTGATCCTGCCGCATGCGGTGCGCGACGGCGCGACGGTCGCGGCGCCGGCCACCGACCTGCAATTGCGCAAGGCCTGAACGCGCGGGCCGCGCCACCCCGCACGCCGACAACCCCACCACACCTGCGCCCCACACTCGCCCGGAGACCCACCGTGTCCTTTCGCCTGACCTCGCTGCTGCGCGCGCTTGCAGCGCCCGTCGCCTGCGCCGTGCTCATCGCCGGCGCACCCGCCGCACACGCCGACGAATCGGCGATCTGCTACAACTGCCCGCCCGAATGGGCCGACTGGGCCGCGCAAATCGCCGCGATCAAGCAGAAGACCGGCATTCGCGTGCCGTTCGACAACAAGAATTCGGGCCAGGCGATCGCGCAGCTGATCGCCGAGCAGAAGAGCCCGGTCGCCGATGTCGTCTACCTCGGCGTGTCGTCGGCGTTCCAGGCGAAGGACAAGGGCGTGATCGCGCCGTACAAGCCCGCGCACTGGAACGACATCCCCGCGAACCTGAAGGACCCGCAAGGCTACTGGTTCGCGATCCACTCGGGCACGCTCGGCTTCTTCGTGAACAAGGACGCGCTCGACGGCAAGCCGGTGCCGCGCTCGTGGGCCGATCTGCTGAAGCCTGAATACAAGGGCATGGTCGGCTATCTCGATCCGTCGAGCGCATTCGTCGGCTATGCGGGCGCGGTGGCCGTCAACCAGGCGCTCGGCGGCAGCCTCGACAACTTCAAGCCGGCGCTCGACTGGTTCCGTAAGTTGAAGGCGAACGCGCCGATCGTGCCGAAGCAGACCGCGTATGCACGCGTGCTGTCCGGCGAGATTCCGATCCTGCTCGACTACGACTTCGACGCGTATCGCGCGAAATACAAGGACAACGCGAACGTCGAGTTCGTGATTCCGAAGGAAGGCACGATCGCGGTGCCGTACGTGATGAGCCTCGTGAAGGGCGCGCCGCACGACGCGAACGGCAAAAAGGTGCTCGACTTCGTGCTGTCCGACGAAGGCCAGAAGCTGTGGGCCAACGCATACCTGCGCCCGGTGCGCGCGCAGGCGCTCGGCGCGGACATCGCCGCAAAGTTCCTGCCGGCGAGCGAATATGCGCGTGCCAAGCCGGTCGACTTCGGCAAGATGGCGGCCGGCCAGCAGGCGTTCGGCCAGCAGTATCTGCAGGTGATGCAGTAAGCGGCAGGACGCAACCGATGCTCGACCTGACTTTCCCGCTGCGCTGGCGCGTCGCGCTCGTCGCGCCGGCGCTCGCGGTGTTCGCTGCGTTCTGGCTGCTGCCGATGGCGGCGCTCGTGCAGGTGTCCGCCGACGGCGCGTTCTTCTCGCGGTACGCATCGCTGCTCGGCAATGCGCGCTACATGAAGAGCCTCGGCGAGACCGTCGCGCTGTCCGCGGGCGTCACGCTCGCGACGCTCGCGCTGTCGACGATCTCCGGCCTGCTGCTCGCGCGCCGCGAATTCGCGGGCAAGCGCGTGCTGCTCGCGCTGCTCACGTTCCCGCTCGCGTTCCCGGGCGTGGTCGTCGGCTTCATGGTGATCATGCTCGCCGGTCGCCAGGGGCTGATCGGCATGCTGTCCGCGAAGCTCACGGGCGACAGGTGGGTGTTCGCGTATTCGGTCGCGGGCCTGTTCGTCGGCTACCTGTACTTCTCGATTCCGCGCGTGATAGTGACCGTGATCGCGGCCGCGTCGAAGCTCGACGCGTCGCTCGAGGAAGCCGCACGCTCGCTCGGCGCATCGCCGTGGCGCATCTTTCTCGACATCGTGCTGCCCGCGCTCGCGCCGGGCCTGATCGCGGCCGGCGCGATCTGCTTCGCGACCGCGATGGGCGCATTCGGCACCGCGTTCACGCTAGCCACCGACCTGAACGTGCTGCCGATGACGATCTATACCGAGTTCACGCTGAACGCGAACATCGCGACCGCGGCCGGCCTGTCGATCGTGCTCGGCATCGTCACCTGGGCCGTGCTCGCGCTCGCGCGCCGGTTCACGGGCCACACCGCCGCCGCCGCGGCCTGAGGATTCCTTCATGCAATCGCTTTCCGGCTCTTCCGCGCCGTCGCCCGCGCCCGCGCCCGTGCAGGCGAACGGCGTCGCCCGGCGCGCGCCGCGCGTCACGGGCGCGCGCGCGATCGCCGCGCTGCAATGGGGCGTCACGCTGCTGCTGTGCGCGTTCCTGATCGTGCCCGTCGTGATGTCGGTGCTCGCGGGCCTGACCGTCAACTATTTCCGCGGCCTGTCGAGCGGCCTCACGCTGCGCTGGCTCGAACAAGTATGGCAGCAGTATCACGGCTCGGTCGCGCTGTCGCTCTATGTCGCGTTCGCAACGCTCGCGATCGTGCTCGTCGTCGGCGTGCCGGCCGGCTATGCGCTCGCGCGCAGCAAGAGCCGCGTCGCACGCGCGATCGAGGAAGCGCTCGTGCTGCCGGTCGCGCTGCCGGGCCTCGCGTCGGCGCTCGCGCTGCTGGTCGTCTACGGCGGCTTCACCGCGTTCCGGATGAGCCTGTGGTTCATCGTCGTCGGCCACGTGGTGTTCACGCTGCCGTTCATGGTGCGCGCGGTCGCGGCCGTCGCGGCCGGCGCCGATCTGCGCACGCTCGAGGAAGGCGCGGCGAGCCTCGGCGCGTCGTTCGTCACGCGCTTCGTCACGATCGTGCTGCCGAACCTGCGCCCCGGCATCGTCGCGGGCGCGCTCGCGGTGCTCACGCTGTCGATCGGCGAATTCAACCTCACGTGGATGCTGCATACGCCCGACACCAAGACGCTGCCCGTCGGGCTCGCCGATACGTATGCGTCGCTGCGCCTCGAAGTCGGCAGCGCGTACACGATCCTGTTCCTGCTGATGACGCTGCCGCTCCTCGTCGCGATGCAGTGGCTCGGCGTCGATCCGTCCGGCACGCGCGCGCTCAAGCGTCGCCCGCGCTGACCCTTTCGCTCACATGAAACTCGATTCCACTCCCATCACCCTGACCGGCTGCGCGAAGACGTTCCGCGGCACGCGCGTGCTCGAACCGCTCGACCTGTCGATCGGCGCGGGCGAAACGCTCGTGCTGCTCGGGCCGTCGGGCTGCGGCAAGACGACGACGCTGCGTCTGATCGCGGGCCTCGACACGCCGGACGCCGGCGGCACGATCGCGTTCGGCAACGACGACGTGACCCGGCTGCCGATCGAGCGCCGGCAGGTCGGCATGGTGTTCCAGAACTATGCGCTGTTCCCGAACCTGACGGTGCGCGGCAACGTCGGCTACGGGCTGAAGATCCGCAAGACCGAGCCGCGCGCGCTGCGCGAACGCGTCGACGAGCTGCTCGCGATGATGCGGCTCGACGCGCATGCGGACAAACCGGTCGATCAACTGTCGGGCGGCCAGCGCCAGCGCGTCGCGCTCGCCCGCGCGCTCGCGGTGCGCCCGCGCGTGCTGCTGCTCGACGAGCCGCTGACCGCGCTCGACGCGAAGCTGCGCGACGTGCTGCGCCGCGAGATGAATGCGCTGCTGCGCGAGCTCGGCGTGACGACGGTCTACGTGACGCACGACCAGGCCGAAGCGATGGAGCTCGGCGACCGGATCGTCGTGATGGGTGCCGGCCGCATCGAACAGATCGGCACGCCGCGCGACATTTATTACCACCCGGCCAACCGCACGGTCGCGCAGTTCATCGGCACGCTGAACCGGCTTGCGGGACAATGGCGGGATGGCACGCTCGTGACGACGGGCGGCGCGATCGTCACGCCGCATGCTGCCGACGAGTGGTTCTTCCGTCCCGAGGATGCGCAACTCGCCGATCCCGCGCATGCGCCGCTGCGCGGCACGGTCGGCGCATGCGCGTTCCTCGGCGAGCGCACGCGGCTCACGATCGAGCACGCGGCGCCCGACGCGCTCGTGATCGACGTGCCGGGCCGCATCGCGCTCGCGCGCGGCACGGCGGTCGGCATGACGATCGCACCGGAAGGCCTGATCGCGCTCGGCGCTTGATGCATCACGCACAATAACCAGACGATTCCGAGGAACGACAATGCTGCTTGCTCAAATCAGCGATCTCCACATCAAGCGTCCGGGGCAGCTCGCGTACCGGCGCGTCGACACGGCGGCCGCGCTCGCGCGCTGCATCGCGAAGCTGAACGCGCTCGTGCCGCGCCCCGATGCCGTGCTCGTCACCGGCGACCTGACCGACTTCGGTCACGATGACGAATACGGCCATCTGCGCGACCTGCTCGCGCCGCTCGAGATTCCGTACTACCTGATGGTCGGCAATCACGACGACCGCGCCGGGCTGCGCCGCGCGTTCGCCGATCGCGCCGAACTGCAGGACGGCGAATTCGTGCAGTACGCGCTCGACCTCGGCCCGGTGCGCGTGCTCGCGCTCGATTCGCAGGTGCCCGGCGCGAGCCACGGCGACCTGTGCGACGCACGGCTCGCCTGGCTCGCCGCGCAGCTCGACGCCGCGCGCGACCGGCCGGTAATCGTCGCGCTGCATCACCCGCCGTTCGCGTCGGGGATCGGCCACATGGACGCACTGCGCCTCGCGCCCGCCGCCGCCGCGAAACTCGACGCGCTGCTGCGCGGTTATCCGAACGTCGAGCGCGTGCTGTGCGGCCACGTGCACCGCACGATGTTCACGCGTTTCGGCGGCACGCTGGCATCGGCCGTGCCGGCGCCCGCGCACCAGGTCGCCTTCGACCTGCAGGTCGATGCGCCGTCCGCGTTCCGGCTCGAACCGCCGGCGTTCGCGGTGCATCGTTATGCGCCGGATACCGGGATGACGTCGCATCACGTGTACGTGGACGAAGGCCCCGGGCCATATCCGTTCTATGAACCGACGGGCGAGCTGGTCGACTGACAGCGTGAAGATCGCACTGTGACGGGCGGCGGCGGCCCGCCCGGCAGGATTCGCGTTGCTCCGGTATGATCGGCAGCCTCGATCGGCGCCCGGCCCGCCTGCACACCCGACGCATGCGTCGCGCGCCGCGCCGCCCAACTCCGTCCGCGCAGCCATGTCCACCGCCTCCACCGACCGTCCGACCGACGCCGCCTCGCCCCACTACTCGCGCAGCCTGCTGTTGCTGCTCGCGACGATCGCGGGCGTGTCGGTCGCGAACATCTACTACAACCAGCCGCTGCTCGACAGCTTCCGCTCGGCCTTTCCCGACGGCGCGTCGTGGATCGGCGCGGTGCCGACCGCGACGCAGCTCGGCTATGCGGCCGGCATGTTCCTGCTCGCGCCGCTCGGCGACCGCTTCGACCGCCGCGGGCTGATCCTGATGCAGATCGCCGGCCTGTCGGTCGCGCTGATCGTGGCGGCCACCGCGCCGTCGCTGGTCGTGCTCGCCGTCGCGAGCCTCGCGATCGGCGTGCTCGCGACCATCGCGCAACAGGCCGTGCCGTTCGCCGCCGAGATCGCGCCGCCGGCCGAACGCGGGCATGCGGTCGGCACCGTGATGAGCGGCCTGCTGCTCGGCATCCTGCTCGCCCGCACGGCCGCCGGCTTCGTCGCCGAGTATTTCGGCTGGCGCGCGGTGTTCGGCGCGTCGGTCGCGGCGCTCGTCGCGCTTGCTGCCGTGATCGTCTTGCGGCTGCCGCGCAGCTCGCCGACGTCGACGCTGCCGTACGGCAAGCTGCTCGGCTCGATGTGGCATCTGGCGGTCGAACTGCGCGGGCTGCGCGAAGCGTCGCTGACGGGCGCCGCGCTGTTCGCGGCGTTCAGCGCGTTCTGGCCCGTGCTCACGCTGCTGCTCGCCGGCGCGCCGTTCCATCTCGGCCCGCAGGCGGCCGGCCTGTTCGGCATCGTCGGTGCGGCAGGTGCGCTCGCGGCGCCCTACGCGGGCCGCTTCGCGGACAAGCGCGGCCCGCGCGCGATCATCTCGCTCGCGATCGCGCTGCTCGCGCTGTCGTTCGTGATCTTTGCGCTGTCGGGCTCGAGCCTCGTCGGCCTCGTGATCGGCGTGATCGTGCTGGACGTCGGCGTGCAGGCCGCGCAGATCTCGAACCAGTCGCGCATCTATGCGCTGAAGCCCGAGGCGCGCAGCCGCGTAAACACGGTGTACATGGTGTGCTATTTCATCGGCGGCGCGCTCGGCTCGTCGGCCGGCGTCGCCGCATGGCGCGCGTTCGGCTGGACCGGCATGTGCGCGGCCGGACTGCTGTTCACCGCGCTCGCGGGCTGGCTCCACCACCGCGGCGGCCGGCGCGGCTGAGCGCGACCGGCCACGGCGGGCTCACGCGTCGGCGCGGGGCGCGGCCGGTTCGTCGGCAGGCGGCGGCGCGAACGCCTGCGCCGGGTCCATCACGGCAGCGGGATCCACGACGGCAGCCGGCGTCGGCACGGCAAGCGGGACGGCGGAAGGCGTCAGGATGGGCGCCGCATCCGGCAGCGCGATCTGCTCGGGTGCGGATGAAGCGTCCGCCACCGACGCGGCCGCCACGGCCGCCGAACCGACAGCCGCCGCGCGCGCCGCGGGCCGGCGCGCCGGATCGAACAGGAACGACAGACCGACGCTGCCGAGGATCGCGACGGTCGCGACCACGGTCGCCATCGTCACCGGTTCGCCAAGCAGCAGCGCACCGAGCGCGACCGCGACAATCGGGTTCACGTACATGCAGCTGCTCGCGATGATCGGGCTCGTGTGGCGGATCAGGTAGCCGTACGCGACGTACGCAGCCATCGTGCAGAACACCATCAGGTACACGAACGCGAACACGGGCCCGACGGCCAGGTGCTCGATGCGTTCGCCGAGCAGCCAGGCAGCGAGCGTCGACATCAGCCCGCCGAGGCCGATCTGCAGCGACGTGGACAAAAACAGGTCGGACGGCAGCTTGAGCCGCGTCGCGAGATGCGCGCCGCCCGCCCAGAACAGCGCACCGGCCAGCACGCAGATCGTGCCGAGCGCCGAGTTCGCGGCTGCCGCGCCGCCCGAATTCAGCACGACGATGCCGACCATCCCGAGCGCGACGGCTGCCCACTCGCCCTTCGTCACCGGCCGCCCGGCGACCGCCGCGATCACGGTCGCGAACAGCGGCACCGTGGCAACCATCACCGCGGCCGAGCCGCTGCTGACCGTGCGCATCCCGAGCGCGATCGTGCCGGACGACAGCGCGACGAGCATCGTGCCGACGATCGCCGAGTTGCGGATTTCCAGCAGCGTCGGCCATTCGGGCTTGCGCCGCAGCGCGAAGATGAACAGGCCGATCCCGCCGAGCAGGTTGCGCAACCCGGACAGCAGCAGAGGCGGGAACGACTGCAGCGCGAAATGCAGGCCGCTGTAGGTCGAACCCCAGACGAAATAGATGAATACGAGCGCCAGCGCGACACGGCCGCCGCGGCTTTGCGGCAGGCGGATCCGAAACGAAAAGCGGGCGAAGAAATCGAGGAGACGGTCGAGCGGTGTCATCGTGCAACCCGCCCGCACGTCACGCCGCGTGCTCCGCTGAAAGACGCCGGCAATGCCGGCAAACAGCCCTGGCGGGACCGGGAAGGCAGAGCGAACGTGCGGAACGACATGACAGTGCGAACGGCGACGAAAGAGAACCGGCAAGCGGCGGCAGAGGGACAAAAAAAACGCGCGCAACCACTTCGGCTGCACACGCTCGGCATTATGGCATCAAGGATTCGAAAGCATCGCCAGACCTGTCTGAAAGGATAAGGACTGACGTTTCGGCGCGACATTTTCGGGCGGCGACCGGGTGAGATGGGAGCCTGGAAATGGGGCGCGACATCGCCGCCCGTGCCGTATTCGGCTGGTCGCGAGCGAGCCATCGGCCAAACGGCCAGTCATGCGCGGCCGCCGCTGTTTCGCGCTTATCGTGACGGGGCGACGCGCCCGCTGCGCGCCGCACGCTCCGTTCAAACCACGCCTGCACACCCATATAAAATTTTGTATAATCTTGCCATTCTCCCGCCGAAGCCGGTCGTTTTCATCGGCAGCGCGCTCGACGCGCTTCGCGATTTCCCGCCTGCCGTGCGACGCGAAGCCGGCCACCAGATCGACCAGGTGCAACGCGGCCTGGCGCCCGACGACTGGAAGCCGATGCGCACCGTCGGTATCGGCGTGCGGGAAATTCGCCTGCGCGATGCGAGCGGCGCATTCCGGATCGTCTACGTCGCGACCTTCGCCGACGCCGCCTACGTGCTTCACTGCTTCCGGAAGCAATCGACGCGCACGAACAAGACCGATATCGAACTGGCCGCCCGGCGTTATCGCGCCCTGATGATGGAGTTGAAACGATGACCAATAAACGTTACACGAGCATCTGGGACGCAATCGAAGATCAGCCGGCCGAGGCCGAGAACATGAAGCTGCGGTCCGAACTGATGATCGCGCTCAAGCAGCGTCTCGCGCAGCTTGAACTCAGCCAGGCGCAGGCCGCGAAACTGCTGGGTGTCACGCAGCCTCGCGTGTCCGACCTGATGCGCGGCAAGATCAACCTGTTCGCACTCGACGCGCTCGTCAACATGGCAGCGGCAGCCGGCCTGCACGTCGAGCTTCAGGTGCGGGAATCCGCATGACGCATGACGCATCGCGCCGCGCGAGCACGCCCGCCGGTCACGAGCCGCCGAACCAGTTGTACCCCTGATCGACCCAGTAGCCGCCCGGGTACGTATCGGTCACGAAGATTTCCATGATGTGCTTCGGGTTCTTGTAGCCGAGCTTGGTCGGCATCCGCAGTTTCATCGGGAAGCCGAATTCCGGCGGCAGCCGGCGGCCGTCGTAATCGAACGCGAGCAGCGTCTGCGGATGCAGCGCGGTCGGCATGTCGATGCTTTCGTAATAGTCGTCCGCGCACTTGAAGCCGACGTATTTCGCCCGCGTATCGGCGCCCGCGCGCGCCAGGAACGCGCCGAACGGCGTGCCGCCCCAGCGGCCGATCGCGCTCCACCCTTCCACGCAGATATGCCGCGTAATCTGCTCCGCGTGCGGCAGCGCATACAGCTCGTCGAGCGTCCACACGCGCTTGCCCGTCACGCGGCCGGACAGCACGAGCCGGTACGTCGACGCATCGACGTGCGGCACGTCGTCGATCCCGTAGAACGCGTTGAACGGGAACGGCCGCGTGATGTCGGCTTCGGTGTAGGTCGGCGCCAGCCGTTCGCCGCTGAACAGCCAGGCCTGCACGCGATCGTTCATGCGCGACACTTTCTCGAGGAACGTGTCGACCGACGCGTCGTCCTTCAGCGTGCAGCCGGTCAGCATCGTCAGGCCGCCCAGCGTCAGGATGCGCCGGTTGAAGAGCCGCCGCGACGGCATCTCGAGTTCGCGGCGCACGTCGAGTTCGAGCGACTTCCGGTCGAGCGTCCAGCGCGGCTGGCCACGCGTGGTTTCGGATTCCGACATGATGATTTCCTTAGCCCGCGGCTTGCGGGTCAGCGGCCGCGCAGCATCGCGAGCAGCGAGCGCGGCACCAGCAGCGCCATCGCGACGTGTACGACAAAGAATGCGACGAGCAGCCACATCGCCCAGAAATGCACGACGCGCGCGTTGTCGTAGCCACCCAACAGTTCGCGCAGCAGCGGGAATTGCACGGACTTCCAGATCGTGAGCCCCGACAGCACCAGCACGACGAGATCGACGATCGCGACCAGGTACGCGGCACGCTGCACCGCGTTGTAGACGCTCAGGTCGGCGTGCGACAGCCGCCCGCCCAGCGTGGCGCGCACGTCGCGCCACACGGACGCCGGCGTGACCGGCAGCATCTTGCGTGCGAAGCGCCCCGTCGCGATCGACATCGTCAGGTAGAACAGCCCGTTGCCGACGAGCAGCCACATCGCCGCGAAATGCCATTGCAACGCGCCGCCGAGCCAGCCGCCGATCGTGATGCCGTGCGGAAACACGAACGGCGGATAGATCGGCGACGCATCGTAGATGCGCCAGCCGGACAGCGCCATCAGGACCGCCGCGAGCGCATTGAGCCAGTGGCTCGCGCGCACCCACAGCGGATGGATCGGACGCGCGGGCGGCGTGGCAGCCGCGCGACCGGTGGCGGGAACGGTTTGCATGATGAAAACTCCCGGAATGAGGCGACGGAGCACGATGCAGGCGAGCGACCGGCCGCGCGACGCACGCGTCGGCCGCGCCCCGCCCGCCCCGTCAGTTCGACGGGGCCATCTTGTCGTCCGACGGCTTGCCCATCGAGTCGTGCGACATCCCGTCCTTCTTCATCGCATCTTTCTTCATCGCGTGCTTCTTCATGCCGTCCTTCTTCATCGCGCCTTCCTTGGCCATCGCGTCGTGGCCCATCGCGTCCTTCGACATCGACGAACCTTCCTTCGACATCGCGTCGTTCTGCGCATATGCGCCCGTTGCAACCATGGCGAAACCGGCGACACAGGCTGCGATCAGTACTTTTTTCATGACATCTCTCCAATCAATACATGGGTGTGAGGAGCCGAATAGACGGAGCACGTCGCGGGAAATGACAGCCGCGGCAAAATTAATTTTAGGTCGCGCGAAGACGCGCATTGCTGCACCGCGCCGCCGCTGCCGGCCGGGCCGCCGGGCCGTGCGTCGGCGGCGCGCGCGGCCCTGCCGGCGGGCCGCCACGCCGCGCGCCATGCTGCGGTCGCACCGGGCGGCCCCTCTGTCCCCGGTTGAAACCGCCGCGAAGCCGGTGTATCGTGTGCCCTTGCTAACGCGGGGGTCCTGCAATGCGTTCGGTCAATCAACCGGCATTGCGGGTGAGAAATACCCTTTGAACCTGATCTGGATAATGCCAGCGCAGGGAAGCGTACGGATTTCGCCGCCATCCCTCTGACGAAACCCGCCGCCTCACGAATCTCGTCTCCTGCTTAGCTAGCACCCCACTTTGCTTTGCATGGGACCCGAGTAAGCACTCAAGCGCCAACTCGGGCCGACACAGGAGATTGCATGAACGCCAACCCGAAGTTTCTGTCCGCCGACGCTCACGTCGACGCCGCCGCTGTCGCGCCGCTGCCCAATTCGCGAAAGGTTTATGTAACCGGCTCGCAGCCCGACATCCGCGTGCCGATGCGCGAAATCACGCAGGCCGACACGCCGACCGGCTTCGGCGGCGAAAAGAATCCGCCGATCTACGTGTACGACACGTCGGGCCCCTACACCGATCCGGAAGCGAAGATCGACATCCGCGCGGGCCTGCCCGCGCTGCGCCAGCGCTGGATCGAAGCACGTGGCGACACCGAGGGGCTGCCGGGCCTGTCGAGCCAGTACGGCCTCGAACGCGCGGCCGATCCCGCCACGGCCGAGCTGCGCTTCCCGGGCCTGCACCGCAACCCGCGCCGCGCGCAGGCCGGCAAGAACGTCACGCAGATGCACTACGCGCGCCAGGGCATCATCACGCCGGAAATGGAATACATCGCGATCCGCGAGAACCAGCGCCGCGCCGAGTACCTCGAGAGCCTGAAGTCGAGCGGCCCGAACGGCGCGAAGCTTGCCGCGATGATGGGCCGCCAGCACCCGGGCCAGGCATTCGGCGCAGCGGCGTTCGGCGCGAGCGCACCGACGGAAATCACGCCGGAATTCGTGCGCGACGAAATCGCGCGCGGCCGCGCGATCATCCCCGCGAACATCAACCACCCGGAATCCGAGCCGATGATCATCGGCCGCAACTTCCTCGTGAAGATCAACGCGAACATCGGCAACTCGGCCGTCACGTCGTCGATCGGCGAGGAAGTCGACAAGATGACGTGGGCGATCCGCTGGGGCGGCGACACGGTGATGGACCTGTCGACCGGCAAGCACATCCATGAAACGCGCGAGTGGATCATCCGCAACAGCCCGGTGCCGATCGGCACGGTGCCGATCTACCAGGCGCTGGAAAAGGTCAACGGCAAGGCCGAGGACCTGACCTGGGAAATCTTCCGCGACACGCTGATCGAGCAGGCCGAGCAAGGCGTCGACTACTTCACGATCCACGCGGGCGTGCGCCTGCAGTACGTGCCGCTCACCGCGAACCGGATGACCGGCATCGTGTCGCGCGGCGGCTCGATCATGGCGAAGTGGTGCCTCGCGCATCACAAGGAAAGCTTCCTGTACGAGCACTTCGAAGACATCTGCGAGATCATGAAGGCGTACGACGTGAGCTTCTCGCTCGGCGACGGCCTGCGTCCCGGCTCGATCTACGACGCGAACGACGAAGCGCAGCTCGGCGAGCTGAAGACGCTCGGCGAGCTCACGCAGATCGCGTGGAAGCACGACGTGCAGGTGATGATCGAAGGCCCCGGCCACGTGCCGATGCAGTTGATCAAGGAGAACATGGATCTCCAGCTCGACTGGTGCAAGGAAGCGCCGTTCTACACGCTCGGGCCGCTGACGACCGACATCGCGCCGGGCTACGACCACATCACGTCGGGCATCGGCGCCGCGATGATCGGCTGGTTCGGCACCGCGATGCTGTGCTACGTGACGCCGAAGGAACACCTCGGCCTGCCGAACAAGGACGACGTGAAGGAAGGCATCATCACGTACAAGCTCGCCGCGCACGCCGCCGATCTCGCCAAGGGTCATCCGGGCGCGCAGGTGCGCGACAACGCGTTGTCGAAGGCGCGCTTCGAGTTCCGCTGGGAAGACCAGTTCAACATCGGTCTCGATCCGGACAAGGCGCGCGAATTCCACGACGAGACGCTGCCGAAGGATTCGGCGAAGGTCGCGCACTTCTGCTCGATGTGCGGCCCGCACTTCTGCTCGATGAAGATCACGCAGGACGTGCGCGAATTCGCGGCGCAGCAGGGCGTGTCGGAAACCGAAGCGCTGAAAAAGGGGATGGAAGTCAAGGCGGTCGAGTTCGTCAAGACCGGCGCCGAGATCTATCACCGTCAATAAGCGCACGCGGCGATCCGCACCGGAAACGCAACCGGAAACGCATCGCGATGCACGAAGCCCGCTTTCGAGCGGGCTTTTTTGCGCAGGTCGCGTGCCTGCCGGCACACGGGAAACAATTGATTACGAAACCGCGCGCGCCTTAACAAGTCCTTACAGCAGCGTCGCGGGGCGGCGCGTAGATTGGGGGCATGCGTGGCCGCCAGCCGGTCGCGCGTCCTCCGTTCACTACCACAAGGACTACGATCATGAATTCGATTCGGCGTATTGGGGTATGTGCTCTCCTCGTCGCGACGGTTACCAGCCTGTCGGCCTGCGATTCGATGACGAGGCGCCAGCGCGACACGGCCATCGGCGCGGGTGTCGGCGGCGTCGCCGGCGCGGCGATCGGCGGCAGTGCGCTGTCGACGCTGGGCGGCGCGGCGGCCGGCGGCATCATCGGCAACCAGGTCGGCAAGTAAGCCGGCCAGGCACGCCGCGACAGTCGGCCAGACGGCGTTTCCGCGGTGCGGAAGCGCCGTTTTCGCATGCGGCGCCGCGATGCGCGCGGCATCGGCCCGGAAATGATCCGTTACCGTTTTGCACACAGTGTCATCGGCGCGCGACCTAAGCTTAAGCATCTGCCGATTGCCGGCTCCGCCGGAGACACATCATGAACAGGACCCTCGTCGCCGCAGCGCTCGCCTGCACGACGCTCGCCGGCTGCTACTACCCGTACGGCTACTATCCTGGCGGCTATTACACGGCGGCACCGGTGCAGCCTGCACCCGTGTACGCCGATCCGGGCCCCGTCTACTACTATCCGGCGCCTGCCTATGCGCCAGCGTGGGGCGGCTATTGGGGACCGGCGCTATCGCTCAATTTCGGCTTCGGCGGACGCGGCGGCCGGCGCCATCACTGATCGGGCAACGCCGACAGCCAGCCGTCCGGCGCCTGCAACCGGCGAAACTCCCGTTTCTTGTCGTTTCATCGAATCGTGAAACGACGGCGCGGTAACGCGGTGTAAGATGCACCGCATCCCGTCCCCCGCCCTCACGATCGATGTCGCCCAAGAACGCCATTCTGCTGACCGTGCTCGCCGCCCTGTGGGGCGCGTCGTTCCTGTTTATCCGGATCGGCGTCGTCGATTTCGGCGTCGCGCCGCTGATGGCGCTGCGCGTGGGCATCGGCGCGCTGTTTCTCACGGGCTTCGCGCTGACGCGCTTCAAACCCGCCGATCTCGGCGCCCGGCTGCGCCGTCATGCGTGGCCGTTGTTCGTCGTCGGCGCGCTGAACTCGGGCGTGCCGTTCTGCCTGTTCGCGTTCGCCGAACTGACGCTGTCGGCCGGCGTGACGTCGGTAATCAACGCGACGACGCCGCTCTGGGGCGCGCTCGTGGCCTATCTGTGGCTGAAGGACAAGCTGTCGCTGCCGCGCGCGCTCGGCCTCGTGATCGGTTTTGCCGGCGTGCTCACGCTGGTATGGAACCAGATCGCGAATGCGCACGGCGACACGGGCGCCAGCGCGACCGCGCTCGCCGCCGCCGCGGCGCTCGGCGCGACGCTGCTGTACGGCATCGCGGCCAATTACACGAAGCGCAAGCTCAGCGGCGTCGATCCGCTCGTCAACGCGGCCGGCAGCATGATCGGCTCGACCGTCCTGCTGCTGCCGTTCGCGATCGCCACCTGGCCGGCCGCACCGGTCAGCGCGCACGCGTGGGGCTCGGTGCTCGCCCTCGGCATCGCATGCACGGGCATCGCGTATTTCATCTTCTTCTACCTGATCGCGCATATCGGCCCTGCCCGTGCGATTACCGTGACGTTCGTGATCCCCGTGTTCGGCCTGCTGTGGGGCGCGCTGTTCCTCGGCGAACACGTGTCGGCCGTGATGATCGAAGGCTGCGCGATCGTGCTCGTCGGCACCGCGCTCGCGACCGGCGTGATCAAGCGGATTCCCGGTCTCCGGACGCGCAGCGGCGAAGCGACCTGAGGCGCCGGACGCACGCGCCGCCGGCCGTCGTGCGGTGATCGCCGACGGCCGGGCACCGCGTGTTCACCGGCGCGCCGGCATTCGTCTGACGGCGATGCTCGCACGCGGCTGTGCCGGCCGCCGGGATTTCCGCACCACCGCCGCACGCGATGCGGCCGCGACGCACGGCCGTGGCCGCATCGCGTACCCGGTGCGTCTGGAGTTTCCCTGATACGCGTGCCGCCGTATTCCCGTTACACTCCGAACACTTACCCGCAGAAGGCGGTCACGATGCCTCACGTTCTTTCGCGTCCGCCTGCGCGTGCGGCTGCTTCAGTGTGGCGGCACGCTACCGCCCCGCCGTTCGCCTCCGGGCACCGCTGACATGAAGCCCGCCCGCGACCTGTCGCTCGACTCCCTGCTCGAACGCCTTACGCCGACGCCCAGCGGCTGGTTCGCCACCTATCGCACCACGACGCTGCGCAGCGTGTTCCAGCCCGTGCTGTCGATCACACACAAGCGCGTCGTCGGTTATGAGGCGCTGCTGCGCGTCGTCGACGCGAACGGCACGCTGGTCTCGCCCACTGCCCTCTTCGACAAGACGCGCGGCGACGCCGACGCGCTGCTGCTCGACCGGCTCGCGCGCTGCCTGCACACGGCCAACTTCGTCACCCAAGGTATCGGCGACGGCTGGCTGTTCCTGAACGTGACGCCACGTGTGCTCGATTCGGGCCTCGTGCAGCGCGAGTTCGTCGAGGCGCTGTGCCGGCATTTCGCGCTGCCGCCGAACCGCATCGTGCTGGAAGTCGTCGAACAGCCGTCGCGCGACGAAGCCGCGCTCGCCCGCACGATCGACATGATCCAGCATCGCGACTTCCTGATCGCGATCGACGATTTCGGCACGGGATTCTCGAACTTCGACCGCGTGTGGCGCGCACGGCCCGACATCGTCAAGCTCGATCGCTCGCTCGTCGAGCGCTCGACCGGGTCGACCGACGATCGCCGCATCATGCATCACCTCGTGTCGATGCTGCACCAGGCCGGCGCGATGGTGCTTGCCGAGGGCGTCGAAAGCGACGACGCGCTGCAGGTGCTGATGGAAGCCGACATCGATTTCGTACAGGGCTTCCAGTTCGGCCAGCCCGATACGTCGATCGCGCACGCGAGCGCGGCAGCGCCCGCGATGCTCGACGCCGCGTGGCAGCGCTTCATCGCCCGCCGGCACACGCCCGTCGCCGCCGAGCAGCCGGGCTTCGACGCGATCGAGCGGCTCGTGCTCACCGGCGCGGCCGCATTTTCCGCGAGCGGCAACCTGCAGGACGCCGCGCAACGCGTGTTCGCGGTGCCGGCCGCGCGCCGCGTGTTCGTCACCGACGAGATCGGCGAGCAGTTTCTGCCGTCGATCGGCGCACGCCCCGACGACGGCCAGGCGGGCGCCACCCGCCTCGCGCCGCTCTTCCCGGAAACCCACAGCAACTGGTCGCGGCGCCCGTACTTCCAGCGCGCGATCGCCGCGCCCGGACGCGTCGCGCTGATGGGCCCGCACTTCTCGCTGACGGAAGGCCGCGACTGCTATACGGCCGCCGTCGCGATCCGCGCGCAGAGCCGGCTCGTGGTGTTCTGCGTCGACTTCGTGCTCGACAGCGCGGGGACCGTGATGCGCTAACCGGCGCGGCGGCGGACGTTCGCCTGCCATGCCCGCCGGATGTCCGACCCTCCGGCCATCCGCTCGTCAGTCGTCCACCCTCCCTCTTCCCGACTTCACCGCGCTGCGGCGCGACTTGTGCTCGAGCCGCCGTTCCTTCGACGCACGCGTCGGCCGCGTCGCGACCCGCGCGCGCGGCGTGAACGCGACGCTGCCGATCAACGTATCGAGTCGCGCCAGCGCGGCCTCGCGGTTCTTCTCCTGGGTGCGATATTCCTGCGACTTGATCACGACGATGCCGTCGCGCGTGATGCGCTGGTCGGACAGGGCGAGGAGCCGCTCCTTGATGACAGGCGGCAGCGACGACGCACGGATATCGAAGCGCAGGTGAATCGCGCTCGACACCTTGTTCACGTTCTGCCCGCCCGCGCCCTGCGCGCGCACGGCCGTCCATTCGACTTCGGCCGGATCGAGCGTATAGCGGATCATCATCGCGAAGGCTCCGTGCGGCGCCGTGCGAGCGCCTCGTCGACGCGTGCGGCGAGCCCCGAATCGCGCTGCGTGCGCGTCGCGACCGCCTGCGCCAGCACGCGCCGCGGCCCGATCACCTGCACACGCGTGCGTGCACGCGTGACGGCCGTATAGACGAGTTCGCGCGTGAGCACACGGCCGAACGATGCCGGCAGCACGAGCGCGGCTTCGTCGAATTCCGAGCCCTGCGATTTGTGGACCGTCAGCGCGAATGCCGTTTCGTGCGGCGGCAGCGCCGCCGGCGACACGGCGCGCGCGGTGCCGTCCGCGCGCCTGAACCACACGCGCAGCACGCCGTGTGCGTCGGGTAACGCAATGCCGATATCGCCGTTGAACAATCCGAACGCATAGTCGTTGCGCGTCACCATGATCGGTCGTCCGGTGAACCAGTGCGCGCCGACCGCGAGCGGCACGCCCGCTGCGTGCCGTACACGCGCAGCCACGAGCGCATTGACGTGCTCCGCGCCGCGCAAGCCGCTGCGGGTCGCACACAGGATCCGGAACCGGTTGAGCGCGTCGAACAGCGGCAGCGGATCGGGCACCGGCGCGGCCAGCGCGTCGCGCAATGCGTCGAGGTAAGCACCGAACTGCCGCGCGAGCCGCTCGACCGTCGACGACGCAAGCGACTCGCCCGCATCGTCGTGGAACGACGCGGCGGCCGCGTCGTCCGCGGGCAACGCGTCGAGCGCGGCCTGCACGTCGCCGCGGCGGATCGCGAGCGACAGCTGCCCGATCGGCGAATCGAGACCAAAGCGGTAATTGCGTTCGAGCCATACGACGCAATCTGCGAGCGGCGCCGGGGCCGGCGTTGCGAACGGGGCGGCGGTTTCGCCGGGCAATGTCGACGCGAGCGCCGCGTCGCCTGCATCGAACGGCGGCAGCTCGACGGCGTCGAGCCACGCGAGTTCGTCGACCTCGATCCACGCAGGGCCGGCGCTCGCTTTACCTGCATCAACGGTATCGGTCAGCGCCGGACCGGCTGGCGGCAACACGACGTCGGCCGAGGACACCGCGT
This sequence comes from Burkholderia pyrrocinia, assembly GCF_003330765.1. Lineage (NCBI taxonomy): Bacteria > Pseudomonadati > Pseudomonadota > Betaproteobacteria > Burkholderiales > Burkholderiaceae > Burkholderia > Burkholderia pyrrocinia. The sequence goes on along the minus strand of NZ_CP024902.1, from coordinate 1,301,163 downwards.
CGTCCTGCGGTTCGTCGTCGAAGAGCGATGCCTGTCGCGCATCGGCTCGCGGCCTTGACACCGGTTTGCGTGACGCGGCGGCAGATGGCGACGCCGGAGCCGCCGCGGGAACCGGATTCGCAGCAGGAACCGTCGCCGTCGCGACGGCGTCCGGCACCGGCAACGCCGCGACGAACGCTGCCTCGTCGATGCCGAGCGCCCGCGCGATGTGCGTGCGCGCCGCGGCGGTAAACGCCGGCCGTGCGCTCAGCTCCGCGAACACGGCGCCCGCCTCGACCGCGGCCAGTTGATCCTTGTCGCCGAGCAGCACGAGCCGTGCACCCGGCGCGAGTGCGTCGAGCAGATGTGCGGCGAGCGCGACGTCGATCATCGACGCCTCGTCGACGACGATCAGGTCGTACGGCAGCGGATTGTCGCGATGATGCCGGAAGCCGGCCGCCCCGCCGCCGCCCAGCAGCCGATGCAGCGTGTACGACGTGTCGGGCAGGCGCGCCGCGAGTGCGGGCGGCAGGTCGCCGGCCCGTGCATGCAGCGCTTCCTGCATCCGCTGCGCGGCTTTGCCGGTCGGTGCGGCCAGCGCAATGCGCAGCCCCGGGTGCGCGTCGAGCAAACAGGCCAGCACGCCGACGACCGTCGTCGTCTTGCCCGTGCCGGGGCCGCCGCTGACGATCGTCACGCGGCCTGTCAGCGCGACGATCGCCGCGACGCGCTGCCAGTCGACTTCGCCGGTCGCCGGTCCGAAGTAACGCGCGAGGCTGTCGCGCAACCGGTCGGGCGACAGGCCTTCGTCCGGCGCGGCAGCACCGGCCTGCGCAACGAGCGCATCGGCCAGCCGCCGCTCGTAATCGAAATAGCGCGACAGGTACAGGTGGTCGTGCCGGTCGACGATCAGCGGCCGCTCGTCGCCGCGCGCGAGCGTGCCGAACGCGACCACGCCGCTCGCGGCGAGCGCCGCGCGTACCTCGTCGAGCGGCGCTTCGTAGCGCTGTGCGAGCGCGCCAAGCGCGACGCACACGTGGCCGCCCGCGGTCGCGCGGCTCGTCGCGAACGCGGCGCGTGCCGCCCAGCGCGCGGACACGGACGGCGCACCGGCGCGCCGCGCGAGGTCGCCGATGCGACGCGCGAAGCCTTCCGCGAGCGCGATGCCGAAATCGGCGGGCTCGGGCAGGCGCGCGACGAGGCCGCCGGTAAATTCGAGCGTGTCGTCTGGCGCGTTCATGCGCGGCCCCCTTCCATCATCCGGTCGAGCACGTCGACGAGCGTGCGCGCCGGCCGCCGCGCATGCACGCCGGCCGGCTCGCCGCCGCTGCGCCAGTCGGGCCGCACGCCGCGTACGAACAGGTACAGGTAGCCCGCGATGTGCGTGTCGTAGTCGTAGTCGGGCAGCCGCCCGCGCAGGTAGCGATGCAGCGCGACCGTGTAGAGCAGCGCCTGCAGGTGATACGCGTGATCGGCCATCGCGACGTCGAGCGCGCGCGGGCCGTAGGCGTCCGGCGTCGTGCCGAGATGGTTCGACTTCCAGTCGACGATCCAGAAGCGGCCGTCGTGTTCGACGATCATGTCGATGAAACCCTTGATGAAACCGGCGAGCATGCCCGCCTCCAGTGCAACGTCCGGATAGCCGTGCGCGACCAGCAGCCGGCGCAGCGCCATCAGGTCGAGCGACGGCGCCGGGAACAGGAAACCCATTTCGTCGAGCCGCTTCGCGGGATCGAGATCGGCGAGCCGCATGCCCGGCACGAGCTCGGTGCGCACGACATCGTCGACCAGCCGCGCCATCATCGCCGGCAGCCGGGTAGCAAGTTCGGGCGCAGCCTCGACCGGCCGATCGTGCAGCGCGCCGAGCGCGGCCTTGTGCCACGACTCGGGCTCGGTGAACCGGCTGAGTTCGAACAGGCGGTGCAGGCACTCGCCGGCCGCCGCGCCGCGCGGAAATACGAGGATGTCGTCGTCCGGCGGTTCGGGCGCAACCGTATCGGCCAGTATCGACTCGCCGTCCGGCGCTGCCGCGGCAAGCGCATCGTGATCGGGCCGCAGCTCGTCGTCGGGCACGGCCGCGACGCCCGCCTCCTCGCGCGCCATCGACGCGGTCAGCGAACTGAAGCTCGCCATCCGCCACGCATCGCGCAGCACGCGTGTCGCATGGCGCGCCGCGAGTACCTCCGATGCGTCGTGCCCGGCCGCGAGACGCTCGCGGCGCGCAGGCACCGGCAGCGGCGCGACGCTTACGGGGCCGCCGGCGAGCGCGCGCCACGCCGCATCGAGCGCGGCTTCATCGGGCGGCTCGTCGAGCCACGCATCGAACGACTGGCCGGCGCCCGCGACGAGCCAGTTGAGCACGCTGCGCCGCGCTTCGCGCGTCGAGCGCGACGACAGGTACGGCCCGGCGACGACGTAGCAGCGATAGACCGCGCGCGTGAGCGCCACGTAGACGAGCCGCGCGCGTTCCGCGGCCTGCTCGCGCATCGCCTGCCGCGCCGCGTGCGCGGCCGCCTCGTCGTCGCACCCGTAATGCAGCACCGCGTCGCCCGCGTCGTCGTGATACTCGCGCGCATCGGGCAGCGCGGACGCGGGCGGCTCGCGCAATCCGCCGTCGTTCAGGAACGGGCAGAACACGATCGCGTATTCAAGGCCTTTCGACTTGTGCACGGTCACGATCTGCACGAGGTTGCGATCGGACTCGAGCCGCAGTTGCGCTTCCTCGCCGCCACCGTCGAGCCGTTGCGCGGCGAGCCAGCGCAGCGTCGGTGCGATGCCCGGCTGCGCGGATGCGCGGGCCTGCGTCAGTTCGGCCAGATGGTTGATGTCGGTCACGCGGCGCTCGCCGTCCGCACCGGCCATCAACCGCTCGGCAATCCGCAGCTCACGCGTAAACGTGCGCCACATCACCGCGAAACCGCGTTCGCGCCACAACAGCCGATACCGCGAGAAGCGCTCGACCCAGCTCATCGCATCGATACTGTCGGCCGCCGACGCTTCGCGTTGCGCATCGCCGTCGCCCTGCTCCATCCGCCACAGCGCACCGGCATCGAGGCCGAACCAGTCGGACGCGAGCGCCGCGCGCAGACGCCGCAGGTCTCCCGGCGCATCGATCGCCGCCAGCACGCGTTCGAGCTGCTCGGCGTCGCCGGTCGAGAACACCGATGCCTGCGCCAGTTCGACGCTGCCGATGCCCCATGTCGCGAGCACACGCTTCACGAGGCTGCCCTGCCGGTGCGTCTGCACGAGCACCGCGATGTCGCCCGGCGACAGCGGCGTGCCGCCCAGCCGCACGCGCCCTTCGCGCGCACCGCGCATCAGCCGCGCGATCTCGGCCGCGCAAGCCTGTGCAGCCTGGGCCTGGGCATCGCGCTTGAGCAGCGTGCCTTCGCCGCCCGGCAACGCCCAGACCCGGAAGTCGCCGGCCGGGCCCGGATCGGTTTCGTCGACGAACGGCGCGCGCACGCGCGTGCCGGCTCGTACCGCGTAATAGTCGAGTCCGTCGAGCACGAATGCGTGCGGGTTCGACATGAAGAAGCGGTTGCACGCATCGACGATCGCGGGCGTCGAGCGCTGGTTGACCGCGAGCGTGTAGCACGCGCTCGCCCGCGCACGTGCGGCAAGATAGGTATGCAGATCGGCCGCGCGGAAGCTGTAGATCGCCTGCTTCGGATCGCCGACGAGAAACAGCGGGCCGCGCGGCGCGAAGATCCGGTCGAAGATCGCGAACTGCAGCGGATCGGTATCCTGGAACTCGTCGATCAGCGCGGCCGGATAGCGCGCGCGCAGCGTCTCCGCGAGCCACGGGTGCGCATGCAGCGCGCGGTACAGGTTCGTGAGCAGATCGTCGAACGAGACGACGCGCCGCGTGCGCTTGCGCTCGGCCAGCTCGCCCGGCGCCATGTCGAGCCATTCGGCGATCAGCGCGAGCCAGCGCGCGCGCTGCGTGGCCTCGGCCGCCGCCACGGCCGCTTCGAGCGCATCGGCCACGTCGAAGAACGCGTGTTCGGGGGTCGCGCCGCCTTTTTTCGTCGCCTTCGCCAGCGCGGTGCGCGTGAGCTTCAGTGCGGCCTTCGGCAGTGCAGCCGTCGCATCGCCCTGCGCGAAATGCGCGGCCCACGCGTCGAGCGCATCGGCGACCGCGTCGGGCTTGTGCGAGCGCTGGTTGAGCGCGGGCTGCGCGGTGCGCAGCAACGCATCGATCGCATCGCGCTCGGCTGCCCACATCCGCGCCGCCTCGGCGAAGCATTCGGCCGCGGCGGCCTCGGCCGATTCGTCCGGCTCGGTCACGCCGTCCCAGCGCAGCGCGGCGAGCGGCTTCTTCAGCCGGCGCGCGAGCTGCGCATCGAGCGCGGCCGGGCCGGCGCCCGATTCGACGAGCCAGATCGCGAAACCCGGCCAGCGCGCGGCCGCCGGTTCGACGCGCGTGCGCCAGAAGTCCGCCGCGAGCTCGAAGCGCAGCGACGCGTCGTCGGCCTCCATGTCGAACGCGAACGGCATCGCGGCCGCAAACGGCGCTTCCTGCAACGCGCGCTGGCAGAACGCGTGGATCGTATGGATCGCGGCCTGGTCGAATGCGCGCAGCGCGCGCCGGATCCGCTTCGCGGCCGTTTCGGGATCGAGCGCGCCGTCTTCGCCAAGCGTCGTGTCGAGCAGGCGAGCAATGAACGGATCGCCGCCGTCGTCGCCCGTGTCGAGCGCATGCGCGAGCTGCGCGAGCCGGCCGCGAATCCGCTCGTGCAGTTCGGCCGTCGCCGCCTTCGTGAAGGTCACGACGAGGATTTCGTCCGCGCCGAGATCCTTTTCGAGCAGCAGGCGCACATACAGCGCGCAGATGTTCCAGGTCTTGCCGGTGCCGGCCGACGCCTCGATCTGGTTGACGCCATCGAGCGGGCACGCGAACACGTCGAGTTCGAGCGCCGGCTGCGGCTGCGACACGGCGCTCATGCGACCTCCTTCAGATGTTCGACGAGCGGCTCGAACACGAGCCGCGCGAGCGTGCCGAACGGCTCGTCGAGCGACGCATGCGCGCCGCGCCATGCGATCGCGATGGCAGGATCGTCGGCTTCGCTCACGACGCGTTCGTTGATCCAGACGCTCGCGGCCTTGGCCTCGCCGTCGGACACCCTCGCCCATGCGCTGCGCGGGAAAAACCGCAGCGGCATGCGCCGCCCTGCGCGAAACAGCGCGGCAAGCGGCGCGAGCCGCTCGAGCGGCGCGGCGACGGGCGTCAGCTCGAACGCGCCGCCGCTGCCGAACCACAGCGTGCGGCGCGGGCCGCCCGGCTCGACCGCGCAGTAGACGAGATGCGCGAGCCACGCGGACAGGTAGTCGCGCGCACTCGCCCGCGCATAGCGGTAGATGATCTGCCCGGCCGGCGTCAGCCGGTTCAGCGTGCCGTGCAGTTCGAGCGGCGCGCTCACCGCGTCGGCCGACAGCATGGCGTCGTCGGCGCCGAACAGCGCCTGCTCCGTGTCGGGCCAGGCCGGCACGACGACGAGCGAGAACGGCCGCCGCTCCATGCCGTCGGCCAGCGCGCGGCGCACGTTCGACGCAAGCTGCGTCATCGAGCCGAGCGCCTGGTCGCGCCACACGGCGCCCGTTGCGCCGCCCGGCAGTTCGGGGCTCGCGTCCGCGATGCGCAGCGCATGATCATGCACGGCCCCGTCGCCCGATTCGATCAGCAGCGGCAGCACACGCCCGGCGAGCGCGTCGCTGCCGGCGAAGTCGAGCGCGAACGGCTCCGTGTCGAGCAGTTCGGCCTGCGCGTCGGCGAGCACGATGCCAAGCCGCGCGCGCAACAACGCCCGCGCGGGATGCCGCCAGAATCGTTCGAATTCGCTGAACGCGACGGGTTCGACCGGCTCGGCCGGCAGCGGCTGCGCGAAGAACGGCAGCTCGCGCGGCCCGTCGCGCGACGCATCGGCGGCCAGCAGCGACGCGAGCGTCGCGCGCTCGGCGTCATAGGAAACGAGTTCGCTGCCGGGCCGGAAATACGCGGCCGCGAACGGTTGCAGCGGATGCTCGACGATGAACGCGCGCCGCGCGGCATCGACGGCGTCCGGCGCAGCGTCGAGGCCGGCCGTGACGAGTGCGAGATGATCGAGCAGTTCGTCGACGAGTGCCGCGGGCGGCAACGGCGCGTTGTCGCGAATGCTGCGGCCCGTGTAGGCAATCAGCAATCGGTCGCGTGCGGCGAGCAGCAGGTCGAGAAACAGGTTGCGCTCGTCGTCGCGGCGCTGCCGGTCGCCGAGCTTCGGCAACACGGCCATCAGGTCGAATTCGTCCGCGCGTGCGAGGCTCGGCAGCACGCCGTCATCCATCCCGAGCAGGCAGACGACACGGTACGGCAGGCCGCGCAGGCTCGTCAGCGACGAGAACGTGACACCGCCCCACGGCACCCCGCCGCGCGCCGGATCGTCGAGCGCCGCGGCCAGCCCCGCGCGGACGACGGCCGCCGGCAACGCTTCGTCGGGCGCGCCCTCCGTCATCGCGGCCAGCATCGCGTCGAGCGCATCGCGCACGCCCGCGAGCGCGTCCGCATACGCGGCGCCCGAATCGAAGAAACGCGCGAGCGTGTCGGCGAACAGCTCGCTCCAGCCACGCGGCGTGTGCGATTCGGCCAGCCGCCGCGCGAAACCGTCGAGATCGTCGGTAAAGCGCGCGAGCCGGCCGAGCAGTTCGGCCTCGCTGCCCGTGGCCGCCTCGATCGGCAGCCACGCGCCGACCGGTGCCGCGCCTTCCGGCATCGCATAGCCGAGAAAGAGCCGCGCGAGCGCATCGGAGAACGTATGGCGCAGCGCAGGCACGGCCGCGTCGCCGCTCGCGAGCGGCGACAGCCCGCGCCGCGCGCCGGCGGCCGCGAGCCAGGTCTGCACCGTCTCGAGCGCGGCCGCATCGATGCCGTAGCGCGCAGCCACCGCGTCGACGCGCAGCCATTCGACCAGCTCCGGCGCGCCGACCTGCCGCTCCGGCAGCGCGAGCCAGTCGAGCAGCACGCGCGCGACCGGGTTCGCCTGCGACGGCGGCAGGCCAGTGATCCGGTAAGGCACGCGCGCGCCGCCGGCGCCGGCCGTGCCGAACACGGCGTCGATCAGCGGCCCGGCCGCCGCGAGGTCGGCCACCGCGACGAGCACGTCGGACGGCTGCAGGCTCGCGTCGGCGTCGAACCACGCGAGCAGCCGGTCGTGCAGCACCTCGAGCTGGCGCGCGAGGCTGTGGCACACGTGCACCTCGATCCCGCGCTCGGCCGGCGGGTCGCAGGCTTCGGCCTCCGGCTGCAGTTCGAGGATCGCGTTCTGCACGCGCGCGAGCCAGGTCGGCGCGGGATTCTCGACGAAACGCGACGCATCGCCCGATGCGGCGCTTTCAGTCAGTTCGTGCAGCATGTGAAGTTGCGCCTGCGTCTGCCTGCCCCATTCGGCGAGCAGCGGATGGCCGACTTCCTGGTAGTCGAGCCGCCCGGCCGCGTCGAGCGCCTCGGCATGCGCGGCGGTCACGATATCGAACCAGAATTCGCGGCACGGGTTCAGCGCATAGACGCGCACGTCGATCCAGCGCGACAGCTCGCGCAACAGCGCGATGTGCAGCGGCGGCATCGTCGGCAGCGCGAACACGCTGACCGATTCCGGCCAGTCTGCGCGCACGACCGCCTCAGGATCGAGATGGCGCGCCTCGATCAGGAAACGGTGCGCGGGCGGCGTGCCGCTGTCGCTCAGTTCGGCGAGCAGCGCGCGCCACAGCGCGGCCTGCCAGCGCTCGTCGTCGCGCGCGGCGTCGCTGATTCCGCGCGGCGCGCCGTCGCCCGCGAGCACGGACTCGCCAGCCTGCCATGCGGCCAGCCATTCGGGGCGATAGGTCAGGTAATGATCGAGCACGGCCGCGACGCGGTGCGCGAGCTCGTAGCGCATCGCGTCGTCGGACGCGGACAGATACGCGGCAAGCCGCGGCGACGCGAGCCACGGCGCGCCGTCGGCCGCCTGCGCGAACAGCCGGTAGCAGCGCCACACGAGGCGATCGGGTGCGAACGGCGAACGCGCGGGCACCGTCAGCACGCGGCCGATCTGCGCCCACAGCCATTGCGCGAGATACGTGAACTCGACGTTCGCACACACGCCGTTGCGCGCAGCGATGTCGAGCTCGAGACGGCGGCGCAGCGCCGCGCTCGGCACGATGACCTGTTGCGGCGCCCACGGGCCGTTGCGGGCAGGGAACGCGGCCAGATCCTCGAGCAGCGCGTCGGCCAGCGTTTCGTGACGATTCGAATAGAAGAGATGGAGCATGAAGCAGGTGTCGGAACCTCGCGCCGGCCGGGCCGGGCGAACAGGATCACCAAGGATAGCAAATGGACCGCCGCCGCGAGCATCGTCCGGAAAGCCAGGTTTTGCGGAGAGCGAAATACGATAGACTCGTCGCCAGTCAATACGCCGCCCCCGGGCCTCTTCGTCTGCCATTCAGCCCATCGATGCGCTATTCGGTCGAAATCAGAAAGTTTTTCTACAGCCAGTACTTTTTCGGCGGCCTGCGGATCGCGGTCGGCGTCTCGCTGCCGGCCGTGCTGTGCCTGATCGTGTTTCACAACCGGGAGCTCGGCTTCACGATCTCGACGGGCGCGCTCGGCGCATGCGTCGTCGACATGCCGGGCCCGCTCAAGTACAAGCACAACGAAATGCTCGCGTGCAGCGTGATCGGCTTTCTGGCCGCGCTCGCGACCGGCCTCGCGACACCGAACATCTTCGCGCTGTGGCTCACGATCGTGCCGCTCACGTTCGTGCTGTCGCTGATCGTCGTCTACGGCAACCGCTGGCCGCAGATCAGCTTCGCGACGCTGTTCATGATGGTGATGACGCTCGAGGAGAAATTCACGCCGCTGCAGGCGTTCATCAACGCCGGCTGGATTCTCGCGGGCGGCCTCTGGTATACGTACTGGGCCACGCTCGTGTCGCAATGGCAGGCGCGCCGGATCGAGCAGCAAGCGCTTGCCGAGAGCCTGTTCGCGTGCGCCGACTACCTGCTCGCGCGCGCGCAGTTCTACGATCTCGACGCCGATCTCGACGAGTGCTACCGCAATCTCGTCGCGAAGCAGATCACCGCGGTCGAGACGCAGGAAACCGCGCGCGACATCGTGCTGCGCAACCTGCCGAAGCTGCGGCGCGGCAAGCTCGATCCCGGCCGCACGACGATGTACAACCTGTTCATCAACAGCGTCGACCTGCACGAGCTGTTCGTCGGCGCGCACACCGATTACCCGCTGGTGCGCAACACGTTCGGCGGCTCGGATCTCATCATTTTCTACCGCGACCTGATCCGCAAGGCGGCCGCCGATCTCGAGGAGATCGGCCTCGCGGTGCTCGAGAACCGCGCGCCGCATTCGCACGTCAGCGTCAAGGCCGAACTGCGCGCGATCGAGTACGAGATCGAGCTGATGCGCAAGAAGAACTTCGCGGCCACCAACGCGGAAGCATACGCGGCCGTGCTGGCCACCTTCAGGCGGATCTGGAGCGCCACGCGCCTGATCGACCGGATGCGGCGCAACCTGTCCGGCCGCGCCGACCCGCAGCAAACCGAACTGAAGATCGACAAGGCGCTCACGCGCTTCCTGCAGCGCCGCCGGATGTCGCCGCTGCTGATCTTCTCGAACCTGAACATGCGCTCGCCGAGCTTCCGCCATGCGCTGCGCGTGACGATCGCGGTGGCGATCGGCTTCTGGCTCGGCCGGTTGCTGCCGCTCACGAACGCGTACTGGATCGTGATGACGACCATCATCATCCTGAAGCCCGGCTACTCGCTGACCAAGCAGCGCAACGCGCAGCGGATCATCGGCACGCTGATCGGCTGCGCGGCCAGCATCGCACTGATCTATACGGTGAAGGAGCCGCACCTGCTGATCGCGATCATGTTCGGGTCGATGGTGATGAGCTACAGCCTGCTGCTGTTCAACTATGCAGCGAGCGTCGTGTTCACGTCGTCGTACGTGCTGCTGATGTTCCACCTGCTCGCGCCGGGCAGCATGCGGATCATCGGCGAGCGCGCGATCGACACCGTGGTCGGCTGCATGATCGCGATCGCCGCGAGCCGGCTGTTCCCGTACTGGGAATACCGGCTGATGGGCAAGCAGGTCGCCGACATGCTCACGGCGAGCCGCAAGTATTTCGAGGCCGTATGGCGCGCCGGGCGCGGCATGTCGCCGCCACCCGTGCCAGTTGCTGACGGCGCGGCCGTCGTCGCGGGCGTAGCCGCCGCGATCGAGACGCCTGCCGCCAGCCTCGACGACGACTACCGCTACCGGCTCGCGCGCAAGGACGTGAACATCGCGTTCGCGAACCTCGGGCAGGCGTTCCAGCGGATGATGATCGAGCCGAAGGCGCACCAGCGCTTCGTGCCCGAGCTGAACGACCTGCTCGTGCAGACGCACGTGCTCGGCGCGCAGATCACGGCCGCCGCGCCGCTGATCCGCAGCGCGTGCGCGGCCGACGGCGCCCTCGTCCACGACGACGCGCTGCAGCGCGGGCTCGCCGCCGTGCTCGACAATCTCGAGAAGGCCGAGGCCGGCGAGCCGCCGCCCGCCGATCAGCTCGACGCGTCGAAGCAAATCACGCGCGACCTCGACGCGATGGTCGTGTCCGCGGAAAAATCCGATGCGGTGGGCGCCGAGCTCACGCATGACCTGAAGGTGCTCGCGCACCAGTGCAAGCAGATGCTCGCGTCGTCGCTGCTGATCCGCAAGGACGCAAGCGTGATTCGCCTGCCCGGCTGACCCCGATTTTCCCCGCCGGTGGCCGGCCCGCGCACGCTGCGGACCGGCCACCGGCGCGCCCCGATTCAGCGATCTCCCGAAGCATGACCCACTCGCTCCGCGCGGCCCGCCCGCACGTCGCGCGACCGCCCCACCCCCTATTTCACCCGTCGCGCCAGTCAGGGAATACCCGATTCCGGTCACCCGTCCCGGCTTGTTATCATTCGTTCACATTTAAGTTGTATATACAACTTGAGCCAATCGGACCGGTCCCGCTCGCCCGGTCCGTCGCATAACGATATCGGAGACTCGATGAAAAACTTGCAGCGCCACCTGAGCGCGCGGCACATCCGCTTTCTCGCGCTGGGTTCGGCGATCGGCACGGGCCTGTTCTACGGTTCGGCGTCCGCGATCCAGCTCGCGGGCCCGGCCGTGATCCTGGCGTACATCCTCGGCGGCATGGCCGTCTACATGGTGATGCGCGCGCTCGGCGAGATGGCCGTGCGCGAACCCGTCGCCGGCTCGTTCGGCCACTACGCGACCGAGAACCTCGGCCCGTTCGCGGGATTCGTCACTGGCTGGACCTACACGCTCGAAATGGTGATCGTCGCGATCGCCGACATCACCGCGTTCGGCATCTACATGGGCTTCTGGTTTCCGGATGTCCCGCAATGGATCTGGGTGCTCGGGGTCGTCGCGATCATCTGCGGGCTGAACCTGTGCCACGTGAAGGTGTTCGGCGAGCTCGAGTTCTGGCTGTCGATCATCAAGGTCGGCGCGATCGTCGCGATGATCGGCGGCGGCGTTGCAATTCTGGTGACCGGCATGCACTTCGGCCATTCGGCCGACGTGCCGACGTTCGCGAACCTGTGGAACCACGGCGGCTTCCTGCCGAACGGCATCGGCGGGCTGATCGCGTCGCTGTCGGTCGTGATCTTCGCGTACGGCGGGATCGAGGTGATCGGGATGAGCGCCGGCGAGGCGAAGGACCCGGAGCGGGTGATTCCGCGCGCGATCAATGCGGTGCCCGCGCGCATCCTGCTGTTCTACGTGCTGACGATGGTCGTGCTGATGTCGATCAGCCCGTGGACGGGTGTCGGCGGCGACGGCAGCCCGTTCGTGCAGATCTTCTCGGCGCTCGGCGTGAAGTCGGCCGCGACGATCCTCAACCTGGTGGTGATCAGCGCGGCGATCTCGGCGATCAACAGCGACATCTTCGGCGCGGGCCGGATGATGTTCGGGATGGCGCGACAAGGCCAGGCGCCGCGCGTGCTGATGACGACGTCGCGGCACGGCGTGCCGTGGGTCACCGTGCTCGTGATGGCGGGCGCGCTGCTGGTCGGCGTGGTGCTCAACTACCTGATGCCGAAGGACGTGTTCCTGGTGGTCGCCGCAATCGCGACGTTCGCGACCGTGTGGGTATGGCTGATGATCCTGCTGTCGCAGGTCGCGATGCGCCGCCGCCTGTCGAGCGCCGAAGTCGCGGCGCTGAAGTTCAAGGTGCCGCTGTGGCCGGTCGCGCCGGCACTGACGATCGCGTTCATGGGTTTCGTGATCGTGATGCTCGGCTGGTTCGACGATACGCGCGTCGCGCTGTATGTCGGCGCGGCCTGGCTCGCGCTGCTCGCGGTCGTGTTCTACGCACGGATCCGCCCGAAGTTCGCACCTGCGTCACGTTGACGCACGACTGACCTGCCTACGCGGCGCGCCGGCTTCGGCGCCCGCTTCTTTCCCGGCTCTGCGCGGCGCCTGCCGCGCCGGAAGCCGCGGGCTCCCGCCCTCCGCATGCACGACGTGCGCGGCCCGACCGGGCCGCGCACCGGCACGTCAGTGCGATGCCGCGCTCGCGGCCTCGGCCGGATGGGCCTCGTCGTACGCGCGCTTCTGCGAAATCGCGTTGTACAGGATCGTCCCGATCACGAGCAGCACGGCCACGACGATCAGGATGCTCACGTTGCGGACAGGATTCTTCTTGCGCTGATCGTTCATGGTCGGTGCGTCTCCGTCAAATTCATCGAAGCGGGCATTCTACGCGCTTGCGCCCCCGCTGCGACGCCCCGTTTCCGATCCCCTTCCCCGCCTTCCCGGTCGCTTGCCGCAAGCTTTCATTTGATAATCGTTCCCATTTCGATCTAGAATCCGAAGTCTTTCGTTTTGTAATGTTCCGGATCGCTCGGGGGGCAGGCGCGCCCCGGAACACCCCCTCGCCCACCTGCCCCACCGGAGTCTTCATGTCGAATCCGCGCACCCGCCTGCTGCCGCTCACCGGCGCCCTCGTCCTTGCCGCGGCCGCATTCGCGCCGCTTGCCCATGCGGCCGAGGAAGTGAGCCTGTACACCACCCGCGAGCCGAAGCTGATCCAGCCGCTCATCGACGCGTTCACGAAGCAGAGCGGCGTCAAGGTCAACACGGTGTTCGTGAAGGACGGCCTGCTCGAGCGCGTGAAGGCGGAAGGCGCGCAGTCGCCGGCCGACGTGCTGATGACGGTCGACGTCGGCAACCTGCTCGATCTCGTCGATGGCGGCGTCACGCAGCCGGTGCGCTCGAAGGCGCTCGACGACGCGATTCCCGCGAACCTGCGAGGCGCGAACGGCGACTGGTACGCGCTGTCGCTGCGCGACCGCGTGCTGTACGTCGAAAAGGACCTGAAGGTCGACACGTTCCGCTACGAAGATCTCGCCGATCCGAAATGGAAAGGCAAGGTCTGCATCCGCTCGGGACAGCATCCGTACAACACCGCGCTCGTCGCGGCGATGATCGCGCACGACGGCGAAGCCGCGACCGAGAAATGGCTGCGCGGCGTGAAGGCGAACCTCGCGCGCAAGGCGACGGGCGGCGACCGCGACGTCGCGCGCGACATCCTCGGCGGCATCTGCGACGTCGGCCTCGCGAACGCATACTACGTGGGTCACATGAAGAACGCGGAGCCGGGCAGCGATGCGCGCAAGTGGGGCGACGCGATCAAGGTCGTGCGGCCGACGTTCGCGAATGCGAAGAGCGGCGGCACACACGTGAACATCAGCGGCGCGACGGTTGCGAAGCACGCGCCGCACAAGGCCAACGCGGTGAAACTGCTCGAATACCTCGTGTCGCCGGAAGCGCAGGCGCTGTATGCGCAGGCGAACTACGAATACCCGGTGCGCGCGAACGTGAAGCTCGACCCGGTGATCGCAAGCTTCGGCGCGCTGAAGGTCGATCCGCTGCCGATGACGGACATCGCGAAGCATCGCAAGCAGGCGAGCCAGCTCGTCGACAAGGTCGGTTTTGACAACTGACGCATCGTTCGCCGGCGCGCGCCGCCAGCCATGTCGGCCGCGCCTGCGGCCGCGCGCGGGCAGCCTGTGGCTGATCGCGGCGCTGGCGATCGCCGCGGCGGTCGCGGCGCCGCTCGCGGTACTCGTGGCCGCCGCGGTTGGCGCCGATCTCGCGCACTGGCGCCATCTCGCCGAATTCGTGCTGCCGCAGGCGCTCGTCAATACGCTGCTGCTGCTCGCGGGCGTCGGCGCGATCGTGTCGGTCGTCGGCACGGGCTGCGCGTGGCTCGTCACCGCGTACGATTTTCCCGGCCGCAGGATGCTAACGTGGGCGCTGCTGCTGCCGCTCGCGGTCCCCACCTACATCGTCGCGTTCGCGTATCTCGACCTGCTGCACCCGATCGGCCCCGTCCAGGGCGCGATCCGCTGGCTGCTCGGCTTCGACAGCCCGCGCCAGTTCCGCCTGCCCGACCTGCGCTCGCTGCCCGGCGCGATCTTCGTGCTCGGCTTCGTGCTGTATCCGTATGTGTACCTGAGCACGCGCGCGATGTTCGTCACGCAGTCCGCGAGCCTGCTCGAAGCCGCGCGCACGCTCGGCGCGGGACGCGTCGCGACGTTCTGGCGCGTCGTCGTACCGCTCGCGCGGCCCGCGATCGCCGTCGGCGTGAGCCTCGCGCTGCTCGAAACGCTGAACGACATCGGTGCGTCGGAATTCCTCGGCGTGCAAACGCTGACCGTGTCCGTCTATACGACGTGGATCACGCGTTCCGATCTCGCCGGCGCCGCACAGATCGCGCTCGCGATGCTCGCGATCGTCGTCGGCATGATCGTGCTCGAACGCTACGGGCGCCGCCGCCAGCGCTACGCGCATGGCCGGCGCATGCGGCCGATCGCGCCGCGCCGCCTGACCGGTGCCGCCGCGTCGAGCGCCGCCGTGCTCGGCTGGCTGCCCGTGCTGCTCGGCTTCGGCGCGCCGGCCGCGTACCTCGCGGTCGAGACCGGCAAGCGGCTGCATCTCGTCGGCGGCGTGTCCGCCCAGCTGATGACGGGGCTCGCGAACACGCTGACGATCGCCACCGCCGCCACCGTCGCGACGCTCGCGTGCGGGCTCGTCGTCGCATGGGCCGCGCGCGCGCAACGCGACAGCGCCCGCGCGGGCCCTGCCCGCGTGTGTGCACGGATCGCGAGCCTCGGTTATGCGGTGCCGGGCACCGTGCTCGCGATCGGCCTGCTGATCCCGTTCGCGGCGGCCGACCGGCTGTTCGGCGCGGCGCTAGGCCGTGACGGCTTGCTGCTGATGGGTTCGGCGGCCGCGCTCGTGATCGCCTATACCGTGCGCTTTCTCGCGATCCCGGCCGGCAGCATCGAGGCCGGCCTCGCGCGCATTCCGCCGTCGCTCGAACAGGCGGCGCGCTCGCTCGGCGAAACGGCCGGCGGGACGCTGCGCCGCGTGCACCTGCCGCTGCTGCGGCCCGCGCTCACGACCAGCGCGCTGCTGGTGTTCGTCGACGCGATGAAGGAATTGCCGGCGACGCTGCTGCTGCGTCCGCTGAACTTCGACACGCTCGCGACCTGGCTGTATGCGGAAGCCGCGCGCGGCACCTACGAGGAAGGCGCGGTCGCCGCGCTCGCGATCGTGCTGGCCGGGCTCGTGCCCGTGATCCTGCTCGCCCGCACCCGCCACAAGATCGGAGCCTGACACCGTGAACCTGCTCGAACTCGATGACCTCTGCGTCGCCTACGACACGCCGCAAGGCCGCCGCACGGTGGTCGACGGGCTGAGCCTCGCGCTGCCGCGCGGCGACATCGGCTGCCTGCTCGGCGCGTCGGGCTGCGGAAAAACCACCGTGCTGCGCGCGATCGCCGGCTTCGAACCCGTGCGCATGGGGCGCATCGTGCTGGACGGCACGCCGGTCGCGGCACCGTCGCTCGACGTGCCGCCCGAGCGGCGGCGCATCGGCATGATGTTCCAGGACTATGCGCTGTTCCCGCACCTGAGCACGGCCGACAATGTCGCGTTCGGCCTGCGGCGCATGCCGAAGGCCGAACGGCGCACGCGCGTCGCGGAGATGCTCGAACTCGTCGGCCTCGCCGATTCCGGCGGCGCCTATCCGCACGAACTGTCGGGCGGCCAGCAGCAGCGTGTCGCACTCGCGCGCGCGCTCGCGCCGTCGCCGGAACTGCTGCTGCTCGACGAACCGTTCTCGAATCTCGACGTCGATACGCGCGAGCGGCTCGCGTTCGAGCTGCGCGACATCCTGAAACGCACGGGCCACACCGCGATCCTCGTCACGCACAACCAGGCCGAAGCGTTCGCGATTGCCGACCGGATCGGCGTGATGAAGGACGGCCAACTCGCGCAATGGGACACGCCGTACGCGCTGCACCATCATCCGGCCAGCCCGTTCGTCGCGGATTTCGTGCGCCGCGACGCGCTGGCCGACGAACGCGCACGCGCACTGGCGCGCGGCCGCTGAACCCGTGCTGCCGGCGCGATCTTTCCGTGCCGCGTCAAGCCGGCACGGAAAGATCGCGCACGGGCAGCGCGGTCGAGTACTTGATCTGCTCCATCGCGAACGACGAGCTGACGTCGAACAGCGGCACCGTGCGAATCAGTTGCTTGTAGACACGGTCGTAATCGTCGATGCCGGCCACCACGACACGCAGCAGGTAATCGGTCTCGCCGCTCATCCGGTAGACCTCGACCACTTCCGGCATGTCGCGCACGGCCTGCGTGAAACGCTGCGCCCATTCTTCGGTGTGCTGGTTCGTGCGGATCGCGACGAACACGGTCGTGCCGACCCCGAGCTTGCGCGGATCGCACAGCGCGACCTGCGCGCGAATCGCGCCGGTTTCCTTGAGCCGCTGCACGCGCTTCCAGCACGGCGTTTGCGACAGGTTCACGCGCTGTGCCAGCTCCGCGATCGGCAACGTGGCATCCGCCTGCAACAGCTCCAGCAGCTTGCGATCGATGGCGTCCATTTCCCCAGTCCCTCGTAGATAGAAATTTATTCTATGCATCCTGCACGACGGGGAACAATATGAAAACCGCTTCTCCGCGTCGACCGGTATAAATACCAATCAGGCACAGGCGACGGCACGCTCACCGAAACGCTGTACGACCAGGATCCCGTCGCCGGCCACGCGACCGGTGTCGCGCCGCCATCCGCGCGACACCGGTGCCGTGTCGTTCGTGCGAGCCGGCCCGCACGGTATCCATCGGCTCGGCCACGACGGCGAGCCAGGCGCGGCGCCCGCGATCTCGCTGCACGTCTACGGCGTGGCTGGCGAGCAGATCGCGACGCACATCAACGATCTCGTTCGCGTCGCGGCGCCCGCGTCGGCCTGAACGACGGGCGACGCCCGCGGCGGGTTCCGTCGGCAGCGACCGGCCAAACGAAAAAGGCGACTCCGCCCGTCAAGGTGGAATCGCCTGAAGCCCTGCCCGTCGCGGCTCGCGCCGTCGGGCACTGCGCTCAATACGCGACCGTCGCGATCTCGTGCACGAAGCTGTCTTGCTCGAGCGCGTCGACGAACGCGACCGCGTAGTCTTCCGCCGAGATCTTGCTGTTGCCTTGCGCGTCCGCGATCAGCTTGCCGACACCCGTGCGGAACGTGCCCGTCCGCTCGCCCGGTGCGATCACCGCGGCCGGCGCGAAGAACGTCCAGTCGAGGTCGCCGACCGTCTTCAGGTAGTCGAGCGCGTCGCGGTGCGCGAGCGCGACCGCCTTGTACGCGTCCGGGAAGCCTTCGCTGTCGACGAGCTGCTTGCCGGGCGCGACTTCGAGCGAACCGGCGCCGCCCACCACGACGAGCCGCTTCAGGCCCGCCTGACGCGTGCCGGCGACCAGCGCCTTCGCGACTGCGACGACCTTCGCCGCATCTTCCTGCTTCGGACCGTACGCGCTCGCGACGACGTCATGACCCGGCAGCGCGGCCGCGATGCTGGCCGCGTCGAACAGGTCGGCCGCCTTCGCGGTGATGCCCTCGCCGGCCGCGCCGGGATTGCGCGACAGCGCGGTCACGCGATGGCCGCGTCGCGCGGCTTCCGCGGCGATGCGCGAGCCGATCATGCCGGTGGCGCCGAACAGCGCGATATTCAAGGTTCGTTGCGTCATATCGATTCTCCAGAAAGAAAAATATGTAACTTATTTAATTACATATAAGACCGAAAAAAAACGGAGTGAACGCTCCGTTGCGCCGATCGCGCGCACCTGCGCGCCGCCCGGCTTCCTGCCCTGCCTGCCGCCGGTCACCCGCCGGCGCGCCCTGCGTGTTGCGTGCGCTGCTCCAGGTCCAGCATGTCGGCCGTTACGTCGACCAGCGTGCGCGTGGCGAGCGATGCCTCCATCGCGCGCTGCGCATCGCCGATGTAGTCGGTCAGCACGCCCTGGATGTGCCGCCCGACGAGACACGCGGGATTCGGCGCCTCGCGGTGCAGCGCGAACAGTTGCGCATCGTCGACCGCGCGATACACGTCGAGCAGCGTGATCTCGCCGGGCTCGCGCGCCAGCAGCGCACCGCCGCCCGCGCCGAGTTGCGACGTGGTCAGCCCCGCGGCCGCCAGCATCGACAGCAACCGGCGGATCAATGCCGGATTCGTGTTCACGCTGCCCGCGATGATGTCGGACGACAGCGGCACGCCTTCCTGCATCGACAGCAAGGCGAGCACGTGAACGGCAAACGCGAACCGGCTGCTGGTATTCATTCCTCACTCACTCGGCGACGCCGGCCCGGACCGCGGCCGGCGACATGTGTAACCATAATACTTACATTTTGAGGATCGTGCAAGCCCGCGTCATTCTCCGCTGGCTGGCTTGGCGCCCGACGCGTTCTGCTGGCTCCACTGCTGCAGCTTCTTGCCGGCTTCCGCGATCTTCGCGCCCGCCTCGGAAGCCGCATGCGCGACGACCGCGGAAGCCGCCGCGTCGAACTGCGCCTGCGCGGCAGATGCGAGGCCGCTTGCGGACAGCGGCGGCACGGCCGACGCCGCAGACGCGATGCCGGCCTTCGCGGCGTTGAGCTGCTGGTTGACGGTGCTCGCCACCTGGTCGAGCGCCTTGGCCGCATTGTTCGCGGCATCGGCGGCCGCGCTCGCGGCCGTATCGGGTTGCGTGGCCGGCGCGCCGGACTTCTCGCAGCCGGCGAGCAACAGCAGCGCACCGACGGCCACAGCCGCCAGCACGGACCCGGGCACGCGACGCGCCCGCGATGTCTTCATGTTCATCAGCAATCTCCGGCCGTGCGTCGCACGGCCTCGTGGTTGGACCGACGTCGATGATACCGCCTGTGGAACAGGCCCAATAACCACCCGTCATTAAAAATGCCTTTCAATTTCGGATTCGTCTGATTCAATCGCAGGCGCCACACCACTAAAGTGAGCACGCTTCAATCCGTTTCGTACGTGTCCCTTTTTTCCTCATGGCTTTCCTCGTCGACTGGTTCATCACCCTGGCCGCACTGCTCGCCGCCACCCTGTTCCTGTGCCTGCGCCGGCCATCGGCGCGCCGCCTGGCCGAGGCCGGACGCACGCGCCGCGTCGCGTCCGCGCGCCTGCTCACGCAGGCCGTGATCGGCTTCTGGACGGCTGCGCTGATCGTCGCGCAAGGCATCCTCGGCCCCGACGGCGACGGCCAGTCGCTCGCGGGCTTCGCGGCGCTCGCGTTCGCCGCGCTCGGGCTGGCGACCGTCGCCGCGTACTGGTCGGCGTGCGCGCTGCGGCTGCGCCGGCCGCGCGCGCTGTTCGCGCGGCACTGACGCGCCGGTTCGGTGCGTGGAGACGCACCATTGCGCACCACATCGCACCGCACCGCCCGTCGTACGCACCAGTTCCGCACGCACCGCACCACGCGCGTGCATCCAATACGACCGCCGCCCCCTGCCGACGGCGCCCCCATACCGTGCACGATTCACCGGAATGCCGCACCGCGCGGTGCCTGAGCACCAATTTCACGCAATCGTTCACCACGTTGGCTCGATATTTGCGTTCCTTGCCCGTTTTTTGCGCAAGGAAGCCACGGCATGGTTGGTCTGAAATCTGGCGTCGACACACTGTTCCTGTTGATCGGCGCCGTCATGGTGCTCGCGATGCACGCGGGCTTCGCATTTCTCGAACTCGGCACGGTCCGCAAGAAGAACCAGGTCAACGCGCTGGTGAAGATCCTGGTCGACTTCTCGGTGTCGACGCTCGCGTATTTCTTCATCGGCTACACGATCGCGTACGGCGTCGAGTTCTTCGACGACATCGGCACGCTGTCGCAGCACAACGGCTACGCGCTCGTGCGTTTCTTCTTCCTGCTGACCTTCGCGGCGGCGATCCCGGCGATCGTGTCCGGCGGCATCGCCGAGCGCGCGAAGTTCAACCCGCAGCTCGTCGCGACGCTGATCATCGTCGGCTTCATCTATCCGTTCTTCGAAGGGATCGCGTGGAACGAACGCTTCGGCGTGCAGGCGTGGCTCACGCACGCGTTCGGTGCGCCGTTCCACGATTTCGCGGGCTCGGTCGTCGTGCATGCGTTCGGCGGCTGGGTCGCGCTGCCGGCCGTGCTGCTGCTCGGCGCGCGCCACGGTCGCTATGCGAAGGACGGCCGGATCGCCGCGCACCCGCCGTCGAACATCCCGTTCCTCGCGCTCGGCGCGTGGGTGCTCGCGGTCGGCTGGTTCGGCTTCAACGTGATGAGCGCGCAGACGCTCGACAAGATCAGCGGCCTGGTCGCCGTGAACTCGCTGATGGCGATGGTCGGCGGCACGCTCGCCGCGTGGATGGCGGGCCGCAACGACCCGGGCTTCACGTACAACGGGCCGCTCGCAGGCCTCGTCGCGGTGTGCGCGGGCTCCGACGTGATGCACCCGATCGGCGCGCTCGTCACGGGCGCGGCGGCCGGCGCGCTGTTCGTCGCGATGTTCACCTGTGTGCAGAACAGGTGGCGCATCGACGACGTGCTCGGCGTGTGGCCGCTGCACGGGATGTGCGGCGCGCTCGGCGGCCTCGCGGCCGGCGTATTCGGCTTGCCCGCGCTGGGCGGTCTCGGTGGCGTGTCGTTCATGTCGCAGCTCGTCGGCACGCTCGGCGGCATCGCGATCGCCACCGCTGGCGGCACGCTCGTCTACGGCGCGCTGAAAGCGACCGTCGGGTTGCGCCTCGACCGCGAAGCCGAATTCGACGGCGCCGACCTGTCGATCCATCGCATCTCGGCGACGCCCGAACGCGATTGAGCACCTGACGGACATCCGACCTGACATTACGTTTTCGATTCAAAAAACTTTCATCTGGCGTCCTTACACTTCCGTTCAGTTTTCAATTTGCCTTCGTGAAGCTTGCCGACCGCCTGCTTCGCGAAGGCCATTCTTCCAACAACTGAAACTGGACTCCACATGCCCGCGTTGCCCAATGCTTCCCGTCGTCAGGCCCTGAAGTTCCTCGCCGGTGCGCCGATGCTTCCCCTTTCCGGCCTCGCGCTGCCGGCCCTGCTGACGGGTTGCGGCGGCGACGACAGTCCGGCATCGACGCCGGCCCCGGTTGCCGCCGCGTATACGTCGGCGACGTTCTCGGCGATGGCCGCGCCCACGCTCGACAATGCGGCCGCGATGGCCACGACGACGGTTGGCTCGACGCTGTCGGTGTCGTTCTCGGACGGCTCGGCGCGCAACTTCAAGCTGGCGTACCGGCCGTTCTTCGTGACGGGCGACATGGTGCCGGACGGCAAGGGCGGCACGACGCTCGCGGGCGGCTACTACGACATCAACAACCAGCCGATCATCGACCGTTCGGTAGCCGGCAAGGAACGCCAGTTCTATTCCGACTGCCCGGACGGCAGCTCGCTGCTCACGCTGAAGAACGCGAACGTGCCCGGCGTGAAGGGCAACACGGTGTTCGCGGTCGTGCAGTTCGAATACACGACGCGCGACCAGGCCAGCGCATCGCAGTACGGCCAGCTGCCGTCGCCGATCGCGGTGCTCACGCTCGACCAGGATCCGGCCAACGGCGCGTTGAAGGTCGTCAAGTACCACAACGTCGATACGTCGAAGGCACACGGTCTGTGGATCACCTGTGGCGCGAGCCTGTCGCCGTGGGGCACGCACCTGTCGAGCGAGGAGTACGAGCCGGACGCGACGAAGGTCGCGACCGACGCGCAGTTCAAGGCGTTCAGCAAGAACACGTTCGGCGACGAGACGAAGGCGAACCCCTACCACTACGGCCACCTGCCCGAGATCACCGTGAACGCGGACGGCACCGGCACCGTGAAGAAGCACTACTGCCTCGGCCGCATCTCGCACGAGCTGATCCAGGTGATGCCGGACCAGCGCACCGTGATGATGGGTGACGACGCAACCAACGGCGGCCTGTTCATGTTCGTCGCCGACAAGGCAGCCGACCTGTCGGCCGGCACGCTGTACGTCGCGAAGTGGGCCCAGACGTCGTCGGCCGGTGCGGGCACCGCGACGCTCACGTGGATCAGGATCGGCCACGCGACGAGCAGCGAGATCGAAGCGCTCGCGAACACGCTGAAGGCGTCGGACATCATGGACCTGACGACCACCGACCCGAACGATGCGAGCTACGCGAAGATCCACTTCGGCGGCAAGTTCAACTGGATGCGCGTGAAGCCGGGGATGGAAAAAGCGGCCGCGTTCCTCGAGACGCACCGCTACGCGGCGCTGCTCGGCGGCAGCATGGGCTTCACGAAGCTCGAAGGCACGACCGTGAACGCGAAGGACAAGATCGTCTACACGGCGATGTCGCGGATCGAGACGTCGATGGTCAAGGGCAACGCGGTGTCGCGCGACGTCGCGGTCGACAAGAAGATCGCCGCGGGCGCCGTCTACGCGCTGAACCTGAAGGGCAGCCAGCGCGACACGACGGGCGGCGCGATCGACAGCGAATGGGTGCCGGTCGACATGGGTGCGCCGGCCGCGCTCGTCGGCGAGGATCTCGCCGCGGCCGACGGGCTCGGCAACCTCGCGAACCCGGACAAGATCGCGAACCCCGACAACCTGAAGTTCTCCGAGAAGCTGCGCACGCTGTTCATCGGCGAGGACTCGGGCATGCACGTGAACAACTTCCTGTGGGCCTACAACGTCGACACGAAGTCGCTCGTGCGCGTGCTGTCGTGCCCGGCCGGCGCCGAATCGACGGGCCTGCACGCGGTCGACGAGATCAACGGCTGGACGTACATCATGAGCAACTTCCAGCATGCGGGCGACTGGGAATCGCCGCTGCACGACAAGGTCAAGCCGACGCTCGATCCGCTCGTGCGCGCGAACTTCAAGGACCGCTTCGGCGCAAGCGTCGGCTACCTGACGGCCGAGCAGACCAGCATCAAGCTCGCGAAGGCCTGACCGGGTCACGCGAGGGGGGCTCGCGCCCCTGGCCGGGCGTCCCTAGCCGGGCGCCCCTGTCTTCATCACCGTTCATTCGTCGGCGCTCCACGCCGGTTTATGCGCGATGCCCAGTGCGGGCGTCGCGCCTTTTTTTGCGCGTACGAATCTCGCGTATCGCGCGCGATGCATACTCCGCCGAGGGTCGGACGGGCGTTTTCAACGGTCGGGTGATAATACGGGACTGACACGTCCGGGCGGACGGGCAAAAGGCGGGCAAAAAAAAAAGCGCCACGGAGACCGTGGCGCTAAAAAAGTTCTAGCCA
Source organism: Burkholderia pyrrocinia (assembly GCF_003330765.1). NCBI lineage: Bacteria > Pseudomonadati > Pseudomonadota > Betaproteobacteria > Burkholderiales > Burkholderiaceae > Burkholderia > Burkholderia pyrrocinia. The sequence goes on along the minus strand of NZ_CP024902.1, from coordinate 1,277,551 downwards.
TTCCGAGGGCCGTGCTAGAACCTGAGAGACTGCGCGAAACATCGTTGCCGGTTAAACTCCTGAAACGATGTTTCGAAAACGTGAGACATTCTTTCCGTTTCCGCCCGACAAGTCAAGCGGTATTTGCACCGGCCCATGCACTTTCTGGCAACGCTCATTTGAGGGTTTTCCTAATAAACCAAGGGTGAACCCGCAAAATCTCATCGAATGACCGGTTCTCCCGCGGAACATGCATCTTTTGACAATAGTCCTACAATACCAACAAAACTGAAATCGAGTTTCGGAAATAGAGAGAATCCTTCGTGTCGACCACTGTAACTCCTCCCGTGCCGCGGGAACGCGAATCATCGCCCGACGAGATCACCGCGCTCGCCCGCGGCCTCGCTGTGCTGCGCCGCATCGCAGCTGCCGACGCGCCTGTCAGCAACCGCGAGCTGACCGAATTGACCGGCATCCCGAAGCCGACCGTCTCGCGCATCACCGCGACGCTCGTCAGCGCCGGCTTCCTGTTCCAGTTGCCCGACAGCGAGCGTTTCGTGCTCACCGCATCGGTGCTCGAACTGAGCCACGGCTTCCTGCGCAACTTCGACATCCGCGCGCGTTCGCGGCCATTCATGATCGAGCTGGCCGAACGCACGTCGCTGTCCGTGCACCTCGCGGTGCGCGACCGGCTCGACATGGTCGCGATCGACGTGATCCGGCCACGCTCGGCCGTGCTGGTGACGCGCCTCGAAATCGGCTCGCGGATGGATATCGCGCGCACGGCCGTCGGCCGCGCCTATCTCGCCGCACTCGAGGACGACGAGCGCCGCCTGCTGCTCGAATCGCTGCGCACCACGGCGGGCGACGACTGGCCGCATGTGTCCGCGCGCCTGAACCCCGCGCTGGATGACGCGATGCGCGAAGGCCACGCGATCGCGATCGGCGAATGGCGCGAGGGCCTGAATGCGGTCGCGGCCGGTTTCGTCGGCCCGTCGGGCCAGCGCTATTCGGTGAATTGCGGCGGCGCGTCGCACCAGTGCCCGCCCGAATGGCTGCAGGAACACGTCGTGCCCGCGCTGCACGAATGCATCGCGAAAATCACCCGCGAGATCGGCGGCGCACCGGCCCGGCGCGTCAGCATGTAATCGTTCCGTCATCGTCCTGCCGCGTTCTGTAACGACCGTAACTCGTTGAAAGATAGAGCACTGGACTGTAACGGGGACGGGACGTAGGATCATGCCCATCGTCGCGCCGCATTCGCGGTGCGCACCGCTCTTTTCCCGCGCGTGTCGGGAGGCCGCCGGGCCGAGCCGGCCCGGCCGGCCCGACACGCATGCCCACGCGCAGCCCCGCAGCCCGTTGTTTAACGGCCCGCCGCGCCGCCTTCCAGACAAAACACGATGGACAACCAACAAAAGCCCACGCCCCCTTCGAAGGACCCTGCCGCACGGCGCCCGCGTCGCACGCTGCTGGTCGGGACGCTCGCGGTCGTCGTCATTGGCGGCCTGCTGTGGTGGCACCCGTGGAACCGCACGCCGGCGGCAGGCAGCGCTGCGACCGGCGCAAGCGCCGTCGGTGGTGCCAGCGGCGGCACCGGCGGCCATCGCGGCCGCGGCGGCCCCGCCGCGATGGCGAACGTTCCGCAGCCCGTGCAGGTCGCGGCCGCGACGCAGGGCGAAATGCCGATCGTGCTGTCTGCGCTCGGCACCGTGACACCGCTCGCGAACGTGACGGTCAAGACGCAACTGTCGGGCTACCTGCAGTCGGTCTCGTTCCAGGAAGGCCAGATCGTCAAGAAAGGCGACGTGCTCGCGCAGATCGACCCGCGCCCGTACCAGGTGTCGCTCGAGAACGCAGAAGGCACGCACGCGCGCGACTCGGCGTTGCTCGCGACGGCCCGCCTCGACCTGAAGCGCTACCAGACGCTGCTGTCGCAGGACTCGATCGCGTCGCAAACCGTCGATACGCAGGCGTCGCTCGTCAAGCAATACGAAGGGGCGGTGAAGACCGACCAGGCCGCGATCGATTCCGCGAAGCTGAACCTCACGTATGCGCGCATCACGGCGCCGGTATCGGGCCGCGTCGGCCTGCGCCAGGTCGACCCCGGCAACTACGTGACGCCGGGCGATACCAACGGCATCGTCGTGATCACGCAGTTGCAGCCGATGAGCGTGATCTTCACGACGTCGGAAGACAACCTGTCGCAGATCCTCAAGCAGGTGAACGCGGGCCAGAAGCTGTCGGTCACCGCGTACAACCGCAACAACACGGTGCCGCTCGAGACGGGCTCGCTCGCGACGCTCGACAACCAGATCGACACGAGCACGGGCACGGTCAAGCTGCGCGCGAGCTTCGATAACAAGGACGGCCTGCTGTTCCCGAATCAGTTCGTCAACACGCGGCTGCTCGTCGACGTGATGCGCAATGCGACGATCGTGCCGACCTCCGCCGTGCTGACGGGCTCGATCGGCCAGTTCGTCTACGTCGTGAAACCCGACAACACGGTGACGGTACGCAAGGTCACGCCCGGCCCGGTCGACGGCGAACGCACGAGCATCGTCAGCGGCATTGCGCTCGGCGAGCGCGTGGTGACCGACGGCTCCGACCGCCTGCGCGAAGGCGCGAAGATCTCGATTCCGGCCGACAAGCCGAAAGGCGCATCGGGCGCGCACGGCGCCGGCGCCGCGTCGGGTGCATCGGGCACCGCCGGCCATCGCGGCGGGCACCAGCACGGCGCGTCGCAAGCAGCGGCCCAATAACGCGCGGGCCGCTCGATGAACCCATCCCGCCTCTTCATTCTCCGGCCGGTCGGTACCGCCCTCCTGATGGCGGCGATCATGCTGGCCGGTCTCGTCGCGCTGCGCTTCCTGCCGCTCGCCGCGCTGCCCGAAGTCGACTATCCGACGATCCAGGTCCAGACCTTCTACCCGGGCGCGAGCCCGGAGGTGATGACCTCGTCGGTCACCGCACCGCTCGAACGGCAGTTCGGGCAGATGCCGTCGCTGAACCAGATGTCGTCGCAAAGCTCGGCCGGCGCGTCGGTGATCACGCTGCAGTTCTCGCTCGACCTGCCGCTCGACATCGCCGAACAGGAAGTGCAGGCCGCGATCAACGCGGCCGGCAACCTGCTGCCGTCCGACCTCCCTGCCCCGCCGATCTACGCGAAGGTCAACCCGGCCGACGCGCCGGTGCTGACGCTCGCCGTCAAGTCGAAGACGCTGCCGCTCACGCAGGTGCAGGACCTGGCCGACACGCGCCTCGCGATGAAGATCTCGCAGATCGCGGGCGTCGGCCTCGTCAGCCTGTCGGGCGGCAACCGCCCGGCCGTACGCATCCAGGCCAACCCGACCGCGCTCGCGCAGTACGGGATGAACCTCGACGACCTGCGCACGACGATCTCGAACCTGAACGTGAACACGCCGAAGGGCAACTTCGACGGCCCGACGCGCGCGTACACGATCAACGCGAACGACCAGCTCACGAGCGCCGACCAGTACAACAGCGCCGTCGTCGCGTACAAGGGCGGCCGCCCGGTGATGCTGACCGACGTCGCGACGGTCGTCGCCGGCTCGGAGAACACCAAGCTCGGCGCGTGGGTGAATTCGGAGCCCGCGATCATCCTGAACGTGCAGCGCCAGCCCGGCGCGAACGTGATCCAGACGGTGGACGCGATCAAGGCGCAGTTGCCGAAGCTCCAGGAAACGCTGCCGGCCGCGCTCGACGTGCAGATCGTCACCGACCGCACGACGATGATCCGCGCCGCCGTGCGCGACGTGCAGTTCGAGCTGCTGCTCTCGGTCGGGCTCGTCGTGCTGGTGATGTACCTGTTCCTCGCGAACATCTACGCGACGATCATCCCGAGCCTGTCGGTGCCGCTGTCGCTGATCGGCACGCTCGCGGTGATGTACATGGCCGGCTTCTCGCTGAACAACCTGTCGCTGATGGCGCTCACCATCGCGACCGGCTTCGTCGTCGACGACGCGATCGTGATGATCGAGAACATCGCGCGCTACGTCGAGGAAGGTGAGGCGCCGCTCGAGGCCGCGCTGAAAGGCTCGCGGCAGATCGGTTTCACGATCATCTCGCTGACGGTATCGCTGATCGCGGTGCTGATTCCGCTGCTGTTCATGGGCGATGTGGTCGGGCGCCTGTTCCATGAATTCGCGATCACGCTCGCGGTGACGATCGTGATCTCCGCGATCGTGTCGCTCACGCTCGTGCCGATGATGTGCGCGAAGCTGCTGCGCCATTCGCCGCCGCCCGAGAGCCACCGCTTCGAGGCGCGCGTGCACCGGGCGATCGACTGGGTGATCGCGCGCTACGCGGTCGCGCTCGAATGGGTGCTGAACCGCCAGCGCTCGACGCTCGTCGTCGCGCTGCTCACGCTCTTTCTGACGGGCCTGCTGTACGTGTACGTGCCGAAGGGCTTCTTCCCCGCGCAGGACACGGGCGTGATCCAGGCGATCACGCAGGCGCCGCAGTCGATCTCGTACGGCGCGATGGCCGAGCGCCAGCAGGCGCTCGCGGCCGAGATCCTGAAGGATCCGAACGTCGAGAGCCTCACGTCGTTCATCGGCGTCGACGGCAGCAACATCACGCTGAACAGCGGCCGGATGCTGATCAACCTGAAGGCGCGCGACGACCGCAAGGAAACCGCGAGCGAGATCATCCGCGACCTGCAGCACCGCGTCGCGAACATCACGGGCATCTCGCTGTTCATGCAGTCGGTGCAGGATCTGACGATCGACTCGACCGTCAGCCCGACGCAGTACCAGTTCATGCTGACGAGCCCGAATCCCGGCGAGTTCACGACCTGGGTGCCGAAGCTCGTCGCGCGGCTGCAGCAGGAGCCGTCGCTCGCCGACGTCGCGACCGACCTGCAGAACGGCGGCCAGTCCGTCTACATCGAGATCGACCGCGCGAGCGCCGCGCGCTTCGGCATCACGCCGGCGACCGTCGACAACGCGCTGTACGACGCGTTCGGCCAGCGCATCGTGTCGACCATCTTCACGCAGTCGAACCAGTACCGTGTGATTCTCGAGTCCGAGCCGAAGGAGCAGCACTACGCGCTATCGCTGAACGACATCTACCTGCCGTCGGCCGGCGGCGGCCAGGTGCCGCTGTCGTCGATCGCGTCGTTCCACGAGCGGCCGTCGCCGCTGCTGGTCGCGCACCTGTCGCAGTTCCCGTCGACGACGATCTCGTTCAACCTCGCGCCCGGCGCGTCGCTCGGCGAGGCCGTCAAGGCGATCGAGGCCGCCGAGAAGGACATCGGCCTGCCCGCGTCGTTCCAGACGCGCTTCCAGGGCGCGGCGCTCGCGTTCCAGGCATCGCTGTCGAACCAGCTGTTCCTGATCCTCGCGGCGGTCATCACGATGTACATCGTGCTCGGCGTGCTGTACGAGAGCTACATCCACCCGATCACGATCCTGTCGACGCTGCCGTCGGCCGGCGTCGGCGCACTGCTCGCGCTGATGATCACCGGGCACGACCTCGACATCATCGGGATCATCGGCATCGTGCTGCTGATCGGCATCGTGAAGAAGAACGCGATCATGATGATCGACTTCGCGCTCGAGGCCGAACGCGTCGAAGGCAAGCCGCCGCGCGAGGCGATCTACCAGGCGTGCCTGCTGCGCTTCCGGCCGATCCTGATGACGACGCTGGCCGCGCTGCTCGCCGCGGTGCCGCTGATCGTCGGCTCCGGCGCGGGCTCCGAGCTGCGCCAGCCGCTCGGGATCGCGATCGCCGGCGGCCTGATCGTGTCGCAGGTGCTGACGCTGTTCACGACGCCCGTGATCTACCTCGGCTTCGACTCGCTCGCGCGCCGCGTGCGCGGCTGGTTCGAACGCCGCGGCCCCGATGCCGGCACGCGCACGGATGCGTAATCCATGAACCTGTCGCGCCCCTTCATCACCCGCCCCGTCGCGACGACGCTGCTCGCGCTCGGCGTCGCGCTCGCGGGCCTGTTCGCGTTCATCAAGCTGCCGGTGTCGCCGCTGCCGCAAGTCGACTTCCCGACCATCTCGGTGCAGGCGTCGCTGCCGGGCGCAAGCCCGGAGACCGTCGCGACCAGCGTGACGAGCCCGCTCGAGCGGCACCTCGGCTCGATCGCGGACGTCTCCGAGATGACGTCGACGAGCACGGTCGGCAATGCGCGGATCATCCTGCAGTTCGGCCTGAACCGCGACATCGACGGCGCTGCGCGCGACGTGCAGGCGGCGATCAACGCGGCGCGCGCCGACCTGCCCGCGTCGCTGAAGAGCAACCCGACCTACAAAAAGGTCAACCCGGCCGACTCGCCGATCATGATCGTGTCGCTGACGTCGGAGACCTCGTCGCCCGCGAAGCTGTACGACTCCGCGTCGACGGTGCTGCAGCAGTCGCTGTCGCAGATCGACGGGATCGGCCAGGTGACGGTCAGCGGCTCCGCGAACCCGGCCGTGCGCGTCGAGCTCGAACCGCAGGCGCTGTTCCACTACGGGATCGGCCTCGAGGACGTGCGCGCCGCACTCGCGTCCGCGAACGCCAACGCGCCGAAGGGCGCGATCGAATTCGGCCCGCAGCACTACCAGCTCTATACGAACGACCAGGCATCGCAGGCGTCGCAATACCGCGATCTCGTCGTTGCGTACCGCAACGGCGCGGCCGTACGGCTGTCCGACCTGTCCGACGTCGTCGACGGCGTCGAAGACCTGCGCAACCTCGGCCTGTCGAACGGCAAGCGCGCGGTGCTCGTGATCCTCTACCGCTCGCCCGGCGCGAACATCATCGAGACGATCGACCGCGTGCGCACGGCGCTGCCGCAACTCACCGCGTCGCTGCCGGCCGACATCACGGTCACGCCCGTGCTCGACCGCTCGACGACGATCCGCGCGTCGCTGAAGGATACCGAGCGCACGCTGCTGATCGCGGTCAGCCTCGTCGTGATGGTCGTGTTCCTGTTCCTGCGCAACTGGCGCGCGACGCTGATCCCGAGCGTCGCGGTGCCGATCTCGATCATCGGCACGTTCGGCGCGATGTACCTGCTCGGCTTCTCGATCGACAACCTGTCGCTGATGGCGCTGATCGTCGCGACCGGCTTCGTCGTCGACGATGCGATCGTCGTGCTCGAGAACATCTCGCGGCACATCGAGAACGGCAAATCGCGCATGCAGGCCGCGTTCGACGGCGCGCGCGAGGTCGGCTTCACGGTGCTGTCGATGAGCCTCTCGCTCGTCGCGGTGTTCCTGCCGATCCTGCTGATGGGCGGCATCGTCGGGCGCCTGTTCCGCGAATTCGCGCTGACGCTGTCGCTCGCGATCGCCGTGTCGCTCGCGGTGTCGCTCACCGTCACGCCGATGATGTGCGCGCGCCTGCTGCCCGAGTCGCACGAACCGCAAAGCGAAGGCCGCTTCGGGCGCTTCCTCGAGCGCTGCTTCACGCGCATGCAGCGCGGCTACGAGCGCTCGCTGTCGTGGGCGCTGCGCCGGCCGCTGCTGATCCTGCTGACCCTGTTCGCCACGATCGGGCTGAACGTCTACCTGTACATCGTCGTGCCGAAGGGCTTCTTCCCGCAGCAAGACACCGGACTGATGATCGGCGGCATTCGGGCCGACCAGTCCACGTCGTTCCAGGCGATGAAGCTGAAGTTCTCCGAGATGATGCGGATCGTGCAGGCCAACCCCAACGTGAAGAGCGTCGCGGGCTTCACCGGCGGCACGCAGACCAACTCCGGCTTCATGTTCGTCACGCTGAAGGACCGCACCGAACGCAAGCTGTCGGCCGACCAGGTGATCCAGCAGCTGCGCCCGCGGCTGGCGGACGTGGCAGGCGCGACCACGTTCCTGCAGGCCGCGCAGGACATTCGCGTGGGCGGTCGGCAGAGCAACGCGCAGTACCAGTTCACGCTGCTCGGCGATTCGAGCGCCGACCTGTACAAGTGGGGGCCGATCCTGACCGAGGCGCTGCAGAAGCGCCCCGAGCTGACCGACGTGAACTCCGACCAGCAGCAAGGCGGCATGGAGGCGATGGTGACGATCGACCGCGCGACGGCCGCGCGGTTCGGCATCAAGCCCGCGCAGATCGACAACACGCTGTACGACGCGTTCGGCCAGCGCCAGGTCTCGACGATCTACAACCCGCTGAACCAGTACCACGTCGTGATGGAAGTCGCGCCGAAATACTGGCAAAGCCCCGAGATACTGAGCCAGGTGTGGGTCAGCACGTCGGGCGGCAGCGCGAACGGCGCGCAGACCACCAACGCGGCCGCCGGCACCTACGTCGCGACGTCGGCCGGCACGTCGAGTGCCGGCACGGCCACGCAGAGCGCCGCGGCAATCGCGTCCGATTCCGCGCGCAACCAGGCGCTCAACGCGATCGCGGCCAGCGGCAAGTCGAGCGCATCGTCGGGCGCGTCGGTGTCGACGTCGAAGTCGACGATGATCCCGTTGTCTGCAATCGCAACGTTCGGGCCGAGCACGACGCCGCTATCGGTCAACCACCAGGGGCTGTTCGTCGCGACGACGATCTCGTTCAACCTGCCGCCTGGCGTGTCGCTGTCGCAGGCGACGCAGGTGATCTACCAGACGATGGCGCAGATCGGCGTCCCGCCGACGATCGTCGGCAGCTTCCAGGGCACCGCGCAGGCGTTCCAGCAATCGCTGAACGACCAGCCGATCCTGATCCTCACCGCGCTGCTGGCCGTCTATATCGTGCTCGGGATCCTGTACGAGAGCTACATCCACCCGATCACGATCCTGTCGACGCTGCCGTCGGCCGGCGTCGGCGCGCTGCTCGCGCTGCTGCTGTTCAAGACCGAGTTCAGCATCATCGCGCTGATCGGCGTGATCCTGCTGATCGGCATCGTGAAGAAGAACGCGATCATGATGGTCGACTTCGCGATCGACCAGACGCGCAACAACCACAAGTCGTCGTTCGACGCGATCCACGAGGCGTGCCTGCTGCGCTTCCGCCCGATCATGATGACGACGATGGCGGCGCTGCTCGGCGCGCTGCCGCTCGCGTTCGGCAACGGTGACGGCGCCGAGCTGCGCGCGCCGCTCGGGATCGCGATCGCCGGCGGCCTGATCGTGTCGCAAGTGCTGACGCTCTATACGACGCCGGTCGTGTACCTGTACATGGACCGGCTGCGCGTCTGGGCCGAGAAGCGGCGCAACCGCCGCGGGAATTCCGGCGGGCCGGCCGTCGCCGGGGAGTGATGGTGCGGCGTCGACCGCCGGACCGGCGCGGGGCGAACGGGGTGGGCTACCCTGCCCCGCTTGCCGGCTGACGCCACGGCGAAACCACGGCACGCGCCAGCGGCGCGCATCGGCGCACGCACGATCAGACCTTGTCGGCAGGCCCGGCCAGCGCGCCGCACCGTCATCCATGTTTCGCGAGGTCGTACAGATCCTGCGCATTGCGCGCATAGCGGCGCGGGGCCATGCCCGACCAGCGGTGGAACGCACGCGCGAACGCCTTCTCGGACGTATAGCCGACCCGCTCGGCGATCTCGATCAGCCGGCGCTTGCCCTGCGCAAGGTCGCCGCTGGCGAGATACATCCGGTAGGCGGTCAGGTGGACAATCGGCGTTTCGCCGACCAGTTCGGCGAAACGCGCGCAAAAACGCGAGCGCGACATGCCGGCCTCCGCGGCGAGGCTCGCCAGGTGCCAGTCGCGGCGCGGGTCGCGATGCATCAGTGCCATCACCCGACCGATCTGCGGGTCGGTCAGGCCGCGCAGCCAGCCCGTGTGATTCGCCGACGATTGCAGATGCGCGCGCAGCAACTGCACGAACAGCACGTCCGCGAGACGCGTCGCGGCGACCGCCCAGCCAGGCTGGCACGCCATCGATTCCTCGATGAAGCTCTGCAGCGTGCTCGCGAGCCATGGCGCGACGGCCGTATCGTTCGCGCGCACGTGGATCAGCGGCGGCAGCACGGAGAACAGCGGGCTGCGCACGATGTCGCGATAGACGACGATGCCGGTGTAAAGCTCGCTCGTCGCACCGCCGCCGCCCGCGACGAATTCGAGCGGCGTATCGAAGCGCGGGCTGATGCCCTTGTCGGCCATCAGCACATCGAATGGCACGGGCGGCTCGTCAAGCGACGAGGCCATCACGTGCTCGTCGCCATGCGGCAGCAGCACGAAGTCGCCCGGTTCGATGTGCACGGGCGCCGCGCCGTCGACCGACAGGAAGAACGGGCTGCCCGCGCACGTGCGAAACGGCGCGCCCGCGACAGCCGGCTTGCGGATCGCCCACGGCGCGCTCAACGTGAAGCGCCCCGTGACGACCGCGTCGGCCCGCAGATCCGTCAGGACGTCGCTGAGAAGATCGGTCGCCATCGTCGGTGTCTCCGGGGTTCGCGCCGCCGCGTCAGAAGCGCTGCTGGATGCCGGCCATCACGCCGACCTGGTTCTGCCCCGCGCCGACGGTGCCGCCGGCAGCGACTGCCGACGTGCCGAGCGCGCTGTTCGTCATGTAGCCGACCGACGTGTACACCATCGTGCGCTTGGACAGCAGGTAGTTCGCGCGCGCCACGAACAGGTTCGAATCGTAGCGGCCGCGCAGCAGGTAACGCAGCGCCTGTGCGTCGAATGATAACGCTGGCGTCGCGGCGTACGTGCCGCCGGCAAAGAAGATGTCGGACTGGCTGTGGACCGCGGCTGCCGTATTGCGGCGGATCCAGCCCGCACCGAGCTTGGCGGCGCCGAATTTCACGTACGCGTCGACGATCGTGCGCGTGTCCGTGTACCCGGGACTCGACAGCGGCGCCGACGCACCCGTGCCGCCGTGCATGACGTCGTAGGAGGCGGCCGCGCCGAACTGCGGCGCGTCGTACGCAACCATCATCGTGTATTGCCGACACGCGACGGGATCGCCCGGCACGTTGCCCGCGCAATTCGTCGCCGACGGGCCGGCCGGGCCCGCGCCGTCGCGGCCCGTGCTGTAAGTGCCGCCGACCGTCACCCCGCCGAAGCGGCCGAGATAGCCGACCGCGCTGTCGCTGCGCGCGTTCGGCAGATAGCTGTCGAAGCTCGCCATCGAGTGGATCGACGGACCGATCACGTCCGCGTTGAGCAGCACGAGCATCGACATGTTCATCTGGCGCCCGAGCGTGACGGCCCCATACGGCGAATCGATGCCTGCGTTCGCCTGGCGGCCGAACATCCGGCCCCCGTAGTTCAGCGCGCCGGAATTCATCGCGAAACCGCTCTCGAGCACGAAGAACGCACGGTAGCCACCGCCGAGATCCTCGACGCCGCGCAGACCGAAGCGCGACGGCACCTCGCCCGTCAGCGCCGGCATGCCGGCGACCGATCCGCCGCCTGCCGCGTGGTTGTAGTACTGAACGCCGGTGTCGACGATGCCGTACAGCGTCACGCTGCTCTGCGCGTGTGCGTGCGGCGATGCGACGGCGGCTGCCGCGAGCGAAACGGCCGTTGCGGCCGTGCGGAACTGTTTCATGGGACTCTCCAGACCTGTCGTGTAGTTATGCTTGATATTGATCGGCTGCCCGCTGCGTCGGGCAGCCGTGCTGCCCGGTTTGCGCCGACCAGGATCCAGTCGGCGAGCATCCGGGTGTCCTCAGGATGCGAGCGGCACAGTGAACGGCATCGAACGCGGGCGCTCGCCCGTCGCGCGCCAGATCGCGTCGGCGACTGCCGGCGCGACGGGCGGCAGCGCAACTTCGCCGCAGCCTTGCGGTTCGCGGTCGCTATCGACGATCACGACCTCGACCTTCGGCATGTCGGCCAGGCCCAACAGCGGGTAGTCGGCAAAATTGCCCTGCACGACCGCACCGTTCGCGAACGTGATCTCGCTCCGGAACGTATTGGTCAGCGCGAAGCCGATCCCGCCTTCGACCATCTCGCGGATCAGCAACGGATTGATCGCGCGACCGCAGTCGATCCCGCATACGATCCGCTCGAGCTTCACCTTGCCGCCCGTCACGCGCACGTCCGCGACGGTCGCGACGTGCGTGGCAAACGCACCGCCGCGCCCCGTGTACAGCGAATACGCGACGCCGCGCGAGATGCCCGCCGGCGCGCGGCCGAACCAGTTCGCGTGCGCGGCCGTCGCATCGAGCACGCGCAGCGCGAGCGGGTCGTGCCTCAGCAGCGCGCGCCGGTATCGCACCGGATCAGCCCGCGCCGTGTGCGCGAGTTCGTTCACGAAGCTTTCGAGGAAGAACACGCTCGACGTACTCCCGACACTGCGCATGAAGCTGACCGGAATCGGCTGCATCACCGTGACCGAATCGACGAGCAGGTTCGGCACGTCGTAGCAAAGGTCGTAGAGACCGTCGAGCATCGTCTCGTCCCAGCCGCCGGCCTTCTCGTACATGTCGCGCTTGATCGCCGCGTATAGCGAATGCCCGGCGACGCGCGCATGCAGCGCGACCGGCAGCCCGTCGCCGCCGAGCGCGGCACGCAGGCGTGCGGACGCGCACGGCCGGTAGAAGCCGTGCCGGATGTCGTCCTCGCGCGAGCGGATCACCTTCACGGGCCGCCCGACCGCCTTCGACGCGACCGCCGCATGCACGACGAAGTCGGGCACGTACTTGCGGCCGAAGCTGCCGCCGAGAAACGTCGTGTTGACGACGACCCGGTCCGCCGGCACGCCGAACAGCGACGACAGCGTCCAGCGCACCTTGTCCTGCCCCTGGATCGGCCCCCACACCTCGATGTCGCTCGCCCGCACGTGCACGGTCGCGTTCACCGGCTCCATCGTCGCGTGGACGATGTACGGCGTGTGGTAGTCGGCTTCGACGACCGTGCCGGCCTCGGCGAGACGGCGCTCGGGCTCGCCGATCGTCGTCGCGACGACCGCGTGCGCCGCCTGCAGCGCACCTTTGCGCTGCGCGAGGATCGTCGCGCTGTCGAATGCCGCCGTCGGGCCTGCGTCCCATGCGATGTCGGCCGCGTCGCATGCCTTCTTCGCTTGCCAGTAGCTCTGCGCGACGACGATCACCGCGTCCTTCGCGAGCACGATGTCGACAACGCCCGGCATCGCGCGCACCGCGTCGCGGTTCTTCACGGCCGCGGGCTTGCCGTTCAGTGTCGGCGCCATCGTCAGTGCGCCGATCAGCATGTCGGGTACCTGCACGTCGATGCCGTAGATCGCGCTGCCGTCGACCTTCGCCGGCACGTCGAGCTTGTGCAGCGACTGGCCGATCAGCGTATGCGCGGATGCGGGCTTCAGACGGGGATTCGGTTCGGGCGGCAACTTCGCCGCATCGTCGACGAGTGCGCCGTACGGCAGCGAGCGGCCGCTCTGCGGGTGAATCACGTGGCCGTCGCGCGTCATGCATTGCGTCACCCGCACGCCGAGCCGCGCGGCGCCCGCCTTCAGGAACGCCGCGCGCGCCTGCGCGCCGGCGATCCGCAGCCGGGTGTAGAACATCGTTGCCGACATCGACGCGCCGACGAACTGCTGCGGCGGCTCGTTCGCCGCGTGGATCCGGTACGCGTCGCGCCCGGTGACGAACTCGACCGTCACGCTGCGCCAGTCCGCGTCCATCTCGTCGGCCAGCACCTGCGGCAGCCCGGTGTACACGCCCTGCCCGACCTCCGCCTGCGACAGGCCGATGATCGTCCGGCCGTCGGTGTCGACGCGCACCCAGTCGTTGATCTCGCGAAAGCGCGCGCCGTCGCCGGCCGCCTGCACGACGTCGCTGATCGCCAGCGGCAGCAGCAGGCTGCCCGCCAGCGCGGCGCCACCCTTCAGGAACACCCGCCGCGACGCATTCGGCACGCGTTCGGCCCGCACCGCGTCAGCCCGCCGCGACATGGATCGCCTCGCGAATGCGTTGATAGGTCGCGCAGCGGCACAGGTTCGTGACGGCCTGGTCGATCTGCGCGTCGGTCGGCTTGCGGTGCTGCGCGAGCAGCGCGGCGGCCGCCATCACCATGCCCGACTGGCAGTAGCCGCACTGCGGTACGTCTTTTTCGATCCACGCACGCTGCACCGGATGCGAGCGGTCGTGCGACAGCCCCTCGATCGTCGTGATCGACCGGCCCGCGACGCTCGCGGCCGGCAGCACGCACGCACGCGTTGCGTCTCCGTCGAGGTGCACGGTGCAGGCGCCACATGCGCCGATCCCGCAGCCGTATTTGGTGCCGGTCAGTTTCGCGGCGTCGCGAATAACCCACAGAAGCGGCGTATCGGGATCGCCGTCGAAATCGAACGGCTGCCCATTCAGCGTGAAGCGCATTGTCGGTCTCCCATGTTCCGCATCGCCTGTTCGCCACCCGGCGGATGGCGGCGATGGATTGAGGGAGATTCTTCGCGGCGCAAAAAGCCACGCCAATGACCTTTGTTCCCGAAAAAGGCACCGATCGTCCAGATCGTTTCCGCTGACGATTCGCCGCGGGTGCCTTGCCGGCAAGGGCGTGTCCGCGGTGCAGGGGAATGGCAGGCGCGGTGGCGGCAGTGCGGCGAACGATCCCGTCTTGAACACCGGCGGCAATCGGCTATCGTGAGTCCATGCCCACTGCGGTGCCCTTCACGGGGACACGCCATGAACGTCCAGCTCAACCACACGATCGTCTGGTGCCGCGACAAGCGCGCATCGAGCCGCTTCCTCACCGAACTTCTGGAACTGCCGCCGCCGACGCCGTTCGGCGCGATGCTGGTCGTTCCGCTCGACAACGGCGTATCGCTCGATTTTTACGAAAAGGCGGGGGAGATCACGGCGCAGCATTACGCGTTCCTGACCGACGAAGCCGGTTTCGATCGCGTGTACGCGCGCATTCGCGAGCGCGGGCTGCCGCACTGGGCCGATCCGGCAAAGCGGCAACCCGATGACATCTATCGCCACAACGGCGGCCGCGGCGTGTATTTCGACGATCCGGACGGCCACTTCCTCGAAGTGATGACGCGGCCGTATGTGCTGAACGGCTAGCCGGGCAGGCAGGCCGGCGTTGCGCCGGCCGGTATTGCGCAGCGCGGGTGCCGACCTGTTTCGGACGACACCCGGCCGGCTGCCGTCACTCGGTGGCCGCCGCCGTCTTGCGCGGGCGCCGCGCACGCGGCGCCGCCTTGCGGGCCGGCTTCTTCGGCTTGGCGTCGGCCGGTGCTTCGACAGCCGCTTCGGCCGGCACGGCGTCATGCGACGGCTGCGCGGCAGCAACCTCGCCGCCAAAATCGCCGGCCGTCGGCGGCTCGGCGTGCTTCACCGCGGCGTGCCGCTCGTCGCCCTGCTCCGCATCGCGATGCGTGTCGTCGGCATGCTTGCCGTGCGCATGCTTGTCGCCACCGTGCTTCGCCGCGCCATGCGCGGTGTCGTCCGGATTCGCGGCCGCGTGACGGCCGGCGCTCTTCGCGGCGGCGCCCTTCTTCGCGCCGGTCTTCTTCGCCGCGCTCTTGCGGGCCCGCTTGCGGCCATCCTTCGCGTCGCCGTGCGCGTCGGCCGCTTCGGTCGTTTCAGCCGGCACGACCGCCGCTGCGTCGGCGAGTTCGGCAACGGCCGCCTCTTCCGCTTCGACCTGCACGCTTTCGTGCACGACCGCTTCCGCCCGCTGCCCGCGGCGGCGGCGCGGCTCGCGCCCGGCCTGCGCCGGCTCCGCCGCGCGCGTGCCGTGGTGCGCGGCGCCGCCGTCACCGGCCGTCGCGACGTGCTCCGCGGCCGCCTGCTGGCGTGCCCGCGACACGAACGCACCCGACTTGTCGTCGCGCCCCACTTCGAGCAGGCCGCGCGCCTGCGCCTCGTCGAGCAGGTTGCCGAACGCGCGGAACCCGTAGTACGACTCGTTGAAATCCGGCTTGCGGCGCTTGATCGCGCTCTTGAGCACCGACGCCCAGATCTTGCCGACGTCGTCCCGCTCCGACGCGAGCGCGTCGAATGTCTCGACCGCCAGCGCGATCGCCTCGGCCTTGCGCGCGTCCATCTCGTGCTTGCGCGACGGTTCGTCCGGCCGCTTCGCGGCGCTGGTGCCCGTGCGCTGCTGTTCGCGCTTCGCCAGCGCACGCTGCTGCTCGCGCACGAGATCGTCGTAGAAAATGAATTCGTCGCAGTTCGCGACCAGCAGGTCCGACGTCGATTTCTTCACGCCGACGCCGATCACCTTCTTCGCGTTCTCGCGCAACTTCGACACGAGCGGTGAAAAATCCGAGTCGCCGCTGATGATCACGAACGTATCGACGTGCGACTTCGTGTAGCACAGGTCGAGCGCGTCCACGACGAGCCGGATGTCGGCCGAATTCTTGCCCGACTGGCGCACGTGCGGAATCTCGATCAGCTCGAAGCTCGCCTCGTGCATCGACGCCTTGAAGCCCTTGTAGCGATCCCAGTCGCAATAGGCCTTCTTCACGACGATGCTGCCCTTCAGCAGCAACCGCTCCAGCACGGGCTGGATGTCGAATTTCTCGTACTTCGCGTCGCGCACGCCGAGCGCGACGTTCTCGAAGTCGCAGAACACGGCCATGCTGACGTTGTCCAGGGGTAATGCCATGTGTACTCCAACCGGTTGGCCGACGCGTTGTATGGCGTAGCGGCGAAAAAAGCATCGCGCACATGATAGCCGGTCGGCGCGTCATTCCCGAATCCGTGTGATTGAATGACGGCCTGAAGGCCCGCCGCACCGCCGGAGATCGCGTACCCTCGCCGGTACGCCCGCGCCGGTATGCCCCTTATTACACACCCGCCGCCGGGCCAAATCGACATTACACTTGAGTATCGGTCGTCCGTCCCTATCTGGAAGGACGACGCATCGAGCAAGGAGCGGTGTCATGACGACGAAGGTACTGCTGATTGGCGCGACCGGCCGCACGGGCCAGGCCTGCGCGGATCTGCTGCTCAAGCAGCCGGAGTTCGAGGTCACGGCGCTCGTGCGCCGGCACGGCTATGCGCTGGCGGGCGCACGGGTCGTCGAGGCCGATCTGACGAACGATTTCTCGCACGCATTCCAGGGCATCACGAATGTGATCTACGCGGCCGGCTCGGCCGAAACGGATGGCGCAGCCGAAGAGGAACAGGTCGACCGCGACGCGGTCGCGCGCGCGGCCGAATATGCGCTTGCCTACAACGCGCAGAAGCTCGTGGTGATCAGTTCGCTGTCCGCGTACCGGCCCGAGCACAGCCCGGACGCGCTGCGCCACTATTCGCAGATGAAGCGCGAAGGCGACGAGCGCGTGATCGCGTCGGGTGTCGACTACGTAATCCTGCGCCCCGGCCCGCTCACGGACGATCCGGGCGTCGGCAAGATCGCGCTGACCGACGCGTGGCTCGACCCCGCGCCGCCCGTGTCGCGCCAGGATGTCGCATGGGCCGCGATCGAGGCGATCAAGCTCGGCATCACACGCAAGATCGTCGGCTTCGTCGGCGGCAGCGTGCCGATCGAACAGGCGTTGCGCGCGTAGCGGCCCGCCGCGCGGCGGCGCGTTGTCCTGTGCCCGCGGCCCGCACGACGGGCCGCTTTGACGCGTCGGGCGCCCGTTTACTGCTTCGGATGCGCGTCGGCCCACGCCTTCACGGCGGCGAGCGTGTTCTCGACGTGCTTATCGGGCGACATGCTCGTGTATTCGTAGAGAATCTTCCCTTCCGGCGAAATCACGTAGGACACGCGGTTCGCGCGGTCGAGCGCCGGCAGCTTCGCGTCGTATTCACGGATGATCTTCGCGTCCGGATCGGCCGCGACCGGGAACTTGCTCCGGCACTCGCTCACCGAGAATTTCGTCAGCGTGTCGATATTGTCTGCCGACACGCCGATCACCGTCGCGCCGTAAGCCTTGTAACGGTCGACCGCATCGGCGAACGCGTGCGCCTCGATCGTGCAGCCCTTCGTGAACGCAGCCGGGTAGAAATACAGCACCACCGGCCCCTGCTTCAGCGCGTCCGCGAGCGAGTACGTGTAAGTCTTGCCGCCCAGCGACGCCTGCGTCGTAAAGTCGGGCGCCGCGGCGCCCGGCTTCAGCTCCGCCTGCGCCATCAGCGCATGGCCGGCCACCAGCGCCGCCACGGCGGCGCCCAGCAACAGTTTTCGCTTCATCTGCGTCCTCATTTCTTATAAAGTCAGCCTCGATGTAGGCCACGTCGGCGTTCGCCTGTCGAACGCCCCGCGTACGATCCGGGTCAGCGGCAGCGCCATCCGCGGCCGGCCCGTTAAAGATTCCGCACAGTCTGCCGTTATTCCTTCCGGACAACCGGTTCCAGCCCTTCACGTCAGCGAGAAACATGGAAGCCAACAGGAAACAGACGTCACGCAAGGGCTCCTGGCGCAGTGCCTTGCATACGCTGCGCCGCTTCGCCTGGTCGGGCGGCGCGCTGATGCCCGCGCGCGCCGGCGCGCCGCGCCGCGACGACTCCGTGCGCAACTGGCTGGAACAGACGGTCGGCACGGTGGATTTCCTCGCCCATGTCGACCACGAGCTGCGCTTTCTGTACGTGTCCGACGCGAGCCTGCGCTTCATCGGCTACCACCGCGACTACCTGCACACGCTGACGCTGCGCGACCTGATCGCCGAACAGGATACCTCGGCGCTCGAAGGCCTGCTTGCGCGCGCCGCGCGGTCCGGCCAGGTCGAGAAGGCGACGATGTGCATCGTCAAGTCGCTCACCTACCCGCTGGACGTCGAGGTCCGCGCGTTCAAGAGCCGCCACCACGGGGTCGACGGCTTCGCGATCGCGGCGTTCGACGTGTCGTCGTGGCGCGCGCTCGAGGCGCGCCTGACGTACGAAATGCACCACGATCCGATGACGGGGCTCGACAACCTGTCCGCGCTCGTGCCCGCGCTGATGCGCGCGCAGCAGGCCGCCGACGAGGACGGCACCTGCGCGGCGCTGCTGCTGCTCGACCTCGACGACTACCAGCGGATCAACCGCGCGCTCGGCTACGACGCGGGCGACACGCTGCTGCGCGAGACCGCGCAGCGGCTGAAGGCGCTCGTCACGCCGAACGAACGGCTCGCGCGCGTCGCGAGCGACAAGTTCGCGGTCGTGCTCGGCGCGTCGGACCGCACGCGGGCGAGCGCCGCCGCCGATGCGCTCGCGCGCCGGCTGCAGGCCGCGGTGCGCGAGCCCTATGTGTACCAGGGGCAGACCGTGCACCTGTCCGCGAGCATCGGCATCGCGCTCTACCCGGACGAACGTGCGCTGCCCCATCGCGCGCAGCACCACAGCCCGCTGCTGCGCCGCGCCGACCACGCGCTCGCGCAGGCGAAGGCATCGGGCGGCAACGCGCTCGCGTTCCATGCGCCCGTCGACGATCCGGCCGACGCCGAGCGGCTGAAGCTCGAAGCCGACCTGTACGACGGCGTGCGCAACGGCGAGTTTTCGCTCCATTTCCAGCCGATCACGCGCAGCCAATCGGGCGCGGTGGTCGGCGTCGAGGCGCTGATCCGCTGGCGCCATCCGGTGCACGGCCTCGTGCCGCCGGCGACCTTCATTCCGCTCGCCGAATCGATCGGCCTGATCAACTATCTCGGCAACTGGGTGCTCAAGGCCGCGTGCATGCAGCTCGTCGCGTGGGATCGCCAGAGGCTCGCGCTGCAGTACGTGGCGGTCAACGTGTCGCCGCAGCAGTTCCGCGACCCGCGCTTCACGCAGAGCGTGCGCGAGGCGATCGCGCTGACGGGCATCGACCCGCGCCGCATCGTGCTCGAAATCACCGAAAGCCTGCTGATGCACGATCCCGCGCATGCGAAGGGGCTGCTCGAGGAGCTGACCGATCTCGGCATCCGCTTCGCGATCGACGATTTCGGCACCGGCTATTCGAGCCTCGCGTATCTGCAGCGCTTCCCGCTCGCGAAGCTGAAGATCGACCGCAGTTTCGTCGAGAACCTGCTGACCTCGCGCAATGACCGCGCGATCGTGTCGGCCGTGGTCGGCCTCGCGCAAACGCTCGATCTCGAGCTCGTCGCCGAAGGCGTCGAGACCGAGGCACAGCGCGCGCTGCTGACGGAGATGGGCTGCAATCATATCCAGGGCTGGCTCGTCTGCCAGGCGCTGCCGTCCGAGGAACTCGCACGGCGCTTCGAGGCGCAGCAGCTGCACCTGCACGCCGCCGCCTGACGCGCGCGGCGAACCGGACAGATCCGTATGTCAATCACCGAACACCTGCCCCGCACCGCACTGCTCGACAAGCTGTGGGCCCGGATGAACGAACGGGGCGATTTCCCGCTGCTGTCGGAATCGCTGCGCGCGACGATGGCCGCGATGAAGAACGACGACCTCGACTTCACCGCACTCGTGCGCGTCGTGCTGTCGGACTTCGCGCTCACGCAGAAAGTGCTGCGGCTCGCGAACTCCGCGATGTACATGGCATTCGGCGGCAACATCACGACCGTCACCCGCGCACTGATGGTGCTCGGCATGGACGCCGTCGGCCATCTGGTCGTCGGGCTGAAGCTCGTCGACCATTTCCACCACAGCACGCCGCGACGCATCGACGCGAAGCTCGAACTGAACCGTGCGCTGCTGTCCGGCTGCGTCGCGCGCAAGCTCACCGAGCACGTCGAACTGCGCGCGGGCGAGGAAGCCGTCGTCTGCACGCTGATGCGCCAGGTCGGCAAGCTGCTCGTGGTCTGCTATCTCGACAGCGAATGGGACCGGATCCGCCGCCGCGCGGCCGAGCTGAACGGCGACGAATCGGCTGCGTGCGCCGACGTGCTCGGCGTCGGCTTCGACGAGATCGGGCTCGAGGCGGCCGCACGCTGGCGGCTGCCCGACGTGATCCGCGCGGGGATAGCCAACGACGACCACGCGGCCCGCGCCGACGCGTTCGACGACGACTACGACGACGAACCCAACGCGGGCCATGCGACCGATGACGGCCCGGCCGACCGCATCCGCTGGCTGCGCGCGGTGAGTCGCTGCTCGACCGACGTCGCGAGCGCGCTCGTGATGCCCGCGAGCCTGCAGCGCGACACGCGCATCGCGGCGCTCGCGCAGCACTACGGCGCGGAACTCGACATGGAGGCCGACGCGCTCGTCGAGATCGCCGATCGGCTCGCACGCGAGGAAGCGAGCGACACCGTGATGCGCGAGATCGTCGAGCTGCGCGCGAACGCCGATGCGATCGCACGCGCGCAGGCCGAGCCCGAGGCATGCCTCGAAGCCGGCCTCGCGGACCTGCGCGCGCTACCGTCCGAGCACGTGCTGACGCCGGTGCTCGCGCTCGCGTCGGAAAGCCTGCTTGCCGGCCTTGCGTTTACGCGCACCGTGATGTTCGTGCGTCACGACGACGGCATGTTCGCCGCGCGCCTCGGCTTCGGCCCCGGCGTCGATGAAGCGCTCTACCGGCTGCGCTTCGACGAGCGCTTCGAGCCGGACGTGTTTCACCTCGCGATCTCGAACTCGGTCGGCATCTTCATCGAGCAGGCGCAGGAACCGAAGATGCTCAAGCGCCTGCCCGCGTGGTATCTCGACGCGTTCGACGACACGCGCGCGTTCGTGCTGCTGCCCGTGCGCGTCGGCGCGACCACCGTCGCGCTGCTATACGGCGACTGGGCTGGCGCGCAACCCGCGCGCAAGATCACGCAGCAGGAGATGGGCGTGCTCAACGAGCTCGCGCGCGAACTGGGCCGGTTCTTCCCCGCCTAGCGCGGCCGACGGCCACACCACGCCGTTTCCAGCCGCCCAAAGCAAACCGGCCGCATAAGCGGCCGGCTGCATCGTGCGATCGAACGAAACGCTTACTTGAGCGTCACGGGCACGCTGAAGTACTTCTTCGCGAGGTTGTCGATCGTGCCGTCGGCCTTCAGTTCCTTCAGCGCCTGATCGAGCGCGGTCTTCAGCGCCGCGTCGTTCTTGCGCAGGCCGAAGCCGACGCCCGAGCCGAGGATCTCGGTGTCGCTGACCGTGCCGCCCGCGAACGCGAAGCCCTGGCCCTGCGGCTTCGTCAGGAAGCCCTTCGAACCGGCTTCCGAATCCTGGAACGTCGCGTCGAGACGGCTCGACTTCAGGTCGGCATAGGCCAGATCCTGCGTCTGGTACGGCACGACTTCGACGCCTGCCGGCGCCCACTTCTTCTTCGCGTACGCTTCCTGGATCGTGCCCTGCAGCACGCCGACGCGCTTGCCCTTCAGCGCTTGCGGGGTCGGCAGCAGGCCGCTGCCCTGCTTCGCGATCAGCTGGTTCGGAATCGTGTAGATCGGATCGGTAAACGCGATCGCGTGCTTGCGCTGGTCGGTGATCGTCATGTCCGAGTTGATCGCGTCGAACTTGCGCGCCTGCAGCGCGGGGATCAGGCCGTCGAAGTCGTTCTCGACCCACACGCACTTGGTCTTCAGCTTCGCGCACACCGCGTTGCCGATATCGATGTCGAAGCCGGTCAGCTTGCCGTCGGGCGTCTTGTATTCGAACGGTGCGTACGAGGCCTCGACGCCGAACCGGATCTCTTTCAGATCCGCGGCAAACGCGCTGCCTGCCGCCACGGCCGATGCCGCCACCACCGCATGCGCGGCCACTTTACGCCAATCCAACTTCATCAGGTGCTCTCCTCGATACTCGAATGTTCCGGAACTACGGGCGCATGCATCATTGCAGGGCCAGATAACCACGCCAATGCCGCTGCCGCGCCTTGATGCGGCGCAACAGCCGCAAGGCCGCGATTGTACCAATCCGCGCGGCCCGGTACGGCAAAGCGGCCGTCGGCGCGCGATGCTGCGGTGCGCTCACGACGCCAGCCGGGCCGGCCGCCGAACTTGCAAGACGATGTCGCAAATACGCAAGGCCGGCCGCACTGCGCCGCGGCCGCGCCGAGGGGTCAGACGAGCGCCGCGATCGTCTCGCGCGTCGTGTCGACGACCAGCAGGCCCGCGCGCAGGCCCGGCTTCACGGCCGGGTTCGGAAACACGATCCGTTCTTCGTCGTGCGTCACCGTGTAGCGGTAGTCGCCGTCCTGCGCGAGCACCGTGCCGCGCGCAAACGCGGTGAAGTTCGCGACGTCGGCCGCGACGAACAATTCGAGCGCGTCGCTCTGCTTCGTGATCTGGTCGATCACCGTGAATACGCGCGGCAGCGTGGCATCGGCATCGCGCGAGGCACCCGACACGAGCTTGCGCACCGCGCGGTCGGCCGGCGCGAAGCGCGTCAGGTCGTTCTGGCCGAACGGCCGCACCTTCCCGAGTTCCAGCGTGCATGCCAGCGCGCCGCAGTGCTCGGCCGTGAAATGCGAATACGTGTTGCCCTTCGCGGTATGCAGCAGCACGGCCGCGATGCGCGCGTCGCCGAGCCATTCGACCATCGTGCGCGTCGGCGGCGTGCCCGTATGCGGCAGCAGCGCGAACTGCTCGAACACCGATGCACGGATCGCCGTGTGCATGTCGATGTGCCAGCGCGCACTGCCCGCCGGCGCAGCCGCAAAGAACGCGGCAGCGGCCGCTTCGAGCTGCGCGGCGCGCGGCGCTTCGCGGCTCGCGGGCACCTGCGCGTGACGGCCGCTGAACAGGCGGTTCAGGTCGTCGTCGAGATAACGCTCGCCGGCACGCATCGCCGGCACGTTGCCGAGCACGACGAGCAGCCGGCACGCGAGCGGCAGCGCGCCCGACGCGAGATCGCGCACGAGCATCGACAGCAGCTCGATCGGCGCCGTCTCGTCGCCGTGTACGCCGGCCGATACGAGCACGCTCGCCCGCGCCGTGTCGGCCGCCGCGGCCGGTTCGAGCGCGAGCAGCCCGTCGCCGAGCCATTGCCAGCGCACTGCACCTCCCGCGCAGGCGCCGTCCGTCACGGCCGGCGCGCCGCCGGCCAGCGTGAACGCGAGAAAGTCGTCGAGCGACGCGGCGGCGGCCATCGGTGCGTCAGCGCTGGAAGTCATACAGCGAACCGACGCGCAGGATCTGCGTGAGCTCGTCCAGCGCCGTGCGCGATTCGTCGAGCAGCACCGGATCGGCGAGGTCGTCCGGTGCAAGGCGATCGCGATAGTGCTTGTCGATCCATGCGTCGAGCGACGCGAACAGCGTGTCGTTGATCCACACGTTCGACGTGACGGCCGCGCGCTCCGCTTCGTTCAGCACCACCCGCAAGCGCAGGCAGGCGGGGCCGCCGCCGTTCTTCATGCTTTCGCGCAGGTCGAACACGAGCACGTCGTGAATCGGGCCGTTGCCGGCCGCGAGACGGTCGAGATAGGCCGCGACGTTCGCGTTCTCGCGGCATTCCTGCGGCACCACGAGCACCTGCGAGCCGTCCGCGCGCGACAGCAGCTGGCTGTTGAACAGATACGACGTCACCGCGTCGTTCACGCTCACGGCCGCGTCGGGCACCTCGATCACGTTCAGGCGTGCGCCGCGTGCGTCGAGCGCGGCGGTCAACGTGTCGTAGATCGCCTGCCTGTTGACGAACGCGCGCTCGTGCGTGAACAGCGTGTCGCGGTTGCCGACCGAGATCACGTCGTTGTGGAACACACCGGCGTCGATCACGTCCGGATCCTGCTGCGCGTAGACCGTCGCTTCTTCGGCGAGCCCGTGGCGATGCGCGACCGCGCGGCTCGCCTCGAAGGTCTGGCGCGCCGGGAAGCGCTTCGGCTCGGGGCCGCGGCGGTATTCCGCGCGGCCGTACACGAAGAACTCGATGCCCGGCTTGCCGTATTCGGCGCAGAAGCGCGTATGGTTCGCCGCGCCTTCGTCGCCGAGCGCCGGCGTGCCTGTCAGCGCGTCGTGCACCGCGAAATGTGCGGGATCGGCGAACAGCGTCGACAGCGTGCGGCGCGTCGCTTCGTGCTCGATCGCGCGATGCAGCTTGCTGCACAGGTTCGCCGGCGTGAAGTGCACGCGGCCGTCGCTCGTGTCGGCCGACGGGCTGACGGTGGCCGCGTTCGCGGTCCACATCGCCGATGCCGAACTCGCCGCGGCGAGCAGTTCGGGCGCCTGCTTCGCGGCCTTCGCGATCACGTCCGCGTCCTTGCCGGAGAAGCCGAGCTCCCGCAGCAGGCGCAGCGACGGCCGCTCCTGCGGCGGCAGCACGCCCTGCGCGAAACCGAGATCCGCGAGCTGCTTCATCTTGCGCAGCCCCTGCTTCGCGGCGGCCTTCGGATTCGCGGCCGACTTCTCGTTGTTGAGCGACGCCACGTTGCCGAACGACAGCCCGGCGTAGTTGTGGGTCGGGCCGACGAGCCCGTCGAAATTGGCTTCTTGTGCGTTCATCGTCGCTCCCTCGATCAGAAATGCAGGCCCGGCGACAGGCTCGCGGGCAAGGTCAGTTGCGTGCTTTCCACCGACGCCATCGGATACGCGCAATAGTCGGCTGCGTAATACGCGCTCGGGCGATGGTTGCCCGAGCGGCCGGTGCCGCCGAACGGCGCGGCCGACGATGCGCCGTTGGTCGGCCGGTTCCAGTTGACGATCCCGGCGCGGATCGTGCGGCGGAAGTGCTCCCATGCGTGCGCGTCGTCGGCGAGCAGGCCGGCGGACAGGCCGAATGCCGTGTCGTTCGCGCGTTCGATCGCTTCGTCGAACGTCGCGTAGCGGACAATCTGCGCGAGCGGGCCGAAATGTTCTTCATCGGGCAGGTTGGCCACGCCCGTCACGTCGACGATCGCCGCGTTCACGAAACCGAGGCGCGGATCGCGCTGCGTCATCGCGACGATCGGCTTCGCGCCTTGCTCGATCAGCCGCGACTGCGCGTCGACGAGCTTCGCGGCCGCGCGTGCCGAGATCACCGCGCCCATGAACGGTTGCGGATCGGCGTCGAACACGTCGGCCGTGATCTTCGACGTGACGTCGGCGAAGCGCGCGAGGAAGCGGTCGCCGAACGCGCCCTGCGGCACGAAGATGCGGCGCGCGCACGTGCAGCGCTGGCCGGCCGACAGGAACGCCGACTGGATCGTGTGATGCACGGCCGCGTCGAGGTCCTCGACTTCGCCGATCACGAGCGGGTTGTTGCCGCCCATCTCGAGCGCGAGCACGATTTCCGGACGGCCGCCGAACTGCCGGTGCAGCAGCGTGCCGGTATCCGAGCTGCCCGTGAAGAACAGCCCGTCGATCTGCCGATGGTTCGCGAGCGCGATGCCCGTGTCCTTCTCGCCCTGCACGAGATTCAATACGCCGGGCGGCAGCCCCGCGTCTTTCCACACTTCGACTGTCGCGCGCGCGACGCCCGGTGCGAGCTCCGACGGCTTGAACACGACCGCATTGCCGGCGATCAGCGCGGGCACGATGTGACCGTTCGGCAAGTGGCCGGGGAAGTTGTACGGACCGAACACCGCGACGACGCCGTGCGGGCGATGACGCAGCACCGCGACGCCGTCGGCCATGTCCAGGCGCTTCTCGCCCGTGCGCTCCTGGTATGCCTGGATCGAAATGCCGACCTTCGCGGCCATCGATGCGACTTCGGTGCGCGCTTCCCACAGCGGCTTGCCCGTCTCGCGGCCGATTGCGGTCGCGATCGCTTCCTTGCGTTCGTTGAGCAGTGCCGCGAAGCGCTTGACGATCGCGCAGCGCGATTCGAAGTCGAGCGCCGA
Source organism: Burkholderia pyrrocinia (assembly GCF_003330765.1). NCBI lineage: Bacteria > Pseudomonadati > Pseudomonadota > Betaproteobacteria > Burkholderiales > Burkholderiaceae > Burkholderia > Burkholderia pyrrocinia. Next base: position 1,251,187 of record NZ_CP024902.1, on the reverse strand, counting down.
CCAGCCGGCGAACGCGCGGCGCGCGCTCGCGACCGCACGGTCGACGTCGGCCGCCGACGCGCTGTCGCCCTGCCAGGCGATCTCGTCCGTGCCCGGGTTACGCGAAGCGAAGACGGGGCCCGAGCCTGCGACCCAGGCGCCGTCGATGAAGAGTTCCGTCATGATTCGTTTATCCCTGTTTGACTTTGAGCGGCAGCACGCGAACCGGATCGCCGGCCTTCACGTCGAGCGCGACGGCATCGTCGGCTGACAGCACGAACGCGCCGTTCGCGACCACGCCCGGCGCGACGCCGACGCGGAAGTCGGCAAGCGATGTGTTCGACACGAGCGACCTCTGTGCGCCTTCACGCACGTCGGGCACGCCGATCGCGACCGGCACGACGACGCTCTCGCGCACCGTGCGCAGGTCGTTGACGTGGCATTCGAGCACGGGGCCCGCGTCGAAGATGTCGACGTGATTCTGGTAACGCAGCCCTTCCGCTTCGAGCATCTTGCGGGCCGGCAGCGTGTCGCGGTGCGTGAGGCCGACCGCGTCCTGGGCGTCCTGCGGCAGCAGGTCGACGTACACCGGGTAGCGCGGCATCAGTTCCGCGAGGAACGCCTTGCGGCCGTGCGAGCTGAGGTAGTCGGCCGCGTTGAAATCGATCTGGTAGAAGTGCGAACCGACCGCGCGCCAGAACGGCGACGTGCCGTCTTCGTCGAAGTGGCCGCGCAGTTCCGCGCAGATGCGTTCCGGGAAACGGTCGCGGAACTGCGCGATGAACATGAAGCGCGAGCGTGACAGCAGGCCGCCGACGCCACCCGTGCGATAGCGCGGGCTCAGGAACAGCGAGCACGCTTCCGCGTAGCCCGTCAGGTCGTGCGAGATGTTCAGCGCGGACATTTTCGTCCATACGCCGAGCTCCTGGCTCGCGTGCACCACCGTGCTCACGCGATAGTTGTAGAACGGCTGTTCGAGGCCGACCTGCGTCTCGATCCCGCACACGCCCGCGATGTCGCCCGTCTTCGATTCTTCCATCACGAAGAAGTAGCCGGCCTCGCCCGGCGCGGCTTGGCCATCGAGCGTGCGGCGCGCGCGCTCGATGCGCGCGGCGAGCGCGTCGCGGTCGGGCTTGAACGTGGTCAGGCCCGGCCCGGTTTCCTGCGCGAGCGACACGAGCGCGTCGACGTCGCCCGTTTGTACGACCCGAACGACGATCATGCTGCGTCTCCCGTCAAATCTTCATCGTCGCGGCGGTGCAGCGGCACGCAGCGCACGATATCGCCATCCTTCACATCGAGCGCCGCGCGCACGTCGCCGGCCAGCGGCGCATGGGCCGTATCGCCCGGCAGGTCGGCCAGCACGCAGCGGAACGATTCGCCGCTGCCCGTCGACACCATGTACGCGACGTCGCCCTGCTCGCGTGCGGCTTCGCGCACGATGCGCTCGGCGCCGTGCTTCACGCACGCGGTGCGGTCGACCTGCGCGGTCAGCACCGGGCCCGCATCGAAGATGTCGACGAAGCGGTCGGGCTCGAAGCCTTCCTCGAGATGGATGTCGTACGCGAGCAGTGCCGTTTCGTTCGGCTCGCCGAGCACGCGCTGCGCGGCTTCCGGCAACAGCGGCACGTAGAGCGGATAGGCCGGCATCACTTCCGCGATGAAGGTGCGGCTGCGGCCGCCCGACGCGATGTCGACGTCGGTGAAGTCGCGGCCGAAGAATTTGCGGCCCACGGCTTCCCAGAACGGCGATGCGCCGTTGCCGTCGCTCACGCCGAGCAGCAGCGTGAACACTTCGGGCGTGAAGCGGCGGCGGTTCGCAGCGATGTACATCATCCGTGCGCGCGAGATCAGGTGCGCGGCCGCATCGCCGCGCAGCGACGGATCGACATAGAAGCCGGCGAGCCGGCTCTTGCCGGTCAGTTCGTGCGACATCGTGAGCGCGTGGATCTTGCGGTTCACGTGCAGCTCGCGCGACGCGTGGATCAGTGCGTCGTTGCGGAACGCGTAGAACGGTTCCGAGTAGCCGGCCGCGGCCACGATGCTCGCCGTGCCGAGCAGCTTGCCCGTCGACGATTCCTCGAGCACGAAGAGGTAGAACTCCTCGCCGGCGAAGTCGACGTCCGCGCGAAACGAATCCTCGGAGAGCGCCACGCGCGCTTCGAGCGCCGCGCGGTCGTGCGGCAGCGAGTGCAGGACCGGCTGCGCGGTGCGCGCCATGTGCGCGAGCGCATCGAGATCCGTGAGTTTGCCGGGGCGAACAAATAGCATCGTCGTTCCTGTCTGCGATGGGGTGCGCCGATCAGCGCGCGGTGGCTTCCTGTGCGGCGAGCACCTGTTCGACTGCCTTCTCGAAGCGCTTGACGCCTTCGTCGAGCAGGTCGAACGGGATCACCAGCGACGGGACGAAGCGCAGCACGTTCGGGCCGGCGATCAGCATGATCAGGCCGTTCTCGGCTGCCGCATTGACGAAGTCCTTCGCGCGGCCGTCGAAGGCGGCGGTGAGTTCGGCGCCGACGAGCAGGCCCTTGCCGCGGATGTCCTTGAAGATGCCGAAGCGCGCGTTGACGCGTTCGAGCGCGCCCTTCAGGCGCACGCTGCGTTCGCGCACGCCTTCGAGCAGTGCCGGGTCGCCGATCAGTTCGACGACCTTGTCCGCGATCGCCGACGCGAGCGGGTTGCCGCCGTACGTCGTGCCGTGCACGCCGACCTTGAAGTGCGCCGCCAGTTCGTTCGTCGTCAGCATCGCGCCGATCGGGAAGCCGTTGCCGAGCGCCTTGGCGGTCGTCAGGATGTCCGGCGTGACGCCCGTGTCCATGTAGGCGTAGAACTGGCCCGTGCGGCCGACGCCCGTTTGCACTTCGTCGAAGATCAGCAGTGCGTTGTTGGCATCGCAGGCTTCGCGCAGCGCCTTCAGGAACGCCGGATCGGCCGGGATCACGCCGCCTTCGCCCTGTACGGGCTCGACGATCACCGCGCAGGTTTGCGGGCCGATCGCTGCCTTTGCGGCTTCGATGTCGTTGTACGGCAGGTGCGTGATGCCCGCCGGCACGGGGCCGAAGCCTTCCGAGTACTTCGGCTGGCCGCCGACGCTGACCGTGAAGAACGTGCGGCCGTGGAACGACTGCACGAACGAGATGATTTCGGTTTTATCGGCGCCGTGGCGATCGAACGCGACGCGGCGTGCGAGCTTCAGTGCGGCTTCGTTCGCTTCCGCGCCTGAGTTCGCGAAGAAGGCGCGGTCGGCAAAGGTCAGCGATTCGAGGCGCTTCGCGAGGCGCAGCACCGGCTCGTTCGTGTAACCGTTGCCGATGTGCCAGAGCTTGCGGCCTTGCTCGTCCAGGACCTTCAGCAGTTCCGGGTGGCCGTGGCCGAGCGACGTCACGGCGATGCCGCAGGCGAAATCGATGTACTCGCGGCCGGCCGTGTCCCACACGCGGGAGCCCTCTGCGCGATCCGGCACGAACGGGGCGGGGGAAAATACCGGCACCATCACTTCGTCGAATGTCTGGCGGTTCACGGTCGAGGTCGTCATGGTCGTTCCTTTCGGTTTCGTAAGAGGGTTCAACAGGATCAAGTTTAGGTAAGGGCGACGCAAGCGTCTTGCGGAATTGCGACGGGTTCTATCGGAAGCGGATAGTGCGCTTTATTTTGCCGTCCCGGGGGGTTTGGGTGGTTCGCTTGCTGTTGTCGTGAAGCACCTGTGATGTTGTCGGTCTATTAGCGTCGCCCCTGCGCGGGGCGGCGGTTACTTTTCTTTGTCTTGCCAAAGAAAAGTAACCAAAAGAAGGGCCTGTCAGGAATTTTGTGTTTAAGGCATAACATGCTCTCAAGGAGAGTTTATGCCTCGCAAACCGAAAGCCCAGCCGGCGGCGCTGCCGGCGATTCCGGCCGAGCTGCTTGAGCAGTTCGGCAACGGCCCGATGACGGCTGAAGCCATCAATGCCGCGACGCTGGCGCTCAAGAAGGCGCTGATCGAGCGTGCGCTGGGCGGCGAGATGAACCATCATCTCGGCTACCCTCTCGGTGCTGCCAAGCCGGCCAACGCCACGAATCAGCGCAACGGCAAAGGCGCCAAGACGGTTCTGACCGAAGACGGTCCGATCCGCATCGAGGTGCCGCGTGACCGCGACGGCAGCTTCGAACCCGTCCTGATTCCCAAGCACGAAAGGCGCTTCACCGGCTTCGACGACAAGATCGTCGCCATGTATGCCCGAGGCATGACCGTACGCGAGATCCAGGGCTTCCTGCTGGAACAGTACGGTACGGAGGTCTCGCCCGACTTCATCAGCTCGGTCACCGACGAAGTCATGGCCGAAGTGACTGCCTGGCAGGCCCGACCGCTTGAACCGATGTATCCGGTCGTGTTTTTCGACGCACTGCGGGTCAAGATTCGCGAAGACGCCGTCGTGCGCAACAAGGCGGTGTACCTGGCGCTGGGCGTGCTGCCCGACGGCACCCGGGAGATCCTGGGCCTGTGGATCGAGAATACCGAGGGTGCCAAGTTCTGGATGAAGGTGTTCAACGATCTGAAGACGCGCGGCGTTCACGACATCCTGATCGCCGTCACCGACGGTCTTAAGGGCATGCCCGAAGCTCTGGCGGTGGTGTTTCCGGCGACTACGCTGCAAACCTGTATCGTCCATCTGATCCGCAACAGCCTCGATTACGCCAGTTGGAAAGATCGCCGAGGACTGGCCGCCGCGATCAAGCCGATCTACGCCGCTCCCAGCGCGGAAGCAGCTCAGGCCGAACTCGATGCGTTTGCGGATGGGCCGTGGGGTCAGAAATTCCCGACCGTCAGTAGCGCGTGGCGCAACGCCTGGGATCGCGTGATCCCGTTCTTTGCGTTTCCGCCGGGTGTGCGCAAGATCATCTACACGACGAACGCGATTGAAAATATCAACTCGCAGCTGCGCAAGATCATCAAGACCCGGGGTCACTTCCCGACCGACGAGGCAGCCACCAAACTCATCTGGCTGGCCTTGCGCAACATCACCGCGAATTGGGGAAGTGCCGCTCATGACTGGAAGACGGCCATGAACCAATTCGCTATCCTTTACGCAGATCGATTCGCTCGGCCTTCCGTGTAATTACTCCACCCGCCTTGAACACGGAAATTCTGACACCCCCCAAAAGAAAGGCGCTCGGAAAACGCATGACTTCCCGGTGCCGTGGTTCTCGGAGTGGATCGCGCCTAAGTGTCCGCGCCAGTCACGAGCACGGAGTGGTTCGAGCAATGGTTCCGACTCGCCGCACCACCCGACGGAGCGGTATACCGTCCGCTGGCGCCGCCCTCGCTACGCTCGGCCGACAGGTACACATCCCTCAAGCAACGCAATCGTCGATCGACACTAACCATCACGACCGATCGCACCTTGAGTCCAGCAAATGAGCCATCCCGCCACCTCGCCCCACAAGAAAAAAGGGACGCAGCCGACAAACGCGGAGACATGCGCCTGCCCGACATTGCCGAACAGGTACCGGGCAAGTGGCTCGGTCAGCGCGAATGGTGTGAATAGCAGAAATGCCTGGCATGGCGCTGCTTCGCGGATGGAAGCGTGCCGAGCGTAAGCGGTGCGACCTGAAGCACCTTGCAGCCGAGCGTAGCGAGGATGGAGCCAGCGGGCGGTATACCGCTCCGTCGGGTGGTGCGATGCATCAGAACCATTGCTCGAACCACTCCGGATTCCTGACTGGCGCGGACACTTAGGTGCGATCCACTCAGATGGCCACGGCACCGGGAAGTCATGCGTTCTCACGGCGCCTTTCTTTTGGTTACTTTTCTTTGGCAAGACAAAGAAAAGTAACCGCCGCCCCGCGCAGGGGCGACGCTAATAGACCGACAACATCACAGGTGCTTCACGAAAAACGCAAACGAACCACCCACACAAAATTCACCCTTTCCGATCCCGCTCAACAAGCGCGCCCCCGCGAGGCTCACTCCCGGTCTGCTTCTCGAGCCAGGCTCGCCGATCCTCCCGAGGCGTGACCCCAAACCGTTCGCGGTACGCGTTGGAAAAATGCGCAGCAGAAGAAAACCCGCAAGCGAGACTCACCTGCACAACAGACTTGCTGGTCCGCTGCAACTGCGTACGAGCCTTGAGCAACCGAAGATTGAGGTAGTACTTCGAAGGCATCGCCCCAAGATACTGCCGAAACAACCGCTCCAACTGTCGGCGCGAAACGCCGACCAATCCGGCGATCTCATCGGTCGTCAGCGGATCCTCGACATTGGCTTCCATGAGCTGCAACGCATCGTTCAACTGAGGATGCCGCTCACCGGGCGCGGTGACAAAGGGAATCCGCTGACGCTCCTCGCCACTCCGCAAAGTCCCCGTACCGAGCGCATCGGCAATCCGCTCCGCGAGATCGACCCCATGTTCCCGGCCAATCATGGCCAGCATGAAATCAACGGTCGCCTGCCCGCCCGCGCAGGTCGCGCGGTCTCGATCGATCTCGAAGACCTGCTGCGTGACGATCGACCGCTCGAACTGCTCGGCAAACTGCTGATACGTCTCCCAGTTCACGCTCACGCGATAACCGGAAAGCTGCCCGGCCATCGCGAGCCACCACACGCCGTGGTGAATGCCGGTGACGACCGGCGTGCGCTGCCCGACGCGCGCGAGACTCGCGAGAAACAGCCGGTAATCGGCAAACTGCTGGAATCGCTCGGACACGACGATCAGCCAGTCGCACGCAATCGCATCGTTGAACGCCGCATCGGCATGCCACTGCGCACCGCCCGCGAGCGGCACGGGCCGCCCGTCCCACGAACACACCTGCCAGCGATACAGCAACCGCCCGTCGATCTCGTTCGCGAGATTCAGCGCATCGACGATCGGGCCCACGCCCGACATCGACACGGGCGGCAATGCAACGATCGCCACCTGCGTCGTGCGGGTGGCGCCTGCGGGACGAGACACCGGTACCACGTATGAAACCCGCCCTGTCGCGTTACTTGAGACTGCCCGACAGGAACTGCTTCAGCCGCTCGCTCTGCGGGCGCACCAGCACCTCCTTCGGATCGCCCTCTTCCTCGGTCCGCCCCTGATGCAGGAACATCACGTGGTTCGACACGTTGCGCGCGAAACCCATCTCGTGCGTGACGACGATCATCGTGCGGCCTTCCTCGGCGAGCTTCTGCATCACCTTCAGCACTTCGCCCACCAGCTCCGGGTCGAGCGCCGACGTCGGCTCGTCGAACAGCATCACGTCCGGATGCATCGCGAGCGCACGCGCAATCGCAACACGCTGCTGCTGGCCGCCCGACAGGTGCGACGGATACTGCTTCTCGACGCGCGGCGCAAGGCCGACCTTCTCCAGATACTCGCGCGCGCGATCCTCGGCTTCCTTCTTCGAAATGCCGAGCACGTGCACGGGCGCTTCCATCACGTTCTCGAGCACGTTCATGTGCGCCCACAGATTGAAGTGCTGGAACACCATCGCAAGCTTCGTGCGGATACGCTGCAGCTGCTTGTGATCGGCGACTTCGAGCGCACCGGCGCGGTCGGCCTTCGTGCGCACGGCTTCGCCGTCGACGACGATCTGCCCCGCATTCGGCCGCTCGAGGAAATTGATGCAGCGCAGGAACGTGCTCTTGCCCGAGCCGCTCGCGCCGATGATGCTGATGACGTCACCGGCCTTCGCGTTCAGCGACACGCCCTTGAGCACCTCGTTGTCGCCATAGCGCTTGTGGATGTCGAGCGCCGCAAGCTTGGTGGAAGCGCTCGTTTGAGTGATCTCGGCCAACTGGCTCTCCTCGAAGTGAATTCAATGACGGGCGGCCGCGAGATACGCAAGCCAGTGGCGCTCCGCGCGGCGAAACGCCGCGACGAGTGCGAAAGATACCGCAAGATAGATCAGCGCGGCGATTCCGAACGACTGGAACGCCATGTAGGTCGCGGAATTCGCGTCGCGCGCGACCTTCAGGATATCGGGCACGGTCGCCGTGAACGCCACGGTCGTCGCATGCAGCATCAGGATCACCTCGTTGCTGTACAGCGGCAGCGCGCGGCGCAGCGCCGACGGCAGGATCACGCGGCAGTACATCGTGAACGGCGTCATCCCGTACGCACGCGCCGCCTCGACCTCGCCGTGCGGAATCGCGCGGATCGCACCCGCGAAGATCTCGGTCGTGTACGCGCAGGTGTTCAGCGCGAACGCGAGAATCGCGCAGTTGAAGCCGCTGCGGAAGAACGCGTCGAGCAGCGAGTGCGAACGCACGAACTCGAGGCTGTACATGCCCGTGTACATCAGCAGCAGTTGCACGTAGAGCGGCGTGCCGCGAAACACGTACGTGTAGAACCGCACGGGCATCGACACCCACTTCTTCTTCGACACGCGCGCGACCGCGAGCGGCACCGCGCACACGAAGCCGAACGAAATCGACGCAACGAGCAGCCACAGCGTCACCGCGAGGCCGGAGAGGCGCTGGCCGTCCCAGTAAAGGAACGCCTTGCCGAATTCCTGGAGGATCTCGATCATAGTTCTGCGTGCCGCACGCCCATGGAATAACGCTTCTCGAGCTGGATCAGCACGAGGTTGGAAACGGTCGTGATCGCGAGATAGATCAGCGCCGCGACGAGGATGAAGAAGAACATGTTGAACGTGCTCTTGCCGGCGTCCTGCGCGGCCTTCACGACGTCCGCGAGGCCGATGATCGACACCAGCGCGGTCGCCTTCACGAGCACCTGCCAGTTGTTCCCGATCCCGGGCAGCGCAAAGCGCATCATCTGCGGAAACATGATCCGCGCGAACACGCGCGCGCCGCTCATCCCGTACGCGGCACCGGCTTCGAGCTGGCCGCGCGGCACCGACAGGAACGCGCCGCGAAAGGTCTCGGTGAAGTACGCGCCGTAGATGAAGCCGAGCGTCAGCACGCCGGCGACGAACGGGTCGATGTCGATCTGGTCCCAGCCGACAAGGTCGGTGAACTGGTTCAGCCAGATCTGGATGCTGTAGAACAGCAGCAGCATCAGGACAAGATCGGGCACCGAGCGGATCAGCGTCGTATAACCGGTCGCGATCGCTCGCAGCAACCGGTTGGGCGACAGCTTCGCCACCGCGCCGATCAGCCCCAGCGCCACCGCAGTGGCGAGCGACAGCACCGACAGCTCGATGGTCTGCACGGTACCGGCCCAGAGGACAGGACCAAAGCCGTAAAGGAACACGCGCGTCTCCAGAGATGGAATGGATGCCGGCGCGTATGCGTGTCCCGCGCCGGGTTGACGCGGATAGTCGCAAGCGAAATTGATTGGCTCAAATCACCTGGCGCGCGCTTGCTGCGGCGCAGCAAACCTTCCCGCCATGTGCAACCGCGGCCTACGCCGCTGTTTCAAAAGGAAAAAAGCCGCTCCCTGACAAGCGGATAACGTGCAGGGAAGCGGGCTTTTTGCAATTTTCCGGTCGCTTTTTCGATATAGCGCCGGAGATGACCTACCGTCCCTTCAGGATGTCGGAGCGCGAAGTCGTATAGACAAGCCCGTCGGGGCCGAAATGGACGTTGAAGAACGCGTCGGTGTTGACGCCGTCCTCGAGCCAGCGCCAGCTCCAGACCGTCTCGGGCTTCAGCGGATACTGCGCGATGTCGCCGGGCTTGCCGAGCAGGCGCCGCACCTCGTCCTCGTTCATCCCTGGGCCCACCTTCGCAAAATTCTCGGCGGTCAGCACCTGCGTCGCGCCCGTGTAGCGCCCGCTCGCATCGAGATCGACGAACCATGTCTGGTTGCCCATCGGGCCGCGCGGATATTCGAGACGCTTCGAGCCGTCGGTGAACACGCGTTCGGTCTCGGGCTTGCCCATCGTGCCGCGCACGTCGGCCTCGGTCGATTCGCCGACCTTCAGCCCCTTCAGCAACAGCGGCGCGGGCTTGATCGCATTGAAGAAGTCCCTGATACGTTGCACGTTGAGCTCGCTTTGCTTGTCGTCGCAGCCAGTCAGCGCCAGCGCGGCGGCCAGCATCGTTACGGGAAGCAGCCGGAAACGGAAAATCATCGGAAGAAATACGCGTCGAGAAAACACGCGGCAAGGATACCCGCACGACGCCAAAAGTGCGAGACGGGCGCGCGGCCCGTCTCGTGTTCAATGCGTCGTTTCGGTTTGGGTTTCGGGTTCGGGCACGCGGCTCGCCGCGTGCGGCGCGCGCGGCACGGCCGGCGTCGCATGGATGCGGCGGCGCGTGCGCACGAGTTCGGCGAGCTGCCACGAACCGAGCGCCAGGCAGCCGAACAGCACCTCGCGGCCGCGCTTGACCAGCGCGAGCGACAGCGCCGTCTCGCGGTCGACGCCGAACATCTGCGCGAGCAGCACGACGGTCGCCTCCTGCACGCCAAGGCCTCCCGGCACCATGAACGCGGCATGCCGCACGGCCTGCGTCATCGCCTCGATCGCGATCGCGCCGCCGATCGACACCGGATGGCCGAGCAGCGCAAGCGCCCAGTAGATCTCGAGCGCGCCGAGCACGTAGCCGGCCAGTTGCCAGAAGAACGCGCTGAACAGCAGGCCCGTGCGCGACATCAGCCCGTCGATGTCGGCGTCGAACCGGCGGCCGTCGACGCCCTGCAGCAGCCGGTGCGAATCGCCGAGCAGGCGGCCCGCGAAACGCTCGATCGCGTGAAAGACGCCGCCGCGACGCATCAGCACGACGCCGAGCACCGGCAGCGGCAGCGTCAGCAGCAGCGCGAGGCCGATCGTGCCGCCGCCCATGTTGTCCGTCGTCGCGAGCAGCAGCACGAGGCCGAGCGCGGCGAACGCATACTGGACGACGATCGTCACGAGCACCTCGACGATCACCGACGCCGTCACGCGGCTCGCGTCGGGCACCTGCCAGCGCGCGAGCCGGATGCCGACGAGTTCGCCACCGATCCCGACCACGGGCAGCAGCCGGTTCACGGCCTCGCGCACGGTCGCGATCCACCACAGGAACGGCAGCGAACTGCGCCGGTCGAGCAGCAGGTGCCAGGCATACGCATCGAGCAGCAGCGGCAGCGCGTGGAACGGCACGAGCCACAGCAGCGCGTAACCGGCGCGCGCGAGCATCTGCGACACGTCGCCGACGCCTTCGTGCAGCCCCAGCGCGAGCAGGATGCCGATGCCGATCGGCCAGCCGAGCCACTTGATCCACTTGGTCATGACGGCCGCACTCCCGGTGCGCGCGACGCTTGCGCGCCGCGCCGGGCCGCTGGCTGGCCGAACACGTCGGCAAAGCCGCCGGTCGCGACGCCCGCGGCCTTCAGCGCGGCCGCGACGCGCGGCGACAGCAGCGCATCCAGTTCGTCGACCGGGCGGTAAGCGGCCATCGTCGGCGTGATCGGGCCGTCGCCGGCTTCGGCCGGATGGCAGTAGATCTCGCCGACACCCGGCGGCAGCGTCGCGAGCGCGTCGAGCAGCACGGCCTCGTCCATCGCGCCCGTACGCTCGATCCCGACCACGTAATCGTTGTGCGCGAGCCCCGCGCGGTCGAGCCGCGCGCGCACGAGCGCGATCCACGGCTTGAGCAGCGCGGGCGCGGTCGTCTCGTACGGCAGCCGCACCGCGCGCAGCCCGTAGTCGCGGCCAATCTCGATGATCATCGACAGCACGGTCGGATGCAGGTGGAAATGCTTGTGCGCGTTCACGTGGTCGAGCGGCAGGCCGCTCGACGCGAACGCGTCGAACTGCGCGCGGATCTCGCGGCGCAGCTGCGCACGCACGTGCGGCAGGAAGAAGAAACGGCAACCGTCCTTCGCCATCGCGTCGCCGAACCGCCCGTCGGGGCCGACGAGCGCGGGAATTTCATGCGCGGGCAGCGTGGCCGGCCCGTCCGCGAGGACGAGATGCAGGCCGACCGCGAGCGACGGCAGCCGTCGCGCGCGCTCGATCGCATCCTGCGCCGCGGGCGCGCCAACCATCAGGCTTGCAGCGTTCAGCACACCGTCGCGGTGCGCACGCTCGACCGCCGCGTTGACGCGCGGATGCAGCCCGAAGTCGTCCGCGGTGAAGATCAGCCCCCGCGCCGCCCGCTGCGTCGCCACGAATCAGGCCTCGTGCGCGCGCAGGAAGCGGAAGAACTCGACACCTTCGCGCAGGCGGCGCTTCATCATCTCCCAGCTCGTCAGCATCTCGCGGACGATCTCCCAGATCTTCGACGGACGGAAGTAGAACTGGCGATAGAACTGCTCGAGGTGGTGATAGATCTCGTCGCGCGACAGATGCGCGTAGCCAATCGCCGCGAGCTGCACGCCTTCCTTGCTCACCAGGTTGATGGTCTTGTTCTCTTCCATCCAGCCGTTTTCCACGGCCTGCTTGTAGAGCGTCGTGCCCGGATAGGGCGCGGCGAGCGAGACCTGGATCGTGTGCGGATTGATTTCCTTCGCGTACTCGATCGTCTTCTTGATGGTTTCCTGCGTCTCGCCCGGCAGGCCGAGAATGAAGGTGCCGTGGATCTTGATGCCGAGCTTCTTGCAGTCCGCGCTGAAGCGGCGCGCGAAATCGGTGCGCACGCCCTTCTTGATGTTCACGAGGATCTGGTCGTCGCCGGATTCGAAGCCGACCAGCAGCAGGCGCAGGCCGTTTTCCTTCATGATCTTGAGCGACTTGTACGGCACGTTGGCCTTCGCGTTGCACGACCACGTCATGCCGAGCTTGCCCAGACCGATGGCGATGGCTTCGGCGCGCGGCAGGTCGTCGGTGAAGGTGTCGTCGTCGAACATCAGTTCCTTCACTTCCGGCATGTTGTCGCGGATCCACTTCGCTTCCGCGAGCACGTTCTCGACCGAGCGCGTGCGGTAGCGATGGCCGCTGACCGTCTGCGGCCACAGGCAGAACGTGCAACGCGACTTGCAGCCGCGGCCCGTGTAGATCGATACGTACGGGTAGTTCAGGTAGCCGATGAAGTAGTTGTCGATCTTCAGGTCGCGCTTGTAGATGGGCGCGACGAACGGCAGTTCGTCCATGTTCTCGAGGATCGGACGCGCTTCGTTGTGTTCGATCGAGCCGTCCTTCGCGCGCCAGCTCAAGCCCTGGATCTCGGGGAACGGCTTGCCTTCGGCGATTTCCTTGCAGGTGTAGTCGAATTCCTCGCGGCACACGAAGTCGATTGCCTCGCTCGCCGTGAGCGAGTTGTGCGGATCGACCATCACCTTCGCGCCCACCATGCCGACCAGCATCGACGGCTTCATCTTCTTGAGATCCTGCGCGAACATCGCGTCGGTCGGGAACGACGGCGTGCTCGTGTGGATGATCACGAGGTCGTAGTCGTTGGCGATCTTCAGCGTCTCCTCGACCGACAGGCCGTCGGCCGGCGCATCGACGACGCGGCTGCCCGGCACGAGCGCGGCCGGCTGCGCGAGCCACGTCGGATACCAGAAGGAACGGATTTCGCGCTTCGCCTGATAGCGCGAGCCGGCTCCGCCGTCGAAGCCGTCATACGAAGGGGCCTGCAAGAACAGCGTTTTCATGAATGCTCCGGTAGCCTGCATAGTTCGATTCGTTGCAACGATTCAATCAAAAAACCGCGGGCCGCCCTGCCGGCGCCCGCCTCTCTGTCATGTCGCTCCGCGCGGCTTCGCCGCGCAGCGCGTCTCGGCCCTCGGGCCGGGTTCGATCGGGAACGGCCCTAACGGCCGTCCACCGCTTCCACGCCCGCCGTCGCGCGTTCGCCGCCGACGACGGTCATCCTGGCGCCGCGCCACACGACATGCGTGCCGAACGCGGCCGCGAGCCACTCGAGCGCGAGCAGCGTGTCGCGCACCGCGACGAGCGGCAGATCGCGCCAGAACGCGCGCCAGCCGTCCTCGCCGCGCGCATGCAGCACGAGCCGCCCGAATGCGCCGACAACGGCCGCCCCGCCCGCCAGCGTGCCGGCGAAAGTCCCGTCGAGACGCAGCGCGAGCGCCGCGCCGATCGCGAGCCACGGCGCGGTGAATGTAATGAACAGGAACGCGAAGCCGGCCGGGTTCAGCGAACGGATCGTGCGCAGCCAGCGCGTCTCGCGGTGCCATAGCGGCCCGAACGCCGGCTCGATCACGTCGGTCGCGACCTCGACCTCCGACAGCACGGTGCGCCGCCCGAGGCGGCGCGGCAGCTCGGCAAGCCAGAAATCGTCGGCCAGCTCGTCCTTCAGCGCGAGAAAACCGCCGATCCGGTCTAGCGTATCGCGCGTCAGCGCGAGCGTCGCGCCGAAGCCGAAGCGGCTCGAGCGGCCGAGGTGCGTGATCCGCACCGACGGCGCGAACCACGCGTCGACGAACTGCGCGCCGATCCGTGTCCAGAATCCGCCGACGCTGCGCGCATGATACAGGCACGTGACGACACCGACCGACGCATCGGCGAGCGGTGCCGTCACGCGCTCCAGATAGTCGGGCTTCACCGCGATGTCGCTGTCCGCGATCACGATGCGGCCGTACTTCGCGCGTTCGGCGAGATTGATCAGGTTGCTGACCTTCAGGTTCTTGCCGTGCACGCGTGCGTTGATCACCAGCGTGATGTCGCACTCGGGATAGTCGGCGCGCAGCCGTTCGACGACGGCGATGGCCGGATCGACCGCCGACGCGACGCCGAACAGCACTTCATAACGCGGATGGCGCTGCTCGCAGAACGTCGCGAGGTTTTCGTACAGGTGCGGCTCCGCGCCGCACAGCGGCTTGAGCACGCTGACCGGCTCGAAGCCGTCGCGCGCGGCCGTGCGCGGCGTGCGCGGCCGCGGCGCGAAGGCGGCGACGAGCGCATAGCCGGCCGCGGCCAGCGTGAACACGATCAGGAGCCAGTCGAGCAGCGTCGCGGTTGGCGTCATGCGTAACGCCTCCCGGCGACCTGAACGCCACGGAGAACGCTCGAGCGTGATTGAGCGTGATGCGGTATTCCGACAACGACGAACGCGGGCACGACCCGACTCCTTGTTCCAGCAGCGTCTGTGTATGAGGGAGGCACGCCCCCGTTCTTCGGGTGCGGCCAAGCCCGGCTTCGCGTGGCGCCTCTCCGCGCGACACCCGGACGGGATACGGGAAGACTCGAATGGCTACCATCGGCACAACATGGGCAGGCGCCGGATTTTATCAGCCTGCGGCACCCCGCGCTCGGCACTACGAGAAACGGACTGGTGCAATTCCCGCAAAGCTGTGCAGCCGGCGAACCATTCGAGAGCAACCGCGTTCACATTAGCGTAAGCGCTTTGCAGGCGTATTGCAGTCTTGAAAATCAAACGTTTCGTGCAAATTTGTATGTCGATGCGGATTCACATCCAATCGCCGTAAAGATTGGTAATTAATCAGCAATTGGATTGATTTTTGCAACAATCACCGAAATCGCCCCTGCATCCCTGAAAGGCGCATGGGTATCGGCGCGTCGCCAGCACGTTCCGGAACCCTTTGGCAAAATCCTTGGCATTTGTTGCGTAAGCGCATCACCATGCCCCCATTCGAAGGCCACCCGATGACTCCGTTTTCCGTACTCGATCTCGCCCCCATTCCGGCCGGCGCCGACGCCTCCCAGGCTTTCCGCAACACCGTCGATCTCGCGCAGCATGCGGAACGCTGGGGCTACCAGCGCTACTGGCTCGCCGAGCATCACAACATGCCCGGCATCGCGAGCGCGGCGACCGCCGTCGTGATCGGCCATGTCGCGGGCGCCACGAAGACGATCCGTGTCGGCTCGGGCGGCATCATGCTGCCGAACCACGCGCCGCTCGTGATCGCCGAGCAGTTCGGCACGCTCGCGTCGCTGTACCCGGGGCGCATCGACCTCGGCCTCGGCCGCGCGCCCGGCACCGACCAGACCACGTCGCGCGCGCTGCGCCGCGACCTGATCGGCAGCGCCGACTCGTTTCCGGACGATGTCGCCGAGCTGCAGCGCTACTTCGCCGAGCCGGTGCCCGGGCAGCGCGTGCGCGCGGTGCCCGGCGCGGGGCTCGACGTGCCCGTGTGGTTGCTCGGTTCGAGCCTGTTCAGCGCCCAGCTCGCCGCGATGCTCGGACTGCCGTTCGCGTTCGCGTCGCACTTCGCGCCGGACTACCTGATGCGCGCGCTCGAGATCTATCGCGCCCAGTACCGGCCGTCGGCCGCGTGGCCGAAGCCGCACGCGATGGTCGGCGTCAACGTGTTCGCGGCCGATACCGACGACGAGGCGCGACGCCTGTTCACGTCGCTGCAGCAGCAGTTCATCAACCTGCGGCGCGGCACGCCGGGCAAGCTGCCGCCGCCCGTCGACGTGCTCGAGGCGAACGAGCTCGAACTCGCGAACGTCGCGCACTCGCTGTCGTTCGCGGCGGTCGGCTCGCGCGACACGGTGCGCGACAAGCTGCGCGACCGCATCGCGCAAACGGGTGCCGACGAGCTGATCATCACCGCGCAGATCTACGATCACGCCGCGCGGCTGCGCTCGTTCGAACTGGCCGCGCAGATCCGCGACGAGTTCGCGAACGAGGCGCGCTGACGGCACGGGCGTGCCGCCGGGCGGCCTGCCCCGCATCACTGCGGGTGCACGGCCTCCAGCCCGTCGAGCAGCGCCTTGTGGAACGCGTCCGGGTCCTGGATCTGCGGCGCGTGCCCAAGCGCCGGGAATTCGACGAGCCGCGCGCCGGGGATCGCCGCCTGCGTGCGCTTCGCGAGTTCCGGATAGTGGCCGAGCTTCGCGTGCACGTCGGGCGGCGCGACGTCCTTGCCGATCGCGGTCGTGTCCTTGTCGCCGATCAGCAGCAGCGTCGGCACGCGGATCGCGCCGAGTTCGTAGACCACCGGCTGCGTGAGGATCATGTCGTAGATCAGCGCGGAGTTCCACGCGACCGCGTCGCGACCGGCGCCGCGGTACATCCCGGCGAGCATCTGCACCCAGCGCTCGTACGACGGCGACCACTTGCCCGCGTAGTACGTGCCCTGCTCGTAGCGGCGGATGCCGTCCGCTGTGGTCTTCTGTTCACGCGCATACCAGTAGTCGACCGACAGCGGCGGCACGCCGAGCGCCTTCCAGTCCTCGAGACCGATCGGGTTGACGAGCACGAGCTGGTCGGTCGCCTTCGGATACATCAGCGCGTAGCGCATCGCGAGCATCCCGCCCGTCGAGTGGCCGACGATCGTCGCCGACTTCACGCCGACCGATTCGAGCAGCGCGTGCGTGTTGCGCGCAAGCTGCTGGAAGCTGTACTGGTAGCGATCGGGTTTCGACGACTTGCAGAAGCCGATCTGGTCCGGCGCGATCACGCGATAGCCGGCGCGGCTCAGCACGCCGATCGTGTCCTCCCAGGTCGCCGCGCAGAAGTTCTTCCCGTGCAGCAGCACGACGGTGCGGCCGTTCGGGTGCGCCGGCTGCACGTCGAGGTACGCCATCTCGAGGGTTTCGCGCTGCGACACGAACGCATAGCCATGCACGGTCTCCGGATAGGTGAACCCTTCCAGACGCGGGCCGTACACAGGCCCGTCGTTGCCGGCGGGCGCGGCGACGGCCACGACAGGCATGGCGCATGCGACGGTAACGCCCGCGCCGAGCACGGCGGCGCGCGCGGCAAACAACATCTTGCAAATCGAAAGCATGGCGATCACGGTGATTGGAGACGCACGCGGGCAACCAGGCCGCCTCGCGCCCCGCGATTCTACGCGGTCGCGTGACGACGGCGCGCAACACCCCGGGGCCGCGCAACTTCCGCGCACGCGACGAACTCGGGTATCGTGTGACGTGACCCTGAAACGCGTGCAGGCGAATTCCCATGAAAAACGTCCTCAGCATTCAGTCGCACGTCATCTACGGCCATGCCGGCAACAGTGCGGCCGTGTTCCCGATGCAGCGCCTCGGCATCAACGTCTGGCCGCTCAATACCGTCCAGTTGTCGAATCACATGCAGTACGGCCACTGGGCCGGCAGCGCGATCGATGCCGCGAAGATGGAGCAGCTCGTCGACGGCATCGCCGCGATCGGCGCGCTCAAGCGCTGCGACGCCGTGCTGTCCGGCTTCCTCGGGTCGCCGCCGCAGGCGCGTGCGACGGTCGACATCGTGCGCGCGGTGAAGGCGATGAACCCGAACGCGTGGTACTTCTGCGATCCCGCGATGGGCCAGACGGGCGGCATCCGGCCCGAGCCCGGCGTCGAGGAATTCATCGTCCGCGAGATGCCGGGGCTTGCCGACGGCATGTCGCCGAACCACACCGAACTGCAGAAGCTCGCCGGGCGGCGTATCGAGACCGTCGCCGAAGCCGTCGACGCGTGCCGCGCGCTGATCCGCCGCGGCCCGCAGATCATCCTCGTCAAGCACCTGCACGACCGCAACAGCCCCGCCGACCGCTTCAACATGCTCGCCGTCACCGAAACCGAGGCGTGGATCGGCCAGCGTCCGCTGTACGCGTTTCCGCGCCATCCAGTCGGCGTCGGCGACCTGACCAGCGCGATCTTCGTCGCGTGCCGGCTGCGCGGCGACTCCGTGCGCGCCGCGTTCGAGCACACGCTCGCGGCCGTGCATGCAGTCGTGAAGGCCACCTACGATGCGCGCCGCTACGAGCTCGAACTCGTCGCCGCACAGGACGAGATCGCGCGCCCGAGCGAATGGTTCGGCGCGTGGGTGACGGACGCCTGACGCGTCGGCACCGCCCTCGGCATCCCCGGCGCGCATCTCGCGCCGCCCTGCTTTTCCGCCCGCCCCTCCTGCGCCACGACCATTGGCGATAGGCGTCCCGATACCGGTTCGATGCGCATGCAAACGTTTCCGGACTTCACATGAATGACACCGATTCCTCGCTATGCTCGCGGCGGCACGAACAGGCGCAGCCGCATCCTGCGACCCGGGCGCGCCCTTCCCGCAGGTCCCGCCAATCGGCTCCTTCCTTTACCGCACGATAACGACCATGACCCGATCGAACCGTCGTGACTTCCTGCGCGTCGCCGCCGGCACCGCCGGCGCCGCCGCGCTGAACCTGTTTCCGCCCGTGATCCGCGATGCGCTCGCGATTCCCGCAAACCGCCGCACCGGCACGATCCGCGACATCGAACACATCGTGATCCTGATGCAGGAGAACCGCTCGTTCGACCACTACTTCGGCACGATGCGCGGTGTCCGCGGCTTCGGCGATCCACGCCCGCTGCGCCTCGCGAACGGCAAGTCGGTGTTCCATCAGCCGGTCGGCCCGGCCGAGCTGCTGCCGTTCCACCCGGGCGCGGACAAGCTCGGCCTGCAGTTCCTGCAGGACCTGCCGCACGGCTGGCAGGACATGCACGCCGCCTGGAACAAGGGCCGCTACGACCAGTGGGTGCCGAACAAGGGCACCACGACGATGGCGTACCTGAAGCGCGACGACATCCCGTTCCACTACCAGCTCGCCGACGCGTTCACGATCTGCGACGCGTATCACTGCGCGATCCCGAGCTCGACCGACCCGAACCGCTATTACATGTGGACGGGCTACGTCGGCAACGACGGCACGGGCGGCGGCCCGGTGCTCGGCAACGAGGAACAGGGCTACGGCTGGACCACCTATCCGGAAGTGCTCGAACAGGCCGGCGTGTCGTGGAAGATCTACCAGGACGTCGGCACGGGGCTCGACGCGAACGGCTCGTGGGGCTGGACGCAAAACCCGTACATCGGCAATTACGGCGACAATTCGCTGCTCTACTTCAACCAGTACCGCACCGCGCTGCCCGGCACGCCGCTGTACAACAAGGCGCGCACCGGCACCAACATCAGCGCGGGCGGCACGCTGTTCGACGTGCTGCAGCAGGACGTGAAGAACGGCACGCTGCCGCAGGTGTCGTGGATCTGCGCGCCGGAAGCGTATTCCGAGCACCCGAACTGGCCCGCGAACTACGGCGCGTGGTACATCGAGCAGGTGCTGCAGGCGCTCGTATCGAATCCCGACGTGTGGAGCAAGACCGCGCTCTTCATCACGTACGACGAGAACGACGGCTTCTTCGACCACGTGCCGCCGCCGTTCGCGCCGCAATCGCGCGACAACGGGCTGTCGACGGTCGCGACGACCAACGAGGTGTTCGCCGGCGACGCGTCGCACATGGCCGGCCCGTACGGGCTCGGGCCGCGCGTGCCGATGCTCGTCGTGTCGCCGTGGACCAAGGGCGGCTGGCTCTGCTCGCAGACCTTCGATCACACGTCGCTGCTGCAATTCATTGAGGCGCGGTTCGGCGCACAATACCCGGTCAAGGCCGGCAACGTGTCGCCGTGGCGCCGTACGGTGTGCGGCGACCTGACCGCCGCGTTCGACTTCGCGACGGCCGACGCCGGCTGGCCGACACTACCCGACACGAGCGGCTACGCGCCGCCCGACCGTACCCGTCACCCCGACTACATCCCCGTGCCGCCGGTGCTGCAGAAGCTGCCGAAGCAGGAGGCCGGGCTGCGTCCGGCGCGCGCGCTGCCGTACGAGCTGTTCGTGCACGGCCGCGTCGAAGCCGAGAACGGCCAGTTCCGGCTGACCTTCGCGAACACGGGCGGTGCGGGCGCGGCGTTCCAGGTCCAGTCGCGCAACCGCCTCGACGGCCCGTGGGCATACACGGTCGAAGCCGGCAAGCGGATCGCCGATACGTGGAGCGCCGCACCGTCGCTCGGCCTGTACGACCTCGACGTGTACGGCCCGAACGGCTTCTACTGCCATTTCCGCGGCCCGTTCGCGACCGGCGTCGGCAGCGCGAGCGTGAACCCCGAGGTGATCTACGGCTACGACGTCGCGAACGGCAACATCACGCTGCGCCTGATGAACCGCGGCCACAAGGCCGTGCGGCTCAAGGTCACGAACGCATACGGCCACGGCCGCGCGCGCACGTTCGATCTCGCGCCGGGTGCGCGGGTCGACGACTACTGGGATCTGCGCGGCAGCCACGGCTGGTACGACCTGACTGTCAGCGACGGCCGGCTGCTCGGCTTCCTGCGCCGCTTCGCGGGCCACGTCGAGACGGGGCGCCCGAGCACCAGCGATCCGCTGATCCGCACGACCGCGTCCCACAGTGACGCCGAAGCCGCATCGGACGCGCTGTCCGACTGACGGCGTCCCACGCGCGGCGCGGCCCCCGGCGGGTCGCGCCGCCTGTCTGCCCCGCATCGCTCCCCCGCCTCCTCGCCCGTTCCGTTCGCGACGGGAAACTCCCGATACCGGCCGCCGCCGCACGCGCGGAAGCTATGCGCAAATCCGCACCGAATGCGCAGCAAATTGCCAAGACCCGCGCAAATCGGCGACCTATCTATATATCGAGGCGATCGGGGCTCCTCGCGGAGCCTGACGGGAGATTCTTTCGAAAAGCATGATGCCGGCCTCCCCGCCCGATTCCGAGAAGCGGTCGAACCGCCCGCCCGTCGCACGCGCCCGGCCTGCCCTGACGCGTGCGGTATCCACTCGCAGGTGTCGAACAAGAGGAACAACATGAAATTCCGTCATTCCCTGCTGTCGGTGTCGATTGCATCCGCGCTTGCCCTCCTCTCGCAACAGGCCGCCCAGGCCGCCGACGCAACCGACGTGAAGGTCGGCTTCGCCGCGCCGCTCACGGGCGTGAACGCCGGCTACGGCAAGGACCTGCAGAACGGCGTGCAGCTCGCGCTCGACGACGCTGCCGCGCAGAAGGTGAAGATCGCCGGCAAGCCCGCGCATTTCAATCTCGTCGTGCAGGACGACCAGGCCGACCCGCGCATCGGCGTGCAGGCCGCGCAGGCGCTTGTCGACCAGAACGTGTCGGTCGTGGTCGGCCACTTCAACTCGGGGACCACGATCCCGGCGTCGGTCGTCTACGACAAGGCCGGCATCCCGGTGATCGATCCGGCCGCGACCAACTCGACGCTCACGTCGCGCGGGCTCGCGAACATGTTCATGGTGATCGCGACCGACGGCCAGAATGCCGGCAACGCGGGCAAGTACGCGGTCGACGTGACGAAGGCGAAGCGCATCGCGATCATCGACGACCGCACCGCGTTCGGCCAGGGCGAGGCCGACGAGTTCGAGAAGGCCGTGAAGGCCGCCGGCGGCACCATCATCGGCCGCGAGTTCACGAACAACCAGGCGGTCGACTTCCGCGCGCAGATCACGAGCCTGAAGGGCAAGAACCCCGACCTGATCTTCTTCGGCGGCCTCGATGCGCTCGCCGCGAACTTCGTCAAGCAGATGCACCAGCTCGGGCTGACCGCGCAATTCGTCGGCGGCGGCGGCGTGAAGGACAACGAGTTCATCAAGATCGCGGGCCCGGCCGCCGAAGGCGCGATGGCGTGGGAATACGGCCGGCCGCTCGACGAGCTGCCGCAAGGGAAGGACTTCGAGCAGCGCTTCAAGAAGCGCTTTGGCGTCGACGTGCTGTCGTACGCGCAGTTCGGCTACGACGCGGCCTGGGCGGCGATCAAGGCGATGCAGGCGGCCGGCTCGACCGACCCGAAGGTCTATCGCCCGGCGCTCAAGAAGATCGACTTCGAAGGGGTCACCGGCCGCATCTCGTTCGCGAACGACGGCTCGCTGAAGAGCGGGATGTCGACGCTGTACCAGGTGAAGAGCGGCGCGTGGAAGACGATCGTGTCGAAGGGAGGCTGATCGGCGGCGGCCGGGCGGCGGAAACGCCGCCCGGCCCGGAGATCGGCGCAGTTACATCGATCTCGTATGACGACTGATGTTGACGCGATTCGACCGGGCCCGCGGCAACGCGGGCAACGTAGCCCGGCGTGTCAGCTGGCCTGCGTGTCGCGCTCGGCCTCGGCCGCCTCGTGTGCGCGGCGCAGCCGCTCGCGGCTGTTGGTGAGGTGCGTGCGCATCGCGGCGCGTGCGGCCTCCGGGTCGTGGCGCGCGATCGCCTCGTAGATATCCTCGTGCTCGTGGTTCAGCCGGCCGACGTAGCGCTCGAGGTCGTCGCCGGCAAAACGCGCCGAGTTCACGCGCGTGCGCGGGATGATCGACGTGCCGAGCTGCGTCATGATGTCGACGAAATAGCGGTTGCCGGTGGACTGCGCGATCTGAAGATGGAACTGGAAGTCGAGCTGCGCCGTGTCGCGACCGCCGCCCGCGCCCGTCGCGATCGCGTCGAGCGCGCGCCGCAGCGCCGCGAGGTCGGTATCGTTCGCGCGCTGTGCGGCGAGGCTCGCGCATTCGCTCTCGAGGCTGATGCGCAGTTCCAGCACGGCGAGCACGTCGCGCAGCGTCGTGATCGTCGCCGGATCGATGCCGAGCGTCTGGCGGCGCGACGGCTCCAGCACGAAGCTGCCGATGCCGTGGCGCGTCTCGACGAGGCCGCTCGCCTGCATCCGCGAGATCGCCTCGCGCACGACCGTGCGGCTCACGCCCTGCGCCGCCATGACTTCGGTTTCGGTCGGCAGCTTGTCGCCGGGACGCAGCGTGCCGTTTTCGATCTGCGCGGTCAGCGCGTCGACGACATCTTGTGCGAGGCTGCGTGCGCGACGGCGCGGCGCTGCGGGAAGCGTGGGCACGGACATGAGGCCGGTTCCTTTTAGAATGATCGTAATGTGAGCCGAGGGTTTACGCGGGGTATGAGCGAAAGCCGATGATTCATTATACTGCGTCACAAGTCATCCGACGACTGATGATAAGTGCATGGATCTCCTATCGACTCAAGCCGGCATTCCAGCACCTGCCCGGTCCCATGCTTTACGATCAGCCAGCGTTCGCGTTCTGCGCTTCGCTGGTTCGGTTGTCGCTCCCACCCCGTTCCGGGTTGCTGTCGACATGCAGGCCTTGCGCGCCGCGCACGTCGGTTGTCGAATGATCGCACCTCCCGCCGCGCGCGGCAAAGCTTTTGCCGCACGGCATTGCCCACCCTTTTGCCATCGCCGCCCATGAACGCCGCCACTGCCTCGCCTTCCCACGACACGCCGCGCATCGTCGACCTGCAAGCGATTCCGGTCGCCGGCCACGACAGCATGCTGCTCAACCTGAGCGGCGCGCACGGTCCGTTCTTCACCCGCAACCTCGTGATCCTGACGGACAGCGCCGGGCGGACCGGCGTCGGCGAGGTGCCGGGCGGCGAAAGCATCCGCCGCACGCTCGACGATGCGCGCGCGCTCGTCGTCGGCCAGCCGGTCGGCAATTACCACGCGGTGCTCAACGACGTGCGGCGCACCTTCGCCGACCGCGACTCGAGCGGCCGCGGGCTGCAGACCTTCGACCTGCGCACGACGATCCACGCGGTCACCGCGCTCGAAGCCGCGCTGCTCGACCTGCTCGGCCAGCATCTGGGCGTGCCGGTTGCCGCGCTGCTCGGCGAGGGCCAGCAGCGCGAGCGCGTCGAAATGCTCGGCTACCTGTTCTACATCGGCGACCGCACGAAGACCGCGCTGTCGTATCGCGACGGCAGCGGCGCGACCGACGACTGGACGCGCGTGCGCGACGAGCCCGCGCTGACGCCCGAGGCGGTCGTGCGGCTCGCCGAAGCCGCGCATGCGCGCTACGGCTTCAACGACTTCAAGCTGAAGGGCGGCGTGTTCGAAGGCGCAAGCGAGATCGAGGCCGTGACGGCGCTCGCCGAACGCTTCCCCGACGCGCGCGTGACGCTCGATCCGAACGGCGCGTGGTCGCTCGACGAGGCCGTGCGGCTGTGCCGCGACCTCCATCACGTGCTCGCCTATGCGGAAGATCCGTGCGGCGCGGAGAACGGTTACTCGGGCCGCGAGGTGATGGCCGAATTCCGCCGCGCGACGGGGCTGCCGACAGCGACCAACATGATTGCGACCGACTGGCGCCAAATGGGCCACGCGGTGCAGTTGCAGGCCGTCGACATCCCGCTCGCCGATCCGCACTTCTGGACGATGCAGGGTTCGGTGCGCGTCGCGCAGATGTGCCGTGACTGGGGTCTCACGTGGGGCTCGCATTCGAACAACCACTTCGACGTGTCGCTCGCGATGTTCACGCATGTCGCGGCCGCCGCGCCGGGTCAGGTCACCGCGATCGACACGCACTGGATCTGGCAGGACGGCGAACGGCTGACGCGCGAGCCGCTGAAGATCGAGAACGGGCTGGTGGAAGTGCCGAAGCGGCCGGGGCTCGGCGTCGACATCGACATGGATGCCGTCGCGGTCGCGCACGAGCTGTACAAGCAACACGGACTCGGGGCCCGCGACGACGCGGCGGCCATGCAGTATCTGATTCCGGGGTGGACGTTCAACAACAAGCGCCCCTGCCTCGTGCGCTGAGCAAGGGATGGACCGGGCGCCAGGGGCGCCCGCACTGGATGCGCGGGCCAGTCAGACGATCTGCTTGAGCGCCGCGTCGAGCGCAAGCACCGCGACACGGTCGCCCTCGGTCGCGAGCGGCGCGCGCATCACGATCTGCCGGTTATGGCCAACGGCCGCCGGCGAATCCCACAGCAATTCCACCTTCGGCCGCCGGAACGGGCTGCCACGGCTCGGCAGGACGGCAGCCGGCTGCACACCCTGCTCGCCTGCGGCGGGCACCGCCCGGCCGGGCCAGCGCACCGACAGTTCGCGTGCATCGTACTGGCCGACCTTGCGGCTTTCCATCCAGACGATCGAGGTGCGCGTCAGCACGTCGAGCGAAATCGCATAACGGCCGACCGCGAAGCGGCGTGCCGCCACGTTGGTCCGCCACAGCGGCCGCGGGCGGCAGATCCAGACAATCGCCCCATAGAGCGCCGGCGCGGCGACGAGCCAGCCGTTGGTCGCCGTCACGGCATGCAGCGCGTGGCGCCAGCCGGCCGCCCACGCGAACATGCCGATCGACCAGACGGCGAACAGGAAACCGATCAGCGCGAAGACGCGCAAAGCCTGGCGCAGCCACTGCGGCAGCGGATGGAACGGCCGTTCGGCGCGCGCGACGGCGCCGGGCAGCGCGAGCAACAGGAAGATCAGCACGAGGTAGACGAACGCCCATGGCGACGACACCATCGCCGACAGCGATGCGCGATAGCCCATCTGGGACATCGAGAACAGCCAGCGCGCGAGCAGCACGAGACCGATCGCGCGCAACGCGAAGATCACACCGGCGCCGGGGGCCGGCGCTGCGCGCGTGGTTTTCGTTCTCGCCAAGACTGCTCTCCTCTGGATGATCGTGCGGGGCCGGATTTCACGGCACGGCCATTATAGGGACATTACCGTCTGGACAGACGGCCGGATGGCGTGCCGGGCTGCTTCGGGGGCCGTTCGCGGCGTCGGGCGCGGCGAGAATACAACAGATCCGCGCCGCAGATGTGACAACGCCCCGCCGGGAACCCGGACGGGGCGTCGATGACGGCCGCACGCCGCAGCGCGGCGGCAGCCCGCAATCAGACTGCGTTGACTTCGCGGAGCACCGTGCGGCGCTTCTGGCGCAGCAGTTCCTCGTAGCCCTTCACGTAGTTCTGCGCCATCACCTTCGACGAGAAACGGGCTTCGAACGCAGCGCGGACCTTCTCGCGCGGCAGCGTGTCGAGGCGCTTGAGCGCCGCGACGGCCGACAGCTCGTCTTCGACGACGAAGCCCGTCACGCCGTTGTCGATCACTTCCGGCACCGAGCCGCGCTTGAACGCGATCACCGGCGTGCCGCATGCCATCGCCTCGATCATCACCAGGCCGAAAGGCTCCGGCCAGTCGATCGGGAACAGCAGCGCGTGCGCGTTGCCGAGGAATTCGGACTTTTCGGACTCGCTGATTTCGCCGATGTACTCGACGTGCGGCAGCGCGAACAGCGGCTTGATCTTCTCTTCGTAGTACGCGCGGTCAGCCTTGTCGAGCTTCGCGGCGATCTTGATCGGCAGGCCGGCCTGCTCGGCGATGCGGATCGCCGTGTCGACGCGCTTCTCCGGCGAGATGCGGCCGAGGAACGCGAGATAGCCCGGTTTCACGTTCGGGATCGGCGTCAGCAGGTTTTCCGGCAGGCCGTGGTAGACGGTCGACAGCCAGTTCGCCTGCGGCAGCGGGATGCGCTGGTTGTCGGAGATCGACACGACCGGCACGTCGCTGAACGCGTTGAAGATCGGCTGCAGTTCCGGCAGGTCGAGACGGCCGTGCATCGTCGTCAGATGCGGGACCGGCTGGCGCGAGAACAGCGAGAACGGGTAGTAGTCGATGTGGCAGTGCAGGACATCGAACTCTTCCGCGCGGCGGCGCACCTGCTCGAGGAGCAGCATGTGCGGTGCCATCACGTCGCGGATCGTCGGGTCGAGGCGCAGCGCCTGCGGCCAGCAGGCTTCGAGCTTCGCGGAGGTTTGCGAATCGCCGCTCGCGAAGAGCGTGACGTCATGCCCCATCTCGACAAGTGCTTCGGTGAGATAGGACACCACTCGCTCTGTACCACCGTACAGTTTCGGGGGTACCGCTTCGTGCAACGGAGCGATTTGGGCGATTCGCATGCGTAACTCCTAAAAAATCGGCTAAAAACCAGGTATGGGTCGGCAACCTGCCGGCGGTCCGGGCTGGATGCATTGCGTCCGAAGATCGGACGAATCAGCCTGCCGGGGGCGTCGAACCCGCGCTGCTCAAGGAGCGTCGGCGACGCGACAGGCTTAGAACGTTTGAAACGAAGACCCGTTGACAGGGGTTCGTAAAAAACCTGGAATCGAACCCGGAGCCGATTATCTAGGGTTAATCCCGATACGGCGCACAACATTTCAAACACTTTACTTTGTTACAAAGGCGCAACACTTTGCAACCCGCGGACTTGGGTGTCCGTTCTAGAGTGGAAGGCCCTTTTGGCGTTCCTTGCCACCCGTGGCTGCCGGCAGCGTAATTCCGGTACATGCGGCAGGACAGGATGCCGGATTTTATCTCAAAATCGATCGCGAACCCTTGGCCAAGGCAAGATTCGCGCAGCGCGACGCACGGCCTTGTTTACAATGCCGGATTATTCAGTCCGAGCGAACGCCGGCATGCGATCCAGCCGCAACGCTCAATCACCGAATCACCGCACGCATATTTTGGAATCTCTCACCCCTGCCCAGCGCAACGCCCACAACGCGAAGCTGTCGAGCTACGCGCACCGGCCGATCGCGTTCCTGTACCGCTACATTCGCCTTCATCCCGTCGCACACCTCATTGTGCTCTGCAGCGTGCTGGCCGCCGTCGGCTGCGCGCTCGGCTCGCAATACGCGATCAAGCACCTGATCGACGTGCTGGCAACCGGGCGCCATCATCCGGGCCCGCTGTGGAGTGCATTCGCGCTGCTCGTCGGGCTGATCGCGGCCGACAACATGCTGTGGCGCGTCGGCGGCTGGGTCGCCGCGCACACGTTCGTCGCGGTCACCGGCGACCTGCGGCGCGACCTGTTCCAGTACCTGATCGGCCATTCGCCGACGTATTACTCGGAAAAGCAGCCCGGCACGCTCGCGAGCCGCATCACGGCCACGTCGAACGCGGTCTACACGTCGGAGAACACGATGGCGTGGAACGTGCTGCCGCCGTGCATCGCGGTGATGGGCGCGATCCTGATGATCATCGTCGTGAACCCGATGATGGCCGCCGGCCTGCTCGGCTGCTCGGCCGTGCTCTCGATCATCCTGTTCAAGCTCGCCGGGCGCGGCTCGGCCCGCCACCATGCGTTCGCGGCGAGGGCAGCCGCAGTCGACGGCGAGCTCGTCGACGTGATCGGCAACATGGGCCTCGTGCGTGCGTTCGGGATGACGCTGCGCGAACAGAAGCGCTTCGGCGCGACGGTCAAGGCCGAGATGGATGCGCGCCAGCAGAGCCTGCTCTATCTCGAGAAGCTGCGCCTGCTGCACGCGGCGATCACCGCGATGCTGTCCGCCGGCCTGCTCGGCTGGGCGCTGTGGCTGTGGGACCAGGGTCGCGCGACATCGGGCGACATCGTGCTCGTCAGCTCGCTCGGCTTCACGATCCTGCACGGCACGCGCGACCTCGCGGTCGCGCTCGTCGACGTCACGCAGCACATCGCGCGCCTGTCCGAAGCCGTGAAAACGCTGCTCGAGCCGCACGGGATGCCGGACCGCTCCGACGCGCAGCCGCTGTCGGCCAAGGGCGGCCGCGTCGACTTCGAGCGCGTGACGTTCGCGTATCCGCACCGCCGCGCGATCCTCGACCACTTCGACCTCCATATCGAACCGGGCCAGCGCGTCGGCCTGATCGGCAAGTCGGGCGCCGGCAAGTCGACCGTGCTCGCGCTGCTGCAGCGCTTCTACGACACGCAGGACGGCGTCGTGAAGGTCGATGGCCAGGACGTGAAGACGATCACGCAGGACAGCCTGCGCCAGGCTATCGCGCTCGTGCCGCAGGACATCTCGCTGCTGCACCGGACGATCTACGACAACATCGCGTACGGCCGCCCCGAAGCGACCCGCGACGACGTGCTCGCCGCCGCGCGCGACGCACGCTGCGCGGAATTCATCGAAGCGATGCCGGAAGGCTATGACACGATCGTCGGCGACCGCGGCGTCAAGCTGTCGGGCGGCCAGCGCCAGCGCATCGCGATCGCGCGCGCGATCCTGAAGAATGCGCCGATCCTGCTGCTCGACGAAGCGACGTCGGCGCTCGACAGTGCATCCGAGGAAGCGATCCAGAGCGCGCTCGACCGCCTGATGGTCGGCCGCACGGTGATCGCGATCGCGCACCGCCTGTCGACGCTGCGCAACTTCGACCGGATCATCGTGATGAACAACGGCAAGGTGATCGACGACGGCAGCCCCGACGTGCTGCGCAGCCGCCCCGGCCTGTACCGCGAGCTGCTCGCGAAGCAGCACGGCCGCCATCATGCGGCACCCGACGGCAACACGCCGACCGGCGAACGCGTAGCCTGACGCGGCCGCGCGCAGCCGACAAAAAAGCCGCCGTGCTTCGCGCACGGCGGCTTTTTTTATTACGCCGGGAATGGCCGGCCGACATTGCGCGGAACGCGCCGCGCGATGCGCCGGACCCGCCGGCTAGACCTGCTGCAGATCGCGCAGGAAGTTGTCGCGCCACACCGACACGTTGTTCTCGCGAAGCTGCGCGATCATGTCCGCGTAACGCGCGCGCCGCTCGGCGAGCGGCATCGTCAGCGCCTGCGACAGCGCATCGGCCATCCCGTCGATATCGATCGGATTGACGATCAGCGCGCCCGTCAGCTCGCGCGCGGCGCCCGCGAAACGCGACAGCACGAGTACGCCCGGATCGTCCGGATTCTGCGCGGACACGTACTCCTTCGCGACAAGGTTCATCCCGTCGCGCAGCGGCGTCACGAAGCCCACGCGGGCGAGCCGGTACAGCGCGGCCAGCACCTGGCGGTCGTACTGGCGGTGAATGTAGAGGATCGGCGCCCAGTCGAGTTCGGCGTAACGTCCGTTGATGCGCCCCGACTCCGCTTCGAGCTGCAGGCGGATGTCCTGGTACGCGCGCAGGTCCGCGCGCGTCGACGGCGCGATCTGCAGGAACGACACGCGATTGCGGATCGACGCCTGGTGCTCGAGCAGTTTCTCGAACGCGCGGAAGCGCTCGACGAGCCCCTTCGAATAATCGAGCCGGTCGACGCTCATGATCAGTTGCCGCCCGCGCAGCGACGTCGCGAGCGTGCGTACGGCTTTGCCATGCTCGCCCGCCTGCGCGAGCGACGCGATCTCGTCCGGATACACGCCGATCGGATAAGCGGCCGCGCGCAGCGTCTGGCCGAACGCGCGCACGCGCACCGTTTGCCCGTCGCGCTCGACCTCGCCGCCCGCCTCGAACTCGACGTAATCGCAGAACGCGCGCAGGTCGGGCTCGGTCTGGAAGCCGAGCAGGTCGAACGCGCACAGCGACTCGACCAGCTCGCGGTGCGGCGGCACGTTGACGAGCACCTGCGCGGCCGGAAACGGGATATGCAGGAAGAAGCCGATGCGGTTCTTCACGCCGGACGCGCGCAGCGCGCGCGCGAACGGAATCAGGTGATAGTCGTGCACCCAGATCACGTCGTCGTCCTGCAGCAGCGGCACGAGCTGCTGCGCAAGCCAGACGTTGACGCGGCTGTAGCCGTCGAATTCGTGGCGGTCGTACTGGATCAGGTCCGCGCGGTAATGGAACGCGGGCCACAGCGTCGCGTTCGAGAAACCGCGGTAGTACTGGTCGTAGTCGCGGCGCGACAGCCCGACGGTCGCGAACGTCACGGGCCCGTGTTCCTCGATGCGGATCTGCGGCGCGCCGGATGCGACGACCTCGCCGCTCCAGCCGAACCACATGCCGCCCGTCTCCTTCAGCGCGTCGTAGACGCCGATCGCGAGGCCGCCCGCCGCCGGTTCGCCTTCCGAAATCGGTGCGACGCGGTTTGAAACGATGATGAGCCGGCTCATGCGTCCGGCTGCCCCGCGCCGAGCCAGCTCGCGATCTGCTCATGCAGCGCGTCGACCGAATCCAGCCGCATGCGGGCGGACGTCTCGCCCGCACCGACCTTGATCGACAGGCCGCCGCGCGCGTTGACCACCGCGAAGCCCTTCTCGTCGGTCAGGTCGTCGCCCGCGAACAGCGGCACGCGGCCCGCGAACGGCGGCTCGTTGAGGAACGCGGCCAGCGCGCGCCCCTTGTCGACGCCCTTCGGCTTGATCTCGAACACCATCTTGCCGGGCTGCAGCACATACGCATCCGCATATTCGGCGACGAGACGCTCGGCCGCTTCGCGTGCGACCGCCTCGCGCTCGGGCGCGTTGCGGTAGTGCAGCGCGACGGCCGCGCCCTTGATTTCGAGCAGCATGCCCGAATGACGGTCGACGACGGCCGCCAGCTCGCGCTCGATGCGCAGCAGACGTTCGTCGTTGAAGCCGATGCGCTGCGTGTCGCCGTTCGCATCGCGGCGCTCCGCGCCATGCAGGCCGGCGATCGGCAGGCCGGGCATTTTCAGGAACGTGTCGATATTGTCGATGCCGCGCCCGGACACGATCGCGACTGCGCCGTGCGAGCGGCGCCGCAGCGCGTCGAGCAGCGTCAGCAGCGACGGCGGAACGTGAATGCTGTCGGGAGTCGGCGCCAGTTCGACGAGCGTGCCGTCGAAGTCGAAGAAGAACGCGGTATCGGTCAGGGACAGGGAAGCCGGAACGGATTGCATCGATTCGATAGTCTGAAGGGCGGCCGGCAAAGGCAGGGCCGCCGCTGCGCGAATGGAATTGTGCGCATCTTACCGCGCCTGCGCATCGAGATGGGCGAAACCGGTGCATCGCAAGCATCGTGCCGCCGAGCGCGTCAACTGCGACATATTGCCCCGCTCGCCCGCGCCGTACGGGTTTCGAAAGGACGCGGGCGCGCGAATTGCGCTACAGTCGCAACCGCCTGCCGCGCGACGCATGGCGCCGCGCCGGCCGGTCACCATTCAGTCCGATCGAGCCCCAGGATGTCGTCTGCCCGCCCCGCGCCGCACCGGCGCTTCTCCCGCTTCATCCGCACGGCCGCGGCCCTCGCCACCGCCGTGGCGCTCGCCGCGTGCACGCACGACGAGCCGCGCTGGAACCTGACCAATGTCACCGGCCACCTGCCCGACCTGTCGTTCACGCTGACGGGCGGCGACGGCCATCCCGTCGACGCCGATGCGTTCCACGGCCAGGTCGCGCTCGTCTACTTCGGCTATACGCACTGCCCCGATGTCTGCCCCGAAACGCTGGCGCGGCTGATGGAAGTGCTCGCGAAGCTCGGCCCGCGGGCGAACGACGTGCGCATCCTGTTCGTTTCGGTCGATCCCGCGCGCGACACGCCGCAGGCGATGCAGTCGTATGTCGCCGCGTTCGACGCCGCGCATGCGCGCGGCCTGACCGGCACCGACCGCCAGATCGAATCGCTCGCGAAGCGCTATCGCGTCGCGTACCAGATGGAAAAACGCGATCCGTCCGGCGGCTACGAAGTCACGCACAGCTCGGCCGTCTACATCTTCGACGCGACCGGCCGCGCGCGCCTGCTCGCGACCGACCGCGACTCGCCCGACGCCATCGCCGCCGATGTGCGCCGGATCATCGACACTGCCTCCCCTACCTGAATTCCGCCATGAAGACGAAGACGACACTCAAGACGTTCGCCCTCCTCGCCGCGCTGTGCGCCGGCACCCACGCGTATGCCGCCGGCGCGATCACCGCGCAGAACGCGTGGGTGCGCTGGCTGCCGAACAAACTGCCCGCGGGCGGCTACGTGACGCTCGTGAACACGGGCGACAAGCCGGTCGATCTCGTCGACGTCGACAGCCCCGACTACGGGATGGCGATGCTGCACCAGACCGTCTCGAACGGCTCGACGCAGAAGATGGAAATGGTCGACAAGCTGACGATCCCCGCGCGCGGCAAGGTCGACATCGCGCCGGGCGGCTACCACTTCATGCTCGAGGAGCCGAAGCACGCGATCAAGCCCGGCGACACCGTGCACCTGCGCCTGAAATTCTCCGACGGCGAGACGGTCGATGCGCCGTTCGCCGTGAAGTCGCCGGCCCAGGCGAAGTGATACGCGCGCGATGAACCTCCTGTACTGGCTCGATCCGTGGGAACCGTCGCCGACCGTCGTCATCGCGGTGCTGACGGCTGCCGTGCTGTTCGCGCGCGGCGTGAAGAAGGCGAAGGTGTCGCCGCTGCGGCAGTTCTCGTTCTGGTTCGGGCTGACGGCGCTCTACATCGCGCTGCATACGCGGCTCGACTACTTCTTCGAGCACGAGTTCTTCATGCACCGGGCGCAGCACCTCGTGCTGCACCACCTCGGGCCGTTCTTCATCGCGCTGTCCTATCCGGGCGCGGCGATCCGCGCGGGCATTCCGTTCAGCTGGCGGCAGCGCTTCGTGCGTCCCGCGCTCGCGTGGGCGCCCGTGCGCGCGACGCTCGACGTGGTGTTCCATCCCGTCGTCGCGGTCGTGCTGTTCGTCGGCCTGATCTATTTCTGGCTGCTGTCGCCGATCCATTTCATCGCGATGCTCGACTGGCGTCTCTATCGCGTGATGAACTGGAGCATGGTGATCGACGGGCTGCTGTTCTGGTGGCTCGTGGTCGATCCGCGTCCCGCGCCGCCCGCACGGCTGTCGCCGGGCCGCCGGATCCTGATCGTCATCGCGGCGATCCCGCCGCAGATCGCGCTCGGCGCGCTGATCTTCTTCACGCCGCACGAGCTGTATCCGATCTACTCGATCTGCGGCCGCGCGTTCACGTGGCTGAGCCCGCTGCGCGATCAGCAGATCGGCGGCCTGCTGCTGTGGATTCCGGGCTCGATGATGAGCGTGATCGGTGCGCTGATCGCGCTGCGTCACTGGCTGCGGCTGTCCGCGCGCGGGCGCCTGATCGACGAACGGGCCGTGCAGCGCGCGGACAAGCCGTCGGTGACGCACGCCGCGCACTGACTGCTGCGCGGCGTGTGGCGCATCACGCGCGCGCGCTGCTCATCCACACGTGCGGGATGCCGTCCTCGTCGTGCACGTCCGAACTCGGCGTAAAGCCGAATGCCCCGTAAAAACGCTGCAAGTGGGCCTGCGCATGCAGGCTCACGGGCGTTTCCGGCCACTGCGCGCGGATATGCTCGAGCGCGCGCGACAGCAGCCCGTTGCCGAGGCCCGCACCGCGAAACGCGGCGGTCGTCAGCACGCGGCCAATGCGGACGTCGGTGTTCTGCGCATCGGGCAGCAGCACGCGCAGATAGCCGGCCACGCGGCCGGCCGGATCGAACGCGGCCAGATGCCACGCAGCCTGGTCCGCGTCGTCGATGTCGCGATATACGCAGTTCTGCTCGACGACGAACACGGCGCTGCGCGCTTCGAGGATCGAATAGATTTCGCGCGCCGTCAGCGCGTCGAAGGATTTCCAGCGCCAGTCGAGATCGGCGGCGCTCGGGGATGCGGCGGGTGCGGATGCGTTCATGTACGGTCCTGATTCGGGCGCGCCGGCCGGCGCGCGGCAACCGTTGATTATGCCTCGAAGCGCGCGCGGCACGCGGCCGGCCGCCCGCGCGCAAAAAAAGGCCCCGCATTGCGCGGGGCCTGTCCGTCATGCCGGCATCTGGCCGAAGCGGCCGCTGTTGAAATCCTCGATCGCGGTACGGATCTCCGCTTGCGAGTTCATCACGAACGGCCCGTAACCGACGACGGGTTCGTCGATCGGCTCGCCGCTCAGGATCAGCAGCTTCGCGTCGCCGTTCGCTTCGATCTCGACGTCGCGGCCATCGCGGCCCAGTTGCACGAACTGCGCTTCGCGGGCGACCGTCTCGCCGTTCACCTGCACGGTGCCGCTCAACACGACCACCGCGAGCGTGCGCCCTTCGGCGATCGGGAACCGCGCATGGCCACCGGCCACGAGCCGCACATCCCACACGTCGATCGGCGTGTGCGTGCGGGCCGGGCCGCGCCGCCCGTCGAGTTCGCCCGCGATGATCCGCGCACGCCCCGCGCCGTCCGGCAGCTCGACCACGGGGATGTCCGCGTTCAACAATGTCTGGTAGCCGGGCGCGCCCATCTTGTCCGCGGCAGGCAAGTTCACCCACAGCTGCACCATCTCGAGCGGGCCGCCCCGCTTCGTGAACGCCTCCGAGTGGAATTCCTCATGCAGGATCCCGCTCGCGGCCGTCATCCACTGCACATCGCCCGGGCCGATCACGCCGCCCGAGCCGGTCGAATCGCGGTGCGCGACCTCGCCGTCATAGACGATCGTCACCGTTTCGAACCCGCGGTGCGGATGCTGGCCGACACCACGCGGCGCCGAAGCCGGCTCGAACGATGCGGGGCCGGCGTAATCGAGCAGCAGGAACGGGCTCAGGTGCGTGCCATGAGACTGGTAGCTGAACATCGAACGCACCGGGAAACCGTCGCCGACCCAATGGCCGCGCGGCGCACTGTACACACCCTGGATCTTCTTCATTGCCCTCTCCAAATTGCGGCGAAACACGTGTTTCGCATCCTGAACAGGAATATAGAGGTGGAACGATCGATCCGGTAGACTGCCAAAATCGCACTCAGCGTTCCATTTCATGAACGATAAAGCGCGGGATCTGAACGATCTCTACTACTTCGTGCAGGTCGTCGAACACGGCGGCTTCGCGCCGGCCGGGCGCGCGCTGGACCTGCCGAAATCGAAGCTGAGCCGCCGCATCGCGCTGCTCGAGGCGCGGCTCGGGATGCGGCTGATCCAGCGCTCGACGCGCCGCTTCACGGTCACCGACGTCGGCCAGACCTATTACGCGCATTGCCGCGCGATGCTCGTCGAGGCCGATGCGGCCGACGAGGCGATCGCGCTGCTGCACGAGGAGCCGCGCGGCATCGTGCGCGTCAGTTGTCCGATCGTGCTGCTCGATTCGCTGGTCGGTACGATGATTGCCGCGTTCATGGCCGCGTGCCCGCGCGTCGAGATTCATCTGGAAGCGACCAACCGGCGCGTCGACGTGGTCGGCGAAGGGATCGACGTCGCGATCCGCGTGCGCCCGCCGCCGCTCGAAGACAGCGATCTCGCGCTGCGCGTGCTGGCCGAGCGCGGCCAATGCCTCGTCGCGAGCCCCGCGCTGCTGCGCGAGCATGGCGTGCCGGCCGTTCCCGCCGATCTCGCGCGCCTGCCGAGCCTCGATCACGGCATACCGCAATCCACGCACGTGTGGCGGCTGCGCGGGCCCGACGGCGCTCACGCGGAAATCCATCACCAGCCGCGCTTCGTGACGGGCGGCATGCTCGCGCTGCGCGCGGCGGCGGTCGCGGGCGTCGGCGTCGTGCAGTTGCCGACGATGATGGTGTGCGACGAAGTGGCGCGCGGCGCACTGGCGACCGTACTGCCGGACTGGGCGCCGCGCCGCGAGATCGTGCACGCGGTGTTCGCATCGCGCCGAGGGCTGCTGCCCGCGGTGCGGGCGCTGCTCGATTTTCTTGCCGAGCGGTTTGCCGGACTCGAGCCCGATTGAGCGCGCCGCGTCACGCGCAACCGGGCGCTGCAGACTGCGCGTGCGTGCCGTAGACTGCGGTACGCGCCTCGCGCGTTTTCACAACTCCTATCGCTTTCCCGCCATGTTCACGCTGTCCAACGACCCCAACGCCGCCAAGGCCGATCAATACGCGACGCTCGTCGAGCAGGCGCGCGCGCTCGTCGAGTCCGAACGCGACCTGATCGCGAACGCGGCGAACTTCGCCGCGCTCGTCTACCACTCGCTCGACCGTCTCAACTGGGCCGGCTTCTACTTCTTCGACGGGTCGGAACTCGTGGTCGGGCCGTTCCAGGGCAAGCCCGCATGCGTGCGAATCGCGCTCGGCAAGGGCGTGTGCGGCACGGCCGCGCAGACGCGCGAGACGCAGGTCGTGCGCGACGTGCATGACTTCCCCGGCCATATCGCGTGCGATGCGGCATCGGAATCGGAAATCGTCGTGCCGCTGGTGGCCGGCGACGGCACGCTGATCGGCGTGTGGGACGTCGACAGCCCGATCGCCGCGCGCTTCGACGACGAAGACCGCCAAGGCATGGAAGCGCTGTGCCGCGTGTTCGTCGAACACGCATGGCAGAAGGTGCGCGGCTAAGCCGCGGTCAAGCGTCACATCGCCGGTCGCCGCGATCGCGCGTGAATCGCGCCGCGCGACCTCGAACGAAACGGGCCCCGCGACGGGGCCCGATCAATTGCGCCGTTGCGCCGCCGTGTGCGGCGTACGGCAGGCGTCAGGCGACGTGCGTACCGGAAAGCGCCGCGAACGCCTGCGGCTTCGCGTCCTCGGTCAGCACCTCGAAACCCGTTTCCGTCACCACGACCATGTGCTCCCATTGCGCCGACAGCGAATGGTCCTTCGTGACGACCGTCCAGCCGTCCGCCAGCACGCGCGTGTCGCGCTTGCCGGCGTTGAGCATCGGCTCGATCGTGAAGATCATCCCCGGCCGGAGCGGCACGCCGGTACCCGGGCGGCCGTAGTGAAGCACCTGCGGCTCGTCGTGATAGACATCGCCGATGCCGTGCCCGCAGTACTCGCGAACCACGCTGAATCCTTCGCGATGCGCGACCTGCTGGATCGCATAGCCGACGTCGCCCAGCGTCGCGCCCGGACGAACCGCGCGGATGCCCGCGTGCATCGCCTCATAGGTCGCCGCGACGAGGCGCCGCGCGAGCTCGCCCGGTTCGCCGACGAAATACATGCGGCTCGTATCGCCGTACCAGCCGTCCTTGATCACCGCGATGTCGAGGTTCACGATGTCGCCGTCGCGCATCGGCCGCGGCGTCGGAATGCCGTGACAGACCACGTGGTTGACCGACGTGCACAGGGTCTTCGGATAGCCGTGGTAGCCGATGTTCGCCGGTATCGCGCCGAGCACGTCGACGATGTATTCGCGGCAGCGCGCATCCAGTTCGTCGGTGGAGACGCCCGGCTTCACATGCTCGGTGATCATCGTCAGCACCTGCGACGCGAGCTTGGCGGCCTCGCGTGACTTGGCGATTTCTGCATTGCCGCGGATCGGGATTTCACGCTTCGCCATTACGCCACCTGCTCGATGCCGTGTGCGACCGGTTCCGCCGGCCCCGCATCGCCGCCCCGTGCTTCGGCCTCGATCAACATCCGGCAAATGTCGCCGTAGGACAGCGCCGGATTGAGTTCCGCCAGCATCCCGACGCGCAGCCAGTGTTCGGCCTGCGCGTTGATCGAACGGCTCAGCGCCGTGCTGGTCGAGCGCAGCCGCTCGTGCATGTGCTCGGAAATCTTGATGATGCCCATATATCCCCAATTAAACGAAACGTAGTTGATTCGTATATTACGTTGCGCGCGGCTACCCGGCAAGCCGTTCGGATCCCGTCGAACCCTTAGCCAACCGCTGCAAATGCCGTTGACATCGAATTCCAGTTTGTTGGAAAATAAATCCATCATGAAAGAACCAGTGACCACCGCTGCCGACGACACGGGCATCAACGAGCGCATTGCCCGGCGCGTGCGCGACCTGCGCACCCAGCGAGGCTACACGCTCGATGCGCTGGCCGCGCGTTCCGGCGTCAGCCGTTCGATGATCTCGCTCATCGAACGCGCGTCGGCCAGCCCGACGGCTGTCGTGCTCGACAAGCTCGCGGCCGGTCTCGGCGTGTCGCTGGCCGGGCTGTTCGGCGGCGATCGCGACGACACGCCCGCGCAACCGCTGGCACGGCGCGCGCAACAGGCCGAATGGCGCGATCCGGCGTCCGGCTATGTGCGGCGCAATCTCTCCCCGCCCGGCTGGCCGTCGCCGCTCCAGCTCGTCGAGGTCGATTTCCCGCCCGGTGCGCACGTCGCGTACGACAGCGGCGGGCGCGAAAGCGCGCTGCATCAGCAAGTGTGGATCGTCAGCGGCCGTGTCGACGTCACGTTCGGCGACGAGCTTCACGAACTTCGCGAGGGCGACTGCCTGGCCATGCGGCTCGATCAGCCGCTGATCTTCAGCAATCCGTCGCCGCACGCCGCGCGCTATGTCGTCGTGATCTGCGATGCGTCCGCCGCCGTCGGCGCGCGGAGCGCGTGATGCGCGCGTCGTATGCGCGATCCGTTCAAAACCCACAGGAGCCCGTATGAATTCCCCGAAACAGCGCGACGACGTGCGCCTGATCGATTGCAGCGAGGCCGAGCATGCAGCGGCCATCCTCGAAATCCTGAACGACGCGATCGTGAATTCGACCGCGCTGTACGACTACCGGCCGCGCCCGCCGGAAGCGATGGTCACATGGTTCGCGACGAAGCGCGCCAGCGGTTTCCCGATCGTCGGCGCGGTGGACGCGTCGGGTACGCTGCTCGGCTTCGCGAGCTGGGGCACGTTCCGCGCGTTCCCGGCGTTCAAGTACACGGTGGAACACAGCGTCTACGTGCATCGCGACCATCGCGGCCGCGGGCTCGGCGAACTGCTGCTCCGCGAATTGATCCGGCGCGCGCGGGAAGCCGACGTGCACGTGCTGGTCGGCTGCATCGATGCGACCAACGGCGGAAGCGTCGCGCTGCATGCGCGGCTCGGGTTCGTGCACTCGGGCACGGTCACGGAGGCGGGATTCAAGTTCGGCCGCTGGCTCGATGCGGCGTTTTATCAGTTGAAGCTCGAGACGCCGGCGCAGCCGGTGGATGGCTGATCGCCTGCACGCCGTCGCATGCGCGACGGTTGCGAAACAACGCAGAAGCAGCGCAGAAGAAAGAACTGTCCCGCCGAAGCGGGGCTTTTTCTGGAGGCGCGAGCCGGAGTCGAACCGGCCAAAACGGCTTTGCAGGCCGTCAGACCTTATGGGAAATCAATCATCCATGGCCGACGACTACCCGATTTGACCGCTGATGTCGCTGGATCGTCCCGACCGGCTTCGCGGCCATCCGTCCGAATTCAACTGCGTCCGGTTGATTTCACCCGGAGTGCTAGGATGATTAGACACGCGCGAAAAGCCATCATGGACGATGTGACATTCAGTACCAAAACACACTTCGCACGCATTCGCGTGATGGAATCCGCGCGTGGTTTATACCGAGGCTATGTGTATCTGCGCCGCACCAATGAGGGACCTAACGATGATCCCCCTTACCAGACCCATTCCGATCGGGAGCAGTTCGATCTCGCGCTCGAAGACGCCAAGATCCTCGCGCAACGGTTGCTTCGCGAATTCGAGTCTTAAGCCACTTCGGCTGCTGCAGCGCACAAAAATCGCTTGACAACAGAAGCGGCACCACGTAATGTCTGCCGAAGAAATATTCAAGAAGCGCGATTGCTGCTCGTCACTGACCGCCCCGCCGCGGTATTCGTTGTCCTCTCCCTCCTTGACCCTTTTTCCGTGTCCCGTCAGGCGACGCGCAACGTCGCACGCATTCCGCGTGTCAGCTTCGAAACAGAGATTGGGACGATAGGGCACCAGGCGTGCCGACATCAAACTGCTCTGATTCAGGTGCGCGTCCGATGAGGGATCGTCAGGCTACCTGAACAGCTTGGTTTTCAGCCGTATTCCGAATGTCTGACGAAGACACGCGTTGCCGACGGCGCGCCATGGGTTTAGCGTCAAGCACCCTTGGCGTTCGTCAATTTTCACGGGCCAAACCACACGGTTAGCAATGGCCCTCGCCTTAACAGCAGGACTCCTGCGTATATATCGACCACCGGTGACATTCATGTTATTACCATCCATGTTCGTCGAGTCGTCGCATCAACATGCAAGCACCTATTATTCGACATTATTGCGGCTATGCAGTCGCACCCTCCGCCCACCGCCTTCCTGACGGTAGCTTCTCGTCCAACCTGACGCTCCGCAGCAGTGGCCGCCATACCGAGCCGATGCTGTACGAGTTTTACTCGCTCGATTACTTCAGCAGCGAAGACGCTGCGCTACGCCACTCCGCCGGCTGGGCGCGAGACTGGATCAACGCGCGGGGCTGAGTACCAGACCGTGCCGACGAATTGACAGCACACGCTCTTCGTCCGGCACATCAACACCCGGCGTCAGCCCTACCGGCCGCACATTGGGCTGCGCCTCGCGGTGACCAGAAATAAGATAAGCGCGTAATGGTAGAGCGCGTATGATGAATTTGTCCGAGCGCATGCTAGCGGCTTGACTGCCCCCTCCATCCGCCCCCTCCTGCGTCGCGCCTACCCTCTCGCACGCGTCGTCTCTCCTCTTCATCCCGCCCGCATCGACGATACGGGCAGGAAGTGTTCGTCCTTGCGGTTCTTCGCAACGAGTGCATGGAGTTCATCACGAGCATGCCTCTCTATCACGGCACCGGAATTTGTCCGTCAATTTGGCTGACGTACCGGCACGGAATGGCTGCCCGCATAACCACAACGCCCGCTCCAACGCAGCGGTCTGGATTTGCTTGCGAGGGTCTGACGACAACATTGCTCGAAATTGACGCGTACGCCGGCTTTTAAGCGAAACCAAGGGCTCTCGCGGCGCAGTGAACCAGAATTTCAAACCCTAACCGGAAGGCGGAAAACATGAGCTGGTACTGCGAAGTGGAGCGCGAATTGGCTCATATCCGCGGAGCGATTGGACTGCTTGAGCAAACCCAAGAAATTTTCACCAACCGATCTTCCGTGAGCGATCCAGCCTATTGGCGAGTCAAGCTCGCCAAACTCCGGACACGATTTGAGCGAAATAAGGTACTCGAGCACCAAGTGAATGAGCTTTTCGCTCGCCTTGATCGAATCCAGGATCAGAGTTCCCGAAGATAGGAATCTGCCACGCAGATCCGAGAATTTGATTTCACACTCATTCGGGTTGAGCCAGATCTACTTTCAAGTGCATTGATCAGTCATGGCGATGGAGGCGCGGTCGCTCGCGCCTCCATCATCGGTTAGAACAATCGAACGGGCTGCGCCGCATCATTGACCTGAGACGGAAAAAGAAAAGCCCCGCCGAAGCGGGGCTTTTCTCTTCCTACCTGGAGGCGCGAGCCGGAGTCGAACCGGCCTAAACGGCTTTGCAGGCCGCTGCATAACCGCTTTGCTATCGCGCCAAAAGCGGACTGTCCGGATGCCGGGAAGGCAAGCGACAGATTTTTTATTCGAGGACTGTAAGTCCATCAAATAAAAAGGGAAGCGTGGCTTCCCCATTACTTGGAGCGGGAGACGAGTCTCGAACTCGCGACCTCAACCTTGGCAAGGTTGCGCTCTACCAACTGAGCTACTCCCGCATTGTCCTGCATGTGCAGCGCCTTGCCGACCAACACGCTGCCAGGAAAATCCTGGAGCGGGAGACGAGTCTCGAACTCGCGACCTCAACCTTGGCAAGGTTGCGCTCTACCAACTGAGCTACTCCCGCATTTGTCCTGCACCTGCAGCGCTTTGCCGACCAACACGCTGTCAGAAAAATCTGGAGCGGGAGACGAGTCTCGAACTCGCGACCTCAACCTTGGCAAGGTTGCGCTCTACCAACTGAGCTACTCCCGCATGTTGCGCTACTGCTTCCCCGTCGCACCTACTTCGCCGTGCAGCGGAGAAGCGAGATTATGTCCAAGGCACATTCGTATGTCAAGGGCTTTTCCAGCCCTTTTTCCAAAAACCCGCGCCAACGAACGCGTGGCGCAAGTCACGCGCCACCGCGCTCGCGAATCTGCGGCCACGCAAGCTTCATGTAGTACAGCATCGACCAGATCGTCAGCACCGCTGCGAGATACATCAGCCACTCGCCCCACACGCGCGTGTCGATCGTCGCAACGCCGAGCGGCAGCGGCCCGTAGTACAACAGCATCGGGATCGCAACCATCTGGCACGCGGTCTTGAACTTGCCGAGCTGGTTCACCGCGACGCTCTTCGACGCGCCGATCTGCGCCATCCACTCACGCAGCGCCGAAATCGCGATCTCGCGGCCGACGATCACGAGCGCGATCGCCGCGTCGACCCGCGAAATCTGCACAAGGATCAGCAGCGCGGCCGTCACCATCAGCTTGTCGGCCACAGGATCGAGAAATGCGCCGAACGACGACGTCTGGTTCCACTTGCGTGCGAGAAACCCGTCGAACCAGTCGGTCAGCGCGGCGAGGATGAAGATCGCCGCCGCCGCGAGATTGCGGTGTGCGCCGCCCATCACCGTGTCCGGCAGATAGAACACGCCGACGACGAGCGGAATCAGCACGATCCGCACCCACGTCAGGAAAATCGGAAAATTGAACGGCATGGCATCCGCGACAGTAAAGGATTCGCAATTGTGCCGTGTCGACCGGCCTGCCACAAGAACGCGAAAACGCGGGCAAGGCTCGGCCGCACGGGCACGTCAATGAAGCTGCTTGTAGATCTGCTCGGCGAGCGCGTGCGAGATGCCCTCGACGCTCGCGAGTTCCTCGACGCTCGCGGCAACGACGCCGCGCAACCCGCCGAACCGCGCGAGCAACCGCTGCCGGCGCTTCGCGCCAACCCCTTCGAGCTCCTCGAGCCGCGACGTCTGGCGCGCCTTCGCCCGCTTCGCGCGCATGCCGGTGATCGCGAAGCGGTGCGCCTCGTCGCGAATCTGCGCGACGAGCATCAGCGCGGCGCTCTCCTTGCCGAGTTCGAGCGGCGTACGGCCATCCGCGAACACGAGCGTCTCGAGGCCGACCTTGCGCCCCTCGCCTTTCGCGACACCGACCAGCATCGACGTGTCGAGGCCGAGCTCGGTGAACACCTGGCGCGCGATTTCGACCTGACCCTTGCCGCCGTCGATCAGCACGATGTTCGGCAGCAGGCTCGACGCCTCGGCCTGGCGCGTCGACTCGCCGTCGATGCCGGCCGCATCGTCGGCGGCGGCGGCCTGCGCGGCCTGCTCGACCATCTTCTCGTAGCGGCGCGTGAGCACCTGCCGCATC
The DNA here is from genome assembly GCF_003330765.1 of Burkholderia pyrrocinia. NCBI lineage: Bacteria > Pseudomonadati > Pseudomonadota > Betaproteobacteria > Burkholderiales > Burkholderiaceae > Burkholderia > Burkholderia pyrrocinia. The sequence goes on along the minus strand of NZ_CP024902.1, from coordinate 1,207,202 downwards.
GCCGCGTAATCGTCGCCCGGCGTGATGCCCGTGATGTTGTAGCGGCGGTACTCGCCCGACTGCATCTTGTGATGGTGATAGACGACGCACGACGCCTGCGTCGCCTCGCCCATCGTATGGCTGATGTCGAAGCATTCGATCCGCAGCATCGCGAGATCGTCGCATTCGTAGCTGAGCGTCTCCGCGAGCGCGCGCGTGCGCGCCTGCTGCGAGCCCTGCTCGGACAGCAGCCGCGCGAGCGCGAGCCGCGCGTTCTGCTCGGCCATCGACAGCCATGCGCGCCGCTGCCCCTGCGGCTGCCGTACCAGCGACACCTTGTGGCCGGCCTGCTCGGACAGCAGCTCGAGCAGGTCGCGGCTCGCGGGCGCGTGGCTCACGACGAGCACGGGCGGCACGCGGTTGCCGAGATAGTGCTGCGAGATGAACGCGTCGAGCACCTCGGCCTCAACCGACGCGAGCGCGTCGCCGCGCGCGCTGACGGCTTCTTCCGCAGACTGGTCGGGCACCACGCCGGCGGTCGCGTCGGCCGCCTCCGCCAACCCGGACTCGTCGCCGATGCCGCCCTCGGCGAGCGTCAGCGCGCTTTCGACGTGAGTCGGGAAATACGCCTTGTCGCCGAGATGCCGGCCGCCGCGCACCATCGCGAGATTCACGCACACGCGCCCGCCCAGCGCGACGACGGCCAGGATGTCGACATCGCTGTCGCCACCGACCTCGATCGCCTGCTGGTGCAGCACCGTCGCGAGCGAACTCATCTGGTTGCGCACGGCCGCCGCCTGCTCGAATTTCAGCTCGGCCGCGAACGCGTGCATCTTCTGCTCGAGCTCCTTCATCACCTCGGACTGCCGGCCGAGCAGGAAACGCGCGGCGTTCGACACGTCGATCGCGTAATCATCCGCGGAGATCGCGCCGACGCACGGCGCCGTGCAACGTCCGATCTGGTGCAGCAGGCACGGCCGCGTGCGGTTGCTGAAGACCGAATCCTCGCAGGTACGCAACTGGAACACGCGCTGCAGGATCTGGATGCTCTCGCGCACGGCCCAAGCGCTCGGGAACGGCCCGAAATACTGGTTCTGCTTGTCGACCGAGCCGCGGTAGTAGGCCATCCGCGGAAAACGGTGTGCGGTGAGCTTCAGGTACGGATACGACTTGTCGTCGCGAAACAGGATGTTGTAACGCGGCGCGAGCGCCTTGATCAGGTTGTTCTCGAGCAGCAGCGCCTCGGCCTCCGAGCGCGTGACGGTCGTCTCGATGTGCGCGATGCGCGTGACCATCATCGCGATGCGCGGCGACAGCTGCGTCTTCGTGAAATAACTCGACACGCGCTTCTTCAGGTCGCGCGCCTTGCCGACGTAGAGAACGGCGCCCGCCGTGTCGTAATAGCGATAGACGCCCGGCATGTGCGGCAACTGCGCAAGGATCTTCTTCGGTTCGAACGGGGTATCGGAGGCTTCTGGGGATGTCATGCGTGATCCGGGCGCCTTGTAACGCGGAACGGGTCTATTAGAATCGCCAGTTTAGAGCATTCACCGGCCCGCTTCGATGCCACGCACTACCGCTGCCCCCCTGTCCGCCGCGCCGCTCGCGCCGGACGAACCGATCGCCTGCGACCTCTTCTGCACGGTGATCGACAATTTCGGCGACATCGGCGTGTGCTGGCGCGTCGCGCGCCAGCTCGCGCACGAGCACGGCTGGCAGGTGCGCCTGTTCGTCGACGACCTGCGCACGTTCGCGCGCCTGCAGCCGGGGGTCGATCCCGACGCCGGGCGGCAGACGGTCGACGCGATCGTGATCGAGCACTGGCATGCGGAAGCCGGCGACGCGCTGGAGATCGCCGATGTCGTGATCGAGGCGTTCGCGTGCGAGTTGCCCGGTGCGTATCTCGCGGCGATGGCGCGCCGCGCGCGTCGCCCGGTGTGGATCAACCTCGAATACCTGAGCGCCGAGGACTGGGTCGCCGATTTCCATTTGCGGCCGTCGCCGCATCCGCGCTACCCGCTGCTGAAGACGTTCTTCTTCCCGGGCCTGTCGGCCGGCACGGGCGGCGTGCCGAAGGAGCACGACCTCGATGCGCGCCGCACGGCCTTCGAAACCGACTCGGCGGCGCGCGCCGCGTGGTGGCAGCGCACGACCGGCAGCGCGCCGCCGGCGCCCGGCACGACGGTCGTCAGCCTGTTCGCGTACGAGAATCCGGCCGTCGACGCGCTGCTCGCGCAGTGGCGCGATGGCCCGGCGCCGGTCATCGCGCTCGTGCCGGCCGGCCGCGTGTCGCCTGCCGTTGCGCGCTTTTTCGGGGTCGAGTCGTTCGACACGGGCGCGTATGCGCGCAGCGGCAACCTGGCCGCACACGGGCTCGCGTTCGTCCCCCAGGCCGACTATGATCCGCTGCTGTGGGTTGCCGACGTCAATTTCGTGCGCGGCGAGGATTCGTTCGTCCGCGCACAGTGGGCACGCAAGCCGTTCGTGTGGCACATCTACCCGCAGGCCGACGATGTGCACCTGCCGAAGCTCGACGCCGCGCTCGCGCACCTGTCGGCCGGCCTCGCCGATGCGCCGCGCGTGGCGCTCGAGCGGTTCTGGCATGCGTGGAACGGCGCCGGCACGCCCGACTGGGCCGATTTCTGGCAACACCATGCCGCACTGGACGCCAACGCGGCCCGCTGGGCCGATGCGCTTGCGGCCGTCGGCGATCTCGCCGGAAAGCTGGCCGAATACGCAAAATCTCAGTTAAAATAAGCGGTTATCCGACGGCTGACCAGGCAAGCGCTCGCTTTTGGCGTCCACCGGAACGCACCGCTTGCGTCGTCAGCCGTTGCGCAACGCTCAGGCACCTATTTATTTGATTTGATCAGGACAGTTTTTATGAAGACCGCACAGGAACTCCGCGTAGGTAACGTCGTGCAGATCGGCAGCGACGCATGGGTCATCGCGAAAGCGGAATACAACAAGTCGGGCCGTAACTCCGCCGTCGTCAAGATGAAGATGAAGAACCTGCTGACGAACGCAGGCCAGGAATCGGTCTACAAGGCCGACGACAAGTTCGACGTCGTCATGCTCGACCGCAAGGAAGTGACGTACTCGTACTTCGCCGATCCGATGTACGTGTTCATGGACGCCGACTACAACCAGTTCGAAGTCGAAGCCGAAATGATGGGCGACGCGCTGCACTACCTCGAAGACGGCATGGCGTGCGAAGTCGTGTTCTACAACGAGAAGGCGATCTCGGTCGATCTGCCGACGGTCCTCGTTCGCGAGATCACCTATACCGAGCCGGCCGTCAAGGGCGACACGTCGTCGGGCAAGGTGCTGAAGAACGCCAAGCTCGCAACGGGCTTCGAACTGCAGGTTCCGCTCTTCTGCAACACCGGCGACAAGATCGAAATCGATACGCGTACGCACGAATACCGCAGCCGCGCGTAATCGCCAGCGGTACCCGCATCGAACAAAGCGCCCTTCGGGGCGCTTTTTGTTTGCCTGTCGCCAACAGCGAGCGCGGGCCAGTGCCATAAGAAGCACAAAATCCACCGGTAAAGATATTCAATTTGTATCATCGGTAACTGTTTTATAGCGCTGGAGAAATAATGCGCGTTACGCGTTCGGCGGGGCATAAAATCAGTTTTTAATCTGACATGCGACTGCGGCCTCGATGGCCGACAGCCCGCCTCTATTGACTCGACTCGCGTCCACCATGCCACACGCCCTGATTGTCGAAGACGATCCAAACAGTCTGTCCGGCCTCACCGCGCTGCTCGCCGCAGACGGCTTCTCGGTCGACACGGCCACGTCGCTCGCCGAAGCGCGCACGGCGCTCGGCCGTTCGATTCCCGATGTCGTCCTCGTCGACCTGAACCTGCCGGACGGCAGCGGGTTCGACCTGCTCCAGCACCTGCCGCAGCAACAGCCGAACGGCTCGCTGCCCGTCATCGTGCTGACGGGCAACGCGACGGTCGAGAGCGCAATCGAGGGCCTGCGTCACGGTATCTGGGATTACCTGCTGAAGCCGATCAACATCCCGCGCCTGCGCAGCCTGCTCGCGCGGATCCCCCGCCCGTACGAACTGATCGACGAAGTGCAGTCGCTGCGCGCTTCGCTGCGCCATCTCGGCCGCTTCGGCGCGCTGGTCGGCCGCAGCGACGCGATGCAGCACGTGTACGACATGATCGAGCACAACGCGCGTACCGAAACGGCCGTGCTGTTCTCGGGCGAAGCCGGTACCGGCAAAAAGCTGGCCGCGCGCACGCTGCACGAACTGAGCCGGCGCCGCAAGGGGCCGATCGTATCGTTCGACTGCCGGACGATCGCGCAGGCCGGCCGGCACGGCTCATCGCTCGACAGCGTGCTGTTCGGCCATGAGCGCGGCGCGTTCGACGGCGCCGAGCGCCGCGAATCGGGCCTGTTCGAACAGGCCGGCGGCGGCACGCTGTTCCTCGACGAGATCACCGCGCTGCCGCTCGTGCTGCAGGAAGCACTGCTGCATGCGCTCGATTCGCAGAACTTCATGCGGATCGGCGGCACGAGTTCGATCACGAGCGATTTCCGGCTGATCGCAACCACGCGCCGCCCGGCGCGCGAAGCGGTCGCGAACGGCACGCTGCGCGAGGATCTGTGGTTGCGCCTCGATGCAGCGTCGATCACGATGCCGCCGCTGCGCGAGCGCGACGGCGACGCGCTCGCGATCGCGGACGCGCTGATCGACGAACTGAACCGCGAATCGCGCGCAACCGGCCGCAGCACGACCGACAAGCGCGCGGCGCCGGGCTTCGTGCGCGAATGCCTGTCCTACGAGTGGCCCGGCAACGTGCGCGAGTTGCAGGAGCGCGTGCGCTTCGCGTACGACGCATCGGGCGATTTCATCGAGACGCTGCGCGCGGGCGAGGCAAGCTTCGCCGCCGGCGCCGCGCTGAACGGCAGCAGCGTTCAGATCAAGGTCGGCACGCCGCTGTCCGACGTCGAGGATCTGCTGATCCGCGCGACGCTCGACGCGGTCGGCGGCACGCGCCACCGCGCGGCGACGCTGCTCGGCATCAGCCCGAAGACGCTGTACAACAAGCTGCAGCGGATGAAGGTGAACTGAGCGAGCGGCCGTGCATGCAGGTGCTGATCGGGCTTGACTGTTAGTTGCATCAACATTCGCCACACCGGCATGCGTGATTCCCGCCGCCGCCCGATTCGCGCCTGCCGCAACCTGTAAAAAAGCCGCGCTGTTGCGCGGCTTTTTGTTTCAGCGACCGGCATGGCGCGCACCGCGCCATCCCTTCCCCGCTTACGCCAGTGCGCTGCTCAACAGCGCCTGCGCCTGCAGATACTCGGGCTGCGCGATCAGCTTGTCCCACTTGAGCGCCTTGCCGCGCGCGCGCATCCGCTTGATGCGCCGCACCGACTCGGCCGATGCCCGCGCTTTCAGCCCGTTCAGCACGACCTCGGCCGCATCCGGCTGGTTGCAGACGAGCACCATGTCGCAACCGGCGGCGAGCGCGGCGTCAGCCGCCTGCGTGAGCGTGCCGCCTTCGCGGGCGGCCTCCATCGACAGGTCATCGCTGAAGATCGCGCCCGTGAAGCCGAGCTGCCCGCGCAGGATGTCCTGCAGCCACACGCGCGAGAAACCCGCCGGCCGCTTGTCGACCTGCGTATAGATCACGTGCGCGGGAATCACCGCGGACAGCGACAAGCCGAGCCAGTCGTACGGCGCGACGTCCTGCGCGAGGATCGCGTCGAGCGTGCGATCGTCGGTCGGCAGCGCGACGTGCGAATCGGCTTCCGCGAAGCCGTGCCCCGGAAAATGCTTGCCGCAGTTCGCCATCCCGGCGAGCGACAGCCCGTGGTTCAGGCTCTTCGCGAGCAGCGTGACGACGCGCGGGTCGCGATGGAACGCGCGATCGCCGATCACTTTCGAGTGCCCGTAGTCGAGGTCGAGCACGGGCGTGAAGCTCATGTCGATTCCGCACGCACGCAATTCGGCGGCCAGGATGTAGCCGACGGCGGTCGCGACCTTCGTCGCGAGCAGCACGTCGCGATCCCACAGCTCGCCGAGGCGGCGCATCGCGGGCAGCACCGTGAAGCCGTCGGTGCGGAAACGCTGGACGCGCCCGCCTTCGTGATCGACGGCGATCAGGATGTCTTCGCGCACCGCGCGGATCGAGTCGGTCAGCGCGGTCAGCTGCGCGCGATTCTGGAAGTGCCGCGCGAACAGGATCACGCCGCCGGTGTTCGGATGCGCGAGGCGCCGCGCATCGTCGCGCGACAGAGCCGTGCCGACGACGTCGAGCATGACCGGGCCGGGAGTCGTTTTCATTGAATCGGGAATTCCGTCAGGAGGGGGTTCGGGAAACAGGTGAAGGCGCGGCGTCCGTCTCGGCGATCACGAACGACACCGCATAGTCCCGTTCGTCGCTGACCGTCACGCGGGCCGTGATGCCGCGCGCGGCAAGCCAGTCGGCCAGCTCGCCGGACGCGACTACATACGGCTCGCCGCTCGGGTGGTTGAGGGTCTGCAGTGCACGCCACGTCATCGGCCAGTGCATGCCGAGCCCGATCGCCTTCGAGAACGCTTCCTTCGCGGAAAAGCGCGTCGCGAGAAACGCGATGCCGCGCGCCTCGGAGCGTGCACGGCGCGCATGGAACACGCGCAGTTCGTCGGGGCCCAGCACCTTCTCGGCAAACCGGCCGCCCGTGCGTTCGAGCACGGCTGCGACGCGGCTCACCTGGGCGATGTCGGTACCGATGCCGTAGATCGCCATGTCAATACGCGCCGGGGCGACCGAGCGGGGCCGGGTTGCGAACGACGCGCACGCGGGGGCACTTCATCTTCAGCGCGCGCCGCCATGCAGCGCGGCGACGCGTGCGGCGACCATGATCGCCTTCATCTCGCGCACCGCGTTGTCCCAACCCGCGAAGATCGCGTGCGCGACGATCGCATGGCCGATGTTCAGCTCGACGATGCCGTCGATCGCGGCGATCTGCTGCACGTTCGTGTAATGCAGCCCGTGCCCCGCGTTGACCTTCAGGCCCAGCTGCGCACCGGCCTGCACGCCCGCGACGATGCGCTCGTATTCGCGCTGCTGCCCGGCTTCATCGTGCGCCTCGGCGTAGCGGCCCGTATGCAGCTCGACCACCGGCGCGCCCGCTTCGTGCGCGGCCCGGATCTGCGTCTCGTCCGGGTCGATGAACAGCGACACGCGCACGCCTGCGTCGGCAAGCTGCTTGCACGCCGCGCGCACGGCCTCGAAGCGGCCAGCGACATCGAGGCCGCCTTCGGTCGTCAGTTCCTCGCGCTTCTCGGGCACGAGGCACGCGTCGTGCGGGCGCACTTCGCACGCGATGTCGAGCATCTCCGCCGTCACCGCGCACTCGAGGTTCATGCGCGTCTTCAGCAGCGGACGCAGCTTGCGCACGTCCGCGTCGACGATGTGACGGCGATCCTCGCGCAGGTGCAGCGTGATCGCGTCCGCACCGGCCTCTTCGGCGGCGAGCGCCGCGCGGATCGGATCGGGATAGGCCGTGCCGCGCGCATTGCGCAGCGTCGCGACGTGGTCGATGTTCACGCCGAGGTCGATGGCGGTGGGCGTTGTCAGGAAGAAGCTCATAGGTTTTGCAGGTCGATCAGGATCTGACGCGTGGCAAGCGGCGTACCGCCGAGATAGGTGTTCAGCAGGAAGCGCATCAGCGTCTTGCTTTGCGCAACCGTCTGGGCTCGATGGTAATCGTCCTGCTCCATGTCGAGCAACGTCTGTCCGGTGATGACCGGCCAGTGCGACGGCACGTCGTCGCCCGCGTTGCGCACGCCGCGCTCGGGATCGAACACGTACCGGCAGTCGGGCTCGACCGCACGGCGCGCGACCGTGCGGTTCAGCGCCATCGCATAGCCGGTCTCGCGCAGCAGCACGCGCTCGAACGAGCGCAGCACCTGCACTGCGGGCTCGCCGTGCGCGAGGCGCGTGAGGGTCAGCACGTAATGATTGAAGAGCGGCGGCTGGGGATCCTCGCGCGCGCAGAATTTCACGAGCAGTTCGTTCGCGTAGAAACCGCACAGCAGCCCGTCGCCGCCGAGCGGCAGCATGCCGCCGACCCACTCGGCGCCCGTCAGCGTGCGCACCTCGGATTTACCCGACCAGGACAGCAGCAGCGGCTGGAAGGTCTGCAGCACGCCGCGCAGCGCGGAGTGCGGGCGCTTCGCGCCCTTCGCGACGAGCGCGAGCCGGCCATGATCGCGCGTCAGCACGTCGATGATCAGGCTCGTTTCCCGGTACGGATAGCTGTGCAGCACGAACGCCGGCTGCTCGGCGATGCGGAAATCGGACGTGCGAGACGTCGCGCGCCGCGCCTTGCGCGGTGGTTCGGGCGGTGCCGGCAGCGGCGCGTCGTTCGCGCCGGCCGTCACCGCGTCTTCGGTCGACGTCAGCGCGTCATTCGTACCCATAGGCGCGCAGCCCCGCCTCGTTGTCGGCCCAGCCGCTCCTCACCTTCACGAAGGTCTCGAGGTACACGGGGCCGTCGAACAGCTTTTCCATGTCCATCCGCGCCTCGGTGCTGATCTGCTTGAGCTTCTCGCCCTTCTTGCCGATCACCATCGCCTTGTGCGAATCGCGCTCGACAAGGATCGTCGCGAAGATACGCTTCAGGCGCCCTTCCTCCTCGAACTTGTCGATCACGACGGTGCTCGTGTACGGCAGTTCGTCGCCGGTCCAGCGGAACACCTTCTCGCGCAGGATCTCGGCCGCGAGGAAGCGCGAGCTGCGGTCGGTGAGTTCATCCTCGCCGTAGATCGGCTGGCCTTCCGGCAGGTACGGCTTGATCGTCTCGAGCAGACGCTTGATGTCTTCCGGACGCGTGGCCGCCAGCGGCACGAGTTCGACGAATTCGTGCAGCGCGCTCATCTTCTGCATGAACGGGAACAGCGTCGCCTTGTCGGCCACGCGGTCGATCTTGTTCGCGATCAGCAGCGTCGGCGCGCCGGGCGGGATCAGGTCGAGCACCTTCTGGTCGTCGGGCCCGAAACGGCCGGCCTCGATCACGAACAGGATCAGGTCGACCGACGTCAGCGTCGACGTGACCGCGCGGTTCAGCGAACGGTTCAGCGCGGTGCTGTGACGGGTCTGGAAACCCGGCGTGTCGACGAACACGAATTGCGCGTCGTCGAACGTGTTGATGCCGGTGATGCGATGGCGGGTCGTCTGCGCCTTGCGCGACGTGATGCTGATCTTCTGGCCGACGAGCGCGTTCATCAGTGTCGACTTGCCGACGTTCGGGCGGCCCACGATCGCGATCATGCCGCAACGGAAACCGGTAGGAGCGGGAGTGTTCATATCGTTTGGGAGACAGGTTCGGAAACGGCCACGCGGCGCGCGGCACGATCGATGGGCAATTCAGTGGTCGGCATCGGCCACGCGCGCCTGCGCGGCAGCGAGGCTCGCGCCGCCCGGCGGCGTGTCGGGGTCGGGGTCGGGCGCCGCGGCATCGCGTGCGCGCGCTGTCGCGTGCGAGGCGGGGTCGGAACCGGCGGAAGACTTGTCGGCGGACGAGGATGCCGGATCGGCTGCATGGCCGGCCGGCTTGTCGACTGCGCGCGGCGCGGCTTCCACGGGCTTTTCCGCGGCCTTGTCGGGACGGTCGGCCGGCTTTTCGGCAACCTTGTCGGCTGCCGGCTTCGCCGCCCGTTCGCCCTTGTCTGCGGCCGTCTCGATATGCGCCGCGCGAATCGCTGCCATCGGCGCCACGGCCGGCTCCGCGCCGGTCGCAGCGGTTGCCGCGGCGGGCGCCGCACCGGCCGCCCTCGCTTCGCGCGCCGCCGCACGTTCCTTCCGCTCCGGCGAGCGCAGGTCGAGCGCTTCCTGCACGCCCTTCACGCCCGGCACGATTTCGGGTTCGACATGCTTCGACCCGCGCGCGTTCTTCGAGCGCTTCGGCTTCGCGGCCAGCATCGGCGCGGCCGCCATCACTTCGTCGAGCGCCTTCTTTGCAGCGGCCTGCTCGGCCGCGCGCCGGCTCGCACCGGAGCCCGATACCTTCACATCGAGCTTCGGCACCGTGCATTCGACTTCGAATTGCTGATTGTGCGCCGCACCATGCGTCGCGACGACCGTATAGGTCGGCAGCGCGATCTTGTGCCCCTGCAGGTATTCCTGCAGCAGCGTCTTCGCGTCCTTGCCGAGCGTGCGCGGATCGATGTGGTCGAGAATCGGGATGTAGAGGCGCTTGATGACCCCTTGGGCGGCTTCGAAGCCGCCATCGAGGAACACGGCCCCGATGATGGCTTCGAACGCGTCCGCGAGGATCGACGGGCGACGGAAACCACCGCTGCGCAATTCGCCCTCGCCCAGCCGCAGCCCGTCCGAGATATTCAGGGCCTGAGCAATTTCGTACAGCGACTGCTGTTTGACGAGGTTGGCGCGTACGCGCGACAGATCACCTTCGTCCAGCTTGCTGAAACGCTGGAACAAAAGGGCGGCCACCGCGCAATTCAGAACGGAGTCGCCGAGAAACTCGAGCCGTTCGTTGTGCGTGGCACTGTGACTGCGATGGGTCAAAGCCTGGCGCAACAATTCCGCATTGCGAAATTCGTAGCGCAGCCGGCTTTCCAACTGGGATAGGGGCATGTGCAGGAGTATAACGCGGGCGCCGGTCGGGCCGAAACGGCACGGCCGGACACGAAAAGGCGTGACGAGGCGGTGTTACCGCCGGTTCTTAAAGTAGTTCGGCAATACGCGACGCGGCCCGTGCATCGCGTATTGCGTGTGAGTCGAATGCGATCAGTTGAAGGAACCGATGCGCTTCAGATCGCTGAAGTTCATCCAGATGAAGAACGCGCGGCCGACGACGTTCTGGTCCGGCACGAAACCCCAATAGCGGCTATCCGCGCTGTTGTCGCGGTTGTCGCCCATCATGAAGTAGTGACCGGGCGGCACCTTGCAGATCACGCCGCGGCTGTTGTACGTGCAGTTGTCGCGATACGGATAGTCGTATGCGCCCATCACGAACGGCGGCACGGCGGGGTTGTTGAGGATCGCGTTCTTCTTGTTGCCGATCGTTTCCTCGAACTGCTTCGCGTAATTCTGGCGCTCGTCGTCGAAGAAATCAGGCAGCGGCGCTTCGGGCACCGGCTGGCCGTTGATCGTGAGCTGCTTGTCCTGGTACGCGACCGTGTCGCCCGGCAGGCCGATCACACGCTTGATGTAGTCGACCGATTCGTCCTTCGGATAACGGAACACGACGACGTCGCCGCGCGACAGCGGGCTGCCCTGCGTGATCTTCGTGTTCGTGACCGGCAGGCGCAGCCCGTATTCGAACTTGTTGACGAGGATGAAGTCGCCGACGAGCAGCGTCGGCACCATCGAGCCCGACGGAATCTTGAACGGCTCGACGACGAACGAACGCACGGCGAACACCGCCAGGATCACCGGGAAGAAGCTCGCCGTGTACTCGAGCCACCACGGCTGACGCAGCTTCTCGTCGCGCAGCTTCGAACGCGTCTGCACGGCGTTTTCGTCCGCGAAACGCTTGTCGATGCGCGACTGCTGGCGATCGAAATCCTCGATCGCCGAGTCGGCCGCCTTGCGTCGCCGCGGCAGGAACACCAGTTTGTCCAGCACCCACGCTACGCCCGTCACGACGACGAGCACAAAAAGAATCAGCGCAAAATTCATAAAAGGATCAGTCCTGTTATTTGTCTTCGACGCGCAAGATCGCAAGGAACGCTTCCTGCGGGATCTCGACCGAACCCACCTGCTTCATGCGTTTCTTACCCGCCTTCTGCTTTTCGAGCAGTTTCTTCTTCCGCGTGATGTCGCCGCCGTAGCACTTCGCCAGCACGTTCTTGCGCAGCGCCTTGATGTTCTCGCGCGCGATGATATGCGCGCCGATCGTGGCCTGGATCGCCACGTCGTACATCTGGCGCGGGATGATCTCGCGCATCTTCGCGGCCACTTCGCGGCCGCGGTATTGCGACTGCGAACGGTGGACGATGACCGACAGCGCATCGACCTTGTCACCGTTGATCAGCATGTCGACCTTCACGACGTCGGCCGTGCGGTATTCCTTGAACTCGTAGTCCATGGATGCGTAGCCGCGCGACACCGACTTCAGGCGATCGAAGAAATCGAGCACGATCTCGGCCATCGGGATCTCGTAGGTCAGTTGAACCTGGCGGCCGTGGTACTGCATGTTGATCTGCGAGCCGCGCTTCTGCTCGCACAGCGTGATCACCGAGCCGACGTAGTCCTGCGGCATGTACAGGTTCACCGTGACGATCGGCTCGCGGATCTCCTCGATCTTCGGCGGCTCCGGCATCTTCGCCGGATTCTCGACCTTGACGATCGCGCCGCCGCCGCTCATCACGACCTCGTAGACGACCGTCGGCGCGGTCGTGATGAGGTCCATGTCGAACTCGCGCTCGAGACGCTCCTGCACGATTTCCATGTGCAGCAGGCCGAGGAAGCCGCAGCGGAAGCCGAAGCCGAGCGCCTGCGACACTTCCGGCTCGTACTGCAGCGATGCGTCGTTGAGCTTCAGCTTTTCGAGCGATTCGCGCAGCGCGTCGTACTGGTTCGCCTCGACCGGATAGAGCCCCGCGAACACCTGCGGCTTCACTTCCTTGAAGCCAGGCAGCGCCTCGGTGGCGGACTTGGTCACGTGCGTGACGGTATCGCCGACCTTCGCGGCCGTCAGTTCCTTGATGCCGGCGATGATGAAGCCCACCTGCCCGGCCGACAGCGATTCGAGATTGCGCGACTTCGGCGTGAACACGCCGACGTGCTCGACCGGATACTGCGCGCCGGTCGCCATCATCTTGATCTTGTCCTTCGGGCGCAGCGTGCCGTTGACGATGCGCACCAGCATCACGACGCCGACGTAGTTGTCGAACCACGAATCGATGATGAGCGCCTGCAGCGGCGCGGCCGGATCGCCCTTCGGCGCCGGCACCTTCGCGATCAGCGCTTCGAGCACGTCTTCGACGCCGAGGCCAGTCTTCGCGCTGCAGCGCGTCGCGTCGGTCGCGTCGATGCCGATCACGTCCTCGATCTCCTCGATCGCGTTCTCGGGGTTCGCGGCCGGCAGGTCGATCTTGTTCAGCACGGGCACGACCTCGACGCCGAGCTCGATCGCCGTGTAGCAGTTCGCGACCGTCTGCGCCTCGACGCCCTGGCTCGCGTCGACGACGAGCAACGCGCCTTCGCACGCGGACAGCGAACGGCTGACTTCGTACGAGAAGTCGACGTGCCCCGGCGTGTCGATCAGGTTCAGGTTGTAGACCTTGCCGTCGCGCGCGCGATAGGACAGTGCGGCTGTCTGCGCCTTGATCGTGATGCCGCGCTCGCGCTCGATATCCATCGAGTCGAGCACCTGCGCTTCCATTTCACGGTCGGCGAGGCCGCCGCATACCTGGATGATGCGATCCGCGAGCGTCGACTTGCCATGGTCGATGTGGGCGATGATCGAGAAATTGCGAATATGATCCATTCAGTGCCGATCAAGCGAAAAAGGCGCGCTCGACGACTGCGGAGCACGCCTTGTGTAAGTCGGTGAAAAAACAGCCTATTTTAGCTGAAAAGGCCCTTGCCGGGCGGCATTTCGGAAGACCCGGCCACGGCAGCCCGCCCAGGGCCCCGCGCGGCGTACCACCAACTGGCCGCCCCGAAGCCCGGCCTCAGCGCCGCACCGCGAGCGCGCCGCGCACTTTTGCCTCGTCGAACCGGTGACGGCACACCTCCGCGCCGTCCAGCAGCAATACGGGCACGTCCTCGTCGTAGCGGGCGACGAGCGCTTCGTCGGTGTCGATATCGACGTAGTCGACCGCGACACCGAATTCGGCCGCCACCGGCGCCAGTGCGTCGCGCATGTCGTCGCACAGGTGGCACCAGCCGCGGCCGTAGAGCGTGAACATCGGCCCGTTACTTCTGGCGCGGCCGCACGGGCACGAACTGCGTGTTGTCACCGCGCCGCACGAGCACCGCGACCGCCTTCTGCGGATCGAGCTGCGCGGTCACTTCGGCGAACTGCTTCGCGCTCGTGATGTCGGTGTCGCCGACGCGCAGCACGATGTCGCCGCGCTGCAGGCCCGCACGGGCGGCCGGGCCATCGACGCCGTCGATCTGCACGCCGTTCTTCAGCTTCAGCGACTTCATCTGATCCGCCGTCATGTCGCTGACCGTCAGACCGAGCGAATTGGTCTGGCGCGGCTTCTGCGGCACGTTCTTGCGCTGCTCGGCCTTCACCGTCGACTCGGCCGGCGTCTCCGCGATCGTGATCGGCAGATCGCGCGCCTGACCCTTGCGCCACACGCTGACGGTCGCCTTCGCGCCGGGCTTCGTGTCGCCGACCATGCGCGGCAGGTCCGACGCCGTGTCGACCGGCCGGCCGTTGAACTTCAGGATGATGTCGCCCGGCTGGATGCCCGCCTTGTCGGCCGGGCCGCCCGGCTCGACGCTACTGACGAGCGCGCCCTCGGCCTTCGGCAGCCCGATCGAGTCGGCCACGTCCTTCGTCACCTCGCCGATCGCCACCGCGATCCGGCCGCGCGTGACCTTGCCCGTCGCCTTCAGCTGGTCGGCCACGCGCATCGCCTCGTCGATCGGAATCGCGAACGAAATGCCCATGAAGCCGCCGGTACGGCTGTAGATCTGCGAGTTGATGCCGATCACCTCGCCCTGCATGTTGATCAGCGGGCCGCCCGAGTTGCCGGGGTTCACGGCGACGTCGGTCTGGATGAACGGCAGGTAGTCGCCCGTGTTGCGGCTCTTCGAGCTGACGATGCCGGCCGTCACCGTGTTGTCGAGACCGAACGGCGACCCGATCGCGACGACCCACTCGCCGACGCGCACCTTGTTCGAATCGCCGATCGCGACGACGGGCAGGCTCGACGCCTGGATCTTGACGACCGCGACGTCCGTGCGATCGTCGACGCCGATCAGCTTCGCCTTGAATTCGCGCTTGTCGGTCAGCGTCACGTAGATGGTGTCCGCATCGTCGACGACGTGCGCATTGGTCATCACGTAACCGTCGGCCGACACGATGAAGCCCGAGCCGACGCCGCGGTTCTGCTCGGTGTCGGGCGGATTGTCCGGCGCCGGCGCGTTCTTCGGGGTGCCGTTGCCATTGCCGCTACCGTTGCCGGGCGCCTGCGGCAGCGGAATGCCGAAGAAGCGCCGGAAGAATTCCGACATGTCGCCGTTGTCGAAGCCCGGCGGGAGCATCCCGCGCGGGCCGCTGCTCGTCGGCACGTTGGCGGTGGTCCGGATGTTCACGACGGCCGGCCCGACCTTTTCGACCAGATCGGCGAAGTCGGGCAGGCTGGCAGCGGGAGCCGTCACCGCGACCGCGGTATGCGGCACGAGC
Organism: Burkholderia pyrrocinia; assembly: GCF_003330765.1. Classification (NCBI taxonomy): domain Bacteria; kingdom Pseudomonadati; phylum Pseudomonadota; class Betaproteobacteria; order Burkholderiales; family Burkholderiaceae; genus Burkholderia; species Burkholderia pyrrocinia. Next base: position 1,191,875 of record NZ_CP024902.1, on the reverse strand, counting down.
GGCAGGCAGGCAGACAGCGCCGCCGCCGCGAGCCATTTGCGCAGCGTGAGTTTCATCATGTCGGAAGCCGTAGCGTTACTTGGAAGCCTTGTATTCTATGGCAGACGCGAACTGCTGCAACGTAGCCGGCGGCACTTCGCCGAGCACGGTGATCCAGTAGTCGCCGCGGCGCTTCACGAGAACGTGCGTCGCACCGGTGCTGCCCGCGCCTTCCTTGCGCGTGTTCTTTTCGGCCGGCTCGATGAAAACCGAGATCGTCGCGAGACCGTCGGTGAAGACGGCCTGGTCGACCGGGATCGGCGGATCGCCCGCGTCGCGCGCGGCCATCGGCCGGCGTACTTCGCGGATCTTCTGGAAGCCGGCGACGCTCGGCGCGAGTTGCCAGCCCTGCGCTTCCATGTCGACCGTCGCGACCGGCGGGCGCACGACCGTCCAGCCGCCCAGGTTGCGCATGCCGGCCGCGATCGCGGCCTTGTCGCCGCTCGCGCCGCCCGTCTGCAATTGCGAGAACGCAATCTGTTCGAGCACGTGATCGCTCGCATCGAGCGTCTGCGAGCGCAGCAGCAGCCCGGTTCGCGCGTCGGCCCACAGCTTGTACGTGAAGCGGTATGCATCCTTCGGCACGAGCTCGACGACCTGCGCGTCGATCCCGGCCACGCGGTCCTTGCCGAGCGACTTCGCGTCGTAGACGGACATCACATGCTCGCCGCTCGCGCCGAGCAGCGCGGGGAACGAGTCGCGCGTCTGACGGCGCTCGACCACGCACAGCTTGCGCTCGGGCACGAACGTGTACAACTCGTCGTTGTGCCGCAGCAGCTTGCGCGGCTTGCCGTCGAGCGTCTCGATCCGCTCGAACTCGCCGTCGCGGGATGCGACGTGCGCGATGCGCGACGACTGCACGTACCCGCCACGCTGGTAGACGAACGTGCCCGCGTAGCTCTGCTGCTGCGCCGCCTGCTGGACACGGTCGAGCCAGTCCGCGGCGCCCTTGCGGGTCGCGACGGGATCGTCCGGTTGCTGGGCGCTGGCAGGAAGGGATTGAACGGACAACAGGGCGGCTGCGCAAAGCAGGAGGGCCGGCAGCCGCTTCCATCCGGAGATGGCGTGATTCAACTGCAATGTCCGCATCGGGTTTATTGGCCTGGCGTGGTGGTCACGGCAGCGCGGATCAGCGGCATCGAACCCGTGACGACGGGCTGCTGTGCGAATTGCTGGTGCGCTTCAAGGTATTGGTCGAGGCTGGCGTCGCGAATGATGTTGACGTCCTGCAGCCCCGGCTGGGCCGATGCCTGAGCAACCGTCACGCGCTGCAGGTTGCCGCCTTGCGGCGCACCGGCCGACGCGACCTGAACGGTGCCCGGCGTGCCGGCCGTCTGCATTTGCGGGACGACGATCCACGTCAGCGTGGCCGCCGCGGCAGCTACCGCGAACGCGGGCACGACACGCCGGCGCAGCGACAGCAGCTTGCGCACGACAGGCGCGGCCGCCGGCGCGAGCAGGTGCGGCTCGCTTTCGAGCGCAGCCGACAGGCGCGCGGTGAACGCGACGCTCAGCGCGGGCGACAACGCGAGCTCGTCCGAGCGCAGCGCATCGCCGATCAGGTGGTAATCGGCCCACACAGCGCGATCCGCGCGGTTGAACTCCGCCAGAAACTGCCCGTGATCCGGGCCATCGAACATTTCGCCGTCGACCAGCGCGGAAAGGCGCTCGCCGCGCGAGGACGCTTGCGACTGCGTATTGACCGACCCCATGATGCTCCCCATCTTGCACACCCCGTCGTGACTTCACGACTCTATCCGTAACTAGACCCCGACCCGCGTCGTTCCGCCCATCGCGCTTACCAGCGCTTGCCTTCGGGCGTATCGAGCAGCGGACGCAATTTAGCAGCGATTGCCTCGCGCGCGCGGAAGATGCGCGACCGGACCGTCCCGATCGGACAACCCATCATTTCCGCGATCTCTTCGTAGCTCAGGCCCTCGATCTCGCGCAGCGTAATTGCCTGGCGCAGTTCTTCGGGCAGGAGAGCCATTGCAGCGTTGACCGTCTCGGCAATCTGCTTGCTCATCAACATCGACTCAGGCGTGTTGATATCCCTTAGTTGGTCTGCGTCGGAGAAAGTTTCCGCTTCCTCCGCATCTGCCTCGGTCGAGGTCGGCGCCCGGCGGCCTTGCGTCGCAAGGTAGTTCTTCGCCGTATTGACGGCAATCCGGTACAACCACGTATAGAACGCCGATTCGCCGCGGAATTGCGGCAGCGCACGATACGCCTTGATGAACGCGTCCTGAGCCACATCCTCGACCTCGGCGGGATCCCGCACGAGGCGCGAAATCAACCGAATGATCTTGCGGTGGTATTTGGAGACCAGGAGTTCGAACGCTGCCTTGTCGCCCTTCTGTACGCGTTCGACCAGAGCCTGATCGATTTCTTTTTCACTCACCTGACAGATCCATTAACTAGGGATGCAACGCGGAGCGTTATTGTAGCGTTCCCGCGCCGGCCGCTGGTTACGGCCCGTAACCGTGCCGCCGTCATGCCCGCCCCGCCGCGCCCGCCGTTCTCGCCAGCACGGAAAGCGCGCTGAACGACGCGGCGTCAAGCGCATCGGCCGGAATCAGCAGCGGCCGGGCCCGCCGGGCGCCCTGCCCGACCGACAACACCAGCAGCAGGCTGCTCCAGTGCGCATGGCCCGTCACCGGGCCGCGGGCCAGCAGCCGCCCGGTGCGGCCAAACGCCGCGATTTCCCCGAATGCGTCGATCTGCAACTCGGCCGGCAGCCGATGGGCGCAGATCCGTGCGGCGCACACCGCGAGCAATGCAGTCGTCACGGCTGCGACGCACGCGCCTGCGGCAGCGCCCGCGCGCGGCGCCCAGAACAGGTACACCGAGGCGGCCGCCGCCGCGACGAACGCGGCCAGCACGAGATACGACACGGCCGAGGCCCGCAGCGCAAACCGCTGCGGACGCCCGGCCGGAACATCGAATGGACTCGTCAAGCGATGCTGCGTCAGACGCGCTTGAACACCAGCGTGCCGTTGGTACCGCCGAAGCCGAAGTTGTTCTTCACGGCGACGTCGATCCTCATGTCACGCGCGGTGTTCGCGCAGTAATCGAGATCGCACTCGGGGTCCTGGTTGAAGATGTTGATGGTCGGCGGCGACACGTTGTTGTGCAGCGCCAGCACCGTGAACACCGATTCGAGGCCGCCCGCGCCGCCCAGCAGGTGGCCCGTCATCGACTTCGTCGAGTTCACGACGAGCTTGTACGCGTGCTCGCCGAAGGCCGCCTTCACCGCGTCGGACTCGTTCTTGTCGCCCAGCGGCGTCGACGTGCCGTGCGCGTTCAGGTACTGGACCTCGTCCGCATTCACGCCCGCGTCGCGCAGCGCCGCGACCATGCAGCGGCGCGGGCCGTCCATGTTCGGCGCGGTCATGTGGTACGCGTCGCCCGTCATGCCGAAGCCCGAGACTTCCGCGTAGATCTTCGCACCACGCGCCTTCGCCGCCTCGTATTCCTCGAGCACCATCACGCCTGCGCCCTCGCCCAGCACGAAGCCGTCGCGGTCCTTGTCCCACGGACGGGACGCGGCAGCCGGATCGTCGTTGCGGGTCGACAGCGCGCGCGCTGCCGCGAAACCGCCGATGCCAAGCGGCGACACCGTCGATTCGGCACCGCCCGCGACCATCACGTCGGCGTCGCCGGCCTGGATCAGGCGCGCCGCGAGGCCGATGCTGTGCAGGCCGGTCGTGCAGGCCGTCACGGCCGCGAGGTTCGGGCCCTTCAGGCCGAACATGATGCTCAGGTGACCCGAGATCATGTTGATGATCGAGCCCGGCACGAAGAACGGCGAAATCCGGCGCGCGCCGCGATCGACGTAGGTCTGGTGCGTATCTTCGATCATCGGCAGGCCGCCGATGCCGGAACCGACCAGCACGCCGATGCGTTCCGCATTGGCTTCGGTCACTTCCAGCCCGCTGTCCTTCACGGCCTGGACACCGGCGGCGATGCCGTAATGGATGAACGTATCCATGCTGCGGGCTTCCTTCGCGGGGATGTACTCCTCGGCGCTGAAACCCTTCACCTCACCCGCGAAATGCACGGCAAGGTTCGACGGATCGAACTTCGTGACGGTGGCGATACCGGACTTGCCGGCGACGAGATTGGCCCAGCCGTCGGCAACACTATTGCCAACAGGCGAAATCAGCCCCAGGCCTGTAACGACAACACGACGGCGGCTCACGGTAACCTCTTTTCCATTATTGGATGACAAAAACAAAAGCCACAGTGGCCACAGGAACCAGCCCTGCAAGCCCTGTGGCTGTTAGTCCGTCCGGCACGAAGCCGGCAGGATGGCGCGTCAATCGCGAAGATCGCGGCGACGTGGCGAACAAGCGCGAAAGGCGCTTACGCCTTGACGTTTGCGCGAGCGTAGTCGATCGCTTGCTGAACGGTCGTGATCTTCTCTGCTTCTTCGTCCGGGATTTCCATGCCGAACTCGTCTTCGAGAGCCATCACCAGTTCGACCGTGTCGAGCGAGTCGGCGCCCAGGTCGTTCACGAACGAAGCTTCGTTCTTGATCTCGGCTTCCGCGACGCCCAGTTGTTCAGCGACGATCTTCTTGACACGTTGTTCGATGTTGTCCATTACCCCTCCGAGGGAAAGTTCAGAATTACAAGTGCGCGCATTTTATCAGGTTTGCTGACGCCAAAACGCGCGTTGGCTTGATGGTCGATCAAGCGCCGATCCGCCTGAAAAACGGGATACGGCGCGGATGGTAAACGAAAATCGTTACGACATGTACATGCCGCCGTTCACGTGCAGCGTCGTGCCGGTGATGTAACCGGCCTGCGGCGATGCGAGGAACGCGACGGCATGGGCGATGTCCTCCGGGCTGCCGAGGCGGCCGAGCGGAATCTGGGTCTTGAGCGCGGCCTGCTGTTCTTCCGGCAGCGTCTTCGTCATGTCGGTGTCGATGAAGCCCGGCGCAACGCAGTTCACGGTGATGCCGCGGCTGCCGATCTCGCGCGCGAGCGCACGGGTCATGCCCGCGACGCCGGCCTTCGCAGCCGCGTAGTTGACCTGGCCCGGGTTGCCGGCCGAGCCGACCACCGACGTGATGTTGATGATGCGGCCGCCGCGCGCCTTCATCATCGGGCGCAGCACCGCGCGCGACAGGCGGAACACCGACTTCAGGTTGGTGTCGATCACCGCGTCCCAGTCCTCGTCCTTCATCCGCATCGCGAGCTGGTCCTGCGTGATGCCCGCGTTGTTGACGAGCACGTTCAGCGCGCCGAATTCCTTCACGGTCGCATCGATCAGCGCCTCGGCGGCCGCCGCGTCGTTGACGTTCAGCACCGCACCGCGGCCCGTGACACCCGCTTCCGCGAACGCCGCGGTGATCGCAGCGGCGCCCGATTCGCTCGTCGCCGTGCCGATCACCGTCGCGCCCAGACGCGCGAGCTCGAGCGCGATCGACCGGCCGATGCCGCGCGACGCACCAGTCACGATCGCAACCTGTTTATCGAGAGTCTTTTCCATGAATCGAATATCCGTCTCTTGAGAAAAGGCGCCGCGTCAGGCGGTCACCAGCTTGAGCACTTCGTCGAGCGAAGCCGGATCGAACACCGACGCACCCGTCAGGTTGCCGTCGATGCGCTTCGTCAGGCCCGCGAGCACCTTGCCCGGGCCGCATTCGATCACGTGCGTGACGCCCGTGCCGGCGATGTGCTGCACGCACTCGACCCAGCGCACCGGGCCCGCGGCCTGGCGCACCAGCGCATCCCTGATCGCGGCCGGATCGCTGACCACGGCGACGTCGATGTTGTTGACGACCGGAATCTGCGGCGCCTTCACGTCGATGTTCGCGAGATAGTCGCGCAGTTGATCCGATGCCGGCTTGAGCAGCGAAGAATGAAACGGCGCCGACACGGGCAGCGGCAGCGCGCGCTTCGCGCCCTTCGCCTTCGCGATCTCGCACGCCTTTTCGACCGCGGCCTTGCTGCCTGCGATCACGACCTGCGCGGGCGCATTGAAGTTCACGGCTTCGACGACGCCCGCTTCCGCGGCTTCGGCGCATACCGCGCGCACCGTGTCGTCGTCGAGGCCCAGGATCGCGGCCATGCCGCCCTGGCCGACCGGCACCGCCGTCTGCATCGCCTGCGCGCGGAAGCGCACGAGCGGCACCGCGTCCTTGAACGCGAGCGCGCCCGCCGCGACGAGCGCCGTGTATTCCCCGAGACTGTGGCCGGCGACGATCGACGGCGCCGGGCCGCCCGCCTGCTGCCACGCGCGGTAGCACGCGTACGCGGCGGTCAGCATCACGGGCTGCGTGTTGGTGGTGAGATTCAGCTCTTCGGCCGGACCTTCTGCGATCAGCTTGCCGAGGTCCTGATTGAGTGCATCGGACGCTTCCTGGAGCGTCTCGCGCACGACGGCCAGATCGGCGAATGCGTTGAGCATGCCGACCGCCTGCGAGCCCTGCCCCGGAAAAACGAATGCAAATTTCATATCGTCCCCAATTGAATCGATTCGGACGGCACGCACGAACGGCGCGCCGGTGGGATCCGCGCGCAGCAATCGCGCGCCGCGGATCAGAAGCGGAAGACCGACGCGCCCCAGGTGAAGCCGCCGCCGACGCCTTCGATCAGCACGTGCTGGCCGCGCTGGATGCGGCCGTCGCGCACCGCGGTGTCGAATGCCAGCGGAATCGACGCAGCCGACGTGTTGCCGTGCTGGCCGACCGTCACGACCATCCGCTCCTGCGGCAGGCCGAGCTTGCGGCAGGTGCTGGTCATGATGCGGATATTGGCCTGGTGCGGAATCAGCCAGTCGATCTGCTCAGGCGCGAGATTCGCCTTCGCGAGCGCCTCGATCGCCACCTTCTCGAGCACGTTGACCGCGAGCTTGAACACGGCCTGCCCGTCCATGTACAGGAATGCGCTGCCCTCGATCACGCCTCGGTTGACGTTGCCCGGCGTGCAGAGGATATGCGAATAGCTGCCGTCCGCGTGCAGCGCGCTGCCGAGCACGCCTGGCTCTTCCGACGCGGACAGGATCACCGCGCCCGCCCCGTCGCCGAACAGTACGCAGGTGGTACGGTCCTTGAAATCGAGAATGCGCGAGAACGTCTCCGCGCCAATCACGAGCGCCGTGCGGTGCTGGCCGCTGCGGATGAAGCTGTCGGCCGTCGCCATCGCATACGCGAAACCCGAACACACGGCCTGCACGTCGAACGCCGCGCCGCCATTCTTGATGCCGAGCTTGTTCTGCAGCAGGCACGCGGTACTCGGGAATACGAAATCGGGGGTCGAAGTCGCGACGATAATCAGGTCGATCGACTGCGGATCGATGCCGGCTGCCTCGATCGCACGACGCGACGCCTCGAATGCGAGATCGCTCGTCGCGACGTCCGGCGCGGCGAAATGACGCGCATGGATGCCCGTGCGCGCCACGATCCATTCATCGCTCGTCTCGATGCCTTCCTTCGCAAGACGATCGGCCAGCTGCTGGTTCGTGACGCGGTCGGGCGGCAGATAGCTGCCCGTGCCGAGCACGCGGGAATAGAGAGTCGATTGGGCCATTTATGCTTTAGAGGATTGCGCAGCGGAGGGTTCGGCGTGATGACCTGCGGCCGGGCTCGCCTGGCCCGCGCCGCCCGCGTTGTGTTCGCCGTCGCCGAGCGACACCGAATTATCCGCCATCGCGCGCGAGAGGCGCTCCAGCACGCCGTTTTTGACGGCATCATACCCGCGTTTGATCGCCCACTCAAACGCGTAGGCGTCCGCCGAACCGTGGCTCTTGATCACGAGGCCCTTCAGCCCCAGCAGCGCCGCGCCGTTGTACTGGCGGTGGTCGACGCGCTTCTTGAAACGCATCAGGACAGGCATCGCGAGCAGCGCCATCAGCTTCGACATCAACGAGCGGCCGAACTCCTCGCGGATAATGTCGGACAGCATCTGGGCCAGGCCCTCGGACGTCTTCAGCGCGACGTTGCCGACGAAGCCGTCGCAGACGATCACGTCGACAGTGCCCTTGTAGATGTCGTTGCCTTCGACGTTGCCGCGGAAATTCAACGTGCTGGCGCGCAGCAGTTCACCCGCGCGCTTGATCGTCTCGTTGCCCTTGATCACCTCTTCGCCGATGTTCAGCAGGCCGATCGTCGGCCGCTCCTTGCCTTCGAGCGCGGCCACCAGCGCATGCCCCATCTCCGCGAACTGCAGCAGGTGCTGCGGCTCGCAGTCGACGTTCGCGCCGAGGTCCAGCATCATCGTGTAGCCGGTCGGGTTCGGCAGCGCGAACGCGATCGCAGGCCGCTCGATGCCGGGCAGCGTCTTGAGTACGTAACGGGAAACAGCCATCAGCGCGCCGGTGTTGCCGGCGGAAACGCAGGCCTGCGCCTCGCCTTCCTTGACGCGGTTGAGCGCGACGCGCATCGAAGAATCCTTCTTCTTGCGCAGCGCCACTTCGACAGGGTCGTCCATCGCCACGACTTCGGTGGCAGGCACGATGGTCAGCGCGGGATCGTCGAGGGCTTTCAGCTTCTTCAGCTGAGCGCGAATCGCGCTTTCGATGCCGACGAGCATCAGGTGCGCATCGGGATGCGCGCGGACGAACTTGACTGCCGCGGGAACGGTCACGGACGGGCCGTGGTCGCCTCCCATGCAATCGATTGTGAGCTTTACGGTCATGGAATGCGACGAATTTCAGGCACAAAAAAGCGGCAGTTGAATGCCGCCTTTTTGTTGCGCCAGGAAAGTGTCAAGCGAACCAGTTGTCACGCGAACGGCGAACGTAGCGCGCAACGCGTGACTTGACGCTTAGTCGTTCTTCGTCTTGACGACTTTCTTGCCGCGATAATAGCCGTTCGGGCTGACGTGGTGACGCAGGTGCACTTCACCCGTGCTCGGCTCGACTGCCAGCGGCGTAGTCGTCAGAAAATCGTGCGAACGATGCATGCCGCGCTTCGACGGCGACTTCTTGTTTTGCTGGACTGCCATGACTAACTCCTAAATAATTTTCCGGATTCTAACACAGCCCGATCCGGCGCTTAACTACCCTGGCCCAAAGCCCTTACGCCTTCCCGCGCCACAACTGCTTAGTGTTTCTTGGTGCCGTCACCGTCCTTCTTCAGCGCTTGAAGCGCTGCGAACGGATTCGGCCGTTTGCCTTCGTCCTCGGCTTCGCCGGACTCTTCGTCCGCCTCTTCCTCAGGACCGCTCGCACCCGACACGAGGCTTTCGTGAACTGCCGGGCAAACCTCGTGTTTGGGCACGAGCGGCAACGAAAGCAGCAACTCCTCTTCGATCAAGTCGACGAGATCGAACTGGCGTGAGCCCACGATCACATCGGCTTCATCGTCGTCGAGCGGAAATTCTTCAGCTTCTTCTTCGGTCGCGACGACCCGGTACACCATATCGACGCCGAACGCCTGATCGTACGGGGTCACGCAGCGCTGGCACGTGAGCCATGCATGGCCATGCACCGCGAGGCGCAGATACGGCTGCTGCCCATCGGCGCCGTCGTCCTGCAACTCTTTCTGAGTGAACCCTTCCGCCTGCCACGTGAAGACCGTGTCGCGATCTGGCGCGTCCACCGACACTTCGTTTAACATGCGCGGCAGTTGCGAGAGGCGCACCGCACCTGCTGCCTGTCGCCCGCTGCGGGCGAACTCGAACAGGTCGACCGCGTGCAGATCAAGCGACGCTGCAGGTTTGCCGGAAGAAGTATTCATGTGCGCTCCTGCCTACAGGCTGACTTGCGGATCCGGCTTGGCGCCGGGTCAGGTGCTTTACTTCCGAAGACCCGACAGGCGCTGCCACTACAGAAGCCTACCGACGAAAAGCGGGAAAGCATACCTGTTTTACCTTTTTCGGTCAATCACTTAAGCTTGCGCCCGCACAATACTGCGCAACCCCTGACGACTCACCGATCCAACCGACCATGCCGGATACCGTTTGCCGCCCGCCGCGGCTGATTCTTGCCTCCAGTTCCCGCTACCGCCGCGCGCTCCTCGAGCGCCTCGGCGTGCCGTTCGACGTCGTGTCGCCCGACCTCGACGAAACCCCGCTCGACGGCGAAACGCCGGCCGCGACCGCGCTGCGCCTCGCCGGTGCGAAAGCGCGCGCCGTCGCCGCGACGATCGACGCGCCGGACGGCGTGCTCGTGATCGGGTCGGACCAGGTCGCGACCTTCGACGGGCTTCAGATCGGCAAGCCCGGCACGCATGAGCGCGCGCTCGCGCAACTCGTGTCGATGCAGGGCCGCGAAGTCGAATTCCACAGCGCGCTCTGCCTGTACGACGGCCGCACGGGCGAAGCGCAGGTCGAGGACATCATCACGCGCGTCCGCTTTCGCTCGCTGCCCGAAGCCGAACTCGACGCGTACCTGCGCGCGGAAACGCCATACGACGTCGCCGGCAGCGCGAAGTCCGAAGGGCTCGGCATCGCGCTGCTCGATGCGATCGACTCGGACGACCCGACCGCGCTCGTCGGCCTGCCGCTGATCGCGCTCACGCGGATGCTGCGCGCCGCGGAATATCCGCTGTTTGCAATCACCCGTGGAGACCGCTCATGACCGCCGGCACGCTCTATCTCGTCCCGAACACGCTCGGCGAAGGCGACGAATCGATGCTCGCCGCCGTGCTGCCGGCGGCCGTGCAGGCTCGCGCCGGCACGCTCGGCTATTACATCGGCGAGAACGCGAAAACGACGCGCGCGTTCCTGAAGAAGATCGGCACGACGCGCCCGATCCAGGAAATCGAGATCCGCGAACTGAACGTCAATACGCCGGCCGGCGAAATCGACCGACTGCTCGCGCCCGTGCGGGCCGGTGCGGACGCCGGTCTCGTGTCCGAGGCCGGCTGCCCGGCCGTCGCCGACCCCGGCGCGTTGCTGGTGCGCCGCGCACACGAGCGCGGCGTGAAGGTCGTGCCGCTCGTCGGACCGAGTTCGATTCTGCTCGCGCTGATGGCATCGGGCCTGAACGGCCAGAGCTTCGCGTTCAACGGCTATCTGCCGGTCGATGCGGCCGCGCGTGCGAAACGCCTGCGCGAACTCGAGCAGTTGTCGCGCAAGGCGCGCCAGACGCAGATCTTCATCGAGACGCCATACCGGAACCACGCGATGCTCGACACGCTCGTCGCGACTTGCGCGCCGTCGACGCAGATCTGCGTCGCGGCCGACCTGACCCTCGCGACCGAGACGATCGCCAGCCGCACCGTGGCGGACTGGAAAAAGGCGCCTGCGCCGAATCTGCACAAGCGCCCTGCGATCTTCCTGCTGCTTGCGAACTGAAGCTGCGGTCGGTGGCTGACCGGCGGGCCATCGCCGGTCGCCGGTCGCCGGTCAGCGCAGGCTGAACGACGCGCTGCCGGCCGTCAGCGCCTTCATCGCGGCACCGCCGACGGCCGCGCCGAACTTGCGCGCGACGCGGTTCGACAGGCTTTCCTTCACCGTATAGTCGACGAGATCGGGGGCCTTCAGCACGTCGCGCGCGACCGTGTCGGTCGTGCCGTAGCCGTCGGCGAGCCCCAGCTCGACGCTCTTCTCGCCGGTCCAGAACAGGCCCGAGAACATGTCGGGCGTCTCATGGAGCCGAGTGCCGCGGCCCTCCTTCACGGCCTTGATGAACTGCGTGTGCACCTGGTCGAGCAACGCCTGCGCATGCGCGTCCATCTTCTGCGTCTCCGGCGAGAACGGATCGTAGAAGCCCTTGTTTTCGCCCGACGTGTGCAGGCGCCGATCGACGCCCAGCTTGCCCATCAGACCGGTGAAGCCGAAACCGTCCATCAGCACGCCGATCGACCCGACGATGCTCGCCTTGTCGACGAAGATCTTGTCGGCCGCGGCCGCGATGTAATAGCCGCCCGACGCGCACATGTCGGTGACGACGACGTACAGCGGCTTGTCCGGATGCTTCGCGCGCAGCCGCCGGATTTCGTCGTAGACCATGCCGGCCTGGACGGGGCTGCCGCCCGGGCTGTTGATCCGCAGCACGACGCCGGCCGTGCCGTCGTCGTCGAACGCGGCGTCGAGCGCGGTGTTGATGTCGTCGGCGTTCGCGTTGACGCCGGCCGCGATCTCGCCGTCGATCGTCACGAGCGCCGTATGCCGCCCGCTCGACGAAAACTTCGAATCGCTCGAGAAATCGATCAGCGCAAACGCGAGCAGCACGAACACGCCGAGAAACGCGAAGCGGAAGAAGATCTTCCAGCGCCGCGCCGCGCGCTGCTCCTTGACGGCCGCGAGCGCGATCCGCTCGAGCGCAGCGCGCTCCCAGTTCGGTTCACGGCTGTCGGGACGGGAGGAGGAATCCGGGGAATTCGGTTGGTCGGCCATGCAGTGTTGTCGTCAGTCGGTCGTGGCGGGAACGGCGGGACGCAGGTCGGCGTCGGGCACCCAGAATACCGCACGCCCGTCGGGCGTGTCGCGCTCGTCGACCTCGACCGGCCGCAGGTGGCTGCCGCGGCACGGGCCGCCGACGCACTTGCCGGTATCCGGCGCGTAGATCGCGCCGTGCGTCGCGCACATCAGGTAGAGGCCCGACGACTCGAAGAACTGCCCTTCGGCCCAGTCGAGTTCCATCGGCACATGCGCGCAGCGGTTCAGGTAGCCGTATGCGCGACCCTCGTAGCGCACGAAGAACACGACGGCCTCCTCGCCGCGCAGCGTCGCGTCGACGCGCACGCCGGCGCCGCCGTCGGCCAGCGAGTCCGATGCGCACACGCGCACGGCGCACGGCACCGCGCTCATGCGTGCTCCCTCAGCCACGCAGCCAGCGCGCCGACGTCCGGCGCGACGAAGCGCGGCGTGAGCGCAGCCAGCGCATCGGCCGTGTGCGCGCCGTACGCAACGCCGACACCGGCCGCTCCGGCGCTCGCGGCCATCTGCAGGTCGTGCGTCGTATCGCCGATCATCACGGTGCGCGACAGGTCCTGCCCCAATTCCCGGGACAGCTCATGCAGCATCGCCGGATGCGGTTTCGAGAACGTCTCGTCCGCGCAGCGCGTCGCATCGAACTGGCTCGTCAGCTTCGACTGGTCAAGCACGCGGTTCAGCCCGACCCGCCCCTTGCCGGTCGCAACGGCAAGCAGGTAGCCCGTATCGCGCAACTCGGCGAGCAACTCGCGCACGCCGGCGAACAGCTCGATGCGCTGGTCGTCGAGCAGATAGTGATAGCGATAGCGCTCCGCCAGCCGCGGATAGTCGGACGGATCAAGGGTCGGAGCTGTAATCTGCAACGCATCGCGCAGGCCGAGGCCGATCACGTAGCGCGACGCCTCGTCGGACGGCGTGGGCAGGCCGAGATCGCGGCATGCGGCCTGGATGCTGTGCGCGATGTGCGCAGTCGAATCCATCAGCGTGCCGTCCCAGTCGAAGACGATCAGGTCAAATTGCTGTCGAGCCATGCGGTTCAGGCGGTATCGCGCAGTGCGCTGAGTTGGTCGAGGAAGCGCCGGCATTCGTCCGGCAGCGGCGCATCGAACTGCAGTGCCTCGCCGGTCAGCGGATGGGCAAGCCGCAGCCGGTACGCATGCAGGAACATCCGTTTCAACGACGGCTGCGCATTCGCGCGCGCCAGCGCCTTGTTCAGTGCGAAATCGCCATACTTGGCGTCGCCGGCGATCGGCAAGCCGAGATGCGCGAGGTGCACGCGAATCTGATGGGTCCGACCCGTTTTGAGTTCCGCTTCGACGAGCGCGTAGTCAGGCCAGTGGTCGACGAGGTTGAACACCGTATGCGACGGCAGCCCGTCGTCCTGCACACGCACGCGGCGCTCCCCTTCCGGGGTCGAATACTTGAACAGCGGCGCCTTCACCGCGCGGCGGCGGCCCCAGTCGGGCTGCCATTCGCCGTGCACACACGCGAAGTAGCGCTTGTCCATCCGGTTCTCGCGGATCTGCTCGTGCAGGCCGACGAGCGCCGTGCGTTTCTTCGCGAGCATCAGGATCCCGGACGTCTCGCGGTCGAGCCGGTGCACGAGTTCGAGGAATTTCGCACGCGGGTGCGCCTGGCGCATCTGCTCGATCACGCCGAACGCGACGCCGCTGCCGCCATGCACGGCGACGCCGGCCGGCTTGTCGATGACGAGCATCGCGTCGTCCTCGTACAGCACGTCGAAGCGCGCGGGCGGCACGATGGGCGTGTCGGCACGCGCGAGATCGGCCGCGGCCACGCGCACGGGCGGCACGCGGACGATGTCGCCGAGCGCGAGGCGGTACTGCGCATCGATCCGCCCCTTATTGACACGCACTTCCCCGCTGCGGAGGATCCGGTAAATATGGCTTTTCGGCACGCCTTTACAGACGCGCAACAGGAAGTTGTCGATCCGCTGACCGGCCGAGTTTTCGTCGATCTCGAGCATCGATACCTGGCCGCTTGCGACTGAATTCTGGGATATTTTGCCTAACTCATTCATACTGAATATAATTTTGCCCAGCCTGACGTTGAGGGTGGCCTGACCGGCCGGCCCTGACCGAGTCGGGCAAGGCGCAAGCGGAAACCGTTATTTTACTTGCGCCGGGGGTCCGCTGCTCGCCCCTAATCAAAGAGATGCAGCAAGTTGCACGCACGGCGCCGCCCGTCGGCAAGGATCGCGCCCACAGGCGGATTCGGTCGGCAAGGCGCCGCGGTAACGGAAAGTTGGTTGAAAAGAATTTGATCGGCAGCCCGACGGCGCGAAGTGCGTCCGCAGGCTGCCGGTTGCGAAAATTACGGCGTTGCGCCCGATTTGGCCCCGCGAAGCGTGCGGGGCTTGGCGACGTCAAACCAGGGAAGTACACCCCAAGCGGGAAAGTCGGGCTGGATTCGATACTCCCCGCTGCGGCCCAAGCCGCAGCATCTGCCGCCCGTCGGCGCGCGCGACGCATTGCGCGCGCCCGTGGCAATGCCCGGACTCAGGCTTAGCGCGCTTTGGCAGCGTGCGGTGTGTGAACGCCGTGCTTTGAAGCCGTATTCGCAGGTGCCCTATGGCCGCCGGCCCCGTCTTTCGGGCCCAAGCGCCTCTTCAGGCAATTCTCCCCGCCATCGTTCCCGCTCCAGCGTGCTTGTGACAACACAACAAGGTGCGGCCTGCCGTCGTTCCCGCTCTCGCGACTGACAACCGCGAGGTGCCGGCAGCGGAGCCGCCTGGAGCCGTTTATGAAACGCATGCTGTTCAATGCGACGCAGCAGGAGGAGTTGCGCGTCGCCATCGTTGATGGGCAAAAGCTCATCGACATCGACATCGAGACAGCCGGGCGCGAACAGCGCAAAGGCAATATCTACAAAGGTGTCGTCACCCGCATCGAGCCGTCGCTCGAAGCGTGCTTCGTCAACTACGGCGAAGACCGCCACGGCTTCCTGCCGTTCAAGGAAGTCGCCCGCCAGTACTTCAAGGAAGGCATCGACATGCGCTCCGCGCGCATCCAGGATGCCCTGCGCGAAGGCCAGGAACTGATCGTCCAGGTCGAGAAGGAAGAGCGTGGCAACAAGGGCGCCGCCCTCACCACCTTCATCTCGCTCGCCGGCCGCTACCTGGTGCTGATGCCGAACAATCCGCGCGGCGGCGGTGTGTCGCGCCGGATCGAGGGTGACGAGCGCCAGGAACTGCGCGAGACGATGGCGCAACTGCAGATTCCCGACGGCATGAGCATGATCGCCCGTACCGCGGGCATCGGCCGCAGCGCCGAGGAACTGCAGTGGGACCTGAACTACCTGCTGCAACTGTGGCGCGCGATCGAAGCGGCGTCGCAAAGCGGCAACTCCGGCCAGCCGATGCTGATCTATCTGGAATCGAGTCTCGTGATCCGCGCGATCCGGGACTATTTCCAGCCCGATATCGGCGAAATCCTGATCGACACCAACGAGATCCACGATCAGGCCCGTGCGTTCATGGACATCGTGATGCCGGACAACGTGTCGAAGGTGAAGCGCTACCACGACGACGTGCCGCTCTTCTCCCGCTTCCAGATCGAGCACCAGATCGAGACCGCGTACTCGCGCACGGTGCCGCTACCGTCCGGCGGCGCGATCGTGATCGACCACACCGAAGCGCTCGTCGCGATCGACGTGAACTCGGCGCGTGCGACCAAGGGCGCGGACATCGAGGAAACGGCAACCCGCACCAACCTCGAAGCGGCCGACGAAGTCGCCCGCCAGCTCCGCCTGCGTGACCTCGGCGGCCTGATCGTGATCGATTTCATCGACATGGAATCGGCAAAGAGCCAGCGCGAAGTCGAACAGCGCCTGAAAGACGCGCTCAAGCACGACCGCGCCCGCGTGCAGATGGGCAAGATCTCCCGCTTCGGCCTGATGGAGCTGTCGCGCCAGCGCCTGCGTCCGGCCCTGTCGGAAGGCAGCCACGTGACCTGCCCGCGCTGTAACGGCACCGGTCACATCCGCGATACCGAATCGTCCGCGCTGCAGGTCCTGCGGATCATTCAGGAAGAAGCGATGAAGGAAAACACCGCGGCGATCCACTGCCAGGTGCCGGTCGAGGTGACCGCCTTCCTGCTCAACGAAAAGCGTCAGGAAATCAACAAGATCGAGTCGCGCTTCAAGGTCGGCATCGTGCTGATCCCGAACAAGCACCTCGATACGCCGCACTACAAGCTCGAGCGCCTGCGCCATGACGACGCGCGCCTCGACGATCCGCGCGCGTCCTGGAAGATGGCCGAGGAAGCCGCCCGCGAACTGGAGTCGGAAACCGGCTACAGCAAGCGCACGGCCGAAGTGAAGCCGAAGCAGGAAGCCGCGGTCAAGGGCATCACGCCCGAGCGTCCGGCCCCGAGCGCGCCGCAGCGCCCGGTAGAGCCCGTTCCGGCACCCGCGCCCGCACCCGTCGCCGCGGCAAGCGGTGGCTTCATCGGCTGGCTGAAGGGACTGTTCGGCGTGTCGCCGGCTCCGGCGCCCGTGCCGGCTGCCCCGGCGCCGACGAAGGAACAGGCGGCCCGTCCGGCTCGCGAGCGTACCGAGAAGACCGAGCAGCGCGGCGGCGATCGCAACCGCAACCGTCGCGGCGGCTCCCAGCAGGCACAAGGCGGTCGCGACCAGGCTATAGCAGGCCGTGGCCAGCCGCAACGCCAGGAACGCGAAGGCAAGGAAGCGCGCGAACCGCGTGAAGGCCGTGAACCGCGTGAAGGCCGTGAACCGCGCGAGGGTCGTGAACCGCGTGAAGGTCGCGAGAATCGTGAGGGCCGCGAAGGTCGCGGCCAACGCGAAGGTCGCGAACCGCGCGAGCCGCGTGAAAGCCGTGAGCCGCGCGAACCGCGCGAGAACCGCGAACCGCGCGAACGTGCCGAACAGCCGGAAGCCGTCGACGCGGCCGGCCGTGGCGAGCGCCAGGAACGCGGCGAGCGTCGCGAGCGCGGCGAGCGCCGCAAGCCGACCCAGCATGCGGCCACGCTCGAGACCGTCACCCGTGGCGAAAACCATCCGGAACTGGAAACCGACAAGGCCGTCGCGGAAGCGCTGCCCGGTGCCGACCTGTCAGCCGATGCGGAAGCCAGCGCGCGTGAAGGCGAGGAACGTCGTCGTCGTCGTCGCGGCCGCCGTGGCGGTCGTCGCGAGCGCGACGAAGATGGCGCAATCGTCGACCAGGCCGAGCAAGGCGTGGATGGCGAAGCCGTAGCGCAAACCGTGACGCCGGAAGCACCGGTCGCCGCCGAACCGGCCCATACGGCCGCACCGGCAGTCGTCGTGGCCGTGGCCGCGGCAGGCGCCGTCGTCGCCGAAGCAGCGGTCGAGCACCATGCCGAACCGGTCGCACCAGCCGCTGTCGAGCCGCAACCGGCACCGGCACCGGCACCGGCACACGTCGAAGCGGCTCCGGCCGAGCCGGCCGTTGCCGTCCATGCGGCAGAGCCGGCACCGGCCATCGACACGGAAGCCGGTCCGGCTCCGGTCACGGTTTCGCCGACCGACGCGTTCGAAGTGCCGGAAGTGCCGGTCGCTGTCGAGGCACCGCAGTCCGCGCCCGTCCAGCAAGCCGCACCGGCCGTGACGATCGAAGCCGCTCCGGTGGCTGCCGAGCCGGCGCATGTCGAAGCGACGCCGGTCGAGGCCGCGGCACCGGCACCGGCTCCCGCCCCCGTGCAACCGGCAGCCGCGCCCGCTTCGGCGAGCCTGGATGTCGTGCTGGAGCAGGCCGGTCTCGTCTGGGTGAACACGGACGCCGGCAAGTTCGCCGCGGCGCAGGAAGCCGCGTCGCAACTCCAGCGTCCGACCCGCGTGCCGCGCGAACGCAAGGCGCTGCCGGCGGCCGATACGGCCCCGATGCAGCAGGTCGAAACGACGCATCATTAACAGGCGCATCGCCCGACCAGGAAAAGCCCGCCTCCGGCGGGCTTTTTCACGTTCGTGCTGCGGGTTTCCGCCCACCGGACCGGTCGGCCGCTTGCGGCTAAAATAGAAGCTTGGCTCGCACTTCTTTCAACATGTCCCGACGCATCATTCCTCTCGCCGACGTCAGCGGGATGCCGGACGTCTCCGGCGTCGCGCATGCCCCTGACGGCACGCTGGCCGACACGTTCGCCAGGCCGCTGCGCGACCTGCGCATTTCGGTGACGGACCGCTGCAACTTCCGTTGCGTGTACTGCATGCCGCGCGCGGTATTCGACAAGGACTACCCGTTCCTGCCGCACAGCGCGCTGCTCACGCTCGAGGAAATCGAACGCGTGGCGCGACTCTTTGTCGCACACGGCGTCGAGAAAATTCGCATCACGGGCGGAGAGCCGCTGCTGCGCAAGAATCTCGAATTCCTGATCGAGCGCCTCGCACGCCTGACAACGCATGACGGCCGCCCGCTCGACCTGACGCTCACGACCAACGGCTCGCTGCTCGCGCGCAAGGCGCGCGCGCTGAAGGACGCCGGGCTCACGCGCGTGACGGTCAGCCTCGACGCGCTCGACGATACGCTGTTCAAGCGCATGAACGATGCCGAGTTCGCAAGCGCCGACGTGCTCGATGGCATCTTCGCCGCCCAGGCCGCTGGCCTCGCGCCGGTCAAGGTCAACATGGTCGTGAAGCGCGGCACCAACGACAGCGAGATCCTGCCGATGGCCGAGCGTTTCCGCGGCACCGGCGTGATCCTGCGCTTCATCGAATACATGGACGTCGGCACGTCGAACGGCTGGAACATGACCGAGGTGCTGCCGTCGGCGGACGTCATCGCGCGAATCGCCGAACATTTCCCGCTCGTGCCGCTCGAGCCGCATACGGCGGCCGAAACCGCGCAGCGCTGGGGTTATGCGGACGGCAGCGGCGAGCTCGGCGTGATCTCGAGCGTCACACAGGCCTTCTGCGGCGACTGCACGCGCGCGCGGCTGTCGACCGAAGGCAAGCTGTACCTGTGCCTGTTCGCATCGACGGGCCACGACCTGCGCGCGCTCGTGCGCGGCGGCGCGAGCGACGCCGAGATCGCGACCGCGATCGCCCGCATCTGGCAGGCCCGCACCGACCGCTATTCGCAACTGCGCGGCAGCGCGTCTGCCGACGCCGCGCCCGACGGCACGGGCAAGCGCGTCGAAATGTCGTATATCGGCGGCTGACGCACGTCGCCCTGCCCGCCTTCGAACGATGCCCGCTCCCGCCCCTCTTTTAATCGCCGGCCTGCTGCTCGCAGGCGGGCGCGCCACGCGCATGGACGGCGTCGACAAGGGCCTGCAGCTGCTCGACGGCACGCCGCTCGCGCTGCACGTGCTGCGCCGGCTTTCGCCGCAGGTCGACGAGACGCTGATCAGCGCGAATCGTCATGCAGATCGCTATGCCGAACTCGGCGCGCCGTTCGACGCGCGCATCGTCGCCGACGAAACGTCCGATTTTCCCGGCCCGCTCGCGGGCCTGCTCGCCGGCATGCGGGCGGCGCGCGCGCCGCTCGTCGCGTGCTCGCCGTGCGACACGCCGTATCTGCCCGCCGACCTCGTCGCGCGGCTGCATGCGGCGCTCGACGCGCAGCAGGCCGACATCGCGATGGCGG
This sequence comes from Burkholderia pyrrocinia, assembly GCF_003330765.1. Classification (NCBI taxonomy): domain Bacteria; kingdom Pseudomonadati; phylum Pseudomonadota; class Betaproteobacteria; order Burkholderiales; family Burkholderiaceae; genus Burkholderia; species Burkholderia pyrrocinia. The sequence continues at coordinate 1,171,925 of NZ_CP024902.1, read as the reverse complement.
TGACCGTCGACGCGCAGCAGGCGCGCTCGCCGCAGCCGACGTTCGCGCTGCTGCGCACGTCGCTGGCCGACGATCTCGCCGCCCGGCTCGCGGCCGGCGACCGCAAGGTGCGTGCGTGGTACGCACGCCACAAGACGGTCGAAGTCGAGTTTCGCGACGAGCGTGCGTTTTACAATGCCAACTCCTGGCAGGAACTCGCCGCGCTGGCCCGCCGCTGACGGCGCCCGCGCCGTTCCCGCCCGGCGCCCGCCGCACGCGAAACCCGCGCCCAGGCACCCTCCTCGCGCCACCGGCCACGAACCCGATACGCCTCGCGGCGCAGTCCGACTGATGATCACGCAATCCTCGCCCGCCTCCCGAACCGCACCCGATGCCCCGCTGTCGCTCGCCGACGCGCAGGCGCTCGCGTGCCGCTTCGCGGTGCCCGTCGATGCGTGCGACACGGTGACGCTGCGCGATGCGCTTGACCGCGTGCTCGCGGCCGACGTGAACGCGCCGTTCGATATTCCCGCGTACGACAACTCGGCGATGGACGGCTATGCGTTCGACGGCGGCGCCGGCGCGCCCGTGTCGCCGCAGGGGGACGTCGCGATGACGGTCGCCGGCACCGCGTTCGCCGGCCATCCGTTCGACGGCGCCGTGGCGGCCGGTTCATGCGTCCGCATCATGACGGGCGCGCCGATGCCGGCCGGATGCAACACGGTGATTCCGCAGGAACGCGTGCGCGTCGACGGCGACACGATCCGCTTCGCCGCGCACGACGTCGCGCGCGGCGCGAACTGCCGCAAGGCCGGCGAGGATCTCGCGCGCGGCGCCTGTGCGCTCGCCGCGGGCCGCATCCTGCGGCCGTCCGATCTCGGCCTGCTCGCCTCGTTCGGCGTCACCGACGTCACGGTGCGCCGGCGCGTGCGCGTCGCCGTGTTCTCGACCGGCGACGAATTGCGCGAGCCTGGCGAACCGCTCGGCCGCGGCGCGCTGTACGACAGCAATCGCGGGATGTTGATCGCGATGCTCGAAAAACTGCACGTCGACGCGGTCGATCTCGGGATCGTCCGGGACGACCCGGCCGCGCTCGAAGCCGCGTTGCGCGACGCCGTCGCCGCGCAGGCCGACGCGGTGATCACGTCGGGCGGCGTATCGGTCGGCGAAGCCGACTTCACGCGCGACGTGATGGCGCGGCTCGGCGACGTCACGTTCGCGAGCCTCGCGCTGCGGCCCGGCCGGCCGCTCGCGTGCGGCACGCTCGCGCGCGCGGCCGGCGGCGCCGGTCACGCGCTGTTCTTCGGGTTGCCCGGCAATCCGGTCGCGTCTGCCGTGACGTTCTACGCGATCGTACGCCCCGCGCTGCTGACGCTGGCCGGCGCGCAGACGCCGCCGCCCGCGATGTACACGGCACTCAGCACGCATGCGCTGAAGACACGTCCGGGCCGCACCGAATACCTGCGCGGCATTGCGACGCGCGCCGCCGACGGCCGCTGGCACGTCGCGCCGGCCGGTTCGCAGAGTTCCGCGTCGCTGAGCGGCCTTGCAGCCGCCAACTGCTTCATCGTCCTGGGCCACGATACCGCGGCAGTCGACGCGGGCGCCCCGGTCGACATCCTGCCGCTCGACGGCCTGATCTGAATTCCACAATCGGTATATCTCTACGGGGGCAATCCGCACATGAAGAAACAAATTTCGTCGATCGCCGCGGGTCAGACCGCGAAGGCGCTGATCCTCGTCTACCTGACGTTCAGCGTGCCGATCGTGCTGCTCGGCATTCTCGTCGCGTATATCCGCTACGGCATGGTCGAACTGAGCACGATCCTGAGCGCGCTGCTGCTGAACGCCATCCTCGGCTTCGTGCTGCTGTGGATCGCGTGCCATGCGTATAACTGGGTCGCGTCGCGCTTCGGCGGCATCGAGATCGTGCTGTCCGATCCGCCGGAGGAAGCGTGAGCGGCACGCCGCTGATCCGTGCGGCCGAAGCGCGCGACGTCGGCGCGATCCTCGCGCTGATGCGCGAGCTGGCCGAGTTCGAGAAACTCACGCACCTGTTCGTCGCAACCGAGGCGGATCTCGCCGACGCGCTGTTCGGCGAGCGGCCTGCCGCCGAAGCGCGGGTGGCCGAGCACGACGGCGCGATCGTCGCGTATGCGCTGTTCTTCCACAACTATTCGACGTTCCTCGGCCGTCGCGGCCTCTATCTCGAGGATCTGTACGTGCAGCCGTCGCAGCGCGGCACGGGCCTCGGCACCGCGATGCTGCGTCACCTCGCAGCACTGGCCGTCGAGCGCCGTTGCGGCCGCTTCGAATGGTCAGTCCTCGACTGGAACCAGCCCGCGATCGATTTCTACGAAAAGATGGGTGCGACCGTGCTGCCCGACTGGCGCATCGTCCGCGTGACGGGCGACGCGCTGGACTCGCTTGCCGGACATTGAGCGCGGGCCGGCCGCGCCGGTGATCGCTTCAAAGAAAACGGGCGCCGCGGCGCCCGTTTTTCGTTCCTGCCGATTTCGGCAACGCGCATCACGCGTCGTCGGCATCGGCGCCGTCCGCGCCTTCCGCGCCGAGCAACCCGGCCGCCGCGTCGCCCGGCAGCGCCTCGACCTGCTTCAGTTTGCGGCTCATCACGCGCGTGCGCTGCTCGGCGGACTCGATCGAGCGCGTGACCGTTTCGAGTTGCGCCTTCGTGCGCGCGAGCACGTCGCCGAACTTGCCGAACTCCGTTTTTACCGCGCCGAGCACCTGCCACACCTCGCTCGACCGCTGCTCGATCGCGAGCGTGCGGAACCCCATCTGCAGGCTGTTCAGCAGCGCGGTGAGCGTCGTCGGCCCGGCGACCGTCACGCGATAGTCGCGCTGCAGCAGGTCGGTCAGCCCCGGACGGCGCAGGATCTCCGCATAGAGCCCCTCAGTCGGCAGGAACAGCAGCGCGAAATCGGTCGTGTGCGGCGGCGCGACGTACTTCTCGGCGATCGTGCGCGCCTCCTGCCGCACGCGCGCTTCGAGCGCACGGGCCGCCTCCTCGACCGCCACCGCATCGGCGCGCTCCTGCGCGTCGATCAGCCGCTCGTAATCCTCGCGCGGGAATTTCGCGTCGATCGGCAGCCACACTGGCGGCGCATCGCGCGTACCGGCCTCGCGGCCCGGCAGCCGGATCGCGAACTCGACGCGCTCGGTGCTCTTCGGCACCGTCGCGACGTTCTTTGCGTACTGGTCGGGCGTGAGCATCTGTTCGAGCAACGCCTCGAGTTGCACTTCGCCCCAGGTACCGCGCGTCTTCACGTTGGTCAGCACCTTCTTCAGGTCGCCGACGCCCGCCGCGAGCGTCTGCATCTCGCCGAGCCCGCGATGCACCTGCTCGAGCCGGTCGGACACGAGCTTGAACGATTCGCCGAGCCGGTGCTCGAGCGTCGCGTGCAGCTTCTCGTCGACGGTGCGGCGCATTTCCTCGAGCTTCGCCGCGTTGTTGGTCTCGATTTCCTTCAACCGCTGTTCGAGCGTCGCGCGCACTTCGCCGATCCGGCGGTCGTTCGCCTCGGTCAGTTGCGTGAGCTGCCGGTTCAACGTATCGCCGAACAGCCTGAGCGCGCCCGTCTGTTCCTCGCGCGCCTGCTGCGCCTGGCGCTGCACGCTCTCGCGCATCGCGTCGAACTGCTGCGCATTGCCGGCGACGAGCTTGCCGAGCTGCTGCGCGAAGCCCTCGATCTGGTTGTTCTGCACGGTCGCCACGCTCGTCAGCTGCGCGGCGAGCGTCTGCTGAAGCTGCGCGAAGCTGCCGGCCAGCTCGGTGCGCGAGCCGCGCGCGTTCTCGACGATCTCGCCGCGCAATTCGCGTTCGAGCCGCTCGACCGCGCGCGCCTGCGCATGCGCGGCGTCCTCGATCTGGTCACCGAGTACCGCGGCATCGTCAAGGCGACCGCCACCGCGCACGATCGCGACGATCGCCACCGCGAGCGCAACGGCCAGCACGACGACCGCCGCAAGCAACAACGTCATCGTCATGCGCGCGGCTTCCCGATCACATCAGGGTTGATCGGATTCGGCGGCTGCCCTGCGCGCGGCCCCTCGCCCAAGGCGGCGATCAGGTTGTCGGCGGCGAGGTCCGCCATCGCGCGGCGCGTCTTTTCGGTCGCGCTCGCGATATGCGGCGTCAGCACGACGTTCGGCACCTCGAGCAGCGCCGGATGCACGGTCGGCTCGCCTTCGTACACGTCGAGGCCGGCCGCGGCGATCGTCCCGTCGCGCAGTGCGACGGCCAGCGCTGCATCGTCGACGATCCCGCCGCGCGCGATGTTGGTCAGCGTCGCGGTGGGCTTCATCTTCGCGAGTTCGGCCGCGCCGATCGTGTGATGGTTCTCCTGCGTGTACGGCAGCACGAGCACGACGTGATCGGCACGCGCGAGCAGCGCATCCTTCGACACGTATTCGGCATTCAGCTCGGCCTCGATCGAGGGCGCGACGCGCGACCGGTTGTGATAGACCACCTCCATCCCGAAGCCGCGCGCGCGGCGCGCGAGCGCCTGGCCGATGCGGCCCATCCCGATGATGCCGAGCGTCGAGCCGTAAATATCGGTGCCGAGGAAACCGTCGTACGCCCACTTCTGCCAGTGACCGGCGCGCAGCCAGTGTTCGGATTCGGCGATCCGGCGCGCGGCGGCCATCATCAACGCCCAGCCGAAATCGGCGGTCGACTCGTTCAGCACGTCGGGCGTGTTGGTGCCGAGCACGTTCGCCGCGTTGAACGCGGCCATGTCGAAATTGTTGTAGCCGACCGCCATGTTCGACACGACGCGCAGGCGCGGCGCCGCCGCGAGCGCCGACGCGCCGACCGGGTCGCCTGCCGTCAGCGCGCCGTCCTTGTCGGCGAGACGCGCGGCAAGCGCGTCGGCGGCAAGCGCGTCGCCGTTGTTCCAGTCGACTTCGAAATACTGCTTGAGCCGTTCGATCACGTCCGGAAAGATCGGACGCGCGACCAGGATCTTCTGCATCGCCATCTCCGCATGTCGCGGACGGATCGCAGCGCGCCGTGCGCCGCCGGGGCCGCCCGCTCGAGGTTGAAAATCGTCAGCTTACGCCGTGAAGAAAAGCCACGACGTCAGCAGGAATACCGGTATCAGGACGACGAGCGCCCAGCCGAGATACGCGAAGAAGCTCGGCATCTTCACGCCGCGCGATTCGGCGATCGCCTTCACCATGAAGTTCGGCGCGTTGCCGATATAGCTGTTCGCGCCCATGAACACCGCGCCCGCGGAAATCGCGGCGAGCGTCGAGGCGCCGGTCGTCATCAGCGTCTGCGCATCGCCGCCCGCGAGGTTGAAGAACACGAGATAGGTCGGTGCGTTGTCGAGGAACGACGACAGGATGCCCGTCGCCCAGAAGTACATCGCGTCGATCGGCTTGCCGTCCGGCCCCGTGACGAGATGGACGATGTGCGCGAACGCGCCGTCCGCACCCGCGCGCAGGATCACGATCACCGGCGCGATCGTCACGAAGATCCCCGCGAACAGCTTCGCGACTTCCTCGATCGGCGCCCAGTTGAACGCGTTGCCCTCGCGCGCTGAACGCGGCGTCAGCGCGAGCGATGCGAGCGTCACGCCGATGAGCGCGACGTCGCGCGCGAGGTTCTGCAGCGCGACGTGCGTGCCCCACACGTCGAACGTGATGCCCGGCTTCCAGATGCCGCTCATCAGCACGAGCACGATCACGGCCGCGAGCAGCACGAAGTTGATCTTGCCGTCGATCGACAGCGCGGCGCTGTCGGGCGTCGGATCGAGTACAGCCGGTCGCTCCTCGCCGCCCTTGCGGTAGAAGTACGTGTCGAGCACGAAGAACAGCGTCAGCAGCACGACGCAGATGAACAGCATCGGCAGCGCGAGATGCGTGGTCGTCCAGAAGAAGCTCACGCCGTTCAGGAAGCCGAGGAACAGCGGCGGATCGCCGAGCGGCGACAGCGAGCCGCCCGCGTTCGCGACGAGGAAAATGAAGAAGATCACGACGTGCACGACATGCTTGCGGTTGTCGTTTGCGCGCAGCAGCGGCCGGATCAGCAGCATCGCGGCGCCCGTCGTGCCCATTACGCTCGCGAGCAGCGTGCCGAGCGCGAGGATCGCGGTGTTCAGCTTCGGCGTGCCGTGCAGGTTGCCGTTCACGCAGATGCCGCCCGCGACCGTATAGAGCGCGGTGAGCAGCACGATGAACGGGATGTATTCCTCGAGCAGCGCATGCACGAGCGTGCCGAACGCGGTGCCCGCGCCGAACGCTACCGCGAACGGAACCAGGAACGCGATCGCCCACCCGGCGGCGATCTTGCCGAAGTGGTGATGCCAGAACACCGGGGCGACGAGCGGGAACACCGCGATGGACAGCAGGACCCCGGCGAACGGGATGCCCCAGAGCGCGGACAACGTGGCACCGTCGAGCGTTGCGGCCGATGCGAGCGCGGGAACGGCGCCAAGCGCGATTCCCGACGCCATGCCCGCCCAGGCGGCATGTCGTTTCATGCAGTACTTCCTTGTTCGAGTGGTGGTGGATGCGGCGGGCGCGTCATGCGCCCCGTACGACGATCGCGTGAACGCGGTACGGGCCGTGCGCACCCAGGACGATGGTCTGCTCGATGTCGCCCGTGCGCGACGGGCCCGACACGAAATTGACCGCGCGCGGCAATTCGCCGCGCTCCGCGCGGATCAGCGCGAACGCATCTTCATGACCGGCGACGATCCGCGATGCCGGCACGATCGCGATGTGCGTTTCCGGCAGCAGGCCGGCCGACGCATAGGTGTCGGGGCCGGACAGCAGCACCAGCGAACCCGTCTCGGCGGTCGCGCAAAAACAGCCCGTGAGGCCGACGAGATCGCCGTCGCGCGGCTTGCGGCATTCGACCGACAGGCCTGCGCCTGCCCAGTCGAGATCGGCCAGCGTGCGCCACGCGACGGCTTGCGTCGGCAGGCCGTGAGCGGAAAGATAGCGGGCGGCAGCGGCGGGCGCGTCAGCTAGCGTCGCGACTTCGTCGACCGTCGTCGACAGACGCGCCGCTTCGTCGACGAATGCAGCGACGAGATCGGCCGGCACCGGCGGGCGCGGGCCTTGCGGATGACGGGCGAGATAGTCGGCGACGCCGTCGCGCTCCGCTGCTTCGGGTTCGGCCGCGCGCCCCTGCGCCGCGCGGATGCGCGCGAGGATCTGGCGACGGGCAGCGGAAGTGTCCATGAACGGTCCTCGTGACGTTGGCGGGCGATACCGTCGGATTATACCGGCCGCCCTTGCCGTGATGCAGCGTTGGCCGTCCGGCCGACGCTCACTTCGACACGTCTTCCTCGACCGGTTGCGCGATGCCGAACACCTGGCGCAGGTACGCGAGATACGCCTTGTCGTCGCACATGCTCTTGCCCGGCGAATCCGACAGCTTCGCGACCGGCTGGCCGTTGCACCGGACCATCTTGATCACGATCTGCAGCGGCACGTAGCCGAGATCGTTGGTGAGGTTCGTGCCGACGCCGAACGCGAGCTTGCAGCGGCCGCGGAACCGTTCGTACAGTTGCATGACCTTCGGGATGTCGAGCGCGTCCGAGAAGACGAGCACTTTCGTGCGCGGGTCGCAACGGTTCGCCTCGTAATGGCGCAGCATCCGCTCGCCCCACTCGAACGGATCGCCCGAATCGTGGCGCGCGCCGTCGAACAGCTTGCAGAAGTACATGTCGAAGTCGTTCAGGAACGCGTCCATCCCGTAGACGTCCGACAGCGCGATCCCGAGGTCGCCGCGGTATTCCTTCGCCCACATCTCGAAGCCGTAGATCTGCGAATCGCGCAGCCGCGGACCGAGTGCCTGGCACGCCTGCAGGTATTCGTGAGCCATCGTGCCGAGCGGCGTGATGTCATGCTTCATTGCGTACAGCACGTTGCTGGTGCCCGCGAACTGCGGGCCGAGGCCGTCGCGCAGCGTGAGCGCGACCTCCTCGTGCCAGACCTTCGAGAAGCGCCGGCGCGTGCCGTAGTCGGCGATCTTGCAGTCGGCGAACTCGGGCTCCGCGCCGAGCAGCTTGATCTTCTCGCGCAGCCGCTCCCGGCCTTCGCGATAGTCGGGCTCGCGCTGCGTGTTGCGGAAATAGACCTCGTTGACGATCGCGAGCACCGGGATCTCGAACAGGATCGTGTGCAGCCACGGCCCCACGATCTCGATGTCGATCTCGCCGTTGCCCTTCGGCGACGGCGTGATCGAGATGTACTTCTCGTTCAGGTGGAACAGCGCGAGGAAGTCGACGAAATCGCTCTTGATGAAGCGCATCCGCCGCAGGTAGTCGAGTTCGACGTCGGTGAAGCGCAGCGCGCACAGGCCGCGGACCTCGTCGCGAATCTCGTCGATGTACGGCACGAGATCGACACCGGGTGTGCGGCACTTGAAGCGGTACTCCACGCTTGCGGCGGGGAAGTGATGCAGGACGACCTGCATCATCGTGAACTTGTAGAGATCCGTGTCGAGCAGCGAAGTGATGATCATGATTACGGCACCGCCAATATCGTGACAGGGCCCCGGCGCACCGCGCGCCGCCCGGTCTGTCGGCCATGTTACCCGAATGCGGGCCCGACCATCGTGAAACCGCGCGCCGCCCTGCTCCCGTCGCGCCGGCGCACGGTACGCGGGTACCCGTTGGCGCACCCTCGGCGGGCCCCCATAAACTAATCACGAAACGATATAAGCCGGATAGCCGACCACGCCATACGGGTTTTGCGCTTCAGTTACAATGCCGCTTTTGGCGCAAACGCCACCCCATATATACCGCCAAGCAGGAGCGTTTTAATGACTCACGTTGTGACCGAAGGCTGCATCAAGTGCAAATACACGGATTGCGTGGATGTGTGCCCGGTGGATTGCTTCCGTGAAGGTCCCAACTTTCTCGCCATCGATCCGGACGAGTGCATCGACTGCGCCGTGTGCGTCGCCGAGTGCCCGACCAATGCGATCTATGCCGAAGAAGACGTTCCGGGCGACCAGCAGCAGTTCACCGAGCTGAACGCGGAGCTGGCAAAGGGCTGGCCGTCGATCACGAAGACCAAGCCGGCGCCAGCCGATGCGGACGAGTGGAAGGACGTGCAGGACAAGCTGCACCTGCTCGAGCGCTGATCGCGCAGCGGCCGCGGAAATTTTTTGTGCGCTGCGGCCCAAAAGTATTGACAGGTTAGCCACCACCCCATAAAATCTCATTTCTCTGCTGTTTGTTCCCCGATAGCTCAGTTGGTAGAGCGCCGGACTGTTAATCCGTAGGTCCCTGGTTCGAGCCCAGGTCGGGGAGCCAAAAATTCAAAGGCCCGTTGAAAGTGAGCGGGCTTTTTGCTGGTTACCAAACACGCAGATGTACCAATTTATTCCCCGATAGCTCAGTTGGTAGAGCGCCGGACTGTTAATCCGTAGGTCCCTGGTTCGAGCCCAGGTCGGGGAGCCAGACAGTGAAAGGCCCGTCATTCGACGGGCCTTTTGTTTTTCCGGCCACCCTTTCGCCTTCCGTGGCCCGCTCCCGCGCATGCTAGAGTCTCCGTCCCGCATTCGCATCCGGTTCCGTCGATGAAGCACCGCCTCCTCTCCGTTGCACCACTCACCCTCCTGCTTTCCGCGTTCGCCGCCGCACCGCTCGCGCACGCGGAGGAAATCGGCAGCGTCAACACCCATTTCCGCGTAACGGGCTCCGATCGCGTGGTCGTCGAAGCGTATGACGATCCGGTCGTGAACGGCGTGACCTGCTACGTGTCGCGCGCCCGCACGGGCGGGATCAAGGGCACGCTCGGCGTCGCCGAGGATCCGAGCGAAGCGTCGATCGCGTGCCGGCAGGTCGGCCCGATCAGCTTCAAGGAGCCGCTCAAGCAGCAGACCGACGTGTTCAGCGAGCGCATGTCGTTCATCTTCAAGACGCTGCACGTCGTACGCGTGGTCGACAAGAAGCGCAACACGATCGTCTACCTGACCTACAGCGACCGCATCGTCAGCGGCAGCCCGAAGAACGCCGTCACCGCGGTGCCGATGCCGGCCGGCACGACGATTCCGGTCAAGTAAAGCCCGCGCCTGCCGGGCGCGCGAGCGATACACTGTCGGTTCGCCCGCCCTCGCGCCCGATCATGTCCGCCATCCGCCTTCCAGACTCCGCACGCTACTGGCGCACGCCGTTGCTGCCGGACGCGGATCTCGTCACGGCCACCTATCGCGACCACACGTTCGCGCCCCACTGGCACGACGCGTACACGATCCCCGTGATTCTCGAAGGCGCGGAACGCTACACCTGTCGCGGCAACGGCCATGTCGCCGAAACGGGCACCGTGCCGGTGATCAATCCCGGCGAAGTGCATACGGGTTCGCGCGCGGCCGACGAAGGCTGGTGCTATCGCGTCAGCTACATGCCGGTCGAGTTCATCCGCGCACTCACGAGTGCGATCGCGGGCCGCCCGCAGGATGCGCCGTGGTTTGCGCCCGACGTGATTCGCGACGCCGATCTTGCGGCCCGGCTCACGCTTGCGCACCGGATGATGGAGGCAGGCAGCGAACGCGCACTGCCCTCGCATGCGCATGGGCAGCCGGCCGATGATCCGGCGACCGGCGCACCGCGCATCTATGATCCGCTTGCCGCCGAAACGGCGATGCTCGACGCGCTGTCGACGCTGATCGTGCGCCATGCCGACGCGCTGCCGCGACCGGCGCCGCTCGCCGCGGACGAACCACGCGTCGACGCGATGCGCGAGCAGCTCGCCGCCGATCTCACGGGCACCGTGACGCTCGACGAAGTCGCGCAGGCGGCCGGCCTGTCGCCGTTCCACGCGGCGCGCCTGTTCACCCGCACGACCGGCATGCCGCCGCATGCCTGGCGCAACCAGTTGCGATTGCAGCGCGCGCTGGCGCCGCTGCGCGCGGGCGTGCCCGTCGCCGATGTCGCGGCGGCCAGCGGCTTCGTCGACCAGAGCCACTTCACGCGGCATTTCAAACGGATGTTTGGCGTGCCGCCCGGGCGCTGGCAGGCGAGCTGACGCGCGGTTTTCCGCATCCGGCACCCGGCCACCGCGATGCCGTCACGCCGGCAAGCGCTCAAGCGCCGGCCCCGATCCCGCGAGCGCAAGAACATACAAGCCGGCCAACCGCCGGCCCGCTATCCTCCAGTTCATGGAGAAGCGCTCTTTGAACCCGACACCTGCGTCGCCCCCTCGCCGCCCGCTCAACGAATGGCTCGACGGTGCGCGCGACACGATCCCGATGATGATCGGCGCGGCGCCGTTCGGCGTGATTTTCGGCACGCTCGTCGGCGGCGGCCCGCTTGCTGCGTGGCACGGCGCGCTGATGTCGCTCGCCGTGTTCGCAGGCTCCGCGCAGTTCATCGCGCTCGGCCTGATCGCTGGCAGCGCGAGCTTCGTCGTCGTGCTCGCGACGACGCTGATCGTGAACCTGCGCCACTTGCTGTACAGCGCGACACTCGCGCCCTATGTCGCGCACCTGCCGCTGCGCTGGCGCGCGACGCTCGGCGCGCTGATGACCGACGAGGTGTTCGCGGTCGCCTATGCGCACTACCGGCACTTCCCGCCCGGCGAAATCGGCCCCCACTATTTCTTCGGCTCCGGGCTCGCGATGTACCTGAACTGGCAGGTCTGGACGCTCGCGGGCATCGGCTTCGGCGCGGCGTTCCCGGGCCTGCAGTCGCTCGGCCTCGATTTCGCGATGGCGGCGACCTTCATCGCGATCGTCGTCCCGCAACTCGGCACGCTGCGCTATTTCGCGGCAGCCGCGACAGCCGGCACGCTCGCGTACTTCTGGCAGGGCTGGCCGTACAAGCTCGGGCTGCTCGGCGCGGTCGCCGCCGGCGTCGCGGTTGGCGTCGCGCTCGCGCTGCTGCACGAACGCGCGCGCGCCGGCTCGCGCACGGAGGCCGCATCGTGAGCTACGCGCTGCTGATCCTCGGGATGGCCGTCATCACGTACGCGATCCGCACGACGCTGTTCCTGTTCGGCGAGCGGCTGACCTTCCCGCCGCTCGTGCGGACCGCGCTCGGCTTCGTGCCCGTCACCGTGCTGACCGCGATCATCGTGCCGATGACCGTCTCGCCACATGGCGGCACGGCCGAACTGACCTGGCGCAATCCGCAGCTCGTCGGCGCGCTCGCCGCCGTGCTCGTGTCGGCGGCGACCCGCCGCCCGCTCGTGACGATCGCGGCGGGGCTCGCGGTGTTCTTTTTCTGGCAAGGGATCGTGCTGCCGCACTGGCTGCCCGCCTGAGAGGCGCGCCGCCACGCGCGCTCAAGTTTCCGCCCGGCGCGCCGATATAGGGAATGAAGACCCGCCACCGGCCTCGGCGCGCACCGGTCAGTCGACGCTGCGCCCGTACCGGTGCGCCGTGCCGGCCGCCGGCTTGCGCGGGCCGCCATCGAGACGATTCATGGGCCAGATCACCCTTTCCCTCAAGGACGACACGCTCGAGTCCCTGCGCAAGGACTACGATGCGTTCGTCCGCGTGTCGCTGAAACTCGACCCGCAGTTCGCGACGCCGTCGTTCGAGGATTTCCTGCGCGCCAAACTGCTCGACAACATGGTGCCGCTGACCGAGCACGCAGTGCAGCGGATGCTGCAGGGCGGCCAGTACGCGTGGGCCAAGCGCACGCTCGACAAGGAATTTCCGGACGTCGTCGCGATCCTGATGCGACAGGCCGGCGAATTCGGCTTCGGCTTCGCATCGCGCTCCGAATGGACCCCCGACGAACTCGCGAAGGCTTGCCGCGACTGGGCGAAGGCGATCGTCGCCGAAGCGCAGGGCGACCCGTCGCTGATCGACCCGCTCGCGTCGCAGATCAAAAGCGCGGCGCAGGACATCCAGACGCTCGAGGAACTGATGCAGACGCCCGCGTGGCGGCTCGCGGAATCGCTGCGGCAGCGGATCTACGAGGCAAAGCTCGCGTGCGAGATGAGCGTCGGCAGCACCGCGCGCGACAAGCTCGGCGAACTACGCGGCCTGCTGCGGCTCGGGCTCGCGCATGGCTCGTTCCAGAAGCAGGAAGCGCAGCAGATCATGGAATACCTGCGGCTGCTGAAGCCGGAGATCTTCGTCGAGGAGCCGTACGACGTCTTCGCGCGGCTCGCCGTGTGGCTGCGCAGCGTATTCACACCGGCTGCCGCTCGGCCGGCGCAGGGGCAAGGACAAGGGCAGCGCCGACCGTAACGGCGCGCATGAACCCATGAAAACGGCCCGGTTCGCGCGAAACGAACCGGGCCGCCGGACGGCCGCCGTCGCGACGCGCCGTCCGGGGCGAGCGTCGCGCGGCGCCGGGCACCGCTTATTGCGTGGCGCCCTGGGCCGATGCACCGCCCTCCGCGCCAACCGATGCACCGCCTTCGGTCGCTTCGCCGGCCTTCGCCTTGGCCGAGCCGGCATGGCTCTTGGCCGACTTCGCGGCATGCTTCACGTGCTTCTTGGTCGAGTGGACGGCCGACGACGCCGTATCCTTCGCGCCGTCGGCTGCCGCGCCGACCGCATCGGTTGCACCGCCGACCGCATTGCCCGACGCGTTCGCGCCAGCGCTGCCCTGCACGCCCGCGCCGACACCCGCTGCCGGGGTCTGCGCCTGCATGCCGGCACCGGCTGCACCCTGCGCCGCCGTGCCCGTCTGGGCAAACGCGGCCGAAGTGGCGAACGCCGTCAGCGCGGCACCGATCAGCATCGTACGAATCTTGGACATGACAATTCTCCTCAAGAAGTTGTGGCCGCGGACCGCAGCGATGCGATCCGTCGCGTCCCCCGCCGCAACACGCAGCAGGTACGACAAAAGACCCGCGGCCCGCACGGCTGGTTCTCGAATCTCTCAGACTGTTACCCACCGTTTCATTTGCTGACGAATCGCTCACAGTCCTTAACAACTGCGTGCGACGGCCGCCCGCGCTCGCGCGCAGGCCCGCGGTGCCGTATGATGCGGGGCGATTCCTCCCGCGCATTGCGCACCTTCTTCGTCATGCCCAATCTGGATTTCACGCTGACCGGCGAATACGTCGAGCTGCACAACCTTCTCAAGATCACCGGCCTCGCGGACAGCGGCGGCACCGCGAAGTTGATCGTCGCGTCCGGCGCGGTGAAAGTCGACGGCGCGGTCGAGCTTCGCAAGACCTGCAAGATCCGCGCTGGCCAGGTCGTCCTGCTCGGCGACACGCGCATCGCGGTGCGCGAAGCCTAGGTCTGTTCCCCCTTTCCGCGACATGGCCATCGGCGCGCGCGTTCGACACGGTACGAATAAAGCCGTAAGCTAGCCGTCTCTCAAAATAAATACATACAGCGCGGGCCCGCACCCGCGCGAGCGCCCATTCCATGTCGCATTCCGGTCTTACGCGAACGGCCGCCGCGCCGCCGTCCCTGTCCAGTCACGCCGCCGATACCGCGCGCCTCGCCGCGCCGCTCGCGATCGCGCAGCTCTCGCAGATGGCGATGAGCGTCACCGACACGGTGCTGCTCGGTTCGCTCGGCCCCGATTCGCTCGCGGCGGGCGGGCTCGGCGCGAACTTCTTCTTCGTCATCGTGACCGTGCTGCAGGGCGTGCTGTCGTCGGTCAGCGTCAGCGTCGCGCATGCACGCGGCGCGCAGGCCGAGCACCGCGTGCCGCACATCTACTGGACGGGCTTCGTGCTGTCCGTGCTGCTCGCGATTCCGGCAATCATCGCGCTATCGCTGTCCGAGCCGATCCTGCTGATGTTCCACGAGCCGCCGACGCTCGCGCATCATGTCGGCGAATACACGGGCATCCTGCGCTTCGCGGCGCTCGGCAGCCTGATCGGCGTCGGGCTGATGCGTGCGTTCCTGCCGGCGATCGGCGCCGCGCGGCGGCTGCTGTGGGTGTCGATCAGCGGCGTCGGCATCAACGGCGTGCTCAACTACGGGCTGATCCACGGCGCATTCGGGCTGCCGCGCCTCGGCTTCCTCGGTTCGGCGGTTGCGACGACGATCACCATCTGGCTCACCGCGCTCGCGCTGATCTGGCTGCTGCACGGCCGGCAGCGCTTCCGCCATTTCGTGACCGCGGCGCGCCCGAAACTGCCCGTGATGGGCGAACTGATCGGCATCGGCTGGCCCGTGGCGATCACGTACGGGGTCGAATCGACGCTCTTTCTCGCCACCGGCCTGACCATCGGCGTACTCGGCGCGACGTCGCTGGCCGCGCACCAGATCGCGCTGAACGTCGCGTCGGTGGCGTTCATGGTGCCGCTAGCGATCGGCCAGGCCGCCAACGTGCGAGTCGGCTACTGGGTCGGCGCAGGCGCGCCGGTCGCCGCGCGGCATGCAGGCTTCGTCGCACTCGGGCTCGGCGTCGCGTTCATGTCGCTATCGGGCCTCGTGCTGATCGTCGCGCCGCACGCGATCGTCGGCCTGTACCTGCATCTCGACGATCCGGCCAACACGGCCACGGTGTCGCTCGCCGCGTCGCTGCTCGGCATCGCGGCGGTGTTCCAGATCGTCGATGGCATGCAGACCGTCGCGTCCGGCGCGCTGCGCGGCCTGAAGGACACGCGCATTCCGATGCTCGCCGCGACCTTCGGCTACTGGGGCATCGGCTTTCCGACCGGCTACTGGTTCGCGTTCCACGCGGGGCTCGGCGCACGCGGCCTCTGGTGGGGCCTCGCGGCCGGCCTCGCGAGCGTGGCCGCGCTGATGGCGTGGCGCTTTCATCTGAAGAGCGCGTCGCTCATCGCGCCGCCGCGCTGAGCGCGACACGACGCGAAATCGCCGCCGGCGCTATGCTAGGGGCTGCTCTCGCTAATAACGGGCTTGCGCTGGCCGCCAGAAGGGCCGAGCGCAAGGATTGCGACGAAGTGAATACCGACGTATTCGCGAGGAGCATGACGCGGCGATCGGCCCTTCTGGCGGCCAGCCCCGCGAATGATTTTTTCAAGTCAGGGGAACGTGTGTTGCCGGCCGGATTGCGGCGTCGATCGTCGCTTGTTCGGCTCGGCCAAACGGCGCGCCCACTCCTTGCACTCCGACCGGCAACGCACGTTCGCAAGCCCGTTATTAGCGAGAGCAGCCCCTGGGCTGAAGAGACGCCGCGCGAGCGGCGCGACTGCCTCACGATACGTCTGACGCCGCGCGACGCGCGGCCTTTCCCTTTCCAGGAGGAGTGCATCATGAACGAAGCAGTTCGGATGGAACGCGACACGTTCGGCGAGATCGCCGTGCCGGCCGACCGGCTCTGGGGCGCGCAGACCGAGCGCTCGCTGCAGAATTTCCGGATCTCGACGGAGAAGCAGTCGCCCGAGCTGATCCACGCGCTGGCGATCGTCAAGCGCGCCGCGGCGGCCGTCAACCAGTCGCTCGGCGTACTGGCCGACGACAAGGCGCGCGCGATCATCGACGCGGCCGACGAGATCATCGCCGGCAAGCATCCGCGCGAATTCCCGCTCGCGGTCTGGCAGACGGGCTCCGGTACGCAGACCAACATGAACCTCAACGAGGTGATCGCGAACCGCGCGAGCGAGCTGATGGGCGGCGAGCGCGGCGAAGCGCGCAAGGTTCATCCGAACGACGACGTCAACCGCGGCCAGTCGTCGAACGACGTGTTCCCGACCGCGATGCACGTCGCGGCCGCGTACGCGATCGTCAACCACTTGCTGCCGGCGCTGCGCACGCTGCGCGCGACGCTCGACACGAAGTCGAAGGCGTTCGCCGACATCGTGAAGATCGGCCGCACGCACCTGCAGGACGCCACGCCGCTCACGCTCGGCCAGGAGTTTTCCGGCTACGTTGCGCAGCTCGACCAGGGCATCCGTCACGTCGAATCGGCACTGCCGCACCTGTACGAACTCGCGCTCGGCGGCACCGCGGTCGGCACAGGGCTGAACGCGCATCCGGAGTTCGCGGTGCGCGTCGCCGACGAAATCGGCCGGCTGTCGAAGCTGCCGTTCGTGACGGCGCCGAGCAAGTTCGAGGTGATGGCGGCCGCCGACGCGCTGGTGTTCGCGCACGGCGCGCTGAAGACGATTGCTGCCGGCCTGATGAAGATCGCGAACGACGTCCGCTGGCTCGCGAGCGGGCCGCGCTGCGGGCTCGGCGAACTGTCGATTCCGGAGAACGAGCCGGGCAGCTCGATCATGCCGGGCAAGGTGAACCCGACGCAGTCGGAGGCAGTAACGATGCTGTGCTGCCAGGTGTTCGGCAACGACGTCGCGGTCAACGTCGGCGGCGCGAGCGGCAATTTCGAGCTAAACGTGTTCCGGCCGATGATCGCGCACAACGTGCTGCAGTCGGTGCGGCTGCTCGCCGACGGCGCGCAGAGCTTCAACGACCACTGCGCGGTGGGCATCGAGCCGAACCGCACGCGTATCGACCTGCTGCTGAACGAATCGCTGATGCTCGTGACCGCGCTCAATCCGCACATCGGCTACGACAAGTCCGCGCAGATCGCGAAGAAGGCGCACAAGGAAGGCACGACGCTGAAGGCGGCCGCGCTCGCGCTCGGCTACCTGACCGAGGCGGAATTCGATGCGTGGGTGCGTCCCGAGCAGATGATCGGGTCGCGCTAACGGCAGGACGACGGGCGCGGCGCGAGTTGCGCGGCGCCCGCTGCAGTCAGACCGCGCCCTTCGCGACCTCTTCCGGCTTCATCTCGACGATCTTGTCGAGCGCGGCCCGCACGTCGGCCGCATACTTCGCGAGCACCTTCTGCTCGTCGGTCTCGGGCACGAACGGCGGCACCGGCACCGGGTTGCCGTTCTCGTCGACCGCGACGAACACCACGAGGCAATCGGTCGTCTGGCGCAGCACGCCCCCCTTCGGATCGCCAGCGTGCACGGACACATGGATGTGCATGCTGGTGCGGCCCGTCGCAACGACACGCGCCTTCAGCTCGACGAGATTGCCGACCAGGATCGGACGCTGGAAACGGATGTTGCCGACGCTGACCGTCACGCAATAGCGGCTGGACCAGACTGCCGCGCATGCATACGCGACCTCGTCGATCCACTTCATCAGTGCGCCGCCATGCACCTTGCCGCCGAAGTTCACCGACGACGGCTCGGCGAGGAAGCGGAATACGGTTTCGGTGCGGTCGAGGGCGGCCGGTACGGGGGACGGTTGGGGCATCTTGTTGGCTCCAGGCGGCAGGGGCGCTGTAATCGGGCGATTATACGTTGCACTGCGGCAACGCGTCGCGGTACACACCGTGTGGCGTGGCGGCGGCCGCGCCCGAAACGCACACGGACCGGCGCCGGTCAGCGGCGCACCGTGATGCCCTGGTCGATCGTCCCGTACATCTCGAGGCTGCCGCCCCGCTCGCCGGCGGCGCCCGCGCCGCCCTGCGCACAGGCCGCACAGACGAGCGCGGCCGCCAACAAACAGAAAATCGTCTTCATCGCTGCATCGTGTCACGTGCGGCGGCCCGCTGCCGCCGCGTCCGGCCATTCTACGCGCGACCCGCAACGGGCCGCAGTCCGGTCCGCCGCATGGACGGTGCCCGCGCCGGCGCCACCGCATTCGACATTTCAGCTGGATGCGAAACATCGAATGCCCGCACCCACTACACTGCAAATCATCCCGCCCGACGAGACACGACGATGACCGATCAAGACGACCACCACTTTCCGGGCCTGAGCCGCATCGGCGCATTGATCGCCGACCCCGGACGCGCCGCGATGCTGTGGGTGCTGATGGACGGCAGCGCACGACCGGCCGGCGAACTGACGATGATCGCGGGGCTGTCGCCGTCCGCCGCGAGCGCGCACCTCGCGCGGCTGACCGAAAGCGGCCTGCTCGCGCTCGACGTGCGCGGCCGGCACCGCTACTACCGCCTCGCATCGGCCGACATCGCGGCATCGCTCGAAGCGCTCGCGAACGTCGCCCGCGCGGCCGCGCCGCACCGCCCGGTTCCGCCGCCGTCGCGCACGGTACCTGCCGAACTGCGCTATGCACGCACCTGCTACGACCACATGGCCGGCGAACTCGCGGTGCGCATCTTCGACGGGCTCACCGCGCGCGGCTGGCTGCTTGCCGACGGCGACGCGATCGACACCACCGAACTCGGCACCCAGGCGCTCGCGCGATGGGGCATCGACGTCGCCCTGCAGCGCACGCGCCGGCGCCGCTTCGCGTGCGGCTGCCTCGACTGGAGCGAGCGGCGCTCGCATCTCGGCGGCGCGCTCGGCGCGGCGCTGCTCGAGAGCTTCTGTGCGCACGGCTGGATCGAGCGCTCTGCGCGGCCGCGCGTGCTGCGCGTCACCGTGCCCGGCCAGCAGGTTTTCGACGGGTGGCTTACGTCCGCTTGACGCCTGTATTGCGGCTGCACGACAACGGCGCGCGATGGACAGGTTTTGTTACATCGCGTGCCATCCGGCTTACAAAACACCGAGCACTGAAACAGGCCGAGCGGATATTGTGAACTCAACGGCACGAATCGACGCGCCGCGATAACGACGAAGACGTTCACCATGGCCACCCTGTTCACGCTCAAGCGAACCGCCCGTTGCACGCTGCTCGCGTTCGTTGCGCTTGCGACACTGCCCCCCGCATTCGCGCAATCGGCCGGCGCCCCCCCGTATGCGGCCGCGGCACGGCAACCGGGCGGCGACCCGCCCGGCCGCGTCGCGCGGCTCAATTACCTGTCGGGCGCCGTGACGACCGAACCGGCCGGCACCGATACATGGTCGTATGCCGCCGTGAACCGGCCGCTGACGACCGGCGACCAGCTCTGGAACGATGCCGGTGCGCGCTCGGAACTGCACATCGGCTCGACCGCGGTGCGGCTCGGCAATTCGACGAGCCTGTCGGTGCTGAACCTCGACGACGCGACGACGCAGTTGAAAGTGGGCCTCGGCACCGTATCGACGCACGTGCGCGAGTTGCCGGCCGGCGGGTCGTACGAAATCGACACGCCGAACCTCGCGCTCGGCATCACGGGCCCCGGCGATTATCGCGTCGATGTCGCGCCGAACGGCGCGAGCACGACAGTCACGGTGCGCAGCGGCAGCGCGACCGTCTATGGCAGCAACGGGCAGTACCCGCTGTCGCCCGGGCAGCAGGTCGTGTTCACGGGCACCGACCTGCAGGTCGCGCAGCAATCGGCCGCGCCGGGCCCCGATGCACTCGACCAGTGGGCCGCCAGCCGCGACGCGGCCGAGGCGCGCTCGGTGTCGGCCCGCTATGTGTCCCGCGACGTTCCCGGCTACCAGGATCTCGACGCGAACGGCACATGGCGCGAAACTCCGAATTACGGCGCGGTATGGGTGCCGAACGACACGCCGGCCGACTGGGCGCCGTATCACGACGGCCACTGGATCTGGCAGGCACCGTGGGGCTGGACGTGGGTCGACGACGCCCCGTGGGGCTTCGCGCCGTATCACTATGGCCGCTGGGCGTACGTGGACGACAGCTGGGCATGGGTACCGGGCCCGATGGAAGTCAGCCAGCCACCTGTCTATGCGCCGGCGCTCGTCGCGTTCGTGGGTGGCGGCGGCGGTCCCGACTGGAGCGTCGCGCTCACGGTCGGCGGCGTCGCCGCCGCCGGCTGCGCATGGTTCGCGCTCGGCCCCGGCGAACCATGGCACCCGGGCTGGGGAGGCTGGAGCCCGCACTACTATGACCGCGTAAACCGCAACATCGTGGTGAACAACGTCAACGTGAACGTGAACAAGACCGTGAACGTGACGAACATCACCAACATCAACAAGACTTACGTGAACTTCCGCGCGCCGCACGCGATCACGGCCGTGCCGGCCTCGGCATTCGTGCACGGCCAGCCTGTCGCGCACTTCTCGCAGCACGTCGATCCGCAGCAATGGCGCAATGCGCATGTCACACCGGGTACGCCCGGCATTGCGCCGGTGCGCCAGAGCTTTACCGGCGGGCTGCGCAATGCCGGCTACCGTCCGCCGGCGGCAGTTGCGCAGCACCCGTACGTCGCGACGCGCAATCCTGCCGTGCCGGCCGCGTATCGCGACCAGGCCGCCGCCCACCTCGCGCACCAAGGCGGGCGCGTGCCGGGCGCCGGTGCCCCCGTCGTGAAGACGAGCGTGCCGGCCGACTATACGGCTCGCCCGGTCCGCGTTCCGGGCAAACCGAGCGGCGGCGCATGGGCGATGCACAACGTGCAGCTCGTGAATCCGCACGGCCCCGTCGTGCAGCCGGCACGTACCCCGCGCGAAGGCCAACCGCCCGCCGTGCAAGCCGGACGGCCGGGCGCGCCGAATGTCGCGCGGCCCCCGAGCGGCGAAAACCCCACTGCGCCGCGCCTCGCAAACGGCGCCATGCCGCAGGCACCGGGCAACCCGATGCCGCATCAGGCGTTCGGGCCCGGAAACGGCGTCCCGCATCCGCCGGTGGCCGGCAACGTCCCGTCGGGCCTCGGCAACGCGCGCGCAGCCGCGGCGCCGTCGCCCGCATGGATGCAGCCGCACACGCCGATGGAGCGTCAGCGCCCCACCCCGCCGACCGCGCTGCACGCGGCAGGACAGAATGCGCTGCCGCCCGTACGCAGCGCGGCGGTACCGGTGCCGCATCAGGCGGGCGCGCCGGCTCCGCAGGGCGCGCAGCCCGGCGGCCGGAACGAAGCGCCGCGCGCGCTGCCGCAACCGAGGCTCGACACGACGGCGCAGATTCCGCAGCCGCGCCCACGCCCCGATTTCGCGACGCCGGCCCAGCATGCGCAGCCGCAGCCGGAACGGGCCGCCCCGGCACCGCAACCGCGCCCCGAATTCGCGCAACCCGCGCCGCACCGCGAAGTCGCGCCGCCGCGCGTGAACGAGTACCGTCCGCCGGCCCCCGCCGTGCATGAAATGCCGCGCCCGCAGCCACAGGCGCCGCGCATGGAACCCCGGCCGTCGATGCCGGCGCCTCGCATGGAACCGCGGCCGCAACCGGCGCCGCACGTTGAAGCGCCGCGCCCGAGCAACCCGCCGCCGCAAGGCGGTCACGAAGAGCGGCACCGCCAGTAAGTGCCGCAAACGTGAAACAAAAAGCCCCGACCGGCTGGTGCCGGTCGGGGCTTCTTTCTGCGGGGGCGCGGATCGGTGAAACCGCGCGGCCCGGGCCGCACGATCAGACTGCCATCGGTGCGGTCAGCGGCTCATGGTGGCGGTAGCCGACGAGCGAGAAATCGGACGGCTCGACCTGCTCCAGCCACTCGGGCGCATAGACGCCCGTCTTCGCGTACTCGGGCACGCGCGCGGCGATCTCGAGCCGCGGGCTTTCGTACGGCTCGCGCGTGAGCTGCTGCTGCAGCATGTCGAGCTGGTTCTCGTAGATGTGCGCGTCGCCGATGAAATACGTGAACCAGCGCGGCGTGTAGCCTGTCAGCCGGCCGACCAGCGCCAGCAAGGCAGCCCCTTCCGTCAGGTTGAACGGCGTGCCGAGTCCGACGTCGTTGCTGCGGATGTACAGGCACAGCGAGATCTCGCGCTTCGTGGCGTTCGGCAGGAACTGATACAGCAGATGGCACGCGGGCAGCGCGATCTGGTCGAGCACGGCCGGATTCCACGCGTGAAACAGGATGCGGCGATCGGCGGGGTTCTCCATGATCGTGTCCAGGCACTGGCGCAGCTGGTCGATCGCCTTGTACAGCAGCACCTTCGGCGCGCCGTCTTCGTCGAAACGCGTGACGATCCGGAAGCCGCGGTGCGTCGCATCGGCGATCTGCGCGTCGGCGCCCGCGTCGAGCACCTTGTAGCCCGGCCACTGGCGCCATTGCACGCCGTACACGTCGCCGAGATCGTCGACGCCCTGGCGATACGGGTTCTCGAGCCACTGCGCGTTCTCGTTCGCGTTCGCGTCCCACACCTTGCAGCCAAGTGCACGGAAATCGGCCGCGCTGCGCGACGCCCGCAGGAAACCGACCAGCTCGCCGATCGCGGACTTGAACGCGAGCTTCTTGGTCGTCACGGCCGGGAAGCCTTGCTGCAGGTCGAAGCGCAGCATCGCGCCCGGCATGCTGATGGTGCGGATCCCCGTACGGTTCTCCTGCCAGGTGCCGGTATCGAGAATGGTACGAACGAGGTCGAGATACTGTTTCATGCGGGTTCCTTCGGCCGCGAGGGCGGCCGTACCCGCCAATTTTAGCAAGCGTGATGCGGACGCTCCGGCAACGGCGCCGAAAACCCTGCCAGCGTGTCGCTGCGATCGCGCATTCCGTGCGCGCACATCAGCCGATAGAGCGTGACGCGCGACACGCCAAGTTCGCGCGCGGCATCCGCGAAACGGCCGCGGTGGCGCAGCAGCGCCTGCTCGATCGCCTGCCGTTCGGCCGCCTCCCGCGCCTCCAGCAGCGACACGGGCGCGAGCGTCGCGTAGTCGTTCAGCTCGAGATCGGCCGCGGTGATCATCCGGCCCTCCGACATCACGATCGCGCGACGCACGCGATTGATCAGCTCGCGCACGTTGCCCGGCCACGAATAGCCGTACAGCGAAGCCACCGCGTCAGGGGAAAAGCCGCGCAGGCGCCGATGCGCATCGCCCTTGAAACGCTCGAGCATGTGACGCGCGAGCACCTCGATGTCCTTGCCGCGTGCGCGCAGCGGCGGCTCCTCGATCTTCAGCACGCACAGGCGATGGAACAGGTCCTCGCGGAACCGCCCTTCGCGCAACGCCGCTTCCATGTCCACGTGCGTCGCGCAGATCACGCGCACATCGACGGGCACCGACACGTGCGCGCCGAGCCGCTCGATCTTGCCCTCCTGCAGGAAGCGCAACAGGCTTGCCTGGCTTTCGAGCGGCAGATCGCCGATCTCGTCGAGAAACAGCGTGCCGCTGTTGGCAGCCTCGACGCGGCCGATCTTGCGCTGGTTCGCGCCGGTGAACGCGCCACGCTCATAGCCGAACAGCTCGGCCTGCAGCAGCGTCGACGGGATCGCACCGCAATTGATCGCGATGAACGGCGCCTGCGCACGCGACGACCGCTCGTGAATCGCGACCGCCGTCAGTTCCTTGCCCGTACCCGATTCGCCGGAGATGAACACCGGCGCGTCGGTCGCCGCGACGCGGCGGATCGTCCTGAAGAGCCCGAGCATCGCATCGCAGGTGCCGACCATCTCGCCTTCGCTGCGTCCGGCGCCGACGGGCGGCGCAACGGGATCGGTCAGCGCGACCATGCCGTGCGCATGACCGACGGTCTCGACGATCCGCGACGTCTCGTACGGCATCGTCACGTAGTCGAAGCAATAGTCGCGAATGAGATGGCGCAGCGTGGCGTCCTGCAACTGGCCGCGCCGCGTCGCCGCGATCCAGCCGATGTGCTGGATGCTCAGACAGGATTCGAGTTCGCGCAGGTCCGAGGGCTTGAAACCCGGTGAGAAATCGAGCAGGCCCGCCGTTGCAACACCGTGCTGCACGACACGCCGTACGTCACGCACGGTCTCCGCGAGATCGACTCGCCAACCGCATTCGTCGAAATGGCCGCGCAACGCGTCGTTCGGTTCGCGCGAATAGTAGATCACGTGCCGCTGATCGGCTCCCATATGCTCACCCCGTTCATCAACCATCTAACGATTGCCGTGCACGTCAGATCACGTGCGAAAAGAACGAACCGGGTCAGCCGAAGGTGGCTCGATTCGCCATGTCGATGCGCGGCAACGACAAAGCCTCGCATGATGGCGCTGATCTCGCGTCCAGTTGTTTTGGGTCACGACAGCCTAGTTATAGACACTGAATACGACAAACCAATTTCAGCGCCGTAGGCGATGCGGCCCAATCGCTCAGGAGGTCGATGCATGTCAATCATCTGCACATAGCACTTGCGCAGCGAAATGTTCTTCCATCGGCACACGCACCGATTTTCATCCTTGAAGCGTATCGATTGAATCCGCAGTATTCCCAAGCCCCATCGTTTCAGGCCTGAAACATTTTCAGGCGTTTTCCACCACAATTCGCAACGCCTGCGCTCGAATCGCAGTCGCGACAACGGTCCCGGCGCGATGGCATGTATTTCGCTGAATATGGAATACATCGGAGACCGCGATCATGCGAAAACATCTTCTACTTTCTTTCGTGCCGATGGCAATTGCGTTCGCAGCCGCCGGCCCGCCCGCGCCGGCACGCGCGGAAGAAAGCGTAAAGCCGGGTCGCGCCATGCTGCTTGCTGAAAACGCGCCGAGCATGCAGCACGGCAACGGGTTCGCCATCATGACCGTGTCGGCACCCAAACCGCTGCCGGCCGGCAAGACTTCGGTGACGCTGTGGGACGAGATCCCGCCACCCCAGTTGCCGATGCCGCTCCCGATACCGCAGCCAGGCGACGTGCAGCACGCGATGGAAGGCAACGCACAAGGCAGCACGCACCAGTGAGCATGCGCCGATCGATTCGCTAAGGATGACGTATTGATACGAGAAAGCCGGGTAGCATCGGTCCGGGCCGACATCGCCGGTCTCGCAACACGAAACGGTTTCGTGCTCCGTCCCCCGGCGGGCACTCTTTTTATTCAGTCGTCGCCGCGGCGCATTGCATCACGTTTCGTGTCGCGGCGCGCAGCGCAAGCAAGAAAGCGGATGCGCGCAAGCGTACGCGGAATCCGGCGCGCGTCGCCGTTCCGGTAGAATCGGCGCCATTCCGGTTTTCCTCTTCCCCGACCTTCATGACGACGTTGACCCTGATCGTCGCGCGTGCCCGCAACGGCATCATCGGCCGCGACAACCAGTTGCCCTGGAAACTTCCCGAGGATCTCGCCTTCTTCAAGCGCACGACGATGGGCGCGCCGATCGTGATGGGCCGCAAGACCCACGAGTCGATCGGCCGGCCGTTGCCGGGCCGCCGCAATATCGTCGTCACGCGCGACGCAACGCGCCGCTTCGATGGCTGCGACACGGTCACGTCGCTCGCCGACGCGCTGGCGCTCGCCGCGCGCGACGGGGTGCCCGAGGCATTCCTGATCGGCGGCGCACAACTCTACGCGGAAGGTCTGACGCTCGCCGACAAGCTGGTCGTCACCGAGATCGATGCCGACTTCGACGGCGACGCATCGTTCCCGGCGCCCGACGCCGCGCACTGGCAGGAAGTGTCGCGCGATGCGCACGAGGCGGCCGCACCAAACACGTTCGGCTATGCGTTCGTCGTCTACGAGCGCAAGCGCGGCTGACGCGTCGCACGCAATGAGAAAAGCCCGACCGGCTCGCGCCGGTCGGGCTTTTTCGTTTCATGGCGGCCGGCGCCGCGCGCCGCTTACTGCCCCGCGATCGTCATCTGCTCGATCAGCACCGAGCCCGTTTCCTTCGTGCCACGCACGATCGAATCGGCGCCGATCGCGACGATATGCCGGAACATCTCCTGCAGCGTGCTCGCGACGGTGATTTCCTCGACCGGATACTGGATCACGCCGTTCTCGACCCAGAAGCCTGCCGCACCGCGCGAATAGTCGCCTGTCACGTAGTTCACGCCCTGCCCCATCAGCTCGGTCAACAGCAGGCCCGTACCGAGCTTCTTCAGCATCGCGTCGAAATCGTCGCCCGGCTGCGTGTTCGAGCTGCGCAGCGCGAGGTTGTGCGAGCCGCCCGCGTTGCCGGTGGTCTGCGTGCCAAGCTTGCGAGCCGAATAGGTCGACAGGAAGTAGCCTTCGACGACGCCGTCCTTGACGACGCTGCGCGCGCGCGTGCGCACGCCTTCCTCGTCGAACGGCGCGCTGCCCATCGCGCGCGGCACGTGCGGATCCTCGACGACCTGGATGTGCGGCGCGAACACCGGCTTGCCGAGGCTGTCGACGAGGAACGACGTCTTGCGGTACAGCGCACCGCCGCTCACGGCCTGCACGAACGCGCCGAGCAGGCCGGCCGCGAGCGGCGCCTCGAACAGCACGGGCACCTTGCGGGTGTCGAGACGGCGCGCGTCCATCCGCGCAAGTGCGCGCTCGGCCGCGTAACGGCCCACCGCTTCGGGCGCCGCGAGATCGATCGCGCTGCGCTTCGACGAATACCAGTCGTCGCGCTGCATGTGACGGCCGCTGCCCGCGATCGGCGCGCATGCGATGTAATGGCGCGAGTACGGGTAGCCGGACAGGAAGCCGCGCGACGTCGCAAGCACGAACTGCGAGTGCTGCGCCGACACGCTCGCGCCTTCCGAATTGCGGATCTGCGGGCTGACCGCGAATGCGGCGTCTTCCGCGCGGCGGGCGAGTTCGACGGCCTCGTCGGCCGTCAGCGCCCACGGGTGGTAGAGATCAAGGTCGCGCGGGTCGGTTTCGAGCAACTCGGCCTCGGCGAGGCCGGCCGCTTCGTCCTCGGCCGTGAAGCGCGCGATGTTGTAGGCGGCGGCGACGGTATCCTTGATCGCGGCCGGCGAGAAGTCGGACGTGCTCGCGTTGCCGCGCTTCTTGCCGATGAACACGGTCACGCCGACCATCTTGTCGCGGTTGTGCTCGATCGTTTCGACTTCGCCGCGGCGCACCGACACCGACAGGCCGTCGCCCTCGGAAATTTCGGTCGCGGCGTCCGACGCACCGAGTGCCTTCGCATGGCGAAGGATGTCCGAGGCGATTTCTTTGAGCTGGTCCTGCGTGTGCGGGAAATAGCGCGCTTGTACGTCGAGATTGGCTGCCATCGTCTTGATATCCGGTGGCGGGCGGGCGCCCGCATGTTCAAAATGTTGCGTATCCCGCGATCATAGCAAGGTCCGGGGCCGGACACCGACAAGCTTGGGGTGTCCGCCCGCGATACAATGCCGCCCATGACACGCAAAACCCGAATCCAGCCGATCGAGCATCCCGTCGAAGACGACGACAATGGCTACGATCGCCCCAGCAAATCCCAGTTGAAGCGCGAGATGCACGCGCTGCAGGAGCTCGGCCAGGCGCTCGTCGACCTGCCGAAGGACGCGCTCAAGCGCATGCCGATGCCCGAAGCCCTCTCGGACGCCGTTCGCGACGCGCGCCGGATCACCGATCACGAAGGCAAGCGCCGCCAGCTCCAGTACGTCGGCCGCGTGATGCGCACGCTCGCCGAAGACGAGACGGCCGCATTGCGCACCGCGCTCGACGCGCAGCGCGGCGTGAACAAGGCCGCGACGGCCCGCCTGCACTGGATCGAGCGCACGCGCGAACAGCTGCTCGCCAACGACGACGCGCTGACCGAATTCCTGCGCCAGCACCCCGACGCCGACATCCAGGAAGGCCGCACGCTGATCCGCAACGCGCGCAAGGAAACGCAGCAGGGCAAGCCGCCGCGCTATTTCCGCGAGCTGTTCCAGTGGATCAAGACCGCGAGCGGCACGCCCGATGCGGACGACGAAGCACCGGACGACGCCGGAGACGACCATGACGACAACGAAGCCTGACCACCCGGACGCGCTCGTCGTCGGCCTCGTGTCGATCAGCGACCGCGCGAGCACGGGTGTCTACGAGGACAAGGGCATTCCGGCGCTGCAGGAGTGGCTCGCCGGCGCGCTCGTCTCGCCGTGGCGCGCCGAAACGCGCCTGATCGAGGACGATGCACCGACGATCTCCGCCACGCTCGCCGAACTCGTCGACGTCGCAGGGTGCGACCTCGTGCTGACGACGGGCGGCACGGGCCCCGCGCGCCGCGACGTGACGCCCGAGGCCACGCTTGCCGTGGCGACGAAGGAAATGCCGGGATTCGGTGAACAGATGCGGCAGATCAGCCTGAATTTCGTGCCGACCGCGATCCTGTCGCGGCAGGTCGCGGTAATCCGCGAGACGGCCGGCCATGCGGCGCTGATCATCAACCTGCCCGGCCAGCCGAAGTCGATCCGGGAAACGCTCGAAGGGCTGCGCGATGCCGACGGCAAGTCGACCGTGCCCGGCATCTTCGCCGCGGTGCCCTACTGCATCGACCTGATCGGCGGCCCGTACATCGAGACCGACGCCGCGGTGGTCGCGGCGTTCCGGCCGAAAAGCGCGCAGCGCGCGCCGCGCTGAGCGCGTGCCGGCCCGCTCAGGCAGCCGGCGCGGACTCGCCTGCCGACGCTGACGCCGACGCGGCCGGAATCAGGAAATGCTCGCGGTAGTACTTCAGCTCGTCGATCGACTCGTGGATGTCCGCGAGCGCCGTGTGCATCGCGCGCTTCTGGAAACCCTTGTAGATCGCGGGCTGCCAACGACGGCACAGTTCCTTGAGCGTGCTGACGTCGAGGTTGCGGTAGTGGAAGAAACGCTCGAATTCCGGCATCCAGCGCGCCATGAAGCGGCGGTCCTGGCAGATCGAGTTGCCGCACATCGGCGACTTGCCGGGCGACACGTACTGCGCGAGGAACGCCTGCAGCTGCGCGGCGGCTTCCGCCTCGGTCACGGTCGATGCGCGCACGCGCTCGATCAGGCCCGAGCGGCCGTGCGTCGACTTGTTCCAGTCGTCCATCTTCGCGAGTGTTTCGTCGCTCTGGTGGATCGCGAACACCGGCCCTTCGACAGCGACGTCGAGCGTGGAATTGGTCACGACGACCGCGATCTCGATGATGCGGTCGTTATCCGGGTCGAGGCCCGTCATCTCCATGTCGAGCCAGACGAGGTTCAACTCGTTGCGCACGAGCGCGGGCTGGCTGGCGGAAGCGGCGGTATCGGTCATGAGTCATCCTGGAAAATGGCGGACGGCGCGCGGCGCCGCCCGGGCGGGCGGCATCGCATCAGCGGGCCCGGTCCGCAAGAACATATAATTCTCGCATAGAACCCTTTGGCGCCTTCGATGTCACCCTTTTCGTTCACCCTGCTGTTCGCGCTCGCCGTGCTCGCGATGGTCGTCACCAAGCTGTGGCTCGCGTCGCGGCAGATCCGCTTCGTGGCCGCGCACCGCAACGGCGTGCCTGCGCAGTTCAGTGCAACCATCCCGCTGACCGCCCACCAGCGCGCGGCCGACTATACGGTCGAGCGCACCCGGCTGACGATGCTCGAGATCGTCGTCAGCGCGGCCGTGCTGGTCGGCCTCACGCTGCTCGGCGGCGTCGGCTCGCTCGACACGCTGCTGACTGGCTGGCTCGGCCGCGGCTACGGGCAGCAGGTCGCGCTCGTCGCCGCGGTGCTCGTGATCACGAGCGTGATCGACGTCCCGTTCGAGTATTACCGGCAGTTCGGGATCGAGCAGCGTTTCGGCTTCAACCGGATGACGAAGCGGCTGTTCTTCACCGACATGCTGAAAAACTCGCTGCTCGGCGCCGCGCTCGGCCTGCCGCTGCTGTTCGTCGTGCTGTGGCTGATGAATCAGGCCGGCAGCCTGTGGTGGCTGTGGACCTGGATCGTCTGGGTCGCGTTCCAGATGCTCGTGCTGCTGATCTATCCGACCTTCATCGCACCGCTCTTCAACAAGTTCGAGCCGCTGAAGGACGATGCGCTGCGCTCGCGCATCGAGTCGCTGATGAAGCGCTGCGGCTTCGCGGCGAAGGGGCTGTTCGTGATGGACGGCAGCCGCCGCTCGGCGCACGGCAACGCATACTTCACGGGCTTTGGCGCATCGAAGCGGATCGTGTTCTTCGACACGCTGCTCGCGCGCCTGTCCGGCCAGGAAATCGAGGCCGTGCTCGCGCACGAACTCGGCCACTTCAAGCGCCGCCACGTGATGAAGCGGATGCTCGTGTCGTTCGTGCTGAGCCTCGTGCTGCTCGCGCTGCTCGGCTGGCTCGCGCAACGCACGTGGTTCTATACGGGGCTCGGCGTCACGCCGTCGCTCGACACGAGCAACGCGGGCGCCGCGCTCGTGCTGTTCTTCCTCGCGATTCCCGTGTTCCTGTTCTTCGCGACGCCGTTCAGCAGCCTCACGTCGCGCAAGCACGAATTCGAGGCCGACGCGTTCGCGGCCAGCCAGACCGACGCGCAGGATCTCGTCAGCGCGCTCGTGAAGCTCTATGAGGACAACGCGTCGACGCTGACACCCGACCCCGTCTACACGGCCTTCTACTACTCGCATCCGCCCGCATCGCAACGGATCGACCGCCTGCTGCACGCATGAATCGACCGACCTCCCGCAAGCCGGCCCCGCGCGCGTCGGGCGCGCAACGTGCCGAAGGCCGCGTGATCGCGGCGCACGGGCGCCATTACATCGTCGCGCCCGACGACGGCGGCCCGATGCTGCAATGCTTTCCGCGCGGCAAGAAGAGCGACATCGCAGTCGGCGACCGCATCGCGTACGAATACGCGTCGGCCGATCAAGGTGTAATTGTCGAGATCGGCGAACGGCGCAACCTGCTCTACCGTTCCGACCAGTTCAAGTCGAAGCTCTTCGCGGCCAACCTCGACCAGTTGCTGATCGTGCTCGCGACCGAGCCCTATTTCAGCGAGGACCTGCTCGGCCGCGCGCTGATCGCCGCCGAGGCGAACGAGCTGAAGCCGCTCGTCGTGCTGAACAAGATCGACGTCGAGGCCGCGCTGCCGGTCGCGCGCGAGCGCCTCGCACCGTACCGCGCGCTCGGCTACGACGTGCTCGAGCTGTCGGTGAAGGGCTCGCCCGACGACGCGCACGCGCAATTGATGCCGCACCTCGCCGGGCATTCGACGATCCTGCTCGGCCAGTCCGGGATGGGCAAGTCGACGCTCGTGAACCTGCTCGTTCCCGATGCCGAAGCCGCGACGCGCGAGATTTCAGCCGCGCTCAACAGCGGCCGCCACACCACGACGTTCACGCGCCTCTACCCGCTGCAGGGCGGCGGCGCACTGATCGATTCGCCGGGTTTCCAGGAATTCGGCCTCTACCACCTGACGGAAGGCCGTCTCGAGCGCGCATTTCCGGAGTTCCGGCCGCTGCTCGCGGACTGCCGTTTCTATAATTGTCATCATCTGCACGAGCCCGGCTGCGCGATTCTGGAAGCCGTCGCCGACGGCCGCATCGCGCCGTCGCGGCATGCGCTATACGCGCAGCTCGTGCACGAGGCGAGCCAGATCGTCCGCTGATCGCGCAACAGGCGCGCGGCGGCCGACCGGTGCGATGCGGGCCGGCCTTTACCGACAGGAGCCGCCATGCGTTTCAAGGCACCCGATCTCGCGACGGCGCAGCATTGGGCCAACGTGCTTCAGGTGGCCGGCATCGGTTGCGAACTGCATAACTGCTACGCAACCGGCGCGCTCGGCGGCCTGCCCGCCGACGCCTGCACGCCCGAGCTATGGCTCGACGACGAACGCGACGACGCGCTCGCGCGCCGGCTCCTCGATGCCGCATCGCACGGCCCGTCGGCCGGCGCCGCGCCGTGGCGCTGCCGGCAGTGCGGCGAAGCGCTTGAAGCGCAGTTCACGGCGTGCTGGCAATGCGGCGCCGTGCGCGATCCGTTCGACGACTGACCCACAGCAAAAAGGCCGGCATCGAGCCGGCCTTTGCCTTTCATCGGGTACTGCGCTGCCCCGTCACGACACCCAGACGGCGAGCGTCAGCATCAGCAGCAGGATCATCCACAGGATCACTGCACGCCAAACGAGGCCAACCGCCGACTGCAGCGTACGCGGCGTGCAATCGTCGCCGACCGTCAGCGGGCCGCTGTCGCCGACCGCCAGCGCATCGAGGCTCGACGGTTCCGCGAGCGGCCCCGCGAGACGCGCGCCGAGCGCCCCGCTGCCGGCTGCCAGCAGTACGCCGTCGTTCGGGTCGGGCCACTGGCGCGTGTGATTGCGCCACGCGTAGATCGCATCCTCGAAATTGCCGACGATCGCGAAACCGAGCGCGGTCAGTCGCGCGGGAATCCAGTCGATCACGAAGAACGCGCGCTGCGCGAACGTCGAGAATGCGGCCGTGCGGTCGTCGCCCGGCGTCGACCAACTGCGCGCAAGGTATTCGGAAATCCGGTACAGCACGGCACCGGCCGGGCCGATCGGCAGCACATACCAGAAGAACACGCCGAACACGTGGCGATGCGATGCGACAACCGCGTGAATCAGCGTATGGCGGACGATTTCGCCGACCGGCATGTCGACCGTGTCGATGCCCGTCCACTCGCGCAGGATTTCGCGCGCGCGCGGCACGTCGTCGTTGTTGAGCGCGAGGTGGATGTCGGTGAAGTAGTGGCTGAACTGGCGGAAGCCGAGCGTGAAATACACGACGACGACATTCCACATGAATGCGAGCACGAAGCTCACCTTGTACAGCAGGAAATAGATCAGCGCGACGATCAGCACCCACGGCAGCACGACCGCGAGCCATGCGAGGATGCCGTGCTTCTGCTTGCCTGCGTCGAGACCATGCGCGACGGTCTCCGCATGAAACTGGAACAGCGCGAACACCGGATTGTTCGGCGACAACGCGCGGACCTGTTCGATGATGAGGGCGAGGAGAACCGAAAAGAAAGTCATGCGTGGCGCCGTCTTCGGAGTTATGTCATTTTTCGCATAACGATAGCACAGCGCAAGCCCAGCATGGCTGCCGGCGCGCGCGCCCGGCAGCCGGCCGCGCGCGCCGGCCGGTGTACGCGCCTAGTCGGCGGCCAAGAAGCGGTACAGATTGCGAAACATGCCGGCAGTTGCGCCCCAGATGAAGTAATGCCCGCCCGGTTCGCCGTTCGGATAGGGCATCGCAAAAAAACGACGCTCGCCGCCTTCCCAGCGGAACACGCGGACCTGATGGTTCGCGGGATTCATCAGGAACGCAAGCGGTACCTCAAAGATCTCGGCGACTTCGAACGTGTCGGCCTGCACGGTGAACGGCGGATGCACGAGGCCGACCACCGGCGTCACGCAGAAGCCGGTGCCGGTGAGGTAGTCGGGCAGCGCGCCGAGGATCTCGACGCGTTCGGCAGCGAGCCCGATCTCTTCCTTCGCCTCGCGCAACGCGGTGGCGGTCGCGTCGCGATCGAACGGTTCGCGACGACCGCCGGGGAAGCTGATCTGCCCGGCGTGGTCGTTCAGGTGGTCGGCGCGCTGGGTCAGCAGCACGGTGAGGCCCGACTCGCGGACAACGAGCGGAACGAGGACGGCCGCACTGCGCGGGTCGACGCCTTCCTGAAGCCTCGCCTCTCCGGGTTCGACGCTCCATTCGAGCGTGCGCGCGAAACGGTCGCGCAAGCCGGACGGCGTCATCAGGCGGGAATCGATGGCGGGCAGACCGGCGCCGGTGCCTTCGACCGGCAATACTTCGGGATCGATGATGGGGCGGCGATTCAATGGGGCTCTCGGGTTCGTGTCGTATCGAGCATATTGTCGCGCCAGAATGAAAAAAGCACCCGGTCGGGTGCTTTTTCCTTACAGCTCTTACTCTTGGGAAGCTGCTGCGGCGCGATCCTTCGACACCAGCTTTTCCTTGATTCGAGCCGACTTGCCCGAACGCTCGCGCAGGTAGTACAGCTTCGCACGACGCACATCACCGCGGCGCTTCACGATGATGCTCGCCAGCAGCGGCGAGTACGTCTGGAACGTACGCTCGACGCCTTCGCCCGACGAGATCTTGCGGACGATGAAGTTCGAGTTCAGACCACGATTGCGAATCGCGATCACGACGCCTTCGTAAGCCTGAACGCGCTTGCGGGTACCTTCAACCACGTTCACGTTCACGATCACCGTGTCGCCCGGGGCGAATTCGGGGATCGTCTTGCCGGCGAGCGCGCGCTCGATTTCTTCCTGCTCAAGTTTTGCGATCAGATTCATTACTGACTCCTTATGCCATCGTGTCGGCGTTCACACCCGCCTGCTTCCAGGCCTGGCCCCGATAGAGGATGGATTCACATCAGGCGCCGCACACGCATGTACGGCACCGCCAATTCCCGCTCGCGCAGCCGCCTCAGGAGGCGTCCTTCGCTTCGCGTGCGAGGTTCGCAAGCCACGCCTCGTCGGCACGGCTCAGCAACTTCTCGCGGCGCGCCCGGACGATCAGGTCCGGCCGCTTCCGCAACGTATTCCTCAATGCCTCCTGGCGCCGCCACCGCTCGATCTCGGCATGATGCCCGCCGAGCAGCACGTCCGGCACGCGCACGCCATCGTATTCCTCGGGGCGCGTGTAGTGCGGACAATCGAGCAGCCCGTCGACGAAACTGTCCTGCACGGCCGACTGCGAATCGTTCAGCACGCCGGGCAGCAACCGCACGACGGCATCCATCATCGCCATCGCCGGCAGTTCCCCGCCGGACAGCACGAAATCGCCAAGGCTGATTTCCTCGTCGACGCAACGGTCGAGCAAGCGCTGGTCGATCGCCTCGTAGCGGCCGCACAGCACGACGACACCCGGCTCCTGCGCCATTCGCATCGCACGATCGTGCGTGAGCGGCGCGCCCTGCGGCGACATCATCACGACGCGCGTGCTAGCAATGCCCTGCTCCGCCTGCGCCGCTTTCGCGGCGCCGATCGCAGCTTCGAGCGGCCTGGCCAGCATCACCATGCCCGGACCACCGCCGTACGGACGATCATCGACCGTGCGGTAGTTGTCCGTCGTGAAATCACGCGGGTTCCAGGTGCGCAGCCCGAAGCGCCCTTGCTTGACGGCCCGGCTGGTGATTCCCCAGTCGGTCAGTGCGCGGAACATCTCGGGAAAGAGCGTGACAACGTCGAACTGCACCGCGCTCTCGTTAACCTGGTTCATTTCAGTAATCGGCTTCCCAGTCGACGACGATACGACGCGCCGCCTGATCCACCGTTTTGACGTAGACGCCGACAAACGGAATCAGCCGTTCGTCGGTGGTCGGCTGACCGTCTTTGCCGGTCGCCGGATACTCGACACGCATGATCGAATGCACACCGTTGTCGATCATCCCGCTCACCTTCCCGAGCGCCACCGATTGCTCGTTGACGACATCGAGGCCGATCAGGTCGACCCAATAGAATTCGTCCGCGGCCAATGCCGGGAAATCTTCCCGGCGCACGAACACGCGAAAGCCGCGCATAGCCAGCGCGGTATCGCGGTCGCTGACGCCCGCGGGTTGCGCAACGACCGTGTCGCTGTGCGTCTTCGACTGCATGATGCGGACGGAAAGCCGCTCCGCACCTCGCTCCAGCCACCAGCGGCGCGCGTTGAGCAGCGCGTCGCCGCCGCGACCGGCGTCGGCATGCGTCGCGACCTTGACCCAGCCCTTCAGGCCGTAGGCGTCGACTACCGCCCCGACCTCGACGGCATCGTCGGGCCAGGCTTGCGTCGCTTCGGGACTGCCCCGTTCGGCAGCCTGACCGGCGTTCGCGACAACGTCGCGCTCGACCGGCTTGCGGGCGAATGCGCCGAAAGACGCACGCCCGCGGCTTGCATTACCGGAATCGTGACCCGCCATCAATGCACCTCACAGCCGGCACGACCGGCACACCGTGCCATATTAGGCAGCCGGTTGCGCCTTTTGCGCTTCCTTCACGAGACGCTGGACGGTCGGCGACAGTTGCGCGCCAACGCCTTGCCAGTACGTCAGGCGATCCTGAGCGATACGCAGCGATTCGCCCTTCGTGGCGACCGGGTTGTAGAAGCCGACGCGTTCGATGAAGCGGCCGTCACGACGATTGCGCGAATCGGTAGCAACGATGTTGTAGAACGGGCGCTTCTTCGAGCCGCCACGAGCCAGACGGATGATAACCATATGAGATCCTTCGGGAAAACCGGGTTCGAAACTACTGAAACACGCGATTATAGCCGGAAACCAGAGGTACAACAAACACTTACGGGCAAAAAATCCGCGGACGGCCTGTCCGCCGGGCATACAATCGTCGTGTTCAGGACGTTCCCCTCCGTCATGCCGCTCCTTCGCGCCGCCTCGACGCGCCGCGCGCAGCGCCGTTTCGCGGCGCTGCTTGCCGGCCTTGCCTGCCTCGCGTCCGCAACGGCGCTCGCCGCGCCATTGCCGGTGGGCGAACTCGTCGTGCCGCCCGGCTTTCACGTGGAGGTACTGACCGACGCGGTACCGACCGCGCGCGAAATGGCGTGGTCGCCGCGCGGCATCCTGTACGTCGGCACGCGGGAAGGCCGCGTGCATGCGTTCGTGATGCACGAGGGCCGGATCAGCGCGCGTTACGTGATCGCGTCCGGGCTCGACATGCCCGTCGGTGTCGCCTACCGCGACGGCACACTCTATATATCCGCCGTGTCGCGCATTCTACGCGTCGATCACATCGACGACCGGCTCTCCAGGCCGCCAGCGCCCGTCGTCGTGACCGACGCGCTGCCGACCGAGCACCATCACGGCTGGAAATTCATCGCGTTCGGCCCCGACGGCAAGCTTTACGTGCCGACCGGCGCACCGTGCAACGTCTGTCTCGCCGATCGCAGCCGCTACGCGATCATCGCGCGCATGAAGGCCGACGGCAGCGGAAGTGAGGTCGTCGCCCGCGGTGTGCGCAATACGGTCGGCTTCGCGTGGCACCCCGATTCGGGCGAGCTGTGGTTTACCGACAACGGGCGCGACATGATGGGCGACGACGTACCCGACGACAAGCTGAATCGCGCGCCACGCGCCGGCCTCGACTTCGGCTTTCCATACTGCCATGGCGGCGACACGCCCGACCCCGAATTCGGCAGCGCTGACGTATGCCGCCGTTATGTGCCGCCCGTATTGAAACTCGGCGCGCACGTCGCGGCGCTCGGCATGCGCTTCTATACCGGGGCGATGTTTCCGGCGTCGTATCGCAATAACGTGTTCATTGCCGAACACGGTTCGTGGAACCGCAGCACGAAGGTCGGCTACCGCGTGATGCGCGTCGTCGTATCGGCCGACGGCAGCCAGGCACGCCAGACCCCGTTCGTCACGGGCTGGCTGCGGCCCGACGGCACGGTATGGGGACGCCCGGCCGATGTGCTGCCGCTGCCGGACGGCTCGCTGCTCGTCAGCGACGACTACGCAGGCGCAATCTACCGCGTAACCTATGCGGCACCTTGACGCAGGCCGGGGGTGACCGGGCCCGACCGGGCATCGTAGAATGCGTGCCGGGCCGCGCGCCCGCGCCGGCCCGCCGGCCGCCCATGCCAACGACAATACGCCGCCATCCATGTCCAGCAGCACCGCACCGTCCCGCCGCTTTCGCTCCAAGACGCTCACCGCCGCCCTCGCATTCCTGTTCGGATCGCTCGGCGCGCACCGCTTCTATCTGTACGGCTTGCGCGACGTGTACGGCTGGGCGCACCTGCTCGCGACGATCGTCGGCATCCCGGGCTTCCTCCTGCTGGCGGCAACCCAGCGCAGCGCCGGCCTCGGCTGGTGGCTCGCGGTACCCGGCGCGATCTCGCTGCTGGCAGCGTTCCTCGCCGCCCTCGTCTACGGGTTGCGCCCCGACGAAAAGTGGGACGCGCAATTCAACGCAGAGACAGGCAAGCACAGCCGGTCGGGCTGGACCGTGATCTTTGTAGTGATCTTCTCGCTGCTGATCGGCGCGTTCCTGCTGATGACCGCACTCGCACTGTCGTTCCAGACGTATTTCGAATCGCAGGTCGAAGCGGCGAAGCAGATTTCGCAGTAAGCGCAACGAACGCGACGCACCAGCACCCGTCGCTCGCCGCTGCGCCCGGTACCGGCGCCGACCGGCGGCGGTTTTGCACATCGGTCAGAACAGGTTCAACTGCATGTCGTCGCGCGACTTCGCGCCGGCTGCACAGGCAGCCACGCGCTGCGCCGGCACCGCCGCGGCCGACGCACCGCGAAACTGCGACAGATCGAGAATGCCGTTCGTGCGCTCGTTCAGCCCGAGCCGCTTGACGGCCTGGCGAAAGCGCTGCCGCAACAGGTCGGCCCAGATCCCCTCACCCTTCATCCGTTTCGAGAAATCCGAGTCGTAGTCTTTCCCGCCGCGCATGTCGCGCACACGGTTCATCACGCGCTCGGCGCGATCGGGAAAATGCGCGGCGAGCCAGTTCTTGAACAGCGGTGCGACCTCCCACGGCAAACGCAGGATGATGTAGCTCGCATGCGTCGCGCCGGCTTCCGCGCACGCCTCGAGCACGCGCTCCATGTCAGGCTCGGTAACGAACGGAATCATCGGTGCAATGCTCACGCCGACCGGCACGCCCGCATCGCGCAGCGCACGGATCGTGCGCAACCGGCGCGCCGGTGTGGCCGCGCGCGGCTCGAGCGTGCGCGCGAGATCGGCATCGAGCGTCGTGATCGTGACCGCCGCCATCACCTGCCCGCGCTCGGCCATCGGTGCGAGCAGGTCGAGATCGCGCTCGATCAGCGACGATTTCGTGATCGCGGCGAACGGCAACCCGCGATCGTGCATCACCTGGATCACGCTGCGCGTGATGCGCAGGTCGCGCTCGACCGGCTGGTAGGCATCGGTGTTGACGCCGAGCGCGATCGGCTCCGGCACGTAGCGCTTCCGCGAAATCTCGCGTTCGAGCAGTTCGGCCGCATTGACCTTCGCATAGATGCGGCTTTCGAAATCGAGCCCCGGCGACAGGCCGAGATAGCTGTGCGTCGGCCGCGCGAAGCAGTAGATACAGCCGTGCTCGCAACCGCGATACGGATTGAGCGATACGCTGAACGGAATATCGGGCGACTGGTTGTGCGTCAGAATGCTCTTCGCACGCTCCTCGAATACCTGCGTGCGCAGCGGTGCGGGGAAATCGACATCGTCCGACTCGTGTGTCCAGCCGTCGTCGACCGCTTCGCGCTGCGCGATTTCATACCGCCCCTGCAGGTTGTCGACCGCACCGCGCCCCTTGCGGGGCGCGGGCGGCGCTACCGGAAATTCGTTGTCGGACCGATCGTCCATGTGCCCACCCATTCGCCTGCACCTAATACTGTATATTTATACAGTATTAGGTGCAGCGTGCCAAGGGCAGGATAAGGGGCCCGACAACAGGCCGTCGGCACGTCACTCGCCGACCGCGATCGTCAGCGTCTCCTTGATTTCTTCCATCACGACATAGCTTTTCGACTGCACGGCGCCGGGCAGCTGCAGCAGGATATCGCCGAGCAGCTTCCGGTAGTCGGCCATCTCGCCGATCCGCGCCTTGATCAGATAGTCGAAATCGCCGGACACCAGATGGCATTCGAGCACCTCGTCGATTTTCATCACTTCCCGACGGAATTGCTCGAACATGTTGCCGCCCTTGTGGCCAAGCGTGATCTCGACGAACACCAGCAGCGCGGCACCCAGTTGGCCCGGGTCGACCCGCGCGTGATAGCCGGTGATCACGCCGTCCCGCTCCATGCGCCGCACCCGCTCGATGCACGGCGTGACGGTCAGTCCGACCTGTTCCGCGAGGTCTTTCATCGCCATCCGGCCGTCGTCCTGGAGCAGTTTGAGGATGCGCCGGTCGAGCTTGTCGAGCGAGCGTACTGGCTGACGTTGCGTTCTCATTTTTTTATGCTGAAAACCTGAAAAATACGATAACAAAACCTGCACATTCGACAATACCATAGCTCAAAAAACTAGATCAGCTAGAGGTTACACGGAGCCGCGGGTGCGCCGGCCTCGATCTGGTCCCTTCCATCTGGAGCAGCTATGCGAGTCGTCATTCTGGGCAGCGGTGTGGTGGGCGTGGCAAGCGCGTATTACCTCGCGCGCGCCGGTCATGAAGTCACTGTGATCGACCGGGAAGCCGGCCCTGCGCTCGAGACGAGCTTTGCGAACGCTGGCCAGATCTCCCCCGGCTATGCCGCGCCGTGGGCTGCGCCCGGCGTGCCGTTGAAGGCCGTCAAATGGATGTTCGAAAAGCACGCGCCGCTCGCGATCCGCCTCGACGGCACGCGCTTCCAGCTCCAGTGGATGTGGCAGATGCTGCGCAACTGCACGGCCGAGCGCTATTCGGTCAACAAGGGGCGCATGGTCCGCCTCGCCGAATACAGCCGCGACTGCCTGCAGGCGCTGCGCGCCGATACCGGCATCCAGTACGAAGGCCGCACGGGCGGCACGCTGCAACTGTTCCGCACGCAGCAGCAACTCGACGGTGCGGCAAAGGACATCGCCGTGCTGCAGGAAGCGAACGTGCCGTTCGAACTGTTGTCGCCGGCCGACCTGAAGAACGCCGAACCGGCGCTCGCCGCCGTATCGCACAAGCTGACGGGTGGCCTGCGCCTGCCGGGCGACGAAACGGGCGATTGCCAGCTGTTCACGACGCGCCTCGCGGCGCTCGCCGAATCGCTCGGCGTCAAGTTCCGCTACAACACGCCGATCGATGCGCTCGCGATCGCGGGCGGCAAGATCGCCGGCGTGCAGTGCGGCAGCGAGACGGTGCGCGCGGACGCGTACGTCGTCGCGCTCGGCTCGTACTCGACCAGCTTCGTCTCGAACCTGATGCAGATCCCCGTCTATCCGCTGAAGGGCTATTCGATCACCGCGCCGATCGTCAACGAAGCGGCCGCGCCCGTGTCGACCGTGCTCGACGAAACCTACAAGATCGCGATCACGCGTTTCGACCAGCGTATCCGCGTCGGCGGCATGGCGGAAATCGTCGGCTTCGACAAGAAGCTGCGCGCTGCGCGCCGCGAAACGCTCGAAATGTGCGTGAACGACCTGTTCCCGGGCGGCGGCGACACGTCGAAGGCAACGTTCTGGACGGGCCTGCGCCCGATGACGCCGGACGGCACGCCGATCGTGGGCCGCACGCCGGTGTCGAACCTGTTCCTGAACACCGGCCACGGCACGCTCGGCTGGACGATGTCGTGCGGCTCGGGCCAACTGCTCGCGGACCTGATCTCGGGCAAGATGCCGGCGATCCAGGCCGACGACCTGTCGGTACATCGTTACCTGAAGGACGTGGCCGGCCAGACGCGCCCGGCATACGCATAAGCCGCGGCTGCCCGCGGCAATGCGGGCCGGCCGGCATCAAAAAGAAAGGGGCGCTCGTTGCGCCCCTCTTCTCGTCTGCTTACCGCTGAAGCGTCACGCCGCGTCAGCCGAGCTCGGCCACGAGCTCCGGTACGAGCGCGAACAGATCGCCGACGAGGCCGTAGTCGGCCACGCTGAAGATCGGCGCCTCCGGATCCTTGTTGATCGCCACGATCACCTTCGAATCCTTCATGCCGGCCAGATGCTGGATCGCACCCGAAATACCGACCGCGATGTATAGCTGCGGCGCAACGATCTTGCCGGTCTGGCCGACCTGGTAGTCGTTAGGTACGTAGCCTGCGTCGACCGCCGCGCGCGACGCGCCGAGTGCCGCGTTCAGCTTGTCGGCCAGCGGCTCCAGCACCTTCGTGTAGTTCTCGCCGCTGCCCAGACCGCGGCCGCCCGACACGATAATGCTCGCGCTGGTGAGTTCCGGACGGTCCAGCTTCGTCACTTCACGGCTCACGAACTGCGACTTGCCTGCGTCGGCCGCCGCTTCGATCTTCTCGACCGCTGCGCTGCCGCCAACGGCTGCCACCGGATCGAAACCCGTCGCGCGCACCGTGATGACCTTGATCGGGTCGCTCGACTGCACCGTCGCGATCGCGTTGCCCGCGTAGATCGGGCGCTCGAACGTGTCGGCCGAATCGACCGCCGTGATGTCCGAGATCTGCGCGACATCCAGCTTCGCCGCGATGCGCGGCGCGATATTC
Source organism: Burkholderia pyrrocinia (assembly GCF_003330765.1). Taxonomy (NCBI): domain Bacteria; kingdom Pseudomonadati; phylum Pseudomonadota; class Betaproteobacteria; order Burkholderiales; family Burkholderiaceae; genus Burkholderia; species Burkholderia pyrrocinia. The sequence continues at coordinate 1,129,680 of NZ_CP024902.1, read as the reverse complement.
TTGCCGTACGCCGTCGCCGGCGCGAGGATGTGCGAGTAGTCCTTCGCGATGTTCAGCGCGGTCGCCTCGACGTTTTCCGCGAGGCCCGCTTCGAGTTGCGGCGCATCGGCCAGCAGCACCTTCGAAACACCTGCGATCTTCGCTGCCGCATCAGCCGCCGCTTGCGCGTTGTGACCCGCAACCAGCACGTGAATGTCGCCGCCAATCTTCACTGCCGCCGCCACCGTGTTCAGCGTCGCGGCCTTGATCGACGCGTTGTCGTGTTCTGCAATCACCAGAATCGTCATTTCTTTCCGCTCCCTCTTACAGCACCTTGGCTTCGGTCTTCAGCTTCTCGACCAGCGTCTTCACATCCGGCACCTTCACGCCGGCTGCGCGCTTCGGCGGCTCGACCACCTTCAGCGTCTTCAGACGCGGCGCGACGTCCACGCCCAGGTCTTCCGGCTTCACGATTTCCAGCGGCTTCTTCTTCGCCTTCATGATGTTCGGCAGCGTCACGTAGCGCGGCTCGTTCAGGCGCAGGTCGGTCGTGATCACCGCCGGCAGCGTCAGCGACAGCGTTTCCGCGCCACCGTCCACTTCACGCGCGACCGTGGCCTTGCCGTCGGCGACCGTCACCTTCGATGCGAACGTCGCTTGCGGCAGGCCGGCCAGCGCAGCCAGCATCTGGCCGGTCTGGTTCGAATCGTCGTCGATCGCCTGCTTGCCGAGGATCACGAGCGAAGGCTGTTCCTTGTCGACCAGCGCCTTCAGGATCTTCGCGACGGCCAGCGGCTCGACGCCGTCGTTCGACTCGACGAGGATCGCGCGATCCGCGCCGATCGCCAGCGCCGTGCGCAGCGTTTCCTGCGCCTGCGTGACGCCGACCGATACCGCGATCACCTCGGTCGCGACGCCCGCTTCCTTCAGGCGCACGGCTTCTTCAACGGCGATTTCGTCGAACGGGTTCATCGACATCTTTACGTTCGCGATGTCGACACCCGTTTGATCCGACTTCACGCGGACCTTCACGTTGTAATCGACCACTCTTTTCACTGGCACCAGGATTTTCATGCACACGCTCCAAAGTTACGAATACGACCAGAGGCCATTTTATAGCGAGGCCTCGTGACTGCGCGGCCAAGCGGACCCATCCATCGTGGCTGTCGAGGATACCGCTTCTTGGCGATGCGCCAATGATAGCGAACGATCGTTCTATTTTAAAAGAGAAAAAACCCGGACGCAAAGCCCGGGTTTTCGATCATCGACTCTAATCTCGCCGGGCGCCCCGTGCTTCGCCCGTTACCAGGCGGCAATGACCGCGCCGCCGAACTTGCCTTCGATGAACTGCTTCACGTCGGCCGAATGATAGGCCGCGATCAGTTTCGCGACCCACGGCTTGTTCCGGTCCGCCTCGCGAATCGCGAGGATGTTCGCGTACGGGCCGTTCGGACCCTCGATCGCGATCGCGTCCTGTTTCGGTTTCAACCCCGCTTCCATCGCGTAGTTGGTATTGATCGCGGCCGCGTCGACGTCGCCGATCGAACGCGGAATCTGCGCCGCATCGAGCTCGACGATCTTCAGCTTGCGCGGATTGTCGACGATATCGAGCGGCGTCGCCTTCAGCCCCGCCTCTGCGCGCAGCTTCAGGAGGCCCTGCTTTTGCAGCAACAGCAACGCACGGCCGCCGTTGGTCGGATCGTTCGGGACCGCGATGCGCGCGCCCGGCTTCAGTTCGGCCAGCGACTTCACGCGCTTCGAATAGATGCCCATCGGGAACGTGACGGTATCCGCGACCTTGATCAGCTTGTAGCCGCGATCCTTCACCTGCGCCTGCAGATACGGATCGTGCTGGTAGCTGTTCGCGTCGAGGTCGCCCGCCGCGAGCGCGGCGTTCGGCTGCACGTAATCGGAGAACTCGACGATGCGGATATCGAGGCCGCTCTTCGCCGCGACCTTCTTCACCGCTTCCATGATCTGCGCGTGCGGCCCGCCCGTCACGCCCACCTTGATGGTCTCGGCCTGTGCGTGCGCGCCCGCGAACAGCGCGGCCGCGCCGAGTGCCGCCGCAAACTTCAGCATGAAGCGTCGTTGCATCGTGTCTCCCCTAATGGATCAATTCCGTCTTATTTGTGGCTCAGCCGACGGACGAGCCAGTCGCCGAACGACTGCGCGATCTGCACGAACACGATCAGGATCGCGACCACCGTCCACATCACTTCCGGCAGATAGCGCTGGTAGCCGTAGCGGATCCCGAGATCGCCGAGGCCGCCGCCGCCGATCGCGCCCGCCATCGCCGAATAGCCGACCAGCGACACGAACGTGATCGTCAGACCCGCAACGACGCCCGGCAGCGATTCGGGCAGCAGCACCTTGAATACGATCTGCGACGTGGTCGCGCCCATCGATTGCGCAGCCTCGATCAGCCCGCGATCGACTTCGCGCAGCGCCGTCTCGACGAGACGCGCGACGAACGGCGCGGCCGCGAGCGTTAACGGCACGACCGCCGCGGCCGTGCCGATCGACGAACCCGTGACGAGCCGCGTAAACGGAATCACCGCGACCAGCAGGATGATGAACGGCGTCGAGCGGACGGCGTTCACGATGCCGCCGAGCACGCGATTCACGGCGAGGTTCTGCAGCACGCCCTGGCGGTCGGTCAGGTAGAGCAGCACGCCGAGCGGCAGGCCGACGAGCGCGCCGACCGCCCCGGAGATGCCGACCATGATCAGCGTCTCCCAGAACGACTGCACGAACATATCGAACATCTCACTCAACATACGAAAGCTCCTCTACCACCACACCTTGCTCGCGCAGGAACGCGAGCGCCTGCCCGACCTTGCCCGGCTCGCCGCCCGCGAGCACCGCGAGCGAACCGAATGCCTGCCCCTGGATCTCGTCGATCTGGCCGTGCAGGATGTTGAAATCGAGTTCGTACCGGCGGATCGTCTCCGACAGGATCGGCTGGTCGACACCCGAGCCCGTGAACGCGAGCCGCAGCAGATGCCCGCTGCCCGTCTTCAGCCGCTCGGCCACGCGCGCCTTCATCGCGGGCGGCAGCTCCTGCGCGATCACGTCGCCGATCAGCGCGCGCGTCACTTCGTGATGCGGCTGCAGGAACACGTCGATCACGCGGCCTTCCTCGACCACGCGCCCCGCATCGAGCACCGCGACGCGATCGCAGACCTGCTTGATCACTTCCATCTGGTGCGTGATCAAAACGATCGTCAGGCCTAGCTCGCGGTTGATGCGCTTCAGCAGGTCGAGGATCGAACGCGTGGTCTCGGGATCGAGCGCGGACGTCGCTTCGTCCGACAGCAGCACCTTCGGCTGGCTCGCGAGCGCGCGTGCGATGCCGACGCGCTGCTTCTGTCCACCGCTGATCTGCGCCGGATAACGATCCTTCTGCGCGGACAGCCCGACGAGGTCGAGCAGCGGCAGCACGGCGGCCTCGATGTCGGCACGGCTTGCGCCGGCCAGCTCCAGCGGCAGCGCGACGTTGCCGAACACCGTGCGCGACGACAGCAGGTTGAAGTGCTGGAAAATCATGCCGATCTCGCGGCGCGCCTCGCGCAGCGCGCCAGCCGGCAGCAGCGTGAGATCGCGTCCGCCGACGACGACATTGCCTTCAGTCGGCCGCGTGAGCAGGTTGATGGTGCGCACGAGCGTGCTCTTGCCGGCGCCGCTTCGGCCGATGATGCCGAACACCTCGCCCTGCGGGATCGTCAGGTTGACGTTGTGCAGCGCCTCGACCCAGCCGTTCGGCCCCGGGAAACGTTGCGACAGATTGCGTAATTCGATCATGTAAACAAAACGGCGGCCGGCTGGTGAGCAGGCCCGCCAGTCGGCCGCCGATGCATCTGGAATAGCCGGCGATTTTACCGCAAACCCCTCATTCCCCTTAATAATCGATTTCGATCTTTTCATAACCGCACGAAATTAGAGGAGCGCCGCTGGCGCGTCACGACAGTGCCGCGACTATGATCCGGAACACGCATGCCAAAGAACAGGGGACACGCCAGATGACCGACACCACCACACCGGACGCAGCACCTGCCACTGCCGGATCGGCGCATTCGTCGCCGCCCGCGCCGAAAATGGGCCGGCTGCGTACTGCTGACGGGCTCGAACTGGCGTCGTACCGCTGGCTGGCCGGCGACGGCACGGCGCCGCCGCGCGCGACGATCGCGCTCGTGCACGGCCTCGCCGAACACGCGGGCCGCTATGCCGCGCTCGCCGGCCGGCTGAACGCGGCAGGCATCGACGTGCTCGCGATCGATCTGCGCGGGCACGGCCAGTCGCCCGGCAAGCGCGCCTGGGTCGAGCGCTTCGACGGCTACCTGAACGATGCGGATGCACTGGTCGCCGAAGCAGCGCGCGGCAATGCGCCGCTGTTCCTGATGGGACACAGCATGGGCGGTGCGGTCGCGGCGCTGTACGCGATCGAACGCGCGCCGGCCCGCGGCCACGCGCTGACGGGCCTCGTGCTGTCGAGCCCGGCACTCGCACCCGGGCGCGACGTGCCGCGCTGGATGCTCGCGGTGAGCCGCGTCATCAGCCGCGCATGGCCGACCTTCCCCGCGATCAGGATCGATGCGGCGCTGCTGTCGCGCGATCCGGCCATCGTCGCGACCAATCGCGCCGATCCGCTCGTGCATCACGGCGCGGTGCCCGCGCGCACCGGCGCGGAGATACTCGACGCGATGACGCGTATCGAACGCGGCCGCGGCGCGCTGCGCGTACCGGTGCTCGTCTATCACGGCACCGAAGACAAGCTGACCGAGCCCGACGGCAGCCGCGCGTTCGGCGCGCGCGTCGGCTCGCCCGATCGTACGCTGACGCTATACGAAGGCGGCTTCCACGAAACGATGAACGATCTCGAACGCGATCGCGTGATCGATGCGCTGATCGCGTGGATTCACGCGCGCGTGCCGGCGCGCTGAACGCGCGCGGCCTGGCGGCCGGCCAATCAGATGCCGGCCAGCACGCGCAGGTGCGCGACGACGCTGCGCCCGAGCGCGGACAGGTTGTAGCCGCCTTCGAGGCAGCTCACGATACGGCCCTGCGCATGACGGCGCGCCACGTCGACGACCTGCGCGGTCAGCCATTCGAAGTCGGCCTCGACGAGGCCGAGGTTGCCGATATCGTCCTCGCGATGCGCATCGAAGCCGGCCGACACGAACAGCATCTGCGGCTTGAATGCGTCCAGTCGCGGCAGCCAGAACATGTCGACGGCTTCGCGGATCGCCATCCCGTTGCTGCGCGCGGGCATCGGCAGGTTGACCATGTTCGGCGCCTGGTGGTCGGCGCCCGAGAACGGGTACAGCGGATGCTGGAAGAAGCTGCACATCAGCACGCGCTCGTCGTTCGCGAACGCAGCTTCGGTACCGTTGCCGTGGTGCACGTCGAAATCGATGATCGCGACACGCTCGATACCGTGTACGTCGAGCGCATGCCGCGCGGCGATCGCGACGTTGTTGAAGAAGCAGAAACCCATCGCGCGCGCGGGCTCCGCATGATGGCCGGGTGGACGGACGCTGCAGAACGCATTCGCATAGCGGCCTTCGATCACCGCGTCGGTCGCCGCGATCGCGGCGCCGGCCGCACGCAGTGCCGCGCGCCACGTGTCGCGGTTCATCAGCGTATCGGGATCGATCTCGACGTAGCCGTCGACCGGCGTCATGCTCCGGATGTAGTCGATGTGCGCCTGCGTATGCACACGGCCCAGCGCCACCTCGCTCGCGAACGGCGCGGTTTCGTGCACGATCAGGTCGTCGATGCGGCTCGCAATCAGTTGATCCTGGATCGCCGACAAGCGGGCCGGGCATTCCGGATGCCATTCCCCCATCTCGTGCAGCATGCAGTCGGGGTGCGTATAGAAAGCGGTTGCCATAAGCTGTCATCCGCGGCGCACGGTGCGCCGCAGGTCTCCATCAATAATGTCCATCGTCTGCCGCGAATTCGCCGCTAACTTACCACAACGGGGGCCCGCTTCGCCCCGGCGCGCCGGATGCGTCGGGTATACTGCGCCGAACACAATCGCCCTGTCCGCCCGCTTCGACATGAATTCCAGCAAGCCTGCCGCTCTTCTCCCCGCGCTGTTCCGTGTTCGCGTCGCGCTCGTTGCCGCCGCCGTCGCCGCCACCCTCGGCGCCGCGCCTGCCGGCGCGCAGACGCAGCCTGCGAAGTCGGCCGGCACGCTCGTCGCACAGGCCCAGCCCCAACAGCCGGCGCCGCAAGGCCAGACCTTTGAAGAGGAAATCGTTCCGCAGCGTTACGCGAACAACGCGAAGGTCGATGCGTTCATTGACGAAATGGTCAGCCGCAACGGCTTCGACTCCGCGAGCCTGCATGCGCTGTTCTCGCGCATCAGCTATTCGGCGACGGCCGTCAAGCTCGTGAAGCCCGCCCCGTCGCCAACGGTCAAGAACTGGCGCGTCTATCGCTCGCGCTTCATCGAGCCGATCCGCATCAACGCGGGCGTAAAGTTCTGGAAGGCGAACCAGGCGACGCTGCAGCGCGCATCCGAGGAATTCGGCGTGCCGCCCGAGGTGATCGTCGGCATCATCGGTGTCGAGACGATCTATGGCCGCTACATGGGCAATTTCCGCGTGCTCGACGCGCTGACGACGCTCACGTTCGACTATCCGAACACGCCGAATCGCGACAGTCGCCAGGCAACGTTCCGCAAGAACCTCGAGGATTTCCTGGTCTGGACCCGCGACAACCAGCTCGACCCGACCACCGTGCTCGGCTCGTATACGGGTGCAATCGGGATCCCGCAATTCCTGCCGAGCAGCATCCGCGAATATGCGGTCGACTTCGACGGCACGGGCCATGTCGATCTGCGCAGCAGCCCTGTCGACGCGATCGGCAGCGTCGCAAACTACCTGAAGCAGCACGGCTGGGAAACCGACCGCCCGGTAGTCTGGCAAATCACGCCCGATACGGGCAGCCTGGGAATCGCACAGGCCGCCGCCGACGGCCAGCCCGAGCCGCACTGGGCACTGTCGCAACTGCTGCGCGCGGGCATGACGCTGAACGAGCCGACGGTCAACATCACCACCGAAGCCGGCACGCCCGTGACCGTGGTCGACCTGCCGTCGCCGGGGCGCGCGACCGAATACATGATCGGGCTCAAGAATTTCTATGTGCTGACACGCTACAACCGCAGCTTCTTCTACGCACTCACCGTGTACCAGCTCGGCGAGGCCGTGAAGGCGCAGATGGAAGCGAGCGGCGCGCTGAAGCCGGCCGACGCCGAAGCGCAGTCGCAGTAAGCACCACCCGCCCAAAGAAAAAGCGCCGCACAAGCGGCGCTTTTTTATTGCAGGCGCTGGACGCGCCGACCGGTGCTCAGGCCGGAAACACGCCCGTGGACAGGTAGCGGTCGCCGCGATCGCAGACGATGAACACGATCGTCGCATTCTCGACCTGACGCGCGATGCGCATCGCGACTTCGCATGCGCCGCCCGACGAAATGCCCGCGAAGATGCCTTCGACCGCCGCGAGCCGGCGCGCCATCGTTTCCGCCGCGGCCTGGCCTACGTTCTCGACCCGGTCGATGCGGCTGCGATCGAAGATCGTCGGCATGTACGCTTCCGGCCACTTGCGGATGCCCGGAATGCGCGAACCGTCTTCCGGCTGCGCACCGATGATCTCGATCGCCGGATTCTGCTCCTTCAGATAGCGCGACGTGCCCATGATCGTGCCCGTCGTGCCCATTGCCGACACGAAGTGCGTGACGCGCCCTTCGGTATCGCGCCAGATCTCCGGGCCCGTCGCTTCGTAGTGCGCAACGGGATTATCGAGGTTCGCGAACTGGTCGAGGATCACGCCCTTGCCTTCGCGCTGCATCTGGTCGGCAAGGTCACGCGCCAGTTCCATCCCGCCCTTCACGGGCGTCAGGATGATTTCGGCGCCGTAAGCGGCCATGCTCTGGCGGCGCTCGACCGACAGGTCCTCCGGCATGACCAGCACCATCCTGTAGCCGCGGATCGCCGCTGCCATCGCGAGCGCGATGCCCGTATTGCCGCTCGTCGCCTCGATCAGCGTATCGCCCGGCTTGATGCGCCCGCGCGCCTCGGCCTTGCTGATCATCGACAGCGCCGGGCGATCCTTCACGGAACCGGCCGGATTGTTGCCTTCGAGCTTCGCGAGCACCACGTTGTTGCGCGCGCGAATCTCGTCGTCCGGCAAGCGGACCAATTGCACGAGCGGCGTATTGCCGATCGTGTCTTCGATAGTTTTGTAAGCCATGGATATACCGTGAGTACGAGGCCGATCAATCGGTCGATTGTAAACCAGCACCGGCGCTCGCGCCGGCAACCCCATTGCGACGATGGAATACGCATGCCGCGCGATGCGTGATCGCCGCGTACGCAGCGCACACGCAAAAAACCCGCGGCACGCCGCGGGAAGCCGTCGCAACGACGGCGGCTGAAGGAGCACTTTGTCTGTCGCGCGCGACGCGTTACTTCTGCGCGGTGCGGGCAGGTGCAGCGGCAGGCTTTGCTGCCGCCGGCTTGCCCGCTGCCGGCAGGGCCGCATCTGAGCCGGCCGCACCTATCGTCAGCCCTTCCTGCTGGAGTCGCTCGACGGTATGGCCACCCATGCCTTTCACGCGTGATGCGAGATCGTCCGCATTCTTGAACGGACCGCGTGCGCTGCGTTCATCGAAAATCGCCTTCGCCCGTGCCGGGCCGATGCCCTTGATGCCGACGAGCGCATCCTCGTTCGCGGTGTTGACGTCGACGGCCGCCCAGGCCGACGCGATCATGCCGAGCATGGCCGCTGCGGCAAACCATTTCCTGATCATGTGCTGGATCTCCGATAAAAACGGCCGGCGGCTGCCGACCGTGAGACCCAGTCTATCGATGCAGCGCTTCCGTTTAAACCTGGCCGGACAGCCAACGAACGTAGCGGTCGACGCCTTCCTGCACGGTCAGGAACGGTGCGTCGTAGCCGGCCGCGCGCAGTTTCGTCTGGTCGGCCTGCGTGAAGCACTGGTACTTGCCGCGCAGCGCATCGGGGAACGGCACGTATTCGATCAGCCCCTGCTCGACCTGCTGCGCGAGCGTCAGCGGCGGCAGGCTGTCGAGCGTGCGCAGCGTGTTCACGACCGTCGACGCGATATCGTTGAACGGCTGCGCACGGCCCGTGCCGAGGTTGAAGATGCCCGACTTCTCAGGATGATCGAAGAAGAACAGGTTCACCTTCGTCACGTCCTCGACCGACACGAAGTCACGCGTCTGCTCGCCCGGCGCATAACCGTTGTACTCGCCGAACAGCTTCACCTTGCCTTCCGCGCGGAACTGGTTGAAGTTGTGGAACGCAACCGACGCCATGCGCCCCTTGTGCGTCTCGCGCGGGCCGTACACGTTGAAATAGCGGAAGCCGGCGATCTGGCTCTTCGCGTTCGGCAACACGCGACGGATCACCTGGTCGAACAGGAACTTCGAATAGCCATAGACGTTCAGCGGCGCCTCGACCTCGCGCTCCTCGACGAAACGCGTCGAGCCGCCGTAAATCGCGGCCGACGACGCGTACAGGAACTGCGCGCCCTGTGCGAGGCATGCGTCGAGCACCGCGCGGCTGTAGCGGAAGTTGTTGTCCATCATGTAGCGGCCGTCGGTTTCCATCGTGTCCGAACAGGCGCCTTCGTGGAACACCGCGCGCACCTTGCCGAAATCGCCGCGCGCGAAGCGTTCGACGAATTCCGTCTTGTCGAGATAGTCGTCGATCTCGCAATCGACGAGATTCCGGAACTTGTCCGCGCGCGTCAGGTTGTCGACCGCGATGATGCGCGTCTCGCCGCGCTCGTTGAGCGCCTTGACGATATTTGCGCCGATAAAACCGGCTGCGCCGGTGACGATGAGGGTCATGATCGTCCTGCCTGAAAAATGCGAGCCACTCGAGCGGCGCGCTCGTCGCGCCGCCGAATGCGCTCAGTGAAACAGTTCGTCGTAGTCCACCGTGGCCGTGCCGAGCTTGCCGACCACGATGCCTGCCGCGCGATTCGCGAGCACGACTGCGTCGACGAGCGGCACACCTGCGCCGAGCATCGTCGCGACCGTCGCGATCACGGTATCGCCCGCGCCCGACACGTCGAACACCTCGCGCGCGAGCGCCGGCGCATGCAGTTCGCCGGTGGCGGAAAAAAGCGTCATGCCCTCTTCCGAACGCGTGAGCAGCAGCGCATCGATGCCGAGTTCCGTGCGCAGATTCGCGACACGCGCACGCAAATCGTCTTCCGATTTCCACTGCCCGACCACTTCGCGCAGTTCCGCGCGATTGGGCGTGATCAGCGACGCGCCGCGATAGCGCGCCCAGTCGTCGCCCTTCGGGTCGACGAGGACAGCCTTGCCGGCCGCACGCGCCTTCTCGATCATCGTCGTGACGTGCGTCAGGCCGCCTTTCGCGTAATCCGACATCAGCACGACGTCGTGCTGCGGCAGCAGCGCGTCGAAGCGCGCGAGCCCCGCGAGCAGCACCTCGTGCGTCGGCATCGCCTCGAAGTCGACGCGCAGCAGTTGCTGCTGGCGCGCGAGCACACGCAGCTTGATCGTGGTCGGCAGCGCCGGATCACGCTCGAGATGAGGTGTCACGCCGCTGCTGCCGAGCAGCTCGACGATCCGCTCGCCGGGTTCGTCGCAACCGACGACGCACAGCAACCCGGCCTGGCCGCCGAGCGTCACGGCATTGCGCGCGACGTTGGCCGCACCGCCGAGCCGCTCTTCCTGACGCTGCACGTGCACGACCGGCACGGGCGCTTCCGGTGAAATGCGATCGACGTTGCCGAACCAGTAACGATCGAGCATCACGTCGCCGACGACAAGCACGCGCGAACGCGCGAGCTGCGCGCGCGGCACCGGAACGACTTCGCGGGGAGTATTCATCGTGTGATCAGCCACGGGAAGACGACTGGGGATCGACATGCGGCCGTCCGATCGCGTAGTAGTCTATGCCCAGTTCGGCCATCGCGTCCGGCTCGTACAGGTTGCGCCCGTCGAAGATCACCGGCGCCTTCAGTTCCGCCTTCAGGCGCGTGAAATCGGGGCTCCGGAATTCCTTCCATTCGGTCACGATCACGAGTGCGTCCGCGCCCGTCACGGCGACATCCTGCGTATCGACGAGATGCAGCCGCGCCAGCGCGTCCGAATCGTCGCCGAAATCCAGCGCGAACACGCGCCGCGCCTCGTCGACCGCGACCGGATCGTACGCGCGCACGGTCGCGCCGCGCTCGAGCAGCGCGGCGATCAAGCGGCGGCTCGGCGCCTCGCGCATGTCGTCGGTGTTCGGCTTGAACGCAAGGCCCCAGACCGCGAACTCGCGGCCGGCCAGGTCGGCGCCGAAGCGCTGCTCTATCTTGCCGATCAGCACGTCCTTCTGCGCATGATTGGCCGCCTCGACGGCTTCCAGGATGCGCAGCGGCTGGCCGTTCTCGCCGGCGGTGCGAATCAGCGCCTGGACGTCCTTCGGGAAGCACGAGCCGCCGTAGCCGACACCTGCGTACAGGAAGTGATAGCCGATACGCGGATCGGAGCCGATCCCGCGGCGCACAGCCTCGATGTCGGCACCGACCTTGTCGGCGAGATTCGACATCTCGTTCATGAACGAAATGCGCGTCGCGAGCATCGCGTTCGCCGCGTATTTCGCGAATTCGGCCGAACGCACGTCCATGTAGATCGTGCGCTCGTGGTTGCGGTTGAACGGCGCGTAAAGCTTCTTCATCTTCTCGCGCGCGATCGTGCCCGTCTCGTCGTCGTCGACGCCGATGATGATCCGGTCCGGACGCATGAAGTCCTCGACCGCGGCGCCCTCCTTCAGGAACTCCGGATTCGACACGACCGAGAAGCGATGCGCGACGCTGCCCGCGAGCCCGCGTGCGGCAAGCGCCTCGTCGACCACGCCGCGCACGCGCTGCGCGGTGCCGACCGGCACCGTCGACTTGTCGACGATCACCTTGAAGCCCGTCATGTGGCGGCCGATGTTGCGTGCGGCCTCGAGCACGTACTGCAGGTCGGCCGAGCCGTCCTCGTCGGGCGGCGTGCCGACCGCAATGAACTGGATCTCGCCGTGCGCGACACTCGCCTCGATGTCGGTCGAGAAGCGCAGGCGCGCCGCCGCGCGGTTGCGCGCGATGATGTCCAGCAGCCCCGGTTCGTGAATCGGCATCCCGCCGTTGTTCAGGATGTCGATCTTGCGCGAATCGACGTCGAGACAGAAGACGTCGTGACCGATCTCCGCGAGGCATGCGCCCGTTACGAGACCGACATAGCCGGTGCCGATGATGGTGATTTTCATAGATGTTCCGGTACTTCCCGGTAATTGACTAACTTGGCCGCCGGGACGAGCCCGGCGGCAACCGCAGCGCGTTGGCTCCGCGTGCCGGGATCAGCCCGGCATCGCAGGTTCGACGCGGCGCGGCGCATAGGTTTCCCAGCCGCTGCATCCGGGGCACTGCCAGTAGAAAAGCCGTGCCCGGAAACCGCAATTCTGGCACGTATACCGTGGCAGATTTTTCGTGCGCTGCTTGATCAGCGCACGCATCATTTCAAGTTCCTTACGACGCGGTTCGTCAGCCGCCGCGATCTGCGCATCGAGCAGGTGCAGCATCCCCGACAGGTTCGGCGACTTCTCCATCTGCGCGCGCGCGAGCGTGTGCGCCGCATCCTGCCCCCTCAACCCGGCGATGTGCTGATACGCGATGTCGAGCAGGTCGTTCGACGGATAGCGGTCGACATATCCCATCAGCAGCTCGGCGCCTTCGACGTTCTTGCCGAGCGCGACATGGGCCTTCATCAGCTTGTCGGCGACGAGCGGCAGATACGCCGGGTTCTGCGCTTCGACGCGCTTCCAGTACTCGATCGCGGCCGCGTGGTTGCCGTCCGCCTCCGCGGCATCGCCGGACAGGATCGTCGCGCGAACGTTCTGCGGGTTCACGGCCAGCGCGAGCCGCAATTGCTCGGCCGCCGCGGCCGCGTTCTTGCGCTGCAGCGCGTCCTGCGCGAGTTCGCAGTGAAACTGCGCAATTTCGGCGCCGAGCGGTTTGTCGCTCATCGACTCGATGCGCTTTGCGGTATCGATCGACTTGTTCCAGTCCTTCTCGATCTCGTAGATCGTCAGCAGCGCCCGCTGTGCGCCGAGCGCGTAGTCACCGTCGGCGAGCTTGTGAAACGCCTCCTCCGCGCGATCGAGCAGGCCGGCTTTCAGGAAATCCTGGCCGAGTTCGTACAGCGCGTGGTCGCGCTCGTTGACCGGCAGATCCGTGCGGCTCAGCAGGTTCTGGTGCACGCGGATCGCACGGTCGGTTTCGCCGCGACGGCGAAACAGGTTGCCGAGCGCGAAGTGCAGCTCGACCGTCTCGGGATCGAGCTTGGCGACCTCGATAAACGCGTCGATCGCCTTGTCGGGTTGTTCGTTCAACAGAAAATTCAGGCCGCGAAAATACGATCGCGGCAGGTTGGCACTCTCCGACAGGAGATTCTTCAGGTCATAGCGTGACGCCGCCCAACCGAGCGCGAACGCGACCGGAATCGCGAGCAACCACCAAAAATCCAGATCCATGCGAAATATCGAAGCAGAGACGAAAACCGCGCGATGATCGCGCGGCGTCCGTGTTAAATGACGGGCGGCATCGGCGGCTGGTCGATGACGGCAGGCGTTTCGCGCGCCGCGCGCAGATCGCGCTTCAGGCGCCCGTTCTCGAGACGCAGGCGGAAGATCGAAGGCAGCGCAGACAGCAGGCCGGCCAGCAGCCCCACAGCGAAGAATGCCAGACCGATCAGGATCAGCGGCGCCTGCCATGCGTAGCCGGCAACGAAATTCAGCGTCGCGGTTTGCGTATTGGCCAGCGCGAGCACCAGCAACAGTACGAACACCAGTACCCGGATCAGCCAGACGATAAACTTCATGAAGCCCTCTCTTTGTTGAGGTTTGCCGCGGCGCGCGACTCCCCTTCGTCGCACCGAATCGACCCGTATTGTAAAGGAAGCGTTTCGGCGGCTGCGCACATCCTGCACGCACCCATTGAGTCACGGTCGCCGGAAATGAAAAAAGCGCCCGCAAGGGGCGCTTTTCTTTTCAGCCTTCGCCGGACGGGTTCCGGGCAAACCGAACGACGCTCAACGCTCGTCGTCCGGATCGTCAGCCTTCAGCGGTTCACCGGCACGGCCGTCGACGCGTTCACGCAATTCCTTGCCAGGCTTGAAGTGCGGCACGAACTTCTCGGGCACCTGCACTTTCTCCCCCGACTTCGGGTTGCGTCCGACGCGCGCCGGGCGACGGTTGAGGCCGAAGCTGCCGAAACCCCGAATTTCGATGCGATGCCCTTTCGACAGGGCATCAGACATCGCATCGAGCATCGTTTTCACCGCGAAATCCGCATCCTTGAGGACAAGTTGCGGAAATCGCGATGCCAGCTGCGCGACCAACTCGGATTTGGTCATACTTCAGCAGACCTCGTGAGGCTTACTGGTTCTGGCCGTCGAGCTTCGCCTTCAGCAGCGCGCCGAGGTTGGTCGTACCGGTCGCAGCAGCGCTGGAGTCCGATTGCAGGCCGCGGATCGCTTCCTGTTGCTCGGCCGAATCCTTCGCCTTGATCGACAGGTTGATGCCGCGCGACTTGCGATCGATGTTGATCACCATCGCGTTGACCTTGTCGCCTTCCTTCAGCACGTTGCGTGCGTCTTCGACGCGATCCTGCGAGATTTCCGACGCACGCAGGTAGCCTTCGATGTCGCCCGTCAGCGTGATGACCGCACCCTTCGCATCGACCGTCTTCACGACGCCGTCGACGAGCGAACCCTTGTCGTTCATTGCAACGTAGTTGCTGAACGGGTCGCCTTCGAGCTGCTTGATGCCGAGCGAAATACGCTCCTTCTCGACGTCGATACCGAGCACGATTGCTTCGACTTCGTCGCCCTTCTTGTACTTGCGAACGGCTTCTTCGCCGGTTTCGCTCCACGACAGGTCCGACAGGTGGACCAGGCCGTCGATGCCGCCCGGCAGACCGATGAACACGCCGAAGTCGGTGATCGACTTGATTGCGCCCGTGATCTTGTCGCCCTTCTTGAAGTTGCGGCTGAAGTCATCCCACGGATTCGGCTTGCACTGCTTCATGCCGAGGCTGATACGACGACGGTCTTCGTCGATCTCGAGGACCATGACTTCGACTTCGTCGCCCAGCTGGACAACCTTCGACGGCGCAACGTTCTTGTTGGTCCAGTCCATTTCCGACACGTGGACGAGGCCTTCGATGCCCGATTCCACTTCGACGAATGCGCCGTAGTCGGTGATGTTCGTGACCTTGCCGAACAGGCGCGTGCCCGACGGGTAACGGCGCGAGATGCCTTCCCACGGATCGTCGCCCAGTTGCTTGATGCCCAGCGAGACGCGGTTCTTCTCTTGGTCGAACTTGAGGATCTTCGCGGTGACTTCCTGGCCAACCGACAGGACTTCGCTCGGGTGACGCACGCGACGCCATGCGATGTCGGTGATGTGCAGCAGGCCATCGATGCCGCCGAGGTCGACGAACGCGCCGTAGTCGGTGATGTTCTTGACCACGCCGTTGACGATCGCGCCTTCCTTCAGCGTCTCGAGCAGCTTCGCGCGCTCTTCGCCTTGCGTGGCTTCGATCACTGCACGGCGCGACAGCACGACGTTGTTACGCTTGCGATCGAGCTTGATCACGCGGAACTCGAGCGTCTTGCCTTCGTACGGGGTCGTGTCCTTGACCGGACGCGTGTCGACCAGCGAACCCGGCAGGAACGCGCGGATGCCGTTGACCATCACGGTCATGCCGCCCTTCACCTTGCCGGTGATCGTGCCGGTGACGAGTTCGTTGTTGTCGAGGGCCTTTTCCAGCGACAGCCACGATGCAAGGCGCTTCGCCTTGTCGCGCGACAGGATCGTGTCGCCGTAGCCGTTTTCGAGTGCGTCGATCGCGACGGACACGAAATCGCCCGACTGCACCTCAACCTCGCCCTGATCGTTCAGGAATTCCTCGATCGGAATGTAAGCCTCGGACTTGAGGCCTGCATTGACGACCACGAAGTTGTGGTCGACGCGCACGACTTCGGCGGAAATCACTTCGCCGGCGCGCATGTCTTGGCGGGTCAGCGACTCTTCGAACAGAGCCGCAAAGGATTCGGTATTCGGGGTGGAGGTTTGCAGGTCGGACATAAAAATCTGATTGTGCATGGATCGCTGTGCCACGCCGGCCGGAATGGCAGGCTGAAAGAGCCAGATCGAATACCACACGGGGTTAAGGGTTCGAAACACGCTCCGCGCTTGCGACGCGGAGCACCTACCGCTGCCCGCCTTCTCAGGCGGGCTGGCCGAGCGCCCGGTACCACTGCAGCACCTGGTCGACTGCTTCATCAACCGAAAGTGCCGACGTATCGAGCAGCCTGGCATCTGCCGCGGGCTTCAGCGGCGCGGCCGCGCGATTGCTGTCGCGCGCATCACGTTCACGAAGATCCCGGAGCAAGTCATCTATATTAGCAGAAAAACCTTTTTGCATCAATTGCTTATGCCGTCTGGTCGCGCGTGCCTCGGCGCTGGCCGTCAGGAACACCTTCAGCACCGCGTCCGGGAAGATCACCGTGCCCATGTCGCGCCCGTCGGCAACGAGGCCCGGCGTCTTGCGGAACGCACGCTGGCGCGCGACGAGCGCGGTGCGCACGGGCCCGTGAACGGCAATGGCGGACGCGCGGTTGCCGACCGCTTCGGCGCGAATGTCGTTCGATACATCGACGCCGTCGAGCTGCGCGCAGCCTTCGCGGAACGTGATATGGAGATCGTCGATCAGCTTCACGAGCGCGTCGATGTCCTCCGCTGCGATGCCGTAACGCACGCTGGCGAGCGCCGCAAGGCGGTACAGCGCGCCGCTGTCGAGCAGGTGGAAGCCGAGGTGCGCCGCGACGAGCGCCGCGACGGTGCCCTTGCCGGAAGCGGTCGGGCCGTCGATCGTGATGACGGGAGTCGGGTGAAAGGGTCGGGTCGATTTCATCGGAACAGTCGGGTCAGGCTTTTGCGAGCGCGGCGAAGCGGTCGAAATAGTCGGGGAACGTCTTGCCGACGCACTTCGGATCGTTGATCCGCACGGGCACGCCGCCCAGGCTGACGAGCGAGAAGCACATCGCCATCCGGTGATCGTCGTACGTGTCGATCGCCGCGTTCGGCGTGAGCGTTTCCGGCGGCGTGACGACGAGATAGTCGGGGCCTTCCTCGACAATCGCGCCGACCTTGCGCAGCTCGGTCGCCATCGCGGCGATGCGGTCGGTCTCCTTCACGCGCCAGCTCGCGATGTTGCGCAGCGTGCTCGTGCCGCTCGCGAACAGCGCGGCGACCGCGATCGTCATTGCCGCATCGGGGATCAGGTTGAAATCCATGTCGATCGGCTCGAGCTTGCCGTGGTCGTGGCCGATGCCGCGCACGTCGATCCAGTCGTCGCCCATCGTCACGTTCGCGCCCATCTGCATCAGCGCGTTCGCGAAGCCGACGTCGCCCTGGATGCTCGCGCGCCCCACGCCCTCGACACGCAGCGGGCCGCCGCCAAGCGCGCCGGCCGCGAGGAAGTACGATGCGGACGACGCATCGCCCTCGACCATGATCCGCCCCGGCGAGCGGTAGCGAACGCCGGCCGGCACGACGAAGCGCTGCCAGCCGTCGCGCTCGACGACCACGCCGAAGCGTTCCATCAGCCGGATCGTGATGTCGATGTAGGGCTTCGAGATCAGCTCGCCGTCGACCTCGACGACGGTCTTGCCATCCTTCGCCTTCACGAGCGGCAGCGTCATCAGAAGCGCCGTGAGGAACTGGCTCGACACGTCGCCGCGCACGCGGATCGGCGCGTCGACCGAGATCGTCGCGGGCTTGATCCGCAGCGGCGGGTAGCCTTCGTTCAGCTCGTAGTCGATCTGCGCGCCGATCTGCCGCAGGCCGTCGACGAGATCGCCGATCGGCCGCTCGTGCATGCGCGGCACGCCGTGCACGCGATAGTCGCCGCCGTTCACCGCGAGCGCGGCGGTCAGCGGCCGCACGGCCGTGCCCGCGTTGCCGAGGAACAGGTCGGCCGTCTTCGCGGTGAACGCACCGCGCGTGCCCGTGACGACGCAGGTGTCGCCGTCGCGCGCGAGCCTCACGCCGAGCTTGCCGAGCGCATCGAGCATCACGCGCGTGTCGTCGGAGTCGAGCAGATTGGTGATCGTCGTATCGCCTTCGGCAAGCGCCGCGAGCAGCAGCACGCGGTTCGAAATGCTCTTCGAGCCGGGCAGGCGCACGGTGCCCGATGCGCTGGAGTACGGGCCGAGATCGAGATAGTCCATGGGAATCGTCCTGTTATTTCTTGACCGGTTCGGCAGCGGGCTTGCCGCCACGCTCCTGCCATGCCTTGCGCGCAGCGCGCGAGCGCGTGAATACGGCTTCGAGCGCCGCGCCGTCGCCGGCGTCGATCGCCGCACGCAGCCGCGTGAGCACGCGCGTGTAGCCGTCGAGTTCGTCGAGCAGCGCCGCGCGGTTCGCGACGCACACGTCGCGCCACATTTCCGGGCTCGACGCCGCGATGCGCGTGAAATCGCGGAAGCCGCCCGCCGCGTACGAGAATTTCAGCTCCGCGTCCGCCTCGCCGAGGATCTGCTCGACGAGCGCAAACGACAGCACGTGCGGCAGATGGCTGATCGACGCGAACACGCGATCGTGCTGCCCGGTGCTCATCGTGCGAACGTCGGCGCCGGTCGCGCGCCACATCGCGTCGATCCGCGCGACCGATTCGGGCGGGTTCTCCGGCAGCGGGCACAGCACGACGTTGCGGCCGACGTACAGGTCCGGCAACGCAGCCTCGACGCCGCTCGACTCGCGACCGGCGATCGGATGCCCCGGCACGAACTGCGCGATCCGCGGCCCGAGCGCTTCGCGCGCGGCCGCGACGACATCGGACTTGGTGCTGCCCGCATCGGTGACGATCGTCGCATCGGCGAGCCACGGCGCGATGCGCGCGAGCAGCGGGCCCGTCTGCGCGACGGGCGCGGCCAGCAGCACGAGATCGGCACCGGCAAGCGCGTCGCGCAACTGCGCGTCGTCGTCGAGCGCCGCCGCGCGGTCGATCACGCCGAGCGACAGCGCGCGCTCGACCGATGCACGTGAGCGGCCCACGCCGACGATCTCGCCCGCGCCGCCCGGCGCGCGCTCGCGCAGCGCGCGAGCCAGCGATCCGCCGATCAGGCCGACACCGAAGATGACCAGTTTGTTGAATGCAAAGCCTGACACGACATGAGCCAAGTTACGCGCGCGGAACGACGCCCCGCACACGGAATTCCAGATTCCGGGCAACGGGCCCGCACCCGGCGCAACCTGCACCGGATGCCGCCCGAACCCGCCTTCGGCAGCGCCGACCGGCCTGCCCTGCCCGCCTGGCCGCAACGCCTGCGCGAGCAGGCGACGGGCCGCCGCGCATCAGCGTGCGCTCGGATACGAACCGAGTATCTTCAGGAACGCGGCCTTCTGGCCGAGTTCCGCGAGCGCGGCCGCAACCGCCGCATCGTCCCGGTGCCCTTCGATGTCGATGTAGAAGTAGTACTCCCACGTGCCGACGCGCGCCGGACGCGACTCGAAGCGCGTCATCGACACGCCGTGCCGCGCGAGCGGTTCGAGCAGCTTGAACACGGCACCCGGCTCATTCTTCACCGACACGATCAGCGACGTCTGGTCGTGACCGCTTTGCCCGGCCGGCTGCTTGCCGACGATCACGAAACGCGTGCGGTTGTGCGGATCGTCCTGGATCAGCGAGAACGCGATCTGCAATCCGTAGTGCGCGGCCGCACGGTCGCCCGCGATCGCCGCGACGGTTGGATCGGCCGCCGCGAGACGCGCGGCCTCCGCGTTGCTCGACACCGCCTGCCGCGCGAGCTGCGGCGCATTCGCGGCGAGCCACTGCTGGCATTGCGCAAGCGCCTGCGCATGCGCGCAGACGCGCTTCACACCGTCGAGCGTGCCGCCTTGCGTGAGCAGGTTGTGGTGGATGGGCAGCGCGAGCTCGCCGCTGATCAGCAGTTGCGTCTGCAGCAGCAGGTCGAGCGTACGCGACACGGCCCCTTCGGTCGAATTCTCGACCGGCGCGATGCCGAACGCGGACGCGCCGGCCTCGACCGAGCGGAACACCTCGTCGATCGACGGGCACGGCAGCCCTTCGATCGACTGGCCGAAATACTCGAGCATCGCCTGTTCGCTATACGTGCCGACCGGCCCGAGGAACGCGACGTGGATGGTCTGCTCGAGCGCGCGGCTCGCCGCCATGATCTCGCGCCAGATCGCGCTGATGTGCTCGCTCGCGAGCGGCCCCGCGCTCATGTCCTGCAGTCGCGCGATGACCTGCAGCTCGCGCTCCGGCCGGAACACCGGCGCGTTGAAATGCTTCTTGACCTCGCCCACCTCCAGCGCCACCGCGGCGCGCTGGTTCAGGAGCGCGATCAGCTGCGCGTCGATCGCGTCGATGCGATCGCGCAGCGGTTTCAGCCGGGAATTCAGTTCGTCGTCCATGCGTTTTGCCGTGCTGTTTGAACAGCGCCGCCGTCAGGCGCCGCGCTGCTCGAAGTCCTTCATGTACTCGACGAGCGCTTTCACGCCGTCGAGCGGCACCGCGTTGTAGATCGACGCCCGCATGCCGCCGACGGACTTGTGGCCCTTCAGCTGCAGCAGCCCGCGCGCCTTTGCGCCGGCAAGGAAGTCTTCATTGCGCGTTTCGTCGGCCAGGAAAAACGGCACGTTCATCCGCGAACGCGCTGCCGGCTCGACCTTGTTCAGATAGAAACTGCTCGCATCGATCGTGTCATAGAGCAGCTTCGATTTTTCGAGATTGCGGGCCTCGATCGCTTCGAGGCCACCCTGCCGCTTCAGCCACTGGAACACGAGGCCCGCGATGTAGATCGCGTAGGTGGGCGGCGTGTTGTACAGCGAGTTGTTTGCGGCGACGGTCTTCCATTCGAACGCGGACGGGCAGATCGACAGCGCGCGATCGAGCAGATCCTCGCGAACGATCACGACCGTCACGCCGGCCATCCCGATGTTCTTCTGCGCGCCGCCGAACAGCACGCCGTATTTCGCGACGTCCATCGGGCGCGACAGGATGTGCGACGAGACATCCGCAACCAGCGGCACGTCGCCGAGATCGGGAATCTCGAACGTCTCGACGCCGTCGATCGTCTCGTTGGTGCACAGATGCACGTAGGCCGGATCGTCCGACAGCTGCCATTCGGCGCGTACGGGCGCACGCGTGAAGCCGTCTTCCGTCTTGCCGGTCGCGGCGAGATGCGGCGTGCAGTACTTGCTCGCCTCGCCGAACGATTTCTGCGACCACGAGCCCGTCACGACGAAGTCGGCAGTCTTGCGCGACCCGAGCAGGTTCATCGGCACGATCGCGTTTTCCGCGATACCGCCGCCCTGCAGGAACAGGATCCGGTGGCTTGCCGGCACGCCGAGCAGGTCGCGCAGGTCGGTCAGCGCGGCCTCGTGAATCGACATGAACTCCTTGCCGCGATGGCTCATCTCCATCACGCTCATGCCGCTGCCGTGCCAGTCGAGCATTTCGCCGGCGGCCTGCCGCAGCACTTCCTCGGGCATCGCCGCAGGGCCGGCGGAGAAATTAAAGACGCGCATCGTGAAAACCTCGGGAGGGACGCGACCGGCGGCTTGCCGCCGCATGTCAGTTGCAAATGAGCCGCGCCAGAAAAGAAATGGCCGCTTGCGCTCTCGCGCAAACGGCCATTATCGCACTGTCGTCAGGCTCCCGCCAAACCCGGCCGAACGGCCGGGGGCGTGCCCGGACAGCTTACTTGCCCGGCTTGACTGCTGCGACTTCCTTGTCAGCCTGCGTGCGCGTCGCCTGAATCGCTTGCGGCATGTACTTCTGCATCAGGCCGTTGACCACGTCGCGGCCGACCTGATCCTGAACCTGGATGAACTTGCGACCCGTCGGGCTCTTGTAGAACGTCGTCAGATCCTTGATCTCCGACGTGCTGTAGTACTTCGCGTATGCGTCGTACTGAGCCGACATCGCGTCGTTCTGGAACTGCTGCGTACCGAACACCTTGCCCGCGCCGTCGACCAGCTTCGGCACCGCGTTCTTTTGCAGCGACGGAACGGCAGCCTGCTTCTGCTTGTCGTTCAGCGTCTTGTTTTCCGACAGCGCGTCCGACAGGATCGCCGGCACGAGCTGCTTGGCCTGCATCTCGGCGCTGTTGCCGATTGCCGACACGAGCTTCGGCGCGTCGATCGCGTCGAGCAGATCCTTGATCGCACCCTTCTTGTCGGCGTCGATCGGCGCAGCTGCCGCGGCCGGCGCCGGTGCGGAATTCGACAGCGCTTGCGCCATCGCGAACGTCGGCACCAGTGCAGCCAGCAGGACCAGTTGCTTGAATTGCTTTTGCATCATCACTCCCTTTTGGAAATATGAATGGTTGCTCGCCGGCCGCGGCGCTTCACGCCCGCGGCGGCCAGAGTCTCATCCGTTCTTCAGGCTTCGCCGTCCGACGCCTCGTCGGCCTCGCCATCACCCTCCTCGGCCTCCGCAACCTGCTGCAGGCCAGAGAGCTTGGTACCCTCATCGAGACTGATGAGTGTAACACCTTGCGTGGCACGCCCCATCTCGCGAACCTCGGAGACGCGGGTGCGAATCAACACGCCGGCCGTCGTGATCAGCATGATCTGATCCTCGGCGTCGACGAGCGTCGCGGCCACGACCTTGCCGTTGCGCTCGGACGTCTGGATCGCGATCATACCCTTCGTGCCACGGCCGTGACGCGTGTATTCGGCGATCGGCGTGCGCTTGCCGTAGCCGTTCTCGGTCGCGGTCAGCACGGTCTGCTCCTCGCTGCCGGCGACCAGCAGCGCGATGACCTGCTGCCCGTCCTCGAGCTGCATGCCGCGCACGCCGCGCGCCTCGCGCCCCATCGGACGCACGTCGTTTTCGTCGAAGCGCACGGCCTTGCCGGAGTCGGAGAACAGCATCACGTCGTGCGCGCCGTCGGTGATCGATGCGCCGATCAGATAGTCGCCGTCGTCGAGGCCGACCGCGATGATGCCCTTCTTCATCGGTCGGCTGAATGCCTCGAGCGGCGTCTTCTTCACGGTGCCGAGCGACGTCGCCATGAACACGAACTTGTCGGCCGAGAATTCCTTGACCGGCAGCACGACGTTGATCTTCTCGCCATCCTGCAGCGGGAACATATTGACGATCGGGCGGCCGCGCGAGTTGCGCGAGCCCTGCGGCACTTCATAGACCTTGACCCAGTACACGCGGCCGCGGTTCGAGAAGCACAGGATGTAATCGTGCGTGTTCGCGATGAAGAGCGTCTCGATCCAGTCGTCTTCCTTCATCTGCGTCGCCTGCTTGCCGCGACCGCCGCGCTTCTGCGCGCGGTACTCGGACAGAGGCTGCGACTTCACGTAGCCCGCATGCGACATCGTGACGACCATGTCCTGCGGCGTGATCAGGTCTTCCGTATTCAGCTCGGTGGCGTTCAGCTCGATCTTCGAGCGGCGCGCGTCGCCGAATTCGGCCTTCACCGACGTCAGCTCCTCGGTGATCATCGTCGTAATCCGCTCGGGGCGCGCGAGGATGTCCAGCAAATCGGCGATCTGCGCCATCACTTCGCGGTACTCGCCGATGATCTTGTCCTGCTCGAGACCCGTCAGGCGCTGCAGACGCATCTGCAGGATTTCCTGGGCCTGCGTGTCGGACAGCCGGTACAGCCCGTCGCCCTGCATCCCGAACGCGGGGTTCAGGCCTTCCGGACGGTACGCCGAGCGCCCGCCCGCCGCCGCGTTCTCGGATTCGGCGCGCGTCAGCATCTCGCGCACGAGCGACGAATCCCACGGCTTCGCCATCAATTCCTGCTTCGCGATCGGCGGCGTCGGCGCGGCCTTGATGATCGCGATGAACTCGTCGATGTTCGCGAGCGCGACCGCGAGGCCTTCGAGCACGTGGCCGCGTTCGCGGGCCTTGCGCAGTTCGTAGATCGTGCGGCGCGTCAGCACTTCGCGTCGATGCGACAGGAAGCACTGCAGGATTTCCTTCAGGTTCAGCAGCTTCGGCTGGCCATCGACGAGCGCGACCATGTTCATGCCGAAGGTGTCCTGGAGCTGCGTCGCCTTGTACAGGTTGTTCAGCACCACTTCCGGCACTTCGCCGCGCTTGAGCTCGATCACGACGCGCATGCCGCTCTTGTCGGACTCGTCGCGGATGTCGGAGATGCCTTCGAGCTTCTTCTCGTTGACGAGTTCGGCGATGCGCTCGAGCAGCGAGCGCTTGTTGACCTGGTAGGGAAGCTCGTCGACGATGATCGCCATCCGCTGGCCGCGGTCGATCTCCTCGAAGTGCGTGAGCGCGCGCATCACGACGCGGCCGCGGCCGGTGCGGTAGCCGTCGCGCACGCCGGCGACGCCGTAGATGATGCCGGCCGTCGGGAAGTCCGGCGCCGGGATGATCTCGATCAGTTCGTCGATCGTCGCTTCAGGGTTGCTCAGCAGGTGCTGGCACGCATCGACGACTTCGTTCAGGTTGTGCGGCGGGATGTTGGTCGCCATGCCGACCGCGATGCCCGACGAGCCGTTGATCAGCAGGTTCGGAATGCGCGACGGCAGGACCGACGGCTGCATTTCGTTGCCGTCGTAGTTCGGCTCGAAATCGACCGTTTCCTTGTCGATGTCGGCGAGCAGCTCGTGACCGATCTTCGCCATGCGAATTTCGGTGTAACGCATCGCCGCGGCGTTGTCGCCGTCGATCGAGCCGAAGTTGCCTTGCCCGTCGATCAGCATGTAGCGCAGCGAGAAGTCTTGCGCCATCCGCACGATCGTGTCGTAGACCGCGGTATCGCCGTGAGGGTGGTATTTACCGATCACATCACCGACGATACGCGCCGATTTCTTGTACGCGCGGTTCCAGTCGTTGTTCAGTTCGTGCATCGCGAACAACACGCGCCGGTGCACGGGCTTCAGGCCATCACGGACATCCGGGAGGGCACGTCCGACGATCACGCTCATCGCGTAATCGAGATACGAACGGCGCATTTCCTCCTCTAGGGAGGTGGGCAGGGTCTCTTTGGCGAATTGATCCATGTATCCGTATCGTTTCGGAGCGAAGACGGCGAACGCCTTTCGCGTGGGCGCTGCATGCGCAACGCAACGCGAGATTCTAACATGCGCCCATCAGCCGCCAATTCGCCTCCCCCTCTATATATAAATAGCGAAAATCGCGGCGGCGGTGAATCGACCGAAATCACACGCGACTCGACGTCGCGGACGATCGCACCATGCTTGTTTCACGCGCGCGAGTAAACAGCTGCATTCATCCGCGCAATTTCGCCGACACACTCTTGACAATTTCTAAAAGTTACGGCAGGCCGGTGTTGCGCATGCACCACAAACGTTGAGGCGATCTTAGGGTGGGGAGGATTTTTTTTCGTAGGAAGGGAACGATATGGCAAAATGCCAACGCACTGATGGTTAGACGCTGCTCGAAGTCTACACAGCACAGAGCGGTGCCGCGTTTTTTGTACCGCACCAATGTTATACTTCGAGCAATGTATGACTTGTCACCGTCAACAGGCTCGCAGTAAACCTGCGGTAATCTCAATTTCGAGAGGAGAAATATGAATAAACTTTCAAAGCTCGCGTTCATTGCAGCTACCGCAGTTATGGCTGCATCCGCTTCGGCACAGTCGGTGCCGGCGTCGCGTCAAGCCGTCAATGACAACTGGGTGAACGGCACGGGCGAATGGGTGTGGATGAACGGCACGAACGAGCTCTGCTGGCGCGATGCGTTCTGGACGCCGGCCACCGCCAACGCGAAGTGCGATGGCGCACTGGTCGCCCAGGCACCGCAGCCGCCGGTCGCTCCGGTCGCTCCGGCCATCACGAGCCAGAAGATCACGTATCAAGCTGACGCACTGTTCGACTTCGACAAGGCAACGCTCAAGCCGGTGGGCAAGCAGAAGCTGGACGAACTGGCTTCGAAGATCGAAGGCATGAACACGGAAGTGGTCGTCGCAACGGGCTACACGGACCGCATCGGTTCGGACAAGTACAACGACCGTCTGTCGCTGCGCCGCGCGCAAGCCGTGAAGTCGTACCTGGTCAGCAAGGGTGTGCCGGCCAACAAGGTGTACACGGAAGGCAAGGGCAAGCGCAACCCGGTTACGACTGGCTGCAACCAGAAGAACCGCAAGCAGCTGATCGCCTGCCTCGCACCGGATCGCCGCGTGGAAGTCGAAGTGGTTGGTACGCAAGAAGTCCAGAAGACGACCGTTCCGGCGCAGTAAGCCGCGGTTTTCGACTGCTTCAAAGCCCCGCTCCGGCGGGGCTTTTTCATTGATGCCCTCCGGGCGCTTGCTGGCCTCGTCGTCCGCCCGCTTATATACTCGGGGCTGACGCACCGTTGCACCGCCCTCCTTCCGTAGCCCGCTTGCCGACATGACCAACGCCGATCCGCACGAACTCCAGAAATTCAGCGACCTCGCCCATCGGTGGTGGGATCCGAATGCCGAATTCAAGCCGCTGCACGACCTGAACCCGGTCCGGCTCGGCTGGATCGACGCGCATGCGCACCTGGCTGGTAAGCGTGCACTCGACATCGGCTGCGGCGGCGGCATCCTGTCCGAGTCGATGGCCGGACTCGGCGCACAGGTGAAAGGCATCGACCTGTCGACCGAAGCGCTTGGCGTCGCCGACCTGCACTGCCTCGAAAGCGGCATCTCGGTCGACTACGAGGCCATCGCCGCCGAAGCGATCGCCGCGCGCGAACCGGGCTCTTACGATGTCGTCACGTGCATGGAAATGCTCGAGCACGTGCCGTCACCCGGCGATGTCGTCGCCGCATGCGCGACGCTCGTAAAGCCGGGTGGCTGGGTGTTCTTCTCGACGCTGAACCGCAACCTGAAGTCCTATCTGTTTGCAGTGATCGGAGCGGAGTACATCGCGCAAATGCTGCCGAAGGGCACGCACGACTACGCGCGCTTCATCCGCCCGTCGGAACTGGCCGGCTTTGTGCGCGCAACGGATCTGCACATCGTGGAGATCAAGGGCATCACGTATCACCCGATCGGCAAGCGCTTCGCGCTGTCGAACGACACCGACATCAACTACCTCGTCGCGTGCCGCCGCGGCGCGTGACCCTCCGACCGGCATGACGACTCCCCTTTCGACCGCGCGGGTCGCACTCGACGAACCGCGCCTGCTGCACTGCGATGCCGTGCTGTTCGACCTGGACGGCACGCTCGCCGACACGGCGCCCGATCTCGCGGCTGCCGTCAACAAGATGCAGCGCGGACGCGGCCTGCCCGAAACGCCGCTCGACGTGCTGCGGCCGCTGGCCTCGGCCGGCGCACGCGGCCTGCTCGGCGGCGCGTTCGGCATCGATCCGCAAACGCCCGGCTACGAAGCGATGCGCGACGAGTTCCTGACCAACTACGCGACGGATCTGTGCGTGCATACGGCGCTGTTCCCCGGCATCGGCGACGTGCTCGACGAACTCGATGCGCGCGGCGTGCGCTGGGGCATCGTCACGAACAAGGCAATGCGGCTCACGGCGCCGCTCGTCGATCTGCTCGGCCTCGCCCCGCGCGCCGCCTGCGTCGTCGGGGGCGACACAACGCCGCACCCGAAGCCGCATCCGGCCCCGCTGCTGCATGCAGCCGACCAGTTGACGCTCGCGCCCGCACGCATCGTCTACGTCGGCGACGACCTGCGCGACATTCAGGCCGGCAGCGCCGCCGGCATGGCGACGGTCGCGGCCGCGTACGGCTACTGCGGCGACGGCGCCGCGCCGGCCGACTGGCAGGCCCAGCATCTCGTCGACACGACGCAGGAACTGCGCGAACTGCTGCGCGATGTTGGGCTATAATGATTGATCTTACCGCGGGGGCGACCTGGTTTCGACAGGGGTTGTGAAGCGGCTAGGGCATGTCGAGGACCCGTCACCTCGTTAATCAATGGGAAAATCGTAACTGCAAACGACGAAACGTTCGCACTGGCAGCCTAAGGGCCGCCGTCCTCTGCCTAGTTCACTGACGGGCTAGTGTCGCAAGACCGGTAGCAATACCGCCAGAGGTCATTTACGTCAGTTAAGCCCTGTCGGCGTCGCGACACCAGGGTCGAAAATCTAGCGAATCGCCGTAGTGCAGCGTGTTCGTCCGCGTCGCTGCGGTTAAATCAAATGACTGAACTAAACATGTAGAACTAGTCGTAGAGCGCTTCTGGACGCGGGTTCGATTCCCGCCGCCTCCACCAAACACCGCGTTCGCCGCACGAACCCCGCATGACGCAAGTCTGCGGGGTTTTTTGTTGCCGGCGAAACGCACACGCCCCGCTCCTTCCGAAAAAGCGGCCCGCCCGGTTGCCACGGCCTCGGGCACGGCGCGTCGTCGCACCCGGCGCTCACGCACACCGGGCGATGCGCGGCTCAGCTGCCGCGATACAGCGACTTCATTTCTTCAGCGCTGGCCGGACGTACGCCCATTGCACGCGAACCCGATGCCGATGCGCCCTGTGCCTGCGCACCGTACCCGCTGGCATCGGCACCTTGCGCTTGCGCCAGCGCACTGCGCTGCTGCTCCGCAACACGCGCCGTTGCGGCCTGGATCGCCTCCGGATAGTGCGGATCTTCGCCGCGGGCGGAGTTGTAACCGGCCTGCTGGAGCTGAACCAGTTCGGCGCGGACCTGCGCACGAGTGATCGCCGAGCCCGACTGGGCAAACGACACGACCGGGGCAACGAGAGCGGCAGCAACGACAACAGCTTGAACGAGCGACTTCATGATGACCTACCTCCAGATTTGTCTGTGTTCGCGGTGAACACCTTGTTCATCGCTGACAAACCGAAGTTTATGTAAGCTGATGCTTAAGAATAAGGCAGGTTTCCGGAAGGCATCCTTCCTGATTCGCGGGTTAACCCTAGATCGACTGCCGGACCGGCGAGGCGCAAACGCCGGCTTCGCCTGGCATCGCGTCGCGTAACGCCTCGCCAGAAAGCACGAGCCCCGCGAAGCGGCAACGCTTCGCGGGGCTCGAACAAAAATCAGAATCGCACGGGATTCGCGCAGTCGCCGGTCAGGCGGCCAAGCCGGTGCGTGGGCACATCGCCTGCCTGTCGAACCGGCGCCGCACGACCACGACGCAGACGCGCTTGCCCACGCGCTTACTGGCTATCCATCGGGCACTTCAGGTTACAGCCGTTCGGGTCGCCCAGGTCGCCCTTGCGGCGCAATGCCGACTTCTTGCTGCCCTGGTATTTCTGCGACGGCGCCGACGCCGCGAACGGCATCTGCGGATGCTCGTTCAGGCGAAACTGTTCGCTCAGGATGCCGCCGGGCACGCCCGGGGAATTCTGCGCAAACGCAAACGGCGAAGCGGTGACCAGCAGCCCCGCGGTCAACGCTGCCGCGGCGAGGGGAACGGAAAATTTCATGGCGGGATGACGCCTGAACGGCGTGCTTGTTGGAACGTTGATCAAGCGGCAAGCGTAGCGCAAATCCCCCGCTGCTGCAGCGCGGTTCGATCGCGTCCCCGTTACCGGGAATTGCCGTCCGGCACGCTCGTGCCGTCGCCGCCGGCCAGCCCCGTCGCGATGCTTGTAAGCGTCCCGCATGCGGCCGGATCGTAGCCGTCGAGATCGGCGACGCGCTCGACGAAGCGCGCGTCGCGCAGCAACGCCAGCACACCGGCGAGTGGCCGCACGTCGAGCCGCGCGCGTTCGCACGCGAAGTAATAGTCCTCGTCGACGACCGGGATGAAGTCGAGCCCGAAATGGTGGGCGGCCGGCTCGACGCCGAAGCCGAGATCGGCCATCCCGCTCGCGACGAATGCCGCGATCGCCGAATGCGTGAGCTCGGCCGACGCATAGCCATCGATGCGCTCGGGATCGATGCCGATCGCGCGCAGCGCGAGATCCAGCAGCATGCGCGTGCCCGACCCCGGCTGGCGGTTGACGAAGCGGATGTCATTGCGCGCGAGGTCCGCAAGCCCGCGGACCTGCTTCGGGTTGCCCCGCGGCACGAACAGCCCCTGCTGACGGCGCGTCAGGTGGATCAGCACGTGGCGCGTGTCGTCGAGCCACGGCCGGTAGATCTGCGCGCACTCCGCGCGAAACGCGCCGCGTGGCAGATGGAAACCGGCGAGGTCGCATTCGCCGCGTGCGAGCGCCTGCACGGCCTCCACGCTCTCGCGATACTTGATGTCGACGGCCGCCTGCGCATCGACGAGCGCGGAGACGAGCGTCGCGACCGCGTAGCCGTGCGACGCGTGGATGCGCACGGCGCCATCGCGCTGTGCGAGCCGCCGGTTGAGGTCGCTGGCCACCTCGGCCGCCAGCGTGCGCAGGTTCCCGTCAAGGCGGCTGCGCGCGAGGCGCTGCGCATCGACGACGGCCTGCCCGAGTTCCGACAGCGTCGATCCCTTGCCGCGCGCGGTTTCGATCAACTCCCCGCCGATGCACGCTTCCAGCGCACGCAGCATGCCCCACGCGTGCCGGTAGGACAGCCCTTTCGCTTGCGCAGCCTGCGCAATGCTGCCCGTGTCGGCCACGAGTTCCAGCAATGGCGCGACGTCAGACAGGCTGGCCGTGCGACCTTCCGTGTCGCGTACGGTCAGATACGCGTCGCATTCGATGCGAATCAATTATGCACTCCGATTTCCTATTGCGACCTCGAAATCTTCCGCTTATCGTTGGTCGAAATCAATCAGAACGAAGTCGCGATGCGCATTATATGAAGTTCGAGCGCATATGAGACTTTGGAGGAGCATAACCGATGTCCCCGAATTCCCATGCGCCCGACGCGCTCGTCGAGCGCCATGCGCGCGCCGGCCGGTCGCTCGTCGCGATCCTGCACGCGATCCAGGACGACGCGGGCTACGTGCCGCCGGGTTGCGTCGCACCGCTCGCCAGGGCGCTCAACCTGTCGCGCGCCGAAGTGCACGGCGTACTGACCTACTACCACCACTTCCGCACCGCGCCGCCCGCGCGCGTGACGATCCAGATGTGCCGCGCCGAGGCGTGCCGCAGCATGGGCTGCGAAGCACTGGCCGCGCACGCGGAAGCCCGCACGGGCTGCCGGTTCGACGCGGCGCACGGCGATGCCGCGGATGCGCACGCGCCGGACGCCGTCGCGCTCGAATCGGTCTACTGCCTCGGACTGTGTGCGCAGTCGCCGTCGCTGACGGTCAACGGCGTGCTTCACGCAAAGGTCACGCCGGAGAAATTCGACGCGCTGCTCGCCGATGCGGTTGCCCACACCCCGGAGGCCGCATGACGACCCGCATCTACGTTCCGCGCGATTCGTCCGCGCTGGCACTCGGCGCCGACGCGCTCGCCGCCGCGATCGCGGCTGAAGCCGAACGGCGCGGCGTCGCAATCGAATTGGTCCGCAACGGCTCGCGCGGGCTGCTGTGGCTCGAGCCGCTCGTCGAGATCGGCACGGCCGCCGGCCGCGTCGGCTATGCGAACCTGTCGGCAGCCGACGTGCCGTCCCTGTTCGACGCAAACTGGCTCGAAGGCGGCACGCATCCGAGCAGTGTCGGCCTCGTCGACGCGCTGCCCTATCTCGCACGCCAGCAGCGCCTCACGTTCGCACGCGTCGGCCTGACCGATCCGCTGTCGATCAACGACTATCTGCAACACGAAGGCCTCGCCGGCCTGAAGAACGCGCTCGCGCTCGACGGCGATGCCGCGTGCGAGACGCTGATCGAATCGGGGCTGCGCGGCCGCGGCGGCGCGGCGTTTCCGGCCGGCATCAAGTGGCGCACGGTCCGGCACGCGAGCGCCGCGCAGAAGTACATCGTCTGCAACGCGGACGAAGGCGATTCGGGCACGTTCTCCGACCGCCTGATCATGGAATGCGATCCGTACTGCCTGATCGAAGGGATGATCATCGCGGGCATCGCAACGGGCGCGACGGTCGGCTACATCTACGTGCGCAGCGAGTACCCGCACGCGATCGCGACGCTCGAAGCCGCGATCGTCCGCGCGCGCGAAGCCGGCTGGCTCGGCGAACGCGTGCTCGGCTCCGCGCATGCGTTCGAACTGCACGTCGCGAAAGGTGCGGGCTCGTACGTGTGCGGCGAGGAAACGGCGCTGCTCGAATCGCTCGAGGGCAAGCGCGGCGTCGTGCGCGCGAAGCCGCCGCTGCCCGCGCTCGCCGGCCTGTTCGGCCAGCCGACCGTCATCAACAACGTGATCACGCTCGCGACGGCGCCCGTGATCTTCGCGCGCGGCGCCGCGTTCTATCGCGACTATGGCATGGGCCGTTCGCGCGGCACGCTGCCGTTCCAGCTCGCGGGCAACATCCGTTATGGCGGCCTCGTCGAGCTCGCGTTCGGCGTCACGCTGCGCGAGCTGCTGTTCGACTTCGGCGGCGGCACGGCAAGCGGCCGGCCCGCACGCGCCGCGCAGGTCGGCGGCCCGCTCGGCACCTACCTGCCCGACCACCAGTGGGACGTGCCTCTCGACTACGAAGCGTACACGGCGATCGGCGCGGTCGTCGGCCACGGCGGCATCGTGTTGCACGACGACACGTCGAACCTCGCCGAGCTTGCCGAGTATGCGATGAAGTTCTGCGCGATCGAATCGTGCGGCAAGTGCACGCCGTGCCGGATCGGTTCGACGCGCGGCGTCGAGACGATCGCGCGCATTCGCCACGGCGATACGTCGGAGCGGCAAGCCACGCTGCTGCGCGACCTGTGCGACACGATGCTGGCCGGTTCGCTGTGCGCGATGGGCGGGATGACGCCCTACCCGGTGCTGTCCGCGCTCGATCATTTCCCCGAAGATTTCGGACTCGCCGCGGGCAAAGATGCCGCGTCGGGCCCGGTCAAGGCTGCGGCCTGACCCAGAAGGAGCCCTGCATGTCCCTCGACACCAACAACGTCCGCCAAGGCGGCTGCGGCTCGGGCCAATGCGCGTGCAAGAGCGCCGCCCAGGCGCGCGCCCGCGACCCGTTCGACGATACCGACTACGGCACGCCGCAGCGGCATGCCGATACCGACGTCACGCTCGAAATCGACGGCCAGCCGGTGACGGTGCCGGCCGGCACGTCGGTGATGCGCGCAGCGATCGAAGCCGGCGTCAACGTCCCGAAGCTCTGCGCGACCGATTCGCTCGAGCCGTTCGGCTCGTGCCGGCTGTGCCTCGTCGAGATCGAAGGCCGGCGCGGTTATCCGGCGTCGTGCACGACGCCTGCCGAAGCGGGCATGAAGGTGCGCACGCAGTCGGACCGGCTGCAGTCGCTGCGTCGCAACGTGATGGAGCTGTACATCTCCGACCATCCGCTCGACTGCCTCACCTGCCCCGCCAACGGCGACTGCGAGTTGCAGGACATGGCGGGCGTCGTCGGGCTGCGCGAAGTGCGCTACGGCTTCGATGGGGCGAATCACCTGCACGACCGCAAGGACGAATCGAACCCGTACTTCACGTACGATCCGTCGAAGTGCATCGTCTGTAACCGCTGCGTGCGCGCCTGCGAGGAAACGCAGGGCACGTTCGCGCTGACGATCACGGCGCGCGGCTTCGAATCGCGCGTCGCCGCGGGCGAAAGCGAATCGTTCATGGCTTCGGAATGCGTGTCGTGCGGCGCCTGCGTGGCCGCATGCCCGACGGCCACGCTGCAGGAAAAATCCGTCGTGCAGCTCGGGCAGGCCGAACACTCGGTCGTCACGACCTGCGCGTACTGCGGCGTCGGCTGCTCGTTCAAGGCCGAAATGAAGGGCACGCAGGTCGTGCGCATGACGCCGCACAAGAACGGCCTCGCGAACGAGGGCCACGCGTGCGTGAAGGGACGCTTCGCGTGGGGCTATGCGACGCACAAGGACCGCATCACGAAGCCGATGATCCGCGAGAAGATCACCGACCCGTGGCGCGAAGTGAGCTGGGAGGAAGCGCTCACCTACGCGGCGACGCAATTCCGCAAGCTGCAGCAGAAGTACGGCCGCGATTCGATCGGCGGCATCACGTCGTCGCGCTGCACGAACGAGGAAACCTACCTCGTGCAGAAGCTCGTGCGCGCCGCGTTCGGCAACAACAACGTCGATACCTGCGCGCGCGTGTGCCATTCGCCGACCGGCTATGGCCTCAAGACGACGCTCGGCGAATCGGCCGGCACGCAGACTTTCGCATCGGTCGGCCAGGCCGACGTGATCGTCGTGATGGGTGCGAACCCGACCGAGGGCCACCCGGTGTTCGGCTCGCGGCTGAAGCGGCGCGTTCGCGAAGGCGCGAAGCTGATCGTGATCGACCCGCGCCGCATCGAGGTCGTCGACGGCCCGCACGTGAAGGCCACGCACCATCTGCAGCTACGCCCGGGTACCAACGTCGCGATCGTCAACGCGCTTGCGCACGTGATCGTCACCGAAGGGCTCGTTGCCGACGCGTTCGTCGCCGAGCGCTGCGAGACGCGCGCATTCGAGCAATGGCGCGATTTCGTGTCGCGCGCCGACAATTCGCCCGAGGCGACCGCGGACGTGACGGGCGTGCCGGCCGAGCTGGTACGCGCCGCCGCGCGCCTCTATGCGACGGGCGGCAATGCCGCGATCTATTACGGCCTGGGCGTCACCGAACATGCGCAGGGCTCGACGACGGTCATGGGCATCGCGAACCTCGCGATGGCGACCGGCAACATCGGTCGCGAAGGCGTCGGCGTCAATCCGCTGCGAGGCCAGAACAACGTGCAGGGCTCGTGCGACATGGGCTCGTTCCCGCACGAACTGCCCGGCTACCGGCACATCGGCGACGAAATCGTGCGCACGCAGTTCGAACAAGCGTGGTCGGCCAAGCTGCAGCCGGAACCGGGGCTGCGCATCCCGAACATGTTCGACGCGGCGCTCGACGGCAGTTTCAAGGGGCTCTACTGCCAGGGCGAGGACATCGTCCAGTCTGACCCGAATACGCAGCACGTGTCGGCCGCGCTGTCGGCGATGGAATGCATCGTCGTGCAGGACATCTTCCTGAACGAGACCGCGAAATATGCGCACGTGCTCCTGCCGGGCTCGACGTTCCTCGAGAAGGACGGCACGTTCACGAACGCGGAGCGCCGCATCTCGCGCGTGCGCAAGGTCATGCCGCCGCTCGCGGGCTACGCGGACTGGGAAGTGACGCTGCTGCTGTCGCAGGCGCTCGGCTACGACATGCACTACACGCATCCGTCGGAAATCATGGACGAAATTGCACGGCTCACGCCGACCTTCTCGGGCGTGTCGTACGAGAAGCTCGACGCGCTCGGCAGCATCCAGTGGCCGTGCAACGAACACGCGCCGGAAGGCACGCCGACCATGCATACGGACGAGTTCGTGCGCGGCAAGGGCCGGTTCGTGATCACCAAGTTCATTCCGACGCCGGAAAAGGTCACGCAGCGCTATCCGCTGATCCTGACGACGGGCCGGATCCTGTCGCAATACAACGTCGGCGCGCAGACGCGCCGGACCGAAAACGTCCGGTGGCACGAAGAGGATCGCCTCGAGATCCATCCGCACGACGCGCAGGATCGCGGGATCCGGGCCGGCGACTGGGTCGGCATCGAATCGCGTGCCGGACATACGGTGCTGCGCGCGCTCGTGACGGAACGCATGCAGCCGGGCGTCGTGTACACCACGTTCCACTTCCCCGAATCGGGCGCGAACGTGATCACGACGGACAGCTCCGACTGGGCGACGAACTGCCCCGAATACAAGGTGACGGCCGTGCAGGTGATGCCGGTTGCGCAGCCGTCCGACTGGCAACAAGCGTACGCGCGCTTCAACGCGGAGCAGATCGACCTGCTCGAGCGCCGCGCGGCAGCGCCCGCCACCGTGACGTCAGGCAAGTGAGGCTGCGATGGACAATGGACACCTGATCGACATGGCCAACCAGATCGGCGCATTCTTCGAATCGATGCCCGATCGCGACGAAGCGCTGACCGGCATCGCCGAACATATCCGGCGCTTCTGGGAACCGCGGATGCGGCGTGCGTTTCTCGCCGCGCTCGACGATCCGTCGAGCGAAGCCGCGCAACGCGCGGCACCGATCGTGCTCGATGCGATCGCCGCGCACCGTGCATCGCTCGTGCCCGCCGCGGCGAGCGCCTGACCGCGCCGCTACGCGGGCGGCGACATGCCCGCGAACCAGTTTTCGCAGTGGCGCAGCAGCGCGCTCGCGTCGGTCGGCGTGCGCCCGCGCGCGGCGACGTAGCCATCGGGGCGCAGCAGGTAAAACGACGGCCGCGAGCGGCCGTACTCCTGTGCAAGCCCGGCGGCACCGTCGCCTTCGGCATCGGCGACGCGCCACACGCGCACCGCATCCGGCATGATCCGTTCGAGCCCCTGCACGAGCGCCTGCGCATCGGCCGCCATGGGTGGCGCCTCGCTGGCGTCGGCATTCGCCGGCTCTTCCAGCAGCAGCAGCGTGAAACTCGCCGGATCGTGCAGGTCGTATAGCCGCGCCGTTCCGGGCGCCTGACCGAGCGGCCCGTCGATCACGTGCACGAGCGCATCGGGCGCCCGCTCGCCTGCGCGCGGCCCGCCGTCGAGCACGCGCTCCAGCGTGAGCGGGCTCTTCCGGTACTGCACGCCGAGCTCGCTGACCGTGCGCCGCACCGCATCGCGCATCGGCCCGAACGACGCCAGCAGCGGCACGACATGATCGCGCAGCAGCTTCATCGCGCCACGCTCGGCTTCGACGATCTGCGTGACAAGACTGGTCTGTCGCAACACGTCGCGCTCGATCGGATGGCGCTCCGCGTGATAGGTGTCGAGCAGCCGCTCGGGCGTACCCGCGCCGAGCACGCGCGCGAGCTTCCAGCCAAGATTGAATGCTTCCTGAATGCCGGTGTTCATGCCCTGCGCGCCGGCCGGGCTGTGGACATGCGCGGCGTCACCCGCGAAGAACACGCGGCCGTGACGCAGCCGGTCGATCATCCGGCTGTGCAGGTGAAAATAGGACGACCATGCGAGATCGCTCGGCGAGATCGACACGCCCGCACGGGCACGCACGATCGCGTCGCATTCCGCGAGCGACGGGGTCGGCGCATCGGGCGACGCGTCACTGCCGGGCGGCCGGTCGGCCACGAGCCGGTAACGGCCGCCACCCATCGGAAACAGGCCTGCAATGCCTTCGGGCGTGGTGAACAGGTGGATCTCTTCGTCCGGCCAGTCGGGTATGGCCGCGAAATCGGCGAGCAGGAAAGTTTGTTCGTACGCATGCCCGGCGAAGCCCAGGCCGAGCAGATGCCTGACCGTGCTGTGTGCGCCGTCGGCGGCGATCAGGTACGACGGCGCGAACGACTCGTCGCGGCCGTCGGCGCTGCGGATCGACACGTCGAGCGACGTGCCGCCCGCGTTGCATGCGGTCAGCGTCGCGCCGCGCTCGACCGTCACGCCGAGCCGGGCCAGGTGCTCGGCGAGCAGGCGCTCGGTGATGCGCTGGTCGAGAAACAGCAGATACGGATAGCGTGTTTGCAGCGGATCGAAATCGAGCCGCGCAATCACGCGGCCGTCGGCATGCAGCGCGGCCGCATGCGCGCGATGGCCGAGCGCGAGAAACGGCTCGACCGCACGATGCTGCTCCAGCAGTTCGAGCGTGCGCGCCTGGATGCCGATCGCGCGCGAATACGGCGCGGGCGCAGCGAGCCGATCGATGATGCGCACCGGTACGCGAGCCCGCGCGAGGCTCATCGCCGCGGCAAGACCGGTCGGCCCCGCGCCGACGATCAGCACGGGCGGGATATCGGACAGTGTGTCAGCCATGCGAACCTCGATGACACGCGACCCTGCAAGTCTACGCCGCTCCGCGTGACGGGGCCATATGCCGACCGGCCGACGCGCGGCACCTCCGCGCGGTGTGGGAAAATACGCGCTTTCCGTCAGTTATCGCGTCATGGATTCCGAATTCGACCGAGCGTATGCCGCACACCGCGCAGGCCGCCTCGCCGAGGCCGAGCACGGCTATCGCGCCGCGCTCGCCGCCAACCCCGCCGACGCCGACGCGCTGCATCTGTTCGGCGTGCTGCGGCACCAGCAGGGCCAGCACGCCGAGGCGGCCGATCTCGTCGGCCGCGCCGTCGCGCTGCGTCCGGACGATGCCGCGCTGCAGCTCAATCTCGGCAACGCGCTGAAAGCGCTCGGCCGGCTCGACGAAGCGATCGACCGCTTTCGCAACGCGCTGACGCTCGCGCCCGAATTTCCGCTCGCGCACTACAACCTCGGCAACGCGTATGCGGCGCTACAGCGCCACGACGATGCGATCGATGCATTCGGCCGCGCGCTCCGGCTCACGCCCGATGACGCATCGATCCACAACAATCTCGGCAACGCGCTGAACGCGCTCGGCCGCCACGACGGCGCGCTCGCCGCTTTCCGTCGCGCGCTCGAACTGCGGCCGGGGCATGCGGGCGCGCACAACAACCTCGCGATGGCGCTGAATGCGATGGGCCGCGCCGACGACGCGATCGCGCACTTCCAGGCCGCGATCGCCGCGCAGCCGCGCTTCGTCGCCGCGCATTTCAATCTCGGCAACACGTTCGATGCGGTCGGCCGGCATGCCGACGCGGCCGCCGCGTTCGAAGCCGCGCTCGCGCTGCATCCGCCGTTTCCGCTCGCGCTGTTCGGGCTCGCGAACGCACTGTGCGCGCAGGCGCGCCACCGCGACGCACTGCCCTACTACGAGCGCGCCGTCGGTCTCGATCCGTCGTTCAGCCTGGCCTGGCTGAATCTCGGCAACGCCCATCACGCGCTCTGCGCGCACGAGATGGCACTGCGCGCATTCGACCAGGCGCTGCGCGTCGCGCCCGATCTCACGCTCGCGCGGCTGCACCGCGCGGTCACGCTGCTGACGCTCGGCGACTTCACGCGCGGCCTGCCCGCGTACGAAGCGCGCCACGAGACGCCGGGCGCGACACCGCTCGGCACGCTGCCGCGCTGGCAAGGCGAGCCGATTGCGTCAAGCACACTGCTGATCCGCGCGGAACAGGGGTTCGGCGACACGCTGCAGTTCGTCCGCTTCGTGCCGCTCGCCCGCGCACGCTGCGCGCGTGTCGTGCTCGAAGTCCAGCCGGAACTCGTCGCGCTGCTGGCGCCGGCCGCGTCGCGCTGGCGCGTGACGCTCGTCGCACAAGGTGCCGCGAAGCCGCCTGCGGCGGATGTCGCCTGCACGCTGATGAGCCTGCCGTTCCTGCTCGGGCTTCAGCCGGAGGACATCGTCGCGGGCTCGCGCTACCTCGATGCCCCCGACGGCGCCGGCCGGCGCTTTCGCGGCTCGCTCGGCGGGCAATCGAAGCGCAAGTTCGGCCTCGCCTGGTCGGGGCGCCGGCAGGCGCAGGAAAACCGCTCGATGCCGTTCGACGCGCTCGCGCCGCTGCTCGCGCTGCCGGACATCGACTGGATCGTGCTGCAGCCCGCACTCGACGACGATGAACGCGTGCGCGTCGACGCGCATCCGCGCGTGCATCGCCTCGACGGCCGGTTCAACGACTTTGCCGACACGGCCGCACTGATCGAGCGGCTCGACGGCGTCGTCACGATCGATACGGCGGTCGCGCACCTCGCGGGCGCGCTCGGCAAGCCGCTGTGGGTCATGCTGCCGTTCGCGCCCGACTGGCGCTGGTTCACCGGCGACGATTGCCCGTGGTATCCGCATGCCAGGATCGCCCGCCAGCCCGCGCCGGGACAATGGCTCGACGTGGCAGCCGCGGTCGCCGGCGCGCTGCGCGAAGCCTGAACACAGACGAAAAAAACGACAGCCACAGTTCGACCGCGAGCAGCCGCAGGAACGACGGGGTGCCGACAAGCCACAGCACGGCCGGGCAGGCCGACAGCAGGGTCAGCACTGTGAACGCGATCAGCACCGGGCGACGGCCGCCCAATAAAAAAACCGGCGCAGACCGCTTCGCCGGGTTTCGTTCGTCTCGCCCCGTCTGTCCGACGAATCGTTACTTGTGCGCGGGCAGCCCCGTCTCGGTCTGCTTCTCGAGCTGCCGCACCTGCTCCTGCAGATCGCGCAACTGCAACTGCGCGGCCCGCTTCTCGACCTGCAGCGCCTGTGTCTGCTCCTGGGCCGACCTCTGCCGCTGCGCGACTTCGGCCTGCTGGCTGCGCGCGACGCCCAGGTCGGCCTGCAACTGCTGCGCACGATTCGCCTGCAGCGCGATCACGCGTTCGAGAAACGCCTTCTGCGCCTGCAACTCGGTACGGCAGATTTCGATATCGGCGAGTTGCACGGTCTGCTGGACGAAGTTCGCGTACACCATCTCCGCGCGGTTCTTCTCCTGCGACCGGATCACGCGCCACAGATTCCTGTCCTGGAACAGCGCAACGTAGTACGTCATCTCGCGCGGATCGAACATCAGGCTCGCGCCGTAACTGCCGTTGTACGTCGTGCGCATCTCGACGATCCGGCCGTCGTGCAGCATCTGCGTCAGTTCGGCGACGTTGCCTTGCGCGGTTGCATCCGTCGCGGCGGCGGCGGAGGCCGCTGGCGACGCATCGCCGCTCAGGCTCGTTACCGCCGGACGCGTACCGGCGACAGGCGCGGTCGCGTCGGCGGACCAGGCCGCGCCCGCTTGCGCGCAGGCGGCCAGTGCAACGATCCACGTTGCGCATCGTGCAGCGGAAAAATTCTGGAAAGCCAACGTTGGACTCCGGCGAACGAATCGGAACTCGCGATTATCGTTCAGAACCAAACGGCCGCATCTCGAATTTATCGGGATGCGGCCGGCCTTCGCGCGATGCAAGGAATGTGGCTTTCTACAGGCGGGTTTCGCGCGACGCGCGCAGGAACGCATCGAGCAGCGGCGTGCAGTCGAGCAGCTCCGAGCCGCCCGCCCGATGGAACTCGGGGTGCCATTGCACGCCGACGACGAACGGCGAACGCCGATGGCGGATGCCCTCGATGATCCCGTCGCCGGCCGACACGGCCTCGATGTTCAGATCGCGGCCGAGATCGCGGATCGCCTGATGGTGGATCGAGTTGACGATCGCTTCGCTGCGCCCGGGAAACATGCTCGCGAGCGTCGACGTGTCGGGGAAGCGGATTGCGTGACGATGCTGGTCGTAATGCTCGCTCACGTGCGCATGCGCGGTCGGCACATCGGTGGCGATGTCCTGATACAGCGAGCCGCCGAACGCGACGTTGATCAGCTGGCAGCCGCGACACACGCCGAGGACGGGTTTGCCGGACTCGACGAACTCGTGCAGCAGTTCGAGTTCGTACATGTCGCGCACACGATCGCCCGGCCATTCGGGGCGAGCGTCCGACGCCGCGTAGGTTTGCGGCGACACGTCGGCGCCGCCCTGCAGCAGCAGGCCGTCGAGATGCTTCGCGTAGTCGCGCAGGCGGATGTTGCTCGGGTGAATCATGCCCTGGTGGCCGACGGTCGGAATCATGAATACGAGCACATCGCGCGACATCACCCAGTGTGCGATCGATTCCTCGAGATACTGCAGCGTCTTGCCCCGCAGCCCCTTCGCACCCGGTTCCGGATGGAAGATCCGCGCCGACACGCCGATGCGCAGCGTGCGCTGCGTGATGCGCTGGCCGGCGCGGTCGAACAGCCGGCGCGCGCGGGCGGCAACGATCCGGCCAAACACCGACCACGGCGTGTCGCTCTGCTTCAGGTAGGCCGGCGGCGCATTCTGCGCGTTCGCGGGCGGCGGCCGCGGCGTGTCGAAATCGGGCGCCGCGCCGAACCCGGGCGGCGGCGCGCCAGGCTTAGGCGGCACGGCAGCGCCCGTCGCGCCGGGCGCACCCGGCTCGGACGCAGCCGTGACCGGCGACGCGCCGTCCACGGCGACGTTCTGCGCGGCGGCCTGCGCTGCCGGCGCATCAGGCGTTTTCGCCGGATCGGGACGGGGAGAATCGGAAGAAGGGGAAAGGGTGCCGGGCAGACCGGCCGGGGAAGGCGTGTATTCGCTCATGACGATGGTCTGGTACGTCGCTCACGCGTATCGATAGACGAGGGTTCATTATGCTTCAGTGCACGATCGCACGGCAAACCTGCAACATCCTGTCGATATTGTTGCAAGTTGGTGGCAAACCACGCCGGGGAGCGTCCCCGTTCGCATGCAGGCGACATCGAAGTCTCGTCGCTCGCACTGGACACCAGTGATATATCACAATAATATCCAGGCATCGTCCACGCTTTCCGAGCGCCCGCGCCATGATCGCGCCCCGTCCGGCCACCGCGCCGCAACCCGCATGAATGCCCTGACCGACGTCTCTCGCGACCGGCCCGCCGCGTCGGCGGTCAGTCTCGCCGACCGAGCCTACGCGTTGATCCAGCGCGACATCATCACGATGCGCCTGAAGCCGGGCGCCGCGCTCAACGAAGCCGACCTCGTCGCGCGCACGGGGATCGGCCGCACGCCGGTGCACCAGGCCGTGCATCGGCTCGTGCTCGAAGGGCTGCTGTCCGTGATGCCGCGCAAGGGGTTGATGGTACAGCCGCTGTCGCTCGACGACATCGTCGCGGTGATCGACGTGCGGCGCATCAACGAAGCGCACTGTGCCGAACTCGCCGCTCGCCATGCAGCGCCCGACGATCTCGCGCGCATGGCCGCGCTGCTCGACGACGGGCAAGCCTGCGTCGATACGCACGACGTCGAGGGCATGATGGAACTCGATCGCGCGTTTCATCAGGCGATAGCCGCGGCCGCGCGCAATGCGGTCCTCGCCGAGATCCTGCGCGCGCTGCACGAGCGTTCGCTGCGCTTCTGGTTCGTCACGCTGTCCGAACCTCACCATCTAGCCGACGTCCAGCACGAGCATCGCGAACTGTTCGAACGGCTGTCCGCGCGCGAC
This sequence comes from Burkholderia pyrrocinia, assembly GCF_003330765.1. Classification (NCBI taxonomy): domain Bacteria; kingdom Pseudomonadati; phylum Pseudomonadota; class Betaproteobacteria; order Burkholderiales; family Burkholderiaceae; genus Burkholderia; species Burkholderia pyrrocinia. Next base: position 1,086,897 of record NZ_CP024902.1, on the reverse strand, counting down.
GCCGCCGGCGCGCGCGCGGCCGTCGAAGGCCATATCGATTCGTTCCGCTCCACGCTTCTTCAACATCTTCGCCCCTGAGCCGCCCATGACCACTTTCACGCCCTTCCCCCCGCTCGCCCAGCTCGCCGCCGACCTCGCCGCCGGCCGGACCACGAGCCGCGCGCTCGTCGACGCCGCGCTCGACCGGATCGCCGATCCGTCGGGCCAGGGCGCCGTCGTCTTCACCGAAGTCGATGCCGACAACGCGCGCGCGGCCGCCGATGCGCACGACCGGCTGCGCGCCGCAGGCACCGTGCTGTCGCCGCTCGCGGGCATTCCCGTGTCGGTCAAGGACCTGTTCGACGTCGCGGGCCAGGTGACGCGGGCGGGTTCGCGCGTACTCGACGGCGCGCCGGCCGCGAGCACCGATGCGGTGGCCGTCGCGCGGCTCAAGCGCGCGGGCGCGGTGCTGGTCGGCCGCACGAACATGAGCGAGTTCGCGTTCTCGGGGCTCGGGCTGAATCCGCACTTCGGCAATCCGCGCTCGCCGTACCACCGCGACGTGCCGGGCGATGCGCGGATTTCCGGCGGCTCGTCGTCCGGCGCGGCCGCGTCCGTCGCCGACGGGATGGCCGCCGTCGCGCTCGGCACCGACACGGGCGGCTCGATCCGCATTCCGGCCGCACTGTGCGGGCTGACGGGCTTCAAGCCGACCGCGAACCGGATCCCGACGCAAGGCGGCGTGCCGCTGTCGACCACGCTCGACTCGTTCGGCCCGATCGGCCTGACGGTCGCATGCTGCGCGCTCGTCGACCGGATGCTCGCAGGCCTCGAACCGCACGTGCCGGCCGCGCGGCCGCTCGAAGGCGTGCGGCTCGGCGTGCTGACGAACTACGTGACGGACGGCGTCGATGCCGACGTCGCGGCCGCGCTCGACGCCGCGCTCAAGCATCTCGAAGCCGCCGGCGCGATCGTCACGGAAGTGCGCTTCCCTGCGCTCGACCGGCTGCCGGACATCAATCGCTTCGGCTTCTCGCCGATCGAGGCCTACGCGTGGCATCGCCCGCTGCTCGCGCAACATCGCGACCAGTACGACCCGTGCGTGCTCACGCGGATCCTGAAGGGCGAACCCGCGAGCGCGGCCGACTATCTCGACCTGCTCGCCGCGCGCGCCGCGATGCTCGACGAAGCCGCGCACACGGTCTGGTCGCGCTTCGATGCGCTTGTCGCGCCGACGGTGCCGGTCGTGCCGCCGCGCATCGCCGAACTCGAAGCGGACGAGGCCGCGTTCACGCGCACCAATGCGCTGATCCTGCGCAACCCGAGCGCGTTCAACTTCCTCGACGCGTGCGCGCTGTCGCTGCCGTGCCATCCGCGCGACGCGGCGCCAGTCGGCCTGATGCTCGCGGCGGCGCCGCATCGCGACGACGCGTTGCTCGCGATCGGCCAGTCGGTAGAGGCCGTGCTGAAAACGATCCGCTGACCGCGCAAACCGATTGACGGGGGGCGGCGCGCGCGGTGCGGCAGGGTGCCGCACGCGCGCTGTCAGTTTCGTGCCAGACCATTCGCGCTAAAATCGCGCGATTGTTTTCCGGACCGACCCACGAGGAACCCCGCCGACATGAACGACTACACGCTTGCGCTACGCCGCGAACGCCGCCTGCTGATGCTGCTCGGATGGGTGTGCATCGCCCTGCTGGCCGGTGCGCTGTACCTGCAGTACGTGAAGAACGAAGATCCGTGCCCGCTGTGCATCATCCAGCGCTACTTCTTCGCCGCGATCGGGATCTTCGCGTTCCTCGCCGCCGGGATCCGCAACTGGCGCGTAATCTGGGTGCTCGAGCTGCTGATCGCAATCGCCGCGGCCGGCGGCGTCGGCACGGCCGCACGGCACCTGTCGATCCAGATGAATCCGGGCTTCAGCTGCGGCTTCGACACGCTGCAGCCGATCGTCGACAGCCTGCCGCCCGCGCAGTGGTTCCCCGGCATGTTCAAGGTCGCCGGGCTGTGCGAGACCGTCTACCCGCCGATCTTCGGCATCCTGCTGCCCGGCTGGGCGCTGATCGGCTTCGCCGCGATCCTGATTGCCGTCGTCGCGAGCCTCTGGCGCCATCGCCGCAAGCTCGCGGCCTGACCGGCCGGTTTCGCGCCTCCCCTGCGCGCGGCCCTGCCGGACGCTTTCGCAGACAGCATCCGGCCGGCCGCACCTAGCCGGCCGCGCGTAAACACCTAATCCGCCGCCGCCCGGATTTCCGGGCGAACGCGCGTCGCGCGACTTCCGCACCAGCGCCCCGTCACGCATGCGTTTCGGCCCGATGCGCACGCATCGGCGCCCCGCTACCGCGCGACGGGCCTATGATCGACATGATCGCCTCCTGATAGCCCGGATCACCGCCCGGCGATGTTCCCGCCGCATTGCGGTGCTATCTTCGTGACTGGATGGCGATCTACGTGCGCGAGGCCAGGCGGTCTCACCACCCCCTGCGTAACGCGCGCCCGATCCGCAATGTCGACTGAATTCATCATGACAACGCAAACCATCCGCATCCGTCACCCTCATGGCGTCCGCGCGTCCGGCGGCGCCGTTCGCGCGCGCCGTCAGCGCGCCGCCGCCGCACCGCATCGGCCGAGCGGCCGGCCTGCCCCGCTCCCGTCCGTCCTCGTTGCCGCCGCGCCCGCCAGCCCGCGCCGCGTGTCGTGCCGCGTCGTCCCGAACGGAGCGTGCTGATGGAAGCCTGGCTCGGCGATCTGCAGCAACTGCTCGCGCACGGCGAAGCGGCCGTGCTCGTGACGGTCGCGCACACCGACGGCTCCGCGCCGCGCGAAGCCGGCACCAAGATGCTCGTCACGCGCGACATGGCCCGCCATACGATCGGCGGCGGTCATCTGGAATGGAAGGCGATCGAGATCGCTCGGCACCTGCTGAAGGATGGCGCGCACGTGCCCCACGCGCGCAGGCTCGAGCGGCTCGCGCTCGGCCCGAGCCTCGGCCAGTGCTGCGGCGGTGCGGTCGTACTCGCGTTCGAGCGGCTCGACGTCGGCGATCTCGGCTGGATCATGTCGCTCGCGAAGCGCGTCGCGGCAGGCGCCGCGACCGTGCGTAGCGTATCATTCGGCCCCTCGCCGGGCGCGCCGCTGCTGAGCGAGCCCGAATCGCAGGCCGCGCGTGCCGACTGCCTGCTGTGGGAAACCGGCGGCGTATCGCTGATGACCGAAACGATCGCGCCGTATGCGTTCCCCGTCATGCTATTCGGCGCCGGGCACATCGGCACCGCGCTCGTGAAGGTGCTGGCGACGCTGCCGTGCAACGTGCGCTGGATCGACGGGCCCGATGCGGTGTTCCCGCCGGCCGATGCGCTCGCCGGCATCGGCAATCTCGCGATCGACGCGGCCGCTTCCCCGGCAGACGCCGTCGACGCGGCGCCGCCGCAGTCCTACTTCGTCGTGATGACGCACGACCACGCACTCGATTTCGTGCTGGCCGAGCGCATCCTTCGACGCGGCGACTATGCGTACTTCGGGATGACCGGCTCGCACGCGAAACGCGTGCAGTTCGATCATCGCCTCGCGGCCATCGGCATCGACCCGGCGCAGGTCGCGCGGATGCGCTGCCCGATCGGTGTCGAAGGCATCATCGACAAGGCGCCCGAAGTCATCGCGATCTCGGTGGCCGCGCAGTTGCTGCAGGCCGTCGAGGCGAACGCGCCCGCGCAGGCTTCCCCTACCTACTGACCGACCAAGAACGACGCCATGACCCCGACATTCAAGGACAAGATCGCCCGCGCGCCGAAAGCGGAGCTGCACATCCATATCGAAGGCTCGCTCGAGCCCGAACTGATTTTCGCGCTCGCGCAGCGTAACGGCGTGAAGCTCGCGTACGACTCGATCGACGCGCTGCGCGCCGCATACGCGTTCACCGACCTGCAGTCGTTCCTCGACATCTATTACGCAGGCGCGAGCGTGCTGCTGACCGAGCAGGATTTCTACGACATGACGGCCGCGTACTGCGAACGCGCGCTCGCCGACCACGTCGTCCACACCGAACTGTTCTTCGACCCGCAGACGCACACCGAGCGCGGCGTACCGATCGACACGGTTGTCGCGGGCATCGAGCGCGCACTCGCCGATGCCGAGCAGCGCGGGCTGTCGAGCAAGCTGATTCTGTGCTTCCTGCGCCACCTGTCCGAAGAGGACGCGCTCGCGACGTTCGAATCCGCGTTGCCGCTGTTCGAGCGCTATCGCCATCGCCTGATCGGCGTCGGCCTCGACTCGTCCGAGCTCGGCCATCCGCCGACGAAATTCGCGCGCGTGTTCGAAAAGGCGCGCGCGCTCGGGCTGAAGCTCGTCGCGCATGCGGGCGAGGAAGGCCCGCCCGCCTACATCTACGAAGCGCTCGACGTGCTGAAGGTCGACCGGATCGACCACGGCGTGCGCAGCATCGAGGACGCGGCACTCGTCGAACGCCTCGCCAGGACGCGCACGGCGCTCACCGTCTGCCCGCTGTCGAACCTGAAGCTGTGCGTGTTCGACGACATGGCGAAGCACACGCTGAAGGCGCTGCTCGATCGCGGCGTCGCGGTGACGATCAACTCCGACGATCCGGCCTATTTCGGCGGCTACGTCAATGAAAACTACTTCGCGACGGCCGAAGGGCTGCGCCTCACGGATGCCGAAGTCCATGCGGTGATCCGCAACGGCTTCGAGGCGTCGTTCATCGACCCGGCGCAGCGCGACGCACTGTTCGCGCGCCTCGACGCGTACTGGCAGGCCGCGTGACGGCCGGCATCGAGGTGCGCTAGACAGATGAAACACGGCAACGGCATCCGCTTCGCGACAACCGGTCCGGCCTTGCGCCGGGCCGATCGCATGCGTGCGCGCAGCGCGAGCGCAATCGCAGCGAGGTTCGCCGGCGACCACGCGATGGCGGCCCCGGCCGCCGCACTCGCCTGTGCAATCGCATCCGGTCGTGCCGCACGCAGCGTGCCGCGACCGCTCGCGAAGCGCCGTCCCGCACCCGTGCGGGCGGTGCCATCCATGCCGTCGCCCGCGCGGCGTCGATCGATTTCCTCTGTTCGCCTTACCTTGATGCAGGACCATTCGTCATGACGCAAACCGCTTTTCGTTCCCAACTGCTGACCTTCAACGGCGACCCGGCGCAATCGAGCCAGGCCGCGAACTACGAAACCGACGGCCTCCTGATCGTCGACGACGGCAAGGTCGTCGCGGCCGGCCCGTATGCGCAGCTCGCCGCGACGCTCGCGCGCGACGCGATCGTCCATGACCTGCGCGACAAGCTGATCGTGCCCGGCTTCATCGACACGCACATCCACTATCCGCAGACGGACATGATCGCGTCGCCGGCACCGGGCCTGCTGCCGTGGCTGGACAAGTACACGTTCCCGACCGAGCGCCAGTTCGGCGATCCCGAGCATGCGCGCGAAGTCGCCGACTTCTTCGTCGACGAACTGCTCGCGTGCGGCACGACGAGCGCGCTCGTCTACTGCACGGTGCACAAGCAGTCGGCCGACGCGCTGTTCGCGGCGAGCGACGCGCGCGACCTGCGGATGATCGCGGGCAAGGTGCTGATGGACCGCAACTGCCCCGAATTCCTGCGCGACACCGCGCAATCGGGTTATGACGACAGCGCCGAGCTGATCGGCCGCTGGCACGGCAAAGGCCGCCAGATGTACGCGCTCACGCCGCGCTTCGCGCCGACGTCGACCGAGGCGCAACTCGAGGCGTGCAGCGAACTCGCGCGCCGCCATCCGGACGTGTTCGTGCAAAGCCACGTCGCGGAAAACGTCGACGAGGTGAAATGGGTGGCCGAGCTGTTCCCCGGCCATCGCAGTTATCTCGACATCTACGACCGCTACGGGCTGCTGCGGCCGCGCGCGGTGTACGGTCACTGCATCCACCTCGACGACGAGGACCGCCGCCGGATGGCCGAGACACGCACCGTCGTCGCGCACTGCCCGACGTCGAACTTCTTCCTCGGCAGCGGGCTGTTCGATTTCGACAAGGCCGGCGAATACGACGTGCCCGTGACGCTCGCCACCGACGTCGGCGGCGGCACGTCGTTCTCGATGCTGCAGACGATGAACGAAGCACACAAGGTCGCGCGGCTGTCGGGCCACCACCTGACCGCGACGCGGATGTTCTGGCTCGCGACGGCCGGCGCCGCGCAGGCGCTCGACCTCGCCGACACGGTCGGCACGCTCGCGCCGCGCACCGAGGCCGACTTCATCGTGCTCGATCCGCAGGCGACGCCGCTGCTCGCGCGTCGCACGAAGCGCGCGGATTCGCTCGAGGAACTGTTGTTCGCGTTCGCGCTGCTCGGCGACGACCGCGCGGTGTATCGCACCTATGCGGCCGGCGCGCTCGTCCACGAGCGCGGCGCGGCACGCCGCGCCGCCGCGTAACGGCCCGCCGGGCGCCCGTCCCGGCATGCGCGCGCGTCCGCCACCGCGCATGCCGGACAGTCGAACGCGCCCCGCGCCGATCGCGCTCCGACGCTCCGCGCGGCAGTTCGACCGCTTTCCCGTGCGTGACGCGCCGTGCTAAAATCCGCCGCTCATTGGGGAGTAGCCGCTCCGCTCGATGTCCCGCGCTACCGGCGCGCATCGTGACGGAGGCGTCCGTCAACAGACTTGGCCGTTTGGCCATGGCGGGCGCAGCCACCTAGGCCTGGCGAGACCGATGGTTCACAGTGCGCCGCATCAGGGCCCGGCGCGCCGTGGATCGTCGCTCGCACGCACAACGCCGGCCCGCGGAACCCCATACGTGACCCAAGCCTTCCTGATTTCCACCGGCGCCGTCGCCCTCGCTGAAATCGGCGACAAGACCCAACTGCTTTCCCTCGTGCTGGCCGCGCGCTATCGCAAGCCGGTGCCGATCATCCTCGGCGTACTCGTCGCGACGCTCGTCAACCACGGTTTCGCAGGCGCGCTCGGCGAATGGCTCGGCGTGCTCGTCACGCCGTCGATCATGCGCTGGACGCTCGCGTTCTCGTTCATCGCGATGGGGTTGTGGATCCTGGTGCCGGACAAGCTCGATGCCGACGAAGCCAATGCCAACCGCTCGCGGCTCGGCGTGTTCGGCGCGACCCTCGTGGCGTTCTTCCTCGCGGAAATGGGCGACAAGACGCAGATCGCGACCGTCGCGCTTGCCGCTCGCTTCCAGGACTACATCGGCGTCGTGGCCGGCACGACGTTCGGGATGATGCTCGCGAACGTGCCCGCGATCCTGCTCGGCGACCGCTTCGCGCACCGTCTGCCGACGAAGCTCGTACACGGGATCGCGGCCGTGCTGTTCGTCGTGCTCGGCGCGCTGGCGCTGCTGGGCGTCGGGGTCTGACGGACGGAGGTGGCCGGCGCGGCCGGGCGGCCGCGCCGATGCCGACGCCGCGCTACTTCGCGACGGCTGCGCCCGAAGCCGGCGCAGCCGGCACCGCGCGCTCGTTGGCGGCCGGCGCCGCCGGCCCGCCACGCTTGTCGACCGGCAGCCGGACCGAGCGGACCGCGCCGTTCGACAGCGGGAAATCGGCGAGCGCGCTGCGTGCCAGGAACGGCATCGCGTACAGCAGCGTGCCGTTGTCGCCGGTCGTGCGTGCGGATACGTTGTAGACCTCCTTGCCCGTTGCGCGCTCGGTGATACGGATGCCGAGCATGTAGTCGAACACCTGGTACGTCTGCGCGACATAGCCGGCCGGCATCGGCCCCCAGGGCCCCCACGGACCCCACGGGCCGCGCCGCCAGTACGGCCCGGGCGCGAACCACGGATCGTAGTAGACCGGCTGCGGCACCGTCACGAGATCGCTGCCGACCGCATAGGTCAGCCCGACGAGATACCGCGCCTGCGCCTGCGGCACCTGCCGGAACGCATATGCGGACAGTTCGCCTGCGACGATCGGCTCGTAGGTCGACTGCTCGATGCTGTTCTTCTGCGCATCGGTGCGCGTGAACGCATAGGTGCGTGTCGCGTCGCTGCCGCTCCAGTCGGAGAAGGCCGTGACCTGGGTCGTCACGTAGCTGGTGCAGCCCGTCAGCAGCGCCACGCACAGCACCGCCGCCCAGCCCGCACTGCGTTGAATCCATTCGCGTTTCATGTTGATCCTCGTCGATCCATCACCCGTTCGTCGCACCGCGCGAACCGTAACGGGATGCCGATAATACGCGGACTGCCGGAACCGGTAAAAAGTTCGCGCGGCACGCAGCCGCAAGCCTTTGTACAATGGCCCGGTTCGCCCGGCCCGCGCCGCCGGCCCGTCCCCCATTCCACCAATCTCGACGACCATGTCCGACAACGCCTCCTCCACCGTGATCCGCCGCGCCGACTACACGCCGCCGGCCTTCCTCATCGATTCCGTCGCACTCGAATTCGATCTCGCGCCGGCCCGCACGATCGTCAGGAATACGATGCGCGTGCGCCGCAATCCGGACGCCGCGCCCGCGCCGCACCTGGAGCTGATGGGCGAAGCGCTCGAATTTCTCGGCGCACGGCTGGATGGCGCGCCGCACGGCGCCGTGCGCGCGCACGAACACGGGCTGACCGTCGAGAACGTCCCCGATGCATTCGAGCTGACGCTCGAAAGCGCGTGCGCGCCCGACCAGAATACGACGCTGTCGGGCCTCTATGTGTCGAGCGGCAACTTCTTCACGCAGTGCGAAGCCGAAGGCTTCCGCCGCATTACCTACTTCCTCGACCGCCCCGACGTGATGGCGTCGTACACGGTGACGCTGCGCTCCGACAAGGCCGCGTACCCGGTGCTGCTGTCGAACGGCAACCTCGTCGATTCGGGCGACCTGCCCGACGGCCGCCACTTCGCAAAGTGGGAAGACCCGTTCCGCAAGCCGAGCTACCTGTTCGCGCTCGTCGCGGGCACGCTCGTCGCGATCGAGGAGACGATCACGACCGGCTCGGGCAAGGAAAAGCTGCTGCAGGTGTGGGTCGAGCCGGCCGATCTCGACAAGACGCGTCACGCGATGGATTCGCTGATCCACTCGATCCGCTGGGACGAGAAGCGCTTCGGCCTCGAACTCGATCTCGACCGCTTCATGATCGTCGCGGTCGGCGACTTCAACATGGGCGCAATGGAAAACAAGGGGCTCAACATCTTCAACACGAAGTACGTGTTGGCGAACCCCGAGACCGCGACCGACACCGATTTCGCGAACATCGAGTCGGTGGTCGGCCACGAGTACTTCCACAACTGGACGGGCAACCGCGTGACCTGCCGCGACTGGTTCCAGCTGAGCCTGAAGGAAGGTCTGACGGTGTTCCGCGACCAGGAATTCTCGGCCGACATGGCCGCGGGCGACGAGGTCGAATCGGCGGCCCGCGCGGTCAAGCGCATCGAGGACGTGCGCGTGCTGCGCCAGTTGCAGTTCGCCGAGGACGCGGGCCCGATGGCGCACCCGGTGCGCCCGGAGAGCTACGTCGAAATCAACAACTTCTACACGATGACCGTCTACGAGAAAGGCTCGGAAGTCGTGCGGATGTACCAGACGCTGTTCGGCCGCGACGGCTTCCGCAAGGGGATGGACCTGTACTTCAAGCGCCACGACGGCCATGCGGTGACCTGCGACGACTTCCGTCACGCGATGGCCGACGCGAACGGGCGCGACCTCGCGCAGTTCGAGCGCTGGTACAGCCAGGCCGGCACGCCGCGCGTGTCGGTGCGCACCGCGTACGACGCGGCCGCGCGCCGCTATACGGTCACGCTCGCGCAGGGCTACGGCGACGCGTCGCCGGCCGCGCGCGACACCCAGCAGGGGCCGCTGCTGATTCCGTTCGCGATCGGCCTGATCGGCCGCGACGGCCGAGACCTGCCGCTGCATCTCGACGGCGAAGCCGCCGCATCGGGCACGACGCGTGTGCTCGACTTCACCGACACCGAGCAGACCTTCACGTTCATCGACGTACCGGCAGAACCGCTGCCGTCGCTGCTGCGCAACTTCTCGTCGCCGGTGATCGTCGAGTACGACTACAGCGACGACGACCTCGCGTTCCTGCTCGCGCACGACAGCGATCCGTTCAACCGCTGGGAGGCCGGCCAGCGCCTCGCGACGCGCGCGCTGCTGACGCTCGCCGCGCGTGCCGCCGCGAACGAGCCGCTCACGCTCGGCGAGAACTTCGTCGCCGCGTTCCGCCGCGTCCTGGCCGACGCGACGCTGTCGCCGGCGTTCCGCGAACTCGCGCTGACGCTGCCGTCGGAAACCTATCTCGCCGACCAGATGGCCGAGGCCGATCCGGCCGCCGTGCATCGCGCACGCCTGTTCGTGCGTCGCCAGCTCGCGACCGCGCTGCGCGCCGACTGGCTCGCCGCGTACGAACAGCACCAGACGCCCGGCGCATACGAGCCGACGCCGGAGGCCGCCGGCCGCCGTGCGCTGAAGAATCTCGCGCTCGCGTATCTCGCCGAACTCGACGACCCGGCCGATGCCGTGCGCCTCGCGACCGCGCAGTACGACGCGGCGAACAACATGACCGATCGCGCGGCTGCGCTCGGCGCGCTGCTGTCCGCCGCGGCCGCGGGCGCGAACGGGCCGGCCGAGCATGCGCTCGACGACTTCTATCGCCGTTTCGAGAAGGAAGCGCTCGTGATCGACAAGTGGTTCGCGATGCAGGCTGCGCAACGCGGCACGCCCGCGCAGCCGACCCTCGCGAAGGTTCGCAAGCTGTTCGCGCATCCCGCGTTCAACCTGAAGAATCCGAACCGCGCGCGCTCGCTGATCTTCAGCTTCTGCGCGGCCAACCCCGCGCAATTCCACGCGGCGGACGGCTCGGGTTACGCGTTCTGGGCCGAACAGGTGCTCGCGCTCGACGCGATCAACCCGCAGGTCGCCGCGCGCCTTGCCCGCTCGCTCGAACTGTGGCGCCGCTTCACGCCCGCGCTGCGCGACCGGATGCGCGAAGCGCTCGAACAGGTCGCCGCCGGCGCGAAATCGCGCGACGTGCGCGAGATCGTCGAGAAGGCGCTCGCGTAACGCAATCGCTCGCATCGCGCCCGCGCGATACAGCCGGCGCCGCCTGTCGCGGCGCCGGTTTTTTATTGCGCAAGTGCAACCGGAACCGGGCGGAATCGCGGGGTCTGATCGCGCGATTTGCCGCCGCTGCCATGCGCATCCCGCCCGTCGCCGAAGCAGGAACCCGGGCCGATTCGGCCGCCCGGCCATGTAACCGGACGAAAAAAGCCGGCGGCACGGGAAGCACGGCGGGTAAAATTGCGACCATTCAAGGATTCTTTGGCCTTTCGGAGTCTGTCATGTCCATTGCCCGCCGCACCACGCTGTCGAAGTTCCTGATCGAACAGCAACGTGAGACCAACAACCTCCCCGCCGACCTGCGCCTGCTGATCGAAGTCGTCGCACGCGCGTGCAAGGCGATCAGCTACAACGTGTCGAAGGGTGCGCTCGGCGAAGCGCTCGGTACCGCCGACAGCGAGAACGTCCAGGGCGAAGTGCAGAAGAAGCTCGACATCCTGTCGAACGAGATCCTGCTCGACGCGAACGAATGGGGCGGCAACCTCGCCGCGATGGCGTCGGAAGAAATGGAAACGTTCTTCCCGATCCCCGCGAACTACCCGCGCGGCGAATACCTGCTCGTGTTCGACCCGCTCGACGGTTCGTCGAACATCGACGTGAACGTGTCGATCGGCACGATCTTCTCGGTGCTGCGCTGCCCGGACGGCAAGCAGGCGACCGAGGAATCGTTCCTGCAACCCGGCACGGAGCAGGTCGCGGCCGGCTACGCCGTCTACGGCCCGCAAACGGTGTTCGTGCTGACGACCGGCAACGGCGTGAACTGCTTCACGCTCGACCGCGAAGTCGGCTCGTGGGTACTCACGCAGAGCAACTTGCAGATCCCGGCCGACACGCGCGAATACGCGATCAACGCGTCGAACGCCCGCCACTGGTACGACCCGGTCAAGCGCTACATCGACGAGCTGAACGCCGGCAAGGACGGCCCGCGCGGCGACAACTTCAACATGCGCTGGGTCGCGTCGATGGTTGCCGACGTGCACCGGATCCTGAACCGCGGCGGCATCTTCATGTACCCGGCCGACAAGCGCACGCCCGATCGCCCGGGCAAGCTGCGCCTGATGTACGAAGCGAACCCGATGTCGTTCATCGTCGAACAGGCGGGCGGCGCCGCAACGACCGGCACGCAGCGCATCATGGAAGTGCAGCCGACGGGCCTGCACCAGCGCGTGCCCGTGTTCCTCGGTTCGAAGAATGAAGTCGAGCGCGTGACGGGCTATCACGACGACGCCTAATAATTTGCACTGCAGCACTGGACGGAGGTGCGCGACGCAAGTAAAATCGCGCCTCGCGATGTGGCCCTGACCGGTCGCATCGCAGTGAAGTGAAAGCGGGAAGTCCGCCGGATCGATGGTTTCGCGAAACAGCTGCAAGCTGAAAAAAATTCGCAAAACCTATTGCCAAGATCTCGGATTTGACCATATAATTTCATTTCTCTGCTGCCGGTGTAGCTCAGTTGGTAGAGCAGCGCATTCGTAATGCGAAGGTCGTAGGTTCGACTCCTATCTCCGGCACCAAGACATAAAGGTCTGACAAGCATCGCTTGTCAGACCTTTTCTCTTTTCCGGCGCCGAAATCGTGCGCCCGCCCTCTCCCCGCGCCACCTCCGCTTGCGGGCATCTCCCGACTCACGCGCCGCACGCCGCCGATTACAATCGCCGGACCACTCCGCCCTCTCCCCGCATCATGCGCACCTGGCGTCTCGAGCGACCGAATCTCACCGGGCAGTTGGACGTGTCCCGCGCAACAAGCCTCGTCGCCGCGATCGGGGGCAACGCGCCGAGCGCATTCGCGGCCGAAGTCCTGAAGCTGTTCGACGATGCGCTGTCCATCACGCAGTGCACGATCTTCGCGTACGAGTTCGGCAACCGCCCGCGCACGATGTCGGTCGCCGATCGTCGCGGCGGCCACTACCTGCGCGACATCGCCGACACCTACGCACGGCATTTCTACGCACTCGACGGCAATCAGCACATCGTGTCGGCCGCACCTCGCGGCGCACGCCGCCACGACCTGCTGCTGCACCAGCAAGCCGGCGACGAGATCGATCACGAAGCGTATCGTGCGGCGTGTTATCGCGGCCCCGACGTATCCGACCGGCTGGCGCTGCTGATGCAGCCCGACGATGCGACCTGGCTGTCGATCAACCTGTACCGCGCGCATCGCAGCGGCGCGTTCCAGCCGCGCGAGATCGCGTCGATCGAAGCGCTCGCGCCGCTGATCGCGCAGGCCGCGAAGCATCACTACGCACTCGCCGGCGCGACGCAGGTCGGCATCCCGCAACGAATGCTCGCACGGCTGCGCAGTGCATGCCCCGGGTTGTCCAAGCGCGAACTCGACGTGCTGCGCGGCGTGCTCGAAGGTCAGACCGCGCACGAGATCGGCGAAACTATCGGCGTGAAGGCATCGAGCGTCGTCACCTACCAGAAACGCGCGTACCGGCGCCTCGGCATCTCGAGCCAGCGCGAGCTGTTTGCGCTGTGCCTGCTGCCCTGAGTCCTCCCGGCGCGCGCTGAGCCTGTCGCGCCCGCTCCCGCGCCGCCTGCATCCGCCCGCTGTACCCGAAATGGGGACAACCGAGGCACGACCGGCTTCCATACTGCACCGACCCGTTGCACGCATCGCAGCATCGATGCGTGCGCGTCGAACCAGACCACCGTGGAAGCCAACGATGAACATCGAATTCAAGCGCTACCCGTTCGTCGCCGAACGCCATCCCGCGCATCTGCCGGACTGCGACGACGGCATCGATACGCGCCGGCATTGCGTCGCGATCGTCGGCGGCGGCCCCGTGGGCCTCGCCGTCGCGCTCGGTCTTGCGAACCACGGCATCCGCAGCGTGCTGATCGAGGCCGACGACTCGGTCTGCCACGGCAGCCGCGCAATCTGCATCTCGCGGCGCAGTCTCGAGATCATCGAGCGGCTCGGCGCGCTCGACGACTTCCTGCGCGTGGGGCTGCCATGGGCCGGCGGACGCAGCTTCTACCGTCGCGACGAAGTGCTGCATTTCACGATGCCGCAGGACGAGAACCAGAAGCTGCCGCCGATGGTGAATCTCGCGCAGTATCACATCGAGCAGTTCCTGCTCGACGCCGCGCGGCGGCGCCCCGAGCTCATCGAGATCCGCTGGCAGACGAAGGTCACCGGTGTGGCCCGGCAGCCGGACGGCGTGCGTCTGGACGTCGACACGCCGCTCGGCGGCTACGCGTTCGACGCCGACTGGGTCGTCGCGTGCGACGGCGGACGCAGCACGATGCGCGACGCACTCGGCCTGTCGCTCCACGGCACGAGCTACGAGGGCCGCTATGTGATCGTCGACATCGCACTCGACAGCGACCGGCCGACCGAACGGCTCGCGTACTTCGATCCGTCGTCGAACCCGGGTTCGACGGTACTCGTCCACAAGCAGCCCGACAACGTGTGGCGGATCGACTACCAGTTGCGCGACGACGAGGATGCCGAAGCGGCCGTGAAGCCCGAGAACGTGATCCCGCGCGTGCAGAACCTGCTCGACATGATGGGCGAGCGCGGCGACTGGTCGCCGATCTGGATCACGATCTACAAGGCAAACGCGCTGACGCTTGAACGCTACCGGCACGACCGCGTGCTGTTCTGCGGCGACGCCGCGCATCTCGTACCGATCTTCGGCGTGCGCGGCGCGAATTCGGGCATCGACGATGCCGACAACCTTGCATGGAAACTCGCATGCGTGATCCGCGGCCTCGCGGCGGATACGCTGCTCGACAGCTACTCGGACGAACGCGTGTACGCGACACACGAGAACCTGCGCTACGGCACGAAGAGCACCGAGTTCATGGCGCCGCCGTCGTTTGCATTCGAACTGATGCGCAGGGCCGTGCTGACGCTCGCGGTCCGGCATCCGGCGCTGCGCTCGCTGATCAACCCGCGCCAGACATCGGCAATCGCGTATGCGGCGTCGCCGCTCAACGCGGCCGAACGCGACGCCTTTGCAGCCGGCCCGGCGCCCGGCACGGTGCTCGCAGAATGCCCGCTGATGCTGTACGCGGCGCACGGCAGCGACACACGCCGCGGCCACCTGACCGATCTCGTCGCCCCGCGCTTCACCGCGCTCTGCTTCACGGCCGACGGCGTACCCGATCGATCGCTGGCCGATCTCGAACGGCACCTGCAGGATGCGCGGATACCGTTCGCGCTCGTCACGCTCGCACGGCACGCGGCTCCGCGGCAACCGTCCTGCGGCGGCCACGACGACAACGGCCGGCTGTTCGACATGTACGGCGCGCGCGACGGCACCGTCTATCTCGTGCGTCCGGACGGCCATGTACTCGGCCGTTGGCACGATGCTCGCGCCGGCGACGTGGCCGCCGCACTCGAACGCGCGCTCCATCCGTGCGCGTCAACCGATCTTCAGGAGACCGCATGATGACGGATGCCGAACGCGACACCCTCTACACCGACCTGTGCCGCACGATGACCCGTATCGGTGAAGCCGATGCGTCGCTCTTTCTCGCCCGTTTCGCACTGCTGTCGATCGAGACGATCGGCGATACCGCGACCGTCGCACGGCTGATCGCCGACGCAAGCGACGGACTGCCCGATGCGGGCATGTCGGCATCGGCGCACGCACGATGAGGCTCATGGCCGACATGATTTCCACCGGCAGTCATTTCTTACAAATTCATTTCGCCACGCATCGTCCGCGCACGAGCCGCGCCGTAAGCAGACGAATTCCCTGGAAAATCCGGTTAAGGGTGCATAACATTACTTAACGATTCTGACCCGCCTATCGCGTTACATTGCGTGGGCGGCGCGGCGGGTCGCACTGCCGCCTTCATCCAGCTTGCGGCGGCACTGCCGACGTCCGGTCGTTTCGACTCAACACAAGGAGAGGACCACCATGGCTCATGGTTTGATTATGTGGCTCATCATCGGCGCGATTGCCGGCTGGCTTGCCGGCTTGCTCGTCAAGGGCGGCGGCTTCGGGCTGATCGTCGACATCATCGTCGGGATCGTCGGCGCGGTGATCGGCGGCTGGCTCGCCGGGCTGCTCGGCATCAGCATCGGCAGCGGCTTCATCGGTTCGGTGATCGTCGCGGTCGTCGGCGCGGTGATCCTGCTGTTCGTGATCCGGCTATTCAAGCGAGCGGCCTGACGCCTCTCTCCACGCGCCTTCGGGCGCGTTTTCGCATCAGGCCGGCGCGCGGCCCGTTCGCCGCGCGCCACCATTTTTTCAGTGCCTCGCGCGCTGCAGCCAGCCGTCGAGCACGTCGGCCGTCAGTAATCCGCTGCGCGCTTCGCGTGCGCCATCGCGTCCGATCCACACGGTGCGCGGCATTTCCCCTCTCCATCCCGCATCGAGCGCCGCCCGCAGACGCTCGGGCATCGGCTCCGCGTTCGCATACTGCGCGACCTGCGGCGGCAGGTTCATCTGCGCGAGCGCCTGCGAGATCGCCGCACCGTTGTCGTCGTACGCATCCATCGCGACCATCGCGAGTTGCACTTCCGGATGCCGGCGCTGCCACGCGACCAGGTGCGCGGCGTTCTCGCGACAGTATCCGCAATCGAGCGACCAGATCTCGACCGCCAGCGGCCGCTCGTGCGCCGTCGCATACAACCGCGCGACGTCGGCCGCACGCAGCGGCTGCAGTTCGCCGCCGGCCCACGCCGGCAGGCTCGCGAGCACGACGCCGATCAACGCAATCAGCCGTTTCATTACGCCCCCTCCACGGCGATCAGCCGATAGCCGTCGTTACGCGTGCGCCACGACAGATAGATGCGGCCCGCATCGTCGAGCAGTTGCGGGTTGTCGCTCGCGCCCGACGTCGACGCGATCACGCGCGGCGCCGACCAGTGCTCGCCGCGATCATCCGACCGGCGCAGCTTGATCTGCATCGTGTCGCCATCGAACGCCTTCCATGCGAGCCACACGACGTCGCCGCGCGCGACGAGCGCCGCATGCGACGCCTGCTCGCCGGGCACCGCGGGATTCGCGCCGAACGCCCACGGCGTGCCGCGCGGCTGGCCATCGGCGCCGATGCGCGAATAGAACACGTCGGCACGACCATCGACGACGCCGAACCATGCAAGATGGCGCATGCCGTCCGGCGTGATCGCCAGCGCCGGCCCGTGCTCGGGGCACGCCTCGACGTGCCAGTTCGAGAACGTCGCGCGCACCGGCACGACCGGCGCCGATGCCGATACGGGCAGCACGGCGAGCGCATGATCGCGGATCTGCCCCGGGAACACGTTGCGCCACACGGCCTCGATGCGTCCGGCCGGATCGATCGCCATCGCGATCCGGCAGCATTCGCACGTGTGGTCGGTCACCTTGCGTTCGGCTTCGAACGATGCGCCGCCGTCGCGCGACACCGCGTAGTAAACGGCCGCGCCTTCGTACGCCTGCCCCGCCGCCTTCGCCGCAACGAGATCGCGCTTGTCGATCCATGCGATCGCGATGTTGCCGGCCGGATCGACAGTCACCATGTCGAAGCGGTGCGTGATCGCCTGCCGGTCGCGATGCACGGTAACGGGTACGCTCCAGGTCGCGCCGCCGTCGAGCGAACGCGAGAAGCGCACCATGCCCGTGTACGGCGCATCGAGCGGCATCGACCACGACACGTACACCGCGCGCCCGTCCGGACTCGTCGCGATCTTCGGGCGATTCTCGGCGCTCGTGTAGATCGGCTCCGGCATCGCGTTGACGGTGACGGACGCGGACAGCGTGCGGCCCGCGTCGTCGGAATGCGCGACGACGACGTGCGCGCCTTCGACCCACGCAACCCACAGCCGGTGACGCGCATCGAACGCGGCGCCCGTCGCGAGCGACGGCTTCTGCTGGGCAGGCGCGGCCTGCATGCTCATATGCGCGGCGTGCGGATCGGCGGCCTTCGGCGCATCGTGCGCGCCGGCTGGCGACAGCGCCGCGAGCCACATCGCGCAGCCTGCAACGAACGACTTCACAGCGACCATTTCAGTTCTCCATAGAAAGTGCGGCCCGGATACGGGTGGAACACGTAGTAACGGCGGTCCGTCAGGTTGTCGATGCCGACCGACGCGGTCCAGTGACGGTCGAAGCGGTAGCGCGCCTTCAGGTCGACGACCGTGAACGAACTCGTGCCGCCGTACACATCCGGATTCACGTCGCTGTTGTCGAGCGTGTTGAACTGACGGCCCGAGTAGCGAACGCCGACGCTCGCGAGCCAGTGCTCGTCGAAGCGATACGACGCGAGCAGGTTCGCGCGCATGCGCGGAATACGCGGAAAGCGCGAGCCGACATAGGCGGGATTCGCGGCATCGGCGAGGATCTGCGCGTTGCTCGCCGACACGTTCGCGTCGATCGCGAGCCCTTTCAGCCCGACGTTCTCGCCGCTGAACGCGAGTTCGACGCCGCGTACGCGCACGCGGTCGACGTTCGAGATATTGGTGACGGTCGTCGCGCCCGACGCCGTCGTCTGGCTGTAGATCGAATCGCGCAGGTCGCTCTGGAACACGCTGGCGCGCACGACACCGACGCCCACGTCGCGTTCGGCCGTGAAGTCCCAGTCGATCGCCTTTTCAGGCTGCAGGTTCGGGTTGTTGTTGACGATCGCGTTGTTCGAGATCGTGCCCTGGAACAGCTCGCCGACCGTCGGGAAACGCGTGCCGGTCGCGAACGACAGCCGGAAGCGCCAGATGTCCGTCGCGTCCCATTGCAGCGCGACTTTCGGCGACAGCGCGTTCGCGCTGCGCTCCGCATAGCCGAGCGTGCCGGTCGCGTTGCCGAGCGCGCCGCCATATGCATCCCAGCGCTCGTAGCGCAGCCCCAGCGTCGCGAGCCAGCCCGGCGCGAAACGCCACGCGTCCTGCGCGAACAGCGCCTGCGTGCGCGTGTCGCCGCGATAGACGCTCGACAGCGACGTGGTCGGCCCGGCCAGCCAGTCGGCCGTGTTGTACGTGACGTTGCGCAGGAAGTAGTTGTCGTAGTGATAGCCGAACGTGAACGTGTGCCCCTTCACTTCCGGCGCCTCGGCCTTCAGGTCGAGCGTGCGCCAGCCCGTGCCGTCGCCCTGGAACAGCGTGCCCGCGCCGCCCTGCGCGGTCGACGCCGCGCGCAGCACGTCGCGCGACACGTCGTACGCAGATACGACGCCCGACAGCCGCCAGCCGGAATCGAGCCGGCCGTTCAGGCCGAGCGCGTACAGCCAGTTCTCCTGGTCGCCGCGCTGCGGCGCGAACGCGTTCGGCGCGACAGTCATGTTCTGGCCGCCGATCGACACGTTGCCGCCGTAGACCGGATTGCCGGCCGCATCGCGCAGGAAGGTTTCGCCGTGCTGCCGGTAATGGTTTTCCCAGTGCCCGAGCGTGAGCGTCGCGTCGACGTGGTCGGTGAACGCGTAACCCATCCGGACCGTCTCGTTGAGCTGCTCGGTCCGTTCGATCGTCTGCGCACCGACGATCGTCCGCGGCTTGCCGTTGGGCCCGATGTCGGTCGCGGCGCCCGTCACGGGCACGGCGGCGCCCAGCTTCGGGTTGTAGGCCGGATTGGGACTCGCGTACTGCATCGGCTGACCGTTGTTCTCCAGCCGGTCGAGCGACAGCGCGAACCAGAACCGGCCGACGCGGTTCGCAATCCGCGCGGTCTGGTGATTGCCGCCGAAGCTGTCCGCGAATCCGTAGCCGTCGTGGTAGCGCTGCGTAAAGAATTGCGTCGACAGCGACGCCTCGAGCTTTTCCGGGCGGCGTGTCGTGAGCAGCACGGTCGAGCCGATCGCGTTGCCGGGATACAGCGCGGAAAAGGGGCCATAAAGCACGTCGACGCGCGCGATGTCGTCAGGCGGAATCAGCGACCAGCGCGGCGGGTACGCATAGCTCGAGCCGAGCAGGTTCGACAGCAGCACGCCGTCGGCGTAGACGAGCCCGCGCGCACTCTGCAGTTCGTTGAAGTCACGGCCCGCAAACACGCTGTTGCGGTCGCCGATATAGCGCTTGCGGACCATCAGGTTCGGCGCGTACTTCAGCGCGTCCTCGGTGGTGACGTTGGTGTGCGCATCGATCTGCTCGCGCGTGATCGACTGGACGACGGCCGGCGTATCCGGATCGACGGGTTGCCGCTGCGCGGTCACGCTGACGGCGGTCAGCGTATCGCCGGCCGGTGCCGGCGGCACGATTGCGACCGCGGAAGCCGGCGCGGTGGCACCGGCGGGACGCTCGACGCCACCGACGGCGGCATCGGCGCGTGCATCGTCCGTCGATGCCGCATGGGCGGCGGGCCAAGCGAAAGCGGCCGCGCATGCGAGCGCGAGCCGGCCGCGCGACGGCCGCGCGACGAAGGTAGACGACATGAGTGAATTCCTGAAAACATGATCGGACGCCGCCGGACGCGAGCGCGCGCGCCGCGCACGGACGGCGCGGCACGCGGACCCGGCCGCGGGCGGCACGCGCGCCACCGGGGCGCGCGGACGACATCAATCAGATCGGGGTGTTTTCAGGCGGGGCGCGCGGCTGCGCGAGACGGATGCCCTTGCGGGGAAAATCGGGAACGGCCGGGGCGGCCGCACGGTAGGCGAACGTCCGCACGAAGCCCGGCATCGCGGGCAGGCTCGTGCCGAGCGCCACGTTCGCCGCGAAGCCGGGGCAGTACACGCAGTGCGGCACGCCGGCATGGTCGAACGACGATGTGTCGCGATTGCCGCCCGCCTGCGCGAGCACGACCTGGCGAGCACCCGCTGCACTGCACAATTCGAGCGTGAGCTCGCCGGAGCCGCTCGACGCAAGACGCGCGTAGCCGATGACGGGCGACAGTACGTTCAGTACCAGCGCCAGCCATACGAGGCCGATCCAGCGCGTCGTTCGTTTCATCGCGGTCCAGGAAAAAGTGTGCGCAAGTATACCAAGCGGCCCGATTGTTGCCGATCGAGCAGGATGCAATAGTCGGCATCGCACTTCGCATCACAGCGCATGTGCCGTTAATACAACAGAGACAAAATCTAACGATTCGCCTCTGGCATAAATCCAAGCGCGAGGTTGATAATTATCCAACCTGCTGGAGAAACGACCATGGACGAAAGACCAACTCGCATGCCACCGCCCGAGCAAGTGATGAGCCCGGATCCGGAACCCGTCGGCGTGGAATTCCTCGCCGAATTGCCCGAGCACGTTCGGGCATTCTTCGACGAGCAGCACAAGCTGTACTCGCCGAAGTGAACGACTGCCCGGTTCTGTAACCGCCACGTGTCGATCATCGCTATCGTGCGGTTCATCTCTGCGCATCGCGCGCAATTCGCCTCGCACCCGGGCCGCAATAGCCTGACGGTGCCGGATCAGTTCGCCTGCTGATTCCCCTGTCGCGTCGCTACGCCGCGCGACTGTCTTCGTCTATCCTTCTGGTTTTCCACGTCCGGCCCGCCCGGCTCTCCCGATCGTTCCGATGAAGCAAACCATTCGTGCCAGCCTCGCTGTCGCCGTGCTCGGTGTCGCCCTCTTTTCGTCTCCGCGCATCGCCAGCGCAGACGGTGACGACACCGCACTCACCAACGTCGTCGCGCTCGCATCGCAGCGCCTCGCGCTCGCCGAACCGGTCGCGCGATGGAAATGGGCGAATCACAAGGCAATCGAGGACCGACCGCGCGAAGCGGCACTGCTCGCATCGGTCGAGAAGCGCGCAGCACAGGCCGGCGTCGATCCGGCATTCGCCCGAACGTTCTTCGAGGATCAGATCACCGCGAGCAAGGACGTGCAGAACGCGCTGTTCGCGACATGGCGCGCGACGCGGCCGCCCGAAGGCACGCCGCCCGATCTCGCGACCAGCACACGCCCGGCGCTCGACCGACTGACGCAGAAAATGCTCGCGGGCCTCGCGCAGGTCGCGCCGCTGCGCGATGCGCCCGATTGCCAGGCGCGGCTCGCGCGCAGCATCGCGAACTGGAAGACGCTCACGCGCTATGACTCCACGCAGACGCAAGCACTCGACACCGCGCTGTCGCACGTCTGCTCGGCCGGCGGTGCAAGCGCGATCGGCTGACGCAGCGGGCGCGGATCGCGCCGCCTCGCTCAACCCGCGAGCGTAAGCGCAGCGAGCGGAATCAACTGCAGGCCGCGCGCGAGATGCGTCTGCAACAAGCGATGGGTGAAGGGTTCGAACGTGCCGGCCGTCCCGTCGGCCACCAGCCGCGCGGCCGCGTCGAGCGATTCCGCCGAGCCGAGATAGCGCCAGCCGTCGATCACATGAAACAGGCGGCGCTCGCCGTTCGCCTCGAATGCAACGGCGCCTTCGAACGGCCAGGGCACACCGCCTGCACGGGCGGTGTCGGCCGCGGGGCGCCGGTTGTACGACGGGCGCAGCCGCGCGATCCATTGCGCTTCGGCGAGCATCGCGCCCAGCTCATTGCCGGTCTCGCGCCATTCGACGCGCCGCACTTGCTGCGCAAGCCGCATTTCCTTCGACGATCGGCGCTCGCCGGTCAGCAGCGCGCGCAGTCGCTGCCGCACGCGCACGCTGCGGCCGACATAAAGCGCCTCGTCACCCTCCCCGAACAACGCGTACGCGCCGCACCCGGCGGGCGCGGTATCGAGCCAGGCCTCGGTCAGATCGCCGGCCAGACGGAAGTGGCGCGTCGTGCGCGCGATCTGGTCGCGCAGCCGCTCGAGCGGCACGATGTCGTGCAGCTGGCGCCAGAACTGCCATAGCAGGTCGGCATCCGCCAGCGCCCGGTGGCGCGCAGCCGGGACGAGGCCATGCCGTTCGATCAATGCGTCGAGCCCATGCCGCGATTCGCGCGGGAACAGCGCGCGCGACAACCGTACAGTACACAGCACATCGGGATTGAATGCGAAGCCGGCGCGCTCGAATTCGGCACGCAGGAAGCCGCGGTCGAAGCTCGCGTTGTGCGCGACGAACAGTTTGCCGTCGAGTCGCTCGAATAGCGCCGGCGCGAGCGATGCGAACGACGGCGCATCGCGCACCATCGCGTCCGAAATGCCGGTCAGTTGCTGGATGAACGGTGGAATCGACTGGCCCGGATTGACGAGCGTCGTCCACGTCGACACGCCGAGCGGGCCGATTTCGACCACGCCGATTTCGGTGATGCGGTGCTCGGCGGACGAGCCGCCGGTGGTTTCAAGGTCGACGAAGACGAGCGGCAGTTCGCCGGCGGGATCGGACGGAAGGGAATCGGACATGAAAAGACAGGGAAACGGTGCTTCCGTGAGTATGCACCGGCATGCGTGTTCGCGGCCAGTGCGGACCGGAATGTTCCGCCCCCGGAAAACAAAAAGCCCCCGCAATGCGGGGGCCGGACGTGATCGGCAATGCGTGGCGCGTCAGACCGCCTGGATATTCGCTGCCTGCTTGCCTTTCGGCCCGACTTTCACGTCGAATGAAACACGCTGGTTTTCCTTCAGCGTCTTGAAGCCGTCCATTCGGATTTCGGAAAAGTGCGCAAACAAATCTTCACCGCCATTGTCCGACGTAATAAAGCCGAAACCTTTAGCATCGTTAAACCATTTCACGATACCGGTATCCATGTCTTCGTTCCCCACTCGATTAGATCAAAAAAGCTATTTTTATAGCCGTTTCCCGAAATCCCGAAACATTGCGCCAGCACCCGCACCAGCACGCCGCCCGAGGACGGAGTGCTGACTTTATAAATTGGACAATCCGGGTGCGTCAAGAAAATTTTTAGCGACCGTTTTATCGAAAAAGCGCTAATACCACTGGAATCGGTACACCATCGCCTTTTATTAATTGATTCGCATCAAAAACCTGTCAATGTTACCGGGATCGAATCATCAATAATTCCGACCACGAAATTCCTACCGGGGACAAATCGACTCGGTAAAATCCTCGGGTTTTTTCCGGGTTGCGGAAATCCGGGGACATTGCGATGCTGACTTAACGCAGAAAGGAAGGAGAAGGTCATGTGGCTGGACGCAATCAAGCGCTTCGCGAGCCGGCTCGGACGCGTACGTCGCAAGTCCCGCGCGCTGGCCGAGTCCGCTCGCGAAGCGCCTTGCGACACTGAGTTCGATACGACCTGGCACGGCGATCACTGGCAGAACCTGCTCGCATCGCCACTGGATGCCCGTCACTACGTGATGGAAGACTGGACCTACACGCCGCCGCCGACCGAAGCCAAGGAAGCCGCGCCTGCGGCCAAGCGCAAGCGGCGCTCGCACGCGCAATAGCGCACGGAAAAGCGGGCAAAAAAAAGCGCGACTGGGAAGTCGCGCCGACAAAGGTTTGGAGATCTTTTCCGTCAACGAAAAAGTCTGCTTCGGAAAGCAGAGATCGCAGTATAGCGAGAGAACAACCTTTCATTATCCATGCTCCACACAAACCTCTATTGCCGAAGCGTCAATAATCGCGCTTCGGCCACCCCCGCCTGCTGCTGATTGCCTGTCGCGATCACGCAACGCCCGTTACGTCGCCCTGACCACCAATTTCTTTCGTTGCACCGCCGCAAACCCTTGATGGGCAATCGTTTGCGCGGACTCTTAGATTTTTGCCGATTCCAAAATATATTATTGCTTAACGCGCAACCTTCCTCCGCTTCGCGCACTCCGTACACTGCAGATGGCTTTCTGATAAGCGCACCGCCGCTCTGCCGGGCCGGCCACAGCGTCAAGCAAAACATGCCCGTCCGGCAGCAGGTTCGATCGACATCATCCTGTTTGGAGACAGATCCATGAAAAAAATCTTGATCGTCACCGCGTTGTCGGGTGTATTCGTTACGGCAGCCCATGCACAAAGCAGCGTTACGCTATACGGCCTGATCGACGCAGGCATCACCTACACGAACAATCAGGGCGGTCACAGCGCCTGGCAGGAAACGAGCGGTTCGGTCAACGGCAGCCGTTGGGGCTTGCGCGGCACCGAAGACCTCGGCGGCGGCCTGAAAGCGATCTTCACGCTGGAAAATGGTTTCGGCATCAATAACGGCGCGCTGAAACAGAACGGCCGCGAATTCGGCCGGCAAGCGTTTGTCGGCCTCGCGCACGACAGCTACGGTTCGCTGACGCTGGGCCGGCAGTACGACAGCGTCGTCGACTATCTCGGGCCGCTGTCGCTGACCGGTACGCAATACGGCGGCACCCAGTTCGCCCACCCGTTCGACAACGACAACCTGAACAACTCGTTCCGGATCAACAACTCGGTCAAGTACCAGAGCGCGAACTACGGCGGCCTCAAGTTCGGTGCGTTGTACGGGTTCTCGAACTCGTCGGCTTTCGCGAACAACCGCGCATATAGCGGCGGTGTGTCGTACAGCTACCTGGGCTTCAACTTCGCCGCAGCCTACTTGCAGTTGAACAGCGACGTGAACGCGCTCGCGCAGGCAGCGACCGATCCGGGCGCGGTGACCGGCGACTGGACCTTCGCGTCACGCGTGCAGCGCACCTGGGGCGCAGGCCTGAATTACGGGTTCGGCCCCGCTACGGTCGGTTTCGTGTTTACGCAAACGCGCCTGACCGGCATCCGCGCGATCAGCGCGGGCCAGTCCGGCGTGTCCGGCGGCATCACGGGCCTCGGTGGAACCGCGCGCTTCAGCAACTATGAAGTCAACGGCCGCTACGCGCTGACGCCGGCATTGTCGCTTGCCGGCTCCTATACGTACACGCAGGGGCGTCTGGCCGGCGACAAGCCGACCTGGCACCAGTTCAACCTGCAAGCCGACTATGCGTTGTCGAAGCGCACCGACGTCTACCTGCAGGGCGAATTCCAGAAGGTCAACAACGACGGTCTCGACCTCGGCGCCAACATCAACGGGCTGGGCGCCGCGTCGTCGACCAACAAGCAGATCGCGGTCACGGCCGGCCTGCGTCATCGCTTCTGAACGACCGGCGCATCCGCCGCACGCCGGATGACGAAGCGCCCCATCGGGGCGCTAATGAGATGGTCAGCCCGATCCCTACTCAGCGGACTACGCTGAGTGGGGATTGTTCTTTTTCTTTGCCGGACTGCGCCGGCCGCCGCTCAGGCCTTGCCCGGTACCGGATAACGGACGTCGAGCACGTCGATCGGCTGCGGGCCGGCCGGCGTCATCAGTGTGACGGTATCGCCGATCTTCGACTTGATCAGCGCACGCGCGACCGGTGAAATCCAGCTGACGCAGCCGTGGTCGAGATCGACCTCGTCGATCCCGACGATCGTGATCGTGTGATCCTCGCCGTCCGGCGTCTCGTAATCGACCGTTGCGCCGAAAAACACCTGGTCGACATTCTCCTGCCGGCTCGCGTCGACGACTTCGGCAAGATCGAGCCGCTTCGTCAGGAAGCGGATGCGGCGATCGATCTCGCGAAGCCGCCGCTTGCCGTAGATGTAGTCGCCGTTCTCGGACCGGTCCCCATTCGACGCGGCCCACGACACGAGCCGCACGACCTCGGGACGCTCGACGTCGATCAGGCTCAGCAACTCGTCCCTCAGCCGCTTGTGGCCGGCCGGTGTGATGTAGTTCTTCGCGCCCGCCGGAATCGCGGGTTGAGCCTGGTCGAGATCGTCGTCGTCACCGTCCGACTCTTTGACAAACGCCTTGTTCATGATGCAGATTCAACACGTGGA
The DNA here is from genome assembly GCF_003330765.1 of Burkholderia pyrrocinia. NCBI lineage: Bacteria > Pseudomonadati > Pseudomonadota > Betaproteobacteria > Burkholderiales > Burkholderiaceae > Burkholderia > Burkholderia pyrrocinia. The sequence continues at coordinate 1,060,365 of NZ_CP024902.1, read as the reverse complement.
TGACTGATGCTCCAAGGGTACACGAAGGGCGCCCCGGCAAGGCCGTGCAGCGCAATTCGCGAATAAGGCTTCCCTTTTTATACAACCCTGCTATAATTTCGCTTCTGCGTGCGGCTGTAGCTCAGTTGGATAGAGTACTTGGCTACGAACCAAGGGGTCGTGGGTTCGAATCCTGCCAGCCGCGCCACCTTTTCAAGGGCCTTCCAAACCGAAGGCCCTTTCAGTTCGAAGTAGTAGCTTTTTTGTTTTGCGTGCGGCTGTAGCTCAGTTGGATAGAGTACTTGGCTACGAACCAAGGGGTCGTGGGTTCGAATCCTGCCAGCCGCGCCACTTTTTTTGGGGGCCTTCCCATCGCAGAAGGTTCCGACAGTTAAGCAGTACCGCTTTGCGTGCGGCTGTAGCTCAGTTGGATAGAGTACTTGGCTACGAACCAAGGGGTCGTGGGTTCGAATCCTGCCAGCCGCGCCACCTTAAAAGGGCTTTCCTCCGGGAAAGCCCTTTTTCTTTTCTGTTTTCCCTCTTCCGTCACTCGCATCAAGACATCTTGCGCCCGACCGACTTCGGAAGGACGCAAGACAAGCCCCACTTTCGCTCCGCAGCACAAACGAAAACGGCGGCCGTTGGCCGCCGTAGAACGATCGCCCAAGGGGCACGCGTCAATAATCCTGTCGCTCGCGCTCGATGCGCATGCCGCCGTCGTGCCGTGCATGCGCGCCGTCGTCGGTCGACCGCTCTCGCATGATCCGCATCACGTCCGGATTGGTTCGCACGCGCCGCATCACGTTGGCGAGATGCACACGGTCGCTGACCTGGATCACGAAGCGCAGCACCGTCGATTCGTGCGTCAGATCCTCGTCCATCGCGATATGAACGATGTTCGCGTCGGCCGACGTGATGTCCGCTGCGACGCGCGCAAAAATGCCCTTCGTGTTCTTCACGAGCGCCTTCACCGCGACATCGAACAGGCGGCCCGGCTGCGGCGCCCATTCGACGTCGATCCAGCGGCCCGGATCGCGGCGATGAATGCGTTGCGCCACGCGGCAATCGGTCGTATGAATCGCCATCCCCAGGCCGATGCCGATGTAACCCATGATCGCGTCGCCCGGAATCGGCCGGCAGCATGCCGACAACTGCACGGACATCCCTTCGGTGCCGGTAATCACCACCGGCGGCGCATGATGCGCCGGATGCCGCTCGGACTTCGGCAGATCATCGTCCGCGTCGCGACCGCTCATCAGCACCTCGATGCGCTTGGCCATCACGGCGGCGACGCGGCGGCCGAGACCGATGTCCGCGAAGATTTCCTGACGACTCTTGTTGCCCGTCCACTGCACGAGCTTCTCCCACACTTCCGGCTCGACATCGGCCAGCGCAAGGCCATAGCCCTTCAGGCTCTGGTCGACCAGCCGCTCGCCAAGCTGCACGGACTCGTTCAGGCGCATCGTCTTCAGGTAGTGACGAATCGCCGAGCGTGCCTTGCCGGTGCGCACGAAGCCGAGCCATGCCGGGTTCGGCTTCGAATACGGCGCGGTGATCACCTCGACGATATCGCCGCTCTTCAGTTCGGTGCGCAGCGGCAGCAGCTCGTTGTTGATCTTCACGGCCACGCACTGGTTGCCGAGATCGCTGTGGATCGAATACGCGAAATCGAGCGCCGTCGCGCCGCGCGGCAGCGCCATGATCTTCGACTTCGGCGTGAACACGTAGACCGCGTCGGGGAACAGGTCGATCTTCACGTGCTCGAGGAATTCGCTCGAATCGCCGGCTTCGCTCTGGATGTCGAGCAACGATTTCAGCCACTGATGCGCGCGCTTCTGCACGTCGCTGAGATCCGCACTGCCGTTCTTGTACAGCCAGTGCGCAGCGACCCCCGCCTCGGCAATCTCGTGCATCTTGCGCGTGCGCACCTGGAACTCGATCGGCGCGCCGAACGGGCCGACGAGCGTCGTGTGCAGCGACTGATAGCCGTTGATCTTCGGGATCGCGATGTAGTCCTTGAACTTGCCGGGCACGGGCTTGTACAGCGCGTGCAGTGCGCCGATGCACGTGTAGCAGTCGAGCGCGCTCTCGACGACGACGCGAAAGCCGTACACGTCGAGCACCTGCGAGAACGACAGCTGCTTGTCGCGCATCTTGCGGTAGACGCTGTAGATGGTCTTTTCGCGGCCGGTGATCTCGGCGTCGATCTTCGCGTCGGCCATCGCGCGCTGCGCGGCTTCGAGGATCTTGCTGATCACTTCGCGGCGATTGCCGCGCGCGGCCTTCACGGCCTTCTCGAGCGTCGCGTAGCGATGCGGGTTGAAGTTCGCGAAGCTCATGTCCTGCAGCTCGCGATACGTGTTGTTCAACCCGAGCCGGTGCGCGATCGGCGCGTAGATGTCGAGCGTTTCCCGTGCGACGCGGCGGCGCTTTTCCATCGGCACCGCGCCGAGCGTGCGCATGTTGTGCAGGCGGTCGGCGAGCTTGACGAGAATGACGCGCACGTCGCGTGCCATCGCGAGCAGCATCTTGCGGAAGTTTTCCGCCTGCGCTTCCTCGCGGCTGCGGAACTCCATCTTGTCGAGCTTCGACAGGCCGTCGACCAGTTCGGCGACCTTCGGGCCGAACCGCTCGGCAAGCTCGCTCTTGGTCACGCCCTGGTCTTCCATCACGTCGTGCAGCAGCGCGGCCATGACGGCCTGCGCGTCGAGCTTCCAGCCGGCGCAGATTTCCGCGACGGCGACGGGATGGGTGATGTAGGGCTCGCCGCTCTGGCGATATTGACCGAGGTGGGCTTCGTCACCGAAGTGGAACGCCGCCTTGACCTCTTTGATTTCGTCCGGAGCGAGATACTCGGCAAGCGCGGCTGTCAGTTTCGCAATCGAAACGACGCCGTGCTTGCGCGGCTGCTCCGGAGTGGCGGTCGGCCCGAACAGATGCCGGAAGGACTGTTCGAGGACCGCGTCGATGTACTGGCGCGCAGGCGACCGGGCCGTGGCTTCGGTGGTCGAATCCGCGGAGGCGGACGATGGGGTGGTGCTCATATTCGCCTCCAGGTCGAGTCGTTGCGCGCGTGGATTACATGGCTGGAACGGGCCGGATGCGCGTTACACCGGCACCTTCTTCAGCATCTCGACGCCGACCTGGCCGGCGGCGATCTCGCGCAGCGCGATGACGGTCGGCTTGTCGCGGCTTTCGATCTTCGGCGTATGGCCTTGCGCGAGCTGCCGCGCGCGATAGGTGGCGGCGAGCGCCAGTTCGAAGCGGTTCGGGATTTGCTTCAGGCAGTCTTCGACGGTAATGCGAGCCATGTTGGTAATTCCTTCTGAATATAGTCCTTATTCTACCTTATGTCCCTCGGCCCCCGCGTCATTCCGCGTGGGGCAGATGGATGCCGAGCTCGATGAACAGCTCCGTGTGTCGCGCGTACTGCGACGCAAAGCGCAGGCGCGTCGCCGCGACGATGCATTCGAGCTCCGCGAGCGCACGCTCGAAATTCTCGTTGATCACCACGTATTCCGCTTCCGACGCGTGCGCGATCTCGCTGCCGGCGGCAAGCAGGCGCCGCGTGATCACGTTCGGCTCGTCCTGGCCGCGCTTCTTCAGGCGCTCCTCGAGCGCGTCGAGCGACGGCGGCAGGATGAAGATGCCGACCGCGTTGCGGAACTGCTTCTTCACCTGCACCGCGCCCTGCCAGTCGATCTCGAGCAGCACGTCGTGGCCGTTCTTCATCTGCTCTTCGATCCAGACGCGCGACGTGCCGTAATAGTTGCCGTGCACTTCCGCGCTCTCGATGAATTCGTGCGCCACGTGACGCGTACGAAAATCCTCGACCGTCGTGAAGTGGTAATGCTGGCCGTCCTGCTCGCCCGGGCGCGGCTTGCGCGTCGTGTACGAGATCGACAGGCAGATCTCGCTGTCCTTCGACAGCAACGCATTCACGAGCGTCGATTTGCCTGCGCCCGACGGCGCGACAACCATGAACAGGTTGCCCGGATAGACGCCCGCATGGAGCGTATGCGCGGCGTGGCCGTCGTGGGTGGGATGGGTCATGTTGCGTTTACTCCAGGTTTTGCACTTGCTCGCGCATCTGCTCGATCAGAAGCTTGAGCGCCATCGACGCGTCGGCAAGTTCCTTCGCCGCCGCCTTCGAGCCGAGCGTGTTCGCTTCGCGATTCAGTTCCTGCATCATGAAGTCGAGACGCTTGCCGACGCGGCCGCCCTTCTCGATCACATGGCGCGTTTCGTTCAGGTGCGCGGTGAGCCGCGACAACTCTTCCGCGATGTCGATCCGGATCCCGTACATCGTCACTTCCTGACGGATGCGCTCCGCGGCTTCCTCGCGCGTCACGATCGGCGCGCTGCCTTCGGGCGCCGCGATGCCGAGCGCTTCCTGCAGCCGCTCGACGATCTTCTGCTGATGCTTCGCGATCAGCTCCGGCACGAGCGGCGTGATGCGCGCGACGATCGCTTCCATCTCGGCGACGTTCGACAGCAGCATCGTCGCCAGTTGCGCACCTTCGCGCGAACGCACGACGACGAGCTCGCCGATCGCTTCCTTGCCGCACGCGAGCACCGCTTCGCGGATCGCATCGGCCGACACGCCGCTCTCGGCCAGCACGCCGGGCCAGCGCAGGATCTCGCCCGCGCGCAGGCGGCCGACGCCCGGGAAGGAGTCGAGCACCGATCGCTCGAGATCGGCAAGCTGGCCGAGCGCCGCCTGGTTCAGCGCGCCCGCGCCGATGCTCTGTTCGCCGCGCTGCAGGTTGATGCGCACGTCGACCTTGCCGCGCGACAGCTTGTTCATCAGCATTTCGCGCAGCGCGGGTTCGCATGCGCGCACGTCGTCCGGCATCCGGAAATTCAGGTCGAGGAAGCGCGAGTTCACGGTGCGCAGTTCGACCGACACGCTGGTGCCGCCGTTGCCGGTGGCCGTCGCGAGTTCGCGCGTCGCGTTCGCGTAGCCCGTCATGCTGTAGATCATGGTTGTCTCGCCGTCAGGATGCCCTCGCGGGCAGGGATATGTCGAGGCGCCCGGCGCATCGGAAAGCGCGGGGCGGGAAGCGCGCATTATCCCATTTTTGCGGACCACCCCGCCGGGCAAGCCCGCCGTTCGGCGCTAAAATCGGGGTTTCCTCTCCTTCCGCGATTCCCACATGACGTCCTCCCTTTCCCGCCCGAGCGGCCGCCGCGCCAACGAACTGCGCAAGGTCGCCCTCACGCGCCACTACACGAAACATGCCGAAGGCTCCGTGCTGGTCGAATTCGGCGACACCAAGGTGCTCTGCACCGCGAGCGTCGCCGAACGCGTGCCCGAATTCCTGCGCGAGCGCGGACAAGGCTGGCTGACCGCCGAATACGGGATGCTGCCGCGCGCGACGCACACGCGCAGCGACCGTGAAGCCGCGCGCGGCAAGCAGACCGGCCGCACGCAGGAAATTCAGCGCCTGATCGGCCGCGCGCTGCGCGCGGTGTTCGATCTCGAGGCGCTCGGCCCGCGCACGATCCACATCGACTGCGACGTGATCCAGGCCGACGGCGGCACGCGCACGGCGAGCATCACCGGCGCATTCGTCGCCGCGCACGACGCCGTGTCGAAGCTGATCGCGGCCGGCAAGCTCACGCGCTCGCCGATCACCGACCACGTGGCGGCGATCTCGGTCGGCGTGTACGAAGGCGCACCGGTGCTCGACCTCGACTACGCGGAAGATTCGCGCTGCGACACCGACATGAACGTCGTGATGACGGGCGCCGGCGGCTTCGTCGAAGTGCAGGGCACGGCCGAAGGCGTGCCGTTCTCGCGCGCCGAGATGAACGCGCTGCTCGACCTCGCTCAAGGCGGGATCGGCGAGCTCGTGCAACGCCAGAAGGACGTCCTGGGCGCCGGCCATGCCTGACGAGCGCACCATCGCACCGCTGTCGCGCATCGTTCTCGCGTCGAACAACCCCGGCAAGCTGCGCGAATTTACCGCGCTGTTCTCGACGGTCGGCATCGAGATCGTCCCGCAGGGCGACCTCGCGGTGCCCGAGGCGGAAGAGCCGTTCGGCACGTTCATCGAGAACGCGCTGACGAAGGCGCGTCACGCGTCGCGGCTCACCGGACTGCCGGCGATCGCCGACGATTCGGGCCTGTGCGTGCGCGTGCTGCGCGGCGCGCCCGGCGTCTATTCGGCGCGCTACGCGCAGCGCGCCGGCCGCGACAAGGGCGACGCGGCGAACAATGCGTATCTCGTCGAGCAACTGCGCGGCGTCGACGACCGGCGCGCATACTATTGCTGCGTGCTCGCGCTCGTGCGCCATGCGGACGATCCCGAGCCGCTGTTCGCCGAAGGGCGCTGGGCCGGCGAGATCGTCGACACGCCGCGCGGCGAGCACGGATTCGGCTACGACCCGTATTTCTACCTGCCGTCGCTCGGCGCGACGGCAGCCGAACTCGAGCCGGCCCTGAAGAACACGCACAGCCATCGCGCGCTTGCGCTGAAGGCGCTGCTTGCGCGGCTTGCGCGGCTTGCGGAGGAAGCATGATCACGCCCGATACCCATTCGCTGCGGGAGGTTGCATGAGTCAGGCCGCGGAAACCGGCGCGCGCGTCGTCGCGACCTTCACGTCGCCCGGACAGGTACGGCTCACGTCGCTGCCGCCGCTCGCGCTGTACGTGCATTTTCCGTGGTGCGTACGCAAGTGCCCGTACTGCGATTTCAACTCGCACGAGTGGAAAGGCGAACGGTTTCCGGAAACCGAGTATCTCGACGCGCTGCGCGCCGATCTCGAACAGGCGCTGCCGCTCGTGTGGGGGCGCCAGGTGCATACCGTGTTCATCGGCGGCGGCACGCCGAGCCTGCTGTCGGCGGCCGGCCTCGACCGGATGCTGTCCGACGTGCGTGCGTTGCTGCCGCTCGACGCCGATGCCGAGATCACGCTCGAGGCGAATCCGGGCACGTTCGAGGCCGCGAAGTTCGCGCAGTTCCGCGCTAGCGGCGTGAATCGCCTGTCGGTCGGCATCCAGAGCTTCAATGAAGCGCACCTGAAGGCGCTCGGCCGGATTCACGACACCGCGCAAGCGCGCGCGGCCGTCGAGATCGCCGCGAAGACGTTCGACAACTTCAACCTCGACCTGATGTTCGCGCTGCCGAACCAGACGCTCGACGAATGCCGCACCGACATCGAGACCGCGCTGTCGTTCGCGCCGCCGCATCTGTCGCTGTATCACCTGACGCTCGAGCCGAATACGCTGTTCGCGAAGTTCCCGCCCGTCGTCCCCGACGACGACGCGTCGGCCGACATGCAGGAATGGATCCACGCGCGCACGGCCGAAGCCGGCTACGGACGCTACGAAGTTTCCGCTTATGCAAAGCCGAATCATCAGTGCAAGCACAACCTGAACTACTGGCGCTTCGGCGACTATCTCGGGATCGGCGCGGGCGCGCATACGAAGCTGTCGTTCCCGAACCGGATCCTGCGGCAGGCGCGCCACAAGCATCCGGCGACCTTCATCGAGCAGGCGATGGCCGGCACGGCCGTGCAGGAAGAGCGTGAAGTCGGCGCGCGCGACCTGCCGTTCGAGTTCATGCTGAACACGCTGCGGCTCGTCGAGGGCTTCCCCGTGCACAGCTTCGCCGAACGCACGGGCCTGGCGATGAGCACGATCGAGCCGGCGCTGAAGGAGGCAGAACGGCGCGGGCTGATCGCGCGCGATTTCGCGCAGATCGCCCCGACGCCGCTCGGCCAGCGTTTCCTCAACGACCTGCAGGAATTGTTCCTGCGCGACGATTGAAGAAATGAATGAGACGGCATTTCGGTTACAATGCCGCCTCGTGTGGAAGCGTGGCCGAGCGGTTTAAGGCACTGGTCTTGAAAACCAGCGACGGGAAACTGTCCGTGAGTTCGAATCTCACCGCTTCCGCCAGGAAGTTCGCCAAACCCCGTCCATTCGCTGAATGACGGGGTTTTTGTTTGTCCGCGGTTTGTCCGCGCGCGCTTTCCCCGCGTTCCGACGCTTCGCGCCGGATGCCGTTACAATCCCGCGCTCCGATTCGCGAAACGGGAAAACCACGTCATGAAGCCCTTCATCGCCTCGTCGCTCGTCGCCATGCTGGCCGCCGTCAGCACGCATGCGACGGCCCACACCGCCTCCGGCAGCGACGCGCAGGCGTCGTGCGCGATCGCGTACGTCACCGGCGTCGGCGGCTCGCCGCGCGGCCTGAGCGAATACCTCGCGAGCCCGTCGCCCTACAACTACCTGAAGGACAACGATCTCCAGTGCAAGGTGTCGGATGACGGACGCACGTCGAACTGCACCGGCGTAACCTACCTCAGGAACGAACAGGTCAGCGTGTACGACGATTCCGATCCGGCAACGCTGACCGTCGTGGCGCGCGTGGAGCTCGACCACGGCCAGAAGTACCCCGTGATCATCGTCGTGCAACGCAAGGACGCGCGCTGCAAACAATGACGCAGCCACGCGCGCGCCCGTCAGTCGAGACGGAACGTGCGTTCGCGCCGCGCCTTGCGCGGCAGCGCACAACCGAATCCGCGTACCGGCCGCCGTCGCGCCTGCTCGTTCGACGCAACGGATACCCGATCGCGCGCCGCACTGGAAGCCTCCCGGCCCGCCCCGCCATCACCTAAAATTCTTTCAACACGGCGACACGACCGCCGCCGCGTACTCGATGCCGCACGCGCCACCCCTGCGCGCGGCACACGGAGATCGCCATGACCGAACTGTCGACACCGACGGACCACGTCGATTACGAAGGCTTCGAGATCCATGTCGTGCCGGCTACCGCTCCCGGCAGCGACACGTGCTACACCTACACCGGCTACGTGTGCCATCCGGGCGTGAATCCCGCGCTGCCCGGCCATACGGTGCCGTTCCACGCAGACGGCGAGGAAACCTTCGCGAGCGTCGACGAAGCAGCTCGCGAAGCCGTGCACATCGGCAAGAGCATCATCGACGGCACGCACCCCGACCTGTCGGTGCTGTCGCTCGTCACGCACGGCTTCTGAACCGGGCGGGCGGCATCGCTTGCGATTGTGCGGACGTCGGCCGCGGTGCTGCATGCGGCGACCGCTACGCCCGGCCGGACGTTCGTCGCGTGCCTGCGCGTGATTCGCGTGCCGCGCCTTTCAACCTTGCAACACGAGCACCGGCATGCGCATGCGCTGCAGCCACGCGAGCCGGTCGAGCGCGCTGTCACATGTCACGTCACATCGGTCACGTCACATCGCGATGCGCGGTGTGGCGCCCGGCCATCATCAGCGAAAGCAACACCCGGCATCGCGCGTTATGCGTTTCTCCCGATATCGGCTCGCGTCCGTGCGTCTATCATTTTTTTATAGTCACTTCTGGCTATCTCTCATGCGCCCTCTTCTCCGTCCGCGCGTCGACCCGTTGCGTATCGCCGCGCTGGCCGTCGTCGCCATGCTTGCCGCCTGCACGATCACGCCGCCGCCGTCGCTGCGCTCGGTCCTGACTATTCCGTCGATCACGCGCAGCGCGAGCCGCGACCAGTATCGCGTCGAGATCGCTCAACGCGTCGCCGAACGCAATCCGTCCAGCATGCTGCACGGCACCCCGCAGGCGATGCTCCGTTCGCTCGTCGTCGTGGCATTCACCGTCGATCGCAGCGGCCGCCTCGTCAACGCGTCCGTCTATCGCAGCAACGGCGACAGCGAAGCGGAAGCGCTCGCGCTCGCGTCGTTGCGTCGCTCGGCACCGCTGCCACCGCCGCCTTCGCGACTGCTCGACGGCAAAGGCCAGCTCGAAATGATGGAAGGCTGGCTCTTCAACGACGACGGCCACTTCCAGTTGCAAAGCACCGCGTCCGCGCAGGCGCAATCGCTCGACTGACCGGTGGCCGCCCGGCGATTGCCGGTGTGCGGCGGCGCTGGCTATAATTTTCCGCAATCGCGCGGCCATCACGCCGCGCGCGCGTTCGCGCGCCCCACCCGGCATGCGAGCCGACCACGCCGGCACCGGGCGGCGGCGACGTACCCGTCTCCATCGTCGACCGGCGGGTGACGTCCGCGCCACGGCGCGCGTCCACGCCGCCACCGCATCATCCGCTCGGCTGCCTCCGGCAGGCATCCGCCTGCCCGACCGCACGCTCAGCCGACCGCCCCAACGACAAAACGGAGACATCCATGTCCGCATCCCCCCCGGCCGTTGCACACGCAACCGGTTCGGCCGGCGCCGTCAGCCACCGGCGCATCGTGTTCGCGAGCTTCATCGGCACCGCGATCGAGTTCTACGATTTCTACGTGTACGCGACGGCCGCCGCGCTCGTCATCGGCCCCGTATTCTTTCCGCACGGCTCCGCGACCGCGCAGGCGCTGTCCGCGTTCGTCACGTTCGGCATCGCATTCATTGCACGCCCGATCGGCTCGTTCCTGTTCGGGCACTTCGGCGACCGCATCGGCCGCAAGTCGACGCTCGTCGCGTCGCTGCTCGTGATGGGCGTGTCCACCACCGCGATCGGCTTCGTGCCCGGCTACGACGCAATCGGCGCGCTCGCGCCGGTGCTGCTGTGCGTGCTGCGCTTCGGCCAGGGGATCGGCCTCGGCGGCGAATGGGGCGGCGCCGCGCTGCTCGCAACCGAGCACGCGCCGCAGGGCAAGCGCGGCTGGTTCGGGATGTTCCCGCAGTTGGGGCCCTCGGTCGGCTTCCTGATGTCGAACGGCCTGTTCTTCGCGCTCGCGCTGTCGCTGTCCGACGAGCAGTTCCGCAGCTGGGGCTGGCGCATTCCGTTCCTCGTCAGCGCGGTGCTCGTCGCGCTCGGCCTCTACGTGCGGCTCAAGATCACCGAAACGCCCGCGTTCCAGGCCGCGCTCGACCGCAACGAGCGCGTGCGCGTGCCGGTCGCGACGCTCGTCACGCAACACTGGCAGCCGACGCTGCTCGGCGCGCTCGCGATGGTCGTCTGCTACACGCTGTTCTATATCTCGACGGTGTTCTCGCTGTCGTACGGCGTGTCGGCGCTGCATATTCCGCGCCAGAGCTTCCTCGGCCTGCTGTGTTTCGCGGTCGTGTTCATGGGACTCGCGACACCGCTTTCCGCGTGGGCGTCGGACCGCTTCGGCCGCAAGCCGGTGCTCGTCGTGGGCGCGATTGCCGCATTGCTGTCGGGTTTCGCGATGGAGCCGCTGCTCGGCAGCGGCTCGATGCCGCTCGTCGCGTTGTTCCTGACGATCGAGCTGTTCCTGATGGGCGTGACGTTCGCGCCGATGGGCGCGCTGCTGCCGGAACTGTTCCCGACCAACGTCCGCTATACGGGCGCGGGCGTCGCGTACAACCTCGGCGGGATCCTCGGCGCGTCGATCGCGCCGTATATCGCACAACTGCTGGCTGCGCGCGGCGGGCTGTCGTGGGTCGGCGGCTACGTATCGATCGCGGCGGCAATCAGCCTGTTCGGCGTGCTGCTGATGCGCGAAACGCGCGACGCGTCGCTCGTCTGAGACTCCGGGGCGCCCCGGGTTGTGCGGCGGCCGGCTCTGCCTATACTCGATCCTGGGCGCGCCGCTGCGCGCTCCCGGGATCCCTCCTCGAAGGAGCCGCCGCCATGAGCATCCACCTCGGTAATGCCGACCTCGTCCTGACCCTCGCGCTCGCGCTGGGTGGCGCGCTACTGCTCGCGCTGCGCTTCCGGCCGAAGACGTGGCGCGGCCTCGTGTTCGAGGCGCTGCTGGCGAATCTGGCGGCCATCGCCGCCGTCATCACGGTCGAGGCGCTGCTCGCCTGAACCGCCCCGCCCCGCGCCGTCAGGCGGACAGCCGCGCGCGCAGTGCGCCGTAGGCGGGGCCGACCGCATCGATCGCGTCCAGCGCCTGCTCGACGGACGGCATCGCACCCGGCTCGCCGATCGACAATGCATTCGGTGCGCCGCCGATGCCGCAATGGTGGCGCGACGTCGCGACGAAAATCATCACGGTCGGCCGCTGCAGCGCGTGCGCCATGTGCACGAACCCCGTATCGACCCCCACCACGAGCGCGGCCCGGCCGAGCGCCGCGCCAAGCTCGCGCACTGTCATCGCGGGCAGCACGACTGCCCCCGGCGCGCGCGCGGCGATCTCCTGCGCATCGTCGTGCTCGGCAGCCGACCCCCACGGCAACAGCACGCGTACGCCGCGCGCCATCATCTGCGTCGCGAGCGCGGCCCAGTGGTCGGCCGGCCATTTCTTGTCGGGATTGGACGTCGCATGGAACAGCAGCATGAACGGTGCGCCGTCGGTCACGGCAGCCGGCAGGCTCGCGTCCTGCGGCGGGACGATACCGTACGTGGCGACGCCTTCGGGCACGTAGCCGAGCGCTTCGCCGGCGCTCACGCGCATCCCGTGCCATGCGTCGCAGTCCGGCCGCGGGCCGAAGCGATGCGAATACGCGAAGCGTGCGCCCGTTTCGCCAAGATCCTGCGTCTGGTAGCCGACGCGGCGCGCGGCGCGCGCCAGCGCCGAAATGATCGCGCTCTTGTAGACGCCGTGCAGGTCGATGACCGCATCGTAGCGGTGCGCACGCAACGCACCGATCGACGCCGAGATCGCCTTCAGGTCGCCGGCATTCCGGAGTTTCTTGAACCGGCGCAGCGGCGCGCATAGAACGGCGCTCACGCCCGGATGCCAGCGCACGACTTCAGCGCACGATTCGTCCACAGCCCAGTCGACCGTCACGCCGGGAAAGGCGCGATGCAGGTCCGCAACGACTGGCAGCGTCTGGACGACGTCGCCGAGCGACGTCACTTTTACGATAAGGATGCGTTTCACGATGTGTGGGAATTGACCAGCCATTTGGCATGCTAACGACGGTTGCGGCGCACCAGCATTAGTACCAACATTACATGTGCAACAAAATGTATCTGCTTTGTGAAAATTTGTCGCTCCCCATCGGCATCCGGTTCTTTTTATAATCGGTTCTTTGCCCTCCGGCCCGCGCCGATGCCACGCCCCGCCCTTTCCCCCCTGTTTCCCGCCCTCACCCGCCGCTCACTGCGAATCTGGCGCCAGTATGGCGTTTTCTGGCTCGGCGCGATCGTCGTCGGCCTCGCAGCCGTGCTCTACGCGCGGCTGATCGACTGGGGTTACGAGACCTTCCGCGCGATGCGCGATCACGCCGCGTGGCTGCCGCTGCTGCTGACGCCGGCAATCGCCGCCGTGTCGGCATGGATCACGCGCCGGTTCTTCCGCGGCGCCGAGGGCAGCGGCATCCCGCAGGTGATCGCGACGCTGCATGCGCGCCCGAGCGCATTCGGCGCCCGGCTGCTGACGCTGCGCATCCTGTTCGGCAAGGTGCTGATCTCGTTCCTGGGCATCCTGGGCGGCTTCACGATCGGTCGCGAGGGGCCGACCGTGCAGGTCGGCGCGGCGCTGATGTTCAACCTGCGGCGCTTCTACCCGCGCTCGAACGCGCAGATCGAACGCCAGCTCGTCCTGGCCGGCGCGGCGGCCGGCCTGTCGGCCGCATTCAATACGCCGCTCGCCGGGATCGTGTTCGCAATCGAGGAACTGACCCGCAGCTTCTCCGCACGCGCAAGCGGCGTGCTGATCACCGCGATCATCCTCGCCGGCGTCGTCGCGCTCGGCCTGAACGGCAACTACACGTATTTCGGCACGATCGACGCCGGCCCCCACTTCCCGAAGCTGCTGGCGCTCGCGGTGCTGGTCACCGCGATCGTGACGGGCATCGCGGGCGGCCTGTTCTGCTGGCTGCTGCTCAACACGGGACGCTGGCTGCCCACGCAACTGCTGGGCCTGTATCGCGAGCGGCCGATCGCGTTCGCCGCGCTGTGCGGCTTCGCGATCGCCGTCGTCGGCCTCGTATCCGGCGGCACGACATTCGGCAGCGGCTATGCCGAGGCGCGCGGCCTGCTCGACGGCAGCCAGCAACTGTCGGTGTTCTACCCGTTCCTGAAGATGGTATCGATGGTCGCGTCGTACCTGCCGGGCATCCCGGGCGGGATTTTCGCGCCGTCGCTGTCGATCGGCGCCGGGTTCGGCAACCTGCTGCACGTGGTGTTCAGCAACATGAGCCTGCCGATGCTGATCGCGCTCGCGATGGTCGGCTATCTTGCAGCCGTCACGCAGTCGCCGATCACGTCGTTCGTGATCGTGATGGAGATGATCAACGGCCACGCGCTCGTGATTTCGCTGATGGCCACCGCGTTGGTGTCGAGCCGCGTGTCGCGCTTTTTCGCGCCGCCGCTCTACGAAACGCTCGCGCAGCGCTATCTCGCGCCACCCGTCGCGGCCACCGAACACGCCGCGGCAACCGCGCCGGGCGCAGCGGCTGCGACCGGCGTCACTGAGCCCCAGGATGCGGCCGCCGCGCCCGCCGATCCGCTCGACACGTTGCGCGACGAAGGCAGCGGCGAGCCGGCCGCCGCGGCGGGCGAAAGCGCGGCACACGCGCCGACGCCGCACGATGACGAGCTGGTTGCGTCCGGCGCGAACGGCCCGGCGCAGCCCGGCCCGCGCGACGCTCAGTAGATCACGACGGGCGCCGGCCGGTAGTAGACAGGGCGCGCCGGCACGACGATGCACCCGGCCAGCGTGATCGCGACGAGCGCGATGGCGATTGCGGTTCTTTTCATCACGCGCCCTCCATCATGCCCAGTGGCCACGGGTCCAGAACCAGTTCGGACCGCGCTGGTCCCAGTGGCCCGGCACCCATTGCAGGCCGACGCGCTCGGCTTCCCAGTGACCGCCGATCCATACGTAGCGGCCATGATCCCAGCGCCAGTGCCCGCGCTCCCACACGTAGCCCACCCGCGCGGTCGGCACGACCTCGTAGCGCACGGGCGGCGGCGCGTTCGGCGCGACGACGACGATTTCCCCGGTGCGCACGGCGACCGGCTCGGCGATGACCACGCGGCCCGGCTGCGCAATCACGGGCGCGCCGACGAGAATCTCGTCCGCACGCGCGGCAAGCGGCGCGACGACGGCTGACAGGCCCGCGGCAAACAGCGCGAGCGAAACGATACGACGTTGAACGGTAGAGACAGCCATCACACCCTCCTGGTTGAACAAGTTACGCGAGCGTATTCGTTCAATGCGGGAGAACCGATTACGGCCGACAGACGCCGTGTTACGGCGTGCCCGAAAGTGCAACAGGGCGTAAGACGCGCACGGCGGCACAAGCCGCCGTGCGGAGGGACACCCGCAGGGGTCAGGCTTGCGGGATCTCGATCTTCACTTCGAGGACTTCGAGATCGTCCTGGCGCTCGAGGCTCACGCGGATGTCATCGTTCGAAATACGGACATACTTCGAGATGACCGCGACCAGCTCCTTCTGCAGCGCCGGCAGGTAATCGGCCGGCGGACGGCCGCCGACCCGCTCGTGCGCGATGATGAGCTGCAGGCGCTCCTTCGCGACCGATGCGGACTTCTTCTTCTCGCCGAGGAGAAACGAAAGGATGGACATGGGCGGCCTCCGTTACTTGCTGCCGAAGAGGCGCTGCAGCAGGCCCGGCTTCTGGTATTCGGTGAAACGCAGCGGCTTGTCTTCGCCGAGGAAGCGTTCGACGATGTCCTTGTACGCTTCGGCGACGTCGGTGCCATCGAGGTGCACGGCCGGCAGGCCCTGGTTCGAGGCGTGCAGCACGGCCTCCGACTCGGGCACCACACCGATCAGCTTGATGCGCAGGATCTCGCTGATGTCTTCCAGCGACAGCATCTCGCCTTCGCTCACGCGCTTCGGGCTGTAGCGCGTGATCAGCAGGTGTTCCTTGATCGGCTCCTTGCCTTCGGTCCCGCGCTTCGTCTTCGACGACAGGATGCCGAGAATGCGGTCCGAGTCACGCACCGACGACACTTCCGGGTTCGTGACGATCAGCGCTTCGTCCGCGAAGTACATCGCGTGCAGCGCGCCTGCCTCAATCCCTGCGGGCGAATCGCAAATGATGTATTCGAAGTCCATCGCGACGAGGTCGTTCAGCACCTTCTCGACGCCGTCGCGCGTCAGCGCATCCTTGTCGCGGGTCTGCGACGCGGGCAGGATGAACAGGTTCTCGCACTTCTTGTCCTTGATCAGCGCCTGGTTCAGGTTCGCTTCGCCCTGGATCACGTTGACGAGGTCATACACGACGCGGCGCTCGCAGCCCATGATCAGATCGAGGTTGCGCAGGCCGACGTCGAAGTCGATCACGGCCGTCTTGTGGCCGCGCAGCGCGATACCGGACGCGAAGCTGGCGCTCGTCGTCGTCTTGCCCACGCCGCCCTTGCCCGAAGTCACCACAATGATTTTTGCCATTTACCCTATACCCTGTGTTCGTCAATGAGAGCCGATCGATCCGGTGAACGCCGCGTGCTTCACGTCAGGCGCAGCGGTTCGATCATCAGTTTTTCCCCTTCGAGCCGGATCTGCACCGATTTGCCCAGTACTTCGGCGGGCAACGGGTTCTCGGTTGTTCGATAGATACCCGCGATTGAAATCAGTTCCGGTTCGAGACACGTGCAGAAAATGCGCGCGTCGTGATTGCCGTGCACGCCCGCGAGTGCGCGGCCGCGCAACGGCGCGTAGATGTGGATATTGCCTTCCGCGATGATCTCCGCGCCGTGGCTGACCGGCGCGAGCACCACGAGGTCTCCTTTCGCGTAAACCTGCTGCCCCGAACGCAACGGCCGGTCGATCACGAGCGTCTGGCCGCCCGCCTGGAGCGACGCCGGCGCCGGCTCGGACACCTGTTCGGGCGCCACTTCGGCTGCCGCAGCGACGACAGCCTCGGCGATGGGCGACGCGTCCGCGCCCTCGGCCGGTTTCGCGGCAGGCGCGCGGCGATCGCGCGCCTCGAGCAACGGCAGGCCGGCTTCCCCCGCCCAGCCCTGCGTTGCCAACGCGACGACGCCCACCGGGCGCATCCGCACGTCGTTCAGCATCTGCCGGATGTCCGCGAGCGCGACGCGTTCGCCGTCAGCCAGGCGGCGGACGTCGATCGCGACGACATCGTCGGCGAAAAACTCGGGAGTCGCTTCGAAGCGCTTGACCAGTTCGGCACGCAACGCGTCGAGATCGGTCGTCTTCACGGTGAACAGCAACGTATCGACCGATCCGCTGCGCAGCTCGAAGAATGGCGATTTTTTAAGCGACATGGACACTCTGCAAAAATTTTTTGCGTATTTTACAGGCGTCCACGCGCGCGGCCATTATTTTTGGGACGCCGGGTTGCGACGGCCCGGGCGGGCGCGCAACCGGCAGGCGGGCAGGCAAGCGGGCGACCGGACCTTCATCGCGCCGCGCGGCCCGTGTTTTGACGTCGCGTCAGTGCATCACCTGCGACACGAACAGCGATTTCATCGCGCCGGGCATCCGCGCGATCGGCGCGTGTTCGCCGGTGTTGCCGAAACCCGCGCGCTCGTAGAAACGGATCGCGTTGCGGTTCGCATCGGCGATCCATGCATAGACATCCTGGGCGCCGCGCTCGGCGAGCCATGCGGTGGCCGTCTCGAGCAGCAGCACGCCGCCGCGCAGATGGCGCACCGCATGCGCGACCCACAGCTCGCTAACGAACGCGCGCCGTTCGGGCGTGTTGTCGAAATACGCGCCGATCATGCCGGCCGGATGGCCTTCGGTATACAGCAGGAAAGTCGTCGACTCGTCGGACACGGCGCGCTGCGCGGCAATGACCGACGCTGCGTCAGATTCGACGTTCAGCAATTCGGCCTCCGGCGCTTCGCCGGGCGCGTAGGGCTCACGCAGCGATGCAGCGCGGAGTTCGCGATACACGCCGCCCTGGTCGGCAGCGATACGACGAACGGTCAAGGTCGAACTCATGCAGGCACAGCCCCCTTCGGACAGCAAGCTACTAGCTTCAACCGAAAGCGGGGCATGAGTCAAATCGTTATTTTCAAATGGCGGCGCGAATCGAAAGACGGCAGGCACCGCCCGCGGCGGCGTGCGCCAACCGGTGTGCAGGTGCAGCATCGCCGCATCAATGCGTACCGTCGGACGACGGCCGCGGCCTCCTCGTTCGACGCCTCGCACCGTTCGCCTTGCGATGCGCGGCGGGCGCGTTTCTGGCCGCTTCGCATTTCGTCCGGGACGCCGTAATGATCCGTAATATATGTGACCGAAAAACGTGCCCCTCCGATACCCGCCTGCCCCGCTTATTGCGACGCAACATTCGTTGCGAGCCCGCGGAGCCGATACCCGCGCGCATCACGCGGCGGCATTCGTCTGACAAGTACACGGATCGCGCGGGCCGATCTCGCCTCGCCCGCATGTTTCAATCAGCGCGCACCCGCCCTTCCCGGCATGCGTGGCATGCGGCCCTCCGTTTGGAGTTTCACGCCTAGCGCCGGAGTTTGGAAAGCGCGCGTGCGGGTCGTATAACAGGCAGAACCGGACCACGATCCGGTGCCACCGCGCGCGTCGCGGACCAGCGAGGATTCGAACAACCATGCATGCGGTCGCCCCGGGCGCCAACGCACCGAGCCGGCCAGCTGCAACTGGAGGCAGACAATGGCAATGAACGACGAAGCGGCGTCAGGCTGGTCGGATGGCAAGCGTTACCTGTGGCTGCTCGGCGCGCTGACGATCACGCTGCCGATCCTCGCAGCCCAGCTCGCGCTGTCGACGGGCCTTCACGTGTTCTGGTGGTTCGGTCCGCTGTTCGCATTCGGCGTGATCCCGATCCTCGACACGCTGATCGGCGACGATCGCGACAATCCGCCCGATGCCGTCGTGCCGCACCTCGAACGGGAGCGCTATTACCGGTTCATCGTCTATCTCGCGACCCTCGTCGAATACGTCGCGTTCTTCGCGTGCGTGTGGATCATCGGCACGCATGCGCTCGCATGGTACGACTACGTCGGCTTCGCGCTGTCGCTCGGCGCGGCGACAGGCATCTCGATCAATACCGCGCACGAGCTCGGGCACAAGACGAACCGTTTCGAGCGCTGGCTCGCGAAGATCACGCTCGCGCCGGTCGCGTACGGCCACTTCTACGTCGAGCACAACCGCGGTCACCACGTGCGCGTCGCGACGGCCGAGGATCCGGCGAGCGCGCGCTATGGCGAGTCGTTCTGGGCGTTCCTGCCGCGCACCGTGACCGGCAGCATCCGCTCGGCCTGGCGGCTCGAAAAGGCACGCCTCGAACGTCTCGGGCATTCGCCGTGGACCTGGCGCAACGAGGTGCTGCACGCATGGGCGATGACCGTCGTCGTGTGGGGTATCGCGATCGCGATGGCCGGCAAGGCGGTGATCCCGTTTCTCGTGATCCAGGCCGCCTACGGCGCGTCGCTGCTCGAAGTCGTGAACTACGTCGAGCACTACGGGCTCGGCCGCCGCAAGCTGCCGAGCGGCCGTTACGAGCGCTGCACGCCGCAGCATTCGTGGAACAGCAATCACGTCGTCACCAACCTGTTCCTGTACCAGTTGCAGCGGCACGCCGATCATCACGCGAATCCGACGCGCTCGTACCAGGCGCTGCGCCACTTCGACGATTCGCCGCAACTGCCGGCCGGCTACGCGACGATGATCCTGTTCGCGTACGTGCCGCCGCTCTGGTATCGCGTGATGAATCCGCGCGTCGTCGCGCACTATGGCGGCGACATGGTGCAATCGAACATCAAGCCGTCGATCCGCGCCAGGGTGCTTGCGCAGTATCCGGCCGCGGCGTGATCGCGGGGGACGGGCTCGCGTGGAACGGTGCGGGCTCGCCACGTCGCGCGCCGCTGAACGGCACCGCCACACCGACACCCTGCTCCGTCGACATCCGGCGCGACGGCACCGCCGTTACGCCATTTCCGGCAGCCTGAACACGGCCACTGCGTGCCGCAGCGCGCTCGCCTGCTCGGCCAGCGCCTGCGTCGCGGCCGATGCCTGCTCGACAAGCGCCGCGTTGCGCTGCGTCGCTTCGTCCATCTGCGTGACTGCGATGTTCACCTGCTGGATGCCGCCGCTCTGCTCCTGCGACGCGGACGAGATCTCGCCGACGATCGTCGTGACCCGCTGCACCGCGCCCACGATCTCGTGAATCGATTCGCCCGCGCGGCCGATCAGCACGGCGCCCTCGTCGACCCGCTGGGTCGATTGCTCGATCAGCCCCTTGATCTCCTTCGCGGCGGCGGCGCTGCGCTGCGCGAGCGTGCGCACTTCCGCCGCGACGACCGCGAAGCCGCGCCCCTGTTCGCCCGCACGCGCAGCCTCGACCGCCGCGTTGAGCGCGAGGATGTTGGTCTGGAACGCGATGCCGTCGATCACCGCAATGATCTCGCCGACCTTCGCCGCGCTGTCTGCGATGCCGTTCATCGTGTCGACGGCGTCCGTCATCACGCCGCCGCCCGCGGTCGCAATATTCGACGCGTCACGCGCGAGTTGCGCCGCGTGCTGCGCATGCTCGGCCGACTGGCGCACGATGCCGGTCAGTTCGGTCATGCTGGCAGCCGTCTCCTCGAGCGATGCAGCCTGCGCCTCGGTGCGCGACGACAGATCGTGATTGCCCGACGCGATCTGCGCGCTCGCCGTCGCGACGGCTTCGGCATGCGTACGCACCTCGAGCACGACGCCCGACAGGCTCGTCTGCATCGTCTGCAACGCGCGCAGCAGATCGGCGATCTCGTCTCGGCCGGCCGCGTCGACGTCGCGTGTCAGGTCGCCTTCGGCGACGGCCTGCGCGCACGCAACCGCACGGTCGAGCGGACGCAGGATCGCGCGGCTGAACAGGAATGCGCCGACCATCGCAACGCCGAGCACGACCAGCATCAGCGCGAGGCTCGCGATAGTCGCGCGCTGCGCGTCGCGGCTCGCCTGCGCCGACACGGCGGCGCTCTCGTCGGCGATCGACTTCGCCGCCCGCTCCAGCAGCGCCGCGGGTTCGCGATCGACGCCCGCCACGGCGGCATCGCCGGCCGACGGCTCGAAGCCGGCTGCCTTGAACGCGTCGAAGCCACGCCGGTAACCATCGCCCATCGCCGTGTGTGCGCGCATGAACTGCTCGACGAGCGAGCGGCTCTCGCCGGGCGGCAACTGATGAACGAGCTGTGCGGCGAGCGAATCGACCGTACGCTCGCGCGTCTGGAACGCCTGCCAGTAGTGGTCGAGCTTGTCGGGTTGCTTGCCGCGCAACAGCGTGTCCTTCCATTCCTGCACTTGCAGCTTGAACTGCACGAGCGTGGCCGACACGAGCCGCTCGTCGCCGACGTTCGTCTGCACGTCTTCGGCGAACGTATCGATCGACCGATTGAGGATGTGGATACCGTACAGCGCGCCACAGAACATCAGCAGCAGCGCGACGGCGAATGCGAGGGGAATCTTGTAGCTCAGCTTCATAGGACATTGAATCGACGGGGAACGATACGGCTCGGCACGGAGCACCGGCCGCCGCACCGTGTTAACGGCGCGGGAAGCAAAGGCTTAAAGCTGAGGAAAGCGGCGGAGACCGGACGCGCGTGGAAAGATTGATCAGGCCGATCAGGTCGGACGCGTCGCGCGCGGTCCGGCTGTCGCGGCAGCGTTCGGGTCCGTCATCCAGCGGCGCACGACGACGATCGATTGCACGCCGAATACGATCCCGGCGATCACGTCGGCCAGATAGTGGCTGCCCTGTGTCGGCGTCGACAGGATCATCCCGACATTCAGTACGACCACGGCGGGAAATACGTAACGGACATGCCGCACCGCATATACGAGCAGCAGCGCCAGCATCACGTGGAACGACGGCAGCGACACGAGCCCCTGCGATTCGGACAGGTTGAATTGCCCAAGCTGCCCGCTACTCAGCAGGTCGTAGTGAGACACGGTCAACGCAGTATGGGGATCGGTGATAACAGCGCAATGTCCGACATCGCGCCGCAGACCCAAAACGAAAAACCCCTTGATCCTTCCGGATCAAGGGGTTTCGTATTCTGGCGGAGAGGGTGGGATTCGAACCCACGGTACGGGGAAACCGTACGCCTGATTTCGAGTCAGGTACATTCGACCACTCTGCCACCTCTCCGTTTTACCGCACTTCCCGGCTGGTCGTTTCCGGGAAAGAAAAGATTATAAAACGATCTTTTCTGAGCTGACAAGCCCCGGCTGCAAATTTTTTTGCAAGGACTTCGGAAGCCTATTTCACGACGCCTGTGCCGGCGCGTCGATCCGCTCCATGCCGCCCATGTACGGACGCAGCACCTCCGGCACCGTGACCGAGCCGTCCGCGTTCTGGTAGTTCTCCAGCACCGCGACGAGCGTGCGGCCGACCGCGAGACCCGAACCGTTCAGCGTATGCACGAGCTCGGGCTTGCCCTGCGCGTTGCGGAAACGCGCCTGCATCCGGCGCGCCTGGAACGCCTCGGTATTCGAGCAACTCGAGATCTCGCGATAGGTGTTTTGCGCAGGCAGCCACACTTCGAGGTCGAACGTCTTCGCGGCCGAGAAACCCATGTCGCCCGTGCACAGCGTGATCACGCGGTACGGCAGGCCGAGCTTCTGCAGGATCGCTTCCGCATGGCCGACCATCTCGTCGAGCGCCGCGTACGACGCTTCCGGTGCGACGACCTGCACCATCTCGACCTTGTCGAACTGGTGCTGGCGGATCATCCCGCGCGTATCGCGGCCGTACGAGCCGGCTTCCGAACGAAAGCACGGGGAATGCGCGGTCAGCTTGATCGGCAGCGCGGACGCGTCGACGATCGACTCGCGCACGGTGTTCGTCAGCGAGATCTCGGACGTGGAGATCAGGTATTGCGTGACCGTGTTTTCCGCGCCGCCCTTCTCGACCCGGAACATGTCGTCCGCGAACTTCGGCAACTGGCCCGTGCCGTAGAGGATCTCCGGGTTCACGATGTACGGCGTGTACGTCTCGGTGTAGCCGTGCTGCTGCGTGTGCGTGTCGATCATGAACTGCGCGAGTGCGCGGTGCAGGCGCGCGATCGGGCCGCGCAGCATCGTGAAGCGCGCGCCGGCGAGCTTCGCGCCCGTCTCGAAATCGAGGCCGAGCGGCGTGCCGACATCGACGTGATCCTTCACCGCGAAATCGAACTGGCGCGGCGTGCCCCAGCGGCGCGCCTCGACGTTGTCCGCTTCGTCCTTGCCGACCGGCACGCTTTCATGCGCGACGTTCGGCATGCCCAGCATCAGGTCGGACAGGCGCGCCTGGATGTCGCCGAGCTTGGCTTCTCCCGCCTTCATTTCGTCGCCGATCCCGCCGACCTCGGCCATCACGGCCGACGTGTCCTCGCCCTTCCCCTTCATCGCGCCGATCTGCTTCGACAGGCTGTTGCGGCGCGCCTGGAGCTCTTCGGTGTGGGTCTGGATCGCACGGCGTTCCGCTTCGAGTGCGGAGAACCCGGCGACGTCGAGGGTGTAGCCGCGATCGGCGAGGCGCTTGGCGACGCCGTCGAGGTCTTTGCGCAGCAACTGGATGTCGAGCATGGGAGGACTTGGAAAATCGTTGTGTAAGACGCGAATTCTAACGCACCGCGCGGCCGCCAACGCTTCGACCAGATGGACGATGCCCGAAAACGGCCGTCCATGGCAGTATCGCATTGCCGGTCCGCACATCGGCGGCCGGCGAATCGCGTCGCGTCGAACCGCCGCGGAAGGCGAAACGCCTGCGCCGGCCGGCGGCAACGCGTCGAACGAAGTACCTGCTCCACGTCACCGCAACGCAAGGATTTAGATGGCCATCGAACTGGACAAGGATGTACGCGATCGCGCAATCGCGTCGCTGCAACGCTATTTCACAGAAAACATGGACGAGCCGATCGGCAACATCCAGGCCGGCGCGCTGTTGCACTTCTTCGTCGAGGAGATCGCGCCCGCGATCTACAACCTCGCGATCGCCGACGCGCAGGAACGCCTGCATGCGCGGGTCGCGGAACTCGACATCGAATGCCACGAAGAGCCGTTCGACTACTGGAAGAAGCAGCCGGGCCGCAAGCGCTGACGCGTCCGGAACGGCGCAGACCGAACCGGGCCGCGCGTTGCCCCGTCAGTCCTTCTTGCCGGCCTCGCGGTCGAGCTCGCGCAGCCACGCGAGCTTGTCGGCGATCTTCGATTCGAGCCCGCGCGGCACCGGCTTGTACCAGCGCGGCTCGCGCACCCCGTCCGGCAGATAGGTCTCGCCGGCCGCATACGCGTTCGGCTCGTCGTGCGCGTATCGATACGCGTGACCGTAGCCGAGTTCCTTCATCAGCTTGGTCGGCGCGTTGCGCAGATGCACGGGCACCTCGCGCGACTTGTCCTGCTTCACGAACGCCATCGCCTGATTAAACGCGTTGTAGCCCGCGTTGCTCTTCGCCGCGCACGCGAGATAGATCACAGCCTGCCCGAGCGCGAGTTCGCCCTCCGGCGAGCCGAGCCGCTCGTAGGTTTCGGCCGCGTCGTTCGCCATCTGCAGCGCGCGCGGATCGGCGAGGCCGATGTCTTCCCACGCCATCCGCACGATCCGCCGCGCGAGATACTTCGGATCCGCGCCGCCGTCGATCATCCGGCAGAACCAGTACAACGCGCCGTCGGGGCTCGAGCCGCGCACCGACTTGTGCAGCGCCGAGATCTGGTCGTAGAAGTTGTCGCCGCCCTTGTCGAAGCGCCGCGCGTTCAGCGTCATCGCGTTGCTGACGAATTCGGCATCGATCGTCGCGACGCCAGCCGACGACGCCGCCGTCTGCGCCTGCTCGAGCAGGTTCAGGAAGCGCCGCGCGTCGCCGTCCGCGTAGCCGACCAGCGTATCGATCGCCTTGTCGTCGAACGCGAGGCCGTCGAGCGCGATTTCCTGCGCGCGCTTCAGCAGCAGGCGCATCTCGTCGTCGTTCAGCGACTTCAGCACGTACACCTGCGCACGCGACAGCAATGCCGAGTTGACCTCGAAGCTCGGGTTCTCGGTCGTCGCGCCGATGAAGGTCACGAGCCCCGACTCGACGAACGGCAGCAAGGCATCCTGCTGCCCCTTGTTGAAGCGGTGGATCTCGTCGACGAACAGGATCGTGTGGCGGCCGGTGCGGTTCAGCGTGTCCTTCGCCTGCTCCATCGACTCGCGGATGTCCTTCACGCCGCCGAGCACCGCGGACAGCGCAATGAACTCGCAGTCGAATGCGAGCGCGGTAAGCCGCGCGAGCGTCGTCTTGCCGACGCCGGGCGGCCCCCACAGGATCATCGAATGCGGCTTGCCCGACTCGAACGCGAGCCGCAGCGGCTTACCTTCGCCCAGCAAATGCGTCTGGCCGATCACCTCGGCGAGCGTCTTCGGCCGCAGCGCCTCGGCGAGCGGCCGGCGCGGCTCGACTTGAAACAGGTCGGACATGAACCCTCGCTCCACATCAAACGGTAGCGACCGAACCGGCCGCCGGACCCGACATTATGACAGCCGCGCGACGGCGCCCGTGCCCGGTGCCCGCGTTCGGTGCCCGCGCCCGGTGCCCGCGTTCGGTGCCCGCGCCCGGTGCCCGCGTTCGGTGCCCGCGCCCGGTGCCCGCGTTCGGTGCCCGCGCCCGGTGCCCGCGCCCGGTGCCCGCGCCCGGTGCCCGCGCCCGGTGCCCGCGCCCGGTGCCCGCGCCCGGTGCCCGCGCCCGGTGCCCGCGCCCGGTGCCCGCGCCCGGAAACAACACTGGCCTGCCGTCGCCGGCAGGCCCGTTGCGGGAGAGCGGCGCGCGGCGCCGGTCAGCCGGTAATCACGTCGGCGCCCTTCGGCACGACGAACTTGAACGTATCGCCCTTCAGCGGCGGATTCGTCTGGATGTTCGTAAACGTCAGCAGCGTGACGTTGCCGAACACGTCGTGCAGTTCCATCGCGGCGAGCGTGCCGTTCCGGAAGCCGATGCCGATCCGCTGGAACTGCGTGTCCTGCGCCTTCGGCAGCATCTCGAGCCACTCGATGCCGCCCTTCTCGCCGGCATCGTGCAGCGTGTAGTTCTTGTCGAGATCGTTGCTGCCGAACAGGATCGCGGCGGGGCTCGCGCCCAGCGCGCCGTTCAGCTTGCGCTCGGTGACCTGGTTCAGGTCGCGGTCGTACACGTAGAGCTTGTCGCCGTCGGCCTGCAGCACCTGCTGGTAGGGCTTCTGGTACGTCCAGATGAACTTGCCCGGACGCGCGAACACGAACGTGCCGCTCGAATTGTCGGTGGGCTTCGGCGCGGCCTGCGCGGCGCTCGCACCCTTGGCCGGCGCCTTGACGATCTGCTGCGTGAATTCGCCCTTCGCCGAACGCACCTGCGACACGAAGGCCTTCAGTTGCTCGGTGCCGCCCGCGAACGCGTGCGTCGCCGCGAGCATCAGCGATGCGCCGGCGAACGCCGCGCCGAGCCAGCGCCGCGTCGAGCGAAGGGAAGGGACGAACGAAAGTTGCTGCATGGTGCGGTTTTCTCCCTGGGTGGCCGGCACTGCGGGCGCCGCGGACTCATTCCGCGTCGCGCGCCGGCACAAGAATTTCGCGATTGCCGCTCGACGACATCGCCGACACGAGCCCCGACTGCTCCATCTGTTCGAGCAGCCGTGCCGCGCGGTTATAGCCGATCCGCAAATGACGCTGCACGAGCGAGATCGACGCGCGGCGGTTCTTGACGACGATCTCGACCGCCTGGTCGTACAGCGGATCAGACTCGCTGCCGCCTTCGCCGGTTCCCGCGCCGGCCGAGCCCTCGTCGCCGTCGGCGGTGCCGCCTTCGAGCAGGCCTTCGACGTAGTTCGGCTCGCCGTGCTCCTTGAGCTTCTCGACGACGCGATGCACTTCGTCGTCGGCGACGAACGCGCCGTGCACGCGCACGGGCAGCCCGGAGCCGGGCGGCAGGTACAGCATGTCGCCCATCCCGAGCAGCGATTCGGCGCCCATCTGGTCGAGAATCGTGCGCGAATCGATCTTCGACGACACCTGGAATGCGATCCGCGTCGGCACGTTCGCCTTGATGAGGCCCGTGATCACGTCGACCGACGGGCGCTGCGTCGCGAGGATCAGGTGGATGCCGGCCGCGCGCGCCTTCTGCGCGATCCGCGCGATCAGTTCCTCGACCTTCTTGCCGACGACCATCATCAGGTCGGCCAGCTCGTCGATCACGACGACGATGTTCGGCAGGCGGCCGAGCGGCTCCGGATCGTCCGGCGTCAGGCTGAACGGGTTCGGCAGCTTCTCCTCGCGCTTCGCCGCGTCGTCGATCTTGTTGTTGTAGCCCGCGAGGTTGCGCACGCCGAGCTTGCTCATCAGCTTGTAGCGGCGCTCCATCTCCGCGACCGTCCAGTTCAGCGCGTGGCCGGCCTGGCGCATGTCGGTGACGACCGGGCACAGCAGGTGCGGAATGCCTTCATAGACACTCATTTCGAGCATCTTCGGATCGATCAGGATCAGGCGCACCTGCTCGGCGGTCGCCTTGTACAGCAGCGACAGGATCATCGCGTTGATCCCGACCGACTTGCCCGAACCGGTCGTACCGGCGACGAGCAGGTGCGGCATCTTCGCGAGATCCGCGCACACGGGCTTGCCGCCGATGTCCTTGCCGAGGCTCAGCGTCAATGCCGACGATGCGGCCGCATACACCTCGGACCCGATGATCTCGGAAAGGTGCACGGTCTGGCGGCGCTGGTTCGGCAACTCGAGCGCCATGTAGTTCTTGCCGGGGATCGTCTCGACGACGCGGATCGACACGAGCGACAGCGAGCGCGCGATATCCTTCGCGAGGTTGACGATCTGGCTGCCCTTCACGCCGGTGGCCGGCTCGATCTCGTAGCGCGTGACGACCGGGCCCGGGTACGCGGCGACGACGCTCGCCTCGACGCCGAAGTCCTTGAGCTTCTTCTCGATCAGGCGCGACGTGAATTCGAGCGTATCGGCGGAAATCGCCTCCTGCGTCTTCGGCGCGGGATCGAGCAGCGACACCGGCGGCAGCGTCGAATCGCCCGGCAGGTCGGTGAAGAGCGGCACCTGGCGCTCGCGTTCGACGCGCTCCGACTTCGCCGGCGTGACGACCGGCGGCACGATCGTCACGGGCTCGTGATCCTCGATGCGCACGCGCTCCTCTTCGACCTTGCCTTCGCGGCGCACGGCCGCGGCCTCGCCGAGCTTGCGGTCGCGCTCGGCCTCGCGGCGCAGCTTCGCGACGTTGACGGCGGACAGGATCGCGCCGCCGACGCGCTCGGCAACCGACAGCCACGAGAAGCGGAAATACAGCGACAGGCCGATCGCGAGCGCGATCAGCAGCAGCAGCGTGCCGCCCGTGAAGCCGAACGCGTGCGACATCGCGCCCGCGACGGCCTCGCCGACGACGCCACCCGGCGCACGCGGCAACTGCACCTTCAGCGACCACATGCGCAGCGCCTCGATGCCGTCGCACGCCAGCACGACGAGCACGAACGAGAAGATTTCGGTGAGCCAGCCGATCGGCCGCTCGGGTTCGTCGGGAATCGCCTCGTGGCGCGTGATGCGGCGGTAGTTGACGGCGATGCGCCGCGCGAGCGGCACGATCAGCCAGTAGGCCGACAGGCCGAACAGCAGCAGGATGATGTCGGCTGTCCACGCGCCGACGCGGCCGGCCCAGTTCGAGATGTGGTCCACCTGAGCGGCGTGCGTCCAGCTCGGATCGCGCCGGCTGTAGCTCAACAGGGCCATCACCAGAAATGCACCGAGCGCGACCTGGAGAATCCAGCGGATCTCCGTGAGGAGCTTCGACATCCGGTGCGGCAACGCCTGTGCCTGGGCGGAATAAGGAGCTTTTGCCATGAATCCGTATAAAGAGGACGGGCCGTGCGCCCGCCTGTCGTTCGATCCCGCTTATTGTAAACGCTGCACCGGGCCGCCAAGTGTAAATGACGGTTACATAACAGGGACGGGGTGCCGAACCGGGCGCCGCCAGCGACCGCAAACCGGCCAGCCGCGCCCTTGAGCGGGCCTGCGACAACGCGCCGCCGCATGCCGGACGGCCGCCCGGCCCGCCGCGCCAGCGCGGGAGGCTCGCCGCGAAACGCTATCGCCGCGATTGAAACTCTCGTTCGGCAACGCAGCAACGGGACCTTTATAATGCGCGTCTGATACCCATCTATGACGGCATCCCGGTCAACCCGGATCGTACGGCGAGCCCTACCCCGCCCGCCGCGGCCGCCTTTTACGGATTCGCACATGTCCACGCCCAAACACGCCAAAGTCCTGATTCTCGGTTCCGGCCCCGCCGGCTACACGGCTGCCGTCTACGCAGCACGCGCCAACCTGTCCCCGGTTCTGATCACCGGCATCGCGCAGGGCGGCCAGCTGATGACCACGACCGATGTCGAAAACTGGCCGGCAGACGCACAAGGCGTGCAGGGTCCGGAGCTGATGGCGCGCTTCCTCGAGCACGCCGAGCGCTTCAACACCGAAATCGTCTTCGACCACATCCACACCGCGAAACTGCACGAGCAGCCGATCCGCCTGATCGGCGACTCAGGCGAATACACGTGCGACTCGCTGATCATCTCGACCGGCGCGTCCGCGCAGTATCTCGGCCTGCCGTCCGAAGAAGCGTTCATGGGCAAGGGCGTGTCGGCCTGCGCGACCTGCGACGGCTTCTTCTATCGTGGCCAGGAAGTCGCAGTGATCGGCGGCGGCAACACGGCCGTCGAGGAAGCGCTCTACCTCACCGGCATCGCGAAGAAGGTCACGGTGATCCACCGCCGCGACAAGTTCCGCGCGGAGCCGATCCTGATCGACCGCCTGCTGGAGAAGGAAAAGGAAGGCGCCGTCGAGATCAAGTGGGATCACGTACTCGACGAGGTGACGGGCGAGGCTTCGGGCGTCACGGGCCTGCGCATCAAGAACGTGAAGACCGGCGCAACGGAAGACCTCAACGTCCAGGGCGTGTTCGTCGCGATCGGCCACAAGCCGAACACCGACCTGTTCCAGGGCCAGCTCGAGATGAAGGACGGCTACATCCTGACGAAGAGCGGCCTGCACGGCAACGCGACCTCGACGAGCGTCGCGGGCGTGTTCGCCGCGGGCGACGTGCAGGACAACGTGTACCGCCAGGCGATCACGAGCGCGGGCACGGGCTGCATGGCCGCGCTCGACGCGCAGCGCTACCTCGAAAGCCTGCACGACAAGAAGTAAGCCGCAAGCGTTGCCGCGCCGGGCGCTACAATGGCGTCCGCTGCCGCGAAGCGGGCTCGACCGGAAAGCCGCTGCCGCCGCGCAGCGGCTTTTTTGTGTCCGCGCGCCCGAACGCGCCTGCCCTGTTACCGAATCATGGCGAAGAACCAGCCCCATCCCAGCGATCCCGCAAAGCGGCAGATCGCCGCCCGTCCCGTGACCCCTGCGCCAGCCGCGCCGCCGCCCGCGCCCGACCCGGCCGCATTGCGCGGCCAGGGCCTCGCCGGCCTCGGCACGTTGCGCAAGTCGCTTCAAGGTGAAGCCGAGCGCCGCGAGCGCACCCGCGTCGAAACCGCGAAGGCCACGCGCCAGGCCGATGCCGACGCGAACCTGTTCCGCAACGAGATCGGCTCGATCAAGCCGCTGAACGCGCCGCCGCGTGCGAAGTCCGGCCGCACGCCGCCCGACCCGGTGCCGAAGCAGACACAGCGCGACGAAGAAGACGTGCTGAACGCGACGCTGTCCGACGAATTCGATCCCGAGACGCTGCTCGACAGCGACGACTCGCTGTATTACCACCGCCCCGGCATCAGCCGCGACGTCGTGCGCAAGCTGAGGAGCGGCGCGTGGATCGTGCAGGCGCAGATCGACCTGCATGGGATGCGGCGCGACGAGGCGCGCGACGCGCTCGCCGAGTTCATCCGCGAGGCCGGCAAGAAGGGGCTGCGCTGCCTGCGCGTGATCCACGGCAAGGGGCTTGGCTCGATCGGCAAGGAGCCCGTGCTGAAGGGCAAGGTACGCGCGTGGCTCGTGCAGAAGGAAGAAGTGATCGCGTTCTGCGAGGCGCGCGGCCACGACGGCGGCGCAGGCGCGGTGCTCGTGCTGCTGCAGCCGCTCGCGGCGCCCGTCGACCGGGGGCCGCGTGCCGCATCCTAGGCTGACGCTCGCGATCTCGGTACTGGAGGCGATCGCCACGCTGGCGTTCGCGATTTCGGGCTTCATCGAGGCGCGCAAGAACCGCCTCGATTCGGTCGGCACGTTCGTCGTCGCGCTCGCCACCGCGTTCGGCGGCGGTACGCTGCGCGACATCCTGCTCGAGCGCCGGCCGTTCTACTGGGTCGTGCACGACGACTACGTGATCGCGATCTTCGTGCTCGCGCTGTTCGCGCCGTTCGTGCTGCGGATGCTGTCGCGGCTGTCGGCCGAGCGGTTGCTGCTCATCGCCGACGCGATCGGGCTCGGCATCTTCAGCATCTCGGGCACGTCGATCGCGCTCGATGCCGAGATGCCGCACTTCATCGCGGTGATCATGGGCGTGATCACGGGCGTGGTCGGCGGGATCGTCCGCGACGTGCTGTGCAACGACATCCCGCTGATCCTGCGCGATTCGCGGCCGTACGCGACCTGTGCGTTCGTCGGCTGCTGGTTCTACCTGCTGCTCGTGTGGCTGCAGTTCGATTCGGTGTACAGCGTGCTGCTCGCGACCGGCTTCATCCTCGTCGCGCGGCTGGTGACGTTCAAGTTCGACGTGCGGCTGCCGCACTGACTGCCGCTGCACCGCCAGCTGCATCGCCAAAACAAAAGGGGCCGTTCATTCGAAACGGCCCCTTGTCTTTCATTCAGCGCGTACGCTGCATCACGCGATCCGCTCTTCCGACGCCGGATCGAACAGCACGGCCTTCGACACGTCGAACAGCAGCGATTGCGTCTGCCCCGGCTGCGGGTTCGCGGCCGGATGCACGCGGCTCACGATGCGCTTGCCGTTCACCTGCGCGAATACGTGCGTGTCCGGCCCGGTCGGCTCGGTCACATCGACGCGCACGTCGATCGGCTGCAGGCTCGACGCCTCGCCGTTGTGCGCGTTGCGTGCGTCGGTGATGCGCTCCGGACGCAGGCCGAGGATCACCTCGCGGCCGACGTGGCCGTTCATCCGCTTCGCGTCGAACGGCAGCCTCAGCGCGCTGCGCGCAAGGCCCGTGTCGATCTCGAGCGCGATCCCGCTGCCCTGCTCGACCAGCTTGCCGTTGATGAAGTTCATCGGCGGCGCGCCGATGAAGCCCGCGACGAACAGGTTCGACGGCGAATCGTAGATCTCCTGCGGCGCGCCGAACTGCTGGACCACGCCGTCCTTCATCACCGCGATCCGGTCGCCGAGCGTCATCGCCTCGATCTGGTCGTGCGTCACGTAGACGATCGTCGTGCCAAGGCGCTGGTGCAGCAGCTTGATTTCCGCGCGCATCTCGATGCGCAGCTTCGCGTCGAGGTTCGACAGCGGCTCGTCGAACAGGAACAGCGACGGATCGCGTGCGAGCGCGCGGCCCATCGCGACGCGCTGGCGCTGGCCGCCCGACAGCTGGCCCGGCTTGCGGTCGAGCAGGTGCTGGATCTGCAGCATCTGCGACACGCGGTCGACGATCTGCTGCTGCTCGTTCTTCGGCACCTTGCGGATGTTCAGGCCAAACGAGATGTTCTCGCGCACCGTCATCGACGGATACAGCGCGTACGACTGGAACACCATCGCGATGTCGCGATCCTTCGGCGACAGGTCGTTGACGACCTTGCCGTCGATGCAGATCTCGCCGCTCGTCACGG
This sequence comes from Burkholderia pyrrocinia, assembly GCF_003330765.1. NCBI lineage: Bacteria > Pseudomonadati > Pseudomonadota > Betaproteobacteria > Burkholderiales > Burkholderiaceae > Burkholderia > Burkholderia pyrrocinia. Next base: position 1,027,843 of record NZ_CP024902.1, on the reverse strand, counting down.
TCTCGAGCCCGGCGATCATGTTGAGCAGCGTCGATTTCCCGCAGCCCGACCCGCCGACCAGGATCAGGAACTGTCCGTCCTCGATCTCGATGTCGACACCCTTCAGGACCGGCACCCCGTTCGGGTAGGTCTTGTACACGTCACGGATGGAAAGGCTTGCCATGCTGTGATTCCTCTGTCTCGTCTCGCGCGGCACGCTGCGGCGCCGCGTCGGGTTCGTTTCGATGCGCCGCGCGACGTGCGCGGCCGGTTCGTCGTATCGGATGAAGCCGCGCTTACCCCTTCACCGCGCCCGCCGTCAGCCCGCGCACGAAGTAGCGGCCGGCGACGATGTAGACGAGCAGCGTCGGCAGCGCGGCGATGATCGCGCCGGCCATGTCGACGTTGTATTCCTTTACACCCGTCGACGTGTTGACGAGGTTGTTCAGCGCAACCGTGATCGGCATCGAATCCACGCCGGAGAACACGATCCCGAACAGGAAGTCGTTCCAGATTTGCGTGAATTGCCAGATCAGGCACACCATGAAGATCGGCAGCGACACGGGCATCAGGATCTTCGTGAAGATCGTGAAGAAGCCCGCGCCGTCGATACGTGCGGCCTTCACGAGCTCGGCCGGCACGCTCACGTAGAAGTTGCGGAAGAACATCGTCGTGAACGCGATCCCGTACACGACGTGCACGAACACGAGGCCGGGAATCGTGTTGGCAAGGCCGAGCATCCCCTGCAGGCGCGCCATCGGCAGCAGGATCACCTGAAACGGGATGAAGCAGCCGACCAGCATCATCGTGAACAGCGCGTCCGCGCCGCGAAAGCGCCAGTGCGTGAGCACGTAGCCGTTGAACGCGCCGATCAGCGACGAGATCAGCACGGCCGGGATCACCATCTCCAGCGAGTTCAGGAAGAACGGCTTCATCCCGTCGCAGCGCACGCCGGTACAGGCGCCGCTCCACGCCTTCAGCCACGGGTCGACGGTCCAGCTGGTGGGCGGCGTCAGCAGGTTGCCGGTGCGCAGCTGGTCGAGGTCCTTGAACGACGTCGACAGCATCACGTAGATCGGGAACAGGAAATACAGCGCGAACAGGATCAGCGCCGCATAGATCACTGCCCGGCTGATCGTCATCTTAGGCTGCATTGCGGGTGCTCCTCGATTCCATATACATCAGCGGCACCAGCACCGCGACCACGGTCGCGAGCATCATCACCGAGGACGCCGCGCCGAGCCCGAGCTGGCCGCGGTTGAACGAAAACGTGTACATGAACATGGCCGGCAGCGACGACGCCGTGCCCGGGCCGCCCGCCGTCAGCGCGACGACGAGGTCGAAGGTCTTGATCGTGATGTGGCAGAGGATCAGCAGCACCGAGAAGAACACCGGGCGCATGCTCGGAATCACGATCTTGCGGTAGATGGTCGGCAGCGTCGCGCCGTCGACCTGCGCGGCCTTGAAGATCTCGGCGTCGACACCGCGCAGCCCCGCGAGGAACAGCGCCATCACGAAGCCGGTCGACTGCCATACGGCCGCGATCACCACGCAGAAGATCGCCTTGTCCGGATCGTCGAGCCAGCCGAACGAGAAGCTCGTCCAGCCCCAGTCGTGCATCACCTTCTCGAGGCCGAGGCCCGGGTTCAGGATCCACTGCCACGCGGTGCCGGTCACGATGAACGACAGCGCCATCGGGTACAGGAAGATCGCGCGCAGCGCGCCTTCGTTGCGGATCCGCTGGTCGAGCAGGATCGCGAGGAACAGCCCGAGCGCGACGCAGATCGCGATGAACGGAATCCCGAACCAGCCGAGGTTCGCGGCGGAAGTCCACCACACGTCGTTCTGGAACAGGTCCGAGTAACGGCCGAAGCCGTCGAAATCGTAGTTCGGCAACAGCCGCGAGTTGGTCAGCGACAGATAGCCGGTAATCAGGATGAAGCCGTAGATGAACACCACGGCGATCGCGACGCTCGGCGCAAGCACGAGCTTCGGGATCCAGCGATCGGCTAAGGCCGACATCGGCGACGTACGCCGTGCGGCGACAGCACCGGATCCGTTTCCGCTAAGAGGGGCAGTCACTTGATTCGACTCCTGGAACGAGGGCGACGCAGGCCGGGCCGGCGCCGGGTACGGCACGGGCTCGCGGGCGAGCCCGTTTGCTGCACATGCAAAAACGCCCGGCCGACGAAGCGCTTCCGGCCGGGCGCCTGTCGCGCGTTACTTGACCTTCGCGGCCTTCGCGAGCGCGGCGACCGCGCTCTTCGAATCCTGCTGCGAGTTCATGAACTTCGTCACGACGTCGGTGATCGCGCCGGCGGTCGCGTCGCTCTGCGCCATCCCGTGCGCGAGCGACGGCACGAAGCCGCCCGACTTGATCGCGGTCTGCTCGTCGGCATACGACTTCTTCGCGCAGTCGTCGAACTTGTCCATCTTCACGCCGAGACGCACGGGCACCGAGCCCTTCAGCAGGCTGAACTGCTCCTGGAAGTCCGGTGTCATGATCGTCTTCGCGAGTGCGAGCTGGCCCGGCGTCGCGGCCTTGTCGCCCTTCTGCTGGAAGAACACGAACGAATCGACGTTGAACGTGTAAGCATTCGCCGTGCCCGGCACCGGTGCGCAGATGTAGTCCTTGCCCGACTTCTTGCCCGCGTTCTCGAACTCGCCCTTCGCCCAGTCGCCCATGAACTGCATGCCGGCCTTGCCGTTGATCACCATCGCGGTCGCGAGGTTCCAGTCGCGGCCGTTGCGGCCGGTATCGAAGTAGCCCTGGATCTTGCGCACCGTGTCGAACACGGACAGCATCTGCGGCGACGTCAGCGTCGCCTGGTCGAGGTCGACGAGCGCCTTCTTGTAGAACGCCGGGCCTTGCGACAGCACGACGTCTTCCCACAGCGTCAGGTCCTGCCACGGCTGGCCGCCCATCGCGACCGGCTGGATGCCCGCGGCCTTCAGCTTGTCGGCCACCGCGAAGAATTCGGGCCAGGTGGCCGGCACCTTCGCGCCGACCTTGTCGAGCGCGGCCTTGTTGATGTACAGCCAGTTCACGCGGTGCACCGAGAACGGCGCGGCGACGGTGTGGCCCTTGTACTTGATGATCTTGTCGATTTCCGGCGGCAGGTTCTGCTTCCAGTCGCCGGCGACGGAATCGACGTTGACGAGCACGCCCTGGTCGGCCCAGTCCTGGATCAGCGGGCCCTTGATCTGCGCGGCCGACGGTGCGTCGCCGCTGATCACCTTGGTCTTCAGCGCGGTCATCGCCGCTGCGCCCGCGCCGCCCGCGACCGCGAAGTCCTTCCACACATAGCCCTGCTTCTGCACGTCGTCCTTCAGCACGCCGACGGCCTTCGACTCGCCGCCCGAGGTCCACCAGTGCAGCACCGTTACGTTCTCGGCTGCCTGCGCCGCCACGGCGCCAGCCATCAGACCCGCGGCGCAGAGCGCGCCCATGATCGAGCGAACTTTCATTACTTATCTCCTCCAGACTGAATCAACTCGTGAGGTTCCCTGACCGGGAACCGGCTTCTTGATAACGACGGGGAAATCGAGCCGCGGGACGCATGTAGCGTACGGGGCCGATGACCGGCCGGGCTCTTACAGAAAGCGTGAATCGAGATTCAACGGCGTGTCTCCTCTTTGTGTTTCTGGCCCGCCGCGATGATGCGACGCGAGCCCGGGGCCGACGGCGCGCTGACGATGCGCGCCGTCAATGTCCGATACCATTCGGCACAAGGCGTTCCCGGAAGCGAAGCTCGCGCAGTTCATCGACCGCACTTCTTTTTTTCTTCACCCAGGTGCTACCCCTTGCGGCGGATTGTAGTTAAACTACAATTCAGTGTCAAAAATATTTTTATCGCACTACGGATCGCTTCCCAGCACCCCAACCCGGCGGAGACACATGCATACCGATTCCAGCTTTACCTTCGTACTTTTCGGCGGCACCGGCGATCTGTCGATGCGCAAGATCCTGCCCGCGCTGTTCGAAGCGCACCGTGCGAACATGCTGGCGGAGAGCGGCCGGATCATCGCCGTGGCGCGGCACGAATCGGATCGGGCGGGTTATCTCGAGTGGGTCGACACGCATGTGAAGCCGCATGCGGCCAAGGCGGCCGGCAAGGCCCTCGACGAAGCCGCGTGGAAGTCCTTCCTCGAACGCATCGAGTACGTAAAGCTCGACCTCGGCCGCGCGGAAGACTACGTCGTGCTGCGCGACGCGATCGCGTCGCTGCCCGGCATCCGCGTGTTCTATCTCGCGACGGGCCCGTCGCTGTTCGTGCCGATCTGCAAGGCGCTCGCGTCGGTCGGCCTGAACGAAGGCTCGCGCATCGTGCTCGAGAAGCCGCTCGGCTACGATCTGAAGTCGTCGAACGCGATCAACGACGCGGTCGGCGAGATCTTCGCGGAAGGCCAGATCTACCGGATCGACCACTACCTCGGCAAGGAGCCGGTACAGAACCTGCTCGCGCTGCGCTTCGGCAACGCGCTGTTCGAGCCGCTGTGGCGCCGCGAATGGGTCGAGAGCATCCAGATCACGATCGCCGAGGAGCTCGGCGTCGAGGCGCGCGGCGATTTCTACGACAATACGGGCGCGCTGCGCGACATGGTGCAGAACCACCTGCTGCAACTGCTGTCGATCGTCGCGATGGAACCGCCGCACTCGATGGATTCCGACTCGGTGCGCGACGAGAAGCTGCGCGTGCTGCGGGCGCTGAAGCCGGTCGATCCGCGCGACATCGGCAAGGTCGCGGTGCGCGGCCAGTATCATGCGGGCGTGATCAAGGGCGCGCAGGTGCCGGCCTACGCGACCGAGCCGGGCGTGAAGCCCGACAGCCAGACCGAAACCTTCGTCGCGCTGAAGGTCGAGATCGAGAACTGGCGCTGGGCCGGCGTGCCGTTCTTCCTGCGCACCGGCAAGCGTCTCGCCGACCGCGTCGCGGAGATCGTCGTCAACTTCCGCCCCGTGCCGCACTCGGCGCTCGGGCCGACCGCACTGCGCGCCGGTTCGAACCGCCTCGTGATCCGGCTGCAGCCGAACGAGACGATCCGCCTGTACTGCCTCGCGAAGCAGCCCGGCGAAGGGATGAACCTCGCGAGCGTGCACCTCGACCTCGCGTTCGACCAGTTCTTCAAGGAAGGGCAGATGGAGGCGTACCAGCGCCTGCTGCTCGACGTGATCAACGGCCGTCTCGCGCTGTTCGTGCGCCGCGACGAACAGGAAGCCGCATGGCGCTGGGTCGAGCCGATCCTGAACGAATGGGCGCGCTCGCTGAAGCCGCCGAAGCCGTACGCGGCGGGCACCTGGGGGCCGGCCGCGGCGAGCGCGATGCTCGCGCAGCACGACACCTGCTGGCTCGAAGAAGAAAACTGATGCAAACCGTTGCCGTGCGCGCCACCGCGTCCGGCAACGTGCCCCACGATTCATACGATTTGAACAGACAAAGCAGTCCGGAGGAGATGTGATCGAGATCCACGCTTTCGACACCCAGGAAGCGCAAAGCGACGCGCTCGCGCACGCCGTCGGCGATGCGCTGCGCGACGCGCTCGCCGGCCCCGCGCGCCCGACGCTCGCGGTATCCGGCGGCACGAGCCCGCGCCCGTTCCTGCACACGCTGTCGCATGCGGCGCTCGACTGGGCCGGTATCGACGTCACGCTGGTCGACGACCGCTGGGTGCCGGAGGACGACGCGGCGAGCAACGCGCACCTCGTGCGCGACACGCTGCTGCAGCACGCGGCGGCCTCTGCCCGCTTCCTGCCGCTCGTCGACACGCGCGCCGCGCTCGACGCGCACGTCGCCGCGCTGAACGCGAACGCCGACTATCGCGTGCCGAACGTCGCGGTGCTCGGCATGGGCGAGGACGGCCACACCGCGTCGATCTTCGCCGACGCGCCCGAATGGGATCATGCGATCGCGACGCCCGAGCGTTTCGTCGCCGTGCATCCCGGCGCCGCGCCGCACGCGCGCGTGAGCTTTTCGCTCGATGCGCTCAAGCGCGTCGACCGGCTGTTCCTGCTGATCGCGGGCCCCGCGAAGCGCGCCGTGCTCGATGCCGCGGCCGCATCGCTGCAGAAGAACGCGATTTCCCAACTGGCCAACGACAAGGGGACCCAGCTCGATGTCTACTGGTGCGCAAAGTAAGGCGGTCGTCGCAGGCCAGCATGCCGACGGCCCGCGCTTGCTCGCGGACGTCGGCGGCACCAACGCGCGCTTCGCGCTGGAAACCGGCCCGGGCGACATCACGCAGATCCGCGTGTATCCCGGCGCCGACTATCCGACGCTCACCGACGCGATCCGCAAATACCTGAAGGACGTGAAGATCGCCCGCGTGAACCACGCGGCGATCGCGATCGCGAATCCGGTCGACGGCGACCAGGTCACGATGACCAACCACGACTGGAGCTTCTCGATCGAGGCGACGCGCCGCGCGCTCGGCTTCGACACGCTGCTCGTCGTCAACGACTTCACCGCGCTCGCGATGGCGCTGCCGGGCCTGACCGATGCGCAACGCGTGCAGGTCGGCGGCGGTGCGCGCCGCCAGAACAGCGTGATCGGGCTGCTCGGGCCCGGCACCGGGCTCGGCGTGTCGGGGCTGATCCCGGCCGACGACCGCTGGATCGCGCTCGGCAGCGAAGGCGGCCACGCCTCGTTCGCGCCGCAAGACGAGCGCGAGGATCTGGTGCTGCAGTACGCGCGCAAGAAGTTTCCGCACGTGTCGTTCGAGCGCGTGTGCGCGGGCCCCGGGATGGAGATCATCTATCGCGCGCTCGCCGCGCGCGACAAGAAGCGCGTCGCCGCGACCGTCGACACGGTGGAGATCGTCGAGCGCGCGCATGCGGGCGACGCGCTCGCGCTCGAGACGGTCGAATGCTTCTGCGGGATTCTCGGCGCGTTCGCGGGCAGCGTCGCGCTGACGCTCGGCGCGCTCGGCGGTGTGTATATCGGCGGCGGCGTCGCGCTGAAGCTCGGCGAACTGTTCACGCGCTCGCCGTTCCGCGCGCGCTTCGAGGCGAAGGGCCGCTTCACGCACTATCTCGAGAACATCCCGACCTACCTGATCACCGCCGAATATCCGGCGTTCCTCGGCGTATCCGCGATCCTCGCGGAGCAGCTGTCGAACCGATCGGGCGGTGCGTCGTCGGCCGTGTTCGAGCGGATCCGCCAGATGCGCGACGCGCTGACGCCCGCCGAGCGCCGCGTCGCCGATCTCGCGCTGAACCATCCGCGCTCGATCATCAACGATCCGATCATCGACATCGCGCGCAAGGCCGACGTGAGCCAGCCGACCGTGATCCGCTTCTGCCGTTCGCTCGGCTGCCAGGGGTTGTCGGACTTCAAGCTGAAGCTCGCCACCGGCCTCACCGGCACGATCCCGATGAGCCACAGCCAGGTGCATCTCGGCGATACGGCCACCGATTTCGGCGCGAAGGTGCTCGACAACACGGTGTCGGCGATCCTGCAACTGCGCGAGCACCTGAATTTCGAACACGTCGAGAACGCGATCGAGATCCTGAACGGCGCGCGGCGCATCGAGTTCTACGGGCTCGGCAACTCGAACATCGTCGCGCAGGACGCGCACTACAAGTTCTTCCGCTTCGGGATTCCGACCATCGCGTACGGCGACCTGTACATGCAGGCCGCATCGGCCGCGCTGCTCGGCAAGGGCGACGTGATCGTCGCGGTGTCGAAGTCGGGACGCGCGCCCGAGCTGCTGCGCGTGCTCGACGTCGCGATACAGGCCGGCGCGAAGGTGATCGCGATCACGTCGAGCAACACGCCGCTCGCGAAGCGCGCGACCGTCGCGCTCGAGACCGACCACATCGAGATGCGCGAATCGCAGCTGTCGATGATCTCGCGGATCCTGCATCTGCTGATGATCGACATCCTCGCGGTCGGCGTCGCGATCCGCCGCGCATCGACGAACGGCGAACTGCCCGAGGCCGTCGCGCAGGCGAAGGCGCGCGCGAACGACGACGAAACGGCCGACGTGCTCGACTGGCTGAGCCACGGCGCGTCGCCGGCGGCGAAGGACGTCGCGCGGGATTGACGCGCGGCCCCCGCCACTTCCCGCGCTCAAAAGAAAAACGCCACCGGCGCATCGCGCGCGGTGGCGTTTTTCATTCTGCCGCCCGGCTGCCGGTTCAGGCGCCCGCTTTCACCGGCCGCCCGTGCCAGCGCAGCACGAGGTAGCGTCCGGCGAAACACAGCACGCCCGAGACGCCGATCGTCACGCCCATCGCGAACGGCGTGCCGTCCGCGAGTGCGCCGATCGCGACGCTCGCAAGCGCGCCGAGCGCGAGCTGCATCGCGCCGAACACGGCCGCCGACGCGCCCGCGTTGTGCGGATAGCGATGCATCAGGTCGGTCGTGCAGTTCGCGGACAGGATCCCGACCACGCCGACGACGAAGAACAGGCACACGACGATCGACCACAGCCCGCCCCACCCCGTCAGCGCGACGAGCGCGACCGCGAGCGACGCAATGCAGCTCACGAGCGCCGCGGCCGCGATGATGCGCAGCGAGCCGATGCGGCCGACGAGCCGCGTGTTCGCGAAGTTGCCGATCATGATCCCGACGACGTTCAGGCCGAACAGCAGCCCGTAGTGCTGCGGCGACACGTGGAAATACTCGATGTACACGAACGGCGTCGCGGTGATGTACGAGAACATCGACGCGAACGCCATCCCGCCGCACAGCATGTGCCCCCACGCGACGGGGTCGGACAGGATGCGCCCGTACGACGCGAACGACGCAAGCACGGCCGTGCTCTTGCGCCGTTCCTTCGGCCAGGTTTCGGGCACGCGCAGGTACGCGGTCGCCGCGCACACCGCGCCGAACACGGCCAGCACGACGAACACGCCGCGCCAGCCCGAGAAGCGCAGGATCTGGCCGCCGATCAGCGGCGCGAGCAGCGGCCCGACCGCGGTGACGATCGCGACCATCGACAGCACCTTCGCCGCGTCGGTCGGCTCGTGCGCGTCGCGCGCGATCGCCCGCGCGAGCACCGACGCGGCGCCCGCGCCGAGTGCCTGCAGGAAGCGCACGAGGATCAGCATGTCGATCGACCCCGCGACGAAACAGCCGATGCTCGCGAGCGTGAACAGCGCGATGCCGCCGAGCAGCACGGGACGGCGGCCCCACGTGTCGGACAGCGGGCCGTACAGCAGCATGCCGACCGAGAAGCCGGCCATGAAGCTCGTCAGCGTGCGCTGCGCGGCGCCGGGGCTGACGGAGAAGCCGTCGGCGATCGACGGCAGGCTCGGCAGGTACATGTCGGTGGCGATCGGCCCGCAGGCGGCGAGCGCGCCGAGCAACAGGATCAGCCGGGCATCGGGCCGGCGCCGGACGACGTGAGACATGGGTATCCGGATTGGAGCCCGCGCGCATCGGGGCGCGCGTGGCGGTGAAGACGGGAGGCCGCGCCGCAGGCGGCGCGCTCAGGCCCATGATTGTACGCGCAACTTTTTCAGGTGCCGCCGGCCGCGTACGATGGAAGGCCGGGAAGCACCGGTGCGGCGCCCGCCGCGCAAGATCGCGAGCGGATTCGATTAAGCTTGCGGCTCTTGTCTGATCTATTCGACGCACGAACGAACCGATGACCGCTTTCCTGCTGATCTGGAGCCCCAAGAAATGGCCGTGGCCCGAACTGCCTGACGTCGCCGCGCGCGTGAAGGCCGGCGAGGCCGTGCACGACGTGTGGGGCTGCGGTTTCGCGCGCAGCATCCTGCCGGGCGACCGCGTGTTTCTGCACCGCGTCGCGAAGGAGCCCAAGGGCGTGTTCGGCGCCGGCTACGTGACGCGTGCGCCTTACGAAGTGCCCGATCCGGCGACGAAACGCGGCTACCGGCTGTGCATCGACTTCGTGTACGACTGGCTGGTCGACGCGCATCAGGACGTCGTGATCGCGCGCGACGCGCTGCGCGTCCACCCGTACTCGGTGCAGACCTGGGATGCGCAGACGTCCGGCACGTCGATCAAGCCGATGGTCGAAGGCCCGCTCGAGAAGCGCTGGGCCGAGCTGACCGGCAAGCGCAAGCCGCCGCGCTAGCCGGATCGCCAGCCGGGCCGAATCGGGCCCTCGTTTCCAGCCCGCACAGTTGTTCCCCGCGCGCCGAAAGGCCGCAGACCGGCCGGCGGGCCCGCCGCGCGCGTCTCCGGTACAATCGGACGATCGTTCCGCCCAGGCGCCGCGGGGGCCCGTGCACAGGCTCCCGCGCCCTTCTCTCGCAGGTTTCGCCCATGTCCAACAATCAGATCCTCTTCGAACGCGCCCAGAAGACCATTCCCGGCGGCGTCAACTCGCCGGTGCGCGCATTCCGTTCGGTCGGCGGCACGCCGCGTTTCGTTGCGCGCGCGCAAGGCCCGTATTTCTGGGATGCCGACGGCAAGCAGTACATCGACTACATCGGCTCCTGGGGCCCGATGATCGTCGGCCACGTCCATCCGGAAGTATTGTCGGCCGTGCAGAACGTGCTCGCCGACGGCTTCTCGTTCGGCGCGCCGACCGAAGCCGAGATCGAGATCGCCGAGGAAATCTGCAAGCTCGTGCCGTCGATCGAGCAGGTGCGGATGGTGTCGAGCGGCACCGAGGCCACGATGAGCGCGCTGCGTCTCGCACGCGGCTTCACGGGCCGCAGCCGCATCGTCAAGTTCGAGGGCTGCTACCACGGTCACGCGGACAGCCTGCTCGTGAAGGCCGGCTCGGGCCTGCTGACGTTCGGCAACCCGACCTCCGCCGGCGTGCCCGCCGACATCGCAAAGCACACGACCGTCCTCGAATACAACAACGTCGCCGCGCTCGAAGAAGCATTCGGCGCGTTCGGCGACGAGATCGCCGCGGTGATCGTCGAGCCCGTCGCGGGCAACATGAACCTCGTGCGCGGCACGCCCGAATTCCTGAACGCACTGCGCGCGTTGTGCACGAAGCACGGCGCCGTGCTGATCTTCGACGAGGTGATGTGCGGGTTCCGCGTCGCGCTCGGCGGCGCGCAGGCGTACTACGGGATCACGGCCGACCTCACCTGCCTCGGCAAGGTGATCGGTGGCGGGATGCCGGCCGCCGCGTTCGGCGGCCGCCGCGACATCATGGCCCACCTCGCGCCGCTCGGCGGCGTCTACCAGGCCGGCACGCTGTCGGGCAACCCGATCGCAGTCGCCGCGGGGCTGAAGACGCTGCAGTTGATCCAGGCGCCGGGCTTCTACGACGCGCTCACCGCGCAAACCAGGCGTCTCGCCGACGGCCTCGCGGCCGAAGCGCGTGCCGCCGGCGTGCCATTCGCGGCCGACTCGATCGGCGCGATGTTCGGCCTCTACTTCGCCGAGCGCGTGCCGACCAGCTTCGCGGAAGTCACGAAGAGCGACACCGAGCGCTTCAACCGCTTCTTCCACCTGATGCTCGACGAGGGCGTGTACTTCGCGCCGTCCGCGTACGAGGCCGGCTTCGTGTCGAGCACGCACGACGACACGGTGATCGACGCGACGCTCGCAGCCGCGCGCCGCGCGTTCGCGGCACTCGCCGCCTGACCGGGGTCCGCGCGCATGTTCTCGGATACCGATTTCGCCCACATGGAACGCGCGCTCGCGCTCGCCGCGCGCGGCATGTATACGACGGCGCCGAACCCGCGCGTCGGCTGCGTGATCGTCAAGGACGGCAACGTGATCGGCGAAGGCTTCACGCAGCCGGCCGGCCAGGACCACGCGGAAGTGCAGGCGCTGAAGGACGCGCGCTCGCGCGGCCACGACGTCGCGGGCTCGACCGTCTACGTGACGCTCGAACCGTGCAGCCATTTCGGCCGCACGCCGCCGTGCGCGAACGCGCTGATCGAAGCGCGCGTCGCGAAGGTCGTCGCGGCGATGGAAGACCCGAACCCGCAGGTGTCGGGGCGCGGCCTCGGGATGCTGCGCGACGCGGGCATCGACGTGCGCTGCGGGCTGCTCGCGCATGAAGCCGGCGAGCTGAACATCGGCTTCGTATCGCGGATGACGCGCGGCCGCCCGTGGGTGCGGATGAAGACTGCCGCGTCGCTCGACGGCCGCACCGCGCTGCCGTCCGGCGAAAGCCAGTGGATCACCGGCGAGGCCGCGCGCCTCGACGGGCACGCATGGCGTGCGCGCGCGTGCGCGATCCTCACCGGCATCGGCACCGTGCGCGAGGACAATCCGCTGCTGACCGTGCGCGACATCGACACGCCGCGCCAGCCGCAGCGCGTGCTGGTCGACAGCCGCCTTGACTTGCCGCTCGACGCGCGGCTGCTCGAGGGCGCGCCGCTCCTGATCTTCTGCGGCCGGCTCGACGCCGGCGGCGAAGTGCGCGCGAACGTGCTGAAGGCGCGCGGCGCGGAAATCGTGCCGCTCGCGAATGCGCAAGGCAAGGTCGACCTGCCCGCGATGCTGTCGGCGCTCGGCGCGCGCGGCGTCAACGAGCTGCACGTCGAGGCCGGCCACAAGCTGAACGGCTCGCTGCTGCGCGAACAGTGCGTCGACGAATTGCTCGTCTATCTCGCACCGAGCCTGCTGGGCGCCGACGCGGCCGGCATGTTCGACCTCGCCGCGCCGGCGGGTCTCGAAGCACGCACGCGACTGTCGTTCCACGGTATCGAGCGGATCGGCGACGATCTGCGGATCCTGGCGCGCTTCGCGCCGCCTGACGCCTCTCACTGAACGGAATCGTCACGATGTTTACCGGAATTGTCGCGGCCGTCGGCCGCATCGAATCGATCGATCCGCTCGGCACGTCGGCCGATGCAGGCGTGCGCCTGACCGTGCTGGCCGGCGGGCTCGATCTCGCCGATGTCGCGCTGGGCGACAGTATCGCGATCCAGGGCGCGTGCATGACGGTGATCGACAAGACCGACGCCGCGTTCGACGTCGAGGTGTCGCGCGAAAGCCTGAACCGCACGGTCGGCCTCGCGGAACCCGGTGACGTAAACCTCGAGAAGGCGCTGCGCGCGCACGACCGCCTCGGCGGCCATATCGTATCGGGCCACGTCGACGGCCTGGGTACCGTGTCGCGCTTCGCGCCGGTCGGCGAGTCGCACGAACTGCGCATCGCCGTGCCGCGCGAGCTCGGCCGCTATCTCGCGTACAAGGGGTCGATCACGGTCAACGGCGTGAGCCTGACCGTCAACACGGTCGACGATCGCGCGGACGGCTGCGAATTCTCGATCAACCTGATTCCGCATACGATCGAGATGACGACGCTGCGTCACCTGAAGGCCGGCGACCAGGTCAACCTCGAAGTCGACATAATCGCGCGGTATGTCGAAAGGATGTTGTCGACGACGTCTCAAGCGTTATCACGTACCGGCGGCCACATCCTGGACGGATGAACCCGTGCCAGTATCGATACGACGCTGGCACTGTCTCGTCGATACGAGGCGATGTCCCGACCCCATTTCCAACCGTAGCTTGTCCCGTCGGCCGGTCGATTCCACTATCTGCGGCCCATCGAAACGATTCCTGTCGCATCCGCCCGTCGACCCGCTGGCCCGCCCCCTGGCCGAACAGCCAGCGACGCGCACGGGTCATCCCGTCGCGCTAAGATGCGACGGCAGCGGTTTCAACGCCGCAACGCACGACGCGCCGCGTACCGGCCGCCCCCTCTTTCCAAAGGAGTCGTCCCCATGTCCATCTCGATGTATCAGGCTTCGCTGCCCGTGCTGATCCGTGGCCTGACCAACCTGCAGCACATCCTCGGCAAGGCGCAGGCGCACGCGGCCGAGAAGCAGATCGATCCGTCGGTGTTCGTCGGCGCACGCCTCTACCCGGACATGCTGCCGCTCGTCCGCCAGGTCTACATCGCGACGGATACCGCCAAGGGCTGCGCCGCGCGGCTCGCCGACGCCGAAATCCCGAGCTACCCGGACGTCGAGCAGACCTTCGACGAACTGCACGCGCGCATCCAGAAGACGATCGACTATCTGAAAAGCTTCGACGCCGCGCAGATCGACGGCAGCGAGGCGCGCCAGATCGTGCTCAAGATGCGCGTCGGCCCGATCGAATTCACCGGCCAGGCGTACCTGCTGCACTTCGTGCTGCCCAATTTCTTCTTCCACGTGACGACCGCGTACGACATCCTGCGCCACAGCGGCGTCGAACTCGGCAAGCTCGACTACCTCGGCGGACGCGACGATCACGCATGACGCGCGGCCGGGCAAAGCCCGGCCCGCAACCGTCTGCGCCGGCATGCAGGCAACCCGCAGCGGCCCGGTCGGGCCTGCTGCGCAGGCCGGCCGCAGCGCTTTCCGGAGCGCTTGCCTGCCGCGCGCGGTCCATGCCAGCCGAAACGCCGTCCGGCTGGCGTAAAATACGCACTTTCCTCTTTCTCGCCCCCTTATGACGCTCGCCTCCACGCTCGACATCATCGCCGAGCTGAAAGCCGGCCGGATGGTGATCCTGGTCGACGAAGAAGACCGCGAAAACGAAGGCGACCTCGTGATCGCCGCCGAATTCGTCACGCCGGAAGCGATCAACTTCATGGCCCGGTACGGCCGCGGCCTGGTTTGCCTGACGTTGACGCAGGAACGCTGCAAGCAGCTGCACCTGCCGCTGATGACCTACCGCAACGGCACGCAGTACGGCACCGCGTTCACGGTCAGCATCGAAGCGGCCGAAGGCGTGACGACCGGCATCTCGGCCGCCGACCGCGCACACACGATCGCCACGGCGGTCGCGCACGACGTGCGCCCCGAACACATCGTGCAGCCGGGCCACGTGTTCCCGATCATGGCGCAACCGGGCGGCGTGCTCGTGCGCGCCGGCCACACCGAGGCCGGCTGCGACTTCACCGCGCTCGCGGGCCTCACGCCGGCCGCGGTGATCTGCGAGATCATCAAGGACGACGGCACGATGGCGCGCCTGCCCGACCTGATCGAATTCGCGAAGGAACACAACCTGAAGATCGGCACGATCGCCGATCTGATCCAGTACCGCAGCCGCACCGAATCGATCATCGAGCGGATCGCCGAGCGCACGATGCAGACCGCGCACGGCACGTTCCGCGCGGTGCTGTACCGCGACCAGCCGAGCGGCTCGCCGCACATCGCGCTGGTGCGCGGCGCGCCGTCGCCCGACATCGATACACCCGTGCGCGTGCACGAGCCGCTGTCGGTGCTCGACCTGCTCGAAACGGGCGTGTCGACGCACTCGTGGACGCTCGACGCCGCGATGCGCGAGGTCGCGGAACGCGACCTCGGCGTGATCGTGCTGCTCAACTGCGGCGATACGAAGGAACACCTGATCGACGTCTTCAAGGCGTTCGACGAGGAAGAAAAGGCCGCAGCGCTCAAGCGCCGGCCGGTCGATTTCAAGACGTTCGGCATCGGCGCGCAGATCCTGCGCGATGTCGGCGTCGGCAAGATGCAGGTGCTGTCGAATCCGCGCAAGCTGGGCAGCATGTCCGGCTACGGCCTCGAAGTCACGGGCTTCATTCCGATGCCCGGCGGCGAAGCCAAGTCCTGCCCGGCGTCCCACGCCTAACCCGCCACGACGCTTTCGCCCTATAACCGTTCATCCACACCACGGACAAGATCATGGAAATCGGACAATACCAACCGAATCTCGAAGGCGACGGCCTGCGTATCGGCATCGTGCAATCGCGCTTCAACGAGCCCGTGTGCAACGGCCTCGCCGACGCGTGCGTCGAAGAACTGGAACGCCTCGGCGTCACCGGTGAAGACGTGCTGCTCGTATCGGTGCCCGGCGCACTGGAAATCCCGCTCGCGCTGCAAAAGCTCGCGGAAAGCGGCCAGTTCGACGCGCTGATCGCGCTCGGCGCGGTGATCCGCGGCGAGACCTACCATTTCGAACTCGTGTCGAACGAGAGCGGCGCGGGCATCACCCGCATCGGCCTCGACTTCAACCTGCCGATCGCGAACGCGGTCCTGACGACCGAAAACGACGAGCAGGCCGTCGCGCGCATGACCGAAAAGGGTCGTGACGCCGCGCGCGTCGCCGTCGAGATGGCCAACCTGACGATGGCGCTCGACCAGCTCGGCGACGACGAAGACGAAGACGAGGACGAAGAAGAAGACGAAGACGACGAAGCGGAGCGCGCATGAAGAAGAGCGCCCGCCGACAATCGCGCGAGCTGGCGACGCAGGGCCTGTACCAGTGGCTGCTGTCGAACGCGTCCTCCGGCGAGATCGACGCGCAGCTGCGCGGCGCGCTCGGTTACGACAAGGCTGACAAGGAGCTGCTCGACGCAATCCTGCACGGCGTGATCCGCGAGCACGCAACGCTCGTCGAAGCGCTGACGCCGGCGCTGGACCGTCCGATCGAGCAGTTGTCGCCGGTCGAACGCGCCGTGCTGCTGATCGCGACGTTCGAGCTCACGCACCACGTCGAAACGCCGTACCGCGTGATCATCAACGAAGCTGTCGAACTCGCGAAGACGTTCGGCGGCTCCGACGGCTACAAGTACGTGAACGGCGTGCTCGACAAGCTCGCCGCGAAGCTGCGCCCCGCCGAAACGCAGGCGCGCCGCAACGGCTGACACCGTTTGTCCACGGGCGCGCAAGCGCCCGTTTTTCATTCTCCCTCCCCGCCCCGCCCGACCGATGAATACCACCGCCGATTCGCTCGTCACGCTCGCCGCACGCGTCGACGCGATCCAGCCCTTCTACGTGATGGAACTGATGAAAGAGGCGCAGCGGCTCGAAGCCGCGGGCCGCGACATCATTCACATGGGCATCGGCGAACCGGATTTCACCGCGCCGGAGCCTGTCGTCGACGCGGCCGCGGCCGCGCTGCGCCGCGGCGTCACGCAGTACACGAGCGCGCTCGGCATTGCGCCGCTGCGCGAGGCGATCGCCGCGCACTACGCGCGCGCGTACGGCCTCACGATCAGCCCCGAGCGGATCGTCGTGACGGCCGGCGCGTCGGCCGCGCTGCTGCTTGCGTGCCTCGCGCTCGTCGGCCGCGACGACGAGGTGCTGATGCCCGACCCGTCGTATCCGTGCAACCGGCACTTCGTCGCGGCGGCCGAAGGCCGCGCGGTGCTCGTGCCGAGCGGCCCGGACGCGCGTTTCCAGCTCACTGAGGACGACGTCCGCACGCGCTGGGGCGACCGCACGCGCGGCGTGCTGCTCGCCTCGCCGTCGAACCCGACCGGCACGTCGCTCGAACCGGACGAACTGAAGCGGATCGTCGAGGCCGTGCGCGCACGCGGCGGCTTCACGATCGTCGACGAGATCTACCAGGGGCTCAGCTACGACGCGGCGCCCGTGTCGGCGCTGTCGTTCGGCGACGACGTCATCACCGTGAACAGCTTCTCGAAGTATTTCAGCATGACGGGCTGGCGGCTCGGCTGGCTCGTCGTGCCGCCCACGCTGGTCGGCACGTTCGAGAAGCTCTCGCAGAACCTGTTCATCTGCCCGTCCGCACTCGCGCAGCACGCGGCGCTCGCATGCTTCGAGCCGGCCGCGCTCGCCATCTACGAAGCGCGCCGGCTCGAATTCAAGCGCCGCCGCGATTTCATCGCGCCGGCGCTCGAACGGCTCGGCTTCACGGTGCCCGTGATGCCGGACGGCGCGTTCTACGTGTATGCACATTGCGGCGACGTCGCCCACCCGGCCGCCGGCGACAGCGCCGCGCTCACGCAGGCGATGTTGCATGACGCGGGCGTCGTGCTGGTGCCCGGCATGGACTTCGGTGTCCATGCGCCGCGCGACTATATCCGTCTGTCCTATGCGGCAGCCTACTCGCGGCTCGAAGAGGCGGTCGAACGACTTGCGACGCTGTTCGGCCAGCACTGACCCCGCGGGCGGCACACCGGCCGTTCCACGCATCACCCAAAAAAAAGCACCCGATCGGGTGCTTTTTTTACTTCCTGCCGGCTGGAACCGCCCGGTACGCGTGACACGCGTGACGTTACGCGCCGAGCTCCGAATGATCGCCGTGCGGCTGCTTCGCAGTATCGACGCTCGCGTCGTCCTGCGGCGATGCCTCCTTCGGCGCGGCCGTCTTCGCCGACGTCGCGGTGTCGAGCGTCGCGTGCACGCGCTTCGCGCCGCCTGCCGTCGCGGCGGCAGCCGTGACGATCGGCTTCGCCGGCTGGGCCGGCGCCTGCGGCGCGTTGAACGGCACGCTGCGGCCGTGCGACACGTCGCGCAGGCGGCCGCGCTCGGCCATCACCTTCGCGCCGTATGCGGTGTCGTCGGGGTTCGTCGAGCCGTTGTACATGCGCAGGCCGCTCGCAAGCGAGCCGCCGCGCGCGATGCAGTCCTTCAGCACGAGCGCACCGACCTGGAGATTCGCGATCGGCTGCAGTGCGGTATCGGTGCCGCCGAAATACTCGAACTTGTCGGAATGGACCTTCGACATGACCTGCATCAGGCCCTTCGCGCCGACGCCGCTTTCGGCGTATGGGTTGAAGCCCGACTCGATCGCCATCACGGACAGCAGCAGCAGCGGATCGAGGCCGACGTCACGGCCGGTCTGGAACGCGGCCTTGACGAGCTGACCAAGCGGCTCCTGAGCGACGCGGTAACGGCGCGACAGATAGGTCGCGACGAGCGCCTGTTCGCGGTTCGACGCGAGCGCGCGATCGTCGCGCGCATCGGCCGGCACCCGCTGGGTCGGGATCAGTTTCGCCAGTGCGACGGGCGACGGGCCGTTGCGGGCCGGGTCGGACGCATCGCCCTGCGCAGCGGCTTCCGATGCGACGTCGAGGCCGACCGCAAGCGCGTCCGGTTCGGGGCTGTCTTCCTGCTGCGGCTGCACGCCGGCAGGCGCGAAGTTCGGCAGCGGATGGCCGGACAGCAGACGGGCCGGCCCGGCCTGCACGGCCGCGGATACGACCGGCATCAGCTTCTCGGCGAGCGTACCGCGTACGGCTGGCAGCAGCCACAGTGCAAGCGCAACTGCGACAGCGAGACAGCCGACAACGCTGAATAGATGGTGACTGACACGCGTCCCGCGACGCAGCATGTTGCGCACGATTTGCGCATGCTGCTCAGTGGGACGCCACGATAACCAAGCGTTCATTCAGATCATCTCCCATGAACATGACTCGTGCGGCTCGCTCAGCTCGATGGCGAGACAGAATACGCGCCGCGGAATCACGACGCCGCACGCCTTGGTTGGGACGTGCAAGCATCGGAGAAACGGTATAAGTACCGTTCGAGGCCACGGTGTAAGAGGGCCGGCACCTTCGCACATTGGGCGAGGCGGGCATACGCGGTGGCACCCACGCAAAAAACCAGCGTCTGGTGGCGCTGGCTGAGACTACAACTCAGGCCGTCGAATACGCCGTGCAGGATTCGGCGGACGGTGACGCGCTGCGTCAAAGATCGGTGATTGGCGGCTCGAAGCCTTTTACCCTGCAGCCAATGTGAGCGGATTCTAGCAGGGTTTTATAGATCGTCAACACTATAAAATCTCAAAATCATAACAAAAAGTAATTTGAAACCGCTCTTCAGATCGCAAGTCCCGTGCCGTAGGGGGTTTGCGCGCGGTCGACTTTTTTCTCCGCCGGCGCGCGCGCGGCGGCCCGGGTAAAATCGTCGGTCGATTCGGGGCCGCAGCCGGCCGCTGCGCCCGCCCACCGCTGCCCGCCGTGCGGGTGGCCCGGACCTTCTTCATGAAATACAAAGACTTACGAGATTTCATCCAGCGCCTCGAGACGCTCAGCGAACTGCGGCGCGTCACGCAACCCGTGTCGCCCGTGCTCGAAATGACCGAGCTGTGCGACCGCGTGCTGCGCGCCGGCGGCCCTGCGCTGCTGTTCAACGCGCCACCCGGCAATGCGTTCCCCGTGCTCGGCAACCTGTTCGGCACGCCGCGCCGCGTCGCGCTCGGAATGGGCGTCGATGCGGGCGACGACGCCGCGCTCGATTCGCTGCGCGATCTCGGGCGCCTGCTGTCCGCGCTGAAGGAGCCCGACCCGCCGAAGAGCCTGAAGGACGCCGGCAAGCTGCTGTCGCTCGCGAAGGCCGTGTGGGACATGGCGCCAAAGTCGGTGTCGTCGCCGCCGTGCCAGGAGATCGTCTGGGAAGGCGCCGACGTCGACCTGCACAAACTGCCGATCCAGACCTGCTGGCCGGGCGATGCCGGGCCGCTCGTCACGTGGGGCCTGACGGTCACGCGCGGGCCGAACAAGTCTCGCCAGAACCTCGGCATCTACCGCCAGCAGCTGATCGGCCGCAACAAGCTGATCATGCGCTGGCTTGCGCATCGCGGCGGCGCGCTCGACTTCCGCGAATTCGCGCTGCAGAACCCCGGCAAGCCGTATCCGGTCGCGGTCGTGCTCGGCGCCGATCCGGCCACGACACTCGGCGCGGTGACGCCCGTGCCCGATTCGCTGTCCGAGTATCAGTTCGCCGGCCTGCTGCGCGGCAGCCGCACGGAACTCGCGAAGTGCCTGACGCCCGGCGTCGACACGCTGCAGGTGCCCGCGCGCGCGGAGATCGTGCTCGAAGGCTTCATCCATCCGCAGGACGGTGCACCGGCGCCCGCTCCGGCCGGCGCACCGCCGCGCCCGGCCAACGGCGCGTCCGCCGCGTACGAGCACGCGCTCGAAGGCCCGTACGGCGACCACACCGGCTATTACAACGAGCAGGAGTGGTTCCCGGTGTTCACCGTCGAGCGCATCACGATGCGCCGCGACGCGATCTACCACTCGACCTACACGGGCAAGCCGCCCGACGAGCCCGCGGTGCTCGGCGTCGCGCTCAACGAAGTGTTCGTGCCGCTGCTGCAGAAGCAGTTCGCGGAGATCACCGACTTCTACCTGCCGCCCGAAGGCTGCAGCTACCGGATGGCCATCGTCCAGATGAAGAAGAGCTACGCGGGCCACGCGAAACGCGTGATGTTCGGTGTGTGGAGCTTCCTGCGGCAGTTCATGTATACGAAGTTCATCGTGGTCGTCGACGAGGACGTGAATATCCGCGACTGGAAGGAAGTGATCTGGGCGATCACGACGCGCGTCGACCCCGTGCGCGACACGGTGATGGTCGACAGCACGCCGATCGACTATCTCGATTTCGCGTCGCCGGTCGCCGGCCTCGGCTCGAAGATGGGGCTCGACGCGACCAACAAGTGGCCCGGCGAGACGAACCGCGAATGGGGCCGCCCGATCGAGATGGATGCGGCCGTGAAGGCGCGTGTCGATCGGCTCTGGCAGGAGCTCGGACTCTGAAGCCATGCGGCCGGCGCCCGCCGGCCCGTGCATCGCAATCGCCACAAGAACAACGACGATGAGTTTTCCGCCCGCCTCCATGCTGTCCGACGGTTTCTTTCTGTCGCTGTCGCTGTGTCTCGACATCGGCCTCGTGAACGTCGCGATGCTGTCGCTGACGCTATCGCACGGCTTCCGGCCGGGCTTCTGGCTCGGCGTCGGCTCGTGCGTCGGCGATCTCGTCTACGCGGCGCTCGCGCTCGCGGGGATGGCCGTGCTGTTGCAGTTCGAAGCCGTGCGCTGGATCGTCTGGATCGGCGGCGGCGCCGTGCTGCTGTTCCTCACCTGGAAGATGGCGCGCGAAGCGCTGGCGCCGGCCAGGGCGGGCGACGACGACGCGGACGACACACCGCAGCCGCGCGCGAGCGCGCGGCGCAGTTTCTTGCGCGGGATGCTGCTCGCGATGTCGTCGCCGAGCGCGATCCTGTGGTTCGCGGCGGTCGGCGGCGCGCTGATCGCGAAAGCCGGCGCGACCACGCCGGCGACGGCGTCGGTGTTCCTGTCGGGCTTTTTCCTCGGCGGCCTCGCGTGGACGCTCTTCATGTGCACGCTCGCAAGCCAGGGCCGCAAGCGTGCGGGCGCCGGGCTGATGCGCACGTGCCACATCGCGTCGGCACTGCTGTTCGCGTATTTCTCGTACAGCGTGATCGTCGGCGGCTACCGCGACCTGATCGTGCACGCGGTGTAATCGAAGCCGACATGGACGACGGGCTGCGCGCGGAGCGGCGGCCCCAATAAAAAACGGCGCAGCGCCCCTCGACGGGACGTTGCGCCGTTTTGCCACGCGCGGTCAGGCCGCGCGGGACGAATCAGCGACGCCAGTAGCCGTGATGGCCCCAGCCGCCGTGACCATGACGCCAGTACGGACGACCGTAGTAGCCACCGTAGCCGCCGTAGCCACCGACGACCACGGCGGGCGGCGGCGCATAGTAGGCCGGTGCCGGTGCGTAGTAGACGGGCGGAGGCGGCGGCGCGTAGTACACGGGCGGCGGCGGTGCGTAGACGGGGTACGCGGGTGCGACCGGGATACCGATGCCGACCCCGATCGACACGTGAGCCTGCGCGGCGCTCGCGGCACCCAGGCCCAGCGCGGCGGCGGCGATGAACGGAATGAGCTTTTTCACTTCGATTCTCCTGCTGGAGCGGTATTTTGTGCGCTCCTGTCGGCAACGGCGGGCATGCACGTCGCATGGAAGCAATGTAGCGAAAACCCGCCCCACGTGTATTGCGCATTTGTTGCAAATTGCAATTGCACGCGGCCGGAGCCGCCGTGCGACGTGGCTTCCAGAGCCGGCGGCGCCCCTTGCGAGTCGCGTGATTCCGTCCGACGAGTCGGGTCGCAACGCGATGGCCGGTCAGTCTTACCGGATACGGCTCGCGCAGCGCGCACGCAGACGTAATGAACGATTACAAATTTGAGACAAAACACCGACATTTCAAGCGCGACGCGTTTCGGGGTCGGATTCTACGATCGTGATTCGACCGTGACGCCGGGCGCCACTACACGCGTGGATCGCACCGCCTACCGGTAAGCCATACCTGCGTCTGCGCGGAAATCGACCAGCCGCGACCCCGCCGCCATTCCTGCGATACTGGCGGCTGCTTCGTTTTCGCTTCGTCCGTTGCCATGTCCCTCCCCGATACACCCCGCCTCGGCTTCATCGGCGCCGGCCGCCTCGCGCGCTGTGTCGCGCAGCGCTTCGCGCAAGCCGGCTTTCCCGTCGTCGCGATCGCGAGCCGCACGCCCGAATCGGCCAGGGCCCTCGCCGCGCGCATCGACGGTTGCCAGGCGGTCGATGCGCCGCAGCAGGTCGCCGACGCCGCCGACCTGATCTTCCTGACGGTGCCCGACGACCATCTTGTGTCGACCGCCGCTGCACTCCACTTCGACGCATCGCGCGCCGCACGGCAGGCGGTCGTCCACTGCAGCGGCGCGTCGGCGGTCGCGCTGCTCGATCCGGCGAAACGGCAAGGCCCGGCCACCGGCGGCTTCCATCCGCTCTACCTGTTCGGCGGCACCGACGCCGACCTCGCCCGCATCGACGGCTGCTCGGTCACGATCGAAGCCGACGGCGCCTTGCATGCGACGCTGATGCGACTTGCTGCCGCACTCGGCTGCCATCCGCTGTCGATTCCGGCCGGCGGCCGGATGCTCTATCACGCGGCCGCGCACTACGCGGCGAGCTTCGCGCTGTGCGGGCTGTCGGAAGCGGTCGAGCTGTGGCGCGGCCTCGGTTTCGACGAGGAAGCCGCGCTGCGCGCCCTGCTGCCGATGCTGGCCGGCACGATCGAGACCGCTCGCGACAAGGGGCTCGCGAACGCGCTCGCCGGCCCGGTGTCGCGCGGCGATACGGGCATCGTCGAACGCCAGCTCGCGCTGCTCGAAGCGCGCGGCGGCGATCACGCGACGCTGTACGCGCTAATGACGCGCCGCGCGGTCGCGCTCGCGGCGAAGCGTGCCGCGCCGCCGGCGTCGTTGCCGGCACTCGCCGAAGCCGTCGAAATGTCGCTCGCGCGCGCGGCCGCCCACCCCTCCCCGTCGCGGGACGAGGCGTGATAATGTGTCGGCCGATGCGCCGCCAACCGGCGTTGGCGGCCGCACGCTACTCGACTGTATAAAAAGGATGCCAACGATGTTCGGCGAGATCGCCCGTTTTCTGCTCAATACCCTCTTCACGCTGTTCGGCGCCGCGCTGATCCTGCGCGTCTGGATGCAGGCCGTCCGCGTGCCGCCGTACAACCCCGTCACGCAGGCCGTGCTGCAGGCGACCAACTGGCTCGTGCTGCCGCTGCGCCGCGTGATCGCGGGCGTGCGCGGCATCGACTGGGCCAGCATCGTCGCCGCGTTGCTCACCGCGCTCGTCTACGTCGTGCTGATGGTCGTGATGGCCGGCTTCGATCCGGCCTCGGTGATCGCGACGCTCGTCGTGGTCGCACTGCTCACCGTCGTGAAGTGGGCGCTCAACCTCGTGATCTGGATGACGATCCTGATGGCGCTGCTGTCGTGGCTCAACCCGCGCTCGCCGGCGATGCCGATCCTCCTCCAGCTCACCGCGCCGTTCCTGAACCCGCTGCGCCGCATCATCCCGAACCTCGGCGGCATCGACCTGTCGCCGATCCTGCTGTTCGTGATCGTGCAGGTGCTGCTGATGATCGTCACGCGCGCCGCCGTGTCGATGACGATGTTCGGTATCTGACGCCGTATCCTAGGGCCCGTTCACGCTAATAACGGGCCCTATGCTGCCGGCCCCTGCGCCGGCGGCGCGCCGAGCGTGTCGATCACGCCGAAGCGCGCCGGAATCATCGCATAGCACACGCGCACCTTCTCGCGCGACAGCCGCTCGAGCAGCCGCTGCGCTTCGTTCTCGGTGACGATGAATTCGACCTCGATCGTGAGCGAACCCTGCAGTTCGAAGAAGCGATCCTCGTGCAGCACGCGATGCTGCCCGAAGCCGGCCATCGCGCGAAACGCGGAACCGCCCGCGACGCCCATCCGGTTCGCCTCCTCCAGCAGCCACTCCCACAGCGGCTTCCAGTGCAGCCGGTGCTGCTCGTGCACATAGAAGCGCAAGAAGACCCTGTCCATCGCTTCCTCCGATACCGGCGCGCTCAGGCCACCGCGAGCCACGCACGCGCGGTCCACATGCCGAACGCCGTCAGCGCGAACGATCCAGTCAAGTGTAGGGCAGCCACCGCAAACGCCCATCCGAATTCGCCCTGCAGCGCATGCGTCATCACTTCGACCGAATAGGTCGAGAACGTCGTGAGGCCGCCGAGGAAACCCGTGATCACGAACAGCCGCCACTCGGGCGGCAGCCCGACGCGGGTCGTGAACACGACGGCGGCAATGCCGATCACGTAGCCGCCGATCAGGTTCGCGGCGAGCGTGCCGAGCGGCACCGCGGGAAAGAATTCGTTGAGCGCGAGACTCAGGAACCAGCGCAGCAATGCGCCGAGCCCGGCGCCGACGAAGATCGCGACGATCGAATAGAACAAGAGCACTCCTCGCTGACGACGCCGCGTGGCGGATGCGGCCTAGGCTGAACTGTATGCGGAATCGCGCCGCGCCGGCAATGCCGGCGGCCGGCCCGCGGCGCGGCACTCAGCCGCCGTGCCACGCGCGGTCGAGCACGCCCAGCGTCGCCAGCGCGCCGCCCTTCAGCCCGATCACGTCCGCACGGCGCGCATGCGCTTCGCGCGCGTTGATGCGAATCACGTCGTCGCCGAGCCGTTCGCTCAGCACGCGCACGGTCGGAATCGCGGTGCCCGCGCCGATCTCGACCACGGCGACGCGCCCGACCCGCGCGATCCAGTCTTCCAGCGCGCGCTCCTGTGCGTCGTAGCGCGCACCGAGCCAGCCGGTGTCGCCAAACATCAGGATGTTCGGCCGCGCGAGGCCGCCGCAGCGCGGGCAGTGCGGCGCTTCGCCGACGAGGCGGCACGTGACTGCGTCGACGTCCGGCACGAACGGCGCCGCATCCCACGTGTCGTCCGAACAGGGACGCAGGCACTGCATCGCATGAATCGAGCCGTGGATCTCGACAATCCGCGCCGGATCGAAGCCGGCTTTCTGGAACTGGCCGTCGACGTTGCTCGTCAGCACGAAGCCGCCGTTCGGCATCGCATCGATCCAGCGGCGCAGGATCGCGAAGCCCGCATGCGGCACCGTCGCGCGGTAAAGCGCGAGACGGTGCCCGTAGAACCCCCACGCGAGCTGCGCGCGCGCACGGAACGCGTGCGGCGATGCGATCTCGTGGAATTCGAAACGCTCGTGGCGCAACGCGGGATACGCGCGCCAGAAGCCGTCCGTGCCGCGAAAATCGGGTAGTCCGGAATCGACGCCGATGCCCGCGCCGGCCGTCACGAGCAATGCGTCGGCGCGCGCGAGCGCATCAACGGCGGAAGCGACGAGATCGGCAGGAAGTTGCGCGACGGCGGCGGTGGAGTCGGTGGAATCGGAGAACGGCATGATGGGGCGGCGATAACGTCGAGCGGTGCACGGGCGGCGTCGCGATCATACGCCGGTTCGGGCGCCGCGCCGCATGTGCCATGCAACGGCATGACGCCGCACTCGTCCGGCCGCTGGCGACGCAGGCGCTGGGCCGATGCGGGGAGCCGCCGGCGATGCCGCGGCCCGGCGCCTCCCCGCCCGTTCAGCTATCCGAATCGTCCTGCGCGACCGGAATCTCGTCGACCGCGAAATAGACCGGCTTGCCGAGGCGCCGCGCGAGGCTGACGTCCGCATCCGCCCCGCGCGACGCGCCGTCGATCCGCCATATCGCATCGCAGCATCGCAGAAGCCGGTGCGCGGCCGGATACAGGAACGCCTCGCTGATTGCGTCGCCGACCTGTCGCGACCCGGCCGCGACGGCGAGCGGCAGCGACACCCATTCGCCGATCATCGGCACATGCCCGCGGCGATACACGGCGAGCGCCGCCGCTTCCAGCCGGTGCAGGTTCGCGGCGATGCGCGCGGGGTCGCCGTCCGTGCTGCTGCGATAGGGGCCGGCGACCAGCACGAGCAGCGGCGTCATGCCGCGCGCGCGCCCGCGGTTTCCCGCAGCGCGACGTACTGCAACAGCATGATCGTCTTCGCATCGACGATCTCGCCGCGCTCGATCGCGTCCAGCGCCGCCTGCAGCGGCATCTCGACGACCTCGAGATCCTCACCCTCTTGCGCGACACCGCCGCCGTCGCCGGTGCGCAGCGACGCATCGTATTCGCCGATGAAGAAATGCAGCTTCTCCGTCACGGAGCCCGGGCTCATGAACGCCTCGAACACCTTGCGCACGCCGCGCACGCGATAGCCGGTCTCCTCCTCGGCCTCCGCGCGGATGCGGGCTTCGGGCGTCGCGTCGTCGAGCAGGCCGGCAGCAGCCTCGAGCAGCATGCCGTCGTGCCCGCTGACGAACGCCGGCATCCGGAACTGCCGCGTCAGCAGCACGTCGCCCGTGTCAGCATTGCGCAGCAGGATGGTCGCGCCATGGCCGCGATCGTAAGTCTCGCGGCTCAAGCGCTGCCACGTTCCGTCACGGCGCAGGTAATCGAACGTCACCTTCTTCAGCACATACCAGTCATCGGACAGCACCGTCGACTCGACGATGCGGACTCGGTCCCGCGTTGCAGCCATCCCAGCCTCCCGTTCGACAAAAGACGGTGCCCATGGTAACGTGCATATTCGTGCAATTTCAAGAATTTTCGTGCAAACACGATGCTGACGACGCAACGCAAGAAAGCGATCCTCGACGCACTCGCGCGCGACGGCCAGGTGCTGGCGGTCGAGCTGAGCGCGCAATTCGGCGTGTCCGAAGACACGGTCCGCCGCGACCTGCGCGAGCTCGCGGCCGAAGGCCTGCTGCAGCGCGTACATGGCGGCGCGCTGCCGGCGTCGCCGGCCGTCGCGCCGTTCGCACAGCGCGAGGCCCTCGAAACGGCGGAAAAGCGCCGCATCGCGCGGCGGGCCGCGGAGATGATCGCGCCCGGGCAAGTGGCGATCGTCGACGGCGGCACGACATCGGCGCTGCTCGTCAGCCAGTTGCCGGCCGACCTGCGCGCGACGATCGTCACGCACAGCCCGAGTGTCGCGGTCGCGCTGGCCGCGCATCCGTCGATCGACGTGATCCTGATCGGCGGGCGGCTCTACAAGCATTCGATCGTCGCCGTCGGCGCCGCGGCGATCGAAGGTATTTCGCGCATCCATGCGGACCTGTACTTCATGGGCGTCACGGGCGTGCATCCGGTCGCGGGGCTGAGCACCGGCGATTTCGAGGAAGCCGCGATCAAGCGCGCGCTGGCCGAACGCGCAGCCGAGACGGTCGTGCTCGCGTCGCAGTCGAAACTGCGCGCGGCGTCGCAGTTCGTGATCGGCGACCTCACGCTGGCACAGACCGTCGTGGTCGAGAAGGAAACCGACGCCGCGCTGACGAAGCCGATCGAGGCGGCGGGCGTGACGGTCGTGCGCGCGTAGCAGCGCCGGTCCGCAACCGCGCGGGGGCGCACCGGATGGTGCTCGTCGAATCGGCTGCGGGTTTTGATTACACCCGTGCGGAACCCATGTCAGCGTGCTGACAGGCGCCTCTTGCTAACATGGGCGCCCGCCCAATCGCCACGCGCTGCCTGCCCGATGCCCTCGCCCTACGCCACGCCCCCATCGGCGCCACCCGCCGGCGATGCGCCGCCGCCCGGCATCCTCGCGCTGTTCGTCGTGTTCGCGCAGATCGGCCTGACCAGCTTCGGCGGCGGGCTGAGCGGGCGGATGATGCGCGACTTCGTATACGAGCGGCGCTGGCTCGACGAAGAAGCGTTCCTCAACGGCCTCGCGCTGTCGCAGGCGCTGCCGGGCGTCAACGTGAAGAACCTCGCGATCTGGATCGGCTACCGGCTCGCCGGATGGCGCGGCGCGGTGGCCGGCTTCACCGGCATCATCGCGCCGCCGGCCGTGCTGATCGTGCTGTTCGGCGTGGCGTTCTCGACCCTCACGCGCTTTCCGCTCACGCATGTCGCGCTCGCCGGCGCGGCGGCCGCGGCGATCGGGTTGTCGATCTCGATGGCGATCACCGCCGTGCGCCGGCTGCCGCGCCGCGCGCTGCCGTTCGCGGTGATGGCACTCACCTTCGTGTCGGTTGCCGTGCTGCACTGGCCGCTCGTGTGGACCGTACTGATCGGCGGCGCGCTGAGCGTCGCGCTCGAATACCGCCGCGCGGCCGCGGCCTCGGGCGGGAGCGACACGCCATGACCGCGTCGCAACGCTACGCCGCGCTGTTCGGCGTGTTCGCGCCGCTGTCGATCGCGACGATCGGCGGCGGACAGGCGATCATCGCCGACATCCAGCGGCAGGTCGTCGACGTGCATCACTGGATGACCGCCACGCAATTCGTGAACGACTTTGCGATCGCGCGGATGGCGCCGGGCCCCGGCTCGCTGCTGGCGACGCTGATCGGCTGGCAGGTAGCCGGCTTCTGGGGCGCGGTGATCGCCACGCTCGCGCTGTTCGGCCCGACCGCGTTCCTGATCTACGGCGTCGCGCACCTGTGGCGGCGGCACCAGGGTACGCGCTGGCAAGTCGCGCTCGAGGCCGGCCTGCGCCCGGTCGCGGCCGGCATGATCCTCGCGTCGGTGTGGGTCTTGCTGAAGGTGCTGGACGGCGGCTGGCCCGCGCGCGCGATTGCCGTCGCGTCGACGCTGTGCGTGATGTATACGCGCGTTCATGCGCTGTTGCTGATCGCGGTGGGCGCACTGCTGCTCGTCGGCGTGCACGCGATCGGCATGTGACACGCGGCAGCGCGGCAAGCAATGGCGGCCGCGCACGATGCGACCGGCGCCTGAATCGCAGCGCCGGCGTCCTGCCTTGCCCACCACCCCGTTCGTCACGAACGATCGCTCGCCCCCGTGCGTGGCGCATTGCCTAGACGCCGCGAAACACCGGCGCGCGGCGCTCCGCGAACGCGCGCAGCCCTTCGTCGAAATCCGCGCCTTCGCACGCGTGCCGGCGCAACTCGGCAATCCGTTCGAACGCGTCGACCGGCAACGGCCGCGCGTCCTGCAGCACGCGCAACTGCTCCTTCACGGCGTGCACCGCGAGCGGCGCCTTCGCGGCAATCGTGCGCGCGACGTCGAGCGCCGCGTCGTCGACGCCGCCCGCTTCGGCCAGCCGGTTCACGAGCCCGTGATGCGCGGCGCGCTCCGCATCGAGCGGCTGCGCACAGAAGAACATTTCCTTCAGCACGTGGATCGGCAGGTTGTCGTAGAAGCGTAGCAGGCCGCTCGTCGAATACGGCAGGCCGATGTTCGCGGGCGTCATCGCGAAACGCGCGTCGCGCGCCGCGACGACGAGGTCACAGCTCATCACGAGATCGACCGCTCCGCCCCACGCCGACCCCGCCACCGCCGCGATCACCGCGCCCGGATAGGTCCGCACGCGCCGCAGCGCCCGTTCGAGCGGCTTGCCGTACGCGAGCGGATCGCGGTCGTCGGCCAGTTCGCGCAGGTCGTGCCCCGCGCTCCACACGTCGCCGCTGCCGTCGTTCGACAGGATCACGACGGGCGGCGGACGATGCTCGGCAAGCGCATCGAGGCGCGCGACGAGCGCATCGAGCAACGGCGCGTCGAGCGCGTGCCGCCGCGCCGGATTCGAGAACCGCACACGCGCGATCCGCTCGCCGACCATGTCGACCGTCACGTACGACGCGCTGTCGTGTTTCGTCAGGTCGCTCATTGCACGGCCTCCGCCACCGCTTCCGCCTGGAAGATCG
Source organism: Burkholderia pyrrocinia (assembly GCF_003330765.1). NCBI lineage: Bacteria > Pseudomonadati > Pseudomonadota > Betaproteobacteria > Burkholderiales > Burkholderiaceae > Burkholderia > Burkholderia pyrrocinia. Next base: position 997,442 of record NZ_CP024902.1, on the reverse strand, counting down.
CGCGTTCGGCCAGCAGCGCGTCGATCGCGTCGTCGCCGTAGCCCGCTTCGCGCAGCACGTCGACCGTATGCTCGCCGAGCAGCGGCGGCGCATGGCGCGTGCGCGGCGCCGGCACGTCGTCGCCCATCCCGCCGAGCGGCGTGACGACCTGACGCAGCATGCCGAGCGTCGGATGCGCAACCGGTTCGACCAGCCCGCAATGCGCGAGCTGCGGATCGTCGAACACTTCGTCGAGCGTATTGATCGGCCCGGCCGGCAGCCCGGCCTCGACGAAACGCTGCGTCCATTCGCGCTTGCCGCGCGTGCGCAGCCGGCTTTCGAGCAAGGCTTTCAGCGCGTCGCGGTGCTCGACGCGCGCATCGTTGGTCGCGAAGCGCGGATCGCTCGGCAGCTCGGGCAGGTCCAGCAACTGGCACAGCCGCAACCACATGTCGGTCGTGATCGGCGCGAGGTTGAGCGGCCCATCGGCCGTCTCGAACACGCCGTACGGCGCGATCACCGCATGCGCATTGCCGGTGCGGCGCGGTACGTCGCCGAGGCTCAGATAGCGTTGCCCGTGCACGCTCAGCAGCGCGACGAGGCTTTCGAGCAGCGACGTGCCGACATGCTGGCCGCGCCCCGTGCGCTCGCGTTCGAACAGCGCGGCCATCACGCCGGTCGCGACCCACATCCCCGAGCTGAGATCGCCGATCGCGGTGCCCGTGCGGGTCGGCTCGCCATCGGGGAAGCCGGTCAGGCTCATCAGCCCCGCATAGCCCTGCGCGATCTGGTCGAAACCCGGCCAGTCGCGCAACGGGCCGCGCGGGCCGAACGCGGTGACGCTGCCCATCACGAGCCGCGGATCGCGCGCACTCAGCGCGTCATAGCCGAGCCCCATCGCGTCCATCGTGCCGGCCTTGAAATTCTCGATCACGACGTCGGCCTGCGCGATCAGCCGCCGCACGACGTCGAGGCCGGCCGGTTGCCGGAAATCCACGCAGATGCCGCGCTTGTTGCGGTTGCAGGACAGGTAGTAGGTGCTCACGCCGCGATCGAACGGCCCCCATGCGCGGCTCATGTCGCCGTTCGGCCCCGACTCGACCTTGATCACGTCGGCGCCGAGATCGGCGAGCACCATCGAGCAGAACGGCCCCGACAGCGCGCGACTCAGATCGACGACCCTGATTCCTTTTAATGCCTGCATTCCGGACTCCTGATATTGATGACGGGATGTTGCGTGTGTTCGGGCGACGGCGGCGCACCGCTCATTCGGGTAGCGTCTGGTGGCGCGTTTCGACCGCGAACGGCAGGATCAGGATGCCGAGCACGAACACGGCCGCTGTCCATGCGACCGGCACGCCGAGCGAACCGTAGCCGTGAATCGCGGCGCCGAGCAGGAAGTTCACGCCCGCGCCGATGAAGCGGCCAGCCGACGCGTTGAACGCGAACGCGGTCGCCCGCACGCGCGTCGGATACTGCTCGGGCAGCCACAGCGAGAAGATCGCGAAGTTGCCGCCGAAGAAACCGAGGAACGCGAGCGACACCATGAATGCCGTGAGCCCGTTCGGCTGGTAGAACGCCCAGCCGAACGCGAAGACGATCGCACCGGCCATGCCCGCGAAATACACGCCGAGCGCGGTACGCCGGCCGAGCCGTTCCGAGAGCCACGGCGCGACCAGGCAGCCGGCGATCGTCGCGCACGACAGGATCGCCGCGCCGATCGACGCGAGCCGCATCGCGCCGATGTGATCGATGCCCGCGCGCGCCGCCAGCGTGCTGACCGCGCTCGCCTCGTAGACCGAGCCGGCCCACAGCCCGACGATCGCGACGCCGACCAGGCTCGCGCTCGTCAGCGTGCGGCGCAGGAGGGCCGGCGCGAAGATCTCGCGCAGCGGATGCGCGCGCCGCGCGTCGGCCACGTCGCCGTCGCGCGCATCGTGCCGGCGCCACTGCCCCGGCTCCTTCACGCGCATCACGGTGAACACCGCGAGCAGCGCGGGAGCGAGCCCGCACAGGAACATCGCGCGCCAGCCGTAGGTCGCACCGATCGTATAGTTCAGGCAGGCCGCGATGAAGAAGCCGAAGTAGTAGCCCGTCTGCAGGTAGCCGGCGCCCATCTTGCGGCGGTCTTCCGGCCAGCTCTCGGCGACGTAGGTGCCCGCAAGCGCCCATTCGCCGCCGACGCCGATCCCGGCGAGCAGCCGGCACGCGGCCAGCGCCCACACGTCGTGCACGAACGCGGCCGCGCCCGTGAACACCGAATAGATCAGGATGCTCGCCGCGAGCGTGCGCACGCGGCCGAAACGATCGGCCAGCGGCCCCCAGATGAACGACAGCCCCCAGCCAATCAGGAACAGTGCGAACAGGATCGAGCCATACATGCCGAGATTCGCGGGCGTCGCCGCGATGCCGGATGCCGGCAGCAATTCGGTCAGTGCGGGAATCAGCACGAGCGCGTAGATCACCGAGTCCACGCCGTCGAGCACCCAGCCCGCATACACGGCCCAGAAGCCCTTGACCTGCTCGCGCGTGAGCGGCGTGCGCCGCGGCTTCACGCCGGCCGCCGACGCGTCGATCGCCTTGAACATCTTCGTCTCCTTGCCGGCGAGGCCGGCGCTTTTGCCGCGTCCGGTCCGGGATGGCCGGCAGGCTGGCTCTTTTGTGAGACGAGTATAGAAACACCATCGATCGGGGAAAAATATGATATTCATCTTGCTCGATCGGATTGGCTTATGGCTTGCATCGGGAGGCGGCGGCGATGGACTTGAGACAGTTGCGCTATTTCGTGAAGGTCGTCGAATGCGGCAACGTCACGCATGCGAGCGAGGCGCTGCATGTCGCGCAGCCGGCGGTGAGCCAGCAGATGCGCAATCTCGAACAGGATCTCGGGATGCAACTGCTCGAACGGAGCGTGCGCGGCGTCGCGCCGACCGCCGCCGGCCGCACGCTGTACCAGCACGCGCTCGAACTGCTGCGCCAGGCCGACGGCACGCGCGAGCTGCTGCGCCGCGACGCCGATACGCCGCAGGGCCGCGTGACGGTCGGGATGCCGTCGAGCACCGCGCGCGTGCTGGCCATCCCGCTCGCGCGCGCGGTGCGCGACCGCTATCCGGGCATCATGCTGGAGCTGATCGAGGCGCCGAGCGCCGATCTCGACACGCTGCTCGAACGCACTCGGCTCGATCTCGCGATCGTCGTCGACGCGGTCGACACGCGCGGCATCGCGATCCACCGGCTGCTGACGGAAACGCTGTACCTGATCACGTGGCCCGAGTTTCCGGTGCAGGGCGATCCCGTACCGCTCGACGCGATCGCGCGAATGCCGCTCGTGCTGCCGAGCGCGCCGAACACGATCCGCAACCGCGTCGACTGGGCAATGCGCGAGGCCGGGCTGTCGTACGAGATCAGCTTCGAGGCGAGCTCGACCGGGCTGCTGTTCGCAGCCGTGATGGCGCAGCTCGGCGTGACGATCCTGCCGTGGACGGCCGCGCACGTCGAGATCGAGGAACGCAAGCTCAAGCTGTCGACGGTCGCGCACCGGCTGTTCGCGCGCGACCTGTCGCTGTGCTGGCACGATACGGCGCTCGTCAGCAACGCGGTGCAGAAGGTGAAGGCCGAGATCGTGCGGCTGTTCGATACGCTCGGGCGACGGCCCGAGTGGGCGGACGGCGATGCCGGCCGCGTGTGACCGGCGCGGCGCGTTGACCGCGATCGGGCCGGCCGCCGGTGCGCGAGCGCCGTTTGCGATCGGCGCGATGACGGCCTCGCTCGCGTGGTTCCTGATGCTCGCCTATGGCGCGCGCGCGTGCCGTGCATGGTTCGCTCGTGTGCTCGCTTGGCGTGTACTCGATTTTTTCGTCGCGGTGATGATGCTCGGCTTCGCGGTTCGTTTCGCGATCGACGCGCTTTAGGCGTCAGCGGCCCGAACCGGGCGAAACGCGTTGTGCGCGTCGGCATGAAGCTCGAAGCCGATGCCCGGCGCTTGCGGCACGGCCGCATTCCCTGCGTCGACGCGTTCACCATCGGCCAGTCCGCTGAACGGTTGGAACGCGAACGGATTGACTTCCGCGCCGCCGAGCGCGAGCGCGGCAACGACGTGCTGCGAGCCGCGATGACAGAGGTCGCGAACCGGGAAGGTATCCGGACGACGACGATATGCGTGGATCGAATCTACAGGCCCGCTCAGGCGAAGACGAAGTACTTGCGCACCGTCTCCACCACTTCCCAGGTCCCTTTCATGCCGGGTTCGATCACGAACACATCGCCGGCTTTCAGGTGCACCGACTCCTCGCCTTCCGGCGTGATGATGCAGTAGCCGTCGAGAAAGTGGCAGTACTCCCATTTCTCGTAGTTCACCTCGAACTTGCCCGGCGTGCAGATCCAGGTGCCCATGATCTTGCTGCCGTCCCTGGAGACGTAGGCGTTGAGGTTCACGGTGTGCGGATCGCCGCCGATGCGCTTCCACTTGGTCGCGTCAAGGACCGGGGTCGGGCAGGTTTCGCGCAGAACGGTGATGAAATCGGACATGTCAGCTCCAGACAAACGATCGGATAAGAGGTCTATCACGTTAGTTCGAAAGCGTTGTCGGGACTTGTATGCTTCCGACACCGACTCGTCTATTTTCGACACGGGCTCGCCTGCGAGAGCGCCGTCCCTGGCATAGGCGCAGCAGCCGTAAAAGAGCGAAGCGTGTCCTCTCGGGGTAAATCTGCGGGAGCGTTGCCGGCCATTCCGTAAACTTCGACACCACTCAATAAACCAGCGCACTCGTAAATGAAGATCCCTGCTGGCCGCTCGTCTGGACCAAAGACAAAATCTCCGAGAACATGCACCCCGGCCCCGGGCGCAGCAGGCTGGCTACCCTTGATCTGAAAATTGATGCTTGCGCAACCGCAGGGGCAGCGCCACGGCATAACCTCTGCTACTGCGAGTTGCTCAAGAAACGCTCGTGCCTCCGGTTCGCCGTGCTCCAGCATCCAGCGAGCGAGCGACATCTCGAAAGCTGAGAGTGGGCGGTTCATTTTCGGCTCTTCAGCAGATCGATCTGGCTATGTGTCAGGCGCTGCGGCCAGGTTGCCGCAACACTGTTGTTTGCGATGAACACGAAGCCGGTGAAGGCTCTATCTGCGATCCTGATATAGCTCTTCCCAATGTTCTCGGCAATGAAATCGAGTGCCGCCTCCATCGGCAAGAAATCACCGACCTTTCGACGGACGTGGACGATGAAATCATCGGCCCCGATCGTGGAGAGCATCTTTCGCAGCAAGTCTCGATCGACAGCACCATCCCGAAAGAGATGTATCCATTCGCACTTGACGAAATCGATCTCTGGATAGTGCTTGAGGACCAGTGAATGAACGCGCCTGGGATTCATGTCGTTCCAACCATCGTCGATTGCCGCTCGGAGAATAGTCGAAAAACGCGACCGACCGCCGATGCCGTCACTTCCAGGACGAACCGCACGGCTCATCGTCAACGGGACCGCAAATATCGAGACCAAGCGCAACGTGCCGCGTACACTCTCTTTCAGATCAATGCATTGCTAACGGTCCAAACTCACCGCCCTTTCCCTCCATGAACAACGGACGAAGGTACTCGCAGAGATGGATGGAGCAGGAAGTAAGCCCTCCGGCACTTCACGACCAAGCCACAAGCCGCCATTGGCTCTTATCTCTACGACTATTCAATTGCCCGGCTGAGGATCTGAATAATGCCAAACGACCATCCCCCACGATGTGCGCTGAGGTCCCGGCATAGGCTCTCCAGCCTCGACATAAACCGAATCTTTCACGGCAGGGCTTTGCCAATAACCGGCGCGCGGACAAGGCTCTCCGGGCAACGCCCGTAGCCTGGGTTGTGCGACAAACTTGGGGAGGTAGGTTTCCTCCTCTGCCGGAATGCTGCCATCCTGGTAACGCTTGTCCTCCCACAGCAGCCGCCAGCGCACCGCCTGTTCGTCGTTGGTACCTTCCAACAGATACTTGTGGGCGATACTACCTTTGAGGAAGTAGCTCGGACATCCGACCTTGCCAACCGAAAGCCATGGCTCCCAGATACCCTCGACAGGAATCTCTTGATCGCTGTAAACCTCGCCGGTCCCGGATTCATTCTTAGGTGGGCAGGGAGGAAGCACTGCGGGATAGCTGCGACCGGGAGGCCAATACCGCCACGCCGGAAGTGGTGCATCTTCAAACATGGATTCATAGGTCCAATGCTCAAAAACACGGGTTCCTCCATCCGCACGTGTTCCGTATGCAAGCATCCCGGTATAACCGAATCCGACCGTGCACTTGAGCGCGTAGCAAATCAATCTCTCGATCCACACGCCCTCCGCGAACCCGGTGGCATACACGGGGTCCGAAAAGTTGGTGTCCTTCAGTCCCAGTGAATGAAAAAACGGATCGTATTTACGACCGATTTCAAGCGCACTCCGTCCAAACAACAGGTCGCCACCTTGCTGGCTTCCTATAACCAGCGCGTCGTATGCTGCTCGTTTGTCAAGACCTCGGCGCAATGCATCGATGCCCAGATCCATGTGCACCAGTGCCCCCAAGAAATCATGTGTGTAGGCTTCCTCAAGCTCCACCTGATTTGGGCTCGGTGTGTCCAGTTGTTTTGCGTACGCGCCGAGAAAGTCCCGATATAGTCCAACGGCGTATTCCAGGAACGTGAAACTCGTCCATTTCTTGAGCAGATAAAACGCCTTTGCTCGCGCATCCTGTTCCTGCTCGGGGGTCATGGTCAAAATATTCAACATCATGGAACCTGTTCGTCCGTCGATTGTTTGCCACCATCGGCTAGCGCTCTTCGCGCATAGCCTTCCTGTCTGATCTTGTCCGATCGTTCACGCTCTGCCAGGAAGAGTGCCCGAGCTTCTGCTTGATCGGGCAGCCTCACGTCGGTCCAATCCGTCCGCTGCGCCTTGACCTGCGTTTTTATCCACTCTGCCACAGGAGCGTTGGTGCCCTGAGCTTGGATTGGTAGATCCCGTGAATGGTGGGTGGCTCACCGGACACCGCCAGCGACGCCACTGCTCCCCCACCGAGCGATGCCAGATTCGCTGCCACCGCCCGCCCCCTTGCCTTCCCCACCCAAACCCCTGTACAATCCGCCGTTCTGCGGGCGTCGTATAATGGCCATTACCTCAGCTTCCCAAGCTGATGACGTGGGTTCGATTCCCATCGCCCGCTCCACTTTCCGGCTGCACGGCAGCCTGCGCATGAGCCGCCTCGTCGAAGGCGGCTTTTTTGTACCCTGTGCCGGTTCCCCCGGCGCACTGCTGCGCGCAACGGGCCCTCGCCCGCAACCGAGCCTTTCTCTGTACCGATGATGCACGACGATCCGAACGAAGCCGGCCTGCCGCCGCACGACGACGCCATTCCCGACGAAGCCGCCGACGGCGCCGACGAAGTCAATCCGCTGCACCACCGCCGCATCCGCAGCTTCGTCACGCGCGCAGGCCGCGTGTCGACCGGCCAGCGCCGCGCGCTCGACGAATTCGGCCCGCGCTTCGTCGTTCCGTATGCGCCGGAGATGCCCGACTGGAATGCGGTGTTCGGCCGCAGCGCGCCGCGCATCCTCGAGATCGGCTTCGGGATGGGCGCATCGACCGCGGAAATCGCCGCGCACCGCCCGGGCGACGACTTCCTCGGCGTCGAGGTGCACGAACCGGGCGTCGGCGCGCTGCTGAAGCTGATAGGCGAACACGATCTGCCGAACATCCGCATCATCCAGCACGACGCGGTCGAGGTGCTCGAGCACATGCTCGCGCCGGAAAGCCTCGACGGCGTGCACATCTTCTTCCCCGATCCGTGGCACAAGGCGCGCCACCACAAGCGCCGGCTGATCCAGCCGCCGCTCGTCGCGCATCTCGCGTCGCGCCTGAAGCCCGGCGCGTACATTCACTGCGCGACCGACTGGCAGAACTACGCGGAACAGATGCTGGAAGTGCTCGGCGCGGAACCGTCGCTCGAAAACACGGCCGCCGACTATGCGCCGCGCCCCGACTACCGCCCGGTGACGAAGTTCGAACGGCGCGGGCTGCGGCTCGGCCACGGCGTGTGGGACCTGGTGTTCCGCAAGCGCGCGAACTGATCGCCACGCAGCCGCACACCGGCTGCACCAGGAACCGCAACGCGTCGCGCGATCGCGCGCCCCAATGAAAAATCCCTGCCTGGCGTAGCCGCGAGGCAGGGATTTTTCGTTTCTGCGCAGTCGGCGAGCGCCGCGGCCCTCACGCCCAGTTCAGCCAGCCGCTGTAACCGACCAGCAGCACGAACAGCCCGAATGCGATCCGATACCACGCGAACACCGTGAAATCGTGCGTCGCGACGTAGCGCAGCAGCCAGCGCACGCACACGAACGCGCTGACGAATGCCGCGACGAGCCCGAGTGCGAACAGGCCGAGCGAATCGACGGTGAACGCCTGCCAGTCCTTGACGGTTTCATAGAGCGTCGCGCCGAAGATGATCGGGATCGCGAGGAAGAACGAGAATTCGGTCGCGACGCGTCGGTCGAGGCCGAACAGCATCCCGCCGATGATCGTCGAACCCGAACGCGACATGCCGGGCACCAGCGCGAAGCACTGCGCGATGCCGACCTTGAGCGCATCGAGCGGCGTCAGCGCATCGACCGACATCACGCGCGGCGGCTCGCTGCGTTCGCGCTGCCGCGCCTCGGCCCACAGGATGATCGCGCCGCCCACGACGAGCGCGAACGCGACGGGCACCGGCGAGAACAGCACGGCCTTGATCTTCTTCTCGAACAGGAGGCCGAGCGCGATCGCGGGAATCGTCGCGATCACGACGTTCAGCGTGAAGCGCCGCGCATCGGGCCGGCTCGGCAGCCCGGACACGATGGACGCGATCCGTTGCCGGTATTCCCAGCAGACCGCGAGGATCGCGCCGAACTGGATCACGACGTCGAAGGTCTTCGCGTGCGAATCGTTGAAATTCAGGAAACTGCCCGCGACGATCAGGTGACCGGTGCTCGACACCGGCAGGAATTCCGTCAGCCCCTCGACGACGCCGAGGATCAATGCCTTGCAGATCAGGATCCAGTCCATCCGTGGCCCAACTCCGAAGTGGTCGAAAGAAAGGGCCTGATTGCCGCCGCGGCCCGCCCGGCCGCGCGCGGCACGACGTCATTTTTCGACGATCGCCACGCGTATGCCGTTTGTAAGAATCGTAATTGTACCGGGTTCGTAGTTCACGCCGGCAAATTGCAGTTGTTCAGGCTTGAACGTGTAGATCGGATAGTTGGTCAGCACCTGCGTTGCGAGCAGGCCGGCGGCCGCGCCGACCTGCTGCGCGTACATCTGTGCATCGCCGTCGAGCACGAGGCTGTCGACGGCCGGCGCCCTCAGTACGACCGAGCGGCTCGGCGCGTCGTACGCGAGCTGGCCCGACACGATGAATTTGCCGCTGACGGGCGCGCGCAGGAACGGGCTCGCGAAATGCGCATCGAGTTGCACGGCGACGCGGTTCTGGTCGGGCAGCAGGTTGACGGCAGGGTTCACGAGCGACACGTCGACGACCTGCGCGACCGTCTTCTGATACGGGAACTTGCGCGCGACGGCTTTCTGCACGTCGCCGCGCGAGAACGTGTAGTGATCGGGGATGAACGGAAATGTCGACGCGCAGGCGGCGAGCGAAAGCGTCACGCCGACGGCGCCGACGCATGCGACGAGAAAACTGCGCCGGCCAGGCGCGCAAGATGCGGTCATGCTGAACAATCTCCTGTATCGGGCGCAGCGGTGATCGGGTGATCGGCGCCGGCCCATGCCGGGCAGTCGACCGGCATGAGTGCTTCGGCGCGCGCCGCGGGTTCCATGCGTCGTATCGGTCTCGAACGTGGCGGGCGGCCCGCTACCGCCCCGAGCCGCCACGATGCGACGGCTGCGTCGCGGCCTCGAGGCGCGTGAGCCACGCGAGCGCGTCGTCGCGCGACGCGCCGCACATGTCGGCGGACGGCTGCAGTCCCGAACAGCACGCGGGACGCTCGGGCCGGCCGAAGATCCGGCAGCGCAGGTCGTCGCCGAGTTGTACGCAGCGCACGCCGGCCGGCTTGCCGTCGGGCATGCCCGGAATCGGGCTGGAAATCGACGGCGCGATGCAGCACGCACCGCAGCCCTCGCGGCACGCGTGCGACGGCGGGACATCGGCGGGCGCCGGGCGGACAGGCATTTCGACGGACACTCGGCTCTCTCGAACGAACAACACAAAACGGTGCGGCAACCGGACACAGCGTCCGGCGGCCCCACCCCGCATTGTGCCATCGCCGGCTGCGACGTTATTACACAATGCAGCCGAATCGCGCGTTTATATACTCGAAAGCATCTAAAAAGCGCGAGACCATCATGCGTTCTGGTTCTGCCGACACAATGTTCCGTCCCGATTTGCTCGCGAAGTACGGCGCGAACGGGCCGCGCTATACGTCGTACCCCACCGCGCTACAGTTCCGCGACGATTTCGACCCGGCTGACTATGCGCGCGCGGCGAGCGACCCCGGCGCGTCGTCGAGCGAGCTGTCGCTGTACTTCCACATCCCGTTCTGCAACACCGCGTGCTTCTACTGCGGCTGCAACAAGATCGCGACCAACAACCGCCGCCGCGCGCGTCCGTATCTCGACCAGCTCAAGCGCGAGATGGCGCTGCAGGCCGCGCTGTTCGATCCGGCGCGTCCCGTCACGCAGCTGCACTGGGGCGGCGGCACGCCGACCTTCCTGTCCGACGACGAAACGGCCGAGCTGATGGCGGCCACCCGCGAGCACTTCGCGCTCGCGCCGGACGCCGACGCCGAGTTCTCGATCGAGATCGACCCGCGCACGGTCACGCCGGCGACGCTCGTCCACCTGCGCACGATCGGCTTCAACCGGCTGAGCCTCGGCGTGCAGGATTTCGATCCGGTCGTGCAGCAGGCGATCAACCGCATTCAGCCGCTCGCGATGACGGCCGACCTGCTCGGCGCCGCGCGCGCGACGGGCTTCCATTCGGTGAGCGTCGACCTGATCTACGGGCTGCCGCACCAGACGGTCGCCGTGTTCGCGCGCACGCTCGAGACGATCATCGAACTCGCGCCCGACCGGCTGTCGGTGTTCGGCTACGCGCACATGCCGCACCTGTTCAAGATGCAGCGGCAGATCGACGATGCGACGCTGCCGCCGCCCGAAACGCGCATCGCGCTACTCGGCCTCGCGATCGACATGCTGACGTCGGCCGGCTACGTGTACATCGGGATGGACCACTTCGCGCGGCCGTCCGACGAACTCGTGCACGCCCAGCGCAACGGCACGCTGCAGCGCAATTTCCAGGGCTACAGCACGCGCGCGGATACCGATCTCGTCGGTTTCGGCGTGTCGTCGATCGGCAAGGTCGGCGACATCTACACGCAAAATGCGAAGGACCTGCCCGCGTACGGCGCCGCGCTCGACGCGGGCCGGCTGCCGATCGCGCGCGGCGTGCGGCTCACGCCCGACGACCGGCTGCGCCGCGACGTGATCACGCAGCTGATGTGCAACCTCGAACTGCCGTTCTCGCATGTCGAGGCCGCGCACGGCATCCGCTTCGCCGATCATTTCGCGCGCGAGCTCGACGCGCTGCGCCCGTTCGAGCGCGACGGGCTGCTGACGATCGCGGGCGATCGCCTGACGATCCATCCGGCCGGCCGGATGGTCGTGCGCAACATCGCGATGGCGTTCGACGCGTATCTCGGCCAGACGCCGCGGCAGCGCTACTCGCGCACGGTTTAAGGCCCTGGCCGGCCGCACGCGGGCGGCCGGTTTGATACAGTGTGGGGCTTACGCTCCGCCAGAACCCGCACGATGCGCACCACCAAAGCGACCTACGCGGTCGAACGCCTGAAGACCCGCTCCGGCAACCCGCAATTCGCGGCCGTCGCGATGGCGGGCGGCCTGTTCTATCTCGTCGACCGCTCGGGCGGCACCGCCGAGAAGCGCTGCGAGCCGCTGCCGCTCGACGAGTTCGTCAAGTTCGTCGACGAATTCGGCCCTAAAAAGCCGCGCAAGGCGAGCAAGCTCGACATCGCATTCGAGGCACAGATCAAGAAGAGCAAAGGGTAAAGGTCTGTTGCAGGCCGCCTGAAGGCTTCGCCGCCGCCCCGTTTGGTACAATCACGCAGTTTCTCTATCCCCGCTGATGGCCGACCAGGCTGCATGACCACACCATGAATATCGAAAACGCGCGTTTCAACATGATCGAACAGCAGATCCGGCCGTGGGACGTGCTGGATCTGGACATCCTGGGCCTGCTGTCGATCGTCAAGCGTGAAAACTACGTTCAGGCCGAACACCGCGATCTCGCGTTCGCCGATCTCGAACTGCCGCTGCCCGGCGGCCGCAGCAAGATGCTGTTCCCGCGCGTCGAAGCGCGCGTGCTGCAGGAGCTGACGGTCAAGAAGCACGAGAACGTGCTCCTGATCGGCGCGGGCTCGGGCTACCTGGCCGCGCTGTTCGCCCATCGCGCGCAGCACGTGACGGCCGTCGAGATCGATCCGGCGATCGCGAAGTTCGCGGAAGACAACCTTCGCAACGACGGCGTGACGAACGTGGAAGTCGTGCTCGGCGACGGTTCGCGCGGCTGGGCCGGCAAGGCGCCGTACGACGTGATCTGCGTCGCGGGCGGCCTGCCCGTCGTGCCGCAGGAGATGCTCGAACAGCTGAAGATCGGCGGCCGCCTGTCGGCGTTCGTCGGCGGCCGTCCGGTAATGAAGGCGCAGATCATCACGCGCATCGACGACAAGCAGTACCGCGTCGCCGACGTGTTCGAAACCTACATCGACCACCTGGTCAACGCGATCGAGCCGTCGCGCTTCAAATTCTGAGCGGCGGAGCCTCCATGCAGATCCTGACGCCCGCAATGCTCGCGGAATGGCTCGGCGATACGGCGCGCCCTGCGCCGGTCGTGCTCGACGTGCGTGAGCCGTGGGAAATCGCGACCGCGCACATCGCCGGCAGCGTGTCGATCCCGATGCAGCAGATCCCCGCGCGCAGCGAAGAGCTCGACGACGAAGCGGAAATCGTCTGCGTGTGCCATCACGGAATGCGCAGTGCGCAGGTCGCGATGTTCCTCGAATCGCGCGGCTTCACGAAGCTGTACAACCTGCAAGGCGGGATCGACGCGTGGTCGCGCGACGTCGATCCGTCCGTGCCGCGTTACTGACCTTTCCGGCGGCGCATCGCGCGCCGCCGCACCCGGCCGCCGGCAAGTTGCCGCCGGGGCCGCACTGATCTGCCGAACGGGCGCGCGCTGCGCGCCCGTTTCTCTTTCCCGCCCTACTCCGTTTCCTTCAGCGCATCGGCGACGATCGCGAACGGCTCGGCAATCTGCGTGTCCTCGATGATGAGCGGCGGGGAGAACGCGAGGATGTCGCCCGTGTAACGGGATCTCGCGCTCGTCCAGGTGGATCGTTGCGCACGCGCCTGCGTGGTGCGAAGACAGGGTGCACGGCAGACCGAACACCGAGTGCAGGCACCGATACGGGGAAGCACAACCGTGCACCATTTGCGCCCGCGAACCTGCACCGCAACGGATCGCGCATGCTGCACGACGCATCATGCGCACCACCCCGCCGCCGCCCGCTGCCCTGCGCAGGCACGCCGGGCGTGCATCCGCGCGACTGGCACATGCCTTGCGTTACCCCGACGGTTGACGCCGCCACGGCGCACACACATCCAACACGTCAAGGGGAACCCGATGAAACGTCGCAGTCTGTTGAAGTTCGGTTCGATGGCTGGCGCGCTCGCGCTGGCAGGCAAGAGCCCGTTCGCGCAAGCGGCCGATGCGGGCACCGGCCCGATCAAGGTCGGCATCCTGCATTCGCTGTCGGGCACGATGGCGATCTCCGAAACGTCGCTGAAGGACACGGCGCTGATGACGATCGCCGACATCAACAAGAGCGGCGGCGTGATGGGCCGCAAGCTCGAACCCGTGGTGGTCGATCCTGCGTCGAACTGGCCGCTCTTCGCGGAAAAGGCGCGCCAGTTACTCACGCAGGACAAGGTCGCGTGCGTGTTCGGCTGCTGGACGTCGGTGTCGCGCAAGTCCGTGCTGCCGGTGTTCGAGGAACTGAACGGGCTGCTCTATTACCCGGTGCAGTACGAAGGCGAGGAAATGTCGCGCAACGTGTTCTACACGGGCGCCGCGCCGAACCAGCAGGCGATTCCGGCCGTCGAGTACCTGATGAGTGCGGAAGGCGGCGGCGCGAAGCGCTTCTTCCTGCTCGGTACCGACTACGTGTATCCGCGCACGACCAACAAGATCCTGCGCGCGTTCCTGAAATCGAAGGGCGTGAAGGACGCCGACATTCAGGAGGTCTACACGCCGTTCGGTCACAGCGATTACCAGACCATCGTCGCGAACATCAAGAACTTCTCGCAAGGCGGCAAGACGACCGTGATCTCGACGATCAACGGCGACTCCAACGTGCCGTTCTACAAGGAGCTCGGCAACCAGGGGATCAAGGCGACCAACGTGCCGGTCGTCGCGTTCTCGGTCGGCGAGGAAGAACTGCGCGGGATCGACACGAAGCCGCTCGTCGGCCACCTTGCCGCGTGGAATTACTTCATGTCGGTGAAGAACCCGACCAACACGAAGTTCAAGGATCAGTTCGCCGCGTGGGTGAAGGCGAACAACCTGCCAGGCGGCGCGAAGCGCGTGACCAACGACCCGATGGAAGCGACGTACGTGGGCATCCACATGTGGAAGCAGGCGGTCGAGAAGGCGAAGAGCACCGACGTCGACAAGGTGCGCGTCGCGATGATCGGCCAGGCCGTCGCCGCGCCGTCGGGCTTCACGCTCGCGATGGACGGCAACCACCACCTGCACAAGCCGGTGATGATCGGCGAGATCCGCGGCGACGGGCAATTCAACGTCGTGTGGAAAACGAAGACCGCGGTGCGCGCGCAGCCGTGGAGCCCGTTCATTGCGGGCAACCAGGGCAAGCCGGACATCGTCACGTCGATTCCGGCGTTCCTGCGCCGGCAGCGCGCGGCGCTCGCCTGACGTGGTGCGGGCGTCGCGCATCGGCGTGGCGCTCCATTCGTATGCCGATGCCGATGCGCCGGCCGCGCTGGCCGTAACGACCCGCAATCGCCGGCGCATCGCCGCACGAATTCGCTTCCCTACGCCCGACAGGATTTCCCGATGCCTACACGCTTTCGCCGAGCTGCCGTCGCGATCGTTGCCTGCGCCGCCCTCGCGGGCGGGCTGCCGCGCGCCGCGTTCGCGCTGACGGCCGCCGATACCGCCGCGCTCGCCGGCGACGACTTCGACGCGAAGACCACCGCGATCGAACGGATCGCCGCCGACGCCGATCCGCGCGCCGTCGCGCTGCTCAACGCGCTGTCGACCGGCGACGCACTCGCGACCGGCGACGGCCGCCTGCTGATCCAGACCGGAGACACCGCGCACGACGCGCTCACGCAGGCCGCGACGCCGCCCGGCGACACGCAGCCCGTGATGCTGAACAACCTGCTGCGCACGAAGATCGCTGGCGCACTGTCGGGGCTCGCGCTCGCGTCGCCCGACGTCGCCGCGCGGCGCGACGCGATCGATGCGCTGCTGAAGTCGCCGGACCCGGCGCTCAAGCCGATGATCGAGCGCGCCCGCGCGAAGGAAACCGATCCCGCGCTGAAGCGCCGCCTCGACGCACTGTGGGCGATCGCCGCGCTGCACGATGGCGACCCGGCGAAGCGGCTCGAAGCCGTGCAGGTGGTGGCCGCGCGCAGCAATCTCGACATGATCGAA
The DNA here is from genome assembly GCF_003330765.1 of Burkholderia pyrrocinia. Lineage (NCBI taxonomy): Bacteria > Pseudomonadati > Pseudomonadota > Betaproteobacteria > Burkholderiales > Burkholderiaceae > Burkholderia > Burkholderia pyrrocinia. The sequence goes on along the minus strand of NZ_CP024902.1, from coordinate 981,699 downwards.
CAGTTGCGTCCGCTCGTCGCGAAGAACGCGGACGGCAGCTTCGCGGAGCCCGATGCACGCGTGCGCGACGCCGCGCAGCAGGGGCTCGACGCACTGCACGCGCTGCAGCGCCGCGGCGAGATCGTCGGCACGCTGTTCGCGGGGCTGTCGCTCGGCAGCGTGCTGCTGCTCGCCGCGCTCGGCCTCGCGATCACGTACGGGCTGATCGGCGTGATCAACATGGCGCACGGCGAATTCCTGATGATCGGTGCGTACGCAACTTATGTCGTTCAAACGCTGATCCAGCGCTACGCGCCGGGCGCGTTCGACTGGTATCCGCTCGTCGCCGTACCCGCGTCGTTCGCGGCGGCCGCGCTGGTCGGCATCGTGCTCGAACGGCTCGTGCTGCGGCACCTGTACGGCCGCCCGCTCGAGACGCTGCTGGCGACGTTCGGCGTGAGCCTGATCCTGATCCAGGCGACCCGCATGCTGTTCGGCGCGCAGAACGTGCAGGTCGTGAACCCGTCGTGGATGAGCGGCGGCGTGACCGTGATGCAGAACCTGATCCTGCCGTACAACCGGCTCGCGATCCTCGCGTTCGCGCTCGCGGTGGTGTTCGTCGCATGGGCCGTCCTGACGAAGACGCGGCTCGGCCTGTTCGTGCGCGCGGTCACGCAGAACCGCCGGATGGCCGCGTGCGTCGGCGTGAAGACCGCGCGCGTCGACGCGTATGCGTTCGCGTTCGGCGCGGGCATCGCCGGCCTCGGCGGCTGCGCGCTGTCGCAGATCGGCAACGTGGGCCCCGACCTCGGCCAGAACTACATCATCGATTCGTTCATGGCGGTCGTGCTGGGCGGCGTCGGGCAGATCGCCGGCACCGTGCTCGGCGGCTTCGGACTCGGCCTCGCGAGCAAGGCGATCGAGCCGTTCTGGGGCGCCGTGCTCGCGAAGATCGCGGTCCTCGTGATGATCGTGCTGTTCATCCAGAAGCGTCCGCAGGGCATGTTCGCCCCGAAGGGCCGCAGCGCGGAGGCATGACTTGAATACCCTCACCGAAACGCTGCCGGACCACCCGGCGGCCGCTACGCCCCCCTCCTCCGCACGCACGGCGGACGGCTTCGCACTCGGCCTGCCGCCGCGCCCCGCGCTGCTGTCGCGCCGCGCGTGGCTCGCGCTGGTCGCGCTGTGCATCGCGATCGGCGTCGGCGTGCCGCTCGCCGCGCTCGTCGCGCCGGAATCGAGCGCGTTCCATCTGTCCGCTTACGCGATGACGCTCACGGGCAAGCTGATGTGCTACGCGATCGCCGCGCTCGCGCTCGATCTCGTATGGGGCTACTGCGGGATCCTGAGCCTCGGCCACGGCCTGTTCTTCGCGCTCGGCGGCTATGCGATCGGCATGTACCTGATGCGCGAGATCGGCCGCGATGGCAAGTACGGCAGCGACCTGCCCGACTTCATGGTGTTCCTCGACTGGCACCAGTTGCCGTGGTACTGGAGCGGCACGCAGCATCTCGCGGTCGCGCTGCTGCTGGTCGTGCTCGTGCCGGCCGTGCTCGCGTGGGTGTTCGGCTTCTTCACGTTCCGCTCGCGCGTGAAGGGCGTGTACCTGTCGATCATCACGCAGGCGCTGACGTTCGCCGCGATGCTGCTGTTCTATCGCAACGAGACCGGCTTCGGCGGCAACAACGGCTTCACCGACTTCAAGCGCATCGCCGGCTTCGCGATCACGTCGCCCGGCACGCGCACAGTGCTGTTGCTGCTGACATTTGCGACGCTCGTGCTCGCGTTCATCGCCGCGCGCGCGATCGTCACGAGCAAGCTCGGGCGCGTCGTCACCGCAGTGCGCGACGGCGAGACGCGGCTGATGTTCCTCGGCTACAGCCCGCTCGCGTACAAGCTGTTCGTGTGGACCGTGTCGGCCGTGCTGTGCGGCATCGCAGGCGCGTTGTACGTGCCGCAGGTCGGCATCATCAATCCCGGCGAGATGTCGCCCGGCAACTCGATCGAGATGGCGATCTGGGTCGCGGTGGGCGGGCGCGGCACGCTGATCGGGCCGATCGTCGGCGCGTTCGCGGTGAACGGCGCGAAGAGCCTGTTTACCGCGTACTTCGCCGAATACTGGCTGTTCTTCCTCGGCCTGATCTTCGTGCTCGTGCCGCTGCTGCTGCCGCGCGGGATCATGGGCCTCGTCGAAACCCTGCTTGCGAAGGGGAAACGCACATGAACGGAACGGCCCTCTACCAATTCACGCCGCCGCCCGAAGACGAACTGCTGGCCGTCAGCGGCACCGCTTCGATGGGCCGCGTCGTGCCGCCCGGCATCGACACGTCGCACGGCACGATCCTCTACCTCGAGGACATCGAGGTGAGCTTCGACGGCTTTCGCGCGCTGAACAAGCTGTCGCTCGCGATCGACGCGGGCGAGCTGCGCTGCGTGATCGGCCCGAACGGCGCGGGCAAGACGACGATGATGGATGTCGTCACCGGCAAGACGCGCCCCGACTCCGGCAACGTGTTCCTCGGACAGACGCTCGACCTCGCGCGAATGAGCGAGCCTGAGATCGCGCGCGCGGGCATCGGCCGCAAGTTCCAGAAGCCGACCGTGTTCGAGCAACATCCGGTGTGGGAAAACCTCGAACTCGCGATGCAGACCGACAAGGGTTGGCTCGCGTCGCTGCGCGCGCGGCTCGACCGCGCGGCGCAGGCGAAGATCGAGGAGACGCTCGCGCTGATCGGCCTCGAAAGCCACGCGTATCAAGCAGCCGGAGAACTGTCGCACGGGCAGAAGCAGCGGCTCGAGATCGGCATGCTGCTGATGCAGCGCCCCGCGCTACTGCTGCTCGACGAACCGGCGGCCGGAATGACCGACCACGAGACGATGGAACTCGCCGAGCTGCTGAACACGCTGCGCGGCACCTGCTCGATGATGGTCGTCGAGCACGACATGGATTTCGTCGCGGCGCTCGCGGGCGACACGGGCCGCGTGACGGTGATGGCCGAAGGCGCGGTGCTCGCGCAAGGCACGCTCGACCAGGTCAAGCGCGACGACGCGGTGATCGAGTCTTACCTTGGACGATGATGCGATGCTGAAGATCGAAGCGCTGAACCAGTACTACGGCGGCAGCCATATCCTGCGCAACGTCAACCTCTCCGCCGACGACGGCAAGCTCACCGTGCTGCTCGGCCGCAACGGCGTCGGCAAGAGCACGCTGCTGCGCTGCCTGATGGGCGTCGTCGCCGCGAAAAGCGGCACCGTGTCGTGGCGCGGCACGGCGCTCGGCGCGATGCCGCCGTATGCGCGCGTCGCCGCCGGGCTCGCGTACGTGCCGCAGGGCCGCGACATCTTTCCGCGGCTGACCGTCGAGGAGAACCTGCTGGTCGGCGCGGCAAGCCGGAAAGCGCCGTCGAAGGTGCCCGACCGCATCTACGACCTGTTTCCGGTGCTGAAGGACATGCGTGCGCGGCGCGGCGGCGACCTGTCGGGCGGCCAGCAGCAGCAGCTCGCGATCGGCCGCGCGCTGATGAGCGAGCCGCAGTTGCTGATCCTCGACGAGCCGACCGAGGGTATTCAGCCGTCGATCATCCAGGACATCGGCCGCACGTTGCGGCAACTCGTGGACGAATCGAAGATGACGGTGCTGCTCGTCGAACAGTATTACGACTTCGCACGTTCGATCGCGGATCGGTACTGGGTGATGAGCCGCGGGGAGATCGTGGCGGGGGGCGACGCGCGGGACATGGAAGCGAACGGCGTGCGGGAACTGATTGCGGTCTGACGCGGGGCGCGGCAGCGGGCATCGGCGGCCGGTTCGCGGCTCGGCCGAAACCGGCGCCTTCAACGAACGCGGCATCTGGATTATTGTTCCGGTAGCATCCACGTTCTTCGCGCCCGCTTTCCTCCGTCCGCCACGTTTCCCGTTCGCAGCCGATGTCCGCCCCCGATTCCCGCGCCCCGCTGTCCCGCCCCGCCGTCGCCAAGTCGTGGCGCGGCCGCCTCGAACTCGGCTTCGAGCGGCACGGCGCGCGCACGACCCTCGCGCACCGGCTGCACGAAGGCCCTCTGCGCGTGCAGCGGCCGCTGTACCCGGAAGGCGACGCGATCTGCCACGCGGTGATCGTCCACCCGCCGGGCGGCGTCGCGGGCGGCGACCGGCTCGACATCGACATTGCGCTCGGCGACGGCACGCACGCGGTGCTGACGACGCCCGGCGCGACCAAGTGGTACAAGTCGAACGGCCTCGATGCGACGCAGCGCATCGGCATCGCCGTCGGCCGCGACGCGAAGCTCGACTGGCTGCCGCAGAACAACCTGTTCTTCGACGCAGCGCACGCATCGCTCGACTGCACGGTGACGCTCGGTGCGGGCGCGAGCGCGATCGGCTGGGACGCGACGCAGCTCGGCCGGCAGGCGGCCGGCGAAACCTGGTCGGCGGGCCGCATCGCGTCGACCTCGGCGCTCGTCGATGCCGACGGCCGGCCGCTATGGACCGAGCGCGCGCTGCTCGACGCGCACGATCCGCTGCGCGGCGCGCTGCAGGGCCTCGCAGGCTTTCCCGCATACGGCACGCTGTGGGCGGCCGGCGCCGCGTGCGACGCCGCGCTCGCCGAATCGCTCGCCGAGCGGATGCCGTTCGACGCGACGCTGCGCGCAGGCGTGACCTGCGTGACGCCCGGCGTCGTGCTCGTGCGCGCGCTGTCGACGTCGATGGAAGCGCTGCAGCGCCACTTCACCGACTGCTGGCTGCGGTTGCGGCCGATCGTGCACGGCGTCGATGCACGACCGCTGCGCCTCTGGCAAACCTGAGCGCGCTCGCGCCACGCACCGTTTCGGCGCAGCAGCGCATCCGGCGCTGCACGTTACCCATGCACCGCGCACCACGAACGCGCATCGCACGACGTTCCATGCACATGGCACGCGCCTTGCTGCTTACATAACCGATACACGACGCACGCAAAACAGCGCAGTGCTACGATGATCCGCGCATCCGCCCGCTTGCATGCGCACCGATAAAAATTACGTTTTCCTGAACGTTTGCCTTCATGAAACTGACTCCCCGAGAAAAGGACAAGCTGCTGATCTTCACGGCGGCGCTGCTGGCCGAACGCCGTCGCGCGCGCGGCCTGAAGCTCAACTATCCGGAGGCGGTCGCCTTCATCACCGCCGCGCTGATGGAAGCCGCGCGCGACGGCAAGACCGTCGCCGAGGTGATGCACTACGGCACGACGCTGCTCACGCGCGACGACGTGATGGACGGCGTGCCGGAAATGATTCCCGACATCCAGGTCGAGGCGACCTTCCCCGACGGCACGAAGCTCGTGACCGTCCATCACCCGATTCCGTGAGGCACCGCGCATGATCCCCGGCGAAATCCTCACCGACGACGGCGAACACGAACTGAACGCGGGCCGCGAAACGCTGACGCTCGTCGTCGCGAACACCGGCGACCGCCCGGTGCAGGTCGGCTCGCACTACCACTTCTTCGAAGTCAACGACGCACTGTCGTTCGACCGCGCGGCCGCGCGCGGCTTCCGGCTCAACATCGCGGCCGGCACGGCCGTGCGCTTCGAGCCGGGCCAGACGCGCACCGTCGAGCTCGTCGCGCTGGCGGGCGATCGCGCCGTCTACGGTTTTCAGGGCAAGGTGATGGGGCCGCTCTGAGCGACGCCTCACGCCCGTCTCTTCAGGAACAACACGACATGTCACTACGCTTGAGCCGCCGCGCGTACGCGGAAATGTTCGGGCCGACGACGGGCGACCGCGTCCGGCTCGCCGACACCGAACTGCTGATCGAGATCGAACGCGACTTCACGACCTACGGCGAGGAAGTGAAATTCGGCGGCGGGAAGGTGATCCGCGACGGCATGGGCCAGTCGCAGCGCGTCGCCGCCGACGTGCCCGACACGGTGATCACGAACGCGGTGATCCTCGATCACTGGGGCATCGTGAAGGCCGACATCGCGATCAAGCATGGCCGCATCGCCGCGATCGGCAAGGCCGGCAACCCGGACATTCAACCGGGCGTGACGATCGCGATCGGCGCGGCAACCGAAGTGATCGCCGGCGAAGGGCTGATCGTGACGGCGGGCGGCATCGATACGCACATCCACTTCATCAGCCCGCAGCAGATCGACGAGGCGCTCGCATCGGGTGTCACGACGATGCTCGGCGGCGGCACGGGGCCGGCCACCGGCACCAACGCGACGACCTGCACGCCGGGCCCGTGGCACATGGAGCGGATGCTGCAGGCCGCCGACGGCTGGCCGATCAACCTCGGTTTTCTCGGCAAGGGCAACGCGAGCCTGCCGCAGCCGCTCGTCGAGCAGATCGCGGCCGGCGCGATCGGGCTGAAGCTGCACGAGGACTGGGGCACGACGCCCGCCGCGATCGACAACTGTCTTTCCGTGGCAGACGACACCGACACACAGGTCGCGATCCACACCGACACGCTGAACGAAGCCGGTTTCGTCGAATCGACGGTCGCCGCGTTCAAGGGCCGCACGATCCACACGTACCACACCGAAGGCGCGGGCGGCGGCCATGCACCCGACATCCTGAAGGTGTGCGGCGAGGCGAACGTGCTGCCGTCGTCGACCAACCCGACGCGCCCTTACACGATCAACACGCTCGACGAACACCTCGACATGCTGATGGTGTGTCATCACCTCGATCCGTCGATCGCCGAGGATCTCGCGTTCGCGGAATCGCGGATTCGCCGCGAGACAATCGCGGCCGAGGACATCCTGCACGATCTCGGCGCGCTGTCGATGCTGTCGTCCGATTCGCAGGCGATGGGCCGCGTCGGCGAGGTGATCATCCGCACGTGGCAGACCGCGCACAAGATGAAGGTGCAGCGTGGCGCGTTGCCCGAGGACGGCGCGCGCAACGACAACTTCCGCGCGAAACGCTACGTCGCGAAGTACACGATCAACCCGGCGCTCACGCACGGGATCGCACACGAAGTCGGCTCGATCGAGCCCGGCAAGTGGGCCGACCTCGTGCTGTGGGAGCCCGCCTTCTTCGGGATCAAGCCGTCGATGATCCTGAAGGGCGGGATGATCGCGGTCGCGCAGATGGGCGACCCGAACGCATCGATCCCGACACCGCAGCCGGTCCACTATCGCGAGATGTTCGCGACGCGCGGCGGCGCGCTGGCGCGCACGTCGCTGACCTTCGTGTCGCAGATGGCGGCCGATGCGGGCATCGCGGAACGCTACGGCCTCTCGAAGCAAATCGTGCCCGTGCGCAACTGCCGCAACGTGACGAAGGCCGACATGATCCACAACGCATGGCGCCCGTCGATCAGCGTCGACCCCGAAACCTACGACGTGATCGCCGACGGCCAGTTACTCACCTGCGAGCCGGCGACGGTGCTGCCGATGGCGCAGCGCTATTTCCTGTTCTGATTTCCGGTTACCGCCTCATTCCCGTTCCATGCGCACCCTCGACAAACGCATTGCCCCGAACGTGAAACTCGCCGCGTCGCTCGTCGCGCGCGCGCCGACGCTCACGCTCGCCTATGACGCCCGCTGCAAGAGCCGCCTCGCGGCGACGCTCGACACCGGCGAAGACGTCGCGGTCCTGCTGCCGCGCGGCACCGTGCTGCGCGACGGCGACGTGCTCGTCGCCGACGACGGCGCGCTCGTGCGCATCGCCGCGGCGCCCGAGACCGTGCTGCTCGTGCGCGCGGCCGATCCGCTCACGCTGATGCGCGCCGCGTACCACCTCGGCAACCGTCACACACCGGTCGAGATCGGCGACGGCTACCTGAAGCTCGAAGCCGATCCCGTGCTCGCGGACATGCTGCGCCGGCTCGGCACGCAGGTCGAGGAGACACGCGCACCGTTCCAGCCCGAATCCGGCGCATACGGCGGCGGCCACAAGCACGGGCACGACGCGACGTTCGCCGAGGACTACGCGCTCGCGCAACAGGTGTTCGGCGAACACCACGGGCACTCGCACAATCACGATCACGATCACGATCACGATCACGATCACGATCATCAGCATGGTCCCGGATGCACGCACGGCCACGGCCATGACCACCACTGAACTCGTCGCGCTGCTGCACCTCGCGTCGCCGGCGCTGCCGATCGGCGCGTACAGCTATTCGCAGGGCCTCGAGGCCGCGCTCGATGCGAACCTGATCCGCGACGCCGATTCCGCGCGCGACTGGATCGCGAGCGGCCTGACCGACGTGCTCGCGCACGGCGAGCTGCCGTTCCTCGCACACCAGCTCGCGCGCTGGCATGTGCACGACACGCACGCGCTCGCCGCCGAGAACGTGTGGTATGTGGCGAGCCGCGAATCGGCGGAACTGCGCCGCGAGACCGAACAGATGGGCTGGTCGCTCGCGCAGCTCTGCGCGTCGCTCGAATGGGGCGACACCGCGCGCCGCGCGACGCTCGCGTCGATGTCGCCGGTCGCGCTGCCGACCGCGTTCGCCTACGCAGCCGCCGCGCACGACGCCAGTGCCGACGCGACGCTCGCCGCCTACGCATTCGGCTGGGTCGAGAACCAGACGTCCGCCGCGCTGAAGGCCGTGCCGCTCGGCCAGCTCGCCGGGCAACGCATTATCGTCGCGCTGCGCGGCGCGATCGACGCGGCCGTCCGCCGCGCGCTCGCGACGCCGCCCGACGCCGTCAACACGTTCGCGCCGCAGCTCGGCATCCTGTCCGCGCGGCACGAAACCCAGTACTCGCGGTTGTTTCGCTCCTGAACCACGACGCCATACGCCATGAACGCACCTGCTCCCTCCTCCGCCCGCCGCACGAAGAAACTGCCGCCGCTGCGCGTCGGCATCGGCGGCCCCGTCGGCTCCGGCAAGACCACGCTGCTCGAAATGCTGTGCAAGGCGATGCGCGACCGCTACGACCTCGTCGCGATCACCAACGACATCTATACGAAGGAAGACCAGCGGCTGCTGACGGTTGCGGGCGCGCTGCCCGAGGAGCGCATCATGGGCGTCGAGACGGGCGGCTGCCCGCACACGGCGATCCGCGAGGATGCGTCGATCAATCTCGAGGCCGTCGACCGGATGCTGTCGCGCTTTCCCGACGCCGACATCGTGTTCATCGAATCGGGTGGCGACAATCTCGCGGCGACCTTCAGCCCCGAGCTGTCGGATCTGACGATCTACGTGATCGACGTCGCGGGCGGCGAGAAGATTCCGCGCAAGGGCGGCCCCGGCATCACGAAGTCCGACCTGCTCGTGATCAACAAGACCGATCTCGCGCCGCTGGTCGGCGCGAACCTCGACGTGATGGCGTCCGACACGAAGAAGATGCGCGGCGAGCGGCCTTACGTGATGACGAACCTGAAAGCGCTCGAAGGCGTCGCGGACGTGATCGCGTTCATCGAGAAAAAGGGCTTGCTGACGGTCTGAGCAGCGCGGCGGCACGCAGCCGCCACGCCTGCCCGGGCGGCCTTGCGCCGCCTATTCGTCGGAGGCGTCGGAGGCGTCCTGCGCGTCGTGCATCGCGCGCTCGCCGCGTTCGGCGGGCGGCAGCAGCGCCGCGAGCACGTCGACCGTGCGCGCGGTCGCGCCGCGGTGACGCGACGCGAATGCCGCGCCGGCCGCGCCCATCGCGATGCGCCGCGCCTTGTCGGCGAACAGCGCGTCGAGCACGTGTGCGAGATCGAGCGGATCCTCGACCTGCATCGCCGCGCCGGCCGCGACCGCGTCGGCGGTCGCCTGCGTGAAGTTGAATACGTGCGGCCCGAGCAGCACCGGCACGCCGACCGCGCACGCTTCGATCAGGTTCTGGCCGCCGAGCGGCAGCAGGCTGCCACCGATGAACGCGATGTCGGCGGCCGCGTAATACGCGCCGAGTTCGCCCATCGAATCGCCGAGCAGCACCGTCACGTCGCCCGGCAGCGGTTCGGCGGCCGGTCGGCCGGCCGCGAGCGCGGCCGTGTCGGCCGCCCACACCGAGCGTCGGACGCCCTTGAGCCCGCTGCGCTCGACCAGCGCCTCGACCTCGGCGAAACGCTGCGGATGACGCGGCACGAGCACCAGCAGCGCGCCGGGCGTGCGCATCGCCGCGAACGCCTGCAGCACCAGCGCCTCCTCGTTCTCGCGCGTGCTGGCGGCGACCCACACGGGCCGCGTGCCGATCGCATCGCGCCACGCATGGCCGCGCGCCGCGAGTTCCGGCGGCGTCGTCATGTCGAACTTCAGGTTGCCGAGCACGGTCACGTTGCGCGCGCCGAGCGACGTCAGCCGCTCCGCATCGGCCGGGCTCTGCGCGAGCACCCGCGAGAAACCGCCGAACACGTCGCGCGTCGCCGCGCCGAACTTCGCCGCGCGCCGGAACGAGCGCGCGGACATCCGCGCATTGGTCAGCACGAGCGGCAGGTCCGCGCGCTTGCATTCGTCGATCAGCGTCGGCCACACCTCGGTTTCCATGACGAGACCGAGCGTCGGCCGCCATGCGCGCAGGAAGCGCCGCACCGCGCCCGGCATGTCGTACGGCAGGTAGCAGCGCAGCACGCGATCGCCGAAGATCTGTTCGCCGGTCGCGCGGCCGCTCGGCGTCATGTGCGTGAGCAGGATGCGCGCGTCGGGACGCGCGTGCATCAGCGCATCGATCAGCGGCTGCGCGGCGCGCGTCTCGCCGACCGATACCGCATGGACCCAGATCAGCGGCGCACGGTCGTCGCGCGAGCGGCCCGCCACGTGGCCGAAGCGTTCGCCGATGTGCTCGCGATAGCCGCGCTCCTTGCGCGAGCGCACGTAGAGCCGGATGACCGCGACGGGCGCGACGAGCCACCACAGTGCGCGATAGATCGCCCTCAGCATGCCCGTACCCCCGCGTTGTGCCGGATGAAGTGCGCGCTCAAACCAGCGCCCTGCCCTTCAGGCGTTCGAGAATGCCGAGCGGCGCGCATTCGCGGCGGACCATCGCGTCGACCGGCAGGAAGAACGTCTGCTCGAGCATGAACTGGCCGGACATCACAGCATGCGAAGTCTGGTCCGAGAAACATATCCACACGCAGCCCGGCGGAAACGGCATCGTCTGCTGCGGGCTCGTCTTCTGGTAGTCGAGATCGGCCTTCATGCTGTCGTGCAGGTTCAGCATCAGGTGGTCGTATGCGCTGCGCGGCGACTTCGTCACGTGCAGCAGGTTCAGCAGCCATGCGGCGCCCGGCAACTGCGGCTTGATGGCCGGCAGGAAGCGCTTCGCGACGTCCTCGAACGGCTCGCCGACGCGCCACACGCGCGGCACGCCGGCCGGGTTCACATTCGTGAACACGCGCAGGATCCGCTCGCCGTAGTTCGGCCGCGACGGGAACGCGTCGACGTGCAGCCGGCTGTCGTCCTTGCGCCACGACGTCTGGCGCGTCTCGACCTGCATCAGCCGCAGGCTCGTCGGCGCGACGCGCAGCTTGCCGCGGTATTCGGGAAAGAGGCCGTCGACGAGCGTGCCGGCCTGCTGCTGGAAGCGCGCGACCAGCGCGCGCACGGCCGACTGCGTGACGCTGTCGCCGAGCACGCCGGCGAGCGCGCCGCCATTCGGCGCGAGGCTGATGTTCTTGCGTTTCGGATCGGCGAGCGCCGGATCGAGCAGCGCTTCCTCGCCGCCTTCGATCGCGAAGCGCAGGTGCGGGAAGTACAGCACCTTGCCTTCCTCGACCGCGGCCAGCAACTGCTCGCGCGGCGCCGACAGGTTGTGTCCGCTCCAGTCGGCGGACGGGACTTCGATGATCTGGGATTCGCTCATGATCGGTTCGCGTACATGACAGGCGTTACAGGAGACCGAAGCCCGCGAGCGCCGACTTCACCTGCGCGATCGACGGGGGCTGCCCCGCCGTGCCGAGATTGACGACGTTCGGCGACCAGTAGCAGCCGGTCCGCCAGGCCGTCGCGAAATTGTACAGTTCGACCGTCGGACGCTTCAGCGCGGCCGCGATATGAACCAGACCTGTATCAACCCCGACCGTCGCGGCCGCGCCGTCGATCAACCCGACCACGGCCGGCAGCGACAGCTTCGGCGGCACGATCGCGGCCGCGCCGAACTCCTTCGCAAGCCGCTCGCTGGTCGCGCGCTCCGCGTCGTTGCCCCACGGCAGCACGAGCGACGCACCGCGCCGCACCAGCGCCTGGCCGAGCTCGATCCACGCGGCGTCCGGCCACTGCTTGTCGGCACGCGACGTCGCATGGACGAACATCACGTACGGCACCGGCAGGTTCAGGCCGAGCGCGGCCACCGCGAGCGCCGCCGCGCGCGTGTCGAAGCCGAAGTCGACCGGATCGGCCGGTGTCGGCGCCGGGTCGCCCAGCGCGGCCGCGACGAGTTGCCGCGAGCGCTCGACCACGTGCGTGCGCGGCGCGATCGGCACGCGCTTGCGGTAGAAGAAGCGCACGGGCCATTCGTAGCCGGCGCCGTCGGTACGGTTGCCGAGCCCGACGAGCGGGCCGTGCGCCCAGCTCGCGACCCAGGCCGTCTTGATGAGACCCTGGCAGTCGACCACGAGGTCGTACCGCTCGGCCGCGAGGCGCTTGCGGAATGCGCGGATCTCGCGCCGCGTGGCCCCCGCGAACGGCTTCTTGCGCCAGCGGCGCAGCGAGAACGGCAGCACGTCGCGCACGCCGTCGACGAGCCGCACGAGGTCGACGAAGCTTTCCTCGACGAGCCAGTCGATCTGCGCATCGGGGTGGCGACGCCGGATATCGGCGATCACAGGCATGTTGTGCACGACGTCGCCCAGCGACGACACGCGCACGATCAGGATCTTTTGCACGCTGAAAAACGCCAGCAGGCGGCCGGCGACAGGCAGAAAGGAGCGATTTTATCGCGCCCGGGGAGTCAGACAGACAAAAAGCGGCGCACGCATGACGCGTACGCCGCTTTTCGGGATGGATGCGACAGGTCGACCGACCGTCGCGCCGGCAGCGGCCCGAGGGCCGCCCGGGCTCAGAACGGCAGCTTGACGTCCGGCTTCGCGGCCGTCAGCACACGGCGGAAATCCTCCTGGATGCGCTTGAGCCCTTCCTGCGTCTCGGCTTCGAAACGCAGCACGACGACCGGCGTCGTGTTCGACGAACGCGCGAGGCCGAAGCCGTCCGGGTACTCGACGCGCAGGCCGTCGATCGTCACGACCTCGTCCGCGCCGTCGAACTTCGCTTCCTTCTGCAGCTTGTCGATGAGGCGGAAATTCTCGCCCTCTTCGAGCTTCAGCTGCAGCTCGGGCGTGCTCATCGCGTCCGGCAGCCCGTTCAGCAGCGCGCTCGGATCGGCCGTCTTCGTGAGGATCTCGAGCAGGCGCGCGCCCGTGTAGAGGCCGTCGTCGAAGCCGTACCAGCGATCCTTGAAGAACACGTGGCCGCTCATTTCACCGGCGAGCGGCGCGCCCGTCTCGCGCAGCTTCGCCTTCACGAGCGAGTGGCCCGTCTTCCACATCAGCGGCTCGCCGCCCTTCGCCTTCACCCACTGTGCGAGGTTGCGCGTGCACTTCACGTCGTAGATGATCTGCGCGCCCGGGTTGCGCGACAGCACTTCTTCCGCGAACAGCATCAGCTGGCGGTCCGGATAGATGATCTGGCCGTCCTTCGTGACGACGCCGAGGCGGTCGCCGTCGCCGTCGAACGCGAAGCCGAGCTCGGCATCGGTGTCCTTCAGCGCCTGGATCACGTCCTGCAGGTTTTCCGGGTGCGCGGGATCGGGGTGGTGGTTCGGGAACGTGCCGTCGATGTCGGTGAAGCGCTCGACGAGCTCGCAGCCGAGCGCCTTGAACAGGCGCGTCGCGAGCGGGCCCGCGACGCCGTTGCCGCCATCAACGACGAGCTTCAGCGGCCGTGCGAGCTTCACGTCGCCGACGATGCGCGCGATGTACTGATCGGCGACGTCGAACTGCTCATAGGTGCCGCTGCCCGTCTCGAAGCGCTCGTCGACGATGCGGCGGTACAGCGCCTGGATCTGCTCGCCGTAGATCGCGGCGCCGCGCAGCACCATCTTGAAGCCGTTGTAGTCGGGCGGGTTGTGGCTGCCCGTGACGACGATGCACGAATCGACGCGGCGCTCGCCGCCCTTCAGCGCAAGCGGCACGCTCGCCGCGAAATAGCCGACCGGCGTGGGCACCATGCCGACGTCGACGACGTCGACGCCCGCCGCACGCAGGCCGTCGGCGAGTGCGCCGACCAGGTCCGGCCCGGACAGGCGACCGTCGCGCGCGACGACGACTGCATCGCCGCCCTGCGCGCGCACTTCGCTGCCGAATGCCCGGCCGATCCCGCGCGCCGTATCGACGTCGAGCGTCTTGCCGACCACACCGCGAATGTCATATGCCTTGAAAATGGATTGGGAGATCATCGATTCTCTCTCGGTTGCGTGCATGGAAAATTGTCTGGCCGCCTCTCGCCGGTGCCGCGCATGATACACGCGGGCCCTGCGGGACAAAGGGCAGGATGGCCGCGGGAGCGATCCCGATCCCACTTATAATCGCGGGTTTTGATGACGCGCATGTCGCCCATTTTAATGCCTAGCCGTCCCGCCGCCGCCAACCCGCCGCCTTCGGCCGTCCTGCCGGCCATTTCGCGCGCGCGCAGCCGCGCTGCAGCATGCTGAAACGCTTCGCCAACCCGGATGTCGCGAAAGCCGTCGCGAACCTCGTCTGGCTGGGGCTCGAACGGCTCACGCAGATCGGCGTCGCGATCGCGATCAGCGGTCTTCTGGCCCGTTATTTCGGGCCGGACGTGTTCGGCAAATGGCAGTATGCGAATACGCTTCTCCTGGTACTGGCGCCGCTCACCTGGGTGTGCGGCGCGGAAATCCTCGTCCCGACCATCGTCCAGCGCCCGCCCGCCCAGCTTGGCGCGGTGCTCGGCAGCGCGTTCGCGCTGCGCATCGCCGTGTCGGTCGCCGCGCTCGTCGCGACCTGGATCGCGATCGCCGCGGGTGCCTTCGATCCGCTGGTCGGCGCGATGCTCGCGGGCCTGGCGGTCACGATGGTGTTCCGCGAGCCGTTCGTCGGCGTGATCAACGCGTGGCTGCAGAGCATGACCTACAGCAAGCCGCAGCTCGTCACCAGCATGATCACCGCGCTGGCGAAGGCGCTGCTGGTCTGGCTGCTGGTCCGCGCAGCCGCCGGCCCCGCGCGCTTCGCGTGGCTGTGGGCGCTCGAGGCCGCCGCGATCGGCTTCGCGCTGCTGCTGTACTACCGGCATCGCAACGGCGGCACGCTCGGCTGGACCTTCGACAAGCCGCTGTTCAGGCACTTTGCGACGGCCGGCACCGTATTCTGGCTCGGCCTCATCTGCATGTACCTGTTCCTGAAGCTCGACCGCCTGATGCTCGAGCGCCACGTGTCGTTCGCCGATCTCGGCCGCTACTCGGCCGCGCAGCAGCTCAACGAGAACTGGATCACGCTCGCGCTGATGCTTGCGCAGACGATCGCGCCCGCATTCGTCTACCGCGTGCAGGACGTCGCGCGGCTGCGCCGCAACATCGTCCGGCTGATCGCGATGACGGCCTGCCTGATGACGGCCGGCGCGCTCGTGCTCGACGCGGCCGCCCCGCTGATCGTCGGCAAGGTGTTCGGCCGCGGCTACGAGGCATCGGTCGACATCTTCCGCTGGGCCGTCTGGCTGTCCGTGCCGGCCGGCATCGAGGCGATAGGCAATCTTATCGTTCTCAAATATCAAGCAAAATTCGTGTTGCTGTCGAAATGGCTGCTCGCGCTCGCGATCGCCGCGCTGGTCAACCTGTTCGCAATCCCGCGGCTCGGCCTGTACGGCGCGCTCGTCGGGCTGGCGGCCGGCTACCTGGCCGCCGCCGCCGTGAATTTTTATTACATCTGTTTCAAGCTGCGACCATGACGCCCCCTGATTGCCCGCCCCCGCTCGACGACGTGGCCGTGCTGATGCCGGCCTACAACGGGCACGACGACGTCGTCCGGACCCTCTCCTCGTTTCGCGAGGACGCGCCCGTGCACGTGCTGATCGTCGACGACGGCAGCGCGCCGCCGATCGTCGCGCCCGACCTGCCCGGCCTCGCGATCGAGGTGCTGCGCATGCCGCAGAACGGCGGCATCGAGCGCGCGCTCGCGGCCGGCATCGACGCGCTCGCGGCGCGCGGCTTCCGCTATGCAGCGCGCATCGACGCGGGCGATCTCGCCGCGCCGCAGCGCCTCGCGAAAGAGCGCGCGTATCTCGGCGCCCACCCGCGCGTGGCCTGCGTCGGCATGTGGACACAGGTCGTGTCGCGCGCCGGCGAGCCGCGCTTCATGCTGACGCCGCCCGCCGATCCGCGCACGCTGCGCCGCACGCGCTTCCTGCGCTCGCCGCTCGTGCATCCGTCGGTGATGCTGCGCATCGACGCCGTGCGCGAGGTCGGCAACTATCGCGCGAAATACCGCGCGGCCGAGGATCTCGATCTTTTTTTACGGTTAATGCAACGCTACGATTGCGCGAACCTGCCCGAGCTCGGCCTCTATTACGAGCTCAACGAGGGCGGGATCAGCGCGACGAAGCGCCGGCGCCAGCTCGTTTCGACGCTCACGCTGCTGCTGAGCCACTTCAACGCGCTGAACCCGTACGACTGGGCCGGCCTCGCCAAGAACCTGCTGCATTTCGTGACGCCGTACCGTACGCTGCAGCGGATCAAGCAGACGCTGTTCGCCGCGCGGCCGTCCTCCTGACGCATATTCGGCATTTTCGACGCTTTATTTTTTCTTTTTTTTTCATGGCCGCCACCTCCCCGCTGCGCATCGCGCTCGTCTGCAACACGGCCTGGGCGATCTACACGTACCGCCACGGGCTGATCCGTGCGCTCGTCTCGCGCGGCGCCGAGGTCATCGTGATCGCGCCGCACGACCGCACGGTGCCGCTGCTCGAGCAGATGGGCTGCCGCTACGTGGCGCTCGCGGTTGCTTCGAAAGGCACGAGCCCGCGCGAGGATCTCGGCACGCTCACCGCGCTGGTGCGCCACTACCGCGCGCTGAAGCCCGAGCTCGTGTTCCATTACACGATCAAGCCGAACATCTACGGCTCGGTCGCCGCGTGGCTCGCGCGCGTGCCGTCGATCGCGGTCACGACCGGGCTCGGCTACGTATTCATCCAGAAGAGCCGCGCGGCAAGCGTCGCGAAGCGCCTGTACCGGTTCGCGTTCCGCTTCCCGCGTGAAGTCTGGTTCCTGAACCGCGACGATCTCGCGACCTTCACCGACGAGCAGTTGCTCGCGCATCCCGACCGCGCGCGGCTGCTGCACGGCGAAGGCGTCGATCTCGAACAGTTCGCGCCCGTGCCGCTGCCCGCCGGCGACGCGCCCGTCTTCATCCTGATCGGCCGGCTGCTGTGGGACAAGGGCGTGCGCGAATACGTGGAGGCCGCGCGCATCGTGCGTGCCCGCTTCCCGAACGCGCGCTTCCAGCTGCTCGGGCCGCTCGGCGTGGACAATCCGAGCGCGATCGGTCGCGCGGATGTCGACGCGTGGGTCGGCGAAGGCATCGTCGAGTATCTCGGCGAAGCGCACGACGTGCGCCCGCATATCGCGGCCGCCGACTGCGTCGTGCTGCCGTCGTACCGCGAAGGCGTGCCGCGCACGCTGATGGAAGCATCGGCGATGGGCCGCCCGATCGTCGCGACCGACGTGCCGGGCTGCCGCGACGTCGCCGCCGACGGCGAAACGGGCTTCCTGTGCCGCGTGCGCGACAGCGCGAGCCTCGCGGAGCAACTGCTCCGCATGATCGAACTCGGAACGGCCGGACGCGACGCGATGGGCGCGCGCGGCCGGCAGAAGGTCACGGCGGAATTCGACGAGCAGCAGGTCGTCGAACGTTATCGTCAGACCATTCATTCGTTGACCGGTATCACCCTCTGAAGGAGCGCATCTGCAATGACCGCTAAAGGCACCATCCTCGTCACCGGCGGAGCTGGCTATATCGGCTCGCACACCGCCGTCGAGCTGCTCGACAACGGCTACGATGTCGTGATCGTCGACAACCTCGTCAACAGCAAGGCCGAGTCCCTGCGGCGCATCGAGCAGATCACGGGCAGGAAACCCGCGTTCCACCAGGTCGACGTGTGCGACGAAGCTGCGCTCGCGAAGGTGTTCGACGCGCACCCGATCACCGGCACGATTCATTTCGCGGCGCTCAAGGCCGTCGGCGAATCGGTCGCGAAGCCGCTCGAGTACTACCAGAACAACATCGGCGGCCTGCTCGCCGTGCTCAAGGTCATGCGCGAGCGCAACGTCCGGCAGTTCGTGTTCAGCTCGTCCGCGACCGTGTACGGCGTGCCCGAGCGCTCGCCGATCGACGAATCGTTCCCGCTGTCCGCGACGAACCCGTACGGCCAGTCGAAGCTGATCGCCGAGCAGATCCTGCGCGATCTCGAGGTGTCCGAACCGTCGTGGCGGATCGCGACGCTGCGCTACTTCAACCCGGTCGGCGCGCACGCGAGCGGGCTGATCGGCGAGGATCCGGCCGGCATTCCGAACAACCTGATGCCGTATGTCGCGCAGGTCGCGGTCGGCAAGCTGGAGAAGCTGCGCGTGTTCGGCTCCGACTACCCGACGCCGGACGGCACTGGCGTGCGTGACTACATCCATGTCGTCGATCTCGCGAAGGGGCACATCGCCGCGCTCGACGCGCTGGCCAAGCGCGACGCGAGCTTCGTCGTGAATCTCGGCACGGGCCAAGGCTACAGCGTGCTGGAAGTCGTGCGCGCATTCGAGAAGGCGTCGGGCCGCCCGGTGCCGTACGAACTCGTCGCGCGCCGCCCGGGCGACATCGCCGAGTGCTACGCGAACCCGCAGGCCGCGGCCGACATCATCGGCTGGCGCGCGACGCTCGGCATTGAGGAAATGTGTGCCGACCACTGGCGATGGCAGGAGGGGAACCCGCGCGGTTTTGTATAATCCGCTGTCCATTTTTCGAGCGATCCCATGCTCAGCTTCGCGTCCGGCTTCATTGCCTCCCTGCTCGTCACGCTGTTCATCGTGCGCTACGCGCACCTTCACGAGAAATTCTCGATCGACAGCGACCTGGCCGGCGTGCAGAAATTCCACGTGCGGCCCGTGCCGCGGGTCGGGGGCATCGGGATCCTCGCCGGGGTCGTCATTGCCGCGCTGATCCTGTCCCGGCGCTATCCGACGATCGCCGGCAGCATTCTGGGCATCGCCGCCTGCGGGCTGCCGGCGTTCCTGTCCGGCCTCGTCGAGGACCTGACCAAGCGCGTGTCGCCGCGCGCGCGGCTGCTCTGCACGATGGGTGCGGCCGCGCTCGCGTTCTGGCTGATGGGGATCGCGGTCAAGCGCATCAGCGTGCCGCCGCTCGATTTCCTGCTCGGGTATGTCGCCATCTCTGCGTTCATCACGGTGCTCGCGGTTGCGGCGCTGGCGAATGCGATCAACATCATCGACGGCTTCAACGGGCTCGCGTCGATGGTCAGCTTCATGATGTTCGCGTCGCTCGCGTATGTCGCGTTTCACGTGAACGACCCGGTCGTGATGTCCGCGTCGATCATCATGATGGGGGCCGTGCTCGGCTTCTTCCTGTGGAATTTCCCGGCCGGGCTGATCTTCCTCGGCGACGGCGGCGCGTATTTCATCGGCTTCATGCTCGCGGAGCTCGCGATCCTGCTGGTGATGCGCAACCGCGAGGTGTCCGCGTGGTACCCGGTGCTGCTGTTCATGTATCCGATCTTCGAGACCTGCTTCTCGATCTACCGAAAGAAGTTCATCCGCGGGATGTCGCCCGGCATTCCGGACGGTGTGCACCTGCACATGCTCGTGTACAAGCGGCTGATGCGCTGGGCTGTGGGGACGAAGCATGCACATGACCTGACGCGGCGCAATTCGCTGACGTCGCCGTACCTGTGGCTGCTGTGCCTCGTCGCGGTGATACCCGCGACGCTGTTCTGGCGACACACGGTGCACCTGTTCGTGTTTGTGGTGCTGTTTGCACTGACCTATGTGTGGCTGTACCTCAGCATCGTGCGGTTCAGGGTGCCGAGGTGGATGGTGGTGAGGAAGGAGCGGCGTGGGCATTGAGCGGGCTGTCGCCAATCGAACTCAAAGCCCGCTCACGCAACGAACGGAACCTTAGCTTCCCGTAGTATTGGTGCTCCAGTGCGGCACTTGCGTATAGATCACCACGTTACCGTCGTCCTGAACGTAGGTGACTGCGCCCGGATTCCCGCTGGTGTTGGAATACCAGAGCGGCGTGTGCGTCGAACTGTAGACGACCAGATTGCCGTCCGTTTGCATCGTGGCATAGGCGCCCGCATGACCGGACGTACCGGAATTCCACTGCGGAACGCCCTGGCGAAGCAGCACCAGATTGCCGTCGCCCTGCATGACCAGCACGTTTGCGCCGTTGCCTGAAGTAAAGCTTTGGCCATTGCTGATGGTGACGCCGCCATACCAAAGGGCCGGGCCACTCGACGAATTCACATAACCCGTGGTAGTGGTCGCTGTGAAAAATACCGGCACCTGTGATTCGTAGATCACCATGTTGCCGTCGTCTTGTACGGCAAGGTATTGCCCATAAGACGTGCTGTTGGTTGACGAGAACCACAGCGCCTTGCCACTCGCGCTGTAGACCACGAAGTTGCCATCGGTCTGGAAGACGGCATACGCTCCGGCGTTTCCGTGCGTCCCGGAATTCCACACCGCGGCACCATTGGTCGTGTTGTAAAGCACGAGGTTGCCGTCATCCTGCATGACCAGCTCATGGCTTCCGGACGCCGAGTACAGTATTTGCCCCGACTTGAGCGTCGTACCTTCATTGATAACGCCGCCGTGGATCGGAGACGTCGGAACGCATATCGCGGAATGCAGCACGCTGACGTTCGGCGTGCCCCAGCCAGTCACGAAGTCCCATCCCGAACCCGCGCTGTATGCGCCGTTGCTGCCGTTGGTGATATCGCGAAAGATGGCCCCGGTCGTTGATTGAAAGCTGTATATCGTGGGCGCCGCGAACCCGAGGTTCGTTGCGCAACTGCCGGACAGCAGGCGCGCCCAGGTCGCGGTAAACAGCGGCGCGGACAGGCTTGTGCCGCCCACCGTCTCGAGTTGTCCGCCCACGACGACCAGTTCGCCACTGTTGGGGTCGGCGTCGAACGCAAGGTCCGGCAGGCCCCGGAACGCTCGCCCCTTGAGCGCAGGTACGTTCGACTGCCATGACGGAATCGGTTCGAAGCCGCTGATGCCGCCACCACCGGAGTCCCAGGCCGTCTCGCCGGCGTAGCTTCCGTTCCCGTTCGTATAGAGGGTGGTGCCGCCTACGGATACGACATAGGGCGAGCTGGCCGGGTATTGCACCGACGTGCCGGTGCAACCGTACGCGACGCTGCCCGAATCCCCCGAGCTGACCGAAAAGGTCTGCCCCTGCGCGACTGCAAGTTCGAACAGTACATCGATCGATGCCGTCGGGGCCCAGTTCTCGCATCCGCCGATCGACATGTTGATGACCCGGGCGGTGTTGTCGGTCACGGCGCGATTGATCGCGAGCGCCATATCGCTCCACGCGAAGGACGGCGCAACGTAGAAATTGAGCTGCTTGACGCCGCCGGACATCCCGACGACGGTCTGGCTATCGAGCGACCATTCGGTGTCTCCGCTCGTGTCCGCGCTCGGCGTGCCGGCATGGATCACCGAAACGGGTACGGCGGGCAACTGGTTGTTGCTTTCGAACGTCGTCAGGTCGATGACGGGCTGCGTCACGTCTCCTTCGGCAATGATGCCCACCATGGTATTGCCTGCCGTCGGAGCGCTGCCGACGGAATAGATGCCTGGAAAGTCCGTCGGATTGTGGCCCACCGTGACGGCGGCGGTCGTCGGCGACGCGTTTGCGGTCGGCGCACTGCCGGCAACGGAAGCGCGCACGAAATGCGGATGCAGGCGAGTCGCGGTATCCAGCCCCAGAACCCCTCGAACGACCCCGCTGATCGCATCCGGCACCGTCTCCGGAGTGGTGTTGATATGCGCACTGCTGCCGTCCGCCATCGCGACCGGTACCAGTGTCGTCTGGAACACGCCGGATATCACGCTGGCCGGGGCATCGGCTTCGACGATCATGTTGTTGCCGGCCACCTTGACGTTCGTGAAGCCCTTACTTCCCAAATAGGCCTTCACGGTGGCGACCTGCCCGGCGGTGGGCACGTATCGCCCGGCAATCTGCGCGGAGCTCAGCACGGCCCCGAAGCTGGCACTGCCGGGCGTTCGCGTTTGCTGCAGAAAGCGGTTCAACGCGGCTTCGTCATTCAGCTTGAGCACGAGCACAACATGGACCGGCGCCGTCGCACTCATCGGCGCCGCACTCACCACGTTGCCGGCGGCTCGCAGCGCCGACAGTTTGCCGGCCTGCACAGTGGCCGCAGTCGGACTCGCGTCGTCGTCGCCGCCGCAGCCTGCAAGCACGAGCACGATGAATACCGCGCTCATTCCCCTTGCAAAATGCTCCGCTTTCATCGGATTGGTATCGACCGTAGATTTCTTATTCAGTTTTTCACTTTGTTCTTTACGGAAATCGCCCGACCACCTTTAGGAAAACATATGCAGAAATCGACCGGCAGTCAAATGACGCGGACGTATCAAGCCATGCCCCCGTTCAGCGCAATGCATGCTTCCAGTCATACCCGATAGATGTCGCATCGAGCTTCACAAGTTGTAAAACCGAAAGCATCGCACTCGGCATTCATCACGCGCCAACCTGACTTTATTCGCGGCGATCCCATCAATAAAAATGCCGTTCAGTACGCTACTGAACGGCATGGATTCCGCGATCGCTTGTTATCTCCGCGCGACCAACCGCCGGCCCGATCACTCGCTGGCAACGGCCCGCTTCGGCACACTCTGCAGCACCGGCGCCACGGCCGTCTGATATTCCGGCACCCAGCGCCGCAAATCGCGCCGCACCTCGTCGTCGCCCAGCACGCGGTGCTGCATCAGCCATGGCAGCAGTTCGTCAAGAAGGTTGTCCGGCACTTCCCGCGCGCGCGCGATCCGCAGTTTCGGATGCGGCGTGCGTGTCGTCGCCTCGTCGTCCGCCAGCAGCTCCTCGTAAAGCTTCTCGCCCGGCCGCAGCCCGGTGAACTCGATGCGGATCTGGTCTTCCGAGAAACCGTACAGGCGGATCAGGTCGCCCGCGAGATCGACGATCTTCACCGGCTCGCCCATGTCGAGAATGAAGATCTCGCCGCCATGCCCCATGCTCGACGCCTGCAGCACGAGCTGCGACGCTTCCGGGATCGTCATGAAGAAACGCGTGATCTCCGGGTGTGTGACCGTCACCGGGCCGCCCTTCGCGATCTGCTGCTGGAACTTCGGGATCACGCTGCCCGCGCTGCCGAGCACATTGCCGAAGCGTACGGTCTCGAACTGCGTGCGCCCACTCGTCTGCTGCAACGCCTGGCAGGCCATTTCGGCAAGGCGCTTGCTCGCCCCCATCACATTGGTCGGATTGACGGCCTTGTCGGTCGAGATCAGCACGAAGTGACGCACATCGTGGCGGATCGCCGCGCGGGCCACGCGATACGTGCCGAGCACGTTGTTGCGCAGCGCCTGCCACGCGTTGTGCTCCTCCATCAGCGGCACGTGCTTGTAAGCGGCCGCATGGAACACGATGTGCGGCGCATGGCGCGACATCACCTGGTCGAGCAGCAGCGAATCCTTCGCGTCGCCGATGATCGGCAAGACAGGCAAGTCGGGGAAGCGCTCGCGCAACTCCTCGGTCAGCCGGTACATCGCGTATTCGGACAGGTCGAACGCGACGAGCTGCGCCGGCGCGAAGCGCAGGATCTGCCGGCACAGCTCGGAGCCGATCGAGCCGCCCGCGCCCGTCACCATCACGACGCGGCCGCGCAGCAGCGCCTCGACGTGCGGCGTGTCGATTGTCACGGCGTCGCGGCCGAGCAAATCCTCGAGATCGATGTTCCGCACCTGCGACAGGAAGCCCTGCCCCGGCATCAGTGCGGTCAACGAAGGCAGCACCATCGCCTTCACGCCGGCGCGCACGCACAGTGTCGCGACGCGACGCTGCATCTCGACCGACGCCGACGGAATCGCGATGATCGCGTATTCGACCTTCATCGCGTCGGTCCAGTGCTTCAGGTCGTTGAACGAACCCAGCACCTTGTAGCCGTAGATCTCGCGCCCCTGCTTCGTGACGTCGTCGTCGAGCAGGCCGACGAGGCGCCATTCACCGGAGCGCGACAGTTCGCGCGCGAGACTCGCGCCGGCCGTGCCGGCACCGAGCACCAGCACCGGCTTGCCTTTCCCGACGAGACCGCCGTACAGGTAGTACTCCTTCGTCGCGCGATACAGTGCGCGTGCGCCGCCCATCGCCAGGAACAGCATCAGCGGCGACACGAGCAGCACCGAGCGCGGAATGATCGGCGCGGGCTGGAACATCACGGCGCCGATCATCACGACCACGCCGCCGCCGACCACCGCCTTCGCGATGCGCATCAGGTCGGGCAGGCTCGCGAACACCCACAGCCCGCGATACAGGCCGAACCCGAGGAACATCAGCGCGTAGACAGGCAGCACCCATGTCAGTGCCATCAGCGCGCCGCTCAGGAAATCATGCGGAACGCTGCCATTGAAACGAACGAGATAAGCGAACAACCACGCGGCAACAACCGCCGTCAGGTCGAACAGGAAAGCACTCAGTGACAGCCAAGATGCCTTGGATCGCAACATCGGCGGGAAACCTCACGAATTGTTTTCGGTAGCCGATTGAAACCGGCGCCAACGCATGTCGATCAACCATCCGAACCATGCCAGGACGCCGTACCACGCGAAGAACGACAGCCATTGCTGCAGTTGCGGGCGGCCCTTTGCCCACACGGCGACGATTATGCCGGCGAGCATGATGAGGTACCAATAAAGAGCGGTCCGACCGTGACCTATGCCCGATCGGACCATCCTTTGATAATAGTGCTCCCGGTGCGCTTGCCAGAACTTTTCGCCGCGTAACAGACGTCTCAAAAGTGTTACAGATGCATCTGCAATAAAGGGGGCGAATACCAGCGCCGGGAACCAGATCGGCCAGGCACCGGTGCGCCAGCCCCAGTAACCGAGCGCACCGGCCAGAAATCCCAGCGGAATTGAGCCGGCGTCGCCAAGGAACAGCCTGGCCGGATGAAAGTTGAGCAGCAGGAAGCCCAACGCCGCGCCGGCGACCGCTGCGCCGGCCACGACCAGATCGGGCGACGCAGATGCGCCGGTGAGCGCCGCGACCGCGTACCCGCCGAAACCGAACAGCGCCATGCCGCCCGCGAGGCCGTCGGCGCCATCCATGAAGTTGTACAGGTTCGTCAGCCAGACCATCGCGAAGCCCACGCCAGCGAGCAACCACCAGGGTGCTTCGGCCGGAAAGACGACGATCAGCGCGACGACTGCCGCCAAGTGCGCCGAGAACCGCACGCGGGCCGGCAGCCCGCGGCGGTCGTCGATCTGGGACATCGCGGCCAGCCCCGCGGCGGCGATGGCGATCAGCCACAGTCGCGGCGCCAGCGCCAGGAGCACAACGATGCTCACCGGCACGATGCCCCATCCGCCGACGCGCGGTGTCGGCAGCGTATGGAGCGAACGGTCGTTCGGAATGTCGGTGGCGAGGCGCCATGCGAGGCCGGTCGCGAGCAGCACGCGCAGGATGGCCGTCGATGCGATGGCGGCGACCAGCGCCACCACGACCGCAGCAGGCCATGTGGAGATCGGGAAAAGCATGTCGACTATTGTTGTGTATCGCGCGAACGATACCATGCGGCGGTCGCTTCGAGGCCCTGGCGGGTCGTATAGGGAGGATGCCAGTCGAGCACGCGTCTGATCCGGCCCGTATCGAGCTGCAGGCTGCCCGTCAGGCGGTCGATGGCCGCGTGGCGGCCAGTCAGCTTCCCGAGCACGCGCAGCACCGTTGGCGGCACTGCAACCAACCGCGCCGGCTTGCCGAGCGCGTCGCCGACGAGACGCAGCAGGCCCGCGACCGACGGCGCGTCGTCGTCGGCGACGTGGAAGCATTCGCCGGCCGCGCGCGGGTCGATTGCGCAACGCAGCAACGCGTCAGCGAAGTTTTCGACGTAGACGATGCTGCGACGTGCTGAAACGGAGCCGAGCGGCAACGGCATCCCGCGCGCGACAGCGTCCATCATCCGCAGGAAGTTGGCGCGGACGGCCGGGCCATAGACGAGCGGCGGACGAACGACGACGACGTCGAGTCCCGCCGATGCGCCGAACTGCGCGAGTTGTTGCTCCGCACGCAGTTTCGAACGGCCGTATGCGTCCTGCGGATCGGGGGCGGTTGCTTCCGACAGCGGTACGCCGCCGTCACCCTCGCCGACCGCCTTGATGCTGCTCGCGAAGACGATGCGGCGTACGCCGTGATTGCGCGCCGCCTCGGCGAGGCGCAGGGTACCAGTGACGTTGGTGGCATCGAACGCGGCGTCGGGATCGGGCGACTCGTCGTGCATCACGTGCACGCGGGCGGCAAGATGGATCGCGCAATCGGCTGCCAGATCGGTCGGCCACCCTTCATCCAGGCCATCGAAATCGGCGGCGCCGTGCACCCATTCGCGCACGCCGTCGATGCATCCGCCCGGACGGCGGACCAGTGCGGTGACGGTGTGCCCGGCCTGCAGCGCGCGGCGGCAGACCGCACGGCCGACGAAGCCGTTCGCGCCGGTGACGACGAGGTGACTCACCACAGCCTCCAGCCGAAACGGTTGTAAAACTTGAAGGCCGACGCGGCGAACATACGGATGTGCGCGAAGCCCTTACGGGATGCGCCGCCGCCGTGATGGATCACGCGGACCGACGGGACGTAGGCGACGCGGGCGACGTCATGGGTGCGCAGGCTGAGATCGTAGTCTTCGAAGTACAGGAAGTAGCGCGGATCGAAGCCGCCGAGTTTCTTCAGGACTTCGGTGCGGAACAGCATGAAGCAGCCGCTGACGATGGGGGGGTCCCAGACGATGTCGCGGTCGTTGATCACGTCGCGCATTTCGTAGCGGGCGAGGCGCTTCGCAAAAGGTGCGCGGAACCGCGCCGGCAGAAAGCCACGCACGAGCAGATCGAGCACCGCCGGGTAACGGCGGCAGAGATACTGCTGCCCGCCCGCGTAATCGCCGATCCACGGCGTCAGCGCGCCAGCGTCGGGACGCGAATCGAGAAACGCACGGGCAGCAACGAGTGCATGTGCCTCCAGATCGATGTCGGGATTCAGAATCAAGTGCATCGGCCGCGTCGACAGTTCGACGGCAAGATTGTGCCCCCTTCCGTACCCGATATTACCGTGCCCCGTCAGCACCCGGCATGTAAGGCCCTCTGTACCGAGTTCGTCGACCACCGCTTCGACATCGCCGAGACCGCCGTTATCGATCAGAAACAAATCGATCGGGCATTCGGGCGAAACCATGCGCATGCGTGCACATGCAGCGCCCAGACTGATCAGTGTCTGCTCAAGTTGAACGGCGTCGGGGTAGTAAACGACGATGGAAACTGACAAGCCGTCGGTATCGCGAGGTGGCACGCTTATTACATTCATCCGTGGTTCGACTACGCGCCTGACGATGAAGCGCTGGTTGGACAGATTGCCGAAGCATGAGAGATCAAGCGTCTCTCACGGCTACCGAACCGTACAAGCCCGCTTTCCGTTCGATATGCGGCGTCAGCCTGTTATTTTAACGTCTGCCCGTCTGGCGGCAACCAGAGAATCTGCCCCCGTTTTTCTGCATGCCGTCGAATAGGATGGGTCGGTGACATCAAGCACACACGACACCAACTACGTGCGCCTCTCTCAACCACTGGCCAGTCAGAACAATCCTGCCTTCGATGGAGTCCATGCCGTGTGCGAGCAACGCATGGTAACGGCCCGTCCGAAAATAGCCACTCTCATATCGCGCTCGCATTCCATGTTTGCTTAGAATGTACCCTCCGCCTCCCGATGCGCCGCATATCCGACAATGCGCCGAGCCGCTGTCGTGCAACGACCGTCAGAGTGCCCGCTTGCCCCCCAAGAGACCACTTGAACACGGCGACACCGGCGTCTCGCTCATGGCACCGATCTCTGAAGCAGCGACGCAAATACGTCCCCTTTATCGACTGGTCCGTTTCACCCTATGCCCAATTCCTCGTCCACGCCACCGACCCTGATCGTCGTTCTCGGCATGCACCGTAGCGGTACAAGCGTTCTCACACGTGCGATGGAAGCGCTCGGTGCCGATCTCGGCTCGAGACTTATGCCAGCAGCCGCAGGCAACAACGACAAGGGATTTTTCGAAGATCTCGACGTCAACCAGATCAACATCGACGTCATGCGCGCAGCGGGTTTCGACTGGGACACCATGGCACCGATCAACTCAAGCGCGATCGACATGCATCGACTGGATGAACTCCGCGTCAAAGCCGCAACCATGCTTCGCGCAAAATGCGACGGCAAGACTTTTGCGCTCAAGGATCCGCGCATTGCCCGACTGTCCTGGTTCTGGCAACCAGTCCTCACGAGCTTGCAATCCCGTGTCGTGTATGCCATTGCCGTTCGCAACCCGATCAGCGTTGCACGCTCGCTCCTGGAGCGCGACCGGTTCGCCGAAGAAAAATCGCATATCCTTTGGCTCACTCACACGCTTTCCGCGCTCGAGATGACTGTCGGCAGCACTCGGACACTCATCAGTTACGACGCGCTGCTGGACGCGCCTCAATCGGAATTGACGCGAATCTCGTCCGAGTTGGGATTGCCGCTGATCGAGTCCGAGGCGGCAACATTCGACAGGGAATTCATCGACGGCGACCTCAGACACACCAGATTCGCCGCGGAGGATCTCGATTTACTTCACTCCGCGCCTCGTCAGGTAAAGGCACTTTTTGCCGCACTCGACGAATCGGTGCGAAACAAACTTCCGGCCGACAATACGTTGCTGTCCGATGCCGCCAGAAACGCGCGTATCTATCTTGATGATATCTCGCCGCTTTTAAGATATGAATGGCAGCTCGATCGGCAGTTCCACCTGACACAAGCGTCCGAGCAAGCGAGCGACGCTGCGCTCCACGATCACCTGCGCGCCACCGAGACATTGAATGCGACAATCGCGTCGCTCAACGAGACGATTCACGTATTGGAGCAACAGCAGCAAGCATGGTCCAATGCATTGCAAAGCGCTCACACCGAGCGCGACGACGCGCGTAACAGACAGGAAGAACTCGAGGCGCAACTGCACTCGACCAATGAAGCGTTCGCCGATATCAGATCGAAGATGGCGACGACAAGAGCAGAACTCGACGACATGCGCAGATCACATATTGAAATATTGACGTCGAAAAGCTGGCGAATTACATCGCCGCTGCGTGCGTTCAAGCGCTTGCTGACGAGAAGCTGATCGGACAGAAACGCATCTTCCCGCCGGGCACTTCACGCTCCCCGGCATGATCTCCGCAGTCAATATGCGTTCGTCATGCCGGGTGTGCAATCGCCTGGCGCTACGCCACCACGCCTTCATGCAGGTCATTCTGCTCGACCCACGGCCTGCGCACGCGAGGAGGGAAATTGGGGCGGAAATCGCCACCGCTTACGGTCAAATTTGGGTTATAGAACGGATCGTTCCTGATGACATCCGCCCAGATTCTGCGAAAGTTGTCGCACTCCTCAAGGAACTGCCGGCGGCGATCTTCGTTCGTCGGCAGTCCGAGGCTGGCGGATTCATGATGGAAAAGCAGTGCGCGCGGCGTCCATACATTCGCGTAACCAGCCTTTCCCAAACGCAAGCCAAGATCCACGTCATTGAACGCCACCGCGAAATTGACCTCGTCAAAACCCGAGACTTCAAGAAAGACCTCGCGGCGCATCACCACGCAAGCCGCTGTCACAGCTGAATACCGCTGAGTGCACGAGGCGCGGCCAAAATAACCGAACGTTTCCCCGGGCTCTCCGACATGCGGATGCCCCGCGAGGCCGCCAATACCCACGACCACACCACTGTGTTGAATCGTCCCGTTCGGATAAAGCAGCTTCGCGCCGACCGAGCCGACTTCGGGACGTAGCGCGTGCCCGACCATTTCCCGCAACCAGTTCGGCTCGATCACTTCAATGTCGTTGTTCACGAAAGCCAGCAACGGCGCATCAGTCTGGGTCACGGCCCAATTATTTAGTGCAGCAAAACTATACGGCTTATCGTAATCGAGCAAACGCACCTTCGGCGATTGCAGCGCCTGCGCGAAATACTCCATCGTGCTCGCTTCCACACTGCGATTGTTCACGATGACGATTTCATAGTTCTCGTAGGTCGTTTTCTCGAGAATCGAATCGACTGCGACACGCAGCAGTTCGACCTTGTCCTTCGTGGGAATGATGATCGCTACCTTCGGCTCAAGCGCCGGAACCGGCCACGTGACCTGGTAGTAGCCGAGATGCGGCTGACGTTCCACCGTCGCGCTCCGACCGGTTCTCTCCAGATGTTCACGAATCGCGCGCTCGGCCGCCTCATATGGATACATCTTCTCAGTCGTGGCAAGCGCGACAGAACCGCTGATTGCACGCCAGTGATAAAGAATGAACGGAATGTGCCTGATGCGCTCCGGCGTGGTTTTCTCGCTGAAGCGAAGCGTCACGTCATAGTCCTGGCTACCGTTGAACGCACTCCGGAAACCGCCGATCGCCCGAAGTATCGATGTCCGATATACCGCCAGATGCACCACGGCATTCTGCGACAGCATCAGATCGTAATTCCAGTCCGGTTTGAACCATGGTTCGTAACGTTTGCCCTGTTCGTCGATCTTGTCTTCATCCGAGTAGAGCATGTCGAGATCGGGCTGCTTGTTCAGTTCCACCGCCACAATATACAGGGCGTGCGCGGCAAGCTCGTCGTCGTGATCGAGCAGCGCGGTGAACTCGCCTGTCGCAAGCGACAGCGCCGAATTGGTGGCTTCGGCAATATGTCCATTCGTCTCGCGGCGCAAATAGCGGATTCTCGAATCCTGCGCTGCGTATCGCTCGCAAATCCGCTGCACATGAGGTTGCGGCGACGCATCATCGACGAGGCACAATTCCCAGTGATCATAAAGCTGCTCGCGCACCGACTCGATGCATCGGATCAGGAACGGCTCAGGCGTGTTGTAGAGGGGGACCAGCACGGAAACGAGCGGGCGATGCACCAAGCGCTGAATATGCGCCGCGATCCCGGATACATCGTCATGCGACAACGTATCGTAGCGCGCGACCCAATCGCCATAGTCGTTACTCGACGAGTTCGGCAAGGTATCGGTCGTGCGATCCCTGAGTGCATGCCGCAGCGCACCGGCGGCGCCACGCTCCTTGAGCAGCCGAACGGCTTGTGCTGCATACGGGAAAAACAGCGCCGGTTTGTCTCGAAGCAGGCGGATCATTGGCTTCATGCGCCGCCAGGCCAGCGATAGCCTCGACGTCGGCTGAATCGAAAACCGCTTGATTCTGAAACGTCCGGGACAGCTCATCGGATCCAGGCGAATCGCGTGTACGTTCGCCGGAAATACGATCATTGCCCCCTGCGACGACAAGGACGACGCGGGCAACTCCTGCGCAAGCTCCTGAGAAAAACCGGTGCCGGTGTCGAAATAGAACGTCGGTGCCAGAACCCCGCTCTCGAGTTCGATCTCGAGCGTGACGAGGTGCCATCCCGCCGAGATCCCAGCGTTACCGAAATCGAGCAGAAAATAAGGATCCGGCCCGGTGGCAACCCACCATGGCCCTTCAGGCGTCAAATCATTCGCCGGGTTGAGCGTCGGCTCGATCATTTGAGTCACTTTTGAGTTGACAAGTTGTGGGACGGATTATCGCCGCCGAAAATCTGCGCAAACAGGTCGCTTACCGTCTGATCGAAACGCTGCGTCGAACAATCGACGGCGACACGTGCAAGTGCATTCGTCCGCATCGCATTCCACAACACCTCGTCGTTATACAAGCGCACACATGCATCGGCAAACGCATCGGCGTCGTCCTCGGCCAGCAAATGCACGCCGGACTCCCACCCCAGTTGTTCGGCAATCAATCGGGTCGCCACCATCGGAACGCCATGCGATGCCGCGCTATGCGCCTTGAGAGGAATACCTGCGGCGATTCGAGTCGGAGCAATGACGACACGCGCAGCGTCGTACCATGGCTCCAGTTCGTCGACTCGGCCGACCAGGTGCACCGATCGATCCTTCAACGCGAAAACACTGGCTGCTCGGTTGTAGCCCACAATGTGGAGCTTGAGATCGGCACCCAGTTTCTCAATAACCCGAGGCCAAATTTGCGTCACGAACCAGCGCAGGGAATCGGCATTGGGTGATTTGTCGTCATGGATACCGCCGACGAACAGGAAGTCGGCGCGTTGCCTGAACGCACGCGGTGTCGGCGTCGGCTCGGCCGCATGTCCGAGCACGTAGACGGGCCCCACGCCATGCGATTCGAATTGACGCTTCTCGGCCTCGGACACGGAAATGATCGCTTTAGCCGGACGGGTCAGCGCAATTTCGTCTGCAATCAGCTTGCGTGCCTCGTCTGGCGACGCAGTCTCGCCAGACAATTTTCGCTCCAGCAGCACTCTCGACGAAAACAGCGATTCCGCGTCGTAAATGATGGGAGTGTTACTCACCCACGGTGATTTGCCACGGTTGGTTGCTCCGAGGAACGCTTCCATGTTGTGCGGGCGGCAAACCACGATCGCATCGTAGTAGCCTGCCCGCTCCTTCAGAAACCGTGGAAGATCTCGCGCGGAATGATCACGCATTACTTCAACAGAAGCAGGAACCGTGCGCCGGATAGCCGGCCAACTCTCGTCGTGGCGAAACATCGGGAAAAGCGTGATGTCTGCTCCCGCCTTTTCCAGCGAACACAGAAGCTCGAGCGCGCGAGGATAACCGGCGCCCAGGCTTTCATGCGGTACGCGGTCCTCGATAAAGAGGAGTCTTTTCCGGTTACTTCGAGCTGCACGCGCCCACAGGATCTTGTCCGGTGCCACCTCGTGCTGCTCCCGGAGCCAGTTCGCGTGCCGCTCGCGGAAGATTCCATGGTTTCTTTGCTGCAATTGCAACGCCTGGGCACTGGTCGACGCGCTGCCGAATTCGTAATGCATGATGACGATGTCCGGGTCGAACACCACGCGGTGTCCTGACTCCCACAGCCGCAGGCAATAGTCCGTTTCCTCGTAATAAGCCGGCGCATATCGTTCGTCGAATGCATTCAGACCTTCGAACAATTGGCGTGGGGTCAACAGGAACGCCCCCGAGCAGTAGTCGACATCGCGACGGAACATGTATTCTGCACCTTCAGGTGCGGCACCTCTGCCATAGCCCGTGCATGCACCGTTGCGCCAGACCACGGATCCGGCTTCCTGCAACAATCCGTCCGGCAGGATGATGCGTCCCCCGACGGCTCCGACGTCGCCTTCCGCCTCGCAAAGCGACACCGCTGCCTCCAGGGAGCCAGACATCAGAAGTGCGTCGTTGTTGAGGAACAGCAGGTACTTGCCGCGCGCCTCCTTCGCAGCCCGGTTCGTGCCTTTCAGGAAGTGCAGATTCTCCTTACTGCGGATGATCGTTGCGCCTTCGATACGATCAAGCAGTCGGGAAGTTGCATCGGTCGATGCATTGTCCAGAATGATCACTTCCGCCCGGATCTCGCTATCACTCAGGACTTCGGCGATCGATGCCAGGCATGCATAGCTCAGCTCGACGCTGTTATAAAAGATCAGCAGAATGCTGACATCCGGCTCCGCATGCTGCTTGAAACGCAGCATGCCGCTCGAGGTCAGAAACGCGTCGAAACGCACCTTGAATCCGGCGCGCATTGCCGCTTTCGCATCGGTTCCCAGGCCGGCATCGGAAATACCTTGCGCCCCCGTCGATGATCCGTCGGTGCCGGAAACACCGGTTGACGAAAGTGCAAGTGGATTCACCACTCCCGAGCCGCGAAGCCGCGTAATCACGGCCCGCATCGGTGCCGTCACTCGCCAGGACGTGGAGCTCCGGAACGATTGAACGATCTGATCGCGCTCGCGCAGCTCACTCTCCATCAAGCTGTGCAGTTGCCCTTCGTGCTCACTATGTTGCAGTGCAAGTTTCGCTTCCAGCCGTTCGACTTCGGACGAAAGACGCGCGCATTCCGCTTTGCTTGCCGCGCGAGACGATTGCTCGTCTCGCGCTCGCGCCAGATCTACCTCAAGCGCAACGATGCGTTGACGGAGAACCTCCTGCGCAGCCGCGGCATCCGCGGCGCCCGATTCCAGCGTCTGTCGAACTGCCCGTTCCTGTGCCAGGTCCGACGTGAGCGCACCGACACGCTCGTCGAACCCGGCCTTAGCAGCCTGCGCCTCGTGCGACAGGCGCACGATCTCGCCACTCAGGTTGTTTGCATGCCTGTCGAGATCAACAACCTGGACATGACGGCGAAAGGCTTCGCCGCGCGCAGCGAACATCGCCCGAATCGTCGATGCAGCCGTCGGATCGGCACCAAGCGCCGTCAGTTTGGCAATCAGCGGCGCACTCTCGGATCCAGTGCAAAGCACGCCGAGCCCCTCGGAGTTGTCGAATTCGAACGAAGGATACTTCGCCGACAGTTCCTGCCAAAGCTGCCAGACGCCAAACCCCCGCTCGCGAACATTGATATCGTGGAACAGGACAACCGCTCGATCCGAGAGTGCGTCGATCCATGTATCGAAATCGTGCTTGACTGCCTCGTATGTATGCAATCCGTCGATATGAAGCAGATCGATCTCTCCTTGCGGATGGCTCGGAAAGTAGGCTCTCGCTTCATCGAACGTCATTCTGAGCAGCTTCGAAAACCCGGCGTAGTGCAAATCGTTGAACTTCGAGATGCTCTCGAAGACACGCTCATCGTACTGGCCGGCATGCTCATCTCCCTGCCATGTATCGACGGCGAAGCAACGGGTTGACAATCCGTACTGCGAAACTGCCTGGCAGAAAGCCGAATAAGAGTTGCCGCTGTGGGTGCCCAATTCCACCAGCACACGCGGCTGTATTGCCTTCACGAGCCAGAATGCGGTCGCGATATGACCCGCCCATGCGCCGGGAGAAACGAGCCTGCGCGGCTCCCAGAACAGCTCACCGTCGACGCCCAAGGCTTCGATGATTTCCGGGAACGAATATTGACCAGTTGTATTTTCCACTTGATTCCTTCGTAGTCGGACGACTGTGCCGCCCCCGCCAGCAATCGATCCGGTATTCACGCGAACGCAACGCAAACCGCTACAGCGCGTTTCTTGTCCATGCTCCGTCAGGCCGCGCGAAGCGACTTTCGCAACGCAGCACGCGCACTTATATCGGCTTGACGTCTCGTCCGTAATTGTCCTCAAAGCGCACGATGTCGTCCTCGCTCAAATAGGCACCTGACTGAACCTCGATCAGTTCGAGCGGGATCTTTCCCGGGTTCTCCAGCCGATGCTTCGCACCGAGCGGAATATAGGTCGACTGATTCTCCGTCAGCAACAACTCGCGCCCGTCGTTCATCACTCGCGCCGTACCGCGCACGACAATCCAGTGTTCGGCGCGATGATGATGCATCTGCAGGCTGAGCGACGATCCCGGATTCACGATGATCCGCTTCACTTGAAAACGCTCGCCCTGATCGATGCTTTCATAGGTACCCCATGGGCGCACAACCTTGCGATGCGTTACAGACTCGTGCCGCCCCGACGCGTTCAGGCGCTCGACAATCGTCTTCACGCGCTCCGTCTGGCTTCGATGAGCAACCAGTACCGCGTCCGCTGTTTCGACGACGATCGTATCCTTCAACCCGATCGCAGCTACCATCCGGTGGTCTGCCCGGATATAGCTGCTCGTCACGTCCTCCGCGATCACATCGCCCGACAACGAATTGCCGTCCGTGTCCTTTTCGGTGATGTCAGCGAGCGCGGACCACGAGCCGATATCGCTCCAGCCCATGCCCGATGCAACAACCATCGCCGCGCGGTCGGTTTTTTCCATCACTGCATAATCGATGGAGATATCGGGACACAAGGCAAATGCTTGCGGCTCCAATCGGATGAAATCGTCATCGCGCCTGGCCTGTGCAACCGCTTGCCCGATTTGTGCCAATACCGTCGGAGCATAGCGAGCCAGATCTTCCAGATAGGTCGATGCCTTGAGCATGAACATGCCGCTGTTCCAGTAATACCCCCCTTGGTCCAGGAAGCGCCCCGCCGTTTCGGCATCGGGTTTTTCGATGAATTCGTCGACGCGGCTCGCTCCGCCGAATCCATCCAGCGCGGCGCCGCTGCGGATATAGCCATAGCCGGTATGGGGAGCCGTCGGCTCGATTCCGAAAGTCACGAGGTACCCTTCGCGCGCGATATCGGCAGCAGCCGAGGCCAGATCCGAGAAGGCGGCGGAATCGAGAATGACATGGTCGGACGGCAAGACCATCAGCAGCGCATCCGGCGATCGTTCGACAGCGATCAGCGCGGCGGCCGCAACCGCCGGCGCCGTATTGCGCTTCATCGGCTCCAGGACGATGGCCTCCGGTGCGACACCTATGCCATGCAACTGATCTGCAACCAAAAAGCGCTGATCCTGGTTTGCAATGACAATCGGCTCGGCAACACTTGCGATGCCGCTCAGCCGGCGCACCGTTTGCTGGACGAGTGTATGCTCCCCCGTCAGCCGCAAGTACTGCTTGGGATATCCACCGCGCGACATGGGCCACAAGCGGGTGCCGCTGCCCCCGCACAAAATGACAGGATAGATATTCACGTCAGCTCCATTCTCTCCGGCGTTCCCTCAATGATCTGTTCGACAGCTCACTTCGTGCGCCATCGCCACCGGTTTTCGCAAGATAGCTAAGCAAGCGGTGCCACCCTGGGGGGCCACGCGAGACTGAAATCCTCGCGATCGAGGGTCAGGTTGGGGCTATAGCAAGGATCATCCAGCAACATCTTGCCCCAACGCTGCGTCATATGCGCGGTTTCACGCTGGAAGCGCAGTTGGTTGGCGGGATCGGTTTCCGGGCCGCGTGTCGCAGACTCGTGGTGATACAACTCGGCAAACGGCGTCCATACGTTCCGGTAACCGGCCTCGCGAACGCGCAAGCAGAAATCGACATCGTTATAGGCCACGGCCAGATTCTGTTCGTCCAGCCCCCCGACCTCCCGGTAGATCGACCTGCGTACCAACAGGCAAGCAGCCGTCACCGCCGAGAATCCGCTGACGAGACCGGCACGCCCGAAGTAGCCACGCGTCGTCCTTGGAACGTGCTTGTGCGCGTTGCCAGCGACGCCGAGAATTCCCAACACGAGACCTGCATGCTGCACGGTATCGTTCGGATACAACAATTTTGCCCCGACCGCGCCCACTCCGGGCTGCAGCGCCAGACCAGCCATTTCGGACAACCAGTCCGGAGAAATGATTTCGATGTCGTTGTTGAGCAAACAAACAAACTCGCCGTTGGCGGACGCTACCGCGGCGTTATTCAGCGCCGAATAATTGAACGGTCGCTCGTCCCTCAAGACCCGAATTCTGGGGTTCTCAACGAGGGACTCAAAATAAAGCAACGCTTCGGCATCGTCCGAGCCATTGTCAACGATCAGGATTTCGTAATTTTCGTAAGTCGTGCGTTCGAGAATGCTACCGATGCATTGACGCATCAGTTGCACTGCATTGCGGGTCGGAATAATCAGCGTAATAAGCGGTGGCTGCGCCGGCAGCGCATACCTGACACGATAGCCATATCCGATGTATTCGGCATGTGCCGCCACGTCCAGCCTGCCGATATGCTCATTGATGGCCTTTTCGCCGACAACTGCCGCATAGGGCTTCGCTTCGACACCGCTCGACGTGCTGGTTGAATGAATCCGCCAGTGGTAGAGCACCCGAGGAATATGACGAATGGCAGCCGCATCGACGCGCTCGATGCAACGCAGCGCGAGATCGTAGTCTTGCGACCCCTCATAGCCAATGCGAAACCCGCCGACTTCGTCCAGCAGTGCCTTCTGGTAGACCCCAAGGTGGCTGAACATATTGTGCGAATGGAATAGATCCGGATTCCATTCACATTTGAAATAGGGATCCCTGCGCCTGCCACCCTCGTCGATCTTGTCCTCGTCCGAATAAATCAGACGGATGGACGGGTTGCGCTCGATCGTATCCGCCACGCAGTAGAGTGCATGTTCCGGCAGCAGATCGTCGTGATCCAGCAATGCAACCCACTCCCCGGTTACCAGACCGAGCGCGCTGTTCGAAGCCGCGGAAATATGGCCGTTGGTTTCGCGGAATACCACCTTGATCCGCGAATCCTGCGCTGCATAACGCTCGAGCAACGGACGAATCGCCGGGTCCGGAGAGCGATCGTCCGCGATGCACAGCTCCCAGTGAGGATAGAGCTGGCGCCGCACGGATTCAATCGCTTCCGCCAGCCACTCGGGACGGGGGTTGTAGACCGGCATCACCACCGAGATCAGCGGCGCTTTTGAGAACTCGCCGATGCGGCGCCCCATCGCCTCTCGCATGGCATCGTCGATCCGATCGTGACGACTTACCCAGTTCGCATAATCCTCCGGATCGATTGCCCCGGGCGCACCGGCCATCATCCACGTGAGCTTGCGCTTGACCCCGCCGAAACCTTCACGGCGATAGACGGCATAGCCCTGGCGCAACATGGCGCCAAGGTTCCTGCCCCCGGTTATCCGACCTACGAGCGAACTGACTTTTGACAATGTCATCTGAATGACGGCGAGACTCAAGCTACTGCCGCCTCGTACTGCGACACCACCTCGTCCGCCGGACCGAATGCGCGAACCCGGCCCCGCTCCATCCACAGCGCCTTGTTGCAAACCTTGCGAATTTCGCTGTTCGAATGCATCGCCAGTACGACGATCTCCGCGCGACTATGCAGGTCCGCCAATCGCGCTTCCGCCTTATGCATGAAAGACGCGTCGCCTACGCCCATCACTTCATCGAGCAACAGGATCTCGGCGTCGACCGCGGTAGACACGGCGAATGCGAGTCGCACCCGCATGCCGCTGGAATAGGTACGAATCGGCAAATCGAGATAGTCGCCGAGTTCACAGAACTCCGCGATACTCTGCTGCTTCTGCCGTATCTCGGCGTCCGACATTCCGAGCAGCAGGCCTCTCAGTCGAATATTCTGCATACCGGTGGAATTTTCATCCATGCCGAGACTGATATCCAGCAACGGTACAGCCTTGCCGATGCGCGACACGGCCCCGGCTGTCGGCGGGTAGATACCCGCCATCACACGCAACAACGTCGACTTTCCCGCTCCGTTGTGCCCGATCAGCCCAATACGATCGCCACGCTCAAAGCGGACGTTGACGTCGTCAAGTGCGCGCACGACGATCACACCGTCACTGCCCTCGGCAATGCGATTGCGTCGCCCCATGCGCATGACCTGCTTCTTCAGCGAGCGTCCCTGCACGTCATAGATCGGCAAATCGAGCGTCACGTTCTTCAATTCGATATGGGCCACGATGTGCTCCTCAAACCCAGTACGGGATACGTTTCACATAACGACCGGTCAGCCACAAGGCGACGATCCAGCCTACCGCGGCCATACCGGCCGTGACACCCCACGTCAACGCGCTCGGCGGCTGCCCGATCAGCGGGCCACGCACGACGTCGAGCAGATATGCGAGCGGATTCCACTCGACAATGAAGGTATAGCGGTTCAACGCGTTGGGACGGAAGATGATCGGCGTCACGTAGAACGCGACCTGAAGCAATGCCGAGATGATCTGGGGAAGATCGCGAAAACGGGCGGACAACACGCCGACCGTCATCGCAATCCACAGAATGTTCAGGAGGTACAGCAGCAGGCCGGGGATGAACAAAGGCAAGGTTTCCCAGCTTTTCACGCCGAATATCGCCAGGAGCACGACGATGATCACCGCATTGTGAGTCATCACGATCAGGTTTCGCCACACCACCTGCAGCATGTAGATCAGCTTCGGCGTCGCCATTTGCCTGATGTAGGACGCGCTGTTGATGTATGCGACGCTGCCGTCCTGAATCGTCTGCGAAAGCAGCCCCCACATCACAAGACTCGCCGCCAGAAACGGAAGGTAGGCGTGCATATCCTGTCCGAAGAGCGTACCGTAGACGACGCCCAACGATCCGATCATGACGCCCATGCTGATCGTGAGCCAGAACGGGCCGACACGCGAGCGCGCATAGCGCTGCCGGATTTCCAGCCAGCCGAGCAGCGTCCATAGCCGCCAGGACACGATGCTTTGTTTTAGGTCTGCGATTGCGACAGTGAGCATGCGATTCTTCAATAATAGATAGTTAGACGACAAACCCTGGAATCCGCCGTAACCGATGGATTACAGCTCTCCCGAGCGTCCGGATAACCCATGCCAGATGCCAAGAAGCGAAAGTCGCAGGTGCGCCATTCGTGGCTGCATGAACAGCGCGTAGATCGCTAGCCGGACCGGCATCTTGACGAGTTCCGTCGACTTCCAGCTCCACGGCACGTAGGAACGCCGGATCAGTGCGATCGCGTTGCGGAACAGATAATAATGCCGAACCGCGCTGTGTCCTGGGTAGCTTCGCCCGAAAACCCTCACCGGCTCGCCGCCCAGTTCGTGCGTCAATCGCAACGCGGGCGCCCCGAGCACCGAATAGCCCTTCGAGCGCGCCCGGACGCACCATTCGAGATCGACGAAATCGATAAACAGTGCGTCGTCCATCGGGCCGATGTCGCGCCACACGTCGAGATTCACGCACGATCCCGACGTAATCAGAAAGTCGACCTCGATCGGCTGCACGCCCTCCGGCTGAACACGGCGCAGTTTCAGATACCCGAAGCGAACGAATGGTGCGACGCCGCCCAGCCGCGCATCCTCGTACGCGGGACCGACAAGCGCCACGCGACGATTGCGCATGCGCTCGGCCGCCAGTGTTCGGGGCAATTCAACCAGCAATTCGCTAGATGGTTCGCTATCCTGATCGAACAGCAATGCCGATCTGTAGCCTGCCGCCATCAGGCGCTCGACGCCCTGATTGAGCGCCGTCGCAATGCCGAGGTTAGCGCCGTTGGCGACATACTCAACCCGTGCGTCAAGTCCGAGCGCCTCCGGCGTCGACACACTCTCCGTGTTGTCGATCACCACGCACGGCCATACTTTGGCGAGCCGATTCGCACGAGCCACGCAACCGTGATCCGGTCGGTAGAACACGACCACGACACCGGCCCGCTCCTGATCCGCGGGATTCTGATTCAAGTTACTCACTCAGGCACAGCTTCAGCGCATCGGCCCAGTCCGGCAACCGCAACCCGAATGCTTCGGTCAGCTTGTCGTGCGACAGTCGCGAATTGGACGGACGCTTGGCAGGCACCGGGTAGTCGCTCGCCGGAATCGGCACGACCTTCGGCGCACGCTCGCCCATCGCGTTCGAAAAGATCGCTTCGGCAAACCCGTGCCACGACGTCGCGCCGGCCGACGTGAAGTGGTAAACGCCGGAGCGCCGCGCCCACCAGTCCGCGTCGCCAGCCGCCAGGGCTTGCGCAACGATATGCGATGTCGCGGTAGCGATGGTCTTCGACCACGTCGGCGCGCCGACCTGATCCGCAACGACGCGCAGTTCCGGACGCTCGCTGCCGAGCTTCAGCATCGTCAGCAGGAAGTTCTTGCCGCGACGCCCATACACCCAGCTCGTGCGCAGAATCAGGTGCGCGCACCCCGTCGCCGCGATGGCCTGCTCGCCTTCGAGCTTGGTCAGCCCGTACACGTTCTGCGGGTTAGTGGCGTCCGTTTCGACATAGGCACCCTCTTTGGTACCGTCGAACACATAGTCGGTCGAGTAATGAATCAGCGCTGCGCCGAGGCGCGCCGCCTCCTCCGCAAAAGCACGTGGCACGTCGGTATTCAGGCGACGCGCGGCGTCGACATCCGTCTCGGCCTTGTCGACGGCCGTATAGGCGGCAGGATTCACGATGATCGACGGTTTCAGCTCGCGCACGACGCTGCGCACCCGATCGAGATCGGACAGATCGAGCATCGAGCGATCGCACGCCACCACGCGCCCCAGGCCTTGCAACGAACGCAGCAGCTCGAATCCGACCTGTCCGTTCACGCCTGTCACGAGAATCGTCGGTTCAGAAGTCACACCTACCTCACGCATAGACTTCGGCTTCGCTCAGACGCTTGCCCGCGGCATCCTTCGCCGCCAGCAACGGTTCGAAGTCGATCGGCCACTCGATCCCGATCTCGGGATCGTTCCACACGATACTGCGCTCGTGCTCCGGGAACCAGTAGTCGGTCGTCTTGTAAAGAAACTGCGCGGCCTCCGACAGCACGACGAAACCGTGCGCGAAGCCGGGCGGCACCCACAGCTGCCGATGGTTGTCGTTCGACAGCACGACACCCACCCACTTGCCGAAGTTCGGCGAGCTCTTGCGAATGTCGACGGCGACGTCGAACACTTCGCCCTCGACCACGCGAACGAGCTTGCCCTGCGCATGCTGGACCTGATAGTGCAGCCCGCGCAGCACACCCTTCGACGAGCGCGAATGGTTGTCCTGCACGAATTCGACGCCGGGTTCGACCTGCTCGGCGAATTCCTTCCCGTTGAAGCTTTCGTAGAAGAACCCACGTGCATCGCCGAACACTTTCGGCTCGATGATCTTGACTTCGGGCAGCGCCGTCGACGTTACTTGGATGGCCATGCGACTTGATCCGTAAGAATGTTCTTGAGGTACTGACCGTACGCGTTCTTCGCGAGCGGCTGCGCGAGCTTCAGCACCTGCTCCGCGTCGATCCAGTTGCGGCGATAGGCGATTTCCTCCGGACACGCAACCACGAGGCCCTGCCGCTTCTGCAGCGTCGCGATGAAGCTGGCAGCCTCGATCAGCGAATCGTGTGTACCGGTATCGAGCCACGCGTAACCGCGCCCCATGATCTCGACATTCAGCGCGCCATCAGCGAGATACCGCGAATTCACGTCGGTGATTTCCAGCTCGCCGCGCGGCGACGGCTTGATGTCGGCCGCGATGTCGCACACGCGGTTGTCGTAGAAGTACAGGCCGGTCACCGCATAGTTCGAACGCGGCTTGGCCGGCTTTTCTTCGATCGACAGCGCGCGGAACGACTTGTCGAACTCGACGACGCCATAACGCTCCGGGTCATGCACGTGGTACGCAAAGACGGTCGCACCGGTTTCCTGCGCATGCGCACGCTCGAGTTGCTTCGCCAGGTCGTGGCCGTAGAAGATGTTGTCACCGAGGATCAGCGCCGACGGATCGTTGCCGACGAACTCCTTGCCGATGATGAAGGCCTGTGCGAGACCATCGGGCGACGGCTGCACCGCATACTGGATGTTCATCCCCCACTGGCTGCCGTCGCCGAGCATCGATTCGAAGCGCGGCGTGTCCTGCGGTGTCGAGATGATCAACACATCGCGAATGCCCGCGATCATCAGCGTCGACAGCGGATAGTAGATCATCGGCTTGTCGTAGACCGGCAGCAGCTGCTTCGATACGACGTGCGTGATCGGATACAGCCGGGTGCCGGAACCACCGGCGAGAATGATGCCTTTACGTGCCATCGCTCCTCTCCTCAATCGCGTTTCGCGTAGTTCGTCTCGACCCACTTGCGGTACTCGCCGGATGCGACTTCGTCGGCCCAGACCTGATTGTCGAGATACCAGTCGACCGTCTTTGCAAGCCCCGTCTCGAACGTTTCGGCAGGCTTCCAGCCAAGCTCGCGCTCGAGCTTGCGCGCATCGATCGCATAGCGGCGATCGTGGCCGGGCCGATCCGTCACATAGGTGATCTGGTCGCGGTAAGAACCCGCCGCCTTCGGACGCGCCTTGTCGAGCAGATCGCACAGCGTGTGCACGACTTCGAGGTTCTTCTTCTCGTTCCAGCCGCCAACGTTATACGTCTCGCCGGGTACGCCACGCGCGAGCACTTCGCGAATCGCGCTGCAGTGATCGCCGACGTACAGCCAGTCGCGCACGTTCTGGCCATCGCCATAAACGGGCAGCGGCTTGCCCGCAAGCGCGTTCGCGATCATCAGCGGGATCAGCTTCTCGGGGAACTGGTACGGGCCGTAGTTGTTCGAGCAGTTCGTCGTCAGCGTCGGCAACCCATACGTATGATGGTACGCGCGCACCAGATGGTCCGAACCCGCCTTCGTCGCGGAATACGGGCTGTTCGGCGCGTACGGCGTCGTCTCGGAGAATTGCGGATCGGT
This sequence comes from Burkholderia pyrrocinia, assembly GCF_003330765.1. Taxonomy (NCBI): domain Bacteria; kingdom Pseudomonadati; phylum Pseudomonadota; class Betaproteobacteria; order Burkholderiales; family Burkholderiaceae; genus Burkholderia; species Burkholderia pyrrocinia. The sequence continues at coordinate 937,604 of NZ_CP024902.1, read as the reverse complement.
TGCGGACAGCGAACCGAACACCTCGTCGGTCGACACGTGCAGGAAGCGGAACGCCGCCTTGTCGGTGTCGCTCAGGCTGTTCCAGTATTGACGGGTTGCCTCGAGCAGCGTGAACGTGCCGACGACGTTGGTCTGCACGAAATCCGCAGGACCGTGGATCGAGCGATCGACGTGGCTTTCGGCGGCGAAGTGCAGCACGGCACGGGGCTTGTGCTCGGCAAGCAGCGCATCGAGCGCGTCACGGTCGCAGATGTCGACGCGTGCAAACACATGCTTCGGGTTCCCGTCCAGCGACTGCAGTGTGCGCAGGTTCCCCGCGTACGTCAGCTTGTCAACGTTGAGCACGGCTTCGTCGGATGCGCGCAGCCAGTCGAGTACAAAATTGGCACCGATAAAACCCGCGCCGCCCGTAACCAGGATCATGAGGCTCCCTCTAGTAATGCGCGGCAGACGTCATCAGGCGCCTGCCACATCAGATTCGCAAATGCTAGTAACTTGTGATCGCTACGTCAGACCGGGAATTTTAACCGCTCGACATGGCCTCCAAAGTCATGAAATGCTAATTTTGTTGGGGAAAACGACAATTATAGGGAGCCGTCCCCTGCAAAAGCCATGCCGCTAACAACTTGATACAGCGCTCCGAACCCTTGTTGAACATGAAATTTATTGCCAAATCAACGAACTATTACGGAACAGAAATTGCACAATGCCGCATTGAATGGATGATTCTTCCCGCACCATCGAACCTCGCAATATCCGCCGCCCTATGACCCGCACCCCCATCGCCATCGGTGACATCCAAGGCTGTCATTCTGCTTTCCAGGCGCTGCTCGAAAAGCTTTCAGCCCCCGCCGACACGCCGCTGTGGATCGCCGGCGACGTCGTCAACCGCGGGCCGGACTCCCTCGCCGCGCTGCGCGCGCTCGTCGATCTCGGACCGCGCGCGACCGTTGTGCTCGGCAATCACGACCTCCACCTGCTCGCTGTGTCCGCGGGCATCCGCACCGAACGCCCGGGCGACACCATCGGCGAGATTCTCGACGCGCCCGACGCCGAAGCGTTGCTCGACTGGGTCCGCCACCGCCCGTTCGTGCATGCGGAGAACGGAATGCTGCTCGTGCATGCGGGCGTACTCCCTCAATGGGACACCACGCTCGTGCTCGAACTCGCCGACGAACTGCAGCGCGCGCTGCGCGCGCCCGACTGGCGCGACACGCTGCAGAAGCTGTACGGGAACGAACCGAATCGATGGAGCCCGGACCTGAAGAAACGCGACCGGATGCGCGTCGCGTTCAACGCGTTCACGCGCCTGCGCTTCTGCACGCCCGACGGCGTAATGGAATTCAAGGCGAACGGCGGCCCCGACAGCGCGCCGCCCGGCTACCTGCCGTGGTTCGACGTACCGGGGCGCCGCACGGAGGACGTGACGGTCGTGTTCGGGCACTGGGCCGCGCTCGGCCTGATGCTGCGCGAGAACGTCGTCGCGCTCGATTCGGGATGCGTATGGGGAAACCAGTTGTCGGCCGTGCGGCTGACGGCCGATCCGGCGCAGCGCACGGTCACGCAGGTGCAGTGCGAAGCGTGCCGCGCGCCGGGCGGCGAGTGATTACGCGCTGATTCGTCCGACCGGGAAGCGCATCACCCCTCGCGCCCCGGCACGGGCTCCTCGGCCGCCCCATCGCCCGTCGCGCCGGCGCCGAGTTCGGTCGCCGGATATGCATGCCTGGCCAGCTCCGCGAGCGACTCGGCCGACGGCTTGCCGACCTTCGCCTGCAGCGTCACAAGCGCGGCCGCGATCGCGTCGCGCGCCGCCGCAGACGTCGTCCGCCGGTCGCCGCCCGGTGCGATCGGTTCGCACACATACAGATGCGCGACGAGCGGGCCGCCGCGCAACACCATGTCGAGCGACTTGCCGAGCGACAGCTCGCCCGTGTAGGCCGGCGCGACCGACTGCCGCCGCTGCGCGTCCTCGTACATCAGGCAGATCGGCTGCACCGCGCAGCCGGCCGATACCGCGGCCTGGAACAGGTTCGCGTGGAACGGCAGCAGTTCCTGGCCGTCGGTCGTCGTCCCTTCCGGAAACACGCACATCAGCCCGCCGTTGCGCAGGCGCTCGGCCATCTCGTGCATGATCCGCATCGCCTCGGTGCGCTTCTCGCGCTGCAGGAACACGGTGTCGAGCTTCTCGGCGAGCCAGCCGACAACCGGCCACTGCCGCACCTCGGCCTTCGACACGAACGGCGTCGGCCGCCACGCGTTGATCGCGTAGATGTCGAGCCACGACACGTGATTGCCGACCACGAGCGCGCTCGCGTCGAGCCGCGCGCCGTCGTTATGGACGACGACGCGCATCCCGCAGATCCGCAGCATCTTGAGCGACCAGCGGCGGATCATTTCGGCGCGGCGCGCGGGCGTGACGTGAGAAAACCGCAGCGCGACGATCGCCATGCCGCGCAACAGGTGAAAGACGAGACGCAGCTTGCGAAGGGCGGTCATGGCGAGGGTCCGGCGTGGTTCAGTGGCGCTCGAACGCGATCTGTCCGGCAACGAGCGTCGTACTCACGCAAGCGGGCAGTTCGTAGCCGAGGAACGGCGAGTTGTGGCCCTGGCTCTTCAGCGCACGCGGTTCGACGCGCCAGTGCGCGCGCGGGTCGAACACGCACAGGTCGGCCGCGCCGCCTTCGACCAGGCGGCCGACCGGCAGCTTCAGCACGTCGGCCGGCGCGGACGTGATGCGGCGCAGCGCCTGCGCGAGCGGCGTGCGCGTCTCGTCCGCCCACTTCAGCGTCAGGGACAGCAGCAGCTCGAGCCCCGTCGCGCCGGGCGTCGCTTCGCCGAACGGCAGCAGCTTCTCGTCGTCGTCGACGGGCGTGTGGTCGGAGCAGATCGCGTCGATCGTGCCGTCGGCGAGCGCCGCGCGGATCGCTTCGCGGTCGCGCTCGCTGCGCAGCGGCGGGTCGAGCCGGAACTGAGAATCGAAGTAGCCGATGTCGACGTCGATCAGGTGCAGATGGTTCACGCCGACGTCGCAGGTCACGGGCAGCCCTTCGGCCTTCGCCGCGCGCACGAGCGCAAGGCCGGCCGCCGACGACAGCCGCGCGAGGTGCACGCGCGCGCCCGTCACGCGCATCAGTTCGAAAATCGTGTGCAGCGCGATCGTCTCGGCCGCGACCGGCACGCCGGACAGCCCGAGCCGCGACGCCAGCGCGCCGCTCGCGGCGACGCCGCCGCGGCCGATGAACGCGTCGAGCGGGCGCAGCCACGTGGTGTAGCCGTAGGTGCTCGCATACTGCAGCGCGCGCAGCAGCACCTGCGTGTCGCGCACCGGCACGTTGGCCTGCGTGAAGCCGACGCAGCCGGACTCGGTCAGCGCGACCATCTCGGTGATGACTTCACCCTTGAGGCCGACCGTCAGCGCGCCGAGCGGATGAACGTTCGCCTGCTGCAGATTGCGCGCGCGGAACTTGAGCATTTCGACGAGGCCCGGCTCGTCGAGCACGGGATCGGTATCCGGCGGGCACACGAGGGTCGTGACGCCGCCCGCGACGGCCGCGGCCATCTCGGACGCAAGCGTCGCCTTGTGCTCGTAGCCGGGCTCGCGCAGCCGCGCGCACAGGTCGACGAGACCGGGCGCGACGATCAGGCCCGACGCGTCGATGGTCTTCGCGGCGTTGAAATCGGCCGGTGCCGCCGCGCCCGCCTCGCCAATCGCGGCGATCTTGCCCCCCGCGACGAATACGTCGGCCTGCCGCTCGGTGCCGGCGACCGGGTCGATCAGCGTGCCGCCTTTGATATGAATCTTCATGCGCTGTCTGTGAATGCGTTGATTGCGTGAAAGGGATGCGCGAAAGCGGGCTCAGTCGCTGTTGCCGGCGACGATGCCCATCACCGCCATCCGCACGGCGATACCGAACGTGACCTGGTTGAGGATCACCGATTGCGGGCCGTCGGCGACCTGCGAATCGATCTCGACGCCGCGATTCATCGGGCCCGGGTGCATCACGATCGCGTCGGGCGCGGCGAGCGCAAGGCGCTCGGGCGTCAGACCCCAGGTCTTGAAATACTCCTGCGCGGACGGCAGCAGTGCGCCGCTCATCCGCTCGTTCTGCAGGCGCAGCATGATGATCACGTCGACGCCCTTCAGCCCTTCGTCGAGGTTGTGGAACACCTTCACGCCCATCTGCTCGAGGCCGCCCGGCAGCAGCGTGCGCGGGCCGATCGCGCGCACTTCCGGCACGCCGAGCGTGGTGAGCGCGTGGATGTCGGAGCGCGCGACGCGCGAATGGAGGATGTCGCCGACGATCGCCACGCGCAGCTTCGTGAAGTCGCGCTTGTAGTGACGGATCGTGTACATGTCGAGCAGGCCCTGCGTCGGGTGCGCATGGCGGCCGTCGCCGGCGTTGATCACGTGCACGTGCGGCGCGCAGTGCTCGGCGATCAGGTACGGCGCGCCGCTCGACGCGTGGCGCACGACGAACAGGTCGGCATGCATCGCCGACAGGTTGTTGATCGTGTCGAGCAGCGATTCGCCCTTGCTGGTCGACGACGCATTGATGTTCAGGTTCAGCACGTCGGCCGACAGGCGCGTCGCGGCGATCTCGAAGGTCGTGCGGGTGCGCGTCGAGTTCTCGAAGAACAGGTTGAACACGGACTTGCCGCGCAGCAGCGGCACCTTCTTCACTTCACGGTCCGTCACGCTGACGAACTGCTCGGCCGTATCGAGGATGTGGTTGACGATCGAGCGCGGCAGGCCCTCGATCGACAGCAGGTGCTTCAGCTCGCCGTTTTTCGTGAGCTGCGGGTTGCCCTTCAGGAAACCGTAGCGGAACCGGTCGGGGCTCGCGGTCGCAGCGGGATTGCCGGTGCGGCCAGTGGTGTCGGTGGTCATGGTGTGCGTGATTCCAACTATGCAAACGGGCCGCGGTGCGAACCAGCGGCCCGGAAAACGGTTTCGCGTGTCGTTCAAGCGCCGTGCGCCTCGACGCGCAGCGTGAACTGCGCGGCATCGTCGCGCGCGAGCACGAGCGTCGCGCCGGCCGGCACGTCGAGCGCGCCGCCCGCGAAGCGCGCGGCGACCGGCAGCTCGCGGCCGCCGCGATCGGCGAGCACCGCGAGCTCGACCGCGGCCGGACGGCCGTAGTCGAACAGCTCGTTGAGCGCCGCGCGCACGGTGCGCCCGGTGTACAGCACGTCGTCGACGAGCACGATGCGCGCACCGTCGATCTCGAACGGCAGCGCCGTCGGGCTCGCCTGGCTGTGCAGGCCCTTCTTCGCGTAGTCGTCGCGATGCAGCGCAACGTTCACGACGCCAAAGGCCGGCGCGCCGAGATCGCGCGCGAGGCGCTCGGCGAGCCACGCGCCGCCGCTATAGATGCCGGCGAGCCGCGGGCCGCCCGGTTCGGCGAACGCCGTACCGTACGCGGCGCGGATCTGGTCGAGCAGGACGCGGTAAAGCGCCTCGGCGTCAATGGTGCTCATGGTCGGACAATTGATCGAGATACTGTTGAAGGATGACGCGCGCGGCCTCGGCATCGAGCATCTCGGCCCGTGCGCGGCCGCGCACATTGCGCTCGCGCAGCCCGGCCTCGGCCTCGACCGACGAATAGCGCTCGTCGACCCACGTGACGGGCAGCCCGAAGCGGCCGTTCAGCTGGTTGCCGAAGCGCTTCGCCTGCTGCGTCATGTCGTGCGGCGTGCCGTCCGGATGCATCGGCAGGCCGACGACGAGCGCGTCCGGCCGCCATTCGGCCAGCAGGTCGCCGACCGCCTTGAAGCGGTGTTCGCGGTTCAGGTTCTGGATCACGACGAGTGCGCGGGCCGAGCGCGTCAGCGCATTGCCGATCGCGACGCCGATCCGCTTTTCGCCGTAGTCGAACGCCAGGAGCGTCGCATCACGCGCGCTCGCGCCACTCATGCGTGCCCTGCTTCGCCGGACAGCATCGACGAACTGACGCCGAGCAGGCCGAGCGCGGCTTCGAAACGCTCCTCGGCCGGTGTGTCGAACACGATGCGCGGATCGGCGGCCACGGTCAGCCAGCCGTTGCGGGAAATTTCTTCCTCGAGCTGCCCTGCACCCCAGCCCGCATGGCCGAGCGTCAGCAGGAAGCGCTTCGGGCCAGTGCCTGTCGCGACCGCCTCGAGCACGTCCTTTGACGTCGTCATCTCCAGCCCGCCCTCGACGGACATCGACGAGTTGTAGCTCGCGCCTTCCACCGGCTCGTGCAGCACGAAGCCGCGCTCGGTCTGGACCGGGCCGCCGAAGTACACCGGAATGTGCAGCAGCGGCTCGATGTCGAGCTTCAGGTCGATGCGGTTGAACAGCGATTCGAGGTCGATGTCGGTGGGACGGTTGATGACGAGGCCGAGCGCACCGCGCTCGCTGTGATCGCAAAGATAGACCACCGTTCCCGAAAACGTCGGATCGGCCATGTTGGGCATGGCGATCAGGAACTGGTTGGTGAGATTGATGCGATCGGAAGGCTTTGACATGGTTTGAATTTTAGCAAAGACGCCGCGGCCTGACCGGGCCGCGATCAACAAGCAACGCCGCGCCGCGCTGGCAACGGCGCGCGCGGATCACATGGCACTCTAACACGCGCGCGGGCGCTGTCGGCAGCCTGTTGCGGGCCCGCGCGGCAAGGGCCGCCGCCGCGTGTCCGTCCCCTTGTTCGTCAGGTCCGGCCGAGCGCCGCGCCAAGCGCCGCGGACGCCGCAGTGAGGTCCGGCGGCGCGACGCCGGCCGCGATCTTCAGCAGCGCCGCGCGCAACATGTCGGACGCGTGACCGTGCGCGTCGAGGCCGCCGTCGGCGAGCGGCACGCCGTGCGCCGCACGGCGCCACGCCAGGCCGAGCGTATCGGCCAGCAGCGCCGCGTGGCCGAGCCCGAGCGCGCACGCCGCCGTACCGACCCGGTAGGCGGCGCCGGACGCGTGCCACGCGGCGCCCGCGTCGGCTGCGGCCGGATCGGCCGCGAGGTCGGCCATCGACGCATCGGCCGTCTGCAGGAAATCCTCATATGCATGCGCATTGACGGTCACGACGCCGAGCGCGCGGGTCGGCGCGACGGCAACCGCGTCGTGCTCAGCCCGCGCGGCATCGGCCTCCCACAGCGCTTCGGACGCGGGCGTGCCGGCGACGTGCCAGTCGACCGTCAGCCCGTAGTCGTGCAGCACGTCGACGAGCGCGACGTCCTCGGCCGCGGCGCCGAACAGCGCGAAATCGCGCCACAACAGCGCAATCGTCTCGCGCACGAGTTCGGGCGGCGCGCTGCGCCGGCCCTGCGCGTGCTCGCCGAGCAGCAGGTTCGTCCGCGCGAGAAAGCGCTTCAGCTCGGGCGCGCTGCTTGCGCGCAGCGCGCGCAGGCACGCGGTCGCGAGCCGCCAGAAATCGTACGGCCCGTCGTCGGCGAGCGCGGCCAGCATCGCATCGAGTTCGTCGAGCGCCGCGTCGGGCGCGCCGTGCTGCGCACGCAGCACGCCGAGCAGCGCCTGCTCGTAGCGGGCGCGTATCCGGGTCGCAATCGCATCGGGCAGCGCGCGCAGCGTGGCCGGCGGCACCGCACGGCCGACGAGCGCGAGCGCGTCGAGCGGCGCGCTCGCGCGCAGGTCGGCTGCGCTTTGCGCACGCAACGCACGGAAATGCTCGAAGAGAACGGGCGAGCAGGCGAGCTCGCGCAGGTTGTGGCGCCCGACGGCTGCGCGGAAATCGCGCAGCGCGGCACGCCAGCCGGCCGAAGTCGGCTCGACAGCGACGAGCGGCGCGGCGGCCGACAGTTGCCCCGCGAAACGCGCGGCCGAAAGCCAGCCGGCTTCCGCCAGCACGGCCGCGGCAGCGGACAGCGGCGCGGCCGCGTCGTCGCGACGCTCGAATGCGTCGGCAGCAGCCGCAAGCCACGCGTCGGCCGCGCGCACGGCCCCGCCACGCGGGTTGGGCAGTGCGTCAGGTTGGGGAACGTTCGCCGGATCGGACGTCATGGACACGCGCGCCTGTCATCGTCAAGTTGCTCGCGCCAACCTCGGTGCGCGAGCGCCGGGCCGATGCGAGGCCTGAGCGGTGTGTCCGTGGGCCAAGGGTCCGATCAGATCTGGACCATCTCGAAGTCTTCCTTGCGAGCGCCGCATTCAGGACACGTCCAGTTGATCGGGACGTCTTCCCAGCGCGTGCCCGGGGCAATGCCCTCTTCCGGCAGCCCGGCTTCTTCGTCGTAAATCCAGCCACAAATCAGGCACATCCAGCTCTTGTATTCCATCTTAAGCCGCGTTGGGAAAGTCGGTAAATTCGGGAGCCATGATGGTACCGTGTCGGGGCCGGACTGCCTAGCAATCGCGCTGGAGTACGGCGACTACGTTGCGCTGCGCTAAAAAATCCGTCGTGCGAGCCGGATTCCGCCGCATAATGGCTGAAAAGTGCGGCCTGCCGGGCAACACAGGGCCGAAAAAGCCCATTTCGCCTCGCCGTCCGCATGTCCGTCGCTTTCCCGTTTTTCTCTTGCCCCATTTTTACATGTCCAGCAACGCCCCTCCGATCGTCCTCACCTTCGGCCTGTCCGATCCCACCGGCGGCTCTGGCATCCAAGCCGATCTGATGACCCTGGCGAGCATGGGCTGTCACGGCGTGTCCGTCCTGACGGGCTACACCGTGCGCGACTCGGCCGCCTGCGACGAAGTGACCGGCCTCGATCCCGACGTCGTCGCCGCCCAGGCGCGCATGCTGCTCGAAGACATGCCGGTTGCCGCGTTCAAGATCGGCGCGGCGACGCGCGCGGAAGTCGTGAGCGCGATCGCCGAGGTCGTCGCCGACTACGACGGCGTGCCGCTCGTGCTCGCACCGGACTTCACGCTCGACGACGAGCACGTGCTCGCGGCCGACGACCTGCGCGAATCGATCGCCGACCTGCTGGCGCCGCAGACGACGCTGCTGGTTGCCGACTACGCAACGCTGATCGCGCTCGCGCAGCCTGACGGCGACGCCGAGGCGCCGAATCTCGACGCGGCCGTCTCGCACCTGCTGTCGCAGGGCTGCGAGTACATCCTGACCTCCGAGATGGGCTCGCACCGGCTCGTCAACACGCTATACGGCGAGGAAGGCCAACTCCGCGAAGACATGTGGGATCGCTCGCCGCATCGGCTGATGGGCATCACCGACACGCTCGGCGCGGCCATCGCGGCGCTGCTCGCGAACGGCCAGGAGCCGCCCGAGGCAGTCCGCGAGGCGCAGGAGTACCTGTACCAGGCCGTGCGCGACGCGTTCCGGCCCGGCATGGGCGCGCACCTGCCCGATCGGTTCTTCTGGGCGCGCAGCAACGAAGACTCGGACACGCCGCCGGCCGCGAAGGTCGACCCGGTGCCGAGGACGTCGCACCGGCATTGAAACACGCGCGGCGGGCGTGAACGCCCGGCCCGCGCGCGCATCGAATCCCGCGCGCCAATAAAAAAAGACCCGCATCGCTGCGGGTCTTTTCTTTTGGCTGGAACGCGCATCGCTGCGCGTTCCGGACACCATCGACCGAAGTCGATTACATGTCCATGCCCATGCCGCCCATGCCGCCCGGCATGCCGCCAGCCATCGGCGCGTCTTCCTTCGGCAGTTCTGCGACAGCTGCGTCCGTCGTCAGCAGCAGGCCGGCAACCGAAGCTGCGTTCTGCAGTGCGGTGCGCGTGACCTTGGTCGGGTCGACAACACCGGCTTCGACCATGTCGACGTACTCGCCCGTCGCTGCGTTGTAGCCGTAGTTGCCCTTGCCTGCAGCAACTGCCGCTACCACGACGCTGGCTTCTTCGCCGCCGTTCGCGACGATCTGGCGCAGCGGCTCTTCCATTGCGCGCAGCACGATCTTGATACCGGCGTTCTGATCGGCGTTGATGCCCGTCAGGCCAGCGATCGCGGTGCGAGCGCGGATCAGCGCGACGCCGCCGCCGGCCACGATGCCTTCTTCCACAGCTGCGCGCGTTGCGTGCAGTGCGTCTTCGACACGTGCCTTCTTTTCCTTCATTTCGACTTCGGTCGCAGCACCGACCTTGATCACTGCCACGCCGCCGGCCAGCTTGGCCACGCGCTCTTGCAGCTTTTCACGGTCGTAGTCCGACGTCGCTTCTTCGATCTGCGCGCGCACTTGCTTCACGCGTGCTTCGATGTTCGTGGCTTCGCCTGCGCCGTCGATGATCGTCGTGTTTTCCTTGCCCACTTCGATGCGCTTCGCCTGGCCCAGTTCTGCCAGCGTTGCCTTCTCGAGCGTCAGGCCGGTTTCTTCCGCGACGACTTGACCGCCGGTCAGGACCGCGATGTCTTCCAGCATCGCCTTGCGACGATCGCCGAAGCCCGGCGCCTTGACCGCAACGGTCTTCAGGATGCCGCGGATGTTGTTGACGACCAGCGTTGCGAGCGCTTCGCCTTCGACGTCTTCAGCGATGATCAGCAGCGGACGGCCAGCCTTCGCGACTTGCTCGAGCACCGGCAGCAGATCACGGATGTTCGACACCTTCTTGTCGTGCAGCAGCACGAACGGGTTGTCGAGGACGGCGACTTGCTTGTCCGGGTTGTTGATGAAGTACGGCGACAGGTAGCCGCGGTCGAACTGCATGCCTTCGACGACGTCGAGTTCGTCGGCCAGCGACTTGCCGTCTTCGACGGTGATCACGCCTTCCTTGCCGACCTTGTCCATCGCTTCAGCGATGCGATCGCCGATCGACGAATCGCTGTTCGCCGAGATCGAGCCGACCTGTGCGATTTCCTTGTTCGTCGTGCACGGCTTGCTGATCTTCTTCAGCTCTTCGACAGCCGCTGCGACTGCCTTGTCGATGCCGCGCTTCAGGTCCATCGGGTTCATGCCCGATGCGACGTACTTCATGCCTTCGCGAACGATCGATTGCGCGAGGACGGTTGCCGTCGTCGTGCCGTCGCCTGCGTTGTCGCTGGTCTTGGAAGCGACTTCCTTGACCATTTGCGCGCCCATGTTCTGGAGCTTGTCCTTCAGCTCGATTTCCTTCGCGACCGACACACCGTCCTTGGTGACCGTCGGGCCGCCGAAGCTGCGCTCGAGCACCACGTTGCGGCCCTTCGGACCCAGCGTGACCTTGACTGCGTTGGCGAGAATGTTCACGCCTTCGACCATCTTCGAACGGGCGGAATCGCCGAATACGACGTCTTTAGCTGCCATCTTCTAACTCCTTGAATTCTTGGGAATATGTACCGTTGGAGGACGCTTACTTGGCGTTGACCACGGCCATGATGTCTTCTTCGCGCATGACCAGCAGTTCCTGGCCGTCGACCTTCACGGTCTGGCCGGCGTACTTGCCGAACAGGACGCGATCGCCGACCTTCACGTCGAGCGCGATCAGGGCGCCCTTGTCGTCGCGCTTGCCCGGGCCGACCGCCAGGATTTCACCCTGGTCCGGCTTCTCGGCTGCTGCTTCGGGGATCACGATGCCCGAGGCGGTCTTGGTTTCCTGATCCAGGCGCTTGACGATCACGCGATCGTGCAAAGGACGAAGGTTCATATTCACTCCTCTCTTGACTGAGATTGAAGAACGCTTAGGGAATCTGCCCGGCGGATCGCCCGGCAGAGAATTGTTAGCACTCACGTGCAGCGAGTGCTAATTATATGGACGGGTTTTGACAAATTCAAGAAGGGAAACCAGACGAATTTTCAGGGCGGCGAGGCAGCGGGGAAAACGCACGAAAACAGCACAAAACCCTTTTAAAACAAGGTCATGACGGCCACTACCCGCCTTACAGGCGGGCCTGCGCCGCCCGCAACCCCCATCCAGCCCCGTTTGGACACCGGGTAAGCACGGAGTTCCTGCAGCCGGCGACATCGCATCAAAAAATCTGCGCCGACGCCGATCCGGCACACCGCAACGCCGCCTTCACGCACGCCGCACGCCCGTTGCGCGCCCTCCCCGCGAAGCATCGATCCGCATCGAACCATTCATTATCATTACATCGATATTTACGGTTTACCTCTGCACCAAACACCCGCCGAGCCTTATCCGTAAGCTCCCTTATTACAATCAGTAATTCAGATGCGAATCATTCTCGTTTGCATTGACTTTCGCATTTGATACTCCTACGATGCGCCGCGTTGCGCTCTTCTTCCTGCCTTCGCCGATCGGTGCCGAGCGCCCGGACAGCGGCCGACAAGCAGCACTCCACACCAAATAGAACCAGGGATTTGATATGAAGGTTGCGTCGTTCCACGGAGACAGCGTCCGCGCCCGGATGCGCCCCGCCGTCCGTGCGGCCCTCGTCGCGTGCGCGACGCTCGCCAGCACGGTCGCGTTCGCCGGCACGCCGGTCGACGCGCAGCCCGAAGCGCCCGAGGCCGATCTCGCTATCCAGGCGAAGCCGACCAACATGTGGACCGGTATCTGGACCCGCCAGACCCTGCTCGGCGACATGGGCGGCATCCGCCCGTGGCTCGGCAAGTACGGCGCGACGCTGCAGATCACCGAAACCAGCGAATACCTCGCGAACCTGCGCGGCGGCCTGAACCGAGGCGGCACGTACGACGGGCTGACGACGGCGACACTGACGGTCGACACGCAGAAGGCGATCGGCCTGCCCGGCGGCACCTTCAACGTCAGCGCGCTGCAGATCCACGGCCGCAACCTGAGCGCAGCGAACCTCGGCACGCTCAACACCGCGAGCGGCATCGAGGCGCAGGACACGACGCGCCTGTGGGAGCTGTGGTACCAGCAGTCGTTCCTCGACAAGCGCGTCGACGTGAAGATCGGCCAGCAGAGCCTGGACCAGGAATTCATGGTCAGCACGTACGCGAACACGTTCGTCAACACGATGTTCGGCTGGCCCGCGCTGCCGTCATACGACCTGCCCAATGGCGGCCCCGCCTATCCGCTCGCGGGCCTCGGCGTGCGCGTGCGCGCACAGATCACACCGAAGCTCACCGCGCTCGCGGGCGTGTTCGACGGCGATCCGCTCGGCAACAACCCGACCAACCTGAGCGGCACGAACTTCAACCTGCACAACGGCACGCTCTACATCGGCGAGCTGCAGTACGCGCTGAACCAGCCGTCCGACGGCGAAATGGACACCGGCCGCTCGAACGGGCTGCCGGGCACCTACAAGATCGGCGTCTGGTATCACAACGGCCGCTTCGCGGACCAGAACGTCGGCACCGACGGGCTGTCGCTCTCGGATCCCGCGTCGAACGGCAACGCGCGGCAGCGTCACGGCAACTACAGCTTCTACGCGGTGGCCGACCAGATGATCTGGCGCCCCGACCCAACCGGCCCGCGGAGCCTCGGCGTGTTCGCGCGCGTGATGGGCGCGCCGGGCGACCGCAACCTGGTGAGCTTCTCGGCCAACGCGGGCGTCGTGCTGAAGGCGCCGTTCGAAGGCCGCGACAACGACAGCGTCGGCCTCGGCGTCACGTACATCCAGGTCGGCCGCCACGTGACCGATCTCGACCAGACCGCGCAGACGTTCGCGACGGGCCCGTACGGCGTGCGCACCCGCGAGACGGCCATCGAGGCGACCTACCAGTACCAGGTCAACCCGTGGTGGGTGATCCAGGCCGACGCGCAGTACACGTTCAATGCAGGCGCCGGCCAGAACCCGAGCGACGCAACCCAGCCGCTGCGCAACACGTTCGTGCTCGGCGCGCGCACGACCATCACGTTCTGAGCGCCGCACCCACGCCACCCGTTTTTCGCGCGCCACCACGGCGGCGCGCCCCCCAGGAGAGACCCAGATGATTCAATCCGCCCCGCTTCGCCGCCTCGCGACGGGCGCACTGGCCGCCGCCGCGCTGACGGCCGCCGCCGGCGCGTTTGCCGAGCCGCAAGGCTTCCTCGAGACGCTGCATCGCCACACGCTGCTCGTCAACACGGTGCCCGACAACGGCGACCAGAACCCGTACGCGATCGCGGTCGCGCCGGTGTCGGCCGGCACGATCCAGGCCGGCGACGTGCTCGTCGACAACTTCAACAACGCGGCGAACCTGCAGGGCACGGGCAGCACGATCGTCAACTACCGCCCGTCGACGAAGCAGATGAGCGTGTTCGCGACGATTCCGCGCGACCTGAAGGCATGCCCGGGCGGCGTCGGCCTGTCGACCGCGATGACGATGCTGAAGTCGGGCTGGGTGATCGTCGGCAGCACGCCGAGCAACGACGGCACGACGTCGACGAAGGGCGCCGGCTGCCTGATCGTGCTCGATCCGCAAGGCAAGATCGCATCGACGTGGTCGAGCCCGAACATCAACGACCCGTGGGGCAACATGGCCGTGGTCGACCGCGGCGACGGCGCGACGCTGTTCGTCAGCATGGCCGGCTTCGGCGTCGGCGGCGCGGACGGCAACCCACCCGTCTACAAGCAGGCGACGGTGCTGCGCCTCGACGTCGACGTACCGGCCGGCAAGCCTCCCGTCATCAAGCAGGAAACGGTCGTCGCGAGCGGTCTCGGCGCGCAGGCCGACAAGGGCGTGTTCCTCGTCGGCCCGACGGGCCTCGCGCTGTCGGGCGACCAGAAGAAGCTGTACGTGTCCGACGCGATCGGCAACCGGATCGTCGAGATCGACGATCCGCTCACGCGCGACACGAGCGCGGGCGTCGGCCGCCAGGTCACGGCCGACGGCTTCCTGCACCGCCCGCTCGCGCTCGCGACCGCGCCGAACGGCCATCTGCTCGCAACCAATGCGCTGAACGGCCAGGTCGTCGAGATCGATCCGGCCGCCGGCAAGCAGCTCTACGCACGCTGGATCGACACCGACAAGGCGCAATCGCCGCCCGGCAACGGCGACCTGTTCGGGATCGCGATGACGCCGGCCGGCGACGGCTTCTATTACGTCCAGGACGACGTCAACACGCTGATGCTCGCGAAGTAACGGAGCCGACCATGGCAGACGATTCGAACCCGCCGTCGCGCCCTGCGCGCCGCGGCTTCCTGAAAGCCGGCGGCGCGGCGGTGGCCGCCGGCCTCGCTGCGGGCGCGATGCCGGCCGCGCGCGCGGCCGATGCCGCCACGGCCGCCCCGGATGCGCACGCGCACGACGACGACCTCGAGCCGTTCTACGGCAAGCACCAGGGCGGCATCACGACGCCGCAGCAGCGCAACGCGTATTTCGCGGCGCTCGATCTCGCGACCGACAAACGCGCGGACGTGATCGCGCTGCTGAAGACGTGGACCGACGCGGCCGCACGCCTGACGCGCGGCGACACCGCGCAGCCGCTGCCGGCGACCGGCGGCGACGACGCAGCGCCGGCCGACTCGGGTGACGCGCTCGGCATCGGCCCGTCGCGGCTGACGATCACGTTCGGCTTCGGGCCCGGCCTGTTCGCAGTCGCGGGCAAGGACCGCTACGGCCTCGCGAAGCAGCGCCCGGCCGCGCTCGTCGACCTGCCGCGCTTCAACGGCGACCAGCTGATTCCGGAGAAGACGGGCGGCGACCTGTTCATCCAGGCGTGCGCGAACGACGCGCAGGTCGCGTTCCATGCGGTGCGCCAGCTCGTGCGCCTCGGCGGCAAGGCCGTGCAGATGCGCTGGGGCCAGGCCGGCTTCACGTCCGGCAAGCCGGGCGAGACGCCGCGCAACCTGATGGGCTTCAAGGACGGCACGATGAACCCGTCGCGCGACGACCCGGCCGCGATGAACGCATTCGTGTGGGCCGGCAACGAAGGCCCTGCGTGGATGAACGGCGGCACCTATACGGTCGTGCGCCGCATCCGCATCACGCTCGAACACTGGGACAACACCGAGCTCGGCTTCCAGGAGCAGGTGTTCGGCCGCAAGAAGTACAGCGGCGCGCCGCTCGGCGGCAAGCAGGAATTCGACGCGCTCGACCTCGACGCGGTCGACAAGGACGGCAATTCGGTGATCCCCGACAACGCGCACGCGCGTCTCGCGTCGCCGCAGCTCAACAACGGCGCGCAGATCCTGCGCCGCGCGTATTCGTACAACGACAGCGCGAACTTCTACATCGAGCGCTGGCCGCCGTGGCGCCAGCAGACCGAGTACGACGCGGGGCTGATGTTCGTCGCGCACCAGCGCGACCCGCGCAAGGGCTTCATCCCGATCAACGAGAAGCTCGCGAAGCTGGACATCATGAACCAGTTCACCACGCACGTCGGCAGCGCGATCTTCGCGTGTCCGCCGGGCGCGCAACCCGGTTCGTACATCGGCGCCGCGCTGTTCGACGCGTAACGACATCACGACGCAACGACACGCGATGCACCCGACGCACCCTTTTCCCGGCCCGTCCGGATGCAACCCACGACGACGACGTGCTCGCGCGTCTCGATGCCGATACCGACGTGCTGGTGCGCGTACGCGTGCCGGGGCACCGGTGTCCGGCCGTCGGCGAACGCGTCGCACTGGTGGTGGACGGCGCGGTGATGGCGTACGCGCGCTGAGCGGCGCGGATCGTCGTCACGCGCCGTCACGCATCGGCGCAGCCTGCCCCCGACAGCGGCCGGAACGTCCGGCCTTCCGTCTCGACTGCCGCGCCCAGCAGCCGCGCGAGACCCTTCGCGCCTTCGCGCATCACGACGTCGTGATTCCATCGGAACAGCGGACGCGCGAGCGGCTCCAGCCAGTTCATCCAGCGCACGTGCGTGCGGATGTGCCAGTCGTAGCGCACGACGGTGCACGCGCCGTCGCCGGCGAACGACCAGCATCCGTCGCCTTCGATCGCGCCGCTCGCACGGCCTTCGAGCGCATGCGGCGGCTCGACGCGCCAGACGCGCATGTCGAAGGTCAGCCGGTACGGCAACGCGCCCTTCCACGTATACCGGTGCAGCGCGCCGACGCCGCGCGCGTCGCCCTGCTCGATCTCGACGGTGCGCACGGCACCCTTCCACCAGTCGGGCCAGCGGTCCACCTGGTAGATCGCGTCCCAGACTGCCGCGAGCGGGGCGTCCACACGCCATGTCGTCGAGAACCGGTATTCCGCCATGCAGCCTCCGGCATCCCCGTCAGGGGCATCAATCAGGGCACGAATCAGGACACCCATCAGGGCGCGAAGAAGCGCTCGGGAAATGCGACGTCGATCTCGACATCGTCGAGCGTTACGGTTTCGAGCGGCACGTCGTCATCGTCCGCGAAGCTGACGACCTTCAGCGGAAAGCCGTCCTCGGTGTCCAACCACAGCCGGTAGCGATGCACGCCGTCGATCGCGTGCGCGGGCGCGCCCGTGACCGACACGCGCAACGCGGTCCGGCCGCCGACGGCCTCCTCGCCTTCGGTCACCGTCGCGCCGCCTTCCTGCAGCGCATGAACGTTGCGCAGCAGTTCGCCGACGTCCGACCGGTCGACCCGGTGGCCGCTGCGGTCGCGCACGAGCGGATTGGACGGCGACAGTGTCAGCGCGGGCGGCGCATGCGCGCCGAACGGGCGCAGCCGCACCTTGCCGTCGCCGGGGTCGTACGCGAGCACCGCGCCGTGATGAGGCGACACGAAATCCATCCGGACGAAGCCGGGTTTCAGGTACGCGTAGTGGATTTCAGTGTGTTCGCCGCCTCGCGCCGATGAGCGGATCGTCGCGCGGTACGAGCGGACGTGATCGAAATGCGCCTGCGCAACGGTCACGGGATCGGCGGTCATGCTCGCTCCTATCAGGCTCGCGGCCAGCAACGCGGCGATCACGGCGCCGCCTCGACATCGAGCACGCCTTCCATCCCGCGCTCGCGATGGCTCCTGAAAAACAGCAGCCGATGCGTGCAATAGTAGGCGAACCGGCCCGGCTGCGCCGGAGTGAAGCGAAAGGTCTTCGGCGTCGTGCCGAGCTCGGTGTGCACCGAGATGCCGGCCTGCGGCGCATCGATTTCGAAACTGTGCGGCACCACGCCGGGCTCGGCCGACACGGTCAGCTCGACCGGCACGTGCGCCCGCACGATCACATGGTTCGGACGGAAGAAATAGCTGCCGCCGACGATCGCCACCCGCTGCACGCCGTCGGCGTCGACCGGCACGCGCACGGGCGCGTCGCCGTCCGCCCGCGCAAGCGCGCCGCCCGCGGCGAGCGCCGCCAGCACCGGCATCAGCACGAGCACCTTCGTCATCGTCATCTTCATCGCGTGCTCCCTGTCGGCGCCGCGCGTCATCCCTTCCACGCGTCGGTCGAGCCGCCGAGCGCGCCGCACGCTTCGATCGCGATCTCGCGCAGGCGCCGTTCGTCGCCACGGCCGGACAACGCGTAGCCCATGCCTCGATCCGACCAGAAATACGTGTAGCGGCCGTCGGCCGACATCGCCTGCGGCGCAAGGCGCCGCGTGTCGTACGCGGTCATGTACAGCGTCACGCGCTCGCCGTCCGGGCGCTGGTACATGAACTGCGCGGCCGGCCCCGCTTCGCCGGGGAGCAACCGGCCGCCCAGCAGCGCGTAGCCGTATTCGTCGAGCGACGGCGCGCGCACGGGCCGCCCGACTCGCGCCGACAGCCACGCGGCGAGACGTTCGGGATTGCCCGCGCCCACCTCGACCGGATGCTCGCGATCGGCTGCGTACACGGCATACGCGACATCCGCACGCGCGGCGAACGCCGGTTCGCTGCCAAAGACCGCCCAGCCCGCATGCAGCGCGACGCCGATCAGCAGCCCGGCCGCCAGCCCCGCGAACGCATACGCAAACCCGCGCCGGCGCGGCGCGCGACGCTGCACGAACAGCGCCGGCGCGGCGCCCGGCAGCGGAAACAGCGCCTGCAGCGCGTCGCGCTGCGCGCGGTAATGCGCGAATCGTTCGGCCTCCTCCGGATCGGCCTGCAGGCGCTCGAGCATCTCGCGGCGCTCGTGCCCGGACAGCTCGCCGTCCAGCAACGCGGACAGCAGTTGCGCCGACGCATCGTCGTCTCGCTCGTTCGAAGGCTTGCGCGGATCGTCCATCATGTCTTCCTGATCACCCGTAATGCGGTCGCGCCGTGCGCCGACGGCTCGTCCAGCAGTGCGCGCATCTGCCCGCGCGCCCGCGCGAGCCGCGACATCACCGTTCCCACCGGCACGCCGAGCACCTGCGCGGCGTCGCGATAGCTCAACTCTTCAAGCGCGACCAGCAGCAGCACCTCGCGCTGTTCGACCGGCAGCCGGTACAGCGCGCGCTGCACGTCGCGCAGCACCAGCCCGCCGATCTCGCCGGCCGGCGCGGCCATCGTCTGCCACGGCGCCGTCGCGTCGTCGACCGCGATCTCGTGCCGCGCACGCAACTGGTCGATGAAACGATGCCGCAACAGCGTCAGCAGCCACGCGCGCAGGTTGCCGCCATCGCGTGGCGGCCGGTTCAGTGCACGCTCGAGCGTGTCCTGCACGAGATCGTCCGCCCAGGCCCGGTCGCCCGTCAGCGCGCGCGCGTAGCGCGTGAGATGCGGCAACCACACCAGCAGATCCGATTCATAGCTCATCGGGATGTCTCGCGCCTCGCCGTGCCGTCACGGACGCGCGACGTGCCACATGCCGCCGATCCCGTCGCCGCCCGCGTCGCCGGCCTTGCGGTCCATCTTCCAGCGATACAGCGGACGTCCGTGGTACGCCCATTGCTTCTTGCCGTCGTCACGCGCGACGAGACTCAGCGCGCCCGATGCCTTGTCGTACGCGTCGGCGATCGCGGGCGGCCAGTTGGCCGCGCAAGCGCTGTCGCACGCGCTCTTGCCGGGCGCGTCGCGATCGAACACATACAGCGTCATGTGATCGTCATCGACCACTTTCCCGTTGCCGACCTGTGGCGGTTCCGCGACCGCCGGCCGCACGATCGCCGCCGTCAGCGCGGCAGCGAGGAGTATCCGTTTCATTTCCGTTCTCCTTGACATGGCATGGCATCGCGGCACGACGCCGCCGAACGGGGCGATCGACTTCGTCGCGACCATTATCCCGCCGGCCGGCTGTGCCGGGATTCGGTATGTAGTAAACGGGTGGAGGCGGCCGGTTATTCCATGCCGCCCGGCGACGGTCGGCAGCGGCCATTCATGTGACGAAAGAAAACGGGAAACCAAGAGACAACGCGGCATGACATCCCGGTCATGCCGCGTTACGCGACCCGTGTTGCACGACCGTTGCGCGCGGCGGCCGATACGGCGCCGCCGTGCGTTTCCGGCCGGTTACTTCGGCAGTGCGCCCGCCAGCGACTGGAGCAGCGTCGACACCGGTGCGAGCGGGTTGTTCGGCGAGTTGCTGCCCGAGTGCGGCGTGACCGACAGGCCCGGCGCGGAGCCGAGCGCCGTACCCACCGTCGTGCCGACCGCATTGACGACCGTCGCCGTCGCATTGGCGCCCGTCGTCAGCAGCGAGCCGACCGCGCCCGCCGTGCCGCCGACCGCGTTCGCGCCCGAGCCGAGCAGGCCACCGCCAGCCGCGGCCGCCTGCCCGAGGGCTACCGGACCGTTCGCGAGCGCGCCCGTCACCGAACCGAGCGCACCGGTCAGTGCGCCGGCCGGGTTGCTCCCGCCCGTCAGGCCGTTCACGAGGTTCGCGATCGGTGCGATCGGGCTGTTGCCCGCCGCGCCCGACAGCGTGCCGACGATCTGGTTCACGACGCCTTGCACCGGCGCCAGCGGGTTCGTGCCGCCGAGGTTGCCGAGCGCGCCGGTCACCGAGTTCAGCGCGCCCGTCAGTGCACCGGCCGGATTACCGCTGCCGAGCGTACCGACGATCTGGTTCACGACACCTTGCACCGGTGCCAGCGGATTGGACCCGCCGAGGTTGCCGAGCGCGCCCGTCACCGAACCGAGCGCGCCGGTCAGTGCGCCGGCCGCATTGCCGCCCGTCGGCAGCGCGTTTTGCAAGCCGCTGACGAGGTTCGTGATCGGCGTGATCGGGCTGCCGCCGCCAGCGCCGGACAGCGTGCCGACGACCTGGTTCACGACGCCTTGGACCGGCGCCAGCGGGTTCGCGCCGCTGAGCGCACCCGTCACCGAGTTCAGCGCGTTCGTCAGCGCACCGGCCGGATTGCCGTTGTCGAGCGTGCCCGCGAGCTGCGTGACGACGCCTTGCACCGGCGCGAGCGGGCTCCCCGCGCCGCCGACGTTGCCGAGCGTGCCCGTGATTGTGTTGACCGCGTTGCTCAGTGCGCCGGCCGGGTTGCCGCTGCCGAGCGTGCCCGTGACCTGGTTCACGACGCCCTGGACCGGTGCCAGCGGATTCGTGCCGCCGCCGATACCGCCCAGTGCGCCCGTTGCGGTGCCGAGCGCGTTGCTCAACGTCCCCGTCGCCGTATTCAGCGCACCGGTCAATGCACCTGCCGGGTTGCCGCCGCTCAGGGCGCCCGTCACCGTACCGAGTGCACCGGTCAGCGCGCCTGCCGGATTGCCGCCGCCAAGCGCACCCGTCACCTGATTCACCACGCCTTGGACCGGCGCCAGCGGGTTCGAACCGCCGCCGATGCCGCCCAGTGCGCCCGTTGCGGTGCCGAGTGCGTTGCTCAACGTCCCCGTCGCCGTATTCAGCGCGCCGGTCAATGCACCAGCCGGATTACCGCCGCTCAGGGCGCCCGTGACCTGGCTTACGACACCTTGGACCGGCGCCAGCGGATTTGCGCCGCCACCGACATTACCCAACGCACCGGTCACCGTGCCGAGTGCACCGGTCAACGCGCCTGCCGGGTTGCCGCCGCCGAGGGCGCCCGTCACCTGATTCACCACGCCCTGTACCGGCGCCAGCAGGTTCGCGCCGCCGCCGACGTTACCCAGCGCACCGGTCACCGTGCCGAGTGCACCGGTCAACGCGCCTGCCGGGTTGCCGCCACCAAGCGCACCCGTCACCTGATTCACCACACCCTGCACCGGCGCGAGCGGCGTCACCGTGCCGCCGCCACCGCCGAGTGCGCCCGTCACCGCCCCCACGGCGCCCGACAGCACCTGGCCCGGATCGCCGAGTGACGTCTGGATCGCGCCCGATCCGCCCGTCGTCACGGTGACCGAGCCCAGCGGCGACGTGCCCGTCGCAACCAGCCCGACCGACACGCTGTTCGTCGGCGGATTGACGATCACTTGCGGAATCGACAGCGAATCGAGGGCCCCCGCCATCGCGGAGCCCGAAGCCAGTACCCCGAACACCGTCGCGACCGACAGCGCCACACCCGTCAATTTAAGATTTTGTCCCATCTTTATTTACCCCATCTCGGTTGGCACTACGTTGACAAAGCATGGGGACGGATTGCATGAAGCGTGCCAATTCAAAAAAACCAACTCATTCGTCTGCTTATTGACAAGCAATAACGCTTTTTTTATTGATTTCAGGCGAGATACGCGAATTGTATTGTCTGAATTGTCTGATGAAAAAGAGCAACGGAACGCGGATGTAACGTAACGTTTGCGAGCCCCGTAGTAACGTGTTCCGGTACATTCCGCGTAACGCCGGAACGTCCGGTCGCGACGGTGCCGAACATCGTCAGGGCCGGCTGCCCATTGCGCATTTCAGCGATATGAAAATGCATTGATAAATCGCGAATTTGCTGATTTTCTTTTTACGCGATTTCTTTCTTGGCGATTACGCAGATCATTTCCGATTGCGTGCCTTTCGATAGCGCGGACAGCAGAATGAAAAACTGTGACGGCCGCATCGCGACCGGAGCGCGCGATGCGGCGCGCGGCGACGGCCTGGGCCACATCGCCGCACCGCGCGTTCAGCCGAAGCGCGCGGGCCGGTACGGATGGGGATCGATATAGGTCGGCGCGCCCGTCATCATTTCGGCAAGCAGGCGCCCGGTCGCAGGGCCGAGCGTGAGCCCGTGGTGGCAATGGCCGAACGCGAACCACAGATGGCGATGGCGCGGCGCGGGCCCGATCACCGGACGCATGTCGGGCGTGCATGGCCGCATCCCCAGCCACGGCTCGGGATCGAGCCGCTCGCCGATGCCGAACGCGTCGCGCGCCAGCGGTTCGGCGCGCGCGAGTTGCACGCCAGTCGGCGGCGCACCGCGCAGCGCGATCTCGACGCCGGTCGTGAGTCGCAGGCGGCCGCCCTCCATCGGCGCGACGACGAAGCCTTCCTCGGTATCGCACACGGGCACGTTCAGCGGCGTGCGCGTCGGCCGGTAGTGCATGTGGTAGCCGCGCTTCGCGCGCAGCGGAATCCGGTAGCCCAGCGGCGCGAACACGTGATCGGACCAGGGCCCGAGCGCGACCACGGCCGAGCGCGCCGAAATCGGCCCGTGCCCGGTATCGACCTGCCAGCCGTCATCCACCTGGACGAGCGTCGTCGCGTCGCCGAGCGCGACCGTGCCGCCGTCGCGTTCGAACAGCCGCGCATAGGCCTTCGTCAGCCCACCCGGGCTCGACACGGTCTTCGGGTCCTGCCAGTGGAACGCGCCACAGAACGCGTCGCCGACGCCGGGCTCGCGCTCGCGCAACGCACGCGCGTCGAGCACGGTCATCCGCAGCCCATGCGCTTCGGCCACGCGCTGCTGCGCGCGCGTTTCCGCGTCGAACAGCGCGGGCGAACGGAATGCCTCGATCCACCCGCCGTCGTGCACGAGCGGCTGTGCGTCGGTGCGCGCGAGCAGCGCGTCGTGCTCGACGACGCTCGCCGCGACAAGCGGCAGCAGGTCGCGCGCGGCGGCCGCGAGCCGCTGCGGCGACGATTCACGCCAGAAGCGCGCGAGCCAGCCCGCATACGCGGGCAGCGCGCGGTAGTCCCAATAGAGGTCGACCGAGCGGTTGCGCGCATAGCGCAGCAGCGTGCCGAGCCTGCGCGGAAACGCATACGGCACGACCGACGAGCGCTCGATCAGCCCGGCGTTGCCGTGACTCGTTTCCTCGCCGGGCGCGCGCCGGTCGACGAGCGCAACGCGCAGCCCGCGATCCTGCAAATGCAGCGCCGACGACACGCCGACAATGCCGGCCCCCAGAACGATGACGTCGAAATCCATGCTTCCCCGTACTCCGTCGAGAGTCGATGCGACGCACGCCGGCACCGCGGCCGGCGCGCGGCCGTGCTTACTTCGCGACGATGTCGCGCTTGAAGTACTTCTGCGACAGCGTGCCCAGCGTGCCGTCCTTTTTCAGCGCATCGAGCGCGCCGACGATCTTCGCCTGCAGCGCCTTGTCGCCCTTGCGCATCCCGAAACCCGTGCCTTCGCCGAGCGTCGCCGGATCCTTCAGCGGCTCGCCGACGATCTGGTAGTCGCGGCCGGCCGGCTTGTCGAGGAAACCGTCCTGCGCGGTCTGCGCCTCCTGCACGGCCGCGTCGAGCCGCCCCGCGACGAGATCGGCGTAGATCTGGTCCTGATCCTGATACGACACGATGGCCACGCCCGCATTGGCCCAGTGCGCCTTCAGGAAATCCTCCTGCGACGAGCCCTGCAGCACGCCGACGTGCTTGCCGCGCAGGCTCGCAACATCGGGCCGCAGCGGCGAGCCGCGTTTGGCGACCATTACGATCGGCACCACGTAGATCGCCGGCGTGAAGTCGATGCTCTGCCTGCGCTTCGCGGTGATGTTCATCGCCGAGTTGATCGCGTCGAACTTGCGCGCCTGCAGCGCCGGGATCAGGCCATCGAACGAATTCTCGACCCACACGCATTTCATGTTCAGCTTCGCGCACACCGCATTGCCGATGTCGACGTCGAAACCCTGCAGCTGACCAGCCGGCGTCTTGCTCTCGAACGGCGGATAGGCGGCTTCGATCCCGAAGCGCAACGTGGTCTGTTCCGCATGGGCCGTGGCGGCCGCGCACGCGAGCGCCGCGACGGCGCAGAGGGAAAGCTTCCAGTTCATGGCGAGTCCTTCTGTTCTGGAGTGAGGCGATGAAGATCGGTCGCACGACACCCTCTGCCGGGCGCCGGATCGGCATTCGATGCAGGCCGCCGTATGGCGACGCGTCGTGTCCTGCACGCGAAATATAGACTTAAAGTCTACTATAGACTATAGGGGATACGAGGATCACACACCGTCGCGCCGCATTCAAATTTCGTCGACCATCAAAAATACCGTTGATTTTCCGGTGTTTTTTCATAAACCCACGACGACACAAAGTCTCGAAAAGAAAAATCCTCCAGATTTCATTTGTCTATATTAGACTTTTCGTCCATCACGAACACCGCCGGACACCCTCTTTCGAGACAGTGCTGTCCGGCCCCGACCGGAGATGTCCACATGACGCAAACCGTCCCGACCCTGCCGCTGACCGTCGACGAAGCCGCGGTGCGCGCGGCCCTGCCGTCGCTCGACGTGCTCGGCACGCTGCGCCGCATGTTCGCGTCGCTCGCCGCGGCGCGCGCGGTGCAGCCGCCGCAAACCCTCACGCTGTTTCCCGACCAGGCCGGCGACTTCATCACGTATCTCGGCGCGCTCGCCGACGAGCAGGTGTTCGGCGCGAAGCTGTCGCCGTACGTCGTGACGGGCGGCAAACCGATCGTCACCGCCTGGACCGCGCTGATGTCGATGCGCACGGGCCAGCCGCTGATGTGGTGCGACGCGGGGCTGCTGACCGTCGAGCGCACGGCCGGCACGACGGCGCTCGCGGTCGACTGCCTCGCGCCGCGCGACGCGCGCCATCTCGCGATCGTCGGCGCAGGCGCGGTCGGCCTCGCGCACCTGCGGCACACGGCGGCATTGCGCGACTGGGAGACGATCCGCGTGTACTCGCCAGCGCTCGCCGGCGACGCGGCGCTGCAGGCGACGCTCGCGCAGCTCGACCCGCGCGCGCGGCGCGCGGCTAGCATCGAAGCCTGCGTGCGCGACTCGGACGTCGTGATGCTGTGCACGTCATCGGGCACGCCCGTGCTCGGCGACGGGATGCTCACGCGCCCCGCGCTCGTCACGTCGATCAGCACGAACGTCGCGCGCGCGCACGAGATCCCGCCCGCATGGCTGCCCGACATGGACGTGTACTGCGACTACCGGCACACGACGCCCGCGAGCGCCGGCGAGATGCAGATCGCGGCGGCCGACCACGGCTGGGCCGCCGGGCGGATCGTCGGCGACCTGCCCGCGCTGGTCGCCGGCACCTGCGCGGCGCCGTCGCGCACGCGTCACGCGTTCTTCCGCTCGATCGGCCTCGGGCTCGAGGACATCGCGATCGCGCATGCGCTGTACACGCACCTGATGCGCGCATGAGCGGCACACGCCTGCGGGGCCGATACAATGGCGCAACCGCCGCGGCGGCCGCGCGCGGGCGCACGGGCAGGCCGGCCACCGGCGCGCCGGCACGCCGGCCCGATGCGCCGCCCGGCCCCCGCCCACCCGAGATGGCGATTCCGATGCGCAAGAACAAATCCCCCGTCAAAGACCTGCTGCTCACCCGCTATGCGCCGATCGCCGACGGTATCGCCGCGCTGTTCTTCCCGTATGCGGAAGTCGTGATCCACGACCTGCACGACCAGACCGTGCTGTATCTCGCGAACAACCTGTCGAAACGCGAGGTCGGCGACGATTCCGCGCTCGAGGAAATCGATCATTCCGCACGCGAGCGCGTGATCGGCCCGTACGAGAAACTGAACTGGGACGGCCGGCGGATGCGCTGCGTCAGCAACGTGCTGTTCGACGACGCAGGCCGTCCGGCCGGGATGATGTGCATCAACTTCAACATCGCGGTGTTCGACGAGGTGCGCGCGACGCTCGACCTGTTCATCAAGGGCGCAGGCGTCGTCGCGCAGCCTGACGAGCTGTTCCGCGACGACTGGCAGGAGCGCATCAACACGTTCCTGCATGGCTGGCTGCGCGAGCGGCAGGTCGGGCTGAACGGGCTCACGCGCGAGCACCGGCGCGAACTCGTCGAGGCGCTTTACGCGGAGGGCGCGTTTCGCGGCAAGAGCGCGGCGAACTACGTCGCGAACGTGCTCGGGATGGGGCGCGCGACGGTCTACAAGCACCTCAAGCACCTGAAGGAAACGCAGGGCGACGCGTAAGCCGCCTGCCCCGCGGGCCGGCTCGTCGGGGCACACGGCGGCGGCCGGCATCGGCAATCGCTATCGGGACGCGGCTTCCGTGTCTATGCTTCGTGATGCGCCCGGCCCGGGCCTGTTCCGCAAGGGCCCCCCGGCCACGACAAAGCGCCGAAGCAGAAAATGATATAGTCCCGGTTACATTTTTTTGCCGCTCCGAACCGCCCATGACGACCGCTCCCGCCCCGACTGCCCGCCCGACCCTGACCGTCGAAATCTGGTCCGACCTGATCTGCCCGTGGTGCTGGATCGGCAAGCGCCGCTTCGACGAGGCGCTCGCCGCGTTCGCGCACGCCGACCGCGTCGACGTCGCGCTGCGCGCATACCGGCTGATGCCCGGCCAGCCCGTCGAGCCGGTCGAGGCGATGCTCGCGGGCAAGTACCGGATGTCGCCCGCGCAGGTCGACCAGATGCTGCGCCAGGTGACCGATGCGGCCGCAAGCGTCGGGCTGCGCTACGACCTGCCCGGCACGCTCGTCGGCGACACGCTCGACGGCCACCGGCTCGTGAAGCTCGCGGAGGCGACGGGCCGCGCGCACGCGCTGACCGAACGGCTGTACCGCGCGTATTTCTGCGAGCACGGCTCGCTGTTCGATCACGCCGACCTGACCGAATTCGCGGTCGAAGCCGGGCTCGAGCGCTCGGCGGTCGACGCCGTGCTGCGCAGCGACGCGTATCGCGATGAAGTCGAAGCCGACATCGCGCGCGCCGCGCAGATTGGCGGGCGCGGCGTGCCGCTGTTCGTGTTCGGCGGCCGCTACGCGGTGTCGGGCGCGCAGCCGGTCGACGCGTTCGCGCAGGCGCTCGACCAGGCGTGGCGCGACGGCATCGTCGAACTCGACGGCAGCGACGCCGCCGCATGCGGCCCCGACGGCTGCGAACTGCCGGCGCGCGCGTAACGCCCGGCGCGCCCGTCATGCGCGTCCCGCCCGGACGCGCCACTACGCGACGCTCCTGCCACAAACCGGCAGGAAACCCGCGCCGATGACGTCTACAATGCAGCCTTTCAAATACCTATCGGAAGGCTGCAAGCCCATGACTCACGGGATCCACGGCGAGAAGCGCTGGTACGCGCTGCTCGTTCTCTGTCTCGGCGTGTTGATGATCGTGCTCGACAGCACGATCGTGAACGTTGCGCTGCCGTCGATCAGCACCGACCTCCATTTCACCGAGACGGCCCTCGTATGGGTCGTCAACGCGTACCTGCTGACGTTCGGCGGCTGCCTGCTGCTCGGCGGCCGGCTCGGCGACCTGTACGGCCAGCGGCGCATGTTCCTCGCGGGCCTCGTCGTGTTCACGCTCGCATCGCTCGCATGCGGCCTCGCGCAATCGCAGACGATGCTGATCGCCGCGCGCGCGGTGCAGGGGCTCGGCGGCGCGGTCGTGTCGGCCGTCGCGCTGTCGCTGATCATGAACCTGTTCACCGAGCCCGGCGAACGCGCGCGCGCGATGGGCGTCTACGGCTTCGTCTGCGCGGGCGGCGGCAGCATCGGCGTGCTGCTCGGCGGGCTGCTGACGAGCTCGCTGTCGTGGCACTGGATCTTCCTCGTCAACCTGCCGATCGGCATCGCGGTCTATGCGATGTGCGTCGCGCTGCTGCCGCGCATGCGCGCGCCGGCCGGCGCCGCACGGCTTGACGTCGCGGGCGCGATCACCGTGACCGCGTCGTTGATGCTGGCCGTCTACGGGATCGTCGGCGGCAACGAAGCCGGCTGGCTGTCGACGCAAACCGTCACACTGATCGGCGCGGCCGTCGCGCTGCTCGCGCTGTTCATCGCGATCGAGGCGCGCGCCGCGCACCCGCTGATGCCGCTCACGCTATTCACCGCGCGCAATGTCGCGCTCGCGAACGCGATCGCCGTGCTGTGGGCGGCCGCGATGTTCGCATGGTTCTTCCTGTCGGCGCTGTACATGCAGCGCGTGCTCGGCTACGCGCCGCTGCAGGTCGGCCTCGCGTTCCTGCCGGCGAACCTGATCATGGCCGCGTTCTCGCTCGGGCTGTCGGCGCGCATCGTGATGCGCTTCGGAATCCGCGGCCCGATCGCGGCCGGCCTGCTGATCGCGGCCTGCGGTCTCGCGCTGTTCTCGCGCGCGCCGGTCGACGGCGGTTTCGTCTGGCATGTGCTGCCCGGCATGACGCTGCTCGGCATCGGCGCGGGCGTCGCGTTCAACCCGATGCTGCTCGCTGCGATGAACGACGTCGATCCGGCCGATTCCGGGCTCGCGTCGGGGATCGTCAACACCGCGTTCATGATGGGCGGCGCGCTCGGCCTCGCCGTGCTCGCGAGCCTCGCGGCCGCCCGCACCGACGCGCTCGCGGCCGCCCGGACCGCACCGCTCGACGCGCTGAACGGCGGCTATCACGCGGCGTTCGCATTCGGCGCGGCATTCGCCGCCGCGGCCGCGCTGATCGGCCTCGCGCTGCGCATCCGGCGGCAGGGCGCCGTCGAAGGCGTCGGCCCCGCGATGCACTGACCGATGGCCGGTGGCGCCCGCCTCCGGCATCGAACCCGGGCGCGCACCGTCGCGCCTTTTTTGCGCGTGCCGGGCACGGCACGCGTTCCCGATTCGCCCTGCCTTTCAGGCCGATAACACGCCGATAACCGTCATCGACCCCTCCATCGCGCCCCGCCACCGCTCAAACGCCCGTTTCACCTCCGTCCGGCCGCCCGCCGCACGCGCCTTTCCGGCTGATTTTTAACGCAGTCGTACACCAACCCGCCACTTTTGCGACAATGGCGGACTTTGACCCACGCGCCGCCGCCGAACGCCGCATAACCGCCTGCTTCCGATGTCGCTTCCCCATATCGATCTGCTGTACTCCCTGTCCGGCCTGTTCGTCGGCATCCTCGTCGGCCTGACCGGCGTCGGCGGCGGTTCGTTGATGACGCCGATCCTCGTGCTGCTGTTCGGCGTCCACCCCGCGACGGCGGTCGGCACCGACCTGCTGTACGCGGCCGCGACCAAGGCCACCGGCACGCTCGTCCACGGCCTGAAAGGGTCGATCGACTGGCGCATCACGGGCCGGCTCGCGGCGGGCAGCGTCCCGGCCGCGGCCGTCACGCTGTGGTGGCTGCACACGCACGGGATGAACACGCCGGGCACCGCGCGGATGATCCAGCTCGTGCTCGGCGTCGCGCTGCTGCTCACGTCGCTCGCGCTGATCTTCCGGCCGCAGCTCACCGCGTTCGCCGCGCGCAACCCGTTCGCGCCGAGCCCCGCGCGCACGCTGTGGTCGACCGTGCTGACCGGCGCCGTGCTTGGCATGCTCGTGTCGATGACGTCGGTCGGCGCCGGCGCGATCGGCGTGACCGTGCTCCTGCTGCTGTATCCGGCGCTCGCGACGACCCGCATCGTCGGTTCCGACATCGCGCACGCGGTGCCGCTCACGCTCGTCGCGGGCATGGGCCACTGGCTGCTCGGCTCGGTCGACTGGTCGATTCTGCTGTCGCTGCTGCTCGGCTCGCTGCCCGGCATCGTGCTCGGCAGCCTGCTGTCGGCGCGCGCGCCCGAGCGGCTGCTGCGCAACCTGCTCGCCGCGACGCTCGTCGCGGTCGGCGTGCGGCTCGTGCTCGCGTAAACGGCGCGGCGCAGCGCCCCGCCGCATCTGGCATCGAATCCTCAATTGAAGGCTACTCATCCCCTTTTTGAGGATTATGCAGTGACGTCACTAGTGGCTTTTCCGGGGCGACGAGCCGACCCTCGGACAAGACGATGCCCCGGAAGTCCGTGACTTACGGGGCATCGTGGAAAACAACAGCACAGCCACCAACACACGCCACGTGAAGAGCTGGGGCGCGTGACCGGGCGGCGTTTTTTACGTCACTTCGGGCGGCGCGAGCCGCCCGCGGCGCTTACTGCCCCTGCTGCTTCAGTTGCTGCTGCTTGAGCTGCTGCGTGCGCGCCTGCAGCTTCAGCACGCGCTGCAGCGCGGTGCGGTTCGCGAGGATGCTGTCGTAGAAGTTGCCGAGATCGCCCTTCAGCGCGGTCCGCGACGCGTCGTTCAGGTAGATCATGTGGCCCGACGGGTAGTTCTTGATCGTCAGGTTCTGCGCCTTGATCGTCGGATCGAGCGGCATCTGCGCGAGCGTCAGCTCCGTCTGGTGGAACGGCGTGACGGCGTCGAAATAGCCGTTCGCCGACAGCACCTTCAGGTCCGGGTTCACGCTCATCGTCGACGCCAGGTCGCCGGCCGTGTACAGCGTATTGCCGCCGCCCTTGTTCGCGCCGGTCGGGTCCGTGTGACTGAAGTCCCAGTTGTTGAAGACCTGGTCGTTCAGGTCCACGAACGACGACGTCGACGTGTACTTGAGGTCGGTGTTGATATAGCTGTTCCACAGCACCGTGTACGCGCCGCCGACGTTCGTGATCGACGGATCGTTGCTGCCCGAGTTCGGCAGGATGTACGGCGCGATGCCCTTGCCCGTGAAGTTCGCGCGACCGTCGTACTGGCCGATCTGCGTGCCCGGCACGAGCGTCAGGAAGAACGTGTACGGCGGGTTGTCGTTCGACGACGGCACGTTGCCGAGCGCAGCCGGGTTGCCGAAGGTCTGGATCAGCGACGTCGGGTCGGTGCCGATGTACGAACCCATCTGCTGCGCGGTCTGCAGGTTCAGGTTCAGCCGCACGTTCACGAAGCCGCCGTCCTGCGGGTTCGGCTTCTGCGCGAGCGGCGCGAGCGTGTTGTCCGCGTAGTTGCGGGCCTGGACCATGTACGCGTCGAGATCGGTCGGCGTCGGGTTGACCGTCGTTTTCTTCCAGTAGAACGCGTCGGCCGCGAGCGTCGGGAACGTGCCCGGCGCCGACAGCGCATTCGCGTAGTCGAGGATCGACGACTGCAGCGTGATCCCGTTCAGGTCGATGCCGTCCTCATGCAGCACCCACGACACGACCGCGCTGCGCGCGGTGCCGTACGACTCGCCGTACAGGAATTTCGGCGAATTCCAGCGCGAGTACTTGGTCAGGTAGCGCTGGATGAAGCGGTCGATCGAGCGCGCGTCCTGGTCGGTGCCCCAGAAGTCCTTGTTCTTCGCCGGGGCGATCGCCGTCGAATAACCCGTGCCGACCGGGTTGATGAACACGATATCGGTGCGGTCGAGCAGGCTGTCCGGATTGTCGAGCAGCTTGTACGGCGCGGGCGGCGTGAAGTTCGGAAACGACGACTGCAGGCGCTTCGGCCCGTACGAGCCGAGCAGCAGGTAGACCGACGACGAGCCGGGGCCGCCGTTGTAGAAGAACGTGACCGGGCGCGGCTTCGACGGGTCGGGATTGTCCTGCGTGTACGCGACGTAGAACATCTTCGCGTTCGGCGCCGACGTGGTCGGATCGATCGTCGTCAGGTGGCCCGTGGTGGCCGTGTACTTGATGGTCTTGCCGCCGATCGTGACCTGGCGGTGCACGACCGCGGCGCCTTCGGTCGAATCCGTGACCGCGTCGTTCGGCCCGGTGCCGTACACGTCGGTGTCGACGAACGGCTGGTCGGCCGCGGCGGCGGCCGTTGCGTTGGTGCTGGCCGACGTGCTGCCGCCGGCCGTCGTCGCGGCCGCGGCGGCGGCCGAAGCGGCCGGGCTCGGCCCGTCGTCGCCGCCGCACCCCGTGACGAGCAGCGCCGCGGCCGCAGCCGCGGCGAGCGGCACGCTCAGAGTCGTTCCGAATAGCGCGAAACCGTCTTTCAAGGACTTCCGTGTCGTCATTATTGCCTCTCGAACAGAACGATAAATACCGCCGGCCGCAAAGGATCATTTGCGCCGGCGCTCCGCACCAGGAATGCATTCGTTATGCGACGCACTCCGAGTTTTTTACCGGATCGGCGAATACCGACCGGCACGATTTACCCCACCCATATTTTTTTTGCAACTGCACAATGGAATCAATTCCATTGCAAACGGCAATTCAATAATCCGCAGCAAATACGGATTCATTCCACATATCCGCAAGCGCACAAAATCGATGGCAAAAGCATGCCCCGCAAAGCCCGCCCAGCATGGCGACTTCGCTTTGAACAGACGAACAATCCCCCTCGGCGAGACGCCGATTAATCGCTAAACGGCGACCAATCGCAGCCCGAGCCGATTTAATAAAATCGAAAGGATCGATTAACTAAACGGAAAGGAATATTCTCGTATCTGGAATTTATTAAATTAAGTGAAAATACCGGCGCATAATAGGTTCCTGATTTACCGTCGTAAAGTAATAATTTGTTACAGCGCTCGCCATTCGGATAAAAGGCGGCACGGGACCGATTCCACTCGCGAATCGGGATAGGGGCGGTCAGGTAATCTGACCGATCCCCTCCCACACCACCCGGCATGCGGGTCCGCACCGGGCGGTTCGAGCAGTTGAGGTCATGAGAGCCGGGGTACGCCAAGACGGTCGAAGTAGGCGATCGGCATGGCGCGGTTCAGCAGCCAGCGGCTGTTTCGCCACCAACGCCGACTGTTCGCGGCCACCCGGTGGGCATCCTCTTTCGAGGCGCCCAGCGCCAACAACTCCCGGTACATCGTCGTACCTCGACGCCAATGCTTGAGCTGCATCGCACGCAGCCGGTGCCTGATCCACTTGTCGAGTTCGCGGAACACCTTGGGCGTCTGCGCCAGATGGAAGTACGCCTTCCAACCCGGCACATACGCCCGCAACCGCTCCACGCTCTCCAGCAGGCTGCGCCCACCCGAGCGGCGGGTCAGTTCCCGGATGCGTTGCTTGAACGTCTCCAATGCCTTTCGGGCCACCGCACATTTGATCCGCCCGCCCGCTCCGCGCCACAGTTTGTAGCCCAGGAACTTGCGACCGGTCGCCTGTGCGACCGCCGTCTTCGCCTCGTTGACCCTCAGGTGAAGCCGATCGTAGAGCTTGCGCAGGCCGCCCAGCACCCGTTCGCCCGACCGGCTGCTGCGTACATACACGTTGCAGTCGTCGGCGTAACGCACGAAGCGGTGTCCGCGCCTCTCCAGTTCACGATCCACCTCGTCCAGCAGCACATTGGCCAGCAGCGGCGACAGCGGCCCGCCTTGCGGCGTGCCTTCGTGTCGCTCACTGACCACGCCGCCATCCATGATCCCGGCCTCAAGATAGTGACGAATCAGCCGCAGCACGGCCTTGTCGTCGATCCGCCTCGATAGCCGCTCCATCAGGATGTCGTGATTGACCCGATCGAAGAACTTCTCCAGATCCACATCGACCACCACCCGATAGCCGTCCTGCACATGCCGCTGTGCCATCAGCACCGCGTCACGCGCTCGACGTCCCGGACGGAAGCCGTAGCTGTGTTCACTGAATGTCGGATCAATGATGGGCTGCAGAACTTGCAGCAGGGCTTGCTGGATCAGCCGATCCGTTATCGTCGGAATCCCCAACTCACGCGTCCCGCCACCGGGTTTCGGAATCTGGACTCGCCTCACCGGCGCGGGCCGGTAGCTGCCGTCCAGTAACGCTTCCCGAATCCCCGGCCAGTGCGTCTTGAGGTGTTCCGCCGTCTCGGCAATCGACTTCCCATCCACCCCGGCACTGCCACGATTGGCTTTGACGCGCTTCCACGCCATCACCAGATTCGCTCTCGCGAGCGCCTGCGATAGCAGACTGTCTCGCCCCAAGCCTCCAGTTTCGTGTCGCGCCGTCCGCGCTTCATCACGCCTCGCTTCAGGCTCGGCTTCACCTCGCCATCCCGCGTTGCGCGCTACCTGCGTAGCCTT
The DNA here is from genome assembly GCF_003330765.1 of Burkholderia pyrrocinia. Lineage (NCBI taxonomy): Bacteria > Pseudomonadati > Pseudomonadota > Betaproteobacteria > Burkholderiales > Burkholderiaceae > Burkholderia > Burkholderia pyrrocinia. The sequence continues at coordinate 903,097 of NZ_CP024902.1, read as the reverse complement.
CTGATGCCCTGCACGTCCGAGCGACACGGCCTTCGGCCCTCCTACTCGTTCAGCCCTTTGCCCTCAACCAGCGGCTACTACGGCCTCTGCTGACTTCTCGCTCCGGCTCAGCACCGTCGCCCTTTCAGGCACAAGGCGAGATCTCCCCAGGTAAGAACGCACTCCTTCATCGCACAACCGCTGCATTTACGCCGCTTCGCCTTGATCACGAGAGCTTCGCGGTCTCTTGCCCGCTCGCCCTGCTCGGCAGCGCCTTCTATGCAGTTCTTGTCCATCGGCTCGCGATTTACGCTCCACGCTTCCTCCCCACACTCGGTCGCCCTCATGCAGTTGCGCTTCGCTTCATTTGCCGTGATCAGCTTATGGCGGGACTTGCACCCGCAGGAGTGCGCCCATGCTGGGCGCACAAAAAGAAAAAGCCGGACGGTTGTCCGGCTTCTTGATGGCGGTGCGGCGGGCGCCGTCAGAGCGGCACGTCGATCACCCCAGCGCCGGCCGTGATCGCGTTCGCGCCCGGCGCGGCCGAGATCGGCGGCAGGTTCGCGCTCGTCAGCGCGGGCGCGGCGCCCGGCGTGCCGCCGCGCGGCACCGTGCGGATCACCTGCGACGGCGGCAGCGGTGCGCCGTTCTTCAGGTGCCGCCACATCAGGTTCAGCGCCTGCAGGTTGTAGTAGTGGACCGGCACGAAGCGCGTGTCGAAGCCCGCGACGGGCAGGAACGCGTCGAAGTGCTGGCCGTTCGTCACCTCGTAGAACACGAGCTGGCTGCGCCCGCCTTCGCTGATGCCGTTCTGCGCGACGTACGCGCGCGATGCGTGGTTCACGGGCACGAGCGCGTCGCTGCGGCCCTGCACGATGATCGCCGGCTTGCCCTGCAGGTTCGCGTTCACGCGCACCGCGTCGACGTTCGCGGGCATCCCGAGCATCCCGTTCGTCCATAGCTGGCGCAGGCACAGCGCGCCCGCGAAGCTCGCATCGGGTGTCGCGAGCCGGTGGTCGACGCCCGCGCCCGTGTTGAACACGAGGTCGATGCCGGACGTCGGCGGCACGCCGTTGCCGAGGCCGAACACGGCCGGCATCGGCGACGTGGCGGGCGGCGCGACCGCGCCCGTCGCCGCGTTCGTCGTCGCGAAGCTGAAATTGCACAGGTTGTCGGTGACGCGCGAGCGCGTGTACGCATTCGCGTAGGTGACCGCGATCGCCGGAATCACCTGCGAATCCCACATCGGTGCGTGCAGCAGGTCGGAATCGGCAAGGTAGCCGGCCGCGTGGAGCTGCGCGAGCGCGTCGGCGGCCTGGCTCTGCGTATCGGCGCCCGACACGAGCCCGGCCGCGGCGAGCGTCGCGCAGCGCTGCGTGCGGATCGACTGCGTGGTCGTGGCCGGCAGCGCGCTCAGGTACGGCGCGCCGGCGAGCGACGCCGACGCGGCCGCGCACGGCTGCAACAGGTTCGCGAGCGTCGCGTAATCGGCCAGCGGCCGGCCGAACGACGGCACGGGCTGGCCGCCCGTGCGCACGATCGCGTTCGGCGCCATCCGCACGTTGATCTGCGGTTCGCCGACCACGACCGCGGTGATCCAGCCGCGGCTGTCCTGCTCGGCCGCCGCGAGCGACGCGCCGCCGCCGTTGCTGACGGACGCGGCGATCGTCGTGATGTCGCCCGCGCGATAGCGCACGCCGTGATGCGAGCCGTCGATCAGCGGTCCGAACTGCTCGTTGAGCGCCCAGTACGCGAACTCGACCGATTGCAGCGTCACGCGCCCCCAATCCTGCTCGGGATTCTGCTGCGAATGCGCGTGCTTGAACGCATAGCGGTTCGGGAAGCGGTTGTTGAACGCGGCGAGATCGCCGCTCGTCACGTTCGCGGTAAACAGGCTCGCGGTGCCGGCCAGCACCGCGTTGGCGAGCGTGCCGTCGATCAGCGTGACCGTGTCGGAGCCGAGTTCGTGCGCGCCGTTGCCGCCGCCCTTGTCGTTGTAGGCCACCGCGCAGCCGCGCTTGAGCGCCCACTCGCCGGCCGCGGAAATCGCGCCGTACACGCCGCGCGAGCCCGACGACGTCGCGGTGACGATGCACGGCTGCGCGGGATCGAAGCGGGCGGGTACCTGCACGAGCAGCGTCACGTTCTTGCTGCCGCTGCCGTCATCGGAATACGCGAGATATTCGGTGCCGGGGATCTTGCCTTCGCCGAGCGTGTCGTTGCCGTCGAGGTCGACGTTCGGCCCCCAGAAGCGGCCGTAGCCGCCGTTCGCGCTCATGTCGACGAGCGCGCGGTAGTTCGACCAGATCGCGAGGCGGCGCAGCTCGGCGCTCGTCGGCCGGGATGGGTTCGCAAAGCCGGGCGCGGTCGCCGTGCCGAGGCCCGTCTTGCCGAGGCCGGCCGTCAGCAGGTCGTCGCTCGCGCCGTCGTAGGCCGTCGTGCGCACGCTGCCGGACACGAAGCCGGGCAACCGGTTGCGCTCGCCCGAATCGTCGCCGTTGCAGGCGCCGAGCATCGCGACAGCGGCCAGCGCCGCGCCAAAAACCATCCGCCTGCCCCACCCGAGCCTCGCCATCGCCGCCCTCTCGATATCGTTATCGGTCCGCCGCCGCGTCATGCGGCTCGCGGCCTCTGAAGCGCAAACGGGCCCCGGCATGCCGGGGCCCGCCTGAAAGCAGGCGCACGCGGCGCTCACGCGCCGCCGCCCGGCGTCACTGCTGCTGGACCGTCAGCTTGTTCGTGACCGACGTCACGCCCTTCACGTCCTTGGCCGCGGCTTCGGCCTTGTCGATCTGTGCCTGATCGGGCATCGTGCCCTCCAGCGTGATCGCGCCGCCCTTCGAACGCACGACGAGGTTCGACACGTTCACGCCGCTTTCCTTCGAAATCGCCTTGCGCACTGTATAGCCGAGCTTGCGGTTCGCCTTCTTCGCGGTTTTCGCGGCAGCCTTCGGCGCGCTCGTCGCGGCCGCCGGCGCTTCGGTTGCCGCCGCGTCGCTCGACTGCGCATACACGCTGCCCGACAGACAAGCCGCCACGGCGGCGACACCCAACGCTCTCAACACGATCGACTTCATGCTATCTCCTTGTAACTCCGGAACGGCCGTGCACAGTACGGCCGGATACCCCCAAAGACAGCCGGCCCGCGCGCGAACGGGCGGGACAGCCGGTGATTTCCACGGCGAAACGAGAGAGGCGTGACGGGCCGGCAGCCGGCGCGCGCAAGTGCGGGCCGGCCGGGCCGGACAGCCGCCGGCCGGACGCGCCCGGTCTCATTGCGTGCCGGGTCGCGCGCGAATCGGGCGCGGCTGCGTCGCACAATGTAATCCAGCGCCCGCGGAAGCGCAAAGCTTTTGACGCGGCGGCGCCCGCCGCTGTCGCCCCGCAGCCGCGCCATGCCGCCCGACTCGCGCACGCGCGGCGAAACCGGGTACCATCGCCGCGAGAATCCGCATCGTCCGTGACGACCGTCATCGATGCGTCATGCCAGCGTCATCCGCCGATCCCATGAAGCCAGCCCGCCCTCGCCCGCCTCGCCGCATCCTCGCCCGCTTCGTCGCGGTGTCGTGGCGCGACCTCGCGCTGTCGATCGGCCCGACCGTGCTGCTCGCCGGCGCGGCCGTCTGGCTCGCGGTCAAGCTGATCCAGCCGGCGCCGCCGTCCACGCTCGTGATCTCGTCCGGGCCGCCCGGCAGCACGTACTGGAACGCTGCGCAGAAATACAAGACCATCCTCGCGAAGAACGGCGTCACGCTCGACGTCGAATCGTCCGAAGGGTCGGCGCAAAACCTCGCGCGGCTGTCGAACCCGAACGCGCCGGTCGACGTCGGCTTCGTGCAGAGCGGCATCGGCCCGCAGGCGCGCGACGAGCACCTCGTGTCGCTCGGCAGCATCGGCTACGTGCCGCTCGCGATCATGTACCGCGGCCCGGTCGTCGCGCGCCTGTCCGACTTCAAGGGCAAGCGGCTCGCGCTCGGCGCGGAAGGCAGCGGCGCGCGCGAGCTGAGCCTCGCGCTGCTGAAGATGAACGGCATCGTGCCGGGCGGCTCGACCGAGCTGTTGCCGACCGCCGGCGAGGACGCCGCGACCGCGCTGCTCGAAGGCAAGATCGACGCGGCGTTCCTGTCCGGCGACTCGACGCAGATCCCGGTGATGGCGAAGCTGTTCCGCGCGCCGGGCGTGCACGTGTACTCGTTCACGCAGGCCGAGGCGTACGCGCGGCGCTTCCCGTACCTGACCGCGATCACGCTGCCGATGGGCGTCTACGATCTCGGCCGGAACCTGCCGCCCGCCGACCTCCACACGGTCGCGCCGACGATCGAGCTGGTCGCGCGCGACTCGCTGCACCCCGCGCTGTCCGACCTGCTGATCGAGGCCGCGCGCGAGGTGCACGGCCATGCGACGATCCTGCAGCACGCCGGCGAATTCCCGTCGTCCGTCACGCGCGGTTTCCCGCTGTCCGACGACGCCGCGCGCTACTACAAGTCGGGCAAGACCTTCCTGTACCGGCGGCTGCCGTTCTGGGTCGCCAGCCTCGTCGACCGGCTGCTCGTCGTGGTCGTGCCGCTGATCGTGGTGCTGATCCCCGGGCTGCGGCTCGTGCCGTCGCTGTACGGCTGGCGCGTGCGCTCGCGCATCTACCGCTGGTACGGTGCGCTGATCGCGCTCGAGCGCAGCGCGCTCGGCGAGCACACGGCCGAGGAACGCGTCCAGTTGCTCGACCAACTCGACGACATCGAGGAAGCCGTGAACCGGATGAAGATGCCGCTGGCCTACGCCGGGCAGTTCTACGTGCTGCGCGAGCACATCGGCTTCGTGCGCGAACGGCTCACCGCGCACGACCAGGACACCGCGGCAGGCACGCCAGGCGCCGGCGATCCCCCCCGGGCGACTCCCGGTTCCGCGTGAGCGGACGATCCGCGATCATTGCTGCATCCGCGCGCCGCCGCGTAACATGAAGGCCGCCGCCAGGCGCGCACGCCCCACCCTCTGGAGATCGCCATGACAACCGGCCTCGACACTGCCCAGCCCGCCTGGTTCTTCGACTTCGTGTCGCCGTTCTCCTATCTGCTGCTCGAACAGCATGACAAGTGGCCGGACGTGCCGTTCGAACCCGTCGCCGTGTCGCTCATCGACCTGCAGCGCCACTGGGGGCAACGCTCGGGTGCCGACGTGCCGGCCAAGCGCGTGTTCACGTACCGTCACGCGCTGTTTCGCGCGGAACAGCTCGGCATCCGCTTCAAGATGCCGCCCGCGCACCCGTTCGATTCCGACAAGGTGCTGCGCCTCGCAATCGCGCTGCGCGCCGATATCGCGACCGTGCTGGAAATGTTCCGCTTCATCTGGCACGACGGCAACGACCCGTCGACGCCGGAGGGTTTTGCGGCGCTGTGCGAGCGCGTCGGCGTCGGCCACGGCGACGAGCTGATCGAATTCGAGGAGACGAATGCGCAGCTGGCCCGCAACAACGCCGACGCGATCGCGCTCGGCGCGTTCGGCGTGCCGACGTTCTGGATGAACCAGCAGCTTTTCTGGGGCGAGGACGCGCTGCCGATGGTGCTGTATTGCGCACGCACGCCGAACTGGCTCGAATCGCGCGAGGTCAAGCGGATCAGCGCGCTGCCGAAGGGTCGTGCGTGATGGCCGGTATCACGCACGGCAACGCGCGGCTGCGGTAAGGTTACGCATCCCCCGAATCACCCGCCCCGATGGAAGACGACGACCGTACCGCCTCGCTCGACATCTGGCTCGTGCGCGTATTGCGCACGCTGCTGCTCGAGCGCAGCGTCACGCAGGCCGCGCTGCGGCTGAACCAGACCCAGCCCGCAATCAGCACCGCGCTGCGCAAGCTGCGCGAGACGCTGAACGACCCGATCCTCGTGCGCGGCAAATCCGGGATGGTGCCGACCGAATACGGCGCCTCGCTGCTCGAAGCCGCGGCGCGCGCGCTGCGCGAGGTCGACTTCATCGCGACGCCGCACGGCGACTTCGACCCGTCGTCCGCGCGGCGCACGTTCCGCGTCGCCGCGCCCGACTACCTGAACGATTTCTTCATGCCGACGCTGATCGAGCGCTTTCGCGACGCGGCGCCGCATGCGCACCTGGAAATCGATTCGCTGAATCCCGCGCTCGACCACGCGGGCGCGCTCGAATCGGGCGCGCTCGATCTCGTGATCGGCAACTGGCCGAAGCCCGACCCGCAGTTCGCGCGCCAGGACCTGTTCTCCGACACGATCGTGTGCCTGATGCGCGACGCGCACCCGCTCGCGCGCGTGCCGCTCACGCGCGAAGCGTATGCGGCGGCCGCGCACGTCGCGCCCACGCCGTACACCGGCGACAAGCGCAACGCGATCGAGATCGGCCTGGCGCGTGCGCGCCTCACGCGGCGCATCGTGACGACGCTGCCGTACTTCGGGATCGTGCCGCAGGTGCTGCTGCAGTCGGACCTGATCTTCACGACGACGCGCCGCTTCGCGACGCACTATGCGCAGTTGCTGCCGCTCGTCGTCGTCACGCCGCCCGTACCGTTCCCTCGCATCAAGAGCTACCTGCTCACGCATCCGCAGCCCGACCGCCCGACCGACATCGCGTGGCTGTGCGCGCTGATGCAGAGCGTGTCCGACGAGCTGACGGTCGCCCGCAGCCGCAAGCGCTGATGCGCAGCGCGGCCGCTCAGGCCGTGCAGAACGTTTCCTGCAGATGGGACCAGCGCACGACGCCTGCCGCGTCGCGTTCGAACACGGCGGTCGCGCGGCGCGCGGGCAACTCGCCCGACGCCGCGTGCTGCGCTTCGAGATAGGTCATCACCGCATGCGATGCGTCGGCCGCGAGCATGCGGGTTTCCGACAGCGTGATGCGCAGCCCCGGCTTCGCGCCGGCGAGCTTCGCGAACAACGCGCGCGTGCCGTCGCGGTCGACCGCGCGGCCGTCGGTCAGGATCATCGTGAAACCGGTGGAGAACGGCGCGAGCAGCGCGTCGAGTGCCGCGGGCGCGGTATCGACGCCGGACAGCCAGCGCTCGATGGCGACGAGGCTCGCATCGAGCGTGTCGAGATAGACCTGATGATCGGACATGGTGCGTGCACGGTAAGGCGCGGCCCGATGCCGCGCGTTGCCGTGCAGTGTATGCAAAAACCCGTGGCCGTGCGGCGTTACCGCGCGCAGGATACGTCGTCGCGCGCGCGCCCCGACGCGGCCGCCTTCGCGTCGGCCACCGGCATGCCCGAGCGCGCCTGCAGCAGCTCCGCGCACACGGCCACCGCGATCGCGCCCGGCGCCTTGTCGACGATGCCCGCGACGCCGATCGGGCACACCATCTCCACGAGCCGGGCCGGATCGACGCCGCGCGCGGCGAGCCGGCGCTCGAACTTCACGCGCTTGGTGCGCGATCCGATCATCCCGAAGTACGCGTAGTCGCGCCGCCGCATGATCTGCGCGGCGAGCGAGAAGTCGAGCGCGTGGTTGTGCGTCATCACGAGGAAGTACGCGCCGGGCGGCGCGGCGTCGACGACGGCCTCCGGCGTGTCGGTCGGCTCCGGCTGCACATTCGGCGGACATTCGTCCGGGAACAGCTCGTCGCGCGTGTCGACCCACTGCACGACGCACGGCAGCGCGCCGAGCAGCGTGACGAGCGCGTGACCGACGTGCCCGGCGCCGAACAGCACGATGTGCATCGGCGCCGGCGCGCCCGTCGCGCGGTTGCGCTGGCCGGTGCCCTGCGCGAACGCCTGGTTCGACGCGGCGCGAAGCGAACGTGCGGGCCCGTTCATGTCAGCCTCCGCCGGGCCGTCCCAAGGAGGCTGACCGCCCCCGCGGGGGGCAGCGAACAAAGAGAGCGTGGGGGTCGTTTCATGTCAGCCTGCCCGAGCCGAACGCGCCGCGCGCACCGCATGCACCGCGCGCAGGATCGACTCGCCGGTGGCCGGCGCGTCGAGCGGCGGGTTCACCTGGTAATCGCCGACTGCCGCGATCGCATCGCGCACCGCGAAGAACACCGAGAACGGCAGCAGCAGCGGCGGTTCGCCGACGGCCTTCGAACGGTGGATGCTGTCCTCGACGTTGCGGTTCTCGAACAGCCGCACGTTGAATTCGGGCGGCGTGTCGTTGACGGTCGGGATCTTGTACGTGGACGGCGCATGCGTCATCAGCTTGCCGCCCTTGTTCCACCACAGCTCCTCGGTCGTGAGCCAGCCCATCCCCTGGATGAACGCGCCTTCGACCTGGCCGATGTCGAGCGCCGGGTTCAGCGAGTCGCCCACATCGTGCAGCGCATCGACGCGCAGCGTGCGCATCTCGCCCGTCAGCGTGTCGATCACGACTTCCGACACGGCCGCGCCGTACGAGTAGTAGTAGAACGGCCGTCCCTGCAGCTTCGACTGGTCCCAGTACAGCTTCGGCGTCGCGTAAAAACCATCTGACCAGAGCTGCACGCGTGCGAGGTACGCCTTCGCGATCACTTCGCCGAACGGCACGCCGTTGCCGCCGACCCACACGAAGTCGTTGCCGAACTTCACGTCGGCCGCATCGACCTTGCCGTCGCCGAACTGCTTCGCCGCGAACACCGCGAGCCGCTCGCGCAACTGGCGCGCCGCATCCTGCGCGGCCTTGCCGTTCAGGTCCGAGCCCGTCGACGCGGCCGTCGCGGACGTATTCGCGACCTTGCTCGTGTCGGTCGCGGTCACGCGGATCCGGCCGAAGCGGATGCCGAGCTCGTGCGCGACGACCTGCGCGACCTTCGTGTTGAGCCCCTGCCCCATCTCCGTGCCGCCGTGGTTCACCAGCACCGAGCCGTCGGTGTAGATGTGCACCAGCGCGCCGGCCTGGTTGAAGTGCGTGACGTTGAACGCGATCCCGAACTTCACCGGCGTGATCGCGATGCCCTTCTTCAGCACCGTGTTGCGCGCGTTGAATTCGCGCACGCCAGCGCGACGCGCGCGGTAGTCGCTCGTCGTCTCGAGTTCGCCGAGCAGCTCCTGCAGCACGTTGTCCTCGACCGTCTGCCCGTACGGCGTCACGTTGCGTTCGGTCTTGCCGTACAGGTTCGCATAGCGGACGTCGAGCGGATCGCGATCGAGCGCGCGCGCGACGTCGTCGAGGATGTATTCGATCGCGAACGCGCCCTGCGGGCCGCCGAAGCCGCGGAACGCGGTGTTCGACTGCGTGTTGGTCTTGCCGCAATAGCCGGCGATGTCGACGTCGCCCAGCCAGTACGCGTTGTCGAAGTGGCACACCGCGCGCGTCATCACCGGGCCCGACAGGTCGGCCGAGAAGCCGCAGCGCGACGTCATGTCGAGCGCCACGCCGTCGAGGCGGCCGTCGTCGTCGTAGCCGACGTCGAAGCGGTAATGGAAGTCGTGCCGCTTGCCGGTGATCATCATGTCGTCGTCGCGATCCGGACGCAGCTTAACCGGGCACAGCAGCTTCCACGCGGCGAGCGCCGCGCAGCACGCGAACAGGCCCGACTGCGATTCCTTGCCGCCAAACCCGCCGCCCATCCGGCGGCATTCGACGAGCACGTTGTGCGACGCGACGCCGAGCACGTGCGCGACGAGGTGCTGCATCTCGCTCGGGTGCTGCGTCGAGCAGTACACATGCATCCCGTCGTCGTCCTTCGGCACCGCGTACGCGATCTGCCCTTCGAGATAGAACTGCTCCTGGCCGCCGAGCAGCATTTCACCCGCCTCGCGGTGCGGCGCGGCGGCGAGCCGCGCGGCCGCATCGCCGCGCGCGAGCTTCAGCGGCGGGATCACGTAGGTTTCGGCCTTGCGCGCCTCCTGCGCGGTCAGGATCGCCGGCAGCTCTTCGTAGTCGACCTGCGCGCGGCGCGCGGCGAGCCGCGCGGTTTCATGCGACGTCGCGACGACGATGAACATCGGCTGGCCGACGAACTGCACGATGCCTTTGGCGAGCACCGGGTCGTCGTGGATGATCGGGCCGCAATCGTTGACGCCCGGGATATCGTCGGCCGTGAACACGGCGACCACGCCGGGTGTCGCGCGCACCGCATCGAAGTTCATCGACACGATCCTCGCATGCGGCTTCGCCGACAATCCGAGCGCCGCGTGCAGCGTGCCCGCGACGACCGGGATGTCGTCGGTATAGGTGGCGCGCCCGCTCACGTGCAGGTGCGCGGATTCGTGCGCGCGCGATACGTGCACCTGCGCGGCGTCGGTTTGCGGGTCGAGGGTGCTCAGGAACGGTTCTGCTTGCTGGTTCATCTTGGGTGTTCTCCGTCTTCAGACGCGCGCCGCGTCAGCGCCGGCTTCGGCGGCCACTTCACGCACATTCAGGGCTTGCGGCGGCAGCGGGTCGTGCGGGCGCGTCTCCAGCCAGAATCGATACATCAGGTTCTTCGCGGTATCGAGGCGGTACGTGCTCGTCGCGCGCATGTCGGACAACGGCTGGTAGTCGCGCTCGAGCGCCTGCATCGCGGCCTGCGCGGTGGCTTCGTGCCACAACGCGCCGTCGAGCACGGCTTCCGTTTGCGCCGCGCGCTTGGGCGTCGCGGCCATCCCGCCGAACGCGATACGCGGCTCGCGGATCGTGTCGCCGTCCGCGATGAACGCGAACGCCGCGCACACCGCCGAGATGTCGGAATCGAACCGCTTCGACAGCTTGTACGTGCGGAACTGCAGCTTCTCGCGCGCGCCGGTGCGGGTCGGCACCTTCAGGCCGACGACGAATTCGTGCGGCGCCATGTCCTTCTGCTGGTAGCCCGTGTAGAGCGCCTCGAGCGGCAGCTCGCGCACCGTGTCGCCGCCGCGCAGCACCACGTGCGCGCCGAGCGCGATCAGGCCCGGCATCGAGTCGCCGATCGGCGAGCCGTTCGCGACGTTGCCGCCGATCGTGCCCGCGTTGCGGATCGGCACAGACGCGAAGCGCTTCCACATCTCGATCAGTTCCGGATACGTGCCGGCCAGCGCCGCATACGCTTTCTCGACCGTCACGCCCGCGCCGATCTCGATCCAGTCGCCGCGCTCCGCGAGGCGCTGCAGTTCGGCGATCTGGCCGACGTAGATCAGGTCATCGAGCCGGCGCATCTGCTTCGTGACCCACAGACCGATGTCGGTGCTGCCCGCGAGGATGCGCGCGTCGGGACGCTCGACCCTCAGCGCGGCCAGCGCGTCGAGCGTGCGCGGCGCCGCGAAGCGCGCGCCGTTGATCGTGTAGTCGAAGGTGTCGTCGCGCTTGAGCGACGCGAGCGTGCGGGCGAGCGCGGCCGTGTCGACCGGCGCCGACGGCGCCGGCGCATCGAACATCTGCACGGCCGCATCGACGATCGGGCGATAGCCGGTGCAGCGGCACAGGTTGCCCGTCAGCGCATCGGCGATCTCGGTGCGCGTCGGCACGTCCTTCGCCTTCGCGCACGCGCTGCCGCAGCCTTCGTGGCCGTGCTTCTCGTATAGCGCCCACATCGACATCACGAAGCCGGGCGTGCAGAACCCGCATTGCGAACCGTGGCAATCGACCATCGCCTGCTGCACCGGGTGCAGCGTGCCGTCCGGCTGGCGCAGGTCCTCGACCGTCAGCAGCGCCTTGCCGTCGAGCGTCGGCAGGAACTGGATGCATGCGTTGACGGCCTTGAACTCGACCGCGCCGGCGTCGGTCAGTTCGCCGACGACGACCGTGCACGCACCGCAGTCGCCTTCCGCGCAGCCTTCCTTGGTGCCGGTGCAATGCGCGTCCTCGCGCAGGTACTGCAGCACGGTGCGAGTGACGTCCGCGCCGCTGACTTCGCGGATAGCGTGACGATGATAGAAGCGAATCGGCTCACTCATGTCTCTATGGTTCTTCAAATGGGGGGCAAGGCGGCCTGCGCGGAGCGCTCGACCGACGTTTTTCTGACAGTTTGCACGCTATCACCATCAAATTCCGCAACCCATAGCCCATCACGCATGGGGCCCATATAACTGCCGCGATATGAGCGCCGGGGCCGCCCGGCGCCCTTTCCGCACGGTGCTCCGCGGGCCGTCCGGCGATGCCCGCCGCGATCCGTCATCCGCAAAAACGGGTCGCGATTAACTAAATGGTACCTGCGTGAAAACCGGTTCCATGGGAAAATCCCGATTCCGTTTTTCGCCGCTTTCCGTTCCGTAACGCTCCGTTCCGCTCATTCGTTCCGACCCCATGTCAACCGATTCCGCCACACCACCGCGCAGCGGGTTCGCGGTCACGCTGCAAATCGTGTCCGTCGTCTGCTTCACGTTCATCTGCTACCTGACCATCGGCCTGCCGCTCGCGGTGCTGCCGGGCTTCGTCCATGACGACCTCGGCTTTTCCGCGATCGTCGCGGGCGGCGCGATCAGCGTCCAGTATTTCGCGACGCTCGCGTCGCGGCCGCTCGCCGGGCGCTTCGCCGATACGCTCGGCCCGAAGCAGACGGTGCTGCGCGGGCTGATCGGCTGCGGCGTGTCGGGCGTGCTGCTGCTGGTCGCGCTGCTGCTCGCGCACTGGCCGGTCGCGAGCCTCGTGCTGCTGGTCGCGAGCCGGCTCGTGCTCGGCGTCGGCGAGAGCCTGTGCGGCACCGGCGCGATCCTGTGGGGCATCGGCAAGGTCGGCGTCGCGCACAACGCGAAGGTGATCTCGTGGAACGGCATCGCGACCTACGGCGCGCTCGCGCTCGGCGCGCCGGTCGGCGTCGCGATCGCGCATACGCTGAATCCGGCGCTGATCGGCGTGATCGTGATCGCGCTGGCCGCAATCGGCTTCTACCTCGCGCGCCTGATCGACTCCGTGCCGCTCGTGCACGGCGAACGGATGTCGTATGCGAGCGTGTTCACGCGCGTGCTGCCGCACGGCCTCGGCCTCGCGCTCGGCTCGGCCGGCTTCGGCTCGATCGCGACCTTCGTCACGCTGTACTACGCGGCGCGCCACTGGCCGAACGCCGCGCTGTCGCTGACCGTGTTCGGCACGCTGTTCATCGGCGCGCGCCTGTTGTTCGCGAACACGATCAAGACTTACGGCGGCTTCCGCGTCGCGATCGTGTCGTTCGCGTTCGAATGCTCGGGCCTCGTGCTGCTGTGGCTCGCGCCCGTGCCGCACGTCGCGCTCGTCGGCGCCGCGCTGACGGGCTTCGGCTTCGCGCTGATCTTCCCGGCGCTCGGCGTCGAGGCCGTCGCGCTCGTGCCGCCCGCGAGCCGCGGCGCGGCGCTGTCCGCATACTCGGTGTTCCTCGACCTGTCGCTCGGCATCACGGGCCCGCTCGCTGGCTATGTCGCCGGCGCGTTCGGCTATCCGCAGGTGTTCCTGTTCGCGGCGGCGGCCGCCGCGGCGGGCGTCGCGCTGTCGATGGTGCTGTACCAGCGGCAGGCACGTGTTGCGGGGAGTAGCGCGGCGGCGTGAACGCGCAGGCCGTTGCATGGCGGCCGGTCGCGGAAATCGCGCCGCCGGTCCCCCCAAAAGAACGCCCGCATCGCGCGGGCGTTCTTTTATCCGACGGCCGTCGTGGCGACCGCGAAGGTCATGCCGTCCGCAGAAACAGCCTCCGTGTCACATCGAACGCGACCAGATTGCCGGCCACCACGAGCAGCAGCCCGATCACCGCGAGCGGCGACCACTGGTAGCCTTCGAACACCGTCGACACGGCCAGCGCGACGATCGGGAACAGCACCGTGCAGTACGCTGCGCGCTCCGGCCCGATCCGGCCGACGAGCGTCAGGTACGCGGTGAAGCCGATCACCGAGCCCGGCACGGCCAGGTAGACGAGCGCGCCGAGATAACGCGGACTCATGTCGAGCGTGAACGGCATCCCGGCCACCGCACTGCCGACGGTCAGGATCGCCGCGCCGATCAGCATCGCCCAGCCGTTGGTCGCGAGCGGGTGCAGCCCCATCGACTGCATCCGGCTCGACAGCAGGTTGCCGGCCGAGAAGCACATCGTGCCGGCGAATGCGATCGCGAGCCCCGTCCAGGTCGCGTGATCGTCGAGGTGGCCGGCCATCTGCTGCCAGAACAGGCACGCGATGCCGGCCAGGCCGAGCAGCGCGCCGGCGATCGCCGACGGCCGCAGCGGACGGCCCATGAACAGCCGGCCGTTGATCGAGTTCAACAACGGCGCGGTCGAGAAGATCACCGCGACGAGGCCACTCGGCACGACCTGCTCCGCATAGTAGAAGCACAGGAAGTTCAGGCAGAACAGCGCGAAGCCCTGCGCGACGAGGTAGCGCCACGCTTCGCGCGGCGGGCGGACCGGCCGGCGCAGCACGCGCAGCAGCGCGAACAGCACGGCGGCCGCGAGCCAGAAGCGCCACGCGATCGACACGGGCGGCGGCACGGCGCCGAGCTGCCACTTGATCGCGATCCAGGTGGTGCCCCAGATCAGCACGGTGACGAAATAGAGCGACAGGTTCATGGCGGCAACGATCCGGAAAATCGGGTGAAACGGGATCCCGACTATGCCGCCGCGCGGCGCGTGTCGATTGTCCGGAATTGCGGTCTTTTTCGGGGCCTCGCCTGCGGTGTCGCGCGCCCGCTTATACTCGGCTCATCATGAGCTTCTCCCTCTCCGCTCCGCCCGTCGACCACGCCGCCGCCCTGGCTGGCGGCGATCTGCCGTTCGGCCTGCAGTCGGTATGCCGCACGCTCGCCGACGCAAACGCGACGCTCGAGCGTTTCGCGTGGCTCGGCGACCATCTCGCGATCGCCGAATGGACGCGGATTACCGACGAAAGCGAGACGGTCTACGAGCAGCCCGGCCACCACACGCTGTCGTGCTACCTCGACGGCGGCTACCGGACGGAACGCGAACGCGTGCCGCGCTACGGCGCGCCGAGCCTGCTGTGCGCGCTGCCGGGCGACCATGAATCGCGCTGGTGGGTGCGCGGCGAGATGCATTTCATCCACCTGTATTTCCTGCCCGAGCACTTCACGCAGCGCGCGATCCGCGAACTCGACCGCGAGCCGCGCGAGCTGAAACTCGCCGACCGCACCTATTTCGAGGATGCGCGCGTCGCCGCGCTGCTCCGCTCACTCGCGCTGGACGGCTGGGACGATGCCGACGAACGGCTGCGCGTGAACGAGACCGCGCACGAGGTGCTGAGCCTGCTGCTGCGCGGGCAGAGCACGACGCGCACCGATGCATCGTTCCGCGGCGGCCTCGCGCCGGCCGTGCGCCGCCGCGTGCGCGACTATATCGACACGTACCTGGCGCAGCCGCTGACGCTCGGCGAACTGGCCGACGTCGCCGCGCTGTCCGAATACCACTTCTCGCGGATGTTCCGGCTGTCGTTCGGCCGCGCGCCGCACGCGTGGGTGGCCGAGCAGCGGCTTGCGCGAGCGCGCGAGCTGCTGCGCACGACCTCGCTGCCGCTCGCGCAGATCGCGGCCGACTGCGGATACGCGAACGCCGGCCACTTCAGCCATCGCTTTCGCGACGCGCACGGCACGACGCCGAATACGTACCGGCGCGCGATGCAGGGCCGCTGAGCGCGGCTTCCCCCTTCCAGCTTACGCACCGCGCCGCGACAGCTCCTGTTCGAGCGCCGCGACACCGGCCGGCAGGTCGACCGGCACCTTCAGATCGACCATCGTGCGACCGAACGCATGCAGCGTGCGGAACAGGTTGTGTTCGCGGCACTGCTCGCCCATCTGCCCGATCCGCACGATCGGCAAGCCGAACGAGCCCGAGATCTCGACCTGGTACTGCTTCGAGATATGGCCGCAGATCATCCCGGGCGTGAGCCCTTCCGGCGTTTCGATCCCGACCACCGAATTGAGCCGGCAGTCCTTCGGCGCATAGAGCTTGAGCCCCATCGACTCGACGCCCGCCTGCAGCGCGAGCGAGCAGCGCAGATGGCGCGCGAAGCGGCTTTCGAGCGTCTCCGCGCAGACGAGCCGCAGCGCCTCGTGCAGCGCGAGCACGCCCGACACGGGCGCCGTGTAGTGATAGCCCGCGTTGTGCCAGAAGTTCTCGGCGAGCGCCATGTCGAGGCACCAGTGCGCGTTCGGTTCGGGGCGATGCTTCATACGCTCCCACGCGGCGTCGGAGAACGCGATCAGCGACACGCCCGGGATCGACGACAGCCCCTTCTGGCCGCCGGTGATCACCGCGTCGATGCCCCACGCGTCCATCTCGAGCGGCATCGTCGACAGCGTGCACACCGCGTCGACGACGACCAGCGCGCCGGCCGCCTTCGCGAGCGCCGCGATGTCGCGCAGGTCGCGGTTCCACACGGTGTTCGACGTCTCGCCCTGCACGATCGTGACGATCTCGGGCCGCTCGCGCGCGATCGCATCCGCGACTTCGTCGAGACTCGCGACCGCGCGATCGGCCACTTCGAGCGTCGCGACGTCGGCACCGACGCGCGTGGCCATCTCGGCCATCCGCGCGCTGAAGAAACCGTTGCGGATCGACAGCACGCGCGTGCCGCGCCACGCCAGGTTCGAGATCGCCATTTCCATCGCGGCCGAGCCGGGGCCCGCGACGCCGAGCACCCACTTCGTGCGGGTCTGGAACACGTAGCGCCCCATCTCCTTCACCTGCTCGATGATCTTCGCCATCGTCGCACCGAGGTGGTTGATCACGACCGTGTTCGCCTTCGCGACGGCGGCCGGAATCGGAACCGGGCCGGCCCCCATCATCAGCAGCGGTTCTTCGGGCAGGATCGCGTCGAGCGGCACGACGACGGGACAGGGAATCGGCGAGTAATCGATAGACATGGCGGGTAGCAGGTGAGGAAAGGAAGTGCACGGACGCTCGCCGCGCTGCATGGCGAACTGATCGATCATTCCGCGTTCCGCGGCCTCGCGCAAGAGGCACGCGCGACCGGACAGCACGACGCTGGCCCGGTCGCCCGACCGGGCCAGCCGGCCGCGCGCGTGTCGCGCGATGGCGTTCCGGATTGGAAAGGGATTGCCGGCCGGTTGCGAAACGGTTCCATCCGGGCGCCATGCGCGCGATTTTCTCCGGCAATATCGCCGCGATTCGCCGATGCCGGCGGTTCAGCACGACTTGCGCACCGAACGGAATAGACCGGGTGCCCGATAAAAATCGCCGCGCGGAATGCGATACGCGAAATTCGCACGCAGGAAAAACATCCATTATTGCAGCATGTATTGGGGGGACGACTCCTCAAATTACCCGATACGGCCTGATCGAATAACATGCAACCAATTGATTAACATAAGAAATATTCGCCACATCGACGCATATTCCAATACCGCGCCGGTTTTTCCCGGCAGGCGCGTGCGGCATCACCGCGTTTAACCGGTACCCGCGATTTCGATTTTCCGCAACCCGCCCCTTTTCTCAGGTTGACGGATATCGCTTCTGTATTTAACAATCGTCTGCGGAATCGAAAACCGATTTTTCGATACGAGCGAGAACTGGGTGCCGTGTGATGCAATTTCGAGGTTGCGCGGCAAAAAATCACAACCATAATCAATCAACCGGGCCAGAAATACACAAGCCATGAACCAGATTCAGACCATGCGTGTATTCGTCTGCGTCGCCGAGCAGCAAAGCTTCCGGCGCGCGGCGCACCATCTCGGCGTGTCCAATGCGCTCGTCACGCGTTCGATCGCGATGCTCGAGGGCCACCTGAACACACGGCTGATCCACCGCACCACGCGCAACCTGTCGCTCACCGAGGCCGGCGTGCGCTACCTCGACGGTTGCCGCGCGCTGCTCGAGGAATTCGACCACCTCGAGTCGTCCGTCGCGCATGCCGTGCGCGAACCGGCCGGCACGCTGCGCGTCGTCGCGTCGGGCCTGCTGTCGCCGCTTGCGCTGACTCCGCTCGTCAGCAGCTTCCGGCACCGCTACCCCGAGCTGCGCGTGCAGCTGACCGTCGCCGAGGGGCCGCTCGACGTGCTCGATTCGGGCTACGACGTCGGTATCGTCACGGGCAACCGGCTCGACGGCAACCCGTCTCTGATCGGCCATGCGCTCGCGCCGAACCCGTTCGTCGCGTGCGCGGCGCCGGCCTATCTCGAACGGCGCGGCGAGCCGCGCGTGCCCGACGACCTGCCGGGCCACGACTGGGTCACGCTCGCGCCGCACCAGCACGCGCCCGCGTGGCAACTGGTCGGCCACGACGGCGTCGCGCATTCCGTCACGGTGCGCCCGGCCTGCACGGTCAACCAGCTCGCGCTGGTCCAGGCGGCCGCCGTGGCCGGCGCCGGCATCGCGGTGCTGCCCGAACCGTGCGTCGCCGACGCGCTCAACAGCGGCACGCTCGTTCGGCTGCTGGCCGGCTACCGGATCGACGATCCGGACGCGCAGTTGTCGCTCGTCTACCCGAACCGCCAGTACGTGCCGGCCCGCACGCGCAGCTTCGTCGAGCACGCACTCGACCACTTCAGCGCGCAGAAGGCCCGAGAACGGACGGACTACGGCTTCCTGCGGCCGTCGCGCGGGCCTGAACGCTCCGACATCATCACGGGCCTGCAGTAAACTGCGCGCGACAGCCATCGGAGGTGCAGCGTGCGCGTAATCCTGTTCAGCAGCCGGCAGTACGACGACGATTCGTTTAGCGCCGCCAACCGGCAGTTCGGCTATCGACTGCACTTCCAGCCGTCGCACCTCGACGCGGAGACCGCGATCCTCGCGCATGGCTATGAAGTCGTCTGCCCGTTCGTCAACGATACCGTCGACGCGGCCGTGCTCGAACGGCTCGCGGACGGCGGCACGCGCCTGATCGCGCTGCGCTCGGCGGGCTTCAACCATGTCGACCTGGCGGCCGCCGAGCGGCTCGGCATCGCGGTCGTGCGCGTGCCCGCCTATTCGCCGCATGCGGTCGCCGAGCACGCGGTCGCACTGATCCTCGCGCTCAACCGCCGCCTGCCGCGCGCCGTCGCGCGCACCCGCGAAGGCGACTTCTCGCTGAACGGCCTGCTCGGCTTCGACCTGCACGGCAAGACCGTCGGCGTGATCGGCACCGGCATCATCGGCAGCGTGTTCGCGAAGATCATGATGGGCTTCGGGATGCATGTGCTCGCGCATTCGGTGCCGCCGTACAACGACGAGCTGATCGCGTTCGGCGCGCGCTATGTCGAACTCGACGCGTTGCTGCACCACGCCGACATCGTCAGCCTGCACTGCCCGCTGCTGCCGTCGACGCACCATCTGATCAATGCGCAGACCCTTGCACGGATGAAGCACGGCGCGATGCTGATCAACACCGGCCGCGGCGGCCTCGTCGATGCGCAGGCGCTGGTCGACGCGCTCAAGAGCGGCCAGCTCGGCCATCTCGGGCTCGACGTGTACGAGGAGGAAAGCGGGCTCTTCTTCGAGGATCACTCCGACCTGCCGCTGCAGGACGACGTGCTCGCGCGCCTGCTGACGTTCCCGAACGTGATCGTCACGTCGCACCAGGCGTTCTTCACGCGCGAAGCGTTGGCGGAGATCGCGCAGACGACGCTGCTGAACATCGAGGCTTGGCATGCGGGGGCTCCGCAGAACGTCGTGATGGCAAACCGTTGAGAAACAGCACGTTTGACGGCAGGCAGCGCACCCGCAATCGTTTGCTCGCGCCTGTTGCTGCGCACCGCACCCGACTTCGTCAACAATTCAGTGCATTGTTTCTGCTGAAGTAACGTTTCGTGCGCGCCGTCTGTTATCGTTGCGCCGACGTCCTTCCTTGCCTTTGCCGCTCATGCGTTTCGACGACTCCGACATCGCCGCCGTCTACCGCGCCATTTTCGAACGGCGCGACATGCGCCATTTCACGCCGGCGCCCGTCGATCCGGCCGTGCTCGCGCGCTTGTTGCGCGCCGCGCACCACGCGCCGAGCGTCGGCTTCATGCAGCCGTGGCGCTTCATCCGCATCACCGATCCCGCGCTGCGCACCGCGATCCACGCGCTGGTCGAGGCCGAACGCCGCGCGACCGCCGACGCGCTCGGCGAGCGCCAGGACGAATTCATGCGGCTGAAGGTCGAAGGCGTGCGCGAATGCGGCGAGCTGCTGGTCGTCGCGCTCGCCGACGGCCGCGAGCGCCACGTGTTCGGCCGCCGCACGCTGCCGGAGATGGATCTGGCGTCCGCCGCGTGCGCAATCCAGAACATGTGGCTCGCGGCCCGCGCGGAAGGGCTCGGGATGGGCTGGGTGTCGCTGTTCGACGTCGATGCGCTGCGCACGCTGCTTCGCATGCCCGACGGCGCAAAGCCGATCGCCGTGCTGTGCGTCGGGCACGTCGACGCGTTCTATGCGAAGCCGATGCTCGAAGCGGAACGCTGGGCCACGCGGATGCCGATCGAAGCGTGCCTGTTCGAGAACGGCTGGGACAAACCGGCCGCGATCGACGCCGCCGGTTCGCCTTCGTCGCCGGCGGACGCAACACCGGACGCCGACGCGGCAAACGCATCGAACGCCTTCCCCGACGGGTCTCCCGAACGAATCGCCTGACGAGCGGCCCCACCGCCGTCATCGTTCCGACCCCGGCACATTCGCCGCTGCAAACCTTCGTCGAATCCCACACTGTGCGCTTTACACGCGCTACCCCGTCGCACGCCGGCAACATCCGTTTTGGCCCCGAGCATAGGGGTTTTCACTGAAGTAGAATCGCGGCTGTCGTTCGCCTTACCGTCCGCCCGCCCCGCGCATCCGCGCCTGGCCCGAGCGGCGGCTTTTCCCGAGCCTACCGCGATGCCCTTACCTCTTTTCGCCCTTGCCGTCGCCGCATTTGGAATCGGTACCACCGAATTCGTGATCATGGGGCTGCTGCCCAATGTCGCGCGCGACCTCGGCGTGTCGATTCCGGCCGCCGGGATGCTCGTGTCGGGCTACGCGCTCGGCGTGACGATCGGCGCGCCGATCCTCGCGATCGTCACCGCGAAGATGCCGCGCAAGCGCGCACTGATGGGCCTGATCGGGCTGTTCATCGCGGGCAACCTGTTCTGTGCGATCGCCCCCGGCTATGCGGTGCTGATGGCCGCCCGCGTCGTCACCGCGTTCTGCCACGGCGCGTTCTTCGGGATCGGCTCGGTAGTCGCGAGCAACCTCGTCGCGCCGAACCGCCGCGCACAGGCGATCGCGCTGATGTTCACGGGCCTCACGCTCGCGAATGTGCTCGGCGTGCCGCTCGGCACCGCGCTCGGCCAGGCGTTCGGCTGGCGCGCGACGTTCTGGGCCGTCACCGGCATCGGCATCGCCGCGGCCGCCGCGCTCGCCGTGTGCCTGCCGAAGAATCTCGCGATGCCCGACACCAGCATCACGCGCGAATTCAGCGTGCTGAAGCACCCGCAGGTGCTGATGGTGCTCGGCATCAGCGTGCTCGCGTCCGCGAGCCTGTTCAGCGTGTTCACGTACATCACGCCGATCCTCGAGGACGTGACCGGCTTCTCGCCGCGTCAGGTCACGTATGTGCTGCTGCTGTTCGGCCTCGGGCTGACGGTCGGCGGCACGCTCGGCGGCAAGCTCGCCGACTGGCGCCGGATGCCGTCGCTGATCGCGACGCTTGCGCTGATCGGCATCGTCCTCGCGCTGTTCGCGGGCACGATGCACCTGCCGTTCGCCGCGCTCGCGACGATCTTCGTGTGGGGCATCCTCGCGTTCGCGATCGTGCCGCCGCTGCAGATCCTGATCGTCGACCGCGCGAGCGACGCACCTAACCTCGCGTCGACGCTGAACCAGGGCGCATTCAACCTCGGCAACGCGACGGGCGCCTGGCTCGGCGGGATGGCGATCGGTTCCGGCGTGCCGCTCGTGAACCTGCCGTGGGTCGGGGTCGCGATGGCCGTCGCGGCGCTGGCGCTCACGCTGTGGTCGGCGTCGCTCGAACGCCGCCCGGTGGTCGTGCCGACCGAATACGTGTAACGCGGGGCCGCGCGCATTCGTTGCGCGCGCAACGCCATTCGAACCTGATGGCCTTCATGGACCTTTCAAGGTCCCCGGTGTAGCATCGCCGCCGATGAAAGCCATTCTTAATCGTGATTTCCTCGCGCTCATCCTGAGCGTCGCGGTCGTCGGCCTCGGGACCGGCGCCACGCTGCCGCTCACCGCGCTCGCGCTGACCGAAGCCGGACACGGCACCAACGTCGTCGGCATGCTGACGGCCGCGCAGGCCCTCGGCGGCCTCGCGATCGTCCCGTTCGTCACCGCACTCGCGCGACACATCGGCTCACGCCGCGCGATCGTCGTGTCGGTCGTGCTGCTCGCGGCGGCCACCGCGCTGATGCAGTTCACGTCGAACCTGATCCTGTGGGGCGTGCTGCGCGTGTTGTGCGGCGCCGCGCTGATGCTGCTGTTCACGATCGGCGAAGCATGGGTCAACCAGCTCGCCGACGATTCGACGCGCGGCCGCGTCGTCGCGATCTACGCGACCAATTTCACGCTGTTCCAGATGGCGGGCCCCGTGCTCGTGAGCCAGATCGCGGGCGCGACGAGCATCCGCTTCGCGCTGTGCGGCGCGCTGTTCCTGCTCGCGCTGCCGACGCTCGCGACGATCCGGCGCGCGCCGCTCGCCGGCGACGACGCACATCACGCGGAACACGATCACTGGCTCGCGGTGCTGCCGCGCATGCCCGCGCTGATCATCGGCACCGGGTTCTTCGCGCTGTTCGACACGCTCGCGCTGTCGCTGCTGCCGCTCTACGCGATGGATCACGGCGTCGCGAGCGCGACCGCCGTGCTGCTCGCGTCGATCATGCTGTTCGGCGATACCGCGATGCAGTTCCCGATCGGCTGGCTCGCGGACAAGCTCGGCCGCGAACGCGTGCACCTCGGCGCGGGCTGGATCGTGCTGGCCGGCCTGCCGCTGCTGCCATTCGTCATCGCGAACCCGTGGCTGTGCTGGCCGCTGCTGTTCGTGCTCGGCGCGGCGGCCGGCAGCATCTATACGCTGTCGCTCGTCGCGTGCGGCGAACGCTTCCGCGGTGCGGCGCTCGTCACCGCGAGCTCGCTCGTGTCGGCGTCGTGGAGCGCCGCGAGCTTCGGCGGCCCGCTCGTTGCGGGCGCATTGATGGAGCAACTGGGCAGCAACGCGCTGGTCGGCGTGCTGGTCGTCTGCGTCGCGGCATTCGTCGCGGCCGCGCTGTGGGAACGCCGCGCCACGGTGCAACGCGCGGTCTGACATCCGCCGACACATTGACGACGGCCCGCTTGATACGGGCCGCCCGGTACTGCCGTACTACACGCTGCGTCTTGCGCGTTACGCGTTACGCGCCGGCAGGATCTTGCCGGCGCACGTGCCGAAGCCGACACGATAGCCGTCGCCCTGGCACCAGCCCTTCAGCGTCAACTCGTCGCCGTCGTCGATGAACGTGCGGCTGCCGCCGCCGTCCAGCGCGACCGGCTCCTTGCCGTTCCACGTCAGTTCGAGCAGGCTGCCGAACGAATCCTTCGTCGGCCCGCTGATCGTGCCCGATCCCATCAGGTCACCGACCCGTGTGTTGCAGCCCGCGACCGTGTGATGCGCGAGCTGCTGCGCCATCGTCCAGTACATGTGCTTGAAGTTGGTGCGGCAGATCGACGTCGCTTCGGCGTCGCCCTCGGCGCGCAGCGTCACTTCGAGCGCGATGTCGAACCCATGCTTGCCCGCGTGCTGCAGATACGCGAGCGGCTGCGGCGCCTGCTCCGGCTGCGCGGTGCGGAACGGTTCGAGCGCGTCGAGTGTGACGATCCACGGCGAGATCGTCGTCGCGAAGCCCTTCGAGTTGAACGGGCCGAGCGGCACGTATTCCCACTGCTGGATATCGCGCGCGCTCCAGTCGTTCAGCAGCACCATCCCGAAGATGTGCGCCTCCGCGTCCTCGCACGCGATCGGCTCGCCGAGCGCATTGCCCTTGCCGACGATGAAGCCCGTCTCCAGTTCGATGTCGAGCTTACGGCACGCGCCGAACACCGGGCGTTCCTGGTCGGGCAGCTTCAGTTGCCCGTTCGGGCGCCGCACCGGCGTGCCGCTCACGACCACCGACGACGCGCGGCCGTTGTAGCCGATCGGCATCTCCGACCAGTTCGGCAGCAGCGCATTCTTCGGATCGCGGAACATCGAGCCGACGTTGGTCGCATGTTCCTTCGACGAATAGAAATCGGTATAGCCGGGAATCTCGACCGGCAGATGCAGCGTCGCGTCGCGCTGCGCGACGAGCACCTGCGCGCGCAGCGCCGTATCGTCGCGCAGCCGTGCGTTGTCGCGCGAGAACAGGTCCGACAACTGCACGCGCACGCTGCGCCACGCGTCGCGGCCGAGCGCGATGAACGCGTTGAGCGTCGGCGCGGCGAACGCATCGGCGTCGGCCGGCAGCGTCACGAGGCCCGCGCGCGCCAGCACAGCGAGATCGACGACCTGGTCGCCGAGCGCGACGCCCGCACGGCGCGCCGCCTGCTTCGCATCGCTGAAGATCCCGAACGGCAGGTTCTGGATCGGGAAATCGCAGGCGGGATCGTTCGCCGTCTCGACCCAGCTCTTGCGGGCCGGGTCGAGCGTCGCGCGCCAGTCTTGGGTATCGCTCATCGTTGCTCCGGATTGAAGTGTTTCTGGATGCCTTGCCAGCATTCGAAGTAGTCCGCCTGCAGCTGCGCGGTGTCGAGCGCGTAGCGCGTCGGCCGGATCAGCGTGCGGGTCTCGAACATGAACGCCATCGTCGCGTCGACCTTGTGCGGCTTCGTCGTGTCGCTCGCGGACGCCTTCTCGAACGTGTCCGCGTCGGGCCCGTGGCCCGACATGCAGTTATGCAGACTCGCGCCGCCCGGCACGAAGCCTTCGGCCTTCGCGTCGTATGCGCCGTGCACGAGCCCCATGAACTCGCTCGCGACATTGCGGTGGAACCACGGCGGGCGGAACGTATCCTCGGCCGCGAGCCAGCGCGGCGGGAAGATCACGAAGTCGATCGTGTCGACGCCCGGCGTATCGCTCTGCGACTGCAGCACGAGGAAGATCGACGGATCGGGATGGTCGAAGCTGATCGAGCCGATCGTGTTGAACAGGCGCAGATCGTATTTGTACGGTGCGTAGTTGCCGTGCCACGCGACGACGTCGAGCGGCGAATGGCCGATGTCCGCGCGCCACAGGCGGCCGTTCAGCTTCGCGATCAGCTCGAACGCGCCTTCGCGGTCTTCGTACGCGGCCTGCGGCGTCAGGAAGTCGCGCGGGTTCGCGAGACCGTTCGAGCCGATCGGGCCGAGATCCGGCAGGCGCAGCTGCGCGCCGAAGTTTTCGCAGATGTAGCCGCGCGCGTCGCCGTCCGGCAGCGCGACGGAAAAACGCACGCCGCGCGGGATCACCGCGATCTCGAACGGCTCGACGTCGAGCCGGCCGAATTCGGTCGCAATGAAGAGCCGGCCCTGCTGCGGAACGATCAGCAGTTCGCCGTCCGCGCTGTAGAAGAAGCGGTCCTGCATCGAGCGGTTCGCCGCGTACAGGTGAATCGCGCAGCCGTTCATCGCGGCCGCCGAGCCGTTGCCGGCCATCGTCACCAGCCCTTCGACGAAATCGGTCGGCTCGACCGGCATCGGCAGCGGATCCCAGCGCAACTGGTTCGGCGGCGTCGGCGGCACGTCGGCCGAGTCGCCGAATTCCGACACGAGCCGCTGCGGGCCCGCGAACGGCTCGAACGGCCGGTGCACGGCCGCCGGGCGGATGCGGTACAGCCACGAGCGGCGGTTGTGGCCGCGCGGCGCGGTAAACGCGGTGCCCGACAACTGCTCCGCATACAGCCCGTACGGCGCGCGCTGCGGCGAGTTGCGGCCGTGCGGCAGCGCGCCGGGCAGCGCCTCGGTCGCGAATTCGTTCGCGAAACCGCTCAGGTAGCCGGCAGTCGCCGGTTTCGACAGGTCAAGCGTCATCGTTTCCTTTCTCCATCAATTCATGGCGGCGTTCGGCGCCTGCGCGCCGCTTCGCCGCGTCACACCCGCCAGGCCGAGGACGAACAGCGCCGAGCACAGCACGGGCACCGCGGCCGCGTGGAACAGCGCACCGTTCGACCAGTTGAGCGCAATCAGTTGTCCGCCGACGAGCGGCCCGAGCACCGAGCCGATCCGGCCGATGCCGAGGCTCCAGCCGATGCCCGTCGAGCGCAGCGACGTCGGGTAATACTGGCCCGCGAGCGCGTTCACGGCCGGCTGCCCGCCGACCACGCAGAACCCGCCCGCGAACACGGCGACCAGCAGCCACGGCAGCGCATGCGCGACCGAGCCGATCAGCCCTACCGATACGGCCGCGCACGCGAAGCACACGAACAGCACGCGCACGAAGCCGTAGCGTTCGATGAACCAGCCGAGCGACAGCGTGCCGATCACGCCGCCGGTCTGCAGCACCGTGCCGACGATCACCGCCGTGCCCTGCGAATAGCCCGCGTCGCGCATCACGGTCGGCAGCCAGTTCGACAGGAAGTACAGATCGATCAGGTTCATGAAGCTGATCGCCCACAGCAGCAGCGTGACCGGCAGGCGGCCGTGGCTGAACAGTTCGGCGACCGGCGCGCCGGTCGCGGCGCGTTCGCGCACGACGAGCCGCGTGTTCGCGTCGATGCCGGCCTGCGGCGCGAAGCGCGCGAGCCAGTCGCGCGCCTGCGCGTCGCGCCCTTTCAGCACCAGGAACTGCAGCGACTCGGGCAGCCGCGCGACCATCGCGACCGTGAGCACGAGCGGCACCGTGCCGCCGACGAAGAACACCGAACGCCAGCCGAGCGCCGGAATCAGCGCGGCGCTGATGAAGCCGCCGATCGCCGCGCCGAGCGTGAAACCGCATGACACCATCATCATCCGCTTCACGCGATGCGCGGCCGGGCTGAACTCGCCGACCAGCGCCATCGCGTTCGGCATGATGCAGCCGAGGCCGAGGCCCGTGACGAAGCGCAGCGCCATCAGCACCGGGATCGACCCCGCGAACGGCGTCGCGAGCATCGTCACCGCGAAGAACAGCGTCGAGCCGATCAGCACCGGGCGCCGCCCGATCCGGTCGGCCAGCACCGACAGCGCGAGCGCGCCGAGCAGCATCCCGAACAGGCTCGCGCTGAACACCGGGCCGAGCGCCTGCTTCGGCACGCCCCATTCGGCGATCACGCTCGGCGCGACGTAGCCCATCGCCTGCGCATCGAAACCGTCGATCACGAGGCACAGCCCGCACAGCACGAGCAGCATCCAGTGAAAGCCCGGGCGATGGGTCTCGTCGATCACGCGCTCGACTTCGAGCACGCGTGCGTCGGCCGGCGCCGCGCTCATTGCGCCGCCTCGGCGGCCGGATGCACGGGCGGCGTCACGCCCTGGCGCGCGAGCGCCATCGCTTCGCGCAGCACGTCGAGATCGCCGATCTGGTTCGCGAGCAGCAGGATCAGCTTCGCGTTGACGAGCTGGCTGTCGGCGTCGGACAGGTCGCGATGCATGTCGATCAGCGCTTCGTAGAACGCGTCCGGATCGACCAGGCGCGGACGGGTATCGAGTGAGGGCATGACGGGGGCTCCGGTGTCGTTGTCGTGTGCAATGCGATGTTCAGCGTGCGCAGGTCGCGCGCGCCAGTGCGTCGGCAATCGCCTGACGGTCGAGCGTGCGCGTGCGTGCGCAGACATGCTGGTCGGGACGCAGCAGGTAGAACGTGCCGGGCTTCGCGTCGTAACGTTGCGCGGCGAAACCGTCGACATCCTCCACGATATCGACGTCGACACCGGCCACCGGCTGCGCATGCCCGGCCGGCACGACGAGCACGGGCCGCACCGGCAGCGCAAGGCCGTCGACGGCCTGCGCGAGCGCGGCCGCATCGCCCGGCAGCCCGAACAGCACGCCCGTGAAGCCGCCGCGCAGGTGCTGCAGCAGCCAGCCCGAGGCACCCAGCGCGCGCACCGGCGCATCGGCCGCCGCCGCGCCCGGCCGCATCGCGCACGCGAATGCGTCGCCACTGCGATCGGGCGTGTTCAGCGGTGAATCGGCGAGCACGGCCGGCACCGACAGGCGGCCGCTGTTCACGAGCTTGCGCGCGAATTCGCAGTCGCGCGCGAGCTTCAGCGTCGCGTCGCGAAACACGCGCGACACCGGGCTCTTCGGCGTGATGAAGTCGGTCGAGCGCGTCGAGTTGCGGATGTTCTCGTCGGCCGCGAACTCGCGCTCGCTGGCGTACGTATCGAGCAGGCTGTCGGCCGAGCGGCCGTCGAGCACGAGCTTCAGCTTCCATCCGAGGTTGTCCGCGTCCTGCACGCCGCTGTTCGCGCCGCGCGCGCCGAACGGCGACACACCGTGCGCGGAATCGCCCGCGAACAGCACGCGGCCGTGACGGAACGTGTCCATCCGCTGGCAGCGGAACGTATAGACGCTCACCCATTCGAGCTCGAACTCGACGTCCGGCCCGAGCAGCGCGCGCACGCGCGGGATCACGCGCTCCGGCTGCTTCTCGGCGACAGGATCGGCGTCCCAGCCGAGCTGGAAGTCGATGCGCCACACGTTGTCGGGCTGGCGGTGCAGCAGCACCGACTGGTTGCGGTGGAACGGCGGATCGAACCAGAACCAGCGCTCGGTCGGAAACTCCGCCTTCATCTTCACGTCGGCGATCAGGAAACGGTCCTTGAACGTCCGGCCGTGGCTTTCGAAGCCCATCATCGTGCGCATCGGGCTGCGCGAGCCGTCGGCCGCGATCACGTACTGCGCGCGCAGCGTCGCGACGCCCTCCGGCGTCTCGATCGTCAGCACCGCGTGGTCGGCCGACTGCTCGACGCCCGTCACCTTGTGCTTCCAGCGGATGTCGATGTTCGGCAGCGCGAACGCGCGGTCGGCCAGATAGCCTTCGACGTAGTACTGCTGCAGGTTGATGAACGCGGGGCGCGCATGCCCTTCCTCGGGCAGCAGGTCGAACGCGTACAGCTGCTCGTCCTGCAGGAACACCTTGCCGACGTGCCAGCTCACGCCCTTGTCGACGAAGCGCTCGCCGCAGCCGAGCCGGTCGAAGATCTCGAGCGTGCGCTTCGCGAAGCAGATCGCGCGCGAGCCGGTCGACAGCGTGTCGTCGTCGTCGAGCAGCACGACGGGCACGCCCTGCTGCGCGAGGTCGATCGCGGCCGACAGGCCCACCGGGCCCGCGCCGACGACGATCACCGGGTGGACGGCCGCGTCATGCGCGCGCGGGCGGTACTCGAACTTCAGCGTCTGGTAATCGATGCTCATGGTCGCCATCCGCGCCTCAACGCCGCCGTGCGCACGCCGGCGCATCCGTGTTCCCGCCCGTCGCCTGCCGGCGCTCCGGCCCGCCGTCCCGCGCGCATTTCCTGTCAACCGCCACGTCTCGCTCCTTGCTTCCTGTTGATTCGTGAACGGCGCCGTTTCGCGGCGCCCGACTGCCGCATTTCTTGATCGGCGACATCTTTTTGATTTACGAATAGTAAAACCAATTACGAATAGTGAAAACATCGTAAACCCTAAGCGCCGACCCGGGGACGGGATAACCATATGAACGAAACGCCAAGCCGAGCGTGGCGTGCGCTGCTAATATCGAGATACGAGGCGGCCCGTTCGGCCGCCGTTTTTCCTTCTTACGCCGATGATTCCGCCCACCATTCCCGAGCTGGTCGCCCGTGCCGGGCAACTGCCGTATCTGCGGGATCACCTCGCGCTCGCCGAAGGCGGCACCGCGAGCGCGAATCTGCCCGAGCGCACGCTCGGCAGCGCCTACGAACCGATCTACGACGTCACGATGCCCGGCGCGCCGCAATCGACGTCGTTCGCCGATACGATCGAGCGCTACGGCGACGAACTCGGCTTCCAGGCCGTCACGCTCGTCACGGGTGCGCCGCACGATCCGATCGACTCGGCCGTCGACGACCAGACGCTCGTCGCGATCGATCGCCTGTCGCGCGCGCTGCACGCGATCAACTTCTTCGGCGCGCAGCGCCACGGGCTGCTGTTCCTGCGCGTGCACGAACGGCTGCTGAAGAGCGTCAAGTACGACCACGGCAAGCATTTCTCGTCGGTGCTGCAGCGCTTCGGGCTGCCGGTCGAGCGCATCGTGATCGAATTGCCGGCGGTCGCGGTCGCGCACAAGACCTTTCTCGGCTACCTGACGCGCAGCTACCAGCATCACGGTTTCAAGGTCGCGGACAAGCTGCCTGATCCGGGCCGCATCCTCGCGGTCGAATCGGAGATGGCGCGGCCCGACTACATCAAGATGGATGCAGGCATCGCGTTGCGCGACGGGATGGTCAAGGCGCTCGTCGCCTATGCGCAGCGCGTGCGGATTCCGCTGATCTTCGACGGCGTCGTCGACGAGACGCAGTGCGAGTTGCTGCGCCAGCACGACGTGCGGTTCATGCAGGGGCCGGTGTTCGCGAAGATCGTGACGGCTTGACGAGACGGGAGGACGGCGCGCGCAGGAGGTGGCGCGCCGCATGCCAAACGGCAGGTTCAGGCGTTGTGTTTCTCTTTAGCGTGGCGGCCGCCGCCTAGTCGCTTCCACCATCGTCGTACTTCGGCAGGTCGTCGCCGATCTCGATGCCCGGAAAACGATCCCCGTACCAGACATGCCACGCCGGGCGCAACCGCGACGGCGCGTCGAGCGTCGCGGAGTTGATCTCGACCGTGTTCGGCGCATCGGCAAGCCGGTATTCGAGTTGCGCGCCGCATCGGCCGCAGAAGCGGCGCTCGCCCCACGCGCTCGACGCGTAGACCGTCGGCTCGCCCTGCAGGTATTCGAATGCGTCGATCGGCACCGACGCGGACGCGACGACCGCCGCGCCGGTCGTCCGCTGGCAGAGCCGGCAATGGCAAAAACCGGCGTCGGTCGGAACATGCGCGATCCGGTAGCGGATCGCCCCGCACGCACAACCGCCTTCCATCGTTTCCGGGTGTGACATCGCCAGCCTCGTCGTCGAACGCGTTGAACTCGTCGAGCATCTGGCAGACGATGATGAGCGCCGTGCGCCGGGCACGCAACCGCGAGCGGGACGCGCTTGCCGTTTTTGCGGATACCCGCGACTGTGATTCGCCGCTTGCGGCGCCGGTATCACACCGGCCCGTCGCACGTCGCCGCGCGCCGCCGTGCTCAGGCCGTCTGCCCGAGCCGCTGCGCGAGCGCCTTCAGCTTCGGCCCGACCTGCGTACGGAACACGCCCTCGTCCATCGACGACGCGGGGCCGCTGCAGCTCAGGATCAGCCAGCGCCCTTCGCGCGGCTCGCGAAACGGCACGGCCGCCGCGTTCACGTCCATGTGCCACGCGCGGAACGAATAGCAGCAACCTCCACCCGCCGAGAACTCGGCCACCGCGTGCTGCGCGGCGACGACGAGCGCATCGGCGTCGGCCGCGCCGCCGGCCGCGCGATGCAGTTCCGCATACAGCGCGCGGCGCACGTCCTCCGGCTGCACGGCCAGGTACGCGCGCCCCATCGAGCTCGTCAGCATCGACAGCCGCGAGCCGGGCGCAAGCCCGAGCGTCAGCGCGGTTTCGCTGCGGATCGTCTCCAGATAGATCATGTCGAGCCCGTCGCGGCAGCCGAGCGACACGGCCGCGCCGATCTCGCGCGCGAGCGCCTGCATGTGCGGCCGCGCGAGGTCGATCGTCCCCGAGCCCGACAGCAGCGCGTAGCCGAGCGACAGCACGCCGGCGTCGAGCGCATACTTTCCGAGCGTCTCGTCGTAGCGCAGGTAGCCGAGCACGGTCAGCGTATAGGCGAGGCGGTTCACCGTCGCCTTCGGCAGCCCCGTACGCTCCGCGAAGTCGCGATTGCCGAGCATCGTCTCGCCGGGTCGGAAGGCGCGCAGCAGGTCGAGCCCGCGCGCGAGCGCGACGACGAACTTGCGTTCGTCGATCATGGTTTCGTCGATGGTTGAAAGTGTCATCTGATGCTACACTGGGTTTGATTTGCAAAACATTGTTCCGCAGTGCGGAACGCAAGTCAAGCGAACCTTAGGCATGGGATCAGCGCTAACGCTGACCGACCGCAAAGCATGGGGTCCGCGTAAGCGCTGAAGCGCTAACGCTGACCGACAGGAGATGAAACGATGAGCGCTGCAACTTTTCATTGGGACGATCCGCTGCTGCTCGACCAGCAACTGACCGAAGAAGAGCGGATGGTGCGCGATGCCGCGCAGGCCTACGCACAGGACAAGCTCGCACCGCGCGTCACCGAAGCGTTCCGCCACGAACGCACCGACGCAGCCATCTTCCGCGAGATGGGCGAAGTCGGCCTGCTCGGCCCGACGATTCCGGAGGAATACGGCGGCCCCGGCCTCAATTACGTGAGCTACGGGCTGATCGCGCGCGAAGTCGAGCGCGTCGATTCCGGCTACCGGTCGATGATGTCCGTGCAGTCGTCGCTCGTGATGGTGCCGATTTACGAATTCGGCTCGGACGCGCAGAAGCAGAAATACCTGCCGAAGCTCGTGACCGGCGAATGGATCGGCTGCTTCGGGCTGACCGAGCCGAACCACGGCTCCGACCCGGGCAGCATGGTCACGCGCGCGAAGAAGGTGCCCGGCGGCTACTCGCTGTCCGGCGCGAAGATGTGGATCACGAACTCGCCGATCGCCGACGTGTTCGTCGTGTGGGCGAAGCTGGAAGAGAACGGCAAGGACGCGATCCGCGGCTTCATCCTCGAGAAGGGCTGGAAGGGCCTGTCGGCGCCCGCGATCCACGGCAAGGTCGGGCTGCGCGCATCGATCACCGGCGAGATCGTCCTCGACGAGGTGTTCGTCCCAGAAGAGAACCTGATGCCGAACGTGAGCGGCCTGCGCGGCCCGTTCACGTGCCTGAACTCGGCACGCTACGGGATCGCCTGGGGCGCGCTCGGCGCCGCCGAGTCCTGCTGGCACACCGCGCGCCAGTACGTGCTCGATCGCCAGCAGTTCGGCCGGCCGCTCGCCGCAAACCAGCTGATCCAGAAGAAGCTCGCCGACATGCAGACCGAAATCACGCTCGGCCTGCAAGGCGTGCTGCGCCTCGGCCGGATGAAGGACGAAGGCACGGCGGCCGTCGAGATCACGTCGATCATGAAGCGCAATTCGTGCGGCAAGGCGCTCGACATCGCACGGCTCGCGCGCGACATGCTCGGCGGCAACGGTATCTCCGACGAATTCGGCGTTGTGCGCCACCTCGTGAACCTCGAAGTGGTCAACACGTACGAAGGCACGCACGACATCCACGCGCTGATCCTCGGCCGCGCGCAGACGGGCATCCAGGCATTCTTCTGATCACCCGGATGCGGCCCGCCCGGCAGCCATGCCGCGCACGCAGAAAAGATACGGCCCGCCCGGCATGACTGCCGGGCGGGCCGTATTTTCGTCGGATTCGCGATCCGGGCCGCCGGCCCGGTACCGCGTTCACGCGCCGGTGATGCTTACTTGTTCGGCTGCGGCGTGAGGCGCAGATACGGACGCACCGCGTTGAAGCCCTTCGGGAAACGCTTCTTCAGCTCTTCCGGATCCTGCAGCGACGGCACGATCACGACATCGTCGCCGTCCTTCCAGTTACCGGGCGTCGCTACCTTGTAGTTGTCGGTCAGTTGCAGCGAGTCGATCACGCGCAGCACTTCGTCGAAGTTGCGCCCCGTGCTGGCCGGATAGGTAATGGTGAGCCGCACCTTCTTGTTCGGGTCGATCACGAACAGCGAGCGCACCGTCAGCGTCTCGTTCGCATTCGGGTGGATCATGTCGTACAGTTGCGAAACCTTGCGGTCCGCGTCGGCGATGATCGGGAAGCCGACGACCGTCGACTGCGTTTCGTTGATGTCGTTGATCCAGCCCTTGTGCGATTCGACGCCGTCGACCGACAGCGCGATCACCTTCACGTTGCGTTTCTCGAATTCGCCCTTCAGCTTCGAGGTCAGCCCGAGCTCAGTCGTGCACACCGGCGTGTAGTCGGCCGGGTGGGAAAACAGGACGCCCCAGCCGTCGCCCAGCCACTCGTGAAACTTGATGGGGCCCAGGCTCGATTCCTGCTCGAAATCCGGTGCGATGTCGCCAAGACGCAGACTCATGATGTTCCCTCCTCGAACGATGCTGGTTGAAACCGCGCGCTGGTCCAGCGCGGGACAGTCCATCAGCTTACGGGAAGCAATGGGCCGTGCGAACGATTATTCCGTTTGATATTCATACTTTTTTGTCATTTTTACCCGGTGTCGGGGCAGGACGAACGGTCACGAGGGAAACTTTCCACCCCGTTTGCCGCTCTGTTAATGATTACAAATCGTTTACCATGCAGTCTTGCACTGCCGCCGTGTGTCTTCCCGGCTCGCCAGCAGGCAGGCGTTTCGCTACGATGTGAACCTGCAGCATGACAGCACGAAGGGAGTTGCAATGTCGGAAATCAACAAGGAGAAACTGATGTCGGATATCAAAACCGTTCTCTCGGACGCCGAAGACCTGCTCAAGCAAGCCGCGAGCAGCACGGGCGACCGTGCGGCCGAGCTGCGCGAGAAAGCCATGTCGCGCCTGAAGCAGGCTAAGGAAAAGGCAGCCGACGTCCAGGTCGTGGTGGTCGAGAAAGGCAAGAAGGCCGCTCGCGCGACCGACGATTATGTGCACGAGCATCCGTGGACGTCGGTCGGCGTCGCCGCCGGCATCGGCGTGCTGATCGGCCTGCTGATCAACCGCAAGTAACGCGCTCTGCGCCGTTTCGTCCCGCGGGCCGCGTCGCGCGGCTCACGGGCGTCGAAGCCAGCCGGCGGTCTCCGCCGGCCGGCTTTGTCCTAGCTGCTCACTGCACGCGCAAGCACCTCATCCATGACGACAGACACCACCTCGCAGCCGTCCGGCCAAGGACCGCTGCGCCGCCTCGTCGGCTCCGCGATCGGACTTCTGCAAACGCGCCTCGAACTGGTGGGCATCGAGCTTGCCGAGGAGAAGGAGCGCCTGATGGGCGTGCTGTTCCTCGCGCTCGCCGCGATGATGCTCGCGACGATGGCGCTCATCAGCCTGACCGTGCTCGTCGCGATCGCGTTCTGGGATACCTACCGCTGGCAGTCGCTCGCGGCGATCACCGTCCTGTATGCCGCAGGCGGCATCGCGTGCGCGCTGAAGGCGCGCTCGGGCCTGCGCGATGCGCCGACCGTGTTCGAGGCGACACTCGCCGAACTCGAGAAAGACCGCGAACTGTTCCGCGGCAAGCCGTGAACGCAGTCGCGCTCACCCCTCCCACCTACTTCGCCGACGCGCCATGAGCCAGAACGTCACGGGCAATTCACCCCGCTCCCATTCGTCGCGATCGAACTGGAGCGCGTCGCAGCATCGCGCGCTCCGCAAGGAATTGCTGATCCTTCGATCCGCAGTCGAGCGGCTCGAGCTCGCGGAAGCCGCTGGCGAAATGCGCCAGGCCGTCACGCGCTTCAGCTGGCTCAAGGTGTTCATCCCCGGCCTTTCCAGCAGCAAGTTCAGCCAGTCCGCAAGAAACCTGAACGCAAGCCTAGGCAACCTCGTCAACCAGTATCCGATGCTGAGTTCGCTCGCATCGCTCGTGCTGGCGAAACCCGTTCGCTCGCTGCTGCGCGCGAGCGCGGGCCCCGCGCTGAAGTGGGGCACGCTCGGCTTCGCCGCATGGGAGGTCTACCGGATCTGGAAGCAGTCTCGCGACGAGCGCGGGCTCGACGCGCACGACGACTGACCATCGACATCCTGCGCGCACGGCCATGCGCCGTTGCGCGCCTTTCGTGCGAACTCAACGGACGCCCCAGCAAGCGGCGCCCGGTTCGTCGGCGCCATCGCGCCGCGCATTGCCTTTCGTCCCGTCCGAGCGCAGCGTGAATGCGCCGCATGCATCGTCGTGCATCGGGCCCGTGCCGAGTGGGCGCGCTTCCAGTTCGTAGGTCACCGGCGAATCGTCGCCGTCCGGCCGCCTGAGCATCAATCGATAGACAGCCCGCCCGTCCGGCGGTGCCCGCGCGAGCGCGTCCGGCAATGCCGAAGGCGGCGCACCATCCAGCGTTTCGAGGTATTGGGCCGCCCGGTACAGCGCGGCAACCGCCGACGCGCGATGAACACGCACGACATGCTCGCGATACGACGGGATGCCCCATCCGGCCAGCACCGCGACGATGGCGAGCACGATCATCAGCTCGATCAGCGTGAATCCCGCCGGTCGGCACACGAACGTGCGACCGTTCATCGAAGCACCGCCGCGACGCGACGCCAGCGCAGCGCGATGATGCGTCCGTCGAGTATCGCGACCTGGTGCTGCAGCCAGACAGCGCTCGACAGATGCGCACCGACGCCACGCGCGGTGACGAGGTAGGCGCGGCCACCGGCCGGCCTTGCCCCGCGCCAAGCCTCGATCAGACATCGCGGCGGTTGCGCTGCCATCGGCCATCCGGCGAACGGCGCGAACGCTTCGGCGGCCGCCAGCGCCGGCATACGCCGCCACGCGTCGGGCTCGGCGTGTGATTCGCTTTCGTTCACGTAGGGCGCCGAGCCACGGAGCAATCGCGCGGTGCACGCCGCAAGCGCGGCATCGGCCGCGTGGAATGCGATCAGCCGATCGGACAACGCACGCGTCCGGCGCGATTCCGTCAGCGCGGCTTCGAACCACGTGCCTGTCAGCGCCGCGACCGCCGCACCGACCGCGATCACCGCGGGCAACGCAAGGCCCGCGTCGCGACGCCAATCACGACCGGCCGACCGGAAGCGTAGGCGCGGCTCGCGCCGGCTCGTTGTCAGGATGCCCGCACATGCAGCCTGCAGCGGTTCACTGCCGTTTGCCGCGATGCGCCCATGCGCGTTGCCTGCCGCAACGCACCGCGATTTCTTCCGCGCGTACTGCCCTGCTTCGCTCATCGCAACTCCTCGCGTGCGCGCGTTGCATCACGCAATGTATCGTCGAGTGCGATCGCGGCATTCCTCAACGCGACGATGCGATGGAGCGTCAAACGTGCGCGGCCATCCGGTGCAACGGCGGCACGACCGTCGCAGTCGACGTGGCGCGCCGGCTCGCGCATCGGCTCGCCGCGCGCCCGCACGCAGACATGCACGGCCACGACATCGCGCCAGTCGTCGACTCGCATTGCATCGGCGTTGACGAACTGCATGCCGCCGCGACGAAGATAGCGCACGCGCAACTGATCGATTCCCGACACGACGGGCTGTGGCGTGCCTGGATGGCCGCTTCCTTCGCAGTACAGCTCAGGCTCGCCCGTCGACGGGCTGACATGCGCATCGAAGCGGTTCTCCACCGGCGAACGCTCACCGGACACACCGATACCCTGCCCGAGGCAATCCGACACCTGGCCGCTCACCGTCAGCCACGTCGACACGGCATCGCCGGCATACCGGATCAGCAGCGCGTCCGACGAAGCGCGCACAGGCTCGCACCGTACCTGAGCGCCGTCGCCCCTCACGCGCGCCATCGAACAGCCGAACACCGGCGGCAGCGGTGATGCCCTTTCGGCATCGAGCGGCCGGAATCCTGCCATCTGGATCTGCTGACCGATCAACATCAGTGCGGTGCCGGCCGCATCGCGCATCCGGAACCCGTCTTCCGCACGCCGCTGCGCGACGCGCTGCGCGTGGTACAGCGCACCGGCCGCCGCGAGCACGAGGAGACCGACGGTCATCGCAATCAGCACTTCGAGCAGCGTATGCGCGCGCATGCGGCGATCAGCGTTCATCGGCGCCAGCCTCTCGAAACGGAATCCGGACGCACGACGGCGGCTGTGCCGACATCCCCGCGGCTTCGCATCGCGGCGACGCGACCACATCGCTGCCACGCCATCCGACAACCGCGTAGCGGACGCCGCCCGGCCCGTCATTGAGCGTCATCGCGCCGCCGGGCAACGACGCCACCGCCAGCGCAGCAAGACCGTCGTCGCCTCCCGCGCCCGCGTGCGAGCGCTCGATACGCGCATCGGCCAGCCACAGCGCGCGTTCGCGCCAGATCGTTGCCCGTTGTACGCGCGCCATCGCGAGCTGGCTGCCGGCCACCGCCAGCATCACGGCCGCAAGCAGCGCGATGGCCAGCATCGCCTCGATCAGCGACGTGCCGTGCATTGCGTCG
Organism: Burkholderia pyrrocinia; assembly: GCF_003330765.1. Lineage (NCBI taxonomy): Bacteria > Pseudomonadati > Pseudomonadota > Betaproteobacteria > Burkholderiales > Burkholderiaceae > Burkholderia > Burkholderia pyrrocinia. The sequence goes on along the minus strand of NZ_CP024902.1, from coordinate 865,290 downwards.
CGCGTTGCCATCACGCCGCGTCGCAACGGCCGGCGACAATACGCGCCCGGCCACCTGCCGCGATCCGCACGCAACGCGATACGTGCGCGTCGCCGTCCCCGGACGGGCCGCGTCGTGCACGCAATTCGAAACGCCGGATTCCGCCGATCGCCTGACCGACCGGCGGTGCAAAAGCCAGATCGTGCGCGGCGCCCGCGACGGCCACTTCGGCATCGCGCGGATAGCGCCGCAGAACGCGCGACTGCCCGTCGACCTGCCCGCTGACGATCCAGTCGCACGACCATTCGGCCGGATCGCACCGCTCGCCGGCACGCAGGCAGACGCCGTCGTTCCCGGCCCGGCACAGCGTGACGCGCGTACCGAGACGCGTCGCCTCGGTACGCGCAAACGACAGCGCGCCGAGCAACGCGCGCGAGCGCGCATCCACACGTTCCCGCATGCGCCACTGGTCGAACGCGGGCGCCGCATAGAGTGCGAGCCCGGCCGCCAGCGAGATGGCGACCATCAGCTCGACGAGCGTGAACCCGCCCGAGCGTCGCACCACGTTTTTCAAGGATTGATGGTGCAGTCCCATTGCAGTCGTCCTCCGCCAATGTGATGCGACGACTGTAGCGACGCGTGCGGACGCACGCCATTTGCCGAACGGCCGACTGGCGACATGCGATCGCGACCGACACAATCGGCGCGAACTGAACCAACGGAGAAGACGATGAACGGATGCAGCGCGTCAGCGCTTGCGCGGGGTCTTGGCGGGAGAGGCGCGACGGAACTCTTCGATCACGTCGGCAAATTCGGAGACGTCCTCGAACCGGCGATACACCGATGCGAAGCGGACATAGGCGATCGTATCGAGACCACGCAACTCGTTCATCACGAGTTCGCCGAGCTTCTCGCTACGCACTTCACGCTCGCCTGTCGCGAGCAGTTGATACTCGATGCGGGCGACCGCCGCGTCGATCGCGTCGGCAGCAACCGGCCGCTTGCGCAGCGCGAGTTGCATGCTGGCGACGATCTTGCGACGGTCGAATTCCGTGCGGCTGCCGTCCTTCTTCACGACGGACGGCAAGGCCAGCTCGACCCGCTCGTACGTCGTGAAGCGCTTGTCGCAAGCCGAGCAGCGACGGCGCCGGCGAATCGCGGCGCCATCTTCGGACACGCGCGAGTCGACGACCTGCGTGTCGTCATGCCGGCAGAACGGGCAGCGCATCGTCGATCAGCGGTAGACCGGGAAACGCTGGGTCAGCTCGGCGACCTGCGCGCGCACGCGCTCGATCGTCGCTGCATCTTCCGGGTTCTCCAGCACATCGGCGATCAGGTTGCCCACCTTCTCCGCTTCCGCCGGCCCGAAGCCACGCGTCGTCATCGCGGGCGAGCCCAGGCGCACGCCGCTCGTCACGAACGGCTTTTCCGGATCGTTCGGGATCGCGTTCTTGTTCACCGTGATGTGCGCCGCGCCCAGCGCCGCTTCCGCCGCCTTGCCCGTAATCTTCTTCGCGCGCAGGTCCACCAGCATCACATGGCTTTCCGTGCGGCCCGACACGATCCGCAGCCCGCGCTTCACCAGCGTTTCAGCCAGCACCCGCGCGTTCTCCGCCACCTTCTCCTGGTACGCCTTGAACTCCGGCGACAGCGCTTCCTTGAACGCCACCGCCTTCGCCGCGATCACGTGCATCAGCGGGCCGCCCTGGATACCCGGGAAGATCGCCGAGTTGATCGGCTTCTCGTACTCGGCCTTCATCAGGATCACGCCGCCGCGCGGGCCGCGCAGGCTCTTGTGCGTCGTCGTCGTCACGAAATCCGCGTGCGGCACCGGGTTCGGGTACACGCCCGCCGCGATCAGCCCCGCGTAGTGCGCCATGTCCACCATCAGGTACGCGCCCACCGACTTCGCGATCTGCGCCATACGCTCGAAGTCGATCTTCAGCGAGAACGCCGACGCGCCCGCGACGATCAGCTTCGGCTTGTGTTCCTGTGCCAGCTTCTCGGCCGCGTCGTAGTCGATGTCTTCGTTCTCGTTCAGGCCGTAGCTGACCACGTTGAACCACTTGCCCGACATGTTCACCGGCGAGCCGTGCGTCAGGTGACCACCGTGCGCGAGGCTCATGCCCATGATCGTGTCGCCCGGCTTGAGCATCGCGAAGAACACGCCCTGGTTCGCCTGCGAACCCGAGTTCGGCTGCACGTTCGCGGCTTCCGCGCCGAACAGCTGCTTCACGCGGTCGATCGCCAGTTGCTCGACCACGTCGACGTATTCGCAACCGCCGTAGTAGCGCTTGCCCGGATAACCTTCCGCGTACTTGTTCGTGAGCTGCGAGCCCTGCGCGGCCATCACGGCCGGGCTCGTGTAGTTTTCCGACGCGATCAGCTCGATGTGATCTTCCTGGCGGCGGTTTTCCTGCTCGATCGCTGCAAAGACTTCGGGATCGACGTTCGCAATGGTGCTTTGGGCTCTGTCAAACATACGGTTTCCGTTAAGTGTGTACAGGTTGACCGGGGTGGCCGAGTACAGCGCGCTGCTGGCGGGACCAGCTCGACGTGGCGGAAAAATCCGGATGACGCGAGGCAGGACAGCCACCGGCGATGCACGCGACGGCGCACAACGGCTGCCCAGGCGAACGGCAAAAACGGCGCCCCGCGCTTCACGGTGGGATGCTCCACCTTGAACCCGAAGGGTTCTATCGCCAGTCACGCAGGGGTGATGAGCGCGTTAGTGTATTGGATGCGTCATGAATAGGCAACCGCACGGCAGTGCGCAGAAAGCAATTGGGGCCAGACTCTACGCGCCCGTGCCGAAACGCTTTGCCGCCTTGCCGCGGTGCGGCAATCTCAGTAGGCTTGCGGGATACTACCCGCTATTTTGTCACCGACCAGGAGCAGCAATGATCGTGTTCGTCACAGGCGCGTCCGCCGGCTTCGGCGCCGCCATCGCCCGTGCCTTCGTCAACGGAGGCCACCGCGTCGTCGCGACCGCGCGCCGCAAGGATCGTCTCGACGCGCTCGCCGCCGAGCTCGGCGATTCCCTTCTGCCGTTCGAGCTCGACGTACGCGACCGCGCGGCTGTCGAGGCCGTGCCGGCCGCCCTTCCCGCCGAATTCGCGGCGCTCGACGTGCTCGTCAACAACGCCGGCCTCGCGCTCGGCGTCGAGCCGGCCCACAAGGCCAGCCTCGACGAATGGCGGACGATGATCGACACGAACTGCGCGGGCCTCGTCACGGTCACGCACGCACTGCTGCCCGGCATGGTCGAGCGCGGCCGCGGCCATATCTTCAATCTCGGCTCGGTCGCGGGTTCGTACCCTTATGCGGGCGGGAACGTCTACGGCGCAACCAAGGCTTTCGTCAGACAATTCAGCCTGAACCTGCGCGCAGACCTGCTCGGCACGCCGCTGCGTGTCACCGACATCGAGCCGGGCCTGTGCGGGGGCACCGAGTTCTCGAACGTCCGCTATCGCGGCGACGACGCGAAAGCGGCGAACGTCTACACCAATGTCCAGCCGCTCATGCCCGAGGACATCGCCGATACGATCTACTGGATCGCGACGCGCCCGGCGTATGTCAACGTCAACACGATCGAGCTGATGCCGATCGCGCAAGCACCCGGCGGCCCGACCGTCCACCGCGGCTGAAGCCCCGCGGGCCCGGCCGCCGGGCCGGCCCGCGGTGTGCTACGGCGTACTACATTCCGTTACGAATCGGTTACGAATCGGGCTCCAGCCTTCCGGTAGAATGCGCGCCATGACTCAGCCTTCCCGCTCCCCGGAAGCGCCCTCCGGCTTTACCTGGCCGGTGCGCGTGTACTACGAGGATACCGATGCAGGCGGCATCGTCTTCTATGCCAACTACCTGAAGTTCTTCGAGCGCGCCCGCACCGAATGGTTGCGCGCATGCGGCATCGACCAGCGTCAGCTCGCCGACGATACAGGCGCGATCTTCATCGTCCGCAGCACGTCGCTCGACTACCGCGCGCCGGCGCGACTCGACGACACGCTGGCGATCATGAGCCGGCCCGGACGCATCGGCCGCGCATCGGTGGAATTCGCGCAGGAAGCCTGGTGTGGAGACACGCTGCTCGTGGCCGGACACATTCGCCTCGGCTGCGTCGACCGTACCGGCATCCGGCCCGCGGCCATCCCGCCGGCCGTGCTCGACGCACTGCAACGCGGGCCCGTCATCGACGCCGGGCAGACTGTATTGTCAACGAAGCTCGCATGAGCGCCGTTTAGACAAAGCCTATGAACTTGCCTTTCTGATTCGATACTAAGCAAGGTTCGGCGTCAGGCATGGCCGGCGCGCCGCGCCGCACGCATACCGGGCGCCCCGAAGGGCCGTTACTCAAACCTCTATGAACACAACTCAAGACCTGTCGATCATTTCCCTCGTCCTCAACGCGAGCGTGCTGGCCCAGGCCGTGATGGGACTGCTGCTGTTGCTGTCGCTGATGTCGTGGACCTTCATCTTCCGCAAGTGGTTCGCGATCCGCCGCGCGCGCGTGCAGACCGAACGCTTCGAGAAAGATTTCTGGTCGGGCGGCGACCTGCAGGCGCTGTACCAGAGCGCGGCCAACAACCGCCACACGATCGGCGCGCTCGAGCGGATCTTCGAATCGGGGATGCGCGAATTCCTGAAGGCGAAGGAAAAGCGCCTCAGCGATCCCGGCCTCGTGCTCGACGGCGCACGCCGCGCGATGCGCGCGTCGTTCCAGCGTGAAATGGACGTGCTCGAAGCCAACCTCGCGTTCCTCGCATCGGTCGGCTCGGTCAGCCCGTACATCGGTCTGTTCGGCACGGTCTGGGGGATCATGAACTCGTTCCGCGGCCTCGCGAACGTGCAGCAGGCAACGCTCGCGAACGTCGCGCCGGGCATCGCCGAGGCGCTCGTCGCCACCGCGATCGGCCTGTTCGCCGCGATTCCGGCGGTGGTCGCGTACAACCGCTACGCGCACGACATCGACCGCCTCGCGATCCGCTTCGAGACCTTCATCGAAGAGTTCTCGAACATCCTGCAGCGTCAGGCCCAGTAAGGAGCGAGCCATGGCAGGAAGCCCCATCCGATCCAGCATGCGCGGCGGCCGCTCGCGCCGCGCAATGGCCGACATCAACGTCGTGCCGTACATCGACGTGATGCTGGTGCTGCTCGTGATCTTCATGGTCACCGCACCGCTCGTCGCCCCGTCGATCATCAACCTGCCAACCGTCGGCAATGCCGCGCCGCAGGAGCAGACACCGCCCGTCGTCGTCAACATCAAGGCCGACCGCACGATGAGCGTCAAGTACAAGGGCGACTCGGGCGCGACCCAGGAAGACACGATGACGAAAGCCGAGTTCGACGGCTTCATCTCGGCCCGGCAGGCCGATCATCCCGACCAGCCGGTCGTGATCGCGGCCGACAAGACCGTGCAGTACGATGCGGTGATGACCGTGATGTCCGATCTGAAGGCGCGCGGCGTCAAGCGCGTCGGCCTCCTCGTCAAATCGCAATGAACCGGCCGCAACCCACGCGCAACATCGGCTACCCGCCTCAGCCTCCCCGCGAGCGCGGCACGTGGCGCGCGTTCGCACTCGCCGCGCTGATGCACGTGCTGCTCGCGCTGTTTCTCTATCACGGCGTGCAGTGGCAGAACAGCACGCCGGCCGGCGCCGAAGCCGAGCTGTGGACCGAAGTGCCCGATGTCGCCGCGCCGCGGCCCGTCGTAACGCCGCCCGCGAAAGTCGCGCCGCCCCCTCCCCCGGTGCGCGACGAGCAGGCCGACATCGCGCTGCAGCAGAAGAAGCGGCAGCAGGAAGCGGCCGCGCGCGAAGCGCTGCTCGAGCAGCAGCGCCGCGCGCAGCAACTGAAGACCCAGCAGGAAGAAAACGCCCGGCGCGCGCAACTCGCGGCGCAGCAGGCTGCCGCGCTCGCCGCGCAGAAGGCCGCGGAACGCGACAAGCAAAAGCAGGCCGACAAGCTCAAGCAACAACAGCTCGCCGAGCAGCAAAAGCTCGAACAGCAGAAACTCCAGCAGCAGAAGCAGGTGCAGCTCGAAGCGCAGCAGGCGGCGAGGGCGAAGTCCGACGCGGCCGCGAAGGCGAAGGCGGAAGCCCAGGCAAAGGCGAAGGCCGAAGCCACGGCGCGCGCGAAGGCCGATGCGGCGGCGAACGCGAAGCTCGACCGCGAGCGCAGCGCGCGTCTCGCGCAGATGCAGGGCCTGTCCGGCGCCGGCGAAGGCGGCGGCGAAGGCCTCGCGAAGAGCGGCACGGGCACGGGCTCAGGCGGCAATGCCGCGACGCCCGGCTATGCTGACAAGGTGCGCCGCCGCGTCAAACCGAACATCGTCTGGGGCGGCGAGCGAGCAGGCCTGACCACCGTCGTCAAGATTCGGTGCACGCCATCCGGTGACGTATTGAGCGCATCGGTCTCCCGCTCCAGCGGGAATTCGGGGTGGGATCAAGCCGTGGTCAGTGCGATCCACGCATCGGTCCCGTTGCCGCCCGATTCTAACGGTCGTACCCCGTCTGACATTACGATTACCTTCAAGGCGGCGGAGTGAAAAGAAATGCGCTTACACTCCGGGCGTCGCTGTCAGACGGGAACGAATCGGGTATTTTTACTGTCTCTGCGGTTGCGCAGCGATTCTAGTCATACGGGAAGCAAGAAGCATGAGTTTGATGACAAAGCTAGGTTTCAGGGCACTCGTGGCCTCGTGTCTGATTACGGCGGGCAGCGCCGCTAATGCCCAGGTCAACGTGCTGATCACCGGTGTCGGGTCGACCCAGTTCCCCATCGCCACCGCGAATTTCGCGAACGAGGCAGGCCTGCCGCAGCAGGTCACGTCGATCGTCCGCGCCGACCTCGCCCGCAGCGGCAAATTCACCAATATCGACGCGGGCAGCACGCCCGTGCCCGAGACCGCATCGGTCGATCTCGGCGCATGGAAGGCCAAGGGCGCGAATGCGTTCGTCGCCGGTAGCGTGAACCGCGAGGCGAACGGCCAGTACAAGGTCAACTTCATCCTGTACGACACCGTGAAGCAGCAAAGCCTCGGCGGCCTGTCGCTGACGGCCACCGACACCACGCTGCGCACGGCCGGCCACAAGATCGCCGACTACATCTACCAGAAGCTGCTCGGCGTGCGCGGCGTGTTCGCCACGCGCCTGTCGTACGTGATCAAGACCGGTAACCGCTACCAGTTGCAGATCTCGGATTCGGACGGCCAGAATGCGCGCATCGCGCTGTCGAGCACCGAGCCGATCATCTCGCCGGCCTGGTCGCCGAACGGCACGAAGGTCGCGTACGTGTCGTTCGAGCGCAAGAAGCCGATCGTCTACATCCATGACCTGCCGACCGGCAAACGCTACATGGTCTCCGACCAGAAGGGCAACAACAGCGCGCCGGCATGGTCGCCGGACAGCAACACGCTCGCCGTCGCACTGTCGCTGACGGGCAACACGCAAATCTATACGGTCAACTCGAACGGCGGCGGCCTGCGCCGTCTCACGCAGAGCAGCTCGATCGACACCGAGCCGTACTACTCGCCGGACGGCCGCTGGATCTACTTCACGAGCGATCGCGGCGGCGCGCCGCAGATCTACCGGATGCCCGCACAGGGCGAAAGCGCCGGTTCCGCGCAGCGCGTGACCTTTACCGGCAGCTACAACACGAGCCCGCGTGTGAGCCCGGACGGCAAGCTGCTCGCCTACATCTCCCGCACGGGTGGGGGCTTCAAGCTGTACGTTCAGGATCTGCAATCCGGCGCGGCGAACGCCATCACGAATACGAATCGCGACGAATCGCCGAGCTTCGCGGCAAACGGCCAGTACCTTCTGTACGCTACCCAGTCGGGTGGTCGCAACGTTCTGGCTGCAGTGCCCTCCGACGGCAGCGCGCCGCCACAGATCCTGTCCGTCCAGGGCGGCTCCGTTCGTGAGCCGTCGTGGGGGCCCTTCATGCAATGACCACAAGGAGAGTAACCATGATGTCTAATAAAGCTCGTCTGGCCCTGGCCGTGATGATGATCAGCGCGCTCGCAGCGTGCAAGTCGGGCGTGAAGCTCGACGACAAGGCGAACAACGCGGGTGCGATGAGCACGCAGCCGAGCGCCGACAACGTCGCACAAGTGAACGTCGATCCGCTGAACGACCCGAACAGCCCGCTCGCGAAGCGCAGCATCTACTTCGACTTCGACAGCTATTCGGTGAAGGACGAGTACCAGCCGCTGATGCAGCAGCACACTCAGTACCTGAAGAGCCACCCGCAGCGCCACGTGCTGATCCAGGGCAACACCGACGAACGCGGCACGAGCGAGTACAACCTCGCGCTGGGCCAGAAGCGTGCGGAAGCCGTTCGCCGCGCGATGGCACTGCTCGGCGTGGGCGATTCGCAAATGGAAGCCGTGAGCCTCGGCAAGGAAAAGCCGCAGGCAGCGGGTCACGACGAAGCTTCGTGGGCGCAGAACCGTCGCGCCGACCTCGTCTATCAACAGTAAGTAACGGAAGAATCGCCGTATGACGCATCGTGTATCCTGGCTGCGCGTTGCCGCAGCATTCTGCGTCGCCGGCGCGGCGTGGTCGGCCGCGCCGGCGCACGCCGGCGTGTTCGACGACAACGAAGCGCGCCGCGCCGTGCTCGACCTGCGCAGCAAGACCGACAACCTGGCAAGCCAGCTGTCGGCCGCCCAGCGTACGATCCTCGATCAATCCAGCCGTCTCGACCAGTTGAACCAGCAGGTCGCGACGCTGCGCGGCGAGAACGAGGATCTGACGAACCGGCTGACGACGCTCGAGCGGCAGCAGAAGGAGTACTACCAGGATCTCGATACGCGGCTCAAGAAGTTCGAGCCGCAGCAGGCGACGATCGACGGCGTCGAAGGCACCGTGCAGCCGGGTGAAACGGATGCGCTCAGTGCGGCCCAGCAGCAGTTCCGCAACGGCAACTTCAAGGCGGCGGCGGCTTCGTTCCGCAGCTTCATCGCGAAGTATCCGCAGAGCCCGTACCAGCCGACCGCGCAGTACTGGCTCGGCAATGCGCAATACGCGCTGCGCGACTACCGCGGTTCGACTGCGACGTGGCAAGGGATCGTCAGCAAGTTCCCGCAGCACCCGCGCGCGGCCGATGCCCTCGTGGCGATCGGGACGAACCAGCTCGAACAAGGCCAGAAGGCGGCCGCGAAGAAGACGTTCGAGCAGGTTGTTTCGCAGTACGCCGGGTCGAACGCGGCGCAGACGGCGCAGGGCAAGCTCGAAACGATCAAATAATTATCGTGACGGATTATTGACGGGCTGATAATCCGTCGCTATAATCTTTTGCTCTTTGGGTCGTTAGTTCAGTCCGCATCGGCTACAGCCTGAAGCCGTTTTTCTCGTTCTCGAGCAGTTTTGAGGACGTGGGGTGGTAACTCAGTTGGTTAGAGTATCTGACTTTTAATCAGAGAGTCGAGGGTTCGAGTCCCTCCCACCCTACCATCTATCTTTTCGATAGTTGCAATTGAAGCCTCCCGCGTGGAGGCTTTTTTGCGTCTGCCTCGTGCCGCGCCGGGCTCGAAATTTCGACTTCCCGTTCCCGCTTGAGTACGCAAGCATCGGGCGTCCTTCCCGACTCGCCAGGTGACCGTGCCTCATCCCGGTTTCCGTTCAGACTCGAGCAGTTGCCGCAGGACAGCACCACTACCATCGTGCAGCTCGCTGTCACGGTAGAGCGTCTCTCCGCGCAATCCCCGCCTGCAAGTCAGCGCACGCTCACGTCGCGCAACACTGCACCGTATCCCGCATACAGATTGCCGTCGGGCAGCAACTGCCGCTGCGCGAGTTGCCGGTGCACGATCGGCAGGCTATGGAACGGCATCCGCGTGAACAGGTGATGTTCGATATGGAAATGAATCGCGTGCGGGCCAAACAGGAACGTCTGCCACGAACGCCGGACGATCGTGCGCGCGTTGCGGCTCTGGTCCACGCAAGCCGGCAGCCCCGCGTGCTCGAAGATCGCGCGCACCTGCCCGGCGAGCGGCAACAGCGTGACGGACGGCACGATCCACAACGCGACGTACAGCAGAGGATGTCCGGCCAGCGCGAGCGCGCCGAACAGCGAGCCGTTGCCGGCCAGCATCGACGCGACTTCCCACGCGGCATACGCACGCGATTTTTCGACCTTCGGCAACGCATGCGCAAACTGGCCGCGCGCGAGCTTCACGACACTCGTCACGTAACCGATCCCGCACGCGTACGCGAGCAGGCGGCCGATCAGCCGCCCGCGCGTCACCGGATAGTCGTGAACGCCGAACAGCAGCGCAACGGGATCGTCTGACTGCATCGGTGCGCGATGGTGCTTCAGATGGCCTGCACGATACGTGCGCAGCGACAACCACAGCGGGCCGGCCGCGAACAGCTGGCCCAGCGCGTCATTGACGCGCCGGTTCCGCGCCAGCAACCCGTGCGCGCCTTCATGCATCATGACCGCGAGCGCAAGCTGGCTGCGCGCGATCATGATCGCGGCGAACGCGTACACGAGCGGATGCGCAAACGCGATCGCAATCGCGAACGCCACGGCAATCACCAGCCAGTCACCTGCCAGCGCCGCGCCGACGCGCGATGCGTTCACACGGAACAGCGCGGGATCGGGCACGAACTGCGCGAGCTTGGCGCTCGTCCCGGCATGATGAACACGGGCATCCGTCACGCGAGCCTCCTGCGCAGCGAACGCCGTTCGACCCACCGCGCACTGACCATCGCGAGTGCCACGCCGCCCAGCACGTCGGCGACCGTATGCTGCTTGAGCGTCAGCGTCGACGTACAGATCAGCAGGCCGATCGCTGTCGCCACGATCCGGCGCCGGTCCGCCAGCATCCGGCAGGCGAGACATGTCACCGCGACATGCAGGCTCGGAAAGCCGTTGGCCGCGAGATCGAGCTGCCACATGCGCGCGAGCCGATGCCGCACGAAAGCATTGCCGATCTCCGCGACGTCGGGCCGCGGCACGGCTTCCGGAAACATCAGGAAAGCGGCGACACCGAGCACGAACGCGATCAGCACGGCCGCCTTGAACGCGACGAACGCGGGCGGCCGTGCATAGGCGGCAAGCATAATCACGAACGGAAAGAAGGCGACATAGACGAACCACGACCATGCGATGAACGGAATCCGCGCATCGATCGCCGTGGCGAAGACGTAGCGCGGCGTGACGCCGCGCTCCAGCAGAAAGAAGATCGCGAGACCCGCGGCCATGCCGAACGTCGCGGCCAGCATCTGCCGGATATCGGGCCGGCGATCGTCACGAAACGACAACGTGTTCATCGCGGCGCCGGCGCCTCGCATCGGGTATCCGCATCGGCCGTCCGCGCATACGGACGCAGCGCGAGGATACGCGACGTCCATGCATCCACACGCGCACGCGCATGCTCGCGGCCGGCGATCGTTCCCGCCGGCGTACCCGGGTTGCGCATCAGGTCGGTTGCGGCCTGCCCGACTTCCTGCCGGAACGCGGCCGCATCGCCGCGCCACGTGACGACACGGTGCACGAGTTGCAGCCGCGCCGCGCGCGCGGCGTTGCTCGCCTGCTCGGGCTGATCGGTCAGCACGAGCAGGATCGGGCGGCGATATACGCGCGCGATCGACAACGCAGCCATTCCGGGCGCCGATACGATCAACGGCGCATGCGCGGCGTGCGTCGCCCAGTCGGCATCGACGCCGGTCCAGCCGTCGTACCCGGCATAGCCCTCGCCCACGCGATGCGCGGCAAGCCCGGCGTCGCGCATGCCGGCCGACAACGCATCGGCGAGCGCGACATCGCGAAAGTGCGGATTCAGATAAACGGCCGCAACAGCCGGTTTCGAAGCCGGCAGTTCGGCGACGACCGGCACCGGCGTCGGCAACCGGCAATGCCGGTGCGATCGCTGCGCATCATCGGCGCCGTCGTACGCAAAATCGTGCTCGATGCAGCACCGCGCCGAATCGATTTGCCAGTCGACGATCCGCGCGAAAGCACGCGCCAGTAGGCGCGGCAGCCGCGCATCGAAATTCGCGGTCAACGCGCGGCGCAGGCTGCCGCCATACACGTGAACGACGCGGTGCCGCCAGCCCGGCATCACGCCCATGAACAGCAGCGCCGGATGAAACGAGTCGTTGATCACGAGATCGGCATCGCGGACGATCGCACGCAGCCGCGCGATGTCGCGCAGCATGCGCGTCGGCCTGAACACGTAGTGCGCGACATTGCGATCGGTCGCGTCGCGCAACATGTTCTGCCGTTCGTCGAACTGCACCGCGTAGTGACGGGACAGCACGGCCGCCTCGATGCCGAACGCGGACAGGAATGCCTGCCCCGCATCGGACGTCGTCAGCACGTCGACCTGCGCGCCGGCCGTGCGCAACCCATGCACGAGCAGTTGTGCGCGCATCAGGTGGCCGCGCGCGTCGGCCGTCGCGAGATAGACGATCCGCTGCATCATGCGCGCAGACGAAGCGACTGAAGCCATCCGGCCACGTACATCGCCAGCGCGCCCGTCACGCCGAAGCCGGCTTCGATCGCGCGAATCTCGTCCAGCAACGCGGCGAGATGTGCGGCCTCGGACGGCGCAACGAGACGGCGCAGCGTGTCCGAGCAAAGCCGGACGTGCCGTGTCTCGTCGGCGAGCACGCGCGCAAGCAACGGATACAGCGGATGCGCGTCGCCGATCGTCGCGCAGTGGCGCGCGAGCACGCGCATCGCCATCTGTTCCGCGCACAGGCCTGTCGCATAGGCCGGCACGAGCACGCCTTGCACGAAATGCGGCGCATAGCGCTGCGCGAGCCGGCGCCATCGCATGATCTTGCGCCGGCTCAGCCAGTCGGGCTCGTGCGGCTTCGTCGACGGCGCCACGCCGCGCATGCGCAGCGCATCGGCAAACGCCGCCGCGTGGCGGCGCTCGTCCGCGAGATGCTGCTCGATCCGCGGCGCGAGCCAGTCAGGCGGCTGTCCGGCCCAGTCCTCGTGCAACGCGCACTCGGTCGCTTCTTCGCCGATCAGGTACATGCGCAGCATCCAGCGCTCGCCATGCATGCTGCGATGAAGCTGCCGGATCGCCGCCCGCTTGATGCGATCGACGAGAGTCGCGCGTGCCCGCGCCGCGCCGCGCAGCACAGGTGCATCGAGACAGTCGAAGCGCTCGCCGTGCGCCGGCTGCGGCGACGCAGGCAGTTCGCCGGTCGCGGTCATGCCGGCAGGCCCCGTGCGGACGCGGATTTCGTCGCGGATGCCGCAGCAGCGGCCGGATCCCAACGCCAGCCGAGGATCAGGCCGACGAAGCTTTCCTGCATGAACGCATGCGCGGATGCGGCCGCGCCCGCAAATGCCTCCTCGTGGCCGTTCACACGCAGATAGCCATTGCCGTCGCGCGCGCCGAATTCGATCCGGTCGTCTTTCCGGAAGCCGCGCTCGTGCACGTCCTTCAAGAGCGGGCTGCCGTCGAGGCCGAACAGGAACAGCTCGCGCTGCGCAACCCACAGCGGAATGTGATTGCTCAGCGCGTCGAAACGAATCGACCACGTGCCGGACGCCAGCGCACGATCGACGTCGGCATCGCGCGGCGCGTTCGACGTGAAGCTCGCGCGCGCGACCGACTTCGTCAGGCCGCCGACGCCGAGCGCAATCGTGATGTCGTCCGCGGACGGCTGCTTCGGATCGGTTGCGCTCACCTTCACGAGATGCCGCGCGAGCCGCGATGCAAGCGACGGATGCGCGAACAGCGCAAGCGTTTCATCCGGCGTGAGCACGTCGCGCTCGCCGTCGCCCTCCTTCACGCGCACGCGGTAAGGATCGATCCGGACATCGGTGAACTTGCCGCGCACGGGCGCATGGACGTACACGTCACGGTCCCATTTCGCGCCGTCGCGACGCAACAGCACGTGCACGCTCAACGGCACGCGCCGGCCGTCGCCGTCGACGCCCGTGCCCTGCAGCAGCACATCGCCGAGCACGTCCTTCGTGCGGCGCGTCACATCGCTCGAAAAGACAATCACGCGCGCGTCGGTATCGACGCTCGCGTGAACGTCGGGCGCATCGAGCGCGACGCGATTGCAGTCCGTCACGGCCGCGTTCGCGAACGGGCAGCCGCTTTGCGACGCGAAGTGGTAGATCCCGCGCCCCGCGTGATCGACTGGTGCGGCATGGGCGCCGGCGCCGGCGGCAAACAGGGCGAGGCAGGCAACACGGGTGGCGAATGAGGGCATGGTCGTCGTCGGGATGGATGCAGGGTGTCGGCGTGTCGTGGCGGCGCCGCGATGCGCGGCGCCGTTTCAATGACGGTGATAGGACAGCGCTTCGAGATCGCGCCGGGCCGACGCGCGTCCCGCGAGCCCGAAACCGCGCGCGAGCGCGCCGAGCGTATCGACGGCGGACGCGGCGATCGTGACGCCGACGGCGGCGAGATAGCGGATCGCGCCAAGCTGCGGCAGTTGTTGGCGATTGAGCGCGCGCAGGCTGTAGCCGAGCCGCATCGCCATCACGCAGAACGGGCCGAGCGGGCCGCTTCGGCCGAGCCACTGCCATTGGCGCGGCAGATACGCGCTCACGAGATACGGCGTCAGCCCGACGCTGTCCTCGCCGCGCATCCAGCGCAGCTTCAGCGATTCGCGATGCGTGTCCGGCAGCCGATGCTCGGTGTGCGCGTCGGGCGCGAACTCGACCGCCACGCCGGCGGCCTGCATCCTCAGCCCCATCACCTGGCAATGCGCACGATAGACGCCGTCGAGCGGTTCGTACCGGAATTGCGCGAACACATCGCGCCGGAACGCGACGTTGTTCGCGTAGAAATTGCGCGTCGCGCCGTCGCGCAGCGGGCTCGGGAAATACATGAAATCGATCGACGTCAGCGCGATGCCGAGCACGTTCGGCGCATAGCTGGTCCGCCCCGCCACCGCGACGGGCGCATCGCCCGCGTCGCGCGCGAACGGCGCGAGCAGGTGCTCGAGCCAGTCGTCGGCCGGCCGGCAATCGGCATCGCCAAACACGACGATGTCGCAGCGGGCCGCGTCGACGCGATCGAATCCGTCGTTCTTCGCATCGTAGTAGCCGGTGCTCGCGCCGATCTCGACGAAGTCGATCGGGCGGCCGGCCAGCGCGGCGATCTGCGCGCACGCATCGACAGGCAGGCCGTCGTGCGTGATGATCCATTGCGCGAGTGCCGCCGGCGGCACGGTCTGCTTCGATAGCGCCGACACGACGCGCTTCAGGCTGTCGACGGCCTGCGCAAGGCCGGCACCGCCGCGCAGGTTGTTCGTCTCCAGCACGAGCGCGGCCTGCGCCGCCATGGAACGGGCAGCCGCGCGCGTGCGCGGTGCGGCTTCTGTGAAGTCTGGCATCCGGACTATCTCCATCGTCACGCACACCGGCATGGATGAAACGAATGGGCGGGGAGCCCGCGGCGCACCGGCGAATGCGGGTCGCCCACGGCTGTCGTCACGAAACGGGCAGCCCTGCGGGCGCCCGCTTCGCTTGCCGTCACTCCTGGACGGACGACGCGGAATCGGCGTCGATAAAGCGCGGCTTCGCGCTCTGCAGGTCGCGCGTGTTCTTCTGCACGGCCACCGCGCCGAACAGCGCGAGCACGAACGACATCGCGTAGAAGCCCTTCTCGCTCAATTGCAGCGTCGCGTTGAAGAGGCCGACGACCAGCAGCGCGATCGACAGCAGCAGCGCGATCCAGCTGAGGCCGTAGTAGATGCCCGTGACGGGAATGCCTTCCGCGCGGTCGCGGACGCTCTTCTGCAGCGAGATCGCCGCATAGAGGCCGAACACCAGCACGGTGAAGTAGTAGCCCTTCTCGTTGAGCTGCATGGTCGCGTTCCAGAGACCGATCAGGAATGCCGCGAAACCGGCGAGCAGCGCGGCCCACGACGCGGCCACGAACGCGAACGACGGCTGCTGGATGGTGGTCTGGTTCATTGCTTTGCCCTCTCTTTCTTGTTGTTCGGAATCGTTTTCGTTGAACTGCGTTTCGCGCATGGTAGCAGCTTTGGCGCGCGCCAAGACGGCCGCACTTGCAGTCTTACATTTCGCGCTGCGCGCGCCGCCAGCGCCCCGGCGTCGTGCCGAGCACCGCGCGAAACGCCTTGCCGAAGGCCGCCTCGGACTGATAGCCGACCGCCTGCCCGATCTCCGCCTGCCCGCGCTGCGTGTCCTGCAGCAGCGCGCACGCGTGCATCATCCGGATCTGTGCAACGAACGCGCCGACGCTCATCCCGGCCTTCTCGCGGAAATGCCGCGCATAGGTCGCGCGCGACATCGCGGATGCGTCGCCGAGCGACTCGACCGTCCACGGTTGCTGCGGCGCCTGCAGCACGGCCTGGACCGACGGGCCGAGCCGCGCATCGGCTGCGAGCGCGAGCCAGCCGGACGGCACGCGCGCGCCGCGGCCATAAGCACGCAACGCATACGCGAGCAGCGCCTGTCCGAGCGCGTTCACGATCGCGCCGGCGCCTGGCTGCACATTCGATGCCTCGGTGCGCAGCACGCTCGTCAGCAGTTGCAGCGGCGCAAACCCCGATGCCTCGCGCAACCCGACATGCAGCACATGCGGCAGCGTGCGCATCAGCAGTTCACCCGCGCCGCGCGCGTAGACGAACCGGCCGCAGAGCAGGTCCACGCTCGCGTCGCCCGGTTCGGCCGGATCGAGATTCGACTTGACCGGCAGCACCGCGCCGCCGGTGCCGGTGCCCGGTTCGCGCAGCGGCGCGACGGGCCGCGACCGGCCAGCCCCCGCATCGAGCAGGTCGTGCGCACCACCCGCGGGCAGCAGCACGAAATCGCCATCGGCGAGCTGCAGCGTGCGCCCGTCGGCGGTATACAGCCGACACGTTCCGGCCAGCACCAGGTGGAACGCCGCCTCGCCGGGCGGCAGCGGGTCGTGCGGCATCGCGAACGGCCCGTCGAGCAGGCAGCGCACGTCGAGCTCGACATGGCTGCGCCCCAGCGACAGCAGTTGACTCAATGCATCCATGAGACGATCGCGCTAAAAATTGACACTCTAGCGTATCGAAACCCTCAGCGCGAACGATCAGAATAGCCCTGCATCGCCCGAGATCGCGGCGCCCGCCGCCCTCCTCACCTCTTCTCGAAAGGACGCATCATGCTGAACTGGAACGAATACCGGAAGGAACTCTCGACGCGCATCGGCGACATCGCCAAGCTGTCGCCCGATACGCTGGCCGGCTACAAGGCGCTGTCCGGCGCCGGCGCCAAGACGGGCCATCTCGACGCGAAGACGCGCGAGCTGATCGCGCTCGCGGTGGCCGTCACGACGCGCTGCGACGGCTGTATCGCCGTTCACACCGCCGAAGCGGCCAAGCATGGCGCGACCAGGGAGGAAGTGGCGGAAGCACTCGGCGTTGCGATTGCGTTGAATGCGGGCGCGGCGCTCGTCTATTCGGCGCGCGTGATGGACGCGCTCGGCGACTGAGCGTGACGGCCGCGGCGCTGCCGCAGCGTGCCGCCTCGCTGCGTGGCGCCCGGCCGCATGGCCGGGCGGTCGCGGATCGCGCGTACGGGCGCGCAACGCGATGTATGAAGATTGGACAGCATGCCCGCGCGAATGACCGGCCCGGCGCGCCCGTACGCGAACGCGAACGCGGTACGAAGTCGGCTACCATGCGCGAACGATCCATCGTAAAGGAGCGCTCCATGTGCCGCTGGCTCGCCTATACGGGTAATCCGATCCATCTCGAGACCGTGCTGTTCCGCGCGAAGCATTCGCTGATCGACCAGAGCCTGCATTCGGAGCTGGGCGCCACGACCACCAACGGCGACGGCTTCGGCATCGGCTGGTACGGGCACCCCGACGAACTCCCGTTCCGCTACCGCTCCGTGCATCCCGCGTGGAACGACCGCAACCTGCGCGAAGCCGCGCGCGCGATCCGCTCGCGGATGTTCATCGCGCATATTCGCGCGGCGACCGACACGCCCGTGCAGGAAACCAACTGTCATCCGTTCCGCCACGGCCGCTGGCTGTTCGCGCACAACGGGCTGATCCGCGACTTCCACAAGCTGCGCCGCGACCTGACGATGACGGTCGATCCCGCGCTATTCCCGACGCTCGAAGGCTCGACCGATTCCGAACTGATGTTCCGCCTCGCGCTGACGTACGGCCTCGAGCAGACGCCGCTGCCGGCGCTCGAGCGGATGGTCGGCGTGGTCGAGGAAACCGCCGCGCGGCATCGCGTGGCCGACCCGCTCAACATGACGATCTGCGCGACCGACGGCGAACGGATCATCGCGGTGCGCTACTCGAGCGAACGGCAATCGCGTTCGCTGTTCCACAGCACGTCGTTCAAGCACCTGCACGCGCTGTATCCGCATAACCCGCGCATCGCCGAAGCCGGCGACGACGCGTTCATGGTCGTGTCCGAGCCGCTCGTCGACCTGCGTGGTGCGTGGGAGGAAGTGCCGGAGAGCATGGCGATCGTCGCGCATGGAGCGGACGTGCAGCAGCGGCCGTTTAGTCCGCGGCGGAAGTAACGCGCTGCGGCCCTAGCGACATCAAGCGCGTGCTGGTGTCAAACACTTCAATGGGAAATAAGACCAGCGGGGCCCCAGCTATGTCATAGCGTGCGCCCCAGTACCGCCGTAGAAGTCGGAAGGAAGGCGAACTGGCGATACGCCCGGAATTCGGTGCCATCTCAAGCACCGGCAACTTTTCAATCGGCAACCGCAATTGTCTCAACTACCCTCGCCGAGTGAACATAAGAAGACGATTCTTCATTCCTGGTAACACTCCAAAGTAAACCAGCTCTGGATGGTACCGGTGGGGGCAGCACAACGACGAAAGCAAAGTAGCCGAGCTTCCGCGTATTCTTCTGAATATAAAGTTAATAGTCTTTCGATTCCATGCCGATCTCCCGACTTAATACCATGGTCGGCATCCAAGCAACGATAGACACGACAAGGTCTCGCACTACGTCGCAGTAGCGAATTTCGTCATTCCTCTAATAAATCTGCCGCGGGCCGTTCGAGTCGCGCGTCGACCCATGGCTCGGCCTCTCATAGAGAAGCGCTACAAGCCCACCAGGACGGCCGGAAGGCGAAAATTCTACTCGACTTCGTTTCAACTCAGTCACGCCATTTATTTCAAATTATTACAACCGACAGACAGCTCTTTTATTTCGAATCGTTACAGCCGACAGGAAACTATTACCGAACGGACTCCTCCCCACATCACGGCTGTCGCGTGCGTGCGTCGCCTTTATTCCTGACTCAAATAATCAAGTTACAAATCCTGAAAAGCACGTTACAATTTCCCGACAAGCGAATCCGAACCACAATAAAGTAGCTCTGCAGTTGTCGGCACATCAAATCCGAGATGACTCAAGATTTCAAAAACCCTCTCCCCGTCACACAGACGGGCAGTCAATCCGTGCTTTCCAGCCTGAAGCAGGATCGAGCCTTTGTGGTGTGGCTTACTGGCGTCTCCGGCTCCGGTAAATCGACGCTGGCGAATCTACTGAAGGAACAACTCGATGCCCGCGGACTTCGAACGTATTTGCTGGATGGCGACCAGCTACGCGAAGGGTTGAACCAGGACCTGGGATTTAGCGACGCAGACCGCCACGAGAATATTCGTCGGACTGCCGAGGTAGCACGGCTGATGGTGGATGCAGGACTCGTCGTCATCGCTGCACTGATCTCACCATTTCAGGAGGCGCGTGCCAAAGCTCGTGCGCGCTTTGCACCGGGAATGTTTATCGAGGTCTTTGTCGACGTTGCATTGGATGTAGCGGAAGCCCGCGACCCAAAGGGGCTGTATGCGTTGGCAAGGCAGGGGGCCATTCGGCAGTTTACCGGCATCGAATCCGCCTATGAGAGGCCCGTGCGCCCCGAGGTGCATGTCCGGACGGTCGAAGCAAGTCCGCTGGAATGCGTGGACGAGATCATTCGAAAATTGCCACTGGACGGCTAACACCGGCACGGCCAACGGTTCACCCGTTATCCCACAAATTTCGGCACGCTATTTTGACGAGCGGCGATTGTACTCGCTGCTCTACGTCACGCATGTTCCATGCAACTACATGACCCGCGGATCGCGGAAGCGGGCAACGACTCCGTCATGGGAAGTTCCAGAAGACATGGCGATCGTCGCGCACGGGTCGGATATTCAGCAGCGGGACGCGCGGCCTGAAGCACAAGCAGGTCCGGAAATCGTTCGCACTGTCAGCTGCGGCGCGAGAACCGCATCCGGATCGAATCGAGTTCGGCGGGCAACCGGCGCGAACGGGCACGCGGCCGCGGCAGCGCGGTGAACCCGAGCCGTTCATAGAGCGCGCGGGCGCGCACGTTGCGGGTCAGCACGTCGAGCACGATGTCGCGGCTGCCGTCGGCCGGCAATGCGCCGGCGTCCAGCGCGTCGCGGAACAGCGCGCTGAAGATGCCCGTACCGCGCTGACGCTCGTCGGTCGCGCAATGCGCGACGAGGATCTGCGAGCGCTTCGGCGCCGGGATTTCCGTTTCGAGGATCAGCCCGCGCAGCAACTGGCCGATCGTGCGGCGCACGCCGAAGAAGCGCGTCAGCGCCCACACGACATGTACGTCGTCGAACATCGTCCGCTGCCCGTCGTGAATCGCCATCACGGCGAGCACGGCGCCGTCGGCGGCGACCGCGACGCGATGCCGGCGCCACGAGAAGCGGCCATGACGCGACCGGAACGCCTGTTGCAGGAAAGCGATGCAGCGCGCGTCGCTTTCACCGAGAAAGAATCCGAATTCGGCAACGCCGGACGCAAACACGAGGTGCGCGCACGACGACGCGTCGTCCGCGCCGGCCGCGCGACACCGCGCGGGCTCGCCGGCGCGCGGGACCGCTTGCGCGAACGCGGCGGCCAGCGTCATGCGGTACGTCCCGCGAGTCGCGACAACACGGCAACCGTCCGGCTGATCTGCTCCGGCTCATGCGTCGAGCAAATAAAGAAGCGCAACCGCGCAGCCTTTTCCTCGACGGCCGGATAAAAGATCGGCTGCACGTTGATCCCTTCGTCGAACATCGCATTCGCCCACTGCGCGGCCTTCAGCGAACTCCCCGTGATCACCGGCACGACAGCATACCCGGCACTCGTGCCCGTATTCAGCCCGGCGGCACGCGCCTCGGTCAGGAACTGTCGCCCGCGCGCCTGCAGTTGCGCGACGCGCTCCGGCTCGGCCTGCAGGCGCTCGAGCGCGGCCAGCGACGCTTCGGCGAGCGTCGGCGCCAGCCCGACGCTGTAAAGGAAACCCGGCGCCAGATGACGCAGCATGTCGACCAGCGGCTGACAGCCGGCGATGAAACCGCCGCAGCCGGCCAGCGTCTTGCTCATCGTGCCCATCCACATGTCGACCTGGTCGGGCGAGACGCCGCCATGCTCGCGGATGCCTTTGCCGGTCGCGCCGAGCACGCCGAGCGAATGCGCCTCGTCGACCAGCAGGAAGGCGCCGTGGCGCGTCTTCACGTCGACGAAGCGCTGCAGGTCGGGGAAATCGCCGTCCATGCTGTACAGCCCTTCGATCGCGATCAGCACGTGCCGGTATTCGCGGCGCACGCGCGACAGCAGTTCGTCGAGCGCCTGCCAGTCGTTATGCGCGAAGCTCAGCCGCTTCGCACCGCTCAGCTGCGCGCCCTGCACGATGCTGTTGTGCGCGAGCGCATCGTGGACGACCAGATCGCCGGGCCCGAACAGCGCGCCGATCACGGTCACGTTCGTCGCATGGCCGCTCACGAACGCAACACAGTCGTCGGTCTCGTAGAACGCGGCCAGCGCGCGCTCGAGGTCGCGCTGCACCGGCCGCTCGCCCGCGACCATCCGGCTCGCGGACGCCGACGTGCCATAACGGTCGATCGCGGCTTTCGCGCGCGCGGACACCGCCGGATCGCCGGCAAGGCCGAGGTAGTTGTAGTTCGCGAAGTTCAGGTATTCGCGGCCGCCGATCTGCGTCGTCGCACCGGCGACGCCGTCGTGCACGCGGAAAAACGGCGAGTCGACGCGCAGCTTCTCGCCCATCTCGCGCATGATCCGAACCTGCTGATACTGCGGCATCGATTCGAAGCGGCTGCGCGCCGACGCGGTCTGCGCTGCCGGCGTGCCGGGCACGCCGGGCGCCGCGGCGGCATCGGTCGCACGCTCCAGTTGCCGTTTCAGCGCTTTCGCCGCCAGTTGCTGGCGAAGATGCTCTCCCAGTGCCATTGCTTCCTTCGATTTATCTCGAAAAGGCGCTATGTTACGCCGCGTATTTTTAAAAAGCGTGGTTTCAGGTCTCGGAAAACTCGGCCCACTGCCACGCTTCGGCATCGGCCAGCAGTGCATCGACCAGCCGGAAATTCATCTCGTGGCTCGGCCGCAACGCGCTCACGCGCGCCAGCAGCGGCGCGCCGGCCAGCGCGAGATCGCCGACCAGGTCGAGCACGCGGTGCCGGACGAACTCCTCCGGCAGCCGCATCCCGCCCAGCACGCGATTGCCGACGATGGACGCGGTGCACGACGGCCGCGCGCCGCGCAGGATCGGCACCCCACGCAGATAGCCGGCGACGATCGCCGGCACGGCCCACTTCACGCGCCCGTACGAGCGCGACGGCGCGATTTCGGTCGCGAATGCGGCCGGCGTCAGCGCGCCATCCCAATGCATGTCGCCGAAACCACGCAGGTCGTTGCGCACGCTCAGTTCGTAACGCAGCGCCGGCTCGATCCGCATTTCGCGCCGCTGGTCGCCGTCGCCGTCCGTGACGACGACGGGCCGCAGCACGCGGATGAAGCGCTTCGGCGCATCGAGCGCGACGCGGCCGCACGCGCGAATCGCGTCCACCCAGGGCGTTGCGCTGCCGTCGAGAATCGGCACTTCCTCCGCATCGAGCTCGACGATCGCGTGATCGATCTCGCACGCGAGCAGCGCAGCAAGCAGATGCTCGACCGTGCGAACGCCGACGCCGTCGGCATTGCGCAGCATCGTGCAAAGCGGCTGCGCGCGACGCAGCGCGGGATCGACCGGCAGCGTCGCGAGCGTGCGCCCCTGCGCGATGCGACGGAACGCGATGCCCGTCACGCCGTCTTCCGGACGCGCGGGCAGGATCCGCACGCCCACCCGGCGCCCCGTGTGCAGCCCGTGACCGTCGATCGTCAGCGGGCGTGCCAGCGTGCCCTGGCACGTCGCCCAGCCGGTCGGCGCGCTCACCGGGTAACCTCCAGCGTCGGCGACGCGTGACTCGCAACGGGTACCGGTCGGGCATCGAGCATCGCGCGCGCTTCGCCGTCGATCGCATGCTTCGCGGCGAGCGCCGCGACCGCCTCGTGCGCAGCATCGGTCGCGGAACCGGCATCGGCATCGGCCGACGCGCCGATCGAATCGACGATGCGCGCGGCCAGCGTCGTCACGGACGCGCCCTCGGCGATCGCCATCACCGACAGCTTGACCTCGAACGCTTCCTCGACCGCGAGGCCGAGTTCCATCCCCATCAGCGAATCCATGCCCATGTCGAGCACCGACTTGTCGAGCGCGATGCGATCGGGCGTCATATGCAGAATCCGCGCGATCTGCGCCTGCAGTGTCCGGGCCACCAGCGCGATCGCTTCGTCGCGCGGCAACGCGAGCACCTCTTCCCGCAATTGCGTGCCGCCGTCGCGCGCATCGCCGCCCTTCGCATGCGATTGCAGCAGCGAATACCGGCGCGCCTTCGCGGCAGGCATCCCGCGCGCCACGGCGTGCCAGTCGAGCCGCACCACGGCTTCGCCGGCCGCGCCCGCGACCAGCGCCCGCTCGAGCGCGACCAGCGCCTCGTCGGACGTGATCGACGCACCGCCGATCCGCGACTGCAACGCCTCGCGCGTATCCGCATGGCGCGCGAGGAAGCCGACGTCCTCGAGCGGCCCCCAGGCCATGAACGTGCCGGGCAATCCTGCCGCGCGGCGATGTTCGACGAGCGCTTCGAGGAAGCTGTTGGCCGCGACGTAGTTCGATTGCCCCGGATTGCCGAGATAGGTCGTCGCCGACGAATAGACCACGAACAGGTCGAGCGGCAGCGCGTGCGTCGCGCGATGCAGGTTCCACGCGCCGGCCACCTTCGGTGCGAGCACCGCGGCCATGCGCGCATCGTCGAGATTGCGCACGAGGCCGTCGTCGATCGACATCGCGGAATGCAGGACGCCCTTGAGCGGGATGTCGCGCCGAACGATCGCGGCAATCATCGCATCGACCGCCGCCGCGTCGGTCACATCGCACGACACGACGTCGACGATGACGCCAAGCGTCTCGCGCCAGCGCTCGACTTCCTCGCGCGCCGCGGCGGCGAGTTCGCCGGACCGGCTCGCAAGGGTCAGCCTGCGTGCGCCGCGCTCGACCATCCAGCGCGCGCTCGCGAAGCCGAGCCCGCCTGTGCCGCCGACCACCAGGTACACGCCATGCGGATCGAGCGCGAGCGAACCCGCGCTCGTAACCCCGCGTGTCGGGGCCGGCGTGCCGGACGGATAGGTCACGAGCACCTTGCCGATCTGGCGCGCCTGCTGCATGTAGCGGAACGCATCCTCGGCGCGGTCGGCGGGAAACGCGCGATACGGCAGCGGATGCAGCACGCCTGCTGCGAACAGCGCCATCACTTCGCCGAACAGGCGTGCCGTCAGCTCCGGCAGCGCGCCCATCAACTGGTCGGCATCGATGCCGAAATAGCTGATGTTGTTGCGGAACGGCCTGAGCCCGATATGGCTGTTTTCGTAGAAATCGCGCTTGCCGAGTTCGAGGAAACGGCCGAACGGACGCAGCGTGTCGATGCTGCGCACCATGGCCTCGCCGGCCAGCGAATTCAGCACGATGTCGATGCCCTGGCCATTCGTCATCGCGCGAATCTCGTCCGCGAACGCAAGGCTGCGCGAATCGAGCACGTGGTCGGCGCCGAGCAGGCGCACGAACTCGCGCTTCTCGTCGCTGCCGGCCGTCGCGAACACTTCCGCGCCGAAGTGGCGCGCAAGCTGGATCGCGGCGATCCCGACGCCGCCCGCACCACCATGCACGAGCACGCGCTCGCCGCGGCGCAGCCGCGCAAGTTCGACGAGCGCGTAATACGCGGTGAAGAACGTGGTCGGCACGGTCGCCGCTTCCTCGAACGACAGGCGCTCGGGCTTCAACGCGATCGCTTGCGCGCGCGTCCTGACGCGCGTCGCGAACGACGCCGGCGCGAACCCGAGCACCGCGTCGCCCGGCGCGAATTCCGTCACGGCGCTGCCCACCCGGACGACGCGGCCGGACAACTCCATGCCGATCGTCGCGCCCGCGAAGCCGGTCTCGACCGCTTCATCGGACAGCAGCCCCATCGCATACATCACGTCGCGGAAATTGAGGCCGGTTGCAACGGGCCCGATTTCCACCTCGTCCGCGCCCAGCGCGCTTTCGGGCAACGCAAACCATTCGAGATTGCGCAACGAGCCCGGCGCATCGAACGCGAGCACGGCCGCGCGCGCGATCGCGCCATCGTTGCGGGCCGCGGCCTGGGCGGCCGTCAGCATGCGCGGCACCAGCCGCCCGTGTGCGCTCAGGACGACTTCTTCCTCGACCGCCGCGCCGGTCAGCTCGCGAATCAGCGCGTCGGGTATCCGGTCCGCCGCGCGATCGACGTCGATCAGGCGGCACGCGAGTTCGGGATGCTCGTTCGCCAGCACGCGACCGAGGCCCCACAGCGTCGCCTGTTCCGGATGCGCATGTGCGGCCCCCGCGAATGGCGCGCCGCCACACGTGACGACGGTCAGCCGCGTGGCCGCGTTCGGCTGCGCGCCGAGCGCGCGGACGAGCGCCGCAAGGGCGATCACGCCGTTACGCTGCGCGGCCATCAGGCCGTCTCCCGTTGCCGATTCGGCCAGCGGCGTTTCCGGCGCGCAGAACACGACATGCGCCGGCTGCCCGGCCGGCAACGACGCGATCGCATCGGCCGCGTGCGTGATGTCCACGATATCGGCCGGATAGCCCGCGTGCGCCAGCGCATTGGCCAGCCGCCCGCCGAAACCGCCGACGGCATCCGGCGCGTGCATCACGAGCCATTGCTCGCTGCGTGCAAGCGTATCGAGATCGCTTTGGTCGTTGCCGCTTTGCGCGGCAACGACACTCGCGGAGTTGCGCGCGATGACGAACGTCGGCGTGCCGTCCAGATCGAGCGACTGCTCGACGTGCCGGACGACGTCGACGTATCCCGCGCGCTCGAGCGCCGCCTCGAGATCCGCCGGCGCCAGCGGCACTGGCGCATCGGTTTCTGTCGACGATGCCTGCGGGCCGAACACGATGTCGGAGAAGCGGCCGCGACGCGACTCGGCAAGCAGCAGCAATCCGCCCGGCGCCAACCATGACCGGATCGCGCTCAACGCATCGGCCAGGTCGTGACGGCCGCTCAACGCCCGATTCGCAACGATCAGGTCGTAGGGCCCGGCTTCGTCGGCCGACAACGACAGCCGCTCGCCCGACTGCAGCGCAACCGTGCGCACCGCCGATTCCGCATCCGCGTCGAACCCGGCCAGTTGGCCGGCCGTCGCGGCGATCGTGTGATCGCAGCGCGCGGCCGCGAGATGCATGCCGAGTGTCTGCAGCACGTCGCCGTCCGTCGCGCCCAGTTCGAGCACGCGCAACCGGCGCGCCGGGCGCCATGCGTCGACCGCCTGCTCGACGCTCGCCGTCAGCAGCGCATGCACGTGCTGCCAGGTCGGCGACGCGGCAAGGAGCTGCTCGACCAGGCTGTGCCCGGTCGGCGACAGCAAACGTGCGCCATCCTTCGCGCCGCTCAGCACCTCGGGCAACGCCGCGCCGCAATGCGCGAGCAGCGTCAGCTCGGCCACGTGCCCCGGCGATTCGGCCAGCAGCCCGCGCCACAGCTCGTCGAGCGGCGGCAACGCCGCGCACGCCGCGTCGTCGCGCACAAGACGATCGCCATCGCGATGGGCAAGACCGTCCTCGACGAGCATGTCGGCAAGACGTGCGGCCAGCGCCGCTCGCCCGGGCGAAGGCTGCCACGTGCCGGCGAATGCGTCGAGCGCATCGAATGCGCGGAGCACGTAGAGGCTCGCCAGCACGTCGAGCAGCGGCAGAATTTCGGTCAGATGCTGCGTACGGCGGCCGTCGTGTTCGGCAGCATCGAGCCGCTCGACGGCTTGCGCGAGCAGCGCGTCGGGCGCCGGCAAACCGGCTGCGTCGACGTCGTTCGGCAGCGGCACCTCTTCGAGGCGGTAGACGAAGCGCGCGGGCGGGTTGTGCCGACGGCCGACAAGATCGACGCGCCGGAACCGGCAGCCGCCGAGCCGCGCGACGATGGCCCCCTGCGCGTCGAGGAATTCGAAATGCGCGACGATCGAATGCGGGCTGCGCCGGTCGATCCGCGCGAGTACCCGTTCGACCGTGTCGCCGCGCAGATAGTCGACCCGGCCGATCTGCACCGGCACGTAAGCCGGATGCTCGCCGTCGCGCGCGTGCGCCGCAAGCAACGCGAACAGCGGATGAAACCCGCTGTCCATCAGCGCCGGATGCAGCAGATAGGCGGACAGTGCCCGAGCGTCGCCGCATGCGGCTGGCGCGGCGACGTCGGCCAGCGCCGCGCCGTCGTCCGCGGCGACCCGCACGGTGCGGACCCAGCGGAACGCCGGCCCGTAGCCGAGGCCGATGGCCGCCGTGTTCGCGTACAGCGTATCGCCGTCAGCGGCCGGCCGCGCGAGCAGGCGATCGAGCATGTCGGACGGCACGACGCTCGCGGCGCCAAGCGCGTTGCCGCTTTCCAGCATCCGCCCCGTCACGTTCAGCGTCCATGCGCCGTCGGACATCCGGTCGCGCGTCTCGATCGTGAAGGTCGCGGTGCGCGGCTCGATCACGAGCCGGAACAGCTTCGCCTGCTGCGGCTGGAATACGACTGGCGTGCGAATCTCGACGTTTTCGAGTGCCGCATCCGGCGTAGCGAAGAAGGTACGCGCCGCGGCGAGCGCCATTTCCACGTATCCCGCCCCCGGGAACGCCACGCCGCCATCGACGACGTGATCGGCCAGCATCGGCAGCTTTGCCGGATCGAGCTGGTTTTCCCATGCGAACGCGTGTTCGTGCAGGCGATAGCCGAGCAGCGGATGCTCGCGGCTGCGGTTGACGAGGCCGTAGCCTTCGACGGTCGGCGTCAGCCAATAGCGGTCGCGCTGCCACGGATAGGACGGCAATGCCGCACGCGACGTGCCCGGCGCAAAGCGGTCGGGATCAACGCTCGCACCGTGCGCGATCGCCGCGAGAATCGCTTGCCGCAGCGTCGCCTCGCTGCCGTGATCGCGCTTGAGCGTCGGCAGCGCCACGCCGGTCGCGCCGGCGGCCGCGAACGCCTGCTTGACGTACGTGCGCAGGATCGAATGCGGCGAGACCTCGACGAACAGCCGGACGCCCTGCTCGATCAGATGCGCGATGCCGTCGCCGAAGCGCACGGGTTCGCGGATATTGCGCCACCAGTAGCGGGCATCGAGCTCGCTGCCGGCGAGCGCGCCGCCGGTCACGGTCGACACGAACGCGCCGTTGCCCGATTGCGGCCGCAGGCTGGCCAGTTCGGCCAGCACGACCGGTTCGATGCGGTCCATGTGGCTGCTGTGGAACGCATAGTCGAGATCCAGCATCTGGAAGAACTTGCCGCCGCCGCGCAGCGCAGCCTCCAGTGCCTGCAATCCCTGCAGTTCGCCCGCGAGCGTCACCGCCTCGGGGCTGTTGATGCCGGCGATCTCGACGCGTCGAGCCAGCCCGTGGCGCGCGATCAGTTCGCGCGCCGCCGCCTCGCCGATGCCGACGGCCGCCATTCGGCCGCTGCCGCGCGTCATTGCCTGCGCGCGGCTGCGAATCTTGATCACGCGAACCGCGTCGGCGAGCGACAGCGCGCCCGTCACCCATGCCGCGGCAATTTCGCCGACGCTATGGCCGATCGCCGCGTCGTAACGCATGCCGCGCGCGTCGATCACGCGGATCATGCCGATCTGTATCGCGAACAGCAGCGGTTGCGCGTTCTCCGTCGCGGCCAGCCATTCGGCGCCCGCGCCGGCCAGCCATTCCGCGCTCGGGCCGCCACGCATCACGTCGACGAGCGACGGGCTGCCGTCGGCACACCACAGTGCGTCGACTTCGTCGAGCGCCGCACGGAAGACAGCGTTCTCAGCATAGAGTTCGTTGCCCATTCCAACCCACTGGCAACCGTTGCCCGAGAAGACGAGCGCGGTGCGCAGTGCGTCGGCGGGCGCGTGGCCGGTCGCCACGCAGGCCGGCAAGCCTTCCGGCGCCGGCTGCGCCAGCGCTGCAAGCGCTGCGCGGCCTTCGGCCACATCGGCCGGCGCGACAATCGCGCGATGCTCGAGCCACTGGCGGCGACGTGCGGCCGCGGCGGCAAGCGCCTGCCAGTCGCCGCCGTTTTCGAGTGCCGCCAGATAGCGGCCTGCGAGCGCGCCGAGTGCGTTCGCGCTACGCGCAGTCAGGACGAGCGGGGATGGTGCTTGGGACGGTGCCGCCGCTGTCGTAGCCGCGTCCGTTGCAACCGCCGTCGGCGCCTCGGTCAGCACGACGTGTGCGTTCGTTCCACCGAAGCCGAACGAGTTGATGCCGACCGTCAGCGGCGCGTCGCCCGCGTCGAGCGGCATGTAGCGATCAACAATGCGCAGACGGCCGCCGTCGAAATCGATGCCCGGATTCGGCGTGACGAAATGCAGCGAGCGCGGCACCGCGCGATGCTTCAGGCACAGCACGGCTTTCAGCAGGCCGGCCATGCCGGACGCCGTTTCGAGATGGCCGATATTGGTCTTCACCGAACCGATGAGCAGCGGGCGATTCGCCGGGCGCTCGCCCGACACGACGTCGATCAGCGCGCGCGCCTCGATCGGATCGCCGACCGCTGTGCCGGTGCCATGCGCCTCGAGGTACGCAAGCGACTGCGGATCAATGCCTGCGCGCGCGTATACGCCGCGCAGCAGCGACGCTTGCGCGGCCGCGCCCGGCACGCTGATGCCGCCCGGCGAGTGGCCGACCGAGTTCACGCCGGAACCGGCGATCACCGCATGGATCGTGTCGCCGTCGGCGAGCGCGCGATCAAGCGGCTTGAGCAGCACGAACGCGCCGCCTTCCGAGCGGACGTAACCGTCGCCGGTCGCATCGAACGCGCGGCAACGGCCGCGCGGCGACAGCATCGACGCCTTGGAGAAACTGACGAAGCCGAACGGGTGCAGCAGCAAGTTGACGCCGCCGGCGAGCGCCGTGTCGGCTTCGCCGGACTGTAGCGCGCGCACGGCCTGATGGAGTGCGACGAGCGACGACGAGCAGGCCGTGTCGACGGACATGCTCGGGCCGCGCAGGTCGAACAGATAGGACACGCGGTTCGACGCGATGCTCAGCGTATTACCGGTCGCCGAATACGGATCGATCACGTTCAGATCGTCCATGTTGCGGTTGCCGTAGTCCATGCTGGCGGCGCCGACGAAGACGCCGCAGTTGCTGCCGCGCATATCGGCCGGGCGCACGCCTGCATCTTCGAACGCTTCCCATGCGAGTTCGAGCAGCAGGCGCTGCTGTGGGTCCATCTGGGCCGCTTCGCGCGGGGAAATGCCGAAGAACGCGGCGTCGAAGCCGGCGACGTTGTCGAGCACGCCGGCCGAGAACGTGTAGCTCTTGCCCGGTTCGCGTTTGGACGGGTGCTGGTAGAAATCGGTGCCGAAGCGATCGGCAGGGATTTCGGTGACCGCGTCGCGTTCGTCGCGCAGCAGTTGCCAGAAGTCGCCTGGGTTATTGGCGCTCCCCGGAAATCGACACGCCATCCCAATTATTGCAATCTTACTGTTCATCTTTTAAGTCGCTTTCTCGGATGCGCACGGCTCTTCCGCACGATTTCCGTCATCTTGTACCACATGCAGCAGCGCCGCCCCCAGCTCCTCGGCGGCCAAATTCCGGCATTCAGGCGCAACTGCGCCGTAATTTCGCCAAATGAAATAGTCGCTGTGTTGCGGATTAACGCCCAGCTTTTCGAACACATGAGGCAGAGCGGGAACGTGGTCGCCGTAGAAACAAACGACCGTGTCACGATTGCTGGTGCGCAGATAATCGAGCAGGTGCCCGATCATTGCGTCTGCATTTTCAATGTGCCGCAAATACGCTGTCAGGTCGCGCCAGGATGCATCCTCGCCGAGAGTATGCCTTGAAGACGATTCGCCGGGTAAAACCTGCTCGAGGTGTAGCGGGCCGTGGTTTTCCATTGTCATCGCAAATACGAAGCGCGGGCGGTCGCCGCCCGCCGCCTCAAGTTCCGCAACGATCGCCTCGGCAACTGCGGCATCTGCCACGTAAGGCCCCGCACGGGATGCCGACGCAAAGTGACGGATGTCGAGGAAACGCTTGAAGCCGACCAATGGAAATACCCGGTTCCGCCCGAAGAAATCGGCGTAATAGGGATGAATCGCGACTGTGTCGTAGCCGCAACGACCAAACCAGGATGCGAGTGAGGCGATTTTATTTTTTACAAATGCGTAAGGATAAAAACGCGCGTACCCAAGCGAAAAGGATTCCGTGCCGGTCAACACCGCGAACTCCGTTCGCATGGTGTTAGCTCCCCAGGCAGGCACCGTCATCTGACCATGCCAAACGGCCTCACGACGCGCCTCGTCAAAGTGCCTGAAGAGTTCCGGCACGACCGACTCACCGAGCCGGCGCGCATCGAAGAACGATTCGCTCTGGATCACGACCACGTCAGGGTGTCGCATCGGCTCACCGGTTGCGAACGGTCCGGCCGCCGCGACCTCACGAAACCGCCGAAACGTAGCAGGACGCAAACCGTTGAGCAGATAGGCAACGAACACGGCAAAAAAGCCGTGTCGACGTTGGTCGGCATACGGATCGAGCGTGAGCGGCACGCGTGCGGCTACGGGCACGGCAAGCACGAACGGCAGCACCACCGCGAGCCAGGCCAGCGCGCGGGAGCCAGGAAACTCGGGCCTCTCGACGACGAAGCCCGCGATCACGAGCACGATGCCGGCACCGATCGCGACGATCTTGCCGACGCTCAGGAACGGCAAGTAAAGACGGGGATGCGAAAACAACTGGCTGAAAAGGCTCAGATCGGTAAATACGAACGGCTCGCGCAGCGACTCGTACTTTGCATTGCTGACTGCGGCGATAAGACCGACGAGCGCGAGCAACACGCAGGCCGAAAAAAGCGGCCGTGACGTGACAGCGAACACCAAGTCGAATACGAAGAGTACGGAAAGAATATGAAGCGCTGACGACAGCAGTGGCCGCCGCAGCGGCGCGCGCGGGACAGCGATCGCATCGGACGCGAACGACAGTGCAACGGCGGCCGCCAGCGTCACGGCAAGACGCGCGCTCAATTGACTCGGTCCTTCGACGGCAGATAGGACAGACGATCGAGGATCGCGTCGGCGAGCGCAGCGGGCAGGATCGACAGCAAGCGCATGCCAAACGCAAGCAGCCCGGGGAATGCGATCTCGCTACGGCCTGCGTCCAACCGGCGCCGGATGTATGCGGCCGAGCGCTCGGCGCTCCAGAGGAACGGCTTGTCGCCGGGGAACACGTCGCTCATTGCCGTCTTCACGAAGCCGGGCAGGATCATCGTGACGCCGACGCCGTTTCGCGCAAGCAGCGGCCGCACCGAGTCGCCATAGGCCTTGATGGCAGACTTGCTTGCGCAATAGGCAGGCGAGATCGCCATGCCGCGCAGCGCGGCGATCGAACTGACCATGGCAACGCGGCCGCGCCTGCGGGCGCACATCCGGTCGATGACAGGCAGGACCGTATTCAGCGTGCCGTAAAGATTGGTGTCGATGACCCGCGCAGTACGCTCGAGCCCCTCCCAGTCGGAAGACGACGCAATCGTACTGGCGACGCCGGCGTTGGCGATCAGCAGGTCGATCGGGTGAAGGGAGTCGAAATCGTCAAGCCAAGCGGCAATAGCCGCCGCGTCGCACACGTCAATGGCCCCTGTCTCGACCGCAGCCCCGCGCGAGCGGCAGGCCGCCGCGGTCTCGGCGATCCGCTCGCAATCGCGACCGACGAGACCGAGCATGATGCCCGGTTGTGCATAGGCTAGCGCAAGGGCCCGGCCGAGGCCTGCACTGGCGCCCGTGATGACGATATGGCTAGGCCCGCGGCTACGCATCCACGCAATCCAAGCGGTTGACAGCGCCCTTCACCGCCATCGCAATGC
This sequence comes from Burkholderia pyrrocinia, assembly GCF_003330765.1. NCBI lineage: Bacteria > Pseudomonadati > Pseudomonadota > Betaproteobacteria > Burkholderiales > Burkholderiaceae > Burkholderia > Burkholderia pyrrocinia. Next base: position 832,160 of record NZ_CP024902.1, on the reverse strand, counting down.
CGGTATGTGTATAAAAATCACCGTTGATCTGCGTGTGATGCATCACGTAGTCGAGAAAGGCGTGATAGAGGACCATATTGGGCGGTTCGCCGTTGCTCCAGAAGTCATCCAGCCCTCCCTGCCAAGTCAGGCCGCGCATATTATATATGGCTGTACCGAGCGTCATTAATGGGCGCTCATGGTGCAAGGCAGATAAGCCGACCGTACTGTTGACCACCACGACGCCGCGCGCGAACTCCAGTAGCGTAGGCAGATGGCCGGAATCAACAAAACGCAAACGCCCGTCAATGCCGACTGCGTGCGCGAGCGACATCGCGAAGCGCCGATACTCGATCAACCCCGTGTCAAGCGGATGATTCTTGATGACCAGTGTCGTGTCTTGCGATGCGTGCTTCGCGAACGACCGGATCACCTGATCGATGGCATCCCGCACGCCGTCGAAGGGCGAATGCACGATGATCTGCGCATCGGAATTCAGTTGCAGCGGAAACAGATAGTACGGCCGTCCGCTGTCGAGCAGTTCCCGCGTGACCGCCTCTGCTTGACGGTGATGCCGGCCCCGCAACAACGCGCGCACCGCCAACCCCGTGTATTCGAACAGTCCGTTACGCGGACGATGGCTGCGATAGCACGGGAAGCGCCACGCCAGCAGTGCGTTCGCGATACGGTATGCGATGTCATGAAAGACGCGCTCGAACAGGTTGTACCCTGTTGCCACCCCGGGTTGCGCCGGAGGAATATGTCCTTGTAACTGAAGGATATTCTCGGGACCGGTCGGCATCAGCGATCGGCCGTTGACGCCGTGACGCTCGAGCGTGATCCAGTGCGGGCGGATATACCCTTCTTCGAATACGTGCAACCGAAGGCCGTGCCGCTCGGATACCCAATGCATGTGCCGGTGGATCTCGCGGCAATCGCCGAACATCAGGACATCCGTAATACCCTTCTCACGGACGAGATCCGCATACCAGGCCGGGAGATCGGAAGTCCTCCCTCGATAATTGATGACCTTCCCCCTCCGGCCGTACAGCCAGTCGCCGCCGCAGAAATTGACACGGCATACCGCGTGACCACGGGCGGAGAGCGCCTCGGACAACCGACTGAAAAACAGGGAAGCCGTGCCTTGCAGCACAAGAAAAGAGCGAGGCATCGAAATATCAACCAACCGGGCATCCCGGGGGAATCGCCCTCATTCATCGAATCGGGCTTTGGAATTGGTATTCATCGCGCAGGGATTGCTCGCGATTCGCAAGGCCGCCGAATATAGCATTCCAAACTGAGCATCCACAAGGCAGCAGCCGAAATATGTGGCGCATTACAACGTCCCGGTTGAGATGCCTTCCGCCATGCCCGACCAGTACCCGGTACGCTCCCTCGGCGCACCACCGCGTGCCCGCTCCTCCCGGCGCACGGGGTACGGCGCTCACAACCGCCCGGGTCACCTCACAACTTCATCCACGCAGAGTCCGGCTCCGCCTGCTTTTATTGGCGGCATACTCTTCAAATCAGACAATTGATCAAAATAATTTTGCACATCCTCAATTGCCGACAGCGTCCACATGCAATGCAAACGACAACGAATCGCCCGCCAGCAGAGCTGGCGATTACACCGGACCTGTACACTAATGCGGATTAGTCACAATCTTTCTGTTATGCGTAGCAGCGTCACGGCGAATTGACACGCCCTTCGAACGCCGCCGCACAATAGAACACAAAAGTGTCAGCTACGAGTGATATCGTGCACCCAACGCAGCTATAATTCGCGCGGCGGTCCCCCGGAATTCAGCGTGGCATGGACAGCAAGATCGCGGCTCCGCTCCGGCCTGCAGTACGAAGAGCCAGGAACGGTACATGATTGCACGTCCCGGGATGCGCACCAGGCTACCTCCGTCCAGCCTGAACGGCACCCCGGATTTCTGATTCGCCCTCCGCCAGACAAGGTGATGCTGGCAATGAAGTGAGGGCACCACATTCATGCGGAAAAGAGTTGGAACAGATCTCTAGCAACACTGCAACGAACAATCAGTCGACACCAGCCAGACGCAGCCTGATCGACAGATTTAAGCGCATGAATCGGCTGTTTGCAATCACCGTCATCGTTCCGACTATCATTGCGATCGTCTACTACGGCCTGATCGCCTCCGATGTATATGTCTCGGAGTCGCGCTTTATTGTAAGAAGCGCATCTCGCCAAAGCTCCAGCGGCGTCATGGGTGCCTTGCTGCAAGGGGCTGCTTTTTCCCGAACGCCGGATGATGCTTACTCCGTCATCGACTATATCCAGTCGCGTGATGCACTTCACGAGCTCAATGCCAACAACAGCATTGCGACCGCCTACTCTGCACAGGGCGACATCTTCAGCAGATTCCACGCAAGCCTCGACGGCAGCTTCGAATCGCTGTGGAGATACTATGGCAAGCACATTGTGACGGCGAATCTGGATTCCGCGTCCGGCATCGCGACCCTGCAGGTGCGCGCCTATACCGCCAATGAGGCCGCCGGCATCAATGAGAAGCTGCTGGAGATAAGCGAGCGCTTGATCAACGAGATGAACAAGCGCGCCGCGGACGACACGGTGCGATTTGCCCAACGCCAGGTCGACGAAGCCGCGGAACGAGCCAAGGCAGCCGCAGTCAGCCTGGCGGCATATCGAAACGGGAACGCGGTTTTCGACCCTGAAAAACAGTCAGCCCTGCAACTTCAGCAAATCACGAAGCTGCAAACGGAACTGTTCAGTGCCCAGACCCAACTCGTGCAACTGCAGTCAATCGCACCGAAGAACCCCCAGATTCCGGTACTGACGCAAAACGTTGCCATGCTGCAGAAGCAGATACATGATGCCACCGGAGATGTCACCGGCAACAAGAGCTCGTTGTCGGCAAAAAATGTCGCCTATACGAAGCTGCAACTGGATTCGGAAGTTGCCAATAAGCAGCTTGCCTCGACCATCTCCGCACTGGAAAATGCACGCGGCGAGGCGGAGCGAAAGCAGCTTTACTTGGCTCGATTGGTTCAACCCAACACCCCCGATGTCGCAACCGAGCCCAAACGACTCCAATCGATATTCGAAGCAATCGCGCTCGGAGTGATTGCATGGGGTATTTTGAGCCTGTTGCTCGCGGGGATACGCGAACACCATGATTAATCTGTTGCGACACCATAATCTTGGCAAGCTGCTAAAATAACGAGCCATTTCAGCACGATGACGCAGGCAATTCGGAGGCCTGCGCCATCCCCCGAGAAGATCAGCGGAGAGGCAACTCGTGGCTTGCGGAAGCGGTAGTGCACAAGCTTTATTTACAGAGTGGTCGATTGCTTCTTTCCGGCAATCAGTCTTTCGGCATCCATAATTCGAAATCGCCTCCTCGCCGGCGGCGATGCAGTATGTACGCTCCCGCCGAGCTTACTCGATGACTTGCCCACACGGCCGAGAAGGTATTTCCGGAGTGAAACTCCGGTCGTCGCGCTTCGGGGAAATATCGCGCGACGATCGGAGCTTCACTCCAGCCACCACATCGGCTCGGCAGATGGCAGGCAGGAAGTTCACGATTTTTATTTCGGCAATTACCTTCAAGAAGGTTCAAAACCATGCAGCCCACTGAAATCGCTCACTTCAAGAACCGAATCCGACAGGTAGTTGCGAAGCAAGCCGACCGAATCCTGCACGCCAAACTCGAGAAGGCGGTCAGCCCGACGCATGTGCATGCCGGCGGCCCGGCCTCGATCGCACCCGATATCGAGCGCATCAAGCAGATCGCCATCGAGTTGCGTGGCGCCGTTCATGCGTCAGGCGGCGCACACCATCACGCCACGCTCGAGCCGCATCCGCTGTCGCCGTTGCCCAGTGTATCCATTCCCGCCCGGTTTGACCTGGCCTACCCGGCACTGCCCACCTTTCCGAGTTTCGTCGACTTCTTCGACGAAAGCGACGAACGCTTCCTTCACCGGCTGTTCACCCATCTCCTGCACCGGGAGCCCGACGAAGCTGGCCTCGAGCATCTGCTCGAACAACTCCAGTCGGGCGACTCCCAACTCGAAGTCCTTCTTCACATCTGGGCATCGCGAGAACGAAAACTACTCGGCACGCAACTCGCGGGAATACGGCGCGCAAAACGACTTCTGTTTCTCTCGAATCTTCCGGTAATCGGCCCCCGAATCAAAAGCAAGCTCGGGCGATCGATTTCGGGCAAAAAACCGATCCAGTTTTCCGCGACGACGCTCCAGCAGTATGAAGACGAGGGGTTCGTCCGCTCCGCCTATCGCGTCATCTTGAAGCGTGAGCCAGACACCCAAGGTCTCCGCGACTACCTGAATCAGCTCCGGTCCGGTATCTCGAAGGTCAAGATCATTCAGGATATGCGCGCCAGCCGCGAAGGACATGAAGCCGCGACCGTCCTCCACGATATCGCCTACCCGAGCATGGTAGAAACGCTGGAGGTCATCCCCGTGATCCGGTGGATCGCTTTCCCGTTCATCGTTCACTATCGTACGTATCGCGTCGCGAAATTGGCCAAGCTGGCCAATAGCGCCCTCATCGCCCATGCCAATGCACGCGCCACAGCCGCGGACTCCGCCTTTCAGCGGATCCTGATTGCCATCGGGGAACGCGATCAAGTCTCCAATATCCAGGCCTGCATTACGCGTGACGCGATCACTTCCCTGCAGGGCAGCATCGATGCCACATCCAGGATGATTGCGGAATCGGCCAAGCGTTCGCCGTGGATCGCATACGACGAACGAATCCGCAAGCTCGAGAAGAAAATACAACCCGATCACGATCTTCACGCGCGGCTCGCCAAACTCGAGGACGTTGCATCGCGCTCGGACGACATCCACCGCGTCGTCTTCAGCACTCTCGAAGACAGCAGGAAGACGAGCAAAGCATTCGCCCTCGAGCTGAAAAGCGAAATCGATCTGCTCCGCCAGGACGTGTTCGACACCACCCGCGTCGTTTCCGCGGCGGTCGACGAAACCCCGTCGACCGCACACGGCACGTCCGGTGCGACCTCACGCATGCAATCCGCACGTCCGGACAGGCTTGGCTTGCCCGAAGGTGACTTCGACAGTACGTCGGCGACGCACGACCGGACACTCGCAACCTTGCTGGATTTCATCGCGGAGAACAACGGCGTTCGCGATTCCGAGATCGAAATGCTGCAACAGTCGGTCGACGTGCTCCGGTCGAACGTCGACCACATCGTCAAGGAACGCAAACGCTCTGCGGAACAACCTCAGTGGATCGTGTACGACGAGCGCCTCCGTGCGCTCGAAAACAAGATCGGTCGCATCGAGCAACGCGTACATCGAACGAACCACTTCCGCGAATCGAGCAACTCCACCGAGCAGGCCCAACTGCTTGCCATCGCAAGACAACTGGATTCGTTCAAGCAGTCGTTGGACGACACGCTGACGAAAATCTCAGTAGCGGCCGACTCGCGAAGCGGATCGGGCCAGACGAAAGCGACGGTCGGTCACGCCGATGACGAGGCGACTCGACAGGTTCTTCGCGACACGCCACCCGAGGTACTCGGGAAAATCGAAAAAATCCGGTTTCCGCAACAGAATTCTCGCCAATTCGCCGGGCATGAAACCCCGATTTCCCAATCGGATCGCTCGACGAGCCAGCGCGATCTGTCAACCGAATATCAGATAGCTGCCGTGCTGAGCGACGAGCTTCATCAGACGCGGAATAAACTGACCGACCTTTTTGAGGAAATGAGGGCCTCCCGGTCGGGAGATCTCGACAGCGACCAGCTGGCTCGGCTCGACTCCATCAAGAACGGGTATTTCCAATCGCTATATCACGACTTCGAAACGAAGTTCCGGGGAGCGCGCTCGTTGATCAGTTCGCGTCAGAAGCTCTACCTTCCGTGGATCGAAGCATCCATCGCCAACACGAAAACCAAGCGCATCCTCGACCTCGGCTGCGGACGCGGCGAGTGGCTATCCCTGTTGCGCGCCGAAAATCATGATGTCATAGGCGTCGACGTATCACCCAATACGAACAACGCGAATCTGAAAACCGTGCAATCCGATGCAATCGCCTACCTCATGGATTGCGCGAACGCTTCCTGCTCGGTGATCACCTCGTTTCACATGATCGAGCACATGGCACCTGCGTCCCAGCTCGAGTTGCTCAAGGAGGCGATGCGAGTCCTCGAGCCAGGCGGCATGCTGATTCTGGAAACGCCGAACCCGGAAAACATGATTGTCGGCGCCTCCAATTTCTATCTCGATCCGACGCACAAGCGCCCCATTCCGCCACAGTTGCTTCAGCTCCTGTTCGAGGAAAACGGATTCGTTGACGTCCAGAGCGTGAGACTCCATCCCAACACGGAATTGCACACGCAGTTGTCGCCCGTCTCAAATCAACTTGCGAACCTGCTGGCAGGCCCGCAAGACTACGCAGTCATCGGCAAAAAAGCCAAAAAACAGGCATAAACGATCATGAATATTCTGATTTGCAACGAGCGGCTTCTGTTTCGCTTCGGCGTCGATCGACTACTCCTGATTCTCGCTGAGAATTTTCGCAAGCAGGGGCACCACGTCACCGTGATTGCGAACAACTTCAATGAATCAGTGGTAAAAAATGCCGCCGATCAAATCTATCGCATTCCGGATGGCGCTGAAGCCTACATCCAGCTCGACACTTTTACGTCAAAGTGGATCGACAGGGCATGGGACGAACTGTTCTGGAAATCGAAACCCGACGTCGCAATTATCGGCGGCTGGCCATTTTTCTCCACGATTCCGGTTCTCGAAAAGCACAACTGCCGAACCTTGTTCATCGACTGCGGGTCCGTCCCGCTCGATGGATTCGAGGGTCACGCGCGCGAGATTCAGCTTTACCTGAAGGAATTGCGCAAGAAACACCTGCCCAGCCTGAGCAAGATTTCGCCGATCAGCCAGTTCATTGCGACATCGCAATCCGTAGTCGACGCTCCCTCGGTGTCATCCGAAACGATCCTGCTCGGCGCGGACCACATGGCAGACGCGATCTGGGACGACGCGGCCCAGAATTCCGGATCGCTCGCGTCGCCGATCCTCGACGCGTCGAAAGGGAAGAAACTGAACATCATCAACTTGGGCCGCTGGGAACCCGGCTGCTACAAGAATTCCGAATGCGTATTCGACATCTCTGCCGAGCTTTCGCAACGGAACATCGACCACAACATCTTCGTACTGGCCGATCCTCAGCAGTTTGAATGCCCCGCGTCCGCACGAGATCACGTGCACCCGGTCGGCTTCCCGAGCGATCTGCAATTGCAGGATCTGATGCGCGCCTGCGACGTCGGAATTTCTGTCTCGACCTGGGAAGGATTCAATCTGCCGCTCGCCGAGATGCAATGGCTGAACAAACCGACACTAGTTTTCAATGTCGCCGCGCACCCCGAGGTCGTTGTTCACCCGTGGTACCTGTGTACGAACACCACCGAGATGGTGGACAAGCTCGCTTATCTGCGCGATTCCACCGATGTCGTTGCCGCCGATCACTGGCCGGAGCGGACGTTGTTTCATCGGGATTTCCGCTGGCAGCGTGTCATCGGGCAATACGTCGACCTCATCCGTGATCTCGGTCACGCCCGCAGGAAGGTCCTGATCGACGTGAGCAACGCTGCGATCGACCCGGCCAATTCCGGCGTCATTCGTGTCACCCGACGACTGAGTCGCGAGTTGCAACATTTTGTGGATCCTGTCTTCGTTATGTGGGATCCAAGCATCAAGCAGTATGTGTTCCCGACCGAGCATGAATACAAGCAGTTGTCGCAATACAATGGCCCGATCGCCGGGAGTGCCTTGCCGCGCTCTCCAGCGGGCAAACGCAAGCCGCTGAGCGACCATTCGGATCTGTATCGCGGCAACAATACGTGGCTCCTTCTGACTGAAACCATATTCGAGAAGAATGGCATCAACATTCGGAAGTTCTGCAAGCAGAACGGCATCCGGACGGCGGCCATCTTCTATGATGCGATCCCCGTGCTACGGCCCGACTACGTCAAGGACTCCGCCATTCGCGAGAACCACGCGGACTACATGCGAGGGATCTCGGATTGTGACGTGGTCATTCCTATTTCCCAATTCTCGGGCGACTGCCTCGATATATTCTGGAAAGAGAACGATCTCGCCGGGCCGCAGGTTTGTGTCAACACCCTGCCCGGCGAATTCGGCGGCATATCCCGGGTTGTCACGTCTGCCAACTCGTCGTCTGACGGGCCGACGCGCATTCTCTGCGTATCAACGCTGGAACCCAGAAAGGGGCACCGGAAGATACTTTCGGCCTTGCGAATGCTGGCGAAGGACCATCCCGATTTCGACTGGGAAATCACGTTCATCGGCAATCGATATGCGGGGGCCCAGGACATTGCTGACGAGATGACGGCATTCTGCCAATCTGAGCCCCGTGCGAAATGGCTCGGAATCGTCGACGACGACACGCTGTGCAAGGCCTACTCCGATTCGACGCTGACGATCTACGCGTCGGAAATCGAAGGTTTCGGCATGCCCATCATGGAAAGCCTGTGGCACGGCAAGCCCTGCATTTGCCACTCGGATGGCGTGATGCGTGAACTCGCCAGCGACGGCGGCTGCCTGACGGCGGATATGACGACACCCAGCTGCATCGCGGACGCCCTATTCAAGGCGGGTAGCGACCGGGCACTGATGCGGCGCCTGACCGAACAGGCCGGCAAGCGTGCCATCAAGAACTGGCAGGAATACACGTCCGGTTTTCTCGAGATACTCGATGAATCGATCCGCACCGAGCGCGAAGACGCCGCCGACATCGGCGTGCAGGCGGCCATCGGTGAATCGCTGTCGCTCATCCGTGACTATGGCATCAGCACGGCGTCGCGCATCTTCCTGAACGCGCTGTTCAAACGCGTCTCGCTTGGCAGCACGCTCATCGTCACCGACAAGCAGGTCGACACGCTGATACAGGTGCCCGACGGACGCGCAGTATTCGCGTTCAACCCTGACGACAAAGCGCACGACGTCCGTCCAGGTGACGACAATGTCATCCGGATCAGTGGGCCGATCGATATCTCGCTTCCACTCGTGCTTGAAGAGCTCGATGTCCGGGGACCATATCCGGATTCGTTGCTGGTCGTGTCCGACGATGAGCGCCTTGTCGCACAAGCCCTCGACATCGTCCATACATACACCGCGAAGCAACCGCTCGCCGTTTATCTCGAGACGAACTTGCAGGACATGGCGAAGTTGCAACAGCACGATGTCTTTCAGAACGATCGTATGTCCGTCATCTCCAACGACCGCCAAAAGCCGGAACCGACAGGCAATATCGTGACGCTCGGTGATGGTGATTCAAGAAAACACGTTGTTTTCTCGATCATGGACACCCAACAATCCGCTCATTGAATTGCGATGAAGATACTTATCTGCTCAAACGTCTATCCGCCGAAATTCATCGGCGGTGCCGAGCTGATCGCGCATCAGCAAGCGGTCATGTTGAAACGCGCCGGACATGAAGTCGAAGTGTTTTGCGGGGACATTCGTGAGGGCTACCCTCGACATAGCTTGCGCACGGACGAACTGGATGGAATCCCGGTCCACCGCAACCGACTGACCGGTGAAGATTTCCAGATCAACCTGCTCAGTTTCAACCATCCTGAAGTCGAGGACAATTTTCGCGCGGTCATCGAGCGGTTCAAGCCCGATGTCGTGCACGGGCATAATCTGATCGGACTGTCGACGCGAATTCTCCGGATCGCCAAGGACGCCGGTGCGTTCTGCGTCGTCACGCTCCATGATCATTGGGGATATTGCCTCAAGAATACGGCCATGCTTGAGGATGGGCAGCTTTGTGACGACTTCACGGCCTGCACCCGATGCCACGGCCCGCTGGACGACGGCCGCGGCAGAAACATACCGATCCGGCTTCGCCAGGGTCATTTCCGGATCTTGTTCGACAGCGTCGACGCCTTCATCTCGCCTTCGGTCCATTTGGCGAAATCCTACTTGAAGGCCGGCTTCCCGGCGGAGAAGATGCACGTCAACTGGAATGGCGTCGATTTCCAACGCTTTTCCAATATCGACAGGCGTGCGGCACCTGCCGTACGCTTTACCTTTGTCGGTTACTTCGGCAAGCACAAGGGTGCCGCCACACTGCTGAAAGCGCTCGCGATCGTCAAGAACCATGTCAATGTTCACGTCAATCTGATTGGCGAAGGCGAGCAGCATGAGGAGTACGAGCGCTTGGTTGCCAGCAGCGGCAGCAAGGATCTCGTGACGTTCTGGGGGAAAATCCCGAACGAGCAGATGACGTCCGTTTATGAAAATACCGACGTGCTGGTCCTTCCGTCCATCTGGCCGGAAAATCAGCCGGTCTCGATCACGGAAGCCATGTGCTCGGGAATACCGGTCATTGCATCGCGAATCGGCGGCATGCCCGAGCTGGTCAGGCATGGCGTCACCGGATTGACCTTCGAGCCCGGCAACGCAAGCGACCTCGCCCATTGCATGGAAGAAATGGCGCGCTCTCCCGAACTGCGCACCCTGCTTGGCGTCAATGCGCAGCAAGCCATGCGGTTCAACGCCTTTGAGATGCAGGTTTCGCGCCTCGTTCATATCTACAGGCTTTCGATCGATCATTCCCGAAATCCCGGCCCGGCCGCGCGGATTCTGTGCATCGGAGACAGATTCGACCAGTCGTTTGCCACGATCGTCGAAGCCACCCATGAATGTCTCGCCGAGGAAATCCGCCCCGTCTTCACGCACCATGAATGGGTCACGCCAGCGCAACTCCGGGAGTTCTCCTTGATCTGGATCACCGAGAGCAATGGCGATCTGAGCAGCCTGATACGCCAGAACCTGGACATCGGGGTGCCGGTAGTCCTTCCCCACGCAAAACTCAGGAGCCTGCCTGCGGAACACGGGCTCCCGGTGTGGTTTGCTTACGAAGACGCCGCGGAAGCACTGGCATGCATTATCGAATTTTCGCGAGATCACGCCGGTCGCCATGCGTCGCATACCGAATCGATCAGTTGAGCATCACGTGTACCTCGGTCGGTTGCAAACACCTCGGGATCGGCTTGCCGCTCATTTGCCGCAAGATCTGACGTGACGGGCGGATACACGACTCGTCAATCGCGGCATCGAGATGGGCTCCATCTCGATGCCGCTCAACTGTGACCGGAAATGGCGTACCCCGCACAAGGTTGTCTCCCCACTATCGCGAATTCATGAAAATTGCCTTCTGCGTCGATGCCATTACCCCGCCCCTCACCGGCATCGGTCGTTATACGTATGAGTTGGCCAATCATTACCAGGCAGCTACATCGAATTTTGCGGAGTTGAAATTTTTTCTCCAGAATCGCTGGATCGAAAACCCCAACGCGCTGATGAGCAATCTCGTTCAGCCCCGACACCGAAAGGGCTTGCTTGCTCAGACAACACGCAAATTCCGGCGCTGGCGACTGTACCGTCAGGCCAGACAGTTCCTGTTTCACTCACCCAATTACTTTCTCCCGGATCTGGCCGACTCCGGAATCTCGACCATTCACGATTTGTCGGTATTCAAGTATCCCGAGGCGCATCCCCGCGAACGACTCGTCGATTTCGAAAACCGGTTTGAATCGACGCTCGACAGAGCACAACACCTGGTTACCGACTCCGAAGCCACACGAAAGGAAATCATCGATTACTTCGGCTGGCCGGAACATCGCGTTACATCGATTCCGCTCGGCGTGGCGGCCGATTTCCACCCTCGCGGCGAGAGCGATCTGCAACGCTACCTGAGCTCGATCGGACTTGGGTTCGGGTCATATTCGCTGTGCGTATCGACGCTGGAGCCGCGCAAGCGAATCGATTACCTGCTCGATGCCTATTCCAATCTCCCTGACGATGTACGACGGCACTACCCGCTGGTGCTGGCAGGCAGCAAAGGCTGGCTGAGTGGCGCGCTCCATTCCCGCATCGAGACCTACCAGCGCGACGGATGGCTCCGCTATCTCGGGTTTGTTCCGGAGCCGGAGCTCCCGCTCCTTTACGCCGGCGCGCGCGCCTTCCTGTACCCGTCGATTTACGAGGGATTCGGGCTCCCTGTCCTCGAAGCGCTTGCCAGCGGCATCCCGACTTTGACGTCGAATCGCTCGTCCCTCCCCGAGGTGGCCGGCGGCGCGGCCTGGCTTGTGGACCCCGACGACACCGAAGCGATGAAGCAAGGCATCGCGAAGATCGTCCTTGACGACGACTGGCGGCGTACCGCAGCGTCTGCAGGTTTGGTCGTGGCCGGCCGCTTCACCTGGAAGCGTTGCGCGGAACGGACTATCGAACTCTATCGGCAAATCTCCCCGGCGTAGTCGCTGGCGCCGTCACGATGAGACGCTATCGCGGCACCCGGCCAGAGTGCAGGACGACGCTGCATCAATGCGCAGTCCATTTCGCCCCGTCACACACCGCCGGCACGGTCGTTGTCCCACCGCCCGTCAACGGCTTCGCGTATTGCGGAGACGTTGCATCGGTCACCATGTAAGTCGATCCAATCGATGACTTGCTGCATGCGGGCAGGGTTGCGACCATTGCCTGCGGCATCACCGCGGGTCGCGCGTCGGCCCCAGCCACCTGGATCCAGTGCGCCCCATCATAAACAAGCACGAGCACCGCGTTGCGACTCGCCTGGAATTTGCCGCCGTTGCCTACAAACAGGGAATTGCGGCTTTCACCCGAATAGACCGTCACGGCATCGCGAAATATCAATGTGATCGCCCTTCCCGCCCAACCGCCGCCGAGATACCGCAATCCGGCGCTTCCCTTCACCGCAAATACCTCGCCGTTTGACGGAAGCGTCAGAAATTCGTTCGATATCAGTTCAGGAATTTTTAGCTCTCCGGAGGAAAGCGACTCACCCTGCTTGTCCGTCAGATTGAGATTATCCGGCCCGATACTGATATTGGATGTCGAGACAAGCGCCGATATACCGACACCGTTGTTCGCCAATGTATTTCTATCGAACAGAACAATCGATTCCGGGCGCCGAATCGCCAACAGTGTTTTCGCATTAAAAAATTCCGCCCCATACGCCTTCACGTTACCGCTTTCCACATAAATATGCGTCGAATTGCGGTTGAAGTGCATACCGGACAAATCAACGATTTGACTGCGATTCAGATTGACCCGTACTCCAACAGCCTGACTCCAGGCGACGTTGCCAATCCCTGAAAATCCGTTTAGATTTCCATCAAACCGCCACCCCTCGGAATCAACATACTGCCCAGTGTTATCCGCAACATTGTTTACTGTCCCAACCGTACTGACATTCGCGAAGCGGAATGACGTTTTATAACCGTATGCGAAATTATTGGCAAGAACAGGCCCGTCAACCGTATCGTGTAAATTATAGGCAATACCCGACCGCTGATTTCGCGATGGACTTCCCGACGATGCAATCGTTGCGAAAGGCCACATGTGGCAGTTGGTAATCCGGGCAACATCGTAAACGCGAGTGAGCTCGATGCCATTGTTATTATCGCCATACAACGCATTAATCAGTGGCCGCTGGTAGCCCGCATCGTATACGGCTCGCTCGAACCCGAGAATCGTCACGCGGTCCACCGCGGCGTCATCGCCGCCGATCGTGATTGCCGTCCCTGCGTACGACTTGCTGTCGGGCGCAGGAAACGTCATTCCCGCGCGAAAGAGCTGCATCGCCCGGATACTCGCTCCGGAAGACAAGACAACCGTCGCCGCGGGACTCACATTCAACACACCGCAACTCGAGTTTCCGTATTCCGCAATCGAATTGCTGCCGTTGGTTCCTGGCGTGGTGCAATCACCCTCGAGTGAAACACCGGGCGGGACAACCAGCTTTCGCCCGATCAGGTATTTGCCGGTTATCTTGACGCGGCCCCCACCGGTCAGGCCACGCATCTTGTCCTCGATACAGGCAGTCGAATCCTTGTTTCCGGTCGGATCGCAGACGGCGTCTTCGCGGCCGCCGTGCTTTCGATCGGTACCCGCCACCGTCTCTCGACTGGGCACATCAACTGCCTGCGCGTCCGCAGTCTTTGTCGCGAAAGCACACAGGCCAACCATCACGGCCACAACCGATCCAGCATGTTTCATGGGCAGTCCAGCACGCATGTCCGAGAATCCAGCGAATATCGGCATCCGTCCCGGTGACATGCCTCATATGGCCTCCGCGTGCGCTCGCCGAACACAGCCATAGACTACCGAAGAGATGCATCGTTCGCCGGTTGGCGTCGCTCGTGGAAGCAGTCGCAGACAATCGGAATAGTCGCGTGCTGGTTCATGCCCGCGCCTTGTCAATCGCGTGATCCGTCAGCGGATGGATCGCGCGACCGGCATGCGACACAGGCCGCAACTCGACGCCTGCCCTACCGGCATCGATCAGGAGCGAGAGTCGGAGATCAGGTCCTGTATGACTTTCCGGGCAAAGCGGATCGAGGAATCGACGAGAAGTTCATCGCGCTCCAACGAACGATAGATCTGATAGGCATTTTTCGCAAAGCGATGGATATCCATGTATCTCTCCGCCTCGCTATTGCTTGCTCGCTTGTAAGTGCGAAAACTGAATGCGCCCTGTACTCCAAGATAACGCGCGATTTCCGGGTATACCGGGCAACCATGCTGATCGTCGAAGATATCGTCGATCGCGCCTTCGATCGGCGTGCCAGGCTCAAGGCCAACTGTTTTGGCTGCGTGAAGCGCAAACTCGCCAAGAATGGCGACGTTCGGGTGGTTCGGCGTATGCATGAATGCGCCTCGTGCAATCCAGTCGTCCCAGCGTGAGCGCGCGAACTCTTCGAGCTGATAGGGACGCAACATCTCAAAGAATACTTCCTTGGCTGCATTGAAGTGATGAAAATAACCGAGGCGGTCAAACATCAATGCATTGGCAATATTTGCCGCTTGCGTATCGGGCAAACCAAGGGTATAGGCGGCCGCAATGATTCTGGAGTGGTAGACCTCGATCGGAGAATTCAGCGGTGCTCCACGATGCGGGATGATGATCATGTCGGGATGGAAACCGCTGAACACCAGCGGCGGAATAATCACGACATTCTTCGCAATTCTCTGCAGCGCATCTTTCGAAAACTCTTCCATTCCGTGATCCGGAAGGATTTGTGAAATGATGAGATCCGAGCCTTCCAGACGACTGACAATGTCGCTTCTATTCGCCGTTGGCTGTACGTGATAACTGGATACTTCTATTTCGGGAAATTGCTTTCGCAAATATGCAGCCATTCCCACGACTTGACAGATGCCTACGAGAGAAATTTTCATGATTCGCCTGTCGTTTCGGAAACTAGCTGCCGAAGTCCTGATCAAGGACTTCTTCATCACAAATAATCTTCTGAAGCTGCTTCATGTGCTCCGCGGTCGAAGCCCCGCCTTCCGCCCTTCGTGCCGTATGGTCCGGACGGAGATCTACCGGCCGCGCGGCAGGTGTCTCGGCACCGCTATCCATTGCGTCGGTGCCGGCAAGATAGTGACGCTTGAACAGGCGCATCACGTGCGTCACACCCTCCGGCCGTACTTCCCGCAGATCGTCCTCGAAATATGACGAACGAGCATACGCCCCGGTAATGATTTCATACGAAGGGAAATAGGCCACATTTGAATGGCCTCGCGACGCATCCTCGGCAACGACACGCAACGCCGACTTGCTGTAGCAGGTTGAAACTAGTACATGACGCGCTTCGTAGGTTGCGACCAGGGCGACTGGCGAGACGGTCAGGATGATCTTGATGGCCGGATTGACGCCCCGCAGCAGCGAGATGAACTTGGTCAAGTCCTCTTCCATCTCCCGAACCGTAAAGTTCCGGAATGAAATCGAGTCTCCAATATCTGGATTGGCAACCACGCCGGGAGCGATCGGAAAGACAGCGCCGTCGATATCCGAGACCCATCCCTCCGTCAATCCCAACGTAAATACAAAGACGTTTGCGCGCTCGAACATTTCGCGCACGGCCTTGAAATGCTCAATACGATCGGACTCAACCTCTTCACGGCCGGCAAATCCCGACTCCTGTACTCGCGGGCGAAACGGATCGACCGCGCGGCCGTCTGCCCGCCACCATACGGAATCGACCGGATGGAACAAGCCGTAAGCCCGGAGGAACAACTGCAGCAACTGACGCACGGTATAGATATTGCCGAAGCGAGCCGGGAATACACCATATCCGTCATCGACCGCGGCGATGGAGCGCGGGGCACTCTCCGTAACCAGATAGTCGTAACCTTCCGAGGTCAACGTTCTCGATATGTGCTGGGCAAAACAGCTTCCTGCCGTCGCGATCTTGTCCCCGAGATTGATCAGGAACGGCGCCGACACCACCGGATCCACTTCACTGATGCCCAGACTGGACACCGATCTTTTCCAGAAAGCGTAGTCCGGTTTACCGGAATAAGGATTCTTCATGTTTCCCCTTCACATGTTCTGACTGATACAGCTAATCTCTGCTCCCGGACCGCTCATCTTTGGCGTGAACCGCCAGCGTATGAGTCTCTCGGTGCTGAAGCACTGCGTGTAGGAACTAGCCGATGCCCCGGCCGGTCGCCAATGCCCATGGTCAGCAGCACCGCACGGGAATGTCCGCACAACATGCGCCAGCGCCCCATCGCCTCGAATCGAGCGACTGACACCTCCACCACGAACCGTTCCCGGCAAACTCGATTTCCTGCCGGGCTGGCTCGTGACAAGGGCACAATCGAGCACTTCACAAGCCTTCATCCTGCTGAACACACACCCGAGCCGGGACGAACGAATCGAGCCATTTCGATGACTTTACGTTGCAATAGACGAAGAATATCAGCAAAGTCTCGCGATAATTGTGTCGATGCGACGACGACGCCAAAATCGTGAAATTTCGGCGAAAGACTGTTGAAATTGCGTCGATTGCCGCCGTGCGACGCGGCACCTTGAAGTCGGGCACCTTCGCACGCAAAGCAATCTCACGCCAGCCCTGATGCTCTTCGTTACAGCAATCTCCGGAACCCGGGCAAGGCTGTCGACCGGTTTGGCTAATCGGGAACCTGCTGTCGACGCGACGATCCGTCACGCCGAGTGCCCGCGGAAACGCGAGACGCAATACATTGCCCGGTGGCCGATCGTCCCGACTGACGATGCCGCTGACCAGGTTCGTCATCTGGCCCAGGGCCGTGCCCGTCAGGCCAGCTCGTTCAGATGGCTGATCAGCCAATTTGTGCTTTCCTGCCAGTCAAGCAACCTCGTCTGGTCTATCGGGGGCGTCCTTTCCGCTTTCTGATCGTTCATCCATTCGTATATTCGATCCGCGAGCGGAATCGGATGATCGTCACGAAAATACGCTGCAGACGCTGCGGCGATTTCTCTGAACACCGGCAGATCCCGCGCCAAAATAGGCATTCCGTAATGCATCGCCTCGACGAGGGGCAGGCCAAATCCCTCGGCCATCGACGCCATCACCAGTCCGGCGAGATTCTTGTAGAGCCATCCCAACTGGCCGTCGCTGACATTTTCCAACCAGACGATCCGCTTGCCGTTCTCGGGATGCGCGCGCAGACGTGCGGCAAACGATTCGACATTCCAGCCCTGCCGCCCCGCCACCACCAGTACGACATCGCACCCTCGCCGCCACAATTCCTCCACGGCGCACAGCACTTGGTCATGCCCCTTCCTCGGCTCGACGGTTCCGACCATCAACAAGGATCGCGCGAGCGCGGCTTCGCCTCTGTCGGCTTGAACGATTACCGACTGAACCGGTTCGATGGGTGCCTCGCCGAACGACGCGCCAAGATGAAACCATCGAAGCTGAATCTCGTCATCGCCGATACCAAATTTCGACGAAATCCAATGACGAGCATCGACGGCTACCGCATTCGAAATACAGCAAAGCATATCGGAGTGAATCGAGATTGCTCTCAACCACTTTTGATAATACCCTCTGCCTTTTTTCGTGAACCACTGCGGATGTTGGGCCGGGATCAGATCGTAGACGACGAATGCACATTTCACCCCGATTCGTCGCCATGACAATAATTCACGCAGTCTCGTCGGGATGATTCGGCTGCTGAAGTCCAGGCCGAGAAAAATGTCGCCGCGTTGAGCATTTACCGGAAGATCGAGCGTCCGCAATGGCAAGCGATCGTCGTCTCCGGCCGGGCACCGCAGCTCGACATGACGATAGTCGAGCTTGCGCGTGGCTCTGACCAGCTTGACTTCAAAACCATCCGGGGGAGCACGCAGCAATTCGATCGCAATGGAGCGAACAACGCGCTGAATGCCAGTCCCCGCGTCGTACATCGCCAAGATCGAGACATCAACAAGCAGCCACCTGCCCCTGTGCTGCGGCCCACTTCCGTCATCCTGTACGACCCGCAACGACGCAATGCCTTGGCGGGCGTACTTCACCCAAGCCCCGTGGAAATGAACGGCAAGCAGCTGGAGAAGATGCAACCGCATCATTTTCCACATCACGAAACGACCAAATTCGAAAATTTAAGATTCAATTAATTCGAACCATTCTGGTAAAACTCGTAGGCTTCGTCGACATGTGCGAATTGATGCAACTTCCCCTGAACGAGAACCGCAGCACGATCGCAATGCTCACGAATATATCCGGCATCGTGACTGACGATAATCAATGCCCGATCACGCCGCTTTTCAAAGAGTTCAGTATGACATTTCGCGTGAAACCTGCTGTCACCAACCGCAATGATTTCATCAATCAAGAAACAATCGAACTCGATAGCCATCGATAATGCAAACGCCAGGCGAGCACGCATACCCGCCGAATACGTCTTGACGGGCTCTCTCAGGTAATAACCTAGTTCGGAAAACTCCTGAACGAAAGGCTCGGCCGCCTTCGAATCGGCGCCATATACTCGACAGATGAAGCGAAGATTATCCAGACCGGTCAGGCTGCCCTGGAATGCGCCTGCGAATGCCAGCGGCCACGATACGCTCATGCCACGTCGAACCATCCCGCTGGTCGGTGGTTCCGCACCACTAACCAGCCGGATCATGGTCGACTTGCCGGCGCCGTTGCGTCCGAGAATACCAATTTTCTCTCCGCGCTCAACCTTCAGGCTGATACGATCGAGAACCGCGCGCGAACCCTGGCGGGTCCGATAGACCTTGGTGACGTTTTCCAGTGCAATCATTCGGGTTCGACTCGCTTGCCGGTTTCGGCCACCAGAAACAGGCCGACGAGCATCAAAATGGCATCGAATATCACGACGTAGGACACGCTGTAATGCGGTTTGACGAGTTCACCGAAGTAGCCTGCCCGCATCATTTCCACACCATGCACCATGGGCAGAAGCAATACGTACTGCTGCATCTTCTTCGGCAACCAGTCGACCATGAACAGCGCACCGGACAACGCGAACAGCAGATAAGAAACTGTATGCCAGATCCGTTCCGACATCTCGCTGCGCTCGCTCAATGCCCCAATCGCAAATCCAAGCCCGATTGCAAAAAATGCAAGCAGAAACCAACCCATGAGAATTAAAGTGATGTCACTTGGCATCGACATGATGCCGAGCGTTACAAACAATATCGTCAACGTGAATATTGAAATTGTTGCGCCTGCAATCTCAAGTATCGCCCGTGAAATGAACAAATCGATCACGCGCACGTTCCGGTGAAACAGGAGACTGTGATTCGGAAGTATGGCGAGACAGCAGCGGTTAACGCAATTCCGCCACAACAGGACTGACGAATAGCCCGACAATGCGAAGGCAGCGATCGGCAGGCCTGAGCCGTGGACTGCCTTGGTGGCCGTCCACAAACCGATGACACCTAACGTAAACATCATCGGCTCACCAAATAGCCAGACGAACCCAACGTTATGTCTCCCGTAACGCGTAATGATTTCCCGCATCAGGAGTGCACCGATCACTCTGATCTGAATTTCGATGGATCGTCTAAGTGGTGTATCGTGCTTCATTCCGTATAACCCATCTCTACCTGGCCGCGCTCGTTGAGAAACCATAACGGCATGCATCGGATACAGAGATAAAAATCGCTCCGGCCGACCCGCCCAACTCGCAAGCCACCAGATGCTTCAGCGGATTGCGAGGTGAGATGGACAGCCATCGGCTCATTGCTTGACATTCGTTCTCGCGAGCATCCACTCAAGCGTTTTATCCAGGTCGGAATCCGGCTCCCAGCCGGTGGCCACACGCAATCTCTCGTTCGAACCAATCAATTTATACACTTCGTTGGCGCGAACAAACTGCGGATTGACACGAATCTCGAGATGGTGCCCGGTAATTTGTTCCGCCATGGCCAACACTTTGCGCAACGCATAGCCGCGGCCGGAACAGACATTGAACGTTTGCCCCGCAAAACTGCCGTCAATCAGCCGCGCATAGGCTGCGACCACCGACCTGACATCGGAGAAATCCCGAATCACGTCAACATTGCCGAGTTCGATTACCGGTCGCCGATCACGGAAGTGTTCAACGATTTTTGGCAACAGAAAACTGGTCGACTGCCCGACACCTGTATAGTTGAACGGCCGGACGATGGTGATGGGAAGTTTGTCCATCCACAGTCTGGCCATGAACTCCATCGCAATCTTGCTAACGGCATAGTCGTTCGCGGGACAGACAGGCGTCTCTTCATTCAAGACTTCTCGATCCGAGTTGCCATAAACGTTCGCGCTACTCGCCAGCAGCACCGATCGAGGAGTGCATCCGGATGCGCACACGGCATCCAGCAGATTCCGCGTACCGACCACGTTGGTGTCGTAAATTGCGCGCGCGTCTCCATGTGCTACAAACGCGATGGCGGCCAGATGCACAACGACATCGGGCCTGATTTCCTCAAGGGCCTGTACGACTTGGGAGCGATCCAGCAGGTCGACGACACGAGTCGTCGCTTGCGAATCAACGTCCTGCCGATGACCAAAGCCACATACCTCGTGGCCTGCCGCGACGAGAAAATCCGACAGGAAGCGGCCGGTAAAGCCGTGTACCCCGGTGATCAGGACTTTCGCCATGAGAGTCAGAACGAAAAACCGGCTTTGTTGCGGCGGATATCGGCTTCAACCATCATCTGGCAAAGCGCCTCAAGAGAAGTTTGAGGTTTCCAGCCGAGTTCGGCGTGAGCCTTCTCCGGGTTGCCGATCAACAGATCGACCTCTGCGGGACGATAGAACTTCGGATTGATCTTGACGATCACATTGCCCGTCTTCGTGCACTTACCGATTTCGTCGGCACCGCTGCCACTCCACGCGAGGTCGATGTCGGTTGCCTTCGCCGCCATCGTCACGAAATCGCGCACCGTTTCAGTCCGGTTTGTGGCCAGGACATAGGTATCGGGCTTGTCCGCCTGCAGCATCCGCCACATGCCCTCGACGTACTCCTTGGCAAACCCCCAGTCGCGTTTCGCGTCGAGATTGCCGAGTTCTAGCACATCAAGCTTGCCGAGATGGATCTTCGCGATGCTGTCGGTGATCTTGCGTGTGACGAATTCGCGCCCGCGGAGCGGAGATTCATGATTGAAGAGAATGCCGCTGCTGCCAAAGATGCCGTAGCTTTCCCGATAATTCACGGTAATCCAGTGCGCATACAGCTTTGCGACACCGTACGGGCTACGCGGATAGAACGGCGTCGACTCAACCTGCGGGATCGCCTGCACCTTGCCGAACATCTCGGAGGTGCTGGCCTGGTAGAAGCGAATGTCGGTGTTGACGATACGGATCGCTTCGAGCAGGTTCAGCGGACCGAGCCCGGTAATCGCGGCCGTAGTGGACGGCTGATCGAAGGACACGCCAACGAAGCTTTGCGCCGCGAGATTGTAAACCTCGGTGGCGCCGGTCGTCTTGAGCAGGTTGATGCTCGCGCCCAGATCCGTCAGATCGTATTCGACGAGTCGCAGATTGGGATGCGAGTCGATGCCGAGTTCCTCGATTCGCCAGAAATTCACCGAGCTCGTCCGACGGTAGGTACCGTAAACCAAATAATTCTTCTCCAGCAGCAATTGCGCCAGATACGCCCCATCCTGCCCAGTGATACCAGTAATGATTGCCGTCTTCATGTTTATCTCTGCAATTCAAAAAAATACTTCAGATCACCAATGCGTCGAAACATACAATCGTGCGATTACACAATTAAATATTTCCGCACTCTGAATTGAATGACGCCGCGCCACGTCACATAACGATCGAATGACTCAATCCTCAAATTACTTGAACGACTGCACCCCGGTCACGACCGGATATGCAACAGTAAACACCAGGTTCAACATCTTCTGGAGCTCCGTAACAGGCGCATTCGACACGTAAATCAGGTCCTTGTTGTCCACCATGAAATTCTGGGCAACAAAAAACGAACCAGGATCACGCAAGTTCACCCGATAAATCACAGGAACCTTGTTATCCGTCGTGGTACGCACCGGCTTGGACTGCCAATCGAGCGCACCAGCATCCTCGAAACGGAAGATGAACACGCCTTGCGCATCCGCACGCGAGTCTTCCAGGCCGCCAGCTCGCGCGAGCGCCTGTGCCAGGGTAATGCCCTGCGCTTCGAAGTTGATTTCCTGATTCTTGCCCGTGGCACCCAGGGACGTAAAGCTGTAAGGCTGGAACAACGCGGTAACCACGTCTCCCGCGCGTAACGGTACATTTTGACGCGGATCGCGAATCACGGTTGCAAGCGGAAGCGACGCCACGACATTGCCACGCGTCACCTGAATCGTGATCTTGTCGATCGGCTGCCGGACGCCCCCTGCAGAAGCCAGAGCATCAAGCACGCGCTCGCCGCGTGCGCTGAGCTGCATCCTGTTGCTGCTCGCCACATCTCCCACAATCGTGACATACGAGGTCTCGTTGCGATCGAGTTTCACCAGCACCTGGGGATCATGCGCCATGCCCTTGAGCCGGGCCGTGATGTATTGTTCAAGCTGCGCCGGCGTCCGCCCGGCCGCTTTTACCGCACCAATGAACGGGATACGAATGTTCCCCTCACCATCAACGGTTTGAGCCGGCAGCGTCGTCATGCGCGATCCGCTTGTCACACCGGACTTGGCGTCCATTTCACCTGCTGAAAACAGCGTCGCCGGTGGCGCCTCCCAGATCAACACGGAAAGACTGTCGCCGACCCCGAACCGCTGACTGAATTGCGCCCCGTCTCCCAGGACATCGACGAAATCGCTTAGCTTGCGCTCGGCAAAAAGTTTGCGCGCCACTTCGTCTGTGAGATCGACGATTTGGATTCCCGCCGGATTGCTTTCGGTGGCCGCGCTATTGACTTGGGACCGGCTGGGCCCAGAGGTCGGAATGGCTGAGCAGGCGCTCAGACCGACGGCACAGCATACGGCCCAAGCCAGATATGTACGACGATAGAAACTTGCCATGTTTTGATGCGTTCCGGTCATCATCTAGAATCGGCTTGGATTGTCTCACGATGTAGAATATATTTGCGCGCGATTGGCAGAATTCCTCGATCCATCCGTTGCTACTCGCATACGTCCCATCCGTCACGACAAAATATTTCATCCGTGTTAAACGTATTTCTGGACGTATCTCGACTCCTGTCGCGTCTCGCCAAAGGACAATTACCGACCGGTGTGGATCGCGTCGGCCTGGCCTACGTGGAGCGCTACCACGGCAACGCGCGGGCGGTACTCAGCGATTTGGGGTTTTCCAAAATTCTGTCCGAACAGGATTCGCGCCGGCTATTCAGCCTGCTGCTGCAATCGACCGCGCCCTCCAAGGCACGAATACGCGTTCAATCGGCTTTCAGTCTGTTGACACCCGTGAGCGGCACCTTCGAAAAGGCCATTCTCCTGCATACCAGCCACAACGGCATGGAACAGCCGCGCTACTATCAAGCCATGAAACGTCGCGGTATTCGGTCAGTCTTCATGATCCACGACCTGATACCGATCACGCATGCCGAATACTGTCGCCCGGGAGTCGGCACGGTTCATCGCGCGCGCATCCACACCGCGCTGCGCCATGCCGACGGCCTCATCATGAACTCGCAGGACACACTCGATGCACTGACCGCGGAAGCGCATCGCGTCAACCTGTCGTTGCCGCCTACGGTCGTGGCCCGTCTGGCGCCGGGAATCGCCTCGCACGGCAGTGTGCCCAGCCCACTCGATCAACCCTACTTCGTCATGCTCGGTACAATCGAGCCTCGCAAGAACCACTGGTTCATGCTGCATATCTGGCGGAAGCTTGTCGCCCGGCTCGGTACGCAAGCGCCCAAACTCGTCATTATCGGTCGCCGCGGATGGGAATGCGAAAACGTCATTGACATGCTCGAGCGTTGCGAAAGTATCCAGGATGCCGTCATAGAACATTCCGACTGCAGCGACGCGCAATTGCGCGCCTGGCTGCAGCATGCGCGGGCATTATTATTCCCGTCCTTCGTGGAAGGCTACGGCATGCCGCTCGTCGAGGCGCTGACGCTTGGCGTCCCGGTACTGGCAAGCGATCTCGGGGTGTTTCATGAAATTGCCGGGGATATTCCGGACTATCTCGATCCATTCGATGGCCCGGGCTGGTGCGCGCGCATTCTCGCATATGCACAAACCGGCAGCCCCGAGCGCAACGCACAGCTCGACCGCATCGCAGACTTCGATATTCCCACCTGGCAAACCCATTTCCGCCAGGTCGACGCATTCATTAACGCACTGTCTTCGTGAAGAAGAACATCTACCGGCCCGCCGACGCCCCTGGCGTATGGACGAACGATATCCTGCCACGCAAACGCGGGCCGTTACTATCGTGGTTCTGTGCGCCACTTGCGATTCGCACCACGGAGACGTGGATCCGCTGCATCGACAACGTGCTGGCGAAGCACGCGCCCGACAGCGACACGATCGACTTGCAGCAGTTGATGGAGCGCTTTCGCGCGGCCTGCGTATTCGATCCTGCTGCTTCGCCGTCGCGCCCCCACCCCGACCTGGCCGCGTCGACCAGGCAGCGTGTGCTGCTGATCGACGAACCGGTCTCGGACGCTTTCGGCACACCGCCTCCGATGCGCCACCAGGCATTCAAAAGAATGGTCTCGGCGGCGCGCAGCACGCACCCCGTGGCGGAATTGTGGCTCGCGCGCAGCGGCGCGAACGAGCGCACGGAATGGTTGTCCGCCCGTCATCCAGAGATATGCGCAGTTTCGCGATCAATTGATCCGCTCGGTTCGTTGTGTGCGTCGCTCCCCCATTTCCAGCACGTTTACACCGTATCTGCTCCCGAAGGCATGCAGGCGCTATTGTGCGGCGTACCGGTCCACGTGTTTGGCCACCCCTATTACGCAGGATGGGGCCTGACGCACGATGATGCCGATCAACCGGCACGCCAGGCCAGTGCGACAATTGGCACCCTGTTCGACGCGATATTCGTACGCCTGTCCCAATACATCGATCCGGAGACCGGGACAATCGGCGAGCTGGACAAGTTGCTTGCCGCAATCGCGACACACCGTGCGACCGCGCGGCGTTTCGCCGATGTGGGCAGGGTTGCGGGCGTCCGCTTCCAATTGTGGAAACGGACGTTCGCCAAACCCTATCTCACCGCTGCGGGAGCACAACTGCGCTGGCTCGATCGGCTCGACGAACTTCGCGTGGGCGAATATGCCGCCTTCTGGGGCGCTCGCTCGTCGGCAGGCCTTCCACCCGAGACGCCCGTGATCCGCATCGAGGATGGCTTCCTGCATTCGGCCGGCCTGGGTTCGGATCACGTCGCGCCCTGCAGTCAGGTCATCGACCGAAGAGGGATTTATTTCGATGCGAGCCGGCCGAGCGATCTCACAGCGATCCTGAACGAAGCGGAGTTTGCCGACGCAGAACTTTCTCGCGCCAGAGCCTTACGCGAAACTATCTCAAACGCCGGATTGACGAAATACAATCTGGGCCGCCGCTGTCCGACCTGGCACGCTCCGGTCGGGAAAACCGTCATCCTCGTCCCCGGTCAAGTCGCCGACGACGCATCCATTCGCCTCGGCACGAGAAACATCTCGACGATTGAAGATCTCGTGAACCAGGTCCGCCTGCAGCGCCCCGACGCATTTATCGTTTACAAACCGCATCCGGATGTATTGTCCGGAAACCGGCTGGGCGTTGTCGAGGCGAACGGCAATGCAGATATCGTCGATACCGAATCCGATCTCGCGTCGCTAATCGAGATTTCCGACGAGGTTCATACACTATCCTCGCTATCCGGCTTCGAAGCCCTCATACGCGGCAAGCAAGTCCATACCTACGGACTGCCGTTCTACGCCGGCTGGGGCCTCACGCACGACAGGCTCGCACAGCCATGGCGCGATCGCAGACTGACTCTCGACATGCTGACCGCCGGCGTGTTGATTCGCTACCCGGTTTACTGGGACTGGACGTGGGGGATATTTACCACGCCGGAATCAGTTGTCAGCAAAATGACCGCATCCGCATCTCGGCCGCTCGAAAAAATCGAAGGCAACCGAATGCGGCCGTGGTTGAAAGCTTGGCGCTGGAGTCGGAATGGCATCCTGCACCTTCTTTCGCGCGATTGATAGCGCTGCGGTCGATTGCGGATAAACGCGACACTCGTTCATCCGAAAACAACACGTGTCTGCAAAATTTCGAGAAAATGGCGCACTGATTTCAAGGCAGGCAACTCTTTCATCAGCATCTCAGCAAGGTCGAGTGATTCATGAACATTTATCCGGTGATTCTCTGTGGTGGCAGCGGTACGCGGCTTTGGCCCATGTCGCGGGGAGGCTACCCGAAGCAATATCTAAAACTTGCAGGAAAGCACTCTCTCGCGCAGCAGACCGCACTGCGTCTTGCCAACATCCCGGATGCGGCCGCACCCATTGTCGTTTCGAATACCGAGCAACGGTTCATCATCTCCGAACAGCTGCGCGCCGTAGGCATCACGCCATCCTCGGTCATACTTGAACCGATGGGTCGCAATACGGCCCCCGCGATCGCCATCGCGGCACTGGTTGCGCTGAGAAGCGCACCGGACGCACTACTGATGGTGCTGCCGTCGGACCATATCATTCTCAACGAGCAGGCATTCGTGAAAGCGGCCTGCGCCGCCGCGAAAATCGCCGCGGACAATCACCTCGTCACGTTCGGCATCAAGCCGGATTCGCCGAATACCGGATACGGATATATCCGCCGCGGCTCGACCATCTCCGAGGAATGCGCCGCCTACACGGTTCAGGCCTTCGTCGAGAAACCCGACCACGCAACGGCCGAATCCTTCCTCGACGACGGCGGCTATTACTGGAACAGCGGCATGTTCATGCTGAAGGCATCGACATACATGGAGGAACTGCAACGCTTCGAGCCGGAAGTCGCCCGACAGGCCGAAGCGGCGCTCCACGCAGCCACCTGCGACGCCGACTTCATCCGTCTCGGTGAAGCAGAGTTCTCCGCCGTACCGAACATTTCGATTGACTACGCGGTGATGGAGCGGACCGATCGTGCCGTCGTGATCACCGCATCCGACCTCGGCTGGAACGACATCGGTTCGTGGGCATCACTCGCCGAGATCGCCGACAAAGACGATGACGGCAACGCACTGCTCGGGGACGTACTCACCTACGATACCCGCAACGCTTACGTTCGCGCCGAGCACCGCATGGTCGCCACGATCGGTGTCGACAATCTGGTGATTGTCGAGACGGCCGACGCCGTTCTCGTCGCGCATCGCGACAAAACCCAAGACGTCAAGAAAATCGTCGAATCACTCAATGCCTCCGGCCGTCATGAATCGATTACGCACCGCCGCGTCGTGCGTCCGTGGGGCGATTACGAAGGTCTCGACCAAGGCGACCGCTTCCAGGTCAAGCGTATCGTCGTGAACCCCGGCGCGCAGCTCAGCCTTCAGATGCATCACCATCGCGCCGAGCACTGGATTGTCGTGAAGGGTACTGCACTCGTCACGAACGGCGACAAGGAAATCATGCTGACGGAGAACCAGTCGACCTACATTCCGCTGGGCACGACACATCGTCTGAGCAACCCTGGCAAGATCCCGCTCGAACTGATCGAGGTACAGTCGGGCTCATATCTGGGCGAGGACGACATCGTCCGCTTCGAAGACACCTACGGCCGCGCACCGAAGTAAGCCGGGGCGTCAGGCTCGCGCCACAGAGCCCATCACCGTGCCGCCTTGCGCGGCACGGCCTCTCCCTCCGGCGTACGCGCCCGGTTCTCCGCGCGCTTACGCAGGCATCCCGACCGGCGACGCCGTACGAGCTACAGCCCGTCTGCGGCAGCAGAAAGTCCGCATGTGCTCCCGGCTTGCCTCGTCTACAGACAACTCGATCCGGCCCGGTGCGATGACCGCCAGCTAAGAGAGCTTCGGTATCGATATCGGCATCGCCAGATATTTGCCGCGTCGTCGCCGTCCGGGTATAACTTCGGAGCCGGCGCATTCCGCGCCCCGACTTCCGATTTGGAGAACGCATGATCGATCTCGCCACCGCCCAGCAATTCCTGATGGCCCGCGGCCTCGACTTCGGCCTCAACCTCCTCGCCGCGATCGTATTGTGGTTCGTCGGCCGCTGGGCGGTCCGTATCGGCACGCGCCTGCTCGGCAAAGTCGTACGCCGCAGCGGCAAGGTCGACCCGACGCTCACCGACTACCTGACCTCGGTCGTCGGCGTGCTGCTAACGGTCCTGCTGATCCTCGCGATCCTGCAGATCTTCGGAGTGCAGACAACTTCGTTCGCCGCGCTGCTCGCCGGCCTCGGCCTCGCGATCGGCACCGCCTGGGGCGGCCTGCTCGCGCACTTCGCCGCCGGCGTGTTCATGCAGGTGCTGCGCCCGTTCAAGATCGGCGACGTCATCAATGCGGGCGGCGTCACGGGCACGGTGAAGGAACTCGGCCTGTTCGGCACGACGATCATCACCCCCGACAACATCGTGACGATCGTCGGCAACAACAAGATCTTCTCGGACAACATCGCGAACTACAGCGCGACGTCGCACCGTCGCGTCGACCTGACCGCGAAGATCGCGAACGGCGTCGACGCGGTCGACGCGATCAACCGCCTGAAGACGTCGATCCAGCAGATCCCGAACGTGCTGACCAACCCGGCACCGGACGTCGGCGTATTCCAGTTCACGCCGGAAGGCCCGCTGCTGTTCGTGCGCCCGTCCACGGCACCCGAGAACTACTGGCAGGTGTACTGCGACACCAACCGCGTGATCCTCGATACGTTCCGCGACGCCCAATACCCGACGCCCGAAACGCCGGTCTCGCATCGCAGCGCGTAACGGCATCGCACGGATCGGGATAGGGGCGGTCAGGCAACCTGACCGATCCCCTCCCACACCACC
The DNA here is from genome assembly GCF_003330765.1 of Burkholderia pyrrocinia. NCBI lineage: Bacteria > Pseudomonadati > Pseudomonadota > Betaproteobacteria > Burkholderiales > Burkholderiaceae > Burkholderia > Burkholderia pyrrocinia. The sequence continues at coordinate 802,906 of NZ_CP024902.1, read as the reverse complement.
CGGCATGCGGGTCCGCACCGGGCGGTTCGAGCAGTTGAGGTCATGAGAGCCGGGGTACGCCAAGACGGTCGAAGTAGGCGATCGGCATGGCGCGGTTCAGCAGCCAGCGGCTGTTTCGCCACCAACGCCGACTGTTCGCGGCTACCCGGTGGGCATCCTCTTTCGAGGCGCCCAGCGCCAACAACTCCCGGTACATCGTCGTACCTCGACGCCAGTGCTTGAGCTGCACTGCACGCAGCCGGTGCCTGATCCACTTGTCGAGTTCACGGAACACCCTCGGCGTCTGAGCAAGCCGGAAGTACGCTTTCCAGCCAGGGATATACGCTCTCAGTGGCTCCGCTACCTCCGGCAGGCTCCGCCCACCCGGGCGGCGAGTCAGTTCCCGGATGCGTTGCTTGAAGGTCGCGAGCGCCTTCCACGACACCGCGCATTTGATCCGGTCCCCCGCGCTGCGCCACAGTTCGTAGCCCAGAAACTTGCGACCGGTCGCCTGTGCGACCGCCGTCTTCGCCTCGTTGACCCTCAGGTGAAGCCGATCGTAGAGCTTGCGCAGGCCGCCCAGCACCCGTTCGCCCGACCGGCTGCTGCGTACATACACGTTGCAGTCGTCGGCGTAACGCACGAAGCGGTGTCCGCGCCTCTCCAGTTCACGATCCACCTCGTCCAGCAGCACATTGGCCAGCAGCGGCGACAGCGGCCCGCCTTGCGGCGTGCCTTCGTGTCGCTCACTGACCACGCCGCCATCCATGATCCCGGCCTCAAGGTAGTGACGAATCAGCCGCAGCACGGCCTTGTCGTCGATCCGCCTCGATAGCCGCTCCATCAGGATGTCGTGATTGACCCGATCGAAGAACTTCTCCAGATCCACATCGACCACCACCCGATAGCCGTCCTGCACATGCCGCTGTGCCATCAGCACCGCGTCACGCGCACGACGACCCGGCCGGAAGCCGTAGCTGTGTTCACTGAATGTCGGATCAATGATGGGTTGCAGGACTTGCAGCAAGGCTTGCTGGATCAGCCGATCCGTTATCGTCGGAATCCCCAACTCACGCGTCCCGCCACCGGGTTTCGGAATCTGGACTCGCCTCACCGGCGCGGGCCGGTAGCTGCCGCCCAGTAACGCTTCCCGAATCCCCGGCCAGTGCGTCTTGAGGTGTTCCGCCGTCTCGGCTATCGACTTCCCATCCACCCCGGCACTGCCACGATTGGCTTTGACGCGCTTCCACGCCATCACCAGATTCGCTCTCGCGAGCGCCTGCGATAGCAGACTGTCTCGCCCCAAGCCTCCAGTTTCGTGTCGCGCCGTCCGCGCTTCATCACGCCTCGCTTCAGGCTCGGCTTCACCTCGCCATCCCGCGTTGCGCGCTACCTGCGTAGCCTTCTGATGCCCTGCACGTCCGAGCGACACGGCCTTCGGCCCTCCTACTCGTTCAGCCCTTCGCCCTCAACCAGCGGCTACTACGGCCTCTGCTGACTTCTCGCTCCGGCTCAGCACCGTCGCCCTTTCAGGCACAAGGCGAGATCTCCCCAGGTAAGAACGCACTCCTTCATCGCACAACCGCTGCATTTACGCCACCTCGCCTTGATCACGAGAGCTTTGTGGTTACGTGCCCACTCGCCCTGCTCGGCAGCGCCTTCTATGCGGTTCTTGTCCATCGGCTCGCGATTTACGCTCCACGCTTCCTCCCCACACTCGGTCGCCCTCATGCAGTTGCGCTTCGCTTCATTTGCCGTGATCAGCTTATGGCGGGACTTGCACCCGCAGGAGTGCGCCCATGCTGGGCGCACACGAAAAAAGCGTGGCAACCGCCACGCTCAGACTGCTGACAGACCCTCGCCAAGTGCGAGGGTTTTGTTTTGGATCATCGCGGATTACCGGGGAACGCGGCGCGGATCTTGAGGAAGAAGTACCGTTCGTCACGGTATTCGTCCACGGCGAGTTCGAATGTATCGTCGTCGGGCGAAGCAAGCGTCGCGGCCACACCCGATCCGCCGGCGAATTCGATTATGGCCGGATGCGGCTTCTCGATGCGCGGTGCATCGTCGAGCGTCACGATACTGCCGGGATAAAGGTGCGAATGGCTTGCACGTAGCAGGACGGCGACGGACACGGAAGGTGCTTCGGGAGAAGGGGCTCGAGTCAAGGGCGTCGGATTCCGGAGCATGAGCGAGAGCATGCGGCGATGACATCGCTTGCCGAATCGAAAGCGGCGTCGACACGGCCTCGCGACTTCGTCACCCCAATACTCGTGATGCAGCAATGTCTCGAATTAGCGGACCCGGCAATGCCATGTAATGAAATGTAATTAACGGTGACTGAAAGTAATATCAAGCTCACCCTGTGCGCGAGTACGATAGGCACCGACGCGGGCGGACAATATGCCCCCATTAACAGAAGAGAGCGTAATGTCGACGCAGGAGACGCTTTACACGGAATTCGAAGGCAGCATCCGGGGCAGCGGAAAAGGCACTTTCGAAATCGGTGCGATACCCATCACGTTTGATTTGTCTCGCCGGCACGAAAGGTACTATTCGGTGTCGCTGATCCCGGATATTCGATATCCGAAAGATGATATAGACCGGACCCGGTTCCGCCGATTCGTCAGGACAAGCAATCAGATCGCTCGATGTCAGCGCGAATATCGGCGTCACCGCAATCAAGTTGCTCGAGACCGGTGCGCGTCGCGTAATCGCTGCTGAGCCGATTCCTGAGCTTCATGCCAAGCTCGCGAGGGGGCTACCGACCGCGTCGTTCCCGCGGACCAGGATCTCCTCCGATGCGGGGGCACTCGACCATGATGACCGTTTCGCTCGCGCGCCATCAAGGATCGAGCCTGAAGGACAAAGTGCTTGCGCTGTTTCTGTACATCTTCGGCGACATTCATCACATGATTTCCGTGCAAACCACGAGCATCGATGCGCTACGGATCGAGCACGGCGCGTTCGACATCTGGAGTCGGATTATCGAGGGAGCGGAAGGCGATGCGCTATCAGGCGGCATGGAGATGCTTGGTCGCTGCCCGCCGCGTGCCATCGTCGCCGGGCTCTTTGGCGATCTGCGGCATGTGTTGCGGCACCGCTTGAGCGGGACACCCCAGTACGGCTATCGTGTGTTTTTGCGCAAACACGACCACGAACCGGAGTTTGCGGAGGTCGACGTCGAGCCGGGCGAAATGCATCGCCACACAAGTCCGACGTTCGGGTTTTCTCGCGAGACGGTCACCTGACGCGACCTGTCTTCGTCATGGATGCACTCGCAATACATTCAGTAACCTGCAATAAACAATCGATGGATTCATGCTGGAATTGAAACGACGACCGCACATCGACGAGGTGGTCTTCGCTGACGATTTTTTTCGGACGCGCGAAAACGGATTGCCGCTGGCATCACAGGTCAACCGCAAGTTCTTGCGTGCTTTCTTCGGCACGGCAGCTTCGAGACTGGGTTGGCGCGTGAGGGAAGTCTGCTCCCGGTCGCAGGGCGGGAGCATTCCAGTACGCAAGGTTATGGAGGCACTGGACTTACCGCAAAGCCCGGACGGATGGGCCGCTGCGTGCACGACCGACTTGAATCAGGCCGCAGAGCACTTGAGCTCACTGGCCTTGACGCCCGCTACCCTGGTGATTGGCTGGGGCTTGCCGCCGTCCATCATGCATTATGTAGACTGCCACGGAGCGGCATTCATCGACGTGGAAATCCACTCGATCCGCTTTACCCGCGATCTGCATCTGGCAATGCGCACCAACGATCCCGGGATTCAGCGTGAACTGGAGCGGCTGCGCATAGACGAAGAGATAATCTGGTCTGCGGCCGCCGGCTTGCGCGCCCACTTTGCGCGGCGCGGACAGTCTTTTATTGTGCGGCCTGATCGGAGCGTAGGTGTTTTTGTCGGGCAGATGACCGTTGATCTGGCTGTGGTGCACGGTGGCCGCCTCACGCGCCCCGTCGATTTCGTCAAGCAAATCAGCGATTGGGCGAAGGAGGTCGATCTCCTTGCTATTCGTCCTCATCCCGCGCAGACCGATACGAGCCACCTGCACGCATTGCTGGAACAGGTGCCCAACGCGGTGCTCGTGAGCGGCAACACATACAGTCTGCTCTGCGCGGACAATCTTGCATTCGTCGGAGCGGTATCCTCCGGTGTGCTTAACGAAGCCAGCTATCTTGGGTGCAACGATATTCGGCGATTGCTCACCGATGACCGCAATCGGGTCGGTCTTCTGCCGACAACCTGCTCACCGTGGATACCCGTCAGGCTCGAGGTGGCCAGCGTTCGCTCGCTAAGGGCTTTCGCCCGTGCGAGACAGCGCGCGTGGCATTGGCCCCTGCCTCGACTTTCGGCCAACCCGCCGCCGGCGTTTCCCGAGGACATGCTCAACCAGATCTTCGGCTACCGCTGGGGACTGGATCCAGCGGCGAACGGTCTGCAGGAATTGCCGACGCTCGTGCCGGGACAGTCGCTGAGCATGGCGCTGGGTGCGCCGGGTGCTGCATGTACTGTCTTCGGATATGGCTGGTACTGGCCTGAAAATTGGGGCGTGTGGAGTGCAGAAGCGCACGCGTGGCTGGTTATTCCACTGGGCTTTCCCGATAACGTGCCGCCTGGCGGCGACTTCGAATTCTCGTTGCACGGCCAGGTGTTTGCTCCCGGCACGGTGACCCCGCCGACCATACGCATCCTGGTCAATGGCCACGAATGTCGGTTGTCCCTCGGCCAGGACGGGAGCATGGAGTGGGTCGTCAGACTCGACGCCGAAGCCGTCAAGCACCGGTTGCTGATCATTGCCTTCGATGTGCAAGGGGCATTGCGGCCCTGCGACGTGGGGGGAAATCCCAACGACAATCGAACTGTCGGGATTGGATTGCGATCCGTCGCGCTGCGCGAAAGCGGAGGGCTTGCGCCCGAACTGCCGACGCAATGAGGACACGGCACGAGAAGAGATCAGCCGGTCTTCCGCGCACGAGGATCCATCACATGACCGATCCGGAAAACAAGGTGGTCGCGCAGGAACGGGCGTTCGACGTCCGCGCGCCCGCCAGCCGCGCAATACCGGCATCGTGAAGGCGTCAACAGCACCATCAAGGTCATCAAGCGCAGGGCTGACGGGTACCGCGACGATGAGTCCTTCTTCGTCAAGATCCGCGCCGCGTTCCCCGGTAATCCGCGATGAACTTTTTTATTGCACCAGAAACGAAGCCCCCCCGCTCAGCGCCCGCCCGTCCCCTGCGCATTGTCCGACCGCCGCCCGCGCACGAGCTTCCACACCGCGCCGAGCGCGACCGGCACGATCGCCGCGCCGATCCCGACCAGCACGATCACGTTCAGGTATTGGCGGATGAACGGGATGTTGCCGAAGAAGTAACCGAGCAGCACGAGCAGCAGCACCCACACCAGCGCGCCGATCACGTTGAAGAGCTGGAAGCGCGCGGCGCTCATCGACGACGCGCCCGCGACGAACGGCGCGAACGTGCGCACGACCGGAATGAAGCGCGCGAGCACGATCGTCTTGCCGCCGTGCTTGTCGTAGAACGAGTGGGTCTTCTGCAGCGCGGCGCGATCGAGGAAGCGCTCGAGCACCGGGATATGGGTATTGAAGACCTTCGGGCCGACCCAGCGGCCGATCAGGTAGTTCACGGTGTTGCCGGCGATCGCCGCGACGAGCAGCAGCACGATCAGCGCGCCGACGTTCATTTCGCCCGTCGCCGCAAACGCGCCGCCGATGAACAGCAGCGAATCGCCGGGCAGGAACGGGAACACGACGAGCCCCGTCTCGCAGAACACGATCAGGAACAGCACGACATAGACCCACGCGCCGTACTGCCGGATGAAATCGCCGAGGAATGCGTCGATATGCAGGACAAGATTGACGAAATGAAGCAGCGTATCCAAATGCGATTCCTCGAAGGCGAAAGGGCCGGAATGGCCAGAAAAGGCTGAAGCGCGCGCCAGCCAAGGCCGGCGTGCGTTACGGACCCATGATACCGAAACTACCTTAAGGCTCCGTGAAAAAACGTAACCGCCGGGCGCCCCGGCATACATCCGCCGCCTCGCTATAATTCGGCCATGTCCGATATCACCGAAACGGCCGCGGGCGCCGCGCCCGCCCCCGCTCCGCGCCCGCTGCGCGCGATCCAGCCCCTGCCCGACCAGCTGATCAGTCAGATCGCCGCCGGCGAGGTCGTCGAACGCCCGGCGTCAGTCGTCAAGGAACTGCTCGAGAACGCGATGGACGCCGGCGCGACAACACTGCGCATCGTGCTGGAAGAAGGCGGCGTCAAGCGCATCTCGATCACCGACGACGGTTGCGGGATTCCGCCCGACGAGCTGGCGCTCGCGCTGATGCGCCATGCGACCAGCAAGATCCGCTCGCTGGAGGAGCTCGAAGCGGTCGCGACGCTCGGGTTCCGCGGCGAAGCGCTCGCGTCGATCGCGTCGGTCGCCGAGATGTCGATCACGAGCCGGACGGCCGACGCCGCGCATGCGATGAAGATCGATGCGCACACGGGCGTGCTGTCGCCCGCCGCCGGCTCGATCGGCACGACGATCGAGGTGCGCGAGCTGTACTTCAACACGCCCGCGCGGCGCAAGTTCCTGAAGAGCGAGCAGACCGAGTTCGGCCACTGCCTCGAAATGATCCGCCGCGCGGCGCTCGCGCGGCCGGACGTCGCGATCTCGGTGCTGCACAACGGCAAGGCCGTCGAGCACTGGAATGCGACCGAACCCGCGCAACGCGTCGCGAAGATCCTCGGCGACAGCTTCGCGACCGCACACCTGCCGCTCGACGAACAGGCCGGCCCGCTCGCGGTCTACGGCTGCGCAGGCCTGCCGACCGCGAGCCGCGGGCGCGCCGACCAGCAGTATTTCTTCGTCAACGGCCGCTTCGTGCGCGACAAGCTGCTGACGCATGCGGTGCGCGCGGCCTACGAGGACGTGCTGCACGGCGACCGCTACCCGTCGTACGTGCTGTTCCTCGACCTGCCGCCCGAAGCCGTCGACGTGAACGTGCATCCGTCGAAGATCGAAGTGCGGTTCCGCGATTCGCGCTCGATCCACCAATATGTGTTCCACGCGGTCCAGCGCTCGCTCGCTCGCCATGCGGGCGCGTCGCCGGAAACCACGGCGGGCGGCCATGCCGCGCATATCGAACCCGCACCGCGCGGGCCGGCATCGTTCCTGGACACGCCGCTCGGCCAGGGCCAGGCGGCCAGCGGCAGCGGTTTCTCGTCGCCGTCGTCGTCATCGTCGTCGGGCAACACCTGGATGCGCCAGGCGCGGATGACGCAGGGAACGCTGCCCGTCGCTCAGCCGCTCGCGCTCTACGACGCGTTGTTCGGCCGCAAGGACACCGGCGCGGGCACGCCGGACGGCACGACGAGCCTCGCCCGCGATTCGGCCGGCACGCCGATCGCGCCGCTGCCAGGCTTCACCGCATCGCCGCTCGCAGCCACCGCGCACGACGAGCAGCCGCTCGGCTTTGCGCTCGGCCAGATCCACGGCATCTACGTGCTCGCGCAGAACGCGCACGGGCTGGTGATCGTCGACATGCACGCGGCACACGAGCGGATCCTGTACGAACAGTTCAAGAACGCGCTCGCCGATCGCTCGGTCGCCGTGCAGTCGCTGCTGCTGCCGGTGTCGATGACGGCCACGCCGGTCGAGATCGGTACGGTCGAGGAAGAGCGCGACACGCTCGAATCGCTCGGCTTCGATCTCGCGGTGCTGTCGCCGACGACGCTCGCGATCCGCGCGGTGCCGGCGCTGCTGAAGGATGCCGACCTGCAGGCGCTCGCGCGTGCGGTGCTCGCCGACCTGCACGCATTCGGCGGCTCGCGCGTGCTCACCGAGCGCCAGCACGAACTGCTCGGCACGCTCGCGTGCCACCACGCGGTGCGTGCGAACCGGCGCCTGACGCTCGACGAGATGAACGCGCTGCTGCGCCAGATGGAGGCGACCGAGCGCGCAGATCAATGCAACCACGGCCGGCCGACCTGGTATCAGCTCACGCTGAACGATCTCGACCGCCTGTTCATGCGCGGCCAATGAGCGCCGCACCGCCCTCCCGCCCGACGACGATCGCCTGCCTGCTCGGCCCCACCGCATCGGGCAAGACGGCCGCGGCGCTGGCGCTGGCCGCGCGCCGCCCGGTCGAGATCGTCAGCGTCGATTCGGCGCTGGTCTACCGCGACATGGATATCGGCACCGCAAAACCGTCGCGCGACGAGCGCGCGAGCGTGCCGCATCACCTGATCGACATCATCGACCCGGCCGACGCGTATTCGGCCGCGGAATTCCGCACGGACGCGCTGCGCCTGATCGGCGAGATCGCCGCGCGCGGCCGCACGCCGCTGCTCGCGGGCGGCACGATGCTGTACTACAAGGCGCTGACGCAGGGGCTCAACGACTTGCCGGGCGCCAACCCAGCCGTGCGCGCCGAACTCGATGCCGACGCCGCGCGCGACGGCTGGCCCGCGCTCCATGCACGGCTAGCGCAGGTTGACCCCGCGACGGCCGCCCGGCTCGCGCCGAACGATTCGCAGCGGATCCAGCGTGCGCTTGAAATCTTCATGCTGAGCGGGCAGCCGATGTCGGTGCTGCTTGCCGCGCCGCCGCCCGCGGACGATGCGGCCGCCGCGTTTCGGTTCGTGCCGGTCGCACTCGAACCGTCGGATCGCGCGGTGCTGCACGCGCGGATCGCGCAGCGCTTCGACGCGATGCTCGACGCGGGCTTCATCGACGAAGTCGAACGGCTGCGCCGTCGCGACGACCTCCATCCCGGCCTGCCGTCGATGCGCTGCGTCGGCTACCGGCAGGCGTGGGAATTTCTCGACGGCGACACCGACTACCGGACGATGCGCGACAAGGGTATCTTCGCGACGCGCCAACTCTGCAAGCGCCAGATCACGTGGCTGCGCGCGATGCCCGAGCGGATCGTCGTCGACTGCGTCGCGCCGGACTCGACGGCCCGCGCGCTCGACGCACTCGAACGCGTGCTCGACGGCCGCACACCGGGCTGAGCGGGCCGCCGGCAGCCCGTGTCAGCCGCGCTGGCGCGCCGCCAGGCGCGACGTGGCCGGGGCTCGTCTGGGCCGCGGCCGCGCTGCTCTATCTGCTCGTACCGCCGTTGCTGGCCGGCGCGCGTCCGGCGGGCGCGCCGCGGCCGTCCGCCTGAGCGTCGGCAGGCACCGTCACGCGCCCCGCCGCGCTCAGTGCACGAGCGTCACGAGATTCGCATCGCGCACGAGTTGCCAGCGGCCGTCGGCCTTGCGGAAGATCGTCAGCGTATGGCCCGAACGGCGTATCGTCTCGCCGCCCGGCGGCGTCGCGTCGATCTCGAGGAAATTGCGCATGTACGCCCAGTCGCCCATCACGCGCAGTTCGTCGATCCGGTAGCGGCCGTCGATCTTCGGCGCGTGCTCCGCACCCGCGTTCGCTTCACGCGACGCGGCCGCGAATGCCGCCTTGTCGAACGGCGGCTTGCCGGCCACCATGAAGATCGCGTCGTCGGCGATCAGGTCGAGCACGGTCGCCAGATCGCCGCGCCGGCTCGACACGAACCAGTTTTCCACGAGCTCGCGGATCGCGCGTTCATCTTCGGTCATCGTCGTCCCTCCTTCATCGGCGCCGCGCACGGCGCCCGAAAAAAAACCGCCCGGATCGACTCCGGGCGGCTTTCGTTGCTGCATCTGCTGCTGGCGGTGCGTCAGACCACGACCGTCTGCGCCTCGCCTTCGCGGGTCGCGCGCACGGTACCGATCTTCCACACCTGTTCGCCGGCGGCGGTCAGGTCGGCGATCGCTGCATCGGCATCGGCCGCCGCGACGATCACGGCCATGCCGATCCCGCAGTTGAACACGCGGTGCATTTCCGCATCGGCGACGCCGCCGTGCTCCTGCAGCCACTTGAACAGCGGCGGCAGCGGCCATGCGTTCTGGTCGAGCTCGGCGGTGAGGCCTTCGCGCAGCACGCGCGGAATGTTCTCGACGAGACCGCCGCCCGTGATGTGCGCCATGCCCTTCACCGGCAGCTTCTGCATCAGCGCAAGCAGCGGCTTCACGTAGATGCGGGTCGGCGCCATCAGCGCGTCGGCGAGCGAGCGGCCGTGGAAATCGGCCGACAGGTCGGGGTTCGCGCGCTCGATGATCTTGCGCACGAGCGAGAAGCCGTTCGAGTGGATGCCGCTCGATGCGAGGCCCAGCACCACGTCGCCTTCGGCGATCGTGCTGCCGTCGATGATCTTGCTCTTCTCGACCGCGCCGACCGCGAAGCCGGCCAGATCGTATTCGCCGTCCGGGTACATGCCCGGCATTTCGGCGGTTTCGCCGCCGATCAGCGCGCAGCCCGACAGTTCGCAGCCTTGCGCGATGCCCTTGACGACGGTCGCGGCCGTGTCGACGTCGAGCTTGCCGCACGCGAAGTAGTCGAGGAAGAACAGCGGCTCGGCGCCCTGCACGAGGATGTCGTTCACGCTCATCGCGACGAGATCCTGGCCGACCGTGTCGTGTTTGTTCAGATGAAACGCCAGCTTGAGCTTGGTGCCCACGCCGTCGGTGCCCGACACGAGCACGGGCTCGCGATACTTCTTCGGCACTTCGAACAGCGCGCCGAACCCGCCGATGCCGCCGAGCACGCCGTCGCGCAGGGTTTTCTTCGCAAAAGGCTTGATCTTGTCGATGAGCGCGTCGCCTGCGTCGATGTCGACGCCTGCGTCGCGATAGGACAGACCCTGAGCGTCAGGAGCGGATTTCGGAGGATTCATGGGGGAATGCGAGAAGGTCGGTAAAATGCGATTTTACCCGAAGCCGGCCCGTTGGCCGGAATTCCCAGCACCGAATCGTCAGGGATTGCATCTTGGTCAACACGTCCCCGTTTTCTTCGCCGAGCGAACCGCGCCGAAACCGGCGCGGCGCCGTGCGTACGGTCGCGCGTGCAGCCATCGGAGCCGCATTCCCCCGCGCGTGCCCGGCGTACGGCACGCGTTTTTTCAACCGACCCGCATTGTGACTGCTGTGTCCCGTCAACTGACGCTCGATCTCGGCACGCCGCCGCCCGCCACGTTCGACAACTTCATCATGAGCGAGGAGAACGGCGAGCTCATCACGCGGCTCCAGAAGCTCGACCTCGCGCTCGCGGCCGGCCCCGTGCCGGACCGGTCGTTCTATATCTGGGGCGAGCCCGGCAGCGGCCGCAGCCACCTGCTGCAGGCGCTCGTGAGCGACGCGTCATACGGTTATGCGCGCTATCTGACGCCGCAGAGCCCGCTCGGCGCGTTCACGTTCGACCCGCGCATCGGCATCTACGCGATCGACGACTGCGACCGGATGACCGACACGCAGCAGGTCGCGCTGTTCAACCTGTTCAACGAGGTCCGCGCGCATCCGTCGAGCGCGTTCGTCGCGGCGGGCCCCGCGGCGCCGCTCGCGCTCGACGTGCGCGAGGATCTCCGCACGCGCCTCGGCTGGGGGCTCGTGTTCCACCTGTCGCCGCCGTCCGACGCCGGCAAGATCGCCGTGCTCAAGCTTGCGGCGAAGGAGCGCGGGATCGCGCTCACCGACGACATCGCAGCCTACCTGCTGACCCATTTCCGCCGCGACATGCCGAGCCTGATGGCGCTGCTCGACGCGCTCGACCGCTTCTCGCTCGAGCAAAAACGCGCTGTCACGCTGCCGCTGCTGCGCCGGATGCTGGCCCGTCCCGGCGACGACATCACACCTCCGGGCACCGGCCCGAACCGCTTCGAGTAAAATGCGCTTCCATGACTAATCTGGCACTCTTTGACCTCGATCACACGCTGATCCCGACCGATAGCGACCACGAATGGGGTCGCTTCATGGTGAAGCTCGGCATCGTCGACGCGGAAAGCTTCTCGCGTCAGAACGATCAGTTCTTCGCCGACTACAAGGCCGGCAAGCTCGACATCCACGCGTACCTCACGGCGATGCTCACGCCGCTCGCGAAGTATTCGCGCGCGCAGCTCGCCGAATGGCACGAGCAATACATGCACGAGGTGATCCGCCCCGCAATGACGCCCGCCGCGCTCGAACTCGTGCGCAAGCATCTCGATGCGGGCGACCTGTGCTGCGTCGTGACGGCGACCAACGAATTCATCACGCGCCCGATCGCATCGGCGTTCGGCGTCGACACGCTGATCGCGTGCGAGGTCGAAACGACCGACGGGCATCCCGATTCACCGTACACGGGCCGGCCGACCGGCACACCGAGCTATCGCGAAGGCAAGATCGTGCGTACCGAAGCGTGGCTCGCGTCGCTCGGCAAGCACTGGGACGACTTCGCGCACAGCTACTTCTACAGCGACTCGCACAACGACATCCCGCTGCTCGAGAAAGTCACCGACCCGATCGCGACCAACCCTGACGACACGCTGCGCGCGCATGCAAGCAACCGCGGCTGGCGTATCCTCGATCTCTTCTGAACGTCGTGATCAAAAAATTCATTCGCAAGCTGCTCGGCCAGGACGAAACCGAGCAAACGCCCCCCGCAACGGCCCCGGCCGACGAAGCGGCCCCTGCTGCCCCGCGCACCTCGAAGGCCGCTCGCGGCGGCGGCGCGAAGAAACCGCGCAGCAACCATGAGCCGACCGTCGTACAGGCCAGCGTGCACGGCATCGATCCGTCGCTGATCTCGAAGAATGCCGTGCGCGTGACCGACACGCTGCAGCAGGCGGGCTTTCGCGCGTTCATCGTCGGCGGCGCGGTGCGCGATCTGCTGTTCGGCATCGCGCCGAAGGACTTCGACGTCGCGACCGACGCGACGCCCACCGAAGTGCAGCGCCTGTTCCGCCGCGCGCGCCTGATCGGCCGACGCTTCCAGATCGTCCACGTGCAGTTCGGCCAGGAACTGATCGAGGTGTCGACGTTCCGCGCGCTGGTCGACGCCCCGCCCGAGGCTGCTGCCGCGGCCGAGCCGCCGAAGCGCCTGAAGCGCGACGAACTCGATCGCCGCACGCATGCGGTCGACGCGAGCGGCCGCGTGCTGCGCGACAACGTGTGGGGCGAGCAGCATGAAGATGCCGCGCGCCGCGACTTCACGATCAACGCGATGTACTACGACCCGTCGACGCAGACGGTGCTCGACTACCACGACGGGATGGCCGACATGCGCGCCCGCCTGCTGCGGATGATCGGCGATCCGGCCACGCGTTTCCGCGAGGATCCGGTGCGGATGCTGCGCGTCGTGCGCTTCGCGGCGAAGCTCGGCTTCGAGATCGAACCGCACACGCGCGAGCCGATCAACGCGCTCGCCGACCTGATCAACAACGTGCCGGCCGCGCGCCTGTTCGACGAAATGCTGAAGCTGCTGCTGTCGGGCCACGCACTCGCGTGCCTGACGCGGCTGCGCAAGGAAGGCCTGCACCACGGGCTGCTGCCGCTCCTCGACGTCGTGCTCGAACAGCCGCAGGGCGAGAAGTTCATCACGCTCGCGCTGAACAACACCGACGCGCGCGTGCGCGCCGGCAAGCCGGTGTCGCCGGGCTTCCTGTTCGCGACGCTGCTGTGGCACGACATGCGCCAGCGCTTCGAGCAATACACGGCCGAAGGCGAAATCCCGGTGCCGGCGCTCCATCGCGCGATGGACGACGTGCTCGACATGCAGACCGAGAAACTCGCGATCCACAAGCGTTATTCGGCCGACATGCGCGAGATCTGGGGCCTGCAGCTGCGCCTCGAGAAACGCTCGGGCCGCAGCGCGATGCGGCTGCTGGAACACCAAAGGTTTAGAGCGGGGTATGATTTCCTCCTGTTACGCTGCGAATCCGGCGAGCTCGATGCGGATGTCGGACAGTGGTGGACGGATTTCATCGAAGGCGACGCGGCTGCTCGCGAGACATTGCTCACGCAGGGCGGCTCGAAGGAAAAATCGCCCCGCAAGCGGCGCCGCCGTGGCGGCGCGCGAAACCGCCAGCCGGGTGAAGGTGCCGCCGAGCAGGCACCGGACACCGCGGGCGGGTCCGACGACTGACGCGCTCGCCGGCGAACGACGTAGGAAGTGATGCCATGACGGTTGCATATATCGGACTGGGGGCGAATCTCGGCGATGCGCGCCAGACCCTGAAGGACGCGGTGGTGTGCCTCGCTCAACAGCGCACCATCTCGGTCCTCGGCAAATCGAGCCTGTATCGCACGGCGCCGTTCGAAGCGGGCGGCGACGACTACTACAACTGCGTCGTCAAGCTCGACACGACGCTCTCGGCCCGCGAACTGCTCGCGCTCTGCCAGAAGATCGAGCATCACTTCGGCCGCGAGCGCCCATATCGCAACGCGCCGCGCACGCTCGATCTCGACATCCTGCTGTTCGGCGCCGACTCGATCGACGAACCCGACCTGATCGTCCCGCACCCGCGCCTCACCGACCGTGCGTTCGCGCTCGTGCCGCTCGTCGAAATCGAGCCGGCGCTCGACATCCCCGCGCGCGGCCGCGCCGATGCCTTCCTCGCCGCCGTCGCCGACCAGCGCGTCGAAAAGGTACAGACCTGCCAGTGCCTGATGCAGAAGGCGCTCGCTGCCGGCGAAGACGCCGACAAGAACCCCTGCCGATGAACTCGACTCCCCTTACCGTCACCGCGCCCGACCTGCGCGCCCCGCACCGCTATCTCGTGATCGAAGGCCCGATCGGCGTCGGCAAGACGACGCTCGCGCGCCAGCTCGCCGAGCGCTGGTCGATGCAGGCGCTGCTCGAGCGCCCGCAGGACAACCCGTTCCTCGAACGCTTCTATCGCGACACCGCGCGCTACGCGCTGCCCGTGCAGCTGTCGTTCGCGCTTCAGCGCGCGCAGCAGGCGCGCGAGCTGATCGGTGCGCTCGAAACCGGCCGCCCCGTCATCGCCGATTTCATGCCGCAGAAGAACGACATCTTCGCGCGGCTGAACCTGCCGGAAGACGAATGGCAGCTCTACCGCTCGGTCGCGACGCACGTGGACGTGCCGCAGGCGCCGTCGCCCGACCTCGTCGTCTATCTGCAGGCCAGCCCCGAGGTGCTGTTCTCGCGCATCCAGAAGCGCGGGCTGCCGATGGAACTGCAGATCAGCGACGCGTACCTGCGCTCGCTCGTCGACGCGTACAACGAATTCTTCTATCACTACGACCGCACGCCGGTGCTGACGGTCGCCGCGGAACACCTGAACCCGCTGGATTCCCCCGACGATCTTGCGCTGCTGGTCGAGCGCATCGAGACGATGCGCGGCCGCAAGGAATTCTTCGTCAAGGGCGAGACGACGCGCTGACGCGTCCCGCCTGCCGTTCTTCATCCATCGAACCGGATTTCCCATGACCTATCTCCAGGAATCGAGCCGGCCTGCCGTGACGGTACCCAAGCTGCAGGCAATGCGCGATGCCGGCGAGAAGATCGCAATGCTCACCTGCTACGACGCGAGCTTTTCCGCGCTGCTCGATCGCGCAGGCACCGACGTGCTGCTGATCGGCGATTCGCTCGGCAACGTGCTGCAGGGCCACACCACCACGCTGCCCGTGTCGCTCGACGACATCGCGTATCACACCGCCTGTGTCGCACGCGCGCAGCCGCGCGCGCTCGTCGTCGCCGATCTGCCGTTCGGCACGTACGGCACGCCGGCCGAGGCGTTCGCGAACTCGGTCAAGCTGATGCGCGCGGGCGCGCAGATGGTCAAGCTCGAAGGCGGCGAATGGCTGGCCGAGACGATCCGCTTCCTCGTCGAGCGCTCGGTGCCCGTGTGTGCGCACCTCGGCCTCACGCCGCAATCGGTGCATGCGTTCGGCGGCTTCAAGGTCCAGGGCAAGACCGAAGCCGGCGCCGCGCAGTTGCTGCGCGACGCACGCGCGATCGAGGACGCGGGCGCACAGCTCGTCGTGCTCGAAGCGGTGCCGACGCTCGTCGCGTCCGAAGTCACGCACATGCTGAAGATCCCGACGATCGGCATCGGCGCGGGCGTCGACTGCTCGGGGCAGGTGCTCGTGCTGCACGACATGCTCGGCGTCTTCCCCGGCAAGCGGCCGCGCTTCGTGAAGGACTTCATGCAGGGGCAGCCGAACATTCAGACGGCCGTCGAAGCGTACGTGAGCGCGGTGAAGGACCGCACGTTCCCCGGGCCGGAACATTCGTTCTGAAGCAACGCCGGATGTGAAAAAGCGCGGCGCCCTTTGCCGGGCGCCGCGCTTTTTTATGGTTCATCGCAGGAAACCGTGGAGCGTTTGAGGGCGATTGCGTAACCTGACGCCTGATTCTATGGAGGTCAGGGGGAAGAATTGCTCGATCGCAAGGCGCTTCAGGCACTGGGCTGCTGGACCGGCTATCGGTTGGAACGGGTGGAATGGCCGGAAGGAGACGGCCATACGCTGTCGCTGCATCTGAAGCCAGTCAGCAAGGTCATGCACTGCGAACAGTGCGGCGCGCGCTGCCAGCAAATCCACGAGACGACGGTTCGGCGAGTGCGCGATCTGCCACTGTTCGAGTACCGAGTCGTGCTGCATGTCCCCCGCCGTCGGGTCTGGTGCGCACACTGCGGCGGCCCGAGGCTGGAGAAGCTGACGTGGCTGGGCCGCTACCAGCGAGTGACGGAGCGGTTCGCCAAGGCCTGTGAGAAGCTGCTGCAAGCGGCCAGCGTGCAGGCGGTGGCAGCCTTCTACGACCTGGGCTGGCACACGGTCAAATCGATCGACAAGATGCGCTTGCGGGCTCGCGTGGCCGAGCCGGACTGGTCGACGATCCGCTATCTGGCAATGGACGAATTCGCGCTGCATAAGGGCCATCGCTACGCCACGGTGGTAGTTGATCCGATCGGCCGACAGGTGCTCTGGGTCGGCCCCGGACGTTCACGAGAAACGGCTCGAACCTTCTTCGAACAACTGCCCGAAGGCGTTGCCGAGCGCATCGAAGCGGTCGCGATCGACATGACCACGGCCTATGAGCTGGAGATCAAGGAGCAGTGCCCGCAAGCGGAAATCGTCTTTGACCTGTACCACGTCGTGGCCAAGTACGGCCGCGAAGTGATCGACAGGGTGCGAGTGGATCAGGCCAATCAACTACGACATGACAAGCCGGCCCGCAAGGTCCTGAAGTCCAGCCGCTGGCTGTTGCTGCGCAACCGTCACAACCTGAAACCAGAACAGGCCGTGCACCTGAAGGATCTGCTGGCCGCCAATCAGTCGCTGTTATGCGTCTACGTGCTGCGCGACGAACTCAAACGGCTCTGGTTCTACCGAAAGCCCGCCTGGGCGGAAAAGGCTTGGGGGCAATGGTTCGAACAGGCTCAGCAAAGCGGGATCGCCGCGCTGCAAAAGTTCGCTCAGCGCTTGCAGGGTTACTGGCACGGAATCGTGACTCGCTGCCGTCATCCGCTCAATACCAGCGTCGTCGAAGGCATCAACAACACCATCAAGGTCATCAAGCGTCGGGCTTATGGGTACCGCGACGAGGAATACTTCTTCCTCAAAATCCGCGCCGCGTTCCCCGGTAATCCGCGATGAACCTTTTTTATACGCTGCAGGGTGAAGGTTCGCGCCACCGGCGCAAGCGCGGTGCACGATCCATCACTTCGTCACTGCATCACTTCAATACCGCGTCGAGCGCGCCACGCAGCGCATTGGTCAGCAGCAGCGCCTGCGCGCGCGCCAGATCGTCGCAGGTCACGACGCGCTCCGTCGCACCGAACCCACGATCGTCGAGCAGCACGCCGCGCATCACGCCCGGCAGCACGCCGGACGCCAGCGGCGGCGTCACCCATTGGCCGTCGAGCTTCACGAACAGGTTCGAGCGCCCGCCTTCCGTCACCTCGCCACGCTCGTTGACGAACAGCATGTCGAAACCGCCGAGCGCCTCCGCCGCCTGCCACGCACGGTCGTATTCGGCGCGGCGCGTCGTCTTGTGCAGCAACAGCGCGTCGCTGGCGCGGGTCGGCGCGAAGCCGTGCGCGGACGCCAGCAGCACGCCGACCGGCCCCGCCGGCAGCGGCTTGAGCGGTGCCGCGACGATCCCGATCGTGCCGTCCTTCGCGAGCGAGAGCTTCATCCGGTAGGCGCCGTCGCCGTCGAGCGCCGCGCAGCGTGCGTCGATCTCGCGGCGCAACGCATCGGCATCGAAGCGGAAGCCGAACGCATCCGCGCTGCGCTGCAGCCGCGCAAGATGACGATCAAGATGCCGGATGCCGTCCGCGCGCGTGGCGGCCGTCGTTTCGAACAACTGGAAGCCGGGATCGGCGTCCGTCAGGAATCGCGCTTTCAATTCGCACTCCGCATATTCGTCGGCCGCGACGCTGTCGAGCACGATGCCCGCGCCGACGCCCATCATGCCGCGGCGCCGGCCGGCGGTTGCCGTTGCCGGATCGCGTGCTTCGATGTCGGCGCCGGCCGCGCCTTCACCGGCCGCACCTTCGCCGGTCGCACCTTCGCCGGCCGCGTCGAGCGTCAGCGTACGGATCGCGACCGACAGGCAGAAATCGCCGCAACCGGCCGCACGATCGCAACACGCATCGGAATCGGCGCTTTCCTTCGGGGCTTCAAGCCAACCGATCGCGCCCGTATAGAGCCCGCGCGGCGTCGACTCGATCGCGTCGATCAGTTGCATCGTCCGGTGCTTCGGCGCGCCCGTGATCGATCCGCACGGAAACAGCGCGCGCAACATCTGCGCGAACGTCGTGCCGTCGCGCCAGCCTGCCTCGACCGTCGACGTCATCTGCCACACCGACGCATACGGCTCGACGGAGAACAGCGCCGGCACGCGGACCGTCCCCGTGCGCGCGATCCGCGACACGTCGTTGCGCAGCAGGTCGACAATCATCACGTTTTCCGCGCGGTTCTTCGGATCGCTCGCGAGGAACGCAGCAGCAGCCGCATCTTCGCGGGGATCGGCCGAACGCGGCGCAGTGCCCTTCATCGGCCGCGCGCGCAGCACTTCGCCGTGCTTCTCGACGAACAGCTCGGGCGAGCACGACACGACCCACGCGCCGCCGGGCAGCGCGATCAGCGCGCCGTAACGCACCGGCTGGCGCGCGCGCAGCCGCCGGTACAGCGCGAGCGGCGTGCCGAACACGTCGAAATTCAGCCGGTACGTATAGTTGATCTGGTACGAATCGCCCGCGCGCAGCGCGTCGTGCACCGCGGCGATCGCCGCGTCGAACGCATCGCGCGTGACGCTCTTCTCGACGTGCGCGACGCCCGCGATCGACGGCGCACCGCCGCCGTCCTGCTGCGCGAGCCACGCGTCGACTTCGCCGCGCGACAGGCGCTCGCAGCGCGCGTACAGCAAAAAGCGCAGCGGGGCATCGCCCGGCTGCGCCCATTGCAGGTTGCGCCCGAATGCGTAATCACCGACGACGACCGCATGCAGCCCGTCGCGCAGGTCCTGCGCAACCGCCGCGTCGACTTCGTCGAGCCGCGCCGGGTCCGTGCACACGCGTTCGCGCACGAAACCCGAATACAAACGACTCGACCGCGCGGACGCGGTCGAGTCGCAATCGTCCAAGAGCGCGAACGACGCGCTCTCGCTGCCTTCAGTCATGCCGTTACTCGAAGAAGCTCTTCACACGGTCGAACCAGCTCTTGCCCTGCGGGCTGTGACGCGCGCCGCCCTCGGCCAGCGACTTCTCGAACTGCTTGAGCAGGTCGCGCTGGTGGTCGGTCAGCTTCACGGGCGTCTCGACCTGCACGTGCACGTACAGATCGCCCGCGATGCTCGAACGCAGCCCCTTGATGCCCTTGCCGCGCAGGCGGAACGTCTTGCCCGACTGCGTGCCTTCCGGTACCGGGAACGACGCACGGCCGGCCAGCGTCGGCACCTCGATCTCGCCGCCGAGCGCGGCGGTCGTGAACGGGATCGGCATCTGGCAGTGGAGATCGTCGCCGTCGCGCTCGAACACCGAGTGCGGCTTGATGTGGATCTCGACGTACAGGTCGCCCGGCGGCCCGCCGTTGATGCCCGGTTCACCGTTGCCGGCCGAGCGGATCCGCATCCCGTCGTCGATCCCGGCCGGGATCTTCACTTCGAGCGTCTTGGTTTCCTTCACCTTGCCCGACCCGTGGCAGTGCACGCACGGTTCCGGGATGTAGGTGCCGGTGCCATGACACTTCGGGCAGGTCTGCTGGATGCTGAAGAAACCCTGCGACATGCGCACCGTGCCCTGGCCATGGCAGGTCGGGCAGGTTTCGGGCTTCGTGCCGGGCTTCGCGCCCGACCCGTGGCACACCTCGCACGACACCCAGCTCGGCACGCGGATCTGCGTGTCGTAGCCGTGCGCGGCCTGCTCGAGCGTGATTTCCATGCTGTAGCGCAGGTCGGCGCCGCGATACACCTGCGGGCCGCCACGGCCGCCGCGCGCGGCACCGCCCGCGGCCTGGCCGAAGATGTCGCCGAAGATGTCGCCGAACGCGTCCGCGAAGCCGCCGAAGCCCTGTGCACCCGCACCGCCCATGTTCGGATCGACGCCCGCATGGCCGTACTGGTCGTACGCGGCCCGCTTCTGGCTGTCCGACAGCATTTCATAGGCTTCCTTCACCTCCTTGAAATGCTCTTCCGCATCCTTGTTGTCCGGATTGCGGTCAGGGTGATGCTTCATCGCAAGCTTGCGATATGCCTTCTTGATTTCGTCGTCGCCCGCATTCTTCGCGACGCCCAGAACCTCGTAGTAATCCCGTTTCGCCATATCGATTCACTGTGCCGCCACGCATCGCGCACGCGGCGGCTCCTTTCGCCCGCAGTAAAGTCTCTCGACTCGTCTGGCGCTGCGCCCGTCCGCGGACGGCTCGCGCAGCACCCGCCAAAAAACAAATGTGCCCGGAGGGCCGCGAAGCCCGCCAGGCGTGGAGTCGATCCGGCCATCCGGAAGGAAAGACAGACCGCTTTTCAGCCGCTTGTCAGCCGCGCCGCGCGCGTTTCCGCGCGCGGCATTCGGTGTCGTTGCAACCCGGCTTAGTCCTTCTTCACTTCCTTGAACTCGGCGTCGACGACGTCGTCGGCAGCCTGCTGCGCGCCACCCGCGTGGGCCGCACCTTCCGCAGCACCCGCCGCGCCGGCCGCACCCGCCTGCTGGGCCTGCATGTCGGCGTACATCTTCTCGCCGAGCTTCTGCGAAACCTTGCCGAGCTCCTCGACCTTCGCGTCGATCGCAGCCTTGTCGGCCGACGTGTCCTTCAGCACTTCCTCGAGCGACTTCAGCGACGCTTCGATCGCTTCCTTCTCGCCCGCGTCCAGCTTGTCGCCGTACTCGGTCAGCGCCTTCTTCGTGCTGTGGACCAGCGCGTCGCCCTGGTTGCGCGAATCGGCCAGCTCGCGCAGCTTGTGATCTTCCGCTGCGTTCGCTTCCGCGTCCTTGATCATCTGGTCGATTTCGGCTTCGGACAGACCCGAGTTGGCCTTGATCGTGATCTTGTTTTCCTTGCCGGTCGCCTTGTCCTTCGCGCCGACGTGCAGGATGCCGTTCGCGTCGATGTCGAAGGTCACTTCGATCTGCGGCACGCCACGCGGTGCGGGCGGGATGCCTTCGAGGTTGAACTCGCCGAGCAGCTTGTTGCCGGCCGCCATTTCGCGTTCGCCCTGGAACACCTTGATCGTCACGGCGCCCTGATTGTCGTCCGCCGTCGAATACACTTGCGCGTGCTTCGTCGGGATCGTCGTGTTCTTGTTGATCATCTTCGTCATCACACCGCCGAGCGTCTCGATGCCGAGCGACAGCGGGGTCACGTCGAGCAGCAGCACGTCCTTGCGGTCGCCCGACAGCACCTGGCCCTGGATCGCCGCGCCAACGGCGACGGCTTCGTCCGGGTTCACATCACGGCGCGGATCCTTGCCGAAGAACTCCTTCACCTTCTCCAGCACCTTCGGCATGCGGGTCTGGCCGCCGACCAGGATCACGTCGTCGATGTCCGACACCTTGACGCCCGCGTCCTTGATCGCGATGCGGCACGGTTCGATCGTGCGCTCGACCAGGTCCTCGACCAGCGCTTCCAGCTTCGCGCGGGTGATCTTCAGGTTCAAGTGCTTCGGGCCCGATGCGTCCGCCGTGATGTACGGCAGGTTGATTTCGGTCTGCTGACCCGACGACAGCTCGATCTTCGCCTTTTCGGCGGCTTCCTTCAGGCGCTGCAGCGCGAGCACGTCCTTCGACAGGTCGACGCCCTGCTCCTTCTTGAACTCGCCGATGATGTAGTCGATGATGCGCTGGTCGAAGTCCTCGCCGCCGAGGAACGTGTCGCCGTTGGTCGACAGCACTTCGAACTGCATTTCGCCGTCGACGTCCGCGATCTCGATGATCGACACGTCGAACGTGCCGCCGCCGAGGTCATACACCGCGATCTTGCGGTCGCCCTTCTCGACCTTGTCGAGACCGAACGCAAGCGCGGCCGCGGTCGGCTCGTTGATGATCCGCTTGACTTCGAGGCCCGCGATGCGGCCGGCGTCCTTCGTGGCTTGACGCTGGCTGTCGTTGAAGTACGCCGGCACCGTGATCACGGCTTCCGTGACCGGCTCGCCGAGGTAGTCTTCGGCCGTCTTCTTCATCTTGCGCAGCACTTCCGCCGAAACCTGCGGCGGCGCGAGCTTTTCGCCGTGTGCCTCGACCCATGCATCGCCGTTGTCGGCCTTGCTGATGGTGTACGGCATCAGGCCGATGTCCTTCTGGACTTCCTTCTCTTCGAAGCGGCGGCCGATCAGGCGCTTCACTGCGAACAGCGTGTTCTTCGGGTTGGTCACCGACTGACGCTTGGCCGGCGCACCGACGAGCACTTCGTTGTCGTCCATGTACGCGATGATCGACGGCGTGGTGCGCGTGCCTTCCGAGTTCTCGATGACCTTGACCTGGTTGCCTTCCATGATGGCGACGCACGAGTTCGTGGTGCCGAGGTCAATACCGATGATCTTTCCCATTTTTTCCTAATCTCCAGAAATGCTTGTTTGCTGCACGAAACCCCGCTTTTTGGGGCGGTTTCGCACGCCAGAATTCAACTCTGTTCCCGAAATGCGTCCGTCCGGCCCGTTTTCAAGCCCTGACAGGCGATGCGGGTATTAAATTTTTTCAATCGCCGCCGGCTACCGGATCGCCGGCCGCCGGATCGCCGGCCGTCGCCGCGATCTTCGCGCGCGCCGCCGAAACGGCCGCCTGGAACTGCGCGAGGCCATGCCAGCCGGTCGCGCGGCCGAGCCGCTTGCCGCGATGGAAGAAGAACCACGTCGGCACGCCGTGCAGCCCGAAGCGGTGCCCCAGCTGATGATGTTCGTACACGTTGCAATGGAACCACTTCAGGTCCAGCGCGCGGATCGCGTCGGGCTGGGCGAGCATCGCCTTCTTCGCGATCTCGCAGTTGAAGCAGTCGACGCCCCAGAAGAACACCACCGCGAGCGCATCCCCCGCGCCGTCGATAGCCGCGTCGAACGTGTCGGCAGCCAGCGCCTGCATGTCGAACGCGCCAAACGCGGCCGAATCGACGCCGGCGGGAACCATCGCGGCGACCTTCTTACTTCGGCTGCGCGACGGTGACGAGCGCCGGGCGCAGCACGCGGTCGGCGATCGTATAGCCCTTTTGCAGCACCGCGACGACGGTGTTCGGCTCCTGCTCGGCCGGCACCATCGAAATCGCCTGGTGCTGGTGCGGATCGAACTTCTCGCCAACCGGGTTGATCGCGACGACGCGGCCCTTCTCGAGCGCGTTCGTCAGCTGGCGCAGCGTCAGTTCGACGCCTTCGCGCACCTTCGCGATGTCGCCGGACGTATCGCTGACAGCCGCTTCCAGGCTATCCAGCACGGGCAGCAGGTGTTCCGCGAAGCTCTCGATCGCGAACTTGTGCGCCTTCGAGACGTCGTCCTGCGCGCGGCGGCGGACGTTCTCGGTCTCGGCCTTCGCCCGCAGGAAGCTTTCCTGCAGCTCGGCGACCTTGGCTTGAGCCTCCGCGAGCGCCGCGTCGGCTGCTTCGGCGGCGGGAGCGGCGCCTTGCGCCGCCTGCTTCTCGCTGCCGATGTCTTCGGCCGATTGGGTAGTCGGGTTCTCTTGCGTGTTTTCCATGTCGCTGAAAGTCGATTAGAGGTTGAAGCCAAATCGGCAACCGCTGGACCGTATACCCGGCGGCACCGCACATTGCTGGTGCAAATAAGGGCGAAAACTGCGATTTCAAGAGGGTTATTCGCCGGCATTCTCCAATGCCGCGAAACAACCGCGCGTTTCGCCGGTGCAGGCCCGCATAGTCCGCCAGATCAGGCGAAACGGGCTGTAACAACGCTTACCCGGCAAGTACTAGCTTGGCACAGGCCGGCTGCACTACACTCCACTCAAGCGTCGGAAAAGCGTGTTTACCCTAGCTGACCGCCGCCTGACATCCACCTGGCGCCGTTTTCACCCGTCTTCTCGAGGGGAGTACCGTGAAACTGACCTTTGCGAAATCGGTGGTCGCGCTGGTACTCATTGCCGGCACCACCACCATCTGCCTGTCGGGAGCCGTCACCGATCGCACGACCGAATACGGAAGCGCGCGGGCGACATTCGACCAGATGTTCAGCTCCCACCAGAAAATCTGTCGATGATGCGCCGGTCGCGCTTCGTCGGCCGGCCGTGCATTTCGGCCGCCGGCTCGCGATACGTGCGGCGCCGCTCCAGTTCGGCGAGCCGCGCGGCCCGCCCAGCTTCCGTTTCCTCGTAAAGCGTCTGCGCGACGCTCGCGGGCCCGCGCACGTCGCACATGCCCAGCACGGCAATGTGCCAGACGATGCCGTCGATCGCAATCTCGACCTCGTCGCCCACGCGCACCTCCTTCGACGGCTTGACCGCCGCGCCGCCGATCTTCACGTGCCCCTTGTCGACCGCATCGGTCGCGAGCGAGCGCGTCTTGAAGAACCGGGCCGCCCACAGCCATTTGTCGATACGCAGCTTCGCGCCCGGTTCCGTGGAAATCTTGTAGTTCATATCAGCCTCCGCCGGGCCGCCCCAAGGAGGCTGACCACCCCCTCGGGGGGCAGCGAACGAAGTGAGCGTGGGGGTCGTTTCAT
Source organism: Burkholderia pyrrocinia (assembly GCF_003330765.1). Classification (NCBI taxonomy): domain Bacteria; kingdom Pseudomonadati; phylum Pseudomonadota; class Betaproteobacteria; order Burkholderiales; family Burkholderiaceae; genus Burkholderia; species Burkholderia pyrrocinia. The sequence goes on along the minus strand of NZ_CP024902.1, from coordinate 777,946 downwards.
ATCAGTTCACCGTTTCGGGCTGCGCGGCCCTGACGGGCCAGCCCTGCAGATTCTCGGCGACGATCTCGCCGATCGCGCCGATCCACGCGGGCGCACCGTTCAGGCACGGAATGCGGTGGAACGCCTTGCCGCCGCCGGCGAGGAATTCGTCGCGCACTTCCATGCCGATCTCCTCGACCGTCTCCAGGCAATCGGCCGTGAAACCGGGACAGAACACATCGGCGCGCCGCACACCGGCCTCGCCGAACTCGCGCAGCGTCGGCGCGGTGTACGGCTGCAGCCATTCGGCCTTGCCGAAGCGCGACTGGAAGGTGATGCGGCATTCGGTCGTCGACAGCCCGAGCGCGGCCATCAGCAGCGCGCCCGTCTGCTGGCACTGGTCGTGATAAGGGTCGCCGAGGTCGAGCGTGCGCTTCGGCACGCCGTGAAAGCTCAGCACGAGCTTGTCGCCGGCCGCGAAGTCGGGCCGGCCATGCTGCGCCCAATACTGGCGCACCTGCTCGGCAAGCGCGTGGATATAGGCCGGATGGTCGGCGTAGTGCCGCACCGTGCGCACCTCCGGCTGGTTGCGCATGCGCGCGAGCGCGCCGAATGCGGCATCGAACGCGGTGGCCGTGGTCGACGCCGAGTATTGCGGATACATCGGCATCAGCAGCACGCGCTCGACACCCGTGCGCTTGAACTGCGCGAGCGCGTGCGAAATGTTCGGGCTGCCATAGCGCATCGCGTAGTCGACCAGCACGTGATAGCCGTTCGACGCAAGCAGGTGCCGCACGCTGTCGGTCTGGCGCTCGGTGTGCACGCGCAGCGGCGAGCCCTCGGGCATCCAGACGGCCGCGTATTTCTTCGCGGACGCGCGGCCGCGCAGCGGCAGGATCAGCGTGCGCAGCAGCACCTGCCAGACGACCTGCGGAATCTCGACGACCCGCGGATCCGACAGGAATTCGGCCAGATAGCGCCGCACCGCGCGCGGCGTGGGAGCGTCGGGCGTGCCGAGATTGATCAGCAGCACGCCGATGCGATGGGCGGCCGCGATACTCGAAGGCGGCTCAAGATCGAAACGCATGGGCAAGAACGTGCTCGGGGCACGGGACCGGACGGCTCTCAATTATAGCGGGCCGCCCCGTGCCGTTCGGCCGACTGTCGGCGCATGCGGCACCGCGTCACGATGACGGGGCGGGATCGGGCTTGCTACTGCTGGCTCAGCGTGAGCGACAGCAGGCGCGCGGTGATGTCGACGATCGGTATCACGCGGTTGTACGCCATGCGGGTCGGGCCGATCACGCCGAGCGTGCCGACGATCTGCCCGTTCACCTCGTAAGGCGCGGTGACGACGCTCATTTCCTCGATCGGCACGAGCGTCGATTCGCCGCCGATGAAGATCTGCACGCCCTGGGCGTGGCTCGACACGTCGAGCAGTTGCAGGAGGCCCGTCTTTTGGTCGAACACGTCGAACAGCTTGCGCAGCCGCGCCATGTCGGACGACAGGTCCGCCACCTCGAGCAGGTTGCGCTCGCCGGAAATCAGCACGGTGTCCTCGGTGTCGGGCACCTCGGTGCTGGCGGTCACGGCCGCGTGCATCAGCGTGGTCATGTCGCCGCGCAACTGGTCGATCTCGTCGCGCAGGCGGCGGCGCACCTCGTCGAACGACAGGCCGGCGAAATGCGCGTTGATGTAGTTGGACGCCTCGGTCAGCTGCGACGGCGAGTAGTCGCGCGGCGTCGCGAGCATCCGGTTCTGCACGTCGCCCTCGGGCGTGACGATGATCAGCAGGATGCGCTTGTCCGACAGGCGCATGAACTCGATCTGCTTGAACACGTGGCTGCGGCGCGGCGTCAGCACGACGCCCGCGAACTGCGACAGGTTCGACAGCACGCTCGCGGCCGCTGCGACCACCCGCTGCTGCGGCTCGCCGACCTGCAGCGTGTTCTGCACCTGCCGCGCGACGGCCTCGGCGTCGATCGGCGTCTCGACCGTCAGCATCGTGTCGACGAACAGCCGGTAGCCGCGCGGCGTCGGCACGCGGCCGGCCGACGTGTGCGGGCTCGACACGAGGCCGAGCTCCTCCAGGTCGGACATCACGTTGCGGATCGTCGCCGGGCTCAGCTCGAGCCCGGAGTAACGGGACAACGTGCGCGATCCGACTGGCTGACCGTCGGCGATATACCGTTCGATCAGGGTTTTCAGGAGGGTTCGTGCGCGAGGATCTAGCATGGTGGAAAATTTTAGCGCAACCGCGCAACCGCGGCGAGTGGCGTCGGCCACCATTGTGCGGGCGGGCCCGATCCGGCCCCGCCGGCGCACAGCCGGTTCTTTTCGTCTACGAGCTATGGTGTAATGCCGGCATGAAAACCGGGAATCAGTTCAATACTGTCGCGCTCGTCGGCCGGAGCAACACGCCCGGCATCACCGAGCCGCTTGCCACACTGGCTGCCAGCCTCGCCAAGCGGGGCTTCGAGGTCGTGTTCGAAGGCGACACCGCGCGCGAGATCGGCATCGCCAACTATCCAGCGCTCACCCCGGCCGAAATCGGGGCGCGTGCGGACGTGGCGGTCGTGCTGGGCGGCGACGGCACGATGCTCGGCATCGGCCGCCAGCTTGCGCCGTACCGGACACCGCTGATCGGGATCAACCACGGGCGGCTCGGCTTCATCACGGACATCGCGGCAGCCGACATGCACGCGCTCGTGCCCGTGATGCTGTCGGGCAAGTTCGAGCGCGAGGAGCGCTCGCTGCTCGAGGCCCGGATCATGCGCGACGGCGAACCGATCTACCACGCGCTCGCGTTCAACGACGTCGTGGTCAACCGCAGCGGCTTCTCCGGGATGGTCGAGCTGCGCGCGTCGGTCGACGGCCGGTACATGTACAACCAGCGTTCGGACGGCCTGATCGTCGCCACGCCGACGGGCTCGACCGCTTACGCGCTGTCGTCGGCCGGCCCGATCCTCCATCCGCAGCTGCAGGGCATCCTGCTCGTGCCGATCGCGCCGCACGCGCTGTCGAACCGGCCGATCGTGCTGCCGGACGATTCGAAGATCGCGATCCAGATCGTCGGCGGGCGCGACGTCAACGTCAACTTCGACATGCAGTCGTTCACCGCGCTCGAACTGAACGACACGATCGAGGTGCGCCGCTCGAAGCATACGGTGCCGTTCCTGCACCCGATCGGCTACAGCTACTACGCGACGCTGCGCAAGAAGCTGCACTGGAACGAACACGCATCGAACGAAGACGACAAGGCGTCCTGACGCTCCCCCGCCCGACACCATGCTCCGCCACCTCTCGATCCGCGACTTCGTCATCGTCGCCGCGCTCGATCTCGAATTCGACAGCGGCTTTTCCGTCTTTTCCGGCGAAACCGGCGCCGGGAAATCGATCCTGATCGACGCCCTTGCCCTCGCGCTCGGCGAACGCGCCGACTCGAGCGTCGTGCGCACCGGCTGCGGCCGCGCCGACATCACGGCCGAATTCACGCCGCACGACCGCGTCGCGCGCTGGCTCGACGAACACGCGTTCGACGCCGAGGACACCGTGATGCTGCGTCGCGTGATCGACGCGAACGGCCGTTCGCGCGCGTTCATCAACGGCACCAGCGCGACGCTCGCGCAACTGCGCGAACTCGGCGAGATGCTCGTCGACATCCACGGCCAGCACGCGCACCAGCTGCTGATGCGGCCCGACGCGCAGCGCGAGCTGTTCGACACGCACGCGGGGCTCGTCGCCGATGCCGCGAACGTCGCGCGCGCGTGGCGCGTATGGCGCGACGCGACGCAGGCGATCGACGCCGCGAAGGCGCACGAGCGCGAGTTGCAGCTGGAACGCGAAAAGCTCGCGTGGCAGCTCGCCGAGCTCGACAAGCTCGCGCCGCAGCCCGGCGAATGGGACGAAGTCAGCAACGAACACAAGCGCCTGTCGCATTCGGCGAACCTGATCGAGGGCGTGCGCGGCGCGCTCAACGCACTGTCCGAGGCCGACGACGCGATGCTCGCGCAGCTCGGCGCGATCGTGTCGAAGCTGCGCAGCCTCGCCGACTACGACACCGCGCTCGGCGATGCGCTCGCGTCGCTCGAACCGGCCGAGATCCAGCTGCAGGAAGCCGTCTATTCGCTGTCGCACTACGCGCAGCGCGTCGATCTCGACCCCGAGCGGCTCGCGCAGGTCGAAACGCGTCTCGATGCGCTGCACTCGACCGCCCGCAAGTTCCGGCTGCCGCCCGACACGCTGCACGAAGAACATGCGGCTCGCCGCGCCCAGCTCGCCGCGCTCGACGCGGCCGCCGATCTCGGCGCGCTCGAGGCAACGCGGGCCAAGGCGCGGGAAGCCTATCTCGCCGACGCAAAACACCTGTCCAAGGCACGCACGCAGGCCGCCAAGGCGCTGGGCACGGCCGTCACGGCCGGCATGCAGGAACTGTCGATGGCGGGCGGAAGTTTCGAAGTCGCGCTCGCGCCGCTTGCCGACGGCGGCCCGCACGGGCTCGAGCAGGTCGAGTTCCGGGTCGCCGGGCACCCCGGCGTGCCGCTGCGGCCGCTCGCGAAAGTCGCGTCGGGCGGCGAACTCGCGCGGGTCAGCCTCGCGCTCGCGGTCATCGCGAGCGCGGCGAGCCCGACGCCGACGCTGATCTTCGACGAAGTCGATACGGGGATCGGCGGCGGCGTAGCCGAAGTAGTCGGCCGCCTGCTGCACCAGCTCGGGCGCGACCGCCAGGTGCTGTGCGTGACGCACCTGCCGCAGGTCGCCGCGCGCGGCGACCACCACTTCCAGGTCGCGAAGGGCGCCGACGAGCGCGGCGGCACGGTGTCGACGGTCGTCGCGCTCGACCGGGCCAACCGGATCGAGGAAGTCGCGCGGATGCTCGGCGGGCTCGAGATCACGGCCACGACGCGCAAGCACGCGAAGGAAATGCTGGCGGCCTGACGCGGCCGCCCGCCGCTCGAATCCGCGCCGAACGGCGCTCGAACGGTTCGTACTTTCAGGGCGGAGCGCGGGTTGATGCCGCGTCCGCCCTGCTTCCATTCAAACGACCGTTTCAACCGCCCCGAACACGCGCGCCCACAGCGCCGTCACGGCTGCCCGCTCGTCCGCCACCACGGCCGGCTCGACGCGCGCCTTCTCCATCCCGTCGAGCCGCAGCTTGTGCTGCAGCTTGCGGTACTTGCGGTAGGCCGCGCCGACCCGCTCCGCCTCGTCCTCGCCCATCAGCCCGAAGCGCGCGACCTCGCGCAGCAGCGCGATATTGCCCGTGTTGCGGATCAGTTCGGCGTCGCGCGACGCATGCAGCAGCACCCAGTACTGGACGATGAACTCGATGTCGACCATCCCGCCGCGATCGTGCTTCAGGTCGAACAGCTCGGTCTGGTTCGGGTGACCGGCCAACACCTTGCCGCGCATGTCGACGATCTCCTTCGCGAGCACGCCGCCGTCGCGCGGCGTCGTCAGCACCTGCTGGCGGATCGCCTCGAAATCCGCGCCGATCTGCGCGTCGCCCGCGCTGTAGCGCGCGCGCGTCAGCGCCTGGTGCTCCCACACCCACGCGGTATTCGCGGCGTCGCCCTCGCGCAGCTGGTAGCGGCGGAACGCGTCGAGATCGGTGACGAGCAGCCCGGCCTCGCCGTTCGGCCGCAGCCGCAGGTCGATGTCGAACAGCGCGCCCGCACCGGTCGCCGTCGTCAGCCACGTGATCAGCCGCCGCGTGAAGGTCGTGTAGACGTCCGCCGAGCGCTCGTCCGGGTCGTCATACAGGAAGATCAGGTCGAGATCCGATGCGTAGCCGAGCTCCTTGCCGCCCAGCTTGCCGTACGCGATCACCGCGAACTTCGGCACGTCGCGATGACGCTTCGCGAGCTGCGACCAGACGACTTCGATCGTCACGTCGAGCACCGCGTCGGCCAGCTCGGACAGGCGGTCGCTCACATGCTCGACCGACAGCTGCCCGGCGAGATCGATCAGCAGGATTCGGAACACCTCCGCGTGCTGCGCGTGCCGCAGCAGGTCCATCTGCTGCTCGGGGCCGTCGGCCGCCGCGAGGCGTGCGCGCAGCGCATCCTTGAACGCGGGCCAGTCGAACGGGCTCGCAATCGCCTCGTCATCGAGCAGTTCGTCGAGCAGCTGCGGGTGGCGGATCAGGTAGCCGCCCCCCCAGCGCGTCGCGCCGAGCACCGACAGCACGCGGTCGAGCGCAGCCGGATATTCGGTCAGCAGCGCGAGATAGACGCCGCGCCGGCTGACCGTCTCGAGCAGGTCGAACAGGCGCACGATCGTGTCGTCGCGGCGCACGGCGTCGATCCGCGGCGCGGCCTCGAGCGCCCGCTGCGCGACGCTGTCGAAGCGCTGCCGGCTCTTTTCCGGCAGGCCCGTGTAGCGCGACGACTGCCAGATCGCACGCAGCCGCGCGAGCACGGTAGCCGGATCGGCGAAGCCGAGGCCGTCGAGGCGCGCGACCAGCGCGTCGTCCTCGCCGTCGTCGGCCAGCGCGCCGCTCCAGATCCACGCGGCCGCCGTGTCGTCGCCCGCCGCGCAGGGGCTGCCGTTCACCTTGTCCGCGAAGATCTGGTGGAACTGCGCCTCGACGAAGGTCCGGTGACCGTCCAGCACCGCCATCAGCGCCGCATAGTCGGCAAAGCCGAGCGACGCGGCCAGCGCCGCGCGTTCGTCGGGCTCGACCGGCATCGCGTGCGTCTGCGCGTCGTTGCGGTACTGCAGCCGGTGCTCGAGCGTGCGCAGGAAGTTGTAAGCGTCGGTCAGGCGTGCGCGCACGTCCTCGCCGATCAGCCCGCGCGCCTGCGCATGGCGCAGCACCGCGAGCGTCGGCCGCACGCGGAATTCCGCATCCTGGCCGCCGCGGATCAGCTGGAACACCTGCGCGCTGAATTCGATCTCGCGAATCCCGCCGCGCCCGAGCTTGATGTCGTCGGCCTTGTCGGGCCGCATCGACGCGCGGCGCGCGGCTTCCTGCCGAATCTGCTGGTGCAGCGAACGGATCGCGCCGATCACGCCGAAATCGAGATAGCGGCGGTACACGAACGGCTTGACGATCGACTCGAGCTGCGACGCCAGCCGCTGCGCCGCGTCGCTGTCGCCTTCCGACACGAGCCGCCCCTTGATCCATGCATAGCGCTCCCACTCGCGCCCCTGCACGTAGAAATATTCCTCGAGCATCCCGAGGCTGCAGACGAGCGGCCCCGAATCGCCGTTCGGGCGCAGCCGCATGTCGACGCGAAACACGTAGCCGTCGGCCGTGACCTCGGACAGCACGCCGATCAGGCGCCGGCCGAGCCGCGTGAAGTATTCCTGCGTGGACAGCGGCGCGCGCGCGCCGCCGGTCGTCTCGCCGTCGTCCTCGTAGACGAAGATCAGGTCGATGTCCGACGACACGTTCAGCTCGCGGCCGCCGAGCTTGCCCATCCCGACCACGCCGAGCACGACGCGCTGGCCGTCGGCGCCGCGCGGCTCGCCGTACAGCGCCTCGAGTTCGGCCGACAGCAGCGCAAGCGAGCGCTGCACGGCCACTTCGGCGAGATCGGTCATCGCGCCCGTCACCTCGGCGACGTCCGCCAGCCCGCGCAGGTCGCGCTCCGCGACCGCGCCGAACGCCTCGGTGCGCAGTTGCCGCAACGCGCGCTTCAGTTGCTCGTCGGTCGGCGCGGCCGTGCCGGCCGGCGTCGCGAGCAGTTCGGTGAGACGCGCGTCGAGCTGCGCGCGGGCGAGCGGCGCGGCAGCCCACGCGGCGACCTGTTCGGCCAGCGCGGGCCGTGCGGCGGCCGCGCGGGCAAGGTAACGGGAATAGGACGTGCTGATCAGGGCGGAAGCGTCGGTCATCGAAAAGCGGGCCTGGAGATAAGGCCGGCCGGCGCGGGCAAACGCATGCGCGCCCCGCTGCCGACAGGCTCCATGGACTCGGCGCGGCATCGCGGGACGCGCGTGCGCGTCGCGAAACCGCGCGCCGGAAAGCCCGTGCCGCGCTGCCGCAACGGCCGCCGGCACGAACCCGTGTGATACATTTCAACGTCAATCTGCAAAATTACCATATTGCCGCCCGTCCGCCGCATGTCCGACCGTCAGGAATCCGCCGTAGCTGCGCCCGAAGCGGGACCTCCGAAGCACGATCATCCGGTCCTGCGTCGCGTGTTCAAGGCGACGCTGGCGGTCGGGATCGGCACCTACTTCGTCGCGTCCGGCGCGTTCCTCGGGCTGCGCTACGTGCTGCTGCCCCGCATCGACGAATTCCGCCCGCGCATCGAGCGCCTCGTGTCCGACAAGCTCCACGCGCAGCTTTCGATCGGCAAGCTTTCCCCGAACTGGTCCGGCATGCAGCCGGGCGTCGAACTGACCAACCTGACGATCCGCGGCCGTGACGGCAAGATCGCGCTGTCGGTGCCGCATGCGACGGCCGCGCTGTCGTGGATGTCGCTGCTGCGGCTGTCGCCCGCGCTGTCGAGCCTGATCGTCGACCAGCCCGACCTGGTGGTCGCGCGCGCGGCCGACGGCTCGCTGAGCATCGCGGGCGTCGGCGTGGCGACCACCCACGGCGGCAACGCCACGTTCGGCACGTGGCTGCTGAAGCAGGAGGCGATCGTGCTGCGCGGCGGCACGCTGCGCTGGCGCGACGCGCAGCACGGCGCGCCGGAGCTCGTGCTGGCGGGCATCCGGCTCGCGGTGCTCAACCACGGCCGCGTGCACAAGGTTGCGCTGCAGGCGCCCGCGAACGGCACGCTGCTGCTTGGCCCGCTCGATTTCCGCGCGCGTTTCAGGCACAAGCCGCTCGCGCCGGTCGGCAAGCCGTCGAACTGGACGGGCGACGCCTACCTGTCGACGGGCCCCGTCGACCTGCAGACGCTGGGCCGCTACCTCGACATGCCGCTCACGATCCACGCGGGCCGGATCGACAACGCGATCTGGGCGACCTTCAGCGACGGCCACTTGCACTCGGTGGGCGGCGATCTGCAAGGCGCCGACGTTGCGCTGCGCGTGCGCCCGACGCAGCCGCGGCTCGACGTGCCGACGGTCGGCTTCGGCTGGGACATGGTGCTCGATGCCGGCCACGACTACACGCTGCACCTGACGGGCTTCAACGCGGAGCTCGGCCAGCCGCCGCTGCCGGATGGCACGCCGCTCGCCCGCTCGCTCGCGCTGTCGACGCTGACGGCCCGCTACCGCGTGCCGACGGCCAGCCAGGGGCAACTGATCAGCGTCGTCGGCGATCGCGTCGATCTCGGCATCCTCAGCGAGTTCATCCGCGGGCTGCCGCTGCCGGCGCGCCTGCGCAACGAGCTGATCAAGATCGACCCGCGCGGGATGGTGTCGAACTATCACATCGAGGTCGAACGCGCGAAACCCGCGCGGGCCGAGCTCGCCGACGAGGAGCGGCGCACCGGCGCCGCGCCGATCGTCCGCTACCGCTTCCTCGGCGACCTGCAGGGCATCAGCTTCGCCGCGCAGGAGCCGCCGCCCGGCCTCTCGCCGCGCGGCCACCCGCGCGCCGGCTGGCCGGGTATCGAGAACCTGTGGGGCCGCGTCGATGCGAGCGAGACGGGCGGCACCGCGCATTTCGACACGGTCAACGCGGCCGTCACGGTACCCGGCGAGTTCGACGAGCCGCGCCTGACGTTCGACCGGCTGCGCGGCAACACCCAATGGGTGATCACGCCCGCGCCCGGCGACAAGCACGCGCGCGTCGACGTGACCGTGCCCGACCTGCTCGTCACGAACCCCGATGCCGAAATCGCGGTGTCGGGCTCGTACACGAACCCCGGCCACGGCCGCGGCGCGCTCGACCTGCGCGCCGATTTCGCCCGCGCGTCGGTGGCGCGCATTCCGCGCTACCTGCCGACCGGGATGTCCGAGCACCTGCGCGACTATCTCGGCCACGCGCTGCAGGACGGCAAGGTGACCAAGGGCGCGTCGATCGTCGCCCGCGGCCCGCTCGAGAAATTTCCGTTCGAACACGAACCGGACGCCGGCGTGTTCCACATCGTCGCGCCGTTCACCGGCGGCCGCTTCGAGCCGACCCCGTACCCGCCGCGCAAGCTCGCGAACGGCACGCCGAGCGTCTGGCCGGCGCTCGACGGGATCGACGGCGTATTCGAGCTCGCGCAGAACAAGCTGCGCTTCGACATCGAGCGCGCGCACTACAAGCGCGTCGCGCTGACGAAGGTCACGGGACGCATCGACGATCTCGGCAATCCGAGCCACTCGCCGCTCGTCATCGACGGCCATGCGCAGGGCCCGCTCGCCGACCTGATCGACTACGCGGACAACAGCTCGCTCGGCACGATGAGCGGGCATATCGGCCAGCGGATCGATGCGCAGGGGCCCGCGTCGCTCGCGCTCAAGATCACGATTCCGCAGCACGTCCCGCATCCGCATACGCACATCGAAGGCGCGCTCGCGTTCGGCGGCAACACGCTGTCGACCAGCGGCGTGCCGCCGCTGTCCGCGCTGCGTGGCAGCGTCCGGTTCACCGAGGCCGGCGCGTCGCTGCACGACCTGTCGGGGCGCTTCCTCGGCGGCCCGGTGCGCGCGAACGGCAGCTTCCAGTCGCACGGCCCGTACACGGTGGACGTCGACGGCCGGCTCGCGCTCGACGCCGCGCGCGGCCTGAACCTGCACGGCCCGGCTGCCGCGCTGCTCGAGCACGTGGTCGGCGACGCACCGTACAAGGTCGCCGTGCGCGGTGCGCCGGGCCGCCTGCCCGACATCAGCGCGCATTCCGACCTGACAGGCGTTGCGCTGAACTTCCCGGCGCCGTTCGCGAAACCGGCCGGCACGCCGATGCCGTTCAGCTTCACGCTGCAGCCGGCGCCGCAGGCGGACGGCAAACGCCTCGAACACGCCGACCTGACGCTCGGCCCCGTGTCCGCGACCTACCTGCTCGACGCGACGCGCGGCCAGCCGCTGCGCGCGGTGCGCGGCGCGATGGGCATCCACCGGATGCCCGACATGCCGCAGGACGGCGTGAGCGCGGCCGTCGACGTCGACGAGCTGGATGCCGACGCATGGCTCGCGCTCGCCCGCACGCTGCAATCCGGCACGCCGCGCACGCCGGAGCCGCAAGCACCGCCGCGCGTCGATGTCGCGAGCTTCGCGCCGAAGCGCTTCGCGTTCCACTTCGGCACGCTGAAACTGCTCAAGCGCAACTGGGAAAACGTGATCGTCGGCGCGTCGCACGTCGACGAGCTGTGGCAGGCGAACATCGCGTCGAACCAGGTGTCGGGCTACCTGTCGTGGGCGCCGGGCGGCGGCCACAACGGCGCGGGCGTGCTGAACGCGCGGCTCGCGAAGCTCGTGATTCCGGACAGCGCGCAGCACGATCTGGTCGGCCGCGCGATGAACCTGCCGACGCCGACCGACCGCCCGATGCCGTCGGTCGACCTGATCGTCGACCAGGTGGTCGCGCGCGACCACGACATCGGCCGCCTCGTCGTCAACGCGCGCAACATCGACGAGGCCGGCACGCCCGTCTGGCAGCTCGACAAGCTGGAACTGTCGAACCCGGCCGCCAGGCTCACGGCAACCGGCAACTGGCGCACGTCGCGCCGCGCGCTCGCCCGCGGCGTCGACGAAAGCGACGCGCCGCGCCGCAGCGTGTTCGACTTCAAGCTGGACATCGACAACGCGGGCGCGCTGCTCGACCGCGTCGGCCTGCCCCGCACGCTCGAGAACGGCCACGGCACGGTGACAGGCAAGGTCGGCTGGCGCGGCGGCCCGACCGCGCTCGACTTCCCGTCGCTCGGCGGCCAGGTCGCGGTCGACCTCGAACACGGCCAGATCCTGAAGGTCGATCCGGGCGCCGCCAAGCTGCTCGGCGTGTTGAGCCTGCAGAGCCTCGCGCGCTTCCTGACACTGAATTTCCGCGACGTGATCGGCAAGGGCTTGCCGTTCGACAAGATCACCGGCACGGGGCAGATCTCGAACGGCATCGCGCGCACCGACAACTTCGAGATGACGACGGCGCCCGCGAACGTCACGGTGCGCGGCGCGGTCGATCTCGGCGCCGAGACGCAGGACCTGCACGCGCACGTCGCGCCGAAGATCGGCGCGGGCGCCGCCGCGATCGCGGCGGCCGTCATCAATCCGCTGCTCGGCGTCGGCGTGCTGGCCGCGAACTACGCGCTGTCGGAAACGCTGTCGCACGCGTTCGCGCTCGACTACGCGATCACGGGGCCGTGGGCGCACCCGCACATCGAGCGGGTGCAGGGCGATCAGGGTAAGATGAATCACGGTCCGGCCGATGCGGCGAGCCACTGAGCACCGCGCGCTGCCGGACCGCACCCCATTTATGACGCAACCGATTTCGCGATGACCGAACCTTCCCGTTCCGCCACGTCGTTCCGGGTTGCCGCGCTGCAGATGGTGAGCGCGCCGGACGTCGCGCGCAATCTCGCCGAAGCCCGCCGCCTGATCGCGGAAGCCGCCGGCGAAGGCGCGCAGCTCGTGCTGCTGCCCGAGTATTTCTGCTTCATGGGGCACCGCGACACTGACAAGCTCGCGCTCGCCGAGCCCTACCAGGACGGCCCGATCCAGCGCTTCCTCGCCGACGCCGCGCGCCGCCACGGCATCTGGGTGATCGGCGGCACGCTGCCGCTGAAGGCGCCCGAGCCCGATCGCGTGCTGAACACGACGCTCGTGTTCGATCCGTCCGGCAACGAGGCCGCGCGCTACGACAAGATCCACCTGTTCAACTTCGAGAAAGGCGACGAGTCGTTCGACGAGGCGCGCACGATCCGCGCGGGCGATACGGTCGTCGCGTTCGACGCGCCGTTCGGGCGGGTCGGCCTGTCGGTCTGTTACGATCTGCGCTTTCCGGAGCTGTATCGCAGGATGGGCGACTGCGCGATGATCGTCGTGCCGTCGGCATTTACGTACACGACCGGCCGCGCGCACTGGGAAACACTGCTGCGCGCGCGGGCCGTCGAGAACCAGTGCTACGTGCTCGCGGCCGCGCAGGGCGGCAAGCACGAGAACGGCCGGCGCACCTGGGGCCACAGCATGCTGATCGACCCGTGGGGCGAGATCGTCGCGGTCCGCGACGTGGGCGCGAGCGTCGTGCTCGGCGCGATCGATCCGCAGCGCATCGCCGACGTGCGCCAGAGCCTGCCCGCGTGGCGGCACCGCGTGCTGACCTGAATTCGCCGCGCCGCTTGAAACGCCGCGCGGCCAACCCATCTGCCCAGCAGCACCCGACAACTTTTTGAGAAACCCCGATATCCGCATGAACATCATCGAACCCGGCATCCGCAACCTCGCGCTGGCGAAGGACATCCTGCTCACGCCGTACGGCCTCGACGAAAGCCTGCTCACGCGCACGATCGCCGACATCTTCACGCATCGCGTCGACTACGCCGACCTGTACTTCCAGGCCACCCGCAGCGAAGCGTGGAGCCTCGAGGAAGGCATCGTCAAATCGGGCAGCTTCAGCATCGACCAGGGCGTCGGCGTGCGCGCGGTCGCGGGCGACCGCACCGCGTTCGCGTACTCGGACGACCTGTCGCCCGAAGCGATCGCGCAGGCGGCCGCGGCCACCAAGGCGATCGCGGCGGCCGGCGGCGGCCGGCAGAAGATCAAGGCCGCGACGTCGCTGAAAGGCATCTCGGGCCGCGACCTGTACCTGCCGTCCGATCCGCTCGCGTCGCTCGACGCGACGGCCAAGGTCAAGCTGCTCGAGCGCATCGAGCAGATGGCGCGCGGGCGCGACCCGCGCATCAAGCAGGTGATGGCGGGCCTCGCCGGCGAATACGACGTCGTGCTGGTCGCGCGCAGCGACGGCGCGATCGCGGCCGACATCCGCCCGCTCGTGCGCGTGTCGGTCACGGTGATCGCCGAGCAGGACGGCCGCCGCGAGATCGGCTCCGGCGGCGGCGGCGGCCGCTTCGATTACGGCTACTTCAGCGATGAAGTCCTGTCGCGCTACGTCGACGACGCCGTGCACGCGGCGCTCGTCAACCTCGACGCCCGCCCCGCGCCGGCCGGCGCGATGACGGTCGTGCTCGGGCCGGGCTGGCCGGGCGTGCTGCTGCACGAGGCGATCGGCCACGGCCTCGAGGGCGACTTCAACCGCAAGGGCTCGTCGGCATTCGCGGGCCGGATCGGCGAGCGGGTCGCGGCCAAGGGCGTGACCGTCGTCGACGACGGCACGCTGCCGAACCGCCGCGGCTCGCTGAACATCGACGACGAAGGCAACCCGACGCAGTGCACGACGCTGATCGAGGACGGCATCCTCAAGGGCTACATCCAGGACACGCTGAACGCACGCCTGATGAAGATGCCGGTCACGGGCAACGCGCGGCGCGAGTCGTATGCGGCGCTGCCGATGCCGCGCATGACGAACACGTACATGCTGAACGGCGACAAGGATCCGCAGGAAATCATCGCGTCGGTGAAGAACGGCCTGTACGCGGTGAACTTCGGCGGCGGCCAGGTCGACATCACGAACGGCAAGTTCGTGTTCTCGGCGTCCGAGGCGTACATGATCGAGAACGGCAAGGTCACCTACCCGGTGAAGGGCGCGACGCTGATCGGCAGCGGCCCGGAATCGCTGAAGTACGTGAGCATGATCGGCAACGACATGTCGCTCGACTCGGGCGTCGGCGTGTGCGGCAAGGAAGGCCAGAGCGTGCCGGTCGGCGTCGGCCAGCCGACCCTGCGGATCGACAAGATGACGGTCGGCGGTACGGCATAACCGCATCGCGGCGCAGACAATCCGCGCATTTTGAAGAAAACGCGCGGATTATCCGCATTTTCGACGTTTCCCGGTTGCCAGCCGCACGGCGACGGGGTATAAATTCCGAATCAACTTTTTTGACGAGCCGAATCTCCGTCATGTCCGCCAAGTTTTATTTTTACTTTTTCTGGTATCTCAGACCGCTGGCGGATCGAGAGGGTTGATGGCGCGTAAAGCGCAACCGAAATTCCCGAAAAAACCGCCGGCGAACCCGGCGGTTTTTTTTCGCCCTTCGCCACCCGGTCGCCGCCGCAGCGGTCCCGCGGCGCCGACCGAGACCACCGAATCGCTTGAATTGATGAATCTGCCGCACGCGCATTGACCGAACGGCGCCCCGGAAAATTAGGAGAAACAGCATGCCCCCGCACAATACCGACGACGTCCGCATTCGCGAGCTCAAGGAACTGACGCCGCCCGCCCACCTGATCCGCGAATTCGCGTGCTCCGAAGCCGCGTCCGAGCTGATCTACAACTCGCGCCAGTCGATGCACCGCATCCTGCACGGGATGGACGACCGGCTGATCGTCGTGGTCGGGCCGTGCTCGATCCACGACACGAAGGCGGCGATCGAATACGCGGGCCGGCTCGTGAAGGAGCGCGAGCGCTTCCAGGGCGAACTGGAAATCGTGATGCGGGTGTACTTCGAGAAGCCGCGCACGACGGTCGGCTGGAAGGGGCTCATCAACGATCCGCACCTCGACAACAGCTTCAAGATCAACGAAGGGCTGCGCACCGCGCGCGAGCTGCTGCTGCAGATCAACGAGATGGGCCTGCCGGCTGCGACCGAATACCTCGACATGATCAGCCCGCAGTACATCGCCGACCTGATCTCGTGGGGCGCGATCGGCGCGCGCACGACCGAGTCGCAGGTGCACCGCGAGCTCGCGTCGGGGCTGTCGTGCCCGGTCGGCTTCAAGAACGGCACCGACGGCAACGTGAAGATCGCGGTCGACGCGATCAAGGCCGCGTCGCAGCCGCACCATTTCCTGTCGGTGACGAAGGGCGGCCACTCGGCGATCGTGTCGACGGCCGGCAACGAGGACTGCCACGTGATCCTGCGCGGCGGCAAGACGCCGAACTACGACGCGGACAGCGTGAACGCCGCATGCGCGGACATCGGCAAGGCCGGCCTCGCCGCGCGCCTGATGATCGACGCGAGCCATGCGAACAGCTCGAAGAAGCACGAGAACCAGATCCCCGTCTGTGCCGACATCGGCCGCCAGATCGCGGCGGGCGACGAGCGCATCGTCGGCGTGATGATCGAGTCGCACCTCGTCGAGGGCCGCCAAGACCTGAAGGAAGGCTGCGAGCTGACCTACGGCCAGAGCATCACCGACGCGTGCATCGCCTGGGACGACAGCGTGAAGGTGCTCGAAGGCCTCGCGGAATCGGTCAAGGCGCGGCGGGTTGCGCGCGGCAGCGGGAACTGACGGACGAAAACAGGCTGAATCGTCATGGCCCCGCCTGCCGGCGGGCTGGCCATTCGGTCAGCCTGCGGTCGGCGCCAGGCTCTGCTAGACTAGCTAATACAGCCTAGCTAATCAGGAAGTGATCATGCCGACCGTCAACATGCACGATGCCAAGTCGCGGCTCTCGAGCCTCGTCGAAGCACTTGAATTGGGGCGCGAATCCGAGGTCGTGATTGCCCGCAACGGTCATCCGGTCGCCCGGATCGTTCCTTACGCGGCACCGAAGCGGATCGGTGCGGCCCGTCAGTTGCTTGCCGGGCTGAACATCCCGACCACCGTCGAGGCATTCAATGCCGGCGACGAATCGATCGCCGCCGACTTTGATGCCAGCGCGGAGCGCGGGGTCGGGCCGTGAAACTGTTGCTCGATACGCATATCGCGCTGTGGGCCGCTGAAGGCGCGCCTCAACTTTCTGCGACTGCAGTCGCGTTGATCGAGGATCCCGCGCACACCCTGTATGTCAGTGCCGCGTCCATCTGGGAAATTGCGATCAAATACCGCAAGGGCAACCTGCCCGTTCATCCGCGCGACGCACGCTCGGCGTTCCGGCTCGCCGGCTTCTCGGAGTTGCCGATCAGCAGCGATCACGTCGAGGCGGTCGCCGCACTGCCCGATTTCCCGGACCATGCCGATCCGTTCGATCGCGTGATGGTTGCCCAGGCACTTCATGAAGGCATGCCGCTCGTCAGTGCCGATCCGAAAGTATGGCGCTATCACGCGACGCTGATGCTGCGCGCCTGACGCCATCTGCGCGACACCGCAAGCGACAAAATCGAAACCCGGCTCTCGCCGGGTTTTTTATTCGCCGGAGACCTCCGTCAGCGCATCACTCGAGCGCGCCCGAACCGAAGATCTCGGTGTTCACGCGTTCCGGCGCGACGCCGAGCGCGACGAGCGCGTCGCGCTGCGCCTTCATGAACGCGATCGGGCCGCAGATGTAGTAGTCGGCGTCCGGAACGAGCGCGAATTCCTTCACGCGCGCCGGTGTGAGGCGCCCTTCGAGGTCATGGTCGATGCCGGCGCGATCGCTCGGGCCAACCAGTTCATACAGCACCGTGCGCTTGACGTTCGCGTGCTCGCGCACCGTATCGTTCAGCCAGTCGCGGAACGCGTGCACCGCGCCCGAGCGGCATGCGTGGACGAACCGCACGTCGCGCTTGCTGCCTTGCGCGACCAGCGTCGACGCCATCGACATCATCGGCGTGATGCCGACGCCGCCCGAGATCAGCACGACCGGCGTATCGGCATCGCGCTTCAACGAAAAGTCGCCCATCGGCGCGGTCACTTCGACGATCGCGCCCTCTTCAACGCCGTCGTGCATCAGCGTCGACACCTTGCCGGCCGGGATCGCTTCCGCCTTGCCGGCCTCGCGCTTCACCGAGATGCGCAGCCACTTGCCGTGCGGCGCATCGGACAGGCTGTACTGGCGCGGCTGGTCGACGCCGAGATCGCCGACGAAACGCTTCACCGAGATGTACTGGCCCGGCTCGAACGACGGCGCCGCGCCGCCGTCGGCGGGCGTCAGGTAGAACGACGTGATCTCGTCGCTTTCGCGCACCTTGCGCGCGACCGTGAACGGGCGGAAGCCGCTCCACGCGGCGTTCGCGTACAGGTCGGCTTCGGCGCCGATCATGATCTGCGCGAGCTGGCCGTAGGCGACGCGCCACGCTTCGAGCGTGGCGGCATCGACCGCGTCGCCGAGCACTTCGACGATCGACGCGAGCAGGTTCTCGCCGACGATCGGGTAATGCTCGGGACGGATGTTGAGACTCGCGTGCTTGTGCGAGATCCGCGACACCGCCCCGCCCAGCGCGCCGAGGTTGTCGATGTTCGCCGCATACGCATAGACGGCCTTCGCGAGCGTCTCGGGCTGGCTGCCGGTCTTCTGGTGCGTCTGGTTGAACAGGTTCTTCAGTTCCGGATGACGCGCGAACATGCGCTGGTAGAAGTGCTTCGTGATCGTCGCGCCGTGCTCGGCGAGGACGGGGGCGGTGGCCTTCACACGGGCCATCTGGTCAGCGGTGATGTGGGTCATGTTCGTTCTCCGTTAAACATGCACATACAATACATGTTTGAAAATCGACGCCCCCCGGACAAATTGTCGCAGTGCGCAAAAACGCCATGGCGCGCTAGCGGACGCGCCCGCGCTCCCACAGCACATCCGCCCCGCCGCCAGCGCGGTTCAGCACGCGCGCCAGCACGAACAGCAGGTCCGACAGCCGGTTCACATACCGCCGCGGCGCATCATTGAGCGTTTCGTTGCGCCCGAGCGCGACGATCGAGCGCTCCGCGCGGCGGCACACGGTCCGGCACACGTGCGCGAGCGCCGCCGCGCGCGAGCCGGCCGGCAGGATGAATTCCTTCAGCGGCGGCAGCGTCGCGTTGTAGTCGGCCAGCCACTGGTCGAGACGCGCGAGATGCGTGTCGTCGAGCACCGTATGGCCGGGGATGCACAGCTCGCCGCCGAGATCGAACAGGTCGTGCTGGATCGTGACGAGCGCCGTGCGAATATCGTCCGGCAGCGTCTCGGCAAGCAGCACGCCGAGGTTCGAGTTCAGTTCGTCGACGTCGCCGATCGCCGCGATCCGAGCGTCGTCCTTGCCGATGCGCCGTCCGTCGCCGAGGCCGGTGGTGCCGTCGTCGCCCGTGCGCGTGGCGATCTTGCTCAAGCGGTTGCCCATGCGAATCTCCTCTCATGCGCGGCCGCGATGCGGCCCGGTTGCGTTTGAACGCGATTATCGCAGCCCGCGGCGGCGGGCGCAGCGGGCGTTACAGCGTAGAATGGGCCGAAAGTTTGACAAGCAGTCAGGAGACATTCGTGAATCACCCCGCCTCGCCGGCCGCCACGCGCCGCCCGCTTCCTCCCGCCATGCTCGATGCGCTGCGCGCCGCCTTCGGCGAGCGCGTGTCGACCGCCGAAGCCGTCCGCGCCCACCACGGCCGCGACGAATCGCCGTTCGATCCGCAACTGCCCGACGCCGTCGTGTTCGCGCACAGCGCGGACGACGTGCGCGAAGTCGTGTCGCTGTGTGCGCTCTACAGCGTGCCGCTGATCCCGTACGGCGCCGGCTCGTCGCTCGAAGGCCACCTGCTCGCGGTGCGCGGCGGCGTATCGCTCGACCTGTCGGAAATGAACCGCGTGCTGTCGATCAACGCCGAAGACCTGACCGTGACGGTCGAGCCGGGCATCACGCGCAAGGCGCTCAACGAAGCACTGCGCGACACCGGCCTGTTCTTCCCGATCGACCCGGGCGCCGACGCCAGCATCGGCGGGATGACCGCGACCCGCGCATCGGGCACCAACGCCGTGCGCTACGGCACGATGCGCGAGAACGTGCTCGGCCTGACCGCGGTGCTCGCCGACGGCCGCGCGGTGAAAACAGGCTCGCGCGCTCGCAAGTCGTCGGCCGGCTACGACCTCACGCGCCTGTTCGTCGGTTCCGAAGGCACGCTCGGCGTGATCACCGAGATTACGCTGCGCCTGCACCCGCTGCCCGAAGCCGTGTCGGCCGCGATCTGCACGTTCCCGACGATGGGCGACGCAGTACGCACCGTGATCGAGACGATCCAGATCGGCGTGCCGATCGCGCGCGTCGAATTCGTCGATGCGCTCGCCGTGCGCTCGATCAACCGTCACTCGAACCTGACGCTCGCCGAAGCGCCGACGCTGTTCTTCGAATTCCACGGCACCGAGGCCGGCGTCAAGGAACAGGCTGAACTCGTGCAGGCGCTCGCGGGCCAGAACAACGGCCAGGGTTTCGAATGGGCGACCCGCCCCGAGGACCGCAGCCGGCTCTGGGCCGCGCGCCACAACGCGTACTTCGCGATGCTGCAGCTGAAACCCGGCTGCCGCGCGGTGACGACCGACGTCTGCGTGCCGATCTCGCAACTCGCCGCGTGCGTCGAGGAAACCGAAGTCGACCTGCGCGCGTCGTCGCTGCCCTGCCCGATCGTCGGCCACGTCGGCGACGGCAATTTCCACGTCGCGATCCTGATCGACCCCGACAAGCCCGAGGAAATCGCCGAAGCCGAGCACATCAACGACCGGATCGTCGAGCGCGCGCTGCGCCTCGGCGGCACCTGCACGGGCGAGCACGGCGTCGGGCTGCACAAGATGCGCTTCCTGCCGAAGGAGCACGGCGACAACGCGATCGACACGATGCGCGCGATCAAGCTCGCGCTCGATCCGCGCAACCTGATGAATCCGGGCAAGATTTTCACGTGCTGAGACGCCGGCGCGACGCCGCGCCTCCTGCAGGAGACCCCATGAACGCTCCCGTCGAACTGTCGAGCGCAGCACGCGCGCAGCGCCAGCGCGAAGTCGTGCAGGCGCTGATGGCCGTGCTGCCGACGCACTGCCTGCTGTACCGCGACGAAGACACGGCGCCGTACGAATGCGACGGCCTGTCCGCCTACCGCCGCCTGCCGCTCGCGGTCGCGCTGCCCGAAACGGAATCGCAGGTGCAGCGGATCGTGCAGATCTGCCGCCGCATGGAAGTGCCGATCGTGCCGCGCGGCGCGGGCACGAGCCTGTCGGGCGGCGCGCTGCCGATCACGCTCGGCGTGGTGCTGTCGCTCGCGCGCTTCACGCGCATCGTGGAAGTCGACCCGTACGCGCGCACGGCGACCGTGCAGCCCGGCGTGCGCAACCTCGCGATCTCGGAAGCCGCCGCGCCGTACGGCCTGTATTACGCGCCCGATCCGTCGTCGCAGATCGCCTGCACGATCGGCGGCAACGTCGCGGAAAATTCCGGCGGCGTCCACTGCCTGAAATACGGGCTGACCGTGCACAACGTGATGCGCGTGCGCGCGGTGACGATCGACGGCGAAATCGTCGAGTTCGGCTCGCTCGCACTCGACATGCCGGGCCTCGACCTGCTCGCCGTGATGATCGGCAGCGAAGGGATGTTCGCGATCGTCACCGAAGTCACCGTGCGGCTGATTCCGAAGCCGCAGACTGCACAACTCGTGATGGCGAGCTTCGACGACGTCGTCAAGGGCGGCGAGGCCGTCGCGGCGATCATCGCGTCGGGCATCATCCCGGCCGGGCTCGAAATGATGGACAAGCCGGCCACGCAGGCCGTCGAGGCGTTCACGCACGCGGGCTACGACCTCGACGCGAAGGCGATCCTGCTCTGCGAATCGGACGGCACGCCGGAAGAAGTCGCGGAAGAAATCGTGCGGATGACGGCCGTGCTGCGCGAGCACGGCGCGACGCGCATCCAGGTGTCGCGCAACGAACAAGAGCGGCTGCGCTACTGGTCGGGCCGCAAGAACGCGTTCCCGGCCGCCGGCCGCATTTCCGCCGACTATTACTGCATGGACGGCACGGTGCCGCGCCGCGCGATCGGCCCGCTGCTCGCGCGCATCGAGCAGCTCGAAACGCGCTACGGGCTGCGCTGCATCAACGTGTTCCATGCGGGCGACGGCAACATGCATCCGCTGATCCTCTACAACGCGAACGATCCGGACGAACTGCACCGCGCCGAACAGTTCGGCGCGGAAATCCTCGAGTGCTGCGTGGAATTCGGCGGCAGCGTGACGGGCGAGCACGGGGTCGGCATCGAGAAACTCAATTCGATGTGCGTACAGTTCTCGCCGCAGGAGCGCGATGCGTTCTTCGCGGTCAAGCGCGCATTCGATCCGGCGGGGCTGCTGAACCCCGACAAGGGCATCCCGACCCGCGCGCGCTGCGCCGAGTACGGTCGCCAGCACGTGCGCGGCGGGCTGCTGCCGCACCCCGACCTGCCGCGTTTCTGAGCGTCGCGCGCGGTGCGCGGCCCGCGCCGGCGGCCGGGCCGCGGCGTACTGCCGTGCCCGCGCGGCCCGTTCGCGCGGCGGCGCGGGCATGCGGCCGGCAATACCGGGCTTAGGGATAGTCGCGATGTGGATTCGCGCCACCCCGGTACAATCGACCGAACAACAAGTCGAGGCAGCAACAGAACATGGAAGAGGACGACATCGTCGCCGGATGGGCCGAGCGCATCCGCGCAGCCAGCGCCGACGGCCGGCCGTTGCGGATTCGCGGCGGCGGCACCAAGGACTGGTACGGCCAGGCGCTCGAGGGCGAAATACTCGATACGCGCGCGTTTCAGGGCGTCGTGTCGTACGACCCGGCCGAACTCGTCGTCACGGTCCGCGCGGGCACGCCGCTCGCGCGGCTTGAAACCGTCCTCGCCGAGTGCGGTCAGATGCTGCCGTTCGAGCCGCCGCACTTCGGCCGCGCGGCCACCGTCGGCGGCTGCATCGCGGCGGGCCTCGCGGGCCCGCGCCGCGCAACCTGCGGCGCGCCGCGCGATTTCGTGCTCGGCGTCACGCTGATGAACGGCCGCGGCGAAATGCTGCGCTTCGGCGGGCAGGTCGTGAAGAACGTCGCCGGCTACGACGTGTCGCGGCTGATGGCCGGTGCGCTCGGCACGCTCGGGCTGATGCTCGACCTGTCGATCAAGGTGCTGCCGATGCCCGTCGCGGAAGTCACGCTGAAGTTCGAGATGACCGCGACCGACGCGGTGCGCAAGCTCAACGAATGGGGTGGCCATCCGCTGCCCGTCAGCGCGAGCGCGTGGCGCAACGGCACGCTCGTGCTGCGTCTGTCGGGCGCCGAAGCGGCCGTGAAATCCGCGAAGACGCTGCTCGGCGGCGAAGTCGTCGACGCGGTCGAAGCCGAGCGCTTCTGGGCCGGCCTGCGCGAGCATACCGACCCGTTCTTCCACGGCATCCCGCCCGGCTACGCGCTGTGGCGCCTCGCGCTGCCGTCGATCACCGAACCGATGCACCTGCCCGGCACCCAGCTGATGGAATGGGGCGGCGCGCAGCGCTGGTGGATCACCGACGCCGATGCGCAAACCGTGCGCATGAGCGCGAAGCAGGCCGGCGGCCACGCGACGCTGTTCCGCGCGGGCGACGCCTACGACCGCAGCGCGGGCGTGTTCACGCCGCTCCCCGCACCGATGATGAAAATCCACCGCGGGCTGAAGGGCGCGTTCGATCCCGCGCGCATCCTCAACCGCGGCCGGCTCTACCCCGATCTTTAAGTCGATGCAAACGAACCTCGCCGATTTCATCCGCAACACGCCCGACGGCGACGAGGCCGACGCCATCCTGCGCAAGTGCGTGCATTGCGGGTTCTGCACCGCGACCTGCCCGACCTACCAGCTGCTCGGCGACGAACTCGACGGCCCGCGCGGGCGCATCTACCTGATCAAGCAGATGGTCGAAGGCGCGAACGTCACGCGCAGCACGCAGCAGCACCTCGACCGCTGCCTCACGTGCCGCAGCTGCGAGACGACCTGCCCGTCGGGCGTCGAGTTCGGCCGGCTCGTCGAGATCGGCCGCAAGCACGTCGAAGCGCAGGTGCAGCGCCCCGTGCAGCAACGCCTCGTGCGCCGCGTGCTCGCGAGCCTCGTGCCGAACGCCGCGCTGTTCTCGCCGATGATGCGGCTCGGCCAGCACGTGCGGCCGTTGCTGCCGAAGCGGCTGCGCGACAAGGTGCCGCCGCGCACGCGGCTGCTCGAATGGCCGCACCGCACGCATACGCGCAAGATGCTGATGCTCGCCGGCTGCGTACAGCCGTCGATGCTGCCGAACATCAACATCGCGACCGCGCGCGTGCTCGACGCGCTCGGCATCGAGACAGTCGTCGCGCCCGACGCGGGCTGCTGCGGCGCGATCCGCCTGCACCTGAACTATCACGACGAAGCGCTCGACGACGCGCGCCGCAACATCGACGCGTGGTGGCCCCATGTCGAGCAGGGCGCCGAGGCGATCGTGATGAACGCATCGGGCTGCGGCGTGACGGTGCTCGAATACGCGCACCTGCTGCGCGACGACCCGGCCTACGCGGAGAAGGCGCAGCGCATCGTCTCGCTGACGCGCGACATCTCCGACGTGCTGCTCCCGTTCGAGGCCGAACTCGCGACGCTCGCGCGCCGCCGCGCGATCCATACCGTCGCGTACCACCCGCCATGCACGCTGCAGCACGGCCAGCAGTCGCGCGGCAAGGTCGAACGCCTGCTCGAGACGCTCGGCATCGACGTGCGGCTGCCGGCCGACAGCCATCTGTGCTGCGGCTCGGCCGGCACGTATTCGCTGACGCAGCCGTCGCTGTCGTACCGGTTGCGCAAGCAGAAGCTGCTGAAGCTGCAGGCGCTCGAACCGCAGATGATCGTGTCCGGCAACATCGGCTGCATCGCGCACCTGCAGAGCGGCACGCAGATTCCGGTCGCCCACTGGATCCAGCTCGTCGAGCATTTGCTGTACGGCTAGGCCTCGCGCGCAGCGTCCGTATAATGTGCGGATCGATGCGCCGCGTGCCGCGGCGCATCCGCTTCATGCCTGCTTCCGTGCCTGCTTCCGTGCCCGCCATGTCCGATCTCGCCGCCCGTCTCGAATCCGTTCATCGCCGCATTGCCGACGCCGCCCGCGCGGCCGGCCGCGATCCCGCCACCGTGTCGCTGCTCGCCGTCTCGAAGACGTTTCCCGCCGCCGACGTGCGCGCCGCGCATGCGGCCGGGCAGCGCGCATTCGGCGAAAACTACGTGCAGGAATCGATCGACAAGATCGACGCGCTCGCCGACCTGCGTGCGGGGCTCGAATGGCATTTCATCGGGCCGCTACAATCGAACAAGACGCGCGCCGTCGCCGAGCGCTTCGACTGGGTCCATTCGGTCGACCGGCTGAAGATCGCCCAGCGCCTGTCGGAACAACGCCCCGCGCACCTGCCGCCGCTCAACGTGTGCGTGCAGGTGAACATCAGCGGCGAGGCGTCGAAGAGCGGCGTCGCGCCGGCCAACGTGGCCGAAGTCGCGCGCGCGGTCGCCGCGCTGCCGTCGCTGCGGCTGCGCGGCCTGATGGCGATTCCTGAACCTGCCGGCGACACCGAAGCACAACGCGCGCCGCATCGCGCGCTGTGCACGCTGTTCGACGCATTGCGTGCCGACGGCCTGCCGCTCGACACGTTGTCGATGGGCATGTCCGCCGATCTCGACGCGGCCGTGCTCGAAGGCGCGACGATCGTGCGCGTCGGCACCGCGATCTTCGGCGCGCGCGATTACGCGCACTGAACGCCGCACCCTTTCCGCCTTTCCGTTCACTCACTCGCTCAATCCGACATCATGAAAATCGCATTCATCGGCGGCGGCAACATGGCCGCGGCCCTGATCGGCGGCCTGATCAAGCGCGGCGTCGCCGCTGACGGCCTGTATGCCATCGACGTCAACGAAGACGCCCGCGCGCGCGCCGCGCAGCAATTCGGCGTGCGCACCGGCGCGGCCGTCGACGCGACGCTCGCCGATTACGACGCGGTCGTGCTCGCGGTGAAGCCGCAGGTGCTGAAGGACGTCGCGCAGGCGCTCGCGCCGCACCTGAAATCGCAACTCGTGATCAGCATCGCGGCCGGCATCCGCGGCACGGACCTCGCACGCTGGCTCGGCGACTACGCCCGCGTCGTGCGCACGATGCCGAACACGCCCGCGCTCGTCGGCATGGGCGTGACGGGCCTCGCCGCGCTGCCGGGCGTCGACGCGGCGGGCCGCGAACTCGCCTCGAACGTGCTCGGCGCGGTCGGCGAGATCGTGTGGTTCGACGACGAAGCGCAGCTCGACGCCGTCACGGCCATTTCGGGCAGCGGCCCCGCGTACGTGTTCTATTTCATCGAAGCGCTGCAGGAAGCCGCGCGCCGCCTTGGCATGAACGACGAACAGGGCCGCGCGCTCGCGGTCGCGACGTTCGCGGGCGCCGCGCAACTCGCCGCACAATCGGGCGAACCGGCGAGCGTGCTGCGCGAGCGCGTGACGTCGAAGGGCGGCACGACGGCCGCCGCGCTCGCGTCGTTCGACGCACAGGGCGTGAAGGAAGCGATCGTGCGCGGCGCGCTCGCGGCCGAGGCGCGCGCGAAGGAAATGGGCGACGAGCTCGGCCGCGCGTAAGCGCTTCTGGGGTGCCGGCTCCGCTGGTGCCGGAAACAAAAAAGCGGCCACCCGGCCGCTTTTTTATTGGCAACGCGAGCCGGCGCGCAGCTTGGTTCAGTTGCCGGCCAGCAGGTAATGCGCGGCGATCCCGGCGAACAGTACGCCGCCGAGCCAGTTGTTGTGCCGGAACGCCGCGAAGCACGGCATCCGCTCGCGGTCCTTGATCAGCGTGTAGTGATACAGCGCGCAGCCGACCGCCGCCGCCCAGCCGGCCCAGTACACAAGGCCAAAGCCGAGCGTCACGCCAATCCACACGTAGATGCCGAGCGTCGCCGCATAACACGCCATCACGGCCGCGACGTCGAAACGGCCGAACGTCAGTGCGGACGTGCGAATGCCGATCTTGATGTCGTCGTCGCGATCGACCATCGCGTATTCGGTGTCGTACGCGACCGACCAGAAAATGTTCGCGACCAGCATCACCCATGCGACCGTCGGCACCGTGTCCTGCACGGCCGCGAACGCCATCGGGATGCCGAAGCCGAACGCGATGCCGAGATACGCCTGCGGAATCGCGAAGAAGCGCTTCATGAACGGATAGGAACCGGCGACGAACAGCGCGACGACGGACAGCTCTTTCGTCAGCGTATTGAGCGGCAGGATCAGCAGGAACGCGATAAACGACAGCCCGACCGCGATCGCGACGGCTTCCCATGCGCGGATCTTGCCCGACGTCAGCGGCCGGTCGGCCGTGCGCTTCACGTGGCGGTCGAAATCGCGGTCGGCGTAGTCGTTCATCGCGCAGCCGGCCGAGCGCATCAGCAGCGTGCCGAGCGTGAAGATCACGAGCAGCGGCCAGCGCGGGTGCCCGTCCGACGCGATCCACAGCGCGTTCAACGTCGGCCACAGCAGCAGCAGGCTGCCGATCGGCTTGTCCATCCGGACGAGCCGCAGATACAGGGGAAAGCGGGCAAGCATGGCGAAGCACCGGGAAGATAACCCCGGCATTTTAGAGCCGAGCGGCGCTTCGCGTCATGTCGGCGCGGCCCGCGGCCGGCAATCGCCGCACACGCACGGGCCGCACGGGCCCGCCACATGCGCCGTGTCGCGATATGCGCCAATCAAGGGACAGATTTGACGACGCCCCGGATCAAACCGGCCGGCGCGCCGTTCGCCTCCGGCACCGACGCCAGTTTCGCGAAATCCTCAAACGTGCCGGGCGCGACGCCGCCGAGCGCACAAAGAACGGCGCGCTCAGCCTCCCGCGACCGGCGCGAACGCGTGCAGCGCCTGCGCGACCAGCACGGCCGCGCCGCCGCCGGCGATTGCAAAGCCGACGAAGCGCCGCGCCATCGCGGCCGGCGCCCGCTTCACCGGCGCCGCGAACGCGGCGCGCATGTCCAGCATCATCTGCGTCATGGTCGTCACTCCTTCGACAAGACATCGGTTCCAGAAGAAACGGCCGGTCATTCGACCGGCCGTTTCGCGTTGCTGCGTTAGCGCACTACCGCATTACGCTGCGGCAAGGTTCATGCGAGGTCGAAGCGATCGAGGTTCATCACCTTGTTCCAGGCCGCGACGAAGTCGCGTGCGAACTTCTCCTTCGCATCCGCGCTGCCGTACACCTCGGCCAGCGCACGCAGTTGCGCGTGCGAGCCGAAGATCAGGTCGACGCGCGTGCCGGTCCACTTGACCTTGCCCGTCGCACGATCGCGCCCTTCGAACACGTCGTTCGCGGCCGACACCGGCCTCCATTCCGTGCCCATGTCGAGCAGGTTCACGAAGAAGTCGTTCGTCAGCGCTTCCGGCCGGTCGGTGAACACGCCGTGCTTCGCATCGCCGACGTTCGTGCCGAGCACGCGCAGGCCACCGACGAGCACCGTCATCTCGGGCGCGTTCAGCGTCAGCAGTTGCGCCTTGTCGACCAGCAGCGCCTCGGCCGGCGTCTTGTACGCGCTCTTCAGGAAGTTGCGGAAGCCATCCGCGAGCGGTTCGAGCACGGCCATCGCCTCGATGTCGGTCTGCTCCTGCGACGCATCCGCGCGGCCCGGTGCGAACGGCACCGTCACCGCGACGCCCGCGTTCTTCGCAGCCTGCTCGACGCCGGCCGCACCGGCCAGCACGATCAGGTCGGCGAGCGACACCTTCTTGCCGCCCGTTTGCGCGTCGTTGAACGCCTTCTGCACGCCTTCGAGCGTCTCGAGCACCTTCGCGAGATCAGCCGGACGGTTCACTTCCCAGTCCTTCTGCGGCGCGAGGCGGATGCGCGCACCGTTCGCGCCGCCGCGCTTGTCCGAACCGCGGAACGTCGCAGCCGACGCCCATGCGGTCGACACGAGCTGCGACACCGACAGGCCCGATGCCAGCACCTTCGCCTTCAGCGCCGCGACGTCGGCATCGTCGATCAGCTTGTGGTCGACGGCCGGGATCGGGTCCTGCCACAGCAGATGCTCCGCCGGCACGTCCGGGCCAAGATAGCGGGCGCGCGGGCCCATGTCGCGGTGCGTGAGCTTGAACCACGCACGCGCGAACGCGTCGGCAAACTCGGCCGGATTCTCGTAGAAGCGGCGCGAGATCTTTTCGTATGCCGGATCGAAACGCAGCGACAGGTCGGTCGTCAGCATCGTCGGGCGATGCTTCTTCGACGCGTCGTAGGCATCCGGAATCACGTCGCCGGCGTCCTTCGCGACCCACTGGTGCGCGCCGGCCGGGCTCTTCGTGAGCTCCCACTCATAGCTGAACAGGTGCTTGAAGAAGTCGTTGCTCCACTGCGTCGGCGTCGACGTCCACGTGACTTCGAGACCGCTCGTGATCGCGTCCGCGCCCTTGCCCGTGCCGAACGTGCTCTTCCAGCCGAGACCCTGCTGCTCGAGGCCCGCGGCTTCCGGCTCGGCGCCGACGTTCGATGCCGGGCCGGCGCCGTGCGTCTTGCCGAACGTGTGGCCGCCCGCGATCAGCGCGACCGTCTCTTCGTCGTTCATCGCCATCCGCGCGAACGTCTCGCGGATGTCATGCGCGGCGGCGACCGGATCGGGGTTGCCGTCCGGGCCTTCCGGGTTCACGTAGATGAGGCCCATCTGCACCGCGGCGAGCGGGCTTTCGAGATCGCGCTTGCCCGAGTAGCGGCTGTTCGGGCCGCCGCTCAGTTCCAGCCAGATCTTTTCCGAACCCCAGTAGACGTCGTCCGGTTCCCACGTATCGACGCGGCCGCCCCCGTAGCCGAACGTCTTGAAGCCCATCGATTCGAGCGCGACGTTGCCGGTCAGGATCAGCAGGTCGGCCCACGAGATGTTGCGACCGTACTTCTGCTTGATCGGCCACAGCAGCCGGCGCGCCTTGTCGAGGCTCACGTTGTCCGGCCAGCTGTTGAGCGGCGCGAAGCGCTGCTGCCCGCCGCCCGCGCCGCCGCGGCCGTCGGCCGTGCGGTACGTGCCGGCGCTGTGCCATGCCATGCGGATGAACAGGCCGCCGTAGTGGCCGAAGTCAGCCGGCCACCAGTCCTGCGACGTCGTCATCAGCGCGTGCAGATCCTTCTTCACCGCCGCGAGGTCCAGCTTCCTGAACGCCTCGGCGTAGTCGAAATCCTTGTCCATCGGATCGGACAGCGCCGAATGCCGGTGCAGGATGTTCAGATTCAGCTGATTCGGCCACCAGTCCTTGTTCGTCGCGCCGCTGCCTGCGGCGTGGTTGAACGGGCACTTCGTTTCGGTCGACATGCGTTTTCTCCTTGGCTTGCTCGTATGCCTCCACCAGCTCGCTCCGGCAGCATGCCGGGCGCGGTTCGTGGAGTGTCATTGCGGGGATAAGAAACGGAACAGGGAGGTCCTCCTGTCGTACTACGGGATGTCGTGCGTGGCCTTCGTCGCGCGTTCCCGCTGCGACGCGCCGCAGGCGGGGCGCTCGGGGAACCGGCGGCCGGCAGGCGTCGTGCCGGTGCTGCGCGTGGTGTTCCAGCTTTCGGACATGCGATGCTCCCTCATGGCTTGACGGCAGGTGAAGCGGCGGCACACGGGACCGTCATGCGGCGACGTTCATCCACCATACACACGGTCCGCCAGGTACGCGAACGCAATCGGACGCAGGCTGCGAACCGCAGCTTTGGCGCGATGTACGACCTCGTTGCGCAACCGGATGTTCCGCTGCGCGTGCTGCAATACCGACCGCATCATGACACCCTCCTTTGACGCTTGCATTCCGCGTGCAAATCGGACGTCAACACGACGCCGATCCACGTAGAGGATTCTATTTAAATCTATCGATTATTTTAATTTAATTAATTTTATCTATTCGATAGGGAAAAATAAACGGGGTCGCAAACCCCGTCCATCGGCTGTCGCGCACGCCTGCCGCAGCTCGTTCAGTTCATCGTGGCCGGCATGTCGAGCTTCGCGACGCCCGGCAGAACGCAGGCGGTGATCGCATCGCTGATCGCGTCGATCGCGGGCATCCGCGTGAAGCTCTTGCGCCACACGAGCACCACGCGGCGGTCGGGCACCGGTTCGTTGAACGGTACGTACGACAGCAGCTCGGCATCGGGGCCGCTCGCGCGCGGGCCGATCTCGGCGACCGACATCCGCGGCAGCACGGTGATGCCGACGCCGCTCGCGACCATGTGGCGGATCGTCTCGAGCGACGAACCCTCGAAGGTCTTCTGGATGCCGTCGGCCGTCTGCGAGAAGCGCATCAGCTCCGGGCACACGCCGAGCACGTGATCGCGGAAGCAGTGGCCGTTGCCGAGCAGCAGCATGGTTTCCTGCTTCAGGTCCTCGGCGGCGATCTCGTCGCGCTTCTCCCACGGATGGCCGGCCGGCAGCGCGACGACGAAAGGCTCGTCGTACAGCGGGCGCACCATCAGGCCGGTTTCCGGGAACGGCAGCGCCATGATCGCGGCGTCGATCTCGCCCTGCTTCAGCAGTTCGAGCAGCTTCAGCGTGTAGTTCTCCTGCAGCATCAACGGCATCTGCGGAACACGCTGGATCATCTGCTTGACGAGCGTCGGCAGCAGGTACGGCCCGATCGTATAGATCACGCCGAGGCGGAACGGGCCGACCAGCGGGTCCTTGCCCTGCTTCGCGATCTCCTTGATCGCGAAGGTCTGCTCGAGCACGCGCTGCGCCTGCGTGACGATCTGATCGCCGATCGGCGTCACGCTCACTTCGCTCGCGCCGCGCTCGAAAATCTGCACGTTCAGCTCGTCTTCAAGCTTCTTGATCGCCACCGACAGCGTCGGCTGGCTTACGAAGCATGCTTCGGCCGCGCGGCCGAAATGCCGCTCGCGCGCGACCGCGACGATGTATTTCAATTCAGTCAGCGTCATTGTGGGTCAATCAGGGATATACATGCGATAGGTTTAATTTATACACCCTCCGGCACCGGTTCGCCAAGTTTCTCTGCATCGCGACGCATCGATTGGCGGCTTCAGATCCGGCCCCAAACCGGTGGATCAGGCCTTCAGGTACTGCTCGCGCGCGCCGAGCCAGCGCGCAAGATGCTGCGTGACGACGTCGGGGTACGCAGCGATCAGCCGCGTCGCGGCCTCGCGGGCCGGGTCGATCAGCCAGCCGTCGGTCTCGAGGTTGGCAAAGCGCAGCATCGCCGCGCCCGACTGGCGCGCGCCGAGGAATTCGCCGGGGCCGCGGATTTCGAGGTCGCGCCGCGCGATCTCGAAGCCGTCGGTCGTCTCGCGCATCGTCTTCAGCCGCTCGCGCCCGGTAATCGACAGCGGCCCCGTGTACAGCAGCACGCACACCGACGCCGCGGTGCCGCGCCCGACGCGACCGCGCAACTGGTGCAGCTGCGCGAGGCCGAAGCGCTCCGCATGCTCGATCACCATCAGCGACGCATTCGGCACGTCGACGCCGACTTCGATCACGGTCGTCGCGACGAGCAGCTGCACGTCGTTGCGCGTGAACGCTTCCATCACGGCCGCCTTGTCGGCCGGCGACAGCCGGCCGTGCACGAGCCCGACCTTCAACTCGGGGAGTGTGGCGGCCAGCGTCTCGTAGGTCTCGACGGCCGTCTGCAGCTGCAGCGTCTCGCTCTCCTCGATCAGCGGGCACACCCAGTACACCTGGCGCCCCGTCAGCGCGGCCTCGCGCACGCGGGCGATCACCTCCTCGCGCCGCGCGTCGCCGACGAGGCGCGTCAGCACGGGCGTGCGGCCCGGCGGCAGCTCGTCGATCGTCGAGACCTCGAGATCCGCGTAGTACGTCATCGCGAGCGTGCGCGGAATCGGCGTGGCCGACATCATCAGCTGGTGCGGCTGGAAATCGCGCGCGCCGTTGGCCGCGTTCGCGGCCTTCGCGCGCAGCGCGAGACGCTGCTCGACGCCGAAGCGGTGCTGCTCGTCGACGATCACGAGGCCGAGCCGCGCGAATTCGACCGTGTCCTGGATGATCGCGTGCGTGCCGATCACGAGCTGCGCGGTGCCGAGCGCGGCCGCCTCGATCGCCGCGCGCTTCTCCTTCGCCTTCAGGCTGCCCGCCAGCCACGCAACCGTGACGCCGAGCGGCTCGAGCCAGGCGCGCAGCTTGCGCGCGTGCTGCTCGGCGAGGATTTCGGTGGGCGCCATCAGCGCGGCCTGGTAGCCGGCGTCGATCGCCTGCGTGGCGGCCAGCGCCGCGACGACCGTCTTGCCGCTGCCGACGTCGCCCTGCAGCAGGCGCTGCATCGGGTGCGCGAGCGTGAGGTCGTGCGCGATCTCGTCGACGACGCGCGACTGCGCGCCCGTCAGCGCGAACGGCAACGCGGCGTAGAACCGGGTCGTCAGCGCGTCGGCATCGTTCGCGGTGCGGCGCGGCATCGCGGGCGCCGCTCGCGTGCGGCGCTCCTCGTGCGCGCGCTTGAGCGACAGTTGCTGCGCGAGCAGCTCCTCGAACTTGATGCGCGTCCACGCGGGATGCGAGCCGTCCATCAGCGCGGCTTCGTCGGAATCGACGCGCGGGTGGTGCAGGATGCGCACGGCCTGCTCGAGCGACGGCACGCCGAGCGGCTGCAGGTACGCGCGATCGATCTCGGGCGGCAGCAGCTCGGGCAGCGGCGTACGCTCGACCGCGTTCTCGATCGCCTTGCGCAGATAGGCCTGCGACACGCCGGCCGTGCTTGGATAGACGGGCGTGAGCACCTGCGGCAGCGGGGCATCCGCTTCGACGACGCGCACCGCCGGATGCACCATCTCCATCCCGAAGAAACCGCCGCGCACGTCGCCGCGCACGCGCAGCCGCTGGCCGACGGCCATCTGCTTGACCTGCGAGCCGTAGAAATTCAGGAAGCGCAGCACGAGGTGCTCGCCGTCGTCGTCCTGGATCTTCACGACGAGCTGGCGGCGCGGCCGGAACGCGACCTCGTTGTCGAACACGACGCCTTCGGTCTGCGCGATGCCGCCCGGCAGCAGTTCGCCGATCGGCGTGAGCGTGGTTTCGTCCTCATAGCGCATCGGCAGATGCAGCACGAGATCGATCGAGCGCGTGAGGCCAAGCTTCGCGAGTTTGTCGGCGGTCTTCACGGGTTTGTCGGCGGCCGCCTTCTTCTTGCGCTTCGCGCCAGCCGCGCCCGCTTCGTCGCTCGCGGCGCTGCCTTCGGCATCGGGCGCGGCGGCGGCCGGCTGCGCGAGCCGCCCGTCGGCGCCGCGCTTCGGCCCGGCGCGGCGCGGCGCGGCGCGCTCCCCTGCATCGCGCTCCCCCGCGCTACGCGCGGGTAGCGCGGCATCCTCCGCGTCGAACGGATCGGCGGAATCGGCAACGGCGGCGGTGGAACGGCGTGGGGACACAGGCATCGGATCGTCTGGGTGCTTCGCAAGGCAAGTACAATAGCGGCTTTCACGTCGTCCGAACGAACGACGCCGGCCAGGCCGCGCATCCCGTCATCATAGCGGCTCGCGCGCCCCATTTACGCGTTTCCGCCCTGCCGGCGACGCCCGCCGGCCGCTTCGAACCAGCTCGCATGTTCACGCTTTCCGATTTCGATTTCAATCTGCCGCCCGAGCTGATTGCGCAAACCGCGCTGCCCGACCGCACCGCGAGCCGCCTGCTCGAGGTCGACCGTACCGTCGAGCCCGCGCGCTTCGTCGACCGCCGTTTCGCCGAGCTGCCGTCGTGCATCGCGTCCGGCGACCTGCTCGTCTTCAACGATACCAAGGTGCTGAAGGCGCGTTTCTTCGGCCAGAAGGCCAGTGGCGGCAGGATCGAGGTGCTGATCGAGCGTGTGACAGGCACGCACTCGGCGCTCGCGCAGATCCGCGCGAGCAAATCGCCGGGCGCCGGCACGACGCTGCGTCTCGCCGACGCGTTCGACGTGACGGTCGGCGAGCGCGTCGAGCCGTTCTTCACGCTGCACTTCCCCGAGCCGTGCCTGACGCTGATCGAGCAATACGGCCGCCTGCCGTTGCCGCCGTACATCGAGCACGACGCCGACGCGACCGACGAGACGCGCTACCAGACCGTCTACGCAAGCAATCCGGGCGCGGTCGCCGCGCCGACAGCCGGGCTGCACTTCGACCAGCCGCTGCTCGCGAAGCTCGACGCGATGGGCGTCGAGCGCGCGACGCTGACGCTGCACGTCGGCGCCGGCACGTTCCAGCCGGTGCGCGTCGACAACATCGCCGAACACAAGATGCACAGCGAGTGGTACGACCTGCCGCAGTCGCTCGTCGACAAGATCGCCGCGACCCGCGCGCGCGGCGGCAACGTGATCGCGGTCGGCACGACGTCGATGCGCGCGCTCGAAGCCGCGGCGCGCTCGGCCGACGAAGCGGGCCGCCCGCTCGCGGCAACCCAGGCCGAGACCGACATCTTCATCACGCCCGGCTACCGTTTTCGCGTGGTCGACCGGCTCGTCACGAACTTCCACCTGCCGAAGTCGACGCTGCTGATGCTGGTGTCCGCGTTCGCGGGTGTCGAGACGATCCGTGCCGCATACCGGCACGCGATCGACGAACGCTACCGCTTCTTCAGCTACGGCGACGCGATGCTGCTCACGCGGCGCGACACGCCGGAGACGGCCGGCGCGTAATACACGCAGCGCACGGCACTGCGCCCACGCGCGAGTCGCCGTTTGCCCGTGCCGCGCGCTACGATGGCGCGCACCCGCTTTTTCCCCGCTGCCGGCCTCCCGGCGGTGTTTCCAACATGCGCCGGACTTGCGATCCAGAGTTGGCGCTTTAGCGACTACTCTGGTCCCATGCAAAGCATTTCCGGTAGCGAGGAGCACGATACGATGACCGAAGGTTCATCCCACGATACGCACGCCCCCGTTCAGGACCGCCCGGCCAACGGGCTCGAATTCGAACTGCTGACGACCGACGGCCATGCACGCCGCGGCCGCGTGAAGCTCAACCACGGGGTGGTCGAGACGCCGATCTTCATGCCGGTCGGCACGTACGGCACCGTGAAGGCGATCCAGCCGCGCGAGCTGCACGAGATCAAGGCCCAGATCATCCTCGGCAACACGTTCCACCTGTGGCTGCGCCCGGGCCTCGACACGATCGACGCGCACGGCGGCCTGCACGGCTTCATGGGCTGGAACAAGCCGATCCTGACCGACTCGGGCGGCTTCCAGGTGTTCTCGCTCGGCGACCTGCGCAAGATCACCGAGGACGGCGTCACGTTCGCGTCGCCGATCAACGGCGACAAGCTGTTCCTGTCGCCGGAAGTGTCGATGCAGATCCAGAAGGTGCTGAACTCCGACATCGTGATGCAGTTCGACGAGTGCACGCCTTACGCGACCAACGGCGTGCCGACGACGCACAAGGAAGCGGCCGACTCGATGCGCATGTCGCTGCGCTGGGCGAAGCGCTCGCTCGACGAGTTCAACGGCCTCGGCAACCCGAATGCGCTGTTCGGGATCGTCCAGGGCGGGATGTTCGAGGACCTGCGCGACGAGTCGCTCGCAGGCCTGTCGGAACTCGGCTTCCACGGCCTCGCGATCGGCGGGCTGTCGGTCGGCGAACCGAAGGAAGACATGATGCGCGTGCTGCGGCACGTGGGCCCGAAGCTGCCGGCCAACAAGCCGCACTACCTGATGGGCGTCGGCACGCCGGAGGATCTGGTCGAGGGCGTCGCCAACGGCGTCGACATGTTCGACTGCGTGATGCCGACCCGCAACGCGCGCAACGGCTGGCTGTTCACGCGCTTCGGCGACGTGAAGATCCGCAACGCGACGCACAAGCACTCGCTGAAGCCGCTCGACGCGAGCTGCGCGTGCTACACGTGCCAGAACTTCTCGCGCGGTTACCTGCATCACCTGCACCGCGTCGGCGAAATCCTCGGCGCGCAGCTCAACACGATCCACAACCTGCACTACTACCTGCAACTGATGAGCGAGATCCGCGACGCGATCGAAACCCACACGTTCGACGCGTTCCGCCAGCGCTTCGCGGAGGATCGCGCGAGAGGCGTCGACTGACGGGCCGGCGAGCCGCGCGGCGGCAAGTCACATAGGACGTGTACTAAATAACGCGCTCCAATCGCCAGTCGCGACCGCGAAATATTACAATTGCCTTTCCATACAAGTCGCAACGGTGTCGGTTCGCGCTTTAACAGCTTGATCCGAAAGCGCATTTGCCGAACCGTTTGCGCATGGGGCCGGTGGTAGAATAACCGGCTTATTTTTCGATCTTCCCCTACGGAGAGACCAACGTGCCGTTTATTTCCAATGCCTTCGCGCAAGGTGCCGGTGGCGCCGAATCGAGCCTGATGAGCTTCCTGCCGCTCATCCTGATGTTCGCCGTGCTCTACTTCATCATGATCCGTCCGCAAATGAAGCGGCAGAAGGAGCACCGCAACATGCTGTCGGCCATGGCCAAGGGCGACGAAGTCGTCACGAGCGGCGGCCTCGTCGGCAAGGTGACGAAGGTCACCGAAGGCTACATCGGCGTCGAAATCGCCGAAGGCACCGAAATCACCGTGCAGAAGGCTGCGGTCACGACCATTCTGCCGAAGGGCACGATCAAGTCGCTGTAAGCCCTTCACCGAGCGTCCGGCTCCCCGCGCCGTGCCTGCCTGAGAGAGCGGGCCGCCACGGCGCCGGACGCGACGCTTTCACGCCAACCACCCGTTCGGCCCCCTCATGAATCGTTACCCACTCTGGAAATATGTCGTGATGGTCGTGGCGCTCGCCATCGGCCTTCTGTACACATTGCCCAACTTCTTCGGCGAAGCGCCGGCGGTGCAGGTGTCGAGCGGCAAGGCCACGGTCAAGCTCGACTCGACCACGCTGACCCAGGTCGAATCGGCGCTCGCGTCCGCGCAGATCACGCCGGACGACGTCACCTTCGAGAACACGGCAGCCAACGCGAACATCCGCGTGCGCCTGAAGGACACCGATACGCAGCTGCGCGTCAAGGACCTGCTGCAAAAGTCGCTGAACGCCGACCCGAACGATCCGCAGTACGTCGTCGCACTGAACCTGCAGAGCGCGTCGCCGCGCTGGCTGACCGCACTGCACGCGCTGCCGATGTATCTCGGCCTCGACCTGCGCGGCGGTGTCCACTTCCTGCTCCAGGTCGACATGACGGGCGCGCTCACGAAGAAGCTCGACTCCGACGCGTCCGACGCGCGCACGCTGCTGCGCGACAAGAACATCCGCGACGGCGGCGTAAGCCGCGTCGATCAATCCGTCGTCGTCAACTTCAGCGACGCGCAGACGGCGGAAGACGCCCGCAAGGTGCTCGCCGCTTCGGTCACCGAACTGCAATGGGCGACCCAGCCCGGCGGCGGCGGCACGCAAGTCGTCGGCACGTTCTCGCCGGCCGTGCAGAAGTCCGTCGAGGACGCCGCGCTCAAGCAGAACCTGACGACGCTCCACAACCGCGTGAACGAACTCGGCGTGTCGG
The DNA here is from genome assembly GCF_003330765.1 of Burkholderia pyrrocinia. Lineage (NCBI taxonomy): Bacteria > Pseudomonadati > Pseudomonadota > Betaproteobacteria > Burkholderiales > Burkholderiaceae > Burkholderia > Burkholderia pyrrocinia. The sequence goes on along the minus strand of NZ_CP024902.1, from coordinate 740,020 downwards.
AGCCGATCCTGCAGCAGCAGGGCAGCGACCGCATCGTCGTCGAGCTGCCGGGCGTGCAGGACACCGCGAAGGCGAAGGACATCATCGGCCGCACCGCGACGCTCGAGGCGCGCCTCGCCGACCCGATCAACACGCACCCGAACCCGAACGACCCCGTGCCGCCGGGCGAGGAACTGTTCACGCAGGGCAACCAGGCGCCCGTGCTGCTGAAGAAGGACGTGATCTTCACCGGCGACCGCATCATCGATGCATCGGCCGGTTTCGACGAACACCAGCGCCCATCGGTCAACATCCGCCTCGATTCGGCGGGCGGCCGCTCGGTGCGCACCGTGTCGCGCGACAACATCGGCAAGCCGATGGCGATGGTGCTGTTCGAGAAGGGCAAGGGCGAAGTGCTGACGGTCGCGACGATCCAGTCCGAACTCGGCGACCGCTTCCAGATCACGGGCCAGCCGACGCCGCAGGCCGCGGCCGACCTCGCGCTGCTGCTGCGCGCTGGTTCGCTCGCCGCGCCGATGGAGATCATCGAGGAACGCACGATCGGCCCGAGCCTCGGCGCCGACAACATCAAGATGGGCGTGCACTCGGTGATCTGGGGCTTCTGCGCGATCGCCGTGTTCATGATCGCGTACTACATGCTGTTCGGCGTGGTCTCGGTGATCGGCCTGTCGGTGAACCTGCTGCTGCTCGTCGCCGTGCTGTCGCTGATGCAGGCCACGCTGACGCTGCCCGGTATCGCCGCCATCGCGCTTGCGCTCGGCATGGCGATCGACTCGAACGTGCTGATCAACGAGCGCGTGCGTGAAGAACTGCGCGCCGGCCAGCCGCCGCAGCTCGCGATCCAGGCCGGCTACGCGCATGCGTGGGCGACGATTCTCGACTCGAACGTCACGACGCTGATCGCCGGCCTCGCACTGCTCGCGTTCGGCTCGGGCCCGGTGCGCGCGTTCGCGATCGTGCACTGTATCGGCATCTTGACGTCGATGTTCTCCGCGGTGTTCTTCTCGCGCGGGCTCGTCAACCTCTGGTACGGCGGCCGCAAGAAGCTGAAGTCGCTCGCGATCGGCCAGGTGTGGAAGCCGGAAGGCGCCGCTGCCGCCGCGTCGTTCGCCGCGGCCGACGAATCGACCGACACCGCGCGCGCCGCGAAGCTCGCCGCACCCGCGAAGAGCAATGCACCGCGCGCCGCCGGCAAGCCGCAGTTGCGCAACCGCGCGCAGCAAGGCGTGTCGCCGAAGAAACCGGGCTCGACCCAATAAGGCCCCGGAGACGAGACCATGGAATTTTTCCGCATCCGTAAAGACATTCCGTTCATGCGGCACGCGCTGGTGTTCAACGTGATCTCGTTGGTCACGTTCCTCGCCGCCGTGTTCTTCCTGTTCCACCGCGGGCTGCACCTGTCCGTCGAATTCACCGGCGGTACGGTGATCGAGGTGCAGTACCAGCAGGCCGCGGAGCTCGAACCGGTACGCGCGACGCTCGGCAAGCTCGGCTACACCGACGCACAGGTGCAGAACTTCGGCACCTCGCGCAACGTGCTGATCCGCCTGCAGCTGAAGGAAGGCCTCACGTCCGCGCAGCAGAGCGACCAGGTGATGGGCGCGCTGAAGGCGCAGAGCCCGGACGTCACGCTGCAACGCGTCGAGTTCGTCGGCCCGCAGGTCGGCCGGGAGCTCGCGACCGACGGCCTGCTCGCGCTCGCGTGCGTCGTGATCGGCATCGTGATCTACCTGTCGTTCCGCTTCGAATGGAAGTACGCGGTCGCCGGCATCATCGCCAACCTGCACGACGTCGTGATCATTCTCGGCTTCTTCGCGTTCTTCCAGTGGGAGTTCTCGCTGGCGGTGCTCGCGGCGATCCTCGCGGTGCTCGGCTACTCGGTCAACGAGTCGGTCGTCATCTTCGACCGGATCCGCGAAACGTTCCGCCGCGAACGCAAGATGAACGTGCAGGAAGTGATCAACCACGCGATCACGACCACGATGTCGCGCACGATCATCACGCACACGTCGACGGAAATGATGGTGCTGTCGATGTTCTTCTTCGGCGGCCCGACGCTGCACTACTTCGCGCTCGCGCTGACGGTCGGCATCATGTTCGGCATCTACTCGTCGGTGTTCGTCGCGGGCTCGCTCGCGATGTGGCTCGGCATCAAGCGCGAAGACCTGATCAAGGACAAGAAGACCGCGCACGATCCGGACGATCCGAACGCGGGCGCGCAGGTTTAAGCGCAACGCTGCTTCGGCATCGACGAAAAGCCGGCCCGGTTGGGCCGGTTTTTTTATGCGGACAGCGGCCCGCTCCTTCCGCTCCGCGACGGGCCGTCGTGCGCCGTCACGGGTGTCGGCTACAATCGTTCCCACCTCGTCGCCTGCCGGTCGCGCGCCAGCGGGCAGCACCCTCGCCACCGGTCCTAACCTGCGGTCCCGATGATGCCTCCCACGCGTGTCATTCGTCGTCTTGCCATCTGCGCAGCCGTCGCGGCTGCATTACTGCCGTGTGAGCAATCCGCCAGCGCCCAGCCAGCGTCCGCGCCGCCTGCCTCGTCGCCCACCTCCCCGCCCGTCGCTGCGCCTGCCTCCTCGCCCACCACCGCCGTATCGCCATCGCCCTGTCCGCCCGACTGGGAGCCGCAGATCTGCGAACTCAAGGCCGCGGTCGAATTGCTGAAGCGGCAGCACCTGACCGACATCGACATCGGCGCGCTGCTCGACGCCTCGGTCCACGCGGGGATCAAGACGTTGCCGTATGCGCGCTTCTTCGACGCGAAGGAGGAGCAGGAGCGGCGCGACGACGAACGGCGCGCGCGCGACGGCACGCCCGGCATCGGGATCGTGTTCGAGACACGGCCCGACGGGCTGCACATCGTCGACGTGATTCCCGATGCCCCCGCCGAGAAGGCCGGCGTGCGGCCTGACGATCTCGTCGTCGCGATGAACGACAGGAGCGTCGTCGGCATCGACGCCAGCGATCTCGCGACCCTCGCCAAAGGCGACGCGGGCGTGCCGCTGAAGCTCACCGTACAGCGCGGCCCGTCGCACGAGACACTGCGCTTCGCGCCGGTGCGGGCGATCATCAAGCCGCATCCGGCGACCGCGAAGCGACTCGACGGCGACATCCTGTACACGCGGTTGTCGAGCTTCCCCGAGCCGGCGGTCGGCGACTATATCGACGCGGTGCAGGCCGCGCGCCGCACCGGGCCACCCGTGAAGGGTGTGATCCTGGACCTGCGGATCAACGGCGGCGGCGCACTCAATGCGGCGATCGGCATCACCGCGCTGTTCGCCGGACGCGACCGCACCGCGATGGTCACGGTCGAGCGCGACGACACGAAGCGCCGCCGCTTCACGACCAACTGGCCCGACTACGAATTGCCGGTGATGCACGGGCAGGACCCGCTCGCGCCACTGCAGGCCGACGACTGGTGGCGTACCGTGCCGCTCGTCGTGCTGGTCGACGGGCAAAGCGCATCTGCCGCCGAGGCGACCGCGGCCGCGCTGAAGGATCTCGGCCGCGCCAAACTGCTCGGCATGCCGACCTACGGGAAGGGGCTCGCGCAGACGGGCGTCGACCTGATCGACGGCACGCGCCTGAATTTCACGTTCGCTCGCAACCTGCGGCCGAACGGCTGCCCGATGGACGGCTACGGCATCGTGCCGGACTGGCTCGTGCCGCCGCGCCGCGATTCGGACGTCGACGGCGTGCTGCTGTGGTATCGGGAAGTCGATCTCGCCCGCGCGCCGTATGCGGACCGGCAGGCGCCCGACCCGTTCGCGCGCGTGCGCAAGGATCGGCAGAAGCTGCGCGAGCAGCGTGCGTTCGCGAAGGTCGATACGGCGAAAAGCGCAGCGCTGCCGCAGCGCGCGTTCGACACAGCCGGCGACTGGCAACTCCGGCAGGCGCTCAACGCGCTCGCGGGGCGCTCCGTGCGGACCGTCGACGCGCCATCGCGACTGATGCCGGCGCAGCCCGTCTGCCAGCGCGACGCGGGCTGACGCGGCGGCCCGCGTTCACCGAAACCCGAACCGCTTGCGCAGCACCACCAGCGCCGCGAGGCTCAGCACGGCCGCGAACATCAGGTAGAAGCTCGGCGCGGTCTTCATTCCGGTCGCGCGGATCAGCCACGCGATGATGAACGGCCCGAAGCCGCCGAAGATCGTCACCGCGACGTTATAGGCGAGCGACATCCCCGTCGTGCGCGTCTGCACCGGAAACACCTCGGACAGCAGGCCCGGCAGCGCCGCGAAGTAGCCGGTCATCAGGAATGCGAGCAACACCTGCAGCGCGATCAGCGTGCCGAAGCCCGGATGCGCGACGAGATATGCGAACGCCGGATAGATCAGCACGAGGATGCCGATGGCCGGCGCGACCATCACGCGCACCCGGCCGTAACGGTCCGACCAGTGGCCGACGAGCGGCGCGAACGCCATCTGGATCACGCCGACGACCAGGATCGCCGCGAACGCGGCGGACGGCGCGAGGCCGAGTTGCTTCACGCCGTAGGTCGGCATGAACAGCACGAGATAAGTCGCGACGGTGCCGAGCACGACCACGCCCATCGCGGCGACCAGGCGCGCCTTGTGCGACGCGAACGTGTCGCGCAGCGGGTTCGCGGTGCCTTCGGCCGCGAGGAATTCGGGCGTCTCGTCGACCTTCGTGCGGATGTAGTACGCGACGGGCCCGAGCAGCAGGCCGAAGAAGAACGGCACGCGCCAGCCCCACGCGGCCATCTGCGCGGCCGTGAGCTGCGCGTTCAGCACGGTGCCGAAGCCGGCGGCGAGCAGCGTCGTGAGCCCCTGGCTCGCGACCTGCCAGCTCGCGAAGAAGCCGCGCCGGCCCGGTACGTGTTCGGCGAGGAACGCGGTCGCGCTGCCGAACTCGCCTCCGGCCGAGAAGCCCTGCATCAGCCGCGCGGCGACGAGGATCACCGGCGCGGCGACGCCGATCGTCTCGTAGGTCGGCAGCACCGCGATGATCAGCGTGCCGACCATCATCAGCAGGATCGACAGCGTGAGCGCGGCCTTGCGGCCCGCGCGGTCTGCATAGGCGCCGAGCACGATCGCGCCGAGCGGCCGCATGAAGAACGACACGCCGAACGTGCCGAGCGTGAGCAGCAGCGACACGGTGTCGTTGCCGGCCGGAAAGAACAGCTTCGCGATCGTCACCGCGAAGAAGCCATAGACGACAAGATCGAACCACTCGAGCGCGTTGCCGATCGACGCGGCGACCACCGCGCGCCACACGCGCGGCGACGAGGCAATGGAACGGGACTGCGTGACGGCATGCATCGGCGATCTCCTTGTCGTTGTATGTTCTGTTCGAGGCGGCCGCTCTCGCGCCGTCGGCCCGCCCGGCGCCGCGAGCGGCGCTCGGGCGATTATAGGCGCGCAAAAAAACCGCCGCGCGCCCCGGTAACGGAGCGCGCGGCGGTTCGTGCGTGGCGGGCCGGCCGTCGGCGGGCCCGGCTGCGCGCGTTACTGCTGCTTGACGGCTTCGGCGGAGATCAGCAGCTTGGTCTTCATCTTGAAGCCGTACTGCTTGCCGTAATCGAGGCCGAAATCGTCGCGGCTGAATTCGCCGACCGCGTCGACGCCGCACACTTCACGCTTGAGCATCGGGTGCGGCATGCACTTGAGCGAATCGATCTTCAGCGTCAGCGGCTTCGTGACGCCATGCAGCGTCAGGTTGCCGACCACCGACACCGGCTTGTCGCCGTCGAACTTGATCGTGCCCTTGTAGTTCGCCTGCGGAAACTTGGCCGCGTCGAAGAATTCGTTCGTCTGCAGGTGCTCGTCGAGCTTCGTGCTGCCCGTGTGGATCGACGCGATGTCGGTCGTCACGTCGACCGTGCCCGTCTTCGCCGCGCGGTCGAGCGTCACGGTGCCGCTCGACTTGTCGAACTTGCCGCGCCAGACCGACAGGCCGCCGAAGTGGTCGGCCTCGAAGCTCGGGTACGTGTGGGCCGGGTCGAACTGGTACGTCGCGCTGTCGGCGAATGCCGAGAACGACAGCGACGCTGCCAGTGCGCCCGCGGCGATCATCAGATGCTTTTTCAACTCTTTCTCCTTGGAACGGCGCCGCGCCCTTGCGCGGCATTCGGGTGAGGCGACAGGCCGCCGCTTACTTCGTGGCGACGAGATGGAACTTGATCTGCACTTCGTCCGCGACGACCGACGTGTCCTTCCATTCGCCGGTGCCGACGTTGAACGTCGAACGCTTGATCGGCAGCACGCCGTCGAACGTCTGCGTCGCGCCGCTCTGCGCGACCGTGACGGGCACCGTGATGGTCTCGGACTTGCCCTTGATCGTCAGCTTGCCGGTCACGTTGTACTTGTTGCCGCCCGCCGGCGCGATCGCCGACGACACGAACGTGGCCTGCGGATACGTCTTCGCATCGAACCAGTCCTTGCCCGCGACCTGGTCGTTGTACATCTTGTCGCCGAGGTCATAGCTCGCGATGTCGATCGTCATCTGGGCGCTGCCCTGCGCGGCTTTCGCCGGGTCGAACTTCACCTGCGCGGAAAACTTCTTGAACGCGCCCTCGGTCGGCACGTTCATCTGCTTCGACACGGCGGACACCTTGCTCTTCGCGAGATCGACATCGGCGAGCGCCGCGCCCGACGCGACAAGTGACACCGCGGCGAGCGCGGTCAGCATGGAGCGGGAGAAAGACACTTTCATGGGATCCTTCATTTGGCAAAGGGAAGCATCCGCGACAGCAGGCCGTCGCGGTCCAACAACTGGTGCTTGATCGCCGCGAGCACGTGCAGCGAGACGAGCGCAAGCAGAATGTAATTCAAAGACGCGTGAAGCGTCTTGAGGGTTTCCTTCAACACCGGATCGGGGTCGATCAGCCGCGGCAGCGGCACGATGCCGAGGTAGACGACCGGAATGTTCGACGCCGAGCTGTACAGGTAGCCCGTGATCGGAATCACGATCGTCAGCACGTACAGCAGGATGTGCACGCCGTGAGAACCCAGACGCTGCCACGCCGGCATGCCGCCCGGCAGCGACGGCGGCACGTGGGTCGCGCGCCACAGCACGCGCACGACGGCCAGCGCGAACACCGTCACGCCGATCCACTTGTGCCACGAGAAGTACTTCAGCTTCGTCGGCGTGAAGCCGGGGATGTCCGTCATCACCCAGCCCAGCGCGAAGCCCCAGACAATCAGCAGTGCGATCAGCCAGTGCAGCGCGATCGCGGTCTGCGTATAGCGTACCGGCCTGGCCGGCAGCGAATTCGATGCCATCTTGGATTCCTCAGTTCAGCGAACAGCCGCGCCGGTCTTGGTCCGACGCTTGTCAAGGGCGCCATGCTACCGCAACCTTTTGACGCGCGCGGACTCTGAGGACAGGCGTGTCAGCCGGCTGACGGCTTCCCGTCATGTTACCGCTCGGTCACTCAACACACGATCGTTGACGCGTCGAAAAAGGCGTTTTGGTAAGATTGGCGCGGGTTCCGGCCCCGTCGACGCGTCCTCCCGCCGTCGCACAACTGCCTTTTCCATGCAACGAAACGACCTGATTGCCTGTCACGAGTGCGACGCACTGTTGCACAAACCGCGCCTCAGCGGGCGCGAAACCGCCCGCTGCCCCCGCTGCGACGCGCTGCTTTATCGCAACAGCGCCGCGCAGATCGAGCGGATCTGCGCGCTCGCGCTCGCGGCGCTGATCACGTTCACGATCGCACAGGCGTTCCCGATCCTCGAAATGGACGTGAACGGCAACCGCGTGCAGACGACGCTGATCGGCGCGATCGATTCGCTGTGGCGCCAGGACATGGCGATCGTCGGCGTGATGGTGTTCTGCTCGACCGTGCTGTTCCCGCTCGTCGAAATGGCCGCGCTGCTGTACCTGCTGCTGCCGATGCGGCGCGGCGTCGTGCCGCCCGGTTTCAACCTGGTGTTGCGCGCAATCGAGCTCGTGCGGCCATGGGGGATGATCGAGGTGTTCATGCTCGGGATCCTCGTGACGATCGTGAAGATGGTGAGTCTCGCAAGAGTCGTTCCCGATGCCGCGCTGTTCGCGTTCGCCGCGCTCACGCTGATGATCGCCGTCGTGCTGATGTTCGATCCGCGCACGCTGTGGGACATGGCTGACGACTTGCGCGCCGCGCGGGCGGGCGCCCGGCCCGACGACGCCGCACCGCTGCCGGAAACCGCCCGCCGATGACGATCCCGACCGCCGCCCGCGAGGGCTATGCAAGCTGCCACGCGTGCGGGCTCGTGCAGACGCTCGACCATCCGCACGCGCACTGCGCGCGCTGCGGCAGCACACTCCATTTCCGTACGCCGAACAGCCTGATGCGCACGTGGGCGCTGCTGATCGCGGCCGCGATCCTCTACATTCCGGCGAACCTGCTGCCGATCATGCGCACTGCGTCGATCGTCGGTTCGCAGCAAGACACGATCATGAGCGGCGTCATCTATTTCTGGATATCCGGCGACTGGCCGCTCGCCGTCGTCGTGTTCGTCGCGAGCATCCTCGTGCCGATGCTCAAGCTCAGCGTGCTGCTGATCCTCGTGATCAGCGCGCAGCGCCGCACCGCATGGCGGCCGCTGCAGCGCACGCGCCTGTTCCGGATCGTCGAGCGCATCGGCCGCTGGTCGATGCTCGACATCTTCGTCGTGACGCTTACCGTCGCGCTCGTCCATTTCCGTTCGCTCGCCGTCATCACGGCCGGCCCCGGCGCGCTCGCGTTCGGCTCGGTCGTGATCCTGACGATGCTCGCGTCGATGCAATTCGATCCCCGCCTGATCTGGGATCCAGTAGAAACCTCAGGGAATCACCATGAATAGTCCACAAGGCCCGCAGCACGACGCGCCCCGGCCGCCCGATCCGACGATCTCGACGAAAAGCGGCTGGCTGCCGTCGCTCGTCTGGCTCGTGCCGCTGATCGCCGCGCTGATCGGCATCGGCCTCGTGATCAAGTCCGTGCGCGAGCGCGGCCCGGAAATCACGATCAGCTTCCATAGCGCCGAAGGGCTCGAGCCCGGCAAGACCCAGGTCAAGTACAAGGACGTCGAGATCGGCATGGTCAAGACGATCAAGCTGTCGAAAGACCTGTCGCGCGTGCTCGTCCAGGTGCAGCTCAAGAAGGAAACCGAGGACTTCGCGGTCAAGGGCTCGCGCTTCTGGATCGTGCGGCCGCGCATCGGCGCGACCGGCGTGTCGGGGCTCGGCACGCTGCTGTCCGGCGCGTATATCGGCGTCGACGCCGGCCGTGGGGAGGATACGCTGACCGACTTCACGGGCCTCGAGACGCCGCCCGCCGTCACGGGCGACCAGAAAGGCACGCAATACGTGCTGCGCGGCGATTCGCTCGGCTCGGTCGACATCGGCTCGCCCGTCTACTACCGCCGCGTGCAGGTCGGCCAGGTGGTCGGTTTCTCGCTCGACAAGGACGGCACGGGCGTGACATTCAACGTATTCGTCAATGCGCCGTACGACCAGTATGTCGGCGTGAACTCGCGCTGGTGGCAGGCAAGCGGCGTCGACCTGCGGCTCGATTCGAGCGGCCTGAAGCTGAACACGCAGTCGCTCGCGACGGTGATCCTCGGCGGCATCGCGTTCCAGACGCCGCCGAACCAGGGCAGCGGCTCGACGGCGCCGAACAACACGACGTTCCGCCTGGCCTCCGACGAGGGCGACGCGATGCGCGATCCGGACGGCCAGCCGCTGCAGGTCGTGATGAACTTCAACCAGTCGTTGCGCGGGCTCGCCGTCGGCGCGACGGTCGACTTCCGCGGCATCGTGCTCGGCGAAGTGACGAACATCGGCATCGACTACGATCCGAAGGCGAAGAACTTCACGATGCCGGTGACAATGAACGTGTATCCGGAGCGCCTCGGCCGGCGCTTCCGCGAGACGATCGCGAGCCAGGGCGAACCGGCCCGCCGCGAGATCGTCGAGCGGCTCGTCCAGCACGGGCTGCGCGGCCAGCTGCGCACCGGCAACCTGCTGACGAGCCAGTTGTACGTCGCGCTCGACTTCTTCCCGAAGGCGCCGGTCGTGAAGATCGACACGTCGCGCCAGCCGCTCGAGCTGCCGACCGTGCCGAACACGCTCGACGAACTGCAGCTGCAGGTCGCCGACATCGCGAAGAAGCTCGACAAGGTACCGTTCGACCAGATCGGCGCGAACCTGAACAGCGCGCTGTCGAACGCCGACAAGCTGTTCAAGCAGCTCGATACGCAGGTCGCGCCGGAAGCGCGCGACACGCTGTCGGCCGCGAAGCAGACCTTCTCGACCGCCGAAGCGACGCTGCAGCAGGATTCGCCGCTGCAGTCCGACGTGCGCGGTGCGCTGAAGGAACTCACGCGCACGCTGCAGTCGCTGAACGCGCTCGCCGACTATCTGGAGCGTCACCCCGAATCGCTGCTCAAGGGCAAGCCAGGAGATAAACAATGACGACACGCGTGAACGGTTTCGCGAGCGGCGCGGCGGCGGCCTTCGCCGCACTCGCGCTCGCCGCGTGCAGCTCGCCGCCCGCGCGGTTCTACACGCTCAGCCCGGCCGACGCCGCGGCCCCGGTGCGCACCGCGCCGGCCAACCCGGCGTTCCTGATCGAGGTGCCGTCCGTCGGCGTGCCCGAGCAGGTCGCGAAGAACCAGCTGGTCGTGCAGAAGAACGCCGCGCAGGTCGACGTGCTCGAGCAGGAACGCTGGGCAGCGCCGCCCGCCGACGAGATTCGCCGCGCACTGTCGGACGATCTCGCCGCGCAGCTCGGCACGATCGACGTCGCGAATTCCGCGTATCCGCCGGGCGTGCCCGTGTATCGCGTCAGCGTGAACGTGCAACGCTTCGAATCATGGCCCGGCAAGCGCGCGGCGGTCGACGCCGTGTGGAGCGTGCGTGCGCTCGGCACGCAGGTCGTGATGACCTGCCGCACGAGCGTCGCGGAACCGGTCGCCGACGGCTACGACGCGCTCGTCGCCGGCCACCGGCGCGCGCTCGACGTGATTGCCGCGCAAGCCGCGGCCGGCGTGCGCGCGATGGCCGCACGCCGCGGCGCAACGGCCGCGCCTGCGCCCGCGGCCGGCAGCAAGATGGCCGCCGCGCCGGTCGTGCCGTGCCCGGCCAACCCGACGTCGGGCGGCGACGCCGGCGCGACGGGCAAGTCCGGCACATAAGCATGCGGCGCGCAGGCGAACGCCCGATGCGTTCGCCTGCCTGGCTTCGTCCGGCGCGGCGCGTCCGCCGGCGATCGCCGGCAGCTGTCGGCATGACCCGGCCGCAGCCGGCCTCGCACCGCCTTCATCGGACGAACGGCTAGTTTGCATTGTTTGTCAAAGTCGGCCGGAACCGGCGCCATCCCATGCGGTCGGCTTGCGTTTTCCGGCCCGATTGACGATCCTACGCACTTTCAGGGCCGCGCCGCTCGTCGTGCGCGCCAACCAGCGGCGCCGGGCCGCGTTCGGCCCGACCGCCGAGCCTCCCGGCACCCGCACGCGATCGGCGTGCACCGCAGCGGGGCAGCCGCATCGCGGGTCGCCGCGCATCGTCCGGCAACCGGCCCCGTCTCACCCGTTCTCCCCGGCGCTGCGCCGTTTCTCCGGCCGGCATCCCGAACCCGCCCGTCCAGGGCTTTCGCTATTCCGTTTATGTTTCGTTCCCTGACGACCCTGATCAAGAAGTGGCGCGCGTCGCGCAATGCCGGTCACCAGCTCGATGCGCTGCTCGCGCACGCCGACGCCGATGCGCCGTACGCCGAGCGCAGCGAATGGCTGATCGAGCTCGCGCACTGGCTGCGCCGCAACGGCACGATGCAGGCCACGCCGGACGCGCCGGCCGATCGCGACGCCGACGCACGTGCGTATCCGGCCCATGCGCGGCTGCGCTACCTGTTCCACGTGCTCGATCGCAACCCCGCATGGAAATCGCACGCCGCGCGCATCCTGCGCGGCATCCTGCGCGAGTGCGACGGCATCTCGCTGCTGTGCGACGCCGGCATGCCCGTGCACTCGGGCTTCTTCGGCGCGCTGTTCGAGCGGATCGACTCGTCGCTGATCCCGCCCGCGCCGAACCGTCGCGAGTTGTCGGCACTCTTCACGCTGATGTTCCCGACGCCCGAGGAAGCGCAATGGATCGACGCGCTGCCCGACGACCTGCTCGCGCGCCTCGCCGACCTGATCTCGTTCGACGTCACCGACGAAGAGCGCCACGAGCCGGGCTCGTTCTCGCGCGACCTGCTGGCCGCGCTGCACAACCTGACCTGCCAGATCAGCTCGACCGGCCTGTCGCAGACGGTGCGCAGCCGGCTGTCCGACGACGATGCGCGCAAGCCGCTCGAAACGCAGCCGTTCTACCGCCTCACGCGCGCGATGCTCGCGGTCGAGACCGCGCACGCGGCCATCGAGGACGGCGGCGACCCGAGCAAGCTGCTGCACGAGGTGAACTATCTGCGCGTGCTGCTCGACGAATGCCGGATCGCCGTCGACGACGTGTTCTCGCACCTGTATCGCAACGGCGTGTCGGTCGACATCGTGTTCCAGGTCGAGCGGATGCGCATGCGCATCCTGCGCGCGGAAACGCTGCTGAACGCATGGATGGCGCGCGACGACCTGCGCGGGATGGCGCGCCTGACGGCCGAGCTCGTCGACGCGAACCAGAACAGCCAGAGCGTGACGCACCTCGTGCGCAGCAACTTCTCGCTGTTCGCGCGCAAGCTCGTCGAGACCAACGCGGACACCGGCGAGCACTACATCTCGCGCGGCCGCGCCGAGTACCTGAAGATGCTGCGGATGGCCGCAGGCGGCGGCCTCGTCACCGTCGTGACCGTGTGCGTGAAGTTCGCGATCACCGGCGCGCACCTGCAGTCGATGCTCGAAGGGCTGCTCGCGGGCGTCAACTACGCGGCCAGCTTCATGCTGATGCACTTCCTGCATTTCACGCTCGCGACCAAGCAACCTGCGATGACCGCGCCGACGCTCGCGCGCGAGCTCGACGACACTGGCCACGAGGAAGGCGTGAAGACGTTCGTCGCATCGGTGATCGCGCTGATCCGCACGCAGGCGGCCGCGATTTCCGGCAACGTGCTCGTCGTGCTGCCCGTGTGCCTGCTCGTGCAGCTGTTCGCGGGCAACGTGCTGCACGCGAACCTGATCTCGCCGGAGAAGGCGCACGCGACGCTGCACTCGTTCTCGCTGCTCGGCCCGACGCCGCTCTACGCAGCGCTGACGGGCGTGCTGCTGTGGGCGTCGAGCCTGCTCGCGGGCTGGGCCGACAACTGGTTCGTGCTGCACCGGGTCGGCGACGCGCTCACGTACAACCGCCGGCTGCGCCTCACGCTCGGCGCGGCCGGCGCCGCGAAGCTCGCGCACTTCTGCCGGTCGAACGTCGCCGGCGTGGTCGCGAACGTCGGCCTCGGCCTGATGCTCGGCCTCATTCCGGCGATCGTCACCGTGTTCATGTTCCCGTTCGAGGTACGGCACGTGACGCTGTCGGCCGGTTCGATCGGGATCGCGCTCGGCGTGCTGGGCAAGGATGCGCTCGGTACACCGGAACTGTGGTGGGCCGGCGCCGGCGTGCTCAGCATGGCGATTCTCAACGTGCTCGTGAGTTTCGCGCTCGCATTCACGATGGCCGTGCGCTCGCGCAGCCTGCGCCCGACCAAGGTGCGCGCGCTCGTCGCCGCGATCGTCCGCACGGTGCTGTCGAATCCGTTCGCGCTGTTCTGGCCGGCCGGCGGCCAGGCCGCGCGCACCGGCCAGCCGGGCACGCACTGAGCCTGCGGCGGTGTAGCGGTGCCCGGCCGGGCACCGCCGCGCCGGCCTCCCGGCACGCGAGCACGGCCGGCGCATCCCCGTCGCCGCGCTGAAACGCCGGCCCCGGTCGCCCGCGCCGCGTACAATAGTGGACTTTTGCACGTCCTCACCCGCCTAATGTCCTCGCCCACCCTGTACGAATTCTTCGCCCCCTGCCCGCGCGGCCTCGAAGCGGCGCTTGCCGCCGAGCTGGCCGAAATCGCCGGCCGCCACCTGAACGGCGCGCCGTTCACCGCGGGCGCGCAGGTGCCGGGCGGCGTCCATTTCAGCGGCGGCTGGGCCGCCGGCATGGCCGCCAACCTCCATTCGCGGATCGCGAGCCGGGTCCTGCTGAAGATCGCGCACCGCGCGTACCGCACCGAGCAGGATGTCTACGCGCTCGCGCTCGAGCAGCCGTGGGAGCGCTGGTTCGCGGCGACCCAGACGCTGCGCGTCGACATCACCGCGATCAAGTCGCCGCTGAAGAGTCTCGAATTCGCGACGTTGCGCGTGAAGGACGCGATCTGCGACCGGATGCGCGACAAGACCGGTGCGCGCCCGAGCATCGACACGGGTGCGCCCGACGTGCGCGTGTTCGCGTTCCTGACGGCCAACGAGTGCACGCTGTACCTCGACACGTCGGGCGAGCCGCTGTTCAAGCGCGGCTGGCGTCTCGACAAGGGCGCGGCGCCGCTGCGCGAGAACCTCGCGGCCGGCATCCTGCGCCTGACGGGCTGGACGCCCGGCACGGCGCTGTACGACCCGATGTGCGGCAGCGGCACGTTCCTCGCGGAAGCCGCTCAGATCGCGCTCGGCGTGGCGCCCGGCGTCGAGCGCCGGTTCGGCTTCGAGAAACTCAAGCAGTACGACATCACCGCGTGGCAGGGCCTGAAGGTCCCGGCGCTGGACGCGAAGCGCGCGGCGCGCGGCAAACGCGACGCGCTCGGCGTGTACGGCAGCGACATCTCCGGCGACATGCTCGAAAAGGCGCGCGCGAACCTCGAGCGAGCGGGCGTGCCGTCGGTATGGCTCAAGCAGGTCGACGCGCGCGGGATGACGCCGCCGTGCGACGGGCCGGGCATCATCCTCGCGAACCCGCCGTACGGCGAGCGGATCGAAGTGCGCGGCCGCGGCCCGCGCGGCGATGCGCGCGAGACCGGCCGCAACCGCGACAACGACGACGCGTTCCGCCGCACGCACACCGACGCGCCGGACAGCGAGTTCTTCAACGCGCTCGGCGATGCGCTGAAACAGCGCTTCACGGGCTGGCAGGCGTTCCTGCTCACGTCCGACCGTTCGCTGCCGGGCCAGCTGCGGCTGCGCGAATCAGCGAAGACGCCGCTGTTCAACGGCGCGCTCGAATGCCGGCTGTTCCGCTTCGACCTGATCGCCGGCAGCGTGAGGGCGCGCCCGGCCACGCCGGAAGGCGACGCGTAAGCAACGAAATCGCGCGGGGCCGCCATCGCGGCGCCCGCGCGCGCCTGCCTCCGGCGCCCGTCAGTGCTTCGACTTCGACCAGCGCCCCATCGTGAACGGCAGTGCCTGCCCCGTCTCGAGCAGCGTCTTCAGGCTCGACAGCACGACCGGCCAGCCGCCGCGAATCCCGCGATCCATCTCCGAACCGGCCACCAGCCCGTCGTGCGTGACGGTCAGCTTCACGACGCCCTCGTGCGGCTCGACGAGATAGGTCACGCGCGATTCCTCGCCCTCCCCTGACGGCGTACGCCACGTGACGACCAGCCGGCGCGGCGGATCGTTCTCGACCACTTCGCCGACGATGTCGACACGCGACGGATCGTCGTAGTCCTGATGCTCCCACCGCGAGCCCGGCCGCCAGTCGGGCGACGCGTTGCGATGCCGCACCCAGTAGTCTTTCGTCAGCTCGGCGTTGGTCAGCGCGTCGAACACGCGCTCGGGCGTCGCTGCAATGAAGGTCACGTACACAAATGCGGGATTACCCATCGTCGTCTCCTGTACCACGGGCCGCTTCCAGCCCGCGCTTGAGATCCGCCAGCGCCTGCAGGCGCCGACGCTCGAACTTGCCGATCCAGCGTTCCGCGATGTCGTGGATCGGCACCGGATTCAGGTAATGCAGCTTCTCCCTGCCGCGCCACGCCGTCGCGACGAGGTTCGCGGCCTCGAGCAGCGCCAGATGCTTGCTCACGGCCTGCCGGCTCATCGCGAGTCCGTCGCACAGCTCGGACAATGTCTGGCCGCTTTTCGCATGCAGCAGGTCGAGCAACTGACGGCGCGTGGCATCGGCCAGCGCCTTGAAAACGAGATCCATGCCGCTCCCGGGTCAATGACTTTATTATGCAACCAAAAGGTTGCATGTCAAGGGTGACAACTCTACTGACAATACGGTGTCAGCAGGCCGCGATCACACTGCAATCCCGGCGCAATGCAAGGCTGGTTTCCATACAGAACCCAAACAACAAGGAGCTCGTCATGACGTCCGCAACTGCCACCGCAACCCTGGAGCGCGCGATCGCGTGGTTCGACATTCCGTCCCTCGATTTCGATCGGGCGATCCGCTTTTACGAAACCGTGCTGCAAACGACGCTGCAGCGCGAAGTCATCGGCGGCGTGCCGATGGCCACGTTCGATCGCGACGCGTCGAGCACGGGCGGCAGCATCGTGTTCGATCCGCAGCAGATGAAGCCGAGCGCGAACGGCGTGCTCGTCTACCTGAACGCCGGCGAGTCGGTCGTCGCGGCGCTCGAACGCGCGAAGCGCGCGGGCGGCGTCGTGCAGGGCTCGGTTGTCGAGCTGCCGAACAACTACGGCTACGTCGGCTACCTGATCGATACCGAAGGCAACCGCGTCGGCCTGCACGCGCCGAAATGCCACTGAGCGCATCAGCCATCGGGCCAGCGCGGCGCTATCATCGCGAAGTCCCCGTAGCCGTTGGAATCGAGGTGCTGTCATGACGCGCCGTGCCGACCGCCTGTTCCAGATCGCCGAGCTCTTGCGCGGGCGGCGTCTCACGACCGCGCAGCAGCTGGCCGACTGGCTGTCGGTGTCGCCGCGCACGGTCTATCGCGACGTGCGCGACCTGCAACTGTCAGGGGTGCCGATCGAAGGCGAAGCCGGCATCGGCTACCGGCTGAACCGCAACGCGAGCCTGCCGCCGCTCACATTCACGGCCGAGGAGCTCGCGGCGCTCGCCACCGGCGCGCGCATGCTCGAAACCTGGGGCGGTGCGCGCTTCGCGGGCGGCGCCCGTTCGGCGCTCGCGAAGATCGCGTCCGCGATGCCGGCCGACAAGCGCACGGCGCTCGACCGCCTGCCCGTGTTCGCGCCGTCGTTCCATATCGACGCAACGTTTTGCGCGAAGGTCGACGCGATCCACCAGGCCGTCGACACGCACCACGTCGTCAGCTTCGGCTACCGCGACCGGCTCGGCGCGCATTCGCAACGCCGCGTGTGGCCGCTCGGGCTTGTCTACTGGGGCGGGCGCTGGACGATCGGCGCGTGGTGCGAGCTGCGCGGCGATTTCCGCACCTTCGATATCGCGCGGATGGGCGACATCACCGTGCACGAGCAGTTTCCGGACATGGAAGGACGGCGGATCGCCGACTACATGCGGATCGCGGAAGCGCCGATGCGCTGACGCGGCACGACGGCGGGCGCGCCGCCGCCGCCGTTCATTCCCCGGGCCGCCGCGCGGTCGCGACGGGCGGCTATGCGTGCCTGATCGATCCGGCCGCCCGCGCGCGGCCGCCGCGCACGCTCACGCTCGCCGATTTCCTGCGGCGCGACCATCTGCTCGTGTCGTCGGGTGGCGTGATCGGGATCGTCGACGAGGCGCTGGCCGCGCTCGGCCACAAGCGGCGCGTCGCTGCGTCGACCGCGCATTTCGCCGCGTTGCCGTACCTGCTCGCCAGCTCCGACGCGGTGGCGACGATTCCCGCGCACGCGGCGCGCGCGATCGCGCAATCGACGCCGCTGCGCGCGCTCGCGTGCCCGGTCGACCTGCCGCGCTATCCGGTGGAAATCGGCTGGCGCACGAGCACGCAGCGCGATCCGGCGATCGTGCGCGTGCGGGACACGATCGCCGCGTGCATCGCGAACATCGTCGCGCCATGAAAAAGCCCGACCAGCTTGCGCCGGTCGGGCTTTTCGGGTCGGGCCGCCCGTGAATCGAAGCGGGCAGCCGCGTTGCCGGTGCGGGCGTTAATCGACCGCCTTCACCATCTCCTCGATGACCTTCTTCGCATCGCCGAACACCATCATCGTCTTGTCCATGTAGAACAGGTCGTTGTCGAGGCCCGCGTAGCCGGCCGCCATCGAGCGCTTGTTGACGATCACGGTGCGCGCCTTGTACGCCTCGATGATCGGCATCCCCGCGATCGGCGATTTCGGATCGTTCTTCGCGGCCGGGTTCACCACGTCGTTCGCGCCGAGCACCAGCACCACGTCGACCTGGCCGAACTCGCCGTTGATGTCCTCCATCTCGAGCACGATCTCGTACGGCACTTCCGCTTCCGCGAGCAGCACGTTCATGTGGCCCGGCATCCGCCCCGCGACCGGGTGGATCGCGTAGCGCACGTCGATGCCCTTCTCGATCAGCTTGTCGGTCAGTTCCTTCAGCGCGTGCTGCGCACGGGCGACGGCGAGGCCATAGCCCGGCACGATCACGACCGATTCCGCATTGCCGAGCATGAACGCCGCATCGTCGGCCGAACCCGACTTCACCGGGCGCTGCTCCTGCGCGCCCGCCGCGCCGCCGGCCACCGCTTCACCGCCGAAGCCGCCGAGGATCACGTTGAAGAACGAGCGGTTCATCGCATGGCACATGATGTACGACAGGATCGCACCCGACGAGCCGACCAGGGAGCCTGCGATGATCAACATCGCGTTGTTCAGCGAGAAGCCGATGCCTGCTGCCGCCCACCCCGAGTACGAGTTCAGCATCGACACGACCACCGGCATGTCCGCGCCGCCGATCGGGATGATGATCAGCACGCCGAGCACGAACGCGATCGCCGTCATGATGATGAACGGCAGCCACGCCTGCGTGACGACGAACAGGATGCCGAAGCCGAGCATCGCGATCGCGAGCATCAGGTTGATCAGGTGCTGGCCCGCATACACGACCGGCGCGCCCTGGAACAGCCGGAACTTGTACTTGCCCGACAGCTTGCCGAACGCGATCACCGAACCGGAGAACGTGATCGCGCCGACGAACGTGCCGATGAACAGCTCGACGCGATTGCCGTACGGAATGAAGTTCGCCGCGACGGCGTCCTGCGGCACGAGCCCGAACGCTTCCGGCTCCGACACCACCGCGTACGCGATGCACACGGCCGCGAGACCGATCAGCGAATGCATCGCCGCGACGAGTTCCGGCATCTTCGTCATCTCGACGCGCGCAGCGACGAAGGCACCGACACCACCGCCGACGATCAGCGCGCCGAGCACCAGCGCGATGCCGAGCGGCAGGTTCGCGCCGAGCCAGGCCGCCTGCTTGACGATCAGCGCGACCGTCGTGAGGATCGCGATGGCCATCCCGACCATCCCGAACAGGTTGCCGCGCCGCGCGCTCTTCGGGTTAGACAACCCCTTGAGCGCCTGGATGAAGCACACCGATGCGACGAGGTACAGCAGCGTAACGATGTTGATGCTCATCGCGCGCCCCCCTTCGCCGCCTTCGGCTCCTTCTTGCGGAACATCTCGAGCATTCGCCTCGTCACGAGAAAGCCGCCGAACACGTTGACGGCCGCAAGCGCGACGGCGAGCGTGCCGAAGAACTTGCCGGTCACGCCGACGGTGAGCGCCGCCGCCAGCATCGCGCCGACGATCACGATCGCCGAGATTGCGTTGGTCACGGCCATCAGCGGCGTATGCAGCGCCGGCGTGACGTTCCAGACGACGTGGTAGCCGACGTACACCGCCAGCACGAAGATGATCACGTTGATCACCGTGTGATTGATGACTTCCATGGTCTCCTCCGTTATTTGCGCGTGACTTCGCCGTCGCGGCACAGCAGTGTCGCGGCGACGATGTCGTCGGTCAGGTCGATGTTCAGCGTGCCTTCCTTCGTGACGATCAGCTTCATGAAGTCGAGCAGGTTGCGCGCGTACAGCGCCGACGCGTCCGACGCGACCATCGCCGCCAGGTTCGTGTAGCCGGCGATCGTCACGCCGTTGTGCACGATCACCTGGTCGGCGACCGTCAACGGGCAGTTGCCGCTCTTCCTGCCGTCGAATTCCGGGCCACGGCCGGCCGCGAGATCGACGAGCACCGAGCCCGGCTTCATCGACTGCGCAGTTTCGACCGAGATCAGCGTCGGCGCCGGGCGTCCGGGAATCAGCGCGGTGGTGATCACGATGTCGGCCTGCTTCGCGCGCTCGTGCACGAGCGCGGCCTGGCGGCCGAGCCACGACGGCGGCATCGGGCGCGCATAGCCGCCGACACCCTGCGCGGCATCGCGCTCTTCGTCGGTTTCGAACGGGACGTCGAGGAATTTCGCGCCGAGCGACTCGATCTGCTCCTTCACGGCCGGCCGCACGTCGGAGGCCTCGATCACCGCGCCCAGCCGCTTCGCGGTCGCGATCGCCTGCAGCCCCGCGACGCCCGCGCCGAGGATCAGCACGCGCGCCGCCTTCACGGTGCCGGCGGCCGTCATCAGCATCGGAAAGAAGCGCGGATACAGCGCCGCAGCGACCAGCACGGCCTTGTAGCCCGCGATGTTCGCCTGCGACGACAGCACGTCGAGACTCTGCGCGCGCGTGGTGCGCGGCGCGGCCTCGAGCGCGAAGCCGGTCACGCCGGCCGCGGCGAGTGTCGCCGCCTGCTCGCCGTTGAACGGCTCGAGCATGCCGACCAGCACGGAGCCGCGCTTGAGCGATGGCAGTTCGGTGTCGGTGGGTGCCTGGACCTTCAGCACGATGTCGGCATCAAAAGCAGCCGACTGGTCGGTCAATTCGGCACCGGCGGCCGCATAGGCCTCGTCGGGATAACTGGCTGCGATGCCGGCCCCTTTCGCGATACTGACGCGATGGCCGGCAGCCGCGTATTTCTTCACGGTTTCCGGCGTCGCAGCCACACGCGCCTCGTTGGCCCGCGTTTCAGCAGGCACTCCAATATGCATCTTCAGTTCCTCCAGTCATTGTCAGTATTTCTTTTCTTGCGATTTCTACTGCACAACGAGCCGGACAGGCTGACTTACCGGCTCACGGGCAACGGCGTTCACGCTGCACTTTAACCGAAAGCGATGGCCGCGCCAGCACTTTGCGCACGATCGTGCGAGATTGCGACATTAGCCCGGCCCGCGTCATCGCGCATCGGCGAGACGGACGATTGGCGAGGGTCGGATTCGTCTAACCAGATGCCGGGCAGCGTTCGGGCGCAACCGGTAAAATGCCGAACCATGAAACCCGAAATCTGGACCCCGCATGTGACGGTCGCGGCGCTTGTCGAGCACGCCGGCCGCTTTCTCGTGATCGAGGAAGAAACCTCGGCGGGCCTGCGCATCAACCAGCCGGCAGGCCATCTCGAAGCCGGCGAGACGCTGGCCGACGCCGTGATCCGCGAGACGCTCGAGGAAACCGCGCACCCGTTCACGCCCGACGCGCTCGTCGGCGTCTATCTCGCGCACTACGACCGCCCCGGCACCGCCGGCGCGACCTACCTGCGCTTCACGTTCTGCGGCACGGCCGGCGAGCCGGTAGCGGGCCACGCACTCGACGACGGCATCGTCCGCACGCTGTGGATGACGGCCGGCGAACTGCGCGCGTGCAGCGAGCGCCACCGCTCGCCCGCGGTGATGCGCTGCGTCGACGACTACCTCGCCGGGCGGCGCATTCCGCTCGATTTCGTGCACACGCATTCGGTCGCGCCGCGTCCCGAAGCATTCGAACGTCAGGCGGTCAACAAATGAGCAAGCGCCGGGTAGTGGTGGGCATGTCGGGCGGCGTCGATTCGTCGGTGACCGCGTGGCTGCTGAAGGAACAAGGGTACGACGTGGTCGGCCTGTTCATGAAGAACTGGGAAGACGACGACGACGGCGAATACTGCTCGACGCGCCAGGACTGGATCGACGTCGTGTCGGTGGCCGACCTGATTGGCATCGACGTGGAAGCCGTCAACTTCGCGGCGGAATACAAGGACCGCGTGTTCGCCGAATTCCTGCGCGAATACTCGGCCGGCCGCACGCCGAACCCCGACGTGCTGTGCAACGCGGAGATCAAGTTCAAGGCGTTCCTCGATCACGCGATGTCGCTCGACGCGGAAATGATCGCGACCGGCCACTATGCGCGCGTGCGCGAGCGCGACGGGCGTTTCGAACTGCTGAAGGCCTTCGATCATACGAAAGACCAGTCGTACTTCCTGCACCGGCTGAACCAGGCGCAACTGTCGAAGACGATGTTCCCGCTCGGCGAGATCCCGAAGACCAAAGTGCGCGAGATCGCCGCGCAGATCGGGCTGCCGAACGCGAAGAAAAAGGATTCGACGGGCATCTGCTTCATCGGCGAACGGCCGTTCCGCGATTTCCTGAACCGCTACCTTCCGACGAAACCCGGCCCGATGAAGACGCCCGACGGCAAGGTCGTCGGCGAGCACATCGGCCTCGCGTTCTATACGTTCGGCCAGCGCAAGGGCATCGGACTCGGCGGCAGCAAGGACGGCAGCGGCGAACCGTGGTTCGTCGCCGCGAAGGACATCGCGTCGAACACGCTATACGTCGTGCAGGGCCACGATCATCCGTGGCTGCTGTCGCGGCAGCTCGTCGCCGGCAACGTGAGCTGGGTTGCCGGCGAACCGCCGGCCGAAGGCTTCGCGTCCGGCGCGAAGACGCGCTACCGGCAGGCCGATGCGGCATGCACGTTCGCACGTGCCGACGGCGAGCGCTTCTCGCTCGCGTTCGACGACGCGCAGTGGGCCGTCACGCCCGGCCAGTCGGCCGTGCTGTACGACGGCGAGATCTGCCTCGGCGGCGGCATCATCGAGTCCGCGGCAACCGGCCAGGCGGCGCCCGCGGAGGGCCACGCGCCGGCGCTTGCCGACGCACGCTGACCCATATTCGGTTTAGACTTGCGGCACGCCGCGCCCGGCGGAACACGATTCCGCCGCGGGCGGCGCGCCGCCGCGCAGCGTACGCATGGCGGCATTTCAAGAATCTTACGGAGTCCCCATGCTTTCACGACGCTATCTGGCGATGTGGTGTGCTGTCCTGCTGCTCGTCGCGACGGCCGCGCTCGCGTCAATCCACACACTCTCCTGGCTGTGGATCGTCATCCCCGTCGCCCTGGTCGCGCTCGGCGTATACGACCTGAAGCAGGACCGTCACGCGATCCTGCGCAACTACCCGCTCTGGGGTCACTTCCGCTTCCTGTTCGAGTTCATCCGTCCCGAGATCCGCCAGTACTTCGTCGAGGACGACACCGACGAGAAACCGTTCTCGCGCGCGCAGCGCAGCCTCGTCTACCAGCGCGCGAAGAACGTCGCCGACAATCGCCCGTACGGCACCGAGCTGAACGTGAAGGCCGTCGCGCACGAATGGATCAGCCACTCGCTCGCGCCGACGAAGCTGCCGAACCACGATTTCCGCATCCGCGTCGGGGCGAATCGCGCGCTGCCGTACGACATTTCGATCTTCAACATCTCGGCGATGAGCTTCGGCTCGCTGTCCGCGAACGCGATCCGTTCGCTGAACCTCGGCGCAAAGAAAGGCGGTTTCGCGCACGACACCGGCGAAGGCTCGCTGTCGAAGTACCACCGCGAGAACGGCGGCGACATCATCTGGGAAATCGCGTCGGGCTACTTCGGCTGCCGCAACGACGACGGCACGTTCAACCCCGACAAGTTCGCGAAGCAGGCCGCCGATCCGCAGGTCAAGCTGATCGAGATCAAGCTGTCGCAGGGCGCGAAACCCGGCCACGGCGGCGTGCTGCCGGCCGCGAAGATCACGCCGGAGATCGCCGAGACGCGCGGCGTGCCGATGGGCAAGGACTGCATCTCGCCCGCGACGCACTCGGAATTCTCGACACCGCGCGGGCTGCTCGAATTCGTCGAACGGCTGCGCACGCTGTCGGGCGGCAAGCCGACCGGCTTCAAGCTGTGCGTCGGCCATCCTTGGGAATTCTTCGGGATCGCGAAGGCGATGGTCGAGACGGGCATCGTGCCGGACTTCATCGTCGTCGACGGCGCGGAAGGCGGCACCGGCGCGGCGCCGCTCGAATTCACCGATCATGTGGGCGTGCCGCTGCAGGAAGGGCTGCTGCTCGTGCACAACACGCTCGTCGGGATCGGCGTGCGCGATCGCGTGAAGCTCGGCGCAAGCGGCAAGATCATCACCGCGTTCGACGTCGCGCGCACGCTCGCGATCGGCGCGGACTGGGTGAACTCGGCGCGCGGCTTCATGTTCGCGGTCGGCTGCATCCAGGCGCAGACCTGCCACACGGGCCGCTGCCCGACCGGCGTCGCGACGCAGGACCCGGTACGCCAGCGCGCGCTCGTCGTGCCCGACAAGGCCGACCGCGTGTACAACTTCCACCGCAATACGCTGCACGCGCTGCAGGAGCTCGTGCAGGCGGCCGGCCTGTCGCATCCGTCGGAGCTGCGCGCGCATCACATCGTGCAGCGCATCGCGCCGCACGAGGTCCGGCTGATGTCGCAGTTGCTGAAGTACCTGAAGCCCGGCGCGCTGCTCGACGGCAACCATTGCGGCTTTACGCTGTACGACAAGTGGTGGCCGATTGCGCGCAGCGATTCGTTCACGCTCGGCGAGGCCGTGTACGCGTCGATCGAATGACGCAGTGCGCCGCCCTTCGCCGGGCGGCCCCGCAAAAGAAAAGCGCCTCTCCGGGCGCTTTTCTTTCGTCTGCGGATTGACGCGGGCGGTTGCGACTCAGCCCTGCGGCAGCGTATCGGCGAACGGTTGCCGCTGCGCCAGCTTCACGAAATGCTTGTCGAGGTTCGGATGGTGCTCGCGCCAGTTGAGTTCGGGCATCCGGAAGTCGAGATAGCCGAGCGTGCAGCCGAGTGCGATGTCGGCGAGCGTGTAATGATTACCGACACACCACGTCTTGCTACCGAGGCCCTGCGACATCGCGACGAGGCCATCGTCGATCTTGCGCTGCTGGCGTGCGATCCAGCTCGCGCTGCGCTGCGCTTCGTCGCGCAGCGTGTGTTCGAGACGGATCGCGACCGACGCGTCGAGCACGCCGTCGCACAACGCTTCCCAGCAGCGCACCTCGACGCGCTCGCGGCCCGAAGGCGGGATCAGCTTGCCGACCGGCGACAGCGTATCGACGTATTCGCAGATCACGCGGGAATCGAACACCGCGGCGCCATCTTCCATCACGAGACACGGCACCTTGCCGAGCGGATTTGACGCATGAATGTTCGTATCCGGGCTCCACACGTTCTCGAGCTCCAGCTTATAGTCGATCTTCTTTTCAGCAAGCACGATCCGCGCCTTGCGGACGTACGGGCTGCCGAGCGAACCGATTAATTTCATCATCTGCCTTTTTAAGGGAACCACCGAGAGTATACGTTGTCGCCGATCATAACCGGCAGGCGCGGCCGGGTAGAAAATCGGCCGTCCGGCCTGTGGATGGTTTGCAACAACCGCCGTGCGGCCCTTCCGGCGCGGCTTGCCGCCGCCCTCTCACGCGCGGCGGCCGGCGGCGCTACAATTGCCCGATGAATGCGCCCCTCGATACCGCCATCGCCGTCGACGTCTACCGCCAGCGCCGTGAACGCGTGCTTGCCGCACTGCGCGCCGCGGGCGGCGGCGTCGCCATCGTCACCACCGCGCCGGAACTGCTGCGCAACCGCGATACGGCCTACCCGTACCGGCACGACAGCTACTTCCATTACCTGACGGGCTTCACCGAGCCGGATGCCGTGCTCGTGCTGAATGCGGCCGCACCGCACGGCGCGCCGGAGTCGATCCTGTTCTGTCGCGGCAAGAATGCCGACCGCGAGATCTGGGAAGGCTTCCACTACGGGCCCGAAGCCGCGCGCGACGCGTTCGGTTTCGACGCGGCGTTCGCGGTCGACGTGATCGACACCGAGATGCCGCGCCTGCTCGCCGACGCGGGCACCGTGCACTACCGGTTCGGCGCATCGGCCGACTTCGACCGCCAGCTCGCGGGCTGGATCGACGCGGTGCGCGCGTTGGCGCGCACGGGCGTCGCCGCGCCGGACGCGCTGCTCGACCTCACGCCGCTGCTCGACGACATGCGGCTCGTGAAGGACGAGCACGAACTCGCGATCATGATGCGCGCCGCGCACATCTCCGCGCTCGCGCACCGCCGCGCGATGCAGGTGTGCCGCCCCGGCATCCGCGAATACGAACTCGAGGCCGAGCTGCTGTATGTGTTCCGCAAGCACGGCGCGCAGGCGCCCGCGTACGGCTCGATCGTCGCGGCCGGCGCGAACGCGTGCGTGCTGCACTACCCGGCCGGCAACGCAGTCGCGCAGGACGGCGACCTGATCCTGATCGACGCCGCGTGCGAACTCGACGGCTACGCGTCGGACATCACGCGCACGTTCCCGGCCAGCGGGCGTTTTTCGCCCGCGCAGCGCACGCTGTACGACATCGTGCTCGCCGCGCAGCAGGCCGCGATCGACGCGACGCGCGCGGGCGTGCCGTTCGAGGCGCCGCACGATGCGGCCGTGCGCGTGCTCGCGCAGGGGCTGCTCGACACCGGCATCATCCCGAAAACGCGCTTCTCGAACGTCGACGACGTGATCGCCGAGCGCGCGTACACGCGCTTCTACATGCACCGCACGGGCCACTGGATCGGGATGGACGTGCACGATTGCGGCGACTACCGCGAGCGGCTCGCCGAGCGCGACGGCAACGGCACGCTGCCGTGGCGCACGCTGAAGCCCGGCATGACGCTGACGGTCGAGCCCGGCCTGTATGTGCGGGCAGCCGACGACGTGCCGCCCGAATACTGGAACATCGGCATCCGCATCGAGGACGACGCGATCGTGCGCGAGCAGGGCTGCGAACTGATCACGCGCGGCGTGCCCGTCGCGGCAATCGAGATCGAAGCGCTGATGCGCGCGGGTGCGTAACCGGCCCGCCATGCGCCGCCGTCAACCGTTACCTCCGTTTCACGAATCAAGATGACGACCGCTTCCTCCCCGGCCACGCCGGACTACGACCTCGCCATCGTCGGTGCGGGCCCCGTCGGGCTCGCGCTCGCCGGCTGGCTCGCGCGCCGCAGCGCCACGCAGCATGCATCGATCGCGTTGATCGACGCGCGCGAACCGGCCGCGAGCGCGAACGACCCGCGCGCGATCGCCGTCTCGCATGGCAGCCACGTACTGCTCGACACGCTCGCGTGGCCCGCCGACGCGACCCCGATCGAACATATCCACGTATCGCAGCGCGGCCATTTCGGCCGCACGCTGATCGACCGCGACGAGCACGACCTCGCCGCGCTCGGCTATGTCGTGCGCTACGGCTCGCTCGTGCAGGCGCTCGCGGGCGCCGTGCGCGGCACGCGCGTCGACTGGCTCACGTCGACCAGCGCGCGCACGCCGCAACAGGACGCCGACGGCGTCACGCTGACGCTCGACGGCCCGCCAGGCGAGCGCACGCTGCGCGCGCGCATCGTCATCAATGCCGAAGGCGGGCTGTTCCACGAACAGCAGGCCGACGCCGGCAAGCATCGCCGCGACTACGGGCAGACCGCGCTCGTCGGCACGGTCACGGTATCGGCGCCCCGCCCGAATGTCGCATGGGAACGCTTCACGCACGAAGGTCCGCTCGCGCTGCTGCCGCTCGGCGGGCCGCGCCAGGCCGACTACGCGCTCGTCTGGTGCTGCACGCCCGACGACGCGGCGCGGCGCGCGGCGCTGCCCGACGACGCGTTTCTGCGCGAGCTCGGCAGCGCGTTCGGCGAACGCATGGGCCACTTCGTCGCGATCGCGGGCCGCGCGTCGTTCCCGCTCGGCCTGAACGCCGCGCAGACGCTCGTCAGCGGCCGCGTCGCGATCGTCGGCAATGCCGCCCAAACACTGCACCCCGTCGCGGGCCAGGGGCTCAACCTCGGGCTGCGCGATGCGCATACGCTCGTCGATACACTGTCCGCGCAAGGCTTCGACGCGACCGCGCTCGCCACCTTCAACGCGCGCCGCGCGCTCGACCGGCGCTTCACGATCGGCGCGACCGACACGCTTGCGCGGCTGTTTACGATCGACTCGGGCCCACTCCCGCTGCTGCGCGGCGCCGCGCTCACCGCGCTCGAATTCGTGCCGCCCCTCAAGAAAGCGATCGCTCGCCAGATGATGTTCGGCCAGCGCAACTGACGCGCGGCGCACCGCGCGGTGCGCTCAGCCGGGCCACGCAAACCGGGTCAAATCGGCGAGGCACGGGAATACGGTAAAATGCTCGTTTCCGTCTGCCCTTTCCCTGCCCGCGCCGGTCGCGGGCGGGTGCCATTGCGATGCCCGTTATCGGCCCTCACGTATTGCGTAACAACCTGTTCGTCGCTCCGATGGCCGGCGTGACGGATCGTCCGTTCCGCCAGCTCTGCAAGCGGCTGGGGGCCGGTTACGCCGTGTCCGAGATGGTCGCGTCCAACGCGCAGCTGTGGAAAAGCGCGAAGACGATGCGGCGCGCGAACCACGAAGGCGAGGTGGAGCCGATCGCCGTGCAAATCGCCGGCGCCGATCCGGCGATGATGGCCGAAGCGGCCCGCTACAACGTCGACAACGGCGCGCAGATCATCGACATCAACATGGGCTGCCCGGCGAAGAAGGTCTGCAACGTCGCGGCCGGCTCCGCGCTGCTGCAGAACGAGCCGCTCGTGCAGCGGATCGTCGAGGCCGTCGTCGCGGCGGTCGGCACGGGGCCCGATGCGGTGCCCGTCACGCTGAAGATCCGCACGGGCTGGGACCGCGAGCACAAGAACGCGATCACGGTCGCGCGCCTGGCCGAAGCCGCCGGCATCTCGATGCTCACCGTGCACGGCCGCACGCGCGCCGACCTGTACCGCGGCGACGCCGAATACGACACCATCGCTGCCGTGAAGGCGGCCGTGCGGATTCCGGTCGTCGCGAACGGCGACATCACGTCGCCCGCGAAGGCGAAGGCCGTGCTCGATGCCACGGGCGCCGACGCGCTGATGATCGGTCGCGCCGCGCAAGGCCGGCCATGGCTGTTCCGCGAAATCGATCATTTCCTGCAAACCGGCGAGCTGCTGCCCCCGCCGCTGATCGACGAGATCCAGCACGTGATGAACGAACACCTGGAAGACCACTACGCTTTCTATGGTGAATTCACGGGAGTCCGTACTGCGCGCAAGCACATCGGCTGGTACACTCGCGGCCTTTCCGGTGCCAACGGGTTCCGGCACAGGATGAACACGCTCGATTCCTCCCGCGAGCAGCTCGCCGCCGTCAATGCATTCTTCGAGGCGCAAAAGGCGCTGTCGGACCATCTCGTCTACGTCGATGACGAAGAGGAAAACGGCCAGGGCGAGTCGGACGACCATAACCAGTTAGCAGCATGAGCAAGCACAACATCGAACAATGTGTCCGCGAGAGCCTGGACGTGTATTTCCGGGATCTAGACGGCTCCAATCCGCACGACGTCTATGAAATGGTGATGTCCTGCGTCGAAAAGCCGATGCTCGAGGTCGTGCTCGTACAGGCAGGCGGCAACCAGTCGCTCGCCGCGGAGTACCTCGGCATCAATCGCAATACGCTGCGCAAGAAGCTGCAGCAGCACGGCCTGCTGTAGCCGGCCGTCCCGTCCCCGTTTCCCTGGCTATTGGTGGTTCCATCATGATCAAGCAAGCGCTCATTTCCGTTTCCGACAAGACCGGCATCGTCGACTTCGCGAAGTCGCTGTCCGACCTCGGCGTCAAGCTGCTGTCGACGGGCGGCACCGCGAAACTGCTCGCCGACGCGGGCCTGCCCGTTACCGAAGTGGCCGACTACACGGGCTTTCCGGAAATGCTCGATGGGCGCGTGAAGACGCTCCACCCGAAGGTGCACGGCGGCATCCTCGCCCGCCGCGACCTGCCCGAGCACATGCAGGCGCTGGAACAGCACGGCATCCCGACGATCGACCTGCTCGTCGTGAACCTGTATCCGTTCGTCGCGACGATCGCGAAGGACGACTGCACGCTCGCCGACGCGATCGAGAACATCGACATCGGCGGCCCGACGATGCTGCGCTCGGCCGCGAAGAACCATCGCGACGTGACGGTCGTCGTCGATCCGGCCGACTACGCGGTCGTGCTCGACGAGATGAAGGCGAACGGCAATGCGGTCGGCTATGCGACCAACTTCCGCCTCGCGACGAAGGTGTTCGCGCACACCGCGCAATACGACGGCGCGATCACGAACTACCTGACGAGCCTGACCGACGAGCTGAAGCATGCGTCGCGCAATGCGTATCCGGCGACGCTGAACATGGCGTTCGACAAGGTGCAGGACCTGCGCTACGGCGAGAACCCGCACCAGAGCGCGGCGTTCTACCGCGACCTCGCGACGCCGGCCGGCGCGCTGGCGAACTACCGCCAGCTGCAGGGCAAGGAACTGTCGTACAACAACATCGCGGATTCGGACGCGGCGTGGGAATGCGTGAAGACGTTCGACGCGCCGGCCTGCGTGATCATCAAGCATGCGAACCCGTGCGGCGTCGCGATCGGCAACGACTCGGCCGACGCTTACGCGAAAGCGTTCCAGACCGACCCGACGTCGGCATTCGGCGGCATCATCGCGTTCAACCGCGAAGTCGACGAAGCGGCCGCTCAGGCCGTCGCGAAGCAGTTTGTCGAAGTGCTGATCGCGCCGTCGTTCTCCGACGCCGCGAAGCAGGTGTTCGCGGCTAAGCAGAACGTGCGCCTTCTCGAGATCGCGCTCGGCGACGGCCACAACGCATTCGACCTGAAGCGCGTGGGCGGTGGCCTGCTGGTGCAGTCGCTCGATTCGAAGAACGTGCAGCCGCACGAGCTGCGCGTCGTCACGAAGCGCCACCCGACGCCGAAGGAAATGGACGACCTGTTGTTCGCATGGCGCGTCGCGAAGTACGTGAAGTCGAACGCGATCGTGTTCTGCGGCAACGGCATGACGCTCGGCGTCGGCGCAGGCCAGATGAGCCGCGTCGATTCCGCGCGCATCGCGAGCATCAAGGCGCAGAACGCGGGCCTGACGCTGGCCGGCTCGGCCGTCGCGTCGGATGCGTTCTTCCCGTTCCGCGACGGCCTCGACGTCGTCGTTGCGGCCGGCGCGACCTGCGTGATCCAGCCGGGCGGCTCGATGCGCGACGACGAAGTGATCGCGGCAGCCGACGAGCACAACATCGCGATGATCCTGACGGGCGTGCGCCACTTCCGTCACTGATCGCGCGCGGCCGCGACACGAAAACCCGGCGGCATCGCACCCGCCGGGTTTTTTATTGCGCGGCGCCCTCGCGCGCGACCATATGGCCGGCTCGCCGCACCATTCGTTGTAGTATCGCTGCATCAGGCATTTCTCCTCTCTCATGCGAATTCTCGGCATCGACCCCGGCCTGCGCGTCACCGGCTTTGGCGTCATCGACGTCAGCGGCCACCGGCTCGCCTATGTCACGAGCGGCGTGATCCGCACGCCGACTGCCGACCTGGCCACCCGGCTCGGCACGATCTTCCAGGGCGTCTCGACGATCGTGCGCGAACATGCGCCCGACCAGGCCGCGATCGAAAAGGTGTTCGTCAACGTGAACCCGCAATCGACGCTGCTACTCGGCCAGGCGCGCGGCGCCGCGATCTGCGGCCTCGTCGCGGGTGGCCTGCCCGTCGCCGAATACACGGCGCTGCAGCTTAAGCAGGCCGTCGTCGGCTACGGCCGTGCGACCAAGACGCAGATGCAGGAAATGGTCACGCGATTGCTCAATCTCTCCGGACAACCGGGCTCCGACGCGGCCGACGCGCTCGGCATGGCGATCTGCCACGCCCACGGCGGCAATACGCTCAGCACGCTCGGCGGCCTCGCGCCGGCGCTCGCGAAGAAAGGGCTGCGCGTGCGGCGCGGGCGGCTGGTCGGCTGACACCGAGCGCACGCCATCGCCCGGCACCCCGGATCGACCGTTTTGACCGCGCGCGGCGCACACACGACACGTATCGCTTCGGCCTGACGGCCGATCCAATCGGCATTGCGCCGCGCGTGCGCTACACTCGCGCTTTCTTCCTCGCATTCCGCCATCCATGATCGGTCGCATCGCCGGCATCCTGCTCGAAAAGAACCCGCCTCACCTGCTCGTCGACTGCAACGGCGTCGGCTACGAAATCGACGTGCCGATGAGCACCTTCTACAACCTGCCGCAAACGGGCGAGCGCGTCGTGCTGCTCACGCAGCAGATCGTCCGCGAGGACGCGCACCTGCTGTACGGCTTCCTGACGCCGCAGGAGCGCATGACCTTCCGCGAGCTGCTGAAGATCACCGGCATCGGCGCGCGCATGGCGCTCGCCGTGCTGTCCGGCATGAGCGTGCAGGAGCTCGCGCAGGCCGTGACGATGCAGGACGCCGCGCGCCTCGTACGCCTGCCAGGCATCGGCAAGAAGACGGCCGAGCGCCTGTTGCTCGAACTGAAGGGCAAGCTCGGCGCCGATCTTGGTGCGCTCGCCGGCGCCGCATCGCCGTCCGACCACGCGACCGACATCCTCAACGCGCTGCTCGCGCTCGGCTACTCCGAAAAGGAAGGCCTCGCCGCGATCAAGAACGTGCCGGCCGGCACCGGCGTGTCCGAAGGCATCAAGCTCGCGCTGAAGGCGCTGTCGAAGGCATAGCGCGCGGCCTGAGCGTCCGTCGAGACCAGTGTCGCGCGGCCGCGCGGCGCTCGCCAGTCGGCCGTTCGGCCAGGTGGGCCGGACTGCGGCGCGCGGTACAATGGCCGCATGATTGAAACCGACAAACTCGCCACCGAGCAGCGGATCATCGCCGCCTCGCCTGCCTCGTCGCACGAGGAGGTGTTCGAACGTGCGCTGCGGCCGCGCCAGCTCGACGACTACGTCGGCCAGGAAAAGGTGCGCGGCCAGCTCGAGATCTTCATCGAAGCTGCCAAGCGCCGTTCCGAGCCGCTCGACCACGTGCTGCTGTTCGGGCCGCCGGGTCTCGGCAAGACGACGCTCGCGCACATCATTGCGCGCGAGATGGGCGTGAACCTGCGCCAGACGTCGGGCCCCGTGCTCGAGCGCGCGGGCGATCTCGCCGCGCTGCTGACGAACCTCGAGGCGAACGACGTGCTGTTCATCGACGAAATCCACCGGCTGTCGCCGGTCGTCGAGGAAATCCTGTATCCGGCACTCGAGGATTACCAGATCGACATCATGATCGGCGAAGGGCCGGCCGCGCGCAGCGTGAAGCTCGACCTGCAGCCGTTCACGCTCGTCGGCGCGACCACCCGTGCCGGGATGCTGACCAACCCGCTGCGCGACCGTTTCGGGATCGTCGCGCGCCTCGAGTTCTACGACGCCGATCAACTGTCGCGCATCGTGCGACGCTCGGCATCGCTGCTGAACGCGCAGATCGATCCGAACGGCGCACTGGAAATCGCGAAGCGCGCGCGCGGCACGCCACGAATCGCGAACCGCCTGCTGCGCCGCGTGCGTGACTTCGCGGAAGTGAAGGCCGACGGCCAGATCACCGCGGCCGTTGCCGATGCCGCGCTCGCGATGCTCGACGTCGATCCGGTCGGCTTCGACCTGATGGATCGCAAGCTGCTCGAAGCGATCCTGTACAAGTTTGACGGCGGCCCGGTCGGCATCGACAACCTCGCAGCGGCGATCGGCGAGGAACGCGACACGATCGAGGACGTGCTCGAACCGTACCTGATCCAGCAGGGCTTCCTGCAGCGCACACCACGCGGGCGTATCGCGACGCTGCTCACGTATCGCCACTTCGGGCTTTCCGCGCCCGACACCGGCCGCGCCGAACGCGGCGTGTCGGATGCCCCCGACGGGAAGTAACCCGCCGCCCGAGCCGCGCCAGCCATGACGACGCCGCATAGCCGCCACCCCGCCGCACCCGCACCGGGCCCGCGCTGGGCCGAGCCGATCCGCAAGCGGCTGGTGGCCGGCATCACGCACCTGACGGTGGGCGGCGGCCCGTCGCTCGATCTCTCTTCACCGCCTGGCGATCCGGGGCTGTTCGGCCCCGACGCCGTCTGCTGGCGCGTGCATGCCGACTTCACGTCGATGATGACAGGCGGCATCGCCGCACTGCTGCTGCAGGCACTCCATCCGCTCGCGCTCGCGGGCGTCTGGGATCACTCGTCGTTTCGCACCGACATCCTTGGCCGCTTGCGGCGCACCGCCACGTTCATCACAGGTACGACGTTCGGCAGTCGCGCGGACGCACTCGCGCTGATCGAGCGCGTGAAAGCGATCCACGCGCGCGTATCGGGTACCGCACCCGACGGCCGGCCGTACCGCGCCGACGATCCGGCATTGCTGACCTGGGTGCATGTCGCGGAAGTGTCGAGCTTCCTCGCCGCGCATCTGTGCTACGTGAATCCGGCGCTGCCGGGCGAGTTGCAGGACCGCTACTACGCCGAAACGGCATTGATCGCCGAACTGCTCGGCGCACACGAGGTTCCCCGCTCGCGCGCCGAGGTGGCCGCGTATCTCGCGCGCATGCAACCCGAACTCGAGGCCGGGCCGCACACCTTCGAAGTGATGTCCATCCTGCTGAATGTACCGGTCGCGACGCCCGCGCTGCGGCCAGCCGCCTCGCTGGTGATGCATGCCGGGATCGACCTGCTGCCGCCGTGGGCGCAACGCATGCTCGGCGTGTCGACGTTCGCGCCGTTGCGACGCGCGGTGGTCCGGCCCGGCGTACGGGCCGTCGCCCCCGTGCTGCGCTGGGCACTCGTCAACGGCGCGTCAAAGCGTGCACGCCGTCGCGCGACCGCGACACCGCCCGACGGCGCCCCACCCGCCTGACGATTAGCTTCATCCGATCATTTCAATTTGCTGTCAAATTCATGTGGCAAGCTGACAGGCTTGCACCCGCGCACGGTCGCACGTCCTGCACGTCCCGCACATCCGTTACCCGCGCGGTGTCCCGCCCACCCGACCGACACCCGATGCCCGCGATGCCACGCCTGCCGACCTGTTTTGCCCTCGCCGCCAGCCTGTCCGCCGTCTTCGCCCTCACCGCCTGCGGAGGCGACGATGTCGCCGCCGTCGCGCACACGGACGCGCAAACGCCGACGGGCGGCACCACGACAACGCCCGCCCCCACGCCGCCCGCCACCATCACGCCGCAACCGGGCAAGTGGCAGGCCGCCCGCGCGGGCGACCTGATCGACGTGACGCTCGGCGATCTCCATCCGACGCAGGGCGCGATTGGCTACGACCAGATCTACTACAAGCTCGGCCGCTACGAACTGCAGCCCGACAAGAAATTCGACGACTTCTGTGCGGACGAAGGGCTCGGTGGCGTCGCATCGAGCGGCTACACGGCCAGGTCGGCGCTGCGCGAGCCCGCGAGCTACACGTGCGCGATAACCGACGCGAACGCCCGCGACCGCTCGGTGCTGAACCCGGTCGTGATCGGCCCGAACGGCGATGCGCTGTACCTGACCGACGGCCACCACGGGCTGTCGACCTACTACGAGACGCCCGACGGCGGCCCGGCGCTGCATGTGCACGTCGTCGTCAAGGACAACCTGAGCGACTATTCGGGCGACGCGTTCTGGCAGCAGATGCAAAGCCGCGGCTATGTGCGCCTCAAGAATGGCGAAGGCAAACCGATCGCGGTCGCGCAACTGCCGACCGGACTCGGCCTGAAACTCGGGATGACGAATGACCGCTACCGGTCGCTCGTCTATTTCACGCGCGACATCGGCTACAGCAAGCCCGCGCAAGCCACCGACTACCTCGAGTTCTACTGGGCCGACTGGCTGCGCGCGCAGCCGGGCACGTTCCCGCTCGCCAGCTACGACCTGACGCGCCTCGGCGCGACCGATCCCGATCCGGCGAAGGCCGATACGGGCTACCTGAACGCGGTGTGGAACATGTCGACGCGAATGGTCGCGGCCACGGACCCCGTGATCGACGGCAAGACGGGCGCCGACCTCGGGCGCGCCGATGCGATCAACGGCGGGAAGAAATACAACAAGGGGGAATTCGACAAGCTGCGCCAGCCAATCACGGCCGACAAGCCCGGCAAGATCGCCTATGCGCTCGACTATAAGACGCGCCACGGGCTGCAGCAGTAAGCCTCACGCAGAGGACGGGGCCCGCGTGCTCAGAGCACCTTGCGGTACCCGTCATCATCGTCGCTCGCGGCGCTCAGGTGGGACACGTCGGCCCACTGCACGACCTGCGCGCGGCCATCCACGTAATCGACGACGTTGATGCTGGTGTTGAGCAGCTGATAGTTGCGCGGCGCCGACAGATCGAGGCCGTTCGCGAAGCGATACACGCAATCGAGCACGCCGCCGTGCGCGACGCACGCGATCCGGCCGCCCGGATGCGCGGCGACGATCGGCTCGAGCGCATGCAGCACGCGGTGATAGAACGCGCGCTGCGACTCACCGCCTTCCGGTGCGAAGCCCGGGTCGCGCGTCTGCCAGGCTGCGTACGCGTCCGGAAACAGCGCCTCGATCTCGGTGCTGTCGTGCCCCTGGAACGCGCCGTATGAGCGTTCGCGCAACCCTTCGCGCAGCAGCAGCGGCAACCCGAGCGCGTCGGCAAAGGGTTGCGCGGTCTGCTGCGCGCGCATCAGGTCGCTCGAATAGACCGCGTCGAGCCGCGCACCGTCACGCGCATCGCGCGCGAGCCGCGCGGCCAGCCGCTGCGCCTGCGCGAGGCCCGTGTCGGCCAGCGGGATGTCGATATGTCCCTGGATGCGCTTGATGCGGTTCCAGGCCGTCTCGCCATGGCGGATGAAAAGAATCTGCGTGGTGGCCATCGCGGGGCGTCTCCGGGAAAGAATCAGGGCCGCACTTGCAGCCAGAACGTCACGGGGCCGTCGTTGACGAGCGACACCTGCATGTCGGCGCCGAACTCGCCCGTCTCGACGACCGGATGGCGCGCACGCGCGGCCACGACGAAATAGTCGAACAACCGCGCGCCCTCGTCGGGCGGCGCGGCCGGCGTGAAGCTCGGGCGCAGCCCGCTGTTGGTATCGGCCGCCAGCGTGAACTGCGACACGAGCAGCAGGCCGCCCGCGCGCCCTTCCCCGTCGATATTCGACACGGGGAGGTTCATCTTGCCGGCTGCGTCGCTGAACACGCGGTAGCCGAGCATCTTCGCCAGCAGCTTGTCGGCAGCCGCCTCCGTATCGCCGCGCTCCGCGCAGACGAGCGCGAGCAGCCCCGCGCCGATCTCGCCCGTCGTGCGGCCGCCGACACGCACGTCGGCGCGCTTCACGCGCTGGATCAGCGCGATCATGCAGTCAGCGTGACACGCGCGAAGCGGCGCTTGCCGACCTGCACGACGAACTCGCCGGCCTCGACCTTCAGGCCCTTGTCCGACACGATCGCGCCGTCGATCTTCACGCCGCCCTGCTCGATGTTGCGCAGTGCCTCGCTCGTCGACGGCACGAGGCCGGCCTGCTTCAGCAACTGGCCGATCGCCAGCGGCGCGCCGGCGAGCGTGACCGACGGAATGTCGTCCGGCACGCCGCCCTTCGCGCGGTGGTTGAAGTCCTCGAGCGCACGCTCGGCATCAGGCTGCGAGTGGAACCGCGCGACGATTTCCTGCGCGAGCAGCACCTTGAAGTCGCGCGGGTTGCGGCCGCCTTCGGCCTCGCGCTTGAAGCCGGCGATCTCGTCGAGGCTGCGGAACGACAGCAGTTCGAAGTAACGCCACATCAGCGCGTCCGAGATGCTCATCAGCTTGCCGAACATGTCGGTCGGCTTCTCGCTGATGCCGACGTAGTTGCCCTTCGACTTCGACATCTTCTCGACGCCGTCGAGGCCTTCGAGCAGCGGCATCGTCAGGATGCACTGCTGTTCCTGCCCGTACTGCTTCTGCAGTTCGCGGCCGACCAGCAGGTTGAACTTCTGGTCGGTACCGCCAAGTTCGAGATCGGCGTTCAGCGCGACCGAATCGTAGCCCTGCATCAGCGGGTACAGGAATTCGTGGATCGAGATCGGCACGCCGCCCTGGAAGCGCTTCGTGAAGTCCTCGCGTTCGAGGATCCGCGCGACCGTGTAGCGCGACGCGAGCTTGATCATCCCGTCCGCGCCGAGCGGCATCGACCATTCGCTGTTGTAGCGGATCTCGGTCTTTTCGCGATCGAGCACGAGCGCGGCCTGCTCGAAGTAGGTCTTCGCGTTCGACTCGATCTGCTCGCGCGTGAGCGGCGGGCGCGTCGCGTTGCGGCCCGACGGATCGCCGATCAGCGACGTGAAATCGCCGATCAGGAAGATCACCGTGTGGCCAAGGTCCTGAAGCTGACGCATCTTGTTCAGCACGACCGTATGGCCGATGTGGATGTCAGGCGCGGTCGGGTCGAGGCCGAGCTTGATGCGAAGCGGCGTGCCCGTGGCCGCGCTGCGCGCGAGCTTCTGCGCGAACTCTTCCTCGATCAGCAGCTCGTCGACGCCGCGCTTCGTGACGGCGAGCGCATGCCGGACTTCGTCGGTGATCGGGAAAACGGGCTTGGAACTGGGTTCGGTGCTCATCGGTGCCAGGAAGAATGTCGCAAAGACAGGGATTTTCCCATAACTTGCGCGCGCATCGCTTAACGACACGTCACGTTGCGCGGATAATCGGGCGCAAGGCGCGTGGCACCGGCCCGCGCCGCACGATCCAGGAGAACCCAACGTGCCGCAACGACATCCGCAAAACGCCCATCCGGCCGACGGCATCTACTTCGGGCTGATGTCGGGAACCAGCATGGACGGCGTCGACGGTGTCGCCGTGCGTTTCGAGGCCGGCAAGGCGCCGGCCGTGCTCGCGGAAGCGTTCGTCGGCTTCGCGCAATCGCTGCGCGACGCGCTGTTCGCACTGCAGCAGCCCGGCGACGACGAGATCGACCGCGAATCGCTCGCGGCGAATGCGCTCGTCGCGCGCTATGCGGTGTGCTGCCACGAATTGCAGCGCACGGCCGGGCTGTCGCGCGACGAGATCCGCGCGATCGGCGTGCACGGCCAGACGGTGCGCCATCGCCCCGAGCGCGGCTATACGCGGCAACTCAACAACCCGGCACTGCTCGCCGAGCTGACCCATGCCGACGTGATCGCCGATTTCCGCAGCCGCGATGTCGCCGCGGGCGGCCACGGCGCGCCGCTCGCGCCGGCGTTCCATGCAACGGTGTTCGGTGCGCCGGGCGAAACGCGCGTCGTCTGCAATCTCGGCGGGATCAGCAACATCACGATCCTGCCCGGCGAAGACGGCGACGTGCGCGGCTTCGACTGCGGCCCCGCGAATGCGCTGATCGACGCGTGGGCGACCCGCCATCTCGGCAAGCCGTACGACGACGGCGGCAAGTTCGCCGCGCGCGGCACCGTGCACGCACCGCTGCTCGACGCGCTGCTCGACGAGCCGTATTTCTCCGCGCCGCCGCCGAAAAGCACCGGCCGCGACCTGTTCAACCCCGCGTGGCTCGACGCGAAGCTCGCCGCGTTCGCGCAGGTCGCGCCGGAGGACGTGCAGGCGACCCTCACGGCGCTCACCGCCGTCTCGGTCGCGCGCGAGATCGCGCAGCACGCGCCGGGCTGCAAGGCCGTCTTCGTATGTGGTGGCGGCGCACGCAATCCGGTGCTGCTCGACGCACTCAGGCACGCGCTGCGCGAGGCCGGCGTGCCGGCCACGGTCGATACAACGGCTGCGCTCGGCGTGCCGCCGCAGCAGGTCGAGGCGCTTGCGTTCGCGTGGCTCGCGTACCGCTTCACCGCGCGCCAGCCCGGCAATCTCGCGACGGTCACCGGGGCGGCCGGCAACCGCGTGCTCGGCGCACTCTATCCGCGCTGAAGGGCTGCGCGGCGCGGCCGGTGCCACGCACAGACGTAAAAAAAACGGGGCATGAAGCCCCGTTTTTTATTCCGGCGAACCGGCGCTGATCTGCCGTGCGCTCAGACCGAGAACGACGAGCCACACCCGCAGGTGGTGGTCGCGTTCGGGTTCTTGATCACGAACTGGGCGCCGTTGAGGTCGTCCTTGTAGTCGATCTCGGCGCCGACCAGGTACTGGTAGCTCATCGAGTCGATCAGGAGCTGGACGCCGTTCTTGTTCATCACGGTGTCGTCCTCGTTGACTTCCTCGTCGAACGTGAAGCCATACTGGAAGCCGGAGCAGCCGCCGCCCTGCACGAACACACGCAGCTTCAGGTCGGGGTTGCCCTCTTCGTCGATCAGTTGCTTGACCTTGTCGGCCGCGGCGTCGGTGAAGACGAACGGTAACGGCATTTCGGTCGTGGTTGCTGCGGATTCGGTAACAGCGTTCATTGCGAACTCTCCAGGAAGCTTTAGCCGCTATTGTAGGGCCGATCAGAAGATCGTGCTGAAGTCCATGAAATCAACAGGTTCTTGTCGATATCGTCAATCGCGCCCGGCGCGGGCCGCCGCCGCGCGGGCAAAAAAAAACCGCCAGTGCGAAAGCTGGCGGTTTTTCCGGCAAACGCCGCCCGAAAGCGGCGCGGCCATGAAGCGGAATTAACGCTTCGAGAACTGCTTGGCGCGGCGTGCCTTGCGCAGACCGACCTTCTTACGCTCGACTTCACGTGCATCGCGCGTGACGAAGCCTGCGGTCGACAGCGACGGCTTCAGCGTCGCATCGTAGTCGATCAGTGCACGGGTGATGCCGTGGCGCACTGCGCCTGCCTGACCCGTTTCACCGCCGCCCGTCACGTTCACCTTGATGTCGAACGTCTGGCCGTGGTTCGTGAGTTCCAGCGGTTGACGCACGATCATCAGCGACGTTTCACGCGAGAAGTAGTCAGCGATGGGCTTGCCGTTGACAACGATGTCGCCCTTGCCTGCCTTGATGAAGACACGTGCGACTGCGCTCTTGCGGCGGCCCGTACCGTAGTTCCAGTTACCGATCATGTGGGTCCCCTTAGATCTCGAGCGCCTTCGGCTGTTGAGCCGAATGCGGATGCGTCGCTTCTGCGTAGACCTTCAGCTTCTTGATCATCGCGTAGCCGAGCGGGCCCTTCGGCAGCATGCCCTTGACCGCTTTCTCGAGCGCGCGGCCCGGGAAGCGTTCTTGCATCTTGCCGAACGTCGTTTCATAGATACCGCCCGGGTAGCCCGAGTGACGGTAGTACTTCTTGTCCAGAGTCTTGTTGCCCGTGACCTTCAACTTGCTCGCGTTGATGATGATGATGAAATCACCAGTGTCGACGTGCGGGGTGAACTCAGGCTTGTGCTTGCCGCGCAGACGGCGTGCCACTTCGCTGGCAACACGGCCGAGAACCTTATCCGTCGCGTCAATCACGTACCATTCGCGCGTCACCTCATGGGCTTTTGCGGAAAACGTCTTCATGATCGATCCAAAAAAAATGCTTTGCCCGATGTGTTCTTCCTGCTTGTCTGTGTGCGCTTCGAGGCGCGGTGCAGGCTCTCCCTGTTCTTTTTCCGTGGGCATAAAAGCGGAAAAGCCCTGAATTATAAAGGAAATGCCACACGGCGGTCAAAGAGATTCCACGCCCCGTGTCCGGCGCGCCCGAAATGGGCCAAAATCCGGTCGTGCCCCGACAAGCCAGGCGAACCGAGCGCCCGGGGAGGCACCCATCGACGCGCGGCACATGACCTTGCCGCGCCAGACCGGCCGAACACGGAAAACAACAAACAAGCATGATGAAACAACGACTTACGCCCTTCTTCGCGGCCGCGCTGCTGGCCGCCGCGGCGCCTGCCGTCGCCGCCCGCGCCGGCTGCGAAGCCAAGCTCGACACGCTCGATGCACGCATTGCCGAAGCCCGGACCGCCCATGCCGAGGATCGCGTCGCCCGTCTGCGCGCGGTGCGCGAACGCGTACGCCACTTCTGCGCACGCGGCCACGGCCATGCGTCGGCCGCCCACGCGCCGGCGCCCGGCGCACGCTCGCGCGGCACGCCGCCCGACGCGACATCGCAGCCGGCCGCACAACAGCCCGCGTGACGATGCCGGGGCGCGCAAGCCGCACGCCGATGTTTGCATGGGACGAAAAAAAGCCCGAACGGCTGGTTCGGGCTTAATCCACCTCAGGAGGAGGGTGGAGGAGACATGCGGAGGTTGCCGCAGCGCGACAACCAATGAGACGCATTATACGAACGTGTCGCCGACACCACAAGAAAATTTGCATTGCGAAATCAAACACCATAATGCGAAATTTTGAGTGAGCGGCCGAGAAAATTGATTTTCCACATGAAATCAATTGCTTGCAATCATCCAGCGTGATCGGAAATCGACCTCACCTAGAGTAAAACCCCTAAAATCAGAAGGGAAATTGCCGTTCGGCACGCCGCTCACGCAGCGCCGGCGTTGCACGTCGTGCAGTGCATCAGCCGGCCGTTGCGCAGCGGGCTACAATGCCGGATCGAATCCGAATCAGGCAACGCTGGAGTGCAAGCATGGAATGCAAAGTAAGCTGGATGGGCCAGGACGGCATGGCGTTTTCCGCCGAGACCGGCAGCGGGCATCTCGTCACGATGGATGGCGCACCCGAAGGCGGCGGCCATAACCTCGCGCCGCGCCCGATGGAAATGGTGCTGCTCGGCACCGGCGGCTGCACGGCCTACGACGTCGTGCTGATCCTGAAGAAGAGCCGCCAGGAAGTCACCGGCTGCTCGGTTACGCTGAAGGCCGAGCGCGCGAGCGAAGATCCGAAGGTGTTCACGAAGGTGCACTTCCACTTCACCGTTACCGGCCGCAACCTGAACCCGGCCACGGTCGAACGCGCGATCAACCTGTCGCACGACAAGTATTGCTCCGCGTCGATCATGATCGCGAAGACGGCCGAACTCACGCATTCGTTCGACATCGTCGCGGCCTGAGCCCGCGGCGGGCGCACATGAAAGAAAAAAGGGCCGGCGCTCCGCAAGGAGACGCCGGCCCTTTCGCATTCGAACGGCAAAGCAGGCCGATAAGCCGGATTCTGTGCACGCTGCGCGCCGAAGCGCACAGCGCGTGGCAGCCATTCCTCTAGGCGCGCCATTGCTGACGCGCTCAAGCTTCCTACCCGCAGACGAGACGGGGGCCCCGTCCTGCATCCGAAAATGCGCGCCTGCCTACTTGGAATTGCTCCGGGTGGAGGTTACCGTGCCGGCGTACGTTGCCGCAGCCGCGGTGCGCTCTTACCGCACCGTTTCACCCTTACCTGATCCCGGCTTGCGCCGGGCCATCGGCGGTTTGCTTTCTGTTGCCCTGTTCCGCGTGTCGCCACGGATGGCCGTTAGCCATCACCCTGCCCTGTGGAGTCCGGACTTTCCTCGCCCCCGCGCGCCCGAAGGCGGCGAGGCCGCGACTGCCTGGCCTGCTTTGCGACGCGCATTCTAACACTGCGCGCCGCCGTCGGCAGCGCGCGAGCGGCGCGCCGGTCACGCGAGTTTCCAGCCGATCGTCTCGCCGCCGCGCAGCGGCACGACCGGCGTATCGCCCGCGAAGATCTCGCGCGGCAGTTCCCACGGCTCGCGGCGCAGCGTGACCGTCTCGGCGCTGCGCGGCAGCCCGTAGAAATCGGCGCCGAAGAAGCTCGCGAAACCTTCCAGCTTGTCAAGCGCGCTGGCGTGGTCGAACGCTTCCGCATACAGTTCGAGCGCGTGCAGCGCCGTGTAGCAGCCTGCGCAGCCGCATGCGGTTTCCTTCGCGTCGCGCGCATGCGGCGCGCTGTCGGTGCCGAGGAAGAAGCGCGGGTTGCCCGACGTCGCGGCCTCGACCAGCGCGACGCGATGCGTCTCGCGCTTCAGCACCGGCAGGCAGTAGTAATGCGGGCGAATCCCGCCGACGAAGAGCGCGTTGCGGTTGTACAGCAGGTGATGAGCGGTGATCGTCGCGCCGAGCAGGCCGGGCGCCGCGTCGGCGTCGCGCACGTAGTCGGCCGCGTCCTTCGTCGTGATGTGCTCGAACACGACCTTCAGGCCCGGGAAATCGCGTCGCAGCGGCGTCATCACACGGTCGATGAAGACCTTCTCGCGGTCGAACAGGTCGATCG
This sequence comes from Burkholderia pyrrocinia, assembly GCF_003330765.1. Classification (NCBI taxonomy): domain Bacteria; kingdom Pseudomonadati; phylum Pseudomonadota; class Betaproteobacteria; order Burkholderiales; family Burkholderiaceae; genus Burkholderia; species Burkholderia pyrrocinia. The sequence continues at coordinate 696,228 of NZ_CP024902.1, read as the reverse complement.
ACGCGTCGGTTACCTCGCCGTGCACCAGCAGCGGCATGCCCGTTTCCTGCATCGCCTCGAGCGTCTTCGCGCATTTCGCGAGATCAGTGACGCCGTGGTCGGAATTCGTCGTCGCGCCGGCCGGATACAGCTTCACGCCGTGCACGAAGCCGCTTTCGCGCGCGCGGCGGATCTCGTCGGGCGGCGTGTTGTCGATCAGGTACAGCGTCATCAGCGGTTCGAACGTCATCGCGGCCGGCAGCGCAGCGAGGATGCGCTCGCGATAGGCCTGCGCGTGCGCGGTGGTCGTCACCGGCGGCTTCAGGTTCGGCATGACGATCGCGCGGCCGAACTGGCGCGCGGTGTGCGGCAGCACGGCGGCCAGCATGTCGCCGTCTCGCAGGTGCAGGTGCCAGTCGTCGGGACGGGCGAGCGAGAGCGTCGCCGGAGAGGAAGCGTTCGAGGCAGTCATAGGAGGCGTCGTGAGGAACGGGCTGGCCATCGGCGGGGCCGGAACACACGTGCGCGGGCCGACTGACGGCAAACCGCAACACGAGGCCTTCGGCCGGCGGAATCCGCTTTTTACCGCTCAGGGCTCGGTGATATGCTAGAAGCCGCATTGTACCGGGGTTCGCCCGGTTCGTTACCCCGCCTCAGCCTGCCGCCCCAAGTAAAATGTGCCAACTCTTAGGAATGAACTGCGCCGCGCCGACGGACGTCACATTCTCCTTCACCGGTTTCGCGGCCCGGGGCGGGCTCACCGACCACCATGCCGACGGCTGGGGCATCGCGTTCTTCGAAGACAAGGCCTGCCGCCTGTTCATCGATCACCAGGCATCGGCCACCTCGCCGATCGCCGAAATGGTGAAGCGCTACCCGATCAAGTCCAAGAACACGATCGCGCACATCCGCAAGGCGACGCAAGGGCACATCCTGCTCGAGAACAGCCATCCGTTCATGCGCGAGCTGTGGGGCCGGCACTGGATCTTCGCGCATAACGGCGACCTGCAGGACTACGCACCGGACATGGACGGCAGCGTCTACCATCCGGTCGGCACGACCGACAGCGAACAGGCGTTCTGCGTGCTGATGCAGGGGCTGCGCGAGGCATTCCCCGGTGCGCAGCCGCCGCTGCCCGAACTGTTCGAGCGCGTCGGCGAGCTGACGCGCGGCATCACCGATCACGGCGTGTTCAACTTCCTGATGTCGAACGGCCAGGCGCTCTTCGCGCACTGCTCGACGCGGCTGCACTACCTGGTGCGGCGCTGGCCGTTCTCGACCGCGCATCTCGTCGACGAAGACCTGTCGATCGACTTCGCGAAATACACGACGCCCGAGGATCGCGTCGCGGTGATCGCGACGCAGCCGCTCACCGACAACGAGGTCTGGACCGCGTTCGAGCCGGGCGAGCTGATCATGTTCCAGTGCGGCGACGTCGCCGCGCGGATGCAGATCCCGGTGCCCGAGCGCGTGCTCGAGAAGCTTCGAAATCCCGCACTCGACGCGTCGGCGTCGGCGCCGCGCGATGCACGCGAGGCGCTCGCAACGGCCGCCGACGGCGATTCCGACGACGCGATCGACTTCTGAGCCCGGCGCGCCGGCGCCCTCCTCTTCTCTTCCCCCGCCACCGTACGACAAGGCGGGCGAAAAAAGGCGGACGAAAAAACCGCCCGGCGTTCGGCCGGGCGGTTTTCGCATTGACGCGCACGAAGTGCGCGAACGCTCAGTGCAGGATCTTCGCGAGGAAGTCCTTCGCGCGCTCCGACTTCGGATTCTCGAAGAAATCTTCCTTGCGGTCGTCCTCGACGATCGCACCCTGATCCATGAAGATCACGCGATGGGCGACCTTCTTCGCGAAGCCCATTTCGTGCGTGACGACCATCATCGTCATCCCTTCCTTCGCGAGCTGGACCATCACGTCGAGCACCTCGTTGATCATCTCGGGGTCGAGCGCGGAGGTCGGTTCGTCGAACAGCATCGCGATCGGGTCCATCGACAGCGCGCGCGCGATCGCGACACGCTGCTGCTGGCCGCCCGACAACTGGCCCGGAAACTTGTGCGCATGCGCCTTCAGGCCGACGCGATCGAGCAACTTCATGCCCTTCTCGTTCGCCTCGTCCTTGCCGCGGCCGAGCACCTTGATCTGCGCGAGCGTCAGGTTCTCGGTGATCGACAGGTGCGGGAACAGCTCGAAATGCTGGAACACCATCCCGACCTTCGAGCGCAGCTTCGACAGGTTCGTCTTCTTGTCGCCGACCGACTGGCCGTTCACGAGGATCTCGCCCTGCTGGAACGGCTCGAGGCCGTTCACGGTCTTGATCAGCGTCGACTTGCCGGAGCCCGACGGGCCGCACACGACGACTACCTCGCCTTTCTTGACCTCGGTCGTGCAGTCGGTAAGGACCTTGAACTGGCCGTACCACTTCGAAACGTTCTTGATGGAAATCATCGTGTGACCTTTTTCTGGAGACCCTTGACGAGAGCAGACGCCAACGAGCAAATCACGAAATAACATGCGCCGGCGAACAGGACCATCTCGACGGTCGTGCCGTCGCGATCGCCGATGTTGGCGGCCGTGCGGAAGAAGTCCGCGAGACTGATCACGTACACGAGCGACGTATCCTGGAACAGGACGATCGCCTGCGTGAGCAGCAGCGGCACCATCGCGCGGAACGCCTGCGGCAGGATCACGAGGCGCATCGCCTGCGCGTAGTTCATGCCGAGCGCAAACGCGGCGTTCACCTGCCCGCGCGGCACCGACTGGATGCCGGCGCGGATGATCTCCGAATAATACGCGGCTTCGAACAGCGAGAACGCGACCATCGCCGATGCGAGGCGGATGTCGATCGTCGGCGACAACCCGAGCACGCCCTGCAGCAACTGCGGCACGATCAGGAAGAACCACAGCAGCACCATCACGAGCGGGATCGAGCGGAACACCGTCACATAGGCCTGTGCGAACCACGCGAGCGGCTTGACGCCCGACATCCGCATCAGGGCCAGCAGCGTGCCCCAGACGATCCCGATGACGATCGCGATCAGCGTGATCTGCAACGTGACGATCGCACCCGTCCACAGCGTCGGCAGCGCGCCGGGAATACTACTCCAGTCGAACTGATGCATCACTTGCCTCCGATATAGCCGGGCAGCCGCGTACGGCCTTCGATCCAGCGCATGAACGCCATCACGACCAGGTTGATCAGCACGTACGCGAGCGTGACCGCGATGAACGACTCGTAGGTCTGCGCGGTGTAGTCGACGAGCTGGCGCGCCTGCGCGGACAGGTCGAGCAGGCCGATCGTCGACGCGACGGCGGAGTTCTTGAAGATATTCAGGAATTCCGACGTGAGCGGCGGCACGATGATCCGGTACGCAACGGGCAGCAGCACATAGCGGTACGTCTGCCATTGCGTGAAGCCCATCGCGAGGCCGGCGGCACGCTGGCCCTTCGGCAGCGCGTTGATCCCCGAGCGCACCTGTTCGCACACGCGCGCGCCGGTGAACAGGCCGAGACAGATGATCGACGCGGTAAAGAACTGCGTGGTGGGCGGCAACTGCTTGATCCAGGTGCCGATCGACGCCGGCAGCAGCTCGGGTATCACGAGATACCAGACGAAGAACTGCACGATCAGCGGAATGTTCCGGAAGATCGACACATACACTGTGCCGAGCGCGGAGAGCCATTTGTTAGGCACCGTCCGCAGCACGCCGAACAGCGAACCGACGATCAGCGCGATGACCCAGGCGGCGAGCGACACTTCGATCGTCACCCAGAAGCCGGACATCAGCCATCCGAAGTAAGTCGTCGGCTCGCCGGTCGACACGGGGCTCAGGAAGATGCCCCAGTTCCAGTGGTAAGACATGGGCAAGACTCCAGCAAAAAGAGACGGAAGAAGCGTGGCCTCTTCCGTCTCATTAGCGTCATTTCTGCATCAACGGCCGTGTGGTCAGTCGAGCGCCTTGTCGTTCGGGTTCGCGTACAGCTTCTTCATCGACTCGGACAGCGGGAAGTTCAGGTTCAGCCCCTTCGGCGGAATCGGGTTCTCGAACCACTTCGCGTAGATCTTCGCGGCTTCGCCCGACTTCTCGACTTGCGAGATCGCGTCGTCGACCACCTTCTTGAAGTCCGTGTCGCCCTTGCGCATCATGCAGCCGTACGCTTCTTCCGATTGCGGCGTGCCGACGATCACCCACTCGCCCGGCTGCTTCGCCTTCGCGCGCTCGCCCGCGAGCAGCGCGTCGTCCATCATGAACGCAACGGCGCGGCCCGATTCCAGCGTGTTGAACGAATCGCCGTGATCCTTCGCGCTGATGATGTTCATGCCCATCTGCTTCTCGTTGTTCATCTTGCGCAGCAGGCGCTCGGACGTCGTGCCGGCGGTCGTCACGACCGTCTTGCCCTTGAGGTCGGCGAAATCCTTGACGCCCGAATCCTTCTTCGTCATCAGGCGCGTGCCGATCACGAAGATCGTGTCGGAGAATGCGGCCTGTTGCTGACGCTCGGCGTTGTTGGTCGTCGAGCCGCACTCGATGTCGACCGTGCCGTTCTGCACCAGCGGAATGCGGTTCTGCGACGTAACCGGAATGTTCTTGACCTGCAGGTTCGGCAGGCTCAGCTTCTTCTTCACCGCGTCGACCACCTTCATCTGGAATTCGCGCGAATAGCCGACCACCTGCTGTTTTTCGTCATAGTAGGAGAACGGGATCGACGATTCGCGGTGCCCCAGCGCAATCACGCCCGTGTCCTTGATCTTCTTCAGCGTGCCCGTCTCCTGGGCATGCGCGCCGCTTGCGAATGCGCAGAGCGCCGCGACCATGAGGACTGCCTTGTGGTATTTCATTTTGGTCATCTCCTTGGCTTAAACCCGCGCCAGTGTATCAAAGTAATATTTTTGAAAGTACTGGTTGTTTACCGAACTACGAATCGCCCTGCGCGAAGCCTTCCTCCCGGCTTCGGGCACCCCGAATGCGCGCGCGGGCGGTGCCGGATCCGGCACCGCCCGCGAGGGTTCACATCCGCAATCGGGTGGATTGCGTCATGACTTGATCGAACTCAACGATCAGGGGTAGAGGCCGCGCATTTCGCGCGCCATCAGGATGCGTTTGCACGCGACGATGAAGGCCGCCGTGCGCACCGATACCTTGTGCTCTTCCGACACCGCCCACACGCCGGCGAACGCTTCGCGCATCACGCGCTCGAGACGATGGTTGATCTCGTCTTCCGTCCAGAAGAAGCTCGAGAAATCCTGCACCCACTCGAAGTACGACACGGTCACGCCACCCGCATTCGCGATCACGTCGGGGATCACGAGCACGCCGTTCGCGCTCAGGATGTCGTCGGCCGCCGTCGTCGTCGGGCCGTTCGCGCCTTCGACGATGATCTTCGTGCGAATCTTGCCGGCGTTCTTCTCGGTGATCTGGTTTTCCAGCGCCGCCGGGATCAGGATGTCGGTCTCGACCGTCCAGAACTCGTCGTTCGGCATCGGCTCGGCGCCTTCGAAGCCTGCAACGCCGCCCGTGCGGGCCACGTGGTCGAGCAGCCGGTTCGAATCGAGGCCGGCCGGCTGGTAGATCGTGCCCGTGTGATCCTGAACCGCGATCACCTTCGAGCCCGCTTCCTGGAACAGCTTCGCCGCGATCCCGCCGACGTTGCCGAAGCCCTGCACCGCGATGCGCGCGCCTTCGATCTCGAGGCCCTTCTTCTTCGCCGCTTCGCAGCCGACGACGAACACGCCGCGGCCGGTCGCTTCCTTGCGGCCGAGCGAACCGCCGAGCGCGATCGGCTTGCCGGTCACGACGCCGGTGGACGTCTGGCCCTGGTTCATCGAGTAGGTGTCCATCATCCACGCCATCACCTGTTCGTTGGTGTTGACGTCCGGCGCCGGAATGTCGGTGTTCGGGCCGATGATGATGCCGATTTCGCTGGTGTAGCGGCGCGTCACGCGCTCGAGCTCACCACGCGACAGCTTGCGCGGATCGACGCGGATACCGCCCTTCGCGCCGCCGTACGGCACGTTCACGGCCGCGTTCTTCACCGACATCCATGCGGACAGCGCCATCACTTCCGACAGCGTCACGTCCTGGTGGTAGCGCACGCCGCCCTTGCCCGGGCCGCGCGACACGTTGTGCTGCACGCGATAGCCCTCGAAGTGCGCGACGGTACCGTTGTCGAGCTCGATGGGCACATCGACGATCAGGATGCGCTTCGGGCGCTTCAGCGTTTCGAGCCAGCGCGACAGCGAGCCGAGGTACGGCGCGACGCGATCGACTTGCTGAAGATAGTTGCCCCACGGGCCGAGATCGTCGGCGTGCAGGTAGGACGGGATGGACTGCAATTGCGAAGACATGGATGCTCCAACGGTCAACAGGTGCGCACATTGTCGAAAAACCCGTTTTTTTTATCCAATGCCGTTTGCTTATTCGATTATGCGTTTCTTGCATGATCGCGATTTTTCGCAAATCTGCGGTCGATTTGCGCAAGAACGGCCGCGATCGGTCGTGCATCGCCTCCGCGAAAAATCGTGTTGCCCGCGCGCGGGCAGGCCGCCGGAAGCCGTCCGACAGGCGCCGCAAGCTCGCCGTCAGCCGGCCGCGATCATCGTTGCGCAGTCAACCGTCCGTATCGCGCAGTTCGTCGCGCACGACGTCCCACAGCGCACGCACGAGCTTCTGCCGCGGATCGTCGCCCTGCAGCGCGAGCTTGTCGCAGTACAGCCGGATCTCCATCGTCAGCGTGAACGGATGCGCGCCGCCGCGCGCCGACCGGTCGAGCCGGATCAGGCGGCCGCCCGCGACCGCATCCTCGACCGCGCTGTGCGGCAGGAACGCGACGCCGTGGCCCGCGAGCGCCATCGCCTTCAGCCCTTCGGCCATGTCGGTTTCATACACGCGATCGAGGAACAGCGGCGTCGGCGCGTTCGCGACGATGACTTCGGTCATCCGGCCGAGATACGCGTTCGGCGTATACGACAGGTACGGCACGCGCGCGTCGGCCGTGCCGGGCAGCGTATAGCGCGGCCGGCCCGCGCGGCCGGGCGCCGAGAACGCACTGATCGGCTCGCTGCCGAGGATCAGCATGTCGTAGCGCGCCGGGTCGAGCGCGACCGGATGACTCGGGTGGTGGTAGCCCATCACGAGATCGCAGCCGCCCTCGACGAGCGACAGCACGGCGTCGTGCACGTTCAGCGCGCGCAGCCGCGTGTGGACCTGGCCCATCTTCGCCTCGATCCGCTGCAGCCAGCGCGGGAAATACGTGAGCGACAGCGTGTGCGGCACCGCGAACTCGATCGTCGGCACCAGCGCGCCGACGTGGCCGCGCAGCAGCGTTCTCGCCTCGTGCGCCTGCGACAGCATCGTCAGCGCCTGTTCGTAGAAGATCTGCCCGGCCTGCGTGAGCCGCGTCGGATAAACCGAACGATCGATCAGTTCGGTCGCGAGCCATGCCTCCAGCGCCTGGATGCGCCGCGAAAACGCGGGCTGCGACACGTGCCGCAGTTCGGCGGACCGACTAAAGCTGCGCGTTTCCGCGAGCGAGACGAAGTCTTCGAGCCATTTCAGTTCCATGCAGGCGGGCGCGGCGGGCGGCGATCGGGAAGGAGCCTGCATTCTACCGGCGGGCGGGCCCGGCCGGCGGCGTTGCGAGCGGCCCGGCGACCCGCTGCGGACGGGCGCCGGCGCGGCGTTTGCACGCGGCGGCGCCCGCCGGCCGAGCGCGACCGGGATCGCCCCGCGCCAATGGTAAAATACCGGATTCTCCTCCCCTCGCTCGCCCCGGCTCCAAGGCCCGCCCGATCATGTCCGACACTCGTCCCGATACGCTTTTCGCCCTCACCGCGCTCTCGCCCATCGACGGCCGCTACGCCAGCAAGACCGAAGCGCTGCGCGACTGGCTCTCCGAAGCCGCCTTCATGCGCCACCGCGTCACCGTCGAGGTGCACTGGCTGATCGCGCTGTCGCGCGCCGGCTTCGCGGAAGTCCCGCGCTTCTCCGACGCCGCCGAGCAGTTCCTGCTGCAGCTCGCCGAGCGCTTCACCGCGCACGACGCCGCCCGCATCAAGGAAATCGAGCGCGTGACGAACCACGACGTGAAGGCCGTCGAATACTGGCTGAAGGAATCGGTGAAGGGCCAGGCCGAACTCGAGAAGGCCAGCGAATTCATCCACTTCGCGTGCACGTCCGAGGACATCAACAACACGTCGCACGGGATGATGCTCGCCGGCGCGCGCGAACACGTGATCGTGCCGGCGCTGCGCACGGTCCACCAGCGCCTCGTCGCGCTCTCGCACGCGCTCGCCGACCAGCCGATGCTGTCGCGCACGCACGGCCAGCCGGCCAGCCCGACGACGCTCGGCAAGGAACTCGCGAACGTCGCCGCGCGCCTCGCGCGTGCAATCGCGCGCATCGAGAAGGTCGAGATCCTCGGCAAGATGAACGGCGCGGTCGGCAACTTCAACGCGCATCTTTCCGCGTATCCGGAATTCGACTGGGAAGCGTTCTCGCGCGACGTGATCGAAAACCGCCTGAAGCTCACGTTCAACCCGTACACGATCCAGATCGAGCCGCACGACTACATGGCCGAGCTGTTCGACGCGGTCGCGCGCGCGAACACGATCCTGCTCGACCTCGACCGCGACGTGTGGGGCTACATCTCGGTCGGCTACTTCAAGCAGAAGACGAAGGCCGGCGAAATCGGCTCGTCGACGATGCCGCACAAGGTCAACCCGATCGATTTCGAGAACTCGGAAGGCAACCTCGGCCTCGCGAACGCGACGCTGCGCCACCTCGCCGACAAGCTGCCGGTGTCGCGCTGGCAGCGCGACCTGACCGACTCGACGGTGCTGCGCAACATGGGCGTCGCGCTCGGCTACTCGCTGCTCGCGTACGACTCGCTGATCCGCGGCCTCGACAAGCTCGAAGTGAACCCGCAGCGCCTGAACGAAGATCTCGACAACTGCTGGGAAGTGCTCGCCGAGCCGGTGCAGACGGTGATGCGCCGCTTCGGCATCGAGAACCCGTACGAGCAGCTGAAGGAACTGACGCGCGGCAAGGGCATCACGCGCGAAGCGCTGCAGCAGTTCGTCGGCACGCTCGCGATCCCGCAGGATGCGAAGGACCGCCTGCTCGCGATGACGCCTGCGTCGTACATCGGCAAGGCCGTCGAACTCGCGAAGCGGATCGCGTAAGCGCTCGTCGCCAGACGTACAAAAGCCCGATGCGAGCAATCGCATCGGGCTTTTTCCTTTTCAGACGCTCAGAACGAGATCATCCGGCCCGGGTTGAGCGCGCTCATCACGCTCATCGCGGCCTTCGCGGCCGGGATTGCGATCGGCGACAACTGCCGGCCGAGCGGAATCGCGCGGTGATCGATGCCGGTCAGCATCGAGAAATCGTCGTTGCGTCCGACGAAATCGTCGCAGATCGCCTTGCCGATCCGCACCGTCTGCGCGACGCCGTGGCCGCTCCAGCCCTGCACCATGTACATCGGCACGCGACCGTCGGTCTTGCGGCTGTCGGTGGCGCCGTTCAGCGTGAAGTCGCTGACGCCGCTCCAGCAGTAGTCGAGCGCGAACTGGCCGTCGACCTGCGGAAACACCGTGTTCAACCGTGTCAGCAGATACGCGTTGACGTCGGGCTGCGCCCAGCAGCTGCCGGTGCCCTGCCCGCCGAACAGCAGGCGGTTGCCGCGCACCGGCCGGTAGTAATCGATCTGGAACTGCGTGTCGTACACGGGCATGCCGGCCGGCATCAGCGTCGCAACGTCGACGTCGAGCGGCGCCGTCACGCTCACGTACGTGAAAAACGGCACGGTCGTCGCGGCGCCGTCGTCGAGCAGCCGGAACGTCGTGTTGTGCAGCGCAAGCACGACGCCCTTGCGCGCGGTGATCGTGCCGCCCGGCGTCGTCGCGACGACGCCTGCCGGCGTGTCGTCGAGCTCGAGCACCTCGGTGCCCTCGAACAGCGCGCCGCCGTTCAGCCGGAAGCCGTGCACGAGGCCGCGCACGAGCGCGAGCGGATGGATCTGCCCGCCGATCGCGTCGATCGCCGCACCGTGGTACAGCCCCGAGCGCACGTATTCGTCGTGCAGTTGATGGCGGCCGACGAGCGTCACGCCCGTGTCGCCGAGGTGACGGCGCGCATCCGCACCGTCGAGCAGTGCGCTCATGTGGCCGGGGTGGACCGCCGCCGTGATGTGGCCGCGCTTGCGGTCGAGATCGAGCGCGTAACGCGCGCCGATCGCGTCGATCAGCTCCATCGATTCGGCCGATGCGAAGCGCCACAGCCGCTTCGCATCGTCGTGCGACAGGTGGTCGATCATGTCGGCGGCTTCCCAGCGCGCGATGCCGGGCGTGAGCTGCCCGCCGTTGCGGCCCGATGCGGCCGAGCCGACGTGATGCTTGTCGACGAGGATCGTGTCGACGCCCGCTTCCGCGAGATGCAGCGCGGCCGACGCGCCGAGCAGCCCCGCGCCGATCACGAGCACGTCGCACACGGCGTCGTGCGCGAGCGGCGCGCTGTTTGCGTGGCGCGACAGCGACGCCTCGTACCAGTTGGCCGGGTGTTCGCCGTCATGGCGGGCCGGGTCGCACCAGTTCCAGTTGTCTTTTTCGATGTTCAGTTGCGTTTGCGCGAAACGCGATTCGCCCTGGATCAGGGGTTGGTGATTGGAAGTCATGATTGCACTTGCATGGTCTTGGGCCGCCTGTCGATGAGCCTTCTGGCTTCGCGGGTGGGGCAGCCGGTTCCACTTGGGTGTCAACGAGAAAAGAGGCGCGATGGCCCGTGTTGACGGCTGGCACGCTCGTGCCGCCTGGATCCCGGACTGTGCAAAAGCACGTATTGAAAGGTGCCGGGACACCCAATTTCTACACCGCAGAAATAATTCTACAGTGTAGAATAAGCTTTCGTCAAGTTTACAGCCGGGCCGGCACCGGCCGCCAGGCCGCATCGATGAAAGACAAACCTGCCCAGGGCCCGCGCGGCCTCGACAAGGACGCGATCGTCGCGGCAGCGCTCGCGCTGCTCGAAGACGTCGGCGAAGCCGCATTCAGCGTGCGCAAGCTCGCACAATCGGTCGGCTGCGATCCGATGAGCGTGCTGTACCACTTCAAGTCGAAGGACGGCCTGAGCCGCGCGATCGCGAACGCGCTGTCGCGCTCGCTCGTGCCGGTCGACGACGCGCTGCCGTGGCGCGAACGGCTGCGCGACCTCGCGCGCCAGTACCGCGCGCTCGCGCTGCGCCACCCTGCCGCGTTCGCGCTCCTGCAGCGCCACATGAGTACGGGGCCGGCCGATCTCGCGCACATCGAGGCCGTGCATCGCGCGCTGGCCGACGCCGGCATCCCGCGCGCGGCGCTGCCGGCCGTGTGCGTCGGCTGGTATGCGAGCGTGATCGGGCTTGCCGCCGCCGAGGCCGGCGGCCTCACGCGCGCCGCGAACGACGTCGAGCTCGCGGAGATGAACGCGCTGTCCAACACCGAGCATCCGCTCGTCAAATCGGCCGCTCTGCTCTACGCGCAACTCGATCCGGCGGCCGTGCACGACACGATGCTCGACGTGCTGCTCGACGGCATCGCGGCGCGCGCGCCCGCAGCCTGACCGGCTTGCGGGCCGCAAACGAAAATGGCGCCCTTCGGGCGCCATTTTCATGACGATTGCGGCGAACCGCACTCAGTGCTGCTGCGCGTTGCCGATCTTCACCATCACCTGATCGACGATCTGCTCGGGCGTCAGCTCGATGCTGACCACGATCGCTTCGTCCGGGCCCGGCTCCTCGAGCGTCTCGAGCTGGCTTTTCAGCAGCGACGGATCGAAGAAGTGGCCGGTGCGGGTCTTCAGGCGTTCGTGCAACACGTCGAACGAACCCTGCAGATACACGAACCGCACGTCGGTGTCGGTGCCGCGCAGCACGTCGCGGTACGACCGCTTCAGCGACGAGCAGGTGAACACGGCCGTCTCGCCCGCGTGCCGCTTTTCCTCGATGGCCGCGCGGATCGCGCGCAGCCACGGCCAGCGGTCGTCGTCGGTCAGCGGAATGCCGTGGTGCATCTTTTCCTTGTTCGCCGCGCTGTGAAACGCGTCGCCGTCGGTATAGCTGCACGACAGGCGTTCCGCCAGCATTTCGCCGATTCGCGACTTGCCCGCGCCCGACACGCCCATTGCGATCAGAATCATTGACTACCCCTTGTTACAAAACCATGCTCAGCAGCAACGTGAAGCCCAGGCCGAGCACCGAGATGATGGTTTCGAGCAACGACCAGGTCTTGAACGTCTGACCGACCGTCATCCCGAAGTATTCCTTGATCAGCCAGAAACCGCCGTCGTTCACGTGCGAGAAGATCAGCGAGCCCGAGCCCGTTGCGAGCACCAGCAACTCCGGGCTGACGGTCGTGCCGGCCGCCGCCGCGATCGGCGCGACGATCCCGCAGGCCGTCGTCATCGCGACCGTCGCCGAACCCGTCGCGAGACGCATCAGCGCCGCGACGAACCAGCCGAGCAGCAGCGGCGACAGGTGCGCGTGCTTCGCGGTCTCGACGATCTGCTGCGAGATCCCGCTGTCGCGCAGGACACCGCCGAAGCCGCCGCCCGCGCCGACGATCAGCGTGATCCCGGCGATCGGCGCCAGGCACTCGCCGCAGAACTTCTGGATCTGGTCGCGGTTGAAGCCCTGCAGCTTGCCGAACGTGAAGAAGCTCACGAGCACGGCGATCAGCAGCGCGACGTCCGAGTTGCCGGCAAAGCGCAGCAGGTTGTTCGGCAGCGACTTCGGTGCGAACAGCAGGTCGGCCCAGCTGCCGACGAGCATCAGCGCGACGGGCAGCAGGATCGTGAACAGCGTGATGCCGAAGCTCGGCAGTTCGCGCTTGCGGCCGTCCGTGTGCGAATCGACGAACTGCGCGGCGAGCGGGTTGCTTTCCGGCAGCTTCACGAACTTCGAGATCGTCAGCGCAAACAGCGGGCCCGCGATGATCGCGGTCGGCACGCCGACGATCAGGCCGAACGCGATCGTCTTGCCGATATCGGCGCCGTATTGCTGGACGGCCAGCAGCGCGGCCGGGTGCGGCGGGATCAGCCCGTGCACGACGGACAGGCCGGCCACCATCGGCAGGCCGACGACGAGCAGCGACTTGCCGGTGCGCTTCGCGACGTTGAACGCGATCGGGATCAGCAGCACGAAGCCGACTTCGAAGAACACCGGCAGGCCGACGATGATCGCGACGAACATCATCGCCCAGTGGATGTTCTTTTCACCGAACCAGTCGATCAGCGTGGTCGCGATCCGTTCGGCGCCGCCCGATTCGGCCATCATCTTGCCGAGCATCGTGCCGAGGCCGACGACGATCGCGATGTGACCGAGCGTGCCGCCGGTGCCTGCCTCGAACGACTTGACGATCTTGTCCATCGGCATGCCGACGACGAGACCGAGGCCGAGCGAAACGATGATCAGCACCAGGAACGGGTAGATCTTGAAGCGCGCGATCATCAGGATCAGCGCGGCAATCGCGACCAGCGTGAATACGAGCAGCATGCTGCCTTGGACAGCCCCCATGTGGCACTCCTCCTTGAATTGTTCGAACCGGGCGAGTTGTTGCGAGTATGCCCGGCTATGCAGGTCTCCGAAACACGGGAGGTCCCCCACCCGCCGTCAGGACGCTGAATTTTACTTATCTTTGCGGCCCGCGGATAGAACCGGTTCCATCAGCAAAAACCCTCGGTAAAACAAGCACTAAGCGCCTGTCACCCGAGGGTCAAACCATCATTTCGTACAAGTCTTAGCGGGGAAGCTGGCTCGCGGCTTGCGCGAGGCGCGTGACTTCGGCCCAGTCCTGCGCGGCGAGCGCGGCCTTCGGCGTGAGCCACGAGCCGCCGACGCACACGACGTTCGGCAGCTTCAGGAAATTCGGCGCGCTCTCGACCGTGATGCCGCCCGTCGGGCAGAACTTCAGCGCCGGGAACGGGCCGTGGAACGCCTGCAGCATCGGCACGCCGCCCGCCTGCTGCGCGGGGAAGAATTTCACGATCTCGTAGCCGAGTTCGAGTGCCTGGATGATGTCGCTCGGCGTCATCACGCCCGGCAGCAGCGGCAGGCCCGCGTCGAGCGAAGCGAGGTGCAGGTCCTTCGTCAGGCCCGGCGACACGCCGAACTTCGCGCCCGCGCGCTTCGCCTGCGCGCAATGCTCGGGCTTCGTGATCGTGCCGACGCCGACGACGATGTCGTCCGCGAGCTGGCTTGCGCGCTGGATCGCCTCCAGGCCGGCCGGCGTGCGCAGCGTGATCTCGAGCACCTTCACGCCGCCCGCGTGCAATGCGCGCGACACGTGTTCGCCCTGCTCGACCGAGTCGAATGCGAGCACCGGAATGACCGGGCCCAGCTTCACGATTTCACCAATCGTCTTCATCGATAACACTCCTTGAAATTCATGCGACGACGTGGACGGCCGTTTCGCCGACCAGCGTCCCGAAAACCGATGCGCCCTGCTCGGCCGGCGCCGCGGCCGCGCGGAACACGCCGAACAGTTCGCGCCCGAAACCGACCTCGTTGTCGGCCTGGTGCAGCGGCTGCGCGACCGGGCGCGCATGCCACTCGGCCTCGTCGACCTCGATGTCGAGCACGCCGGCTTCCGCGTCGATCACGAGCGTATCGCCCGTCTTCACCTTGCCGAGCGGGCCGGCCAGCAGCGCTTCCGGCGACACGTGGATCACGGCCGGCACCTTGCCCGATGCGCCCGACATGCGGCCGTCGGTAACCAGCGCGACGTGGAAGCCCTGATCCTGCAGCACGCCGAGCAGCGGCGTCAAACGGTGCAGCTCGGGCATCCCGTTCGCGCGCGCGCCCTGGAAGCGCACGACCGCGACGAAATCGCGCTTCAGCTCGCCGCGATCGAACGCCGCCTGCACGGCTTCCTGCGAATCGAACACGATCGCGGGCGCCGTCACCTTGCGGTGCTCGGGCGCGACCGCCGAGATCTTGATCACGCCGCGGCCGAGCCGGCCCTGCATCAGGCGCAGGCCGCCGTCCGGCTGGAACGGCTCGCGAATGCCGCGCAGCACCTTCGTGTCGTGGCTTTCCGCCGCGCCGTCGACCCACGTCAGCTTGCCGTCGATCAGCTTCGGCTCCTTCGTGTAGTGCGACAGCCCCTTGCCGGCGACCGTCGTCACGTCCTCGTGCAGCAGCCCGCCTTCGAGCAGGTTGCGCACCAGGAACGCGACGCCGCCCGCCGCGTGGAAATGGTTCACGTCGGCCTTGCCGTTCGGGTAGATCTTCGCGAGCAGCGGCACGACCGCCGACAGCTCGTCGAAATCGTTCCAGTCGATCAGGATGCCGGCCGCGCGCGCGATCGCGACGAGGTGCAGCGTATGGTTGGTCGAGCCGCCCGTCGCGAGCAGCGCGACGATCCCGTTGACGATCGCCTTCTCGTCGATCACATGGCCGATCGGCGTGTAGTGGCCTCGCTCGACGGTCAGGTCGAGCACGCGGCGCGCGGCCTCGGCCGTCAGCGCAGTGCGCAGCGGCGTATGCGGATGGACGAATGCCGAACCGGGCAGGTGCAGCCCCATCAGCTCCATCAGCATCTGGTTGCTGTTCGCGGTGCCGTAGAACGTGCAGGTGCCGTGGCCGTGATACGCGGCCGATTCGGCTTCGAGCAGCGCGTCGCGGCCGACCTGGCCGGTCGCGAACTGCTGGCGGATCTTCGCCTTGTCGTCGTTCGACAGGCCGCTCGTCATCGGGCCGGCCGGCACGAAGATCGTCGGCAGGTGGCCGAACTGCAGCGCACCGATCAGGAGACCCGGCACGATCTTGTCGCAGATGCCGAGGCACAGCGCCGCGTCGAACATGTTGTGCGTGAGCGCGATCGCCGTGCCCATCGCGATCGCTTCGCGAGAGAACAGCGACAGCTCCATCCCCGGGTTGCCCTGCGTGACGCCGTCGCACATCGCCGGCACGCCGCCCGCGAACTGCGCGACCCCGCCGTTCTCGCGCGCGGCGACCTTGATGACCTCGGGGAAATCCTTGTACGGCGCATGCGCGGACAGCATCTCGTTGTACGAGGACACGATGCCGATGTTCGGCTCGCGGATCGTCTTGATCGCGAACTTGTCGCTGCCCTCGAGGCCCGCGAAGCCGTGCGCGAGGTTCGCGCACGATAGCGCGCCGCGCGCCGGGAACTTGCCCTGCGCGCCGTCGATGCGCTGCAGATAGGCGGAACGGGTCGATTGGCTGCGGGCGATCACGCGTTCGGTGACCTTCGCCAGAGTGGGGTGCAGCGACGTCATGCTGGGCGCTCCTGTATGCCGGCCGACACCGGCGGTTGGAATCGTGGGGACGGTCGACTGCGTCGACAGAACGAAGTCAGTCTAGTAGAAAAACTACAAGCACGCAATGCGGATTGATTCGCGCGCAACCCTTATTCCCGCTACCAGTAAGGCTTTCATCAGTGAAAACCCTAATTCCCACCATCGGGACATATGCGGAATGTCACTTATAGGGCTAGCATTTCCATGTAGATTTTCTACAATTCGATTGCGATACACTCGCCCATCCGAACCTGATTTCTATCCGCCGCCCTCATGCTGCCTCGCATCGAAGCCATCCGCGCCGAACTGCGCCCGTCCGAGCGCAAGCTTGCGGACTACATCCTCGCCGCGCCGCGCGAGGTGCTCGACCTCGCGATGACCGAGCTGTCGACGCGCGCGGGCGTCAGCCAGCCGACGATCGCGCGCTTCTGCCAGGCGCTCGGCTGCAGCGGCTTTCGCGAATTCAAGATCCGGCTCGCGCAGAGCGTCGCGCCGGGCGTGTCGTCGGTGTATCGCGACGTCGAGCCCGACGAACCGGCGCCCGGCATCATCGGAAAGGTCTTCGACCGCACCATCGGCGCGCTGATCGAAGTGCGCAACAGCCTGTCCGCGGGCAGCGTCGCCGATGCGATCGCGCTGCTGTCGAACGCGTCGCGGATCGAGTTCTACGGCGCCGGAGGATCGGGCATCGCCGCGCAGGACATCCAGCACAAGTTCTTTCGGCTCGGCGTGCCGAGCGTCGCGTATTCGGATCCGCACACGTTCTCGATGTCGTCGGCGCTGCTCGGGCCGCACGACGTCGTCGTTGCGATCTCGAATACCGGCCGCACGCGCGACATCGTCGACGCCGCGCGCTCCGCGCTCGCGTGCGGCGCGAAGGTCGTCGCGATCACGCAGAGCCATTCGCCGCTCGCGAAGCTCGCGACGGTGAGCCTCGCGTCGAACGTCGCCGAGGAAACGGACGTGTTCTCGCCGATGACGTCGCGGATGTCGCATCTCGCGATCGGCGACATCCTCGCGGTCGGCGTCGCGCTGTCGCGCGGCCCCGCGCTGATGGAACGGGTCGGCCGCGCGAAGGAAGCGATCACGCGCCGCCGGATCGACGACGGCACGAAAGACTAGGCAACGCCGCGCATCAGTGCGTCAGTGCGTCAGCGCGTAAACGACAAACGGCGCCCCGAAGGGCGCCGTTACGCATGCGCAGCCAAAAACCGCCGGCAGCCGCGCCGGCCGCGCCGCTCAGAACGGCTTGATCACGACCAGCGCGACCGCCGCGAGCATGCCGAGCACCGGCAGCTCGTTGAACACGCGATACCACTTGTCGGTGCGGTGGTTCTCGCCGCGCTCGAACACCCGCAGCAGGTGCCCGCAGTACGCGTGATAGATGACAAGCAGCAGCACGACCGTCACCTTCGCATGGATCCAGCCCTGCCCCTGCCCGATGCCGATCACGAGCCAGAGCCACAGCCCGCAGGCCAGCGCCGGCACCGCGATCATCGTCATGAAGCGAAACAGCTTGCGCGCCATCAGCAGCAGGCGCCGCACGGCGGCCGGATCGGTCTCCATGGCCAGGTTCACGTAGATGCGCGGCAGGTAGAAAAGCCCCGCGAACCACGCGGCGATCAGAACGATGTGGAACGTCTTGACCCATAGCATTGCCATCGATTGTGCGCCTCGCTTTACTGGCGGCCTTCGCCGTGTCCGAGCACGACGTACTTCAGCGACGTCAGCCCTTCCAGGCCGACGGGGCCGCGTGCGTGCAGCTTGTCGTTCGAGATGCCGATTTCCGCGCCGAGGCCGAATTCGAAGCCGTCCGCGAAGCGGGTCGACGCGTTGACCATCACGCTCGCCGAATCGACCTCGCGCAGGAAACGCATCGCGCGGTCGTGATCCTCGGTGACGATCGCATCGGTGTGATGCGAGCCGTAATGGTTGATGTGCTCGATCGCGGCGTCGAGGCCGTCGACGACCTTGATCGCGAGCACCGGCGCGAGATATTCGGTGTGCCAGTCTTCCTCGGTCGCATCGACGAGCGGACCGACGCCCGCATCGGCAAGCACCGCGCGCGCGGCCGCATCGACGCGCAGTTCGACCTGCTTGTCGCGATACAGCTTGCCGAGCGGCGGCAGCAGCTTCGCCGCGACGCCGCTCGCGACGAGCAGCGTCTCCATCGTGTTGCAGGTACCGTAGCGGTGCGTCTTCGCGTTGTCGCAGACGGTGAGCGCGCGGTCGAGATCGGCGCGATCGTCGACATACACGTGGCAGATGCCGTCGAGGTGCTTGATCATCGGCACGCGCGCCTCGTTGATCAGGCGTTCGATCAGGCTCTTGCCGCCGCGCGGCACGATCACGTCGACGTATTCGGTCATCGTGATCAGCTTGCCGACCGCCGCGCGATCGGCCGTCGCGACGACCTGCACCGCGTCCTGCGGCAGGCCGGCCGCCGCGAGCCCTTCGCCGATCAGCTTCGCGAGCGCCGTGTTCGATTCGAGCGCTTCGGAGCCGCCGCGCAGGATCGTCGCGTTGCCCGACTTCAGGCACAGCGCGGCCGCGTCGATCGTCACGTTCGGGCGCGACTCGTAGATGATGCCGATCACGCCGAGCGGCACGCGCATCTGGCCGACCTGGATCCCGCTCGGGCGGTACTTGAGGTTGCCGATCTCGCCGATCGGATCGGCCAGCGACGCGACCTGGCGCAGGCCCTCGATCATCGTATTCAACGCCTTGTCCGACAGCGTCAGGCGGTCGACGAACGCCGCATCGAGCCCCTTTTCACGGGCGCGGGCGACATCGCGCGCGTTCGCATCCTTCAGCGCCTGCGCGTCGCGTTCGATCGCGCGGGCCACGGCGTCGAGCGCCGCGTTCTTCGCGGCCGTACTGGCGCGCGCCATCGCGCGGGAAGCGTGCCGGGCGCGACGGCCCAGGTCGGTCATGTACTGATCGATATCCATCGTGTGACTCGAGAAGCGAGCCGCGCTGGGCGGCATGAATTCGTGGGGAAGCGTGGGGCGGCCATCCGTGGGGCAGCCACCCGTGCGCGGCGGCCAGAGGGCCGCACCGGCTATCGAAGCATTGTAAGCGGGTTGCGCAGCGCGCGCTGAAGGCCCGGAGGGACTTAACGCCGCACGCGACCCGCGGTCGGCGGTCGCTCGCCACGGGCGCCCGCCACCGTCATCGCGAGCTGGAACAGCCCGTCCCACGGATCGGGCGGCGGTTCGTCCTGCGTGCGGCGGCCCGGCACGACGGCCGTGAGCCCCTTGACCTGCCGGTCGAGCTTCGCGGCAAACGCGAGCGCCTTCTCGAGCACGGGTTCCGACACGCGGTTCAGCGCGGGGCCGATCAGCCGCTCGCGCGGGCCCCACACGCGGTTCTCGCGCAGCAGCGTCGCCAGCGGCTTGCCGGCGTTCGCGCCGCGCTTGATCCGCAACAGCGTGCGCAATTCCTCGACGACGGCCCACATCACGAGCACGATCGCCTCGCCCTCGCCCTTCAGCCCGTCGATCATCCGCGCGAGCCGCGCGGCGTCGCCGGCGAGCATCGCTTCGTTCAGCTTGAACACGTCGTAGCGCGCCACGTTCAGCACCGCGTCGTGCACCTGCTCGAACGACAGCGCGCCCTGCGGATACAGCAGCCCGAGCTTCTGGATTTCCTGGTGCGCGGCGAGCAGGTTGCCTTCGACACGCTCGGCGATGAACTGCAGCGCGCGCCGCCCGTCGTCACCGGCCGCGGCGCGCTGGCCCTGCATCGCGAGACGCTGGCCGATCCAGTTCGGCAATTGCGCGCGGTCGACCGGATCGATCTTCAGCGCGACGCCGCCGTTCTGCAGCGCGGTAAACCATGCGGATTTCTGCGTTGCCGCGTCGAGGCGCGGCAACGTGACGAGCATCAGCGCATCGGGGTTGGGGGTGGCCGCGAGCGTCTTCAGCGCGTCGGCGCCTTCCTTGCCGGGTTTGCCCGACGGAATGCGCAGCTCGATGAGCTGGCGCTCGCCGAACAGCGACATTGCCTGGGTCGCGCCGAGCAGCACGCTCCAGTCGAAGCCGCGCTCGACCGTATGCACCGAACGCTCGGTGAAGCCGGCCGCACGCGCAGCCGCACGAATGCGGTCGCACGCTTCCTGCGCGAGCAGCGGCTCGTCGCCGTAGACGGTATAGAGCCCGGCCAACCCCTTCGCGAGGTGCGGCTCCAGCGCATCAAGTCGCAATTGCATCGGTGCGTGCGCCGTCGATCAGAGCGGCGGCGGCGGCAGCGGCGCGCGCGGCGCGACGCCCGGCACCACGTCCTCCGGCGCCGGCGTCAGCGAGTGGACGATCGCGAGACGCCGCATCAGCTGGTCGACCGCGTCGTTCTGCATGTCGCCGTACAGGATGTCGGCTTCCTGCGCCTTCGCGTTCGTGTACTGGTCGCTGTACGTCATCGCGCGATTCAGCGCGATCGCGCTCGGCGGGATCAGCACGGTGCCGTCCTTGCTCGTCAGCGTGTAGTTCAGCGTATAGAACAGCGCGTATTCCTGCGCCGAGCCGTACTTGTTGAGCGTCAGCGTGTTCTGGCCACGCGACTCCCACATACGCAGCACGGCGTCGGCGTCGTCCGCCGACTTGACGATCTTCGTGTCGCTGCCGGCCTCGACGAGGCGCGTGAGCCGCGCCTCGACGGGCGCGGGCGCACCGGCCACCAGCAGGTGCTTGAACGCGTAGTCCTGCTGGCCGCGCAACTGGAAGCCGCATCCCGACAGCGCGACCGCGCTGCCGACGAGCATCAAAAACGATCTGCGGATCACCTTTGCTCCTTCTGTGTACGTCCGACGGCCGGCGGCCGTCAGACGACGATGTTCACGAGGCGGCCCGGCACGACGACGATCTTCTTCGCCGGCTTGCCGTCGCTGAACTTCGCGAACGCGTCATCGGCCACCGCCGCGGCTTCGATCGCCTCGCGGCTCGCGTCCTTCGCGATCTTCAGCGCGCCGCGCACCTTGCCGTTCACCTGCAGCACGAGCTCGATCTCGGCCTGCTCGAGCGCGGCCTCGTCGACCTTCGGCCACGGCGCATCGAGCAGCGGCCCGAATTCGTCCGCGTAGCCGAGCGCCTTCCACAGCTCGAACGTGACGTGCGGCACGACCGGGTACAGCACGCGCAGCAGCACGCCGTACACCTCGCGCAGCACGCCGGGCGTCGCGCCCTTCGCGCCGTCGATCGCGTTCAGCATCTTCATCGCGGCCGATACGACCGTGTTGTACTGCAGGCGCTGGTAGTCGAAATCGGCCTGCTTCAGCACGCTGTAGATCTCGCGGCGCAGCGCCTTGTCGGCTTCGCCGAGCGCGGCCGCGTCGAAGCCCGCGCGCGCGGCGAGCGCTTCGCGGTTCGCGTAGCCGAAGCTCCACACGCGGCGCAGGAAGCGGCTCGCGCCCTCGACGCCCGCGCCCGACCACTCGAGCTGCTGCTCGGGCGGCGCGGCGAACATCGTGAAGAGACGCGCGGTATCGGCGCCGTGCAGGTCGATCAGCACCTGCGGATCGACGCCGTTGTTCTTCGACTTCGACATCTTCTCGATACCGCCGAGCACGACCGGCTGGCCGTCGGTGTTCAGCGTCGCGCCGACCGGGCGGCCCTTGTCGTCGTGCGTGACCGTCACGTCGGCCGGGTTGTACCAGGTCTTCTTGCCCGATGCGTCTTCGCGGTAGAACGTTTCGTTCAGCACCATCCCCTGCGTGAGCAGGTTCTTCGCCGGCTCGCCGAACTTCACGAGGCCGAGATCGCGCATCACCTTGGTCCAGAAGCGCGAATACAGCAGGTGCAGGATCGCGTGCTCGATGCCGCCGATGTATTGATCCATCGGCATCCAGTAGTCGGTGCGCGCGTCGACCATGGTCTCGGCGTCCGGCGCCGTATAGCGCGAGAAGTACCACGACGAATCGACGAAGGTATCCATCGTGTCGGTTTCGCGCTTCGCGGCCGCGCCGCACTTCGGGCACGCGCAGTTCAGGAACGCTTCCGACTTCGCGAGCGGGTTGCCCGAGCCGTCCGGCACGAGGTCTTCCGGCAGCACGACGGGCAGATCCTGCTCGGGCACCGGCACGTCGCCGCACGACGGGCAGTGGATAATCGGGATCGGCGTGCCCCAGTAGCGCTGGCGCGACACGCCCCAGTCGCGCAGGCGCCACGTGACCTGCTTGTCGCCGAAGCCGCCGGCGTTCAGGTCGGCGGCAACCGCGTCGACCGCGTCCGCGTAGCGCAGGCCGTCGTACTTGCCGCTGTTGACGCAGGCCGCGGCTTCCTTGTCGCCGTACCACTCCTGCCATGCGTCGAGCGAATAAGCCTGGCCTTCGGCCGAGATCACCTGCTTGATCGGCAGGTCGTACTTCTTCGCGAACGCGAAGTCGCGCTCGTCGTGGCCCGGCACGCCCATCACCGCGCCTTCGCCATAGCTCATCAGCACGTAGTTGCCGATCCACACCTCGACCGGCTCGCCGGTCAGCGGGTGCGCGACCGAGAAGCCCGTCGCGACGCCCTTCTTCTCCATCGTCGCGACGTCAGCCTCGGCGACGCCGCCGCGCTTGCATTCGTCGATGAACGCCAGCAGCTCGGGCTTGTCCTGCGCGAGGCGCGTGGCGAGCGGGTGCTCGGCCGCGACCGCGCAGAACGTGACGCCCATGATCGTGTCGGCGCGCGTCGTGAACACGCGCAGCAGCTTCTTCTCGCCGTCGAGTTCGT
The DNA here is from genome assembly GCF_003330765.1 of Burkholderia pyrrocinia. Classification (NCBI taxonomy): domain Bacteria; kingdom Pseudomonadati; phylum Pseudomonadota; class Betaproteobacteria; order Burkholderiales; family Burkholderiaceae; genus Burkholderia; species Burkholderia pyrrocinia. Next base: position 673,246 of record NZ_CP024902.1, on the reverse strand, counting down.
ACGGGAAGCCGAAGTTCACGCCGAAGCTCTTGCCGATCCAGTTCTGCTGCATGATCTTCACGCGCTCGGGCCAGCCGAGGCCCTCGAGATCGTTCAGCAGCTCATCCGCGTACTGCGTGATCCGCAGGTAGTACATCGGGATCTCGCGCTTCTCGACGAGCGCGCCCGAACGCCAGCCGCGGCCGTCGATCACCTGCTCGTTCGCGAGCACGGTCTGGTCGACCGGGTCCCAGTTCACGGTGCCCGTCTTCTTGTACGCGATGCCCTTCTCGAGCATCTTCAGGAACAGCCACTGGTTCCACTTGTAATAGTCGGGCTTGCACGTCGCGATCTCGCGCGACCAGTCGATCGCGAGACCCATCGACTGCATCTGGCCCTTCATGTAGTCGATGTTGTCGTAGGTCCACTTCGCGGGCGGCACGCCGTTCGCCATCGCGGCGTTCTCGGCCGGCATCCCGAACGCGTCCCAGCCCATCGGCATCAGCGTGTTGTAGCCGTTCATCCGCAGATAGCGGTACATCACGTCGTTGATCGTGTAATTGCGCACGTGACCCATGTGCAGCTTGCCGGACGGGTACGGCAGCATCGACACGCAGTAGAACTTCGGCTTCTGCGAATCTTCCTTCGTCTTGTAGGCATCGGCTGCGCGCCAGTCGCCCTGGGCGGCGGCTTCGACGTCGGCGGGTACGTATCTCTCGTGCATGGTGTGGTTCGGACTAGGCTTTAAGCAACGCGACGGCTCGCGCGCAGGAGTGGATCGAAATCGCGCTTGCCCGGCGCAGCAACAGGCTGGCCGTTTCCAGGCCCGACCGCGATTGCCGGATGGACCCGGAACGCCCGGACAAGCTCCGGATGACCAGGGAAACCCTGTCGACCGGGCAAAACGTCGATTATACCGCCCGCGCCGGCCCGCACGGCCGGTCTCGCGGGCCCGGGCCCGCAACAACGGCGTGTCAGGGCTTCGCGCCGGCGGCGGCCGGCGCGGCAGCGCCCGCCTGCGACGGCATGTCGGTCACGAAGCCGATCCGCGTGAGGCCCGCGGCCTGCGCGGCGCCCATCACCTGCGCGATCACGTCGTAGCGGGTCGCGCGCGACGCGCGCAGCCGCAGCTCGGGCGGCGCGCCGCTCGCGGCGGCGGCCCGGAAGCGCCGGGGCAGCGCGTCGAGCGCCACGGGTGCGTCGTCCCAGTACAGCTTGCCCGCATCGTCGATCGACAGCGTGATGGACTGCGGCATGTCGCGCGCGACGCTGGCCGCGACCTTCGGCAGGTCGAGCCGGATCGCGTGCGTCATCAGCGGCGCGGTAATGATGAAAATGACGAGCAGCACGAGCATCACGTCGATCAGCGGCGTCATGTTGATCTCCGCCATCGGCGCGGACGTCTTGTGGTGCTCGAGCCCGCCGAATGCCATGTTCGTTCCTCCCGGACGCGCCCGTCAGGCGCCCTGCGCGCACACGAACACGTGCAGGTCGCGCGCGAAGCCGTCGAGTTCCTCGGCGAGCTGTCGCACGAGCCGCCCGAGGATGTTGTAGGCCAGCACCGCGGGAATCGCGACGACGAGCCCGAACGCGGTCATGATCAACGCCTCGCCGACCGGCCCCGCGACGTTCTCGATCTGCGCCTGCCCGCTCGCGGCGATGCTGCCGAGCGCGTGGTAGATGCCCCACACGGTGCCGAGCAGCCCGACGAACGGCGCGGTGCTGCCGATCGACGCGAGCAGCACCTGGCCGAATTCGAGACGCCGCTGCGAGCGCAGCATCGCGTGACGCAACGCGCGCAGCACGCGTTCGTTGCGCTCGACGCGCGCGGCCAGCGCAGCCGGGTCGTGGTCGTCGGCCGCGTCGCGCGCGGCTTCGGCGAGCGGCACGAATACGCGCTCGCGATCGGCGCCGGCGAGCGCGGCGATGCCCGCGTCGAGCGACGGCGCGCGCCAGAACGCGGCGAGCGCGCGCGGCCCCTGCCGCTTCGCACGGACCAGCAGCCAGGCTTTCATGAAGAGGAAGCACCAGCTGGCGACGGACATCGCCAGCAGCACATAGGCGACGGCATGCGTGATCGCATCGCCGCTTTCGAGGTAGTGGACAACGCCGGTGGGAATCGCCATCGGAGTTTCCCCGTTGTGTCAGCGCAGGCCGAGCACGTCCTGCATGTCGAACAGGCCGGCGCCGCGCGCCGACAGGAAGCGGACCGCGCGCAACGCGCCCTGCGCGTACGACACGCGGCTCGACGACTTGTGCGTGATCTCGATGCGCTCGCCGATCCCGGCGAACAGCACGGTGTGGTCGCCGACGATGTCGCCGCCGCGCACCGCGGCAAAGCCGATCGTGGACGGATCGCGCTCGCCCGTCACGCCGTGGCGGCCGTACACCGCGCAATCGTCGAGCGAGCGGCCGAGCGCGCCGGCGACGGCTTCGCCCATCATCAGCGCGGTGCCCGACGGCGCGTCGACCTTGTGGCGGTGATGCGCCTCGATGATCTCGATGTCGTAGCCGTGCGAGAAATGCTTCGCCGCGAATTCGAGCAGCTTCAGCGTGACGTTCACGCCGACGCTCATGTTGGCCGCGAACACGATGCCGATCCTGGCCGCAGCGGCCTGCAATTCGGCCTTCTGCTCGGCGGTGAAGCCGGTCGTGCCGATCACGAGCTTCACGTCGTGGCGCAGCGCGGCCTCGATGTGCGCGATCGTGCCTTCCGGGCGCGTGAAATCGATCAGGTAGTCGGCCTGCGCGAACACGGCATCGAGGTCGTCGGTCAGCTTGACCCCGGTTTCCTTGCCGAGGAACGCACCGGCGTCCTGGCCGAGGAACGGCGAATCGGCGCGGTCGAGCGCGCCGACGAGCTGCGCGTCGGAATCGTTGAGAACGGCTTCGATCAGCATCCGGCCCATTCGGCCCGATGCGCCGGCAATCGCAATCTTCATGGCTTTCTACACGACAGGTCTAAAGGCGGGCGGCGCATGCCGCCCTGTTTCCGCACGCCGGCCGCTTACTGCGGCTGGGCCGGCACGGTGAGCGGCTGGTTCTGCAGCGTGTCCGAGCCTTGCGGGCCGACCGGCGGCGACGTCTCGTTCGACACGTTCGGCTGCGGCGGACGATGGAACTGGAATTGCGGCTGGATCGCCGGCGCCGCGCCCGGCGGCTGGCCGCCCGGCACCGGCGCGCCGCCGGAAGCCTGCGTGGACGGCGCGAACCGGCGTGCGTTCGACCCCTGACCCGACACCTGGTTGGTCGCGCGGTTCGCCGCGCGTGCGGCCTGCGCGTTCGCATCCTGGTCGACCACCGCGCCGGACGCCGGCACGACGGACGGGCTTGCGACGGCCTCCGGCGCAGCCGCGCTCGCCGCTTGCGCGGCGCTCGCGGCAGCAGCCTCGGAAGCGGCCTTCGCCGCCGCGGCCGCCTTCGCCTTCCTGCCACCACGGTCGCCGTCGATGTCGGCCAGCAGGTCGAGCTCGGAAGGCAGGTTGTCGGCGCCCGTCCAGCTCACGAGGCGGTCACCCGAGAAGGTCAGCACGAGGTCGCGCTGCTGGACGATCGACGTCGAGCCGCGCTTGAAGTAGAAGAGGTAATCCCAGCGATCGGCGTGGAACATGTCCGCGAGCAGCGGCGTGCCGATCAGCGCGCGGACCTGCTCGCGCGTCATTCCGGCCTGCAGCTGCGCGGCTTTCTCCTGCGACACGAAGTTGCCCTGCACGACGGTGATCCGATAGGGCGTGATGCTCTGCGCGATGCGCTGCGTCACGCTGTCGTACGACGAACAACCAGCCAGCGCGGCAACGGCGGCGGCAGCGATGATGGCACTCCGCATGCGACTCCTCTGAAAGTGCGAAAGCGATTCTGGGATCATTTCCTTCACCGTGCTGGCCCGCTTCGCGGGCCGCGCGTGTATCTGGAACGGCGAAAAGCCGGTAACATTGAAGCCCTGCATTGTACTCTAGGGACGCCTAGCCATGACCAATCCGACGGATCTCAAGAATATCGGGCTAAAGGCCACCCTACCGCGCCTCAAGATTCTCGAGATCTTCCAGCAAAGCCCGGTGCGCCACCTGACGGCCGAAGACGTCTACCGGAACCTGCTCAACGAGCAGCTCGACATCGGGCTCGCCACCGTCTACCGCGTGCTCACGCAGTTCGAGCAGGCCGGCCTGCTCACGCGCAGCAACTTCGAATCCGGCAAGGCCGTGTTCGAACTGAACGAAGGCTCGCACCACGACCACCTCGTGTGCCTCGATTGCGGCCGCGTCGAGGAATTCTTCGACGCCGAGATCGAGGGCCGCCAGCAGTCGATCGCGAAGGAGCGCGGCTTCCGGCTCCAGGAGCACTCGCTCGCGATGTACGGTTCCTGCACGACCGAGAACTGCCCGCACCGCAAGCACTGAATCGCGCCACCCGCGCACGAAGCACGGCCCGGCCGGCATCTCGCCGCCCGGGCCGTCTTCTTTTTGGGGATCGTGCCGCGCGCCGCGCGCGAGCCAGCCGGAACGCCGACGAAAGCCCTTCGGCGCCGCGAACCGGACGCCGGCCGGGTGCCGCGTCAGGCCTCGCTCGCGCAGGCTGGCTCGAACTCGAGCGCCCACGCGCGGTCGAGCGGGATCTCGTCGCAGTTCGGCTGCGGGCCGCCGCGATCGACGATCACGAAATCGCTGACCGCGTCGAGCGCGAGCAGCGGATGGTGCCAGACGCCCTTCGCGTAATTCACGCCCTGCCAGCCTTCGGCCAGGAACGCGCGCATCGCGTCGGGCCGGAATTCGCCGGCCGGCGCGACGACGATCGCGTAGCGCGACACGGCCGCGAGCGGGATGAAAGCCTGGCTGCCGTGCGGATGGCGCTCCATCAGCGTGACCGCGACCGGCAGCGCGCGCGGCTGCGCGCGAAACACGCTGACGAGCGGCCGGCCGCCGTCCGCGCAGACGTCGATCGTCGCGAGATCGTGGAAACGCTCGGTCGTACCGCCATTGATCGGGAAATGCCGCGCGCCTTCGAGCGCGATCACGTCGCCGAACGGCGCGAACGCTTCGCGGGTCAGACGCTCGACGCGCAGGATGTGTGGTCCGCTCATGCCATTGCCCTCCTTCAAGCCGGCTCGCCCCACAGACGCAGGCGCGACACGCCGCCGTCCGGGAAGATGTTGAAACGCACATGCGTGACGGGGCCGAGCGCCGCGAGCTGGTCGAACGTATGGACATGGTCCATCGACAGCTTCTGCTCGCCGAGCAGTTCGGCCCAGAACATCGCCTGCGTGACGAGCGAATCGTCGGTGCCGCCCGCGACCCGCGCGGCCTGCAGCGAGCAGCGGTCGGGGAAATTGCCCTTGAAGAACGCCGTATCGACCTCGACGCGCCGGATGATGCCCGGCCGCGCGAGCGCGACGATCGCCCAGTCGTTGCCGGGCTCGCGGCGCCGCCGCGTTTCCCAGCCGTCGCCCATGTTCGCGCCGCGTCCCGGCATCAGCATCTGCGATGCCGGGCCGAAGTGCTGGTTGTTCGCGGCCACCAGATAGCCGCCGTTCTCGATCGCCGCGAGATCGACGAGTTCGCCGGCCGGCACGTGGCGCCAGTCGCGCTGCGGCTGGCCGTATACGCGCAGCCGCGCCAGCCCGCCGTCCGGATACAGGTTCACGCGCAGGTGCGTGACCGGCTGCGCGTCGTCGACGCTCACGTAGTGATGCGAATTGCCCTGCAGCGTCGTCGCGGGGACGATCGTGCGCCACTCGGCGTCGTCGGACGGCGTGTCGCCGTCGGCGACGCACGCGTCGATCGACGCGGCCGGCGGGAAGTTGCCGGTGAAGTGGCTCGTATCGAGATCGACGCCGTGGATCACGCCCGGCCGCGCGAGCCGGACCACGCAGAAGTCGTGGCCGGTCGTGCGCTTGCGGCGCGTTTCCCAGCCGTCCATCCACTTGCCGTGGTCGTCGTACTTGCCGGGAATGAACACGGCCGGCTCGGGATTCAGCATGCGCTCCTTCGGCGCGAAGAATTCGTCGCTGGCGAAGAGCGCCTGCGCGCCAAGGCGCGGGTCGGCGAGGTTCATGTAGCGCCGCGTAAACGCCGGCGCGTTCGGATCGAGAATGGGGGCTGCCATATTGTCTCCTGTCGATGGGAGTTAGCGCTTTAGCGCTTACTCCCATCCCATGCAAAGCAATTGGTGATGAAGCACCGGCGCATCGAGGCGCCGGTCACATGTCGATCGATCGCGCGGAACAGCCGGGGCAAAACCGTCCCGCGCGGGGTCGCGCTCAGAGCGCGTGGGCCTGGTCGCCGGCGATCGGCGCCGCGTTGCCTTCCTCTTCGGCCGGCACGTAGCGCAGCTCGCGGTTCAGCACGCGCTTCGCGCGGGCGCGGTCGATGTCGTTCTCCCACACCGCCACGACCACCGTTGCAACGCAGTTGCCGATCAGGTTGGTCACCGCGCGGGCGATGCCGACGAACCAGTCGACCGGCAGGATCAGCACGAGGCCGAGCACCGGAATCGCCGGGATCGCCGACAGCGTCGCCGCGAGGATCACGATCGCCGAACCCGGGATGCCGTGCGCGCCCTTCGACGTGACGAGCGACACGAGCAGCACGACGATCAGGTCATGCGTCGACAGCGGCGTGTTGGTGGCCTGCGCGATGAACAGCACGGCAAGCGTCAGGTAGATCGAGAAGCCGTCGAGGTTGAACGAATAGCCGGTCGGAATCACGAGGCCGACCGTCGAATCCTTGATGCCCATGTATTCGAGCTTGCGCATCACCTGCGGCAGCACCGCATCCGACGACGCCGTGCCGAGCACGATCGACAGTTCCTCGCGCAGGTAGCGGATCAGCTTGAACACCGAGAAGCCCGCGAGCCGCATCACCGCGCCGAGCACGACCGCGACGAACACGAAGCAGCTCAGGTAGAACACGGCGACGAGGTAGCCTAGCTGCTTGAGCGACGAGACGCCGTACTTGCCGGTCGTGAACGCGATCGCGCCGAGCACGCCGAGCGGCGCGAGCTTGATGATGAAGCCGATGATCCGGAAGAACACGTGCGACAGTTCCTCGATCAGCGAGTTGACGCGCTGCGCCTTGTCGCCGAGCAGCGACAGCGCGGAACCGAACAGCACCGCGAACACGAGGATCTGCAGGATGTCGCCCTTCGCGAACGCGTCGATCGCGGTCTCGGGGATGATCTTCATCAGGTAGCCGGCCGTGTCCTTCAGGCTTTCGGCGTTCTTCGCGTAAGACGCGAGCGACGACGCGTCGAGCGAGCGCAGGTCGATGTTCATCCCGACGCCCGGGCGCGTGAGCCACGCGAGGATAAGGCCGATGCCGAGCGCGAGCGTCGTCATCACCTCGAAGTAGACGATGGCCTTCAGGCCGACCCGGCCGACCTTCTTCAGGTCGCCCGCGTTGGCCATCCCGCTGACCACGACGCAGAACACGATCGGACCGATGACCATCTTGATGAGCTTCAGGAAGCCATCGCCGAGCGGTCGCAACGACTCGGCGAAATGCGGGAAGAACGCGCCTAGCGCGACCCCCAGGATCAATGCGACAACTACTCGGCCAAACAGCGAATTGAGGAATTTCGACACGGTGCTCTCCCGATCCAACGGTTGCAGTTTCGTCTGTTCATACTGGTAAGACCAGTGATGTTATGGTGGATAGTAGGAAGCCGATATAGTGACGTCAAGGACGAACGAAATAGGGATTTCCCGCCCCTCCGCATGCGTCCGGCGGCACCGAAACCGGGCCCGATCGTGGCTTACCCGTAGTGCGGTCATGCACCGCGCATGTGCGGATTACAATGCTGGTCAGACCGGCCATCGTTCACATCATGAAAAATGTTCCGCATACCGTGACCGACGCCGCCATCGCGACGATCCGCGACCGGATCGAGGCAGGCGTGTATCCGGTCGGCAGCCTGCTGCCGGCCCAGCGCCAGCTCTCCGAGGAGCTGGAGATCAGCCGCGCGTCGCTGCGCGAGGCGCTGTCGACGCTCGAGGCGCTCGGGATGCTGCGCATCCGCGCGGGCAAGGGCGTGTACGTCGAAAGCGCGCAGGCAACGGCCGCGCACGCATGGCGGTTCGCCGAGCAGTCGTCGCCGCCCGACACGTACCAGATGCGCTACGCGCTGGAAGGGTTCGCCGCGCGGATGGCCGCGCGCGTCGTCAGCGACACCGACATCGCATGGTTCGAGGATAACCTCGCCGAGCTGCACGTCGCGCTGACCGAGAGCGCGCTCGACGAGGCATCGCAGCTCGACTTCGACTTCCACATGCGGATCATCCATCTCGCCGGCAACGCGGCGATCGAATCGGTCCTGCGCAGCAGCGCGGACATCATGAAGGAAAGCCAGCGCATGCCGTTCTACCGGCGCGAGCTGCTGCTGTCCACATGGCATGAGCACCGCGCGATCGTCGACGCGCTGATCGCGCGCGATGCGGCCGCCGCGGGCACGGCGATCGAAACGCACATCGCAAACGCCGCGCAGCGCGCGGGCATCTTCTTCCCGACACCGGGCGCGTAGCAGTCCGGGCGGCCGCCCGGTCGTACCGGTCAACCTCCCGACGGATCGCGATACGCAAGCGCGCGCTCGATGAACGCGCGCGCCGCGACGCTGCGATAGGCGCCCTTGCGCGTCAGCAGCGCGGCCGTGCGCGTCGGCAGCGGCGGATCGATCTCCAGCGCGCACAGATCGCCGCTCTCGCGCGCGACCGCGTCGGGCAGCACCGTCGCGAGCCGGCCGCATCGCACGAGCTCCAGCACCGCGCTGATCGTATTCGTTTCGATCGCGATCTTCGGCTGCGCGCCATGCTCGATGAAATACCGGTCGATGCTCTCGCGCGTCGCGAACGCGCGGCTCAGCAGCACCAGCGGCTCGCCGCCGAGTTCGGCCGGCGTCAGCGCGCGGCGGCGCCGCGCGAGCCGATGCGTGCGCCCCGTCACGAGCGCGAGCGGCTCGTCCCACAGCGGCAGCGCGTCGATGTCCGGCGCGCGCGGCGGCACGAACGCGAAGCCCGCGTCGAGCCGGTCGTCGGCGAGCAGCGCCTCGATGCGCTCCTGCGGCATCGCGTCGATCGTCAGCGCGACGTTCGGATAATCGGCATGGAACGCATCGATCAGCGAGCCGCTCAGGTAGGCCGCAAAGGTCGGCATCATCGCGAGCCGCAGCGACCCGCTGCCGAGATCGGCGACGTCGTGCAGCGCGCGCTGGCCCGTGTCGAGCTCGTGCAGCGCGGCACGCGCGTGACGCGCATAGACCTCGCCGAATTCGGTGAGCTGCACCGTGCGGCCCGAGCGATCGAACAGCTGCACGCCGAGCGTTTCCTCGAGCTGGCGGACCTGCTGCGACAGCGTTGGCTGCGACACGTGCAGCGCGTCGGCCGCGCGCGTGAAACTGCGCTGCTCGGCGACGGCCAGGAAATAGCGGATATGGCGGAGAAGCATCGCGGCCAACGTATTGGTTTTGCCAATGGATACCATAACAACCCAGTCTTGGACGCTATGGTTCGATTCCCGCATCATACGCACATCCGTTCCGGTACACCGCGCTTGGCCGCACCGGAGCGGCACGCCCGGGCCCGCCCTGCTCCGCCCGCCGCACGACGATCCGCCGCCCGCCCGACCCTGGCGCCGGCCGCGATCCGCCCGGCGCGCATCGGTTCACCGCCGATCTGTTGACGCCGGCCCCGATTTCCGTCACCCCGCGCAGCCGACGGCCCCATGCCGCCGGTCGGCGCCGCTGTTTTTCGCGATCATGAAGCCGCATCACGACACCCATCCTCCCCTGACCCGCGGCATGACGCTGCTGTTCGCCTGCGCTTGCGGCATCGTCATCGGCAACATCTATTACGCGCAGCCGCTGCTCGCCGCGATCGCGCGCAGCTTCGGACGCTCGCCGACCGAGCTCGGCTATCTCGTCACGCTGACGCAGCTCGGCTATGCGGCGAGCCTGCTGCTGATCGTCCCGCTCGGCGACGCGGTCAACCGCCATACGCTGATCGTGCGACTGCTGATGCTCAACGTCGTCGCGCTGGTCGCGGTCACATTCAGCACGAACTTCACGATGTTCGTCGTCGCGAACGTCGCGGTCGGCTTCGTCACGTGTTCGACGCAGCTGCTCGTGCCGTTCGCGGCGTCGCTCGCCGACGCGCGCTCGCGCGGCCGCGCGGTCGGCACCGTGATGAGCGGATTGCTGCTCGGCATCCTGCTCGCACGCGTCGCGGCCGGCGCGATCGCCGACGGGTTCGGCTGGCGTGCGGTGTATGGCATCGCCGCGGTGATGGTGCTCGGGCTGACCGGCGTGCTCGCCGTGAAGCTGCCGAAGGATCGCCGCGACACGCGCGTCGACTATGCGGTGCTGATGAAGTCGCTCGTCGCGCTGGTGCGCTCGCAACCGCTGATCGCGCTGCGCTCCACGTACGGCGCACTCGTGTTCGCCTGCTTCAGCCTGCTGTGGACAGGCCTCACGTTCCTGCTGAGCCAGCCGCCGTACAGCTATTCCGAAGGGCAGATCGGCCTGTTCGGCATCGTCGGCGCGGTGGGCGCACTCGCGGCGACATCGGCCGGCCGGCTGGTCGATCGCGGGCACGGCAATGCCGCGACGGGGCTGTTCGCAGCGGCCGTGCTCGCGTCGTTCGCGCTGATCGCGACCGGCGCGCACTCGCTCGCGGCGCTGATCGCGGGCATCCTGCTGCTCGACGTCGGCGTGCAGGGCATGCACATCTCGAACCAGAGCGTGATCTATGCGCTGGCCGGCAACGCGCGCAGCCGCGTGACGACGATCTACCTGACGAGCTACTTCATCGGCGGTGCGTTCGGGTCGTTCGCGGCGAGCGTCGCCTACGGCGTCGACGGCTGGCGCGGCGTATGCGTCGCAGGCGCGGCGCTCGCGGGCGTGCTGATCGCGCTGTGGCTCGCATCGCAGCGCGTCGGCGTGCGGCAGGTCACGCAGTAATCCGTTTCCGGGCCGCCAAGAAAAAGGCACGCCGCGCGAACCGCGGGCGTGCCTTTCTTGCTTGCCTGCGCCGTCGTGCGGTGTCGCCTGACGATCAGGCGGCCTCGCCCGCGAAATCGATCAGCACCTTCATCGCGCGCTGCCGGTCGCCGGCCAGTTCGAACGCCAGGTTCGCGTCGCGCATCGGGAACACGCGCGTCACGGCCGGCCGCAGGTCGACGCGCCCCGCGTTGATCAGCTGCACCGCGAGCGCGAATTCCGCATGGAAGCGGAACGATCCGCAGATCGACAACTCCTTCGCGACCACGACGTTCTGCGGCAGGCTGACGTCGCCGCCGAGCCCGAGCTGCACGACGACACCGCGCGGACGCATCACGTCCAGCCCGTCGCGCAGCGCGCGCGCATTGCCCGAACACTCGATCATCACGTCGAACGTGCCCTTGTCGGCGCCGTAGCGCGCGACCCATCCGGCATCGGTCGCCGCATTGATCGTGCGGTCGGCGCCGAGCGCGCGGGCAACGTCCAGCGGCGCATCGAGGATGTCGGTCGCGACGATCTCCGCCGCGCCGTGCACGCGCGCCGCCGCGACCGCAAGCACGCCGATCGGCCCGCACCCCGACACGAGCACGCGCTTGCCGATCAGCGGGCCCGCGCGCGACACCGCATGCAGCCCGACCGCGAACGGCTCGGCGAGCGCCGCGAGCGACAGCGGCACGTGATCGGCGACCGTCACACACTGCGCCGCGTCGCACACGAGCGCATTGCGAAACGCGCCCTGCACGTGCGGCATCCGCATCGCGCTGCCGTAGAAGCGCATGTCGAGACACTGGTTCGGCAGGCCTTCGAGGCAGTAGCGGCACGCGCCGCACGGCCGGCTCGGATTGACCGCGACGCGGTCGCCGACCTGCACCGAGGTCACGCCCGGCGCGACCGCCGCGACCGTGCCGGCAACCTCGTGGCCGAGCACCATCGGCTGCTGCAGCCGGATCGCGCCGAAGCCGCCATGCCGGAAGTAATGCAGGTCGGAGCCGCAGATGCCGCCCATCGCGACATCGACGCGCACCTGGCCCGGGCCGATCTCGCCCGCGTCCTGCTCTTCGAGCCGCAGGTCGTTCGGCCCGTGGATCACGACACACATGCAACGCATACGCATGACAGCCTCCTCAAACGACCGGCGTGAGCAGCAGCTCGCCGGCGAAGTGCGCAGCCAGGTTGCCGCGCACGAGCCAGCCCATCGCCTCGCGCGTCTCGATCGTGCCGCTCGCATGATGCGGCTGCAGCAGCACGTTCGGCAACGCGAGGAAACGCGGGTCGATGCGCGGTTCGTTCCAGAACACGTCGAGCGCGGCGCCGGCGATCGCGCCACGTTCGAGCGCGTCGAGAAGCGCGGGCTCGTCGACGGTGGTGCCGCGCGACACGTTCACGAGATAACCACGCGGCCCGAGCGCGTCGAGCACGGCCGCGTCGACCAGGTGGCGCGTCGACGGCCCGCCCGCGAGCGTGACGATCAGCAGGTCGCACCAGCCGGCCAGCTCGGCCAGGTCGCCGAAGAAGCGGTGCGGGCTGTCCGCGCGCGGCGCGACGTCGAAATAGCCGAGCTCGACGTCGAAGCCGGACAGCCGGCGCGCGAGCGTCGCACCGATCCGGCCGAAACCGACCACGCCGACGCGCTTGCCGTAGAGCCGCGTGACGAGCGGCATGTCGCCGTCGCGCCACGCGCCCGAACGCACGTACGCGTCGCCGGCGCCGATCCGGCGCATCATCGCGAGCGCGAGCCCGACGCCGAGGTCGGCGACATCGCCGGTCAGCACGTCGGGCGTGTTCGTTACGCGAATGCCGCGCTCGCGCGCGGCGGCGAGATCGATCGCATCGGTGCCGACGCCGTAGCACGCGATGATCTCGAGCTTCGGCAGCGCGGCAATCAGCGTGGCATCGGCGCCGAGGTCACCGCGCGTCGCGATCGCGCGCACGCCGGCACCCTGTTCGGCGAGGAACGCCGCGCGGTCGGCGGCCTCCCATAGCCGGTGTACGTCGTAGCCGGCCGACAGCCATGCGTCGTCCCACGGCTGGTAAGGGCCCGTCATCAGCAACTCGGGCCGGTGGGTCGATTCGTGCGCCATCTGCGCTTGCTCCTGTCGAAGTGAGTTGAATGCGAAAGCGTGCCGGGCCGCATCAGCTGCCCGGCCCGTTCATGCGTGCCGCGCGAGCGGATCGGCGTCCGGTGCCGGCGCCGCCTGCGCCGCATCGAGCGGGTCGTCGAGATCGCGGTTCAGCGTTTCCGGCATCCGCGACGTCGTGAACAGCGTGATCAGCGTCAGCAGCGCCAGATACGCGGCGATCGGCACCCATGCGCGCACGCCGGCCGCGTGGTCGCCACCGTGCATCGCGATCACGGTCGCGATGATCGTTGCGCCGACCAGCGGCGCGATCCCGCCCGCGAGCACGGCCGACACTTCGCGCGAGAACGACACGCCCATGTAGCGATGGCGCGCGCCGAACAACTCGGGCAGCAGCGCGGCCTGCGCGCCGAGCATCCCCCAGTTCGCGAAGCCTTGCGCGACCGAGATCGCAACGACGCTCGCGACCACGTTCCCCTGGCTGAAGATCCACCACACCGGGAACGCGAGCGCGAGTTGCAGCCACGCGAACGTGCGATACACGCGTACGCGGCCGAAGCGGTCGCTCAGCCGGCCCGCCAGCGGCACCGTGCACGCGCCGACGGTCGCCGCGCACACCAGCGCGAGCGCGCCGATCGGCCCCTTCATCCCGATCACGCCCGCGAGATAGCTGACGGCGAGCGCCTGGTAGATCGACGAGCCGCCGTTCTCTGCCATCCGCAGGCCGATGCCGATCAGCAGCGTGCGCTTCGAATGCCGGACCGCGCTCTTCAGCGGATTCGCCGAGACCTGCGCGCGCTTCTCGAGCCGCACGAAGGTCGGCGACTCGTGCAGCCGCACGCGCATGTAGAACCCGACCGCGACGATCACCGCGCTGAGCAGGAACGGCACGCGCCAGCCCCAGCCGTCAGTGACGCGGTCGATGTTCGCAAGCAGCAGGAAATAGACGGCAGCCGCGAGCACCGTGCCGAGCTGGATGCCGAGAAACGGCAGCGATGCATAGAAGCCGCGCTTGCCCGGCGGCGCGTATTCGGTCATCAGCACCGCGGCGCCGGCCTGCTCCGCGCCGGCACCGAGGCCCTGCAGGATGCGCAGCAGCACGAGCAGCGCGGGCGCCCAGTAGCCGGCCGTCGCGAAGGTCGGCAGCGCGCCGATCAGCGTGCTGGCGACGCCCATCAGCAGCACCGTCGCGGTCAGCACGAACTTGCGGCCGATCCGGTCGCCGAGCACGCCGAACACGACGCCGCCGAGCGGGCGCACGGCGAAGCCGACGAAGTACGTGCCGAAGCTCGCGATCAGCCGCATCTCCGCGGTTTGCCCGGGAAAGAACAGCGGCCCGAAGACCAGCGCCGATGCGAGCGTGTACAACGCGAAATCGTAGTATTCGAGCGCGCTGCCGAGCGAGCAGGTCCACGCCGCGCGGTTGAGCTGCTTCGTGTCGACGCCGCGGCGCTCGACGGTCTCGCCCGGCACGCCGGACACTGCATCGTGCCGCGCGAGCGGCGGGGAAGTGCGATCCATCGTTGTCTCCTGTCTCCTGCTTCCGTTCCGGAACCCGGCGCTATGCGCGCCGGGACATTGGCCCGCTCGTGCGGCGGGCTCTTCTGGGAATTCGGATGCCGGCCGAAGCCGGCGGCGCGCCGCCGCTCAGACGGCGCTGGTCAGCCCGCCGTCGACGAACAGCGTCTGGCCGTTCACGAAATCGGACGCGGCCGACGCGAGGAAGATCGCCGCGCCGCACAGCTCGTCGACGCGCCCCCAGCGGCCGGCCGGCGTGCGCTTGCACAGCCAGTCCGAGAACGCCGCGTCGTCGACCAGCGCGCGATTGAGTTCGGTCTCGAAATAGCCGGGCGCGAGGCCGTTCGCCTGGATGCCGTGGCGCGCCCAGTCGGCGCACATCCCTTTCGTCAGCATCCGCACCGCGCCCTTCGTCGCCGCATACGGCGCGATCGACGGACGCGCGAGCTCGCTCTGCACCGAGCAGATGTTGATGATCTTCCCGTGGCCGCGCGCGATCATGTGACGCGCGACGGCCTGCGCGACGTTGAACACGCCGTCGAGATTCACGCGCATCAGCGCATGCCAGTCGTCGGGTTCGAATGCGTCGAGCGGCGCGCGGCGCTGGATGCCCGCGTTATTGACGAGGATGTCGATCGCGCCGACGCGCGCCTCGAAATCGTCGATCGCCGCGCGTACCTGCGCGTGCTCGGCGACGTCGAACACCGCGTGGTCGGCCGCGAAGCCTTCCTCGCGGAAATGGCGCGCGAGCGTCGCGGCCTTCTCCTCATTGCGATCGTTGATGACGATCGCCGCGCCGGCTTCCGCGAGCCCGCGGGCGAGCGTCAGCCCGATCCCGCGTCCGGAACCCGTGATCAATGCGCGGCGGCCGTCGAGGCGGAACCGGTCAAGCGCGTTCGTCATGCATGTCTCCTCGTGCCAGTGGAGCCGGCTGCCCGTCGCGGCCGGTCTCGTGTTGACGGTATCTTCGGCTTCCGGCCGGGCACCGCGCCAATGGTCTTTTTTGATCCGGTTATCATGAAATATGATTACCGATCTCGCCTGCCCGCCGCCCATGGAACTCAAGCAATTGCGCGCCTTCGTCACGCTCGCGGAAGAGCTGCATTTCGGGCGCGCCGCGCAGCGCCTGTTCATCGTGCAGCCCGCGCTGAGCATGCAGATCAAGGCGCTCGAGGAGGAACTGGGGGCGCGCCTGTTCGAGCGCGACCGACACAAGGTCGAACTGAGCGACACGGGGCGCGTGCTCCTGCCCGAAGCGCGGGCCACGCTGCAGCAGGCCGCGCGCGCGGAACAGATGGCGCGGCTGTCGAGCCGCGGCGAGATCGGCACGCTGCGGATCGCATTCGTGTCGTCGGTGCTGCCCACGCTGCTGCCGGCCGTGCTGCGCATGATGCGCGAGCGCTATCCGCTGATCGCGCTCGAACTGAAGGACATGCCGACGCCCGACCAGATCGCCGCGCTGCGCGACCGCCGGATCGATTTCGGGATGATCCGGCTGCCGGCCGCGTATGCGGGCATCGACACGCGCGTGGTGCTCGAGGAAGGCTTCGTCGTCGCGCTGCCGCCCGATCATCCGCTCGCCGCCCACGACGCGATCCCGCCGGCCGCACTGCGCGGCCAGCCTGCGTTCGTGCTCGCGCGCCGCTACGCGCCCGGCTTTCACGACGACATGCTGCTCGCGCTGAGCCGCGCGGGCACGACGCTCGAGATCGCGCAGGAGTTCGGGGAATTCACGACGATGCTCGCGCTCGTCGCTGCCGGCATGGGAATCGGGCTGATCCCGGCGGAAGCCGCCAGCGCGCTGCCGCCGAACGTGCTCGCGCGACCGCTCGACCTGGCCGGGCACCGGACCGGCATCGGCCTTGCATGGACCGACCTCGACAGCCCGCTGAAGCGCGCATTCGTCGACGCGCTCGAACAGGTGACGGCGGACCGGCAATAACGCATTCGGGACAATAAAAAAGCCCGGCCGGAAAACCGGGCCGGGCTCGTTCGCCGCGCGTGCCGCCTTGCGGCGGCCGCGCAACGTGCGGGATTACTTCGCGTTCGCGAACGCGACAGCCGTATCCAGCATGCGGTTCGAGAAACCCCACTCGTTGTCGTACCAGCTCGACACCTTGACGAGGCGGCCCGACACCTTGGTCAGCGTCGCATCGAACGTCGACGAAGCCGGATTGTGGTTGAAGTCGATCGACACCAGCGGCGCCTCGTTGTAGCCGAGGATGCCCTTCAGCGCGCCTTCCGACGCTTCCTTCATGATCGCGTTGACTTCCTCGACCGTCGTGTCGCGCTTGGCGATGAACGACAGGTCGACGATCGACACGTTGATCGTCGGGACGCGGATCGCGTAACCGTCGAGCTTGCCGTTCAGTGCCGGCAGCACCAGGCCGACGGCGGAAGCCGCGCCCGTCTTCGTCGGGATCTGGCTGTGCGTGGCCGAACGCGCGCGACGCAGGTCTTCGTGATAGACGTCCGTCAGCACCTGGTCGTTCGTGTACGCGTGGATCGTCGTCATCAGGCCGGTTTCGAGGCCGATCTTGTCGTTCAGCGGCTTGACGAGCGGCGCGAGGCAGTTCGTCGTGCACGATGCGTTCGAGATGACGGTGTGCTCGGCCTTCAGCACGTTGTGGTTCACGCCGTAGACGATCGTCGCGTCGACGTCCTTGCCGCCCGGCGCCGAGATGATCACCTTCTTCGCGCCGCCCTTCAGGTGCGCGCTCGCCTTTTCC
Organism: Burkholderia pyrrocinia; assembly: GCF_003330765.1. Lineage (NCBI taxonomy): Bacteria > Pseudomonadati > Pseudomonadota > Betaproteobacteria > Burkholderiales > Burkholderiaceae > Burkholderia > Burkholderia pyrrocinia. Next base: position 655,962 of record NZ_CP024902.1, on the reverse strand, counting down.
TTGGTCGTGAAGAAGCCCGTGCATTCCATCACGACGTCGACACCCAGCTCGCCCCACGGCAGTTCGGCCGGGTTGCGGTTGGCCAGCACGCGGATCTTGTCGCCGTTCACGACGAGGTAGTCGCCGTCGACCGTCACTTCGCCCGGGAACTTGCCGTGCGCGGTGTCGTACTGGGTCAGGTGCGCGTTGGTCTTCGCATCGCCCAGGTCGTTGATCGCGACGATCTCGAGATCGTGCTTCTTGCCGTTTTCATAGAACGCGCGCAGCGTGTTGCGGCCGATGCGGCCGTAGCCGTTGATTGCGACGCGAATCGTCATGGTCTATCTCCTGATGGCTGAAAAAATTCGTTTCGTGCAGCTTCACGGTGCGACGCACGCGAGGGGTGGCGCGCGTCGCGAATGCATTCAGGCCAGCACGGCCTTCGCGGTTTCGACAACGTGCTCGACGGTGAAGCCGAAGTACTTGAACAGCACGCCGGCCGGCGCCGATTCGCCGAACGTGTCGATCCCGACGACGCCGCCTTCGAGGCCGACGTACTTGTGCCAGAAGGCGGTCACGCCGGCTTCGATCGCGACGCGGCGCACGCCGTGCGGCAGCACGCGTTCGCGGTATTCGGCGTCCTGGCGGTCGAACACGTTGGTCGACGGCATCGACACGACGCGGGCCGCGATGCCCTGCTGCGCGAGCGGCTCGACGGCCTTCATCGCGAGCTCGACTTCCGAGCCCGTCGCGATCAGGATGATCTTGCGCGCGACGATCTCTTCGTCCCAGTCCTTCAGCACGTAGCCGCCCTTCTCGATGTTGGCGATCTGCGAGTCGGTGCGCGGGTTGAACGCGAGGTTCTGGCGGCTGAAGATCAGGCTCGACGGACGATCCGCTGCGACCGCGTGGGTCCACGCGACGGCCGTCTCGACCGTGTCGGCCGGACGCCACACGTCGTGGTTCGGGATCAGGCGCAGGCTCGACACGTGCTCGACCGACTGGTGCGTCGGGCCGTCTTCGCCGAGACCGATCGAGTCGTGCGTGAACACGAAGATCGACGGCAGCTTCATCAGCGCGGCCACGCGCAGCGCGTTGCGGCTGTAGTCGGAGAACGTCAGGAACGTGCCGCCGAACGGCTTGTGGCCGCCGTGCAGCGCGAGGCCGTTGATCGCGGCGCTCATGCCGAATTCGCGCACGCCGTAGTTGATGTGGTTGCCGAGCAGCACGCCCGCGCCTTCAGGATTCGCGCGGACCGCCTTCGAGGCCTTCCAGTTGGTCAGGTTCGAGCCGGTCAGGTCGGCCGAGCCGCCGAGCAGCTCGGGCAGCGCGGCGGCCAGCCCTTCGATCGCCTGCTGCGACGCCTTGCGGGTCGCGACCGTCTCGGCGCGCTCGTTCGCGCCGGCGATGATCGCCGCAGCCTTCTGGGCCCAGTCGGCCGGCAGTTGGTTGGCCATGCGGCGCTCGAATTCGGCCGCTTCCGCCGGGAACTTCGCACGATATTGCGCGAACGTCGCGTCCCAATCGGACTCGGCGCGCTTGCCGGCTTCCTTCGCATCCCATGCCGCATAGACTTCCTGCGGAATCACGAACGGCTCCCACTTCCAGCCGAGCGCTTCGCGCGTCTTCGCGATTTCTTCCGCGCCGAGCGCCGCGCCGTGCACGTCGTGGCCGCCGGCCTTGGTCGCCGCGCCCTTGCCGATCACCGTCTTGCAGCAAATCATCGTCGGCTTGTCCGACAGCTTCGCCTTCGCGATCGCCGCGTCGACCGCGTCGACGTCATGGCCGTTCACGTTCGGGATCACGTTCCAGCCGTACGCCTCGAAGCGCTTCGGGGTGTCGTCGTGGAACCAGTTCACGACGTCGCCGTCGATCGAAATGCCGTTGTCGTCGTACAGCGCGATCAGCTTGTTCAGCTTCAGCGTGCCGGCGAGCGAGCAGGCTTCGTGCGAGATGCCTTCCATCAGGCAGCCGTCGCCGAGGAACACGTACGTGTGGTGATCGACGATCTTCGCGCCGTCACGGTTGAACTCGTCGGCCATCAGCGCTTCGCCGAGCGCCATGCCGACCGCGTTCGCGAGACCCTGGCCAAGCGGGCCCGTGGTCGTCTCGACACCCGGCGTGATCCCGTATTCCGGGTGGCCCGGCGTCTTCGAGTGCAGCTGGCGGAAGTGCTTCAGCTCTTCCATCGGCAGGTCGTAGCCGGTCAGGTGCAGCAGCGAATACAGCAGCATCGAGCCATGGCCGTTCGACAGCACGAAGCGGTCGCGGTCTGCCCAGTGCGGGTTCGTCGGGTTGTGCTTCAGATGGCGCGACCAGAGCGCGACGCCGATTTCGGCCATGCCCATCGGCATGCCGGGGTGGCCGGAATTCGCTTGCTGGACGGCGTCCATCGCGAGCGCACGGATCGCGTTGGCCATCAGGGTGGTAGAGGCGGGAGACGAAGTCGTCATGTCGAGTCCGGAGAACGAGTCGAGGAAACGGGGGCACGGCGGCATCCGGAAGCTCGAGCGTCAATCGTTCCCGGCGCGCGATGCGGCGCCTGACGGACGCGAAGCGGACGGAGCCTACGGACGGGGCTGCAAAGCTCGTCATTTTAACAGATGGGCCGACATTTCCCTTGTCGGCGCATCGTGTTCCGGCACGGTTTTCCGCCAAACCGCGCGCCTCCTATAATTCAGACGTCAGAACCGACTGCCCTCCGTGGCCCGCCCCGTGAGCACCACGCTACTTTTTCACCCGACTCCCGACGCCACTTACGGCTTCCCGAATGCCCGGCGGCTGGCGCGCGTCGCGTCCCCGCACCAGCAGATCGAAGTCTGGGAAACCCCGCAGCTCGGCCGCCTGTTCACGCTGGACGGCCAACCGATGACGTCGGTCGGCGACGAGTACGTCTATCACGAGTGCATGACGCACCCGGCTGCGCTCGCGCATCCGTCGCCCCGGAAGGCGCTCGTGCTCGGCGGCGGCGACGGCGGCGCGGCGCGCCAGTTGCTCAAGCACGCGTGCATCGAGCGGATCGTCGTCGCGGAACTCGACGACGAGGTGATCGGGATGGCGCGTCGTTATCTCGACGACGTGCACCAGGGCGCGCTCGACGACCCGCGCGTCGAGGTCGTGATCGGCGACGCCGCGCATTTCGTCGAGTCGACCGTCGAGCATTTCGATCTCGTCGTATTCGACCTCACGCCGCCCGATTCGCCGGCGGCCGGCCTCTATACGCGCGCGTTCTACGCGCGGCTCAAGCGGATTCTCACGCCGTGCGGCGCGATCTCGCTGCACCTCGGCTCGCCGGTGTTCCACGCATCGCGCATCGCCGCGCTGCTCGACGACCTGCGCGCGAGCTTCGCGGTCGTCGATCCGCTGTCCGCACACGTGCCGCTGTACGGCTCGCAGTGGCTGATGGCGATCGCGAGCGACACGCTCGATGCGGCCGCGCTGTTCGCGCACGACATCGACGAACGGCTCGCCGCCCGGCACGTCCAGGGCTTGCGCTACTACGACGCGCGGCTGCATGCGTCCCTCTTTGCCCTGCCGCACGCACTGCGCGATACACTGGGCGTTCGCCGCTGAGCGTCCGGGCGGCCGCATCGCTCCGGTTTTCCATCGCGGCTTCGCAGGATTCGTCGTGCGAAGCGCGGGACCGGAACGCCCCGGACGCAGCGCTGCCACTCTGAACGAACGCCGATGCACGGGATCAGAGCAAGCGCTGAAGCGCCAACACTGTTCGACCGCGAAGCATGGGAACAGAGTAAGCGCTAAAGCGCCAACACTGTTCGACCGCGAAGCATGGGAACAGAGTAAGCGCTAAAGCGCCAACACTGTTCGACCGCGAAGCATGGGAACAGAGTAAGCGCTAAAGCGCCAACACTGTTCGACAGGAGATTTTCATGACCGATCCACGTCCGGCCAACGTGCCTTGGTTGACGCCCTACCTGGCCGTACGCAACGCGCGCGCGGCCATCGATTTCTTCAAGGCCGCATTCGGCTTCGAGCTGCGCGACGTGCACGACGAGGACGGCGCGATCATGCACGTCGAAATGGCCTATCACGGCCAGCTGATCGTGATGTTCGCGCCCGAGGGCGCGTTCGGCTCGACCGCGCTCACGCCGAAGCGCGCGAACGCCATCGCACCGCAATCGTTCTATCTGTATGTCGACGACGTCGACGCAACCTGGCAGCGGGCGCTCGACGCGGGCGCGAAATCGCTGACCGCGCCGCAGGACCAGTTCTGGGGCGACCGGTTCGCGCAGATCGAGGATCTCGACGGCTACCGATGGGCGCTCGCGCGCCGTCTCGACACATGAGCGAAACCGCCACACGCATGAACGAAGCCACCACCACCGCGGCCGTGCCGCGCTTTTTCGTCGACGCGGCACTGCGCGCCGACGCCACGCTCGCGCTGCCGGCCGACGTCGCGCGCCACGTGCAGGTGCTGCGCCTGCAGCCCGGCGACGTGCTCGCGCTGTTCGACGGCACGGGCGGCCAGTACCGCGCACGGCTCGTCGAGATCGACAAGCGCAGCGCGATCGTGCAGATCGACGCATTCGAACCGGCCGAGGCCGAGCCGCCCTACCGCGTGACGCTCGCGCAAGGGATCGCCGGCGGCGACAAGATGGACTGGGTAATCGAGAAGGCCGTCGAACTCGGCGTCGCGGCGGTCGTGCCGCTGTCGACCGCGCGCGGCGTCGTGAAGCTCGCGGGCGAACGCGCGGACAAGCGCGTCGCGCACTGGCGCGGCGTCGTGCGCGCGTCGTGCGAACAATGCGGGCGCAACCGTGTGCCCGACGTCGCGCCGGTACTCGGCTTCAACGCGTGGCTCGATGCGCTGCCGGTCACGCCGGCCGACGGCGAACTGCGGCTGCTGCTGTCGCCGCGTGCGAGCATCCCGTTTGCGTCGCTGCCCGACACGCCGCCCGCTGCACCCGTCACGCTGCTGATCGGGCCTGAAGGCGGGCTGTCGCCCGACGAGGAAAACGCGGCGCGCGCGCACGGGTTCACCGCGCTGTCGCTTGGGCCCCGCGTGCTGCGCACCGAGACGGCCGGCGCGGCCGTGCTCGCCGCGCTCGCGGCGCGCTGGGGCGGGTGGTGATGCCACGGCCGTGCCGCCGCACCAGGCTGCACGGCGCTTCGCAGCACGCACGGCGTCCGGCCATGACGTGACTCGCGGCCGGCATCCGCGCATGAATACGTCGCGTTTCAGGGCTGCTGCTTGTCTCGCGACGCCTTGTGCGGCATCGAATCGGACAACGTGGCGAGGACCGGCGTCAACACGTCTTGCGGGCTTCCAGTCATCCAGTCGCCGTTCAGGCTGTAAAGGTCGATCTTGCCCGTCACGGGACGCGTCATCGGCATCGCGAAACGCACGGACGCAAAAAAGCCCGCTCGAAGCGGGCTTTTCGCCGGACCGGCCGCTGGCCGATTCGCGCTTACGCGAACGAGTAGAACACGCGGAACGCGACCTTGCGCTCGGCCCAGAACTCGGACGCCTCGCGGAACACGTCGAGCAGCGTCTCGCGCCCTTCCTTGTCGAATTTCTGCGCGATCGGCAGCCCTTCGAGGACGATCACGAAACCGGGCTGTGCGCCGGCCTTCGCGACGAGGTCGGTCAGGCAGTCGTACAGCGCGTCGTAGTTCTTCCCGAAATGCTTCGGGAACAGGAACGACGTCGCGATCGTTTCCATCACTTCCTGTTTCGACTGCGCGGCGCCGCAATACGCGTACAGGAAGTGCTGGCCAAGCCGGCTGGCTTCGTCGGCGAGATCCTGCACGCGGAACGCGCGGATCGACTGCACGAGATTGGGTCGCACGGTCGTGAAAAGGCTCATAGGCTCCTCGTTCGATGAAAGCCCGGGCTCGGCTTCCTGCTGTTCCGGTGCGGTGACGGCCTGTGCCGCCGCGTGCAGTTGGATCACGCGCTGAAACAGATTGCCGTCGCCGGCCGCGAACAGTTCCGCCGCCGCCGTGTCGTGCGCGTAGATGGAGTCGCTCATACGTTCATCCCGAAGTCATTCAACAATACGTTTAAAACTGCTGTAGTGGTCGTCTGTGAAATAACAGTTGTCGATCCGCCGCAATGGCCCGCCGCACACGATCCGTCGCGCGCCGCGATTGCGTGCGCGCGGCGTCGGCACCGTGTATTCATGGTAGTAGCCGCGCTTCGCCTTCGGCAGGATCCGCTCGCGGTTGCCGAACACGACGCCGTCTTTCTCGTACGGATAGGGGCCGCCGGCGCCGATCAGGCCCAGCGTGGTCACGGCCTCGCGTGGAAGACGGGCGGTCGGGACCGTATCGAGCCCGCTGGCGGCCACGTCGGCCGAAACGGCCTGCCGTGCGTAGGCGGCGGAAACCAGACTGCCCGTCGGCGTGCCGACGATACCCATCGCGAACATCGCGAAGACGGACGCGAGCGCGCCGTTGCGGAGCCACTTGCGTGCCATGAACCAGGGTTCCCGCTGTTAAATCAAGTAGTTGACGACCAGCAAAGGCGTTAGCGTAGCGTTATTGGCCGCGCGAATCAATGTCCGTTTGGGAATCGAAAGGCCGACGATACGCCGAATCGCGCATTTCTTACCGAAATTACACTACATTTATCTTACATAGGATAAAATAAAAGCAGCATCTCTCGAATGGCAAGACCCTGCCTCCTTGCCACGCTCGCCGTCTGGAGTGGAGAGATGCTGCTGTTGCTTGCGGGGCGCGCATTCGCGCGATACCCGGCGGCGTGCCCATTGCGGGCACGCCTCTTTTTGCTTTTGTTTACAATTTTGTCCGACGCGCCGCGTGCATTCTGCCGGCCCGGCGCGTCGTTTCCGCTCAGCGCGCGGCCACGTCGGCGACGAGCAGCGCCGCCATGTTGACGATCCGGCGCACGGTGGCCGATTCGGTCAGCACGTGCACCGGCTGCGCGGCGCCCAGCAGGATCGGCCCGATCGCGATGTTGTTGCCGGCGGCCGTCTTCAGCAGGTTGTATGCGATGTTCGCGGCATCGATGTTCGGCAGGATCAGCAGGTTGGCTTCGCCTTCCAGCGTCGATTCCGGCAGGATCTCCTTGCGCAGCGCGGCATCCAGCGCGACGTCGCCGTGCATCTCGCCGTCGACCTTCAGGTCCGGCGCGGTTTCCTGCAGGATCGCGAGCGTATCGCGCATCTTCTTCGCCGAAGGCGCGTTGCTCGTGCCGAAATTCGAGTGCGACAGCAGCGCGACCTTCGGCTCGATGCCGAAGCGGCGCACTTCTTCCGCGGCCATGATCGTGATCTCGGCCAGTTGCTCCGGGGTCGGATCGACGTTCACGTGCGTGTCGACGAGGAAAATCTGGCGGCCCGGCAGCACGAGGCCGTTCATCGCCGCGTACACGCTGCAGCCCGCGCGCTTGCCGATCACCTGGTCGATGAAGTGCAGGTGGCGGTGCGTGGTGCTGATCGTGCCGCAGATCATCCCGTCCGCTTCGCCCTTCTTCAGCAGCATCGAGCCGATCAGCGTCGTACGGCGGCGCATCTCGACGCGCGCGAGCTGCTCGCTGATGCCCTTGCGCGCCATCAGCTTGTAGTACGTCTGCCAGAAGTCGCGGTAACGCTCGTCGTGTTCGGTGTTGACGACCGTGAAGTCGACACCCGGATTCAGGCGCAGGCCGTAGCGCTGGATACGGTGCTCGATCACCGACGGGCGGCCGATCAGGATCGGCTTCGCAAGTTTTTCGTCGACGATGATCTGAACGGCGCGCAACACGCGCTCTTCTTCACCTTCCGCGAACACAACACGCTTCTTCTCTTCCGGCGCGGCGCGCGCGATCTGGAAGATCGGCTTCATCGTCGTGCCGCTGTGATACACGAACTGCTGGAGGTGAACCCGGTACGCCTCCATGTCCTCGATCGGGCGCGTCGCAACACCGCCGTCCATCGCAGCCTGCGCGACGGCCGGCGCGATCTTCACGATCAGGCGCGGATCGAACGGCTTCGGAATCAGGTATTCGGGCCCGAACGACAGGTCCTGGATGCCGTACGCGGTCGTGACGATGTCGCTCTGCTCCTGCTGCGCGAGTTCGGCGATCGCATTGACTGCGGCGATCTCCATTTCACGCGTGATCGTCGTCGCGCCGACGTCGAGCGCGCCACGAAAGATGAACGGGAAGCACAGCACGTTGTTGACCTGGTTCGGGTAATCCGTGCGGCCCGTGGCCAGCACCGCGTCCGGGCGCACTTCGAGCGCGAGTTCCGGCAGGATTTCCGGCGTCGGGTTCGCGAGCGCGAGGATCAGCGGGCGCTCGGCCATGTCCTTCACCATGTCCTGCTTCAGCACGCCGGCGGCCGACAGGCCGAGGAAGATGTCCGCGCCGTCGATCACTTCGGCCAGCGTACGTGCTTCGGTTTCGCGTGCGAAACGCTCCTTGTCCGGATCCATCAGCTCGGCGCGGCCCTTGTAGACCACGCCGGCCAGGTCGGTCACCGTGATGTTTTCGAGCGGCAGCCCGATATCGACCAGCAGGTCGAGACACGCGAGCGCGGCCGCGCCCGCGCCGGACGCGACGAGCTTCACCTTCTTGATGTCCTTGCCGACGACCTTCAGGCCGTTCGTGACGGCCGCGGCCACGACGATCGCGGTGCCGTGCTGATCGTCGTGGAACACCGGAATCTTCATCCGCTTGCGCGCTTCGCGCTCGACGATGAAGCAGTCCGGCGCCTTGATGTCTTCCAGGTTGATCCCGCCGAAGGTGGGCTCCAGCGCGGCGATCACGTCGACCAGCTTGTGCGGATCCGACTCGTTCAGCTCGATGTCGAACACGTCGATACCGGCGAACTTCTTGAACAGTACGGCCTTGCCTTCCATCACCGGCTTCGACGCGAGCGGGCCGATGTTGCCGAGACCGAGCACCGCCGTGCCGTTCGTGACGACGCCGACCAGGTTGCTGCGCGCGGTGAAACGCGCCGCGTTCAGCGGATTCTCGACGATCTCCTCGCACGCATACGCAACGCCCGGCGAATACGCGAGCGCGAGGTCGCGCTGGTTGATCATCTGCTTGGTCGGAGCGATCGCGATCTTCCCGGGGGTCGGGAATTCGTGATAGTCGAGCGCGGCTTCGCGGAGCTTGGCTTTGGAAGAGGCTTGGGTGGACATGTGTCTCGTGACGTGCGGATTAGAATAACTGTTCGACGGCATTGTAGCGCCAATCGATGGCCGCCAGACCGGCGATTCGGGTGCGACAGCCGCGACAAAAATGGGCTGAACGGTGCGGGAACGCCGCCGTTCGCCTCGTACAATGCCGTTCCTCCAACCGTTTCGGATCCATCCGCCGTGCCAGCCGCCCTTTCCGAGTTTTCGCTGATCGAACGCTTCTTCACGCGCCGTGCCGCGCAGGGCGCACGCGCGTCGACGCTCGGCATCGGCGACGATTGCGCGCTGATTACACCCCGATCCGGGAAATTGCTGGCCATTTCGACGGACATGCTGGTCGAAGGCCGTCACTTCTTCCCCGACGTCGCGCCCGACGCGCTCGGCCACAAGACGCTCGCGGTCAACCTGTCCGACCTCGCGGCGATGGGCGCCGAGCCGCGCGCGTTCACGCTCGCGTGCGCGCTGCCGCGCGCCGATGCGGCGTGGCTCGAGGCGTTCAGCAACGGGCTGTTCGCGCTCGCCGAGCGGTTCGGCTGCGAGCTGATCGGCGGCGACACGACGAGCGGGCCGCTGAACCTGTGCGTGACCGTATTCGGCGAAGTCGCGCCCGACGCGGCGCTGCGGCGCGATGCCGCACGCGACGGCGACGACGTCTGGGTGTCCGGCACGCTCGGCGACGCGCGCGCCGGCCTCGGCGTCGCACGCGGCGAATGGGCGGCCGGCGCGAACGAAGCGGCCGCGTTCCGGCGCGCGCTCGAGCGCCCCGAGCCGCGCATCGCGCTCGGCCTTGCGCTCGCGGGCGTCGCGCACGCGGCGCTCGACATCTCGGACGGCCTCGCCGGCGACCTGCAGCACATCCTGGCGCGCTCGAACGTGCGCGCCGAGATCGACGCCGACGCGGTGCCGCGCTCGGCCGCGCTCGCGACGCTGCCGCCCGACGTGCAGCGCCGCTGTACGCTGGCGGGCGGCGACGACTACGAACTGTGCTTCACTGCGCCGGCTGCGGCCCGCGCGGCGGTCGAAGCGGCTGGCGCGACGGCCGGCGTTCCGGTCACGCGAATCGGTACAATACGCGCGTTGTCCGCGCCGTCGGAGCAGCCCGCGATCGCGTGGCGCGACACCGCCGGCGCGCCCCTGGCTCTCACGTTGCACGGCTTCGACCACTTCCATGCAGACTGACCCGACGCCCGCGCACGCCGCGCCCGAGCCCGGCGCCGCGCAGAACGCGCCGCAGCGCGCGACCGCGCGCTTCATGCTGTCGCATCCGGCGCACATCGTGTCGCTCGGCTTCGGCAGCGGGCTCGCGCCGTTCATGCCCGGCACGTTCGGCTCGCTGTTCGGCTGGCTCTCGTTCGTCGTGCTCAGCCGCTACCTGACGGTGCCCGAATGGTGGGCGCTGATCGCGGCCGGCTTCGTGGCGGGCACGTGGATCACCGGTTTCACCGCGAGGAAGATGGGCACGGCCGATCCGGGCCCCATCGTCTGGGACGAAATCGTCGCGATCTGGCTCGTGATGCTGTTCGTCACGCCCGCGACATTCGTCGGCCAGTTATGGACGTTCGTCGCGTTCCGCATCTTCGACATGCTCAAGCCGCCGCCGATCCGCTATTTCGAGCGCCGCCTGAAAGGCGGGCTCGGCATCATGGCAGACGACCTGATCGCCGCGTTCATGACGCTGCTCGTGATCGCCCTGTGGCGCTCCGTCGTCGGCTGACCGATTTCCCGACTCCCGTTTCCCGACGCGCATGCCAACCGATTCCGTCGTCCACCAGCTTGCGATCCGCGCAGGCAACAAGCTGCGTGACGAGCACCTGACGCTCGCCACCGCCGAATCCTGCACGGGCGGCATGATCGCCGCGGCGATCACCGACATCTCCGGCAGCAGCCAGTGGTTCGAGCGCGGCTTCGTCACGTACTCGAACCAGGCCAAGATCGACATGATCGGCGTGCCGCCCGACCTGATCGACAAGCACGGCGCCGTCAGCGAGCCGGTCGCGCGCGCGATGGCCGAAGGTGCGCTGCGCAACAGCCGCGCGCAGGTCGCGCTGTCCGTCACGGGCATCGCGGGCCCGGCGGGCGGCAGCGAGAAGAAGCCGGTCGGCACCGTGTCGTTCGGATGGAGCAACCGGCTGCATACCGACGTCGAGACGCTCGTGTTCAAGGGCGACCGCGAGCAGATCCGCACGCAGGCGGCCGTGCATGCGCTGCGCGGGCTCCTGAAACTGCTCGACGAACGCGAAGGCTGATCGAGCGTCGATCCGGGCGCCCTCGCCGCCGCTTACTGGATCGCGTCGGGCTTGACGACGATCCAGTTCTTGTCCGCCGTGACCGGCAGGCCGAGCGACTTCTGCCGCGCGGCCGATTCGTCCGACCACGCGCGGATCTGCGCCATCTGCTTGTCCTTCTTGTTCACCCACACGCGCACGCCGCCGCGCGCGACGTCGGTCGCGTTCAGCAGCATGTAGCCGTCGGACGCCGGCGTGTCGCCCGCGACGAGCACCGGCTTCTTCCACTGGTCGATCCAGCCGGCGATCGAACCGAGCTTGCCTTCGTACCACGTCATCGGGTTCATCAGGAACGGCGTGATCACCAGATTGCGGTTCGCCGCCTCGTCGTACTTGCCGGCCTTGATCTGCAGCCGCGACGTCGTCAGCGCACCGGTCGCCGGGTTGCGCAGCAGCGTCGTCACGCCGATCACGTTCTGCGGCTTCACGTTGTAGCCGTACTTCGGGTCGGACAGCACGAGCCGCGCAAGCTCCTCGTGCGCGGCCGTCATCACGTAGACGTCGATCCCGTTCTCGCGCAGCGCGTTGTACAGCTCCTGCATCCCGCGGAAGAAACGCGGCGGGTTGACCGTGCCGTCGGCAACCTTGTCGCCCTGCCAGTAGCGGATCGGGATCGGCTTGCCGCCGGCGAGCATCGCGTCGATGTGGCGCTTCAGCTCGGCGAGCGACAGCCCCGCGAACGCCTGCGCGATCCACGGGTAGCAGACCAGATCGTCGATCTCGCACAGCCGGTAGTAGTAGCTCGTCAGCGATTCCTTGTAGTCGGCGGCATCCTTGAACGGGATCAGCTTCAGCGCAGGGTCGAGCGAGTCGCGCGTCAGCACGCCGCGGTTCTCGAGATAAGGCAGCAGCGATTCTTCGAGGTCGTAACGGTAGGTCGTGTTGTCGGCATCGAACACCGCGTAGTCGCCGCGGTGCGCGTGCTCGGCGATCATCGCGTTCAGCGCCTTCGCGCTGTCGGCCGGCCAGTGCGCAAGATCCGCCGCATGGGCGAACGTCATGCACAGCGACGCGGCGAACGCGCTCAGAAGACGGCGGGACAACTTGGGCATGGCGTCGCTCCCTTTCTTGACATTTTGGTTACGGATCGATGACAAGCGGCAGCATCGCTCGATTGCCGCGCGGGCATGCGGTGCGGAAGCGACGGGAAGTTGTTTGCGCGCGCCAATGCGGCTGGCGCCGGAAGCAGGGACGCGGCCCGCGGGCGCGGGCGCGGTAAAAGGCCGCCCGGGCGGGCGGCCTGCGCATTTCAGCGATATGCGTTGATCGTGTCGCGGGTCTTTTGCGCGGCGAGCGCCGCGGCTTCGGCGAAATCCTCGCCCTTGCTCGCGTACAGGATCGCGCGCGACGAGTTGATCATCATGCCCGTCGCGTCGGCCGTGCGGCCCGCGTTGACGGTCGCCTGCACGTCGCCGCCCTGCGCGCCGATGCCGGGGATCAGGAGCGGCATGTCGCCGACGATCCCGCGCACGATCTCGATTTCCTTCGGGAACGTCGCGCCGACCACGAGGCCGAGCTGGCCGTTCTTCGCGTTCCACTTGTTCGCCGCGAGATCCGCGACGACCTGGTACAGCGGCCGGCCGTTCGTGTCGAGGAACTGCAGGTCCGAGCCGCCCGGGTTCGACGTGCGGCACAGCACGATCACGCCACGGCCTTCGTGCTCGAAGTACGGCTCGACCGAGTCGTAGCCCATGTACGGGTTCACCGTGACGGCGTCCGCGCGATAGCGCTCGAACGCTTCGCGCGCGTACTGCTCGGCCGTGCTGCCGATGTCGCCGCGCTTCGCGTCGAGGATCACGGGCAGGCCCGGATGCTGGAGGTGGATGTGCGCGATCAGCCGCTCGAGCTGGTCTTCCGCGCGATGCGCGGCGAAGTAGGCGATCTGCGGCTTGAACGCGCTCGCGTATTGCGCGGTCGCGTCGACGATCTGCCGGCAGAATTCGAAGATCGCGTCGGGCTGGCCGTCGAACTGCACGGGAAAGCGCGACGGCTCGGGATCGAGGCCGACGCACAGCAGCGAATTCGTGCGCTGCCACGCGGCGCGCAGCGATTCAATGAAAGTAAGCGGGGAAGACATGGCGGGTACTCGCGGCAAACCGTTGGTAGACCGCGTATTTTACCCGCGTCGCCGGCGTCCCTCGCGTGCCGAGGCATTGCCGCGCGCATCGGCGCGTTCGACGGTGAACGCAAAACGTCGCGTGAGCCGCTCGCCGGGCGCGAGCAGCGTCATCCCGTGCGCGGCCGCGCCGCCCGGCAGGTTCATCGCATTGATCGGATGATCGACCGGCTCGAAGCAGAAGAAATCCTCGCCGGGCGGCGTATAGAGCACGTACGCGTCGGTGTCGGCCGCGACGGTCAGCGAAAGCCCGCGGCGCGGCCAGCTCACCGTCGCGTGGCCGCCCCAGCCGGTGAACGCATGATTGACGAGCACAGCCGGCAGCGGATACGCGACGCCGAACTGCCAGGCCGGCGGCACGCTCACGTGCCGCACCGGCAGGAAATCGGCGCCCGACAGCCACAGCCCGCCGGCCGCCGCGGCCAGCTCGGTCACCGCGTCGCGCACGAGGAACGGATGCACGCCGAGCCCGAACGGCAGCCGGGCACGCCCCGCGTTCTCGATCGTCAGCGCGATCGACAGCGTCGCGCCGTCGAGTTCGAACGACTGGATCGCGCGAAACGCATACGGCGCGCCGCCGGTGCGATCGAGCGACAGTTGCAGCGACGTGTCGGTCGCGTCGTCCACCTGCCACGGCGCGAGCCAGCCGTCGCCGTGGATCGGCAGCGGCTCGTCGCGGCGGTTGCGCGGCACCGCGACGCGGCGCCCGTCGCATTCGAAACGCCCGTCGCCGATCCGGTTCGAGTAAGGCAGCAGCGGGTAGCACGCGAGCTCGTTCGGGTCCGTCGCCGTCTCCGGGTGCTCGCAGCGGCGGAACACCGGCATCAGCACGCCGTTGTCGCCGCGCCAGTCGAAGCGCGCGATGCCGCCGCCCAGGTGCGGCAGCACGTCGAGCCGCAGCGACGCGTTCGACAGCGTGACGACCGCCGCGTGCGCGGCGCCAACGCCCTGCGCGAATGCGGCCGTCTGCGGGCCGGGGCTGACCGGCTGCGCGGCGGCGGCCAGACGGGCACGGCGCGACTGGTTGGTGGACGACGATGCGCGCGCGGACGTGGCGGTCATGATGAGCTCTCCTTTCCTTCGTCGAAGAAACGATGCAGGTCGTGCGAACGGTCAGACCCAGCCGCCGTCGACGATCACGTCCTGCGCGGTGATCATCCGGCTGTCGTCGGCCGCGAGGAACAGCGCCATCCGCGCGAGGTCGGCGGGCAGCAGTTCGGCGTCGAGGCACTGGCCGGCCTTGATCTCCGCACGGCCCGCGTCGTCGAGCCACAGCCGGCGCTGCTTGTCGGTCATCACCCAGCCGGGCACCAGCGAATTCACGCGGATGCCGAACGGGCCGAGGTCGCGCGCGAGACCCCGCGTCAGGCCCTGCACGGCCGCCTTCGCCATCACGTAGACGGGATAGCCGCCGTTCTTCAGCATCCAGCTGATCGAGCCGAGATTGACGATCGCGCCGCCGCCCTGCTGCTTCATGTCGTCGATCACCGCCTGCGCGGCGAAGAACTGATGGCGCAGGTTCACCGCGATGCCCGCGTCGAACGATGCGGGCGTCACGTCGCCGATCGCGTGGCGCGTGTCGTTCGCCGCGTTGTTCACGAGCACCGCGATCGCGCCGATCCGCGCGCGGATCGCGTCGATCGCATGGCGCAGCGCGTCGATGTCGGTCAGGTCGCACTGGATGAACAGCGGTGCATGACGCACGTGCGGCACGTGCGCGAGGCTGTCCGCCAGCGCGGCGCCGGCGGCCGCGTCGAGGTCGACGAACGCGACGCGCGCGCCCTGCTGCGCGAAGTGCTCGACGAACGACGCGCCGATGCCGGTCGCGCCGCCCGTGATCAGCACTGCGCGATCCTCGAGGCTCGGGTACCGTGCATAGCGCGTGGTTTGCGGGTCATGCGCGGAAGTGTCGATGGTCATGCGGTTCGTCTCCGTGGAAGCAGATCAGGTCAGTCGCGTACGCCGCGGTTCTTCAGCTGGTCGAGCAGCACGGCCGCGAGCAGGATCGCGCCGCGCACGAGGTACTGGTAGAACGCGTCGATGTTCATCAGGTTCATCACGTTCTCGACGGTGCCCATGATCAGCACACCGATCACGACGCCCGAGATCGTCGCGCGACCGCCCATCAGCGACACGCCGCCGAGCACGCACGCGGAGATCACGTTCAGCTCGAAGCCCTGCGCGGCATTCGGCTGGCCCGACGTGATGCGCGACGCGAGGATCACGCCCGCGAGCGCCGTCACCGCGCCCTGGATCAGGAAGATGTAGACGCGCGTGCGTTCGACGTTGATCCCCGCGAGCCGCGACGCCTCGGGGTTGCCGCCGATCGCGAGCGTGTTGCGGCCGTACACGGTCTGGTTCAGCAGCACGCCGAACGCGATGAAGCACAGCAGCGTGACCCAGATCGGCAGCGACACGCCGAACAGCGACAGCCCGCCGAGCGCGATGAACGTGTCCGACGACACGCCGACCGCCTGCCCCTTCGACACGATGAAGCCGAGCCCGCGCACGATCTCCATCGTCGCGAGCGTCGTGATCAGCGCGTTGATGCGCAGGTACGCGATCACCGCGCCGTTCACGAAGCCGATCGCGGCGCCCGCCGCGACCGCCGCGATGATCGCGACGAACGTGTTGTCGGTCGCGTTCAGCACCATCGCGCACAGCACGCCCGAAAACGCGACGGTCGAGCCGATCGACAGGTCGAAGTCGCGCGACGCGAGACAGAACATCATCGTGCACGCGACCATGCCGATCTGCGAGATCGACAGCGCGAGGCCGAGCATGTTGTCGATCGAGAAGAAATGATCGACCGTCAGCGACATCGTGACGAACATCACCACGAAGATCGCGATGAGGCTGTATTCGGTCAGATGCTGCCACCACTTCTGGCGGTCGTTCTGCGGTACCAGCGCGTCGGCCGATGACTTCACGGCAGCACTGGCGAGGTTTTCCCTGACTTGCATGATTGTGTCTCCTGCTCCTGCATCGCGCGGCCCACGCCGCGCATGATCGAATCGAATCCCATTGCGCCGTCTCAGGCGGCCTGCACGGCGCTCGTCTGCGGCAACGCGAGGTTCAGCACCGCGTGCTCGTTCGCCTGTTCGCGCGGCAGCTCGCCCGCGATCCGGCCTTCGCGCATCACGACGATGCGGTCGGATACACCGAGCACTTCCGGCAGCTCCGACGACACCATCACGATCGCGCAGCCGCGCTCCGCGAGCCGGTAGATCACGTCGTAGATCTCGTGCTTCGCGCCGACGTCGATCCCGCGCGTCGGCTCGTCGAGGATCACGACCTTCAGGTCGGGTTCCGCGAGCCAGCGCGACAGGATCGCCTTCTGCTGGTTGCCGCCCGACAGGAAGCGGATCTTCTGCCGCCGGTTCGGCGTCTTGATCTTCAGCCGCTGGATGAAGCGGTCGGCCGTTTCGCTTTCGGTCTTGCGGTCGATGAAGAGCCCCGCGCGCAGCGAATGGCGGCGGCAACTGATGTTGATGTTCTCCGCGACCGACGCGATCGCGATGATCCCTTCTTCCTTGCGGTCCTCGGGGCACAGCACGATGCCGTGGCGGATCGCGTCGCCGGTGCGCTTCACGTCGATGCGCGCGCCGTCGAGCGTCAGCACGCCCGCGCGCCGGCGGTCCGCACCGTACACGAGCCGCATCAACTCGCTGCGACCCGCGCCGACGAGGCCGAAGAAGCCGACGATCTCGCCCGCGCGCACCGCGAAGCTCGCGGGTTCGCGCAGCGCCGGGCCGTCGACACCTTCGGCGGAGAACCGCACGTCGCCGAGCGCGCGCGGCGCGTAATGGTAGATGTCCGAAATCTCGCGCCCGACCATCTCGGCGACGAGCCGTTCGCGCGGCACGTCGTCGAGCGACGTGTGCGACGCGATCTTGCGCCCGTCACGGAAGATCGTGCAGGCATCGCACAGCCGGTAGATCTCGTCCATCCGGTGCGAGATGTAGATCAGCGCACGGCCCTGCGCGCGCAGGTCGTCGACGAGCTTGAACAGCACCTCGGTCTCGCGATGCGACAGCGAGCTCGTCGGTTCGTCGAGCGCGATCACGCGCGCATTGCGCATCAGCGCCTTGCAGATCTCGACCATCTGCCGCTGCGCGATCGACAGCCGCCCGAGCCTCGCGTCGGGATCGAGATCGACGCCCATCGCGGCGAGCCGCTCGCGCACGTGGCGCTTCGCCTCGCGCTTCCTCACCCAGCCGAACGCGTTCGGCAGGCGGCCGAGCAGCAGGTTTTCCGCGACCGTCAGGTCGGGCACGTACTGCAGCTCCTGGTGAATCACCGCGATGCCGGCCGCGATCGACGCCGCCGCACTCGCGAACTGCACGGGCTGGCCGTCGACCAGCACGCTGCCCGCATCGGGCTGGTATTCGCCGCCGAGAATCTTCAGCAGCGTCGACTTGCCCGCGCCGTTCTCGCCCATCAGGCCATGCACCTCGCCCGCATGCACGTCGAACGAAATGCCGTCGAGTGCGCGCACGCCGGGAAATACCTTGCCGATATTGTCAAAACGCAGTGCCGCTGACACGTCGCCTCTCCACTTCCGAAATCGATCGACCGCCGGCCGCCGCATCGCCGCGGCAGCCGGCGGGCCGCTTACTTCGACGCGAGCCCCATCTCCTCGCGCACCTTCGACACGTTGTCGCGCGTCGCGAGCATGCCCGTCGTCAGCGTCAGCGCCGGCGGTGCCTTGCCCTGCGTGATCCACGCGTACATCAGGTCCGAGGTTTCCTCGCCGTGGCGTTTCGGGCTGATGATCACGGTGCCGTAGAAGCCCGTCGGCTGCGGCTTCTTGAACTCGCTCAGCGCCGAATCGGAACCGCCGATGCCGATGCCGATCATGTTGTCCGACTTGAAGCCTCGCCCTTCGGCCGCGCGCACCGCGCCGAGCACGGCCTCGTCGTTCAGGCCGTACGCGACCCAGTGCTTGAACTGCGGGTTCTTCGTGAGCGCGATGTTCGCCGCGTTGAACGCGTTTTCGGTGTCGGTCTTCGCCTGCGGCGCCGCGATCACGTTCGCCTTCGGAAAGCCGGCAGCCACCAGCGCGTCGGTCGCGCCGCTCGTGCGGTCGTGCGCGGTCGGCAGCTGCTCGTAGGTGATGTCGATCGCGCCGACGTCCTTCATGTTCCAGCCGCGCTTCTTGATCTCGGCCGCGATGCCATCGCCGACCTGCTTGCCGATGTTGTACGCGGAGATCCCCATGTGCGGCACCGACTCGATCGGCTTGCCCGCGCCGTCGACGAGGCGATCGTCGACCGTCATCATCTTCAGGTTGTGCGATTTCGCCTTCGCGACGATGCCCGGCCCGAGCTTCACGTCGGGCGTGCAGATGATGAAGCCCTGCACCTTCTGCGCGGACAGGTTGTCGATCGCGCTCATCACCTTCTCGCCCGACGGCGCGCCGATCTTCACGAGCGTGAAGCCCTTGTCCTTCGCCGCCATCTCGGCGAACTTCCACTCGTCCTGGAACCACGGCTCTTCCGGCTGCTTCACCAGAAAGCCGATCTTGACCGGGTCGGCCGCGTGCACAACCGGGCTTCCCATTACCACCGCTGCCGCGGCGGCCAGCGTTACGAACGTTCTGCGTTTCATCTCCAGTGTCTCCTTGTCTTCATCGAACAGGATGCAGCCGCTTGTTGGTTTCGACGCAGCGTGCGCGCGGCCGTCGCACGTGCGGTCTTTCGAATCGTTGCGTCAGTCGTGATACAGCGCCGCGCGCCCGCCGTCGACGGTGATGCACGCAGCATTGATGAACGGCGCCTCGTCGGACGCCAGAAACACGGCCGTCATCGCGACCTCGTCGGGCCGGCCGATCCGCTTCATCGGCTGCAGCGCGAGCGTCTCGGCGCGCGCGGCGGCCGGATCGGGCTGCGCGTCCCACCAGTCGCGCGTGAGCTGCGTCTCGATGTAGCCCGGCGCGATCGCGTTCACGCGTACGTTGCGCGCCGCGTATTCGATGCCGAGCGCGCGCGTGAGGCCCAGCACGCCGTGCTTCGCGACCGGGTATGGAAAGCAGCCCGGGATGATCCGGAACGCGTGTGTCGACGCGATGTTCACGATGCTGCCGCGGCCGCGCTCGACCATGCCCTCCAGCGCCGCGCGGCAGCCGTGCCACACGCCGTCGAGGTCGACCGCGAAGCAGCGGCGCCAGTCGTCGTCGGTCATCGTCAGCGGATCGGCGAACACGTTGATGCCCGCGTTGTTCACGAGTACGTCGAGCGGGCCGAATGCCGCCTCGGTCTGCGCGAGCGCATCGCGCACCGCATCCTGCCGCGCGACGTCCGCGTGCAGCGGCAGCACACGCGCGCCGTCGGTGTCGTGCGCAATCGCGGCGGCCGTGTGCTGCGCCTGCGGGAAGTCGAGATCGACGAGCGCGACGGCCGCGCCCTCGCGAACGAACGCACGGGCGATCGCGGCGCCGATGCCGCGGCCCGCGCCCGTCACCATCGCGACCTTGCCCGCGAGGCGGCCCATCATGCGGCTCCGCCGCGCGCGACGCGCAATCCGGCCTGGAACGCGCGCGCGTTCGCCGCGGTCGCGTCGGCCGGCTGGCCGGGCCGGTATAGCGCCGAGCCGAGCCCGAAACCGTTCGCGCCGGCCGCGAGGAATGGCTGCATGTTGTCGGGCGAGATTCCGCCGACCGGAATCAGCGGCACCGCGCGGTCGATCACCGCGCGCCACGCCTTCACGACGGGCAGGCCTAGCTGCTCGGCCGGGAACATCTTCAGCACGTCGGCGCTGTTCGCGAGCGCCGAGAACGCTTCGGTCGGCGTCGCGACGCCCGGTGCGCTCGCGAGGCCGCGCTCGCGTGCACGGCGGATCACGGCCGCGTCGCTGTGCGGCATCACGATCAGCGCGCCGCCCGCGTCCTGCACGCGATCGACATACTCGGCGCGCAGCACGGTGCCCGCGCCGACGATCGCGTCGTCGGGCAGCGCGCGTCGCAACGCCGCGATGCTGCCGAACGGATCCGGCGAGTTGAGCGGCACCTCGACGATCCGGAAGCCGGCTTCGTAAAGCGCATGGCCGTGATCGGCCGCTTCGGCTGGCGTGATCCCGCGCAGGATCGCGATCAGCGGGCACGCATCGAACGCTCGCATCAGTGCGGCGTGGGGCGTGTACGGTGCGGGCAACGTAAGGTCGGACGGCATGACAGGGTTCCTCTGCAATCGGTTCATTGGTCGGCGAAGGCAGGCTCGCCGTCCGCGCGCACGAGCCCGGCGCGCGATGCGATCCGCCACAGGCCGCGCTCGGTCGCATGCGCGACGACCTGCGCGTGCGTGTGGCCGAATTCGTGGAGCGCGTCGACGTAGCGCGTGCACAGGCCGTCGTCGCCGATCAGCAGCAGCGGCTGGTTCGCGAGCGCGATGCCGCGCTCCGCGAGCATCGCGTCGAGCGCGTTGAGCTCATGGCCGATCAGCAGGCCGGACAGGTAGTCGCCCTGCGCATCAGGCGCGAGCCGGTCGGTCAGGCCGAGCGTGCGGGTGCTGAAGATCGTCGCGAGCAGCCCGGTGCGCTGCGCGCCGCGCGCGACCGACACGCCGCGCATGAACGCCGCGCGGTCGGGCGACGCGCCCGCGCGCATCGTGCGGCCGAGGATCGTGTGGTCGCGCAGCACTGCGAACAGCTCGCCCGTCATGAACGTCTGGAAGCGCTCGATCAGCCCACCCCTCACCCACGCCCATTTCGCGTGGGTGCCCGGCAAGCCGATCAGTACCCCTGAACGATCGGTGCCAAGCGTGGGATCGCCTGCGAGTGCACCGAATATCTGCGTTTCTTCGCCGCGCATCACGTCGGGCAATTCGCCCGTCGCGATCACGCCCGGCACGATCGATACCGTCGTGCCGCGCGACGTCGTCACCGTGATAAGGCCCGCGACGAGCGCGTCGGCGCCGGCCGGCACCGCGACGTACGGCGCCTCGCGCCAGCCCTGCGCACTGCCGACCATCCCGGCGGCGAGCACCGGCAACCCGGGCGTACGGTCGAGCCAGTCGCCGCACGCTTCCTCGAACACGGCGTCGAACGCGCGCGCGCCGCCACCCGGCACATGCATGACGCCCGCCGCGCGGCTGCGCGTGTCGATCAGCGCGCCATGCGCGTCGTACAGATACGCGCGCAGCGACGTCGTGCCCCAGTCGAGCGCGATCAGCGACGGGGAGGCGGAACTGGCATCCGGAACGGGCCGGGTCGAAATCGTCATCGTTTGATCCTGCGGGTACCCTGCGGCGGGCTCCAGCCCAGTTCCGCGGAAATGGCTCGCGCTTCGCGCTGCACGAGCGGAATCAGTTCGTCCATCCGGTCGTGCGGCATGTACGGAATCGTGCTCGCGACCGACACGGCCGCGACGACCGCGCCCGATGCGTCGCGGATCGGCGCGGCCACGCAGCGGATCGACGCCTCGTTTTCCTCGAGGTCGAACGTATAGCCGCCGGCCGCGTAATGGGCCATGCGCTGCAGGAACGCGCTCGTCTCGGGCCGGTTGTCGGGCTTGAAATTGACGCCGGCCAGCGCGCGCCGCGCGGCCTCGAACAGCGAGCGCCACAGGTCGGGATCGAGGTCGAGCATCATCGCCTTGCCGATGCCCGTCGATGCGAGCGGCATCCGGTGGCCGACGCGCGAGCGCATCTCCAGGCCGCGCGTGCCGGGAATCTTGTCGATGTACAGCACGTCGTCACCGTCGCGCACGCCGAGATGGATCGTGTCGAGCGTCGCTTCCGCGAGCGCTTCGAGATGCGGCCGCGCCACCGCGGTGAGCGGCATCTGCTCGAGCGCGATCGTGCCGAGCTCGATCAGCTTCGGGCCGAGCAGGTAGCCGCCCTGCACCTGGCGCAGGTAACGCGCCTGCACGAGGCTGCTGACGAGGCGGTGCGTCGTGCTGCGCGTCGTGCCGAGCGCCGCGCCGATCGCGCGCATGTCGCGCGCGCCGTTCGCGATCGCCTCGAGGATCGCGAGACCGCGCAGCAGCGTCTGCGTGCCGGCCTGCTGCGCGGCGAGATCGAGCGGCGTGCTGGTCGCGCCGATGCTGTCGGTCAGCGACGCATCGTCCGGCGTCGGGCGCCGGGCGTCGAGGGCAAGGGATACAGGCATCTTGGTCATGGAGCGGGCTTCTTCAACGGAATCGGTGAAGCCGCTCGCACGGCGCCGGAACTGCGTCCGGGGTCGCGGCGAAGCGGCGGTCGATGCACCGAGGAAAGCGCCCGGCAAACTTCATGGAATGTGTCTCCGTGTGCGTCGGGCGCCGCGCGATGCGTGGGTCCGAAGCTGTCGATGTGCTTCGGATTGTAGGAGCGCACGCACTCGTCTCCAATATTTGAATGCGTTGCCCAGATAATGAGAATTCAACAGAAGGCGCCCGCGCGGCGCGACGCAACGGCGGCGCCATGTGCACGGGGGCGGAACCCGCTGCGCCGCGGGTTCCGCCCCCGTTTGTTCACAACGCGTCGCGCTTACTGCTGGCTCGTGCTGCGTGCCTGCATGTAGCGCTGCACGTCGGCGAACGACACACGGCCGTTGCCGCCCGAGTCGATCTGCCGGAAGTGGTTCGCGACATAGCCGAGGCCGGCCGCGCGCGCCTGCGCCTCGGTGATCGAACCCGTGCTCTGCGTATCGGCCGCGTTGAACTGCCCCGCGAGCTTGCGCACCACCTGCGCATGCAGCGCGGCGCCCGTCGTCTGCGTGCCGGCGGTCGGCTTGCGCGCGGCCGGCGGCACGTACGGATCGCCGAGTTGCGCCTGGCGCGCGCGCGCCGGTGCGGCGGCATCGCTCGCCTGCGCGAACGCGGATACGGATGCTGCGGCGCCGGCGCATGCGAGCGCCGCGGCAACGACGATGAAACGATTCTTCATATCAGGCTCCAGTCTGGAATGAGGTCGTCGACGGCCGGCGAGCGGCGCCACCGGGGGCGCCCGTCGCCGGCCTCGCGCATCGCATCAGTGCGCGGCCGCGTTGTAGAAGGTCACGAGGTCGGCTTTCTCCTGCGGACGCGACGTATCGTCGAGATAGACCATGTGTCCGCCCTGATAGTCCTTGATCGTCAGGTTCGGCTGCGTCCCGAGCCGCGCGAGGTCGAGCTCGGTCTGGTAGAACGGCGTCGCGATGTCGTGATACCCGTTCAGCGACAGCACCTTCAGCGACGGATTCAGCGTCAGCGCCGCGGCGAGATCGGGGATCGTGTCGGGCATCGCGAGGCCGTCGTGCGTCCAGTCCCACGTGTTGATCGCATTGCTGCTCAACGAATAGGCCGTCTGCGCGGTGTACTTCAGCTCGTTCGGCAGGTAGCGGCCGATCGTGTCGGTGAACGGCTGCGTGATGAACGTGCTCGACGGGTCGCCGTCCGACGCAAGCGGGCTCGATACCGGCACGTTCACGCGCGCGTCGTAGCGGCCGATCAGCGTGCCCGGGATCAGCGACAGCTGGAAGCTGTTGTCGAAGAAGGTCGGGATCACGTTGAAGTTCGCGTTCCACAGCGCCTGCTTCACGCCGGTCGAGCTCGCCATCGTCGTGACGAGATTCGGCGGCGGCGGCGTGTGGCTCGCCAGGTACGCGTTCACGGCAGGCGCGTAGCTGCCGGCCGTCAGCAGGCGCATCTGGTCCGCATACTGCGGCAGGTCCGACGGGTTCGGATTGTCGAGCTGGTAGTACGCGCCGACGGTCCCGTAGGACGGCACGAAGCCCGCGCAGCTCACCGGGCTCGACCCGTTGTTCGAGTTGCCGACATAGTCGCTCGCCATGTCGCAGTTCGTGTTGTAGTTCAGGATCGACGACTGCAGCACGATGCCGGCGAGCTTCACGCCGGCCGTCTCGAGCAGGTTCGCGAGCACGTCGGTGCGCGGCGTGCCGTACGACTCGCCGAACAGGTATTTCGGCGAATCGTTGCGCTGGTTCACGGCCAGGTAGCGGACCACGAAATCGCGGAACGCGCCGCCGTCCTGGTCAACGCCCCAGAACGACTGGTTCGTGTTCGGCGCAATCGCTTCGGAGAAGCCGGTGCCGATCGCATCGACGAACACGAGGTCGGTCGTGTCGAGCAGGCTTTCCTGGTTGTCGACGAACGGGAACGTCGACGTGTTCGCGTTCGGGTCGCCCGTCTGGATCCGCCTCGGGCCGAACGAGCCGAGGTGCAGCCACACCGATGCCGAGCCGGGGCCGCCGTTGTACAGGAATGTGACGGGCCGCTTCGCCGCCGGCTGGTTGTCGGCCGTGTAGGCGACGTAGAAGAACGACGCTTCGGGCGCGCCTGTCTGCGGATTGCGCGCGACGAGGTGGCCGGCCGTGGCCGTGTAACGGATCGTCTTGCCGTTCAGCGTGATCTGGTGATGCGTGACGGCGGCCTTTTCGACCGCGGCGGACGCGTCGAGCGACGCGGTCGCGCTCGACGAATAACTGTTGGGATCGTTGTACGCCCTGTCCACCTGGCTGGCGGGATCGGCTGAGTTGTCGGCGCTTGCGGCAGCGGACGACGTCACGTCGTCGTTGCAGGCCGTCAGAATCAGCGAAGAGAACACAACCCCCAACAACAGCTTCGCTTTGCTCGCTGGCATCGTTGCTTTCCTTCTCTCGGAAGTTTTTTGTGTCGAGCAGCCGGATAAGCCGCCCCCCGCCTCGATTGCGGCCGATAAGCCGAGGCGCTGGCCAATATACGCGAGCCCGTCGGCTTTGAAAAATTTTGAAATATTTGGCCGGCGGCCGGTGCAGCGCACACCTTTCAGGAATGCTGCGATTCGCGAAACATTGCATTTCACGTGCCTTTCACCGGCTTTCGCGTTTATCCGGGAATACTAAAAAAGCGCGAATTTCGTGCCATATCGGCAAACAAAATCGCGCGGCCGCCGGCATTGCTCAGCAAAGCGAAATAGACGAATTCGTCTAAAGGATATGGCCCGACATGCGCGCGGCACGAACGCGCTGCGACGCACAAATGGCGCATGGGCGGCGGAACGGCCAATGCGACGGCGCGGGCGCGCCGTTCACTCCGATTGCGGCAGCGCGGCAGCGCCCATCCGACGGGCGATAACCGCCGCGCGCTGCGCCTGGTAGGCCGAGCCGCGGTGCGCATCGAACCAGCGCGGCTTCGGCAGCATCACCGCGAGCCGCGCCGACTGCCACGCGCCGAGCCGGCTCGCGGGGATCTTGTAGTAATAGCGCGCGGCCGCCTCGGCGCCGTACACGCCGCGCCCCCATTCGACGGAATTCAGGTAGATCTCGAAGATCCGCTCCTTGTCGAGCACCGTTTCGAGCATCCACGTGATGATGAGCTCCTGCCCCTTGCGGATGTAGCTCTTCTCGCGCGACAGGAACAGGTTGCGCGCAAGCTGCTGCGTGATCGTCGAACCGCCCGCGACGATCCGGCCGCGCGCCTTGTTCTTCTCCCACGCCTGCAGGATCGCGTCGACGTCGTAGCCGTTGTTGGTCGCGAAGGTCGAGTCTTCCGACGCGATCAGCGCGCGCTTCAGGTTGCGCGAGATCTGGTCGTACGGCACCCACTGATGCTGGATCTGTGCGGGCGGCTTGTCGCGCGACAGCCACCACGCGTCGGTGCGCATGAACGCGGTCGAACCCGGGTTCACGAACGACCACAGCGCGATCTGCACGAGATAGAACAGTTGCGTCGCGAGCCACGCGCCCGCGAACACCGCTCCCGCATAGACGATCCAGCGGGCCGGGCTGACCGTCCGCGTGCGCTGCGTGCCGCTTACCGCCACCACGTGCCGCGCTCCGTTCAGCTCGCCGCGAGCGCCTGGCGCAGCGCGGCAAGCACGGGTGCGCCGTCCGGCCGCACGCCGCGCCAGATGAAGAACGATTCGGCCGCCTGCTCGACGAGCATCCCGAGCCCGTCGGCCGTGCGCGCGCCGAGCGACGCCGCATGCTGCATGAATACGGTCGGCTGCGCGCCGTACATCATGTCGTACGCCAGCGTGCCCGCGCCGAACGCGGCCGCGTCGCACACCGGCAGCGCGGCGTCGAGGCTGCCGGCCGTCGCATTGACGATCAGGTCGTACGGCTCCGCGCACACCACGTCGGGGCCGCCGCCCGCGAGCGTGCAGCCCGCATCGTGCGCGGCCTGCATGAACTGGCCGACGAGCGCCTCGGCCTTGCTCGCGGTGCGGTTCACGATCGTGATCGACAGCGGCGCGCGGTCGAGCAGCGGCAGCACGACGCCACGCGCGGCGCCGCCCGCGCCGAGCAGCAGGATGCGCGCGCCCGCGAGCGACACGCCGAGATTCGCTTCGATGTCGCGCACGAGGCCGACGCCATCGGTGTTGTCGCCGTGGATGCGGCCGTCGGCGTCGATGCGCAGCGTGTTCACCGCGCCCGCCGCCGCCGCGCGCGGCGACAGCGTGTCGGCGAGCGCATGCGCTTCGAGCTTGAACGGCACCGTCACGTTCGCGCCGCGACCGCCTTCGGCGACGAACGCCCGCACGGCCGCCTCGAAGCCGTCGACCGGCGCGAGCCGGTGCGCGTAGGCGATCGACTCGCCCGTCTGCGCGGCGAACTGCGCGTGGATGAACGGCGACTTGCTGTGCGCCACCGGGTTGCCGAACACCACGTAGCGGTCGGCGCCGCTCGTCGACGCGACCGCATTCATGATGCGCGCCCCTCTTCGCTGTTGTTGTCGTTCGCCGCTTCGCCGGCGGCGGCAGCTGCCGAACCGTCCGCTTCGGCCAGCGCTTCCGCCTCGGTTTCCGCCGTGGCGTCTTCAGCGTCGATCAGCGTGTCGTCGCCGCCTTCGGCGTCATCCTCTTCCTCGGCCGCATCGCCGCTCGTCACGGTCGGCGCGTCGAGCACGTTCAGCAACCGCACCGACGCCTCGATCGTCAGCTCGTCGAGCGACATCACGTCGAGCAGCACGCGCGTGCCGCGTGCATGCACGCCGAGCCCCGGCACATGCAGCAGCAGCGGAATTTCCTCGAGGCGCACGAGATCGCCCTTCACGACGCTCGCGACGACCTGCTTCTTCTGCTCCTGAGCGAGCCAGCGCAGGCACCAGAAGTACTCCATCCGGCGCTGGTAGTCGGCGTAGGCCGTGTAGGTATCGTCGAAGCCCTGCACGACCGCGTACAGGTCGGCGTCCTTCGGCTTGAACGGCGCGGCGAGCTTCGCGGTGACGCCATGTTGCACGCACGCGAGCAGTTGCCACTGGTTCACGAGGTCGACGTAGCGGCGCAGCGGCGACGTGCTCCACGCGTACTGCGGCACGCCGAGGCCTTCGTGCGGCGCGGCCGACGTCTGCATCCGCGTGCGCTTCGGGCCCGGCGCGCCGAAGCCGCGCTGCGAGCGGTAGATGCCGGGCACCGTGTGGTCGTGCAGGAACGCGCCCCAGGTCGAGTTCGCGAGGATCGCGAGCTCCGACACGATCAGGTCGAGCGGCGAACCGCGGCGGCGCGGCGTGATCGACACGCGCTCGCCTTCGACGTAGAAGTTGTAGTCGGTGTTGCGCTGCACCTCGCGCTTCAGGCCGTAGCCCGCGCGCGCGAGCTGGCGCTTCTCGAACAGCGCCTGCGCGAGCGGCCACAGCACGGCGATGTCGTCCTTGTGCGGATAGTCGCCGGTGCCGGCCGCGAGCGTCTCTTCGTTGACGAGCTCGTCGAGCGTGTTGTGACGCAGGTTGTTCTTCACGAACACGAGTTCGGCGCGCGTCTCGTTCGCGACGATGTCCTGCGTTTCGCGGTTGACGATGATGTACAACGACAGCGCCGGACGGTAATCGCCTTCCTTCAGCGTGAACACGTCGACGACGTCGTCCGGCAGCATCGTGATCTTGTCGCCCGGCATGTAGACGGTCGACAGGCGCGTGCGCGCGATCGCGTCGACCGCGTCGCCGCGCACGATGCCGAGCGCCGGCGCCGCGATGTGCACGCCGATCCGCACCCGGCCGTCGGACAGGTGCTCGACCGAGAACGCGTCGTCGATTTCGGTGGTCGTGATGTCGTCGATCGAGAAGGCCTCGACGTCCGCGCGCGGCAGGTCGTCCGGCAGCGCGCCGACCGTAACGGGCTGAAAGCCCGTGCCGTGCGGGAAGAACTCCGCGAGGAACCGCGCCTCGTGCAGCGCACGCGGCGACGCGATGCCGCCGCAGTCGAGCATCAGCCGCGCCGGCGACACGCCGCGCGCGCCGGCCGCCGCTTCCATCGCCTTGTATTCGATCGCGTTCTTGTCCGGCCGCGTCAGCAGCCCGAGCACCTTGCCCGCGAACGCTTCCGGCAGCTTGCCGGCCTTCAGTTCCTCTTCATACTGCACCTGGACCAGTGCCTGCTGGCGCTTGCGCTCGAGCCCCGCGAGCGCCATCTTGAGCTGCTCTTCCGGCGCGCGCTGGTACTGGCCGCGCCCCTTGCGGCGGAAGTAGACGGGCGAGCCGTGCAGCCGCAACACCAGCGCCGCGCGCTCGACCGGGCCGTACGCCGCGCCGAAGTACTCCTCGGCCAGCGCCGTATACGCGAACTCGTCGGACGGCGCGCATTCCCACAGGAAATCCAGATCGATCTGCTGCGCGGCCGTGTCGGCCTCCTGCATCAGATCGCTCGCGGCCGGCTTGTCGAATTCGATCAGCACGTCTTTCGCGCGCACCTTCGCCCGCCGCCCGCCGGGCAACTCGACCTGAAATGCGTCGCCCTGGCGCGACAGCACGCTGCCCGCCTTGAAACTGCCCGATTCCTCGAAGAAAACGTTCACTCAGTACTCTCGTTCAGACTGCCGGGCGCCGCATCGGCGGCGCCGCATGATGATGGGGATTCGATCGGCACGCGGCCGGTTTATCGCGTTTTTCCGTCGCAAAACGCGAGAACGTCGTCGACATAGTCGGCAAATTCGCTGATCCCGTGATCGCTGCCTTCGATCACTTGCGTTTTCGCGCCCGGGTAATGGGCAAGCATCTCGCGGTAGTCGAGCACTTCGTCGCCGGTCGCCGCTAACAGATAGTAGCGTTCGGCACGCGTGATCGCCGGCACGCGCAGCGCGTCGAGCTCATGCAGGTGATGGCGCTCGACGACGATCGTGCCGCCGCCGTGCCACAGCGGCTGTTCGCCCAGATGCTGCTCGAGATCGCGCTGCGGCACGATGGCGGGATTCAGCAGCACGGCCTTCCAGCCGTGCTTTTCGGCAAGCCAGGTGGCGTAATAGCCGCCGAGCGAGCTGCCGATGACGGTCACGTCGCGGGCGCCCGCGACCTCGGCTTCCGCGACGGCGATCGCGTCGAGCGGCGACACCGACAGCGACGGGCAACGCCACTCGTCGGTGCGGCCGAGTTCGGCCATGCGCGCGGTAAGCAACCGCGACTTCTGCGATTCCGGCGACGACCGGAAGCCGTGCAGATACAGGATCACGTGCGGCTCCCGAGCGCATCGAGCAGTTTCTGGTGCACGCCGCCGAAGCCGCCGTTGCTCATCACGAGCACGTGATCGCCCGGGCGCGCGGCCTCGACGACGGACTTCACCAGCAGGTGGAGATCGCCGAACGCGCGCGCGTTGCCGCCGAGCGGCGCAAGCGCCTCGGCGAGATTCCAGCCGAGCGCATCGCGCCCCGCCGGCGCGCCGTAGCCGAACACGAGATCGGCATCGGCCAGGCTCGCCGGCAATTGCGACTTCATCACGCCGAGCTTCATCGTGTTCGAGCGCGGCTCGAGCACGGCGAGGATGCGGGCATGCTGGCGACCGATGCGCGCGCGAAGGCCGGCGATCGTGGTTTCGATCGCCGTCGGATGGTGCGCGAAGTCGTCGTAGACGGTCACGCCGTCCACGCTGCCGCGCACTTCCATGCGGCGCTTCACGTTGCGGAACGACGCGAGGGAAGCGGCGGCCTGCGCGGGCGGCACGCCGACGTGGCACGCGGCGGCGATCGCCGCGAGCGCGTTCATCCGGTTGTGATCGCCCTGCACCTGCCACGCGACTTCGCCGACGCGCCCGGCTTGCGAATACACCGCGAAGCGCTCGTCGACCGGCACGCCGTCCTCGGCCGGCAGCGCCTGCCAGCCGCCGTCGACGCCGAATCGCTCGACCTCGCTCCAGCAGCCGCGCGCCAGCACGCGCTCGAGCGCGTCCGAGCGGCCGTTCGTGACGATCCGGCCGACACCGGGCACGGTGCGCACGAGATGGTGGAATTGCGTCTCGATCGCAGCGAGATCCGGGAAGATGTCGGCGTGATCGAATTCAAGGTTGTTCAGCACCGCGGTGCGCGGCCGGTAATGGACGAACTTCGAGCGCTTGTCGAAGAACGCCGTATCGTATTCGTCGGCCTCGATCACGAAGAAGCTCGAATCGGTGAGCCGCGCCGACACGCCGAAGTTCAGCGGCACGCCGCCGATCAGGAAGCCCGGGTTCAGGCCCGCGTCCTCGAGCAGCCACGCGAGCATCGACGACGTGGTCGTCTTGCCGTGCGTGCCCGCGACCGCCAGTACCCATTTGCCGGCCAGCACGTGCTCGCCGAGCCACTGCGGGCCCGACACGTACGGCAGGCCGCGATCGAGGATCGCCTCCATCAGCGGATTGCCGCGCGTGACGACGTTGCCGATCACGAACAGGTCCGGTTTCAGGTCGATCTGTTCGGCGCCGTAGCCTTCGATCAAGGTGATGCCCTGCGCCTCGAGCTGCGTGCTCATCGGCGGATAGACGCCCGCGTCGCAACCCGTCACCGTGTGGCCCGCCTCGCGCGCGAGTACGGCGAGACCGCCCATGAAGGTGCCGCAGATGCCAAGAATGTGGATGTGCATAGATGAATGCTTTCGCGCCGCCGGGCGCCGTCGATTCGGAAAAGATGCGTCTGCGGCGCGCCGGACAGGCCGTGCGACCGGCGCTCGTCGCCGCGACACAAAGAACGGTATTGTAACTGACGGCCCGCCGTGCCCGGCGGCCCGAACGATGCGCGCGAACGGCACCGGCGCCCCGGGCGGCAGGCCGCGGCACCCGTGCTCGGGTGCTGCGGCGATCGAGTATGATTGCCGGATCATGTCTCGCAAACCTCTTGTCGACCCGCGGCGCGTCCGCGAGGAAATCGCCCAGTCCGCCGCCCGCCTGATCGCGGAGGACGGCCTGGACTACGCCGGCGCGAAACGCAAGGCCGCGCGCCAGTTGCTGGGCGATTCGCGCATTGCCGGCGAATGGTTGCCGGATAACGACCAGATCGAGGAAGAATTGCGCGAATACCTCGCACTCTTCCAGAGCGACACTCAGCCGGATGAACTGCGCCGGCTGCGCGAGATCGCGCTCGACTGGATGCGCCGGCTCGCCGAGTTCCATCCGTATGTAACGGGCGCTGTGCTGAACGGCACCGCGAACGCACATTCGGACATCTATTTGCAGGCATTCACCGACAACCCGAAGGACGTCTCGATCTACCTGCTGAACCAGAACGTCCAGTACGACGTATCCGAGACGCGGCACTTCGCGGGCCGCGGCGACGTCGAGACGCTCAGCTTCCTGTGGCGCCCGCGGCGCGACGTCGACGCGATCGGCATCCACCTCGCACTCTATGCGAGCGACGACCTGCGCGGCGCGGTCAAGGCCGACGCGCGCGGCCGTGTCGCCCGCGCGGATGCCGCCGCGCTGCGCGC
The DNA here is from genome assembly GCF_003330765.1 of Burkholderia pyrrocinia. Classification (NCBI taxonomy): domain Bacteria; kingdom Pseudomonadati; phylum Pseudomonadota; class Betaproteobacteria; order Burkholderiales; family Burkholderiaceae; genus Burkholderia; species Burkholderia pyrrocinia. Next base: position 623,912 of record NZ_CP024902.1, on the reverse strand, counting down.
GCTCGTCGAAGCAGGCAAAGCCCCTTCCGAACCGGAATGATTCAACGATGATGATGAAACGCATGTTGGCGCTCGCGGTGATCGCGGCCGCCGCCGTTGCCGGCGGGATCGCCGCCGGCCATTGGTTCCGCGGCAGCGGCGACGACGGCGTCGCCGTCGCCGCGCCCGCCGCACAGGGCAGCCCGGTCGAGCAGCTGTGGGCATCGTCGCTGACGGGTGTCGACGGCAAGCCGGCCACACTGGCCGCCTTCAAGGGCCAGAAGGTCGTCGTCAATTTCTGGGCATCCTGGTGCGGCCCGTGCGTCGAAGAGATGCCCGAGCTCGTCGCGCTGTCACACCAGTACAAGCAGAAAGGCATCCGTTTCATCGGGATCGGCGTCGATTCCGAACAGAACGTGAAGAACTTTCTGCAGAAAGTGAAGGTCGACTATCCGGTCTTCGTTAGCGGTTATGCGGGCGCCGATCTGGCCCGTAATTTCGGAAATACCGCCGGCGCGTTGCCGTTTACAGTCGTCATCGACGAAACCGGCAAGATCCGCGAGACAAAATTGGGACAAATCCAGCCGGCCGAGCTGAAAAAGACGCTCGACGCGCTGTAACCGTCCCGAACAGCAGCCCGCACGTTGGCGGCGATTTGTAGGTCGATCGCCGCAATTTCGCGTGAATTCGCCGATACTTTGCGTCCACACCGGTAATTCTTGCAGGTCCGACTCGCTCGGCCGTTCGGCAAAACTAGACAAATTTCTCTAAATAGCGCTAAAGTTCGCGCAATTCCGCAGAAATAGAAGCGACCATGACACGATTGCTGGTGCTGCACGGCCCCAACCTGAACCTTCTCGGCACCCGGGAACCGGAGGTGTACGGCCGCGTCACGCTGGCGCAGATCGATCAGGCGCTTGCCGCGCGCGCCCGGGAAGCCGGCGCCGAACTGTCGTCGTTCCAGAGCAACCACGAAGGCGCGCTCGTCGACCGCATCCAGGCCGCGCGGGAGGAACAGACCGATTTCATCCTGATCAATCCGGCCGCGTATACGCACACGAGCGTCGCGATCCGGGACGCGATCGCCGGCGTTGGCATCCCGTTCGTCGAGGTTCACCTGTCGAACGTGCATCGCCGCGAAGCGTTCAGGCACCACTCCTACTTTTCCGACCAGGCCGAAGGCGTGATCTGCGGGCTCGGCTGGAAAGGTTATCTGTACGCGCTCGAGTACGCGCTGGACAAGCTGCAAGGCACGTCGCGCGGCTGATTTCGCGATCTAGATTCAGCGCCGGCTCCTAACCGGCGCTTTCACGTATTGAAAGGGGAATTCCCGATGGATCTTCGTAAGCTGAAAACTCTGATCGACCTCGTTTCCGAATCCGGCATCTCCGAGCTGGAAGTGACGGAAGGCGAAGGCAAGGTGCGCATCGTCAAGAACGCGCCGCCGATCTACGTGCAGCCGACGGCTGGGTATGCCCCGCAGATGAGCGCGCCGGTTCCTTCGGTCGCGCTGCCGACCGAAGGTGCTGCCGCATCGGCAGCAGGCGCAGCTGCCGCGCCCGCCGTCCCGCAGGGCCACATCGTGACGTCGCCGATGGTCGGCACGTTCTATCGCGCACCGTCGCCGGGCGCGGACCCGTTCGTCCAGGTCGGCGACACGGTCAAGGAAGGCCAGACGATCTGCATCATCGAAGCGATGAAGCTGCTCAACGAGATCGAGTCGGACAAGGCCGGCGTAATCAAGGAAATCCTCGTCGAGAACGGCCAGGCCGTCGAATACGGCCAGCCGCTTTTCGTGATCGGCTAAGCCCGCCGCGCGGCCAGCCGGCCGCGCGCCGCCGATGCTCGCCAGGCGCCGTTCGCGCGCCCCTCGAAGAGACGAATACTCGCTATGTTTGAAAAAATCCTCATTGCCAACCGCGGTGAAATCGCGCTGCGCATCCAGCGCGCGTGCCGCGAGCTCGGCGTCAAGACGGTGGTCGTCTACTCGGAAGCCGACAAGGAAGCCAAGTACGTGCGCCTCGCGGACGAAGCCGTCTGTATCGGCCCGGCCCCGTCGAACCTGAGCTACCTGAACATGCCGGCGCTGATCAGCGCCGCGGAAGTCACCGATGCCGAGGCGATCCACCCCGGCTACGGCTTCCTGTCGGAAAACGCCGATTTCGCGGAACGCGTCGAGCAGTCGGGCTTCACGTTCATCGGCCCGCGCCCGGAAACGATCCGCATGATGGGCGACAAGGTCACCGCGAAGCAGACGATGATCAAGACCGGCGTGCCGTGCGTGCCGGGTTCGGAAGGCGCGTTGCCGGACGATCCGAAGGAGATCGTGAAGATTGCGCGCACGATCGGCTATCCGGTCATCATCAAGGCCGCTGGCGGCGGCGGCGGTCGCGGGATGCGCGTCGTGCACACGGAGGCCGCGCTCGTCAACGCGGTCAACATGACCCGCGAGGAAGCCGGCCGTGCGTTCGGCAACCCGCAGGTGTACATGGAGAAGTTCCTCGAGAACCCGCGCCACATCGAAATCCAGGTGCTGTCCGACGCACACAAGAACGCGATCTGGCTCGGCGAGCGCGACTGTTCGATGCAGCGCCGCCACCAGAAGGTGATCGAGGAAGCACCGGCGCCCGGCATTCCGCGCCGCCTGATCGATCGCATCGGCGACCGCTGCGCGGACGCGTGCAAGAAGATGGGCTACCTCGGCGCGGGCACGTTCGAATTCCTGTACGAGAACAACGAGTTCTACTTCATCGAGATGAACACGCGCGTGCAGGTCGAGCACCCGGTGTCGGAGATGATCACGGGCGTCGACATCGTGCAGGAACAGATCCGCATCGCGGCCGGCGAAAAGCTCACGCTGCGCCAGCGCGACATCCAGTTCCGCGGGCACGCAATCGAATGCCGGATCAACGCCGAAGATCCGTTCAAGTTCACGCCGTCGCCGGGCCGGATCACGTCGTGGCATACGCCGGGCGGCCCCGGCGTGCGCGTCGACTCGCACGCCTACAATGGCTATTTCGTGCCGCCGAACTATGATTCGATGATCGGCAAGCTGATCACCTACGGCGCGACGCGCGAGCAGGCGATCAGCCGGATGCGCATCGCGCTGTCGGAAATGGTCGTCGAAGGCATCCAGACCAACATCCCGCTGCACCGCGAGCTGATGATCGACTCGAAGTTCGTCGAAGGCGGCACCAGCATCCACTACCTCGAAAACCGGCTCGCGCAGAAGCTGCAGGTCGCACCGGAAGAAGCGTAAGCATGAGCTATCGCGAACTCGTCGTCGAACTGGCCCGTGAGCATGCGGAGGCACTGTCCGACGCGCTGCTCGAACTCGGCGCGCTGTCGGTGTCCGTCGAGGACGCCGACGCCGACACGCCCGACGAACAGCCGCTCTTCGGCGAGCCGGGCCTCGTGCCCGATCGCACCGCGTGGCAGCACTCGCGCGTGGTCGCGCTGCTGTCGGCCGACCATGAGCCGGCCGTGCTGCTCGCGGCGGCCGCGAACGAGATCGGCGTCGCCACGCCGACGTTCACCGTCCGCGAAGTCGAGGAACAGGACTGGGTGCGGCTCACGCAATCGCAGTTCGAGCCGATCCCGATCGGCGAGCGGATCTGGGTCGTGCCGTCGTGGCACGATGCACCCGACCCCGATGCGCTCATACTCGAACTCGACCCCGGCCTCGCCTTCGGCACCGGTAGCCACCCGACCACGCGCCTTTGCATGGAATGGCTCGAACAGTCGGTGAAGCCTGGCCAGTCGGTGCTCGACTACGGCTGCGGCTCGGGCATTCTCGCGATCCTCGCGAAGAAATGCGGGGCGAACCCCGTCATCGGCATCGACATCGATCCGCAGGCGGTCGAATCGGCGCGGCAGAACAGCGAACGCAACCGTGCGGAAGTCACGTACGGATTGCCCGATGCGTGCCCGGACGGCGAATTCGATATCGTCGTCGCGAACATCCTGTCGAACCCGCTGAAGCTGATGGCGTCGATGCTCGCATCGAAGGTCAAACCGGGCGGGCGCATCGCGCTGTCGGGCGTGCTCGCGCGCCAGGCGGACGAAGTCGCGGCCGTCTACGCGCGCTACGTCGACATCTCGGTCTGGCGCGAACACGAAGGTTGGGTATGCCTCGCCGGAACCCGGCGGGAAAGCCATTAGAATAGCGCTGTCCTTCACTCTGGCCAGCAGGCCGCCCGGCTCGACATGCTTCTTGCGACGCGCTGCCCTCATTGCGAAACCGTCTTCCGGCTGCAGCAGGAACAGCTCTCGCTGCACGAAGGGCTCGTGCGCTGCGGGCATTGCCACGAAGTCTTCAACGCGTCCGAATCGCTCGTTCCCGAGCACGCGCCGCAGCCGGGACCGGCATTGACCGAACCGGCTGCCGCACCGGACGACGGCGATGCGCACCATCAGGCCCCACCTGCACGGCTGTTCGCCGCCGACGCACCGGCCGGGCCGCCGTCCGACACCGATTACAAGCCGGAAGGCTGGGACATGTGGGCGCCGTGGCTCGACGCCGGTGTCGATCCGTCGCTGCAGCACAGCGTGCAGACCGTGCGCACCGAGCCGCTGGTGCCGCTCGCGCTCCCGTCCACGGAAGCCGGCGTCGTTCACCTGTCGGGTACGCCCGCGCCGTTCGCGCCCTCCCCGGCCGAGCTGGACCCATCCACCGCCGTCGCGCAACCGGCCGAATCGCATTCGACGCAGACGCAGCAGGACACCGAAGCATCGCCCGCGCCCATCGAGCGCGATCCGCGTGAGCCCCGCTTCGTCGCCCACGTGCCGTCGGACACAGAAGAACCCGTCGGCAATGCGCACTTCGCCGTGCCGGACGACGAGCGCGCGCCGCGCGAACCGCGTTTTGCGTTCGCGCCGGCGCCGGCCGTAACCGAAGTCGGAGCCGAAGCCGAACCCGCCGCCGGCGTCACCCGGCACGACAAGACGCCGGCCGCGGCCGTCGACGAACCGACCGCACCGTTCCCGGCCGCGCTGACCGACGACGCTCGACCGCCCTTCGCCGTCACGCACGAGACGCGCGAGACTCAGCAGCGCGGGATGCTCGGCGGCTTTTTCGGCGGCCTCGTCGCCACCGTGCTGGCCGTGCTGCTCGTCGCCCAACTCGCATGGTGGCAGCGCGAAACGCTGATGATCTACTGGCCCGTCACGCAGGGCTGGTTCCGGCAAGCCTGCGCGCCGCTCGGCTGCACGGTCGCACCGCCGCGCGCGATCGACGGCCTGCGGCTCGATGCGACCGACCTGCGTCAGCTCGACGGCCCGCGCGAGCTCGAACTGAAGGTGCCGCTGACGAACCGCTACCGCGTCGCGCTCGCGTACCCGTCGCTCGAACTCACGCTGCTCGACGACACCAATCACGTGACCGTGCGCCGCGTGCTCGCGCCGCGCGATTACGTGCGCCCGGGCACGCCGATCGACGCCGGGCTGCCGCCCGGCACGACGCAGACGATGGTCGTCCGCCTCGAAACGAACGGCACGCCCGCCTCGAATTTCCGCGTCCAGATCTTCTATCCGTGACGCGCCGCGGCGCGCGCTCGCGCGCCCGTCTCAACCCGCGCGCCTGAGCGGCGCGCTATTTCGGAGCACGAACATGAGCAAAGTTACGCTGGGTGGCAACCCGATCGATCTCGCCGGCACGTTCCCGGCCGTCGGCGCGCAAGCCGCCGATTTCAAGCTGGTCGGCAAGGACCTCGCCGATCTGTCGCTCGCCAGCTTCGCCGGCAAGCGCAAGGTACTGAACATCGTGCCGAGCCTCGACACGCCGACCTGCGCGACGTCGACCCGCAAGTTCAACGAAGCCGCGTCGTCGCTCGACAACACGGTCGTGGTCGTCGTGTCCGCCGACCTGCCGTTCGCCGCCACGCGCTTCTGCACGACCGAAGGCCTCGCGAACGTCGTGACGGCTTCGACGTTCCGCAGCGGCCGCGCCTTCGCGAACGCCTACGGCGTCGACGTGACGAGCGGCCCGCTGAACGGCCTGACCGCACGTGCCGTCGTCGTGCTGGACGCGCAGGACAAGGTGATCCACGCGGAACTCGTCGGCGAGATCAAGGACGAGCCGAACTACGACGCCGCGCTCGCCGCACTGAAGTAACCCGCTGCCGCCCGGCCCTGCCGCGCGAGGCCCGACAGGCCATCCGCGCGCCGGCCGGGCGGCCGCTTCCCTTTGCTCTCTACAAGGAACGCACGCCTTGACTACGCTGATTTGCGGCTCGCTCGCCTACGACAACATCATGACCTTCGAAGGTCGGTTCCGCGAGCACATCCTGCCCGACCAGGTTCACCTTCTCAACGTGAGCTTCCTCGTGCCGACGATGCGACGCGAATTCGGCGGTTGCGCGGGGAACATCGCTTACGCGCTGCACATGCTCGGTGGCGACGCGCGCATCATGGCGACGGTCGGCGCGAACGACGCGGACCGCTATCTCGAGCGCCTCGACAGCCTCGGCCTGTCGAAGGCAAGCGTGCGCGTGGTGCCCGATACGCACACCGCGCAGGCGATGATCACGACCGATCTCGACAACAACCAGATCACCGCATTCCACCCGGGCGCGATGATGCAGTCGCACCTGAACCGCGCGGACGAAGTCGCGGGCGTGAAGCTCGGCATCGTCGCGCCGGACGGCTTTGACGGGATGGTCCAGCACGCCGAACAATTCGCGAAGGCCGGCATCCCGTTCGTCTTCGATCCGGGCCAGGGCTTGCCGCTGTTCGACGGTGCGACGCTGCGCCGCATCATTGAACTCGCGACATTCGTCGCGGTCAACGACTACGAAGGCAAGCTCGTCAGCGACAAGACGGGCTGGTCCGAACAGGAAATCGCCAGCCGGGTTCAGGCGTTGATCATCACGCGCGGCGAGCACGGCTCAACTATTCTTCACAAAAACGGCGAAGAACAGATTCCCGTCGTGGGTGCCGAGCGCGTCGTCGATCCGACCGGCTGCGGCGATGCCTTCCGGGGCGGCCTGCTGTACGGCATCGAGAATGGCCTCGACTGGGCAACCACGGGCCGCCTCGCGAGCCTGATGGGCTCGCTCAAGATCGCCCACCAGGGGCCCCAGACTTACGTACTGACGCGCGCCGAAATCGATGCGCGCTTCGAGACTGCATTCGGTTACAGTCTCAAATGAATATTGTGGGAGAGCAAAGATGTTGACGAAAAAAACCCTCACGCTCGCGGCCATGCTGACGGCCACGCTGCCCCTCGCCGGCTGCTTCACGGCACCCGGTTCGGCGGATGTCTATAGCGGCGGCCAGGTGCAGCGCGAACAGACGGTCCGCATGGGCACGGTCGAAAGCGTCCGTGCGGTGCGCATCCAGTCCGACGGCGGCGGCAGCGCGATCGGCACGCTCGGCGGCGGCGCACTCGGCGCGGTGGCAGGCAGCGCGATCGGCGGCGGCAAGGGATCGATCCTGACGGCGATCGCCGGCGGTCTCGTCGGCGCGGTCGCGGGCAACGCAGTCGGCGAAAACCTCAGCACGGCGAACGGTGTCGAAATCACCGTGCGCCTCGACAACGGCGATCTGCGCTCGATCACGCAGGCAGCAAGCGGCGAAGCGTTCCGCGCCGGCGAGCGTGTACGACTGCTGTCGAGCGGCGGCGTCACGCGCGTCACGCATTAACCGGGTACCTCAGCACGCGGCGCAAGCCGCGGTCGAACGCATGTGCGAAGCTTGCACATGCGTTTTTTTTCGTCCGCACGCGCCGCGGCCGGCACATGGGCGCGCCTGGGTGAAGCGCGGACGAAAAAAATCCCGCCACCTGAGCCAGATGGCGGGACTGATTGAGTAGCGCTACTCAACCCACGGACACCACTTGAGTGCCCGGGTGGTACTGCTCAGCCGCGATTACGGACGGCTGCCGGTCGGGAACGGCCATGCCGCTGCCGGGTTGAGCGCGGTCTTCGCGCCCGATGCCGGCGCAACCGATGCGGTCGACGCGGTCGTTGCCGGTGCAGCCTTCTTCACGACGGCCTTCTTCGGTGCAGCAGCCTTCTTCGCCGGAGCAGCAGCCTTCTTCGCAGGGGCAGCCTTCTTGGCGGGCGCAGCCTTCTTCGCCGCAGCCTTCTTGGCAGGCGCAGCCTTCTTGGCAGCAGCCTTCTTCGCCGGCGCGGCCTTCTTCGCAGCAGCCTTCTTCGCCGGTGCCGCCTTCTTCGCAGCAACCTTCTTCACTGCAACCTTCTTGGCTGCAACCTTCTTCGCAGCGGCCTTCTTCGCCGGCGCTGCCTTCTTCGCAGCAACCTTCTTCACCGCGACTTTCTTCGCTGCGACCTTCTTGGCTGCAACCTTCTTCGTTGCGACCTTCTTTGCCGCGACCTTCTTGGCAGCGGCCTTCTTCGCCGGTGCTGCCTTCTTCGCGGCAACCTTCTTCACCGCGACCTTCTTCGCAGCAACCTTCTTCACCGCAGCAGCCTTCTTCGCCGGAGCGGCAGCCTTCTTCGCAACGGTCTTCTTGGCAGCAACCTTCTTAGCAGCCGGTTTCTTCTTGGCAGTAGCCATGTTGTTCTCCTTCAGGTTCAGATGAGAGTCAGTTCAAACTACACCCTTCGTCAAAACCCGCTTCCCGCGGACGCTGTTCAGGACGTGCGCTTCGAAGCGGGCTATTCATCGGCGTACGCGGATACCACGCGCTTACGCTAATGAATACGGTATGGCGCGCGTGACCACCCGGCCTCGCGCGCCAAATCAAGTCGGTAGCCGGCGCACCGCGCGCCGCTACCCCTAATCGCTTGATCAAGCGGACCGCCACACGGCCGTCCGCTTTATCCGGAGGGAAGTTTGCCCATCCCACTGAAGGGTTCGCAAAGTGCCGGTCGTATCGTTGGGCCGTTAAGGCACCGGGCATGCTTTGCATCAGGCGTTCTTGCTCCTAAACCTTGGGCCGGGGCCGAGAGGCCACCGGCTGCTCCATCGTGTAACGGGTTCGCTGCTGCGGGTTATTCCCAGGACAGCGCGCCCCCCGTCTGATACTCGATCACACGCGTCTCGAAGAAATTGCGTTCCTTCTTCAGGTCGATCATCTCGCTCATCCACGGGAACGGGTTTTCCTCGTTCGGATACAGCGGGTCGAGGCCGATCTGCTGGCAACGGCGGTTGCTGATGAAGCGCAGATAGCTCTTGAACATCGACGCGTTCAAACCCAGCACGCCGCGCGGCATCGTGTCCTCGGCGTAGCGGTATTCGAGTTCGACAGCCTGCTTGAACAGCTCGCGGATCTCGGCGCGGAATTCCGCGGTCCAGAGATGCGGGTTCTCGAGCTTGATCTGGTTGATCAGGTCGATGCCGAAGTTGCAGTGCATCGACTCGTCGCGCAGGATGTACTGATATTGCTCTGCAGCACCCGTCATCTTGTTCTGGCGGCCGAGCGCGAGAATCTGCGTGAACCCGACATAGAAGAACAGGCCTTCCATGATGCAGGCGAACACGATCAGCGACTTCAGCAGCTTCTGATCCGCTTCGAGCGTGCCGGTCTTGAAGGCCGGGTCCGTCAGCGTGTGGATGAACGGGATCAGGAATTCGTCCTTCGCGCGGATCGACGTGACCTCGTGGTACGCGTTGAAGATCTCGCCTTCGTCGAGACCGAGCGATTCGACAATGTATTGGTACGCGTGCGTGTGGATCGCCTCTTCGAACGCCTGGCGCAGCAGGAACTGCCGGCACTCGGGCGCCGTGATGTGGCGGTACGTGCCGAGCACGATGTTGTTCGCCGCGAGCGAATCGGCCGTCACGAAGAAGCCGAGGTTGCGCTTCACGATGCGGCGCTCGTCCTCGGTCAGACCGTTCGGGTCCTTCCACAGTGCGATGTCGCGGGACATGTTGATTTCCTGCGGCATCCAGTGGTTCGCGCAACCGGCCAGATACTTTTCCCACGCCCACTTGTACTTGAACGGCACCAGCTGATTGACGTCAGTCTGGCCGTTGATGATGCGCTTGTCGGCGACATTGACCCGCGCTTCCGAACCGCCGGCGGGAACAGCCGATGCTTGCGGCGGCACCGCAAGATCGCCTTCGAAAATGTCGCGGACCTGATGGGCGGCAGGCGACGCGGCCTGCATTCCGACAGCCACTCCGGCGGGGGCGCGCATCGCGTTGTGCTGCGCTCCGCTCGCGGGAGTTACGGCAGTCTTCTCGTCATCCCAGTTGAGCATAAATTCTCACCATCAATTTAGAACGGTTTGTACCATCTTTTCTTGAGCGATAAAAGGGTTCGCTCACGAAAAATCCTTTTTTCGATTCGCGTTGCGACCTCGATACAACACTTTGAGCAACGCATCGTCGTTCATGCAGAGCGCGACGTGTGTCGTGCATGGTTCGCGAGGTGCGCTCGACGCATCGAACGCTGATCGAAACGCGACGCTGTCGGGGATGTTTCGATCGCTTGTCACTGCCTGCAACGCAGGTGCCGCGTTACAGATTCCTTATCATTTTTTTAGTTGAGAGCGGCGCACACTTCAACCTCGATCGATCGTCGTGTGCGCCGCCCGAACCTTCCTCGGGTCAGGCGCGTTGCGTTACTGACACGCTTCGCACTCGTCGAAGCCCGCATCGCCCGGACGCATCGTGCACACCGGACCGTCGGCCTCGACCGGCGCGAGTGCCGGCGCTGCATTGATCGCGCCCGACGACGCATCGCCGCCTGCCGCACCGAAACCGCCTGCAGCGCCTTGCGCGCCGCCGCTGCTCGAACCGCCGCTACCCGAACCGCCCGTCGGCACTGCGTTCAGCGCGCCGTGTGCGACCGTCGACTTCTCGACGTGCGTCGCCGCCATCGTGCGGAGGTAGTAGGTCGTCTTCAGGCCGCGCAGCCATGCGAGCTTGTAGACCTCGTCGAGCTTCTTGCCCGACGCGCCGCCCATGTAGATGTTCAGCGACTGCGCCTGGTCGATCCACTTCTGGCGACGCGATGCCGCTTCGACCAGCCACGTCGGATCGACTTCGAACGCGGTCGCGTAGATCGCGCGCAGGTCGGCCGGGATGCGGTCGATGCGCGACAGCATGCCGTCGAAGTACTTCAGGTCGGAGACCATCACTTCGTCCCACAGGCCGCGTTCCTTCAGGTCGCGAACGAGGAACTCGTTCACCACCGTGAATTCGCCCGACAGGTTCGACTTCACGTACAGGTTCTGGAAGGTCGGCTCGATGCACGCCGACACGCCGATGATGTTCGAGATCGTCGCCGTCGGCGCGATCGCGACGCAGTTCGAGTTGCGCATCCCGTGCACGGCGATCCGCGAACGCAGCGACGTCCAGTCGAGCGATTCGGACGTGTCGACTTCGACGTAGCCGCCGCGCGCGTCGGCCAGCAGCTTCAGCGTGTCCTGCGGGAGGATGCCGCGATCCCACAGCGAGCCGCGGTAGCTCGAGTAGCGGCCGCGCTCCTCGGCCAGTTCGGTCGACGCGTGGTACGCGTAGTAGCAGACGGCTTCCATCGAACGGTCGGCGAACTCGACGGCCGCTTCCGACGCGTACGGCGTGCGCAGCAGGTGCAGGCAGTCCTGGAAGCCCATGATGCCCATCCCGACCGGGCGGTGCTTCAGGTTCGAGTTACGCGCCTTCGGCACCGCGTAGTAGTTGATGTCGATCACGTTGTCGAGCATCCGCATCGCGACGCTGATCGTGCGCTTCAGCTTGTCGTGGTCGAGCGCGTAGCTACCGTCGGCCTGCTTCACCAGGTGGGCGACGAGGTTCACCGAGCCGAGGTTGCACACCGCGATTTCGGTGTCGCTCGTGTTCAGCGTGATTTCCGTGCACAGGTTCGACGAGTGGACGACGCCGACGTGCTGCTGCGGCGAGCGGATGTTGCACGGATCCTTGAACGTGATCCACGGGTGGCCGGTTTCGAACAGCATGCCGAGCATCTTGCGCCACAGCTGCGCCGCCGGGATCTTCTTGAACAGCTTGATCTCGCCGCGCGCGACCTTGTCTTCGTAAGCCGTGTAAGCCGCCTCGAACTCCGCGCCGAACTTGTCGTGCAGGTCCGGGCAGGTCGACGGCGAGAACAGCGTCCAGTCGCCGCCTTCCATCACGCGCTTCATGAACAGGTCGGGAATCCAGTTCGCCGTGTTCATGTCGTGCGTACGGCGGCGGTCGTCACCCGTGTTCTTGCGCAGCTCGAGGAACTCCTCGATGTCGAGGTGCCACGATTCGAGGTACGCGCAGACCGCGCCCTTGCGCTTGCCGCCCTGGTTGACCGCGACGGCCGTGTCGTTGACGACCTTCAGGAACGGGACCACGCCTTGCGACTTGCCGTTCGTGCCCTTGATATGCGAGCCGAGTGCGCGCACGCGCGTCCAGTCGTTGCCGAGACCGCCGGCGAACTTCGACAGCAGCGCGTTTTCCTTCAGCGCTTCATAGATGCCGTCGAGATCGTCCGCGACCGTCGTCAGGTAGCACGACGACAGCTGCGAGCGGTGGGTGCCCGAGTTGAACAGCGTCGGCGTCGAGCTCATGAAGTCGAAGCTCGACAGCACGTTGTAGAACTCGATCGCGCGCGTTTCGCGGTCGATCTCGTTCAGCGACAGGCCCATCGCGACGCGCATGAAGAATGCCTGCGGCATTTCGATGCGGGTACCCTCGACGTGCAGGAAGTAGCGGTCATACAGCGTCTGCAGGCCGAGGTAGCCGAACTGCAGGTCGCGGTTCGCGTCGAGCGCTTCACCGAGGCGCTTCAGGTCGAACTGCAGCAGCTTGTCATCGAGCAGGCCGGCGTCGACGCCGCGCTTCAGGAACTGCGGGAAGTATTCCGCGTAGCGGGCCGACATCTCGGACTGGACCACTTCCTCGCCGAGGATCTCGCGACGGATCGTGTGCAGCAGGATGCGGGCCGTGACCTGGCTGTATGCCGGATCCTTCTCGATCATCGTGCGCGCAGCGAGGATCGCCGAATCGTAGACCTGGCTCATCGGCACGCCGTCGTACAGGTTCTTCACCGTCTCCGCGACGATCGGGTCAGGGTTAACCGCAGCGCCGAGGCCGTCGCACGACGACACGATCAGCGTGCGCAGCGCGTTCATGTCGAGCGGACGCGAAACGCCGTTGTCAACGACGTTGATGCCGGTGTTCGACTCGCCGCCCGCCGCCGCTGCTTCCTCGCCCGCATGCTGGCGCTCGAGGTGACGCTTCTCGCGATACAACACGTACGCACGCGCGACGTTGTGCTCGCCGCCACGCATCAGCGCGAGTTCGACCTGGTCCTGGATGTCTTCGATATGGAACGTACCGCCGTTCGGGCGGCTGCGCACGAGCGCGCGCACGACGCTGTGCGTCAGTTGTTCGACCTGCTCGCGCACGCGCGCCGATGCCGCGCCCTGCCCGCCGTTGACGGCCAGGAAAGCCTTGGTCACCGCGATCGCGATCTTCGAAGGCTCGAACGACACCACGCTGCCGTTGCGGCGGATCACCTTGTAGTCGGCGAACGTGGCCTGCGGCGCAAGCGCCTGCGTGCCCTGTCCGGTCCCGCCGAGCGGACGGCTCGAGGCGCTCTCGTACTGGGACGTCGCGTTGTCGGTGGTTTGCATGTGCAAAGCTCCTGGTGTTGGATGGTGCGGAGAGAACCGCGGATTAAAACGAACGCTGCGCAACGTGGTGCGCGAGCGGTAAGAAGCGAGCGATGCGTCGGGGAAGCCGGTTCGTTCGATGCGCGACAACCGATCCGGTCGTGTGCTTCGTCATGTGTACCCTGCCCCGTCGAAGTTCGCTGCGCTGATCGCGACGCCCGGACCGCCCGGCCCGACGCACCGCCCTGAGAACCCTGTCCGCCGGCGTTGCCCGCCGGCCGGTGCCGCTCGGGTTTCCCCTGCGGCACACACTATATCTAGTACAGAACTGCTCAACTGGCACCAAGTATAGTGGACATTCGGACGACGTCCAAACGGATAATTTGCGATGAAGGTCTTGACATCGCTCACGCGCCGACACGACAAGGCATTGGTCGGAGAAAAAACTTTCCCCGGTCAAAAAACCCCGCGATCAGTGCTGACGGAAAGGAAAGTATTCGGCGGAAAAGCCGGCATCGCTCGCGAAGCGTTGCCAATCGAAATGCGGGCCCGGGTCGGTCTTGCGGCCCGGCGCGACGTCCGAGTGCCCAGCGAATGCGTCGACCGGGTAGCGCGCGGCGAGCGCGCGCGAGAGTGCGGCGAGCATCGCGTATTGCGCGTCGTCGAACGGCACGTCGTCCGCGCCTTCGAGCTCGATGCCGATCGAGAAGTCGTTGCAGCGCGGCCGGCCGAAGAACGCGGACGAGCCCGCATGCCACGCGCGCTCGTCGCACGACACGAACTGCACGAGTTCGCCGCCGCGGCGGATCAGGAAGTGCGCGGACACGCGCACGCCGCGCAGGTGGCTCTGGTAATAGGGGTGCGCATCGCAGTCGAGACGATTCAGGAACAGTGCCTCGATCGCATCACCGCCGAATTCGCCGGGCGGCAGGCTGATGTTGTGGACGACCACGAGCGTCGGCACCGCAGCCGCTGGCCGCGCCTCGAAGTTCGGCGACGGCGCATGGCGTGCTTCGCACACCCAGCCGTTCGCGTCGACCGACAGCAACGACGCGTCGCTCATCGTGCGTCGTGACCGCTCGCGCGCGCTGCGTGGCGCTGTGCGTGCTCGGCGCTGCAGAAGTATTCGCCGCTCGCGACGACGGCGTCGCCCTTCGGCGCATGCACGCCGCATTCGGCGCAGCGCACCATCGGCTCGGGCAGCGACCGCGTGCCGCCGTTCGGGCGCGCAGTGCCGGCGCCACCGGAGCCGGGAGCGCCGTCGTAACCGGCGCCGCGGCCAGTGCGCGCCTGCGCGTGCTCCTGGGCCTGGCGCAGCTTGCGCGCGATCCACGAACCCGCGAAGAAGAGAAGAATCAGGAGAAGAATCTGTCGCATCGGAAACCTGCGGTCAAACTACGGAACGGTGCAGCAGCACCTCGAAAACGAACCGGCTGCCGACATATGCGAGCAACAGCGCGGCGAACGACACGAGCACCCAGCGCGCGGCGCCGCGCCCGCGCCAGCCCGACGTCTTGCGGGCGACCAGCAGGCCGCCGAACATCAGCCACGACAGGATCGCGAACACGGTCTTGTGGTCGAGCCGCAGCGCGCGCGCGTCGACCTGCTCGCTGAACAGGATGCCCGACGCGAGCGTCAGCGTAAGCAGCACGAAGCCGGCGCCGATCAGGCGGAACAGCAGCTTCTCGAGCGTCAGCAGCGGCGGCAGCGTTTCGAGCCAGCTCGCGATCCAGCCCGTCGAGCCGTCGCGCCCGCCGTTGCGCAGCGACTGCAGGCGCCGCTCGACCATCAGCATCAGGACCGCGTGCAGCGCGGCGATCGCGAACAGGCCGTACGCGATGTTCGCAATCAGGAAGTGCAGCTTGAACAACGGCGCTGCGGCATAAGGAAGCACCCGCACGCCGCCGAACACGAGCGGCAGCAGCGATGCGCCGCACGCGAGCGGCAGCACCAGCAGGCGCAGGCTGTCGAGCGGGAAGAAGAAGCTCTCGATCCAGTAGATGCCGGCGCCGAGCCAGAACATCGCGGACAGCGCGAACGCGAAGCCGAACACCATCGCGTCGTGCGGGAAGATCGTCGTGTGGAGCAGCACGCCGTGCGCGACGAGCGCGGCGAACAGCAGCGCGCGGCCGGCCCCGCTCATCCCGGACGCGGCCGACGCGGGAACCGGCACGGCCGGCACGCTCGCGACGAGCGGCGTCGCGCCCTGGCGGTGCGTGCGCCAGCCTGCGACGGCGAGGCCGCCGTACAGGAATGCGGTGAGGGCATACAGTACAATATCCATGTTCGAAGTTTACACTAGGCCCCCTTCCCGCGACGGCTCCCTTTGTTCGGCTCCGCCGCGCCTTCGGGCCCCACTGTCCATCGCTCCCCATGCTCGACAATCTCACTCAACGGATGGCCCGCGTCGTCAAGACGCTGCGCGGCGAGGCCCGGCTCACCGAGGCGAACACGCAGGAGATGCTCCGCGAGGTGCGTCTCGCGCTGCTGGAGGCCGACGTCTCGCTGCCGGTCGTCCGCGAATTCATCGCCAAGGTCAAGGAAAAGGCGCTCGGCGAAGAAGTGATCAGCAGCCTGTCGCCGGGTCAGGCGCTCGTCGGCGTGGTCCAGAAGGAACTGACCGCCGTGATCGGCGGCGACTACGAAGGCAAGGCCGCCGAGCTGAACCTCGCGGTCACCCCGCCCGCCGTGATCCTGATGGCCGGCCTGCAGGGCGCGGGCAAGACCACGACCGTCGGCAAGCTCGCGAAGCTGCTGCGCGAGAAGTACAAGAAGAAAGTGCTGACCGTGTCGTGCGACGTGTATCGCCCGGCCGCAATCATGCAGCTGAAAACGGTGAGCGAACAGGTCGGCGCCGACTTCTTCCCGTCCACGCCGGACCAGAAGCCCGTCGACATCGCGGTCGCGGCCGTCGACTGGGCGAAACGCCACTACCATGACGTGCTGATCGTCGATACGGCCGGCCGCCTCGGCATCGACGAGGCGATGATGCAGGAAATCGCCGCGCTGCACGATACGCTGAAGCCGGCCGAAACGCTGTTCGTCGTCGACGCGATGCTCGGCCAGGACGCGGTCAACACCGCGAAGGCGTTCAACGACACGCTGCCGCTCACGGGCGTCGTGCTGACCAAGCTCGACGGCGATTCGCGCGGCGGCGCCGCGCTGTCGGTGCGTCACATCACGGGCAAGCCGATCAAGTTCGTCGGCGTCGCCGAGAAGCTCGACGGCCTCGAGGTGTTCCACCCCGACCGGATGGCGAACCGGATCCTCGGCATGGGCGACATCCTCGCGCTCGTCGAGGAGGCGCAGCGCGGTGTCGACGTGCAGGCTGCACAAAAGCTCGCCGACAAGGTCAAGAAAGGCGGCGACTTCGACCTGAACGATTTCCGCGCGCAGATCTCGCAGATGAAGAACATGGGCGGCCTGTCGTCGCTGATGGACAAGCTGCCCGCGCAATTCCAGCAGGCGGCGGCCGGCGCCGACATGGGCCAGGCCGAAAAGCAGATCCGCCGGATGGAAGGCATCATCAGCTCGATGACGCCCGCCGAGCGCGCGAAACCCGAGATCATCAAGGCGACGCGCAAGCGCCGCATTGCGGCCGGCGCGGGCGTGCCGGTGCAGGAAGTCAACCGGATGCTGAACCAGTACGACCAGATGCGTACGATGATGAAGAAGTTGAAGGGCGGCAACATGCAGAAGATGATGCGCGGCCTGAAGGGCGTGATGCCCGGCATGCGCTGATTCCGCCCGTCGGCCGGCGCGCGGGTTTTTGCTGTAGCGCGCGCCGTCCGTTCTGCTTCATTCTTATTTGTATACCGACTGCCCGCCAGAACACATGAACCGCGAAGAAGCCCTCCACATTTTCGACCACTCCGAAGAGATCGTCTCGGCCGACGCCGTCAACGCGTCGATCTCCAGGATGGCCGACGCGATCCGCGCCGAGATTGGCGACGCGTTCCCGCTCGTACTCTCGGTGATGGGCGGCGCCGCGGTGTTTACCGGGATGCTGCTGCCGCATCTCGATTTCCCGCTGGAATTCGACTACATCCACCTGACCCGCTACCGCAACACGACGCAGGGCAGCCCGGAAATGCACTGGCGCGTCGCGCCGCGCGAATCGGTGAAGAACCGGATCGTGCTCGTGCTCGACGACATCCTCGACGAAGGCGAGACGATGGCCGCGATCCGCGACCGCATCCTCGACATGGGTGCGCAGCGTTTCATGTCGGCCGTGCTGTGCGAGAAGACGCTCGCGAAGACGAAACCGCTGCACCCCGACTTCTGCGGCTTCTCGGTGCCGGACCGCTATGTGTTCGGCTGCGGGATGGATGCGAAGGGCTACTGGCGCAACCTGCCGACGATCCGCGCGCTGACCACGAACGTCTGACCGCGCTGCCCGCCAGATATAAATAGAAAGCGGCGCTCCGGTTTCCCGGAGCGCCGCTCTTTTTTCGTGCGCGCGCCGCCCGCCCTATAACTGGTGCACGAACGCGCGGATGCCGGCCAGCAGCATCTCGACCGAGATCGCGACGAGCACGAGGCCCATCAGCCGCTCGAACGCCGCGACCGTCCGCTCGCCGAGCCACTGCTGGATCCGTTCGGCCAACACCAGCGTGATCGCGCAGACGATCATCGTGACCGTCAGCGCGCCGACCCACTCGAGCATCTTGCCCGGCGCCTGCGACGTCAGCAGCATCACCGTCGCGAGCGCAGACGGCCCGGCGAGAGCCGGAATCGCGAGCGGCACGATGAACGGTTCGCCGCCCGCGCGCGGATCGCTGCCGAGCGCGCCGTCCGGATGCGGAAAGATCATCCGCAGCGCGATCAGGAACAGCACGATCCCGCCGCCGAGCCGCAACGACAGGTCGGTGAGGCTCATCATCCGCAGGAAGCGGTCGCCGACCACCATGAAGAACAGCAGGATCACGAACGCGATCCCCACTTCACGCAGGATCAGCTTCACGCGCCGCTCGCGCGGCACTTCCCGCATCGCCGAAATGAACAGCGGGATATTGCCGAGCGGATCGGTGATCAGCACGAGGAGCACGGTGGCCGACAGGAACGTATATTCCATCGTGTCCCCCGGGCGCCGCGCTTAGTGCGCGAGCGCGGCGCGGATCTTCTCCGCGACCGTCGCCGCAGCCGCGTCGGCCGGCAGCAGCGTCGCTTCGGCGTCGCGGCGGCCCTGGTACTCGATCTTGCCTTCCTTCAGGCCGCGCTCGCCGATCACGAGGCGATGCGGCACGCCGATCAGTTCCCAGTCGGCGAACATCACGCCCGGGCGCTCGCCGCGGTCGTCGAGGATCACGTCGATGCCGGCCGCGGCGAGTTCCGCGTACAGCTTGTCGGCAGTCTCGCGCACCATCTCGCTGCGGTCATAGCCCATCGGGCACAGCACGACCTCGAACGGCGCGATCGATTCGGGCCAGATGATGCCCTTATCGTCGAAGTTCTGTTCGATCGCCGCGCCGAGAATGCGCGTGATGCCGACGCCGTAGCAGCCCATCAGCATCGGCTGCGGCTTGCCCGACTCGTCGAGGAACGTCGCGCCCATCGCTTCCGAATACTTGGTGCCGAGCTGGAACACGTGGCCGACCTCGATGCCGCGGCAGATGTCGATCACGCCCTTGCCGTCCGGCGACTGATCGCCCTTCTTCACGTTGCGCACGTCGGCGACGTCCGGCTCGGGCAGGTCGCGGCCCCAGTTCACGCCAGCGATGTGATAGTCGACTTCGTTCGCGCCGACGACGAAATCGCTCATGTTCGCGACCGTGCGGTCCGCAATCACCTTCACGGGCTTCTTCGTGCCGACCGGGCCGAGATAGCCCGGCGGCGTGCCGAACCACTCGACGATTTCCTGCTCGGTCGCGAAGCGGTGGTTCTGCAGGCCCGGCAGCTTCGACACCTTGATCTCGTTCAGGTCGTGGTCGCCGCGCAGCATCACGAGCCAGATGGTCGGCTCGGCGCCTTCGTTTTCGGTCGCGAGCACGATCGACTTGATCGTGCGCGCGAGCGGGATGGCCAGCAACTCGGCGACGGCTTCGCACTTCGCCTTGCCGGGCGTTGCGACCTTCTCCATTGCTTCGGCCGGCGCTGCGCGCTCGGCAACCAGCGGCAGCGCTTCGGCTGCCTCGATGTTCGCCGCGAACTCGGACGTCGGGCAGTAGGCGATCGCGTCCTCGCCGGTATCGGCGATCACGTGGAACTCATGCGAGAAGTTGCCGCCGATCGAGCCGCTGTCGGCCGCGACCGCACGGAATTCGAGGCCGAGGCGCGTGAAGATGCGCACGTACGCGTCGTACATCTTGCGATACGACTCGTTCAGGCCCGCCGCGTCCTTGTCGAACGAATACGCGTCCTTCATGATGAATTCGCGGCCGCGCATCACGCCGAAGCGCGGACGGATCTCGTCGCGGAACTTCGTCTGGATCTGGTAGAAGTTCACCGGCATCTGCCGGTAGCTCTTGATCTGGTTGCGCGCGATGTCGGTGACGACTTCCTCGTGCGTCGGCCCGATCACGAAATCGTTGTCCTTGCGGTCCTTGAAGCGCAGCAGTTCGGGGCCGTACTGTTCCCAGCGGCCCGACTCCTGCCACAGCTCGGCCGGCTGCACGGCCGGCATCAGCAGCTCGATGGCGCCCGCCCGGTTCATTTCCTCGCGCACGATCGCTTCGACCTTGCGAATCGAACGCAGACCGACCGGCAAGTAGTTATAGATGCCGCCGGCGACGCGACGGATCATGCCGGCGCGTACCATCAGCTTGTGGCTGACGATCTCTGCGTCGGCGGGTGCTTCTTTCAGGGTGCCGATAAAGAAACGGGAAGCTTTCATGCGGACGGTTCCAAAAACGGCGCCCCCAGGCGGGGCGCCCGAAAAAGTTTAAAGGTGAAAAGCTGCGCGCGACGAACGACGATGGCGCAGATGACGTAGCAGACCAATCAGGGACAATTCAACCGGCGCGCCCCGCGCGGATTCGCTCCGTCACGGTGCGCAGCGCCCGTTATCTGTTTATAATCAAAGCAATTTTAAAGGATTCGAAGGTGGTTGTATGCTGGATCGTGAAGGCTTTCGCCCGAACGTCGGCATCATCCTCTTGAACGCGCGCAACGAGGTGTTTTGGGGCAAGCGGCTCCGCGAGCACTCCTGGCAGTTTCCTCAAGGTGGGATCAAGTACGGCGAGACCCCCATGCAGGCAATGTACCGGGAACTGCACGAGGAAACCGGCCTGCATCCGGAACACGTCAAGGTAATCGGCCGCACTCGCGACTGGTTGCGTTACGAGGTGCCTGACAAGTTCATCAAACGCGAAGTACGCGGTCATTACCGCGGCCAGAAGCAGATCTGGTTCCTGCTGCGGATGGTTGGACGCGATTGCGACATTTGCTTGCGCGCGACCGATCACCCGGAGTTCGATGCGTGGCGCTGGAACGAGTACTGGGTGCCGCTCGATGCGGTGATCGAGTTCAAGCGGGATGTCTATCAGTTGGCGCTGACGGAACTGTCGCGCTTCCTGCGCCGCCCGGCGCAGCGAGCCGAAAAGCCGCGCGGGCCGCGTCTGTCGCGCTATCCGCGCGTCATTGGCGTACAGGCCCAGCAGACGTTAACGATTGTCGACACATCGGTAATCTGTTCGGAGATCGAAGTGGAAGCGGGCACGCTCGACGAGATGCCGCCCCGCGTGATCCTCGGCAAATGACGAGTCGGACTGCATGACCGGGCGCGACCTTGGTGTCGCGCCCTTTTTTTACGAGGAATGCATATTGAAAGCGATTGCTATCGCGCTCGCATCGATTGCCGCGGCCGCCACGCTGGCTGGTTGCGCGAATTCGAAGACGCCGACCAATAAGGATGACAGCGAGTTCGTGTATCTGCTGGACCGTCAGGGAACCTGGAAGGAAAACGCGGTCGATACGCTACCGCAGTTGCCGCAAACGGGCGACCTGCTGCCTTTCAACGTGTCACAGAACACGCCACTCAAGTTCTTCGTCGATGCGAAGTCGCTCGCGGTCGGCACCGATGGCGTCGTACGCTACGCCGTCGTCATCACGAGCCCGGCCGGCGCACGCAACGTGAACTACGAAGGCATCCGCTGCGACACCTACGAATGGCGCCAGTACGCCGGCCTGAATTCGGACCACGACGGCTGGGACCGCACGGTCGAGAACGACTGGCGGCGCATCGAGAACGGCGAGCTGAACGCCTACCACTCTGCGCTCTATCAGGACTACTTCTGCTCGAACAAGATGCCGCAGGGCTCGACCCAGCAGATCCTGGAGAACATCCGGTTTCACCGCACCGCGATGACGCAGTTGCGCTGAAGGCGCGCGGTGCGGGCCGCCCGCCCGTCCCGCCGCAATGAACAAAGCCCGCTTGACGCGGGCTTTTCTATTTCACCGCCGGAACCGGGGCGTGCGATCACACCAGCACGAGGTTGTCGCGATGGATCAGTTCAGGCTCCAGCATGTAGCCGAGCACGGCCTCGATCTCGCCGCTCGGCTTGCGGTGGATCAGTTTTGTCTCCGCGCTGCTGTAGTTCGTGAGCCCGCGCGCCACTTCGCGCCCGTCCGGGCCGACACACGCGATCACCTCGCCGCGCGCGAACGCGCCCTGCACGCCGATCACGCCGATCGGCAACAGGCTCTTGCCGCCGGCCGTCAACTTCTCGACCGCACCCGCGTCGATCACGACATGGCCGCGCACCTGCAGATGGTCGGCCATCCATTGCTTGCGCGCCGCCATCCGCGCGGTACGTGCGATCAGCTGCGTGCCGATCGCCTCGCCGGTCGCCAGACGCACCAGCACGTCGGACTCCCGGCCGCTCGCGATCACGGTATTCGCGCCGCTGTGCGCCGCACGTTTCGCCGCGAGGATCTTCGTCAGCATCCCGCCGCGGCCGAGGCTCGAGCCCGCACCGCCGGCCATCGCCTCGAGTTCCGGCGCGCCCGCATTGGCCTCCGCGATGAGCGTCGCGTTCGGATCCTTGCGCGGATCGGCCGTGAACAGCCCGGACTGGTCGGTCAGGATGATCAGCGCATCGCCCTCGATCAGGTTCGCGACGAGCGCGCCGAGCGTGTCGTTGTCGCCGAACTTGATTTCGTCGGTGACGACCGTGTCGTTCTCGTTGATGATCGGCACGACGCCGAGCCGCAGCAGCGTAAGCAGCGTCGAGCGCGCATTCAGGTAACGCTCGCGGTCCGCCAGGTCGGCGTGCGTGAGCAGGATCTGCGCGGTGCGAATGTCGTGCTCGGTGAAGCGGCTCTCATAGACCTGCGCGAGCCCCATCTGGCCGACTGCGGCGGCGGCCTGCAACTCGTCGATCTCCCGCGGTCGCTTGCTCCAGCCGAGCCGCTGCATCCCTTCGGCGATCGCGCCGGAACTGACGAGCACGACTTCCTTGCCCTGAGCGCGCAGCGCGGCGATCTGGGCCGCCCAGCGGCCGATTGCAGCATGATCGAGCCCCTTGCCGTCGTTGGTCACGAGGCTGGAACCCACCTTCACCACCAATCGCTTCGAATCCGCGATGATCGAACGCATCGTGCGCTGTTTCCTGTATCTGATAGCGATTGAACTACGGCGCCCGGCGACCTCGCCCGGCGCGTCTCGAAACCGCTCAGGCGTCGTCGCCTGGCTTCGCGCCACCGTCGGCAGTCGGCGCGTCGCGGAAACGCACGTCCGCAGCCAGATCTTCCTCTTCCGCCGCGCGATGCGCGTCCGAATGTTCGGCGAGGTAGTCGTAGATCGCATAGCACAGCGCCTCGCAGCCCTGGCCCGTCAATGCCGAGATCTCGAACACGGGGCCGCTCCAGCCGAAGCGTTCGATGAAATCGGCGACGCGCGCCTTGCGCTCGTCCTCGGGCACCATGTCGAGCTTGTTGAGCACCAGCCAGCGCGGCTTGTCGTAGAGCGACTCGTCGTACTTGCGCAACTCGCCGACGATCGCGGTCGCTTCCGCGACCGGATCGACGCTTTCGTCGAACGGGGCGAGATCGACAAGATGCAGCAGCACACCGGTGCGCTGCAGATGCCGCAGGAACTGGTGGCCGAGGCCCGCGCCTTCGGCGGCGCCCTCGATCAGCCCCGGGATATCGGCGATCACGAAGCTCTTGCTCGGTCCGACGCGCACGACGCCCAGATTCGGCGCGAGCGTCGTGAACGGATAGTCGGCGATCTTCGGTTTCGCATTCGACACCGACGAGATGAACGTCGACTTGCCCGCATTCGGCATGCCGAGCAGCCCGACGTCGGCGAGCACCTTCAGTTCGAGCCTCAGCATGCGCCGCTCGCCGGGCTTGCCGTCGGTCTTCTGGCGCGGCGCACGGTTCGTGCTCGACTTGAAATGCAGGTTGCCGAGGCCGCCGGAACCGCCCTGCGCGACCATCACCTGCTGGTCGTGCTCGGTCAGGTCGGCGATCAGTTCGCCGGTGTCCATGTCGGTGATGATCGTGCCGACCGGCATGCGCAGCGTGATGTCGTCGCCGCCCTTGCCGTAGCAATCCGAGCCGCGGCCGTTCTCGCCGTTGCGCGCCAGGTGCTTCTTCGCGTAACGGTAGTCGATCAGCGTGTTGATGTTGCGGTCGGCGATCGCGTAAACGCTGCCGCCCCGGCCGCCGTCGCCGCCGTCCGGCCCGCCGAACGGGACGAATTTCTCGCGGCGCATCGACGCGCTGCCATCACCCCCGTCTCCGGCGATGACTTCGATCCGTGCTTCGTCAATGAACTTCATTCGTCACTCCGCCCAGTATTTCCGCTATTGTGCCGCGCGCCGGCGCGCTTGAACAATCTGCCATTCGGCCGATCGTACGCCGGTTGCGCGATGGTCGCCGGAACGCACATGCGCCCGGCGACCAAATAAAAAAAGGCCCCGCGAAGACTGCGGGGC
The DNA here is from genome assembly GCF_003330765.1 of Burkholderia pyrrocinia. NCBI lineage: Bacteria > Pseudomonadati > Pseudomonadota > Betaproteobacteria > Burkholderiales > Burkholderiaceae > Burkholderia > Burkholderia pyrrocinia. The sequence continues at coordinate 599,539 of NZ_CP024902.1, read as the reverse complement.
CTTTCGGCTACGAAGCCCGTAGGTGCCTGAATTAGGCAGCCGCCGGGACGACGATGACCAGATGCTTCTTGTCCGCGCCTTTCGTCGCGAACTTCACGTGACCGTCGACCAGCGCGAACAAGGTGTGATCCTTGCCCATGCCGACGTTCTCGCCTGCGTGCATGCGCGTACCGCGCTGACGCACGATGATGCCGCCGGCATTGATTGCCTGGCCGCCGTACACTTTCACGCCGAGACGTTTCGACTCGGAGTCGCGGCCGTTCCGGGAAGAGCCGCCTGCCTTTTTGTGTGCCATCTGATTGCTCCTTTACCGAGGCGCTTACGCGTTGATCGCGTCGATGCGCAGCTCAGTGTAGTTCTGGCGGTGGCCGCCGTGCTTTTGGTAGTGCTTCCGGCGACGCATCTTGAAGATGGTGACCTTGGCATGACGACCGTGCGACACGACGGTGGCCTTGACGGAAGCCCCACTGACCAGCGGCGTACCGAACTTAATCGATTCGCCTTCGCCCACTGCGAGAACCTGGTCGAGCGTGATTTCAGCGTCAATGTCAGCCGGTATCTGTTCTACTTTGAGTTTTTCGCCAACGGCAACCTTGTACTGCTTGCCGCCGGTTTTTATGACCGCGTACATTGAGAACCTCACTCTGGATCCAATTTTTCCGCACACCACGCGCGGAAAACACGTGATTATACATGGGGTTAGCACCGGAGTCAAAACCGATCGACGATTGCCGCTCACCGGCCTCGGCCGGACGGCCAAAATCGCGGCTGCGGCGCGTCCGACAGACCGGGATATCTCGGATTCGACTTATAATCCGCGGCATCACCCATTTCCATCATCATGTCGTCGTCCACCGCCTCCCCCACCCTCAGCGCCGCCCACCTGCTCGCTCCGATCACCAGCGACATGGAGCAGGTGAATCGCGTTATCCGGCAAAGCCTCGCGTCCGACGTGCTGCTGATCAACCAGATCGCCGAGTACATCATCGGCGCGGGCGGCAAGCGGCTGCGCCCTGCGTTGCTGCTGCTCGTCGCCGGCGCGCTCGGCGAGACGTCGCACCAGCGGCACGTGCTGGCCGCCGTCGTCGAGTTCATCCACACGGCCACGCTGCTGCATGACGACGTCGTCGACGAATCCGAACTGCGCCGCGGCCGCCAGACGGCCAATGCGCTGTTCGGCAACGCGGCGAGCGTGCTGGTAGGCGATTACCTCTATTCGCGCTCGTTCGAGATGATGGTCGGCGTCGGCAAGATGCGCGTGATGGAGATCCTGTCCGAAGCGACGACGATCATTTCCGAAGGCGAGGTGCTGCAGCTCCTCAACATGCACGACGCGGACGTCGACGAAACGCGTTACATGCAGGTGATCCGCTACAAGACAGCCAAGCTGTTCGAGGCGTCGGCGCGCCTGGGCGCGGTGCTCTCGGGCGCCGATGCGCCGACCGAGGCCGCCGCCGCCGAATACGGCCGCCGGATCGGCACCGCGTTCCAGATCATGGACGACTGGCTCGACTACGCGGGCACCGTCGAGGCAATGGGCAAGAATGCCGGCGACGACCTGCGCGAAGGCAAGCCGACGCTGCCGCTCATCTATCTGATCGAACGCGGCACGCCCGAACAGTCGGCGCTTGCGCGCGAGGCGATCGAACAGGGCGGCACCGATCGCTTCGACACGATTTTCGATGCGATCACGCGCTCGGGTGCGCTGGATCACACGCTCGAATGCGCCCGCCAGGAAGCGCAAGCGGCAGCGGCAGCGATCGCCGCGTTCCCCGATTCGATCTACAAGGAGAGCCTGCTCGCACTGTGCTCGTACTCGACGTCGCGGCAGTCGTAAGCGCGTCGCGTGCGTCGTCACTGCCGCGACGACGCACGATCGATACGGGGCGATCACCTGTCTCGAAAATTTTCTTCTCCAAGGTATTCCATTTTCGAAGAAACGTCGTTATAGTTACGTTCTTGCTCGACGAAACAGCGGTCTTGAAGAAGACTGCGAAATCGGAAGAGTCAAAATCGGGGTGTAGCTTAGCCTGGTAGAGCGCTACGTTCGGGACGTAGAGGCCGGAGGTTCGAATCCTCTCACCCCGACCAGATTTTTAAAAAACCGTGCACGGTGTGCACGGTTTTTTTTCGTCCGGCCGCAGCGGGCCCATCGTGTCGTGCACGACACATCGCGGTCGCCGGCCTCTGCTATATTCCCTCCATCCCTGTCCTTCACTGCCCTTTCCGACGCGTGGACCAAATTCCCTTATGGGCGCAAATCGGCGCCGTCTTCCTGCTTCTCCTCTGTTCCAGCTTCTTTTCCATTTCCGAGACCGCGATGATGGCGCTCAATCGCCATCGGCTGAAGCATCTCGCCGGCCAGGGCGCGCTCGGCGCGAAAACCACGCAGGGTCTGCTGACGCGGACTGACCTGCTGCTCAGCGTGATCCTGATCGGCAACAACCTGTTCAACACGATCATCCCGGTCCTGACGACGTCGCTCGCGCTCCATACGTTCGGCCGCAACAATCTCGCGCTGTCGATCGCGACCGGCATCGTCGCGTTCCTGATCATCGTGTTCGCGGAAATCGCGCCGAAGATCGTCGGCGCAACCTTCCCCGAACGCATCGCACTGCCCGCGAGCCTCGTGATCGCGCCGCTGATGCGCGTGTTCAAGCCGATCGTCTGGTTCGTCAACGCGCTCGCGAACGGCGTGCTGTGGGTGCTGCGCATCAACACGAAGAAGGGCCGCGACCAGCGGATGTCGCCCGACGAGCTGCGGGCCATCGTGCTCGAGTCGAGCAGTTTCATGCCGACCAAGCACCGCAGCATCCTGCTCAACCTGTTCGACCTCGAGAACATCACGGTCGACGACGTGATGGTGCCGCGCCGCCAGATCGAATCGCTCAACTTCTACGCGCCGTTCGACGACGTCCTGCATCAGCTCGAAACCTGCTACCACAACCGCCTGATCGTCTACGAAGGCGACATCGACAAGGTGCTCGGCGTGCTGCACGTGCGCAAGACGCTCACCGCGCTGCACAACCAGGAATTCGACCGCGACATGCTGCGCTCGCTGCTCGCCGAACCGTACTACGTGCCGTCGGGCACGCCGGTGGTCCAGCAGCTCCAGTATTTCCAGGAGTCCCGGCAGCGTACCGCGCTCGTCGTCAACGAGTACGGCGAGCTCGAAGGGCTCGTCACGCCCGAAGACATCATCGAGGAACTGATCGGCGAATTCACCACGTCGATGCCGCGCAGCGAGCGTGCGGGCGGCTGGGACGATAACGGCGAATGCATCGTCGCGGCCAGCATGCCGCTGCGCGAACTGAACCGCTGGCTGCACCTGAAGCTGCCGACCAACGGGCCGAAGACGCTGAACGGGCTGATTCTCGAAATCCTCGAGGAAATTCCGGAAGACGACGTGTGCGTGAAAATCGGCGACGTGATGCTCGAGGTCATGCGCAGCGACGATCAGGCCGTGCGCACCGTCAAGCTCTTCAAGCCGCGCGGCACGCGCACCGCACGCGCCGCCACGCGCTAGCCGAACGGCCGACTGCCGGCGCCGCCCGCGACGCGCGACCATCTGCAGGTCACGGTCAACAGGCGGCCAGCGTGCCGGCTCACATGCATTTCCCTCCTCCCGGGGCGCCGCTGCGCACGCAGCCGCCGCCCGCCCACGCCGATGCGTCGGCCACCGCCGCACCACGCGCGCTCGATGCGGCCCAGCTCGACGATGCACCGGCCGTGCGGCTGCTGACCGACACGCTTCACGCGGCACGCGTGCGCGACGCGTCCGACATCCACGTCGAACCGTTCGAAGGCGGCTGGCGCATCCGTCTGCGCATCGACGGCGTGCTGCACGAACATGCGCGGCCGCCCTTTCATCTGCGCGACGCGCTCGTCACGCGGATCAAGGTACTCGCGCGCATGGACATCGCCGAGCGGCGGCTCCCGCAGGACGGCAGGCTGCGCATCGCGATCGACGGCGGCACGCGCGGCGACTACCGGGTCAGTTCGCTGCCCACGCTGTTCGGCGAAAAGCTCGTGCTGCGGCGCCTCGAAACGATGCCGCCCGATCTCACGCTCGCCCGCCTCGGCTTCGACGCGCAGCAGGCGGCCGCGATGGAGGCCGCGATACGCGCACCGCATGGCCTCGTGCTCGTCACGGGCCCGACCGGCAGCGGCAAGACGCTGTCGCTCTACTGCGCGCTGCAGATGCTCGATCGCGATGCGCACAATGTCTGCACGGTCGAGGATCCCGCCGAGATCCAGCTCGACGGCATCAACCAGGTCGGTGTCGCCGAAAAGGCGGGTCTCACCTTCGCGACGGCACTGCGTGCGCTGTTGCGGCAGGATCCGGACATCATCATGGTCGGCGAAATTCGCGATGCGGAGACGGCCGACGTCGCGATCAAGGCTGCGCAGACCGGCCATCTCGTGCTGTCGACGCTGCACACGAACGACGCGCCGGCCGCCGTCGCGCGGCTGCTCGACATCGGCGTCGCACCGTACAATCTGGCGGCCGCGCTGCACCTCGTCACCGCTCAGCGTCTCGTCCGGTGCCTGTGCACCGCCTGCCGCGTGCACTCGGACGCACCGGCAGGCGTGCTGCGGGAAGCCGGCTGCGACCCGGCGGCCCTGGCAGCCGGATGGCGGCCGTTCGTCGCGCGGGGCTGTTCCGCCTGTCATGGCATCGGCTATCGCGGCCGCATCGGCCTGCATCAAACGATGCCGGTATCGCCCGAGCTGGCGGAGTGCATCGTCGCGCGGGCGAGCGTCGGCGAACTCGCGCGATGCGCGGCGGCCGAAGGCGTGCGCAACCTGCGCGATGCGGCATTCGCGCGCGTCCGGGACGGCACGACGAGCATCGCGGAAGCCGTCGCCGCGACACCTGCGGCGTGAGCATGCGCACGCCACCGCGCGAAACCCGCTTCGCATGGCGCGGCCGCCGTCGCGACGGCACGCCGCGCCGCGGAATCGTCATCGCCTTCGACGCCGCAACTGCGCGCACCGCTCTCGCGCGCGACGGCATCGCGGTGCTGTCGCTCGACGTCCGCGGGCCGGCCCGGCCGCCGGCGGCCGGCGCACGGGACGTCACGCGCTTCACGCGCCAGCTCGCGAGCCTGCTGCAGGCCGGGTTGCCGCTCGCGCCGTCGCTCGAGATGCTCGCGCGTACGCGTACGCGCGACGGCCTGCCACGCATCGCCGCGGGTCTCGCCCGCGAGATCGTCGGCGGCCGGCGCTTCGCCGACGCGCTCGCATGCTACCCATCGCAGTTCGGCACGCTGTATCGCCAGTTGATCGAGGTCGGCGAAGCGTCCGGCTCGCTCGGCATCGTGCTGACACGGGTCGCGGAACACCGCGAGCGCGCCGACGCGCAGTGGCGCAAGCTGCGGGCCGCGCTCGCCTATCCTGCGGCCGTCATCCTGTTCGCGCTCGCGATCTCGGCCGCGTTGATGGTGTGGGTCGTGCCGACGTTCCGGCAGATCTTCGACGGTTTCGGCGCCGCACTGCCGGCGCCGACCCGCGCACTGCTCGCGCTGTCCTCCGCGCTGTCGGCGTGGGGCGGTGTACTTGTCGCCGGTGCCGCGGCAGCCGGGCTTGCCGCACATCACGCGCTTCGGCGGTCGCCACCGCTGCGCCATGCGGTCGCGCGGCGCCTGCTGCACGCCCCGCTCGCGGGCAGCGCGCTCGGGCGGTTCGCGGTCGCACGCTGGTGCCGCTCGCTTGCGACGCTGCTCGGCGCCGGCGTGCCGCTCGCCGATGCCTTCGCCACGCTCGAGCGCACGGCCGGCCATCCGGTGTTCGAGCACGCCACCGTGCATATCGCCGCACGCGTGCTGCGCGGCGCGCGTCTCGCCGACGCGATGCAGTCGGCCGGCTGCTTTCCGGACGACGTCGTGCAGCCGATCGCCGTCGCCGAGGAAACCGGCGCGCTCGACACGATGCTCGCCGACATCGCCGCGCTGTGCGAACGCCAGCTCGACACGCGTCTCGATACGCTCGCCGCGCTCGGCGAACCGCTGATCGTGATCGTACTGGGCGCACTCGTCGGCGGCCTCGTGATCGCGATGTACCTGCCCATCCTTCAGCTCGGCAACGTGGTGTAGCATCGCAACCGATTCTGTCGCCTTTTAGTCCGAACCTTGAGCCTCATGACGCCAGCGCCCCTGTCCGCCGTTCCCGATTCGCCCGAGAGCACGCTGCTTGCGCTGGCGATGCTGCCGCCCGCGGTGCAGTATGCGTTCGCGGTCGTAATCGGCCTCTGTATCGGCAGCTTCCTGAACGTGGTCGTGCACCGGCTGCCCGTGATGATGCAGCGCGCCTGGCGGGCCGAGATCGCCGAAGCGACGGGCAACGCGGGCGCCGCCCCCGACGACGGTTATCCGCCGCGCTACGATCTGTGGCGCCCGCGCAGCGCATGCCCGCATTGCGGCCATGTGCTGCGCGCGTGGGAAAACATCCCGCTCGTCAGCTATCTGATGCTGCGCGGACGCTGCCGGCACTGCGGCCACGCGATCGGCATCCGTTATCCGCTCGTCGAGCTCGCGTGCGCGCTGCTCGCTGCCGGCTCGCTCGCGGCGTTCGGCCCGACCATCGCCGCGCTGGCCGCCTTCGCGCTGTGCGCCGCGCTGCTTGCGATGAGCGCGATCGATATCCGGACAGGCTACCTGCCCGACTCGATGACGCTGCCGCTCCTCTGGGCCGGGCTCGTGCTGAACCTCGGCGGCACGTTCACGTCGCTGCGCTCGGCCGTGATCGGCGCAATGGCCGGCTACCTGTTCCTGTGGTCGATCTATTGGCTGTTCAAATGGTTGCGCGGCATCGAGGGCATCGGCTTCGGCGACCTGAAGCTGCTTGCCGCGCTCGGCGCGTGGATGGGCTGGGCCGCATTGCCGCAGGTCGTGCTGTTCGCCGCAGTAACAGGCGCGATCGTCGGGCTCGTCGCGACCTGGCGCGGCCGCATGCGCTTCGAGGAACCGATTCCGTTCGGTCCGTTCCTCGCGGCGGGCGGCGTCGCGACGCTGTTTTTCGGCACCCCTTTCTATTCGGCGCTCGGAGGCTGACATGTTCGCAGTAGGGCTCACCGGCGGCATCGGCAGCGGCAAGACGACCGTCGCCGACCTGTTCGCCGCCCGAGGCGCGTCGCTTGTCGATACCGACCTGATTGCCCACCGCATCACCGCGCCGGGCGGCCTCGCGATGCCTGCGATCCAACGGGCATTCGGCCTCGGCTTCGTTGCCGCCAACGGGTCGCTCGATCGCGCGAAGATGCGTGCACTGATCTTCAGCGACGACAATGCGCGCCGGCACCTCGAAGCGATCACGCATCCGCTGATCCGCGCGGAGACCGATCGCGAGGCTCGCGAAGCAAAGGGCCCGTACGTGATGTTCGTCGTGCCGCTGCTCGTCGAGTCAGGCAACTGGAAGTCGCGCAGCGATCGCGTGCTCGTCGTCGATTGCCCGGTCGACACGCAGATCGCGCGCGTGATGCAACGCAACGGCTTTACGCGCGAGCAGGTCGAAGCGATCATCGCGAGACAGGCGACGCGCGAAGCCCGTCTTGCGGCGGCCGACGACGTGATCGTCAACGACGCAACGACGCCCGATGCGCTCGCCGCGCAGGTCGATGCACTGCACCAACGCTATCTCGGGTTCGCGGCCGCCGCGCACTGAGCATCGTGCGTGCGCGATCGTGATGGGGTACGAAATTGGTGCGTTGCTAGGGTAGACAGTGAGCATTAGAATGTCCTGCATTGTTTCAATCCCTACCAAAGAGGCGAGCGCGCTTGATTCTTTACGAGTATCCGTTCAACGAGCGAATTCGCACGCTGTTGCGCCTCGAAGATCTCTTCGAGCGCTTCGCGTTCTTTTTGGCTCAGGAGGACCCGCGTGAACACCACGTCGCGCTGACGACGCTGTTCGAAATCGCCGAGGTAACGGGCCGCGCGGACCTGAAATCGGATCTGATGAAGGAGCTCGAACGTCAGCGCCAGACGCTCGCCCCCTTTCGCGGCAATCCGGGCATCGAGCAGAACGCGCTCGAAGCCGTGCTCGGCGAAATCGAGCAGACGCTCGCGAATCTCGCGCAGATGCAGGGCAAGACCGGCCAGCATCTCGTCGACAACGAGTGGCTCGCCAGCATCCGCAGCCGTGCGGTCATTCCCGGCGGCACGTGCAAGTTCGACCTGCCGTCGTACTACGCGTGGCAGCAATGGCCCGCCGAGCAGCGGCGCCACGACATCGCGAAGTGGATCATGCCGATGCTGCCGCTGCGCGACGCCGCTGCAATCGTGCTGCGGCTCGCACGCGAATCGGGTCAGGCGTCGAAGGTCATGGCAATGCAGGGCAGCTACCAGCAGATGCTGTCCGGCCGCACCTACCAGTTGATGCAGGTGCGCGTGCCGCCGGAGTTGCGCGTCATTCCCGAAGCGAGCGCCAACAAATACATGCTGTGGGTACGGTTCACCATGCAGGACGGCGATGTGCGGCCGCGCGCGGTGGACATCGACGTGCCGTTCCATCTGACCCTGTGCAATCTGTAACGGCCGCGTGCCGGATCGACGCTTGCGTATGACTACCGTTGTGAAATGCCCGTCGTGCGGCGCCGAAGTGCGCTGGACACCTGAAAATCAGTTCCGCCCGTTCTGTTCGGCCCGCTGCAAGCAGTTCGACCTCGGCGCATGGGCCTCGGAAAAATACCGGATCGGTGGCACCTCCGACGAGGGCCCCTCGTCAGAGGAAGACGGCACGGATACGGACGGCCGCCGCGACAGCTGAGCGGCGCGCGGTACCGCGCGCCGGCAATATGGCCCGCCTTTCCGGCAGGCCGCCGCGGCGTTAGTCCGACGCGGCTTCCTTCTCGAGCAGTTCGAGCACCGGCAGCGCCGCCGGCAGCAGCGGCGCGACGTCGACCGGCAGTTGCTGCCACACGAACGCCTGCCCTTCCTTGCTGTGCGGCTCGCCCGTCCAGCCCGTCACCTTGCAGAAATAAAGCCGCACGTACGCGTGCGGATAATCGTGCTCGAGCGTATGCCAGCGATGGCTGGCCGTGACGACGATGCCGAGCTCCTCGTGCAGTTCGCGGGCAAGCGCGTCCTCGACGCTTTCGCCGGCCTCCAGCTTGCCGCCCGGAAACTCCCAGTAGCCTTCATACGGCTTGCCCTGCAACCGCTGCGCGAGCAGGTAACGGCAGCGGCCGACCGTGCCGTCCGGCTGCACCATCACGCCAACCGCGACTTCCGTCACCTTGCGGCCATCCGGCGCGCGCACGGCGCCCGGTTCGAGTTCCATGCTCATGCCTGCTCCTTGCGGCCCGACCAGTCACGCGCGAACTGCCACGCGACGCGTCCCGACCGCGAGCCGCGCTCGAGCGCCCACACGAGCGCGTCGCCGCGCGCGGTCGCGATCTCCGCATCCGGGCAGCCGAAATGGCGCAGCCAGTGCGCGACGATGTCGAGGTAGTCGTCCTGCTTGAACGGATAGAAGCTGACCCACAGGCCGAAGCGCTCCGACAGCGAGATCTTCTCCTCGACGACTTCGCCGGGGTGAATCTCGCCGTCCGGGAGATGCTTGTACGACTCGTTGTCGCTCATGTATTCGGGCAACAAATGGCGGCGGTTCGACGTCGCGTAGATCAGCACGTTGTCCGATTGCGCGGCGATCGAGCCGTCGAGCGCGACCTTCAGCGCCTTGTAGCCCGATTCGCCTTCCTCGAACGACAGGTCGTCGCAGAACACGATAAAGCGCTCGGGGCGCGCCGCGATCAGGTCGACGATGTCGCCGAGATCGTGCAGATCGTCCTTGTCGACTTCGATCAGGCGCAGCCCGTCCTGCGCATATGCGTGCAGGCATGCCTTGATCAGCGACGACTTGCCGGTGCCGCGTGCGCCGGTCAGCAGCACGTTGTTGGCCGGCTTTTGCTGCACGAATTGCCGCGTGTTCTGTTCGATCAGCCCTTTCTGGCGATCGATGTTGTGCAGGTCGCCGAGCGTGATCGACGATACAGCCGGCACCGGCTGCAGGTAGCCGCGCCCCTGGCGCTTGCGCCAGCGGAACGCGTGGGCGGCGTTCCAGTCGACGGCCGCCGGTGCGGGCGGCAGCATCGCCTCGAGACGGCCGAGCATCGCTTCCGCGCGCGTCAGAAACTGTTCGAGCTTGTCCATGTCGTTCGAGCGCTCCGATCAGGAGCGGTAATCCGCGTTGATGCTCACATAATCGTGCGACAAGTCGCACGTCCAGACGGTGGCCTGCGCGTCGCCGCGGCCGAGCAGCACGCGGATCGTGATTTCGCTCTGCTTCATCACGCGCTGGCCGTCCTCTTCCTGGTAGGCCGGGTTGCGGCCGCCCGCCTTCGCGACGAGCACGTCGTCGAGATAGAGGTCGATCTTGCCGACGTCGAGATCCGCGACGCCCGCATAGCCGATGGCCGCGAGAATTCGGCCGAGGTTGGGGTCGGATGCGTAGAAGGCCGTCTTCACGAGCGGCGAATGGCCGATCGCGTACGCGATCTGGCGGCATTCGGCGACGCTCTTGCCGCCCTCGACCTGCACCGTCATGAATTTCGTCGCGCCTTCTCCGTCGCGCACGATCAGTTGCGACAGCACCTGCGCGACTTCCGTCACCGCATCGCGCAGCGCCGCATAGGCCGGCGAATCGGTCGACGTAATCGCCGGCAGCGTGCTCTTGCCCGACGCGATCAGGATGAACGAGTCGTTCGTCGACGTATCGCCGTCGATCGTGATGCAGTTGAACGAGCGGTCGGCAACTTCCTTCACGAGGGTGTCAAGCACCGGCTGCGCGACGTTCGCGTCGAACGCGAGGAAGCCGAGCATCGTCGCCATGTTCGGCTTGATCATGCCCGCGCCCTTGCTGATGCCCGTCAGCACGACCGTGTGGCCGTCGATCGTCACCTGGCGCGACGCAGCCTTCGGCAGCGTGTCGGTCGTCATGATCGCGTGCGCGGCGTCATACCAGTTCGCGGCCTTGCGGTTCGCGAGCGCGGCCGGCAGCCCGGCCTTCAGGCGGTCGATCGGCAACGGCTCGAGGATCACGCCGGTCGAGAACGGCAGCACCTGCGCCGGCTCGATGCCCGCGAGGCGCGCGAGTTCCGTGCAGGTCTCGCGGGCGTTCACGAGGCCCGGCTCGCCGGTGCCCGCATTCGCATTGCCCGTATTCACGACGAGCGCGCGGATGCCCGCGCCGCCCGCGCGCACCTTCGCCAGATGCTCGCGGCAGACGGTTACCGGCGCCGCACAGAAACGGTTCTCGGTGAACACACCCGCGACCGTCGCCCCTTCGTCGACGGAGATGACCAGCACGTCCTTGCGATTCGGCTTGCGGATGTTCGCTTCCGCCCAGCCGAGCGTGACGCCGGCGACGGGATGCAGTTGGGCGGGATCGATCGACGGAAAATTGACAGCCATGGGGCACACCTGCCGGATGGAAAATGCCGGCACGCGCCGGCATCGATTGGAAGAACCGGCGGCCACACGCGCGGGCCGCCGCAACTCACACCACTCACTCGAAGCTGCGAACGAAGCGGCACGCGTGGCGCGCGCCGCCGTCGATCATGACAGCTTCCCGTGACAGTGCTTGTACTTCTTGCCGCTGCCGCACGGGCACGGATCGTTACGGCCGACCTTCGGCATCTCGCCGCCGGGGCCGCTGTGGGTCATTGCGCTGCCGACCATGTCGGCCGTCGCCGTGGCCGCCGCGGCAGCCGCGACGTTCGCTACCGGCGTGCCGGCTTCCGCGAACTCGGCGTGCTGGTACTCGACGTTCTCGAGATGGCCGCTACGCTCCTCGATCTGCTCGGCTGCTTCCTCGAGCTGCTCCGGCGACTGGATCTGCACGTTCATCACGACGCGCGTGACTTCCTGCTTGATCGCCTCGAGCATCGCGGCGAACAGCTCGAACGCTTCGCGCTTGTATTCCTGCTTCGGGTTCTTCTGCGCATAGCCGCGCAGGTGGATGCCCTGGCGCAGGTGGTCGAGCGCCGCGAGGTGCTCGCGCCACAGGCGGTCGACCGTCTGCAGCATCACCGAGCGCTCGAACGCGCTGAACGATTCGCGGCCGACCATCGCGACCTTTGCCTCGTACTGCTCGTCGGCGGCCGTCACCACGGAGTCGAGAATCTCCTCGGCCGTGATCGACGACGACTCGTTCACCATTTCCTGGATCGCGAGGTCGAGCTGCCAGTCGTTGCGCAGCGCCTCCTCGAGCTCGGGCACGTCCCACTGCTCCTCGATGCTGCCTTCCGGCACGAACTGGCGGACGACTTCGGCGGTCACGCCGTGACGCATCGCGGTGATCGTCTCGGTGATGTCGTGCGCTTCGAGCAGTTCGTTGCGCTGCTGGTAGATGACCTTGCGCTGGTCGTTCGACACGTCGTCGTATTCGAGCAGCTGCTTGCGGATGTCGAAGTTGCGCGCTTCGACCTTGCGCTGCGCGGATTCGATCGAACGCGTGACGATGCCGGCTTCGATCGCCTCGCCTTCCGGCATCTTCAGGCGATCCATGATCGAGCGCACGCGGTCGCCCGCGAAGATGCGCAGCAGCGGATCGTCGAGCGACAGGTAGAAGCGCGACGAGCCCGGATCGCCCTGACGGCCCGCACGGCCGCGCAGCTGGTTGTCGATCCGGCGCGATTCGTGGCGCTCGGTGCCGATGATGTGCAGGCCGCCCGCGGCCTTCACTTGCTCGTGCAGCGTTTCCCACTCGTCGTGCAGCTGCTGGATGCGGCGCGCCTTTTCGTCGGCCGGGATCGCGTCGTCGGCCTCGATGAACGCGGCCTGCTTCTCGGCGTTGCCGCCGAGCACGATGTCAGTGCCGCGGCCGGCCATGTTGGTCGCGATCGTGACGCGGTTCGGACGGCCGGCTTCCGCGACGATCGCGGCTTCACGCTCGTGCTGCTTCGCGTTCAGCACCTCGTGCGGCAGCCCGGCCTGCTTCAGCAGGTGCGACAGCAGCTCGGAGTTCTCGATCGACGTCGTGCCGACCAGCACCGGCTGGCCGCGCTCGTAGCAGTCGCGGATGTCGCGGATCACCGCGTCGTAGCGCTCCTTGGCCGTCTTGTAGATCTGGTCCTGCTTGTCGATCCGCTTCGGCGGACGGTTGGTCGGGATCACGACCGTCTCGAGCCCGTAGATCTCGTTGAATTCGTATGCTTCGGTGTCCGCGGTACCCGTCATGCCCGCCAGCTTCGCGTACATCCGGAAGTAGTTCTGGAACGTGATCGATGCGAGCGTCTGGTTCTCGCTCTGGATCTTCACGTGTTCCTTCGCCTCGACGGCCTGGTGCAGGCCGTCGGACCAGCGGCGGCCGGCCATCAGGCGGCCCGTGAATTCGTCGACGATGACCACTTCGCCGTTCTGCACGACATAGTGCTGATCCTTGTGGAACAGCGTGTGTCCGCGCAGCGCCGCGTACACGTGGTGCATCAGCGTGATGTTCTGCGGCGCGTACAGGCTCTCGCCATCGCCGATCAGACCCCATTCGGAGAGCAGCCGCTCGGCCTTCTCGTGGCCCGATTCCGTCAGGAATACCTGGCGCGCCTTCTCGTCGAGCGTGTAGTCGCCCGGCTTCTCGACACCCGTGCCGTCGGCCTTCTCCTCGCCGATCTGGCGCTCGAGCAGCGGCGGCAGCGCGTTCATTCGCACGTACAGTTCGGTGTGATCCTCGGCCTGGCCCGAAATGATCAGCGGCGTGCGCGCCTCGTCGATCAGGATCGAGTCCACTTCGTCGACGACCGCGAAGTTCAGTGCCCGCTGCACGCGCGCGTCGGTCTCGTAGACCATGTTGTCGCGCAGGTAGTCGAAGCCGAACTCGTTGTTCGTGCCATACGTGATGTCCGCCGCGTAGGCCTGCTGCTTCTGGTCGTGCTCCATGCCGGACAGGTTGATGCCGACCGACAGACCGAGGAAGTTGTAGAGGCGCGCCATCCATTCGGCGTCGCGCTGCGCGAGGTAATCGTTGACGGTCACGACGTGCACGCCGCGGCCCGCCAGCGCATTCAGGTACACGGGCAGCGTCGCGACGAGCGTCTTGCCCTCGCCGGTGCGCATTTCCGCGATCTTGCCGTAGTGGAGCACCATGCCGCCGATCATCTGCACGTCGAAGTGCCGCATCTTCAGCACACGGCGGCTCGCCTCGCGACACACCGCGAACGCCTCCGGCAGCAGCTTGTCGAGCGACTCGCCGCTCGCGACCCGCTGGCGGAATTCGTCCGTCTTGCCGCGCAACTGGTCGTCCGTCAGCTTCTCGATCTGCGTTTCGAGCGCATTGATCGTCGTGACGGTCTTTTGGTATTGCTTGACGAGCCGCTGGTTGCGGCTGCCAAAAATTTTCTGGAGAAAACCGGTTGTCATCGGATCGGATCCTGCGTCGCAGCACCGGCGCCCGGCGCGTGTTGCGCGCCCCGGCGCCCGAGCCTCGGCGGCTTAGCGAATTAGTGGACTCAAACGTTGAATTTTAGCACGCGGGAACGCGCCCGCCCGTGTCTCGGCCGGACGGGCACTGCGCGCCGACGGCCGGGCGGCCGGGGCGAAAGCCGCCCGTGCGCGGGCCGGCGCGGGTACAATCGGCGTCAACGTCCGCGCGCGTGCGCGCCCGAAGAATGCCTCGATGAACCGATTTTCCAAGCGTTTCGGCCCGCTCGCCGCGCATCGCCCGCAACCCGTGTCCGAAGTGCTCAACCGCACCGACGCGTTCACGGCGCTGCGCGCCGGCGTTGAGCAGGTCGCATCGCTGCAGCGCGATCTGTGCGCGCTCCTGCCCGACTATCTTGCGAATCATGTCGAACCGGCCTTCATCAAGGACGGCACCCTGACCCTCTTTGCCGCGCACAATGCGCTGGCCGCCCGGCTGCGGCAGGTCGAGCCGCGGCTGCTCGGCGATCTCCAAAAGCGCGGCTGGCCCGTCGCGACGCTGCGCGTGCGCGTGCGGCCGCAGGACGCGCCGGAGCCGCCGCACGTGAAGCAGGCGCGGATGACCTCGGTCGGCGCCGCCGCATTGCGCGACCTCGCCGACCACCTCGAACCGTCGCCACTGCAGGCCGCGCTCGCCCGGATGGCGGCACGGCACGGCACGAAATCTCCGCGCTGAGCGCACGACACCGGCGGCAGCCGGCAACAAAAAAGCGGCCCGCAGGCCGCTTTTTTTTTTGCCGGTGCCGAACGCCGGTCAGGCGAAGGCCGTCTGCGCGTCGAACGCGAAGCCGCTCGGCGCAGTCTGCGGATCGTCGAACGTGACGATCTCGTACGCGTCCTCGTGCGCGAGCAGTTCGCGCAGCAGCGCGTTGTTCAGCCCGTGCCCCGACTTGTACGCGGTGTACGACGCCAGCAGCGGATGGCCGACCACGTATAGGTCGCCGATCGCGTCGAGCATCTTGTGCTTCACGAACTCGTCGTCGTAGCGCAGCCCGTCGTTGTTCAGGATGCGGTACTCGTCGAGCACGATCGCGTTGTCCATGCTGCCGCCGCGCGCCAGGCCCAGCTCGCGCAGCATCTCGGCTTCATGTGCGAAGCCGAACGTGCGTGCACGTGCGATCTCGCGCACGTACGACGTATTGGCGAAGTCGACCTCGAGCTCCTGGCCGGTCTTGTCGACGGCCGGGTGGCGGAAGTCGATCGAGAACTTCAGCTTGAAGCCGAAATACGGATCGAGACGCGCGAACTTGTCGCCGTCGCGAATTTCGACCGGCTTCGTCACCTTGATGAAGCGCTTCGGCGCGTTCTGCTCTTCGATGCCGGCGGACTGGATCAGGAACACGAAGGTCGCCGCGCTGCCGTCCATGATCGGGATTTCCTCGGCCGTCACGTCGACATAAAGGTTGTCGATACCGAGGCCGGCGCATGCCGACATCAGGTGCTCGACCGTCGACACGCGCGCGCCATCCTTCTGCAGCACCGACGCGAGCCGCGTGTCGCCGATCGACATCGCCGAGGCGGGAATATCGACGGGCGTGGGCAGGTCGACGCGCGAAAAGACGATGCCCGTGCCCGGCGCGGCCGGACGGAGCGTCAGTTCGATCTTGCGGCCCGAGTGGAGACCGATACCCACGGTCTTCACGATCGATTTGATGGTGCGCTGCTTCAGCATGGTGTTCTTCGTCTTGATTGAAGATATCAATCAGGAGTTATATTCGATAGGGCGGATTATAGCGTAATTCCCTATTCAACGCTGTTTGAAACTGCGTATCAATCTGTTTCGGCAGTTTACCCGCGCCGATACGGGACGGGCCGATGCCCGGAACGGAGGCGTTTCCGGTCATCGGCCCGTGTTACAACTGCCCTGAGGCCGGTGAGCAGCGTTGCCGGCAGGCAACGGCGCACCGCACGATCAGGACGTCAACGTCGCGAGAACACTCGCCGCATCGCTCACTTCGAACTTGCCCGGCGCTTCGACGGCCAGCGTCTTGACCACACCGCCGTCAATCACCATCGCGTAGCGCAGGGAACGAATTCCCATGCCACGCGCGGACAAATCCTGCGTCAGCCCCAGCGCATGAGTGAAAGCCGCGCTGCCGTCCGCCATCATGCGCACCTTGCCCGCGGTGTGCAGATCACGTCCCCATGCGCCCATCACGAATGCATCGTTGACAGACACGCACCAGATCTCGTCGATACCCGCCGAGCGCAGTTGCTCGGCGTGTTCGACGTAGCCCGGTACATGCTGCGCCGAGCAGGTCGGTGTGAAAGCGCCCGGCAATCCGAAGATCACCACCCGCTTTCCCACGACCTGGTCGCGCACGCTGCAGGCGTTCGGCCCCAGCGTGCAGCCTTCGCGCGCGTCGTCGATGAACTCGAACAATTGCGCGTCGGGCAGCGCGTCGCCCACTTGAATCATGGCTGGTCCCTCATAGCGATACGGTTTTCAGCGTGTTGCGGACAGCACGATCCATCCCGCCCCGCCGAAGCGAAGAGGGCACGTTTCCCGGCCCTGCGTCGCAGCCGACGCGGCCTGTCGTGGTCCGTAGCATCCGTCACGCCGGCGATACCGCGGCGATTCCGCCGCGGCTTCGCCTGTGTTTGCGTCAGTCAGCCTGCTTGCGCAGGAAAGCCGGGATGTCGTAGGTATCGACACCCTTCTCCTGCAGCGCCTGCACGTGCGATGCCGCGGTTTCGCGCGAGTTGCGCCACACCGCCGGCGTATCGAGCGCGCCGTAGTCGGCCGTGCTGACGTGATGCGGCTGTGCATAACCGTGCGACACCGCGCTGACCGGCTGGTTGTCCGTACCCGTGCGCAGCAGCGTCATCGGTGCCGACTGCTGCTTCTTCGCCGCACGGCCCAGACCCGTCGCCACGACCGTCACGCGCAAAGCATCGCCCATCGCGTCGTCGTACACCGCACCGAAGATCACCGTGGCATCTTCCGCCGCGTAGCTCTTGATGGTGTTCATCACTTCGCGCGTTTCCGACAGGCGCAGCGAACGGCTCGACGTGATGTTGACCAGCACGCCGCGCGCGCCCGACAGATCGACGCCTTCGAGCAGCGGGCTCGCCACGGCCTGTTCCGCCGCGAGGCGTGCGCGATCGACGCCGGCGACCGTCGCCGTGCCCATCATCGCCTTGCCCTGCTCGCCCATCACCGTCTTCACGTCTTCGAAGTCGACGTTCACGAGGCCATCGACGTTGATGATTTCCGCGATGCCTGCGACCGCGTTGTTCAACACGTCGTCCGCGCACTGGAAGCACTTGTCCATCTCGGCGTCATCGCCCATCACGTCGAACAGCTTGTCGTTCAGCACGACGATCAGCGAGTCGACGTGATCCTCCAGTTGCTGCGAACCTGCTTCAGCGACGCGCATGCGCTTGCCGCCTTCGAACTCGAACGGCTTGCTGACGACACCAACCGTCAGGATGCCCATCTCCTTCGCAATCTGCGCAACCACCGGTGCCGCACCCGTGCCCGTACCGCCGCCCATGCCGGCCGTAATGAACACCATGTGCGCGCCGCGCAGTGCGTCGGCGATGCGCTCACGCGCTTCTTCCGCTGCCGCACGGCCCATTTCCGGCTTCGCACCGGCGCCAAGGCCCGTGTTGCCAAGCTGGATCACCGACGATGCACGCGAACGCGACAGCGCCTGGGCGTCGGTGTTCATCACGATGAAGTCGACGCCCTGCACGCCGCGGTTGATCATGTGCTGTACGGCATTGCCGCCAGCGCCGCCAACGCCGACCACCTTGATGATGGTGCCGTTGGTCTCGGTTTCCAGCATTTCGAATTCCATTGTTGCCTCCGTCAAGAGAATGACTGCTACTCGGCCGTTATTCGGCAGGAGATCGGGCAACCCCCTGTCGCGCGCCAGCCGCCGGCACCAGCGCGAATTTCAATTCGGTTCGTCAGAAGTTGCTCAGGAACCATTCCTTCATCCGCGAGAAAACCTGCCCCGCGTTGCCGGACTGCACGGCGACCTTGCGGCCGCGCATGCGCTGAGCGCTGCCTTCGACGAGCAGCCCCATCGCCGTCGAGTAGCGCGGATTGCGCACGACGTCGGAGAGGCCGCCTGCATACTCCGGCGCGCCGATGCGCACCGGTTTCAGGAAAATGTCTTCGCCGAGCTCGACCATGCCCGGCATCATCGCGGCACCGCCGGTAATGACCACGCCGGAGCTCAGCAGTTCTTCGTAACCCGATTCGCGCACGACCTGCTGCACGAGCGAGAACAGTTCCTCGACGCGCGGCTCGATCACGGCCGCGAGCGCCTGGCGCGACAGCGTGCGCGGGCCGCGTTCGCCGAGGCCCGGCACTTCGACCATCTCGTCCGGGTCGGCGAGCGCCTGCTTCGCGATCCCGTAGCCGACCTTGATGTCTTCCGCATCCGGCGTCGGCGTGCGCAGCGCCATCGCGATGTCGCTCGTGATCTGGTCGCCGGCGATCGGAATCACCGCGGTGTGGCGGATCGCGCCTTCGGCGAAGATCGCGATGTCGGTCGTGCCGCCGCCGACGTCGACCAGCACCACGCCGAGATCCTTTTCGTCTTCCGTCAGCACGGCCAGCGACGACGCGAGCGGCTGCAGGATCAGGTCGTTCACTTCGAGCCCGCAGCGGCGCACGCACTTGACGATGTTCTGCGCGGCGCTCACCGCGCCCGTCACGATGTGCACCTTCACCTCGAGGCGGATGCCGCTCATCCCGATCGGCTCGCGCACGTCTTCCTGGCCGTCGATGATGAATTCCTGCGTGAGGATGTGCAGCACCTGCTGGTCGGTCGGGATGTTGATCGCCTTCGCGGTCTCGATCACGCGCGCGACGTCGGTCTGCGTGACTTCCTTGTCCTTGATCGCGACCATCCCGCTCGAGTTGAAGCTGCGGATGTGACTGCCCGCGATCCCCGTGAACACGTTGGTGATCTTGCAGTCGGCCATCAGCTCGGCTTCCTCGAGCGCGCGCTGGATCGACTGCACGGTGGCCTCGATGTTGACCACCACGCCTTTCTTCAGACCCTTCGATTCGCTCTGGCCGAGACCGATCACCTCGTAATGGCCCTCGCCCTTCAGCTCGGCGACGATGGCCACCACCTTCGACGTGCCGATGTCGAGGGAAACCAGCAGATCCTTGTAGTCTTTGCTCATAAAGTGCTCTTGCGTGTGATCTCTCGTTTACTTCTTGCGCTTGTCGGTATCGGTCAGGAACCGCATGCCTGCCGCGCGAATCGCGAATCCGTTCGGATAGCGCAGGTCCGCGTACTCGATGTCGTTGCCCCAGCGCTCCGTGACCGCCGGCCATGCGGCGACAAGGCGCTGGCTCCGGTCATGCAGCGATTCGTTGTTGCGCTCCTTGCCCAGCTCCACCTGCATGCCGTTCGACAGCTTCACCGTCCACGCGTACCGCGCCGACAGCGTCACTTCTTCCGGCGCCACCTTCAGCGGCGCAAACCATTTCCCGAAGTCGCGGTACCGCGTGACGACTTCCTTCGCACTGCCCTCCGGACCGTCGAACGCCGGCAGTTCCTGATCCAGCTCGCCCTGGTTCGCGGTGAACAGTTCGCCGTCGACGCTCACGAGCTGGTCGCTGCCCCAGGTCCCGAGCGGTTTGTACTCCTCGAGCGTGACAGCCAGCGCATTCGGCCACACCCGGCGCACGCTTGCGTGGCGCACCCAGGGCATCTGCTCGAACGCGGCACGCGCCGTGTCGAGATCGACCGTGAAGAAATTGCCCTTCAGCCGGCCGACCACGCCCGCGCGCACCGTCGGCGTGTTGATGTGCTCGGTGTCGCCGTCGATCCGGATCTCGCGCAGCGCGAACGTCGGGCGCTGGATCAGCCAGTAGCAGCCGGCCGCCGCCAACACGAGCAGCAACAGCGCGTACAGCGCGCTGGCGGCAAGGTTGAGTTGGCGAACGTTGTTCCACATACGTCGTTCCGTTCCTGCGTCAGTCGTTGAGCGTAAGCGACAGCACCTTCACGACCAGCTCCGAATAGCCGATGCCGACCGCGCGCGCGGCCTTCGGCGGCAGCGAGTGGTCGGTCATCCCGGGGGCCGTGTTCACTTCCAGGAAATACGCATTGCCGGCCGCGTCGAGCATGAAATCCGCGCGGCCCCAGTCGGTGCAGCCGAGCACGTCGAACGCGCGGCGCGCGATGCGCTTCAGTTCCGCTTCCTGCTCGGCCGGCAGGCCGCACGGGATCAGGTACTGGGTATCGTCGGCGACGTACTTCGCGTGGTAGTCGTAAAACTCGCCCGCCGGCACGATCTTGATCAGCGGCAGGTCGAGATCGCCGGCGATGCACGCGGTGTATTCGCCGCCGCCTTCGATGCTCTTCTCGACGATCACGATCTTGTCGTGCGTCGCGGCTTCCTCGAGCGCGGCCGGCAGCGCGTCGGCCGTCTTCACCTTCAGCACCGCGACGCTCGAGCCTTCGCTCGCCGGCTTCACGAACAGCGGCAGGCCGAGCTTCGCGACGATTTCCGTCGCGCGCGCCGCGAGGTCGTCGCCGCGCATTACCGTTTCGAACGGCGGCGTCGGCACGCCCGTCTGCTGCCATACGAGCTTCGTGCGGAACTTGTCGAGGCCGAGCGCCGACCCGAGCACGCCGCTGCCCGTGTAGCGGATCCCGTAGAAATCGAGCGCGCCCTGGATCTGGCCGTTCTCGCCGTAGCCGCCGTGCAGCGCGTTGAATGCACGCACGAAGCCTTCGTCCTTCAGCGCCGACAGCGGCCGCTCGGCCGGGTCGAACGGATGCGCATCGACGCCCGCGTCACGCAGGCCCTGCAGCACGAGGCGGCCCGAGGTAAGCGACACCTCGCGCTCGGCGGATTCGCCGCCGAACAACACCGCCACCTTGCCGAAACGTTTCGGATCGATCCCGCTCATGTCATGCCTTCTGTTGAATGTGTTGCACGACCTTCGCCGGCACGCCGCCGATCGAACCCGCGCCCATCGTGATCACCACGTCGCCGGTCTGCGCGACCTTCGCCAGTGCGTCCGGCACGTCGTCGACCGTCGCGACGAACACCGGGTCAACCTTCCCGACCGCGCGCAGCGCGCGCGACAGCGCGTCGCCGTTGGCCGTCGCGATCGCGGCCTCGCCGGCCGCGTAGACTTCCGTCAGCACCAGCGCGTCGACCGTCGACAGCACGTTGACGAAATCGTCGAAGCAGTCGCGCGTGCGCGTGTAGCGGTGCGGCTGGAACGCCAGCACGAGGCGGCGGCCCGGGAACGCGCCGCGCGCGGCCGCGATCGTCGCCGCCATCTCGACCGGGTGATGGCCGTAGTCGTCGATCAGCGTGTACTGGCCGCCGTCCGCGGTCGGCACCTCGCCGTAACGCTGGAAGCGCCGGCCGACACCGTTGAATTCCGCCAGCGCCTGCTGGATCGCATCGTCCGCCACGCCGAGGTCGGTCGCGATCGCGATCGCCGCGAGCGCGTTCTGCACGTTGTGCAGGCCCGGCATGTTCAGCACGACCGCAAGCGGCGCGCGCCCTTCGCGGATCACCGTGAAGTGCATCCGGCCGTCGCGCGCATCGATATCTTCCGCGCGCACCTGCGCGTCCGGCGACAGGCCGTAGCGCACGACCGGCTTCGAGATGAACGGGATGATCTGCCGCACGTTCGGATCGTCGACGCACACGACCGCGCTGCCGTAGAACGGCAGGCGCTGCGTGAATTCGATGAACGCCTGCTTGAGCCGCGCGAAATCGTGGCCGTAGGTGTCCATGTGGTCGGCGTCGATGTTCGTGATGACTTCGATCACCGGATACAGGTTCAGGAACGACGCGTCCGACTCGTCGGCCTCGGCAACGATGAAATCGCCCGTGCCGAGCCGCGCATTCGCGCCGGCGCTGATCAGCCGCCCGCCGATCACGAAGGTCGGATCGAGGCCGCCCGCCGCGAGCACGCTCGCGACGAGGCTCGTCGTCGTGGTCTTGCCGTGCGTGCCGGCGATCGCGATCCCCTGCTTCAGGCGCATCAGCTCCGCGAGCATCACCGCGCGCTGCACGATCGGCACGCCCTGGTGGCGCGCGGCCAGCACTTCCGGGTTGTCCGAGCGCACGGCCGTCGACACGACGACCGCGTTCGCGCCCTCGATGTTCGCCGCATCGTGGCCGATCGCGATCCGTGCGCCGAGCGCCTGGAGACGATCGGTCACCGCGTTGCGCGACAGGTCAGAGCCGCTGACCTCGTAGCCGAGATTGACGAGCACTTCGGCGATGCCGCTCATGCCCGCGCCGCCGATCCCGACGAAATGAATGTGTTTGACGATGTGTTTCATTGCAGTTTTTCCAGGTTCGCGCCGGCCGCCTTCGCGCATACGCGCGCGACCTCGTCGGTGGCCTCGGGCTTCGCCAACGCGCGCGAACGTTCCGCCATGTCCGCGAGCGATGCCCGCGACTGGCCGCGCAGCCAGTCGGCGAGCAGTTCCGCCGACAGGTCGCGTTGTTGCACCAGCACGGCCGCGCCCGCATCGGCGAGGAACGCGGCGTTGGTCGTCTGGTGATCGTCGACCGCGTACGGGAACGGCACGAACAGCGCCGCCACGCCCACCGCCGCGATCTCCGACACCGTCATCGCGCCCGACCGGCAGATCACGAGATCCGCCGCCGCATACGCGGCCGCCATGTCGTCGATGAACGGCACCAGCCGCACGTCTTCGCCGGCCGCGAAACCGGCCGCTTCGTAATTCGTCTTCAGCGCGTCGATGTGCTTCGCGCCGGCCTGGTGCACGATGCGCGGGTGTTCGCCCTGCGCCAGCATCGCCAGCGCGCGCGGCACGACTTCGTTCAGCGCGGCCGCACCGAGGCTGCCGCCGACGACGAGCACGTTCAGCGGGCCGCTGCGCGATGCATAGCGTGCTTTGGGCGGTTCCGTGCGCGCAAGTTCCGCGCGAATCGGGTTGCCCGTCCATTCCGCGTGCGGCAGCGCGCCCGGGAACGCGACGAGCACGCGTTTCGCGAATTTCGCGAGCACCTTGTTCGCGAGGCCCGCGATCGAATTCTGTTCATGCAGCACGAGCGGACGCCCCGACAGCGCGGCCATCACGCCCGCCGGGAACGTGATGTAGCCACCCATCCCGAGCACGACGTCCGGCCGCACGCGACGTAGCGCGCCGAGGCTCTGCCAGCATGCGCGCAGCAGGTTGAGCGGCAGCGTCAGCTTGGTCTTCAGGCCCTTGCCACGCAATCCGCCGAAACGCACGTACTCCATCGGAATGCCGTGCTTCGGCACGAGCGTCGCTTCCATCCCGGCCGGATTGCCGAGCCACACGACGCGCCAGCCCGCCGCTTCCATCCGGTGTGCGACCGCGAGCCCCGGGAACACGTGGCCCCCGGTGCCGCCTGCCATCACCATCAGCGTGCGTCGTGCTGCGGTCATACCTTCCCTCCGCGCATCAGGACGCGACTTTCATAGTCGACGCGCAGCAACACCGCGATCGCGACGCAGTTGAGCAGGATCCCCGAGCCGCCGTAGCTCACGAGCGGCAGCGTCAGGCCCTTGGTCGGCAGCAGCCCGAGGTTCACGCCCATGTTGATGAACGCCTGCGCGCCGAACCAGATGCCGATGCCCTTCGCCGTCAGGCCCGCGAACGTGCGGTCGAGCGCGAGCGCCTGGCGGCCGATCTCGAACGCGCGGCGCACGATCCAGTAGAACAGCAGGATCACGACCAGCACGCCGACGAAGCCGAGTTCCTCGCCGATCACCGCGAGGATGAAGTCGGTATGCGCTTCCGGCAGGTAGTTCAGCTTCTCGACGCTGCCGCCGAGGCCGACGCCGAACCACTCGCCGCGGCCGAATGCGATCAGCGAGTGCGTGAGCTGGTAGGCCTTGCCTTGCGCGTAGCGCTCGTCCCACGGATCGAGATACGCGAAGATCCGCTCGCGACGCCACGGCGACAGCCACACCAGCATCGTGAAGGTGCCGACCGCCGTCGCGACGAGGCCGCCGAACAGCTTGCCGTTCACGCCGCCGAGGAACAGCACGCCCATCGCGATTGCGGCGACCACCATGAACGCGCCCATGTCCGGCTCGAGCAGCAGCAGCGCACCGACCAGCCCGACCGCGAACGCCATCGGCAGGAAGCCCTTCGCGAAGCTCTGCATGTATTCCTGCTTGCGCACCGTGTAGTTCGCCGCGTAGATCGTCACCGCGAGCTTCATGATTTCCGACGGCTGCATGTTCGTGATGCCGAGCGGAATCCAGCGGCGCGCACCGTTCACGCCCTTGCCGACGTGCGGGATCAGCACGATCACGAGGCTGAGGAGCGCGATCAGGAAGAGATGCGGCGCGTACTTGTCCCACGTCGACACCGGCACGCGGAACGCGATCACCGCCGCGATGAACGCAACGACGAGCGAGATGACGTGGCGCATCAGGAACGCGTAGTCGTGATACGACGCGTATTTCGGCGAATCGGGCATCGCGATCGACGCCGAATACACCATCACGACGCCGAGCCCGAGCAGCGCGATCGCCACCCACAGCAGCGAGTAGTCGAAGTCGAGCATCCGCGAACGGCTCGGGCGCACGCCGTTGACGACGCTCGCGAGGCCGCCCGTCGCGGCGCGCGTGGCCGATGCGACGCGACCGCCGGCGGCATTGCCGCCGGCATCGCGCCGGTCGTTGAAACGGGAGACGAGGCGATCGGACCAGCTCATGGCGTCGCTCCTTTGTCGATGGCGATTTCGTCGACCGCCGCGCGGAACACATCCGCGCGATGGGCGTAGTTCCTGAACATGTCGAGGCTCGCGCACGCGGGCGACAGCAGCACCGCATCGCCCGGCTCCGCCAGGTCGGCCGCCGCATGCACCGCACCTTCGAGCGTCGCGTGGTCGGCGAGCGGCACGCCCGTTTCGGCGAGCGTGTCGCGGATCGCCGGCGCATCGCGGCCGATCAGCATCACCGCGCGGCACCAGCGTGCGACCGGCGCGACCAGCGGCGCGAAATCCTGTCCCTTGCCGTCCCCGCCCGCGATCAGCACGATCGTCTGAGCGAGCCCGTCGAGCGCGGCAACCGTCGCGCCGACGTTCGTCCCCTTGCTGTCGTCGACGTAGTCCACGTCGTCGATCGTCGCGATCACTTCGACGCGATGCGCTTCGCCGCGGTATTCGCGCAGCGCGTGCAGCAGCGGCGCGGCAGGCAGGTCGATCGCACGCGCGAGCGCGAATGCGGCCAGCGCGTTCGCCGCGTTGTGCAGCCCGCGAATGCGGAGCGCATCGGCCGGCATCAGGCGCTTCTGCGCGATGTCGGGCGTATGCGCGGCGTCGCGCTTGCGCCGGCGGCTCGTCGCCGTTTCATCCGGCGCGTCGCGATCGACGGCTTCCACCAGCCACGCGATGCCGTTGTCGCGGGACAGCCCGTAGTCGCCGTCTTGCGCCGGTTCGTTCAGGCCGAACGTGACCGTGCGCGGCGCGTCGGCCGCGCCCGCCGCCGGCGCGAACTTCATCACGGCGGCATCGTCGCGGTTCAGCACGCGCGTCGTCGTCGCGCCGAAGATCCGGCCCTTTGCCTGCGCGTACGCGTCGAAACTGCCGTGCCAGTCGAGGTGGTCCTGCGTGATGTTGAGGAGCGCGGCCGCATCGGGCGCGAACGTGCGCGCGGTCTCGAGCTGAAAGCTCGACAGTTCGAGCACCCACACGTCGGGCAGCGCCGTTTCGTCGATCGCGCCCGCGAGCCGGTCGAGCATCGCGGGGCTGATGTTGCCCGCGACGGCGACCTTCTTGCCCGCGCGCCGGCACAGCAGGCCCGCGAGGCTCGTCGTCGTCGTCTTGCCGTTGGTGCCCGTGATGGCAAGCACCTTCGGCTGGTAGCCGCTCGTGCCGAGCGCGCGCAGCGCCTGCGCGAAGAATTCCAGTTCGCCCCACACCGCGATCCCGCGCTCGTTCGCGGCCGCGGCCAGCGCCGCGAGTTCCGGTTCGAGCGGCGACAGCCCGGGGCTCAGCCCGACGATCTCGACACCGCCGTCGAGCAGCGCGGGCGCGAACGCCCCGCCGACGAATTCCGCGTCGATGCCTTCGGCCTGCAGCGCGGCAAGGTTGGGCGGCGCCTCGCGAGTATCGGCAATCCGCAGCCGGCACCCGTGCCTCGCGCACCATCGCGCGATCGCGAGACCCGATTCCCCGAGCCCCAGTACGAGCACCATCGGCCGTTGCCGATCTCCAAACATCTCGCCAGACATCCTTGTTACCTTTCCTTTACCGCAGCTTGAGGGTGGTCAGACCGAACAGGCACAGCATCAGCGTGATGATCCAGAAACGCACCACCACCTGCGTTTCCTTCCAGCCGGACAATTCGAAATGGTGATGCAGCGGCGCCATCTTCAGCAGGCGCCGCCCTTCGCCGTAGCGCTTTTTCGTGTACTTGAACCACGAAACCTGCAGCATCACCGACAGCGTTTCCGCGACGAAGATGCCGCCCATGATGAACAGCACGATTTCCTGGCGCACGATCACCGCGACCGTGCCGAGCGCGCCGCCGAGCGCCAGCGCGCCGACGTCGCCCATGAACACTTGCGCGGGGTGCGTGTTGTACCAGAGGAACGCGAGCCCGGCCCCGCCCATCGCGGAACAGAAGATCAGCAGTTCGCCTGCGCCCGGGATGTGCGGGAACAGCAGGTATTTTGAATAGACCGCGCTGCCCATCACGTACGCGAACACACCCAGCGACGCGCCGACCAGCACGACCGGCATGATCACGAGGCCGTCGAGGCCATCGGTCAGGTTCACCGCATTGCTCGCGCCGACGATCACGAAGTAGGTCAGCACGATGAAGCCCCATACGCCAAGCGGGTAGCTGATCGACTTCAGGAACGGCAGCATCAGGTCGGCGCGTGCCGGCAGCCCCATCGACAGGCCGCTCCTCACCCACGCCATGAACAGGTCGAACACGCGCACGTTGTTCGCTTCGGACACGCTGAATGCGAGGTAGACGGCTGCGAACAGCCCGATCACCGATTGCCAGAAATACTTCTCGCGCGACGACATCCCGCGCGGGTCCTTGTGGACGACCTTGCGGTAGTCGTCGACCCAGCCGATCACGCCGAAACCGAACGTGACGAGCATCACGATCCAGATGAAACGGTTCGTCAGGTCGCCCCACAGCAGCGTCGCGACCGCGATGCCGATCAGGATCAGCACGCCGCCCATCGTCGGCGTGCCGGACTTGACGAGGTGCGTCTGCGGGCCGTCCTTGCGCACGGCCTGCCCGACCTTCATTTGCGTCAGCTTGCGGATCACCCACGGTCCGCACACGAGCCCGATCCCGAGCGCGGTGATGGTGGCCATCACCGCACGGAACGTGAGGTACGTGAACAAGCGCAAAAAGCTTGCATCTCCTTGGAGCCATTGCGCCAGCGCCAGCAGCATGCTTCCTTCCTTCTACTCAGTGGGCAGCGGGCGCTGTGCCCGCTGCGGGTTGATTCGTCAGCGCGTCGATCACGCGCTCCATCTTCATGTACCGCGAGCCCTTCACGAGCACCGTCGCCTGCGCGCCGTAGCCCGCCGCGAGCAGCGCCGACACGAGCGAGCCGACGTCGCCGAAATGGCGGGCCGTGTCGCCGTAGGCCGTACAGGCATCGCGCGACGCGTCGCCGAGCGCGAACAGCGCGTCGATCCCGCGCTCGCGCGCGTAGGCACCGATCTCGCGATGGAATGCCGGCCCTTCGTCGCCGACCTCGCCCATGTCACCGATCACCAGCACGCGCGGCGCCGGTTGCGCGGCGAGCACGTCGATCGCGGCACGCATCGAATCGGGATTCGCGTTGTACGTATCGTCGACGACCGTCGCGCCCGCGAGGCTGCCTGCGACCGCCTGCTTCACCTGCAGCCGGCCCTTGACCGGCTCGAACGATTCGAGGCCCTGCCTGATCGCCGACAGCGCGACGCCGGCGCCCAGCGCTGCGGCCGTCGCGGCCAGCGCGTTGCGTGCGTTGTGCTCGCCGAGCGCGCGCAGCCGCACCGTGACGGCGCCGGCCGGCGTGTCGATCGCGAGTTCGCCGCCGTGAAGACGACCGGCGACCTGCGCGTCGTTCTGCCGTTCGGCATCGTGCAGCGCGAAATCGAGGATCCGGTTGCCGGTCGCCGCGACACGCCAGATGCCCGCGTACGCATCGTCGGCCGGGAACACCGCGACACCGTCCGGCGGCAGCGCGTGGATCACGGCCGCGTGTTCGAGCGCAACGGCTTCGACCGTCGCCATGAATTCCTGGTGCTCGCGCTGCGCGTTGTTGACGAGCGCGACCGTCGGCGCCGCGAGGCGCGCGAGGATCTCGGTCTCGCCCGGGTGATTCATGCCGAGTTCGATCACCGCGAGGCGATGCACGGCCGACAGGCGCAGCAGCGTGAGCGGCAGGCCGACGTCGTTGTTCAGGTTGCCGGCCGTCGCGAGCCGCGCGTCGGCGCCGACCGCCGCCGCGAAGATCGACGCGATCATTTCCTTGACGGTCGTCTTGCCGTTGCTGCCCGTCACCGCGACGAGCGGCAGCGGGAATCGTTTGCGCCAGCCGTGCGCGAGCGCGCCAAGCGCGGCACGCGTTTCGCCGCCCTCGATCGCCGGCATCGTGACGCCCGCCGGCACGTGCGCGACGAGCGCCGCGGCAGCGCCGCGCGCGGCGACATCGCCGAGAAAGTCGTGCGCGTCGAAGCGCTCGCCTTTCAGCGCGACGAACAGGTCGCCCGGGCCGGCCGTGCGGCTGTCCGTCGACACGCGCTCGAACGTGACGCTCGCATCGCCGTGGACGGTTGCGCCGGGAATCAGGCGGGCGGCTTCGCCGAGACTGAGCATCGTCATTCGCCGCCTCCCTTGCCGTGCGTCGCGCGTGCCGCAAGCGCGAGCCGCGCGTGATCCTGGTCGGAGAACGTGCGCTTCTTGCCCATGATTTCCTGCGTGGCCTCGTGGCCCTTGCCCGCCAGCACGACGACATCCTCGCGTGCGGCGCCGCGCACCGCCTGCAGGATCGCGCTCGCGCGGTCCTCGATACGGCGTGCGTGATCGGGCGCGGTCATGCCCGCGACGATCTGGTCGATGATGCGCCGCGGATCTTCGCTGCGCGGGTTGTCACTGGTGACGACGATTTCGTCGGCAAGCCGCTCCGCGATCGCGCCCATCAGCGGCCGCTTCGTCGCATCGCGATCGCCGCCGCAGCCGAACATGCAGACGAGCCGGCCGCCGCGCGCCGCGGCGATCGGGCGCAGCGCGTCGAGCGTCTTTTCAAGTGCGTCGGGTGTGTGCGCGTAGTCGATCACGACGAGCGGTTCGTCGATCTGCAGCCGGCCGCCGAGCCGCTGCATCCGGCCATTGACGGGCTCGAGCCGTGCGATCTCGGCGATCGCCGCGTCGAACGGCACGTCGGCCGCGAGCAGCGCGCCGAGCACGGCGAGCAGGTTGCTGACGTTGAACGTGCCGAGCGTGCCGACCTCGACGTCGGTGTCGCCCCACGACGACCGCAGGCGGAATGCCGTGCCGGTTGCGGTGGCGCGCACGTCGAGCGCGGCCAGTTCGCGATCGGCGTCGGGCGCCGGTGCGTCGCCGATCCCGTACGCGATCGTGCGCACGCGGCCGGCCAGCTTCTCGAGCAGACGTCGCCCGGCCACGTCGTCGCGGTTGACGACCGCCGCGCGCAGGCCCCGCCATGCGAACAGCTTCGCCTTCGCGGCCTCGTACGCATCGAACGTGCCGTGATAGTCGAGGTGATCCTGCGTGAGATTCGTAAACACCGCGATGTCGAATGCCGTACCGTTCACGCGCCCCTGGTGCAGCGCGTGCGACGACACCTCCATCGCCACGGCCTTCGCGCCCGCATCGCGCAACTGCGCGAGGCTGCGCTGCAGTTGCGGCGCGTCGGGTGTCGTGAAGCCCGTCGGCACGAGTTGGCCGGGCATCCCGCTGCCGAGCGTGCCGATCACCGCGCACGGCTGGTGCAGCGCCGTCAACGCGGCGGCGATCCATTGCGTGCACGAAGTCTTGCCGTTCGTGCCCGTTACGCCCACCGCGAGCAGGCTGTCGCTCGGATCGCCGTACCAGCCGCTGGCGATCTCGCCGGCGAGCTGGTCGAGCGCCGGCACCGCGAGCGCGACAGGCACGGCCAGCGCAGCGGCCAGCCCTTCCGGCTGATACAGCACGGCGGCCGCACCGCAAGCGACGGCGTCGGCAATGAAGGCTCGGTTGTCTGCCCCGTCTACCGCATATGCAAGGAACACGTCGCCGGCCTTGAGGCTGCGCGTGTCGGCATGCAGTTGCGCCGCGGGGGCCACATGCTGACGCAGCCACGCAAGCGCGGCTGCGATCTGCTGATGCGCCGGATGGGAACTGCGGGCGGCGCTCATCGAACAACTCCTGGTGAATTACGCGTCGTGCTGGACACGATCATATGCTTCGCACCGCCACCCGCGGCCAGCTTTTGCGGCCCCGTTGCGGCAGGGGCTGCCGGCGAATCGTCAGACACGACGAGCTGCTTGATCGGCATGTTCGGCGGCACGTTGAGCGCACGCATCGTGTCGCCGGCGATCGCCGAGAATACGGGGCCGGACACCTGGCCGCCGAAGTGGCTGCCGGCGGTCGGCTCGTCGACCGACACCGCGACGACGATGCGCGGATTCGGCATCGGTGCCATCCCGACGAACGACGCGCGGTACTTGCGCGTGTAGCCGTGACCTTCATGCTTGTACGCGGTGCCGCTCTTGCCGCCGACGCGATAGCCCGGCACCGCCGCGTCCGGCGACGTGCCGCCCGGCGCGACCACCGTCTCGAGCATCGCGCGCACTTCGCGCGCGGTGGTCGGGTTGAACACCTGCGTGCCCGTCACCTGCTGGTTGGGGTCGGTCTTGAAAATGGTCACGGGCATCAACTCGCCGTCATGCGCGATCGCCGTGTACGCACGAGCGAGCTGGAACAGCGACACCGACAGGCCGTAGCCGTACGACATCGTCGCCTGCTCGATGCGGCGCCAGCTCTTCCACGGCCGCAGGCGGCCGGCCACCGCGCCCGGGAAGCCGACCTTCGGCGCCTGGCCGAGGCCGATGCTGGTATACATATTCCACATTTCCTCGGGCCGCATCGTCATCGCGATCTTCGTCGCGCCGATGTTGCTCGACTTCTGGATCACGCCGCCGACCGTCAGCGTGCCGAAACCCGCGTCATCGGTGATCGGCGCGCCGTCCAGCACGAAATGCCCGTTGCCCGTTTCGACGAGCGTGTTCGGCGTCACGCGATGCAGGTCGAGCGCGAGCGACACCGTGAACGGCTTCATGATCGAACCCGGCTCGAACACGTCGGTCATGATCCGGTTGCGCAACTGCTCGCCCGTCATGCGCGAGCGGTCGTTCGGGTTGTAGGTCGGGTAGTTGACGAGCGCGAGCACCTCGCCGGTGCGCACGTCGACAACCATCGCCGCGCCGGCCTTCGCCTTGAACTTGTCGACGGCGGCCTTCAGGTTCGCGTACGCGATGTACTGGATCTTGCTGTCGATCGACAGGTCGACGTCGGTGCCGTTATGCGGAGGGATCTGCTCGGCGACGTCCTCGACGATGTGTCCCATCCGGTCCTTGATCACGCGACGCACGCCCGACGTGCCGGACAGCATCTTCTGGTCGCCGAGCTCGACGCCTTCCTGCCCTTCGTCCTCGACGTTCGTGAAGCCGATCAGGTGAGCGGTGATCTCGCCTTCCGGATAGAAGCGCTTGTATTCGTTGCGCTGGTAGATGCCCGGGATGTCGAGCGCGGCAACCTTGTCCGCGATGTCGATCGGCACCTGGCGTTTTACGTAGACGAAACCCTTGTCTTCCGACAGCTTCACGCGCAGTTCCTTCGGCGTCATGCCGAGGAGCTTGCCGAGCTGGCTGATCTTGTCGGCGTCCAGATCGTCCGGCACCGCGTCGGGAATCGCCCAGATTGCGCGCACGGGCAGGCTCGTCGCGAGCACGAGTCCGTTACGGTCGAGGATCTTGCCGCGCGTCGCGGGCAACTCGAGCGTGCGCTGGTAGCGGCTTTCGCCCTGCTTCTGGTAGAACGCGTTGCCGGGCCCCTGGATCCAGAACGCCCGCGCGGCCAGCGCGACGAACGCCATGAACAGCATGAACACGACGAGCTTCGAGCGCCACATCGGCAGATGCACGCCCAGCACGGGGCTCGACGAGAATTTCACGTTCTGGCGCTTCTGCGACGGCTTCATCGCGCGCCCCCCTTGCCCTTGCCGGCCGTGTCGGCCGAAGCAGGGATCGGCGCATCGATCGCCTTCGCGGCGCCCGGCGGCAGCGTCAGGTATTGCGTGCGACCGGTCGAGATCGGCTGCATCTTCAGCGAATCGTTCGCGAGTTGCTCGATGCGCGACGTCTTCGACAGCGCGCTCTGCTGATATTGAAGCTGCGCGTAGTCCTGCTGGAGCTGACGCTCCTGCGACTGCGCGCGCTGCAACTGGATGAAGATCTGGCGCTGCTGGTTCGTCGAGTTGACGACCGACAGCGCGCAGCCCATCACGATGATCAGCAGGAAGATATTGAAGCGGCTCATGGCGTGACGCGCTCCGCAATGCGCATCACGGCGGAGCGGGCGCGCGGATTCGCGGCGACTTCCGCTTCACTCGGAAATTGGCGGCTGATGATCTTGAGCGGCGGGCTCGGGAGGTCGACGGCGCGGATCGGCAGACGACGATCGACCGCAGGCGCACTCGCGTGCGCCTGCATGAATCGCTTGACGATCCGGTCCTCGAGTGAATGAAAGCTGATGACCACCAGCCGCCCCCCTTGCTCCAGCAACGACAGTGCCGCGTCTAGTACGACTTGCAGGTCCGCAAGCTCTTGATTGACGTGAATCCGTATAGCCTGAAAGGTGCGGGTTGCCGGATCCTTGCCCTTCTCACGGGTTTTGACGACGTGACCCACGATTTGGGCAAGCTCGCCCGTGGTGTCGAGAGGCCCAAGACGGTCGGACTCTGCCCGGCGAGCAACAAGCGCCTTTGCAATCTGAAAAGCAAACCGTTCTTCCCCATAATCCCGTATCACCTCCGTCAGTTCCTGCACCGAAGCCCGCGCGAGCCATTCGGCCGCCGACTCGCCGCGCGTCGGATCCATTCGCATGTCCAGCGGACCATCGGCGCGGAAGCTGAAGCCGCGCGCCGGATCGTCCACCTGCGGCGAGGACACGCCCAGGTCCAGCAACACACCCGACACCTTCTCGACGCCGCGCGCCGCAAGCGCGTCGCGCATCGATGCAAAGCTGTCATGCACGATCGAGAAGCGCGCATCCTCGATGCCCTGCGCCGTCTCGATCGCTCTCGGATCCTTGTCGAACGCGATCAGCCGCCCGGCCGACGCCAGCCGCGCGAGCACCGCGCGGCTGTGGCCGCCGCGCCCGAACGTGCCGTCGACATAAACGCCGTCCGGCCGCGTCACGAGCGACTCGACCGCTTCGTCCAACAGCACCGTCCGATGCCGCAATTCGTTTCCCATCGCGGGCGTCTCCGTCACCGCAATCAGAATGTGAAATTCTTCAGCGCGTCGGGCATGCCCTGCGCCATCGCTGCCTGCTCCTTCGCGTTGTAGGTCTGCGAATCCCACAGCTCGAAGTGACTACCCATTCCCAACAACATGACTTCCTTTTCCAGCCCGGCCGCCATGCGCAGCTCGGGCGATACAAGAATCCGGCCTGCGCTGTCGAGATCGACATCCATCGCATTGCCGAGAAAAATTCGCCGCCACCAGTGCGCGTCCATCGGCAGCGCGGCGATCTTGGCGCGGAACACTTCCCATTCGGGGCGCGGAAACAGCAACAGGCAGCCGTCCGGGTGCTTGGTCACAGTCACCCGTCCTTCTGCCTGTCCTTGCAGCGCTTCGCGATAGCGAGCAGGCACCGACATCCGCCCTTTCGCATCGAGCGTCAGCGCCGACGCCCCTTGGAACACGTTCCGCTCTCCCGTTCAGGGCACCTGAAGTACCCGACCCATGCTGAGAATTTAGCCGGAATAGCCCGCCAAATCACACAAAAATACACTTTCTCACACTGTCTCCCACTTTAGAGGAAGGGTGTGGCACGGTCAAGGGAGCGGCCCGCTTTTTTGACGAATTTTGTTAGTTAGAACAAGGACTTACGCGCACATGCTCATACAGACCCTCATTCCAAAAACCGTTATAAATGAATGAGCTAGTGCAACTTGTGAAGGTGATACGTGAGAAAGACGGGCCAGACTGGCGTACGGACGGGGCTTTCGGGGGCGGGAAAACGAGGAATAAACGGGCGATATCAGGGGCGGCGAACCGGGGCGACGTCACGCGCCACCCCGGCGCGAATCTCAGAGATAGTACGCAGTGCTCGTCATGACTTTCGACGCGGCGCGCATCAGCATCCGCGCGGGCAGCGGCAGCTCGATCCCGCCGGCGTCGGTCGCGGCCTTGCCGTGCTTCACCTCGTCGATACGCATCTGGTCGACGATCGCACGCGACGCGGTGTCGGTCGCCGGCAGCTCGGACATATGGCCTTCGAGATGATTCTCGACCTGCCGCTCCGTCTCGGCCATGAAGCCGAGGCTGACCTTGTCGCCGAGCGTGCCGGCCGCCACGCCGATCGCGAGCGCGCCGGCATACCACAGCGGGTTGAGCAGGCTCGGGCGCGAATCGAGTTCCTTCAGGCGGTGTGCGGTCCACGCGAGGTGATCCTCCTCCTCGCGCGCGGCCTCCTCGAACATCGCCTTCGCCGACGACGTGCGCGCGGTGAGTTTCTGCGCCTGGTAGAGCGCCTGCGCGCAGACTTCGCCGACGTGGTTCACGCGCATCAGCCCGGCGGCATGCGTACGCTCCGCGGGCGTCAGTTCGACGGCCGGCGCTTCGGCCGGCGCAGGCACCGGGCGGCTCATCCGGCTAATGCCGGTCAGCGATCGCAGGCCGCGATCGAATTCGCTGATCAGTTCATCCAACACCATCCTGTTCTCCTGGCTGCATGTGCTGCCGCGAACGGCAAGGGCACGAGTCCGCTGCGTAACCGACTTGATTATTCAGCGGAAATTGCGGTTAACCCGTGATTTTAACCATTGTTGCATAAAGGAAACATGGCGGCCTTGAGCTGCGGCATTTCGCTTTGTGGCAAAAAACGGTTTTGCTACATTACGTCCGACTTCTTGCGAAGTTGAGGGGGCCCGTCAACAGAACATAACTATCCGCCCCGCCAGAAAAATTCAGTGATTTTTGGAGATCCGTTAATGAAAAAGTCGCTTCTCGCGCTCGTCGCGCTGGGCGCGTTTGCTGGCGCAGCCCATGCGCAAAGCAGCGTGACGCTCTACGGCATCATCGATGAAGGCCTGCTCTTCAACAACAACGCGGGCGGCAAGCACCTGTACAGCATGGCCAGCGGCGTGATGCAAGGCAGCCGCTTCGGTCTGCGCGGCACCGAAGACCTCGGTGGCGGCCTGAAGGCGATCTTCACCCTCGAAAACGGTTTTGACGTGAACAACGGCAAGCTCGGCCAGGGTGGCCTGATGTTCGGCCGTCAGGCTTACGTCGGCCTGTCAAGCCAGTTCGGCACGGTCAC
Organism: Burkholderia pyrrocinia; assembly: GCF_003330765.1. Taxonomy (NCBI): domain Bacteria; kingdom Pseudomonadati; phylum Pseudomonadota; class Betaproteobacteria; order Burkholderiales; family Burkholderiaceae; genus Burkholderia; species Burkholderia pyrrocinia. The sequence continues at coordinate 563,602 of NZ_CP024902.1, read as the reverse complement.
GCTGGGTCGTCAGTACGACTCCGTCGTCGACTTCGTCGGCCCGCTCGAGGCTGGTGACCAGTGGGGCGGCTACATCGCCGCTCACCCGGGCGACCTCGACAACTTCAACAACGCCTATCGCGTGAACAACGCGGTCAAGTTCACGAGCCAGTCCTTCGGCGGCTTCTCGTTCGGCGGCTTGTACAGCTTCGGCGGTCAGGCAGGCCAGTTCTCGAAGAACCAGATCTGGTCGCTCGGCGCAGGCTATAACAACGGCCCGCTGGTGCTCGGCGTCGGCTACCTGAACGCACGTACGCCGGGCAACTTCGGCGGCATGTTCAACAACGGTTCGACGGCTGCAACGACGGCTGTCACGTCGCCGGTCTACGGCGCGTACGCGAACAACGCGAACACGTACCAGGTCATCGGTGCGGGCGGTGCATACACGTTCGGTGCAGCGACGATCGGCGCAACGTACTCGAACACGAAGTTCAAGGGCTTCTCGGTCGGTCCGTTCGTGAACCAGACCGCGACGTTCAACAACGGCGAAATCAACTTCAAGTATCAGCTGACCCCGGCGCTGATTCTCGGCGCAGCATACGACTACACGCAAGGCAGCAAGATCGACGGCAACTCCGCAGCCAAGTACCACCAGGGCTCGCTGGGCGTCGACTACTTCCTGTCGAAGCGCACCGACGTCTATGTGATCGGCGTGTACCAGCACGCATCGGGCAACGCGCTCGACGCGAACGGCAACGTCGTTCAGGCAAAGGCAGCGATCAACGGTCTCGCAGGGTCGAGCACCAGCAACCAGGTCGCAGCACGCGTCGGCATCCGTCACAAGTTCTAATCAGCTTGCCTGGCAAGCCGCAGCATATTGAAGGCGCCTTCGGGCGCCTTTTTCTTTTCCGGTGCGACGGCAAAGCCGGAGCGCGGAGAATCGGCCGGTCACGAAGCAGTCGCCGCCCGGGCCCCGCGTCCGTCCGCTGCGTCGAGACGCACGGCCCGCCACCGGCCTGCCCGGAAAACAGACGCTCCCGATCCGCGCCGCAAACAAAAAGCCCGGCATAAGCCGGGCTTCCGTTCCGCTCAACCACACCGTTACGCGCGTCCGTCGCGCAACTCGCGCCGCAGGATCTTGCCGACGTTCGTTTTCGGCAGTTCAGTGCGGAACTCGACCAGTTTCGGCCGCTTGTACCCGGTGAGCCGCTCCTTGCAGTACGCAAGGATGTCCTTGTCGGTGAGCGCCGGGTCCTTCTTCACGACAAACAGCTTCACGGCTTCGCCGGAATGCTCGTCCGGCACGCCGACCGCCGCCACCTCGAACACGCCCGGATGCGACGCCACCACGTCCTCGACTTCGTTCGGATACACGTTGAAGCCGGAGACGAGAATCATGTCCTTCTTCCGGTCGACGATCTTCACGTAACCGCGTGCATCCATCACGCCGACGTCGCCCGTCTTGAAGAAGCCGTCCGGGAACATGACCTTCGCGGTCTCGTCCGGCCGGTTCCAGTAGCCGGCCATCACCTGCGGCCCGCGGATGCAGATCTCGCCAGGCTCGCCGAGCGCAACGTCGTTGCCGGCGTCGTCGCGAATCGCCACTTCGGTCGACGGCAGCGGCAGGCCGATCGTCCCGCTGTATTCGGTCGCCGTGACGGGGTTGCAGGTTGCCACCGGCGACGTTTCGGACAGCCCGTATCCTTCGATGATCGCGGTACGGGTCTTCTCATACCAGCGCTTCGCGACGCCTTCCTGGATCGCCATGCCGCCGCCGTTGGCGATCACGAGCTTCGACAGGTCGAGCTGATTGAATTCGGGATGGTTGAGCAGCGCGTTGTACAGCGTGTTGACAGCCGGAATCGTCGAGATCTGATAGCCCTTCAACTCCTTGATCATGCCGGCGATGTCGCGCGGGTTCGGAATCAGGATGCCCATGCCGCCCGTACGCATCGTCAGGAAACCACAGACCGTCAGCGCGAACACGTGATACAGCGGCAGCGCGACAACCGTCACGAACTGTTTCACCTCCGGGTACTTCTCATGAGCCGGATGGTGCCAGGCGCCGGCCTGCAGCACGTTCGACACGATGTTCCGGTGCAGTAGCGTCGCGCCCTTCGCCACGCCGGTCGTACCGCCCGTGTATTGCAGGAACGCGACGTCGTCGGGGCCGATCTTCAGCGGCTTGAACGCCTCCCGCGCACCTTCCGACAGCGCGGCCTTGAAGCGCGTGAACGACGGCAGTTGCCACGCAGGCACCATCTTCTTCACGTTGCGCACGACGTAATTGACGAGCCACCCCTTGACGCCCAGCAGGTCGCCCATCGATGCGACGACGACATGCTTGACGGCCGTCTTGGCGATGACAGCCTGCAGCGTCGACGCGAAATTCTCGAGGATGACGATCGCCTCCGCGCCGCTGTCTTTCAGCTGATGCTCAAGCTCGCGCGGCGTATAGAGCGGGTTGACGTTAACGACGGTGTAGCCGGCGCGCAGTACTGCGACGATCGCTACGGGATACTGCAGCACGTTCGGCATCATGATCGCGACGCGCGCACCGCGCGCCAGGCCGCGGGACTGCAGCCACGCGCCGAACTGGCGCGACAGCTTGTCGAGTTCACCATACGTGATGCCCTTGCCCATGCAGACGAACGCCGTGCGGTCGCGATACTGCCTGAAGCTTTCGTCGAGCAGATCCGGGACAGAGGGATAAGGAGACGCGTCAATTTCGGCTGGAACGCCGGGTGGGTACGATTTCAGCCAAATTTTGTCCATACTGCGCGTCTCCTCACATATTTTCGAATGATCGTGCTAAAACGCATCGTAACGGCTCGCCCGTCCCGAGACAACAGGGTTAGATGTCCACTTCGAACTTCCGCGGAAATTCGTCTGATCATACGGGGATATTCGATCAAATTCGCTCAACTTCCACAAGACAATCGTAAAACGTCGCCGAATTGCCGAGATCGGTCAGCGCCTGGCTCGTCACCTCGTTCGCGTTTCTGCCGTCCGGCGACAGCTTCTTCCACCAGATCGACAGCCCGACAACGAGCCCTGCACGTGCGCGATCGGTAATTCTCGCGAGCGCCTGCGTCGATCCGCGGTCGTTGAAGATGCGTACGACGTCACCCCCCGCGATGCCGCGCGCATCGGCGTCGGACGGGTGCATGTCGAGATGCGGCTCGCCTTCCGTGGTGCGCAGGCTGTCGACGTTCACGAATGTGCTGTTCAGGAAGTGGCGGGCCGGCGGCGAAATCATCGCGAGCGGATAGCGCGCGGCGAGCTCGGGTGCGGCCTCGGCCGATTCGAACGGCGGCAGGTAGTCGGGAACGGGGTCCATGCCCATCTGCTCGAGTCGTGGGCTGTAGAACTCGCATTTGCCGGACGGCGTGTGGAAACCGCCGTTCGCGAACGGCGCCTCCGGCAGCTTGAGCTTCAGCCAGCCCACCCGTTTCAGCGTGTCCCAGTCGCTGTCGAGCGCCGGATCGTCCCAGCGGAGCGCCGCGCGCGCGACCTCTTCGTCGCTGTGATAGAGCGCGGGCTCATCGAGCCCCATGCTGCGCGCGATGCCGCGAAAGATCTCCGTGTTCGGCCGCGCGTCTCCCACTGGAGGAATCGACGGCAGGTTCGCCATCACGTAGGTATGGCCGTACGATTTATGGACGTCCAGATGCTCGAGCTGCGTGGTCGCCGGCAACACAATGTCGGCGAAATCAGCGGTATCTGTCTTGAAATGCTCGAGAACGACCGTAAATAGATCGTCGCGCGCGAACCCCGCGGCGACCTTCGAAGAATCGGGTGCGACAGCCACCGGATTCGAGTTGTACACGATCACCGCTTCGACCTTCGGCCCGAAGGTTGCATCGCCCGGGTGCAACAGCGCGTCACCGATCGCGTTCATGTTGATGATGCGCGGCAGCTTGTGCGGCCAACCCGGCATCAAATCCGGGCGCAGCAGCGCCGCCTGGTTGACCGGTGCGGATTCCGACGACGAGAGCAACAGCCCGCCAGCCCGATCCCGCCATGCCCCCGTCAGCGCCGGCAGGCTCGCGATCGCGCGCACGGCATTGCCGCCGCCGCGGACGCGCTGCATGCCGTAGTTGAGACGGATCGACGCCTTGCGGGTGGCGCCGTAACGACGCGCAAGGTCGACCAGCTCCGACGCATCGATGCCGCAGATCTGCGCAACGCGCTCCGGCGGATAGGACAGCGCACGCGCCTTGAGCGCGTCGAAGCCGAACGTATGGCTGGCGATGTAGTCGTGATCGAGCAGGTCTTCGGTAATCAGCACGTGCATCATGCCGAGCGCAAACGCGCCATCGGTACCCGGTTTCAATGCGATGTGCTGATGGCATTTCTCCGCTGTCAGCGAGCGGTACGGGTCGATTGCGACAAGGCGTGCGCCACGGCGCTTCGCTTCCTGCGCGCGTGTCCAGAAGTGCAGGCTCGACGCGATCGGGTTCGCGCCCCAGATCAGAATCAGCTCGCTTTCCTCGAAATGCTCGAGGTGCATACCGAGGCTCCCGCCATAGGTGTAACGCAGCCCTGCTGCTCCGGCCGCCGAGCAGATCGCCCGCTCGAGCCGCGATGTGCCGAGCTTGTGAAAGAACCGTTGGGCGATGCCCTCGCCCTGCACGAGCCCCATTGTCCCCGCGTAGCTGTACGGCACGATCGCTTCCGGTGCACGCGCCGCGATTTCCCCGAGGCGACGGCCGATTTCGTCGAACGCTTCGCTCCAGCCAATCGGCACGAAACGCCCTTCTCCCTTCGCACCGACACGTTTGAGCGGGACGGTGAGGCGATCGGGATGATGAACCCGATCGGCATACCGGCTGACTTTCGTGCACAACACGCCTTGCGTCGGCGGATGGTCGGGATCGCCCGTGACCTTGATCGCCTTGCCGTTCTCGACGGTCACACGCATTGCGCACGTGTCCGGGCAATCATGCGGGCAAACGGCCCGGGCTATCTGTGTGGCGGCGTTCATCGTTTTGAATGCAGGGATGGGGATTCGCAAATTTTACGTGGACACACCGAATAAAGCGTTCATTTCGTACGGATCCCGGGTTATTGGACCGAAGATCGATTGGAGGAAGCGGGGAGTTTCGGTTGCGATGTGCGTCTTTCGCAGGGAGAGACTTGCACTGCCTACTCTGCATTCGTCGTCGACGATGGAAAGCTGATCACGCGTGACAGTGCCTGCCGATGCACGGGGAGGAGGGAATTGCAGCTTTGATCGAAGATGCGATCAATAAGCCCATGAATCGCAATAGATATCGGCCGTTGAGAGAATTCGGGGCCGTAATTGATTGCGCTTGGGAGGGGTGACATGGGCAGTTCCAGTCAGGCAGCCGATCCCCCGCCCGGCTATCATTTCGACCGCTGAAATGCAAAAACCCCCGCCTTGTCGGGCGGGGGTTTCTGGCTTAGGGAGCCTGACGATTACCTACTTTCACACGGGAACCCGCACTATCATCGGCGTAGAGTCGTTTCACGGTCCTGTTCGGGATGGGAAGGGGTGGGGCCGACTCGCTATGGTCATCAGGCAAAGAGGGGTGTCGCGTTGCTTCGCAGCGCGACCAATCTGGGAAGAAGCAGTAATTTTGGGTTGTGAGGTTGTATCTCACACGTACGCGGTACTTCAACCGTCGTACATCGAGTGCCTTGCACTCGACGCTCGATATCCGTAAGCGCTGAAGCGCTAACGGCTATCGAGACAGACTTGTTATAGGATCAAGCCTTACGGGCAATTAGTATCAGTTAGCTGAACGCATTACTGCGCTTACACACCTGACCTATCAACGTCCTGGTCTCGAACGACCCTTCAAGGGGATCTAGTCCCCAGGGATATCTCATCTCAAGGCGAGTTTCCCGCTTAGATGCTTTCAGCGGTTATCTCTTCCGAACATAGCTACCCGGCGATGCCACTGGCGTGACAACCGGTACACCAGAGGTTCGTCCACTCCGGTCCTCTCGTACTAGGAGCAGCCCCCTTCAAATATCCAACGCCCACGGCAGATAGGGACCAAACTGTCTCACGACGTTTTAAACCCAGCTCACGTACCTCTTTAAATGGCGAACAGCCATACCCTTGGGACCGGCTACAGCCCCAGGATGAGATGAGCCGACATCGAGGTGCCAAACACCGCCGTCGATATGAACTCTTGGGCGGTATCAGCCTGTTATCCCCAGAGTACCTTTTATCCGTTGAGCGATGGCCCTTCCATACAGAACCACCGGATCACTATGACCTGCTTTCGCACCTGCTCGACTTGTCGGTCTCGCAGTTAAGCACGCTTATGCCATTGCACTATCAGCACGATTTCCGACCGTACCTAGCGTACCTTCGTACTCCTCCGTTACGCTTTGGGAGGAGACCGCCCCAGTCAAACTGCCTACCATGCACTGTCCCCGACCCGGATCACGGGCCAAGGTTAGAACCTCAAACAAACCAGGGTGGTATTTCAAGGACGGCTCCACCGAAACTAGCGTTCCGGTTTCATAGCCTCCCACCTATCCTACACAGATCGGTTCAAAGTCCAATGCAAAGCTACAGTAAAGGTTCATGGGGTCTTTCCGTCTAGCCGCGGGTAGATTGCATCATCACAAACACTTCAACTTCGCTGAGTCTCGGGAGGAGACAGTGTGGCCATCGTTACGCCATTCGTGCAGGTCGGAACTTACCCGACAAGGAATTTCGCTACCTTAGGACCGTTATAGTTACGGCCGCCGTTTACCGGGACTTCAATCAAGAGCTTGCACCCCATCATTTAATCTTCCGGCACCGGGCAGGCGTCACACCCTATACGTCCACTTTCGTGTTTGCAGAGTGCTGTGTTTTTATTAAACAGTCGCAGCCACCAGTTTATTGCAACCCCTTCACCCTCTGCCCGCAGGGGCATCAAGCTACAAGGGCGTACCTTATCCCGAAGTTACGGTACCAATTTGCCGAGTTCCTTCTCCCGAGTTCTCTCAAGCGCCTTAGAATACTCATCTCGCCCACCTGTGTCGGTTTGCGGTACGGTCATCGTTAGACTGAAGCTTAGAGGCTTTTCTTGGAACCACTTCCAATTGCTTCGCTCCCGAAGGAGCTCGCGCCACACCCTTGAATCCCGCGCCCGGATTTGCCTAAGCGCCTTCTCCAATGCAGCGACCGGGACTTCCAACACCCGGACAACCTTCCGCGATCCGTCCCCCCATCGCATCTAACAATGGTGCAGGAATATTGACCTGCTTCCCATCAGCTACGCATTTCTGCCTCGCCTTAGGGGCCGACTCACCCTACGCCGATGAACGTTGCGTAGGAAACCTTGGGCTTACGGCGAGGGGGCCTTTCACCCCCTTTATCGCTACTCATGTCAGCATTCGCACTTCCGATACCTCCAGCACGCTTTTCAACGCACCTTCGCAGGCTTACGGAACGCTCTCCTACCATGCGAGCATAGCTCGCATCCGCAGCTTCGGTATATAGCTTAGCCCCGTTACATCTTCCGCGCAGGACGACTCGATCAGTGAGCTATTACGCTTTCTTTAAAGGGTGGCTGCTTCTAAGCCAACCTCCTGACTGTTTTAGCCTTCCCACTTCGTTTCCCACTTAGCTATATTTGGGGACCTTAGCTGGCGGTCTGGGTTGTTTCCCTCTTGACACCGGACGTTAGCACCCGATGTCTGTCTCCCGTGATTGCACTCTTCGGTATTCGGAGTTTGCTATGGCGGGGTAATCCGCAATGGACCCCCCAACCATGACAGTGCTCTACCCCCGAAGGTGAGACACGAGGCACTACCTAAATAGTTTTCGGAGAGAACCAGCTATTTCCAAGTTTGTTTAGCCTTTCACCCCTATCCACAGCTCATCCCCTAACTTTTCAACGTTAGTGGGTTCGGACCTCCAGTACGTGTTACCGCACCTTCATCCTGGCCATGGATAGATCACTTGGTTTCGGGTCTACGCCCAGCAACTGAACGCCCTATTCGGACTCGCTTTCGCTACGCCTGCCCTATACGGTTAAGCTTGCTACTGAACGTAAGTCGCTGACCCATTATACAAAAGGTACGCCGTCACCCCTTGCGAGGCTCCGACTGTTTGTATGCATGCGGTTTCAGGATCTATTTCACTCCCCTCCCGGGGTTCTTTTCACCTTTCCCTCACGGTACTGGTTCACTATCGGTCGATCACGAGTATTTAGCCTTGGAGGATGGTCCCCCCATCTTCAGACAGGATTTCACGTGTCCCGCCCTACTTGTCGTACACTTAGTTCTTTCATACTGTTTTCGCCTACGGGGCTATCACCCGCTATGGCCGCACTTTCCAGAGCGTTCGGCTAACAATACAAATAAAGAGTACAAGGCTCATCCCATTTCGCTCGCCACTACTTTGGGAATCTCGGTTGATTTCTTTTCCTGCGGTTACTTAGATGTTTCAGTTCACCGCGTTCGCTTCACTAGACCTATGTATTCAGTCTAGGATGACCCAAAAGGGCCGGGTTTCCCCATTCGGACATCTACGGATCAAAGCTCGTTTGCCAGCTCCCCGTAGCTTTTCGCAGGCTACCGCGTCCTTCATCGCCTGTGATCGCCAAGGCATCCACCACATGCACTTGTTCGCTTGACCCTATAACGAGTCTGTCTCGTTACAGGTTGAGTTCTCGCATTTGTGCCGTATTCCAATTGAGCCGAACATGAAGTTCGAATCATCTTGAGATACATCGATACAATCACAACCCGGATAACTTCCACGTCCATCTCATAGACGCTTCCGCTATCCAAATTACTTACTTCTTCCAGATTGTTAAAGAACGACAGCCGATATGGTTTTCACTCATATCACTCTGACTGGCTCAATCGCCAATGCAAAATTCTCGGTTCAGTGTCTGAACCAAGCACTTAGCGTTGGTGATTGGTGGAGGCAGACGGGATCGAACCGACGACCCCCTGCTTGCAAAGCAGGTGCTCTCCCAGCTGAGCTATGCCCCCATATATACAGAGACCTCAGGTTTCTTACGCCAGACAACTTGGTGGGTCTGGTTGGATTCGAACCAACGACCCCCGCCTTATCAAGACGGTGCTCTAACCAACTGAGCTACAGACCCCTGAGTCTGTCCTAATTTACAGCCGATAAGCGTGAGCGCTCAACTTCGCGAGATAGCTCTAGAAAGGAGGTGATCCAGCCGCACCTTCCGATACGGCTACCTTGTTACGACTTCACCCCAGTCATGAATCCTACCGTGGTGACCGTCCTCCTTGCGGTTAGACTAGCCACTTCTGGTAAAACCCACTCCCATGGTGTGACGGGCGGTGTGTACAAGACCCGGGAACGTATTCACCGCGGCATGCTGATCCGCGATTACTAGCGATTCCAGCTTCACGCACTCGAGTTGCAGAGTGCGATCCGGACTACGATCGGTTTTCTGGGATTAGCTCCCCCTCGCGGGTTGGCAACCCTCTGTTCCGACCATTGTATGACGTGTGAAGCCCTACCCATAAGGGCCATGAGGACTTGACGTCATCCCCACCTTCCTCCGGTTTGTCACCGGCAGTCTCCTTAGAGTGCTCTTGCGTAGCAACTAAGGACAAGGGTTGCGCTCGTTGCGGGACTTAACCCAACATCTCACGACACGAGCTGACGACAGCCATGCAGCACCTGTGTATCGGTTCTCTTTCGAGCACTCCCACCTCTCAGCAGGATTCCGACCATGTCAAGGGTAGGTAAGGTTTTTCGCGTTGCATCGAATTAATCCACATCATCCACCGCTTGTGCGGGTCCCCGTCAATTCCTTTGAGTTTTAATCTTGCGACCGTACTCCCCAGGCGGTCAACTTCACGCGTTAGCTACGTTACTAAGGAAATGAATCCCCAACAACTAGTTGACATCGTTTAGGGCGTGGACTACCAGGGTATCTAATCCTGTTTGCTCCCCACGCTTTCGTGCATGAGCGTCAGTATTGGCCCAGGGGGCTGCCTTCGCCATCGGTATTCCTCCACATCTCTACGCATTTCACTGCTACACGTGGAATTCTACCCCCCTCTGCCATACTCTAGCTTGCCAGTCACCAATGCAGTTCCCAGGTTGAGCCCGGGGATTTCACATCGGTCTTAACAAACCGCCTGCGCACGCTTTACGCCCAGTAATTCCGATTAACGCTCGCACCCTACGTATTACCGCGGCTGCTGGCACGTAGTTAGCCGGTGCTTATTCTTCCGGTACCGTCATCCCCCCGCCGTATTAGGGCAGAGGTTTTCTTTCCGGACAAAAGTGCTTTACAACCCGAAGGCCTTCTTCACACACGCGGCATTGCTGGATCAGGCTTTCGCCCATTGTCCAAAATTCCCCACTGCTGCCTCCCGTAGGAGTCTGGGCCGTGTCTCAGTCCCAGTGTGGCTGGTCGTCCTCTCAGACCAGCTACTGATCGTCGCCTTGGTAGGCCTTTACCCCACCAACTAGCTAATCAGCCATCGGCCAACCCTATAGCGCGAGGCCCGAAGGTCCCCCGCTTTCATCCGTAGATCGTATGCGGTATTAATCCGGCTTTCGCCGGGCTATCCCCCACTACAGGACATGTTCCGATGTATTACTCACCCGTTCGCCACTCGCCACCAGGTGCAAGCACCCGTGCTGCCGTTCGACTTGCATGTGTAAGGCATGCCGCCAGCGTTCAATCTGAGCCAGGATCAAACTCTTCAGTTTAAACCTGTTACTGTTTTCGGTTCCGTAGAACCGGTCGCTCACTCAAAGCTGACAGGAACATGAATTGCTTCATGAACCTGACTTACTTTAGTGTGAGACTCTTGATACTTTCGCTTTCTGATCCGAAGATCAGCTCGCTTCCATCAAGCGCCCACACTTATCGGCTGTTAATTTTTAAAGAGCATGTCTGCGAGAACCGTTTCGCTTCTCAGCAGCGCTGCGTTTTCAGCAGCAGAGAAGCGAGATTATGAACCGTGTTTCGCAGATCGTCAACAACTTTTTAACTGCTTCGTTGCGACTGCGGGGTCCATCTTCCTGCGCCAGCCGCGTGCCTCAACCGCTGCACACCACCGACTTCGCTTCCCCTCTTCCGCACTGCGTTTCCGTTAGCGCGAAAGAGGCGTGATTCTATGCAGCACGTGACATTCGCGCAAGCCCCTTTGTGAAATTAATTTGAAAAAGCCTCCGTGCGCTGACGCGCACCGAGGCTCTTAACAGAATGGGTCAGCCGATCATGCAGGCAAGCGATGCCAGCAAGTCACTGGGCACCTGCCGCGGCGCAGCCCAATCAGCGGTTCTTGAACGCCGGCTTCCGTTTCTCGACGAATGCCGCCATCCCTTCCTTCTGGTCTTCGGTCGCGAACAGCGAATGGAACAACCGGCGCTCGAAGTGGACGCCTTCGGCCAGCGTCGTCTCATACGCGCGGTTTACCGACTCCTTGACCATCATGACGGCCGGCAGTGAAAACTCGGCAATCGTCGCCGCGGCGGCAATCGCCTCGTCGAGTAGTTTGTCGGCCGGCAGCACGCGCGACACGAGCCCCGCGCGCTCCGCTTCGGCGGCGTCCATGAAGCGCGCGGTCAGGCACATGTCCATCGCTTTCGCCTTCGACACCGCGCGCGGCAGACGCTGCGTGCCGCCCGCGCCCGGCATGATGCCCAGCTTGATTTCCGGCTGGCCGAACTTGGCCGTGTCCGCCGCGAAGATGATGTCGCACATCATTGCGAACTCGCAGCCGCCGCCCAGCGCAAAGCCCGAAACCGCAGCAATGATCGGCTTGCGAATCTCGCGAACCGTTTCCCAGTTGCGCGTGATGTAGTCGCCCCGGTAAACATCCATATAGGAGTAGGTCGCCATCATGCCGATGTCCGCGCCGGCCGCGAACGCCTTCTCGCTCCCCGTCACGACGATCGCGCCAATGCCGTCGTCCGCGTCGAACGCCTTCAATGCGTCGCCCAACTCATCCATCAGCGCATCGTTCAGCGCATTCAGCGCCTTCGGACGGTTCAGCGTAACCAGCCCGACACGCCCCCGGGTCTCCACCAGGATGTTCTCGTAAGCCATCTATTTCTCCTCGATCAATGAAATGAGAAACGCCTCGCACATGCGAATAGTTTGATGCTACCATTCTCCGACCAACCGGTCGGTTAATTAATCGATCCACCCCCTCTCAACGTCCATCAGGCTGCCGCCATGACCCATGCACTGTTCACGAAGCACGAAGACACGCTGAAGCACGCACTCGCCGCCATCGAGAGCCGCGGGTACTGGAGCCCGTTCGCCGAAATGCCGAGTCCCAAAGTGTACGGGGAAAGCGCGAGCGCCGATGGCGAAGCCGCGTTCAAGTCGCACCTCGACAAGACGTTCGCGCTCGACCAGCCGGCGTCCGGCGAAACGGTCGGCGCCGAGCGGTCGCCGTACGGCATCGCGCTGGGCATCCGGTATCCGAAATCGACGCCCGACGCACTGATCGCCGCCGCGGCCGCCGCGCAGCGCACGTGGCGCGAGGCCGGCCCGAGCGCCTGGATCGGCGTCAGCCTCGAAATCCTCGCGCGCCTGAACCGCGCGAGCTTCGAGATCGCCTACAGCGTGATGCACACCACGGGGCAGGCGTTCATGATGGCGTTCCAGGCCGGCGGCCCGCACGCGCAGGATCGTGCGCTCGAGGCAGTCGCCTATGCATGGGACGAACTGCGCCGCATCCCGGCCGAAGCGCACTGGGAAAAACCGCAAGGCAAGAACCCGCCGCTCGCGATGCACAAGCGCTACACGATCGTCCCGCGCGGCACGGGGCTCGTGCTCGGCTGCTGCACATTCCCGACCTGGAACGGCTACCCGGGCCTGTTCGCCGATCTGGCAACCGGTAACACCGTGATCGTCAAACCGCATCCGGGCGCGATCCTGCCGCTCGCGATCACGGTCCGGATCGCTCGCGACGTACTGCGCGAAGCCGGGTTCGATCCGAACGTCGTCACGCTCCTCGCGACCGAACCCAACGACGGCGCACTCGTTCAGGACCTCGCGCTGCGCCCCGAGATCAAGCTGATCGACTTCACCGGCAGCACGCAGAACGGCACGTGGCTCGAACGCCATGCCCACCAGGCACAGGTCTATACCGAGAAAGCAGGCGTCAACCAGATCGTGATCGACTCGACCGACGACCTGAAGGCCGCAGCCAAGAACATCGCGTTCTCGCTGGCGCTGTACTCCGGCCAGATGTGCACGGCGCCGCAGAACATCTACGTACCGCGCGACGGCATCCGCACGGCGGACGGCCATGCGAGCTTCGACGAAGTCGCGCAGGCAATCGCAGTTGCGGTGCAAAAACTCACCGGCGACCCGGCACGCTCGGTCGAACTGATCGGCGCAATCCAGAACGACGGCGTGACCGCACGCATCGACGCCGCCCGCCAGCTCGGCCGCGTGCTCGCCGACAGCCTGGTACTCCAGCACCCCGCGTTCCCCGATGCTCGCGTGCGCACGCCGCTCGTGCTGCAACTCGACGTGGCCGATCGCGAGAAATTCACGCAGGAGTGGTTCGGCCCGATCTCGTTCGTGATCGCGACCGATTCGACCGCGCAGTCGCTCGATCTCGCCGGCGAAATCGCGGCGGAACATGGCGCGCTGACGCTCTCCGTCTACAGCACCGACGACGCAATCGTCGACGCCGCACACGACGCAGCGGTGCGCGGCGGGGTCGCGCTGTCGATCAACCTGACGGGCGGCGTGTTCGTCAACCAGTCGGCCGCGTTCTCCGATTTCCACGGCACGGGTGCGAACCCGGCAGCCAACGCGGCGCTGGCCGACCCGGCGTTCGTCGCCAACCGGTTCCGTGTGGTGCAGAGCCGTGTCCATGTTGCCCCGAAGGCGGCCCCTGCGGAAGCTGTCCAACCAGCATAACCCGAATGGCCGACGTGCAAACGCCGCCATGTTCTCTACCATGAACGAATCCGCCACCCGGCGGGTTCGTTGCTCATCGATACGCCCATGACAGACGCCTACATCTGCGATGCGATTCGCACCCCCATCGGCCGCTACGGCGGCGCCCTGAAAGACGTCCGCGCCGACGACCTCGGTGCGGTGCCGCTCAAGGCGCTGATCGAGCGTAACCGCAACGTCGACTGGACAGCGGTCGACGACGTGATCTACGGCTGCGCGAACCAGGCCGGCGAGGACAACCGCAACGTCGCGCGCATGTCGGCGCTGCTGGCGGGCCTGCCGACCGCCGTTCCGGGCACGACGCTGAACCGGCTGTGCGGCTCCGGGATGGACGCGGTCGGCACGGCCGCACGCGCGATCAAGGCGGGCGAAGCACGCCTGATGATCGCGGGCGGCGTCGAGAGCATGACGCGCGCGCCGTTCGTGATGGGCAAGGCCGCGAGCGCGTTCGCGCGCCAGGCCGACATCTTCGATACGACAATCGGCTGGCGTTTCGTCAATCCGCTGATGAAACAGCATCGGGGCGTCGATTCGATGCCCGAGACAGCCGAGAACGTCGCGGTCGACTACAACATCAGCCGCGCCGACCAGGACCTGTTCGCGCTGCGCAGCCAGCAGAAGGCCGCGCGTGCGCAGCAGGACGGCACGCTCGCCGAGGAAATCGTCGCAGTCACGATTCCGCAAAAGAAGGGCGATCCGGTGATCGTGTCGCGCGACGAACATCCGCGCGAGACGTCGCTCGAAGCGCTCGCGAAACTGAAGGGCGTCGTGCGGCCGGACGGTTCGGTAACGGCCGGCAACGCATCGGGCGTCAACGATGGCGCGTGCGCGCTGCTGCTCGCCAATGCACAGGCGGCCGACCAGTATGGCTTGCACCGCCGCGCACGGGTCGTCGGCATGGCGACCGCCGGCGTCGAGCCGCGCGTGATGGGCATCGGCCCCGCGCCGGCCACGCAGAAACTGCTGCACCAGCTCGGCATGACCATCGACCAGTTCGACGTGATCGAGCTGAACGAGGCGTTTGCGTCGCAGGGTCTCGCAGTGCTGCGCATGCTCGGCGTCGCCGACGACGATCCGCGCGTGAACCCGAACGGCGGCGCGATCGCGCTCGGCCATCCGCTCGGCGCATCGGGCGCCCGGCTCGTAACCACGGCGCTCCATCAACTCGAGCGTACGGGCGGCCGCTTTGCGCTCTGTACGATGTGCATCGGCGTCGGCCAGGGCATCGCACTCGCGATCGAACGTGTGTAACCGACGCGCCGCGCGCCTATAACGAAGTCATGACGGAGACACTGCATGTCCTATCAGGCGATTCAGCTGGATATCGATCAGGCCGCGCGCGTGGCCACGATCACCCTCAACCGCCCCGACAAGTTGAACAGCTTCACGCGGGCGATGCATCGCGAACTGCAGTCGGCACTCGATGAAGTCGAAGCGGCCGGCGCACGTGCGCTGATCATGACGGGTGCGGGGCGCGGCTTCTGCGCGGGCCAGGACCTGGCCGACCTCGACTTCACGCCGGGGGCGTCCACCGACCTCGGCACGCTGATCGACGAGCATTTCAATCCGCTGATCCGTCGCCTGCAGCGTCTGCCGATTCCGGTGATCGCCGCCGTCAACGGCACGGCCGCCGGCGCCGGTGCGAATCTCGCGCTTGCATGCGATCTCGTGTTCGCCGCACGCTCGAGCAGTTTCATCCAGGCCTTCGTCAAGATCGGGCTCGTACCCGATTCGGGCGGCACCTGGTTCCTGCCGCAACGCGTCGGCATGGCACGCGCGCTGGGGCTCGCGCTGACCGGCGACAAGCTCGGCGCCGAACAGGCCGAGCAATGGGGCCTGATCTGGCGCGCAGTCGACGACGACGCACTCATCGCGTCGGCCCGCCAGCTCGCAACCCAGCTCGCGCAGCAGCCGACGCTCGCGATCGCGTCGATCAAGCAATCGATGCGCGACAGCGTCACGAACACGCTCGACCAGCAGCTCGACCTGGAACGCGACCTGCAGCGCAAGCTCGGCCAGTCGCACGACTATGCGGAAGGCGTGAAGGCATTCATCGAGAAGCGCGCGCCGCGCTTCGAGGGGCGTTGACATGACGAACGCCACCGCCACGCTCGACCCCGATTCGCTCGCCCGCGCCACTGCGCAGGCCATGTACGACGCAGATGCATGCAGTCGCGCATTCGGAATGGAAATCGCAGAAGTACGCGCCGGCTACGCACGCCTGCAGATGCGCGTGCGGCCCGAATTCCTGAACGGGCATCAGACCTGCCATGGCGGGATCATCTTCACGCTCGCCGATTCGACGTTCGCGTTCGCGTGCAACTCGTACAACCTGAACACGGTCGCGGCCGGCTGCTCGATCGAATTCCTGCGCCCCGTGCACGGCGACGACATGTTGACGGCCGAGGCAATCGAACAGGCGCGCGCCGGCCGCCACGGCATCTACGACATCCGCGTCACGAACCAGACAGGCGAAACGGTCGCGATGTTTCGCGGCAAATCCGCCCAGATCAAGGGCACGGTCATTCCGGAAGACCGCTGACATCGACGGCTCGCACATAACAAACACTGGAGACATGCATGACTACCCCGCTACCGCTCGAGCCGATCGAGACCGCCTCACGCGACGAGCTGACCGCGCTGCAGCTCGAACGCCTCAAGTGGTCGCTCCGGCATGCGTATGACCACTCTCCCGTCTATCGTCGCAAGTTCGACGACGCGGGCGTACATCCCGACGACCTGAAGACGCTCGCCGACCTGTCGCGCTTCCCGTTCACGACCAAGGGCGACCTGCGCGACAGTTACCCGTTCGGGATGTTCGCGGTGCCGCAGGACCAGATCTCGCGCATCCATGCGTCATCGGGCACAACCGGCAAGCCGACGGTCGTCGGCTATACGGCAGCCGACATCGACACGTGGGCGAATCTCGTCGCGCGCTCGATCCGCGCCGCCGGTGCACGCCGCGGCGACAAGGTGCACATCAGCTACGGCTATGGCTTGTTCACGGGCGGACTCGGCGCACACTACGGCGCCGAACGCGCAGGACTGACCGTGATCCCGTTCGGCGGCGGCCAGACCGAGAAGCAGGTACAGCTGATCCAGGATTTCCGGCCTGACATCATCATGGTGACGCCGAGCTACATGCTGTCGATCGCCGACGAAATCGAGCGCCAGGGCCTCGATCCCGTGCAGAGCTCGCTGCGCATCGGCATCTTCGGCGCGGAGCCCTGGACCAACGACATGCGCGTCGCAATCGAGCAGCGAATGGGCATCGACGCGGTCGACATCTACGGGCTGTCCGAGGTGATGGGCCCCGGCGTCGCGTCCGAATGCGTCGAGACCAAGGACGGCCCGACCATCTGGGAAGACCACTTCTATCCGGAAATCATCGATCCTGAAACCGGCGAAGTGCTTCCGGACGGCGAACTCGGCGAGCTCGTGTTCACGTCGCTGACGAAGGAAGCGCTGCCGATCGTCCGCTACCGGACACGCGACCTCACGCGCCTGTTGCCCGGCACCGCTCGCACGATGCGCCGGATGGAAAAGATCACCGGCCGTTCGGACGACATGATGATCGTGCGCGGGGTCAACGTGTTCCCGACGCAAATCGAGGAACAATTGCTCAAGCAGCACGCGCTCGCACCGCACTATCAGATCGTGCTGACGAAGGAAGGCCCGCTCGACGTGCTGACACTCAACGTCGAACCCTGTCCCGAGACCGCACCGGATACGGCGGCGATCCACGCGGCGAAACAGGCGCTCGCGTACGACATCAAGTCGCTGATCGGCGTGACGGCCGTGATCAACGTGCTGCCCGTGAACGGGATCGAGCGCTCGGTCGGCAAGGCGCGCCGCGTCATCGACAAGCGCAAGGGCTGACGGCAGACGCTGCGCGTCGGCCGCGCGGAGCGGCAATCCCGTTGCTCAAATAAGAAACAGCCCGACCGGCCAACGCCGATCAGGCTGTTTTGTTCCGGCACGTCGTTCGACGCGACAGGCGCAACACACGAACTGAAACCACACGGGTGCACCGCGATCAGACCGATGCACCCCAGACGCACCGTCACGCCGACGAATGCCGCGACTCATGCGTGGGCAGCCACCTGGACAACCTACGCCGCCTCACGTCACGAATTCGGGAACAGCAGCCACATCCGGCCGACCTGCTTCATCCGGCCGGCCTGGTCGCCTGCATCGTCGCCGAGCCCCCAGAAATAGTCGGCCCGCACGCCGCCCTTGATCGCGGAGCCCGTATCCTGCGCGAACACGAGCCGATTCATCGGCGTATTCGTCAGCGGACGCGTGGTCTGCAGGAATACGGGCGTGCCGAGCGGGATCGACGACGGATCGACCGCGATCGAGCGCTCCGGCGTCAGCGGCACGCCAAGCGCGCCGATCGGGCCGTCCGCACCGCCGTGCGGCGCATCTTCCTTGGTCGGCATGTCGCGGAAAAACACGAACCGCGGATTCGTGTCGAGCAATGCGTCGACGCGGTTCGGGTTCGCCTTCGCCCACGCCTTGATGCCCTGCATCGTCGCCTGCGCGGGCGTCAGCTCGCCGCGATCGAGCAACCACTTGCCGATCGAGCGATACGGCTGGTTGTTGGTGCCGCCGAAGCCGACCCGCATGACCGAACCGTCGTCGAGCAGCACGCGCCCCGAGCCCTGCACCTGCAGGAAGAACGCCTCGATCGGATCGTCGACCCACACGAGTTCGTTGCCGTTCAGGATCCCGGCGCGCTCGAGCTGCGCACGCGCAGGCAGCGCGGCGCCCGCGCGATAACCGGCCGGCCAGCGATAGAGCGCGTACTGATACGGGCCGCGGCGCACGCGCGACCCATGCAGCAGCGGCTCGTAATAGCCGGTCACGAGCCCGTCGAGCGTCCCGTCGGTGTTTGCGAGCTGGAACGGCGTGAAATACGTTTCGAAGAACGTGCGCGCGCTGCTGACGTCGAGCTCGTCGAGCCGGTCGACGGCCGCGCAAGCGCGCTGCCAGGCCGGCTGGCGCGAGAGCCGCACGCAGTTCTGCCGCAGCGCGGCCGCCGCGCCGATCAGCGAATCGTCCTGCCAGCCCGGCACCTGCTGCCACGCCACCGGCGTGAGCCGCTTCGCGGCGATCTGCCCCGGCACGATCGCCGCGCCGGTCGGCGGTTTCAGCGAAGAGGTCCGCGTCGGCGTACCGCCGCACGCGGCAAGCAGCGCCGCCGCCGCGGCCGCCGCAACCCACCCGGCCACCCGGGGCCCAAACCACATACAATGTCCGTTCTTGATGGAAACCGCCATGTCAGATTTTCTCGACCAATATCCGATGCTCATCTTCGCGCTCGAAGCCTTCGTAGCGCTTGCACTGCTGATCTTCATCGTCGTGTGGACGTCGTCGGGCAGAAAGAAGCACGCACGCAACAACGACCGCCAGCCGCGCTGACGCGCTCCGCACGCTCAATGCAGCGTGCGCGGCATGTGCAGTGCGAACTCGTCGACCGGCGCCTCGAAGCGCTCGCCGTCCTCCGCCACGCAGAAGTACGCGCCACGCATCGTGCCGACCGGCGTCGCGATCACGGCCCAGCTCGTGTATTCGAACTGCTCGCCAGGCTGCAGCAGCGGCTGGTGCCCGACGACGCCGAGCCCCTTCACTTCCTGCACGTGGCTCTCGCTGTCCGTGATGATCCAGTGACGCGCGATCAGCTGCGCCGCGACCTGTCCCGTGTTGCGGATCGTCAGCGTGTACGCGAATGCGTATTGACGTTGATCGGGGTCGGATTGTTCCGGCAAGTAGCTGGTTTTCACCGAAACGGTGAACTGATACTGACTCATGGTGTTTCCACTGGAGGGTGAGACTGTCCGTGCCGGCGTGGGCGACGGGGCCGCGGACGCGCCGCTTTGGTTCGGCATTCTATGCGGAATCGGGCTGCAACCGCACGGCCCGCCGCCCGCGCGCCGGCCGCCGGGCGGTAGAATGTCGGTTTTGCGCCGCAACGCCCCCGCTCCCCTGCCATGACCCAATTCCGCATCGCTCCCAGCATCCTGTCGGCCGATTTCGCACGGCTCGGCGAAGAAGTCCGCAACGTGGTCGCCGCCGGCGCCGACTGGATCCACTTCGACGTGATGGACAACCATTATGTGCCGAACCTGACGATCGGACCGCTCGTGTGTGAAGCGATCCGCCCACACGTGCAGGTGCCGATCGACGTGCACCTGATGGTGCGCCCGGTCGACCGGATCGTGCCCGATTTCGCGAAGGCCGGTGCGAACCTGATCAGCTTCCACCCGGAAGGCTCCGATCACATCGACCGCACGCTGTCGCTGATCCGCGACCACGGCTGCAAGGCCGGCCTCGTGTTCAACCCGGCTACGCCGCTGAACTACCTCGACCACGTGATGGACCGCCTCGATTTCGTGCTGCTGATGTCGGTCAACCCCGGCTTCGGCGGCCAGTCGTTCATTCCGGAAACGCTGAACAAGCTGCGCGAAACGCGCGCACGCATCGACGCGTACACCGAGCGCACGGGCCGCGAGATCCTGCTCGAGGTCGACGGCGGCGTGAAGACCGACAACATCGCGGAAATCGCGGCGGCCGGGGCCGACACCTTCGTCGCGGGTTCGGCGATCTTCGGCAAGCCCGACTACCGCAAGGTGATCGACGAGATGCGCGCCGCGCTCGCCACCGTCGAGCGGAGCTGACGCCGTGGCCGAATCGTCGCTCGCCTGGCACGCGCCGGCCGGGGCCGCAACGGACGCCGCCCCGATCCGCTTCGCCGCGCCGCGCATCGACGCGGCGCTGATCGATCTCGACGGCACGATGGTCGACACGGCCGACGATTTCACGGCCGGCCTGAACGGAATGCTCGCGCAGCTCGACGCGCCGGCCACGTCGCGCGACGAGGTGATCGGCTACGTCGGCAAGGGCTCCGAACACCTGATCCAGAGCGTGCTGAAGCCGCGCTTCACGGCCGTCGAAGCACACGCGCGCTTCGACGACGCGCTGGCGATCTACCAGACCGAATACGCGAAGATCAACGGCCGCCATACGCGCCTCTATCCGGATGTGGCCGCCGGTCTCGACGCGCTGCGCGCGGCCGGCATCCGGCTCGCGTGCGTGACGAACAAGCCGCACCGCTTCGCGGTCGAACTGCTCGAGCAATACGGGCTGGCCGATTGCTTCGGCATCGTGCTCGGCGGCGACAGCGTCGCGCGCAAGAAGCCCGATCCGCTGCCGATGCTGACGGCCTGCGATGCGCTCGGCGTCGCGCCGGATACGGCGGTCGCGATCGGCGACTCGGAAAACGATGCGCTGGCGGGCCGCGCGGCCGGGATGGCGACGCTAACGGTGCCGTACGGCTACAACCACGGCAAAGCTATACAAACGATAAATTCGGATGGTATAGTCGATTCGTTGCTGGTCGCAGCTCGCGCGATCACCGCGCACAACGCCGGCCGGCCAACCCTCTGATTATTTCTTCCATCCGCATGTTTCTGAATAAAAAACGGAGTCTGAGCAGCATCGACCGGGGAGCCTGGCCCTGGCGTCGCTGGTCGCGCTAACCTCTTCGATGAGGTACGCTGAAGCACGTCTTCAGCGCCGTTTTTTATCTCGCTGCGCATCCGCGCGCCGATCGTCGCACCACCTCGAGTTCCACCGCGCCCGAACGCTTGCGTTCAGGGTCGGCCGCAGGCTCGCGACGTTCACGCCCGGAGTGCCGGCCGGCAACAGGCACTTCTCGATCGACCGCCCGTTCGCCGACGGCAGCCCGCGCAGCGTCAAGTGATCCCTGGCGCACGCCGCCGCTCGTCCCGAACAGGACCGGAACATGACCGAACTCGAATTCCAATCGCTCGCGAACGAAGGCTACAACCGCATCCCGCTGATCGCGGAAGCCCTCGCCGATCTCGAAACGCCGCTGTCCCTCTACCTGAAGCTGGCCCAGCCCGAACGTGCGGGCGCCAACTCGTTCCTGCTCGAATCGGTGGTCGGCGGCGAACGCTTCGGCCGCTATTCGTTCATCGGCCTGCCCGCACGCACGCTCGTACGCACCCGCAACGGTGTGTCGGAAGTCGTGCGCGACGGCCAGGTCGTCGAGACGCATGACGGCGACCCGTTCGAATTCATCGAATCGTTCCAGGCGCGCTTCAAGGTTGCGCAGCGCCCGGGCCTGCCGCGCTTCTGCGGCGGCCTCGCCGGCTATTTCGGCTACGACGCGGTTCGCTACATCGAGAAGAAGCTCGCGAACACCGCGCCGCGCGACGATCTCGGCCTGCCCGACATCCAGTTGCTGCTGACCGAGGAAGTCGCGGTGATCGACAACCTCGCCGGCAAGCTGTACCTGATCACCTACGCGGACCCGGGCCAGCCCGAGGCCTACGCGAAGGCGAAACAGCGCCTGCGCGAACTGAAGCAGCGCCTGCGCACGACCGTGCAGCCGCCCGTCACATCGGCGAGCGTGCGCACCGAAACGTTCCGCGAGTTCAAGAAGGAAGACTATCTGGCCGCCGTGCGCCAGGCGAAGGAATACATCGCGGCCGGCGAACTGATGCAGATCCAGGTCGGCCAGCGGCTGACGAAGCCGTACCGCGACAATCCGCTGTCGCTGTATCGCGCGCTGCGTTCGCTGAATCCGTCGCCGTACATGTACTACTACAACTTCGGCGATTTCCACGTGGTCGGTGCATCGCCGGAAATCCTCGTTCGCCAGGAAAAGCGCGGCGAAGACCAGATCGTCACGATCCGCCCGCTCGCCGGCACGCGCCCGCGCGGCAACACGCCCGAGCGCGATGCTGAACTCGCGACCGAACTGCTCAACGATCCGAAGGAGATCGCCGAGCACGTGATGCTGATCGACCTCGCGCGCAACGACGTCGGCCGCATCGCGGAAATCGGCTCGGTGCAGGTGACCGACAAGATGGTGATCGAGAAGTACTCGCACGTGCAGCACATCGTCAGTTCGGTCGAAGGCAAGCTGAAGCCCGGCATGACGAACTACGACGTGCTGCGTGCGACGTTCCCGGCCGGCACGCTGTCCGGCGCGCCGAAGGTGCGTGCGATGGAGCTGATCGACGAGCTCGAGCCGATCAAGCGCGGGCTGTACGGCGGCGCCGTCGGCTACCTGTCGTTCTCGGGCGAGATGGATCTCGCGATCGCGATCCGCACGGGCCTGATCCACAACGGCAACCTGTACGTGCAAGCGGCGGCCGGCGTCGTCGCGGATTCGGTGCCCGAATCCGAATGGCAAGAGACCGAGAACAAGGCGCGCGCGGTGCTGCGTGCGGCCGAACAGGTCCAAGACGGCCTCGACAGCGACTTCTGACCGGAGACTGACCATGCTGCTCATGATCGACAACTACGATTCGTTCACCTATAACCTGGTCCAGTACTTCGGCGAGCTGGGCGAGGACGTGCACACCTATCGCAACGATGAAATCACGCTCGACGAGGTCGCGCGCCTGAATCCCGATGTGATCTGCCTGTCGCCCGGCCCGAGCAACCCGCAGCACGCGGGCATCACGCTCGACATGCTGCGCGAATTCGCGGGCAAGAAACCGATCCTCGGCGTATGCCTCGGCCATCAGGCGATCGGCGAGGCGTTCGGCGGCCGCGTCGTGCGCGCGAAGACCATCATGCACGGCAAGGTGAGCAAGATCGAAACCGACTGCCGCGGCGTGTTCGCCGACCTGCCGAAGCATTTCGACGTCACGCGCTATCACTCGCTCGCGATCGAGCGCGAATCGCTGCCGGACTGTCTCGAGGTTTCCGCATGGACCGACGACGGCGAAATCATGGGCGTGCGTCACAAGACGCTGCCGATCGAAGGTGTGCAGTTCCACCCGGAATCGATCCTGTCCGAGCATGGCCATGCGCTGCTCGAGAACTTCCTCAAGCAGGCCCGCGCGGCCGCGCACGCCGCCTGACGGGAGCCTCACGATGACGATTACCCCGCAGGAAGCGCTGCAGCGCACGATCGAGCACCGCGAGATCTTCCACGACGAAATGCTGCACCTGATGCGGCTCATCATGCGCGGCGACATGTCGCCCGTGATGGCCGCCGCGATCATCACCGGGTTGCGCGTGAAGAAGGAGACGATCGGCGAGATCGCCGCCGCCGCGACCGTGATGCGCGAATTCGCGAACCACGTCGAGGTGCCGGACAATTCGAACTTCGTCGACATCGTCGGCACCGGCGGCGACGGCTCGCACACGTTCAACATCTCGACCGCGTCGATGTTCGTCACGGCCGCGGCCGGCGCGAAGGTCGCGAAGCACGGCAACCGCGGCGTGTCGAGCAAGTCCGGCAGCGCCGATGTGCTCGAAGCGCTCGGCGTGAACATCGACCTGCAATCCGACCAGGTTGCGGCGTCGATCGCCGAAACGGGCATGGGCTTCATGTTCGCGCCGAACCATCACCCGGCGATGAAGAACATCGCGGCCGTGCGCCGCGAACTCGGCGTGCGCACGATCTTCAACATCCTCGGCCCGCTAACCAATCCGGCCGGCGCACCGAACCAGTTGATGGGCGTGTTCCACGCCGACCTCGTCGGCATCCAGGTCCGCGTGATGCAACGCCTCGGTGCGCAACACGTGCTCGTTGTCTACGGCAAGGACGGGATGGACGAGGTCTCGCTCGGCGCCGCGACGCTCGTCGGCGAATTGCGCGACGGCAAGGTGCACGAATACGAAATCCATCCGGAGGACTTCGGCCTGCAGATGGTGTCGAACCGCACGCTGAAGGTGGAAAATGCAGACGAATCGCGCACGATGCTGCTCGGTGCGCTGGACAACCAGCCGGGCGTCGCGCGCGAGATCGTCACGCTGAACGCGGGCACCGCGCTGTATGCGGCAGACATCGCCGAATCGATCGCGGACGGCATCCAGCTCGCCCGCGAAGCGATCGCGAGCGGCAAGGCCCGCGCGAAGGTCGACGAACTCGTGCGCTTCACACAGCAGTTCAAGCGCTGACTCCCCTCACGAATCAAGCAGGAACCCACATGAGCGACATTCTCGACCGAATCATCGCCGTCAAGCGCGAAGAAGTCGCGGCGGCCATGCGCAGCACGCCGCTCGAGGCACTGAAACTGGACGCATCCGCGCGCGACCTGCGCGACTTCGTCGGCGCGCTGCGGGCGAAGCACGCGGCCGGCGACGCCGCCGTGATCGCCGAAATCAAGAAGGCAAGCCCGTCGAAGGGCGTGCTGCGCGAGCATTTCGTGCCGGCCGACATTGCGCGCTCGTACGCGGCGCACGGCGCCGCGTGCCTGTCGGTGCTGACCGACGAGCAGTTCTTCCAGGGCGGTATCCGCTATCTGGAAGAGGCGCGCGCGGCCTGCACGCTGCCCGTGCTGCGCAAGGACTTCATCGTCGACGCGTACCAGATCCTCGAGGCGCGCGCGATGGGCGCCGACGCGCTCCTGCTGATCGCCGCCGCGCTCGACACGCCGCTGATGCAGGACCTCGAGGCGTATGCGCACTCGCTCGGTCTCGCCGTGCTGGTCGAAGTGCACGACCGCGACGAGCTGGAACAGGCGCTGACGCTCAAGACGCCGCTGCTCGGTATCAACAACCGCAACCTGCGCACGTTCGAGACGTCGATCCAGACCACGCTCGACATGCTCGACATGATTCCGCCTGACCGCATCGTCGTGACCGAATCGGGCATCCTGTCGCGCACCGACGTCGATACGATGCGCGCGGCGAACGTGAACACGTTCCTCGTCGGCGAAGCGTTCATGCGCGCCGACCAGCCGGGCGAGGAACTCGCGCGGATGTTCTTCTGATGGCGATCGAAAAAGAAATCAAGCTCGCGCTGCCGGCCGGCCAGGCCGATGCCGCGCGGCGCTTCTTCGAGACGCTGACCGGCGAGCCCGGTCACGACATCACGCTCGCGAACGTCTATTACGACACGCCCGATCTCGCGCTGGCCCGCTCGAAGAGCGCGGTACGCGTGCGCCGCGCGCCGAACGGCTGGTTGCAGACGTTCAAGACGGTCGGCAGCGCGGAAGGCGGCCTGCATCGCCGCCACGAATGGGAACTGCCTGTCGCCGGCGACGCGCTCGAGATCGATGCGCTGGTCGCGGCCTGCGACGTGCCGGAAGCCGCCGCGGCGCTGAAAGACGCGGCGGGCGCGCTGTCCGCGCTGTTCCGCACGGATTTTTCGCGTACGCTGTGGCGCATCGCAATCGGCGGCGCAACCGTCGAAGCCGCGGTGGACCTCGGCGAGATCGTCGTCCAGGCGGAAAACGAAACGCGCCGCGAACCGATCAGCGAAATCGAACTCGAACTGATCGATGGCCCGGAAGCGGCGCTCGCGACGCTCGCCGCCGAACTGCAGCAGGCGCTGCCGGGCCTCGCTCCCGAAAACATCAGCAAGGCGCAGCGCGGCTACCGGCTGCGCGCGCAATAAACACGCATCACGCATGGCAACCCGCAAGACTTCCCGCGCGCCGCAACAGGCGTCGCTGTTCGATGATCCCGTGCCGGAAACGGCACCGGTCGACATTCCGTCCCCGGCTTCCGCGCCGGCCCGTGCCGGGCGCAAGCCCGCAAAGAAAGCCGCTGCGCCGGCCCCGGCCGCCACGGCGCCGCAGCCCGTTGTCGCCGACGTTCCGCACCTCGCCGCGCAATTCGACGCGCTGCCGGCCGTCTGGCGCGACGTGCTGAAACCCTTTACCGACAGCGACGCGTACACGCCGCTGTGCCGCTTCGTCGACGACGAGCGTGCGGCCGGCAAGACGGTCTATCCGACCGACGTGTTCCGCGCGCTGCGCCTGACGAGCCCGGACGACGTGAAGGTCGTGATCCTCGGCCAGGACCCGTACCACGGCGACGATCGCGGCACGCCGCAGGCACACGGCCTCGCGTTCTCGGTGCCGCCGGCCGTCCGCACGCCGCCGTCGCTGCGCAACATCTTCAAGGAAATCGCCGCGAACTTCGGTCACGACACGCCGCGCCACGGCTGCCTCGACACCTGGGCGCGCCAGGGCGTGCTGCTGCTCAACACGGTGCTGACGGTCGAGCGCGGCGCGGCCGCAAGCCACGCGAAGCGCGGCTGGGAACAATGCACGGACACGCTGATCCGCGAACTCGCCGGCCGCCATCGCGGGCTCGTCTTCATGCTGTGGGGCGCGCACGCGCAGGCAAAGCGCGCGCTGTTCGACGCGAGCGCACATTGCGTGCTCGAGGCGCCGCATCCGTCGCCGCTGTCCGCGCACCGTGGCTTCCTCGGCTGCCGCCATTTCGCGCTGGCGAACGACTATCTCGTCGAAGCAGACCGCGCACCGATCGACTGGCGCCTGCCGGAAGTGGCCGAAACACTCGCGTAACGGCCGAGCCGGTTCTTCCGCCGGCCGGCATGCAAAAACGCCGCGCCCCTTTGGGGGACGCGGCGTTTTTTTTAATCGGACGATGCAGCGGATGCGTCGCACCCGCATCGACCTTACGCGGCGGCGATCGCTTCGCGTGCGCTGGCGAGCGCGGCGCTCTGCGCATCCGGCCCGAGGTTCAGGCCTTCCGCGAAGATGAAGCTCACGTCGGTCATGCCGACGAAGCCGAGGAACGTGCGCAGGTACGGCGTCTGGCTGTCGTTCGGCGTACCGGCGTACTTGCCGCCGCGGGCCGTCACCACGTGAACCTTCTTGCCCTTGATCAGGCCTTCCGGACCGTTCTCGGTGTAGCGGAACGTGACGCCTGCACGTGCGATCCAGTCGAAGTACGTCTTCAGTTGCGACGAGATGCCGAAGTTGTACATCGGCGCGCCGATCACGATGATGTCGGCAGCTTGCAGTTCGGCGATCAGCGCATCGCTCTTCGCGACGATCGCATTCTGCTCCGCGGTGCGATTGTCGGCCGGCGTGAAGAACGCGCCGAGCACCGATTCGTCGAGGTGCGGCAGCGCATCGGCCAGCAGGTCGCGAACCACCACCTTCGCGTCAGGATTCGATTGTTGCAGCTTTGCCGTCAGTTCATTGGCCAGCAGCGTGGATTGCGCACCTTGCGAACGCGCCGCGGAATTGATTTGCAGAATGGTCGTCATGTCAGGCTCCGGTTGGGTTGCGCTTCGGTAGCGCGAGTGACGCCATTGTGCGTGGCCGCATCAGCGCGAAAAAGCGGGTTCAGGGCGACGGATTGTTGCAACAGCAGAACAATCCTCGGTCGCGCCCCGATTCCCGCCACCGTGCGCTCAGCCCTTCAGCCAGGCTTCCCGGGCCCTGGATACTGCGGCCGGCTTCGCTGCCGCCGTCAGCCGGTAGCGTGTGACTTCCGGCCCGTCGAGCTTCAGTTTCGCCGTGCGCAGCTCGTCGCGGCGGAAGGCGTGAACCTCGACCTTGTCGCCCGGCCGGTAGCGCGAGAGCAGCGTATCGAGGTTCGTGCCCGTGACGCGCAGCCCGTCGACCGCGATCAGCGTGTCGCCGGCCGACAGCCCCGCGCGATGCGCGGCGCCGCCGTCGTACACAGCCGCGAACGTGCAGTCCGCACCGCCGCGCAGGCGCGCGCCGATCGTCGGCTTCGCGGCCGCGCCGATCGCGACATCGGGCGCGAGCGTCACGCCGAACGGCGCGAGCAGCTCGCCGAGCGGCAGGTCGCGCGTGCCGTGCACGGCGTCGGCAAACAGGCGGCCCAGCGCAACACCGGTTGCCGCTTCGATCAGCGCCTCGACTTCGTTTTCCTCGACGCCCGCCTGCTTGCCGCGGTAGAAATCGCGGCCGTAGCGTTGCCACAGCAGACGCATCACGTCGTCGAGCGACTTCCGGTTGCGCGTCTGCGCGCGGATCGCGAGATCGAATGCGAGCGCGACGAGCGAACCCTTCGTGTAGTAGCTGACGATCGCGTTGGTCGCGTTCTCGTCCTGGCGGTAGTACTTGATCCACGCGTCGAACGAGCTTTCCGCGACGCTCTGCTTGAGCCGGCCCGTGCCGCGCAGCACGCCGCCGACCGTGCGGCCGAGCGCCGCGAAATATTCGTCCTGCGACATCAGCCCGCTGCGCACCAGCATCAGGTCGTCGTAATACGACGTGAAGCCTTCGAACAGCCACAGCAGCGACGTGTAGTTCTCGCGCGTCAGGTCGTACGGCACGAACGCCGCCGGCTTGATGCGCTTCACGTTCCACGTGTGGAAGTACTCGTGGCTGCAGAGGCCGAGATATGTGCGATAGCCTTCCGTCGTTTCGGGCCGCCCCTTCACCGGCAGGTCGGTCCGGTTGCAGATCAGCGCGGTCGACGCGCGATGCTCGAGGCCGCCGTAGCCGTCGCTGACCGCGAGCGTCATGAACACGTAGCGGTCCATCGGCGCCTTCTTCGATTTCGGCTCGAACAGCGCGATCTGCGCTTCGCACACGCGCTTCAGGTCGGTACGCAGCCGCTCCAGGTCGAGCTGCGTCACGCGCCCCGCGATCACGATATCGTGCGGCACGCCGTGTGCCTCGAACGTCGTGAGCGCGAATTCTCCGATCGTCACCGGATGGTCGGAGAGTTCGTCGTAGTTCGACGCGCGATACGCGCCGAAACCGTAGCGCTTCGTGCCGCGCGCCTCGGGCAGCGCGGTGCCGACGCGCCACGCGCGGAACGCCGTGCCGGCCGGTTTCGCAATGTCGACTTCGCACGGCGCGTCCTCGCGGCCGGCGACGCTCAGGAACACGGCCGTCGCGTTGAAGAAACCGCCCGATTCGTCGAGATACGCGGAGCGCACCGACAGGTCCCACGCATACACGTCGTAGCGCAGCGTCAGCGCGCCGGTCACGGGCGCAGCCTGCCACGTGTGCTTGTCGGTCTTCGCGATCCGCACCTTGCGGCCCGCGTCGTTGAATGCGCCGAGCGTCACGATGTTGCGCGCGAACTCGCGCACGAGGTAGCTGCCCGGAATCCACACCGGCAGCGAGAAGCGCTGACCTTGGGGATCGGGATCGGCGACCGTCACCGACACTTCGAACAGGTGCGCGGCAAGATCTTTCGGGACAATCGAATAGCGGATCGGCTGGGTCATCGTGGCAATCGGTCGGTCGAATACGGCGGCAAAAACGAAGAGAGGCGCCGGCGGATAACGCGGGCGCCCCTCGCTGGCCGGGCCATGCGGCCCGGCGTGTCGGTCTGTTACTTGCTCGAGGCGAGCGCCTGGTTGAGCTGCTCGGCCGACACCGCGCCCGGCAGGCGGCGGCCGTCCGGCAAGAAGATCGTCGGCGTGCCCGTGACGTTCATCCCGCGGCCGAGCGCGAGGTTCTTGTCGAGCGCGGTCGTGTCGCACGTGCCCGCGCCGGACGGCGCGCGGTGGTCGAGCATCCAGCTCTGCCACGTTTTCGCACGGTCGGTTGCGCACCAGATCGCCTTCGACTTCACGGTCGAATCCGGCGACAGGACCGGGTACAGGAACGTGTAGACGGTGACGTTGTCGACCGACTGCAGCGTCGTCTCGAGCTTCTTGCAGTACGGGCAGTTCGGATCGGAGAACACCGCGATCTTGCGTGCGCCGTTGCCCTTGACGACCTTGATCGCATTCGCGAACGGCAGGCTCGCGAAGTCGATCTTGTTGATTTCGGACAGGCGTGCGTCGGTCAGGTTCTTGTGCGTCTTGGCGTCGACGAGATCGCCGAGCAGCACGTAGTCGCCCGCCGCGTCGCTATAGATGATCTGCGAGCCCATGTTCACTTCGTAAAGGCCCGCGACCGGCGACTTCGACACGCTCTTGATCGGCGCGTCGCTGCCGAGACGGGCCTGCAGCGTGGCTTTCAGCTTGTCGGTGGTTTGGTCGGCCTGCGCGGTGCAGCCGAGCGTCGCCATCGTGACGGCCAGCGCCAGCGACGCGATGCGGATCGTTTTTTTCATCCTGTTCTTCCTTCAGCTCAATCGGAGTGCACGGCACAGTGTACGCCGTAACGGAACCGAGTCCGACCGGCGAAGCGGCCGAAGGTTCGATCAGCCGAGCGCGGACGACACTAGCCAGCGCTTCACGAGCGGCTGCGCCCCGACGAATGCCATGCCCGCATTGCGCACGGCCTTCGCGAGCGAGCCTGGCACCGCGAACAGCCGCTGCAGCCCGTCGGTCGCGACCATCAGCGCGCGGATGTCCTCGCGGCGCGAACGCTCGTAGCGGCGCAGCAGCACCGTATCGCCGAGGTTGCGGAAGCTTTCCTTGACTGCGATCGCGTCGGCGAGCGCTGCGACGTCGCGCAGCCCGAGGTTCATCCCCTGCCCCGCGAGCGGGTGGATCAGGTGCGCGGCATCGCCGACGAGCGCGACACGCGGCGCGATCAGTTTGTCGACCGTCTGCAGCGCCAGCGGGAAGCCGGCGGCCGGCGTCACGCATTCGAGCGTGCCGACCTGGCCGTGCGACACGCGCTCGACTTCGGCCGCAAGCTGCGCCGGATCGAGTGCGAGCAGTTCGTCCGCATGCGCGGTGTGTGCGGACCACACAAGCGACACGTGGCCGTCCGGCAGCGGCAGCAGCGCGACGATCTCGCCGTCGCAGAACCACTGATAGGCCGTCTCGCGATGCGGCAGCGACGCCTTGAAGTTCGCGACGACACCGGTCTGCCGGTAGTCGCGTCGCTCGACTTTGGCCCCCATTTGCGAGCGCACCCACGAATGCGCGCCGTCGGCGCCGACGATGAGGTCGGCTTCCAGCACCTGCCCCGACGACAGCGTGAGCACGGCCGCGTCGTCGCGCACGTCGAAGCCCTGTGCGCGCGCGTCGAACCATGTGAGGTTCGGCTGAAACCGCAGCGCGGCGTCGAGCGACGTCTCGACCAGCGACGATTCGGCGATCCACGCGAGTTGCGGCACGGAGGCCTGGTACGCGGAGAAATGCAGTTCGGCATGCGCATCGCCGTACACGCGCATGTCGTAGACGGGTGCGAGCCGGCTGTGGTCGAGCGCCTGCCAGACCCGCAGCCGCTCGAGCAAGGCCTGCGAACTGGACGACAGCGCGTAGACGCGCGTGTCGAACGCGAGATCGGCGGGGCGCGGCGTGGCCGGCTGGGCGAGCAAGGCAGTCTTGTAACCGGACTGGGTCAGCGCGAGCGCGGCCGTCTTGCCGACGAGCCCGCCGCCGACCACGGCGACGTCGAAGGTGTGGTGGGCAGTCATGGCGGGCATTATAGCCGCGGGGCCAAACCCTTACGCGGCCGGACTTTGCCGGAAATCAGCAGAATCGCGGACGGATGCGGCGGCGCGGCGGCCCGCCGCATCGACCGTTCGGCGCAAGCCCGGGATCCGGGGCGTCGGCACGGTACAATAGCGCCTTTGACCGTCGGCCTGCCGCGCCCCAAGCGCCGGCCGCCCTTTTTTCCCGCGCCGCCGTGCCCTGTCCGGCCGCGCCGCCCCACCCGTCCGAAGGATTCCATGAGTCTCAAATGCGGCATCGTCGGCTTGCCCAACGTCGGCAAGTCCACCCTGTTCAATGCGCTGACCAAGGCCGGCATCGCCGCCGAGAACTACCCGTTCTGCACGATCGAGCCGAACGTCGGCATCGTCGAAGTGCCCGATACGCGCCTGAAGGCGCTCTCCGAGATCGTCAAGCCCGAGCGCGTCGTGCCGGCCGTCGTCGAGTTCGTCGACATCGCCGGCCTCGTCGCGGGCGCGAGCAAGGGTGAAGGCCTCGGCAACCAGTTCCTCGCGAACATCCGTGAAACCGACGCGATTACGCACGTCGTGCGCTGCTTCGAGGACGAGAACGTCATTCACGTCGCCGGCAAGGTCAGCCCGATCGACGACATCGAAGTGATCAACACCGAACTCGCGCTCGCCGATCTCGGCACCGTCGAGAAGGCGCTCACGCGCTATTCCAAGGCGGCGAAGTCGGGCAACGACAAGGAAGCCGGCAAGCTCGCGGCCGTGCTCGAAAAGACGCGCGCGCATCTGGACCAGGGCAAGGCCGTGCGCGGTCTCGACCTGTCCGACGACGAGGCCGCGCTGCTCAAACCGTTCTGCCTGATCACCGCGAAGCCCGCGATGTACGTGGCGAACGTGAAGGACGACGGCTTCGCGAACAATCCGCACCTCGATGCGGTGCGCAAGTACGCGGAAAGCGAGAACGCGCCGGTGGTCGCCGTGTGCGCGGCGATCGAGGCGGAAATCGCCGATCTCGACGATGCGGACAAGGAAGCGTTCCTCGCCGACATGGGCATGGAAGAGCCAGGGCTCGACCGCGTGATCCGCGCGGGCTTCAAGCTGCTCGGCCTGCAGACCTATTTCACCGCGGGCGTGAAGGAAGTGCGCGCGTGGACGATCCATATCGGCGACACGGCGCCGCAGGCGGCCGGCGTGATCCACACCGACTTCGAGCGCGGCTTCATCCGCGCACAGACGATCGCGTTCAACGACTTCGTCTCGTACAAGGGTGAGCAAGGCGCGAAGGAAGCCGGCAAGATGCGCGCGGAAGGGAAGGAATATGTCGTGCACGACGGCGACGTGATGAACTTCCTGTTCAACGTCTGACACCTGCATCAGCCGATGCCGTGCGATATGCATGGCATCGCGCCACGCGTGCTCCGGCACGAAAAAAATGGCCCGACCGGCAAGCGCCGATCGGGCCATTTGTCATTGCGGAGGCGTCCCCGCCAGCCGACAGCGAACGCTCGTGCCCGCCGCTGCTTCGTTACTGCATCACGTCGCCGATACGCGCCGCCCCTCGCTCGCCCGCGCATCGCGACCGCGCTTGTTCAGCCACGACGCGAGCAGCACGATCAACGCCAGCACCGCCGTCGCCCCCACTTCCATCCGGTGATCCTCGCTGACGAACATCACGGTCAGCGTGCCGCAGATGAACAGGATCACGGCCCACGTGAGCCACGGGAACATCCACATCCGCAGCGTCAGGTCGGCGCCGCTCGATTCGAGCGTCTTGCGCATCCGCAACTGCGAGATCGCGATCACCAGATACACGAGCAGCGCGATCGCGCCCGACGTCGCGAGCAGGAAGCCGAACACCTGTTCCGGCATCAGGTAGTTCGCGATCACGGTCACGAAGCCGAATGCAGTGGACGCGAGCACGGCCGCACGCGGCGTGCCGGTCGAATCGGTGCGATGCAGGAACGCAGGCGCGTCCTTGCGCTTCGACAACGAGAACAACATTCGCGAGGCCGTGTACAGCGCCGAATTCAGGCAGCTCGCGACCGACACGAGCACGATCACGTCGATGATCGCCTTCGCGTTCGGGATGCCGATCAATTCCATCGCGCGCTGATACGAGCCGTGCGTCGGCAGCAGCGGGTCGTTCCACGGCACGATGGCCGCGACGACGAGGATCGAGCCGAGATAGAACAGCGTGATGCGCCAGATCACCGAGTTCGTCGCGCGCACGATCTGGCGCTGCGGGTTGTCCGATTCGGCGGCCGCGATCGTCACGATCTCGGTGCCGAGGAACGAGAACATCGTTGTCAGCATCGCCGCCAGCACCGCACCGGCGCCGTGCGGCATGAAGCCCTGATGCGCGAACAGGTTCGACACGCCCGATACGGCCGGCGCGGGCACGATGCCGACGATCGCCGCGCCGCCGATGCACAGGAACACGACGATCGCGACGACCTTGATCAGCGCGAACCAGAATTCGAATTCGCCGTAGTTCTTGACGGAAAAGAGGTTGGTGACGGTGAGCAGCAGCGTGATGCCGAGCGCGAAGATCCAGGTCGCGACACCAGGGAACCAGGCATTGAGGATGGTCGCAGCGGCCGTCGCCTCGATCGGGATCACGAGCACCCAGAACCACCAGTACAGCCAGCCGATCGTGAAGCCGGCCCAGTGGCCGATCGCGCGATCGGCATAAGTCGAGAACGACCCGCTGTCCGGATGCGCGACGGCCATCTCGCCGAGCATGCGCATCACCAGTACGACCAGCATGCCCGCGATCGCATACGCGAGTATCGACGCCGGACCGGCTTCCGCGATCGCGTGGCCGGAGCCGACGAACAAGCCCGCGCCGATAACGCCGGCAATCGACATCATCGTCACGTGACGCTGCTTCAGGCCCGTGCCGAGGCCTGTGTTGCTTCCACTCATCTGTCTCTCTCCAAAAAACGGTTCCGGTACGACCGGGGGTCGCGTGAAGGCGGCGCGGGGAGTTGTCGTTCTTGAATCCGGCTGCGACCGCGCGTGCGTCGCACGCGGGCATGAGGCCGAAGGGCCGTTCGGGTCGGTGCGCCGCGCAGCCTGCGAAGCTGCGGGTGCGATGCGGCACGCATGGCGCCGGCGCATCGCGTGCGCCCTTTCCGTCGGCTTTCGTCAGCCGCCTTCGAAGCGAAGGAGTGTAAGCATCAAACGGTTCTTCACTAAGAACCAATTGAAGAATTTCGATGGAACCACTTGTTGCATCGATGCAAACCGATGCAACACCTGGTTCGGTTCGGCGCCGGCTCGCGGGTCGTCAGGCCGCTTCCGTCAAAGGCATGCCGGCCGCTTGGCGCGTCGGGCGCTCAGTTCGCGCCGCGCGCCGCTTCGTCCCGCCACTTGGCAGGCACGATGGCGTGCCATTCTCGCAGGAGCAGGTTTTTCACGGCGTCGGGATGCGCGGTCGACAGGCGCACCAGCACGATCGGCCAGCCCGCATAGTGATCGGTCACGTAATACACGTCGGGCTCCGATTCGATCAGCCACGCGCGCTCGTCGGGGCCGACGCCCTTCACGACGAGCGTGTCGCCGTCCTCGCGCAGCCGCGCGAGCATCTTGCCCTTCACCTTGAGTGCGGGCGTGCCGTACGACGTGCCCTCCTCGACGCCGCGCCACGCCAGTGCGATCTGCCGGACTTCGTCGAATGTCACGATGCCTCCCCGACCGTTCGTCCATGCTTGATGGTCCGGCCACCCTACCGGAAATCGCTCGGTGCGCCCAGCCGGGTACACCTATCCGCCAACTGCACGCGCGGCCGCCGGCGCACGTCCGGTGGTCGCGACGATGGCGAACGCGATCGCATTCGCGGCGGCGCTCGCGAGAATCGGCACGAGATAGCCGCCCCCGGCGTCGTAGATGAAGCCGGCGGCGGCCGGCCCGATCAGCGTGCCGAACGCGACGCTCGTGTACAGGATGCCGATGATCGCGCTCACGTTGCGCCCGCCGAAGTAGTCCATCACGACCGCCGGCAGCACGGCGACCCAGCCGCCGTAGAACACGCCGAACACGAGTGCGAACGCGGCAAGCGTCGCGACCGTGCCGGCGCCCGCCCACGCGACGAGTGCAACGGCCATGCCCGCAAACATCGCGAGCAGCGATGCGCGGCGGCCGAAGCGGTCGGCGAGGCCGCCGAGGAAGAAGCGGCCGGCCGTGCTGCCGACGCCGATCGCGCCGAGCAGCAGCACGGCCGTCGACGGCGCGACGCCATGATCGAGCGCGTACGGCACGAGGTGAACGAACGGGACGAACACGCCGAACGAGCACACGAGGCATGCCGCGTAGAGGCTCGCGAACGGTCGCGACGTGACAGCCTCGCGCACCGTCGCGCCGGCATGCACGGTCGCGCCGGCACCGGCCGCGGAAGCACCGGCATTCCGGCCGCCATCGCCGTCCGGCAACAGTCCGCGCCTGCGCGGATCGTTCTCGATCAGCAACGACATGCCAGCCCCCAGGACCACCGCGATCACGGCCAGCGTGAAATACGCGCCGCGCCAACCGACATGCGCGATCAGCGCGGACGCGAGCGGCGGCATCACGAGCGTGCCGACGCCGATCCCGGCGACCGCGAGCCCCGACGCGAAGCCGCGCCGGCGCACGAACCAGCGCTGCACGGCACCGACGGCCGGCACATACGCGCAGCCGACGCCGAGACCGACACCGAGCCCGTACGCGACATAGACCTGCAGCAGCGTATGCGCGGCGCCAGCGGCCGCGAGCCCGGCGCCCGTCAGCAGCATCCCGGCGACGGCGAGCCGCCGCGAACCGAAGCGATCGGCAAGCGGCCCGCTGACGATGCCGAAGCCGAAATACAGGAAGCCGGCGACCGAGAACACGAGCGCGATCTGCCCGCGCGATGCGGCGAAATCCCGCTGCAGCGACTCGACGAACGCGCTGAAGGTATAGGCGCTGCCGAACCCGACGAATGTGACGGCGAACGCGGCCGCGACCACGTACCAGCCATAAAAGAGGCGCGACGCGCCCGGGCGGTTCATGACGATGCTCCTCTCAGGTCGCACCGGCCGCCGGGCGGCGTCCGGATTGCCTCGTGGATATAGTTGAACTATGTTGATCGCATCGGCTGCCGAAACGCAGCTGCAAAGAATGCAATCCGATGCGACAACGGTACTCGTGCGTATGCGTCGCCTCAAACGATATTTCGTCGGCCTTTCGCTTTAGAAAAACTGAATGAATCGCTCCCGCTTGCCGCCTCTCAACGCGCTGCGCGCATTCGAAGCAGCCGCCCGCCACCTGTCGGTGAAGTCGGCGGCCGAGGAACTGTCGGTCACGCCCGGCGCGGTGAGCCAGATGATCCGCACGCTCGAGACGCATCTCGGCGTGCAGCTGTTCGAGCGCGTCAACCGCGGCATCCTGCTCACGCCCGCCGGCCGCGACTACCTGCCGCCGGTGCGTAACGCGTTCCGGCAGATCGCCGATGCGTCGCAGCGCGTGTCGGGCGCCGCCGACAGCGGCGTGCTGACGGTGAGCGTCACGCCGTTCTTCGCGTCCGCGTGGCTGGTACCGCGCCTCGCACAATTCCGGCACGCATGCCCGGACGTCGACCTGCAGATCGTCACGAGCCATGCGCTCGCGGATTTCGCGCGCGACGGCGTCGACGTCGCGATCCGTCACGGCCTCGGACGCTACATCGGCTTGTGCAGCGAGCGCCTGCTGACGGTGGAGATCGTCGCGCTCGCGTCCCCCGAACTCGTCGCGCGGCTCGGCATGCCGGCGACGCCCGCCGATCTCGTCGGCTGGCCGCAGTTGCACGACGCCGAGCGCAAGGGCTGGCACATCTGGTTCGGCGCGCAGCGGATCGACGATTTCGGCCCGCCGCGCGGGCCCGCGTTCGACGACTCCGGCCTGTTGCTGCAGGCGATCGTCGCCGGCCAGGGCGCCGGGCTGCTGCCGGCCGCAATGGTGCGCGGCGAGCTGAAAAGCGGCCGGCTCGTGCAGCTCGCCGACGTCGCGTGGCTCGACGATTTCGCGTACTACCTCGTCTATCCGCCGCATCACGCCGAACGGCCGAAGGTCGCCGCGTTCCGCCGGTGGATTCTCGAGGCCGCGCAGGCCGACGGCGCGGCGTCGATGTCGGGCGCGGCGTAACGTTGCTCCGCGGCTCGGCGCCGATCCGCTGGCGATCCGCTAACATGCGGCCCCGGGCCATCGACCCGACATCGATAACAACAGACCGAGAGAGACCATGCCTGCCCTGCTCCGCCGCGCGACGCACATCGCGACCCTGTCGGCCGCGCTCTTCGTCGCGTGCGCCGTGCTGCCCCCTCCCGCGCATGCGTATCGCGCGTCGCCCGGCTACGGCAACGAAGCCGATCTCGACCGTCACGACACGTATCGCAACCGCGACGGCGAAACCGTGCATGCGCCCGCGCATTCGAAATCGGGCCGCGTGCCCGAAGGCGCGAGCGCGCGCTGCCGTGACGGCACATTCAGCTTCAGCCGCCACCGGCGCGGCACCTGCTCGGGGCATGGCGGCGTCGCCGCGTGGCTGTGAACGCGGTGCGCCTGAAAGCCTGCGCCGCGCCAGCGGCAGCCGGCGGCGAAGTACAATAGCCGCTCGCGCCGCCGACACGCGGCGACGCCGCCGCGCCCCGCGCGGCACGCTCCCGTACCGAATCACCCGACGCCGCCACGCCAGCGCGCCGCGCGGCAGTCTCAACCACTTCTGACTTTCACACCCAAATGGCCCAATACGTTTTCACGATGAACCGGGTCGGCAAGATCGTGCCGCCCAAGCGCCAGATCCTGAAGGACATCTCGCTGTCGTTCTTTCCCGGCGCGAAGATCGGCGTGCTCGGCCTGAACGGCTCGGGCAAGTCGACGCTGATCCGCATCATGGCGGGCGTCGACAAGGACATCGAGGGCGAAGCGACGCCGATGCCGAACCTGAACATCGGCTACCTGCCGCAGGAACCGCAGCTCGACCCGACGAAGACGGTGCGCGAAGCCGTCGAGGACGGTCTCGGCGACCTGTTCCAGGCCAACAAGAAGCTTGAAGAAATCTACGCGGCGTACGCCGAGCCGGACGCCGACTTCGATGCGCTCGCGGCCGACCAGGCGAAGTACGAAGCGATCCTCGCGTCGAGCGACGGCGGCAGCCCCGAGCAGCAGCTCGAAGTGGCCGCCGACGCGCTGCGCCTGCCGCCGTGGGACGCGAAGATCGAGCACCTGTCGGGCGGCGAAAAGCGCCGCGTCGCGCTGTGCAAGCTGCTGCTCGAAAAGCCCGACATGCTGCTGCTCGACGAACCGACCAACCACCTCGACGCCGAATCGGTCGACTGGCTCGAGCAGTTCCTGGTGCGTTTCCCGGGGACCGTCGTCGCCGTCACGCACGATCGCTACTTCCTCGACAACGCCGCCGAGTGGATTCTCGAACTCGACCGCGGCCATGGTATTCCGTGGAAGGGCAACTACAGCAGTTGGCTCGACCAGAAGGAAGAGCGCCTGAAGCAGGAAGAAGCGTCGGAATCGGCGCGCCAGAAGGCGATCAAGAAGGAACTGGAGTGGGTGCGCCAGAACCCGAAGGGTCGCCAGGCGAAGTCGAAGGCGCGTATCGCGCGCTTCGAGGAGCTGAACAGCCAGGAATACCAGAAACGCAACGAGACGCAGGAAATCTTCATTCCGGTCGGAGACCGCCTCGGCAATGAAGTGATCGAGTTCAAGAACGTCAGCAAGGCGTTCGGCGACCGCCTGCTGATCGACAACCTGAACCTCAAGATCCCGGCCGGCGCGATCGTCGGCATCATCGGTCCGAACGGCGCCGGCAAGTCGACGCTGTTCCGGATGCTGACGGGCAAGGAACAGCCGGATTCGGGCGAGGTCGTGATGGGGCCGACGGTGAAGCTCGCGTATGTCGACCAGAGCCGCGACGCGCTCGACGGCACGAAGACGGTGTTCGAGGAAATCTCGGGTGGCGCCGACGTGCTGACGGTCGGCAAGTACGAGACGCCGTCGCGCGCGTACATCGGCCGCTTCAACTTCAAGGGCGGCGACCAGCAGAAGATCGTCGGCAACCTGTCCGGTGGCGAACGCGGCCGCCTGCACCTCGCGAAGACGCTGATCTCGGGCGGCAACGTGCTGCTGCTCGACGAACCGTCGAACGACCTCGACGTCGAAACGCTGCGTGCGCTGGAAGACGCGCTGCTCGAATTCGCGGGCTCGGTGATGGTGATCTCGCACGATCGCTGGTTCCTCGACCGGATCGCGACGCACATCCTCGCGTTCGAAGGCGATTCGCAGGTCACGTTCTTCGACGGCAACTACCAGGAGTACGAAGCCGACAAGCGCGCGCGCCTCGGCGAGGAAGCCGCGAAGCCGCACCGCCTCCGCTACAAGCCGATCAGCCGCTGACCAGCGCGGCCCGGGCGCCCAGCACTGCGGCAACGCGGAGCCGGACGCCGAGGGCGACCGCTTCCGGATCGGCAAAACGAAGAAGCGGGCCCGCGGCCCGCTTTTTTTTATCCGACCGCCGCTCGCCCGCCGCTTATGCGAGCGCGCCCAGCTCGCGCAGCCGCGCCTCGGTCGCCGCCGCGCTCGTATGATGAATGCCGTGCCAGCCGAGCGCCGTCGCGGCCGCGGCGTTCTTCGCGTTGTCGTCGATGAACACGAGTTCGTGCGGCGCGATGCCCGGCAGGTGCGGGGCGATCCGCGCGTGCATCTCGCGGTAGATCGCGGGATCGGGTTTCACGAGCTTCACGCGCCCCGACACGACGATGTCCTTGAAACGCCGCAGGACCGGAAAGTTGTCCCACGCATACGGAAACGTCTGCGCGGACCAGTTCGTCAGCCCGAACAGCGGCATCCCCTGCGCATCGAGCCGGTCGACGAGCGCGGCGCCTTCGTCGAGCACGCCGCCGATCATCTCGTGCCAGCGTGCGTAGAACGCGCGGATCAGCGCGTCGTGCTCCGGAAACTTCGCGACGAGCTCGGCCGTCCCCTCCTCGATCGTCTGCCCGCCGTCCTGGCGGATCACCCAGTCCATCGCGCAGACGTGCGTGAGGAACCAGCGACGCTCGGCGGCGTCGGGAATCAGTTCCCGGTAAAGGTACTCGGGGCTCCAGTCGATCAGCACGCCGCCGAAATCGAACACCACGGCCTTGATCGTCATGCGAACTCCGCGGCAAGCACGTCCGCGAGCGGACGCGGCGTCACCGCGTTACCCGACAGCGAATTGTTTTGCCAGATGAAGTGGTGGTGCGCGACGATCTGCGCGGCCGACAGGTGCGCGCGCTCGTTCGTCGTATGCAGGTCGGACACGACGGTCGTCCGGTAGCCGAGCAGCGCCGCACGGCGCGCGGCCGAATCGATGCAGAACTCGGTCGCATAGCCGCAGACCAGCACCGAACGGATGCCGTGGCGGTCGAGCTGCGCCGCGAGCGGCGTGTCGTGGAACGCGTCGCTCATCTGCTTGCGCACGCGCCAGTCGTCGTTCCCGACGACCAGCCCCGCATGCAGCTCCCAGCCCGCCGTGCCGGGCACGATGTCGTCGTCCGCATCGCCGTCGTGCTGCACGAAGCACACGGGCGCATTCGCCGCGCGCGCCGCCGCCGTCAACCGGTTGATGCCCGACACCACGTCGTCGAGCCGGTAAGCGGGCTGCGCCCGCTCCACCAGCCCGCGCTGCATGTCGACCACGATCACTGCGGTGCCCGCCATTTGTCGCCCTCGCTGTTATGGTTCGGCTGTCGCCCGGCCGTTATCTCGCGTTGCGTCAGATCGGCAGCGTGCGTGCGTCCAGCCACGCCTTTGCATCGCCGCTCAGGTGCCGGCCGACGCGCTCGCGCACCGTCGCGTGATACGTGTTCAGCCATGCGCGCTCTTCGTCATGCAGCATCTCGATCAACACGCAGCGCGTGTCGATCGGGCACAGCGTCAGCGTCTCGAACGCGAGGAAATCGCCGAACTCGGTCTGCCCGGCCGCGCGGTTCACGACCAGGTTCTCGATCCGGATGCCCCACTGGCCGGGACGGTACACGCCCGGCTCGATCGACGTGATCATGCCCTCTTCCATCGCGGTGTACGGCTCGGCCGGCGCGTAGTGCGAGATGACCTGCGGGCCCTCGTGCACGTTCAGAAAGTAGCCGACGCCATGCCCCGTGCCGTGGCCGTAGTCGAGCCCGGCCGCCCACATCGGCGCGCGCGCGATCGCGTCGAGCATCGGCGAGCGGATGCCGCGCGGGAAGCGTGCGCGCGACAGCGCCATCATCGATTTCAGCACGATCGTGAAATCGCGTCGCTGCAGGTCGCTGAGGGTGCCGACCGGTACGACGCGCGTGATGTCGGTCGTGCCCGTCGTGTACTGACCGCCCGAATCGATCAGCAGCAGGCCGTTGCCGGAGATCGTCGCGTGCGACTCGGACGTCGCGTGGTAGTGCGGCATCGCACCGTTCGCGTTGAAGCCGGCGATCGTCGCGAAGCTCGGCGACACATAGCCGGGGCGCCGTGTGCGCGCGGCCGTGAGTTTCTCCTCGATCGTCAGTTCGGTGATCGTCTCGCGGTTCACGGCCTGCTCGAACCATGTGAAGAATTCCGCGAGCGCAGCGCCGTCGTGCTCCATCGTCACACGCACGTGCGCGATCTCGGCGGACGTCTTGCGCGACTTCGCGAACGTCGACGGATTCACGGCCTCGACGAGCTTCACGCCGGCCGGCACGGCCTCGAGCGTGCCGAAC
This sequence comes from Burkholderia pyrrocinia, assembly GCF_003330765.1. Taxonomy (NCBI): domain Bacteria; kingdom Pseudomonadati; phylum Pseudomonadota; class Betaproteobacteria; order Burkholderiales; family Burkholderiaceae; genus Burkholderia; species Burkholderia pyrrocinia. Next base: position 520,956 of record NZ_CP024902.1, on the reverse strand, counting down.
GTCACGCGGCGCGGGTCGACCAGCAGCGTCGCGCCGTCGGGCAGCGCCGCGAGCGCCGCACGCGCGGCGTCGTACGCACGGACGTCGACGCCGTCCTGCTCGAGCGACGCGGCCAACGCCGGCGACACCTTGCCGTCGGCGACGAACAGCGTCGCGCGATCGGCGCCGATCATTGCGTGCGCAACGAACACGGGATTGAAGTTGACGTCGGCGCCGCGCAGGTTGAACAACCATGCGAGATCGTCGAGCGTCGACACGAAATGCCACTGCGCGCCCTGCGCGTGCATTGCACGGCGCACGTCGGCCAGCTTGCTCGCGCGCGTCGTGTCGGCCTGCGGCGCCGCGTGTTCGAACACGGCGTCGCCGGGCAGCCCCGGCCGCTCGGGCCAGATCGCGTCGAGCAGGTCGAGATCGGTGCGCAGCGCGATGCCGCGCGCGCTCAGCGCGGCCGTCAGCCCGCGTGCGGCCGCGACGCCCAGCACGGCGCCGTCGACGCCGACCGTCATGCCTGCCGCCACGTTCTGCGCGAGCCAGTCGACGTGCGGCGCGCTCTGCTGCCCGCCCGTCATCTTCATCAGCTGCACGCCCGTGCCGGCCAGTTCGGCGTCGGCCTGCACCCAGTAGCGGCTGTCGACCCACAGCCCCGCGAAATCCGCGGTCACGACCAGCGTGCCGACCGAGCCCGTGAAGCCGGACAGCCAGCGGCGGGCCTGCCAGCGCTCGGGCAGGTACTCGGACAGATGGGGATCGGCGGACGGCACGAGATAGGCGGCCAGGTCCTCGCGGGCCATGGCGCCGCGCAGCAGCGCAAGGCGGGCCGGCACCGGCGAGACTTCGGGGAGACGGGCATTCATGATTTCACCTGAGAGCATTCAGCGACGGGCCGACAACGCGACCGTCACGGCTACGGCGAGGAACGCGACGCCGGTGCAGACCGGCCATTCGAGCGTCTCGCCATCGTAAAACAGTCCCGAGAGATTGCCGGCCATTCGGGCAGCGGCCGCGCCCATGATGCCGACGAGCACCGCGATCCACCATGCCGGCCGGCTCGTGCGCCGCATCGGGTGCAGCCATCGGCCGAACAGCCCGACGGCCGCTCCCAGGACAAGGATTCCAAACCAGTTCATTCGACGCCTTCTATAAATTCAGATTCGTCCCATAGGCGTGAACGTTGCCAGCGGCTAGCATCGATTCATCCATCGAACCCGGGACCAGCCGGGTGCCGCGAACAGTCGAGTGTAGGGGCCGACTCGACGTTATGGCAAGCGCGCACCGGCTGCCGTATTGAAGAAACTCTCATGCGAATCGCTCTGATCGATCCCGAGGCGCGTCATGCCGCACTCCTGAACCGCCTGCTCTTCGCGGGCGGTCATGTGTGCCACGCGTTTCCGTCCAGCACGGCGTTCTTCGAATGGCTCGCCACCGACACCTGCGACATGCTGATCACCGGCAACTGGGCCGGCGACCAGCCGGCCGAGGAAGTCATTCCGCGCGCGCAGACGATCCTGCCCGGGCTGCCGGCCATCGCCGTGATGCAATTGCCGCGCGAAAGCGAAATCGTATCGTGCCTGCACGCGGGTGCCGACGATTGCGTCGTGCGCCCCGTGAGCGGGCCCGAGCTGCTCGCTCGCGTCAACGCGCTGAGCCGGCGCGCGGGCGTGCGCCGGCCGCCGACCCGCTCGCGCGAAATGTATGGCGAATATGCATTCGACGCCACGCACGGCCTCGTGCGCTTCGGCGAAGCGATCGTTTCGCTCACGCCCAAGGAGTTCCGCTTCGCGCAACTGCTGTTCGCGAACCTGTCGCGGCCCGTGTCGCGCGCCCATATCCTCGAAACGGTGTGGGCGCGCCGCCGCGACATGAAGTCGCGCACGCTCGATACGCACGCGTCCCGGCTGCGCAGCAAATTGCAGTTGCTTCCGGAGCGCGGCTACCGGCTGTTGCCGCTCTACGGCTACGGCTATCAGCTCGATCGCGTGCCGATCGAGCCCCCTAATTCCCGGCCCCGCCACGCTGATGCCCGGTATGCGGCGAGTGAGGAAATCGCTGAAACGCTATAATATGGGGCTAAACGATAGCCCGCGATATGCAACTCCTCACGATCGGAATCAATCACCACACTGCGCCTGTCGCCCTGCGCGAACGCGTGGCGTTTCCGCTCGAGCAGATCAAGCCGGCTCTCGTCACGTTCAAGAACGTGTTTCTGGGCCCCCAGGCGCCCAATACGCCCGAAGCGGCGATCCTCTCCACCTGCAACCGCACCGAACTGTATTGCGCGACCGATGATCGCGCGGCACGCGAAGGCGCGGTCCGCTGGCTGTCGGAGTATCACCGGATTTCGGTCGACGAGCTCGCACCGCACGTTTATGCGCTGCCGCAGTCGGAAGCGGTCCGGCACGCGTTCCGCGTCGCATCGGGCCTCGATTCGATGGTGCTCGGTGAAACGCAGATTCTGGGCCAGATGAAGGACGCCGTACGCACCGCGACGGAAGCCGGCGCGCTCGGGACCTATCTGAACCAGCTGTTCCAGCGCACGTTTGCGGTGGCGAAGGAAGTGCGCGGCACGACCGAAATCGGCACGCAGTCGGTGTCGATGGCCGCCGCCGCGGTTCGCCTCGCGCAGCGGATCTTCGAAAGGGTGTCGGATCAGCGCGTGCTGTTCATCGGCGCCGGCGAGATGATCGAGCTGTGTGCGACGCACTTCGCCGCGCAAGGCCCGCGCGAGCTCGTCGTCGCGAATCGCACGGCCGAACGCGGCCAGCGGCTCGCCGAACGCTTCAACGGCCGCGCGATGCCGCTCGCGGATCTTCCGGCCCGCATGCAGGAATTCGACATCATCGTGTCGTGCACGGCGTCGACGCTGCCGATCATCGGCCTCGGCGCGGTCGAGCGCGCGGTGAAGGCGCGCCGCCACCGGCCGATCTTCATGGTCGACCTCGCGGTGCCGCGCGATATCGAGCCCGAAGTCGGCAAGCTGAAGGACGTGTTCCTCTACACCGTCGACGATCTCGGCGCGATCGTGCGCGAAGGCAACGCATCGCGCCAGGCCGCGGTCGCGCAAGCCGAAGCGATCATCGAGACGCGCGTGCAGAATTTCATGCAATGGCTCGACACGCGCAGCGTCGTGCCCGTGATCCGTCACATGCATACGCAGGCCGACGCCCTGCGCCGGGCCGAAGTCGACAAGGCGCAGAAGCTGCTCGCGCGCGGCGACGATCCGGCCGCCGTACTCGAAGCGCTGTCGCAGGCGCTGACCAACAAGCTGATCCACGGCCCGACGAGCGCGCTCAACCGCGTGAACGGCGCCGATCGCGATTCGCTGATCGACCTGATGCGTGGCTTCTACCAGCACGCGCCGCGCTCGAACGACCAATCCGGCCACTAGCGCCGGCCGGTCGCCCTGCCGCCGGCCGCGAGCCGGCCTATCCTTTCCGAATACCCTTGCCCGGGAGCGCCGCTCCACACCATGAAGACGAGCATGCAACGCAAGCTCGACCAGCTGTCCACACGGCTGGCCGAACTGAACGACCTGCTGAGCCGCGAAAACGTCACGGCCGACCTCGACCAGTACCGCAAGCTGACGCGCGAACATGCGGAGCTCGGCCCGGTCGTCGAGCAGTACGCGCTGTGGCGCCAGTCGCACAATGACGAGACGGCCGCGCAGGAGCTGCTCGCCGATCTGTCGATGCGCGACTTCGCGGAAGACGAGATCCGCAGCGCGCGCGAGAGCATGGCCCGCCTCGAAGTCGAGCTGCAGAAGATGCTGCTGCCGAAGGATCCGAACGACGACCGCAACATCTTCCTCGAAATCCGCGCGGGCGCGGGCGGCGACGAATCGGCGCTGTTCGCGGGCGACCTGCTGCGCATGTACCTGCGCTTCGCGGAACGCCAGCGCTGGCAGGTCGAAATGATGTCGGAGAGCGCGTCGGATCTCGGCGGCTACAAGGAAGTGATCGTGCGGATCGCGGGCCAGGGTGCGTATTCGCGCCTGAAGTTCGAATCGGGCGGCCATCGCGTGCAGCGCGTGCCGGCGACCGAGACACAGGGGCGCATTCATACGTCCGCGTGCACGGTCGCGGTCATGCCGGAAGCCGACGAGATCGGCGAGGTCGAAATCAATCCGGCCGACCTGCGAATCGATACGTTCCGCGCGTCCGGCGCGGGCGGCCAGCACATCAACAAGACCGATTCGGCGGTACGCGTCACGCACATCCCGACCGGGATCGTCGTCGAATGCCAGGACGACCGTTCGCAGCACAAGAACAAGGATCGCGCGCTGAAGGTGCTCGCCGCGCGCATCAAGGACAAGCAGTATCACGAGCAGCACGCGAAGGAAGCCGCGACGCGCAAGAGCCTGATCGGCTCCGGCGACCGCTCCGAGCGGATCCGCACGTACAACTTCCCGCAGGGCCGGATGACCGATCACCGGATCAACCTGACGCTGTACCGGCTCGAGGCGCTCATGGACGGCGATCTCGACGAACTGATCCGCGTGCTCGTCAGCGAGCATCAGGCCGAACTGCTCGCGTCGCTCGGCGACGCCGACTGAGGCCGCGATGCCCGACACCACCGCCGACGAACTGCTGCGCGCGTCGCCGCTCGACGCGGTCGATGCGCGCGTGCTGCTCGCGCACGCGCTCGGCTGGACCCGCACGCAACTGATCACGCGCGGCGATGCGCCGCTCGACGCTGCCGCAGTCGAACGCTACCGCACGCTCGAAGCGCGCCGCGTGGCCGGCGAGCCCGTCGCGCAGCTCGTCGGGATGCGTGAATTCTTCGGCCGGCCGTTCGACGTGACGCCCGACGTGCTGATCCCGCGCCCCGAAACCGAACTGCTCGTCGAAGCCGCGCTCGATGCAATCGACGGGCTGCCGCATCCGGCCGTGCTCGATCTCGGCACCGGCAGCGGCGCGATCGCCGTGTCGATCGCCGCCGAGCGTCCCGATGCGCGCGTGTGGGCGCTGGACCGTTCGCCGGCCGCGCTCGCGGTCGCGCAACGCAATGCGGACAAGCTGCTCGACGCGCACCGCCCCGGCGGCCCGCTGCACTGGCTGCAGAGCGACTGGTACACGGCGCTCGATCCGGCGCTCGCATTCGACACGATCGTCAGCAACCCGCCGTACATCGCGCAGCACGATCCGCACCTCGCGCAGGGCGATCTGCGTTTCGAGCCGCGCGGCGCGCTCACCGACGATGCCGACGGCCTCAGCGCGATCCGCGCGATCGTCGCGGGCGCCGGCACGTATCTGAAACCGGGCGGCACGCTCTGGATCGAGCACGGCTACGACCAGGCCGAAGCCGTACGCGCGGTGCTCGTGGCGCACGGTTTCGTCGCGGTCGAATCGCTCGCCGATCTGGCCGCGATCGAACGCACCACAGGCGGACGCCTGCCGGGCTGATGTCCGGCCCGCCCGGTTGAAATCCGCTATCATTTCGATCTAACGCCCCGCTAAAGCAAGGTCAGTCATGGACACCCAACAACGTATCAAGCAAATCGTCGACGAAAACCAGGTCGTGCTCTTCATGAAGGGCAACGCGCAATTCCCGATGTGCGGCTTCTCGGGCCGTGCCGTGCAGGTGCTGAAGGCCTGCGGCGTCGACCAGTTCAAGACGGTCAACGTGCTGGAAGACGACGAAATCCGCCAGGGCATCAAGGAATTCTCGAACTGGCCGACCATCCCGCAGCTCTACGTGAAGGGCGAATTCGTCGGCGGCTCGGACATCATGATGGAGATGTACCAGTCGGGCGAACTGCAGCAACTGTTCGCCGCCGCTTAACGCGCCCGACCCACGCCCCACCCGTTGCCCTTTCGATGGCATCTCCCAGCGCGCCGCCGCGCCGGCTGATCGTCGCGATCACCGGCGCCACCGGCGCGATCTACGGCGTACGGCTGCTCGATCTACTGCGCGCCGCCGGCGGCGTCGAAACGCACCTGCTGATTTCGAACGCCGGCTGGCTCAACATCCAGCATGAACTGAAACTGCCGAAGGCCGATGTCGAAAGCCGTGCGGACGTCGTGCATTCGGTGCGCGACGTCGGCGCAACGATCGCGTCGGGGTCGTTCGCGACCGACGGCATGGTGATCGCGCCGTGTTCGATGAAGACGCTCGCAAGCGTCGCGCACGGGCTGTCCGACAACCTGATCACGCGCGCGGCCGACGTCACGCTGAAGGAACGCCGCCGTCTCGTGCTGATGGTGCGCGAAACGCCGTTCAACCTCGCGCATCTGCGCAACATGACCGCCGTGACCGAAATGGGCGGCATCGTCTTTCCGCCGTTGCCCGCGTTCTACGCGATGCCGAAGACGATCGAGGAACTCGTCGACCAGACCGTCACGCGCGTGCTCGACCTGTTCGCGCTCAGCGCACCGCTGACGACGCCGTGGGGCGGCATCCGGCACGCGCAGTAAGCCGCCTGTCGCAGCGCCGTTCTTCGCGCATCTTCGCCGATTCCCCGGCAATTCATTCGATTTCACGAATACAGGCGCCCGCCCGCTCCGGCACGCGCTACATCGCGCCGATTATCAACAAACAAGCGTCAATCAAATTCCGAGACATGGATTTATCAATGCTCGGTGCACGCCTATAGTCACAGGCAAACCCTTTTGCAGGCCACCACCATGAACCGCTTGCCTTCGCTCTACCTGTCCCACGGCGCCCCGACGCTGCCGATCGACCCGACACTGCCGTCCGGTGCGTTCACGCACCTCGGCGCCGAATTGCCGCGCCCGCGCGCGGTGCTGATGCTGTCCGCGCACTGGGGCACGCAACAGCCGGTCGCGAGCGTCGCCGCGCACCCGGAAACGATCCACGACTTCCACGGCTTTCCGCGCGCGCTGTACGAGATTCGCTATCCGGCGCCGGGCGCGCCCGACGTCGCCGAGCGTGCGGCCGCGTTGCTGAACGCGGCCGGCATCGCCACCGCGACGAACGAACGCGGTCTCGACCACGGCGCGTGGGTGCCGATGCTGCTGATGTTCCCGGAAGCCGACGTGCCCGTCGCACAGTTGTCGATCCAGCCGCGCGCGGATGCGGCGCACCACTTCGCGCTCGGCCGCGCGCTGCGGCCGCTGCGCGACGAAGGCGTGATGGTGATCGGCTCGGGCCAGATCACGCACAATCTGCGCGCCGCCGATTTCGGCGCGACGCCCGAGGACGCGGACCCGCGCGTCGCGGAATTCACCGACTGGTTCGAGGCAAAGCTCGCCGCGCGCGACGTCGACGCGCTGCTCGACTACCGCCGGCAGGCACCGCACGCGGCGCTGATGCATCCGACCGACGAGCATCTGCTGCCGGTGTTCACGGCGCTTGGCGCGGCGGACGACGACTACCGGCTCGGCATCCAGTCGCTCGGCACCTACCAGCGCGTGCTCGCGATGACGAACTACGTGTTCGCGAGCGCGGCCGCCTGAGCTACGCGCGACAACCGTCGACTCCAAACAAAAAGCCCGCCCGAGCATTGCTCGGACGGGCTTTTTTCGCCGCTTCCTGCCGCCGCCGAATCCGGCGACAGGTCAGGCGTCAGACACCGACCCCTTCGAGGATCTCGTCGTGCGACTCGCGCTCGTCGAGATACTGGGTCCGGTAGCCGGTATTCACGCCCCAGAAGTAGAACACCAGCGCGATTGCCGCGACGATCAGCATGTCCCAGCCGTACGGCAGGTAGCCGTGACCGCCGAATTCCTTGCTGCCGATCAGCGACAGCACGGCCATCGTCGGCAGGTATGCGACCAGCCACCATGCGGCCTTCAGGTCGGCACCCCAGCCGCTCCAGCCCGACTTCGCCTGGAAGAAGAAGTACACCGGCAGCGCGACGATCATCAGCAGGATGATTTCGCCCGTCAGCGGCCACTTGGCCCAGTACAGGATCAGCGACGCGCAGACGAACGCGAACGGCGCGATCAGCTTCATCAGCGGAATCGTCAGCGGACGCTCGATGTCGGTCGCCGCGCGGCGCAGCGCCATCAGGCTGATCGGGCCGGTCAGGTACGAGATCACCGTCGCAACCGAGATCACTGCCGCGAGCGAACTCCAGCCGCGGAAGAAGAACAGGAAGATGAACGACACGAGCAGGTTGAACCACATCGCCTGGCGCGGCACACCGTAGATCGGGTGCACGTTGCCGAACATCTTCGGCATCGTGTTGTTGCGCTCCATCGCGTAGATCATGCGCGTGGTCGTCGCCATGTAGGTCGTGCCGGTGCCGCTCGGGCTGATGAACGCATCGACGTACAGCAGGATCGCGAGCCAGTTCAGGTTCAGCGCGATCGCGAGTTCCGCGAACGGCGACGAGAAGTTGAAGTGCGACCAGCCCTTTGCAACATCGGCCGGATTCACCGAGCCGATGTAGGCCATCTGCAGCAGCACGTAGATCACGAGCGCGATCAGGATCGACGTGATCACCGCGAACGGAACGCTGCGCGACGGATTGCGCGCTTCGCCCGCGAGGTTCACGGGACTCTGGAAGCCGTTGAACGCGAACACGATGCCGCTCGTCGCGACCGCGGTCAGCACGGCCGACCAGCCGTACGGCGCGAAGGTCGCATTGGACGCGGTGCCGAGGTTCTCCGAATGGAAGCTTGTCAGCATCAGGCCGAGGATCGTCGCGCCGGGGATCAGGAACTTGAAGATCGTGATCGCGGTGTTCGCACGCGCGAAGGCTTTCACGCCCCAGTAGTTCAACATGAAATAGATGACGACCAGCACGGCCGACAGCAACAGGCCCGGCACCGTCAACTCGCCGTTCACGAACAGGCTGTGCGCCCATGGATACGGCCACGTGCTCATGTACTGGATCGACGCTTCGGCCTCGATCGGGATCACGGATACGATCGCGATCCAGTTCGCCCAGGCGCTGATGAAGCCCACCAGCGAACCGTGCGAGTAGCGCGCGTAACGCACCATGCCGCCCGACTCGGGGAACATCGCGCCCAGTTCGGCGTACGTCAGTGCAATCGCGAGAATCACGACCGCGCCGATGATCCATGCACAGATCGCCGCCGGACCAGCGATCTTCGCGGCCTTCCAGGCACCGAACAGCCAGCCCGAGCCGATAATCGAACCCAGCCCCGTCAGCATCAGTGCAAACGGGCCGATGTTCCGTTGAATAGAACTCTTCACATCCTCTCCTGTGTCTCAAAAAGCATGGTCGGCCTGCGGTCCGGGATCGGCTCGGACAGCACCGCGCACGCATTCTTGGGGGGATCAGTCACCCGATCGGGGCAACCCTTCCACGCGGCGCGTAGTTTAACGGTTGCACCTGGAACGTGGCGCCAAAATCGTTCGGCCCCTACAAAAAATTCGCGTCGCTTGCAAGCTTTGTAAACCTGATCTACGCAATAACCCTGAGAGCATGGAAATACGGTTGACCACACGACTGATTAGCCGTATAAAGGACTTCGCAGGATTTCAAGCGGCGAGTGAATTGGTTCTTTCGTAGTTCGCCCATCAACGGTACTCCGGTTGGTCCTATTACCCCTTCCTTGATTTTCCGCACCCATGGGCCTCGGCCCCGTTTTATTTTTTTAGGAACAAGTAACATGGCAACCGGTACCGTCAAGTGGTTCAATGACGCAAAGGGCTTCGGCTTCATCACCCCGGAAGGCGGCGGCGACGATCTGTTCGCGCATTTCTCGGAAATCCGCTCGGAAGGCTTCAAGACGCTGCAAGAAAACCAGAAGGTTGAATTCGATGTGAAGACGGGCCCGAAGGGTCTGCAAGCATCGAACATCAAGCCGCTGTAAGTTCTGCGCGAGATTTGATGTAAAAAAGCCCCGCTTCGGCGGGGCTTTTTGTTTTCTGCGCCAATCCGGCACGGCGGCAATGCCGCCGCCCGCCATTCAGCCAAACAACCGCTGCGCGTGAATGCCGAGACCCGTCGCGACACTCGCGAGGCGGTCGCCGAATACCGGTTGCGCATCCGGGAAAGCGCCCGCGAGCGCGCCCGACAGGAACGCGAGCCCCGTCGAGCCGCCGGTGAAATACAGTGCGCCGACATCGCGCGGCGCGATGCCCGCGAGCCGCACCGTCTCGCGCGCGGCGTCGACGATGCGCGCGGTGTCGTCGCGACTCGCATCGACAAGGCGATCGGCATCGAACGCGATCAGCAGGTCTTCTTCCACGTCGTTCAGGTCGATCATCGTCTCCCCGCCCGCCGCGACGCCGATCTTCGCTTCTTCCGCGCGCGCCATCAGCGCATGCCCGAGCCGCTGCTCGACCACGATCGTGAGCCGGTCGTACTGCTGCGCATCCTGGTACAGGTGCCTCATCAGCTTCAGCTCGCCGAGCCGTTTCGGCGTGTAGACCGTGTTGATCAGGTGCCAGGTCGCGAGATCGAAGTAGATCTTGTTCGGCAGTTCGCGCCCTTCGGGGTCGAGCGACCGGTAGCCGAACGCGGGCAGGATCGCCGCCAGTTCGACACGCCGGTCGTAGTCGGTGCCCGCGACGTGCACGCCGTGGTGGGCCAGCACGTCGTCCTTGCGTTCGAGCCGCGCCATCCGCTCGGGCCCGACGCGCACCAGCGAGAAGTCGGAGGTGCCGCCGCCGATGTCGGCCACGAGCACGAGGCGCTCGGCCTGCTGGCGCGATTCGTAGTCGAACGCGGCTGCGATCGGTTCGTACTGGAAGTGAACATCCGCGAAGCCGATCGACCGCGCGGCCGCCTCGAGCTGATCCTGCGCGAGACGGTCGGCGCGCGGATCGTCGTCGACGAAGAACACGGGCCGGCCAAGCACCGCGCGGCCGATCGGCGCGCCCGCGCGGGCTTCGGCCTTGCGCTTCAGGTGCGTCAGGAAGCGCGCGATGATTTCGGTGTACGCGATCGCGCTGCCGTCGCCGAGATCGGTCGTCGTTTCCGCGAGCGGCGAGCCGAGGATGCTCTTCATCGAGCGCATCAGCCGGCCGTCGAAACCGTCGATATAGGATGCCAGCGCCGCACGGCCGTATTCGACCGTCTCTTCGTCGTTGTTGAAGAAGATCGCGGTGGGCAGCGTCAGGTGGTCGCCCTCGACGGGCGCGAGGCGCATGCCGTCGCCGTCGGGCAGCGCCACGGCGGAATTGGACGTGCCGAAATCGATCGCGCAGTAAGTCATGGGAGATTGCCGCAGCAGGGCCGGCGCGAAAACGGAAAGGACGGGCTTTTTAACATGAAGCCCGCGGGATCACAACCGGGGCCTGCCACCGGTGCCGCGGAACGGGCTTCAGTGGCGACGGCGCGCGGCCTGGCGCGCCGGGAACACGCGCGGACGGGGCACGACGCAGCCCGCCCGCTTGGCGGGTCAGGCTGCCGCGTCGAAGCTCTTCTTCCACGCGCTCGCATACACGACCTCGCCGATCGCATGGCGCGTGCGCGGCGCCTTCTCGCGATCGCGCAGCACGGGATCGAGCTTGTCGACGTTGCCGTAGTGGCCGATCGAGATGATCGACGGAATCGCGACGTCGGCCGGAATCCCGAACGCACCGCGGAACGCCTTCGCGTCGAAACCGCTCATCTGGTGCGCGGCGAGGCCCAGCGCGTGCGCCTGCAGCACCAGCGACATCGCAGCAGCGCCCGCGTCGTACAGCGCGGTCGGCGCCGGCTCGCCCTTCGGCGTGAGCGTCTGCGCGGTCACCGCGATCAGCACGGGCGCCGGCGCATTCCAGCCCTGGTTGAACGGCACCAGCGTCGCGAACGCGCGCTTGAATGCGTCTTCGTCCTGCGCGCGATCGAACACGATGAAGCGCCACGGCTGCGCGTTGTACGCGGACGGCGCCCAGCGCGCGGCTTCGAGCACCGCATGCAGATCGCCGGCGCTGACGGGCTCATCCGAATACGCGCGCGGGCTCCAGCGGCCCGCGATCAGATCGTGAATCGAAACAGTGGTGGGAGCAGGTTTGACGGACATGCGATTCCTCGCTGACATCGATGAAGGGGCGCGAACGCCCGGCGAACCGCAAGCATACCCGCTTGAGCGGTTGCGCGCCCGATCCTCCCGCGCAATGCAAATCACCGTGCCCGCATAGGCCGGCCGTACCCCATTCGGCCGGCCGGACCGCCCCCGTCAGGCCGCCTGCGCGGCCGCGCGCGACGGGCCGCGGTTGATCCGCAGCACGATCAGCGCGCCGACGATGCACAGCCCGCCCGAGATCATCGACGCGATCGTGTAGGTGCCGAGGCTCGCGCGCAGCAGCCCCGCGCCGAGCGCCGCGAACGCCGCGCCGAGCTGGTGGCCGGCGACGATCCAGCCGAACACGACCGGCGCTGCGGCCTTGCCGAACACGTCGGTCGCCAGCCGCACGGTCGGCGGCACGGTCGCGATCCAGTCGAGCCCGTAGAACATCGCGAACAGCGGCAGCCCGAAGAAATCGATCCCGAACGCGTGCGGCAGGTAGATCAGCGACAGCCCGCGCAGCCCGTAGTACCAGAACAGCAGCACGCGGTTGTCGTAACGGTCGGACAGCCAGCCCGACAGCGTCGTGCCGAACAGGTCGAACACGCCCATCGCCGCGAGCAGCGACGCGCCCTGCACTTCGCTCATCCCGTAGTCGCTGCACATCGCGATCAGGTGCGTGCCGACATAGCCGTTGGTGCTCGCGCCGCAGATGAAGAAACTGAAGAACAGCAGCCAGAAATCGCGCGAGCGGCTGGCCATCAGCAGCGTGCGGAACGCAACCGCGAGCGGGTTCTCCTTCGTCGCGTCGGACGCGGGCGGCGCATCGGCCGGCTCGCCGTACGGGCGCAGCTGCACGTCGGCCGGCCGCTCGGGCAGCAGGAACGCCACGAGCGGAATCACGATTGCGGCCGCCACCGCGACGACCAGCACGACCGGCCGCCAGCCATGGCGCTGCGCGATCGCCGCGAGCATCGGCAGGAACACCAGCTGGCCGGTGGCCGTGCTCGCGGTCAGGAGGCCCATCACGAAGCCGCGCCGCGCATGGAACCAGCGCGTGACGAAGGTCGCGGACAGCGTCAGCGCAACGACGCCCGTCGAGCAGCCGACCATCAGGCCCCAGATCACTACCATCTGCCAGCTCTGCGTCATCATCGACGACAGCGCGACGCCCGCGCCCATCGTCACGAGCGCGGTGAGAATCGTCGGGCGCAGCCCGAAGCGCTGCATCGCGGCGGCCGCGAACGGTCCCGTCAGTCCGTACAGCGCGATGTTCACCGAGATCGCCAGCGAAATCGCCGCGCGGCTCCAGCCGAGCTCGCGTTCGAGCGGCACCATCAGCACGCTCGGCGTCGCGCGCGTGCCGGCTGCCGCCAGCAGGATCAGGAATACCACCGCCGCCGCGAGCCATCCGTAGTGGAAGCGCCCGCCAATTCGTGTCACCGCCCAGTTCATCTTCGCGTTCTCCAGTTGACGGCTCCGGCGCCATCGCACCTGCCCCGCCCCACCCAGCCAGGCCACCTCCGCCGCACACCGCATCGGCTGACCCGGGCCGACGCTTGGCATTTGTCTGTCGATCCGATCGGCATTGTTACCGACCGGTCACAAGTGTGTTGCGATCGTAGTTACCAGTCGGTAACATGTCAAGCAATTCACCACGCAGTCGAGGGTCATCATGTCGGGCATCGAGATCGCCAAACCGCTTGCGCGCCGCACGCGCCGGCCGATCGACGGCGCCACCGCGCAGGAGCACCTGCTGCGCGCCGCCGAGGAGCTGTTTTACAAGGAAGGCGTTCGCTCGGTCGGCGTCGAAGCGGTCGTGGAGCGCGCGGGTGTCAACAAGATGAGCCTGTATCGCCAGTTCTCGTCGAAGGACGAGCTGATCCTCGCATATCTGGAGCGGATGGATGCGTGCTTCTTCGAGCGTCTCGACGCGAGCGCCGCCAAGCATCCGGGCCAGCCGAAGGCGCAACTGATCCAGTATTTCGTCGATCTTGCCGAGCGCGCGACGCAGAAGGACTATCGCGGCTGCCCGTTCGTCAACGTCGCCGCCGAATTCCCGGATGCGTCGCACCCGGCGCGCGAACGCGTCGCGCAGAACAAGGAACAGTTGATGAAGCGGCTCGTCGCGCTGTGCGAAGGCGCCGGCGCGCGGCAGCCGCAGGCGCTCGCCGATGCGCTCGCGCTGGTGATCGAAGGCATCTACGCGGCGAGCCAGACCTATCGGCACGGCGAAACGCCGATCGGCACCGCGCCCGCGCTCGTCACGCAGTTGATCGAAGCCGCGTGCGCATGACGGGGCGCGCACGTCCCAATCCGGCGTGCCCGCTACAATGCGGCCCTCGCCGCTCCACCGCCCGACTGGTTTCACGATGACCGACACCCGCCCCGAATCGCACGACGACATCCTCGCCGCCACGCGGCACTGGCTCGCGCGCGCGGTGATCGGGCTCAATCTGTGCCCGTTCGCGAAAAGCGTCTATGTGAAGGAACAGGTGCGCTACGCGATCAGCGAAGCGACGACGCTGGAAGACGCGCTCGCCGAACTCGAAACCGAGCTGTGCGCGCTCGACGCAGCAGACCCGCAGCAGGTCGACACGACGCTCGTGATCTTCCCGCATGCGTTCGCCGATTTCGTCGACTACAACGATGCGCTGTTCTTTGCCGACCGGCTCGTGCGGCAGTTGCGGCTCGACGGCGTGCTGCAGATTGCGAGCTTCCATCCGCAGTACCGATTCGAAGGCAGCGAACCCGACGACATCGAGAACTACACGAACCGCGCGCCGTACCCGATCCTGCACCTGCTGCGCGAGGACAGCATCGCGCGCGCGGTCGACGCGTTCCCGGACGCGTCCGCGATCTACGAAAGGAATCAGGAAACGCTGCGCCGCCTCGGCCATGACGGCTGGCGCGAATGGATGCGCCGGCCGGGCGACGACGTCTGACCCGCCGCGCGGCGCGCGCCGGCCGCCCGTCCGCCCGTCCGCCCGTCCGCCCGCCCGCGCGTCAGCCTTCGGCCGGCTCGACGGCGTCGCCGCCCGCCGCCGCGGCCTCCGCCACGAAGAAGCGTTCGTTCAGTTCGGCGAGCCCGAACATGCCGAGGATCTCGTTCAGCCGCTCGCCGGACCGCCGGCGCGGCAGGTTCTTGTACTGCGCGATGATCAGCTCGTTTTTCATCGAATGCTCCCAGCCGACCAGCTCGGTCACGCTGACCTGGTAGCCGTGCGCTTCGAGCTGCAGGCAGCGCAGCACGTTGGTGATCTGGCTGCCGAATTCGCGCGTATGCAGCGGATGCCGCCATACCTCGGTCAGCGCGTTCGCGAGCGACTTGCCCTTGTTCCTGCGCAGCACACCCGCGACTTCCGCCTGGCAGCACGGCACCAGCACGATGTGCTGCGCGCGCTTCGCGAGCGCGAAGCGGATCGCGTCGTCGGTCGCCGTGTCGCACGCGTGCAGCGCGGTGACGACGTCGACCGTTTCGGGCAGCTTCGGCGACGTGATCGAATCGGCGACCGACAGGTTCAGGAACGACATGCCGCCGAACCCGAGCCGCGCGGCAAGTTCGGCCGAGCGCGTGACGAGCTCCTCGCGCGTCTCGATCCCGTACACGTGCGACGCGAATGCCGGCGTGCCGTGCCCCGGCTGCTGCTTGAAGAACAGGTCGTACAGGATGAAACCGAGATACGACTTGCCGGCACCGTGATCGGCGAGCGTCACGCTGCCCTTGTCGGCCTGCACGCCGGCGAGCAGCGGCTCGATGAACTGGAACAGGTGATAGACCTGCTTCAGCTTGCGGCGGCTGTCCTGGTTCAGCTTCCCGTCGCGGGTGAGGATGTGCAGTTCCTTCAGCAGTTCGACGGACTGCTCCGGGCGGATTTCGTGGGTTTTATTGGACATCGTGAAGCGGCGCCCGGCCACGGTCGGTCGACCACGGCCCGGCGGCGGGAATTCGTGAGGAATGGCGACAGTTTACCGAAAATGCGCGGTCAGGCTCGGGCGCCGAGCCGCCAGAGCGACGTGACCTCCGCGCGGCGCGCCGCGTGCAACGGATCGTCGGCGTCGGCCGACTTCGGGTGCGCGGGGCGGATGTCGTCGCGGCCGAGCACGACGAGGCCCGCTTCGTCGATCCATTGCAGCAGCGTGTCGCGCGACCGCAGGCCGAGATGCTCGGCGAAATCGGACAGGATCAGCCAGCCCTCGCCGCCCGGCTCCAGATGCGCGGCGAGCCCCGCGAGGAAACCGCGCAGCATGCGGCTGTCAGGGTCGTAGATCGCGTATTCGATCGGCGCGCTCGGCCGGGCCGGCACCCACGGCGGGTTGCAGACCACGAGCGGCGCACGGCCGACCGGAAACAAGTCGGCTTCGACGACGTCGACCCGGCTCGCATGACCGAGCCGCGCGACGTTCTCGCGAGCGCAGGCCAGCGCACGCGCATCCTGGTCGGTCGCGACGACGCGCTCGACGCCGCGCGACGCGAGCACAGCCGCCAGCACGCCGGTGCCCGTGCCGATGTCGAACGCGAGCGACGTCGCGGGCAGCCGCGCGCGCGCGACGAGTTCGACGTATTCGCCGCGCACGGGCGAGAACACGCCGTAGTAAGGATGGATCGGCGCGCCGCCGAGCGCCGGGATCGGCACGCCCTTCTTGCGCCATTCATGCGCGCCGACGAGGCCGAGCAGTTCGCGCAGCGACACGACCGACGGCGCGCCGCCGGGCCCGTACGCCTCCTCGCACGCGGCGCGCACGTCGGGCGCGCGGCGCAGCGGGATCGCGTAGTCGGCGTCGAGCGGGATCAGCAGCATCCCGAGCGTGCGGGCGCGCTGCGACTGGGCGAGACGATGCAGGTTGAACGCGTCGATGCCGGCCGCGGCCGCGGCTTTCGCCTTCTTCGGCTTGTGCTCGACACGCCGCGCCATCGCTTGCACGAGCTGGCGCGCATTCTGGAAGTCGCCCTGCCAGACGAGCGCGGTGCCCTCGCAGGCAAGGCGGTAGGCCGCGTCGGCAGTGAGGCGGTCGTCGGCGGGCACCGCGCGCTTCGGCGGTTGCACACCGGCTTCGGAGCGCCAGCGCACGGCATGATCGGCGCCATCGGCGTCGGTCCAGTGGAAAACAGGGGAATCGGTCACGCGAACTCGGTTACGGTTGGCTTCAACGGGCGGCGGCATCGCGCCGCGCGGCTCACACCATACCGCGCTTTGCCTGCGCGGCAAAGCGCGGGCACCGGCAAGCGCCGGGCGCCGCCACGGGCACGCTGCTCAGCCGCCCCAACCCGGCATCGCGGGCATGCGCAGCGTGCCCGCGTCGTTGAAATGCACGGTGCCGAGCACGCCGCCCGCGAGCCGGCCGCGCAACGCATACGGCAGCTCGCCGTTCGCGGCCGCGCCGGGCAGGTTCCACGCCTGCCGCGCGGCGGCGAATGCCGACACGGAAACCGGCACGTCGAGCACGGCCTCGCCGAAACGCGGCACGGTGCCCGAGCGATCGCTGACGCCGCTCGCGAACGGCGTGCCGTTCAGGTCGAGCGCGACCGAAATGCCGTCGTATTCGATCGGCGCATCGTTCGGGTTCTGCACGCGCAGCTTCAGGCTGAAACGCATCTCGAGCCCCTGCCCGACGAGCGGGTCGAGCCCGGCGACCGACACGCGCACGGGGTCGCGCGTCAGCCCCGCGCAACCGCCGAGCAGGAGCACGGCTGCGAACAGCAGCAGTACGGCGCGCAGCGGCGCGATACGGAACAGGGCTCGTGGCATGGGAAGGCCTCCTCGCGGCAATCGGTGATCGGGTCGTCGATGCATTGTACCGAGTACGCCCCGGCACGCCCGGCTTCGTAGTTTTCTCATCCGCGCAAGATCGTTAATAGATTAAAACTACGAAATCATCAGCTAAACGCAAAGCGCATTAATGACTTCCGGCATTCAATGAAGCACGCAAAATTCAATAGATGCACTTTCTAAATTTTTCGTTTCCTTTACCTAAAACCATCAAGTATATTTACGCATCCTTGGAGCAAGCCGACAAACCTTAAGCCGCATGACGGCGATTTTACGGAACGGCGACACGCCTTCCTTCCGTCCTGCGGACTGGCCCGGCCAGCCCCGTAGGTCGTCGGTTCAAAGGGATTGCGCGCCCGTGCAGGGCGTGCGGCCCCGTGTCGTGCGCGCGAAATCAATTCAGTACAACACGCGCCCGGCCATTTTGAACCGGCAAGTTAACCGACATCCGGAAATCCAGAGGGGGCAGTAAACCATGATTACCTTTACGTAGTCGGCCGCCGCTTTTCGAATAATCCGTCATTGGCATTTTTCGTCGCTGTTGATTAACGGCGAGGGGATTGCTTTTGCCGGCGTTTTCGCAGCACTGGACGATTCATTCAACAATCGAGGTTTCAGTCATGTCGATCAACATTCGCAAGATGCGTTATCTGCCGCTCGTTGCCGCACTCGCGCTCACCGGGTGCGGCGGCGACGACAGCGGCGTGGGCTCGGCTTCCGCGCTCAGCTCCGCCGGCGCGCCGCACTCGGGCTCGTCGCCCGCCGTCACCGCGCCGCCGAGCGCTTCCAACGTCGACAAGAGCGTATCGCCTGTCGAGCTGCCGGACACCGTGGTACCCGTGAACTACCGGCTGTGGTTCCGCCCGAACGAAGCGCTGAACGCGTTCGACGGCCGCGCCGACGTCGAGATCAAGGTGCTGAAGCCGGTCAACAACATCGTGATCGCCGGCCACCGGATCAAGTTCACGAATGGCCGCATCACGCTTCAGCCGGGCAACATCCAGCTGATCGCGACGCCGCAGGACAAGGGCGACTTCTACCAGCTGCGCCCCGTGAGCGGCACGATCTCGCCGGGCAACTATTCGCTGCACATGGAGTGGTCGGGCATCATCAACTTCAAGTCGTATGACGATCCCGTCAAGAAGACGGGCGGCAGCTGCGGCGACGATCCGTATCCGGGCTGCTCGGCCGCGGAAGGCATCTTCCGCGTCGACCTGAAGAGCACCGACGGCACGACGAGCGGCGCCATCCTCACGCAGGGCGAAACCAACCTGTCGCGCCAGTGGTTCCCGGGCTGGGACGAGCCGGCGTTCCGCCCGACCTATGAAGTGACGGCCGAAGTGCCGCAGAGCTGGCGCGTCGTGTCGAACGCGGCCGAGAAGCCGTCGACCAGCATCGGCGGCGGCTACAAGCTCGTGCAGTTCGACAAGACCCCGCCGATGCCGTCGTACCTGCTGTTCTTCGGCGGCGGCCTGTTCGACACCTACGAGGACGACTTCACGAGCCCGCTGCCGGGCGGCAAGGGCGGCCTGCACCTGCGCGTGTTCACGCCGCCGGGCATGAGCGACTGGGCGAAGCCGGCGATGGACCGCACCAAGCAGGCGCTCGACTTCTACTATCGCTACACGGGCATTGCGCTGCCGCTCACCAAGTTCGACACGGTGGCCGCGAACGACGCGTTCAAGGAGCAGAAGGACCTGAACTTCGGCGGGATGGAAAACTGGGGGTCGATCCTCGAGTTCGCCGACGACATCCTGCCGCAGCCGGGCCAGCCGATGTCGCACTATGGCAACGAGGTGCTGACGCACGAAGTCGCGCACCAGTGGTTCGGCGATCTCGTCACGACCGACTGGTGGGACAACGTGTGGCTCAACGAGTCGTTCGCGACGTTCTTCGAGACGAAGACGACGATCCAGTTCTTCCCCAACGAGTTCAGCTGGCTCGACCAGGTGAAGAACAAGTACCGCGTGATCAATCGCGACATCGGCCCGAACGCGTTCCCGGTCGCGCCGAACTTCAACGACTGGGCGTCGAACGACTTCGTGCTGAGCGCGAGCGCGTTCACGTATGACAAGGGCGGCCACGTGCTGAAGACGCTCGAGAACTATCTCGGCGAACAGACGCTGCGCAAGGGTCTGCAGCAGTACCTGACCGACTACTCGTTCGGCAACGGCACGCCGAAGCGCCTGTGGGATGCGCTGTCGAAGGAGAGCGGCCAGCCGGTCGGCCCGATCGGCGACAGCTACGTGCGTCAGACGGGTGTGCCGCTGATCTCGCTCGACACGCAGTGCGACCTGACGAAGAACCAGACGATCGTCACGCTGAAACAGCAGCCGTTCCCGAACAAGAACGCGTATCCGGGCCTGCAGTGGACGGTGCCGATCACGCTCGCGTACGGCCAGGGTCTCGCGAAACACACGACGCTCGCGCTGAAGGATACGCAGACGCAGACGCGGATCGACGGCTGCACGGGCGTGGTCGCGGACCCGAGCGGGCTGGACTACTACGTCGTGAACTACAGCGACGCGGCATGGAGCGGGCTGCTCACGCAGGTCAACCGCTCGACCGATCCGGTGCTGCTGTCGAACCTGCAGAGCGAGGCCGCGCTGCTGGTCGCGAACAACCTCGCGCCGGCTTCGCGCTCGACGTCGATCGGCTCGGTCGCTTCGCCGGCCGCGATGAAGCTGCGCCAGACGCCGACCTTCGGCGGCATCGCGCCGACGACGAAGGAACGTCCGGCACTGCAATACCAGGGCATCTTCAAGCCGCGCAAGGGTGTGACGCAGTAACGGTGCGTGCCCGGCCGGTGCCGCGCAGCCTGCGGCGCCGGCCGGCGTACCGGCCTTCCCGACCTTTGACGGGCCTCGCGAGCGAGGCCCTTTTTTCTTTCGGCACGGCCCTGTGGCCCCATGGCCCCACGCCCCCGCTCGCCGTCACGCCCACGCGGCGTCCCACGCCGGCTGCGCGAACCACGTCGCCAGGAACGCGACGAGCTGCGACACGCGCGCACTGCCGCGCGCCTGCTGGCGCAACACGTGGATCGTCGCCTGCTCGGCCGCCGCCGCGTACTGCCGCAGCACCGCGCGCAACCGTCCGTCGCGCAGCGCATCCCCGGCGAGCCAGGTCGGCAGGTGCGCGAGGCCGAGCCCGTCGATCGCGGCTTCGAGCAACGCCTCCGAATGATTGCTGCGAAACCGCGGCTGCGCCGGCACGTGGCGGCGGTCGCCGAAGCGCCACGCGCCCGGCGGCGGCGCGCCATGCCAGGCGAGACAATCGTGCCCGGCGAGCGCGTCGGGCGATTCGGGCTCGCCGCGCCGCGCGAGGTAGGCCGCGCTCGCGCACAGCACGCGCCGCTGCGGCGCCAGCACCGTCGCGACGAAGCGTGTGTCCTCGAGCGGGCCGATGCGCACCGCGAGATCGACGTCTGCGCCGAGCCGCGCGCCCTGCAAGTCGACCATGCTGTCGGTCAGCACCAGGTCGACCTGCAGCGCCGGACGACGCTGCATGAACGCGGCCAGCGCAGGCATCAGGTGCAGCCGGCCGAACGGCGCCGGACAATCGACGCGCAGCAGCCCGCTCGGTTCGTCGTGCTGGCTGTGCAGGTCTTCCTGCAGGCCACGCAGGTCGGCCAGCATCCGCGTCGCGCGCCCGTACAGCAATTGCCCGGCCTCGGTCGGCTGCAGCGCATGCGTGGTGCGATGCAGGAGGCGGATGCCGAGCTGCGTCTCGAGCCGGTCGATGCGCCGCGTGACCGACGACGCGGCGACGCCCAGCCGGCGCGCGGCCGCCGAGAAGCTCTGCTGGTCGACGACGTCGACGAACAGCGCCAGATGGGGGGCAAGGAAGTCGTCCATTCGAGGCCTTCGGATTTTGCTATGCGCCAATCGCAAAACAATCATCCGCCTTTGCATGTTTCCGCGTCAAATCGGGCCGACTAAACTGCATTCATCCTTTCCACCCGTTGCATGCGCCGGCCCGCAGGCACGCGCGGCAACCATCCTTCACGGAGATCATCATGCGCAGCATCCGCTTCGACGGCCCCGCCGTCGGCATCGAGTCGCTCGACGCGCGCGTCAGGGAAATCGACCCACCCGTGCCGGCCGACGGCCAGATGCTGATCGAGGTGCGCGCGGCCGGCGTCAACCCGAGCGACGTGAAGGCCGCGCTCGGCCGCATGCCGCATGCGGTGTGGCCGCGCACGCCCGGGCGCGACTGGGCCGGCATCGTGCGCAGCGGCCCGGACAGCTGGATCGGCGCGCCCGTGTGGGGATCGGGCGGCGATCTCGGCGTCGGGCGCGACGGCTCGCACGCGGAATGGCTCGTGCTCGACGCGGCACAGGTGCGCCGCAAGCCGGCCGTGCTGACGCTCGACGAAGCGGCCGGCGTCGGCGTGCCGTTCGTCACCGCGTACGAAGGCTTGCGCCGGGCCGGCATGCCGACGGCCGACGACGTCGTGCTCGTGTTCGGCGCGAACGGCAAGGTCGGCCAGGCCGCGATCCAGCTCGCGACCGCGCGCGGCGCGACCGTGATCGGCGTCGAGCGCAGCCCCGGCGGCTATCGCGGCCATGCATCGGGCGACGTGCGCATGATCGACGCATCGAACGAAACGGTTGCCGACGCGGTGCGCGCGGCGACCGGCGGCCACGGCGCGGACATCGTCTACAACACGGTCGGCAGCCCGTATTTCGAAGCCGCGAACGCATCGATGGCGATCGGTGCGCGGCAGATCTTCATCTCGACGATCGACCGCAGCGTGCCGTTCGACATCTTCGCGTTCTATCGCGGCCAGCACACGTATGTGGGGGTCGATTCGCTGCAGCTCGGCGGCGCCGCGGTCGCGCAGATCCTCGACATGCTCGCGCCCGGCTTCGGCAACGGCACGCTGCGCCCGTTTCCGATCGGCGACGACCATATCTACCCGCTCGAACGCGCGCACGACGCGTATCGCGCGGTGCTGGCCGGTGCTCGCGAGCGCGTCATCCTCAAGCCCTGACGCCGAGCCACACGGGAGACCGCCATGACGGATTACGTGACCTCGCTCGCGGTGGGCCTCGGCGTCGGCGTGCTGTACGCGCTGCTGCACGTACGCTCGCCGGCCTGCTCGGGATGGTGGTCGGCGAGCGCGCGATCGCGCTGCTGCGCTGAAGCGCCGCCGGCGCTAGCGGTCGCCGCGACGGCGGAACGCCCACCATGCGGCGAGCCCCGTGAAGCCCGCGACGAGCAGCACCATCAGCCAGAAACCGTGCTTGTTCTCCGAGAACGGCACGCCGCCGACGTTCATCCCGAAGAAGCCCGCGACGATGTTGATCGGCAGCGCGATCACGGTCACGAGCGTCAGCGTGAACAGCGTCCGGTTGTTCTGCTCGTCGAGACGCGATCCGATCTCTTCCTGCAACAGCTTGATCCGCTCGTTGAGCCCCGACAGATCGACGAGTACGAGCGAGAACTCTTCGGTCGATTCGCGCAGTTCCTGCACGTCTTCCGCGTGCAGCCACGCGGGCGGCTTCGCGAGCAGCCGGAAGATCGACCCGGGCTCGGGCGCGAGCATGCGCTGCAGGCGCGTCAGCGTGCGGCGCATCGCGCCGAGCTCGATGCGGCTCGACGTGAGCCGCTGCGACAGGAAGCGATCCTCGATGCGGTCGACGTCGACGCTCGTGCGCCGCATGATCTGGATCAGCAGGTCGGCCTGGTCGCGCAGCAGGTGCACGAGCAGTTCCGCGGGCGACCTGAACTGCTCGCCGTCGCGCACGCACGCGCGCAGCGTGTCGACCGAGCGCAGCGGCTTGAGCCGCGCGGTGATCATGATGCGCCGCTCGACATGGACGAACAGCGTCGCGATCTCCGACGGCGTCAGCTCGAGGTTGAACATCACGTCGTTGACGATCGCGCGCAACGCGCCGTCTTCCTGCTCGATGCGCGTCGAGCGCGAACCTTCGTGGAGGAATTCGAAGAAGCTGTCGGGCAGCTCGAGATGCGTGCGCATCCAGCGCTCGCTCGCGCCGTGCGCGAGATTGAAGTGCAGCCAGACGAAATCGCCCGACGCGGCCGCATCGTGCGCGCGGCACGTGCGCAGCCACGTGGCGGCCGCGTCGGCGTCGAGCATCGCGCCGGATCCGCCCGGAACGAAGCGGAATCCGCACACCATGCCGGACGTATCGGCGCCGTAAGTCTGTACGATCAGGTCCATCGTGTCGAAGGTCGTGCGGCGCGCGCCGCGCCGCACATCGCGGGTCGCGGGCCCGCGCCGGGGAAAGAAAGGAGACGTATGCCCGACGGGCGTGACGCGCTCGTGACAGCGTCACGCGGCATCATACCGGCAGCTTTCCTTGCCCCAAAAGCAACGCGCCGCCCAACGGGCGGCGCAGGTACGGCATGGCGACATGCGCAGGACGGGTTACTGCCGCGTCTCCGCCTGCGCGGCGGTCGGGCACGCCGGGTCCTTGCCCCACTGGCCGTCGCAGACGCGCCAGCGGCACAACTGATCCTCGAAGAAGCCGCGCTCCGAACACGCCTTCACGCGCGACGCCAGCGAGCCGGTCGCCGCCGTCTTGGTCGGCACGGCCTGCGCCTTCTGCGCGGCGAGTTTCTTGTCGGCCGGCTTCGTGCGCGCGACGAGCGCCGCGAGCAGATCCGCATCCGGATCGTCCTTGCCGGCCGCCTTCGCGCTCGCGGTACGGGTCGACGTCGCATCGCGGCGCTTCTTCGCCTGCGCGAGCTCGGCCTGCTGCTCCTTGTGTTGCTTGCGGGCCTCGGCCTTCGCATCGGCCTTGCCGTGCGCCGCGACCTTCGTGCTCTTCGCGGCGTCGGCCTTCGCGGTTTGGGTCGTCGCGGCCGCGGCGGCCGTGGCGGCTGCAGCAGCCGTGACCGCGCCCGATGCGTCGTCGGCGCCACCGGCGAGCGCGCGCGACAGGCGGCTGTTGTCCGCGGCGGGCGCGGACGATGCGGACGCAACGGTCTGGGAGGCCGAATCGTCGTTGACGATCGTGGCCGGTTGCGCGGCGGGCGCGGCATTCTGCGCGACCTGCACGGCGGCATCGCTGGCCGGTGCGGCCTTGGCCGGCGCCGTCGCGGCAGGCGCAGCCGCGGCCGTGACAGCGGCGGCCTGCTCGCCCGAATGCTGCTGCATGCGCCACGCGCCCCAGCCGCCGACGGCAACCACCAATGCCACGACTGCGGCGATCGGCGCCTTCAGCGAACGGCGCGGCGGTTCGGCGGGCGGCGTGACACGGCCTTCCAGATTCGCGAGAATGCGCGACTGCTGAGGTCCTCCCGCGCCGGCCGGTTTCGTATCGGACAGCAGGCTGGGCGGAGTTTTCGAATTTGAATTTTCCGGCGCACTCATTCAGCGTCTCATTGAATCCTGGTTTAATTCACCGCGATAATATAGCCCGGCTTCTCGAAGCAGCCTGATTCTAAGAGCAAGCATTGCAAAACACAATCAATTCCAATTTCCGGGGATTTCTTTGATTGCCGTCGCACTCGTCGCCTATTTCGCCCTTGCCGTCGCGGTTGCGGCACTGTTGCTTTTACCGGGTATCCGCGCGACCGTTTTCGAATCCGTCGCCCAGTTTCACGGCCGTCTTACGCGCCGTGCGAACGATCGCGCCGCGCGTACGCGAAGTCAGATTGTTAAATCGGCAAGCGCTACGCGCGGCGCTTTAAACGATGTGCAAAATTTACTGGTTCGGCGGCGCTTGATGATTACGGTATCGGCAGGTATTCTTGCGACGCCGCCATTGGTCGCCATTGCGTTACGCGGCCGGCAATTGTTCCAGTACGACGACACGGCGCGCGTGCCCGACGAGAAGATCGCCGCGCTGCTGCAGGGCGAACAGCTCGTGCCGCCCCCGCCGCTGCCGCCGGAAGTCTTCGCCACCAAGGAAGTCGAGCAGGTGCGCCCGGCGCTGAAGGATGCGAGCCGCGACTGGAACCTGCTGGACCCGGATTTCCGTACGCGTTTGCTGCTGGTCTACAAGATCATGCACGAACAATATGGTTATGAAATGGCGCTGCTGGAAGGTTACCGGAGCCCGGAACGGCAGAACCGGCTGGCGCAGATGGGCGGCAACGTAACCAACGCGGCTGCCTTCCAGAGTTATCACCAATTCGGGCTGGCGGCCGACAACGCGTTCCTGCGCGACGGCAAGCTGGTCATTACCGAGAAAGATCCGTGGGCGATGCGCGGCTACCAGTTGTACGGCCAGGTCGCCGAGCAGGTCGGCCTGACCTGGGGGGGCCGATGGAAAATGATGGATCTCGGGCACGTGGAATACCATAAACCCGGTTTTAAACTGGGACGCGGCAGCTAGCCAGGGCTGCCGGACAAGAAATAATGAGGGCGGCATGGGGCTTTTTAATATCCCGGCAGGAAACGATATGGGCGGCGCAAAAAATCATGCATTCCGGTGCGCGATTTTTTCCGGCCGCCGCTTCCGTTTTAAATCTCACAGCGTCCTTTCGTTAATGCGCGCGCCTTCTCCGATGCCGCGGGCGCATTGATGCCAGCCCCCTTCATCCCGTTTGACAGCATGGCGACACATCGCGGCGCCACCCTTGCCGCTCGTCGCGCCTGCGTCGCCTCACCGAATCGCACCGGAACCTGAACGTCCTATGCAACGCATCCTCAACGTGCTGACTCATCCGCGTACGCTCTCGATTGTCGGGATCGTCGCGCTAGCGGCGATCCTCTTCATCGTCGCCGACATGCTGCAGCTGCCGCTCCTGTGGGCAGCGATCGCCTTCGCGGCGATCCTCGCGCTGTGGCTCGTCGTCGCGCTGTGGCGCCGCTGGCGCGTGAAGCGCGCAAACCAGCAGCTCGGCCAGATCCTGGAAGAACAGGCGGAAACCGGCAAGATCGCCGCACCGGCCGCCGCCGCGCTCGCGCCCGACGCGAAGACGGCCGACCTCGACGTGCTGCGCACGCGCCTGTCGGATGCGGTGAAGACGATCAAGACGTCGAAGATCGGCCAGGTCTCGGGCGGTTCCGCGCTGTACGAACTGCCGTGGTACATCGTGATCGGCAACCCGGCCGCGGGCAAGAGCAGCGCCGTGCTCAATTCCGGCCTGCAGTTCCCGTTCGCGGACAAGAACAGCGCGGTCATCCACGGCATCGGCGGTACGCGCAACTGCGACTGGTTCTTCACGACCGAAGGGATCCTGCTCGACACGGCCGGCCGCTATTCGGTGCACGAGGAAGATCGCAGCGAGTGGCTCGGCTTCCTCGGCCTGCTCAAGCGCTATCGTCCGAAGGCGCCGATCAACGGCATCATCGTCACCGCGAGCATCGCCGAACTCACCGGCAACCGCCCCGAATTCGCGATCAACCTCGCGAAAAACCTCCGCCAGCGCGTTCAGGAGCTGACGGAAAAGCTCGAGGTGTTCGCGCCGGTCTACGTGATGTTCACGAAGGCCGACCTGATCACCGGCTTCACCGAATTCTTCAGCAGCAGCGACAAGCACGAGTACGACCGCGTGTGGGGCGCCACCCTGCCCTACGAGCCCGACGACAAGCGCGACGTCGTCGCGCAGTTCGACACGCACTTCGAGGAACTCTACGAAGGGCTGAAGGAGATCAGCGTCGCGCAGCTGTCGCTGTCGCGCGGCAACCAGCTTTCGCCGGGCCAGTTGAGCTTCCCGCTTGAATTCTCGACGATCAAGCCGTCGCTGCGCGCGTTCCTCGCGACGCTGTTCGAGAACAACCCGTTCCAGTACAAGCCGATCTTCCGCGGCTTCTACTTCACGAGCGCGCTGCAGGAAGGCGAAACCAGCAGTACGGCCGCGCAGCGCATCGCGCACCGCTTCGGCCTCGACGCGAACGCGCTGCCGAAGCCGCACAGCGCGTTCTCGAAGAACGGCTTCTTCCTGCGCGACCTGTTCTCGAAGGTGATCTTCGCGGACCGCCAGACGGTGCGCCAGTTCGCCAGCCCGACCAAGACGCGGCTGCGCTACGCGACCTTCTTCGGCTTCGTCGCGGCGCTCGCGATCGCGCTCGGCGGCTGGACCTGGTCGACGATCGGCAACCAGCAGCTCGTCTCGAACGTGCAGGCCGACCTGGACAACGTCACGCGCCTGCAGCAGGGCCGCAACGACCTGCAGTCGCGCCTGCAGGCGATGGACATCCTGGAAGACCGGATCGAACAGCTCGAGCAGTTCCGCCGCGACAAGCCGCTGTCGGTGTCGCTCGGCCTGTACCAGGGCGACCGTCTCGAGCAGCACCTGTTGACCGAGTACTACAACGGCGTGCGCCAGATCCTGCTGGCCCCCGTGTCGCAGAACCTCGCGTCGTTCATGAAGGACGTGAACGCGCACCCCGAACAGCTCGTGCCGATGACGCGCCCGCCCGAGTCGGGCGCCGTGCAGGCCGGCGCGCTGCCGGTCTCGACGAACGCGGCAGGCGCCGCGCCGCTGGCCGGTGCCGCACTGGCCGCGTCCGGCGCCGCGCCGGCCGCCGCGCAACAACAGCCGGCGGCACCGCAGGGCGGCCTCTACAGCGATGCTTCGCCGACCAACGTGCAGGACGCGTACAACGCGCTCAAGACGTACCTGATGCTGTCCGACAAGCGTCACGTCGAGCAGGCGCACCTGACCGACCAGCTCGCGCGCTTCTGGCGCGGCTGGCTCGAGACGAATCGCGGCAACATGCCGCGCGACGAGATGATCCGCAGCGCGGAACGCATGATCTCGTTCTATCTCGCCCGCGTGAACGACGACGACTGGCCGATGATCGACGCGAACCTCTCGCTCGTCGACCAGACCCGCGAGAACCTGCGCCGCGTCGTGCGCGGGATGCCGGCCCGCCAGCGCGTCTACGAGGAAATCAAGGCTCGCGCGTCGACCCGTTTCGCGCCGATGACCATCGCGCGCATCGTCGGCGACGGCAACCAGGGGCTCGTGGCAGGCAGCTACGCGATTCCGGGCACGTTCACGCGCGAAGCGTGGTTCGACTACGTGCAGCCGGCGATCCGCGACGCAGCGACCAAGGAGCTGCAGGCGAAGGACTGGGTGCTGAACACGTCGACGCAGGACGACCTGACGCTCGAGGGCAGCCCCGAGCAGATCCAGAAGACGCTCGTCGGCATGTACAAGACCGAGTACGCGCAGCACTGGCAGAAGTTCATGCAGGGCATCGCGGTGCAGGGCTTCAGCAGCTTCGGCCAGGCCGTCGACGGGATGAACCGTCTCGGCGACCCGCAGGATTCGCCGATCCGCAAGATTCTCGAGACCGCGTATGACCAGACGTCGTGGGACAACCCGTCGCTCGCGAACGTGACGATCAAGAAGGCGCAGACGGGCGTCGTGAACTGGGTCAAGCAACTGTTCTCGCGCTCGCAGGCCGGCCAGGTGGCGGCCGCCAACATCGACATCAACGGCAATCCGGCCGAGGTGCCGATGGGTCCGATCGGCCAGGAGTTCATCGGGCTCGCGCGGATCGTCGCGACGCACGACGGCACGTCGATGCTGAAGGGCTACATGGAATCGCTGTCGAAGGTCCGGACGCGCTTCAACGTGATCAAGAACCAGGGCGACCCGGGCCCCGGCGCGCGCCAGCTGATGCAGCAGACGCTCGACGGCAACGGTTCGGAACTCGCTGATTCGCTGAAGCTCGTCGACGAGCAGATGCTGACAGGCCTCACCGATTCGCAACGCAAGTCGCTGCGTCCGCTGCTGGTGCGGCCGCTGATGCAGGCGTTCGCGGTCGTGATCCAGCCGGCCAGCACCGAGGTCAACAAGGTGTGGAACGCACAGGTCTATCAGCCGTTCCAGAACTCGCTCGCGACGAAGTACCCGTTCGCGGCGAGCGCGAAGGTCGAGGCCGGCGCCGGCGAGATCGCGCAGGTGTTCGGTCCGGACGGCTCGATCGCGAAGTTCGTCGGCACGACGCTCGGGCCGCTCGCGGTGCGCCGCGGCGACACGCTCGCCGCCCGCACGTGGGGCGACATGGGCATCGGGCTCACGCCGGACTTCACGAACGGCTTCGCGCGCTGGGTCGCACCGCTCGCGGGCGGCGCAGCAGGCAGCGCGGCCGCGTCGTCCGAGCCGCAGACCGTGTTCCAGATCCTGCCGCAGCCGAGCACGGGCACGACGGAATACACGATCGCGATCGACGGCCAGCAACTGCGCTACCGCAACACGCCGCCGCAGTGGACCAACTTCGTGTGGCCGAACCCGTCGGGCTCGCCGGGCGCGACGCTGTCCGCGACGACCTTCGACGGCCGCACGGTGCAGCTCGTCAACGAGCCGGGCCGCTACGGTCTCGAGAAGCTGATCAACTCGGCGCAACGCAAGCGCCGCCCGGACGGCACCTTCGACCTCACGTGGGTGCAGGGCAGCGTGAACGTGTCGGTGACGATGCGCATCATCAGCACGTCGCAACCGACAGGTGGTGGCGGCGACCAGCCGCAGCAACAGAGCCTGCGCGGCCTGCAGCTGCCGTCGTCGGTCGCCGACGCGAGCGCGGGCGCCGCGCAGAATGCGACGCAGTCCGGCACGGGCACGCCGGGCGCAGCGCCGGCCATCGCGGCCGCCAACGCAACGAATGCACAGGGGGCGCAATGACGCAAACCGTACAGGCGCAAATCGCCTACTTCGGCAAGATTCCGTCGCGCGG
The DNA here is from genome assembly GCF_003330765.1 of Burkholderia pyrrocinia. Taxonomy (NCBI): domain Bacteria; kingdom Pseudomonadati; phylum Pseudomonadota; class Betaproteobacteria; order Burkholderiales; family Burkholderiaceae; genus Burkholderia; species Burkholderia pyrrocinia. The sequence goes on along the minus strand of NZ_CP024902.1, from coordinate 490,711 downwards.
CGACTTCGTGAAGAGCGCGCACAATCCGCAGCTGCTGCAGACGCTCGATCGCTGGATCGCGCAGGCGCTCGAATTGCTCGCGGAAGATCCGCGCTGGAAGATCGTCTACGAGGATGCGAAGCCGATGCATTTCGCGTTCCTCGGCTCGCGCAGCAAGCTCGCGATCGCGGGCCACATGGTCGCGAGCCACGACGTGTCGATGCGCCGCTTCCCGTTCCTCGGCGCAACCGCGCTCGAGGTCGACCGGCCGCTCGCGTTCCTCGCGCGCAGCCCGCTCGCCTTCGCGCGGCTGTGGTCGCGCGTCGCCACGCAGATGCCGCCGCTGCTCGGCAAGGACGAGCCGCCCGGCGCGCTGCAGGCGCTCGGCGACACGCAAGTGCCGATCGATGTCGGCGGCCCCGGCACGTCGCATGACGGCACCTTCAACGATTTCGTCGAACACCAGTCGCTGTACGGCCTCCAGGAGATGCTGCTCGAAAGCGGCCACCCCGTACGGCTGCGCGGCGCGATGCTCGCGCTCGGCTCGCTGCTGCGGCCGGTGATGCAGAGCGGCTCGTCGCACATCGAGCGCGGCCTCACGCTGCCGCTGCCGGTCGATCCGTTCTACCGCAGCCTCGTCGCCGCGTTCTGGCTCGAACTGATCGCGCCGTTCGTCGCGCAGGCCGACTTCGAGCTCGCGATCTTCATCGGCTCGATCGCCGAGCGCGAACGGCTCGTCATCGGCTTCAACGGCGCGTCGGCCAAGACGCTGCTGAGCGTTGTCGACCCGCAGACCTACGCCGCCCACAACATCGACATCGACGATCCCGAGTGGATCGACGCCCATGCGCAAAACGATCACCAGATCAGCAAGCTCGTCAGCTACCTCGACCAACCGCAACTCTCGCTGCGCGTCGCCATCGACGCGTTCCGCGAAGCGTTCATCGGAGGCTGACGGGATGCACCGCATGAATCACGCACGACGCGCAGGCGTTTCGACTGTCTTCGCCGCCCTCCTCGCCGCCGGCCTGTTCGCGAGCGGCGCGAGCTTCGCGCAGAACACCGGCGCGACCGTCACGCCGGTCGGCAACGGCACGGTAGCGACGACCGCGCTGCCGTCGTCGAACACGAACCCCGGCGCCGCGCCGGCAACCGCGTCCGGCACGGTGGTGCACGGCACGGCCGGCACCCTCACGCCGCCGCCCGCGAACGCGGCGCCAGGCCAGGTGGTCGTCGGCGGCAAGGTGCCCGACGAGGGGACCAAGGCCGCCGTGCTGCAGAAGCTGCGCGATACCTATGGCGCGACGAACGTCGTCGACCAGATCGAGGTCGGCGACGTCGCGACGCCGCCGAACTGGAGCGCGAACGTGCAGAAGCTGCTCGGCGCGCAACTCAAGCAGATCAGCAAGGGGCAGTTGAAGATCAACGGCACGCAGATCGAGATGAAGGGCGAGGTGCACAACGAGGCGCAGCGCCAGCAGCTCGCGAGCGACATGGCGAACACGCTGAACCCGACGTACACGATCAAGAACGGGCTGCGTGTGTCGGCATCCGAGCAGGGTGTGCTCGACCAGACGCTCGCGAACCGGACGATCGAGTTCGAGACCGGCAGCGCGACGCTGACGCCGCAGGGCCGGCTGATTCTCGACCAGATGGCGGCAGCACTCTCGAAGATGCAGAACCGCACGGTCGACATCATCGGCCACACCGACAACTCGGGGAACCGGACGTCGAACATCGCGCTGAGCCAGGCGCGCGCGGACGCGGTGAAGGGTTATCTGATCACGAAGAGCATTCCGCCGCAGCAGATGACAACGACGGGCGTCGGGCCGGATCAGCCGATCGCGCCGAATGATACGGCGGATGGAAGGGCGAGGAATCGGAGGATCGAGTTCCGGGTGGGGCAGTAACGGACGAGGCTGCAAGTGGCTTCGTTATAAGCCAAGTGGGCTTGTGCACGGGCGACGGCCGTTGGGACGCCGCCCGTTGCGCTTACGTCAAATGTGATCAGACAAACACGACGCATCAACGCTCACTGATCCATCACCTGTTTCAAGTAATCCTGAAGAACCTTTGTTCGTTGCTCCGTCAATTCCGTGAGGCATTGCGCGTGATTGACAGTCAGCCATTGACGTGCCCCACCGTTCACGCTTGTTCGAAAATCACACTCTGCGTCCCGGAATGCCACCCAAGCTCGTTGAGCCGAAATGATCTGCGTCTTGGGAATGAGCCCGCTATCAGGATCATCCTTGAGCGTATTCAGGAGCTTTTTATAGGTTTGATTCAGTATCGAATCTGCGGCGCGCCGACTCTTTTCGGCACATTGATAATTCGCTTGCGCACTTTCAAGATCGACCCCTCCAGGCGGATTTCCACAATCGATCGCAAATGCCTTTGCAGAAACGACCAAGGAAATTACCGCACCAACAAATAAAAAATACCTCATCGCATTGCTCATTTCTTGTCGTATGCATCCGTATAAGTTTCTACCCAATAGAGATCCTCAGCCAAAAAACCCGTCTCATCTTTTATGAGTTTTTTAGCACGAGTAATCTCATCCTTCTGCACCAGCTTGCCACCGATACTATTACTCTTCTTCATATTCAGATCAGCGATATATTGCACCGCCTTCTTCTCATCCGCACCATCAGAGAAAGGCGTGGTCAAACCTAGCGCCGCCGCAGCTCCGGTAATGAAATTTTTGGGTGCGCCACGAATAGCACATGCCGCTACAAAGGCAATCCCGAGCGCAGATCGAATGTTGTTATCCTTACAAAATTTCAATGCGGGATTCATGTAGCCTTCGACCGCGAACTCAAGTTGCGCCTCCTGAAAAATATCGACCTTACCAGCATTAACAAAGCGCTGCTTCCAAGCACCCTCCCACAAATCCTGCTTAGGACCACCAATATTCGTTGCGATCGGCTGCACCCGCTTGCCGCGAATCTCACTACCGACCGGCAGCTTATTCATTCGCGCGAGTTCACTCAACCGCCTCCCTTCCGATGACTTGCGAATCGAATTCCAGTGCGCTTGCCCCGAAGCATAATCAACGCCCTTGACGTCAATGCCAGACGTAGTCAATGTGATCAATTCGTCGTTGTTATCACCAAATGTCACTGAAAAAGTATCAGGATCCTTGCTTTTCATCTTCTGCAACAGTCTACCAAGCGCGCCGCCATCTTGAGTAAACTGAATGATGCCGTACGAAAGCCCGATATGAACGATATGTGCATACGACACGTTTTGACTTATCGACATGTGGAATTCGGAGTCCAGATTCTCGGCCGTAAACGGATCTTTGCCGCTTTCACAGATTGCAACCGCTGCAATGATTTTAAGACGCTCATTCCGGTCCAACACAACACCCTTAAATTCAATCACGTGCGGCTTCTTGTTCAGACGATCGAGCAGGGCCTGATGATCGACACTGTCGTTCTTGTTCTTCTTTTTGGGCGATGCCGCTGGAGCCGCGGGTGGTGACGTCGTAGGCGGTGACGTCGTAGGCGGTGACGTCGTAGGCGGTGACGTCGTAGGCGGTGACGTCGTAGGCGGTGACGTCGTAGGCGGTGACGTCGTAGGCGACGAAGGATCAGCCTTCTTTGTTAGAGGCACATCGTCTTCATGTTGTGCTTCCTTCAACTCGCCGTTCCGACGGAGTTGTTCCAGCAACGCATCTGCGAGATCAATCTTGCAGATATTGCCTCTTTCATATGAGTATGGTTCTGAGCCGAGACCATCCTTGCCGCTTCCAGTTTCTGGGTCCACCATCGGCCGAACAAAGGGCGGAAAGACGTCGTCCTTGTTCGGCGGATAGGGGTATCCCGATGGGTCATTATTGAACGTCATATGTTCTTCCCGCTCAGTTTCTTCAAAATCTCGATGCGAAGAATATCTGCCTGATCGCTGATTGCGAGTTGCGCAACGCCGTCATGGTCCGTCTTGCCCGTGACTGTCTTACCGTTCTTGAGATGGACTCGGATTGGTCTATCAGGAATGGAGAAACCCTGATCATCCACGACCCAGACTGGTCGATCATAGAGATGATTAATAGGAAGATGCGGAAGAGGGTAGTTTGTCTGAGTCGGCCCCGCAAAACTGTGGACGCTCCCTTTTAAATCGATCTTCCCCGGCGCGTGAATTGCGATTTCACCATCCTTGATCCGGATATAGGCGCCGCCCGACGTCAGCAGGATTTCGCTTTTGGCCGCCACCTCGACGCTCTCAGTTGCCGACAACACCTTCACAGCCTTCTGCGCCGTTAGTTCGATGTCGTCCATGTGCGCCTGCACCTCAACCTTTCCCTTCGCGGCGAACAACTTCATCCCCGCGTTCTGCACAAAAAAGCTGATTTTGTCAGCAACGCTTGCGATCAAAGACTTTCCGCTGACAACGAACGTGCTTTCGCCACTGACGATATTGGTCTGCCGGTCGCTCGCCAGGTGCACCGACTGCTGCGACGCCATCCCGATCCCCGCCGGGCTCGCGAACAGCATCACCGGCTCCTTGAACGCATTCGCGTTGCCCGTCCCTCCGCCCGCTGTCCTGCCGCCTGACGACGCGCCCGCCACGCTGTTCTTCGTGGCATCGGTGAATTGCTTCAACGCATCGTGACCATCGCCGAGACTTCCTGCCTGATGCATTTCACTGACCTGCGACATCGATTCGAGCAGCCCGTCGGCATTGGCAAGCTGCTGCTGCGCTTCGCTCACGTCGAGCGGCTGGCTGTTCGCCTGCTTCGGATGCGTCGTCACGTACAGCCCTTGCGCCGCACGCACGGCGCCGTAAGCATCCGTCCGCAAGTCGAACCCCGAGCCGAGATACGCGCCGCGCGTGTTGCCGTTCTGCTCGATCAGATAACCGAGATGAAGCATTGAATTCGCGTTGCTGCTGAACAGGCGCGCCCGGTTCTGCCCGGTCGCGTCGTCGAGCACCATCTCGTTGTGACCCGATCCCGCATACTCCTTCGACCGGAAGCCCGACAGGATTCCGTCGCTATGCCACTGCGGCTTGGCGGCCCCGTTGTAGACACGATGCATCACGATCGGCCGGTCACAGTCCCCGCCGATGTAGCCGATCATCACTTCCTCGCCGACCCGCGGAATATGGACACCGCCGTAACCGCCGCCGGTATCCGACTGCACGACGCGCACCCAGCACGACGCGTTTTCGCGCCCCTCGCTCTGCCGGTCCCAGACGAACATGACCTTGATCCGGTTCAGTTCGTCCGTATAGACCTCCTCGCCCTTCGGCCCGACGACGATGGCCGTTTCGAGTTGCATCGCAGGCTTCCGGTGCTCGAACGGGCTGCGATACGGCACGGCCGCGCGTTGCGCTTCGACTTCGACGAGATAGAACCCGGCCGAACCGTCGTCATGACCGACTTCGAATGCAGCCGCTTCGCCATAACCGGCTTTCACCTGTGCCAGCCGGCCCTGCAGGCTGTGCGGGAAATTCGCTTCGTGGTCCGAGATCGGCAGGTTGTTCTCGATGTACCGCGACACCTTCAATGCCGCGAATTCCCGGTCTTGCGCCACATCGCGGTCGTGCTCGGGGTGATCCGCCAGCGTGAAGCGCCGCCCGGCGTCGATCCCGCGCACGCCGCCCACGCCGAAGAAACGCTTCGCGCGCGACTCCCACTCCTCAAGACGGATCTTCGACAGATGTTCGCCGCGATCCTGGCCCGCATACGTATACGCACCGGTGTATTCGTAGATTTCTGCCTGGTCCGGCAGCTCCCCCTGGCCGGCCTTCGTCGGCAACGTCGTGCCGTTCGGATTGCCCGGCGAGGACGGCGACTTGTAGTCGAAGGTACGCGTCGTGTGCAGCGTGCTCTGCAACGTCCGCGATGCCGCCCATTGCGTGAAACCCGCAGTCTCGGTGCCCGTTCCCGAATGGTCGAACCTGACTGTTTTCGGCGACAGTTCATCGACCGCATGCAGGTCGTCGGTAATGACCAGCGTGTGCGCGTTGCCGTCTTCGCTGTGCCGCCAGAAACCAAATAACCCTTCGTCTTCCATCAGGCGATGCACGAAGTTCCAGTCGGTTTCGCTCTGGCGGCAATACGAACGCGACGGCAGCGGCTTCGACAACGCGAACTGGTACTGGCCCTTGGCCTGCGGATGCGCGTCGAACACGTCGGCCAGGATCGTGTCGACGCTCTGGTCCTGCCAGTACCGCATGTCGCTGCGGAACTTGAGAAAGTGCATCCACGATGCGAAGGTCAACTGGTAGCCCGACAAGCTGCCGTCCGCACCAAGCCGGCGCGCCGTATGGATATAGCCGTTGATCGGAAGATACGACTTGTCCGCCTGCTGGATCCACAACGTGATCGGCTTCGCGATCAGCGTCTTGAGCTCGACGTCGCTCGCGGTAGAGACCAGGTCCAGCTCGACACTGAAATCGCGCCCCAGTTCGGAACAGGTCACGGCGCGGCGCGGTATCAGCGCATTGTTCGGCAGCGACGGGATGTCTGTCTTCAGCAGGCGATCCTGCTGAATCAGGCCACCGCGAATCGCCTGTGCCAGTTCGGTCACGTTCATGCGTCATCCATCTTCTTGTGTGCCGCGAACCCGCCGGGCTCGCACTCTCAGGTCAACAGCCCGCCGCTCACGACTGCTCGTCCGGCCTCACGCCGAGCAGTTCGCGAATATGCGACAGCGAGCCGTCGTCCTTCACGACGCTCTCGAGCCACTTGTGCAACGGCATGTCGGCCCATTCGGCCGCCTTGTCGGCGAGATACGCGACCGGGCTGTGCGGCTCGGTCTGACGAAAATAACGCGCCACCGCCCGCAACTGGTCGACGGCCTGCGCGCGGTTCTGGATGCCGGCGATCATCTGCGTCACCGGAGGACGAGAAGCGGTCTGCTGCTGCACGTGAGTCTCCTCGTTCTGGATCGAATTGCCGAAAACAGGCTCGATGCGCTCGGGCTGCGCCTGCGGCGCCGATGGCGTGTGCGGCGTGCTGCCCGTATAACCCTGCTCGCGTGCGAAACGCTCGGCGAGCCGGTACACGGTCTCGAACGCGTCGCGCGCCTGCCGGAAGCTCGGCGCCGAATCGCCCGCGCGCTCGACGAGCCGCTCCTCGAACGCATCGAGCGCAAATTCGAACGCCTTCAGGTTCGCCAGCAGTGCTGTATAGAACGCGATCGGCGTCACGCGCCGCGACGAATCGATCTGGTCGATCGACGGCTTGCCGCGCGCGATGTCGTCCGCGTGTTCGGGGTCGCGCTTGATGGACTGCGCGACGTGCTGCGCCACTTCCCAGTCGAGCGTGCTGAACGCGTTCGACGCACCGTCCGTGATCGGCACCGCGCGCAGCAGCTCGGCCGTGCGGCCGGCGAGCCACGCGACGTTGCCGAGCCGGTACTCGGTGTCGTCGCCTTCGGGCAGCGGGTGCACGGTGTCCCAGTACTCGCGGCACAGGCCCTCGAGCAGCGCATAGCCCTCGGTGAGACCGGTGATGCCGTCCTCGAGCCCAAGCGCCTCGGTCAGCCACACGGCGAGCCGCAGGTCCTTCGTGCGCATGCGCAGCAACTCGCCCGCATGGTCGACGACGAAGCCCCAGTCGGCCTCCTTGATCTCGGTCACCCATTCGCCCTGGTCGAGCGTCGGATCGTCGTAGCGCCGCGCGTCCTGGATCGCGTCGAATTCGTTCGAAAACAGCAGGTCGTCGCCGCTGGGCGACACATCGCTGATCGGCGTCAGCAACTCGGGGAGATTGATCGGCATGGTTCAGTGAATCCGTTGATGCATGAGATGTCGCGCGCGGGGCTCATTCGACCGCGTACGCGAATTCGCCGGCCTCGTCCGCGCGCACCGCGATGCGCGCGATGGCCTCGCCGTCGGCGATCCGGCCGAGCACGTGGCCCGCGATCTCCGGCAGCAGCGTGCCGTTCAGGATATGGTCGACGTTGCGGGCGCCCGAGTCGACCTCGGTGCAGCGCGCCAGCACTGCCTCGACGAGCGACTCGTCCCATTCGAACGCGGCCTTGTGGTTCGCCTCGATCCGACGGCGGATTCGGTCGAGCTTCAGCTCGATGATCTCGGCCAGCACGTCGTCGGAAATCGGATAGTACGGCACGACCTTCATCCGCCCGAGGAACGCGGGCTTGAACGCCTTGTACAGCTGCGGGCGCAGCGTCTCGGCAAGCGCGTCCGGATCGGGCAACTCCTCGGCCGGCTTGTTCAGGCAGGCCTGCATCACCGCGGTCGACCCGACGTTCGACGTCAGGATGATCAGCGTGTTGCGGAAGTCGATCTCGCGCCCTTCGGCGTCGTCCATCGCACCCTTGTCGAACACCTGGAAGAACATCTCGAGCACGTCGGGGTGCGCCTTCTCGACCTCGTCGAGCAGCACGACGGAATACGGGTTGCGGCGCACGGCCTCGGTCAGCACGCCGCCTTCGCCGTAGCCGACGTAGCCCGGCGGCGAGCCCTTCAGGCCGGACACGCTGTGCGCTTCCTGGTACTCGCTCATGTTGATCGTGATCATCTTGCGCTCACCGCCGTACAGGACGTCGGCCAGCGCGAGCGCCGTCTCGGTCTTGCCGACGCCCGACGGCCCGACGAACATGAACACGCCGCGCGGCTTGTTCGGATCCTCGAGGTTCGCGGACGCCGTGCGCACGCGCTGCGCGATCGCGTCGAGCGCGTGGTCCTGGCCGATCACGCGCGCGCCAAGCAGCGACTGCAGGTTCAGCACCGTGCCGATCTCATCCTTCACCATCCGGCCGAGCGGAACGCCCGTCCACGCGGCGACGATCTCGGCGACGACATGGCCGTCGACCTGCAGCGGCACCATCGGCTCGCCGCCCTGCAGCGCATGCAGCGCCGTCACGCGTTCGGCGAGCTGGTCGCGCGTCGCCTGCACGTCGACCGGCTGGCCGTCTTCCGACGGGCCGCGCGACTTGTCGAGCGCTTCGCGCAGTTCGGTGATCTCGGCGACGATCACGCGCTCGGCTTCGTAGCGCGCCTCGTCCTTCGCCAGTTGTTCGAGCGCCGCGTCGCGCGTGCCGCGCAGTTCGCCGAGGCGCTCGTCGTGCGGCGCGCCGCCGGCCGCTTCGCGTTCCAGCGATGCGATCTCCGCGTCGATCCGCTCGATGCGCTTCTTCGTGTCGTCGATCGCCGCCGGTGTCGCGCTGTGCGCGAGCGCGACCTTCGCGCACGCGGTGTCGAGCACGCTGATCGCCTTGTCGGGCAGCTGGCGGCCGCTGATGTAGCGGTGCGACAGGCGCACGGCCTCGGTAATCGCATCGTCGAGGATCCGCACATTGAAATGCTTCTCCATCAGACCGGACATCCCGCGCAGCATCGCGGCCGCGAGCGGCTCGCTCGGCTCCTCGACCTTCACGACCTGGAAGCGCCGCGCGAGCGCCGCGTCCTTCTCGAAGTACTTCTTGTATTCGCTCCACGTCGTCGCCGCGATCGTGCGCAGCTCGCCGCGCGCAAGCGCCGGCTTCAGCAGGTTCGCCGCATCGTTCTGGCCGGCCTGGCCGCCCGCTCCGATGATCGTGTGCGCCTCGTCGATGAACAGGATGATCGGATACGCGCTCTTCTTCACCTCGTCGATCACGCTCTTCAGGCGGTTCTCGAACTCGCCCTTCACGCTCGCGCCGGCCTGCAGCAGCCCCATGTCGAGTACGTGCAGCGCGACGCCTCGCAACGGCGGCGGCACGTCGTCGGCCGCGATGCGCAGCGCGAGCCCCTCGACGACCGCCGTTTTGCCGACGCCGGCCTCGCCGGTCATGATCGGGTTGTTCTGGCGGCGCCGCATCAGGATGTCGATCGCCTGGCGGATCTCGGCTTCGCGGCCGATCACCGGATCGATCTTGCCGTCGCGTGCACGCTGCGTGAGATTGGTCGTGTACGTGTCGAGCGCGGGCGTCTTCGACGGGCCGGCCGCGGGCATCGTGCCGTCGGCGCCCGGCGCCACGCCGCCGTCGTCCGTATCGGCCTGGCGCGGTTCGGCCTCGCTCGACCCGGCCGTGATCTCGTCGAACTTGTGCTTCAGGTCCGTCACGTTCATTTCCGCGAACTGCGACGACATCCGCTGCGCGAACTGCGCGAGATCCGGCGCGGTCAGCAGCGCGAGCAGCAGGTGCCCCGAGCGGATGCGCCCGAGCTGCGAATCGAGCGATGCGATCAGCCAGGCCTGTTCGAACAGCGCGATCAGGTGCACGGAAAACACCGGCGTGCGCGTGTTCCCCGTCTTCAGGCGCGTCAGTTCGCGCTCGAGATCGGCGCGCAGCGCATGCGGATCGACGCGGCTCGCGCGCAGCGCGAGCGGCAGGTCGCCCGCCGGCGCTTCGAGCAACGCGAGGAACAGGTGCTCCAGATCGACCTCGTAGTGGCCGCGCGCCAGGCACGCGCTCGCCGCACGCTCGGTCGCGTGGCGGCACAGCGGGTTCAGTTTCGTGATCAGGGTCTTCAGAGGCGTGCTCATGGCGTCGATCTCAGGTTCGATTGCGTGTTTGTTGTCGTTTGGAATCAGTGAATCACGTGCAGTTCGTAGCGCGCGTCCGAGCGGTCATCGATCGCATCGCGCGTGCAGAGGAACGCGTCCCAGCCAAGCCGCGAGCCCGCCCCGAGCACGCTTGCGCCAACCTCGGTGCGCTTCAGCACGAGCTTCACCTCGTATTCGAGCGTGACGCCGGCGAGCAGCGTCAGCATCCGTTCGAGCGCGATAGCCTGCGCGCCGCCGGGCAGGAACGCCTCGTAGTCGCGCTTGGACAGCGGGCCGACGACGATCCGCGCGCGCATGTCGCGCTGCCACACGCGTTCGCCGACGAGCGCCGTCGCGCCCAGCACCGCGTTGACCTCGCCGAGCACGCTCAACTGGTCGGGCGGCACGTCGTACCACTTGCCGACGAACTGGTCGATCTTCACCGGCACGCGGAAATAGTCGGACAGCGCGCGCTGCAGGTACGCGGCCGACATCGGCCGGTGCCGCGCGGCCAGCGCGTAGCCGGCAACGGCCTCGTCGAGCACGCCGCCGACGCCGGCCGCGAGGCTGTCGCGCACCTCGTCGCTCGGCACGCCCGCGATCGCGAGCAGCAGCGGCAGGTAGCGCTCGTCGCGGTCGAGTTCGTAATGGAACGGCAGCCGGTATTTCTTCCACGCCGCATAGAACAACGCGGTCGCGCGGTTCGAGAACACGTCGAAGAACGCGCGCGCCGCATGGTCGCGCTTCAGGTACTCGCGCGCGACGATCTGCTCGGTGTAATGCAGCGGCAACGCGCCCTGCCCGCCGAGCAGCCCGAAGAACGCGGGCGTCAGCTCGACGTGGCCGAGTTCGCCGGCCGCGAGCGCGGCACCGCGCTGCTCGCCCGAGTCGAGCAACGCGCCGCCGTCGTCGAACGAGCGCACGCCTTCGATCTCGCTCGGCGGAAAGCCGAGCGACAGCGTGTTGCGGAATTCGATGCGCTGCGCGACCACGTCGCCCTGCCGCCATGCGCCGGGCGCATCCGACGCCTGCCGCGCGAACAGCCCTTCGAGCACGCGCACGGCCTGGAAGAACTCGAAGCGGTGCGGCTCGTCGAGCAGCGCGTCGACTACGCCAGGATCGATTCGCCGGTCCGGGGCTTGCATCGGATGATCTCCTCGCCGGTGCGCTTCGACACGACGACTAATTGAACGAAACTGTTGAGATGGACGTAGAGCCCGAAGAAGCTGTCGAGCACGCGCACGAACGACGCGAGGCTTGCCCCGACGAAGTGCTCCTCGTCGATCGTCAGGCGGATCTCGATGCCGCGCACGAAGGTCGCGAACGGCTTGCCGGGCAGCCACTGCACGGCGCCGCGCTGCTCGATGCCGGCCAGCCCGTCGATCTGGCGCATCGACACGGCGGTGCGCCGCAGGTCGTACAACGTCAGCATTTCCTTCAGCGGCGCGAGGCCGTGCGCGACCAGCGACACGTGATTGAGCGCGAGGTGCGACACGAGCCGCCAGTGCGCGGCGCGGCCGCGCTCGAAGCGCACGCTCTGCGTCGGGCGGCGCAGCAGCGAGATACCGCTCGTCTGCGCGCCGCCCTCCTGGAACAAGTCGCCGCCCTCGAGGCCGAACGCGAGCATCGCCGGCAGGTCGCGGTTCGTGCAGGTGAGGTCGAGGCTCAGCGTGTCGGTCTGCGGCGACGTCGGCTCGAAATCGATGTCGACGATCGAGATCTCGGTTTCGTATCCGGGGCTCTTCTGCGCAACCCAGTCGTTGCGGCGCGCGAACCAGTAATGGCCGATCCGCGCCGATTCACCGTGGTGCAGCGAATAGAACGGCCGGAACTCGATCACCGATTCCTCGTGCGCCTGCTGCCTGACGAGCTTCACCGAGTCGATCGAGTACACCTCGTACGCGAACGCGCGCCGCGCCTCGGCGATCACCGGGTAGGACACCGCGCGGTGCGTGATGCGGATCGGCTCGCCGTGCTGGCGGAACAGGTTGACGATCGGCGTGCAGAACAGCCGGAAGTGGCTCGCCGTCAGCAGTTCGAGCAGCCGCGCGACGTGCGAATCGCTGCGCACGTCCTGCAGCACGAGATGCAGCGTCGCGCGCTGGCAGCGGCCCGACGCGCGTGCAATCGCCGCGAGATCGAAATCGACGAAATCGAACTTGTCGGGGAACGCGAAGTATTCGGTGAGCAGGCGATACGCGGGATGCGATTTCGCCGGGTAGTCGATCAGCGCGTCGTCCTCGTCGAAGCCGGCCTGCGCGATCGGCAGCTTGCGCAGCGCGGTCCAGCGGCCGTTGCGTTCGGGCTCGACATACGCGCCGAGCACGTTGACGAACAGGCAGTCGGTCAGCGCGGCGACGAACGACTGCTCGCCGTGCAGGTGCGCGCGCAGCGTCGGCAGCTTCAGTGCGCCGAGATCGAGTTGCGCGGCGAGCGATTCGAACGTGATCGAGATCACGCCCGTCGCGTTGGACGGCAGCACCGTCGCGCTCGGCGCGAGTGCGACCGGCATGTAGCGCGCTTCCGAGATGCGGATCGGCGCGAGCGTCACGTCGTAGGCGGTGCGGAACCGGCACTGCACGCCGCGGATCGGGCGGCTCTTCAGCTCGGTGCCGCGATCGATCACGACCGGTTCGGTCTGCTGGCCGGGCGAAGCCGGCGTGAACTGCGCGATCGAGCACGACGGAAACGGCCGCAGGTAGTGCGGATACAGCACTTCCAGCAGCGCTTCGGTGAATTCGGGGTAGTCGTCGTCGAGCTTCTTGTTGATGCGCGCGCCGAGCAGCGCGAACGACTCGATCATCCGCTCGACGTGCGGATCCTCGCAATGCTCGCCGGACAACGCGAGCCGCGCCGCGATCTTCGGATAGCGTTCGGCGAAATCTCGCGAATAGCGCCGCAAAAACGATAATTCGCGCTCGTAATACGGCAGCAATTCTTCCATCGACGACCCCGAACCTCAATATTTCCTGCCGGACCATGATCCACCACCGGGCGGTCCGGCCCGCTCGGCGGCTTGATTTACTGCATTCTTGCAGCGCGTGCGCGCGTGACCGAATACTGGAGCGTCGACGGCTGCAGCATCGCGTCGAAACTCACCGGCTCCTCGGCCGGGTGCACGACGAGCAGCGCCTGGATCGCGAAATAGAGCGCGTTGGTCGCCTGCTCGTTCAGCTCGAACGTCACCTGCACCTGCTGCAGGCGCGGCTCATGGCGCGCAATGGCCTGCTGGATCGACTTGCAGATGAACGCGCGGTCGTAGTGACTCGCGAGGCTGAGCCCCGCGAAATCGTTCAGCCCGTAGGTCAGCACCGATTTCTGGCATTCCGGCAGCGCGGCCAGCTCGTTCTCCGTGTGCGCGATACGGGAGTTGAGGATCGCCTCGACGTCGCGGGCGACCGTGGTCTTGAGCTCGTCCAGCGACAATTGCCGCATCGCTGCCGAGGCCGGCAGGTGCGGTTCGTCGTCGAACAGCTTGTCGAGAAAACTGGGTTCGAATCGTTTCATCGGCCTCGGCCGGTATGCACAGCGAAAACGGCAACGGGACGCCGCGCGCCCCGTTGCCGCAACCGACCTTAGACCGCGTAGGTCTTGTCGTTCTTCGTCAGACTCCAGGCGCCCTGCGTGTTACCGCCCTGATTGCCGCCGATCTTCTGCTGGGTTTGCTTCCACTGCACGGCTGCATACTTCAGCGAGAACGTCTCGAGCGGCAGACCTTCCTCGCGGACGCTCGGGGCGATGCTCGAGATGATCACGTACTTGAGCTTGACTTCCAGATACTGCACGCGCTTGCCTTCACCGTCTGCGCGCGAGAAATGGACCGTCACCTCGTCGAACGTGGTGCCGCCCGAAGCGTGCTGGTACAGCAGCGGGCTCGACGAATCGATTTCCTTCGTGAAAATCATGTCGCCGTGCTCGCAACGCGTCATCGTATGACCGCCAGCGGTCGATGCGGTTGCCGAACGCGGCTGAACGATCGAGTGATCCCACGATTTCAGTTCGACCCAGCCCTGATGGTCTTTGTCCGCGGATTCGCCCTTCACCGCCGGACTACCAAACTGCAAGTGCATATGTAACATGGCCCTTCGACTCCCCAAAGAGGTGGTTTTAACGTCCTACCCAGGCGGCCCGCCCGGGCGATTTACTCGCTTATGAATTTGCCGGTTTGGGCAGATCAGCGACAAGTCGCAGAGAAATCGAGAGTTCGTCGAGCTGAAAGTGCGGACGCAGGAACGCGACCGAACGATACGAGCCCGGCTTGCCCGGAATCTCCGACACTTGTATGGATGCCTCGCGCAGCGGGAATTGCGCTTTCTGTTCCTGCGAGGCATTGTCGTCGAGCAGGACGTACTGCGAAATCCACCGGTTGAGGAAAGTCTCCACGTTCTGCGCCGATGCAAAGCTGCCGATCTTGTCCCGCATCATCGCCTTCAGGTAGTGCGCGACGCGCGATACCGAGAAGATGTACTGAAGCTGGGCGGACAGGACGGCGTTCGCATTCGCGCTGTCGGTGCTGTATTTCTTCGGCTTCTGCACCGACTGCGCAGCGAAGAACGCGGCGTAATCTGAGTTCTTGCAATGGACGAGCGGGATGAAGCCGAGGTCGCTCAGCTCCTTCTCGCGGCGATCGGTGATCGCGATCTCGGTCGGGCACTTCAGCGCAACTTCGCCGTCGTCGGTCTTGAACGTGTGGGTCGGCAGGTCCTCGACGAGGCCGCCGCCTTCGACGCCGCGGATCGCCGCGCACCAGCCGAAGTCGTCGAACGCGGCCGTCAGGCGTGCAGCGAATGCCCACGACGCGTTGCACCACAGGTACTTGTCGTGATCGGTGCCGTCGACGTCCTCGACGAAGTTGAAGTTCTCCGCGGTCTGGCCGTCCTTCGGATTGAACGGCAGGCGGCCGAGGAAGCGCGGCAGCGTCAGGCCGACGTAGCGCGAATCTTCGGCGTCGCGGAACGACTTCCACTTCGCGTATTCAACGGTATCGAACACCTTGCCGAGATCGCGCGGCTTGCCGAGGTCGGAGAACGACTCGAGGCCGAGCAGCTCGGGCGACGCCGACGCGATGAACGGCGCGTGCGCGGCCGCCGCGACGTGCGACATCTGCTCGATGAAGTACATGTCTTCCGGCTGGCGCGAGATCTCGTAATCGCCGATCAGCGCACCGAACGGCGAGCCGCCGAACGTGCCGAATTCCTCTTCGTAGACCTTCTTGAACAGCGCGCTCTGGTCGAACTCGCTCGCGCCCTTGAAGTCGCGCACGAGGTCGCGCTTCGGTGCGTGCAGCGCCTTGATCTTGATCGTCTGGCCCGTGTTGCTTTCCTTGACCAGGTAGTCCATCCCGCGCCACGTGCTTTCGAGGCGCTGGAATTCCGGCGCGTGCATCACCGCGGAAAGCTGCGTGGAGATCAGGCGGTCGAGTTCCGCGACGCGCGCGTCGATCGTGGCCGACAGGTTGTCCGACACGATCACCGTGCCGTCGAGCACCTGGTGCACGAGTTCGCCGATCAGGTCCTTCGCGCGCGCGTGCTCGGAATCGGATTTCGCGACCTTGCTCTTCTCGACGATGTCGTCGAGCAGCGAAGTCCCGGCGGCGTATTCCGCGCCGCTTGCTTGGGCCGCAGCCGTTTGCTGGTTCATCTCAACACTCCGTCGTCATTCGCCGTCTTTGTCGCCGCCGGTGCCCTTCGCGAGCTCCTGCAGCTGCTGCGTGTTCTTCAGCACCTCGGACAGCAGATCCTCGAGCTTGTCGTTGCCGGCGAGCTTGTTGCGCAGGTCGGCGAGCTTCGAACGCGCCTCGAGCAGGCGGCGCAGCGGCTCGACCTGTTCGACGACATCGTCCGGGCTGAAATCCGACAGCGAGCGGAACTTCAGGTCGACCGCGAACTTGCCGCCTTCCGGGCTCAGGCGGTTTTCCACCTGGAACGCGGCGCGCGGCTCGATCGCCTTCATCACGTCGTCAAAGTTGTCGCGGTCGATATTGACGAACTTGCGGTCGCGCAGCTTCGGCTGCTCGATTTCGGACTGGCCCGCCAGATCGCCGACAACCCCGACGACGAACGGCAGTTCCTTCACCTCGATCGCGTCGCCCTTCTCGACCTCGTAGGTCAGTTGGACGCGCGGCGGCCGTATTTTCTGCAAGCTTTTCTGAATGCTTTCTTTCTTGGCCATCGACGGCTCCCAGGTTAGTTGTGGTTATCGCGTCAGTTGCGCAGCGCGCTGAACGGATCGGCACCGCCTTTTTGCGGCGTGGTGGGCGGCGGCGGCGCGGTGGTCGCGGCCGCTGCCTCGGCGGCCGGTGCAGCGCCGCCCTTCGGACGATGGACGACCCGGCGCGGCGAACGCGGCTTCACGACCTTCGCCTCCGGCGGGAACAGCGCCGATTCGCCCAGCGTATCGCGCAGTTGCTTCGCGAGCGCTTGCGCATCGGACTTCGCGTCGCCCGCGAGCGACGAATCCTGGCGCAGCTCGCCGAGCGACTGCGTCGCGATCCGCAGGCCGGCGACGGCCAGCACGCTCTTCGCCTGACGGTCGGTCGCGTCGCGCTGCAGTGCTTCCTGGGCGGCGACGATCGCCTGGCCGTAGTGGTTCTGTGCGAACTGGATTTGCGCGATGCGCGACCACGGTTCCTCGCGCGTCGGATCCGACTTCGCGAGTTGCTGGTACAGGCCGAGAGCCTTGTCCTGGTCGCCCGCCTTCGCAACGGCGTCCGCATCGGCCAGCGACTTGTTGAACACCTCGGCAGTCGGCGGCGCGGGGGGCTGGCTCGCACAGCCGGCGATCACGCCGCAAGCCACCACTACCCCAGACAGTTTTGCGAAGAGACGGTCTTTCATCGTTATATCCACCGGCGCGTGAGTTTTAAAATCGTTGAGAATCTGGTTCTTTTGCTTTGCATGAAGCGCGCGGGTATAGTACCGATCAATTTTTCATAATTCAATCGCCGTGTGAAGAGTAATTCCTTTTAAAACCGGGCGCTACCCCCTCGAATGGCCTCTCGCTGCGGGCTCGCAGCGATTTTTCGTTCGACCGGAATGCGCAAGTTTTACTGGCCGTGCGATGCGTCGCCCGGACGGCGGAAAAAATTTCCGGATGCCTGCCACGACGCAGGCGTGCTTAATAGTTGAACAGTGCAACGCCGGGGATACGCAGCGAACGCGAAAATACCCGGCAGTTTTGACAGGGATAAAGGCGGCACGCCGGAAACACGATGAGATCGTCCATGATTCGCTACGCGCTGCCGCTGGTTGCCTGCGCCCTTCTGGCCGGATGCGCGGCCGCCCCGCTGCTCGGCTCGGCCGCGAGCGCCGTGATGTCGGCCGCCGGCATCGGCAAGCCCGAGCTGCCCGACGCGCAGAAGCCGCCGCGCAATCTCGGGCTCACGCTGGCCGCCGCGCCGAACCTGAATGCCGCGACCGACAACAAGCCGCTCGCGCTCGTCGTACGACTCTATGCGCTGAAGGACCCGACGTCGTTCCAGCAGGCGCCGTTCGACGCATTTACCGACCCGACCAAGGAAAAGGCCGCGCTCGGCGCCGACCTGCTGAACGTGCGTGAAATCACGCTGATTCCGGGCCAGCGCTATACGGCGACCGAGAAGGTATCGCGCGAAGCGCAGGCGTTCGGCATCGTCGCGCTGTTCCGCGATCCCGCACTGCAACGATGGAAATTGACGTTCGATCCGGTGAAATCGGAGAAATCCGGCATAATCATCGGCCTGCATAATTGCGCGATGACGGTCACCAATGGCACCGTCATCGCACCGCAACAGGGTGCGCCTTCGCAACCGCTGAATATGCTTTCTTCGGTCTCCTGCGGTTAAACATGACGCACGAATGTCAATTAACAAGAGTTAACAATTGGCGATTTAATTCGGGCACGAACAAATCGATTACATCGCAACGCCACATTAACCGGATTTGACATGAGTTATTCGGCCAAGGTGCTGTGGGGGGAAGGGCTGTTCCTCCGGCCTCAACACTTCCAGCGACAGGACGCGTACCACGAGGCGCGCCTGTTCGAATCCATCCAGGCGATCCAGCCGTACAACTGGGGCGTGCGCTCGGTGCGCATCGACCGCGACGCGCTCGGCAGCAACGTGCTGCGGGTTGCCGAGCTCGCGCTCGTATTCCCGGACGGCGCGCTGTATGCCGGGCCGCAGGCCGACGACCTGCCGCCGCCGATCGCGCTCGACACGCTGCCCGACGGCATCAACGAGTTCGTGTTCTACCTCGCGCTGCACCCGTTGCGCGAGAACGGCACCAATTACAGCGACGATCCGGCCGCCGGCTTCATGACGCGTTTCGTCAGCGAGCAGACCAGCGTCGCCGACAACTTCACCGACGCCGCCGAAGCCGACATCACGTTCCTGAAGACGCAGGTCAAGCTGATCGCGCACAGCGAACCGCGCGACCAGTTGCTGTCGGTGCCGCTCGTGCGCGTGCGCCGTACCGCGACGTCCGGTTTCGAGATCGACGACAGCTTCGTGCCGCCGTGCCTCGCGATCGAGGCCTCGCCGATCCTGCACCAGCGGCTGCGCCAGCTGGTCGACGCGCTGCAGGCGAAGGTGAACGCGCTGTACGGTTTCCACCGCGAGCCGTCGAAGAACATCATCGAGTTCCGCTCGGGCGACATCGCGTCGTTCTGGCTGCTGCACACCGCTAACGCCGCGTTCGCGACGCTCGCGCACCTGCACCAGCACGCGGCGCTGCATCCGGAGCGGCTGTTCCAGGAACTGCTGCGCCTCGCGGGCCAGCTGATGACGTTCTCGAAAGGCTATACGCTCGCCGACCTGCCCGTGTATCGCCACGACGATCCGGGCCCGAGCTTTGCGCGTCTCGACCTGATGCTGCGCGAGTTGCTCGACACCGTGATCTCGACGCGTTACTTCGCGATCACGCTCGACGAGGTGCGTCCGTCGTTCCACCTCGGCCGCCTCGATTCGGGCAAGATCGACGACAAGACCGAGTTCTATCTGGCGGTGTCCGCGGACATGCCGAGCGTCGAACTCGTCGATGCCGTGCCGGCCCGCTTCAAGGTCGGCGCGCCCGACGATGTCGACAAGCTCGTGCTGTCGGCGATGCCCGGCGTGCGGCTCTCGTACACGCCGCAGGTGCCGCCTGCGATTCCGGTACGGCCCGGCGCTTGCTACTTCTCGCTCGATTCGCGTGGCGCGCTGTACGAGCGCATGCTGCAGGCCCAGTCCGCGATGATCTACGCGCCGACTGGCATCAATGACCTGAAATTCGAACTGATCGCGGTCACATCATGAGCTACGCGCCTTCCCTGTTCGGCGACAACGCGCCGGCACCCATGCATACCCCGGCGTCGACGGACTCCGCGTTCCAGGCCCGTTCGCTGCTCGACCTGCTGTACGACGGGTTCTTCATGCTGTTCCTGCTCAAGAACGGCCGCGAGCCGGACAGCGCGAGCGAATTCAGCACGCGGATCCAGGAATTCCTGTCGGATTTCGAGCGCGGCGCGAAGAAGCTGAATATCGCCGCCGAGGATGTGTACGGCGCGAAGTTCGCGTTCTGCGCGGCCATCGACGAGATGGTGCTGTCGTCGCAGTTCAAGATCCGCACGGACTGGGAACGCCGGCCGCTGCAGCTCGTGCTGTTCGGCGAGCAGTTGGCGGGCGAGAAGTTTTTTCAGTATCTCGAGGAATGCCGCGCTCAGGGTGCGGCACGGTTACAGTCGCTCGAGGTGTTTCATATGTGCCTGCTGCTCGGGTTCCAGGGCAAGTACCTGCTCGAGGGGCCGGAGAAGCTTGCTTATCTGACGGCGCGGCTGGGGGATGAGATCGCGCATATGAAGGGCAAGCGGGCGCCGTTTGCGCCGCATTGGCCGTTGCCGGATCAGATTGCGCATCGACTCAAACGTGAAGTGCCGGTTTGGGCGATTGGGGCGGTGTTTGCGCTGGTCGCGCTGCTCGGGTTCCTCGGGCTCAATACGTATCTGAAAGACAAGACGCTGCAGGCGCTTGCGCCTTATTCGCAAGTGATCAAGGTCGGGCCGGAGTCGGCTAATTTGACGATTTCGTTGCCTTGAGGGGTGCTTTGTAAAAGCGTCGCTTCATGAGGAAAAGGACCGCTGGACGGTCCTTTTTCATTTCGGCGCGCCGTTGTCGGCGGGCGAATCCATCCAGACGTCTTCGTAGCCGTTGTCGTCGATGATGAAGCGCGTGCCGGGTGGCAACCTCAGGTACGACAGAACCAACGGCAGGTACGTCGACAGATGCGCGGCGTGCAGCGGCTGGTAGAAATCGGCCGCGTCCGAATATTCACCGCAATGGAAGAACCAGCCGACGTCATCGCCTTCGGACAGCGTGATGCGCATGCCATAGACGGGCATCCGCCCGAGCGTCGACATGGCGACGGCAACCTTGTACTCGGGTTCGGTGGCAGGCAGACCGTATCGCGCGCACATGGCCTCCTGGCGTTCACGCAACGCAGCCAGATCATCTGTCGTTTTCATTTCGCTTTCTTTCTACCGTGTGGCCCCGCAGCGAAAGAAAAGCGGTGAAATCGTCAGCCACGTGCGCCGTCTCGCCCGTCTCGTGCGACCAGAGAACAACGGTCGGCTCGACCGACGCACCGGCCCGGTCATAGTCGAAGCAATAGTAGTTGCCCGTCCCGAACTCGGCAAACGGCAACAGGTTCGAGAAATCCGCATCCGCGTGGTCAAAGTTGTCTCGCCACTCGCGCCAGCCCTCGTTGTAGTGCCGAACGATCGAATTCCACGTCTTGCGCGGATTGCGCGCGTCGAAGACAGGGAACACGGGAAGTCCGCCGAGCGACCTGCCGTTGTTGAGCAGCAGCCATACCGCGAACGACCGCGGCAACTCGCGGCCGAGCGATGCTTCGGCCGCGTCGATTCCGGCCACGGTCGTGCCGATGGTCGGCGTCTGGGTCATCGGTCGATCTTCCTCCACGCTCGCTGTGGTTGTATCGGCATGTCAGCCGACTTGCCAGCATAGCCCTGGGTCGGCGCCGCCGCATGAGATGAAATAAGCCGCTGCTTGCGCGACCGTCGCGCGATCCACGCAGTCTCGCGCCGGATAGCTACCGCGCTGGCCGCCCGCGACGAGTTCGATCGTTTCGTCTGCCGGTGCTTCGGGTGTCGTCAGGCTTAGCAACGCGGCATCGATATGCGATGCGATGAACACGACATACCAGCCGCGGTTACCGCCGCCGATCGTCATCACCGTTCCGTCGCTCGCCTCGAACGCGACAGTCGAGCGATCGCGGCCGTTCAGTCTGTCGACTGCCGCGATGGCTTGCGTCGTGTTGTCGCATCGCGCTTTCGTCGCGTGCGAGCAATTGCCGATGTACGTCTCCTCGATCACGTTGATTGTGCGCATCGCCCCGGATTCTCAAGTTGCCTGAACAAAAAACAACCCCTCTCCCGCCAGCTTGTCGACAAACAGATAGCCGACCGCATCGCTCAGACCGAAAATGTCGGACCATCCTTCGGGGAAGTCGCCGCCGTACAACTGCAAGGCGAATTCGAATCTCGAATCGATTGCAATGCTCTCATTCTGCAGGAATCCCGGGAAGCCGCCTAACCCGCTCCCTTGAAACGCCCGCTCCGCCAGCTCACCTGCGATCAGCCGCCTCGTCGGTATCGTGTTCGCCTCAAACACTTCGCACTGTCGGTCATGAAAAACGACGCGGGTTGTTCCCTCTCCTTCGATAACGCGCATTTCGGACGGATCGCCGTGATACGTGACTCGATCGAGGAAGTAATGACGCTTCGAGTAGAAGGAAAACACCGAGACAAACTCGTCTCTGCCGCGCTCGATTCCCAGAAAGCGGGCCGGAAATGACGCGATAAGATGAAGAGGCTCGCCAGACGTTGTTGTCGACCAGTTCTCGATGCTCCCGAGCAGGGCGACGCCGCCGACTCTCGGTTCCAACTCGTCACGACGCGAGTCGCCAATCGACAGCACTCTCATCTCTGCCTCCGCAGTCGGACGATCCTTTTCGCCCGATATGCTCACGTTCGGCTCCGCACCATCACGGCTCGATCCACCAGTCGAGCAGCGTTTCATCGTCCGGATCCTCGAAGTTCAGGTAGATGTTTGCGTATTACCACGCGATATCGGTTCTCGCAGTGAAGCCGTCCAATACGATACGAATTCGCTCGCCACCAACCTTTGCCGGAATGGACAGCGCAAGCGAGCCGCCATAGCGACCATCCAGCGTCCCGCCCAGTTCAGTCCCGGCCTCGTGTTCGAGTCGATCGATTTCATCGTGTGGAATCGCGTCGCCGTAGATCTGGATGCAGTAGTTTCCGCCGCGCTTGAACACGATCGCAGATTCTATTGGCCGGCGGCATGTTGGACGACGCATGGAAGCGCAGTGCCCTGCCGTCGTGCCGTTAGCGTATCGTCAGAGCAGGATAAATGCGTCGTTCTCGACGTAGAAGACGAACGCGTCGAGCAATTGCGCAACGCTCGGTTCGTCGACCTGATCGTGCGCGTTGATCACGATGTCCTCGATCGTCACGCTGTCCAATGTGATCTGCCAGCCAGGTTGCGTTGCGATAGCAGGCACAACATCATCTTCCACGTCGGTGGCGTCTTCGGAAAATGCCCCCTCGGTATCGAGCGTCCATGGCATCGGCGGCAGATAGAGCCATCCGGCGAAGTCGCCTGGGCGCTCGAGGATGTGTTTCAGCGATGCTTCGAGCGTGGGGGTGGTCGACATGGGTAGTGCGTTGGAAACTAGGGTGAATGCGGCGCGGTGATCGTGAGATCGCGGCGGCAAGCCGCCCCTCTTCTCCACCACCAACAGCGTAGGCCGCACGTGCCAGTGAATGCTGCAGCGGCTCGTGTCGGCAAGCGACATTATGCCAATTCCGCGCAAATGAGATTGACAAGAGCCACTGGCTGGTCTGCGCGATGCGTATCAATCAAAACGCAATTGGGTCGATTTACCCGCGAAGATCGCAGTCAGTCCCTGCTTCAAGTGCCCCTGCTTGTCGGGCACGCGAACGACTATTGCGACCAATGCAAGCCCTTCCGACCGTGCGGCATCGTGAGACAACTCAGTGTCAGCATCTCTCCACGCAACGAAACCGACTCGATGCCGTCGTGTCCGGCGACACCGTCTTCACCCACTTCCATGTAGTAAGTGTCGAGGCCAAGCACTTCATCCTATTCGTCATCTTCGGTTCCGCGTTGCAGGATGACTGCTACCGCGTCCCCCTTGCTTACGCCATAGACACAATACGGCACATTGTCGACGACATAGAACGATTCATCTCCGCCCCCTAGATAGATTCATATTCCCGCTGGCGATAACCATCCTCGTCATTCTTCAAGTAAAAACAATCTCCCGAAGCTCTCGTATATTTCCTCTTCAGCTATCGCGCGATAGTATGCTCCATATGCGCGACGATGCCACTCGGATTGATTGTTATCCCGAAACGCTAATCCAACTTGATCGAGACGGATGAGTGCGTCAATCACATGCAGCGTCGCGCGAGAGAATGTTCTCTTCTTTCGGACGGTCCCGTCATACAACGTGCCACTCCATCGAATCGACGCACTCAACAGAGATAGCTCCCCCCTTACACGTCCGACACTACGTGCGGGTCCAAAGTGTCGCCGGGCCGGATGTGATTCGCTCCAACTCACCGACTGCGTCGTAATGGAAATTCCACTGAGATTCGCCTGTCCATCCTTTCGAAAATGCCACCGAGCTTAACGGCCTGTGCTCAGCAGAGTACGTGTAGAGGTAGACCGCAAATGCGCCGCCATCCCCGACGGCCACATATACTTTGCGCAATTCATCCAGAGACATCATCCGAGCGACACCCGTTACCCGAGATATGACCTTCTCCGGATGATCAATCCCCTTATAAGTGACACTGCGTACGTCGATTACGCCTTCATTTTCATCATAGAAATCTGCACTCAGCGCCTGAACAGTCTTTTGACCCGGCATTACCGTAACGACATGCTTTCCATCTCGGAAGCCTGCACTATATTTTCCGAGCCAGCGCGCGTCATCGACGCTTTCATAGCGTTTCTTAAGTAGTTTTGGGGAAGAAAAACCTTGTCGCTGCTCTTCATATGGTAGACATGAATAGTAATCCCCCGACGAAAATTTCCAATCCTCTATCGAATCCTTGAGAACAAGGTATCGATCATAGAGATATTTTTTATCAATCGACTCAAATTCCCCTTGAAGAAGAGCCAGGGCATTTGCAATTACCGGCGTTTCCAACAACATTATTTTATCCTCCTAGTCGCAGCAGCAGCCGAATGTTCCTTTCCAACTGCCACTTTCCATTCGTTGCCCGATATCGCGGAGAGCATTTTCGATATTCCCTCCTCTCTTTTCGACACCCTTTAGCACCTGATATATCAACTTGTCATTGTCGCTGCCATGAACGTGCGCACCGGCATGGTAAGTGCCATCAGCCCGCGCGGCTACTCTTCCTGGGTGTCCTGGCACCTGAACTTGGGCATTTCCAGTGCCCCACAACCGAGCACCATTTGGAGCGGAGTCAATGTCTGTATTACCCCGTTCTAGTATTTCCCGTGACTTCTGAACGTGGCTATTTGGTGAGCCCTTACGACAATTCTCCTGAACTATGTGGTGTGCCGTTTGTCCCGGCTGAAGAGGTCTCCCCGCACGAGCAAGGTTACGCCCGAGCTTTTCAGCTGTTAGCCCATAAGGATCTATGCTGTCGATCGGATTGACTGAATACTCATACACGTTTGAGCCGCCCGCCAGTCCGATCGGATCTCTCGAGGCGAATCTTCCGGACATCGGATCATAGTATCGATGTCTGTTGTAGTGCAGCCCCGTCTCCTCATCGACCTGTTGCCCCTGGAACCGCAACGGATTCTTCAGCACGATCCCCGCCGCCTTCGACGTCCGCGCGACCACTTCCCGCGCTTCGCCCCACGCCTTGTACGACGCCTCCCACACGACGTCGCCATAGTCATCTGTCAGCAACTGCGGCGTACCGATCTGGTCGCAGTGGTAATAGAACGGTTTGGCATCCGCCCGCCGCTCCGGCACCTTTTGCAGCGGATCGTCCTCCGGCACATACCGATCGGTGCTCTTCCACTCCGGCGTCGCAATTCCCTCCACCGGCTCCGCCACATACTGCGCCAGCGGCACAAACGTCCCCGGTTCGTAGATATAGTGCGTGCCACATTGGCCATCGCTCTCATACGCCAGCGTGTCACCATCCCACCCGAACACCGTCCGCTCGCCGTTCACCTCCTTCGAGATCCGGCGGCCGAACGCATCGTAGAAATAGCGCGACTGGCTCTGCCGCGACGTTTCCGCAACCCGAGCCGACAACAAGCGGTTGAACTCGTCCCACTCGTATTCCTGTTCCCCGGCCGGCGTACGCTTGCGGATCAAATTCCCGCGCGCGTCGTATTCGAAGTGCATCCCCGCATACGCCTTCAGCAGGTTACCGAGTACTTTCGGCACCTCGATCGGCAGCGTGTTTTCCGGCCTCACCGGACTCGGCCGTGACGCAGGTGTCGCCTGCCGCTGCACGGAATCGACAATATTGCTCGCCGGATCAAACGCAAAGCGCTCCTTCGCAACCGGACTGATCGCCTCGATCAATCGCCCGACCGGGTCATACCTGTAGTCGGTCCCACCCTTGCGGCTGTCCTCGATTCGTGACAGTTGCCCCACCGCGTCATAGCGATAACGCCGCTCGGCGAGTGGCGCAGGCGACGTCGATCGCTGAATCGTTTGTTGCAGCACACGTCCTGCAGGGTCGTAGTGCGTGCGCTGCCCGACCTTGCTCGACAGCATCCGCACCGTCTCGCGATGAAGGTCATCACGCTCGAACTGCACACGCTCCTCGCCATCGAGCAGCATCCCGTGCACATGCCCCGAACCATACATCAGCCAGTCGACCGCATGGCCGTCCGGCCGCACGGTGCGTCGCCGGTTGCCCAGTTCATCGTATTCGTGATGCCAAACGTAGCTGCGCCGCTCCCCGAACAGATCGTAGCCGTGATGTTCGCGCACGAGATTGCCGACCGGATCGAAGAAGAACTGCACGCGACTGTACCGGTTCACCGCATCGATCAGCCGACCGCTCGGATCGTAGGCAAACCGCTCTTCGCTTTCACCTGAAGCACGCTTCAGCAAACGGCCATTTGCATCGAGGTCCGTCGACGTCACGCAGCCCGCTTCGTCAACGGAAACAAGGCTCCCGCTTCCCTGATCGTATTGATAGCGCGTCGACTTCCCGTCGAAGCCGATTTCCTCGATCAATCGCCCCGCCGGGTCGTAGTGAAACTGATAGGTCGCGAAGTTCGCGTCGGTCAACGCAGTCAGGCGACCGAGGCGGTCATAGCGGTAGGCAACAGTCTGCCCGAGCGCATCCGCGCGGCTCGCTATACGGCCGACTGCGTCGTAGCTGTATCTTGTTGAGCGGTTGAGTTGATCGGTATGCCGCAGCAATCGGCCTTCCGCGTCGTAATGCACCTGCTCGACACCGGCAGGCGAACGAATTTCCGTCAATTGCCCGCTCGCGCCGTAACCATAAGCGACCACGCCCCCCGACGCGTCCTTTGCCTCGATCACACGTCCGATATCGTCGTACCGCCACTCGGTCTTCTTGCCGGAACAATCCGTGTAGCTTGTCAGTTGCCCGGCGGCGTTGTATTCGAGTGCTTTCGCTCCACCCTTCGCATCGGTAATTTGCGTCGGCAACCCCTTGTCGCCGTAGGCGTACTTCGTCGTGTGCTCTAGCGGATCAATTTCCTCGACAAGGTTGCCCGCATCATCGTACTTGCGCTGCCAGACATGCCCGTTCGGATCGACGAGCCGGATCATCTGATCCTTGTCGTCGTACGCCATCTCGACGACGCTACCGTCCGCCCGCTCGTGCTGAACCAGATTGCCGCGCGCGTCGTATTCCCGCCGTTCGATGCTGCCGTCCTGCCGGATATGCAGCACCAGATTGTGATGGGCATCGCGCCGGAACCACTCCTGGTTACCGTCCGGATACACGATCCGGTACACGTAACCGTGGATGTTGAAGTAGTACCGCGTCATCTGACCCAGCGCGTCCGTCACGTAGGTCAGACGGATATTCGGATTCCACGCGAGCCGGAGATCGAGGCTGCCGTCATCCGCATATTCACGGATGCACTTCGCGTCCGCATTGTCGTCGGCATCCGCGCCATCCCATTCGAGCGTCATCCCGCGGCCCGTGCGATCGGTATAGCGCGTCACAAGGTGGCGGCGATATTGATAGGTCCGCGCGTTGCCATGGCGATCGACCGCGCGCACGAGGTCGCCTTCCATATCGTATTCGTAGCTCGCCAGCGTACGACGCTTGCCGTCCTTGAACACGTGCTCGATCTGTACGATCCGGCCATGCTTGTCGTGCTCGAACGCCAGCACATTGCCGCTCGCGTCGATCAGACGCGCAAGGCGGTCAAGCGTATCGTAGTCGAGCGTGATCGTGTTTCCGGCGCGGTCCTTCTGCATAGCGAGCCGGAACACGTCGCCACGGCGCTCGTACACATGCAGCACGTCATGACCGTATGCGATCGTCACCCATGTATCGTCGAGCCGTGACAGCGTCAGGTTCTCCGACAGATCGTCGTGCACCGCGCCGGCCGCGAGTGCCGGATAGTCGATGCTACGCCCCTCCGCATCGCGATAGATCCACTGACCGCTCTTGATGTCGATTCGCGTCGTATATGGCGTGATCCATCGCGCACCCAGCTCGCCGTTGTCATAGGCAGAGAGCCGGGAGCGATACGTACGCTCCCAAACGAGCGGCAACGCGCCCGGCAAGTCGAAATCTACGTGCGAGAACATCTCGTCACCGAACGCGAAATCGATCGATGCCGGCGATGCCCCGAGCCCGCATGCCTTGCACGCGCTCTTCCCTGGCCCTTCGGCCGGCGCTTGCCCGTTGGTTTTCTCCAGCCCTTCCTGCTCCCGCGTCTTCTTCGCCTGGCTCTTCCCGCCCGCCTTGACGTCCGCGCTCTGCTCATGAAGCTTCGCGCGTGCCTTGACGCGCGCCACAGCCTCGATCAACTGCAAGACGAGCCACATCATCTTGCCTTCTTCGCTACCCGCCAGCGAACGGATCGACGTCGCGATCTTCGGCGCCTCCGTCCGAAGGAATGTCACCGTGCCGCGAAACGGCTCGAGCCAGGCATCCGGCGCGAGCTTCGCCATCGTGCCTGCCGTCTTGTTGACGACCTTCTTGCCGAGCGCCTTGGTGCCCTCGTACGCGAACTGGATGCCGTCACCGACCCGACTCGGGCTGTACCACGGCCGATTGTCGGCCATCTTCTTCGCGATCTGTTGCTGGCGTTTCAGATTGGCGTTGGCATCGAAGAGCTGCCCGTGCAGCGCCTTGTCCATCCCGGTCGCCAGCGCGATCATGAGCTCCTCGGATTTCGATGCACATCCGTCGAGCAGTTCGACGAGGCCGGCCTTCAGCTTGTTGAGAAAATCCTCGATCTCGGTCGCGCAGGTCGCGTTGATATGCGTGACCAGCACGGAGATGATCGCCGCGCCAAGATTGTTGCGCGTCATCAGCAATTCGTGACGAACGAGCGCGAGCAGCGGACGCGCCGACATCCGGAACGGCGCGAGCGTCGGCGGAATCGGAATGATGCCGAGCAGGTTGATCGCGAGGCTCATGTAATCGAGCACCTGACCACCGCGCTTCTCGACGATTTCGGCAATATCGCCAAGCGCGTCGACCATCGCCATGATGTTGCCGACGATCGGCACGGCACCGGCAAACGTCTTCACGTCCTCGAACGTGATGTGGTTGCCGCTGATCCGGCGCAACCACGCATCGAAGCGGTTGCCGACTGCGGCGACGTCCTTGGGGGAAACATCACTGAGCCAGGTTACGGCCTGTTCCTTCTCGGCGCCCGGTGGAAGTTGTTGTGCCATATCGTTGTTCGTTCAAGTCGCGATTTAGTTGTTCTTGACGGCTGATGCGCCGCCCTCTCAGGATTTCAGCGGTCCGCCAAACCCGCTCGTCGGCAGCTTCATGCCGGTCGCACCGGCTGCCGATGCCACAGTCGTCGCGCCCTTGCCGGCGATCCCGGCAACACCCGGCAACGCACTCTGCAGCGCCCCGGATGCCGCATTCGCAGCCGGCGCGGCCAGCGCCGCGAGCCCGCCCTGGCGTGCAGCCTGCACCATCCCGGCCACCTGCTTCGCGGCACCGCTCAGGCTCGAGGCCGTCTGCAACGCCGACGCCACACCCGCCCCGCCGAGCGCACTCGCCGCAGCCGGCAACGCGGAACTCGCCAACCCGCCCAGCGCTGCGCCCGCGCCACCGCCGCTCACAAGTCCCATCGCAGCGGTCGACGCAGCAGGCGTCATCCCCTGCAACTGGCTCGCAAGCTGCCCCGTCGCCGCAGCTTGCGCGGCCTCGGGCGCGGGCGTGACCGGCTCCACCGGCCACTTCGCCTGCTTGAAATAGTTCGCCGGCTGATCCGACTCGCGCGGGTCCTTCCCGAACTCGACGCGCACCGCACCGGGCGGCAAGCCGCTCACGACCGTATAGCCGCTGTTGTCGAGCGCGCCCTTCTTCAGCACCGCACCGTTCACGTCCTTCACCGTGAACAACCCGCCCTTGACCGCCTCGCCGTTCACGTACTTGTGAAACAGCTCCAACTGCCCCGGCTGATCCGGCCTCGGACTCGGCAACGGATACCCCATGCTCGCCGGCCCCGCGAACGTATGCGACGCGCCCTTCACATCCACCGCACCCGGCGTATGAATCTCGATGTTCCCGCCTTGAATGCGGATATACCCGCCGCCGCTCGTCAGCAGAATCCCCTGATCGGCCGCGATCTCGATCCGGTCCGTCGCCGACACGATCTTCACCGCCTTCTGCGCGGTCACCTCGACGTTGTCCGACTGCGCCTGGATCTCGACCTTGCCCTTGCCCGCGAACAGCTTCATCCCTGCGTTCTGCACGAACAGGCTCAGCTTCTGCCCGATGCTCGCGATCAGCGACTTGCCCGCCGCAACATGGACGCTTTGCCCGCTCGCGACGTTCACGTGATCGTTCGCGACCACATGCACCGTCTGCTGCGTCGACATCCCGATCCCCGACGGGCTACCGAACAGCATCACGGGTTCCTTGAATGCATTCGCGCTGCCGGTCCCGCCGCCTGCCGTGCGTCCGCCGGACGCGCTGCCCGATGCACTGTCCTGCGTCGCATCGGTGAACGCGCGCATCGTGTCGTGCGCGTCCTTCAGGCTTTCCGCCTGATGCTGCTCGCTTACGCCCGACAGCGCTTCGACAAGGCTCTCGCCCGTCACGAGCTGCTGTTGCGCCTCTTTCACATCGAGCGGCTGGCTGTTCGCCGACTTCGGATGCGTGGTGACGTACAGGCCCTGGCTCGCCCGCACCGCACCGTACGCATCCGAACGCAAGTCGAACCCGCTGCCGAGATACGATCCGCGCGAATTGGCGTTGTGGTCGATGATGTAGCCGAGATGCAGCAGGCTGTTCGCGCTGCTGCTCATCAGCTGCACGCGGTTCTGCCCGGTCGCGTCGTCCATCACGAGCTGGTTGTAGCCGCCGCCCGAATACTCCTTCGACCGATACCCGGACAGGATCCCGTCGGTATGCCACTGCGGCTGGTTTGCGCCGTTGTACACGCGCCCCACCGCAAGCGGCCGGTCGCAGTCGCCGCCGACATAGTCGATCAGCACTTCCTCGCCGATGCGCGGCACGTGCACGCCGCCATAGCCGCCACCGGTATCCGACTGCACGACGCGCACCCAGCACGACGCATTCTCATTGCCGGGATTGAGTCGGTCCCACACGAACTGCACGCGAATCCGGTTGAGGTCATCCGTATAGACCTCTTCACCTTGCGGCCCGACGACGATCGCCGTCTCGAGATGCATCTCGGGTTTGTGATGCTCGAACGGGCTGCGATACGGCACGTTCACGCGTTGCGCCTCGACTTCGACGAGATAGAAGCCGGCCGACCCGTCGTCGTGCGGCACACGAAACGCGGGATCTGCGCCGTAACCTTCCTGTGCCTGCGTCAACGCCTCGCGCAGGCTGTACGGGAAGTCCGCGCTGTCGCTCGCGACGGGCAGGTTGTTCTCGATCCACCACGCCACGTCGATCGCGGCGAACTCTCGTTGATCGGCGGGATCGCGATCGTGTTCGGGATGATCCGACAGCGTGAAGCGCCGGCCGGCATCGATGGCACGCACGCCACCCGCACCGTGGAAGCGCTTTGCCTGCGACTCCCATTCCTCCATCTTCACCTTCGTCAGGTGGTCACCACGCGTCTGGTCCAGATACGTGTATGCACCCGTGTACTCGTAGACTTCGAGCTGGTCGGGCAACTCGCCCTGACCGCCCATCGTCGGCAGCGACGTGCCTTTCGGGTTCGACGGCTGCGACGGATTCTTGTAGTCGAACGTCCGAGTTGTGCGGGTCACGCTCTGCAGCGTGCGCGAGCCCGACCATTGCGTGAACGCGTCGGCCTCGCTTGCCGCGCCGCCGTGATAGAAGCGCACGGCCTCCGGCGACAGCGGCGCGAACGCCTGCAGGTTGTCGGTGATGACGAGCGTGTGCGATTTGCCATCGTCGGCCTGCTGCCATGCGCAGTAGAGCCCCTCGTTCTCCATCAGCCGATGCACGAAATGCCAGTCGGTGTCGTGCTGGCGCGTGTACGAGCGGCTCGGCAGCGGCTTCGACAGCGCGAAGCGGAAATGGCCCTGCGCCTGCGGATGCTTGTTCAGCACGTCGGAGATGATCTGGTCGACGGTCGTGTCATTCCAGAGCCGCTGATCGCGACGGAACTTCAGGAAATGGGTGAAATCGGCGAGCGTGAGCTGATAGGTCGTGAGCCCGCCGTCGGCGCCCAGCCGGCGCGCGGTATGCACGTACCCGTTGATCGGCCGATAGCTGCGATCGCCCTGCTGAATCCACAACGTGACGGGCTGCGCGATCAGCTTTTTAAGCTCCAGATCGCTATCGGTCGACAGCACGTCGAGCGTGAATTCGTACGCCCGCCCGATGCGCGACCGGCCGACCGCGCGCTGCACGGTCAGGACATTGGCCCCCAGCGGCGTATCGAGCTTCAGCAACCGGTCCTGCTGAAGCAACCCGCCGCGCAATGCGGCTACAGTGTTCTGCATGTTCATGACAACGGCCTTTTCTTCTTTTGACGCGCCCTCGGATGGCGCCGGCATTGAATTCCGCTCGCGCGATTTTACAGACAAATTACGGCACGAACCCGAAATATGACCTGATTTAAAAGAGCATTTCGGGTGCGAACGGAAAATATCCGTGCGGGATCGGCAGGCCGATTTCTCGCCGCCAACCGGGCGCTCCATCCCGGCGCGACCGGCAATCGTCCGCCCCGCCGCCCGACGAAATCAATTGCAATCAGGGCCAATTCGGCTACCAGCGCGGCCCGGTTGCGAGTAGTGTCTACGTGCCCGCATTCCGGCCTCGCCGGGCCCGCCCGGCGCTCACCACACAACGCTGAACACTGAACACTGGAGATCTGCGATGAAACGTTCGAAGTTCCTGCTGTCGGGCCTGCTGCTCGCGTCGGCCCTCGGCTTCACGGCCGTCGCCGCGCACGCGGACGACCTGCTCGATTCGGTGAAGAAGGCCGGCGTGCTGCGCGTCGGCCTCGAAGGCACGTATCCGCCGTTCAACTCGCGCGGCACGTCGGGCCAGCTCGAAGGTTTCGACGTCGACGTCGCGAACGCGGTCGCCGGCAAGCTCGGCGTGAAAACGCAGTTCATCCCGACCGAATGGAGCGGCATCATCGCGGGCCTGCAGGCCGGCAAGTTCGACGTGATCGTCAACCAGGTCACGATCACGCCGCAGCGCAAGGAAGTGCTCGACTTCAGCCAGCCGTACACGTACTCGGCCGCGCAACTGATCCAGCGCAAGGACGACACGCGCAACTTCAAGTCGCTCGACGATTTCAAGGGCAAGAAGCTCGGCGTGACGCTCGGCACCAACTATGACCAGATGGCGCGCACCGTGCCGGGCATCGAGGTGCAGACGTATCCGGGCGCGCCGGAGAAACTGCGCGACCTCGCCGCGGGCCGGATCGAGGCGACGCTCGACGATCGCCTGATGCTGCCGTACATGATCAAGACGTCGAACCTGCCACTGCGCGCGGGCGCGGTGCTGAACGGCGGCAAGCAGGAAATGGCGATCCCGTTCCGCAAGGGCAATCCGAAGTTCGAGAAGGCGGTCAACGACGCGCTGGATTCGCTGCGCAAGGACGGCACGCTGAAGAAGATCTCGATGCACTGGTTCGGCAGCGACGTGACGGTGCCGGTCGCGCAGTAAGCGGCCCGGCGTTTCAACGCGTCACGCCCTTCGCCTCGATGAAGGCGTGACGCTTTCCCTCAAGCCGCTTCGTCGAAGCGCGCAAGCAGCATCTGGCCGATCGGCGTCAACGCGGGACGCGCGGCCACCGCGTTCATGCGCACCTGCGTATCGTCGACCAGCCGCTTCTCGACCAGCACCGCGAAGGCCTGATTCGATTGATCGACGCTGTCCGGCGCGCGCGCAATGCGCAGCAGCATCGAGAATTCATGCGGGCTCAGCATGGTCCGTGTCTCCTGATCGTCCGCGATCCGGTTCAAATCGGCGTCGATCGTGTTTTCGAATGAAATGGCGCGATGCATGACCGCTGCCGCGGCGGGAGCGAGATCCCGGTTGCCCCGCCTGCGACGCGGGCACGTCGTCGCGAGCGGGTTGCGCACGTCCCGGATCCGGCGATGCCGCCGCAACGGGGAACTTCCCACCTTATGGACATATCGTGACGTGTCCGTGACAGCAAAACGGGGGCGCAACGGCGCGTGACATATGTGCCGATCGCGCTGTTGCGTATTCGTATAAGGGACCGCACGAGACACTGCCTGACTTTCTTGCGGATACATGGATGCTCAGGCAGATGTGACGACATTCGCTTGCGGCCAGTGCACGCGGATTACGTTCTGACAGATATTGGACGCCGCGTTGGCAAACCGCGCCGCATCCAACACAATCGCGCGAACACGTTGCGCTTGGTCGCATTACATCGAGCCGACACGACGTTCCCCGACAGACCCGCCATGAAACCAATGAAAACACTGAGTGGAATCGCAACATGCGTGGTTGCAGCGCTCGTGAGCGGCTGCGTCGCCACCCCGAATCTCATCGGCGAGAACACCGCGGGCATCGCGCCAGTAAAAGCGGACGCGATCCTGATCGTGGTGGACGGGAAAATGTTCGACGCGCCGGCATTCGCAGCGAAGGTCGCGCGTATCTCGCCGGCCTGGGCGAAGGCATCCAGGAGGCACTGGCTGGTGTGCCGACAAAAGTCGTCGAACTGGACATCATGAAGTTCGTGAATCCGGTACCGTCGGCGCTGCGAGCCATGCGGCCGAGTCACACGATCCGCCTGTTCACGGAGTCCGACATGCTGCGTTACGGTACACCCATCAGCGCGACGTGGCAGATGGAGGTATCGAACGTGACGACGGCGCCCGTTCCGGCAACCAGCGACAAGCCTGCCGGTACCCGCTACACGATCAAGCCGATCTATAAGGCGCGCGCCGATGGGGAGACGTGTCTCGATTCGGACAGTCTCGCGAAGAAATGCGGCACGGCGATGGGGAAGATGTTCGGCGATGCGTTGCGCGCTGCGCATGTGATGCGAATCGGTGTGGGGACGTAAGCATAGCGACTCCGTTCATCCCTTGATTCATCACGCCGCCCAGTGCGGCGTTTTATCGACACTTCTATACCGAATGGCCAATTTGCTCCCTGAGCGAGTGAAGCGTTCGATATTGAAGACTACCGAGCCTTGATTCTCCTCTTCGATAATTCCCGGAGAGATTGTTAGAGATCCTGCCGGAATCAATGTGCTTCTTCGGTTGCCACTTCGAAGCTCACCCGATCCGGTCATGGAGACCAATCGACCTTGCTTGCCGTGGATGGACGTGATCGATGCGCACTCTGAGCTGTTCGGATTCGAACCCGGCGGGCACGTGTACCTCTCGATCAATCACGTCAACAGACAGATTTCCATCAGGCCGGATTACGGAGACCCTCTTGTCAGGGGGCGTGTGAAGGAACCCTTCCGGCAAATCGGATACCAGTACGAACTGCCGGGGATGTCGCTGACGGGCTGATTGACTGCGTCGCGAGTTGCGTTCCGATATCACCCAAGGTCAACCGATTGCGTGTATCCGCACTGCCCGGGAGGAACCGTGTCGTGGTACGCCTCGAGGCCGCAAAGTAGTCTTCCGGGTACACGGCCGCCACGCCACAAATGACAAAGGGCTAGGAGACATAATCTCCTAGCCCTTCGTTCAATATGGTGCCGGCTGCAGGACTCGAACCCGCCACCTGATGATTACAAATCAGAATGTGCACCCAAAGGGTGTTGCGCTTCGAACCCCTGTCCATCAAAGGTTCTCCCGCTGCGGTGTTGCCTTGCGTTCATGCAGGTGTTGCGTTTGCCGCGTAAAACTTGGTGCCGCGTGTCTGACTCGAACAGACGACCTACCGCTTACCTTACCACTACGGCTTTCGCCGCCAAATGTTTGTGGTCTGGACTATCCCTTAGCCATGGCTGACGCTTTAGGCTCCCCCCGTCTAGTCTCTACACCTTCTTGCCGACGGCAAGCTTGGCTCGGGATTGGCATAGCCCTGACGGGCCTTAGCTTTCCCCGAGTTTGAGGGGTTCTACTCCCATCGTTTCCGATGAGGCACTCGTATCTTCAAGGCGGTTGCTCTACCAACTGAGCTAACGCGGCACAATCTCACATTATAGCGCAATTGTTTTAAACTTCGGGCACCCAGATGGAAACCACGTCAATCGCCGCGTCGTCACGCAACTGCCCACTACGTGCCTGCGCCCAGTCGCGCGGCAGGTTCGACGGTGCTATGGCCGAGGTGGGCAAATACCCCAGCCATCGTGGCCGACAACTCGGCTCCATAAACACGAGCCACCAGACGCGCGCAAGCATCTCGACAACTGTTCTCGTCCAGCGCGAAGCTATCTGCTAGGCAGAAGAGCTCGCCATGCTTCTCTGCACGCAGAGACGACTCCAACTCTTCCCGAGTCGTATGGATATCAGTGCCGAACTCACTACAAATGGTACTCAGCCCGACGTCAGTTAGTAGTTGTTCGACCATCCATCGCTCAGGCCACGTATCCCCGGGAAGGAAAAAGAGGCTGCTTTCGAACCATTCCTTAGCCGTATCAACATCTGTGACTGCCTCCAGCGCATTCGCAAATACCTTTGCGTGCGCCGCCAAGCGCTTGGATTGGTCTCCGTCCAGAATTGCCAGTACGTTTGATGTCCGCCCTTCTTTGTAGCGCGCTGCCATTTGACGCACCACGGCACCTGCCGAGCCGATGGGACGTATCGTCACGCGCTTTCGCGCCGACACCGGTAGCGCTGCCGTCACCAATGCTGCAGCTACGTCATCCTCGACAAAAATGTCCAGCTCGAGGCCATTCACGCCACTCAATTTTCCGGCTGCGAAAAGAGCTGAGATAGCCGGAATGACGACCGTCTGATTCTCATTGCTCTCGACGTATAATCTGCCCTCTGGCGGCAAAGCATCAAGAATTGTTGGCGAATGCGTTGTGCAAATAATTTGCATCTTTCTATCAAAGCAAAGCTGCTTTAAGTGTTCAATGAGGCGCTTTTGTGCTTGCTCGTGCAAACCAAGCTCCAATTCGTCGATGAGGACAAGCGGACTTCCCGGACAAGCATATAAATAGGACAACAGGTCAAAGAGCGCATTCTCACCTGCCCCCATATTGAAACCGGAATACGTCCCCATCCGACGCCGAACCACCGGCAGACGATGCTTCAAGGCGCGCTTCAATTGAAAATCGTCGTAGGAAACCCCGAGGATTTTCCCGACGGCTGCCCTTACCTCATCCTCCCATCCACCGCGCTCAATGACTCGAAACGTCGCCCGATGCCCCACTGCACCGCTGCGCTCCGAATGGGGGACCACGCGGTTAATGCCAAAAAACATTACCTCTCGATGGACGCGACGATTATACTCCGTCCATTTTCCGCCTTTCTTTTTTTGCCGGACTTGGCGCCCCAATCCAATTCCGCCTGGCAAATGAGTAGCCTCCTTCCATTTATCATGACGAATGGAATACGCAATTGTGACACCCTCTGGCGTCAGTTCGTCGATTGATTGAACAAAAAAATCCGAAAATGTATAGTAATCATGCTTCCTCCCTGGGAAGCCAGGCAGGCTGGATTTTAAGTTATGGAAAGCACATGCCGCCATTGCAAGCATAGTCGACTTCCCAGAACCATTTTTCCCGGAAACAGCAGTGAGTGGATATCGAAATTCCACCGCGCATGGTTTGAGGCTACGAATACTCCCTTCTCGCAGCACTATTCTTATTAGACTTTGCCTAGAGTTGTCGGTAGTAAACCATTCCCGGTTCCTTACATCCAATCTTGAGTACTTGTAACTCATACTTCCCCGCAGATTCTGGTGAATCGAGTTCGCGCCATATCTCGACTATTTTTGGATGCACATCAACAACCCGGAAACGATAGTCGCGGCCCCTGAGCTTCCCATTGTTTTCTTGCATCTACGGCCCCGTGCCGGCGACCACCGTAGCTCGTCTGAGGTTCAGGCGGCGGTTCACAGCATAACAAGCTCGCATGGCGTTTAGGATTTCTCGCCCTAAAGACATCCGAGTACGAGACTGGTGACTTGCTCGCACTCGCCGACCGAGTCGCACCGCTAGCGCGCCAGCGGTGTAATGCGTCATACTATACACACCTTTGACCGAGGAGTAGCCGTGCAAGACAGCAAACGAATACCGGTCAGCTTTCGAGTGACGCCAGCGTTCAAGCGCGGCTTAGAGCTAGCGGCGCTGGCTGAGCGACGCTCCCAGACCAACATGATTGAGAAGCTGGTCTTTGATTATTGCAGGAGCAGAGGCATCGACGTCGACGTAGAGCCGACTCGGACCTTACATGTCTCCGAGACAAGGAAAATTTGAGCTTGGAGTACGAGAACCTTACCAAACAGGCGCTCATTGCCATTTTGAAGCGCCGCGACGCTCAAGCACGATACGGCTTGCATTGGGAGCGCACTGACATCGAAGCCGACAAGGCGCTGAACCGAGACTTTGTTGGTTTAGAATTCGACGCATCCCTTTCGTGTGGAGCAGAACCTCATCGTAACCTCATCATAGAAGGTGACAATTACGATGCGCTCCGACACCTTGCGACGACGCACGCGGGCGCGTTCCATCTCATCTACATCGACGTACCGTATAACACGGGCCGGCGCGATTTCGTCTATAACGACCACTATTTCGACACCACGAATAGATACCGCCATTCAACATGGCTCGAGTTTATGTACCAGCGACTTGCGCTTGCGAAGTCGTTGCTGCGAGAAGATGGAGCAATATTTATTTCCATCGATGATAACGAGCTCTTCAATCTTGGGTTGCTCATGAACCAAGTGTTTGGAGAGAGGCGGTTTGTCGCCAACTGTATTTGGCAAAAGCGCTATTCTCGTGAAAACCGAGAGGCCATAGGCGACGCACACGAGTATCTTCTCGTCTACGCGCCCAATCCGGATAAATTTAAGCAGCGTCGAGGACGCATTCCTCTCACAGAGGTTCAGGCGAAGGTCTATAAGAACCCTGAAAATCCGAACGAGACGGACCCGACTAAACGTTGGCGCGGCATCCCGATGACTGCGCAAGGATTTCGACCAAACCAAATGTACGCAATTACGGGCCCTACCGGGAAGGTACATACCCCTCCTGAGGGTCGGTGCTGGTCTATGATTGAGCCTGAATTTCTGAAGCTTAAGGAGCAGGGGCGAGTCTACTGGGGAAAGGACGGCAACGCACAGCCGAGCATCATCCGGTATCTCTCCGAGGTTGAGGGCGCGGTCCCATGGACGTGGTGGCCACACGAGGAGGTCGGCCATACAGACGAGGCGCGGAAGGAGATTCAAGCAATCTTTGGGACACAAACGGCCTTCGACACTCCCAAACCCGTGCGACTCATGGAGCGCGTGTTGCAAATTGGCGCCCCAGAGAAAGACGCAGTAATCCTCGACTTTTTTGCCGGCTCGGGCACCACAGCGCAAGCTGTGCTGAAGATGAATAAAGAAGACGGGGGCGCACGGCGATTCGTTCTCGTCTCGAGCCGAGAAGCAACCGACGAAGACCCGGACAAGAATCTTTGCCGCGACGTGTGTGCAAAACGAGTTCGTGATGTGATTGAAGGCTATCGGTCTACGCGCAATGGCGCAGTGCCGGGCCTCGGTGGAGAATTCGCATACCTACGCGCGAAGCCGGTCGCCATGCATCGACTGGAAGAGCACCTGACCGATGAGATGGTATGGAATTTCGCCCTAATGGCATGCGACCATCCAGTCACTGCACTGGATTTACCATTGGCCACCTCGGTGAATGGCAACCATCTAATCGCATATTGTGCGAACACCCGTCACTCAACGTTGGACAGACTCGTCGTCCAATTAAAGGGCTTCGACGGAAAGGTTGTCGTGTTGACGTGGGCTCCGCAAGCTGTGGTAAGCGCTTTGGGTGACCTTGCCGACCAGATAAGTATCGTGGCCATACCTGGCGACTTGCGACGAATTTTCAAGCAAGGAAACGCACGTGTAACCGAACTCAGAGAAGAACTAGAGGTGTCGGAATGAGCCGAATCAGCCCAATGTCGTTTCAGAAGCAACATATTGAGGCGTTGCTTAGCAGGTTCCGCGCATTGAAGTCTCGCTACGATGCGCTCGGCAAAGATGCATCTGAGGTCGAGCTGAACAGGCTTCGTCGTGCGGACGCGTGCGTATTGCTTCAAGCCCCGACCGGGATTGGCAAAACGCTCATTGCTTGCGAACTGCTCAGCCGATTCTCAGCCGAAGAAAGAGTCTTGTGGATTTGGTTTGCTCCTTTCGCTGGTGTCATCGACCAAGCTAAGACTGCGTTGACCAGCCAAGCACCGAATCTTACCCAACTTGATATCGAATCAGGCCGGCGCGCGGAGAATCTGTTGCCCGGCGCCACTTTTGTACTGACGTGGCAAACGGTGGCCGCTCGAAGCAAGGATTCTCGTCTGGCGCGACAGAGTGGTGAGGCCGGGCTAGCCATCGACGACCTTCTTGTGCAGGCTCGTCACGAAAATTTTCGAATCGGCGTCGTTGTCGACGAAGCTCATCACGGATTTGTTCGGGCGTCGGAAGCCAGTAAATTTTTTGCGAATGTAGTCCAACCCGACTTCGTGCTAATGATGACCGCAACGCCGCGTGATGCGGACGCGGAGAAATTCTCTCAGCAAACGGGTTACCGCATCGGCGGTCCTTCCGAATGGGCATCCATCACTCGCAAGGAAGGTGTTGATGCTCAATTACTGAAACGGAGCGTCAAAGCGGCACGTTTCATCGCTAAGAATCATGACGATGCGCAGTTGCTGGCCTTCGAAGAAGTCGCGATGTCGGAATGCGCAACGATGCACCGACGAATCAAGGAGACATTGGCCAACATCGGGATAGCACTGACACCCCTCATGCTTGTTCAGGTACCCAACGGCGGACAAGCTCTACAAAAGGCGCGGGAATACCTAACTGGACCTCTGAAATTTTCTGAGGAAGCGGTTCGCGTGCATACAGCCGACGAGCCAGACCCCAGTCTGGCGGCACTGGCTGACGACCCTCAGGTCGAAGTTATCATCTTCAAGATGGCGATAGCGACCGGCTTTGATGCGCCTCGCGCCTTTACGCTGGCAGCGTTACGTGGAAATCGCGACACCGATTTCGGCATCCAAGTTGTGGGACGCATTATGCGTGTGCACAGACTGCTGCAAGGAAAGCTCGAGTCCGTTCCCGCCGTCCTAAACTACGGTTATGTGTTTCTTGCGAATAGTGAAGCTCAGGAAGGGTTAGTCGGCGCTGCGGCGAGAATCAATCAGATGCCTCAGCAACTCGCTTCGGCAAATCCATCGACTGTCGTCACGGTTCTTGCTGGCAGTGCGACCGTACAAGTAGTTCATCCGGGTGAATCACTGTCGCTCTTGCATGACGAGAGCAGCGTCACGCCCGAAGGCCTAGAACCTCCTGAAGATGAGGGCGTCGATGACGTGCCTTTGTCCGCACCGACGGCAATTCAAGCCGCGTTGTTTGAGACGTTGAATCCGGAAGGCCCCGATGTATCGCAAAAACTCGTGCACGGCTTTGCGGAAGCGTCTCCTCTAACGCGCGCGTTCGAGTTAGAAGCGCAATCGGGTGGCCAGCGATATTCGCTCAAGGAAGGCATGCCGTCGACTCTGGTGGCGGAGAAGTTACCAGCTGCTCCGGACGACGTGGAAGAGCGTCTCGTCGCACATATCGATTTCAGTAAGGTGCTAGGCGACCGATATAAAGTTCGGTCCCGCGTGACTGAACGGGTCGAAGACGTGTTTTCCAAAACGTCTCCGGAAGACCACGATGTTTGGGCCAACGTGTCTCCGGCCGCAATTGCAGACCGCGCGCGCCAAATCGCATTCGAGTTTGATGAACTCGACCGACGGGAACTGCTGCTTGCGCTGAAGGAGCGGTTCAAAAGCGCGCTGCAGGAAGAGGGGCACGAATTGCCGGACACGGAGGAGCAACTTACTCGACAACTGGAGTTGGTGCTTGTACGTAATGAAAGCTTGATTCGTCAAGCGTACAAGCGCGTACGCGCCGAAAATGTCGAAGCGACAATCGTGAAACTTCCATCTGCGATAGAAAGCCCCAGCCCTTTGCTGCCGGCGAAGCGCAACATCTATGGTGTTTTCCCGGACAGCCTGTCACCTCAGGAACGCGAATTCGCGGAGCACATCGACTCGGCGAAGGAGGTCGTATGGTGGCATCGCAACCCTGTCCATAGACCAGAGTCAGTCAGCTTATATCAATGGTCCGGCGGCGTCGGTTTCTTTCCTGACTTCGTAATTAGAATAGCTGGTCGCTCCGAAGGAGGCGGAATT
Organism: Burkholderia pyrrocinia; assembly: GCF_003330765.1. Lineage (NCBI taxonomy): Bacteria > Pseudomonadati > Pseudomonadota > Betaproteobacteria > Burkholderiales > Burkholderiaceae > Burkholderia > Burkholderia pyrrocinia. The sequence continues at coordinate 448,279 of NZ_CP024902.1, read as the reverse complement.
GCTTTGCTGGAACTAAAGGGACCGCAACTTCAGCAGTACGACAGGGCTAAGGCAGCCGCACACCACATTACCTACGGCCGTGTCTTCATGGTCGGAAAGGAAGGACGCGACGGCGGATTCCGTCTTTGGCGATTGGTTGACGACCGCCTGGTTGATGACGGACCATTTGAGACTCACAGGTTGAGGTATTCGTAATCGATTGCGCCTGCCCCTAGAGTCGGGGCAGGCGAAACAGTGGCACACGTTCCAGCGAAGTAACGGGTACACAACCGCGACCTGTGTTTTTTTGTCGGCGCCGGAGCGCGCCCCTTTGATTTCTGCGGGCCAAAGTTTCTGCAGACGAGAGAGACGACACATGGAGCAAAAGAACAAAGGTCTCAAAGGCAGCGGCATGTTCACCCGACTCTGGAAAGACACCATCATCCTCGCGCTGCGAGATTTGCAGCGGCATAAGGTCGTCCAACTCTCTCAGAGTATTGACTGCGGGCAACAAACTCCGCTCTTGTCCGGTACGAGCCGAGGATATACTTCGGTCGAGCAACAATTAGATTGCTCAGATATGCAAATTTTTCTTAAAAACGGGAGAATTTATAAATGGCCGGAAACTATAAGGCACTGAAGGCGCAGCTCGACGCGCTCCAGGAGCGCACTGAAGCAGCGCGCATGGCAGAGCTTGAAGCAGTCATTGCGCAGGTTCGCGAGCTCGTCGCTGAGTACGGTATCACCGAAGACCAGATTTATGGTCGCAAGCGCGCCAAGAATGCGGCGAAGCCGGCAGTGGTTGCTGAACCGAAGTACCAGAACCCGAAGACTGGCGAGACGTGGTCGGGTCGCGGCCGCACACCGGCTTGGATTGCGAACGCAAAGGACCGCGCCAAGTTCCTCGTTGACGGAGCTTCGTCGAGCGCCGCGGCGACTGCTAAGGCGCCGGCAAAGGTGGCGAAGGCAGGAAACCAAGTGAAGGCCCCGCAACCGGCGCTTTATCGTGACCCCAAGTCGGGGGCTACATGGAGTGGTCGCGGCCGCGCGCCGGCTTGGCTCGCGAGTGTGAAAGACCGGTCGAAGTTTTTGATTGCCGACGAGAACGAAATGGCTACCGCGCCGAAGGCAAAGCCGGTCAAGCCCGCGGCTAAGAAAACCGCCGCGAAGAAGGTGGCAGCAACGAAGAAGACAGTTGCCAAGAAGGCGGTGGCTCGAAAAATTGCTCCGAATGGGAGTGCAGCCGCAAAGGCGCCCGTTGCCCGAAAAGCACGTGTGCCGAAGAGTTCCGCAGACTCTGCGGGTGCTGTCGATGCTGGTGTGGTCGAAGGAACGACTCAAGTCGCGAGCATGCCTGTCCAGACCTGAGTTGGTTGCAGTCCGGGCGCCGGATGACATTCCTCTCTGCCCGGCATTTGCCTCGGTTTATTCGCTTTCGACTTCCCGGAAATATACCCGGTCGACCGGCAGGAAGAAGCAACCGATACTGTGCTCCAGCAGGCGGAATCGCTGCCCACCGAGTGGGCGGGCGTCTGACTCGGTTCGTATGCAGGTGAGCGCTAGCTGTGTTGAATTGCAGCGTCGTGTTGTGCGATGAGCGCAGTGCCGTATCACGAACATTGCCTCGACATCGACCACATTCGCCCCGCGACGTGTATTTCGCGGGGCATGCGCACGTTCGGCATTCGTCTGCTGGGTCAATCCTTGCGTTCAAACTCCCAGAGCGCAGGCTGGGAGCGGTATGCACCTGACCGGTCTGGGGCGAACACCTCTGGCATACGCTCGCCCTGCTGCACCCGTACACCGGGCACGAGATGGCCTTGCGCTTTCCAGATGCCGGTTTCTGGGCAGGTCTGGCCTGTGCGCACAGTCTTTGCCCCGCTCTCTGCGACTGCCGGCGCTTTACTCGTCGATGCGTCGAAGTCGCGTGCGAAGTCGGCGAGGTCTTTCGGGTAGAGAAGATGGTCTCGGAATGAACCGTCATCAACCTTCAACAGGTAGACCGCGGCGGCGGCCTCTATCGCCCAGTAGCCGACATATGCCCCCTTGCCATTCTTCTGGGCCTCAAGATGGCCGTCGTGCCATGGCGCGGAGGTCATACCCGGATACCAAGCCTCAAGATATTCGATGATGTCGCTGATGCATTCATCTTTCGTCTCGCGATACAGGGAAAAAACGAGCGGACGGTAAGGAACATCGTGGAACCAGCTATCTACGTCGACGCGGCCCGCGAACTCATACGACAAGAGGTCTTCGTACAGCGTGTCCTGCCCTCGATAAGCTGGGTCAAACATGTCGACGATTCGGGGAAGCAGGTCACGTCGATGCATGAGATAGCAGCAACCAATCAGTTGCATGACGTTCTCATAATCTCCGATGACGCTAAAGGCCAACGGGGGTTGCTCTGCGTCCGCCTCATAAAGGCGCTTAGCTTTGGTGTATTGCTCGAACGAATCGACGACTGATTCGAGCTCGACGCGCAATAGCCCAATATCCGTGCCACCGGTGTACATCAGCAAGAAACGACGATAACGGTAAGATGAGAGGTACAGGGCAGTTGCCGCTTTGCGCTCACTTTCGGTTTCGCCAGTCGGGGCAATATTTTCCGACCAATATGTAACGTCGTCACTCAACGACTCCATCAACCACTTGAAGTAGTCTTCGCCCAGAAAACGCTGTCGCCGCTTCGAATCAAAATCGTCGCTCATGTCCACCCTCTCAAGTTACGTCCGCGATTTTAACCTGCTGGCTTTGAGCTTAACTGCTTCTGCCACTTCACCTTCTTTGTAATGGTGGGTGAAGGGAAGGTCGTGGTCCGTGTGGCCGTGCTCGTCCCCTGTCGCCAAAGCTTCAACGTGTTGCGCTGCCGCAGGGAGGTAAAAAGGAACGTACAGAATGTGTCGCGAATAGCCCGCCCTTAAGATTGCCGAACCCAATGATTCGGGTACGGCCTGCGGAAGATTTCGCTGAATCCAGGCGGTACTCATCTGGACTCTGTCGACTGATTTATCTCCCTTGGTCGCGTCTTTCCCACCAGCATCAGTAGTTGAGCCGGAGGTGGTTTCTGGTGGTGTGGGCTGGGACTTCTGCTGACCATGTGAGGGGGCCTCTCCAGCACCACCTCCAGCGGTTGGCTTGCCCCCTCCGGACGGCTTTCCACCGCCATTCCCGGGTTTGCCTCCGCCACCAGGTTTGCCGCCTCCTTTGGAGGGTAAGGTGGGGCCGGTATCCTCAGGCGGCTCGAGAAGGTCATTTGCTGGCGGGCGGACTGCTTCCTTCACGGTTCCGAGTTTGCTGGCGATACTATGCTTGGCGTTTGGGTCCTTCAGCTTTCGTGTCGTCGTGGATGCCTTGATTTCGACGATAGCGAAGTCCTTCGTCTGGTTGCTGAACGGCGCAGCGCGCCAAACTCCGTCGATACCGCGGCCGCGTGCCTTGAAGTCGAACAGCTTGTTCAGCTTGCCGTTGTCGTTGAGCTTGCCCATGACCCTGAGGCCTGGCTGTTCACTCCATTTGCCGCTTAAGCCCTTGTCGTGGTCCTTCCAGCCGTTGCCCCATTTGAGCTTTTCATAGCAGTAGTAGTCGCCGATGTGCTCGCCCAGGATGCCGGTGATACTCGTTGTGATATCGGTCACCGCGAGTTTGGCGTTCACCACGCCTCTGGATGGCGTCGGGACTGGGCGGTCATGCCCGGCTTTCGCCTCATCACCCTTCGCGCCGGGCTTTTCAGTGGTCCGATGCTCCTCCAGGGTGCTGACCGCGGACGAGTTTGGTTGCTTCTTGCGCCAGTGGAGCAGCTTTCGCTGGACGAACTGAGCGAGCCAGTACGGCAGGTTCGTTTCGACGAAGGTCAGCGCCTGCATGAACGTGACCTGCATTGCGGACGGCATCTCACGATACAGCCAGGATTTCTGGATATGCTCGCGCGCCTCGGTCAGGTACTTCTTGACGCCGGTGGCATCGAACAGCTTGTCAATCAACGCATCCGGGCTGGTCTGAATGTGTGCTTGCTGTAGCACCAGACGCAGAATGTCGAACAGCAACGGGCCGTAGATTTCAGACTTGTGGTTGACGAGACGGAACGTACGCTTGACCCCTGCGCCGACGACAGGAACCCAGCCCACGACGGCGAATACAAGGTCGATGCCGGCCTCGATTTTCGTCATCTCATCCGCACTTTCACGTGCGTTCCATACCGTCCAAACACTTTCGGTAGTGTCGTAGACGTTCTGCGCGACATAGAACACCGGCACGGCGTTGGTTGCCATCGACCACCCAATCTCTTTGACGGCTTCTTCGATTGCTTGTTGGTCGTTCTCGTTCATTTGACGTCCGGCCGGCCAGAAAATTTGTTGAACAGGCGGTAGAGGTTTTCGTCCGTAATGCCCTCATGTCCGGCCGCATGCAGTTCTTTGAGAACATCAGTCTGCGCAAGCTCCTTCGGCGCGGGCACGGGTTGCGGATTGAACGGCCGCGCGTCTTCGCCGAAAAAAACCTTCGCGGTGCCGTCGGGCACATCGCGCAGGACCGCGTGACCGCTTCCGTCGAGCTTGCCAGTCAAGGTCGTTCCGTTCTCGAACACGACTTTGTAGGGAGCCTGAGGCACGGCCTTCAGCTTGTCGTCCGTGAGGTTCAACTCGAGCTTGTTGTGCAGGTCGCCCTTGGGTAGGGCTGGCAAATCGTAGGGTGCGCTCGTGGGGCCGGCGAACGCATGCTGCGCTCCCTTGATGTCTATCTTGCCCGGAGCGTGAATCTCGATATTGCCGCCCTGGATTCGGATGTACGCGCCACCAGATGTCAACAGGACACCCTGGCTTGCCGCGACTTCAACCTTGTCTGTCGCCGACAGTACCTTCACCGTTTTCTGCGCGGTTATTTCGATGTTGTCCGACTGCGCTTGGATTTCCACCTTGCCCTTCGCAGCGAAGAGCTTCATTCCTGCGTTTTGGACAAACAGGCTGACACGCTCGGCCACGCTCGCGAGAAGTGATTTTCCCGCCGCGATGTGTGTGCTCTGACCGCTGACCAGATTGACCTGCTCGTCGGCGCCCAGGTGCACCGACTGCTGCGTCGACAGGGCGATGCCCGCCGGGCTGGCCGCCAGGAGGATGGGTTTCTTGAACGCGTTGGCCGAACCAGTCCCGCCACCCGCCGTGCGACCACCGTTCCCCTGGCCTTGCCCTTGGACGTTGTCGGTCGTGGCGTCCGTCAATGCCTTGAGCGCGTCGTGGCCCGCTTTCAGGCTTTCGGCCTGGTGCTGAGTGCTGACATCGGAAAGTGACTCGAGCAGGTTATGCGCGCCGGCGAGTTGCTGCTGAGCCTGCTGGACCTCGAGCTGTTGGGTCGCTGCGCCTGTGCCGGGGAAGGTCGTGAGGAAAAGCCCCCGATTGGCGCGAATTGCGCCGTAAGCGTCAGTACGAAGGTCGAAGCCGTTTCCCAGATAGTTGCCGCGGATGTTGCCGTTCTGGGCAATTAGGTACCCAAGATGAAGCATGGAGCTACCTTGCGACGAGAAAAGCTGCAAGCGGTTCTGCCCCGTCGCGTCGTCCATCACAAGCTGGTTGTAGCCTCCGCCACCGCCGTACTCCTTCGAGCTGAAGCCCGACAGAATTCCGTTCGTGTGCCAGCGGGGTTGGGTTGCGCCGTTGTACACGCGGCCGGTCGCCAGAGGGCGGTCACAGTCACCGCCGACCCAATCGATGGTGACCTCTTCTCCGATGCGCGGCACATGCACACTGCCGTAGCCGCCGCCAGTGTCGGAATAGGCAACACGGACCCAGCACGTCGCCCCGACGCCATCGCGTCGGTCCCAATGCATGCGGACCAGGATGCGGTTCAGCGAATCGGTGTAGACCTCTTCATTGCCTGGGCCAACGACGGTCGCTGTCTGCAGGTGCATGACAGGCTTTTGGTGCTCGAAGGGGCTGCGAAACGGTACCTTCTGACGCTGGGCTTCAACCTCGACCAGGAAGAAGCCCTCGCTTCCCATGGCGTCCTTGACGGTGAATGCCGACGCAGACTCCTCGTGAGCATCGCGAACCTCGGCAAGACGGGCGTCCAGACTATGCGGGTGGAGGCGACTTTCGCCCACCGGCAGATTGTTGCGGATGTACCAGTTTGTTTCGACGACGACGAACATGCGGTCGTCGGCACTATCCCGGTCGTGCTCTGGATGGTCCAATAAGCTGAACCAGTGCGCCACATCAATACTCGGTGCGCTGCCTACGCCGTAGAATCGCTTCGCGCGCGATTCCCATTCCTCCAACTTCAGCTTCGTGAGCTGGTCGCCGCGGTCATCCTCCAGGTACGTGTACGGTCCGGTGTACTCGTAGACCTCGGCCTGTTTCGGCAGGTCGCCCTGGTTCGCGACGGTAGGGAATGATGTTTTCTTGCGAGCTTCGGGGTTCTTATAGTCGAACGTGCTTGTCGAATGCGATGTGCTCTGTAGGGTTCGCGTGCCTGACCAGTGTACGAGCGCGTCAGGCTGGCGCGTGACGCCAGCACGATAGAACCGGAGCTGTTCCGGCTTAAGCGATTTGAGCGAATATAGGTTGTCCGTGACAACGAGGGTATGAGATTTACCGTCGTCGGCGTGCTCGAAGTAATAGAACCAGCCTTCCGACTCCATCAGTCGGTGCACGAAGGTCCAGTCATCCTCGTACTGGACGCAGAACGAGCGTACCGGTGACGGTTTGCTCACCTCGATTCGATATGCCCCGACCGCCTGCGGATGCCCTTGAAACACTGTTTCGAGAATGGCCTCGACCGTTTGGTCCTGGAATATCCGCGCGTCCTTGCGGAACTTCAGGAAATGAAGCCACGACGAGAAAATCAGTTGCAGGCTGGCCAGTCGCCCGTCAGCACCGAGCCGGCGCACTGTGTGGACGTACCCGTGTCGCGGACGGTAGGTCTTGTCAGATTGCTGAGTCCAAAGTGTGACGGGCTGCGCAATGAGCGACTTCAGCTCGATTGAATCCTGCAGCGAAACAACGTCGATGGCAATCTCGAAATTGCCACCCAGGCGAGCAGTACCCACCACGATATGTGGCAGTAGCACATTTAGCCCAGCCGGGGTATCCAATTTCACAATCCGGTCGGACTGGAGTAACCCCGAGCTCATCAAAGCGATAAGGTCCTGCGCTCCCATTTGATTTTCCTTGTGCCGGCTTCTCTCAGAGCCGAGCGAAATCATATAGGGAAGACCCTACGCAGGCAATATGACAACGCAGACCCTTGCGCTCCGAGAGCTATGGAGCGAAAGCTACCTGATTTTCTCAAGCTTTCTCAACAGAAATGAGAAGGGCTCATCTCAATCCGACCCCAAATGTAATGTACTTTTCGGAGAAAGTGCAGTCCCGCGGAATCCCTTCGGGCAAGGCGTTGCAGGGAGTGCTTGTTCGCACATGTCCACCTGGACTTTTGTACTGCTAGCTACCGTATTTGATATCAAGAAATTCCTTGAAGCCCAGCTTGCCTGCGACCAATTCGCGCATTATTCCTTGCGCGTCCTCTACCGATAGGAGACCGTCCACGACGATAGTGCAATTTATTTCGAAGCGCTTGAGCAATGCATTTATTTGGGAAATGATGTGCGTCCTGAGGATGCAACTGGACCGTTCAGCAGCGGCACTCCGATACATGTTGTAAAACTCCGTCGTATGTTCAGTCGATAAGTCGCGACAATTCCATCCCCATGAGTGAGTGAGCTTGAAGCGAAATATGTTGTTTGAACGAGCATATGACGTGATGTCAAAGTTACTCGGATTGCTCCCGCGCTGCATATCCATTGCCAAGAAGCGCGGGCCAAGGTTGCTGAATTTTTTTAGGCCTGAGAGTAATCTTCTATAACCGCGTCGACCACCGAGTTCGCTGGGGACTTCAATGTGCCACATCGCTGAAAGCGGGACCCAACGCAGCGCAGGGCTTTGCCAAAATTTCCGGTCCTCAGCGTTGAGATATTGAACTGCGAAACCGAAAAACCGGAATAACCGCTTTGTCGTGACTTGGTGAAAGAATGTTGTCCCATCATCCCGAGGTATGAGTTCAAACTGCGCTCGTCCCTCCCATGCAATACCTTTGGCGAGTGTGTCCACAGCACGTGCGAGTTTCTCTTCAGGTAAACGCCCTTCATGCTCAGACAAGTCATCCAACACTTGAAGCGCCTTTCGCTGCGCATCTTCGGTTCCAGCTAAGCGTACTGTAAACTCTTTTTTCCTCTTAATGAGGAGTGGCATCGGGCGAGAGATATCTTGAACGAACATAAAGACGTTCTGAATGATGTCATCTTCCGTTTGGCGTAGACTCGGCAGAAATCTAACCAAACGAGGTGACCATTTTGGCTGTGGTTTTTCTCGCATCATTTCGTTTGGCCCTCATCATCCGATGTGTCAACGTTGTACTCTTCACCGGCAAGTTCATCCGAGAGCTCGCTTCGTTGCCAGTGTTCTTGCAGATTTTTTGCGCCGGGATTTCGCGCAACGTAAAGTCCGATGAAAATGTCGGTGCCCTCGTAGTTCAGTGAGCTAGTGCGTGATGCCATCGCCCGCACCAAGGAACTCGGATGTACCGCTTCAGTCTGGTTCGTCATGTACCAAGATTTGTCCTCGACTGGCTTACGAGGAAGCTGTTCGAGCTTGTCTTCAACCAATCGTTGCCACCTCGTTCGCAGGATGTCGCGAGATGTTGCACCAAGACCAGATTCGACGAAATTGACCAATGCGACGATGCCAGCGAGTCTCTGAGGCTCGGCAAAGTATCGGTCCCAGGTCGACCGAACGATGCTCCAGAGGGCTCTGTTCCCGTGCAATTCGGATAACAATAGCGCGTAACCACTCACGTCCATCAGGTCCAATACAGGTGCGGCAGCAATTCTTAGATTCTGTTTTACCAGCCAGTCTGGACCTTCGCTTGACTGGAGCTTCCCGAACTCGGCAAGGCACCCAACAAAATACCTGTCAAAAACATCTCGCAGGAGCTCGGTGTCCCCATCAAGCAATGCCTGAAGCAATGCCTCACCGGAGAGGTGCAAAAATTGCCCGGCATAATCCGGATATGTTGGGGGACGCTCCAAAGGGCTAAGCCGTGTTTGGAGGTTCGACATCGCCTTAAGAAGCGCAGATTTCATTGGACCCAGCTTGACGCGGGTCGAGTCAATATCGAACTTGGCCCAAGGAAGTTCTGTCAGTTTCCGGTTATCGCTCATCTCGGACCAAGCACCTTGCCAGACAGCAACCTGTTCGGCGAGCTTGTGCCAGTATTCCCACTGACGACTGAGTGTTGCCGCTGTCATCCAATGGAGGTCCACTGCAGAGAACGTCTCGCGTAGCATCGCGTACGCTTCGGGTAGGTCGTCCATCAGAACTGCAATGTTCTTCACAAAGTGTTTCGCTTGGGGCTGCAGTGCCAGTTCACCCAGATACCAGGAAGGGGAGATTTTTTTTCCCTCAACCGCTTGCTCGAACTCCAGCCTTGGAGCCAAATATTCAATCTGGCTTAGGACGTAGTCCTCGAATCCCGCTTGATAGTAGGTGGTCGGATTGGACCAGTTAATGCCTTCTATACGAGCAACGACATCTGCGCGTCGAAATGACGCATATCGTTCCCGTAAGGCAAGGCTTATCGCGATGGGCAGCGAGGCCAGTGCCTCAGCGACGGCGACCTTCTGCACCGTCTCGGCTTGCACTGCATTTGAAGATTGCTTGATTGCATCGGTAGTACGAGAGCAGGCCTGCTGGAAGACAGTAAAAGCGAAGTCGCCCCGTCCAAGCTTAGCCAGGAGGGTTGTGTAATGCTCGATATGCTGAAGCGCTGCAATGGCGTTTTCCCATTGTGCATTGCGAACATTGACAGCAAGGCAGTCGAGTAGAACCGCTATTAAGCGCTCTTCGAGCCATTCATGATTGACTTCAGTTTTAGGCGAGACGCTTGTTCCTGTCTCGGTGGCCACCGACAACCTCATGTCATCGGTTCGGTACCATTCGGCATGGCGATAGATTTGTTGATACCACAGACTATTCGTCGGAATCCAGGCTCTCTTCGTTCTGTAAAACATTAGAAACCGCGTCGTTCGTAGCGAAACTTCGAGCAGAGGCGCTCCGCTGAGGTGAGCTTCCTGAAGCAACAGGTCTCGGAGGGTTTCCAAAACAGTGACCGACTTTTCAGCTCGCTTGTATGCGTGATGCTGGAACGACTTGTCTTGCCACTTGAGTCTCCCCACGGTCACCGAGCTCATCGAACGATGAAGTTGCTCGAAAATGTGCGAGGAGAGCTCCGCCGGGTCGAAGAGATGAAAGACCCGCTGGCCAAGTCTCACGAATGCAAAAACACCAACCCCAGCCGCTAGGGTTACGAGCGGAGGTGCAATGTAAATGCGGTCGAGATTCGACAACCTCAAACAAATGAGAACCAAGCACAGGTAGGTCAAGAACGACAGAAACTGCATATAGACGTTGCCGAATCTGTCCTGCGCGAGCAAATCACGTAGGTTGCCCGGAACCTTTGCATACATTGCGCTTCCGACTGTCGCAATCGCAGCGTAATACAAGCCGATGAACACACCACCAATACTGCTGATTGCTGCGAGAAATGTTACATAGTCTGAATCGTTAGGAACCGAGTAGCCGAGTTTTCCAAAGAGGCGGCAGAGCCATGGATTGCTGAGTTGAAGAATACTCGCAACAACGATAGCCCGAAACCATGGCGCAGCCGTCACTCGTCCGATGCCGACAAGTGAGAGGCTGTTCGTTCTGGCATCCTTGAGCGATTGGTTAGCCTTGTAGAGTCTGGACGTGAACAGGAATGCGATTCTTCCGATAGTCCGACGGGCGCTCCAGAATACCCGATATTGGGCGAATCGAAGGAATAGTTGTGTCTTCATTGTCCCGCCGTTTTAGAATCCCGTGTACGGACCTTCGTCGCTGTAGTTCGTGAAGTACTAATTGTGCTGCAGGTGACGAACGTGTCAAGCGCTACTATCATTGAGATGAGACCAGCAGAGTTCAACGACGAACACAAAAATGCAGAAATCGCTCACGTACCATTTCGACAAATACTACGCCTCTTTGGGTCCCATGACCTGGCATGCTGTGCCGTCATTCGCTGTGGTAACGGGCGAGAACGGTGCAGGGAAGACACACCTGCTTGAGTTGCTGGCAGCCTCATACGGCGCGCAAGTATTCGATTCGGCGACGTCAAACCTACCCTCTACGAAGTCCATAGTTGTTAGCGTACAGGCCGATGGAAAGCCAATTGAAAAGACCGGGCGAGCAATTTATCAAGACGCCCATTGGATTCCTCCGACGTGGGGGCCCGTCTCCGTGGATGCGATTGTGCAGCACGTGCATCGGCTCTATGAGACCCCCAACACCAACTCGACGGAATGGGAAAGAAGCCCACTCTACGCTAATTGGGCGGTCGAGCGTACCAACCTTGAAACGGGAGGTGCGCTTGTCAGACTTAACAAACCTGATTGGGACACGTTTGAGGCAAGTCTGACTCCGCGGCTAGTTGTAGAGTCAATCGGTGACCGTTCGAACCCGGCGCTCTACTTCGTTGTCTACGAACTGCTACTGATGGCTGCTCGCCAACGCTGCCGAAGCGCTGAAGAGCTCTCAGCAGCATTGCAGAGACTGGGGACACCCCCATGGGAGCTCTTCAACTCTTACTGTGAAGATTCCGACATCCAATTCCGTGTAGTACCACCAGAAATACCATTCTCACCGGTATTCGGACGTGGACTGCAGTCCTACGACCCCATGTTCATTGATGTCAGTCGCAATATCAAATTGCCGGCAAATGCAATGTCTGTCGGGGAGCGGGCAATGCTATCGATTGTGCTGTGGCGCTTTCTAGCCGAGACATACGAAAACCATTTCGATATCGTTTTGATGGATGAGCCTGATGCGCATCTTCATCCCTCAATGGTGAAGCAGTACATGCATGTTCTGAAGTCGGTGATGGTGGACAAATACGGCGCACGTGTCATCATGACAACACATTCCCCAACGACAGTCGCCCTGGCTCCCGAAGGAGCTGTGTTTGAAGTCAGACGTACTGGAGAGACCCGGATTGCGGCAGTCCACAATGCCTCCGAGGTCATAGCCAAGTTAACGGGTGGATTCGTGACCGTGAGTGCGGCCACGAGGTTCGTGGTAGTTGAAGGCAAGACGGACGTGCCGTTTTACACGGGCTTATGGAATTTGCTGATGGAAGCTGGCATGCCCAGTTTTCCCGGTGTTGCCTTTCTGACGCGAGATGGATGCTCGAAGGTACGTGAGACTGTACGCTACCTGAGAGACTGGGACTTTCGCCGGTTCTATGGGCTGCTCGACCGTGACACTCCACCGAACGAAAACCATGGGGGTGAAGGCGTTTTCGTGCATGGTCGGAATGGGGTGGAAAACTATCTATTTGACCCGCTCAACATCTGGTTGTGCCTTCGGCTCGAAAACCACAAGAAGCAAGAAGTCCTGTATCAAATACCGTCTTTGCGCCAAGGCAATGAAGGACGATTCAAAGAACTTCCCCAGCATGAACTGCAAGCCGTTATCGACTCGGTTTGGACCGAGGTAAGCACTTTCGTTCAGGATATTCCCTCGCGAATGTGTGAACGGCTGCCCGTGTTGTATCACGGAGGTATGAGTCTAAAGTACCCCCGCTGGTTCATCGAGGAAGATGACCATACGTTGGCCGCTTGCATTCGCAGAGTGTTCGCGCCGTTCCCCTTTCAGCCAGCAAGGCTTCAACGTAGCTTTATGACATTAGGCCTCGTTCACAGCGAGCTTTGGGCGATTTTTGACCAGATAGTCGGTCGCGGGAACGCCGCAATTGCAACCGAAAGGGATATTACATAAATCAGATAACAGCGCCATGCGCGACCAGTTGCGCGGCGTGGCACCGGGCGAACGAGCTAGGCCGTGCCGGCAACGCGGCCCTTCAATGGCGGTTCAGGCCCGCCGGCGGGGTTTTGCCGATGCGCCTGGTCTTCCCTCCGGGGCTGGGTATTGCGGGCTTCGCAGCGTCCAGATTCGGACCAAAATGGTCGATGTTCACGTCGAAAACGCTGACGGCTATCTGCTCGGAGCCGTGATTATGCGATATCAAGCGCATGTGCTCCTGCTCGTAGGGAGCTTGAGCGGTCGAGCCGCCAAACTCGCCGGCATTCGCAACCAGCACGTGTTGATACATGTGGTACCGAAGCATCCCAACCATGCTATCGAATGTCTTGACGTCCTTATTCATGGCAGAAACGATGAACATGTTTGAGACGTTGCGCAAATCGGCAGGCAGCGAAATGTCGGTAGCGTCGTAGCATATCGCCCCCGAGATACGGAATTCAGCTTTGTCACCGGAGCGCAGTTCAATAACAACCTGATAAGGGCGCCACGGGTTGACACCGAGAGCTACCTCTTCGGGCGTTGGGTACATCTTCCCTTGGTCGACCTCTACCCACGAGCGACCTCCCGCACGGCGCTGTGGTACTAACCAGCGAGCGGCGTTAATCGGCTTACCGCTGACCGGTTCGGTTGCCCCACACAGCCCGTAAAAGAGCATCGCGCCAGTGCCGTCCGAGAATGCGCGCATCAGGTCTTGGTCATCAATATGGACGCTGTACTCTGGTAACACCACCAAATCGACGTACGGTTTGTGGTCCTTGCCGAGTACAGAGTCGCGCGCCTGCAACTGTTGGTAGGCCAAGTGAAGGATTGATGCCGTGTGGTTCCTATGCCTCGCTCGAAAGGCCGGCTCATCCAAGCCTGCCAACCCTCCGGAGAAGTCCTTGGTGACAGGAAGTAGGCCCTGAATAACGCACACACGCAGCAATCGGGACTCACGAATCGGCCACTCAACGGGATAAACGTACAGGGGAAGACCGGAGCTATTGCCGAAGATGCCGGCTTGTGCCTGAATGCGGTTGCTCACTAGGTTCCGCAGCGCGACCACATTTGCAATTGGCCCAACCTCATTGCTAGATTCGAGTTGTGCCTGCAGTCCAGGCCATCTCAGGAGTTGGAGCAGAAGTTCTGAGAACCATGGTGTGATGGCGCCAGTTGTCCCCGCCATGGCAACGGACGTATTTAGCATACCGATTCGACGCTTTTGCCACGTGCTGCCAATTCCTCGATACCACCCAACGTTCTCGTCGCGTAGCACCCATTGGCGAGCCGTGAAATCAAGCTCGCCAGTCGCGGCGCTTCTCAGTAGCCGTCCAATGGCGTATAGGTTCGCGTCCTCTGCGTCACACCACCGGGGCGTCATGTAGCGAGGGTCTTTACCTCCTAGCCTCGGTCGCACCCTGGCGGATAATCGTGGCTCGCCTCGAGGGTCAGTCATCCGAGCCCAATCTTCGCACTTAAGCTCAATCGTCTGAGGCGTCCATTTCTCGGGCGGCTCACTGGTGTCCGCTGCAGCTAGAGCAAGTGCATGCGCTAGTTGCAGAAGCGCATTTTCTTGTTGAAAGGGAGTTTCGGGATGCGTGGCAACCGAATCAAACGGTAGCCATATTCCGTCAATTAGCGGAGGAGCCTCACGGCCTTCCGCGGCACCGGCGTAGCGTCGCATAATGCCCGCGAATGCAGGTTCTTTCGCGAGGCGTCGAGTCTTGCGGTTTTTGGCAATTGAATTGAGCAGATGCGGTTCGTTCTGCGCAACCAGCTCCATTGCCACAAAGCGAGAAATGGGCGTGAGTCGCGCTAAAAGGTCAGCCAACCAGCTAGCGTACCGCTCGTCGTCGCGGAGCAACTGATATCCGACCAGGGATACTGCAATCGTGTCCGTGACTTGCGGAAGCGTGTCAGCCACATTGCCAGAAATGAAGCCATGCAAGCATCGGTGATACTTTGTCTCGTCCGTACTTTGAGTAAAATCGACAGCTTCTCCCAACGACGCAAGTAGTAGCAGCGCCTGTTGCTTCGCGTACCACGGAAGGACACCCTTTTGGAGAAGGGAGCGGGCCAATCGCCCCAGCAGCGCCCTATATGCTTTCACGTCACCTACGTTCAGTCCGTGGTCGTTCTCCCATTTCTTTCCCGTTTCGGTTGCCCCCGCCCTGAAAAGCTGGGCGAGCGTATATAGAGCTACTCCAGTCGAGTAAACGTCCCTTTCATTTCCCGGTACCTTTAGCAAGAGCGCATCGGTCACAGTGCGTAGGAGTTCCGGTGCTGGAAAGAGGTCCAGCGCATAGGTGAGGACCTGTGCCAAGCCAGGATTCACAGACCACGCGGCCACAAGTCTACGCGCTGCAACCTCGAAGTCATGAAGCAGGATGCTCCGCGCAGGTCCGGCTTCCTCCTGCTGAGTGAGGTCGGTCATCTTCCTGCGTAGTTTCAACGCCTTCGTCAGTCGATAAGCTGAGAATCGGGTCAATGTGTCGTCACGAACTTCGAGCTTTGGGCGTGCGACCGAGGCAAGAGCGGGCAGTCGGGCAGCGCCATCGTCTGCTTGCAATCTCGTCATACCGAGTTCGGCCTGGGCCAGCAGGCCGTTGAGGCCTGCTTCGACGTGTTGGAGTGCTGCGATATCAAACGGCCCGCTTAATTGGCTTTGTAACGACTTCATCCGCGCAGCCGTACCAGATTCCCCGCCCAGTGACGCGAACGGCTCGACCTCCGTCTTCTTTGCGTTAATAACAAGCCGACTGCTATGTGAGCCATTGCTCGCGGTCGAATCTAGCCTCGCCTGAATCCACGCTGCCACGGCGGCTCCGAGACGCGATTCGTCTCCGGATTGTCCATGGCATGCGACCACGAGCCGCAAATCGTCTACATATCGGCAGTAGTCAACTAGTCGGAAGCTGACGTCGGCACGCTTTAGGGTTCGGCCAATAGCCCTCCCAATTGCCCTGTCGAAGTCCACCATATAGGCGTTGGCAAAAAAGCCACTTGCGACTAACCCTTGCGGTAGCCCACATGGAAGTGCCCCACCCTTCAGATATCGGGCCCATTGACTGTCGTCAGCGTGCCATCCGATTGACAATGATGTCTCGAGTGCGGCCCAGAATCCGGTATCAGACGGTCGCGCTTCCGGTTTTTTTTCCCGATGTCTCCTGTAGATTTCCTTCAATCTACCAACAAGCAATTTGATGTTGACATTGTCGTAGAAGGCGCTCAGGTCCAGCTTTACGATGAAAAGATTGAGAGGTTTGTCTCCCGATGTAGTGGCACGTTGTGCAATGAGCAACGGTCGCTCTACGAACTGCTGATAGTCCTGAAAGTACCGACTGTAAATGTTTGAATTGCCCCATGGGAAGCGGGCAATGCGACGGTCCGTACTCCACGAACAAAATAGCCGGTTCCCGTAGCTAAAAACTCCGGTAGCCTGCGCATTTTCGGCATTTTGGGACGTATCGCCTTGGGCTGATTCCACGCAATCGGCTAGGCAAACCATCGCGGCACTTGCTATCGTCTGCTCTCGGATTCCTACATGCGCGAGGGGCCGCAAAAACCGCTCTTCTGGTGCCGCCGCAGGTGCCCATCCGTCGTCGACATTTTCGCCAAACACCCAAGGCTCGCTTTTGGGAGCGGGAACAAGCCGAGCCGGGGTCGGAACGTAGGTCCTGTTCTGGAGTACTGTCGACCACTGATTGAGCTGCCGTTCAAGGTTTACGGCCGAGCAGTCGAGCTCCAGCGTGTCAGCGTACCAGTTGTGGTGTCTGATATATGTATGCGTCTTCTTCCATGCCTGCGAGAGGACGACTACGTCACTTAGGTACTCAAGTCGAGGCGCAAGTCTGGCGTACTTTTCTGATTTTCCGGCCATATTCTCTTTAGATTGCGGCTTGCGGGTCGGAGGACGCCCCTCACTTGATGCCCGCTCGTCCAACTGCCTTGAGCCCATCTACAGATACATCACCCATTCGCGTACAACAATATCACTGACCGCACTATGAGTGCTCATGGCGATACGTCAGGTTGCATTCGGACGAATGCTGTTGCGTTCCTCTATCGACAGCAGAAGAGGCATGGCCCTAGTCCAGGGCTGCCAATGCATTGTTGGACGTCGCTCTCGCTGTCTGTATCTCGAATCCCCGGGCTGGGCGCCGTCCTAGGAAGTTTCGTTCAGTTTCGTCAACCGTGTCGTTCGTTACTGCCCGTTGGTCGTTACCATTGTCCGCCGCACTTTACAGCCATGCGCTTTTGGGTCCATGGAGGGACCCGCGATTGTCTCGACCTTCGGTCGCTATCTCGCGATTTCGCCCCAGGCGGTATCGCATATCGCTTTAGGCAGAATTTTTAGAGGGGCGTCGCCCCAATTTTAGAGTCGCGGGTGGCCCATCGTGCTCCGAAAGCAAATCACTCAGCCTCACCTCGAGTGCGACAGCCAGCGCCACCACGTTATCGAGTGTTGGGTTGGTTACTTGTCGCTCGAGCTGGCTAACGTAGGTGCGATGGAATCCCGCACGCTCGCTGAGCGCTTCCTGAGTCAGGCCGTGCTTGGCCCGGAATGACTTTAGGTTGTCCGAGAGGTGTTTTCGGGCGGCTTTCTGCGCTTTTTCGAGCTTGTCCATGTGAGACAAAGCATCGCCGATTGCAGCCTACTAATCTACAGCGTATAAATCTACTGCTTTTAAATATACTGGGTTTACATCTCATTCGAGCTTGGATAGACTTGGTTGCCACGATGCGGCTGCGCGGGCTGGCTCGTGCCAGCCTGGACTTTAGGTCGCGTCGGCCTCTCACGAAGTCTTGAATAGTCCAGCTTTGTCGACGGTCGGCGCTCTCAGCGATAGAACCTAGACGCCACGCACTAGTTTTCTGGGCGTGTCCTAGCGGAAGAGGTCCGGACATTGGCCGATATGAAGTCGAGCCTCGGAACGGATTTGATGTCAGGAAGTGACCGGGGCACGTGTGCGCACGGAACCGGCCGAACCAGCGGTCAAATGGACGAGGGGTAACAGGAGCAGTGGCTGATGTCGGTTTATGCGGTAGACCATGCAATTTTTAGACAGGACGAGGACATTGCCATTGGCGTGTGCGTGGGTCGGTTCGGCTCTACCCTGCGGTGGGCGCAAGAGCTGTACACCCGTTGCATACAGCACGGTGGTGCTCCAAACATCTGGGCGGACGCATATCATGCTCTATACCGATATGAAAGCGCTCACCTCTTATCAGATGGTGGTCCGGTAGCAGAAGTGAGGCGCGCACCAACGACAAAGCGAGACCGTGTAGCGCATATCACTTGCTTCGTGGAGCGCGAGCGAGCAAGTGTGCAAAATGCAGCCGCGCGCTTCACTGTGTCCGTTGACGCCGTAGGACGGGTACGCGGGGAAGCTGTTGCGACTGGCCAGCGGGCGGTAAAAATCGCGCGCATTCGGGTGGACCCATCGCATTCTGCTTCGGAAATAGGTCTCGCCGTGCTGCTCTATCTGGCTAGCAGAGAGTACCATCCGGCTTTCGCGGACTTCATGCAACGTATGAGGCGGGAGGACCCTCGTTAAAGCGCATATGTTTTGGACTGCTATCGTTCAGCGGGTCGGAAGTTCACGCAGCGGTGAGGAGATATCGCTGCCGATGGTTCCATCAATCAATGGGTCTGGCGACTGACGACATCGCACTGGCAATCCGCGCGACAGACGTAGGCCGTTGTTGCCCCGACTTCACGGGGAGTTTTGTGGACACAGGAGGTGCGTGATGCGCGATGACCCGCGCGTATCGCAATGCAGCGCTCGGGTACAAACGGAAGTTGCCGTGTATCTGGGTGACTGCAGTGGCGGCAGCTTGAGCGTAGTGTGCGACGGGACTTCAATGGAATGCGAAGGGTCAACGTGGCAACGTACTCTACGGGCACTCGTATATCCGAAACCACGTGGCCCGTACCCGGTGTCGGACCGCTTCACGATTTTCGTGCATGAGATGTCCAATCATGCAACGGGCGACGCTCGCGCAATAGCCACATTTCGGATTGACGTTCGATGCGAGGGGAGGTTTGCGTACGCGAGCGTGCGAACTGCTCAGTCGGTCGAGGAACTCCCACCAATCTCGTATGTGATTGGCGACGACGTGGTCACTACTGCGCGTCGCGTGGTCGAGACTGCATCATGGATTCAATGCGGTTAGCTTCTGACCTCCTGACTCTCGTAGGAAGGGCGTCATTTAAAGACTGCATAACATTGAAAAATTGGTGCCAACATGGATATGACGATTGCGGAACTCGCGAAGCGGCTTTTTGTGAGCCGCAGCTACGTGCGTAAGTTGCTCGATGAGGGCAAGCTGCCGACAACGCCGGGACCGGACGGGGAGGCGGTGGTCGAGTGGGACGTGGCGGAGCAGTACATTGCCGCCGCGAAAGTCCGCCAGCGCCAGGCACTCGAGGAGTACTTGCGCGTATCTGCAGAGCAGCACGAAATTGAGCAGCTGCGCCCGCAATTTGACGAGTATATGCGAGTGGCCCGTCGGGCCACGGTTGAGAACGTGGTGCGCGTTCGCTGTGCCTACGAAGCGCTGTACGAAGTGGCTCGGTTCGCAGTGAACACGGACGGCGTGGGAATCGCTGCAATGGACGCCCCTGACGCGCACGCTCGCGCTGTCGTAGAGCGCGCGGCGCAAGTGTTGCAGCTCACGCCTGAGGAAACATGCCAAGTGCTCGCGCTGAATGCTTGGGGTCTGTCCGGGGTACCGGCTGACCCGCCGCTATCCGCTGACGTAGCGGTGCAGCTGGCTGAGCGCATGCTGGCAGCGTGTTTAGTGTCTCGAGGGCGCGGCTGATGGCCCACTCGTACCCTGTGCATCTCGAACTCCCCGCGAAGAGGGTCTGGTCGGCGGAGGATGAGCGCAAAAGCCAGGCGCGTTTTGACAAGCTGCACCGGCAGTCCCGGCGCCATCGTAGGCGACAAATCCGCGAAGGCTCGCTGCTCACGCCGGATGCTTTTTGCCGCCTGAGAGGCATATCCCGCAGCGAACTGCGTCGGCTCGAGCGGCGACGCGATGTTTTCCATGTAGATATTCACCACAGGTACTACTACCCGCGCGAACTCGCGGTAGCACACGGGGTGCGGCTGCAGAGGCTGACCCGTGTGTGCCGCAGGCTAGAGAAATGGGTGCCCGGTTGGTCGCGATACGACGTCGTGGTGGCAGGGCGGTGGGCGACGCTTGGCGGAAAGACGGTGGTGCAGTCGGTGCACGGGCCAAAGGCCTCCCGGCGCGTGCTTGTCATCGCGGATGGGCGCAGCGACGAATGTGCACCGAGGAGAGCCTTCGGTACTCGCGGAATTTAAACCAAAACTGGAGCTGCTATGCGATATGAAAACCTGATGCGCGACGCGCGTAACGAAGCACTGACGGAGTCGACACGCGTGCGTGCCGCGTTTGATGCCATATACGCTTGCTGCACGTCCGTTGGCTCGCTCGCGGAATCGCTGGAGTCGCTCGCCCTGAGCCAGCGGGACTCGGCGCTTGTCGGCGAGCTGCGCGATTGGGTGTGGCACGTGGCGCCAATGGGACCACTGCCTATGTCGCCGAGCGAGGCCGTGGCGCTCGTCGAGCGCGTTCGCAACAACATGCGAGGCAACCGATGCTCAGAGTGACTGTGGAATTGTGGCCAGGCGGTCGTGAGTCAGGGCGCCGCGTGATAGCAACGGCGGACATCGGTCGTGTGCGCAGTGGTGCGCACGCCGACTACCAAGTGCATCTCGAGGAGGGCCTGCTCGGAGACGTGGGCGACATTGCAACAGTGCGAGAGTATCCGCGCTGGTCGGCGAGCGTGTGGGACCTCGTCGCACGCTGCATTGCCGCTGGGCTAAACGAGGGTAAAGAAGAATTGCCAGAGCGTCCGACACTACCGTTGGTGCCCGTGCACACGAGCGATGGGCTGCGCTACGTCCGAATGCGAGAGATACCGGAGCCCGCGCAGACTTTTTTCCGACGGCGCATGGTTCACAGCACTTGCCCGGTGATTGACGAGGACCCGGAGCCTATGGGGTGCGCTTACGCATCGGACTGGGAGGACTTCCTTCGAGGCTGGCGATAACCTCGTTTCTCACGACTTCTCATGGAACATGAGAAAACGGCAGACAGGTCCAGCCCTACATTTGCTGTACTTTTTGCGGAAAGTGCAGTACCGCGAGGCTCTTGTCGCATAAGGCGACGCGGGGAGTGCGTGTTCGTGCATGCAGCCTGTTTTTCTGCACAGCAACCCGCATGAGCGCACCACTGGCAACAAGCTTCGCGAGCACTCGACCAACCTGTGCAGTGATACCGAGCTGAGCAACGTCCGAGCGCAGAACGACCACGCCGTTGCGTTGCCGGATAGAGCGGACGATTCGGTCTTCAAGCATCATTTGCCCTCCGTTCCAGACGCTCATCGTCTACGAGGCCTGTCTTCCCGAAGTCTCACCACTTCAGCCGCTTCCGGATATGCGGTTACAGCGCGCAACGTGTCACCTACCGTCTTGTATTTTTTCCAGAAACGCTCGAGTGCAGCCATCCCACCTGCCGCCATAACGGCCTGAATGCAAGCTGCGTGAGATGCCACCAATGCGCGCACTTGCGTCTCGAGTTTCACAACGTCCTCGGCCTTGTCATCAAGCCTCTCCGCCAGCGACCGAGCACGCTCTACATGCGGATTAAGCGTCGTACGTAATTGCATCTGCCGCGCCTGGGCTTGTTGAATTAGCTTCATCCGTTCGGTATCACGTGTGAAGGCCGACGCGTTGCGCAGCGAAGGGTGGCGCCTCGCGACTTCGCGAACGGTGATATCAATATCCGATGCTAGGAGAGTGTCTAGCACTCCTGATAGTTCAGTGTTGTTGTCGTCAGCTCGCGGTTTCATGCAAACACATCCTCTTCCGGTTCAGAGTAGTCTCGTCCGCCAGGAAACACGATTGCCCCGGGCTGCGCACTAAGTGCTGCATCAACCCCCGCAAGAAGCTCGTCTGCGTGAGCAATTTGGTTCTTCCGTCCAATCGAATTCGCCGGTTTGGCCGCAGCCCTTTCCCGCATCATGGACAGCTTGCCGCGCAATTCTTCCAGCGTGATGCGATGCTCCGGCAGACCGCTCGGAACGTAGCGTTTGCATCTGTGGAAGCACTTCAGATGCCGCACACAGGGATTCACCGCAAAGCTGGTAGTACAGAAGCCGTAAGGGGTCACGTGGAATCCGTCTGACGTCGCTGCCAAATACGTGAACGCCGCCTCGTCGCCATGCTCCTGCTGGATTTTTTTGAAGGATTCGGCGACGTGACTAAGCCCAACGAAACCTGACATGACCATTTTCGCCACCGTCTCCTGGACGCTTCCCGGAGCGATGATTGCCTGTGCGCTTTTTGGCAACTCAATGAAGGCCAGTTGCTCGCCCAAACTCCTGTGGTCATATTCGTGACTTTGCACGACGGTCGTCCTTCCAAAGTGCTGCGTAATGACGGTGTCAGGTATGTTGAGCCGGAAGTATTCTGTGTTCATGAGGTGCCGCAGTGAGTGCGCGTTCACCTTCAGACGTTCAAGATTGGGACCTTTTCCATACCGCATAAAGATGGTGCTCATCCCTTCATCGTGGTAGCTCAGAAATGCAAAGAAGGAAGACTCTGCTGCGACCTCGACAACCTCGTCGTCTGGAATGACCGGCGGCAACTCTCCAGTCCCATGGAAGATGACGAGAAACAGAAGGTCTGCTACCGAAAGCTCATCACCATCTAGTGTCTTGAATCGCCGCGAGCCCTCAGGATTGCGCTCCAGTGCGGCGCGGAGAGACGTGGTCGCGGCTAATGCACCCTCCACGGCCTCAACGACGATGCGATGAAATTTCTCAGGCACGAACTGATGGTCTTCTACGAGCACGCCAGGCTGTCCTTCGCGCCGCTTTTCGCCGAAATAACGTAGCCTAAGCGTGCGGCTGACTCCGCCAATTTCGCTGGCATCACTCCCTGTTACAACATCCACATGTGTCTCCCAGCAAAGGCAGTCTGCTGGAAGCATCAGAACTTCGTTAATCCGCAGGCCGGTAAACATGAGCAAGCGAAGGGCGTAGAAGCGAATGCGGTCTTGGTGCCCAACAGGAGTTTCTTGAAAGACGATGCGAACCAGTTCATGCAGCGATTTCGGGTCGGGCAGTTTCTCCGAGTAGCGGCGTTCGTCCAAGTTGGACTGAAGGCGCGTCGCTGACTTCTTGCGGACCTCGGCTGCAACCGGCACATTTTCAGACAGCATGTTCTCGTTTATTACAGTCACGAGCACGCTGAGCGCCGCCATCGTCTTGTCGTCCCATTCCTTGAGCGACATGAATCGATTGAAGTCATCTGTGTTCAACTCCCAAGGAGCCTTGCGCACAACAGAGAAGAATTTGCGCCAGACCAACGCCTCGTGCCGAACGCTCCGTGGCACGATGTGCCGCTTACATCGGTAACCGATGACCGCTTTAATAAACTCTTGGACGTCGTGGCTCAGCACCCGCCCTTCCGGCAAATGGGCGAGGGCCCATCCTGCCTCAATGGCTGCTTCGCGTACGTCCTCGAGAATCGCAAAGCCATTCGTACGGGACGCAAATCGTGAATGGCTGTTGGACAGCAAACGTAGGTCCCAATCGGCTTCATCGTGAACGGTACCATCGTCGGCAACAAGAATCGCCCACGTGACGCCTTTCGATTCCACAAAGCGACGCATACGTGCGACGAAGTCGGCATAGCTGGAAGGCTGGCCATTTGACAACGTTCGCTTCAAAGATAGCTTAGCCACGGGAGGCTCCGAGAATTCGCCGAGAGTCATCCAGTGCCCTTTGCGCGCCGGCAAGAGCTTTCCTCATTTGAAGGTATGAGGAGCTCGTATCGTCGCCAGCTTTCACGAATACCAGGACTTGTTCGCGCATACCTGCTATCGCTTCCATGTGTGCCGCTGGACTCAATGCAGGAATGTACTTGTGGCACCCGTAGCAGGAGATAACGGGGTCGTAGCGGCAGGCACTCTGCTTAGTGCGACACCGTCCAATGCCGGCGACAAGCCTGTCACCCACGATACCGCCGATTTGTTCGTCTTCTGCGACACGGCTGAGCTCTTCTACGGTCACGAATTCACCGAACGCCATCGACACCATGCTGTCGTACAGCTTTGACGCCCCCAGCGCCTCGTTAATGAGGTTTCCTTGGAGGCGGCTTGCTTTGACATATGAATTTGCGGCGTTGTCGTTAGCGTGCCCCAAGAACCATCGAATGCTCTTACGACTGTGCCCGGAATCGGCTAAGGCTTGGGCCGATGAATGCCTAAGCTTGTTGATATTGAAGTCGACTTTTACGCCAACCTCTGCGCAGACCTTCCGAACCTTCGACCAAAGGTCCATGCCGTTTTCGGAGGAGAACAGGCGCGTTCGCCCTGCGCTCTTTGCGTACTCGAGCAGCAAGACGACGTGCCGCGCCCATTCCGGATTTACTTGGCGCAACATCTCCCCACCAACAGTTTCGCCGTCCTTTTGCTTCGCCTGATGGAAGGACACTAGGCAGACGGGGTCGCCTGACGCATCCACCAAACTATGAACATGCTCTAGCTTGATTGACAGTATTTGGACCGGCCGCATTCCGTGTTGGAACGCAAGCGCCAAGGCCGCCAAACCTTCGGCTTGCTGTTCAAGTAGCGCGGGCTCCAGTGCACGAGCATCCAAGACTCTAACCAGCTCGGCCTGTTGGGCAATGCTGAGGAGTGACTCCCGCCGCCGAATCTTTCCGCGCTGCGCCGCAATTGTTGCGTTGGCCCTCGTATCCAGCCCCTTGACCAAATCCTCGTAGCGCGTGCTCCACGCGCCCAAGGACGAGTTGATTACGAGCCTGAGGATGGTCTTGGCTGCTTTCGCCGTGTCGATATCGTGCACGCCTTCGTCCCAGCTCTGCTGTACGTGCAGTGGCCCTTCCTCAAGAAGGCGGGCGTAAAGCGTCCAATTGAGCAGGAGCGAGCGCGTGAACTTGTACACAGTGGAAGGAGAGCGCTCGACCTGCGTAAGCATCACCAACTTCTGCTGCAGCCCACGCACCGGTTCTGAGGGGAACCGGAACTCCTGCTTCTTTCCCTGCACCGACAGGGTCCAAACTTCGGCCCCCGCTTCGAGGACGGCCTCAGTATCCGCGTACTTGTCGTAGAGCCTAAAGAATCGGGGAGAGGCCGGCCACACCCAGTTCAAGAGACCGGGGGTGTCCCGCGTCGGTACGTGGATGGCTTCTTTTCGCTTTCGCTCACTCATTCGGCCATCCCTCTCAGAACACCCACGCGTTTGTCGAATACATCGCTCCACGACTTCATAAGGTCGTCTTCGATGGCGGCTCGCGCATACACAGCTGGCATCTCGGATTCGATTGCCCAACCGAAGAATGCCCTCATACGCTGGAAGGCTAGCTCTCTGTCCAGGTTCGCCGCGATGAACAACCCGTATCTCACAGTCGCGCACGTATGGCGCAGGTCGTGTGGAGAGATGCGTTTCTTGCCACCCGTTCGTTCTGTGAATCGTTGGAGGGCCGCCGGCAGGATTGCAGCGGAGAGCTGCGCAAGCAATTTATTCACGCTCGCTGCTGACAGCTCGACGCCGTCCTCGGCCGTGAGAAGGAACCGTGACTCACCGTCATCGTGGCGATGCTCGGCTACATACATCTCTATGAGGTTGGCAAGGTCCACGGATATGGGAACTTGGCGATGGGAGTCGGAGGTCTTGATACCCGGCTTCGATGAGCGCCGGTCCTCGTCATCGGTGGTTGTCACGTCCAACCAGTATTTGACCTCGCCAGACGCTCGGTCGAGGTCGTGCTTTAACGAGTCAACTGTCAGCAGGAGCGCCTCTCCTCGCCGCAAGCCGCAAAGAAGCAGCAGAAGCACGACCAACCAATTGCGCACCTGGATACCGAGGCTCTCGAAGGGATTCCGGCTCGCACCTGGTTCAGCTACAGCCAGAAGCTCGGTCAAGGTCACGTCAGGTAGTGCTCGAACGAACCTAAGTCGACCGCGTTTGGGGTCACGTATACGACCTGTCCCGGTCATCGCTGAGACGACCGAACGCCAGTCCTCGCGCCCTGTCAAACGCATTTGAAATCTGAGCCACTTCGCGCCTGATCGCGCAAAGTAAAACTGAGCCAGTCGTTACTTCTTCGATGACCAGACGTGACCGGCCTGGCGCTGCTGTTTCAGTCTGTAGCTGTCTCCTTTGATCTGGATGATGTGGGCGTGGTGCAGGATGCGGTCGAGCATCGCTGCAGTCAGTGTGGTGTTGCCGCCGAAGGTTTCGTCCCACTGCGCAAACGGAAGGTTGCTGGTCAGGATCATTGAACCGCGCTCGTAGCGTTTGGCGACGATTTGGAAGAAGTGGCTGGCCTGATCGCCCGAGAGCGGCAGATAGCCAATCTCGTCGACGATGAGCAACCTCGGGCCGAGAATGTTGTGTCGAAGTACCGCGTCGTATCGCTCCTGTCGGCGTGCGGCCTCGAGCTGCAACATTAGATCCGCCGCCGTAATGAACTTCGTCTTGATGCCGGCCTGCGTTGCGGCGTATCCGATGGCGATCGCGAGGTGCGTCTTGCCCACGCCTGACGGACCAAGCAACACGGCGTTCTCGCCTCGCTCGATGAAGCGCAGGGTGGCAAGCTCGTCGATCGTCTTGCGTGGGGCCCCGACGGCGAAGCTGTAGTCGTAGTCATCCAGTGTCTTGATAGCGGGAAACCCCGCCATGCGCACCAGTGTTTGCCGCGAACGCACTTGCCTCGTCTCTCGTTCGTGCGCGAGCGCGTTCTCGAGGAAGTCGAGGAAACTCCATTGCTTGGCCGCGGCGTCGCTGGCCAGAGCGATGTATCGGTGCATGAGCCCCTCGAGCTTCAAACTCTGGCAGTGCCCGTCGATGCGTTCCTGCTGCAAGTTCATGCGCGCACCTCGGTCAGTAATTGCTGGTAGACGGACAACGGGTGCTGGATCGACATCGCGGGATCAACGCGCGGCCGAGCGACGGCACGAGCCGGCAATCGGGGCACCGCGTAGCCTGGCATGTCGCGCAAGCAAGCCCGTTCTCGTTGCTCCAACAGAATCGCGGGTGCCAGCCCTGTAACCGGATGCACTCGCTGGTTGGCCACGTCGCGCAACCATTTACTCACCTCGACGTTCGCAGTCACGGCGTCGAGCATTAAGCCGGATTGCTTGAGCTGGCTCGCCAGCGGCACATAGAAATTGCCACGCAGATAGCGGTGGAATCGCTCGATCTTGCCTTTGGTTTGCGCGCGGTACGGTTGGCACAGTCTGGGCAGGAAGCCGTACCGCTTGGCCAGATCGAGCATGCCGGCGTGCCAGCGGTGTTGACCGTCGCCATATGCATCGCGCTCGACAACGATGGTCTTGGCGTTGTCGTAAAGGATCTCGCAAGGAACGCCACCCAAGGCTTCGAACAGCGCATGATGACAGGCGACCAGCGTCTCGGCGCGTTCATCGGTGGTGAAGCGTGCCCAGCGCCACCGACTGAAGCCGAGCGTGGCGGTGAAGGCGTAAAGCGGGTCGGTGCCTCGGCGGAAGACAACGAAATCGCACTGCATCTGCCGGCCGGGCTCGGTCTCGAATCTCACGACCGGATCCGGCTTCGGCACGGACTTATGCGCGTTCATGAAGGCCTGCAGGCTTCGCAGTTGGCCGTCGTAGCCGCGCGCACGCAACTCGCGCAATAGCGCCGGCGCGGCGATGACCTCGGGTGCTGCCGCGCTCATGCGCTCGAGGATGTACGCCTCGAACGTTCCGAGCTTGGTTGGTCGCGGTTCACGCGGCTTGTAGCGAGGCACTTCCTCGGCCGACAGGTACCGCGCCACCGTGTTGCGAGAAATACCCAGGCGCCGCGCGATCTCGCGCTCCGATACGCCCTGGGCTTTGAGCACATGGATTTGCATCCACTGTTCCTTCTGGAGCATCGCCAGCCTTTGCGCGCAAAAGGCTGACTGTACTGAAAGGTGGCTCAGATTTACTTCGCGCGAAGTGGCTCATTATTACTTTGCGCCCAACAGCCCCACCGCCCAGTAGCGCGAGAAGTGGAGAATGAACATCCGGACGGCATCCCAGCACTGAACGTCAGCAAACGTGTACTCCTTGTTCGAGGTCAATTCGACATAGAAGTCAGTGACCATCACGTGAACAAGCGAAGCATTGGCGTCACCGAGAGCGATATCGAGTGCCTCGGTGCCGAACCGGTCGTCGCAGTACAGATAAAGCCTGTCGAGGTGCCGCAACCGAGTCAGCTGTGTGTTTTCAGCCCAATTCTTGCCAGCGGTAGCTAACGACCAAACCGTCGACCAGAAGCGCGGGCGACCAAAGCATGCGGGGGATGTAACGATGTAAGGTGGATTAGCTCCGGTCTGGACGACGCTCATGTCCGTCTCTACAAACCGTAACTTTGAAGGAGGCGTACCGCCTCAGAGAAGTCGACCCGCGCGAGGTGCATTGCTAGGTCTACGGCACCGCCGCCGCCCTTGCGCTCGCGCGTATCCCAGAATTTTGGGCCGGTCAGGAGGAGTTCGAACTCATGGTTGCCATACCTGGCATGCCATCTACTGGAGAGAGAGGATTTGAGCGCGATATAGGACATATCGCGCTTTGCGTGGTCAGCGAGTGCCGTGAGCACGTCGACCGCAGGAAGCCCCCGCCAATGCAGGAGCAGAGACTTATCCACAGGCATTTCCTCCCCCGGACCCCCTCCTTGCTACTCGCCTATCAAAGATAGGCTGAAAAAGCAAAACCACAGAGGAATGCTAACGTCTAGGGGCAGGAAACGCAACAGCAGCTCTTGGTACACATTTAAATCAACTGCTCTACCAGATGAGCTAAGCCGGCGTAAGCGCGAGATTCTACCTCATTTCACGATCTTGAGGCGAGGTCTGTTGCCGCCTTTCGAGCCGTCGCCGTCGGTTTTCGGCGGTTCGTCAGCGCCTTCGGACGGCTCCTCGTTCGCGCCGCTGTCGACAACCGGCGTGAGCGCAGCAGGCGACTCGTCGCGCTGCACCTCATCCGCCTGCGCAGCTTCCTCGTCGAACGTACCCGAATCTTCGCCTTCACCTGCCACCGCGTCGACCTGGAACGCCATCCCCTGCCCGTTCTCGCGCGCATAGATCGCGAGCACGTTGGCAACCGGAATCTCGATCTTGTGCGCCTTCCCGGAGAACCGGGCAGTGAACTCGATCCACTCGTTGCCCATCTGCAACTGGCTCGTCGCCTCGAAGCTGATGTTGAGCACGATCTCGCCGTCACGCACGAACTGACGCGGCACGCGCGTCGAGTTGTCGACCCTCACCGCGATATGCGGCGTGTAACCGTTATCGGTGCACCACTCGTACAACGCGCGCAGCAGATAAGGCTTCGTTGAAATCTCTTGCATCACAATCCTCGAACCCGGAGCGGGCGCACGGCACGCCGCGCCGCCCTCTCCGTCTTGCCTTCATTGCATCATCAACGACGCATGACCTTTTCGGACGGCGTCAGTGCTTCGATATAGGCCGGACGGCTGAAGATCCGTTCGGCGTACTTCATCAGCGGCGCAGCATTCTTCGACAGCTCGATGCCGTAGTGATCCAGACGCCACAGCAGCGGCGCGATCGCGACGTCGAGCATCGAGAATTCCTCGCCGAGCATGTACTTGTTCTTCACGAAGATCGGCGCGAGCTGCGTCAGGCGATCGCGGATCGCGAGGCGTGCCTTCTCGTGATTCTTCTCCGCCGCCTTGCCCTTCTCGTTCTCGAGCGTGCTGACGTGGACGAACAGTTCCTTCTCGAAGTTGAGCAGGAACAGGCGCGCACGCGCGCGCTGCACGGGGTCGGCCGGCATCAGTTGCGGATGCGGGAAGCGCTCGTCGATGTACTCGTTGATGATGTTCGATTCGTACAGAATCAGGTCGCGCTCGACCAGGATCGGCACCTGACCGTACGGGTTCATCACCGAAATATCTTCCGGCTTGTTGAACAGGTCGACGTCGCGGATCTCGAAGTCCATGCCCTTCTCGAACAGCACCAGCCGGCAACGCTGGGAGAACGGGCAAGTTGTGCCGGAATACAGAACCATCATATTTGCGTTTCCTCAAAAAAGCCGAGGGCCGGCACGCGGCGAAACCCCTTTCACGGGTTCCGCCTTGCGCCGGCCCCACGCCGGTCAGGCGTGTTTACTTGATATCTTTCCAGTACGCGGCATTGAGCCGCCAGGCCAGGAAAGTCAGGACACCGAGAAAGATCAGCACCCATACGCCGAGGCGTTTGCGGGTCTGCTGGGCCGGCTCGGACATCCAGGTCATATAGGCCACCAGGTCGGCAACCGCAGCATCATAATCCACCGCGGACAGTGTCCCCGGCGTGACCTGCTGGAAGCCGACGAGCGTGTGGGCCTTCTCGCCCGTCTCCTCGTCCGTCTTGTCTTCGAATTTGGCGGTGCGCTGCCCCTGCAGTTGCCACAGGACATGGGGCATGCCGACGTTCTCGAACACCGCGTTGTTCCAGCCGGTCGGCCGCGTATCGTCGCGGTAGAAGCTGCGCAGATACGTGTACAGCCAGTCGCGGCCGCGCGCCCGCTCCTCGACCGACAGGTCGGGCGGTGAGGCGCCGAGCCAGTTCTTCGCGTCTTCGGGCCGCATCGCGACGGACATCGTGTTCCCGACCTTGTCGGTCGTGAACAGGAGATTCGTTTCGATCTCCTTCTGGGATATGCCCAGATCCGTCAGACGGTTGTAGCGCATCAGGTTCGCGCTGTGGCAGTTCAGGCAATAGTTTACAAACAATTGCGCGCCGTGCTGAAGCGAAACGAGATTTTCCGTGTTATCGGGCGCCCGGTCGAGCGGAAAATTACCTTCCGCCCGCACGGCCGGCGCCACCAGCAGCGCACACGCGGTCGCCCCGATCAGCGCGAGTGTCGAAAGCAGTTTCTTCATGTCGTTCTCTCCTCGCTCACGTTAATGGGGCTTGAAGCGCACCCGCTCCGGCGGCTGCTTGAACGTGCCAAGCGGCGTCCAGACGGGCATGCCGAGGAAGAACGCGAAGTAGATCAGCGCGCAAATCTGTGCAATCAGGGTCGAGGCCGGCGATGGCGGCCGAGTACCAAGGAATCCGAGGATCAGGAACGCGGCGACGAAGATCCCGAGGAACACCTTGTGGAACAACGGCCGGTAGCGGATCGACTTCACCGGGCTGCGGTCGAGCCATGGCAGGAAAAACAGCGTGATCACCGCCGAACCCATCACGACGACGCCCCAGAACTTCGACTCCGTCAGGGCCATGAACACGACGATCGCCGCGGCCAACACCGGCAGCCCGGCCTTCCACTTGCCGCGCGCGCGGATCAGCGCGAGCACGCCGAGCAGCGCGATCACGATCATCAGCACGATCTTGAACGGGTCGGTGGTCGCGCGCAGCATCGCGTAGAACGCGGTGAAGTACCAGACCGGCGCGATCTCGGGCGGCGTCTGCAGCGGGTTCGCCGGGATGAAGTTGTTCGCCTCGAGGAAGTAGCCGCCCATTTCCGGCGAGAAGAACACGATCAGCGCGAACACCATCAGGAACACGCACACGCCGAAGAAATCGTGCACCGAGTAGTACGGGTGGAACGGGATGCCGTCGAGCGGAATGCCGTTCTCGTCCTTCTTCGCCTTGATCTCGATGCCGTCCGGGTTGTTCGACCCCACTTCGTGCAGCGCGACGAGGTGCGCGATCACGAGACCGATCAGAACGAGCGGAATCGCGATCACGTGGAACGCGAAGAAGCGGTTCAGCGTGACGTCCGATACCACATAGTCGCCGCGAATCCACAGCGAGAGGTCAGGGCCGACGAACGGGATCGCCGAGAACAGGTTCACGATCACCTGCGCGCCCCAGAACGACATCTGGCCCCACGGCAGCAGGTAGCCGAAGAACGCCTCGGCCATCAGGGACAGGAAAATCGCACAGCCGAAGATCCACACGAGCTCGCGCGGCTTGCGGTACGACCCGTACAGCAGCCCGCGGAACATATGCAGGTAGACGACCACGAAGAACAACGATGCACCGGTCGAGTGCATGTAGCGGATCAGCCAGCCCCACGGCACCTCGCGCATGATGTACTCGACCGACGCGAACGCAAGCGTCGAGTCGGGCTTGTAGTTCATCGTCAGGAAGATGCCCGTGACGATCTGGTTGACGAGCACCAGCAGCGCGAGGGAGCCGAAGAAGTACCAGAAGTTGAAGTTCTTCGGCGCGTAGTACTCGGAAACGTGCTTCTTCCAGGTGGACGTGAGCGGGAAGCGCTGGTCGATCCAGCCGGTGAGACCTGTCGTGGAGACTTCTTTGTTGTCGGCGGCCATCACGCTTCTCCTTTCTCGTCCTTGCCGATCACGAGGGTCGTCGCCGACGTGAACATGTAGGGCGGGATGTCGAGATTCTGAGGCGCCGGCTTGTTCTTGAACACACGGCCGGCGAGGTCGTAGGTCGAACCGTGGCACGGGCACAGGAAACCGCCCGGCCAGTCGTCCGGCAGGTTCGGCTGCGGACCCGGCGTGAAGCGTTGGCTAGGCGTGCAGCCGAGGTGCGTACACACGGCCATCACGACGAGAATATTCTTGCGATCGGCCCGCGAGCGATATTCGTTCGCGCAATACGCGGGCAACGGCATCGAATACGGGGATTTCGTGGTCGGATCGGCCACTTCCTTGTCGGCCTTGACCACGTCGGACAGCATCGAATCGGTGCGATTCAGGATCCAGACGGGCTTGCCGCGCCACGGCACCGTGACCATCTCGCCGGGCTTCAAGCCGCTGATGTCGACCTCGACCGGTGCACCGGCCGCTTTCGCCTTCGCGGACGGCGCAAGCGACGCCGCGAAAGGTATGACGGTGGCTACGCCTCCTACGCCACCTGCTACGGATGTCGCAATCAGCCAGGTACGGCGGCCGCTGTCGACGCGTTTCTCTTCCTTGTCTCGCATCACACGCCCCACTTCTGAGTTGGATTTTCCGTCACGACTTTTCATTCCGCCGCTAGTTTGCGCGAATGGAGTCGCCATTTACAAGGCCCGGAGATGAAAATCCCTTCGAAGTGATTGATAGTTAAGGGTTTTCCCCACTATCGGAGCGATTAAATCATTTCACTTTTAAGCGTCTGCTTCATTGTGAAATTTCGATGCGCCGCCGCAAATCCGTCGTTCAGACCGGATTATGGATATCGATAAAAAGGTGTTCGAGATCGAATTCTTCGGACAAGTGGGTGCCAAGTGCCTGGATTCCGTAGCGTTCGGTCGCATGGTGCCCTGCCGCAACGAACGCAACGCCGCTCTCGGCAGCCGTGTGCGTCACGTATTCGGACACCTCGCCGGTCAGGTACACGTCGGCGCCGGCGTCGATCGCCGCGTCGAAATAGCTTTGCGCGGCGCCCGTGCACCACGCGATGCGGCGCAGTTGCATGTCCGGATCGCCGAGCACGAGCGGCGTGCGGCCGAGCGTGCGCTCGACCTTCGCGACGAAATGCTCGAGCGTGACGGGCATCGGCAGCGTCGCCATCCAGCCGAGGTCGCCTTCGCCGAAACGCTGCTCGCCGATCAGCCCGAGCTTCTCGCCGAGCTGCGCGTTGTTGCCGAATTCGGGATGCGCGTCGAGCGGCAGGTGGAACGCGAACAGGTTCAGGTCGTTCGCGAGCAGCAGCTTCAGGCGCTGGTACTTGCGGCCCGTGATCTGCGGTGCCTCGTTGCGCCAGAAATAGCCGTGGTGAACGAGCACGGCATCCGCCCCCCATTCGAGTGCGGCTTCGAGGAATGCGACCGACGCCGTCACGCCGGTGGCGATCTTCTCGATCTTGCGGCGCCCTTCGACCTGGAGGCCGTTCGGGCAATAGTCCTTGAAGCGGGCGGTTTCAAGGGTATTGTTCAAGTACAATTCAAGTTCGATCCGATCCATATAAACCTCTAATCCATTCAGATGCTTAGACGCTTCTGGCTGTTCTTCGCGCAGGCGGTTACCGTGCTGCTCGCGCTGATGTTCATCGTCGTGACGCTCAAGCCGCAATGGCTGCAACGGCAAGGACAGCTCGGCAAGCAGCTCGCCACGCCGATCGTTGCGCTGCGGGAAGTCGCGCCGGGCATCGGCGGCGCACCGGCGACCACGTCGTACGCGGAAGCCGCGCAGAAGGCGATGCCGGCGGTCGTCAACGTATTCTCCAGCAAGGACGGCTCGCTGCCGCCCGACCCGCGCGCGAAAGATCCGCTGTTCCGCTACTTCTTCGGCGACCGCAACGCCCGCAAGCAGCAGGACGAACCGGCAGCCAACCTTGGCTCGGGCGTTATCGTGAGCCCTGAAGGTTACATTCTAACGAACCAGCACGTCGTGGACGGCGCCGACCAGATCGAAGTCGCGCTCGCCGACGGCCGCACGGCCACCGCGAAGGTGATCGGCAGCGATCCCGAGACCGATCTCGCCGTGCTGAAGATCAACATGACGAACCTGCCGACGATCACGCTCGGCCGTTCCGACCAGTCGCGAGTCGGCGACGTCGTGCTCGCGATCGGCAACCCGTTCGGCGTCGGCCAGACGGTCACGATGGGGATCATCAGCGCACTCGGCCGCAACCACCTCGGCATCAACACGTTCGAGAACTTCATCCAGACCGACGCGCCGATCAACCCCGGCAACTCGGGCGGCGCGCTGGTCGACGTGAACGGCAACCTGCTCGGCATCAACACGGCGATCTACTCGCGCTCGGGCGGCTCGCTCGGCATCGGCTTCGCAATTCCCGTGTCGACCGCGCGCACCGTGCTCGAGAGTATCATCACGTCGGGCTCGGTCACGCGCGGCTGGATCGGCGTCGAGCCGCAGGACGTCACGCCGGAGATCGCCGAGTCGTTCGGGCTGCAGCAGAAATCGGGCGCGATCGTCGCGGGCGTGCTGCAGGGCGGCCCGGCCGACAAGGCCGGCATCAAGCCGGGCGACATCCTGGTTACGGTCAACGGCGAAGAAATCACCGACACGACGAAGCTGCTGAACGTGGTCGCGCAGATCAAGCCGGGCACGCCGACCAAGGTGCACGTCGTGCGCAAGGGCAAGGAGTTCGACGTGAACGTCGTGATCGGCAAGCGCCCGCCGCCGCCGAAGCAGACGCTCGACGAACAGGACAGCGATACCGAATGAGGTTCGACGGTCGGCACGCCACCGCCTGCCGACCGTTGGCGGAAATGAAAAAGGGCAGCCGGTTGGCTGCCCTTTTGCTTTGCATCGAACGCCTTGTTGCCGGCGGCATGGCCTCGCCCCGCTTTCCAGCTAACAACGCCACCGGGCCGCATCAGCAGGCATGGCCGAAAAAGGCCTGCCGCCGCGTGCCGCCCGGCAAACCCTCGTCAACCCGCGGCTTCGCCGTTCCCCGCCTCGCCTTCTTCTACCGGCTTCTTCGGCACGAAGAACCGCGCGGCCAGCAGCCCGATCTCGAACAGTACGACCAGCGGCAGCGCCAGCATCAGTTGCGAGAACACGTCCGGCGGGGTGACGACCGCCGCGACCACGAATGCGCCGACGATCACGTAGGGTCGCATCTCCTTCAGCTTCTTCAGGGACAGCACGCCCATCCGGACGAGCAGCACGACGACGATCGGCACCTCGAACGTGACCCCGAACGCGATGAACATCCCGAGCACGAAGCTCAGGTAGTTGTCGATGTCGGTCGTCATCTCGGCGCCGAGCGGCGCGTTGTAGTGCGCCATCACGCGGAAGATCGTCGGGAACACGAGGAAGTACGCGAACGCCATCCCGCACAGGAACAGGAAGTAGCTGCTGCCGACAAGCGGCACGACGAGCTTCTTCTCGTGCTGGTACAGCCCCGGCGCGACGAACGCCCAGATCTGGTACAGCACGATCGGCAGCGCGATCACGAGCGCGACGAGCATCGTGACCTTCATCGGCACGAAGAACGAGCCCGTGACGTCGGTGACGATCATCTTGCCGTCCTTCGGCAGGTTCTGCATCAGCGGCCGCGCGAGCAGCCGGAAGATGTCGGGCGCCCAGTAGACGAGCCCGAGGAACACGACGATCACGGCCAGCCCCGCGCGAATGATGCGATCGCGAAGCTCGACGAGATGGGAAATGAAGGTTTCTTCCGGGGCGTCGCCCGGTTTCTGCTGGGGGTCGCTCACGCCGGCCCTCGGTAGGATTGACGAGCGAGCATGCGCTCGGCTCAGAAGAAGCGCGTCGGCCGGCGCAGGCTGGCCGGCTGGTGGCGCGCGACACGCGCGGCGCCCGACTGCACGTGCGTGCGGCGGGTGGTCGCGCGCTTGTACCAGGCAGGCGTCGCCGCCTGCTTGACGCGCCAGTTGCGGCGTTTCGGCGCAAGCGCGGTACTACCGCGCCACGACGGCGCCGCCGGCGTGTCGGAACCGTAAGACCCCGCGTCGCCCGACGCTTCGTTATGGCCACCGACCGCGGAATGCCACGTGTCGTTCAGTTCCTTCTCGTGCTCGCGCAGGTTGTCGTGAATCGTCGTCTCGACATTGCGCGCGGCCGACTCGAAATCGGTCTTCATCGTCCGCAGCGCGTCGAGTTCGATTTCGCGCGAGACCTCGGCCTTCACGTCGTTGATGTACCGCTGCGCGCGGCCAAACAAAGCGCCTGCCGTACGCGCGACGCGCGGCAAGCGCTCGGGGCCGAGCACCACGAGCGCGACGACGCCGATCAGCGCCATCTTCGAAAGACCAAGATCCAGCATCGCGAATGCCTGTCAGCGGGCCGGCGTTACGCCTTGTTCGAATCGGAACGCGTCGTTTCCTTCGCGTTGACGTCGACCGAGCCCGAGCGCGGCAGTTGCTGCGCGTCCGCCGGCGTTTCGCCTTCCTTCATGCCGTCCTTGAAACCCTTCACGGCGCTGCCGAGATCGTTGCCGATGTTGCGCAACTTCTTCGTACCGAAAACCAGCGCGACGATCAGCAGCACGATCAGCCAGTGCCAAATGCTCAATCCACCCATGATGAAACCTCTCCTCAACCACACCGCTGCGCGGCGCAAATCGCCGGCGGCGCGCCGGCTTCGACTATCGGATGCGGGGAAACGCCCCGCGCCGTCAACCCATCCGCTGCCACGGGCGCGGGCCGGCCAGGATATGCGCGTGCAGGTGGTAGACCTCCTGCCCGCCGCCGGGGCCCGTGTTGATCACCGTGCGAAAACCGGTTTCGCCGCCCGTATACGCGACGCCGAGCTGGCCGGCGAGGCGCGCGACGAGCAGCATCAGCCGGCCGAGCATCGGCGCATCGCCGTCGCCCGCCGCCGACAGCGTCGGCAGGTGCCGGCGCGGAATCACGAGCACGTGCGTCTCGGCCGCCGGGCGGATGTCGCGGAACGCGACGAATTCGTCGTCCTCGTGCACCTTCGTGCTCGGGATCTCGCCTGCCGCGATCTTGCAGAACAGGCAATTCGGATCGTGACTCATGTTGCTCCTGCAGACACCCGCGCGCGGCCGGTCAGAACCAGGCCTGCGGATCGAGCGTCTTGTTGTCGTTCAGGTACAGCCAACCCTTGATGATACGGTACAGCGTCCAGATCCATGTGACAAACATCACTGCAAATCCGACCACCACGAACGCCAGCGCGAACCCGATCACGTACGCGATCAGCGCGCGCCAGAACGTGCGGATCTGCCACTCGAAGTGATCGGCGTACGGCGTACCGGCCACGTCGCCGCGCTTCACGTAGTTGATGATGATCGCGATGATGCCCGTCACGCCGCCCGTCAGCCAATGAAGCGCATAGAGGCCATAAAGCACGTGAGTCAGCGTGCGCAGCCCGTTCAGGCGCTCGGCGTCCGCGGCCCCCGGCACCGACGGCGGCGGAAACTGGCTTGGCGTATCGGTCATGATGCTACCCCCGTTAGATGACATTTCTTACAGCTTACCGCACTGTGGCCATCTCGCGACGATACCTGTCACCCGCCGTTTTCCTCGCGCTCGCGGCGCTTGCGCAACGCCTTCTCCTCGATGCCCGACAATCCTTCGCGGCGCTCGAGTTCGGCGATCACGTCGGCCGGGCTCAGGTCGAAGTGCGACAGCATCACGAGGCAGTGGAACCACAGGTCGGCCACCTCGCCGACCAACGCGGTCGGCGCGCCGCCCTGGCGCACGTCCTTCGCGGCCAGCACGACTTCCGTCGCCTCTTCGCCGATCTTCTTCAGCACCGCGTCGTCGCCCTTGTGGAACAGGCGCGATACGTACGATTGATCGGGATCGCCGCCCTTGCGGCTATCGATCACGGCCGCGAGGCGCAGCAGCGTGTCTTCGGTCGATTGCGTCATTTGTAGATATGTTCGGGATCTTTCAGCACCGGTTCGACCGCGACCCAGTCGCCGCTGTCGACGGTGCCTTCGAATTTCTGGAAGAAGCACGAATGCCGGCCGGTGTGGCACGCGATGCCCGACACCTGCTCGACCTTCAGCAGCACGACGTCCTCGTCGCAGTCGAGCCGCACCTCGTGCACGTGCTGCACGTGGCCCGACTCCTCGCCCTTGAACCACAGGCGCTTGCGCGAGCGCGAATAATAGACCGCGCGCTGCGTCTCGATCGTCTTCGCCAGTGCCTCGCGGTTCATCCACGCAAACATCAGCACGTCGTTCGTCGACGCTTCCTGCGCGATCACCGGCACGAGGCCGTTGTCGTCCCAGCGAACCTTGTCGAGCCACGCGGGCAGGGATTTCGTTTCCGTATTCATCACAACCTCACCGGGATGCCCTGGTCGGCCATGAAGCGTTTCGCCTCGCCGACCGTGTGCTCGCCGTAGTGGAAGATGCTCGCCGCCAGCACCGCATCGGCGCGGCCGTCCTTGATGCCGTCCGCGAGGTGCTGCAGCGAGCCGACGCCGCCCGACGCGATCACCGGCACCGGCACCGCGTCCGACACGCCGCGCGTGAGCGCGAGGTCGAAGCCCGACTTCGTGCCGTCGCGGTCCATGCTCGTGAGCAGGATCTCGCCCGCGCCGAGCTCGGCCATCTTGCGCGCCCATTCGATCGCATCCAGGCCCGTGCCCTTGCGGCCACCGTGCGTGAAGACTTCCCAGCGCGGCGTCTCGCCGTCGGCCGACACGCGCTTCGCGTCGATCGCGACGACGATGCATTGCGAGCCGTACTTGTCGGCCGCGTCGCGCACGAGCTGCGGGTTCGCGACCGCCGACGAATTCATGCTGACCTTGTCCGCACCCGCGTTCAGCAGGCGCCGCACGTCCTCGACGGCGCGCACGCCGCCGCCGACGGTCAGCGGAATGAAGACCTGCGACGCGACGGCTTCGATGATCGGCAGGATCAGGTCGCGCTGGTCGGAGGTCGCGGTGATGTCGAGGAACGTCAGTTCGTCGGCGCCCTGGTCGTCGTAGCGGCGGGCGATTTCGACGGGGTCGCCCGCGTCGCGCAGCTCGACGAAGTTGACGCCCTTGACGACACGCCCGGCAGTCACGTCCAGGCAGGGGATGATGCGTTTAGCTAGAGCCATGATGTTGCGCCAGTTGCCGCGACGGGGGCGGCCAGTTGCGGCCGGCCGGGCGGCCGGTTGCGGGCGTCTCGCACGAGACGCCCGGTCGGGGCAGCCCACGGGGCCGCCCCGGCGAAATCGACGACTACGATCAGGCGTTGTCGAGTTCGCCGTTCAGTTCGTCCGCACGCTTTTGCGCGGTCGCGAAATCGAGATCGCCGGAGTAGATCGCACGGCCGCAGATCACGCCTTCGACGCCGTGCTCTTCGACTTCGCACAGATTATCGATGTCCGTGAGGTTCGACAGGCCGCCGCTCGCGATCACCGGAATGCCGACCGCCTGAGCAAGCTTCACGGTCGCTTCGATGTTGATGCCCTGCAGCATCCCGTCGCGGCCGATGTCGGTATAGACAATCGATTCGACGCCGTAGTCCTCGAACTTCTGCGCGAGATCGATCACTTCGTGGCCCGTCAGCTTGCTCCAGCCATCGGTCGCGACCTTGCCGTCCTTCGCGTCCAGTCCGACGATGATGCTGCCCGCGAACGCGGTGCACGCATCCTGCAGGAAGCCCGGATCCTTCACGGCCGCCGTGCCGATGATCACGTACGACAGGCCGGCGTCGAGGTACTTCTCGATCGTCTCGAGGCTGCGGATGCCGCCGCCGAGCTGCACGGGGATTTCGTCGCCGACTTCTTCGAGGATCGCTTCGATCGCCTCGAGATTTTTCGGCTTGCCGGCGAATGCGCCGTTCAGGTCCACCAGATGGAGCCGCCGGGCGCCGAGATCGACCCACTTGCGGGCCATCGCCGCTGGGTTCTCGGAGAAAATCGTGGCCTGGTCCATATCGCCCTGTTTGAGGCGTACGCACTGACCGTCTTTGAGATCGATGGCCGGAATCAGCAACATAGCAATCGGGTGTCGTCTTGGAAGATGAAAAGAATCCGGCGCGTACCGGCCAATCCGGTACCGCGCCGTCTCGCTAGTTTAGTACAACTCTTTCGGCGCTTTGGCGGGCGAGCCCGGTACGACGGGCCTTTCCGGCCCGCCGACTGTGGCACGCACGCGACGTTCACGGTTTCCAGTGTACGAAGTTGCGATACAGACGCAACCCGACCTCCGCGCTTTTCTCGGGGTGGAACTGGGTCGCGAAGAGGTTATCCCGCGCGACCGCGGACGTAAACGGCGCGCCGTATGCCGTTTCGCCAACCGTATGCGCCGGGTTGTCCGGCGTCACGTAATAGCTGTGCACAAAGTAGAAATACGCGTCGTCGGGCACGCCGTCCCACAGCGGGTGCGGCTGCGCCTGGCGCACGCGGTTCCAGCCCATCTGCGGCACCTTGAAGCGCGAGCCGTCGTCCTGCAAGCGGCCGTCGAGCTCGAAGCGCACGACCTTGCCCGGCAACAGGCCGAGGCCCTTCGTGTCGCCTTCCGCGCTCCAGTCGAACAGCATCTGCTCGCCGACGCACACGCCGAGCAGCGGCTTCGTGCGCGACGCCTCGATCACGGCCTCCTGCAGGCCCGATTCGCCGAGGCAACGCATGCAGTCGGGCATCGCGCCCTGGCCGGGCAGCACGACGCGGTCGGCCGCGCGAATCGCGGCCGGCGTGTCGACGATCGCCACGTCGGCGGCCGGTTCGGCCTTCTTGAGCGCCTGCGCGACCGAGCGCAGGTTGCCCATCCCATAATCCACAATCGCAATCGAAGTTTTCATCTCAGTGCAGGCAGTAGCGCCCTCAGTCCATTGACGATGAATTCCACCGCCAGCGCCGACAGCATCAGACCCATCAGCCGCGTGGCGATGTTGATGCCCGTGCGGCCAATCCAGTTCGCGATCGGCTCGGCGAGCCGCATCGCGACGAAACACAGCAAAGCCAGGACCGCGCCGATCGCGACCAGCCCGGCCCGCTCATACCAGTGATGCGAGTTCGCCGCATAGATGATCACCGTGCTGATCGAGCCGGGGCCCGTGAGCAGCGGAATCGCCAGCGGCACGACCGCGATGTTGTCCTTCAGCTCGGCCTCGTGGCGCTCCTCCGGCGTCGATCGCGTGTTGCCGATCTGCGCGTTCAGCATGTTGATCGCCATCAGCAGCATGATGATCCCGCCGCCCACCTCGAGCGAACCGACCGAAATGCCGAAGAAGTCGATGATCTGCTGCCCGAGCAGCGTCGTCACCGTCATCACGCAGAACACCGACACCGACGCGATCCGGATCGTGCGGCGCCGCTCGTCGTCCGTCTGCTGCGCCGTCAGGCTCAGGAAGAACGGCACCGCGCCGATCGGGTTGATCAGCGCAAGCAGCGAAATGAACGATTTGAGCAGATCCATCGCAAGCCGGCGCCACGCGCCGAAGCCGTGAGCTTGTCCTTAGCGTCCGTCCGTTCGGAGTTTCAGAGGCTGCCCTTCGTCGACGGGATCTGCCCAGCTGCACGCTCGTCCAGCTCCACCGCCGCGCGCAACGCACGGCCGAAGGCCTTGAACACCGTCTCGAGCTGATGGTGCGCGTTGATCCCGCGCAGGTTGTCGATGTGCAGCGTGACGCCCGCGTGATTCACGAAACCGCGGAAGAATTCGATCGACAGGTCGACGTCGAACGTGCCGATCCGCGCACGCGTGAACGGCACGTGGAATTCGAGGCCCGGCCGGCCCGAGAAGTCGATCACGACGCGCGACAGCGCCTCGTCGAGCGGCACGTACGAATGGCCGTAGCGGCGGATGCCCTTGCGGTCGCCGATCGCCTTCGCGACGGCCTGCCCGAGCGTGATGCCGACATCCTCGACCGTATGGTGGTCGTCGATATGCGTGTCGCCATGCGCTTCGACCTCGAGATCGACCAGACCATGTCGCGCGATCTGGTCGAGCATATGGTCGAGAAACGGCACGCCGGTGGCCAGCTTCTGCTTGCCGGTGCCGTCGAGATCGAGCTTCACACGGATCTGCGTTTCGCTGGTATTGCGAACGACTTCCGCCACACGCATGGCAATT
This sequence comes from Burkholderia pyrrocinia, assembly GCF_003330765.1. NCBI lineage: Bacteria > Pseudomonadati > Pseudomonadota > Betaproteobacteria > Burkholderiales > Burkholderiaceae > Burkholderia > Burkholderia pyrrocinia. Next base: position 405,967 of record NZ_CP024902.1, on the reverse strand, counting down.
CCTTGATTGAGTCTGATGTAAATGGGGATTGATCGTCGCGCGCCGCCGCGCCCTGGGCTCAACCGGGCAGCGCGAGTTTCAAGGCGGCCAGCAGGCGGGCGTTTTCGTCGGGAGAACCGACGGTCAGCCGCACGCAATCGGCCAGCAACGGATGCATTTTACTCACGTTTTTGATCAGCACCCGCTCGGTGAGCAGCGCATCGAACACGGCGGCCGCGTCCGGCACGCGCACCAGCAGGAAATTGCCGGCGCTCGGGAACACCGTCGTGCCCGGCAGCGCGGCCACGGCCTGCGCAAGGCGCGCGCGTTCCGCGCGCAGTTCGGCCGCCTGCGCGTCGAGCACGTCGAGGTGGTCGAGCAGGAAATCGGCGGTCGCCTGGGTCAGCACGTTGATGTTGTACGGCGGGCGCACCTTGTCGAATTCGGTCAGCCACGCGGGCAGCCCGACGAGATAGCCGAGGCGGATGCCCGCGAGGCCGAGCTTCGACACCGTGCGCATCACGACGACGTTGTCGAACTCGGCGGCGCGCGGCAACCACGAGCGCTCGGCGAACGGCTGGTACGCCTCGTCGATCACGATCAGGCTGTGCCGCGCGGCCGCGACGATCCGCTCGACGTCGGCATCGTCGTACAGCGTGCCGGTCGGGTTGTTCGGGTAGGCAAGATAGACGATCGCCGGCCGGTGCTCGGCGATCGCCGCGAGCATCGCGTCGACGTCGAGCGTCAGGTCGGCCTTCAGCGGCACGCCGACGAATTCGAGCTGCGCGAGCTTCGCCGACAGTTCATACATCACGAAGCCCGGCACCGGCGCGAGCACCTTCGCGCCTGGCTGCGCGCACGCGACCGAGATCATGCTGATGATTTCGTCCGACCCGTTGCCGAGCAGCACGTCGCATGCGGCCGGCACGCCCATCGCGTGGCGCAGCTTGTCGAGCAGCGCGGCCGGGCGCGGCGCCGGGTAGCGGTTCAGCGCGACCTGCGCAAGACGCTCGCCGAGCGCCGTGGCGAGCGGTTCGGGCAGCGGATACGGGTTCTCCATCGCGTCGAGCTTCACGAACCCGCTCGCGTCCGGCACCGGGTAGCTCGTCATCGCGAGCACGTCGCGGCGGATGATGTCTTGTGGCGTCGTCATGGTCTCAAGCCGGCGTGCGTCGCGCCGGCGTCAAATGGTCGGCAAGGCGGCGGCCGCCGCCCTGCGCTTGTCTCCGGCCCCGTCCTTCGGAGTGTCGGCCGGAGCCGGCGCGTCAGCACCTGCCCCGGTCCCGCACGAGACGTGCGGTCAGTTCTTCATCCGGAACTCGGCGCTCTTCGCGTGCGCCTGCAGCCCCTCGCCGTATGCGAGCTCGGACGCGATCTCGCCGAGCGTCTGCGCACCTTCCGCGCTGACCTCGATCAGGCTCGAGCGCTTGATGAAGTCGTACACGCCGAGCGGCGACGAGAAACGCGCGGTGCGCGACGTCGGCAGCACGTGGTTCGGGCCCGCGCAGTAGTCGCCGAGGCTCTCGCTCGTGTAGCGGCCGAGGAAGATCGCGCCCGCGTGGCGGATCTGCTGGCCCCATTGCTGCGGTTCCAGCGCCGAAATTTCCAGGTGCTCGGGCGCGATGTCGTTCGCGATCCGGCAGGCCTCGGCCATGTCGCGCACCTTGATCAGCGCGCCGCGGCCTTCGAGCGACGCGCGGATCACGTCCCGGCGCGGCATCGACGGCAGCAACTCGTTGATCGCCTTTTCGACGCGATCGAGGAACGCGCCGTCCGGGCACAGCAGGATCGACTGCGCGAGTTCGTCGTGCTCGGCCTGCGAGAACAGGTCCATCGCGACCCAGTTCGGATCGGTCGTGCCGTCGCACAGCACGAGGATCTCCGACGGCCCCGCGATCATGTCGATGCCGACCGTGCCGAACACGCGGCGCTTCGCCGACGCGACGTAGGCATTGCCGGGGCCGCAGATCTTGTCGACGGCCGGTACCGTCGCCGTGCCGTACGCGAGTGCGCCGACCGCCTGCGCGCCGCCGATCGTGAACACGCGATCGACGCCGCCGAGCAGCGCCGCGGCGAGCACGAGCTCGTTCTTCACGCCGTCCGGCGTCGGCACGACCATCACGATCTCGCCGACGCCCGCGACGCGCGCGGGAATCGCGTTCATCAGCACCGACGACGGGTACGCGGCCTTGCCGCCCGGCACGTACAGGCCGACGCGATCGAGCGGCATGACCTTCTGGCCGAGCACCGTGCCGTCGCTTTCCGTGTACTGCCAGCTATGCGTGCCGCACTCGATCTTCTGCTTCTCGTGGTACGCGCGCACGCGCGCCGCGGCCGCTTCCAGCGCCGCGCGCGCCTTCGGCGCGAGGCCGTCGAGCGCCGTCTGCAGCGCATCCTGCGGCAGTTCGAGCGCGGCGACGCTGCTCGCGCTCAGCCGGTCGAAGCGGTTCGTGTACTCGAGCACCGCGGCGTCGCCGCGCGACTTCACGTCGGCGAGGATCTGCGCGACCGATTGCTCGATTGCCGCGTCTTCGCTCGCCTCGAATGCGAGTACCGTGCGCAGGGCGGCGCCGAAGCCTTCGCTCGTCGAATCGAGCTTGCGGATGGTGATGGACATGGGAGTTCCGTTACGGTGATGCGCTCAACCGCCATTCTGCGACGCGCGTTCGAACGCGTCGAGGATCGGCTTGAGCGCCGCGCGCTTCAACTTCAGCGCAGCCTGGTTCACGACGAGGCGCGACGAGATCGCCATGATCTCCTCGACCTCGACCAGATTGTTCGCCTTCAGCGTGCCGCCCGAGCTGACGAGGTCGACGATCGCGTCGGCCAGCCCGACCAGCGGCGCGAGCTCCATCGAGCCGTACAGCTTGATCAGGTCGACGTGCACGCCCTTCGCGGCGAAGTGCTCGCGCGCCGTTTCGACGTACTTCGTCGCAACGCGCAGGCGCGCGCCCTGGCGCACCGCGTTCGCGTAGTCGAAGCCGGCCGGCACGGCCACCGACATCCGGCAGCGTGCAATGTTCAGATCGATCGGCTGGTACAGGCCCGAGCCGCCGTGCTCGACCAGCACGTCCTTGCCGGCCACGCCGAAATCGGCCGCGCCGTATTCCACGTAGGTCGGCACGTCGCTCGCGCGCACGATGATCACGCGCAGGTTCGGGTCGGTCGTCGGCAAGATCAGCTTGCGCGACGTTTCCGGATCCTCGGCCACCTGCACGCCGGCCGCGGCGAGCAGCGGCAGGGTTTCCTCGAAAATCCGGCCCTTCGACAGGGCGAGGGTCAGCGGCGCGGTCATGCTTGGCTCCCGGAGAGGCGGCGCACGTTCGCGCCGACGGCGGTCAGTTTGGCTTCCATGCGGTCGTAACCGCGGTCCAGGTGATAGATGCGGTCGACGAGCGTTTCGCCGTCGGCACGCAGCCCGGCGATCACGAGGCTCGCCGACGCGCGCAGGTCGGTCGCCATCACGTTCGCGCCCGACAGCTTGTCGACGCCCGTCACGAGCGCCGTGTTGCCGTCGATCGTGATGTTCGCGCCGAGCCGGTTCAGCTCCTGCACGTGCATGAAGCGGTTCTCGAAAATGGTTTCGACGACCTGCGCGGTGCCCGTCGCGACCGTATTGAGGGCCATGAACTGCGCCTGCATGTCGGTCGGGAACGCCGGATATTCCGACGTGCGGATCGTCACCGCCGACGGCCGACGGTCCATCTTCACGCGCAGCCAGCTGTCGCCTTCCTCGATCGACACGCCGGCTTCGCGCAGCTTGTCGATCACCGCGTCGAGGATGTGCGGGCGCACGCCCGTCAGCATCACGTCGCCGCCCGCCGCCGCGACCGCGCACAGGAACGTGCCGGCCTCGATGCGGTCGGGGATCACCGAATGGCGCGCGCCGTGCAGCCGCTCGACGCCCTGGATCACGAGGCGATCGGTACCGATGCCGTCGATTTTCGCGCCCATCGCGACCAGCAAGTGCGCGAGATCGCTCACTTCCGGTTCGCGCGCGGCGTTCTCGATCACCGTCTCGCCGTCCGCGAGCGTCGCGGCCATCAGCAGGTTTTCCGTGCCCGTCACCGTGATCATGTCGGTCACGATGCGCGCGCCCTTCAGGCGCTTCGCGCGCGCTTCGATAAAGCCGTGCTCGATGCTGATCTCGGCGCCCATCGCCTGCAGGCCCTTGATGTGCTGGTCGACCGGACGCGCACCGATCGCGCAGCCGCCCGGCAGCGACACCTTTGCCTCACCGAAACGCGCGAGCAGCGGCCCGAGCACGAGGATCGATGCGCGCATCGTCTTCACGAGTTCGTACGGCGCAACGAGATTGTCGACGCGCGACGCGTCGAGCTGCACGCGGCAGCCGTCGGTCTCGCTCTTCACGCCCATCTGGTTCAGCACCTTCAGCGTGGTGCGCACGTCCTTCAGGTTCGGCACGTTGTCGAGATCGACCGGATCGGCGGTGAGCAGCCCCGCGCACAGGATCGGCAGCGCGGCGTTCTTCGCGCCCGACACGACGATCTCGCCGGACAGGCGGCGGCCGCCTTCGATCACGAGCTTGTCCATCCCCTGTCCCTGCGATTCCCCGTTGGCGGCCGGGTGTGCCGTGGCGACGCTCTTGACGGCGTCGCGCTCGTTGACGGTGACTTGCACTCAGTTTTTCCGGTTATGCGTTCTGCCATTCGGCGGGCGTCAGCGTCTTCATGCTGAGCGCGTGAATTTCCTGCTTCATGCGATCGCCGAGCGCCGCATAGACGAGCTGGTGCCGCTGGATCGGCCGCTTGCCTTCGAAGGCCGCCGACACGATCGTCGCGAAGAAATGCTGGCCGTCGCCTTCGACTTCCAGATGAGTGCAGGCGAGACCGCCGGCGATGTATTGCTTGACCTGTTCGGGAGTCGGCAACATGTAAGGCTCCTGTCGGCGCGCGCCGCCCGAGGCGGCCGCTGCCTGTCGATATCAATGACGCAGTTTGTAGCCGGTCGCGAGCAGCCGCATCGCGACCATCGCGAGCAGCACGAAGAAACCGGCGACGATCGCAAGGCTCGCGAACGGGTTGATGTCGGACGCGCCGAAGAACCCGAAACGGAAGCCGTCGATCATGTAGAAAAACGGATTGAGACGCGAGATCTCGCGCCACACGGGCGGCAGCGAGTGCGTCGAATAGAACACGCCGGACAGGAACGTCAGCGGCATGATCAGGAAGTTCTGGAATGCGGCGAGCTGGTCGAACTTCTCGGCCCAGATCCCGGCGATCAGGCCGAGCGTGCCGAGGATCGCCGAGCCGAGCAGCGCGAACGCGATGATGAACAGCGGCGCTGCGAAGTGAATCGGGATGAACCAGATCGTCACGACGAACACGCCCGTGCCGACCGCAAGCCCGCGCACGACGGACGCGAGCACGTATGCGCCGAAGATGTCGCGGTACGACAGCGGCGGCAGCAGCATGAACACGAGGTTGCCGGTGATCTTCGACTGGATCAGCGACGACGAGCTGTTCGCGAACGCGTTCTGCAGCACGCTCATCATCACGAGGCCCGGCACGAGAAAGCTCACGTACTCGACGCCCGGATACACCTCGACGCGGCCCGACAGCGCGTGGCCGAAGATCGTCAGATACAGCAGCGCCGTCACGACGGGCGCGAGCACCGTCTGGAACGACACCTTCCAGAAACGCAGCAGTTCCTTGTAGAACAGTGTTCGAAAACCGCTTCCCGGCACTCGCCCGATAGCGCCGGGCTCAGGAGTCTGGAGGGAACGGGGGGGCTTCGCCCCCCCGAGCGAACGAAGTTCGCGTGGGGGTTGTTGATTCATGCCAGACCCTCGATCACCTCGGCCCCGTTCATCACCTGGACGAACACATCCTCGAGGTCGGCCTTGCGGACCTCGATCTCGTCGAACGTGCAGCCCGCCGCGCGGCACTGCGCCAGGATGCGTTCGACATCGTCGTAGCTCGCGAGGCGCAGCAGGTGCTCGCCCGGCGCACGCGCGGCCGGGTCAGTCTCCAGCCCGCGCAGCTCGGCGGGCAGCGCGCCGGTCGCCAGGCGCAGGTAGAGCTGCAGCCCCGCGAAGCGGCGCAGCAACGCGTCGGTGCGGTCGAGCGCGACCACTTCCCCGCGGCGCAGCATCGCGATGCGGTCGCACAGCGACTCGGCTTCCTCGAGGTAATGGGTGGTCAGCACGATCGTGTGCCCCTCGCGATTCAGGCGCGAGATGAATTTCCACAGCGTCTGGCGCAATTCGACGTCGACGCCGGCGGTCGGCTCGTCGAGCACGATCACGGGCGGCCGGTGCACGAGCGCCTGCGCGACGAGCACGCGGCGCTTCATCCCGCCCGACAGCGCGCGCATGTTCGCGTCGGCCTTCTCGGTGAGGTCGAGATTCGCCATCACTTCATCGATCCAGTCGTCGTTGCGGCGCAGCCCGAAATAGCCGGACTGGATCCGCAGCGTCTCGCGGACGGTGAAGAACGGGTCGAATACGAGCTCCTGCGGCACGACGCCGAGTGCGCGGCGCGCACCACGGAAGTCCTTGAGGACGTCGTGGCCGCGCACCGAGATACTGCCTTCGTCGGCCCGGGCGAGCCCGGCGAGGATACTGATGAGCGTGGTCTTGCCTGCGCCGTTGGGGCCGAGCAGACCGAAAAACTCGCCTTCCTCGACCGACAGGCTGACGCCCTTGAGCGCCTGAAGCGACTTGTAGCGCTTCTTGACGTGACGGATTTCTATGGCTGACATGACTGTGCGCGACGCAATGGCCGCGACGCCTATTCTGTGCTTGCTGCGAAAGAAAATGGGGGCCGGACGCCGATTGGCTGCCCCGCAAAACGCTTGATTATAGGGCAAACCGGCTGGCGGAGCCGGCGCCGGAGGCGCGCGGCCTGAAGCTTGCGCGCGCCGGCTGGCGCGGCAGGCTCCGGTCGGGCAGGGTCAATGTCGCCCGGTGCCTTCGATGATCGCGTCGACGCCGTAGGCGCGCGCGAGGCTGGCGAGCTTCGGGGGGAGATTGAGGATGTCGAGGGCCGCGCCGCGCGATTTGGCGGCACGTTGCCATGCGAGCAGCACGGCGAGCGCGGACGAGTCGAACTGCGTCAGCGCCGCGCAATCGACGGCGGTCGCACCCGCGCCGATGCGCGCAAGACCGTCCGCGAGCGCGGACTTCGCGCTCGCGACGGTCAGCGAGGAGCCGGCTTCGAAGCCGCTCACGACGCCTGCTTGCCGGCGGCAAGTTGCTGGTTGCGCTGCGTCAGGAACTGGATCAGGCCATCCACGCCGCTTTGCTGGATCTTCTCGTTGAACTGCTGCTGGTATGTCTGGATCAGCCACGCGCCGAGCACGTTCAGGTCATACACCTTCCAGCCGTTCGCCGACTTGTACAGGCGATAGTCGATCTGGACCGGCTGGCCGTTGTTCAGCGCGACCGTCTTGACGACGACGTCGGTATCGGCCGGATCGGCGCGGAACGGCGGGTACTGGATCTGCTGGTCCGGCTTCAGCTGCGCCAGCGCACCCGAATACGTGCGGATCAGCAGCAGCTTGAACTGCTCCTGAACCTGCTGCTGCTGCTCGGCCGTCGCCGTGCGCCAGTTGCGGCCCATCGCGAGCTGCGTGGTGCGACGGAAATCGGTGTACGGCAGGATGTCCTTGTTGACGATCGAAATGATGCGGTTGATGTCGCCCTGCTTGATCGCCTGCTGCTTGACTTCGTCGAGCACCTGCTGCGTCGCCGTCTTGATCAGCGCCTGCGGGTTCGACTGGTCGACTTGCGCGTGAGCTGCGCTGCCAAACGAGAACAGCGCGGCGAAAACGGGGATCAGGAACAGTTTTTTCATCATAGTGGCCTGCATGAATGAGTCGATGCGGAGGTTGGAGCAGGTAGCTTACGCGCAAGTTCGCGCACGCTACCGACTGAATCGTTTCCGGCTGTAACGAATGTAATTCCGTCAGTGCAGCCGGATGCTCGGGAAGCGGAACCCGCCCGGCGACGGCGGCGCCACCTGCATCGGCGGCACGTTCGTCGCGCTGGCCGGGTTCGGCGATTCGGCCGTGCTGCCCGAAGCCGGCGCGGCCACTGCCGCGCCCGATGCGCCTGCCGGCGCCGTCGCGCCGCCAACCGCCGCTGCGCCCGCCGTACCGGCCGCGCCGGCTGCCGCCGGTGCCGCGCCGTCGTCCGGCAGGTCGTACTTCGGCAGCGCGTCGTTGCTCGCCGTCGAGCCTGCTTCGCCGCGCGCGTTGTCGATCAGCATCTGGCGGCGCTGCAGGTACGCGTTGCGCACGAACGAATACTTGTCGAGCGCCGCGGCATTCAGCACGTCGCCCGCGCCGAGCAGGTTCGCGCGCGTATTGACGAGGTTCACGCCGAACAAGCCATAGCCCAAGCTGTCCGGCTTCACGTAGGTCAGCGGATTGCCGACGTAGTCGACGCCGAGGCCGGCCGTGTCGCGCAGCGTGCTCGGGCCGAGCAGCGGCAGCACCAGGTACGGGCCCGACGGCATGCCGTAGCGGCCCATCGTGATCCCGAAGTCGGCCGAGTGCTTCGGCAGCTTCGCGATCGTCGCGACGTCGAACAGGCCGCCGACGCCGAACACCGTGTTGATCACGACGCGCATCAGGTCGCCGACGCCGTCCGCGATCCGCAGCTGCACGATGTTGTTCGCCGCGATATAGACGTCGCCGATGTTCGAGAAGAAGTTCGTCACGCTGTCGCGCACCGGCTGTGGCACCACGTACTGGTAGCCCTGCGCGACCGGCTTCAGCGCGTACGTGTCGACCGTGTCGTTGAACTTGTACATCGTCCGGTTGAAGCCTTCGAGCGGATCGCCCTGGGTCGGCGTCTGCACGGTCGCGCAGCCGCTCAACGCGGCGACTGCCGCTACCGCCAGCACGGCGTGCCTGATGCGGATCGTCTGCATGGTCATTACCCTCTTGTTTTCTCTCGCGTGGTTATTGTGCTGCCGAACCGGACACGGCCGACGCCGGTACCGCCACCGGTGCCGGCGCGGCCGGCGCGCCGGCTGCCGGCTTCGCGCCGCCCGCATCGGCGGCCTTGCTGTACAGGAACTGGCCGATCAGGTTTTCGAGCACGATCGCCGATTGCGTCATCGTGATCGTATCGCCCGCCTTCAGCATTTCGGTGTCGCCGCCCGGCTCGAGGCCGATGTACTGTTCGCCGAGCAGGCCCGACGTCAGGATCTTCGCCGACGAATCCTTCGGGAACGGGTACTGGCCGTCGATATCGATCGTCACGAGCGCCTGGTAGGTGTTCGTGTCGAAGCCGACCGTCTTCACGCGGCCGACCACGACACCCGCGCTCTTCACGGCCGCACGCGGCTTCAGCCCGCCGATATTGTCGAATTTCATCTTCACCGAGTAGGTCGGCTGAAACGACAGCGAGCTCATGTTGCCGACCTTCAGCGCCAGGAACAGCACCGCAAGGAAGCCCACCACCACGAACAGGCCGACCCAGAAGTCGAGAGCAGTCTTTTTCATCGTCATCCCAAAATTTGGCTTGGCTGAGGCTTAGCTGAACATCAGCGCGGTCAGCAGGAAATCGAGGCCGAGTACGGCGAGCGACGCGAACACGACCGTCTTGGTGGTCGCGCGCGACACGCCTTCCGGCGTGGGCTTCGCTTCATACCCTTGATACAGCGCAATGAAGGTCACGGCGAACCCGAACACGATGCTCTTCAGCACGCCGTTGCCGACGTCGGCCCAGACCTGGACCCCGCCCTGCATCTGCGACCAGAACGCGCCCGGATCGACGCCGATCAGCACGACGCCGACGAAGTAGCCGCCGAGCACGCCGACCGCGTTGAAGATCGCGGCCAGCAGCGGCATCGCGATGATGCCCGCCCACATGCGCGGCGCGATCACCGTCTTGACCGGGTCCACCGCCATCATCTCGAGCGCGGTGAGCTGCTCGCCGGCCTTCATCAGGCCGATCTCGGCCGTGAGCGACGTGCCCGCGCGGCCCGCGAACAGCAGCGCGGTGACGACCGGCCCGAGTTCGCGCACGAGCGACAGCGCGACCAGCAGGCCGAGCGCCTGCTCGGAACCGTAGCGGTTCAGCGTGTAATACCCCTGCAGGCCGAGCACGAAGCCGACGAACAGCCCCGACACGGCAATGATCACGAACGAATAGTTGCCGAGGAAGTGGATCTGCTTCGTGACAAGCCGCGGCCGGCGCAGCAGCGGGAAGAATTCGAGCACGAGGCGCACGAACAGGCGTGTGCCGTAGCCCGTACGCGTCAGGCCGCCGATGACGTAACGTCCGATCGCGCTGATCATGCGCGCCCTCCGCCGAGCCCGAAATCCGCGGCAAGCGGCGGGCTCGTGTAATGAAATTTGAACGGGCCGTCGGGCGCGCCGTCGATGAACTGCCGCACGCTAGGGTCGGTCGACGCGCGCAGCTCGTCGGGCGTACCCTGCGCGAGCACGCCGCCGTTGGCCAGAAAATACACGTAGTCGGCGATCGCGAACGATTCCGGCACATCGTGCGTGACGAGGATCGACGTTGCGCCAAGCGCCTGGTTCAGCGTGCGGATCAGATTCGCGGTGATGCCGAGCGAGATCGGATCGAGGCCCGCGAACGGCTCGTCGTACATGATGAGTTGCGGATCGAGCGCGATCGCGCGCGCGAGCGCGATGCGGCGCGCCATCCCGCCCGACACCTCGGACGGCATCAGGTCGCGCGCGCCGCGCAGGCCGACCGCGTTGAGCTTCATCAGCACGAGGTCGCGGATCAGGTCTTCGGGCAGGTCGGTATGCTCGCGCAGCGCGAACGCGACATTCTCGAACACCGACATGTCGGTGAACAACGCGCCGAACTGGAACAGCATGCCCATCTTGCGGCGCAGCGCGTACAGGCCGTCGCGCGTTTGCGCGCCGACATCGGCGCCGTCGAACAGCACCTGGCCGCGGCGCGCGCGCACGAGGCCGCCGATCAGGCGCAGCACGGTCGTCTTGCCGCAACCCGACCCGCCCATGACCGCGACAACCTGCCCGCGCCCGAAGCGCAGGTTCAGGTTGGACAGGACGAGGCGGTCGCCGTAGCCGAAGTCGACGTCGCGAAGTTCCAGCAGTGTCTCGGTAGGAGTGGGGCTCACGGAGCGGACAGTCCTTTTACGCAGAACGCCGAATTATAGGGCCTGCATTGGAATGATGTCGTGACGCCGTTCCGGGCCCTGCGGTCAATGATTGTCAAATTGTCCGGCAAAACATTGCTGCAGCGCAATAAGCGCAGTCCGATAGTCGGCGGCGCCCGTGACCGCACTGACCACCGCGACGCTGCCGACGCCCGTCGCCAGCACGGCCGGCAGCGTGTCGAGCCCCACCCCGCCGATCGCGACGAGCGGCGCCCGCGCGCGCGCGAAGCGCGCGTAGCGGGCAATCCGCGCGAGTCCCTGTGGCGGCGCAGCGACGGCCTTGGTCGCGGTCGCGTACACGGGGCCGAGCGCGAGGTAGCTCGGACGCTCGTGCAGCGCCCGCAACATTTCGTAATAACCATGGCTCGACAGTCCGAGCCGCAGGCCCGCGCGCGCGATCGCGGCCAGATCGGCCGTCTCGAGGTCCTCCTGACCCAGATGAACGCCGTACGCACCTGCATCTGCAGCGATCTGCCAGTGATCGTTGATGAACACGCGCGCATCGGGATAGCGGCGCCCGGCCGCGACCGCGCGTGCGATTTCCCGGCGCAATGCGTCCGGCGTTGCGCCTTTCACGCGCAGTTGCACGGTCCGCACGCCGCAATCGAGCACGCGTTCGACCCATTCGGCGTCCGGCACGACCGGATAGAGGCCGAGCTGCGCGGGGCATGGCGCGAACGCGGGCTCAGGCGCGGCCGGCAGCCCGGCGACGCGCGGGAACCGCGCTGCGTCGACCGGCCAGGCGTCGGCGGCGCGCGTTTCGTCGCCGTCGCGCCACGCAAGCGCGAGCACCAGCGCGTCGACCGGCGCGAAGCCGCAATCGAGGAACGCCGCGAGCGCCGCGATCCAGTCGTCCGCGAGCGGGTGCGCGGCGTCGAGCGCGTAGCGCACGCCCGCCGCATGCAGCGCCGCCCCCTGCTCGTCGAATTCGATCGCGACCGCATCCGGCGACGCGGGCCGCGATGCGGCCGACGCGCGTGCCTGCGCGGTACGGTCGCCGGCCGACACGATCAGCACGTCGCCGTCGGCCGGCGCGACGGGCGTCGCCACGCAAAGCCGCCACGGCGCCGCGCCGCCCGGCCAGTCGCCGAGCCGTGCGCGAATCCGTTCGGCCGCTTCGGCCAGTTCGTCGGCCGGCGGCCAGAACGCATCGGCGAAGCGCGCGCTCATGCGCCGCCCCCGTCCTGGTGCCAGAACGGCATCCCGACGACCGGCGTGCTCGCGTGCGCGGTCTCGCGCGCGTCCATCGGCCCGGCGAGATACGCGGCACGGCCGGCCTCGACGCCCTGCGCAAAGGCGCGCGCCATGATCTCGGGGTGCGTGGCCTGCGACACGGCCGTGTTCAGCAGCACGCCGTCGAAGCCCCACTCCATCACCTGGCACGCGTGCGACGGCACGCCGAGCCCCGCGTCGACGATCAGCGGCACGTCGGGCAGCCGTTCGCGCAGCACGCGCAAGCCGTACGGGTTCACGACGCCCTTGCCCGTGCCGATCGGCGCGCCCCACGGCATCAGCGCCTCGCAGCCCACGTCGAGCAGGCGCCGGCCGATCACGAGATCCTCGGTGCAGTACGGCAGCACCTTGAAACCGTCCTTGACCAGTTGTGCGGCGGCTTCGATCAGCCCGACCGGGTCGGGTTGCAGCGTGTAGTCGTCGCCGATCAGCTCGAGCTTGATCCAGTCGGTGCCGAATACCTCGCGCGCCATGTGCGCGGTCGTCACTGCCTCGGCAACGGTCTGGCAGCCGGCCGTGTTCGGCAGCAGCGGCACCGCGTGGCGCTTGAGCAGGTCGAAGAAGCCGGCTTCGGCCGTGCCGCCCGTCATCTGGCGGCGCAGCGCGACCGTCACCATCCCCGGTCGCGACGCCGCGATCGAATCGGACAGCGACTGCAGCGACGGATAGCGCGACGTGCCGAGCAGCACGCGGCTTGCAAAGGGTTCGCCGTACAGCGTCAGCGCGTCGGCGGAGGTAAGGGACGTCATGTCGTTTTCCTGGAAGAGCGGGGACGAACCGGCGGCGCTCAGCCGCCCGCGACGGGGTGCACGACGTCGAGCTTGTCGCCCGCCGCGAGCGAGCGCGCCGCATGCTGCGTGCGCGCGACGAAGTTGCCGTTCAGCGCGACCGCGTAAGGCGGACGCGCGCCGTACGCGGCGAGCGCGTCGGCCACCGTCGCGCCGTCGGGCAGCGTCAGGGTCTGTTGGTTGATCTGGATATCCATGAGGCTTGGTCGGATTCGGTCGGCGGCGCGCGTCAGGCCGGCTGGCGCGCGTCGTTGCGGTGATGAAGGAGCGTCGGCCAGCGCGCGGCGTCGCGCCACGCGGCGAACGCGTCGGCATCGCCGAACGCGCCGCCGAGCGAGGCTTCGGCGAACCCGACCGCCGCATGCGCGACTTCCGGCGCGATCATGAAGCCGTGCCGGTACAGGCCGTTGACGGCGAGCGTCGACGCACCGTCCCAGATCACCGCCGGGCGATGATCGGGCAGCGTCGGCCGGCACTGCGCATTGAGTTCGAGGATGCGCGCCTCGCCGAACGCCGGATGCACGGAGAACGCCGCGCTCAGCAGTTCGAGCGCGGATCGCACGCTGACGGGCGACATGTCCTCGCCCTCGACCTCGGTCGCGCCGATCACATAGAGATCGTCCTGCTTCGGCGCGATGTACAGCGGATAGCGCGGATGCAACAGCCGCACGGGCCGCGTGAGCCCGATACCAGGCGCATGCACGCGCGCGACTTCGCCGCGGATGCCGCGCAGCGCGGGCAGCACGGGTTTCGCGCCGAGCCCGCGGCAATCGATCGTGAAATGCGCTGCGGGCAGGTTCGCCTCGTCGATCGCGACGTGCCAGTGCAGGTCGACACCGCGCTCGACGAGGCCCGCCGCGAGCGCGCGCAGCGCCTGGCGATTGTCGAGCTGGCCTTCGCGCGGCAGCAGCAGGCCGCGCGCGAAGCGGCCCGCGAGCGCGGGCTCGGCCGCGTCGACCTGCGCGCCGGCGAGCGTGACGAAGCCGCCGTCGAACAGGTCGGCCGGCGCGTTCGCGCGCACGCGCCGCTCGAACAGCGGCGCCTCCGCGCGATCCGCGTGATGCCAGACGACAAGCGTGCCGTGATGCTGGAAGAATACGGGTTCGGGCAGTTCCGCGAGCCACTGCGGCCAGCGCGCGAGCGACGCGGCGCCGAGTTCGGTGATCAGCAGCTCCGCGCTCGCCGCTTCCGCGAGCGGCGCGAGCATCGCGGCCGCGATCCACGCGGCCGACTGCTCGCCGTCCGGGCCGCCGCGCTCGTAGAGCGCGACGCGATGCCCGTCGCCCGCGAGCCGCCATGCGATCAGGCGGCCGACGAGGCCGCCACCGAGCACCGCGAAATCCGGCCGTGAATTCTGGACGTTCATCGCGCACCCTCCGCGCGAGCGCGCACGACGAACGTCGACGCGCACGCGCCGTCCCGTGCGAACGCACGCGACATCGGGCCGGGAGCCATGCAAAAGACTGAAGATTGTGCGGTCATCATTCCTTCCGTAACGCGCAATGCGCGTACCCAAAAGGACGAAACCGGCAGCAAAGGCCGGCCGGGCGGGACTCGGGCGCTGACCATGTGGGATGGCGGCCAGCGCGGCCCGGCGGGATCAGAAACTTCCCTCGCCGGTATTACCCGGATCGGGTGCGAAGGGTCTTTCTCAGCCTCGCCGCGCCGCCCGGAACATCCGCCGGCCGCGCCTCGAAGCACCCCTGTTTCGTCGACGGCCATTAGACCATAAAAGCGGAAAGCGCCGCAAACTGTCCCCCATGCGGCAAATTCGCCGGCGCGCTGCGCCGCTCTGGCACAATGCCCGCAGGCCGGCCGCGCGAGCGGCCGGTTGCCGCGTCACCGCCGGCCCTTAAGTGCCGTTTAAGACGCGCGGGCGACCATCCGGACGCCCGTCGTCAGTCGGCGCATCGCCCCGGCATGCCTTATCGCGGCGCGCGCCCGGCTTCGCCCGGCCCGCGCGCCGGCTACTCATCAGGAAGCACATGACCCAATCGATCGATCCCGTCCGCTCCGCCTCCGACGCGCCGCAGGACGAGCGCCCGGTATCCGCATGGAGCCTCATCAAGCCCTACTGGGTATCGTCCGAATGGAAAATCGCGTGGGGCCTGCTGGTCACGATCATCGCGATCAACCTCTGCGTGGTGTGGATCAACGTCAAGCTGAACAAGTGGAACGCGGAGTTCTACAACGCGCTGCAGTCGAAGGACGTCCACGACTTCCCGAACCTGCTGATGCAGTTCTCCGCGCTCGCGTTCGCCTTCATCATCTTCGCCGTGTACGGCCGCTACCTGCGGCAGATGCTCGGCTTCCGCTGGCGCCAGTGGCTCACCGACCGTTTTCTCGGCCAGTGGCTCGGCGATCGCGCGTTCTACCGGATCGAACGCGACCGCCTCGCCGACAACCCCGACCAGCGGATCACCGACGACCTCCAGTCGTTCGCGACCACGACGCTCGCGCTGTCGCTCGACCTGCTGTCGACGGTCGTCACGCTCGTGTCGTTCATCACGATCCTGTGGTCGCTCGCCGGTGCGCTGACGGTCTCGCTCGGCGCGACGCCGATCGCGATTCCCGGCTACATGGTGTGGGCGGCCGCGCTGTACGCGGTGGTCGGCTCGCTGATCATCCAGAAGGTCGGCCATCCGCTCGTGTCGATCAACTACCAGCAGCAGCGCGTCGAGGCCGATTTCCGCTTCGGGCTGATCCGCGTGCGCGAGAACGCCGAGCAGATCGCGTTCTACGACGGCGAGAAGACCGAGACCGGCAACGCGCAAAGCCTCTTCATGCGCATCCGCGACAACTGGTGGCGCGTGATGAAGTACACGAAGCGGCTCACGTTCGTGCTGAGCTTCTACGGGCAGATCGCGATCATCTTCCCGCTCGTCGTCGCCGCGCCGCGCTATTTCGCGGGTGCCTTCTCGTTCGGCGTGCTGATGCAGATCTCGTCCGCCTTCGGCACCGTCAGCGATTCGTTCTCGTGGTTCATCAACAGTTACTCGACACTGGTCGAATGGCGCGCCACCGTCAACCGTCTGCGCGAATTCAAGCGCGTGATGGGCACGTCGCACCTGAAGGAAAGCCTGTCGCCCGCGACCGAGCACGGCGGCATCAACCTGCACTACGTCGATGCGGCGAAGCTGTCGACGTCGTCGCTCAAGCTCGCGCTGCCGAACGGCAACGCGCTCGCGGACATCGGCAGCGTGACGATCGAACCCGGCTCGCGCTGGCTCGTGATCGGCAAGTCGGGTTCCGGCAAGAGCACCTTCATGCGCGCGCTCGCGGGCCTGTGGCCGTTCGGCGACGGCGCGATCGACGCGCCGGTCGGCGCACGGATGATGTTCGTGCCGCAGACGAGCTATTTGCCGATCGGCACGCTGAAGGCCGCGCTCACCTATCCGGCGACGCCCGACACGTTCAGCGACGACGCCTGCCGCGACGCGCTGCGTGCCTGCCGCCTCGAGGAATACGCCGACCGCCTCGACGAAACCGCGCACTGGACGCGCGTGATGTCGCCGGGCGAACAGCAGCGCCTCGCCGGTGCGCGCGTGCTGCTGCACAAGCCCGACTTCCTGTTCCTCGACGAAGCGACGAGCGCGCTCGACACGGACAACGAGGCGCGGCTCTACCACCTGTTCGCCGAGCGGCTGCCGAAGGCCGCGATCATCAGCATCGCGCACCGCGAGTCGCTGGCCGCGTTCCACGTCGGCACGATCAACGTCGAGCGCGTAAACGACAGCGACAAGGTCGCCGCGTGAGTAGGCGCGCCGCGCGCATCGCGCTGATCACCGGCGCAGGCTCCGGGATCGGCGCGGCGCTCGCGCGGCGGCTCGCGGCGCCCGGCATCGCAATGCATCGCGGGCGCAGCTCACAGCGTCGCCCGGCCGTCCGCCCGTGCGATCGGTGCGGACACGATCGGCCAATGCGACACGCCCTCGTGCGACAGCCGGCTTTCGAACAGCGTCAGCGCTTCGATGCGCAGCACGACCGGTCGCCCGGGCGCACCGCCGTGCGCAGGCTGGCCGACCGCATCGCGCGGCAGCCGCGCGAGCGTCACGTGCGGCCGGAACGGCCGCCGGTCGGCCGGCACGCCGAGTTCGCCCAGCAGCGCCGCCAGCCCGGCATTCAGCGCCACGCACGCGGGATCGGCATCAAGCTCCGCGACGATCAGCCTCGCGCGCGGCAGGCTCGGCCACCACGCGATCCGTTCGACCGGCAGCAACGGCAGCGCATGCGCTGCCGCGAGCGCGGGCAGGCGTGCGGCCAGCGCGTCGCAACGTTCCCGTTCGATCGCGCCGATGAACGCGAGCGTCATGTGCAGTTGCGCGGGCAGCGTGCGCCGCGCGCCACGGGTGACCGGCAACGCGTGCAGTGCGTCGCGCGATGCCGCATCGGGTATCAGCGCGACGAACGCACGGAGCCGGTCGCCGTTCATGACTCGCGCACCGCGGCGCGCGCCGCGTTCGTCGCGTCGGCCGCAACCGGACGCTGCGGCAGCGGGCCATGCTCGCCCCACACGTCGGCCGGCAGCACGCGCGCGAGTTCGGGGATCGTGTTGCGCGTGAACACCGGATCGGCGATGCCTGCCGCGCGCTGGCGACGATAGTCCGACCACGCGGCGTGCGCATGCTTGCCAAGCGCGAGGATCGCGATCAGGTTGATGATCGCCATCAGCCCCATGCTCGTATCGGCCATCGCCCATACGAGCGGCAGTTGCCCGACGCTGCCGAACATCACCATGCCCAGCACCGCGACGCGGAACAGCGGCAGCACGCCGCGCCGCTTCGTGATGAATTCGACGTTGCCTTCCGCGTACGCGTAATTGCCGATCACCGACGAGAACGCGAGGAAGAAAATCGCAACGGCCATGTAGATGCCGCCCCAGTCGCCGACGTGGCTCGAGATCGCGCGCTGCGTGAGCGCCGCGCCTTCCATGCCGGTGCCGAGCTCGTACTGGCCCGACAGCAGGATCACGAACGCGGTCGCGCTGCAGATCACGATCGTGTCGACGAACACGCCGAGCATCTGGATCAGCCCCTGCGTGACGGGGTGCCGCGTGCTCGCGGTCGCGGCCGCGTTCGGCGCGCTGCCCATCCCCGCCTCATTCGAGAACAGCCCGCGCTTCACGCCGATCGCGATCGCCTGGCTCACCGCATAGCCCGTCAGGCCGCCCGCCGCCTGTTCGAGGCCGAACGCGCTCTTCACGATCAATGCGATCACGCCCGGCACCAGCGCGATGTGGGTCGCGACCGCGTAGACCGCGAGCGCGAGGTAGCCGATCGCCATCAGCGGCACGATCACCTGCGCGACCGTCGCGATGCGGCGGATGCCGCCGAAGATGATCGGCGCGCTCAGCAGCACGAGACCGAGGCCGACCGTCTCGCGGCTCCAGCCGAACGACGTATGGAACGCGTCGGCGATCGCATTGGCCTGCACCGCGTTGAACACGAAGCCGAACGCGAGGATCAGCGACAGCGAGAACAGCACGCCGAAGCCGCGCGAACGCAGACCCGTCTGGATGTAGTACGCGGGGCCGCCGCGATAGCTGCCGTCCGGGTGCGACACCTTGAAGATCTGCGCGAGCGTCGCTTCGACGAACGCGGACGACATCCCGACGAGCGCGGTCATCCACATCCAGAAGATCGCGCCCGGCCCGCCGACCGTCAGCGCGACCGCGACGCCCGCGATGTTGCCGGTACCGACGCGGCTCGCGAGCCCTGTCGCGAACGCCTGGAACGACGAAATGCTGCCCGGCTCGCCCTTGCTGCCGACCAGCTTCATGCTGAGGAACAGCGCCTTCAGCTGGATCATCCGGAACCGCAACGTGAACCACGCGCCGACGCCGAGCAGCAGCGCAATCAGCACGTAGTTCCACAACACGCCGTTGACGGCGTCGATCAGCCCATGCACGAGTGCTTCCATCCAGAGTCCTTGCAAATAGGGTCAGTCACATGCGGCCGCCGCGAACGCGGCCCGAGGGGCGACATGATATGACAGTTTTCAAGGATTATTACAAAACGAAAGAAAACGAGATGACGGATAATCCGCTGCGAATGTGATCAGATTAGGCGACGCTTCGCGAAAATGGCGAGCACCCGCATAGCGAAGCGGCGGATCGGACGGCGTCGCCGGACACGCGCAACCGGCTGGCCGACGGGCATCGGTGTGCGCCTGCCATAAAAAAACCGGGCGCCCTTTCGGACGCCCGGTTTTCATCGAAACCCACTCGCGGTATTCAGCTTATCGCGGCAGTTCCGTATGCCCCATCAGGTACGCGTCGACCGAACGCGCGCACTGGCGGCCTTCGCGGATCGCCCATACCACGAGCGACTGGCCGCGGCGCATGTCGCCCGCCGCGAACACCTTGTCGACCGACGTGTAGTACGAGCGATCGCCTTCGGTCGCCGCACGCGCATTGCCGCGCGCGTCCTTCGCGACGCCGAACGCGTCGAGCACGGGCGCGGCCGGCTGCGTGAAGCCCATCGCGAGCAGCACGAGATCGGCCTTCATTTCGAACTCGGAGCCCGGCACTTCCTGCATCTTGCCGTCCTTCCACTCGACGCGCACCGCGATCAGCTTCTCGACCTTGCCGTTCTTGCCTTCGAGACGCTTCGTCGCGACCGCCCAGTCGCGCTCGCAGCCTTCTTCGTGCGACGACGACGTGCGCAGCTTGATCGGCCAGTACGGCCACACGAGCGGCTTGTGCTCTTCTTCCGGCGGCTGCGGCAGCAGCTCGAACTGCGTGACCTGCTTCGCGCCGTGACGGTTCGACGTGCCGACGCAGTCCGAACCCGTATCGCCGCCGCCGATCACGATCACGTGCTTGCCCTTCGCGAGCAGCTGGTCGACGAGCTTGTCGCCCGCGTTCACGCGGTTCTGCTGCGGCAGGAAGTCCATCGCGAAATGGACGCCCGCGAGCTCGCGGCCCGGCACCGGCAAATCGCGCGGCACTTCCGAACCGCCCGCGATCACGACCGCGTCGAATTCTTCCTTCAGCGTGTCCGGCGAGAGGGTTTCCTTCGCGAGGCTGCCGATCGACTCGGGCAGCGGATCCTTGCCGATGAACACGCTGGTGCGGAACGTCACGCCTTCCGCTTCCATCTGGCGCATGCGGCGGTCGATCAGCCACTTCTCGAGCTTGAAGTCGGGAATCCCGTAGCGCAGCAGGCCGCCGACGCGGTCGTTCTTCTCGAACACCGTCACGTCGTGGCCCGCGCGCGCGAGCTGCTGCGCGGCGGCGAGGCCCGCGGGGCCCGAGCCGACGACCGCGACCTTCTTGCCCGTCTTGTGTTCGGCCGGCTCCGGCTTCACCCAGCCTTCCGCCCAGGCCTTGTCGATGATCGCGTGCTCGATCGACTTGATGCCGACCGGGTCGTCGTTGATCCCGAGCGTGCACGCGGCTTCGCACGGCGCCGGGCAGATGCGGCCCGTGAATTCCGGGAAGTTGTTGGTCGAGTGCAGGACTTCGATCGCCTGCTGCCAGTCCTGGCGGTAAACGAGATCGTTGAAGTCCGGAATGACGTTGTTGACCGGGCAGCCGTTGTTGCAGAACGGGATGCCGCAATCCATGCAGCGCGCGCCCTGGACCTTCGCGTCCGCGTCGGTCAGTGCCGCGACGAATTCCTTGTAGTGCTTCACGCGCGTGAGCGGTGCTTCGTACGCCTCGTGGCGGCGTTCGAACTCCAGAAAACCGGTTGCCTTGCCCATAAGGTGCTCTTCTGTTCGGTGTATCGGGTGGGGGAGCCGCGCGCGGCAGTCATGCGCGCGCGGCATTCGCTATGTCGTTCGTCGCTCAGGCGGCCAGCACTTCCTTCGCCGCCTTCTTCGCACCGATCTCGCCCAGCGCGCGCTTGTATTCGTGCGGGAACACCTTCACGAACTGGCGGCGCGCCGCGTCCCAGTTTTCCAGCAGCGACTTCGCGCGCGGCGAACCCGTGAACTGGAAATGACGCTCGACGAGCCCCTTGAGCAGCGCTTCGTCCGTCGTGCCCGCGTGCCAGAGCGCGCGGTCGACCGTGCGCTCCTGCTCGGCCTGCTGCAGCACCGGCTCGAGCGCGACCATCGACTTGTTGCACTTCGCCGCGAACGTGCCTTCCGGATCGTAGATGTACGCGAGGCCGCCCGACATGCCGGCCGCGAAGTTGCGCCCCGTCTCGCCGAGCACGACGACCGTGCCGCCCGTCATGTATTCGCAGCCGTGGTCGCCCGTGCCTTCGACGACCGCCGTCGCGCCCGAGTTGCGCACGCAGAAGCGCTCGCCCGCGACGCCGCGGAAGAACGATTCGCCTTCGATCGCGCCGTACATCACCGTGTTGCCGCAGATGATGTTTTCCTCGGACTTGCCGCGGAAGTCGTTGGTCGGGCGGATGATGATCCGGCCGCCCGACAGGCCCTTGCCGACGTAGTCGTTACCGTCGCCGACGAGGTCGAGCGTCACGCCCTTCGCGAGGAACGCGCCGAAGCTCTGGCCGGCCGTGCCCTTCAGCTGGATGTGCACCGCGTCGTCGGCCAGGCCGTCGTGGCCGTGCTTCTTCGCGATGATGCCCGACAGCATCGCGCCGACCGTGCGGTTCACGTTGCGCACCGGCTGGATGAACGACACATGCTCGCCGTTCTCGATCGCGGCCTTCGCCTTCTCGATCAGCACGTGGTCGAGCGCGCGCTCGAGGCCGTGATCCTGCACGTCGACGTGACGCGGCGCAACGCCCTCGCACTCTTCCGGCTGGTAGAACACGCGCGAGAAGTCGAGGCCCTTCGCCTTCCAGTGCTCGATGCCCTTGCGCGTATCAAGCAGGTCGGCGCGGCCGATCAGGTCGTCGAACTTCGCGACGCCGAGCTGCGCCATGATCTCGCGCACTTCCTCGGCGACGAAGAAGAAGTAGTTCACGACGTGCTCGGGCTGGCCCTGGAACTTCGCGCGCAGCACCGGATCCTGCGTCGCGACGCCGACCGGGCACGTGTTCAGGTGGCACTTGCGCATCATGATGCAGCCCTCGACGACGAGCGGCGCCGTCGCGAAGCCGAATTCGTCTGCGCCGAGCAGCGCGCCGATCACGACGTCGCGGCCCGTCTTCATCTGGCCGTCGGCCTGCACGCGGATCCGGCCGCGCAGGCGGTTCAGCACGAGCGTCTGCTGCGTTTCGGCCAGGCCGAGTTCCCACGGCGTGCCCGCGTGCTTGACCGACGACAGCGGCGATGCGCCCGTGCCGCCGTCATGGCCGGCGATCACGACGTGATCGGCCTTCGCCTTCGCGACACCGGCCGCGACCGTGCCGACGCCCACTTCCGACACCAGCTTCACCGAGATGCTCGCGCTCGGGTTCACGTTCTTCAGGTCGTGGATCAGCTGCGCCAGATCCTCGATCGAGTAGATGTCGTGGTGCGGCGGCGGCGAGATCAGGCCGACGCCCGGCACCGAGTAACGCAGCTTGCCGATGTACTCGGACACCTTGTGGCCAGGCAGCTGGCCGCCTTCGCCCGGCTTCGCGCCCTGCGCCATCTTGATCTGGATCTGGTCGGCCGAAGCGAGATACTCGGCGGTGACGCCGAAGCGGCCCGACGCGACCTGCTTGATCTTCGAGCGCAGCGAATCGCCGTCCTTCAGCGGAATGTCGCTGACGATCTCGTCGCCGATCACCGACTTCATCGTCTCGCCGGCCTTGATCGGAATGCCGCGCAGCTCGTTGCGGTAGCGCTTCTCGTCCTCGCCGCCTTCGCCGGTGTTCGACTTGCCGCCGATCCGGTTCATCGCGACCGCGAGCGTCGCGTGCGCTTCGGTGCTGATCGAGCCGAGCGACATCGCGCCCGTCGCAAAGCGTTTGACGATGTCCTTCGCCGATTCGACGTCGTCGATCGGGATCGCCTTCGCCGGCGCGACCTTGAACTCGAACAGGCCGCGGAACGTCATGTGACGCTTGGTCTGGTCGTTGATCAGGTGCGCGTATTCCTTGTACGTCTGGTACGAGTTGCTGCGCGTCGCGTGCTGCAGCTTCGCGATCGAATCCGGCGTCCACATGTGGTCTTCGCCGCGCACGCGGTACGCGTATTCGCCGCCCGCGTCGAGCATGTCGCGCAGGACCGGGCTATCGCCGAACGCGTCGCGGTGCAGGCGGATCGCCTCTTCTGCGACTTCGAACAGGCCGATGCCGCCGACCTTCGACGCCGTGCCCTTGAAGTACTTCTCGACGAGGTCGCTCGACAGGCCGAGCGCTTCGAAGATCTGCGCGCCCGTGTACGACATGTACGTCGAGATGCCCATCTTCGACATCACCTTCTGCAGGCCCTTGCCGACCGCCTTCGTGAAGTTGTAGACGGCCTTCTCCGGCGACAGGTCGCCCGACAGGCCCTCGGCCATCTTCGCGAGCGTTTCCATCGCGAGGTACGGGTGCACGGCTTCCGCGCCGTAGCCCGCGAGCAGCGCGAAGTGGTGCGTTTCACGCGCGGAGCCCGTCTCGACGACGAGGCCCGTGCTCGTGCGCAGCCCTTGCTGGACGAGGTGCGTGTGGATCGCCGACGTGGCGAGCAGTGCGGGAATCGCGACATGGTCGGCGTCGGTCTTGCGGTCCGACACGATCAGCATGTTGTAGCCCGACTTCACCGCGTCGACGGCTTCCGCGCACAGCGACGCGAGGCGCGCCTCGATGCCTTCCTTGCCCCACGCGACCGGGTAGCAGATGTTCAGTTCGTACGCGCTGAACTTGCCGCCCGTGTACTGGTCGATCGCGCGGATCTTCGCGATGTCCTTGAAGTCGAGCACCGGCTGCGACACTTCGAGACGCATCGGCGGGTTGATGTTGTTCGTGTCGAGCAGGTTCGGCTTCGGGCCGACGAACGACACGAGCGACATCACCATGTTCTCGCGGATCGGGTCGATCGGCGGGTTCGTGACCTGCGCGAACAGCTGCTTGAAGTAGTGATAGAGCGTCTTGTTCTTGTTCGACATCACCGCGAGCGGCGAGTCGTTGCCCATCGAACCGACGGCTTCTTCGCCCTGCTGCGCCATCGGCGCCATCAGGAACTTCAGGTCTTCCTGCGTATAGCCGAACGCCTGCTGGCGGTCGAGCAGCGCGGCGCCCTGCGTGCGGCCGGCCGCGACTTGCTCGGCCTTCGGCTCGATCTCGTCGAGCTTGATGCGCACGGCGTCGATCCAGCTCTTGTACGGCTTCGCGTTCGCGAGGTTGTCTTTCAGTTCCTTGTCGTCGATGATGCGGCCGTGTTCCATGTCGATCAGGAACATCTTGCCCGGCTGCAGGCGCCACTTCTTGACGATCTTCGATTCGGGGATCACCAGCGTGCCGGCTTCCGACGCCATGATGACGAGGTCGTCGTCCGTGACGATGTAACGCGCCGGGCGCAGGCCGTTACGGTCGAGCGTCGCGCCGATCTGGCGGCCGTCGGTGAACGCGATCGCGGCCGGGCCGTCCCACGGCTCCATCATCGCGGCGTGGTATTCGTAGAACGCGCGGCGGTTCTCGTCCATCAGCGTGTGCTGTTCCCACGCTTCCGGGATCATCATCATCACCGCATGCACGAGCGGGTAGCCGGCCATCACCAGCAGTTCGAGACAGTTGTCGAACGACGCCGTATCCGACTGGCCCGGATAAATCAGCGGCCAGAGCTTCGGCAGGTCGTCGCCGAGCACGTGCGACGCGATCGCGCCGGTACGCGCGTTCAGCCAGTTCACGTTGCCCTTCACGGTGTTGATCTCGCCGTTGTGGGCGATCATCCGGTACGGGTGGGCCAGTTCCCACGCCGGGAACGTGTTGGTCGAGAAGCGCTGGTGCACGAGCGCGAGCGCCGACACGACGCGCGCGTCCTGCAGGTCGCGGTAGTACACGCCGACCTGGCCCGCGAGCAGCAGCCCCTTGTAGACGACCGTGCGCGCCGACATCGACGGCACGAAGTATTCCTTGCCGTGCTTGAGCTTCAGCGCCTGGATGCGGTGGCTCGCCGTCTTGCGGATCACGTACAGCTTCCGCTCGAGCGCGTCCGTCACCATGATGTCCTTGCCGCGGCCGATGAAGATCTGGCGGATCAGCGGCTCGCTCGCCTTCACGGTCGGCGAGATCGGCATCGCATGGTCGACCGGCACGTCGCGCCAGCCGAGCACGACCTGGCCTTCGGCCTTCACCGTGCGCTCGAGCTCCTGCTCGCACGCGAGACGCGATGCGTTTTCCTTCGGCAGGAAGATCATCCCGACCCCATATTCGCCGGCGGGCGGCAGCATCACGTCCTGCTTCGCCATTTCCTCGCGATAGAACGCGTCCGGAATCTGGATCAGGATGCCCGCGCCGTCGCCCATCAGCGGATCGGCGCCGACCGCGCCGCGGTGATCGAGGTTCTCGAGGATCTTCAGCCCCTGCTGGATGATCTCGTGGCTCTTCTTGCCCTTGATGTGGGCGACGAAGCCGACGCCGCAGGCGTCGTGTTCGTTTTGCGGGTCGTACAGACCTTGTGCGGCGGGCACCGCGGCGAGCGGCAGCTGGTGGTCGTTCATGGGGACACCGTCGTAAAGGGGGCCTGGAGGGCCGTTGAACCATTTTCTTGTTGCCGTCGATCCCGCTCCCGACGGGAGACGGCGCGGCCGACAGTGGGTGGGCATGCTTCGCCCGGGCCACCGGAATTCGGAATATACGCGACGAATCAAAGGAATAGCAACAAAAACCGCTTGATCGAACCCTAATTAAACGAATGCTTCGATCTGGTGCTATTTTATTGGGGCCGTATCGTTTTGGTGCAAAAAGAAGCGGCGCCCGCAGCGCCGCCTCCTTCGACCGCCGTTCCCGCGTTACTGCTGGATCGGCGGCGTGTTCTCGCGCACCTTTCTGGGGCGTCCGCGCGGCAGCGGCGATACGCGCCGGTTTGCGGTACGCGCCGCCCACTCGCGGTAGTTCTCGCCGCCGAGCACCCAGCCCTTGAGCGTCGCCTGCTGCAACTGGTCGGCCTGCCGCTCGTCGAGCGGCTGCTCGCACAGCTCCTTGTACGCGCGCTGGCGATCGAACGGCGTATTGCCGAGCGCCCAGTAGAGCGGATGGTCGGTGATCAGGCTGTCGACGGTGAGCCCGACGTGATGCCGGTAGCTCGACCAGCGATAGGCTTCAGGCGTCGCGACGAGCTGCGAACGCACCGGGCTCATCTCGACCACGCGGCTCCCGAGCAGGAAATAGCGCTCGCCTTCGATCACGGTCGCCCGATAGCGGCCTTCCCACAGGGTGCCGCGCCGCGAATAGCGCCGGTTGAAATGCGCAACGTAGCGGCGGCCGACGGCCTGCATCGCTTTCGGCAGGCTTGCCTCGTCGCTTGGTGTCACGAGGAGTTGCACCTGGCGCGGCAGCAGCACGTAGGCGTGCACCGACAGGTGATGATCGCGTGCGGCGGCCTTCAGGCAATCGATGAAGAGCTCGTAGTCCTGGTCGTCGACGAACGCGGGTTGCTGATCCAGGCCGCGCAGTATCACGTGCTGCGGCTGGTCGGGAACGTAGAGTCGTGCTAACCGTGCCATGCTGAATGTCCGTTTGAACGCGTTAGGAAATACCCGGAGGTCCGAAAATGCGCACCTGCGTAGAATGCCTGCCCCGCGGCGCGCGAAAGCGTACGGTCGTACGAATCCTAGGGAGAAAACTCTAACTTACGAGCTTGTTTGGTTTTAAACGCAGTCGTCATAATGAGCACGCCTTTGATCGGAGGAGACACAATGAAACGAAAACTGGCCATTACGGGGGCTGCAGCGCTCGCATTCACGTTTGCGGGCGGTACGGCACATGCACAATCCGCAGGTGATTTCTACGTCAGCACCGGCTGGCTGCACCTTGCGCCACAGGACAGCAGCGACCCGCTATTCGTCTACGGCGTCGGCGGCACGCCCATCAATCAGTCCATCCCCAACACCGGCGCCGGTATCAGCGATGCCGACACGATCGGGCTGGCGACCGGCTATTTCATCACGGACCACATCTCCACCGAGCTGGTCATGGGGATTCCGCCAAAGTTCGACATCAACGGCAAGGGTCAGTTCGAAAGCTTCGGCAAACTCGGCACCGTCTACCAGTGGAGCCCGGCACTGTTGCTTCGCTACCACTTCAACGACGCCAACGCCAAGTTCCGCCCGTATGTCGGTATTGGCGCGACTTACGTCTGGTTCACCGGCGCAAAGATCACGAACAGCGCATTCGAGAACGGTGTGCTCGGCGGCCCGACCAGTGCAACCACCAGCAACCAGTGGGCGCCCGTCTTCAACGCCGGTTTCACGTACAACTTCACGAAGCACTGGTTCGCCGGCCTGTCGCTCTCCTACATCCCGGTCAGCGTGACCGCGACCTTCACGACGGCCCGCCGGACGCCGGTCGGGACGCTGACGGAAACGTCGAAGGCGCACATCTCGCTGAACCCGATCGTGACGTACCTGAACGTCGGCTACCGCTTCTAAGCGTAGTCGAATATTTGGGGAATGGTTAATCCTGCTGCAATTTGTAGCGGAATTTTCCTGGCGTAACGTCTCCACGATGCAAAACGCCCCGGCGGGAATCCCGTCAGGGCGTCGTTTTTTCGCGTCAGGCACGTTCCCGTCAAGGATTTCGCCGGGCGCAGCCGCAGACGCTAGACGAGGTCGTCCAGCGCATCGGGGCCAATCAGGTCGATCCGGTCCGTACAGACTGCGTCGACACCCCAGCGCACGAGTTCTCGCGCCCGTTCGAGATCGTTGACCGTATAGACCAGGATGCGCAGCCCAGCCGCCTTGATCGCGCGTACGAGCGGCGCGTCGAGCCGTTTGTGGTCTGCATGCAACGAAACGCAACCGAGCGCACCGACGGCCTGCGCATGCCAGTCGTCCGGCACGGCCTCGTAGAGCATCCCGCGCGGCAGCGCCGGCACGGTCGCGCGCGCCTGTTGCAGCGCGTCGAACGAGAACGACGACAGCAGCGGCGGGATGCCGGCATCGCGCCAGTAAGCGGCCGCGTCGGCCGCCACGCGCTGCCCTGTCTCGCGCTCGCGCCCCGGGCACGGCTTGATCTCGACATTCGCCGCCAGGCCCTGTGCGATGCAGCGCGCCGCCGCCGCCTCGAGGGTCGGTATCCGCTCGCCCGCGAAGCGCGCGTCGAGCCATGCGCCCGCGTCGAGCGCGGCCAGCGCCGCATAACGCATGCCCGCCGCCGCCCCGCGGCCGTTCGACGTCCGGTCGACCGTGTCGTCGTGCAGCAGGAACGTCACGTCGTCGGCCGACAGCTTCGCGTCGAACTCGACCATCCGGTGACCGCGTCGCGCGCCCTCGTCGAGCGCGGCGAGCGTGTTCTCCGGCGCGAGCGTGCCGCCGCCGCGATGGGCGACGACGCGCGGATAGGGCCAGTCGGTACGGGAAGTCATCGTCGGTCTCCCGGCAAGTGCAGCAGGTTCAGCCGGCACGCTTGCCGGTCTCGGGATCGAAGAAATGCAGCCGGTGCGCGGGCAGCGCGGCCGCCAGCGCCGTGCCGCGCGCGGGGCGGTCCGCGTGCGGCAGGCGCACCGCGACGTCGTGATTGCCCCAGCGGCCGTGCGCGAGATTGTCCGCGCCGAGCAGCTCGCACGAGTCGACGGGCAGCGCCGCCTGCGCGACGCCCGGCTGCGGCGTCATGTGTTCGGGACGCACGCCGAGCACCCAGTCGCGCCCGGTGGCGATCGCCGTGCCGATGCCGGGCGCGCCGGCGACCGGCAGCGCGGGGCCGCCGCCCGCAACCGTGAAGGTCGCGCCGTCATCCGACAGCCGGCCCTGCATCAGGTTCATCGCGGGCGAGCCGATGAAGCCCGCGACGAACACCGTCGCCGGCTTCTCGTACACGTCGACCGGCGCGCCGATCTGCTCGGCGTAGCCGCGATTCATCACGATCACGCGCTGCGCGAGCGTCATCGCCTCGATCTGGTCGTGCGTCACGTAGACGCTCGTCGTCGCGAGCCGCGCATGCAGCCGCTGGATCTCGAGCCGCATCTGCACGCGCAGCTTCGCGTCGAGGTTCGACAGCGGCTCGTCGAACAGGAACACCGATGGCTCGCGCACGATCGCGCGCCCCATCGCGACGCGCTGCCGCTGGCCGCCCGACAGCTCGCGCGGCCGCCGCGCGAGCAGCGGCTCGAGCTCGAGGATCTTCGCGGCTGCGGCCACCCGCGCGTCGATCGTCGCGCGCTCGATCCCGCGGATCTTCAGCCCGTAACCCATGTTCTGCGCAACCGTCATGTGCGGATACAGCGCATAGTTCTGGAACACCATCGCGATGTCGCGATCCTTCGGCTCCAGCGCATTGACGACGCGCTCGCCGATCGCGATCTCGCCGTCCGTCACGCTCTCGAGCCCCGCGATCATCCGCAGCAGCGTCGACTTGCCGCAGCCCGACGGGCCGACCAGCACGATGAATTCGCCGTCGGCGATCTCCACGTCGATGCCGTGCAGCACGTGCTGCTTGCCGTCGTAGGATTTCCTGACGCCCTTCAAGCTCAGCGCAGCCATACTTGGTCTATCTCCCGGTTGCCGTCCGTCATTTATTTCTCGGAATCGACGAGGCCGCGCACGAACCAGCGCTGCATCGCCAGCACGACGACGAGCGGCGGGATCATCGCCAGCAGCGTCGCCGCCATCACGTATTGCCATTCAGTCGCGGCATCGCCGCTCGCGATCATCGTCTTGATGCCCACCACCGCCGTCGACAGCGACGCCTCCGTCGTGATCAGGATCGGCCACAGATACTGGTTCCAGCCGTAGATGAACGTAATCACGAACAGCGCCGCGATGCTCGTCTTCGACAGCGGCAGCACGACGTCCCAGAAGAAGCGCAGCGGCCCCGCGCCGTCGATGCGCGCGGCATCCATCAGCTCGTCGGGCAGCGTCATGAAGAACTGGCGGAACAGGAACGTCGCGGTCGCCGACGCGATCAGCGGCAGCGTTAGCCCCGCATAGGTGTTCGTCAGGTGCAGCGTCGACACGACCTGCACGGTCGGGAAGATCCGCACCTCGACCGGCAGCATCAGCGTGATGAAGATCAGCCAGAACGCCGTGTTGCGGAACGGGAAGCGGAAATAGACGATCGCGTACGCCGACAGGATCGACATCGCGATCTTGCCGACCGCGATGCCGAGCGCCATCGCGAAGCTGTTCACGAGCAGGCGGCCGAACGGCGCCGTCGTGCCGCCGCTGCCGTGGTGCCAGATGTACGCGATGTTCTCGAACAGGTGCGTGCTCGGCACGAGCGATAGCGGCACCGTGAACACTTCCTGCGCGTTCATCGTCGCCGCGCAGAACGCGACGTAGACGGGGAACACGATCAGCACGACGCCCGCGATCAGCACCGCGTGGCAGAACAGGTCGAAGCCCTTGCGATTTTCGATCATGCGTATTGCACCCTGCGTTCGACGAAGCGGAACTGGATCACCGTGAGCCCGACGACGACGATCATCAGCACGACCGACTGCGCGCCCGAACTGCCGATGTCGAGCCCCTGGAAGCCCTCCGCGAAGATCTTGTAGATCAGCGTCTTGGTGCTCTGCGCCGGGCCGCCCCCGGTCGCCGCGTCGATCACCGGGAACGTATCGAAGAACGCGTAGACGAGGTTCACGACCAGCAGGAAGAAACTCGTCGGCGACAGCAGCGGCAGCACGATGTTGAAGAAGCGCCGCACCGGCCCCGCACCGTCGATCGCCGCCGCCTCGATCAGCGAGCGCGGGATCGCCTGCAGGCCCGCGTAGAAGAACAGGAAGTTGTAGCTCACCTGCTTCCACACCGATGCGAGCACGACGAGGGACATCGCCTGCCCGCCGTTCAGCGCGTGATTCCACACGATGCCGCCCTTCGCGAGCGCATACGTGATGAGGCCGATGCTCGGATTGAACAGGAACGCCCACAGCACGGCCGCAATCGTCGGTGCGACCGCGTACGGCCAGATCAGCAGCGTGCGGTACGCGCGCGCACCGCGGGTCACGCGATCGGCGCATGCGGCGAGCAGCAGCGACACGACGAGCCCGCTCACCGTCACGAGCGAGCTGAACACGAGCGTCGTGCGAAACGAATCGAGATACAGCGGGTCGGCGAACAGGTGCGTGAAGTTCGCGAAGCCGACGAATTCGCTCGACGTGCCGAACGCGTCCTGCATCTGCGTCGACTGCCACAGCGCGACGCCGGCCGGCCACAGGAAAAACACGGCGGTGATCGCGAGCTGTGGCGCGATCAGCAGGTACGGCAACAGGCTCGCACCGAAACGGGAACGGGATTGCATCGCGGATATCCGGTCAGGCGAAACGGAAAAGAAGCCGCGCCGCCGGACGCCGCGCGCATGCGCGGCGCGGCCGGCGGCGCGAAGCGATGCGTGCTTAGCCGCCCGACTTCTCGAAGCGGCGCAACAGCTCGTCGCCGCGCGAGGCCGCCGAATCGAGCGCGTCCTTCGGCGACTTCTTCTGCGCCCAGACCTGTTCGAACTCCTCGTCGACGACCGTGCGGATCTGCGGCATGTTGCCCAGGCGCAGCCCCTTCGTGTACGGCAGCGGCGGCTTGTTCAGCATCTGCTTGATCGCGGTTTCGGCGCTCGGGTTCTTCGCGTAGTAGCCCTGCTGGCGCGTGAGGTCGTACGCGGCGGTCGTCACCGGCAGGTAGCCCGTGTCCTGGTGCCACTTCGCGGCGACGGCCGGCGAGGCGAGGTAGGCGAGGAATTTCGCGACGCCCTTGTAGGTCGCCGGATCCTTGCCGGCCAGCACCCACAGGCTCGCGCCGCCGATGATCGCGTTCTGCGGCGCGCCCTTCACGTTCGCGTCGTACGGCATCATGCCCGTGCCGTAGCTGAACTTCGCGAATTTCTGCACGTTCGCGAGCGCACCCGACGACGTCGTCATGATCCCGCAGTCGCCGCTATAGAACTTCGCCGATGCCTCATCCTTGCGACCCGCGTACGTGAACGTGCCGTCCTTCGCCATCTGCTGCAGGAACGCGACATGCGCGATCTGTTGCGGCTTGTTGAATTCGAGCACGGCGTCGGCGCCGTCGAAGCCGTTGTTGCGGCTCGCGAACGGCAGCCCGTGCCATGCGCTGTAGTTCTCGAGCTGGATCCAGCCCTGCCAGCCGGTCGTGAAGCCGCACGCCATCCCCGACTTGCGCAGCTTCTCGGCATCGGCCTTCACGTCGGCCCACGTCTTCGGCGGCTGGTTCGGGTCGAGCCCGGCCTTCTTGAACGCGTCCTTGTTGTAGTACAGCACCGGCGTCGAGCTGTTGAACGGCATCGACACGAGATGGCCCGTCTTCGCATCGCTGTAGTAGCTCGAGATGGTCGGCACGAACGCCTTTTCGTCGAGCGGCACGCCGGCCTGCTTGAACACGTCGTAGACGGGCACGACGGCCTTCTTCGCCTGCATCATCGTGGCCGTGCCGACTTCATAGACCTGGACGATCGCCGGCGCGTTGCCGCTGCGATAAGCGGCGATGCCGGCCGCGAGCGCCTGGTCGTAGGTGCCCTTGAAGACCGGCACGATCTTGTAATCGCTCTGCGACGCGTTGAACTGCTCGGCGATCGCGTTGACCCGCTCGCCGAGCGCGGCCTCCATCGCATGCCAGAACTGGATCTCCGTTGCGGCGAACGCCGCGTGCTGCACACCGAACATCAGCGCGCCGCCGAGCGCGATCGAACGAACCAGGGTCCCCGCAGGCTTCTTCTTCATCGACCTCTCTCCTATGAAAACGTTACCAACAGCGTGTGCAACATTCCCGTCGCCATTGAACCGGCGAAGTCTAGTGATCGTTTGTGACAGTCAGTTGTCGTTGATGACGAACAGGCGCTGATACTCCTTCAGCGCGAAACGGTCGGTCATCCCGGCAATGTAGTGCGCGACGAGCCGCGGCTGCTGCGCGGGGTCGTCGGACTGGTACGGCGGCGGCAGCAGGCGCGGGTCGTCGATGAATGCGTCGAACAAGCCGGTAACGACGCGCTGCGCCTTGCTCGCCATGCGCATCACCTTGTAGTGGCGATACAGGTTCTTGAAGAGGAAGCGCTTGAGCGCGGCCGCCTGCGCGGCGACCGCTTCGCTGTGCGACACGAGCGGCGGCGCGGCACGCACGTCGTCGAGCGACGCCGGCGCAACGCGCGCAAGATTGCGCGTCGTCTCGTCGATCAGGTCGACGATCAGCGTATTGATGATGCGGCGCACCGTCTCGTGCACGAGACGGCGGCCTTCGAGGTGCGGGAATTCGGCGAGCGCCGCCTCGTAGTGGCGCTGCCACAGCTCGACTTCCGCGAGCTGCTCGATCGTGATCAGGCCGGAACGCAGGCCGTCGTCGACGTCATGGTTGTTGTAGGCGATCTCGTCCGCGATGTTCGCGAGCTGCGCTTCGAGCGACGGCTGGCGGCCCTGCAGGAAGCGCTCGCCGAGCGCGCCGAGCTTGCGCGCATTCTCGCGCGAGCAGTGCTTCAGAATGCCTTCGCGCGTCTCGAAGCACAGGTTCAGCCCGTTGAACGCACCGTAGTGCTCCTCGAGCTCGTCGACGACCGCGAGACTCTGCAGGTTGTGCTCGAAGCCACCGTGCTCGCGCATGCACGCATTCAGCGCGTCCTGCCCGGCATGGCCGAACGGCGTATGGCCGAGATCGTGCGCGAGCGAGATCGCTTCGACGAGATCCTCGTTCAGGCGCAGGTTACGTGCGACCGAACGCGCGATCTGCGCGACTTCGAGGCTGTGCGTGAGGCGCGTGCGGAACAGGTCGCCTTCGTGATTGACGAAGACCTGCGTCTTGTATTCGAGCCGGCGAAACGCGGTCGAATGGACGATGCGGTCGCGGTCGCGCTGGAATTCGGTGCGCGCCGCCGGCGGCGTTTCCGGATGGCGGCGGCCGCGTGACTGCAACGCGTGTGCGGCATACGGAGCGAGGTGGGCTTCCAGCGCCGCCAGCGTCGGCGGCTCGGCCACCGGCGTAGCGGATGCGCGGCTGGCCTCGGGCAGTTTGCTGCTGGATGTCTCGCTCACGTCTCCTCCATGTCAGGGGCGCCGGGGCATCCGGGTCGCCGTTAGCAGGTCGTCTGCGCCAGTGTAGCGAACACGGCTTCGTCCGGCGCCTGCGTGATCAGCGTATCGCCGAATCGCTTCAGCAGGATGAACTTGATCGCGCCGGCCTCGGCCTTCTTGTCGACGCGCATCAGGTCCATATAGCGCGCATCGCCGAGCGCGGGCCCGCGAGTCGGCAGATGCGCGGCCGCGATCACCGCGTCGAGACGCTGCCGCGACGCTTCGTCGAGCAGGCCGAGCCGCACCGACAGGTCACCCGCCATCACCATGCCGCAGCCGACCGCCTCGCCGTGCAGCCACTCGCCGTAGCCCAGCCCGGCCTCGATCGCATGGCCGAACGTGTGGCCGAAGTTCAGGATCGCGCGCAGGCCGCCTTCGCGCTCGTCGGCCGCGACCACACCCGCCTTGATCTCGCACGAGCGCTTCACGGCGTGCGCGAGCGCAGCCGGCTCGCGACGGTTCAGCGCGTCGATGTTCGCCTCGATCCAGTCGAAGAATTCCGCATCGGCGATCGCGCCGGTCTTGATGACCTCGGCGACGCCGGCCGCCAGTTCGCGATCGGGCAGCGTCGTCAGCGCGCCGATGTCCGCGATCACGGCCTGCGGCTGGTAGAACGCGCCGATCATGTTCTTGCCGAGCGGGTGGTTGATGCCCGTCTTGCCGCCGACCGACGAATCGACCTGCGACAGCAGCGTCGTCGGCACCTGGATGAACGGCACGCCGCGCATGTAGCACGCGGCGGCAAAGCCCGTCATGTCACCGACCACGCCGCCGCCGAGCGCGACGAGCGTCGTCTTGCGGTCCGCGCGGTCGGTGAGCAGGCCGTCGAAGATCAGGTTCAGCGTTTCCCAGTTCTTGTAGGCCTCGCCGTCCGGCAGCACGACCGTCGACACGCGCTTGCCGAGCGGCGCGAGCGCCGCGCGCAGCGCGTCGCCGTAGAGCGGATCGACCGTCGTGTTCGTGACGATCGTAACGGACGAACCCTTGATGTGAGGTGCGAACAGCTCGGCGCGGCCGATCAGGCCGGCGCCAATGTGAATCGGATAGGCGCGGTCGCCCAGATCGACGTTGACAGTAATCATGCTTGTAGCGGCTTGGCGATGACGCCGGCCAGTTCGAGTTGCATCAGCACCATGTTGACGAGACCGTTGACCGACGGGCGGCCGGTCTCGATGACGAAATCCGCGCATTCGCGGTACAGCGGGTCGCGCACTTCGTAAAGCGCTTCGAGACGCCCCTTCGGATCTTCGGTCTGCAGCAGCGGGCGGTTCTTGTCCTTGCGCGTGCGCAGCCACAGATCGTGCGGATTGGCACGCAGATAGATGACGATGCCGCCGCTTCTCAGGCAGTCGCGATTTTCCGGGCGCAGCACCGCGCCGCCGCCCGTCGCGAGCACGATGTTCTCGCGCTGCGTGAGGTCGGCGATCACCTGCGTTTCGCGATCGCGAAACCCGGCCTCGCCCTCCAGCTCGAAGATCACCGGAATGCGCGCGCCCGTGCGGGCCTCGATTTCGTGGTCGGAGTCGAAGAACGTCCTGTCGAGACGACGCGCGACCGCACGGCCCACGGTGGTCTTACCCGCTCCCATAAGGCCGACGAAAAATACGTTTGCATGTGGGTCCCGCGCTTGCAACGGCTTCCTCTGCTTCAATCTTGCTGGTGTGTGGCGCAGCTTACTGGCAAAGCGGCTGCCTTGTCGAGCCTGCGCCGGCGGCTTCCGGCCCCGTTTTCTCGGCATCCGCGCCGCCCGCGCCGCGCGCATCGCAGCGCGCATCGACGACGGTCGGTGTGATGAAGACGACCAGTTCGTTGCGCTGGTCGCGCTGCGCGCGGTGCCGGAAAAGCGCGCCCAGAAACGGTATTTTGCCCAAGAGCGGCACGCGCGTCACATCGTTCCGGTGCAGCTGCTCGTAGATCCCCCCGATCGCGACCGTCCCGCCATCCTCGACCTCGACGCGCGTCTGCACGTGCTTCGTATGGATCGCGGGGCCGGCCGCCGTCGGCTCGCCGACGCTGTCCTTCGTCACGTCCAGGTCGAGCACGACGCGCCCGTCCGGCGTGATCTGCGGCTCGACCTCGAGCTTGAGCGTCGCGCGGCGGAACTGCACGCCGCTCACGCCGTTGCCGACCTTGGCCTGATACGGCAGTTCCGAGCCCTGCTCGACGATGGCCTTGACGCGATCGGCGGTCACCACGCGCGGACGCGAAACGATCTGGCCCCGCCCCTGCGCCTCGAGCGCGCTCAATTCGACGTCGAGTACGCGGCTGAGCGGCGCGGCGAACAGCGTGAAGCCGGCGGTCGCCGCTTCGAAGCCGCCGAGCGGCCGCGCGGCAAGGTCGAGCGCGTTGCGCGTGTCCGTCGTGAAGGTGGCGCTCTCGCCCGACGACGGCCGCCCTTGCGCACGCAGCGCGACGCGTGCGCCGAGATTGCGCGAGAAGCCCTGCTCCCCCTCGACGATGCGGGCCTCGATCCGGACCTGCCGCGACGGCCGGTCGATCGCATCGATCAGGCTCGCGATCTGCACGATACGCGGCGCGAGATCGGTGACGAACAGCAGATTCGTGCGCGGATCGGCGGCCGCGGCGCCGCGCTTCGACAGCAGGCGCTGGCCGGTCGCGCCGGCCAGCAGCCGTTGCACGTCCTGCGCACGCGGGTAGTGCAGCGCGAACGTACGGCTCGCGAGCGGCTCCAGATCAGCGGCCCGCGCGTGCATTTCGAAACGCTCGCGTTCGCGCACGGCCAGTTCGGCCGCCGGCGTGACCCATATCACGTTGCCGCGCCGGGACATCGCGAGCCCGTGCGTGTCGAGCAGCGTGTCGAAGGCATCGCGCCAGCGGACATTGTTCAGACGTAACGTGACGGTGCCGCGCACCTGCCCGCCGACGACGATATTGAGCCCCGTGAACCGCGCGAACGCGTCGAATGCAGCCGCGAGCCCGGCGCCCTGCAGATTCAGCGAGATCCGCCGCGCGTCGTCCGCATCGCCGGGTTGCCGTGCCGCGGCGTCGCTCATGCGAGCCGGCGGCGCCAACGGGATCGGCGGCCCCTCCAACTGGGGAGCAGGAGCGGCGGTTTCCGCCTGAAGCGCCGCGTGAGCCGCCCGATCGAACGGCGGCGGGCCGGCCTCCGCCGATACGGCGCCGTCCACGCCATCGACCAGCCCTTGGGGCGGCGGCAGGCCCGACACCTGCGCAGCCATCGACGCGGCAGGCCAGACGGCCGGCAGCGGCGGTAACGACGCGCTTGCACCGGCCGCCGTCAATCCGGCCCAGACGGCGAGCGCCCGACCTCCGTACTTCGATCCGCACTTCGTCATGGCCGCTCCCCGTCGCCCAGGACGAGCCGGTGCGCCCCGTCCGCCGTCGCGAGCGTCACGGCCTCCGGATCGACACGCACCACACGCGCGGCGCCGAGCGCCTCGCCCGGCGCCACGGTCATGAACGCGCCGTCGCCGTCGTCGAACAGTGCGAGACCGGCACGCGCGTCGCGAATCGTGCCGGACAGGCGGGCGCCCTCGCCATCCGCTTCAGACGGGCCAGCCCCGCCGAATGGATCGGCGTCGAGGAGCGCAGCGGCCTGAGCCAGCGCCGTGCCACCTGCGGACGTTGCCGGCGACAGCCCCGGAAACACGTCGACCGACATTTCCACCCGCGCCGACTGCACTCCACGCTCGACACGCAGCGCCGACGGCACCGCCAGAACCGGGAAGCCCGCCAGCCTGCCGATCACGTGCAACAGCGCGCGAAAGTCGCCGTCCGCGACGATACGCACCGTACGCCGACCGCCCGGCGCCGCACCGTCCGCCAGCTGTGGTTCGATCGATACGCCACGCAGCCCGCTCGACGCAGCGAGATCGGCCAGTTCCAGCATCAGTGCGGCCCATTCCGGCGCACGCGACAAGCGATCGTCGCGCGCTGGCGCCGGATGTGCGTCGCGCTGCTGTCCAGCGGCCGCGAGGACGCGCTGCGCGTCGGCCGCACGCGCCTGCGCCGCTGCCAGTAACGTGCGACTGTGCGCGAGCCCGCTCCAGTCGGCGGCATTCGCCAGATGAATGCCGCCCGCCAGCACCACCGCGAACGCGAGCACGCAGCCGACGGCATGCGCAGCCGCCGGCGACACGCGCCGCATGCCGCCCGGCCATGCGGCGCCGCGCGGCGCGGCCCGATGCGCGATCGCCGTCATGGGCGACCTCCCGACGCTTCCCGCGACGGCATCGTGTCGTGCCAATGCAGTTGGACCGAGAACCGGAACGGCATCCCGGCCGCGGTGGCCCGAGCATCCGAAGCAGGCTTCAACGCATCTATATCGATCCGCCAGTCACGCTGCTCGCGTGCCATCCCGGCGAGCCATCGTGCGGCCGCCCGGTAACTCGTGGCGCGCGCGGCGAGCACGGCACCGGTCGACGTCGTGCGCAGCGCGTCGAGCCGGACGCTGTCGTCGCGCACCTGCGCCAGTGTCGCCAGCAGCCCTGCGACGCGCCGGTAAGGCGCGGCAAGCGCGGCTGCCTGCGCGTCGCGCTGCGCGATGACGGCGGCTGTATCAACGGCGCGCGTCACGGCATCCACCTGCGGTTGCAACTGCCTCAGCCGCGCCTCCACGCTTACGCGCTCGGCATCCGCGCGCCACCGCGACCAGGTGGCGGCGCCCGTCCACAGGCCGGCGCCGAGCACGCCAAGCAGGATCGCCGTACCGCACTGCGCGGCCCGGCGACGTCGCAACGCCTGCGCCAGCCGCTCGCGGTACGGCAGCAGGTTGAACCCGCCGAGCCCCGCACGATCGGCCGGAGCCGCTCCGGATACGCTTGCCGGCACACGCCCGGCCATCATTCCCACACCCCGCGCAACGCCAGCCCGAACGCGACGGCGAATGCCGGCCCCCCCGGCATGCCGGCGGGCGGGCACGGCTGCCCATCCCAGCCCGCGCAGTCGAACGGCACCGCAACCGCGCCGAGCACGTCGCCAATCTCGGCGACGGACGTACCGAAGCGGGCGATGCACCGCTCGTCCCCGGCCACGAGTACACAACGCACGGCCCCGAGCGCACGCCGGCGCAATGCATCGGAGAACGCCTCCGGCACGGCGCCGGACAGCGTGAGCACCGGTACGGCCACCGGGCCGTCGATTCGCCAGCCGTGCACGCCCGAGTCGCAGAACCAGAGCGCGGCGTAGGGGCCCTGCGCATCGAGTTCGAACTGCGCGGCATAGCGCAACGCGCGCAGCGCGGCGGCCGACTCGCCGTCGACCACCGTCAGGTCGACACCGGCCTGGGCGGCCACGTCGATCCGCCGTTCGAGCAGCGCCAGCGGGGCCACGGCAACCGCGATCTCGCCGGATCGCGCGCCGCCGTCCTGCCGCCAGTCGAACGCGAGACTGTCCGGCGCCAGCCCCGAGATGCGCTCGGCCGCCTGCCGCGCGGCGTCCGGGATGTCGTCGCGCCCGGCCAGGTCGAGCGTCGCGGTGCGCATCTCGTCATCGTGCAGCGCCATCACGCCGCGCGCCTCGCACCGCACGTCCGCCGCCGACAGCCGCGACACGGCTGCCGCCAGCGCACGCGCGACCGCGGCCCAGCGCGCATCTTCCGGCCCGCCCGCCAACCCGACCGGCTCCCGCTCGAGCCCCTCGATGCACACCTCCGCGACACGGCCGCGCCGGCTCAGCACGACCACCCTCACCTCGTCCGCACCGACGTCGATTCCCGTCGACCGGTGCCTGCCCTGCGCATACCGCGTCACCCATCGTCCCGCCATCCCAGCCTCCCGCGATCGTCGCGGCCCACGCCGCGTCTCCGAGGCCTGATTCTGCAAAGCGGCGTGCGCGGCCGACAGTCGGCCAAACGGCCAGCATCGGTTCGCGGAGGCCGCGCGCGGGCTATGCTGGCGGCATGCCAACCCGCGGCGTTCCGGCGGGCGGCCCCCCGCGTCAGGACCGGTCTTACCGGGCAGCTATAATCGCGGGACTGTTTTCCGGTATGCCTATGCAATCCACGACTCCTACGTCCCCGCCTCCTGCCCCGGAGCCGAAGAAGCGGCCCTGGTGGCAAAAAGTCCTGCTCGGCTTCGCCGCGATGTGCGTGGCCCTTGTCGTGGCCGGCGGCCTCGTGCTCGGCTACGCGCTCGTCGTCGCCTGGCCGAACATGCCGTCGCTCGACGCACTGACCGACTATCGCCCGAAGGTGCCGCTGCGCATCTATACGTCCGATCACGTGCTGATCGGCGAATTCGGCGAAGAACGCCGCGACGTCGTCCATTTCAAGGACGTGCCCGACTCGCTCAAGAAGGCGATCCTAGCGATCGAGGACGCGCGGTTCTACGATCACGGCGGCGTCGACCTCACCGGCATCATCCGCGCCGGCTTCGTCGCGCTGACGAACGGCCACGCGTCGCAGGGCGCGAGCACGATCACGATGCAGGTCGCGCGCAACTTCTTCCTGTCGAGCGAAAAGACCTACACGCGCAAGATCTACGAGATGCTGCTCGCGTACCGGATCGAGCGTGCGCTGACGAAGGATCAGATTCTCGAGGTCTACATGAATCAGATCTATCTCGGCCAGCGCGCGTACGGCTTCGCGAGCGCCGCACGGGTCTATTTCGGCAAGGACCTGAAGGACATCACGCTCGCGGAAGCGGCGATGCTCGCGGGGCTGCCAAAGGCGCCGTCCGCGTACAACCCGGTCGTGAACCCGAAGCGCGCGAAGGTGCGCCAGGAATACATCCTGCAGCGGATGCTCGAGCTGAACTTCATCACGCGCGAGCAGTACGACGAAGCCGTCGCGCAACCGCTCGTCGTCAAGGGCCCGGGCCGCGACTTCAGCGTGCACGCCGAGTACGTCGCGGAAATGGTCCGACAAATGATGTACGCGCAGTACCGCGAGGAAACCTACACGCGCGGTTTCAACGTCGTCACGACGATCGATTCCGCCGACCAGCAGGTCGCGTACACCGCGCTGCGCAAGGGCATCATGGATTACGAGCGCCGGCACGGCTATCGCGGGCCGGAAGGCTTCATCGAGCTGCCGGCCGGCGCCGACGACCGCGAACAGGCGATCGACGACGCCCTGCTCGAGCACCCCGACAACGGCGAACTGATTGCCGCCGTCGTCACGGCCGCGAGCCCGCGCCAGATCACGGTTGCGTTCATCGACGGCAGCAATGCGACGATCGAAGGCGACAACCTGCGGTTCGCGTCGGGCGCGCTGTCGGCCAATGCACAGCCGAACCGCCGCATCCGCCCCGGTGCGATCGTCCGCGTCGTGAAGAACGACGCCGGAAAATGGTCGATCACGCAGTTGCCGCAGGTCGAAGGCGCGTTCCTGTCGATCATCCCGCAGGACGGCGCGATCCGCTCGCTCGTCGGCGGCTTCGACTACAACAAGAACAAGTTCAACCACGTCACGCAGGCGTGGCGGCAGCCGGGTTCGTCGTTCAAGCCGTTCATCTACTCGGCGTCGCTCGACAAGGGCCTCGGGCCGGCAACCGTGATCAACGACGGCCCGCTGTATTTCAGCGCCGCCGAAACGGGCGGCCAGCCGTGGGAGCCGAAGAACTACGGCGGCGGCTTCGAAGGCCCGATGTCGATGCGCACCGCGCTGCAGCGCTCGCGCAACCTCGTGTCGATCCGGATCCTGAACCACATCGGCACGAAGTACGCGCAGCAGTACATCACGCGCTTCGGCTTCGACGCCGACCGCCATCCGGCCTACCTGCCGATGGCGCTCGGCGCGGGCCAGGTCACGGCGCTGCAGATGGCCGGTGCGTAC
The DNA here is from genome assembly GCF_003330765.1 of Burkholderia pyrrocinia. Lineage (NCBI taxonomy): Bacteria > Pseudomonadati > Pseudomonadota > Betaproteobacteria > Burkholderiales > Burkholderiaceae > Burkholderia > Burkholderia pyrrocinia. The sequence continues at coordinate 364,085 of NZ_CP024902.1, read as the reverse complement.
TCGGTGTTCGCGAACGGCGGCTACCGCGTCAATCCGTACCTGATCGCCGAAGTCACCGATCCGAACGGCGCGATCGTCGCGCGCGCGCAGCCGCTCATCGCCGAGCAGAACGCGCCGCGCGCGATCGACGCGCGCAACGCGTACGTGATGAACAGCCTGCTGCAGAGCGTCGCGCAGCGCGGCACGGGCGCGCGGACCAATGTGCTGAAGCGCACCGACCTCGCCGGCAAGACCGGCACGACGAACGACTCGCACGACGCGTGGTTCGCCGGCTATCAGCACACGCTCGCCGCGATCGCGTGGATCGGCTACGACAATCCGCGCAGCCTCGGCGATCGCGAGACGGGCGGCGGCCTGTCGCTGCCCGTCTGGATCGACTACATGGGCGCGGCGCTGAAGGGGGTGCCCGAATTCAAGCCGACGGCCCCGGACGGCGTCGAATCGCTCGGCAGCGAGCTGTACTTCACCGAGTTCACACCGGGGCACGGCTTCGTGTCGACGGTCGGTGTGCCGCAGGCGCCGGCCGCGCAGAACGTCGACGAGGTGGCGCCGCACGTCGACGAGCAGGAAAAGCAGGACATCATGAACCTGTTCCGCGGCCACTGACACGCGGCCCGGACATGAAAAAAGCGCCCCGCGGGGCGCTTTTTCTTTGAATACGACGTTCGGGGCCCGGCGCCCCGGCCGTCACGCGCTGAACGTGATCGGCAGGCCGGCCTGCTGGGTTGCGTATTCGGTGAGCGCCGAGAAGAACTCGGTGCCCGAGCGCGTATCGCGCCATTCGCCGTCAACAAAACGGTAGTGGAATCCGCCCGCCTTCGCGGCGATCCACACTTCCTTCATCGGCGGCTGCAGGTTGACGATGATCTTCGAGCCGTTCTCGAACGTCAGCGTCAGGACGCTGCCGTTGCGCTCCAGATCGATGTCGTGGTCGCCGTCGTTCGCGGCGTCGACGGTACGCTCGACGGCCGTCAGCACGGCCTCGGCACGGGTCAGGTATTCGGTATCGGACATGCTAAACTCTATCGGTTCAATTGTTCAGGGACGATCATGCGAGTCGTTTTCCGGATGAGCGCGATTGTAGCGGCTTTGGCGATTCTTGCCGGCTGCGGTCAAAGCGGCGCGCTCTATCTGCCCACCGTGCCTCCGCTGCCCAAGCCGATCCAGCAACAGGATACGCCGCCGTCGGACGTGAAACCGACCGATGAAAACGCGTCGTCCGACAGTGTGCCCGATTCGTCCGGCACGCCGCTCACGCTGTCGCCCGAGCTGTCGAGCGGTGCATCGAAAATGCCCGCGCCGGCATCGAGCCCGGCCGTCGCGCAGTAACGACGCGACGCCGCCCGCGCGGCTCGCGAAGCAAGGCGATGACTTCCCGGTCATCGCCTTTTGTTTTTTTCAGGCCGCGCCGTCATGCGCGCACGCGCCGCCATCCCCATGCGACCAGCCGCCAGCCGAGCAGCGCAGCAACGATCGCGGCGTAAAGCTTCGGCTGCGCGAGATTGTGCTTGCCGGCCCTCATCCACCAGAAGTGCAGCACGCCGAACAGCGCGATCGCATAGATCGCGCTGTGCAGCGTCGCCCAGTGGCGGCCGAGCCGGCGCACCATCGCGCGCGGCGACGTCGCGGCAAGCGGGATCAGCAGCACGAACGCGGCAAAGCCGACCGTAATGAACGGGCGCTTGCCGACGTCCTTCAGGATCGCGGCGACGTCGAACCACTTGTCGAACCACAGGTAGGTCGTAAAGTGCAGCGCCGCGTAAAAGAACGCGAACAGCCCGATCATCCGGCGAAAGCGCAGCAGCGCCGCGAAGCCCGTCATGCGCCGAAGCGGCGTGACGGCAAGCGTGACACACAGCATCACGAGCGTCCACAGGCCGGTCGAGCGCGTGATGAATTCGATCGGGTTCGCGCCAAGCCGGTCGGTCAGCCCGAACAGCACGAGACGCGCGAGCGGATAGAGGCCGGCCGCGAAAACCAGCGCCTTGGCCGGCACGAGCCAGCGTGGCGCGGCGGTACGGATCGCACCGGCCCGCGCCGCGCGTGCAGCCGGTCCGGCGCCGGCTGCGCGCGCGGGCGTCAGCGTCGAAGGAGGCATGTCGTTTCTCACCGTCGCGCTCAAAAGTTCTTTTTCAGGTCCATGCCCTGATACATCGACGCGACCAGATCGCCGTAGCCGTTGAACATCAGCGTCTTGCGCTTCGGCGTGAAGAAGCCGTCCTCACCGATGCGCCGCTCGGTCGCCTGGCTCCAGCGCGGATGATCGACGTTCGGGTTCACGTTCGAATAAAAGCCGTACTCGTTCGACGCGTACGTGTTCCAGCTCGTCTTCGGCTGCTTGTCGACGAACCGGATCTTCACGAGCGACTTCGCGCTCTTGAAGCCGTACTTCCACGGCACGACGATCCGCACCGGCGCACCGTTCTGGTTCGGCAGCACCTGCCCGTAGACGCCCATCGTCAGCAGCGTCAGCGGATTCATCGCCTCGTCCATCCGCAGCCCTTCCGAATACGGCCAGTCGAGCACGGGCGTCGAGAGGCCCGGCATCTGCGACGGATCGGCCAGCGTGATGAACTGCACGTATTTCGCGTTGCCGGTCGGCTGCACGCGCTTGATCAGCTCGGACAGCGGCACGCCGATCCACGGAATCACCATCGACCATCCCTCGACGCAGCGCAGCCGGTACACGCGCTCCTCGAGCGGCGCGAGCTTCAGCAGCTCATCGAGATCGAACACCTTCGGATGCTGCACCTCGCCCTCGACGCTCACGCGCCACGGGCGCGGCCGCAGCGTGCCGGCGTTCTGCGCCGGGTCGCTCTTGTCGGTGCCGAATTCGTAGAAGTTGTTGTAGGACGTGATGTCCTTGAACGGCGTCACCTTGTCGGCCGCGACGAACTTCGGGTTCGTTTTTGCCGCGAGCTTCGCCGCCCGCGCGTCGGGCGACGCGTACGCGGCGAATGCCGGGCCACTGCCGCCGAGCAGCCCGCCCGCCGCCGCGAGGCCGGCCGCCTGCAGGACGCGCCGCCGGTTCTCGAATACCGCGCGCGGCGTGATCTCGCTGGGCGCAATATCGCCGCCGGTCAGTACATTACGCAAAGGGCGTTTGATCCACATCGTGCTGCTCCTCCTGCACGCGCCGCGCGCATGCTTCATGAGCGTTCGACCCGACCCGTCATGCGCCGTTCGACGCCCGGATCGCCCGCCCGTTACAAAGCAAAACCGCCGGGCACGCAGTGCACCGGCGGTCTTGTAGTCGGACGAGCGGCGGAAATCTTACAGCTTGCCGTAGCTGTGCAGCCCGGACAGGAACATGTTGACGCCGAGGAACGCGAACGTCGTCACGAGCAGGCCCGTGAGTGCCCACCATGCGGCAACTGCGCCGCGCAGGCCCTTCATCAACCGCATGTGCAGCCACGCCGCGTAGTTGAGCCACACGATCAGCGCCCAGGTTTCCTTCGGGTCCCAGCTCCAGTAGCCGCCCCATGCCTCGGCCGCCCACAGCGCGCCGAGGATCGTCGCGATCGTGAAGAACGCGAAACCGACCGCGATCGACTTGTACATCACGTCGTCGAGCACCTCGAGCGTCGGCAGGCGATCGGCGAGCACGCCGCGCTCCTTCATCAGGTACGCGACCGACACCATAGCCGACAGCGCGAAGCTGCCGTAGCCGATGAAGTTCGCCGGCACGTGGATCTTCATCCACCAGCTTTGCAGTGCCGGCACGAGCGGCTGGATCTGCTGCGCATCGCGCGCGACCGAGTACCACATCAGGAAGCCGACCGCCGCACTGATGACCAGCAGCACGAACGCGCCCAGCGCACGCGTGCCGTAATGGCCTTCGTAATACAGGTACAGCAGTGCGGTGATCAGGCTGAACAGCACGAACACTTCGTAGAGGTTCGACACGGGGATATGCCCGACGTCGGCGCCGATCAGGTAGGACTCGTACCAGCGCACCATCAGCCCCGTGAAGCCCATCAGCACCGCGAACCACGTGAGCTTCTGGCCGATCGCGGAGCCCGATTCCGAGCGCGCGAGCAGGCCGATCCAGTAGAAGATCGTCGCGAGCACGAACAGCGCACTCATCCACAGGATCGCCGACTGGCTCGACAGGAAGTACTTGAGGAAGAACGCCGAATCGGCGCGGGCGAGATCGCCCTGGTAGATCTGGATCGACAGCAGCGACATCACGGCGATCGACGCCATCATCAGCCGAGCGGGCTTCCAGCGCCAGCCGAGCGTGACGAGCGCCGGCACGGCGCCGACCATCACCGCCTTGTCGTAGTAATCCATGTGCGCGTTGTAGTGCACGAACGCATAGCCCGCGCCCGCCACGAGCGCCAGTGCGAACAGCCAGTCGAACAGCGACAGGCGCGCGAGGAACGGACGCTCGTCGAACAGCGGTGCCGAAATCGGAGCCTGGGCCGACGCCCGATGGGAAGAGGAGACTTGCGTGAGATCCATGATGTTACCGGGTGGAATTCTCGGAATCGGAACCGCCGCCGGCAGGCGGGCGGGCCGTCGATGCCGCGCCAGCGGGCGCGGCGTCGCGAGGTGCGGCGCGCAAGGCGATGCCGGCCGCGTCGCGCGTCTGCACGAATTCTTTCTCGAAATCGAAGGTCTTGCGGGCCGAGGACATCGCCATCACCACATCGACGCCCGAACCGGCGTCCTTGAGCCAAAACCAGAGGCGCCGCTCGCGCACGTAGAACATCGAGAAGATGCCGGCGACCAGCAGCAGGCTGCCAAGATACACCAGATTCTTGCCGGGTGCGCGCGTCAACTGAAATACCGAAGCTTGCACCTGCTTGAATGAGTCAAGCTGCAGATAGACGGGCGATCCATACAGAAAGCTGTCGGATAGCGCATTGATCGCGTTCTGCACGAAGCGGATCGTGTCGGTGCCCTGTTGGGCGGCCGGCTCGCCGGCACGCTCACGCGCGATTTGCCACACCTCCCACATCGAGCCCTCGAGCATCCGCAGCAGCAGGCTCGCGGCCTTCTCCTGCTCGGCCTTCGGCACCGAGCGGTCGATGAACGTCGCCACGGCCTGGAAGCCGCCGATCGGCTGGCCGTCGGCCCCGCGGCCGACGCTGTCATCACTCGCCGCAAAAAGGGTCAGCACCTTCGAGGCGCTATCCTGCAGGCGGCCGCGCAGCGATGCGTCGGTGCCCGGCAGCGAGCGCTGCGCGAAGCGCGCGGCGGCTTCGGCGCGCACGGCCGGATCCTCGAGCGCGGCGCGCAGGCGCATCCATTCTCCGATCGAATCCTGGCTGTCGGCCGGGATCCGCATGTAGCGGAACGGATCGTTCGGGCTCGCGCGCACGCCGGCGAGGAACACGCGCTCGCCGTTCATGTCGACGGGCAGCATGTAGTTGTTGAATTCGCGCGCCTGGCCGTCCTTGCCGCGGATCTTGTACTGCACGGACGGGCCGATGTTATGGAGTTGTGTCGGCTTCGACGTCTTCGCGCCGGAGCCGAGGCGTTCGTCGAACGCCTCCTTCAGCGACGCCGTCTTCGCGACACCGCGCACGTCCAGCTTGCCGTTCGCGTCGGCCATGTTCTCGACGTTGATCGCGCGGAAATCGGCGAACTCGATCGTGTCGCCGCCGGCGCCCGGCATCTGCAGCGGCGCCGAACTGCCGATCGTGCCCTGCACCGGGAAGGTCTTCGCGTTGCCGCCCGTCATCGGGTAGGCCGTCATCTGCATTTGCGAGCCGCCGTCCTGGAAGCTCGACTGGTAGATCGACACGCCCTTGTACGTGAACGGCTTGTTGACCTCGACGCGCGCCGGGATCTTCTGGCCGGTCTCGCGATCGATCACGACGATGTCGCTCGCGAACAGCTTCGGCATGCCCGTCGTGTAGTAGTCGACGATGAACTTGTTGAGCTGGATCGAGAACGGCAGGTCCTGGATCAGCGAGCCGCTCGGCTGGTTCAGGATCGCGGTCGACACGAACTGGCCCTCGGGCACCCACGCATAGCCGCGGAACGTCGGGTTCGATGCGGACAGGCGATGGTCGGGCGAGATATCGCTGATCGTCGCGCTCGTGTTGACCGGGCTCTTGCCGAACATCCACATCTGGAATTTGATCGGCAGGTTGCTGTCGAGCAGGCCGCCGATACAGATCACGACGATCGCGAGGTGAGCGGAGATGTAGCCCCACTTGGTCATCGCGCCGCACTTCGCGGAGATCAGCGTCGCGCCGTCGGTTTCGCGCACGACGTGCTTGTAGCCGGCCTTGGTGACGAACGTGGCGAGCGTCGCCGCGACGGTCGCGCGCGTGCCGGAGGTCGTGTACTCGGCCTTGTGGTGGAACGCGCGCAGGCTGCCTTCGCGGACCTTGTCCTTCCAGCTCTTCGCATCGGCGAGCATCTTCGGCGCGTTGCGGATCACGCACAGCGAGACCGACGTGACGAGAAAGATCAGGATCAGCATGAACCACCACGCGCTGTACACGTTGTACAGGCCGAGCGAGCGGAAGATGTCCGCCCAGAACGGCCCGAACTGGTTCACGTAGTTCGGATACGGATCGTCCTGGGTCAGGACCGTGCCGATGATGCTCGCAATCGACAGCACCACCAGCAGCGCAATCGCGAAACGCATCGAGCTCAGCAGCTCGACCGCGCGCTTCGACGCACCCTGACCCGACTTCGACTGCAACCCCGACGTGGTAACGCTCATTCAAACTCCGACTGACAACAAAAAAGGGCAAGGCGGCCGCGACGGCGCGGCGCCCCACCCTTTTCTTGTTCTGACTCCGGCCGCCCTTCGAGCGGCCGGTCATTCCATTCGCGGCTGACCGATCAACGCAGGCCCGCGATGTAATCTGCGACGGCCTTGATCTCGTTGTCCGACAGACGCGTCGAGATCTGGTGCATCGCCTCGTTGTTGTTGCGCGCGCCGGCACCCTGCTGGAACGCGGCCAACTGCGCGACCGTGTAATCGGCCCATTGCCCCGACAGGCGCGGGTACTGGACCGGGATCCCTTGCCCTGTCGGCCCGTGGCAGCTCGCGCAGGCCGGTACGCCCTTCTCCGCGATGCCGCCGCGATAGATCTTCTGGCCGATCGGCACGGTCGCCGCATCGCGTGCGGTGCCGAGCTTTGTCGTCTGCGACCCGTAGTACGCGGCGACGTTGCGCATGTCGTCCGCGCTCAGCGCACTCGCGAATCCGACCATTACCGCGTTGGTACGCACCGGCCCCTTCGCGCCCGGCTGCGTCTTGAAGTCGTTCAACTGCTTGACCAGATATTCGGGATGCTGGCCGGCAAGCTTCGGGAAACTGCCCGACGCGCTATTGCCGTCGGCGCCGTGACACGACGCGCAGACCTGCCCGGCAATCGCCTTGCCGCGGTCGAGATCCGGCTTTGCCGCATCCGCCGCGTTTGCCTCCGCTACGAAACCTACGAACCCTGCTGCAACCTGAAGCACCATCAGAGACTTGCACAGTCGATTCATTCGCACACCCTGTTTCGTCTTGTGGGAATTTGAGGTTCTGCAAAAAACGACGGCAATCAGTCTACCGCAGAAGCCGCATAAAAGCGCGAGGCAGGCGCCCGGAGGCCTTCGGTAAAACCGCCGTATTGTACAATATCGCGTTGAAAGCCCCCGCGCCTATCGGGGCTACCCCGCCTCCACCAAGCGGCTCGCGCCGCCCGTCCTTCCGGTTCCCATGGCCTTTCTGCTCCATCAAGCCCGCTTCTACACGACCGTCAACCATCTGCGCGACCTGCCGCCGACGGTACAGCCGGAAATCGCGTTCGCGGGCCGCTCGAATGCCGGCAAGTCGACGGCGATCAACGTGCTGTGCAACCAGAAACGGCTGGCCTTCGCATCGAAGACGCCCGGCCGCACGCAGCATATCAACTACTTCTCCGTCGGCCCGGCCGCCGAGCCCGTCGCGAATCTCGTCGACCTGCCCGGCTACGGCTACGCAGAAGTGCCCGGTGCCGCAAAGGCGCACTGGGAAATGCTGCTGTCGTCCTACCTCGCGACCCGCTCGCAGCTTTGCGGCCTGATCCTGATGATGGATTCGCGCCGTCCGCTGACCGACCTCGATCGCCGCATGATCGAGTGGTTCACGCCGACCGGCAAGCCGATCCACACGCTGCTGACGAAGTGCGACAAATTGACGCGGCAGGAAAGCATCAATGCGCTGCGGACCGCGCAAAAGGGGCTCGATGCGTATCGCGACCAGGGCGTCCAGGGCAAACTGACGGTCCAGTTGTTCTCCGCGCTGAAGCGCACGGGGCTCGACGAGGCGCATGAGCTGATCGAGAGCTGGCTGCGGCCGTCCGTCGCCGACGAAAAAAGCGAGCCTGTAGCACAATGATCGGGCAACGCGCGGCCGGGATCGGCGGCGCGCACCTGACGGCGCCTGCGGATTCGGCCGGCTCATAAAAAAACCCGCCGTTTAACGGCGGGTCAAACAGCCTAATCGAAAAACGACAGGCACCCGCTCAGGGAGGAGAAGCGGGGAGCAGCACGCGACGCGTGCCGCTCGATCGCTATCATATACCAACGCTCCCAAAAATGACCTAAGGGTTCCGTAAGGCCCTTATTGCCCTGATTTCTGCCCAATCGCCATGAGCTTCCATCCGCTTCACCGTCCGCGCCGGATGCGCCGCGACGACTTCTCCCGGCGCCTGATGCGCGAAAACCGCCTGACCACCGACGACCTGATCTATCCGGTGTTCGTCGTCGAAGGCACCAACGAACGGCAGCCGGTGCCGTCGATGCCCGGTGTCGAGCGCGTGTCCGTCGATCTGCTGATGCATGTCGCCGAGCAATGCGTCGAACTCGGCGTGCCCGTGCTGTCGCTGTTCCCGGCCATCGAGCCGTCGCTGAAAACGCCTGACGGCCGCGAGGCGGCCAATCCGGAAGGCCTGATCCCGCGCGCTGTGCGCGAGCTGAAGAAGCGCTTCCCCGAGCTCGGCGTGCTGACCGACGTCGCGCTCGATCCGTACACGAGCCACGGCCAGGATGGCGTGCTCGACGAGAACGGCTACGTAATCAACGACGACACGATCGAGATCCTGGTCGATCAGGCGCGCGTCCAGGCTGAAGCCGGCGTCGACATCGTCGCACCGTCGGACATGATGGACGGCCGCATCGGCGCGGTCCGCGAGATGCTGGAAAGCGACGGCCATATCCATACCCGCATCATGGCCTATTCGGCCAAGTTCGCGTCGGCGTTCTACGGCCCGTTCCGCGACGCGGTCGGCTCGGCGTCCAACCTGGGCAAGGGCAACAAGATGACCTACCAGATGGATCCGGCGAATAGCGACGAAGCGCTGCGCGAAGTGCGCCTCGACATCGACGAAGGCGCCGACATGGTGATGGTCAAGCCCGGCATGCCGTATCTCGACATCGTTCGCCGCGTGAAGGACGAGTTCCGCTTCCCGACCTACGTGTACCAGGTGAGCGGCGAATACGCGATGCTGAAGGCCGCCGCGATGAACGGCTGGCTCGACCACGACAAGGTCGTGCTCGAATCGCTGCTCGCGTTCAAGCGTGCGGGCGCCGACGGCGTGCTCACGTACTTCGCGCTCGACGCCGCGCGCCTGCTGAAAGCGCAACGCTGATCGCGCGCCGGCAGGCGGAAAGAAAAACGGCGGGACACCTCGGTGTTCCGCCGTTTTTTGTTTGCCGTCGACCGAGGCCGTCTGTCGGCGCCAAGCGTCAGCTCATGCCGCGCGAGCGCCCCGGTTCGCCACCGGCACGCGCCCGACACGCAACCGTCATACCGTCGGGACCGCAGCCCGATCGAGGCTCCGCAGGAACGTCTCAGCCGCCTGATAGCCGACCACGCGCCCGATCTCGTTGCCGCTGCGATCGAAGAAGATGATGCCTGGCGGCCCGAACAGGTTGAAGCGCTTGAGCAGCGCCTGGTCGTCCGGGTTGTTCGCAGTGACGTCCGCGCGCACGAGGTGAAGCTGTGCGAGCCGCGCCTGCACGCGCGCGTCGGTAAACGTCAGATGCTCCATCTCCTTGCAGCTGACGCACCAGTCGGCATAGAAGTCGAGCATCACGGGCTGGCCTGACGTCTTCAGCAGCGCGTCGAGTTCGCCACTGGAGCGCACCGATGCGAATGCCGCCCCGTCCTGCGCGCCGGCCGCCGCAGCGCCGCCCGATGCAACCGTGCGCGCCGCAAGCACGGCCAGCGGCTTGACGGGATCGGTCGATCCCGCGGCCAGGCCGACGAGCAGCGTCGCCGCCCAGATCGCGAGCGCGGCGCCCACGCCCCGGCCCAGGCGACGCCAGATCGACGCGGCGCCGGCATTCGGCGTGAACAGGCCAAGCGCCGCGGCCGCGATGAGCAGCCACAACGCGGTGAGCACCATCTTCAGCCCGCCCGCAAGCACGGGCCACACGATCCACAGCGCGGCCGCGAGCAGCACGATGCCGAAGAACACCTTCACGCCGTCCATCCACGCGCCCGCGCGCGGCAGCACCGTCCCGGCACCGACGCCGACGACGAGCAGCGGCACGCCGAGCCCCAGCCCCATCGCGAACAGCGCCGCACCGCCGAGCAGCGCGTTGCCGGTGTGCGCGATAAAGGCGAGCACTGCGAACAGCGGCGCCGTCATGCATGCACCGACGACCAGCGCCGACAATGCGCCCATCGCCGCGACCGCGACGAAGTGGCCGCCCTGGCGCGCGCCCGATGCCTCGGCCGCGCCGCTCTGCCAGCGCGCGGGCAGCGCAATGTCCTTGCCCGAAATCAGCGACACCGCGAACGCGGTCAGCAGCACGCCGAACGCGCCGAGCACCCACGGGTTCTGCAGCCACGCGCCAAGGCTCTGGCCGACCAGCGCCGCGGCGATGCCGAGGACCGTGTAGACCAACGCCATGCCGACCACATAGGTCAGCGACAGCGCTAAGCCGCGTGCATGCGTCGCGCGCGTGCCCTGGCCGATGATGATCGCGGACACGATCGGGATCATCGGGTACGAACAGGGCAGGAGGCTCAGCACGACGCCCGCGACGAAATACAGTGCGACGATCGTGAAGAAGCCGTGTCCTTCGAGCAGCGACTGCGCGAAATCGGCACTCGTGACCTTGTCGAACCAGCTGCCCGCGGCAGCCGCTTCGCCGGACGACGATGCGGCGGCGCCCAGCGCGGCGCCGTCGACCTTCACGACGTGCTCGGCCGGCGGATAGCAGATTCCCTCGTCCGCGCACCCCTGCGACGTCACCGCGAGCTCGAACGGCCCCGACGCCTGCTTGACCGGCACGTGAACGACGACTTCGTCACGATAGGTCTCGACGTCCTTCTGGAACGTCTGGTCGAACTTCACGTGGCCGGCCGGGAATTGCGGCTCGCCGAGCGTCGCCTGCCCGTTCTTCACCGCGAACGCGAACCGCTCGCGGTACAGGTAATAGCCGTTGGCGACCTTGAAGCGGACGTCCACCTGTCCCGGCGATTCGCTCGCACTGAACTTGAACGCAACCGACGGATCGAGGAAATCGTCGGCCGCGCGCGCAGCCGACAGGCCGCCCAGCACGAGCACGAACGACAACAGGACTGCAAGGAACCGCAGCGCGCGCACGCGCACGGGAAGCGCCATACCGTTAAACATGAAATAGACGTTGAGTTTCGCTGGTCACCCACTGACCGTACGCGGCCGACGCCGTCGACTGCCATGAGACGATTTCGGGCGTCTCGTAAGGATGATGCGCGAGAATAAATCGCTCCAGTTCGAGCGCCCGCACGGGGCTCGTCTTGAACAGCAACTGGATCTCGTCGGCCGTTTCGACCTTGCCCTGCCAGTGATAGCGCGACTTGATCGCACCGAGCTCCGACACGCATGCGGCAAGCCGCGCGTCGAGCGCGCCGTCGGAAAGCGCCGTAGCCGTCGCCGCATCGGGCACCGTCGTCAGCATCAGCACCACTATCATCCGCGCCCTCCTGGCTGGTCTACCGGCTCCTGCCGACGCGGGTTGCCCACCTCGGGACCCCGCCGGCTGCCCTGTATCGTAGCGCAGCCCGCGCAACGCTGCCGGCGCCGGCCTGCGACAATCGAGCGCAGCCGATGTCTCAAAAACAAAAAGGGCCAAGCAATCGCTCGGCCCCTTTCAGATACTACTGCGTACCGGAAGCTTATTCAGCTTCTTGCACGTTTTCCGTTTCGTCGACTTCCGGACGATCGAGCAGCTCGACCAGTGCCATCGGTGCGTTGTCGCCCACGCGGAAGCCGAACTTCAGCACGCGCAGGTAGCCGCCCGGACGGTTCGCGAAACGCGGACCGAGCACGTCGAACAGCTTCGCCACCGAGTCACGATCGCGCAGGCGGTTGAACGCCAGGCGACGGTTTGCCAGCGACGGCTTCTTGCCGAGCGTGATCAGCGGCTCGACGACTTTACGGAGTTCCTTCGCCTTCGGCAGCGTCGTCTTGATGACTTCGTGCTCGATCAGCGAGTTGGACATGTTACGGAGCATAGCCAGACGGTGGCTGCTCGTGCGGTTCAGTTTCCGCAGACCATGACGATGGCGCATTTCAGTTTCCTTGATTCAAAGTTTTGATCCAGCTCTTCTATCGCACCTCGAAGGGTGCACGGGCCGGTAACGAAAAAAGCAAGATGCGGATTTTAAAGGAAAATCCGCATCTTTGCCAACTACAGCAACAACCGGGCTTACTTGTCGAGACCAGCCGGCGGCCAGTTCTCGAGCTTCATGCCCAGCGTGAGACCGCGCGAAGCGAGCACTTCCTTGATCTCGTTGAGCGACTTGCGACCGAGGTTCGGCGTCTTCAGCAGCTCGTTTTCCGTGCGCTGGATCAGGTCGCCGATGTAGTAGATGTTCTCGGCCTTCAGGCAGTTCGCGGAACGAACCGTCAGCTCGAGATCGTCCACCGGACGCAGCAGGATCGGGTCGATCTGCGGTGCACGCGACGGAGCCTCGGCAGCCGTTTCCGTGCCTTCCAGCGCCGCGAACACGGACAGCTGGTCGACCAGAATGCGAGCCGATTGACGGATCGCTTCTTCCGGCGTGATCACGCCGCTCGTCTCGATGTTCATCACGAGCTTGTCGAGGTCGGTACGCTGCTCGACACGTGCGCTTTCGACAGCGTAGCTCACGCGGCGAACCGGCGAGAACGATGCGTCGAGGACGATGCGGCCGATGATCTTGGCCGTGTCTTCACCGTAGCGACGGACGTTGCCGGGCACATAGCCGCGACCCTTTTCGATCTTGATCTGAACGTCGAGCTTGCCGCCCTTCGACAGGTGCGCAATCACGTGATTCGGGTTGATGACTTCGCAATCGTGAGCCAGCTCGATATCGCCGGCCGTGACGAGACCTTCACCTTCCTTGCGCAGCGTAACCGTCACTTCGTCGCGGTTATGCAGCTTGAACACCACGCCCTTCAGGTTCAGCAGCAGGTTGACGACGTCCTCTTGCACGCCATCAAGCGTCGAGTACTCGTGCACCACGCCCGCGATCGTGACTTCGGTCGGCGCGTAGCCAACCATCGACGACAGCAGCACGCGGCGAAGCGCATTGCCCAAGGTATGGCCGTAACCGCGTTCGAACGGTTCCATGACCACCCTCGCGTGGTTCTCGCCCAGCGATTCCACGGCGATGATCTTGGGTTTCAGCAAACTGGTTTGCATGGGCTTTCCTTTTCAATACCCTCGGCTCGTTACACCGATAAGGCTGACCGGTAACAACCAGAAAATAAACAGCCGAGGCCCCTCCTTGCGCAACGCAATCGGGGTACCTCGGCCGTCAATCGGATTAACGCGAATACAATTCGACGATCAGGCTTTCGTTGATGTCGCCTGCGATGTCAACGCGTTCCGGCATTTGCTTGAACGTGCCTTCGAACTTCTTCGCATCGACTGCAACCCAGCTCGGCATGCCGCCTTGCTCGGCCAGCGACAGCGCTTCGACGATACGCGCCTGCTTCTTCGCCTTTTCGCGGATCGAGACGACGTCACCCGCCTTCACTTGCTGCGACGGGACGTTCGCGACGACGCCGTTCACGGAGATCGACTTGTGGCTCACGAGCTGACGCGCTTCAGCGCGGGTCGAGCCGAAGCCCATGCGATACACGACGTTGTCGAGGCGCGACTCGAGCAGTTGCAGCAGGTTTTCACCCGTGTTGCCCTTGCGGCGGTCGGCTTCAGCGAAGTAGCGGCGGAACTGACGCTCCAGCACGCCGTAAATGCGCTTGACCTTCTGCTTTTCGCGCAGCTGCGTACCGTAGTCGGACGTACGTGCGCCCGAGGTACGGCCGTGCTGACCCGGCTTGCTGTCGAGCTTGCACTTGTCGGCGAGCGAGCGGCGTGCGCTCTTCAGGAACAGGTCGGTGCCTTCACGGCGGGACAGCTTGGCTTTGGGGCCGATATAACGTGCCACTTTGCATTCCTTTATCAATCAGTCACGCGAATCGAAATCCGCGCTAGTCCGCTCCCTTTGGGGCGAACGGTGGGCTTAGTCAATCAAAAAAACAACGCCCGTCGACGCTACGCGGCGACAGGCAATGCGCTAGCACGAACGTGCCAGCACATCTTTAGATACGACGACGCTTCGGCGGGCGGCAGCCGTTGTGCGGAATCGGGGTGACGTCCGAAATCGCGGTGATCTTGATGCCGAGGCCGTGCAGTGCGCGCACTGCCGACTCGCGACCCGGGCCCGGGCCCTTGATCCGCACTTCCAGATTCTTCACGCCGTATTCCATCGCGACGCGGCCAGCCGACTCGGCTGCGACCTGGGCAGCGAACGGCGTCGATTTGCGCGAGCCCTTGAAGCCCTGGCCGCCCGACGTCGCCCATGCCAGTGCGTTGCCTTGGCGATCGGTGATCGTGATGATCGTGTTGTTGAACGACGCGTGAACGTGAACCACGCCTTCAGCGACGTTCTTCTTAACCTTCTTGCGAACGCGTTGCGCCGCGGTATTCGAAGCCTTAGCCATTACGTTTTCCTGTAACTGTCAGTTCCGCTTACTTCTTCAGCGCTTGCGCTGCACGACGCGGGCCCTTGCGGGTGCGTGCGTTCGTACGCGTACGCTGACCGCGCATCGGCAGGCCCTTGCGATGACGGACGCCACGGTAGCAACCGAGGTCCATCAGGCGCTTGATGTTCATCGTCACTTCACGGCGCAGATCGCCTTCGACGACAAACTTGCCCACTTCTTCACGCAGCTTTTCGAGATCTGCGTCGGTCAGGTCCTTGACCTTCTTCGAGAATTCCACGCCAGCTGCCGCGCAGATGCTGCGCGAGCGCGTGCGGCCGACACCGAAGATTGCCGTCAGGCCAATCTCGGTATGCTGGTGATTCGGGATGTTAACCCCTGCGATACGAGCCATTGTTTTTCCTCAAACAAAAAGCGCAAACAAACGCGCGGTCAGCCTTGGCGCTGCTTGTGGCGCGGATCCGAGCTGCAGATCACGCGAACGACGCCCTTGCGCTTGATGATCTTGCAATTGCGGCAAATGCGCTTAACCGATGCCATCACTTTCATGATAATACCCTTTTTTCAAATCACTTCGCCCGGAACACGATCCGCGCACGCGACAGATCGTAAGGCGTCAACTCAACCGTCACCTTGTCGCCGGGAAGAATGCGGATGTAGTGCATCCGCATCTTTCCGGAAATATGCCCCAATACGACATGGCCGTTTTCCAGCTTCACACGGAAGGTCGCATTCGGGAGGTTTTCGATCACCTCACCTTGCATCTGGATTACATCGTCTTTGGCCATAGTCCTGATTAACGCATTGGGATGTTTCCGCCCTTGAAGTTAGCCTTCTTGAGCAGTGACTCATACTGTTGCGACATAACGTACGACTGCACCTGCGCCATAAAGTCCATCGTGACGACGACAATGATCAGCAGCGACGTTCCACCAAAATAAAACGGCACGTTCCAGCGCAGCACCAGGAATTCCGGCAGCAGACACACGAAGACGATGTAGATCGCACCAGCCAGCGTCAGACGCGTGAGGATACGGTCGATATATCGTGCAGTTTGATCGCCCGGACGGATGCCCGGTACGAACGCACCGCTCTTCTTCAGGTTGTCCGCGGTTTCCCTGCTGTTGAACACCAGCGCGGTGTAAAAGAAGCAGAAAAACACGATTGCCAGCGTGTACAGCAGCACATAGACCGGCTGGCCCGGCTTAAGCGCCTCCGCTACGTTATGCAACGTATTGGAAATCCAGCTTCCCGTCGGCTGACCGGTAC
Organism: Burkholderia pyrrocinia; assembly: GCF_003330765.1. NCBI lineage: Bacteria > Pseudomonadati > Pseudomonadota > Betaproteobacteria > Burkholderiales > Burkholderiaceae > Burkholderia > Burkholderia pyrrocinia. The sequence continues at coordinate 347,895 of NZ_CP024902.1, read as the reverse complement.
TGAACCAGCCGAGAATCGTTGCCGGGAACAGGATGATCGACGATGCGAAGATCGGCGGAATCACGCCTGACATGTTCAGCTTCAGCGGCAGGTGCGACGACTGCCCACCGTAGATCTTGTTGCCGACCTGGCGCTTCGCGTAGTTCACGAGGATCTTGCGCTGACCGCGTTCGATGAACACGACCAGGTAAGTCACCGCAGCGATCAGGACGACAATGATGATCGCCGAGAACGGCCCCATCGAACCCGTCTTCACCAGCTCGAGCAGCCCACCGACGGCATTCGGGAACCCTGCTGCGATCCCGCCGAAGATGATGATCGAGATACCGTTGCCCAGACCACGCTCGGTAATCTGCTCGCCGAGCCACATCAGGAACATCGTGCCGGTAACCAGCGTCACGACCGTCGTCAGACGGAACAGCATGCCGGGATCGATGACGAGGCCGGGCTGGTTTTCCAGCGCAGCCGCGATACCGAACGCCTGGAAGGTCGCGAGCACCACGGTGAAATACCGCGTGTACTGCGTGATCTTCCGTTGCCCTGCCTGCCCTTCCTTCTTCAGCGCTTCGAGTTGCGGCGAAACGATCGCCAGCAACTGCATGATGATCGACGCCGAGATGTACGGCATGATCCCCAGCGCAAAGATCGTGAAGCGGGATAGCGCGCCACCCGAGAACATGTTGAACATGCCCAGGATGCCGCCCGCCTGGCTCTGGAACAGCTTAGCCAGTTGATCCGGATCGATGCCCGGCACGGGGATGTGCGCGCCGATGCGATAGACGATCAGCGCCAGGAGCAGGAACATCGCTCGCCGACGCAGATCGCCGAATTTCGCCGTGCTTCGACCGGGTTTTGCAAGACTCGGGCTGTTAGCCAAGTACCTTCTCCGATGAATGCAAGTGACGACGCGCTACGCGTGTCACTCGGCGAACGAACCGCCAGCCGCTTCGATCGCGGCACGCGCACCCTTGGTGGCGCCGAGACCCTTCACGACGATCTTGCGCTTCAGTTCGCCCGTCGCGATGATCTTTGCGCTCTTCGTCAACTCGCCGACCAGGCCGGCTTGCTTCAGTGCGAGCAGATCGATCTCATCGACCGGCAGCTTCTCGAGGTCGCTCAGACGCACTTCACCGACGAATTCCTTCGTCAGCGACGTGAAGCCGCGCTTCGGCAGACGACGTTGCAGCGGCATCTGACCGCCTTCGAAACCGACTTTGTGGAAGCCGCCCGAACGCGATTTCTGACCCTTGTGACCACGGCCAGCCGTCTTGCCGAGGCCCGAACCGATGCCACGACCGACGCGACGCTTGGCGTGCTTGGCACCAGCGGCCGGCTTCAGGTTATTCAATTCCATATCAACTCCTTGATCCGTAGGGCCGCTTACGCGATGACCTTAACGAGGTACGAGACCTTGTTGATCATGCCGCGAACCGCCGGCGTGTCCTGCAGCTCGCTGACCGAGTTGAGTCGGCGCAGGCCCAGGCCACGCACGGTCGCGCGGTGCGTTTCGCGGGTCCCGATCAGGCTCTTGACGAGCTGAACCTTGACAGTTTTTTCAGACATGGTGACCACCCGGGCTTAGCCCAAAATTTCTTCGACGGACTTGCCTCGCTTCGCCGCGATGTCTGCCGGGGTGGACTGCTTGCGCAGGCCGTCCAGCGTGGCGCGAACGAGGTTGTACGGGTTCGTCGAACCGTGGCTCTTCGCCACGACGTTCTGAACGCCCATCACGTCGAACACTGCGCGCATCGGGCCGCCGGCGATCACGCCCGTACCTGCCTTCGCCGGAGCGAGGAGGACGGCCGATGCACCATGCTTGCCGTGCACTTCGTGTTGCAGCGTGCCGTTCTTGAGCGGCACCTTGAACATGTTGCGACGAGCTTGCTCCATTGCCTTCTGGACAGCGACCGGCACTTCCTTCGCCTTGCCCTTGCCCATACCGATGCGGCCATCGCCGTCGCCAACCACGGTCAGTGCGGCGAAGCCGAGAATACGGCCACCCTTCACGACCTTGGTCACGCGGTTGACCGAAATCATCTTTTCACGAAGGCCGTCGTCGCGCTCGTCAGCCTGAACTTTCGCTTGCATCTTTGCCATGACGAATTCCTTCCTTAGAACTTGAGCCCAGCTTCACGAGCTGCCTCAGCCAGCGCCTTGACGCGGCCATGGTAGCGGAAGCCCGAGCGGTCGAAGGCGACGGATTCGATGCCGGCGGCCTTGGCCTTCTCGGCAATACGCTTGCCGATCAGCGTCGCAGCAGCAACGTTGCCACCCTTGCCCGACTTGTCGGCGAGCTCTGCGCGCACTTCAGCTTCGAGCGTCGACGCACTGGCCAGCACCTTGGTGCCGCAGGGCGAGAACACTTGAGCGTAGATGTGCGTGTTCGTGCGATGCACGGCGAGACGCGCGACCTGCAGCTCAGCGATCTTGATACGCGTCTGGCGAGCGCGGCGCAGGCGAGATTGAGTCTTATCCATGATTGCGCACCCTTACTTCTTCTTCGTTTCTTTGAGGATCACAACCTCGTCGGAATAGCGCACGCCCTTGCCCTTGTAGGGCTCCGGCGGACGGTAACCGCGGACTTCCGCAGCCACTTGACCGACTTGTTGCTTGTTGATCCCCTTGATCACGATTTCGGTTTGCGTCGGGGTTTCAGCCTTGATGCCTTCCGGCATCTGGTGCACCACCGGGTGCGAGAAACCCAGCGACAGGTTCAGCTTGTCGCCTTGCGCTTGTGCACGATAACCGACGCCAACCAGCGTCAGCTTGCGCTCGAAACCCTTGGTCACGCCGTGCACCATGTTCGCGATAATCGCGCGCATCGTGCCCGACAGTGCATTTGCTTCACGGCTTTCGTCCACCGGCGACAGATTCAGCGTGCCGTCGTTGTTCGCCACGTTCACGAGCGGATTGACCGCTTGCGTGATCGTGCCCAGCGGGCCCTTGACGGTAATCGAACCGTCGGCCAGCTTGACTTCCGCGCCTTGCAGCGCGATCGGGCTCTTACCTACTCGAGACATGTTTCTCTCTCCTCGGCTTTAAGCGACGTAGCAGATGACTTCGCCGCCGACGCCGGTAGCGCGCGCCTTGCGGTCAGTCATCACGCCCTTCGGCGTCGACACGATTGCCACGCCGAGGCCGTTCATGACCTGCGGAATGTCGTTACGGCCGCGGTAGACGCGCAGACCAGGCTTCGACACGCGCTCGAGGCGTTCGATGACCGGACGGCCAGCGTAGTACTTCAGCGCGATGTTCAGCTCTGCCTTCGCGCCTTCGCTCTTCACCGCGAAATCGTCGATATAACCTTCGTCCTTCAGGACTTGTGCGATTGCAACCTTGACCTTCGACGAGGGCATCGCCACCGATACCTTCTCGACCATCTGCGCGTTGCGGATGCGAGTCAGCATATCGGCGATAGGATCACTCATGCTCATTTACGTTTCTCCTATTACCAGCTCGCCTTGGTCAGGCCAGGAATCTCGCCACGGAATGCGATTTCACGAATCTTGCTGCGCGCGAGGCCGAATTTACGGAACGTGCCACGCGGACGGCCCGTGATCGCGCAGCGGTTACGCTGGCGGGTCGGGTTTGCGTTGCGGGGCAGTTGCTGCAGCTCAAGGCGTGCTTCGTAGCGCTCTTCGTCCGACTTGCTTTGGTCTTCGATGGTCGCCTTCAGCGCTTCGCGCTTTGCTGCGAACTTCGCGACCAGGCGGGCGCGCTTCTTTTCACGTTCGATCAGTGCCAGTTTAGCCACGGTAACCTCAGTTTCTGAACGGGAACTTGAAGCTGGCGAGCAGAGCCTTTGCTTCGTCGTCGGTCTTCGCAGTCGTCGTGATGCTGATGTTCAGCCCACGCAGCGCGTCGATCTTGTCGTAATCGATTTCGGGGAAAATGATCTGCTCTTTCACACCGATGTTGTAGTTGCCACGGCCATCGAAAGCACGACCCGACACGCCACGGAAGTCGCGCACGCGGGGCAGCGCGACGGTCACGAAACGATCGAGGAATTCGTACATCGCCTGGCCGCGCAGCGTCACCATCGCGCCGATCGGGTAACCCTGGCGGATCTTGAAGCCTGCGATTGCCTTGCGTGCCTTCGTCACGACCGGCTTCTGACCAGCGATCTTCGTGAGGTCGCCAACGGCGTTCTCGATGATCTTCTTGTCAGCGATCGCTTCACCAAGACCCATGTTCAGCGTGATCTTGGTGATGCGCGGCACTTCCATGACCGACTTGTAACCGAACTTCTCGATCAGGCCGGGCACAACCTTTTCTTTGTAAAACTCTTGAAAACGAGCCATTTTTTACTCCGCTGCGTCAGGCGCTCAGTACGGCACCGGTCGTCTTCAGGAAGCGAACCTTCTTGCCTTCCTCGACCTTGATGCCAACACGCGACGCCTTGCCATTCGCGTCGACCAGTGCGACGTTCGAAATATGCAGGGGCATCGTCTTCGCTTCCACGCCACCCGTCGTACCCTTCATCGGGTTCGGCTTCACATGCTTCTTGACGAGGTTGATACCCTCGACCGTCACATGCTCAGCACCGACGGCCAGCACGACGCCGCGCTTGCCCTTGTCCTTGCCGGTGACGACGATCACTTCGTCACCCTTGCGAATCTTGTTCATCGCGACTCCTTACAGCACTTCCGGCGCCAGCGAAACGATCTTCATGAATCGTTCGCTACGCAGCTCACGCGTCACCGGCCCGAAGATACGGGTGCCGATCGGCTCAAGCTTGTTATTCAAAAGCACAGCGGCGTTGCCGTCGAACTTGATCAGCGAGCCGTCTTGACGGCGCACGCCCTTGGCGGTACGGACCACCACGGCGTTGTAAATTTCGCCTTTCTTCACGCGCCCGCGCGGCGTTGCCTCTTTGACGCTCACCTTGATGATGTCGCCAATGCCGGCATAACGACGCTTCGAGCCGCCGAGCACCTTGATGCACAGAACTTCACGTGCACCCGTGTTGTCGGCTACTTCGAGCCGAGATTCGGTCTGGATCATGGTTTGTCTTTCCCAACTTAATCCGGATGCACCACCATGATGCACTCGGTCAGTCTTGGTCCCGTCAGCCAATCGGCTGCTTGGGTTGGAACAGCAGCGACGGCAAACGAAACCCGCCATCGCAATTCGGTGAATCTTTCGGACAGGCTGGCGCCAGTCCGCTTCCCCCACCAACTTCGCCCGCGACGGGGCTCCCATAAAGAGGGAAGACCAGGATTATAACAAATAATCCTGGTCCCGCAAGCAAAAACTTTGCGATTTCAAGCACTTCGTGGAGAAGTGCCTGTTACTGCCTACTGCACTGCCCGCTTAGATGACGCGAGCTGCTTCGACGAGGCGCGACACTGCCCAGGCCTTCGTCTTCGAAACAGGACGAGTTTCCTGGATTTCGACGAGATCGCCTTCGTTGCAGGTGTTCGCTTCATCGTGCGCGTGGTACTTCTTCGAGCGCACGACATACTTGCCGTAGATCGGGTGCTTGACGCGGTGCTCGATCAGCACGGTGACGGTCTTGTCCATCTTGTTGCTGACGACCCGACCGACCAGCGTCCGCTTCAGCGAGGTTTTCACGCTATCGTTCATTTCTGGTTCGCCTTCTGAGTCATGACGGTCCGCACACGTGCGATGTCGCGACGAACCTTCTTCAGCTGGCTCGTGTTCGTGAGCTGCTGGGTCGCGAGTTGCATGCGCAGGCCGAATTGCGCCTTCAGCAGGTCCGCCAGCTCCTTGTTGAGCGCGGCCTGGTCTTTCTGGAGAAGTTCGGAAGCCTTCATGTTTTCTCCTTAGGCGCCGAGCTGGCGCACGATGAATGCCGTCTTGAGCGGCAGCTTGGCTGCAGCCAGACGGAACGCTTCGCGTGCCAGTTCTTCGGTTACGCCGTCCATTTCATAGAGCATCTTGCCCGGCTGAATCTCCGCGACGTAGTACTCCGGGTTACCCTTACCGTTACCCATACGCACTTCGGCCGGCTTCTGCGAAATCGGCTTGTCCGGGAAAATCCGGATCCAGATGCGGCCGCCACGCTTGATGTGACGCGTCATTGCACGACGCGCCGCTTCAATTTGACGCGCGGTCAAACGGCCGCGACCGATCGCCTTCAGGCCGAATTCACCGAACGACACTGCGTTGCCGCGCGTCGCCTTGCCGGTGTTACGACCCTTCTGCTCTTTGCGATACTTCCTGCGTTTCGGTTGCAGCATCGTTATTCTCCAGTCTTGCCGTCTTCCGGCTTGCCGGCGCCACGGCGCGGTGCGCCACGACGAGCACCCGGAGCGCCGCCTTCGCCGTCACGGCGCGGACGACGATCGCCCGGACGCGCATTGCGACGCGGACGCTTGTCTTCGGCTGCTTCTTCCACCACCGGCGCGTCGTTGCGGCCGAGCGTGTCGCCCTTGTACACCCACACCTTGACGCCGATGATCCCGTAGGTCGTCTTCGCTTCCGAAGTCGCGTAGTCGATATCGGCACGCAGCGTGTGAAGGGGCACGCGACCTTCGCGATACCATTCCGTACGAGCGATTTCGATACCGTTCAGACGGCCTGCGCTCATGATCTTGATGCCCTGGGCACCCAGGCGCATCGCGTTCTGCATCGCACGCTTCATCGCGCGACGGAACATGATCCGGCGCTCGAGCTGTTGCGTGATCGAGTCAGCGATCAGTTGAGCATCGGTTTCCGGCTTGCGGATCTCTTCGATGTTGACGTGAACCGGCACGCCCATGCGGCGTTGCAGTTCAGTCTTCAGCTGTTCGATATCCTCGCCCTTCTTGCCGATGACCACACCCGGACGCGAGCTGTAAATCGTGATGCGCGCGTTCTTGGCCGGACGCTCGATGACAACCCGACCGACCGAAGCGTTCTTCAGCTTCTTCTTCAGGTATTCACGAACACCGATGTCTTCCTGCAGCATCGCCGCGAAATTGTTGTTGTTCGCGTACCAACGCGAAGCCCAATTCCGGCTGACAGCCAGGCGGAAGCCAGTCGGATGAATTTTCTGTCCCATCGTATGGCTCCTTAATTCCCGACCGTCACAGTGATGTGGCAGGATTGCTTCTCGATGCGGTTACCGCGGCCCTTGGCGCGCGCGGTGAAACGCTTGAGCGATGCAGCCTTGTCGACGAAGATGCTCTTGATCTTGAGCTCGTCGATATCGGCGCCTTCGTTGTGCTCCGCATTCGCGATTGCCGACAGCACAACCTTCTTCACGATGCCAGCCGCCTTCTTCGGCGAGAACGTCAGAACGTTCAGCGCCTTGTCGACCGGCAAACCGCGGATCTGGTCAGCCACAAGGCGCGTTTTTTGCGCCGAGATGCGGGCACCGCGATGAATTGCTTTCACTTCCATCTTGATTGCCCCTTATTTCTTGGCCTTCTTGTCGGCTGCGTGACCCTTGAACGTACGGGTCAGTGCGAACTCGCCAAGCTTGTGGCCGACCATGTTTTCCGAGATGTACACCGGAACGTGTTGACGGCCGTTGTGAACAGCGATCGTCAGGCCGATGAAATCCGGCAGAATCGTCGAGCGACGCGACCAGGTCTTGATCGGCTTTTTGTCGCGCGAAGCTGCAGCCGCCTCAACTTTCTTCAGCAAATGGGCGTCGCAGAACGGACCTTTTTTAACAGAACGTGCCATTGCCTACTCCTTAACGCTTGTGACGGCGCTGGACGATCATCGTCGTCGTGCGCTTGTTGCTGCGGGTGCGATAACCCTTAGCCGGCGTACCCCACGGGCTAACCGGGTCGCGACCTGCAGCCGTCTTGCCCTCACCACCACCGTGCGGGTGATCGACCGGGTTCATCGCAACGCCACGCACCGTCGGGCGGATACCGCGCCAGCGGTTCGCGCCAGCCTTGCCGATCTGGCGCAGGCTATGCTCTTCGTTGCCGACTTCACCGATCGTTGCACGGCACTCGATGTGCACGCGACGGATTTCGCCCGAACGCAGACGAACCTGCGCGTAGACGCCTTCGCGCGCCAGCAGCATGGCCGACGTGCCAGCCGAACGCGCCATTTGCGCGCCCTTGCCCGGCAGCATCTCGATGCAGTGGATCGTCGTACCGACCGGAATGTTGCGGATCGGCAGCGTGTTGCCTGCACGGATCGGCGCTTCCGAACCCGACATCAGCTGTTGGCCGATGGTCAGGCCCTTCGGGGCGATGATGTAGCGACGCTCGCCGTCTGCGTAGAGCACCAGCGCGATGTTCGCGCTGCGGTTCGGGTCGTACTCGAGACGCTCGACCTTTGCCGGGATGCCATCCTTCGTGCGACGGAAATCGACGATACGATACTGCTGCTTGTGACCACCGCCCTTGTGGCGCGTGGTGATGCGGCCGTTGTTGTTACGGCCGGCGGTCGAGCTCTGCGAGTCGAGCAGTGCCGCGAACGGCTTGCCCTGGTGCAGGTTCTTGTTGACCACCTTGACCATCGCGCGGCGACCCGGCGAAGTCGGTTTAACTTTCACGATTGCCATGATTACTTGGCCTCCGCTTCAAAGTTGATTTCCTGGCCGGGTTTCAGGCAAACGTACGCCTTCTTCACGTCCTTGCGACGGCCCATCGAACGGCCAAAGCGTTTCTGCTTGCCCTTCTGAACCAGCACGTTGACGGAATCAACTTCGACCTTGAACAGCAGCTCGACAGCCGCCTTCACTTCCTGCTTCGTGGCATCCGGTGCGACTTCGAACACGACTTGCTCGTTCTTGTCGGCAACCAGCGTCGCCTTTTCCGAGATCACCGGTGCGAGCAGGACCTGCATCAAACGATGATCGTTCTTGCGAATCTCGCTCATGACAGCAACTCCTCGATCTGGGCGACCGCAGCCTTCGTGACCAGCACTTTCTTGAAGTAGATCAGCGACAGCGGGTCGGCGTAGCGCGGCTCGACAATTGCCACGTGCGGCAGGTTGCGCGAAGCCAGGTACAGGTTTTCGTCAACCGTGTCGGTGATGATCAGCACGGAGTCGAGACCCATGGTCTTGAATTTTTCGGCCAGCAGCTTGGTCTTCGGCGCTTCGAGGATGATGTCCTCGACGACCGACAGACGGCCTTCACGGGCCAGCTGCGAGAAGATCGAGCAGAGACCTGCGCGATGCATCTTCTTGTTGACCTTGTGCGAGAAGTTTTCTTCCGGCGAATTCGGGAAGATACGACCACCGCCACGCCACAGCGGGCTCGACGACATACCGGCACGAGCACGGCCCGTACCCTTCTGGCGCCACGGCTTCTTGGTCGTGTGCTTGACCTGCTCACGGTCCTTCTGCGCGCGGTTACCCTGGCGAGCATTCGCCTGGTAAGCGACGACGACCTGGTGGATCAGCGCTTCGTTGTAGTCACGACCGAACACGACGTCCGATGCGTTGACCACTGCACCTTCCTGACCATTTTCGTTCAGGAGCTTGAGTTCCATTATTTCGCCCCCTTGGTCTTGACGGCCGGCGTCACAAAAACCTTGCCGCCCTTCGCGCCCGGAATCGCGCCCTTGACGAGCAGCAGCTTGCGCTCTGCGTCGATACGAGCGATTTCGAGGTTCTGCACCGTCACCGTCACATCACCCATGTGACCCGTCATGCGTTTACCCGGGAACACACGACCCGGATCCTGCGCCATACCGATCGAGCCCGGCACGTTGTGCGAGCGCGAGTTACCGTGCGTGGCACGGCCGGAGGAGAAGTTGTAACGCTTGATCGTACCGGCGTAGCCCTTACCGATCGACACGCCTTGCACGTCGACTTTCTGGCCCACTTCGAAAAGATCTGCACCGACCACGGCGCCATTCGACAGCTCGGCTGCCTTGGCCGCATCAATGCGGAATTCCTTGAGGATTTCACCGGCTTCGACACCGGCTTTGGCGAGATGACCTGCCAGCGGCTTCGTCACGCGCGATGCGCGGCGGGAGCCGAATGCAACCTGCACGGCCGTATAGCCGTCGGTTTCAACAGTCTTGATCTGCGTCACGCGGTTGTCCGACACGTCCAGCACGGTGACGGGAATCGAATCCCCTTCAGCCGTGAAGATACGGGTCATGCCAACCTTGCGACCTACGAGTCCAAGGCTCATCATTTTCTCCATTCCCGACTGCGATTGGTCGGGGCTGATTTACAAAATGCCGGGCACGCAAGGCCCAACTTTTTTACGCGAATACGCGAAAAGCCAAGCATTATAGCCCGACCCTTCGATTTCCGCAAGCAATCAAAGACTTAGCACCGCCCGGCGAGCCGATCGGCGCTGGAAGCCTTACTGCAGCTTGATTTCCACGTCGACGCCAGCCGGCAGATCGAGCTTCATCAGCGCGTCAACCGTCTTGTCGGTCGGATCGACGATGTCCATCAGGCGCTGGTGGGTGCGGATTTCGAGCTGATCGCGCGACGTCTTGTTGACGTGCGGCGAACGCAGGATGTCAAAACGCTGAATGCGCGTCGGCAGCGGCACCGGGCCACGGACGATTGCGCCAGTCCGCTTCGCGGTATCGACGATCTCGGCAGCCGATTGATCGATCAGACGATAGTCGAAAGCCTTCAGGCGAATGCGGATTTTCTGTTGCTGCATGACGATTCCTTGAAAAGAGCGAGGCGATGTTGCATCGCCGAACACCAAAAGAACGTGAAACATGAAGCCTGCGGGGAGCGAGGCGCCAGGTTCCGAACGGTACTTCCACTGCTAAGCCCGCGATTCTACACGAAATTGTGAAGCGATGGTGCAGGTTTATCGCCCCGTGCAACAGGGCGCCCGCCGCAAAAAACAAAACCGGGTGCCAGCACAACTGGACACCCGGTTTCGACGGTACAACTGCACACCGTGGAATCGCGGACCCCGTCGGGACCCGCGGATCGTCGATATTACTCGATGACCTTGGCGACGACGCCGGCGCCGACCGTACGGCCGCCTTCGCGGATTGCGAAGCGCAGACCTTCTTCCATCGCGATCGGTGCAATCAGCTTCACCGTGATCGACACATTGTCGCCCGGCATCACCATTTCCTTGTCCTTCGGCAGCTCGATCGAGCCCGTCACGTCCGTCGTACGGAAGTAGAACTGCGGACGGTAGTTGTTGAAGAACGGCGTGTGACGACCGCCTTCATCCTTGCTCAGCACGTACACTTCAGCCGTGAAGTGCGTGTGCGGCGTGATCGAACCCGGCTTCGCCAGAACCTGGCCACGCTCCACGTCTTCACGCTTCGTGCCGCGCAGCAGGATACCGACGTTGTCGCCTGCCTGACCTTGGTCCAGCAGCTTGCGGAACATTTCAACGCCCGTGCAGGTCGTCTTCACCGTCGGCTTGATACCGACGATTTCGATTTCTTCGCCGACCTTCACGATGCCGCGCTCGATACGACCCGTCACCACCGTACCACGGCCCGAGATCGAGAACACGTCTTCCACCGGCATCAGGAACGCGCCGTCAACTGCACGCTCCGGCGTCGGGATGTACGTGTCCAGCGCGTCGGCCAGGCTCATGATCGCCACTTCGCCCAGTTCACCCTGGTCGCCTTCCAGCGCCAGCTTCGCCGAACCCTTCACGATCGGCGTGTCGTCGCCCGGGAAGTCGTACTTCGACAGGAGCTCGCGAACTTCCATCTCGACCAGCTCGAGCAGTTCAGCGTCGTCCACCATGTCGCACTTGTTCAGGAACACGATGATGTACGGAACGCCAACCTGACGCGCCAGCAGGATGTGCTCACGCGTTTGCGGCATCGGGCCGTCTGCTGCCGAGCAAACCAGGATCGCGCCGTCCATCTGTGCCGCGCCCGTGATCATGTTCTTCACGTAGTCAGCGTGGCCCGGGCAGTCGACGTGTGCGTAGTGGCGGTTAGCCGTTTCGTACTCGACGTGTGCCGTGTTGATCGTGATGCCGCGCGCCTTTTCTTCCGGTGCCGCGTCGATCTGGTCGTAGGCCTTCGCTTCGCCGCCGAACTTCTTCGTCAGAACCGTCGTGATCGCTGCCGTCAGCGTCGTCTTGCCGTGGTCAACGTGACCAATCGTACCAACGTTCACGTGCGGCTTGGTCCGCTCAAATTTACCTTTTGCCATGATTCTCTTCTTTCAAAAATAATTGGTTGTGGTCGCGAATTACTTCGACTTGGCGCTGATGATCGCTTCTGCAACGTTCTTCGGAGCTTCAGCGTAGTGCTTGAATTCCATCGTGTACGTTGCGCGACCCTGCGTCAGCGAGCGCAGCGACGTGGAGTAGCCGAACATTTCCGACAGCGGCACTTCAGCGCGCACGATCTTGCCGCCGCCGACCATGTCATCCATGCCCTGGATGATGCCGCGACGACCCGACAGGTCGCCCATCACGTTGCCCATGAAGTCTTCCGGCGTTTCCACTTCCACGGCCATCATCGGCTCGAGCAGAACCGGATCCGCGCGGCGCATCGCTTCCTTGAACGCCATCGAACCAGCCATGCGGAACGCATTTTCGTTCGAGTCGACGTCGTGGTACGAACCGAACGTCAGCGTAACCTTCACATCGACGACCGGGAAGCCTGCCAGCACGCCGCTCTTCAGCGTTTCCTGGATACCCTTGTCAACCGACGGAATGTATTCGCGCGGAATCACGCCGCCCTTGATCGCGTCGATGAACTCGTAGCCCTTGCCCAATTCGCTGCGCTCAAGCGTGATGACCGCATGGCCGTACTGACCGCGACCACCCGACTGCTTGACGAACTTGCCTTCGACGTCCGCGGCCGACTTGCGAATGGTTTCGCGGTATGCCACCTGCGGCTTGCCGACGGTCGCTTCCACGCCGAATTCACGCTTCATCCGGTCGACCAGAATTTCGAGGTGGAGCTCGCCCATGCCCGAAATGATCGTTTGACCCGATTCTTCGTCAGTTTGCACGCGGAACGACGGATCTTCCTGAGCCAGACGGTTGAGCGCCAGGCCCATCTTTTCCTGGTCGGCCTTCGTCTTCGGCTCGACGGCCTGCGAAATCACCGGCTCCGGGAAAATCATGCGTTCGAGCACGATCGGGTGCGCCGGATCGCACAGCGTGTCGCCGGTGGTCGCTTCCTTCAGGCCGACCGCAGCAGCGATGTCGCCCGCGCGAACTTCCTTGATTTCTTCACGCTGGTTCGCGTGCATCTGCAGAATACGGCCGAGACGTTCCTTCTTGTCCTTGGTCGCATTGAGCAGCGTGTCGCCCGAATTGACGACGCCCGAGTAAACGCGGAAGAAGATCAGCTGGCCGACGAACGGGTCGGTCATGATCTTGAACGCGAGTGCCGAGAACTTCTCGTCATCGGCAGCACGACGCTCCGTCTTCTCGCCGTTTTCGAGTTCGCCCGTAACCGGCGGAATGTCGACCGGCGACGGCAGGAAGTCGATCACGGCGTCGAGCATACGCTGCACGCCCTTGTTCTTGAACGCGGTACCGCACAGCATCGGCTGGATTTCGCACGCGATCGTACGGTCACGCAGACCCTTCACGATCTCGTCTTCGGACAGCGAACCCGCTTCCAGGTACTTGTTCATCAGGTCTTCGTTCGACTCGGCAGCCGCCTCGACCATCTTTTCGCGCCACTCGTTGCACGTGTCGACGAGTTCCGCCGGGATGTCGACGTAGTCGAACTTGGTGCCTTGCGACGCCTCGTCCCAAACGATCGCCTTCATCTTGATCAGGTCGACGACGCCCTTGAAGCTTTCTTCCGCGCCGATCGGCACCACGACCGGAACCGGGTTCGCCTTCAGGCGCAGGCGGAGCTGGTCGTAGACCTTGAAGAAGTTCGCGCCGGTACGGTCCATCTTGTTGACGAACGCGAGACGCGGCACCTTGTACTTGTTAGCCTGGCGCCACACCGTTTCCGACTGCGGCTGCACGCCGCCCACTGCGCAGTACACCATGCATGCGCCGTCGAGCACGCGCATCGAACGCTCCACTTCGATCGTGAAGTCGACGTGGCCCGGGGTGTCGATGATGTTGATGCGGTGTTCCGGATAGTTGCCGCCCATGCCCTTCCAGAAGGCGGTGGTAGCAGCGGACGTGATCGTGATGCCACGCTCCTGCTCCTGCTCCATCCAGTCCATCGTGGCTGCGCCGTCGTGGACTTCACCGATCTTGTGGTTCACACCGGTGTAAAACAGAATGCGCTCGGTCGTCGTCGTTTTGCCGGCGTCGATGTGAGCGCTAATACCGATATTGCGGTAGCGCTCGATAGGAGTCTTGCGAGCCACTTTGATCCTCTACTGGGATGACGTGAGGCAGCCCTGCTGCATCACGCTTCAACACAAACGGGCGAGGCGCCTGAAAAGCGCACCCGCCCGGAATTTATTTCCGCTAACAGCCCAGCCAGGCGCTTAGAAACGGAAATGCGAGAACGCGCGGTTGGCTTCTGCCATGCGGTGAACTTCGTCGCGCTTCTTCATCGCGCCGCCACGGCCTTCGGCCGCTTCGGAGAGTTCACCTGCCAGGCGCAGAGCCATCGACTTCTCGCTACGCTTCTTCGCAGCCTCACGCAGCCAGCGCATCGCCAATGCCATACGACGCGACGGGCGCACTTCGACCGGAACTTGATAGTTGGCACCACCAACGCGACGGCTCTTCACTTCGACCACCGGCTTCACGTTGTTGAGCGCAACCGTGAACACTTCCAGCGGGTCCTTGCCACCCTTGGTCTGGATCTGTTCGAATGCGCCATAAACGATGCGTTCAGCGACCGACTTCTTGCCGGACAGCATCAGCATGTTCATGAACTTGGCTACATCAACGTTGCCGAACTTCGGATCCGGCAACACTTCCCGCTTGGGGACTTCGCGACGACGCGGCATGATTCTTCCTTTACCTGTTCAGTTGGAGCTGTATCCAGCCCCTCGGCCACCAACTAACCCGATCACATCTTCACGACTAACCAGCTTGGCCGGGTGACCACTTACTCGACAGCACCGGCAATCCGGCACTCCCGCCTTGACCGCCCAGAGGCGATCCCTGATCAAAAACTGCTTACTTGGCAGCCTTTGCACGCTTCGCGCCGTACTTCGAGCGCGCTTGCTTACGGTCCTTGACGCCCTGGGTATCCAGCGAGCCGCGAACCATGTGGTAACGCACACCCGGCAAGTCCTTCACACGGCCGCCGCGGATCAGCACAACCGAGTGCTCCTGCAGGTTGTGGCCTTCACCACCGATGTACGAAATCACTTCGAAGCCGTTCGTCAGACGAACCTTGGCAACCTTACGGAGTGCCGAGTTAGGCTTCTTCGGCGTCGTCGTGTACACACGGGTGCACACGCCGCGACGCTGGGGGCAGTCCTGCAGGGCCGGGCTCTTGCTCTTCGTCGTTTCCGACTGACGGCCTTTGCGAACCAGTTGGTTGATGGTTGGCATTGTTTATTCCTGAAATTGAACAAAATCTGCACATCGATTTCGGGCAAAGCGAGAATCGGCGCACAGTTGACTTCCGAACCGGCGAAACAGACGCGAACCTTCGAACGCGACTCGGCCCGCCGAATACCGGAACCCAACATCATATTCCGGAAATACCAACTAAGTCAACGGCTTGCGTGATTCGCCGGCCGGCCGAGCGGTTTACCGGAAGGGTCTGAACACCTGTGTCAGGCCGATTCGACGACGTCGATGATCTCGTCGCCGAAGCGCTCGAGCTTGCGCACGCCCATGCCGGGGATATGGCGCAGGTCGTCGATCGACTCCGGCGCGTTGCGCGCGATTTCGGCGAGCGTCGCGTCATGGAAGATCACGTAGGCCGGCACGCCGTCCGTCTTCGCGGTTTCCGCGCGCCACGCACGCAGCGCATCCCACCGAGCGCGCTCACGCGCGTCCATGCCTGCCGTCGGATCGACCCGCGTGCCGCTGCGGCTCGACGACTGGCGCGTGCGCTGCGGCTTCACGTAGCGGCGCAGCGTGACCTTCTCGTCGTTCTTCAGCACGGGCTTCGCGGCCTCGGTCAGCACGAGTGCGCCGAAGCCGCCATGATCGACGGCCAGGTAGCCGTACGCGACGAGTTGCCTGAAGATCGCACGCCACTCGGGCTCGGACAGCGACGCGCCGATCCCGAATGTGCTGAGTTGGTCGTGGCCGCGCTGCAGCACCTTCTCGGTGCGCCCGCCGCGCAGGATCTCGATCAGATGGCTCGCGCCGAAATTGAAGCCGCTCGCACGCTGCGCGCGGAATACGCACGACAGCGCCATCTGCGCCTCGCGCGTCGCGTCCCACGAATCGGGCGGCTCGATGCACGTGTCGCAGTTGCCGCACGGCTGGCTCGCCTCGCCGAAGTAGTTCAGCAGCCGCACGCGACGGCACGAGATCGTCTCGCACAGCCCGAGCAGCGCGTCGAGCTTCGACGTCTGGACGCGCTTGTGTGCGTCGTCCGCATCGGATTCATCGATCATCTTGCGCTGCTGGACGACGTCGCCGAGACCGTACGCCATCCACGCATTCGCGGGCATCCCGTCGCGGCCTGCGCGCCCCGTTTCCTGGTAGTAGCCTTCGACGCTCTTCGGCAGGTCCAGGTGCGCGACGAAGCGCACGTCGGGCTTGTCGATACCCATGCCGAACGCGATCGTCGCGCACATCACGACGCCCTCTTCGCGCTGAAACATTTCCTGGTGCTTCTGCCGCACCTCGAACTCCATCCCCGCGTGATACGGCAGCGCGCGCACGCCCTGCGCCTTCAGCCACTCGGCCGTTTCCTCGACCTTGCGGCGCGACAGGCAATAGACGACGCCCGCGTCCGTCGTGCCGTCGGCGTTCGTGTGTTCGGCGCGAATGAAGTCGAGCAGCTGCGAACGCGCGTTGTCCTTTTCGACGATCCGGTAGCGGATGTTCGGGCGGTCGAAGCTCGACACGAACACGCGCGCGTCGTCGAGCGCGAGACGATCGATGATCTCGTCGCGCGTGATCGCGTCGGCCGTGGCAGTCAGCGCGATGCGCGGCACCGACGGGAACCGCTCGTGCAGCACCGACAGCTTGATGTATTCCGGGCGGAAATCGTGCCCCCATTGCGACACGCAATGCGCTTCGTCGATCGCGAACAGGCCGATCTTCGCGCGCTCGAGCAGTTCGAGGAAGCGCCCCGTCATCAGTCGTTCAGGCGCGACGTACAGCAGGTCGATTTCGCCTTCGCGCAGCGCGCGCTCGGTCGCCGCGGCCTCGGCGCCCGACAGCGTCGAATTCAGGTAGGCCGCGCGCACGCCGACTTCGCTCAGCGCGGCGACCTGATCGTGCATCAGCGCGATCAGCGGCGACACGACAATGCCAGCGCCCTGCCCGGCCTCGCGGCGCAGCAGTGCCGGAATCTGGTAGCACAGCGACTTGCCGCCGCCGGTCGGCATCAGCACGAGACAATCGCCGCCGCCGGCGACGTGTTCGACGATCTCGCCCTGCTGGCCGCGAAATGCGGAATAACCAAAGACTTCGTCGAGGATTTCGAGGGCGCGGGACATGAGTGAGAACGAGGACGGCAGAACGATGACCGCAATTTTAACAACCCACTCGCGCGACGCGCGGCGAATCGTGCAATGTTGGCCGATCGGACAGGGTTCGTTCGCGCGCATGACGCGCGTGAACGACGGATAAAAAAAACCGCCCGGCGGAACCGGGCGGTTTCGATGACAGCGAGGCGAGGCGGCTCGCGCCGCCCACGCTTACTCGGCTGCCGGATGCTGTTGCGGCTCTTCCGCGGCAGGCGCGCTCGGCGTGCCGAAGTCGAATGACTCTTCCGCTGCGATCTGGTCGAAACGCTCGCGATCCGACGATTCCTTCGCCTTGCGTGCCTTGTGGAACGCGAGACCCGTACCAGCCGGAATCAGACGGCCGACGATCACGTTTTCCTTCAGACCGCGCAGATCGTCACGCTTGCCCATGATCGCCGCTTCGGTCAGCACGCGGGTCGTTTCCTGGAACGATGCCGCGGAGATGAACGAGTCGGTCGACAGCGACGCCTTCGTGATACCGAGCAGCACGTTGTCGTACGAAGCCGGACGCTTGTCATCGGCGGTCATGCGATCGTTCTCGTCCAGCATGTCGGAACGCTCGACCTGTTCGCCCGGGATGAAGCGCGTATCGCCGTTGTCGGTGATCTGCACGCGACGCAGCATCTGGCGAACGATCACCTCGATGTGCTTGTCGTTGATCTTCACGCCCTGCAGACGATACACGTCCTGCACTTCGTCGACAATGTAGCGCGACAGCGCCTCGATACCCTGCAGACGCAGGATGTCGTGCGGATCGGCCGGACCGTCCACGATCATTTCGCCCTTGTTGACGACCTGAGCATCGTGGACCAGCACCTGCTTTTCCTTCGCGATCAGGAACTCGTGCTGGTTGCCCTCGAGATCCGTGATGACGAGACGCTGCTTGCCCTTCGTGTCCTTACCGAACGACGTCGTACCGGTGACTTCCGCGAGAATGCCGGCATCCTTCGGCGAACGCGCTTCGAACAGTTCCGCCACCCGCGGCAGACCGCCGGTAATGTCACGCGTCTTCTGCGCTTCGGTCGGGATACGTGCGAGCACTTCACCGACCTGCACCTGCTGGCCATCCTTCACGGTAATCAGTGCGCCGACCTGGAAGCCGATCTGCACTGCGTGCTCCGTGCCCGGAATCTTCACTTCTTCGCCGTTCGCGTCGAGCAGCTTCACCTGCGGACGCACGCTCTTCGAAGCCTGCGAACCGCGACGCTTCACGTCGATCACGACCAGCGTCGACAGGCCGGTCACGTCGTCGATCTGCTTCGCGACGGTCACGCCTTCCTCGACGTTCTCGAACTTCACCGTACCACCGTACTCGGTGATGATCGGACGCGTCAGCGGATCCCACGTGGCGAGCTGCGTGCCGGCCTTGATGGTTACGCCGTCGAGCTGCAGCAGCGTCGCACCGTACGGCACTTTGTGACGCTCGCGCTCGCGACCGAAGTCGTCGGTGATCATCGCTTCGCCCGAACGGGAAATGACGATCTGCTCGCCCTTCGCGTTCGTGACGTAGCGCATCGTGGCCGTGAAGCGCACGATACCGTTGCTCTTCGCTTCGACCGACGAAGCCACTGCCGCACGCGATGCCGCACCACCGATGTGGAACGTACGCATCGTCAGCTGCGTGCCCGGTTCGCCGATCGACTGTGCCGCGATCACGCCGACTGCTTCGCCGACGTTCACGAGCGAGCCGCGGCCGAGGTCACGGCCGTAGCAAGCTGCGCACAGGCCGTAACGCGTTTCGCAGGTCAGCGGCGTGCGCACGCGCACTTCGTCGATGCCGAGGCGTTCGATTTCCTCGACCGCCGTTTCGTCGAGCAGCGTGCCCGATTCGTACAGCGTTTCCTGCGTTTCCGGGTTCACGACGTCCGCGACCGCGACGCGGCCGAGGATACGGTCGCGCAGCGCTTCGACGACTTCACCGCCTTCGACCAGCGCCTTCATCGCGACGCCGTTCGACGTGCCGCAATCGTCCTCGACCACGACCAGATCCTGCGTGACGTCGACGAGACGACGCGTCAGGTAACCCGAGTTCGCGGTCTTCAGTGCCGTATCAGCCAGACCCTTACGTGCACCGTGGGTCGAGATGAAGTACTGCAACACGTTCAGACCTTCGCGGAAGTTCGCGGTAATCGGCGTCTCGATAATCGAGCCGTCCGGCTTCGCCATCAGGCCTCGCATACCGGCCAGCTGACGAATCTGCACCGCCGAACCCCGGGCGCCCGAGTCGGCCATCATGTAGATCGAGTTGAACGACTCCTGGCGCGTTTCCTTGCCGTCGCGGTCCGTCACCGGCTCCGTCGACAGCTGCTCCATCATCGCCTTGCCGACCGCTTCCGACGTCGCCGACCAGATGTCGACCACGTTGTTGTAGCGTTCCTGCGCGGTGACGAGACCCGACATGTACTGGCGGTCGTACTCCTTCACCTTCTTCGCGGCGTCGCCGACGATCGTTTCCTTCTGCGGCGGCACGAGCATGTCGTCCACGCAGATCGAAATGCCGGCGCGCGTCGCGAGACGGAAACCCGACTGCATCAGCTGGTCGGCGAACACCACCGTCGCGCGCAGACCGCACTTGCGGAACGCCGTGTTGATCAGGCGCGAGATTTCCTTCTTCTTCAACGGCTTGTTCAGCACCGAGAACGGCAGGCCGTGCGGCAGGATCTCCGACAGGATCGCGCGACCGACGGTCGTCGCGTACAGCGAGATCTTCGGCACGAATGCCGGCGCGCCTTCCGACGTGTCTTCGTTGTGGACCATTTCGGTGATCCGCACGTTGACGCGCGATGCCAGCTCGACTTCCTTGTTCTCGTACGCGCGGATCGCTTCCGACACGCCCGTGAACGTCAGGCCTTCGCCCTTGCCGTTGATCGCTTCGCGGGTCGCGTAGTACAGACCCAGCACGATATCCTGCGACGGCACGATCGACGGATCGCCGTTGGCCGGGAACAGCACGTTGTTCGACGCGAGCATCAGCGTGCGCGCTTCCATCTGCGCTTCGAGCGACAGCGGCACGTGAACGGCCATCTGGTCACCGTCGAAGTCGGCGTTGAACGCCGCGCAGACGAGCGGGTGCAGCTGGATCGCCTTGCCTTCGATCAGCACGGGCTCGAACGCCTGGATACCGAGACGGTGCAGCGTCGGCGCACGGTTCAGCATCACCGGGTGCTCGCGGATCACCTCTTCGAGGATGTCCCACACCACCGGCGTCTGGTTCTCGACTTCCTTCTTCGCAGCCTTGATGGTCGTCGCGACGCCCATCACTTCCAGCTTGTTGAAGATGAACGGCTTGAACAGCTCGAGCGCCATCAGCTTCGGCAGACCGCACTGGTGCAGCTTCAGCGTCGGGCCGACCACGATGACCGAACGGCCCGAGTAGTCGACGCGCTTGCCCAGCAAGTTCTGACGGAAACGACCGCCCTTGCCCTTGATCATGTCGGCGAGCGACTTCAGCGGGCGCTTGTTCGCGCCCGTCATCGCCTTGCCGCGACGACCGTTGTCGAGCAGCGAGTCGACGGCTTCCTGCAGCATCCGCTTTTCGTTGCGGACGATGATTTCAGGCGCCTTCAGCTCGAGCAGACGCTTCAACCGGTTGTTACGGTTGATCACGCGGCGGTACAGGTCGTTCAGGTCCGACGTCGCGAAACGGCCGCCGTCCAGCGGCACGAGCGGACGCAGTTCCGGCGGCAGCACCGGCAGCACTTCGAGAATCATCCACTCGGGCTTGATGCCCGAACGCTGGAATGCCTCGAGGACCTTCAGGCGCTTCGCGTACTTCTTGATCTTCGCTTCCGAGCCGGTGTTCTTCAGCTCGGTGCGCAGCGTCTCGACCTGCTCGTCGATGTTGATCGCGCGCAGCAGTTCGCGCACGCCTTCCGCGCCCATCTCGGCACGGAATTCGTCGCCGTATTCCTCGACCTTGTTGTAGTAATCCTCTTCGGTCATGATCTGCCGCGCCTTCAGCGGCGTCATGCCCGGTTCGATCACGACGTACGCTTCGAAGTACAGCACGCGTTCGATGTCGCGCAGCGTCATGTCGAGCACCATGCCCAGACGCGACGGCAGCGACTTCAGGAACCAGATGTGCGCGACCGGCGAGGCCAGTTCGATGTGGCCCATCCGCTCACGACGCACCTTCGCCAGCGTCACTTCGACGCCGCACTTCTCGCAGATCACGCCGCGGTGCTTCAGGCGCTTGTACTTGCCGCACAGGCACTCGTAGTCCTTGATCGGCCCGAAGATCTTCGCGCAGAAGAGACCATCGCGTTCCGGCTTGAATGTACGGTAGTTGATGGTCTCCGGCTTCTTCACTTCACCGAACGACCACGAACGGATCTTGTCCGGCGAGGCCAGACCGATCTTGATCGCGTCGAAAACTTCTTCCTGTTGGACTTGCTTGAATAGATCGAGCAGAGCTTTCATTGCTTTCTCTCCGTAGTCCGATTAATTGCGGTCGAGATCGATATCGATACCGAGCGAGCGGATTTCCTTCACGAGCACGTTGAAGGATTCCGGCATGCCTGCATCGATCACGTGATCGCCCTTGACCAGGTTTTCGTACACCTTGGTCCGGCCGTTCACGTCGTCCGATTTCACCGTCAGCATTTCCTGCAGCACGTAGGACGCGCCGTACGCTTCGAGTGCCCACACTTCCATTTCACCGAAACGCTGGCCACCGAACTGCGCCTTACCACCCAGCGGCTGCTGCGTGACGAGCGAGTACGGGCCCGTCGAACGCGCGTGCATCTTGTCGTCGACCAAGTGGTGCAGCTTCAGATAGTGCATGTAGCCAAGCGTCACGCGACGTTCGAACATTTCACCCGTGCGGCCGTCGTACAGACGGACCTGGTTCTTCGACGGGTTCATGCCGAGCTGTTCCGCGATGTCGTCCGGGAACGCGAGGTTGAGCATCTTGCCCATTTCTTCCTCGGTCGCACCGTCGAACACCGGCGTGGCGAACGGCACGCCTTCGCGCAGGTTCTTCGCGAGCTCGAGGATCTCGTCGTCGGTGAAGCTTTCCAGATCTTCCTGGCGGCCCGAGTCGTTGTAGATCTTCGTCAGGAACACGCGCATCTCTTCGATCTTCGCCTGACGCTGCAGCATTTCGCCGATACGCCAGCCGAGGCCCTTCGCGGCCCAGCCGAGGTGCACTTCCAGAACCTGACCCACGTTCATCCGCGACGGCACGCCGAGCGGGTTCAGCACGACGTCTGCCGGACGGCCGTCGGCCATGTACGGCATGTCTTCGATCGGAACGATCTTCGACACGACACCCTTGTTACCGTGACGGCCTGCCATCTTGTCGCCAGGCTGCAGACGGCGCTTCACCGCGAGGTACACCTTGACCATCTTCAGCACGCCCGGCGGCAGTTCGTCGCCTTGCGTGAGCTTCTTGCGCTTCTCTTCGAACGCGAGGTCGAACTGGTGACGCTTTTCTTCGATCGAGTTCTTGATCGCTTCGAGCTGCGCCGCTGCTTCGTCGTCCGCGAGGCGGATGTCGAACCAGTGGTAGTGGTCGAGGTCTTCCAGGTAAGCCTGGTCGATCTTCGTGCCCTTCGCGAGCTTCTTCGGACCGCCGTTCGCGACCTTGCCCACGAGCATGCGCGCGAGACGCTGGAACGCGTCGCCTTCCACGATGCGCAGCTGGTCGTTCAGGTCGAGACGATAGCGCTTCAGTTCGTCGTCGATGATCTGTTGCGCACGCTTGTCGCGCTGGATGCCTTCGCGCGTGAACACCTGGACGTCGATCACGGTGCCGCTCATGCCCGACGGCACGCGCAGCGACGTGTCCTTCACGTCCGATGCTTTCTCGCCGAAGATCGCGCGCAGCAGCTTCTCTTCCGGCGTCAGCTGGGTTTCGCCCTTCGGCGTGACCTTGCCGACCATCACGTCGCCCGCTTCGACTTCCGCACCGATGTACACGATGCCCGATTCGTCGAGACGGCCGAGCTGGACTTCCGCCAGGTTCGAGATGTCGCGCGTGATTTCTTCCGGCCCGAGCTTCGTGTCGCGAGCGACCACGTTCAGCTCTTCGATGTGGATCGACGTGTAGCGATCGTCGGCCACGACCTTCTCCGAGATCAGGATCGAATCCTCGAAGTTGTAGCCGTTCCACGGCATGAACGCGATCAGCATGTTCTGGCCGAGCGCGAGCTCGCCCAGATCCGTCGAGGCGCCGTCGGCCAGCACGTCGCCGCGCGAGACCTTGTCGCCCATCTTCACGATCGGACGCTGGTTGATGTTCGTGTTCTGGTTCGAACGCGTGTACTTGATCAGGTTGTAGATGTCGACACCGACTTCACCTGCGACCGCTTCGTCATCGTTCACGCGAATCACGATACGGCCTGCGTCGACATAGTCGACGACGCCGCCGCGGAACGCCTGAACCGTCGTGCCCGAGTCGACCGCACAGGTGCGCTCGATGCCCGTACCGAC
The DNA here is from genome assembly GCF_003330765.1 of Burkholderia pyrrocinia. Lineage (NCBI taxonomy): Bacteria > Pseudomonadati > Pseudomonadota > Betaproteobacteria > Burkholderiales > Burkholderiaceae > Burkholderia > Burkholderia pyrrocinia. The sequence goes on along the minus strand of NZ_CP024902.1, from coordinate 324,042 downwards.
GACCGGCTTTTCCGGACGCAGACACGGCACGGCCTGACGCTGCATGTTCGAACCCATCAATGCACGGTTCGCGTCATCGTGTTCGAGGAACGGAATCAGCGAGGCTGCAACCGACACGATCTGCGACGGCGCGACGTCCATGTACTGGATACGGTCCGGCGTGACCATCATCGTTTCGCCGGCTTCACGCGACGACACGAGTTCGTCGATCAGCTGACCGTTCTCGTCGATCGCGGCGTTCGCCTGCGCGATCATGTAGCGGCCTTCCTCGATCGCCGACAGGTAGTCGATCTGGTCGGTCACCTTGCTGTCCACGACCTTGCGGTACGGCGTCTCGAGGAAGCCGTATTCGTTCAGGTGCGCGTACAGCGCGAGCGAGTTGATCAGGCCGATGTTCGGACCTTCCGGCGTTTCGATCGGGCACACACGGCCGTAGTGGGTCGGGTGCACGTCGCGGACTTCGAAGCCTGCGCGCTCGCGCGTCAGACCGCCCGGGCCCAGTGCGGAAACACGGCGCTTGTGCGTGATTTCCGACAGCGGGTTGGTCTGGTCCATGAACTGCGACAGCTGCGACGAACCGAAGAACTCGCGGATCGCCGACGAAATCGGCTTCGAGTTGATCAGGTCGTGCGGCATCAGGTTTTCGCTTTCGGCCTGGCCGAGGCGCTCCTTGACCGCGCGCTCGACACGCACGAGACCCGCGCGGAACTGGTTTTCCGCCAGTTCGCCGACGCAACGCACGCGACGGTTGCCGAGGTGGTCGATGTCGTCCACTTCGCCCTTGCCGTTGCGCAGTTCGACGAGGATCTTGATCGTCGCGAGGATGTCGTCGTCCTGCAGCGTCATCGGGCCGGTGATCTCGTCACGGCTGACGCGGCGGTTGAACTTCATGCGGCCGACCTTCGACAGGTCGTACGCTTCTTCGCTGTAGAACAGACGGTTGAACAGTGCCTCGACCGCTTCTTCGGTCGGCGGCTCGCCCGGACGCATCATGCGGTAGATCGCAATGCGCGCGGCCGTCCGGTCGGTCGTTTCGTCGACACGCAGCGTCGACGAGATGTACGGGCCCTGGTCCAGGTCGTTCGTGTAGAGCGTCTGGATGTCCTTGATGCCCGCTTCGCGCAGCTTCTCGAGCACGCTTTCCGTGACTTCGTCGTTCGCGCTCGCGATCACTTCGCCGGTGTCGCCATCGACGACGTTCTTCGCCAGCACGCGGCCGAGCAGATAGTCTTCCGGCACCGAGATGAACTTGGTCTTCGCGGCTTCGAGGTCGCGAATGTGCTTCGCGTTGATCCGCTTGTCCTTCTGGACGATGACCTTGCCATCGCGATCCGTGATGTCGAAACGCGCGACTTCACCACGCAGACGCTCGGGCACGAACTCGAGTTGCGCGCCTTCGCCCATCAGCGTGAAGTTGTCGAACACGAAGAAGTTCGCGAGGATCTGTTCCGGCGTGAGGCCGATGGCCTTCAGCAGGATCGTGACCGGCATCTTGCGGCGACGGTCGACGCGGAAGTACAGGATGTCCTTCGGATCGAATTCGAAGTCGAGCCACGAGCCGCGGTACGGAATGATCCGTGCCGAGAACAGCAGCTTGCCCGAGCTGTGCGTCTTGCCCTTGTCGTGTTCGAAGAACACGCCCGGCGAACGGTGCAGCTGCGAGACGATGACACGCTCGGTGCCGTTGATGACGAACGAGCCCGTCGGCGTCATGAGCGGCATTTCGCCCATGTACACTTCCTGCTCCTTCACTTCCTTGACGACCGGCTTGCTCGGCGATTCCTTGTCGAGGATGACAAGACGGACCTTCGCGCGCAGCGCGGAGCAGTACGTCAGGCCGCGCTGCTGGCATTCCTTGATGTTGAATGCCGGCGGGGACAGCGCATAGCTCACGAACTCGAGGCGCGCGAAACCGTTATGCGAAACAATGGGAAATACCGATGTGAACGCGGCCTGCAAACCTTCAGGCTTGCGTTGCGTCGCCAGCACATCGGCTTGCAGAAACGTGCTGAATGATTCAAGCTGGGTAGCCAGCAAGAAAGGAACTTGGTGAACGATGGGGCGCTTCGCGAAACTCTTGCGAATGCGCTTCTTCTCGGTGAAGGAATATTGCATACGATCTCCGAATCACGGCGGGTGCTATCGAGGCGGAATACCTGGACGTTTCAAACCCGAGTGTTCACCGACTGAGACCCGATGGCCGTCCGACGGCTTGAACGAGCCGAGAAGCTTGGTGGTTGGCCGCTACCAACCGCTGGCTGACGGCAGCGGATGCCTGTGTTGCCCGCTACCCGACCAAACTTGCCTTCTGCAGTCGCTTCAGAAGACAAAGAGAAACGCCCATCGTGACCAATGACAACGATCAGGCGGTTTTCTTTGGCTTCTGGGGCCGATTATTCGGGCTCCCGAATGAGTGCCAGAATAACGTCCCCACAAAGCACAAAAAGGCCGGCGGTGAAAATACCGCCAGCCTTCGCACAGCGCGCCGAAACTTACTTGATTTCGGCCTTCGCGCCTGCTTCTTCCAGCTTCTTCTTGGCTTCTTCAGCAGCAGCCTTGTCGACGCCTTCCTTGACGGGCTTCGGTGCACCGTCAACCAGATCCTTCGCTTCCTTCAGGCCCAGGCCCGTCAGTTCGCGAACGGCCTTGATGACCGACACCTTGTTGGCGCCCGTTTCAGCCAGAACGACCGTGAACTCGGTCTGCTCTTCAGCAGCAGCAGCAGCGCCGCCGCCTGCCGGGCCAGCGACTGCAACAGCAGCTGCCGACACGCCAAACTTCTCTTCGAACGCCTTGACCAGTTCGTTCAGTTCCAGAACGGTCATCCCTTCGACTGCTGCCAGGATGTCTTCTTTTGCGATTGCCATTTGAAATACTCCTAAATTGAATTCGGATACAGCCAGCGATCAATGACGCTGATGCACGTCCGCTTACGCAGCTTCCGCTTGCTTCTTCTCGGCCAGCGCGGCGAGAGCACGCGCGAAGCCCGAAACAGGCGATTGCATAACGAACAGCAGCTTCGAGAGCAGTTCTTCGCGGCTCGGGATGCTTGCCAGCGCTTGCACGCCAGCCTTGTCCATCACCTTGCCATCGAACGAACCAGCCTTGATGACCAACTTGTCATTGCTCTTGCTGAAGTCGTTGACGACCTTAGCAGCAGCAATTGCATCTTCCGAGATGCCGTAGATCAACGGACCAGTCATCTGCTCTGCCAGCGGAGCAAACGGCGTACCTTCAACAGCGCGACGCGCCAGCGTGTTCTTCAACACGCGCAGGTAAACCTGTTGCTCACGCGCTTTCGCGCGCAGCTTGGTCAGATCGCCAACCGCAATTCCACGATACTCAGCCAGCACAACGGTCTGGGCCTTCGCGACTTGCGCGGAAACCTCAGCGACGACGGCTTGCTTGTCTTCTCTATTAAGCGGCACGGTTAGCCTCCAGAAACGATACGTTCGGCACGAAACCTCACGTACCTCGTTCAACAACGGCGTCCGACCTCGTTAGGAGTATTTCCACCTCACGCCGCGAATCGCTTCACGGCCTGCGGCTTCACCACTGCAAAACTTTTTCGGGTTCGCCATCTGCGTTGGCTTGAATTAAGGGATCACCTGACTGCTGCGCCCCACCAACGGTCTTTGATAACCGGTTGCCCGCCTTGCTGCACGAACAACCGCCCAAAGCCCATGAAGGCCGCTTCGCGAACGAAGCGGCCCGAATACTTACTTACGCTGCCAGCGTAGCCTGGTCGACACGCACGCCGACGCCCATCGTGCTCGACAGTGCGATCTTGCGCAGGTACACGCCCTTGCTCGTTGCCGGCTTCGCCTTCTGCAGCGCTTCGATCAGCGCCGACAGGTTCGAACGCAGCGCGGTCGGCTCGAACGATGCACGGCCGATGGTCGCGTGGATGATACCGGCCTTGTCGACACGGAATTGCACCTGACCAGCCTTCGCATTCTTGACGGCGGTTGCGACGTCCGGCGTGACCGTACCGACCTTCGGGTTCGGCATCAGGCCGCGCGGGCCGAGGATCTGACCGAGCGTACCGACGATACGCATCGTGTCCGGCGAAGCGATCACGATGTCGAAGTCCATCTGGCCAGCCTTGATCTGCTCAGCCAGGTCTTCCATACCGACGATTTCCGCGCCTGCTGCACGAGCCTGCTCGGCCTTCTCGCCTTGCGCGAACACGGCAACGCGAACCGACTTGCCCGTACCGGCCGGCAGAACGACCGAACCACGAACGACCTGGTCCGACTTCTTCGCATCGATGCCGAGCTGGACTGCGACGTCGATCGACTCGTCGAACTTCGCGCTCGCGCATTCCTTCACGAGGCCCAGTGCGTCTTCGATCGCGTACAGCTTCTGACGATCAACCTTGGCGGCAAATGCCTGACGGCGCTTGGAGATCTTAGCCATTTACACACCCTCCACAGTGATGCCCATCGAGCGTGCGCTACCAGCGATGGTGCGAACAGCTGCGTCCAGATCAGCGGCCGTAAGGTCCGGCATCTTGGTCTTCGCGATTTCTTCAGCTTGAGCGCGCGTGATCGAACCGACCTTGTCGGTGTGCGGCTTGCTCGAGCCCTTGTCCACCTTCGCCGCCTTCTTGATCAGGACGGTCGCCGGCGGCGTCTTCATCACGAACGTGAAGCTCTTGTCAGCGAATGCCGTGATGACCACCGGCACCGGCAGACCCGGCTCCATGCCTTGAGTCTGCGCGTTGAACGCCTTGCAGAACTCCATGATGTTCAGGCCGCGCTGGCCCAGTGCCGGACCGACCGGCGGCGACGGGTTGGCTTTACCTGCAGGGATCTGCAGCTTGATAAAGCCGATAATCTTCTTTGCCATTTGAAAACCTCGTTGGAACGCCAAGCGGCGTTCGGTGAGTGATAACGCGCTTTCGCCGCTGGCTACTGACGCTCCTCAACGGCCATAACGCGGGCCGCAAGCGCGAAGGTGGGCAGCCTAGGCTGCCCACCGAGTCGGGATCAAACTTTTTCGACCTGACCGAACTCGAGTTCGACCGGGGTTGAGCGGCCAAAGATGGTGACCGACACACGCACGCGCGATTTTTCGTAGTTGACTTCTTCGACGGTGCCGTTGAAGTCCGTGAAGGGGCCTTCCTTGACACGCACCATCTCGCCGACTTCGAACAGGGTCTTCGGGCGCGGTTTTTCGACGCCTTCCTGCATCTGCGACATGATCTTCTCGACTTCCTTCGGGGAAATCGGGGTCGGGCGGTTACGCGCACCGCCGACGAAACCGGTGACCTTCGCGGTGTTCTTCACGAGGTGCCACGTTTCGTCCGTCATTTCCATTTCCACCAGCACGTAGCCGGGGAAGAAACGGCGCTCGGTCACAGCCTTGTGGCCGCCTTTGACTTCGACCACTTCTTCGGTCGGGACCAGGATCTGACCGAATTTGTCCTGCATGCCAGCACGTTCGATGCGCTCCTGAAGCGCACGTTGCACGCTCTTCTCCATGCCGGAGTAGGCGTGCACGACGTACCATCGCTTTCCGCTCGGGGATGCCGGAGTATCGCTCATATCATTTCCAACCCAGAATCGCCGAGAAAATTACCCATTCGATCGATTTGTCACTCAACCAGAGGAAAATCGCCATCACGAGCACGAAACCGAACACGACGAGTGTGGTTTGCGTTGCCTCCTTGCGGGTGGGCCAAACGACCTTCCGGACTTCCTTGTACGAATCCTTGGCAAAAGCGATCAGGCCCTTGCCAGGTGCGGACATCAGCCCGGCGGCCACGCCGGCGATGATACCTACCGCCAACGCGGCACCGCGGACATACCACTGCTGATTGGCCAGCCAGAAGAAGCCCACGAATCCGGCCAACACCAGCAATACGCCCAGGGCCAGCATCAGCTTATCGCCGGAGGTATTTACAGTTTCGACGGATGGATTCGCCATAACACCTTAAAACAAATGCCACGTAGGACACGTGGCTATTTTTTGGCAGGGGCAGAGGGAATCGAACCCCCAACCTTCGGTTTTGGAGACCGACGCTCTGCCAGTTGAGCTATACCCCTAAACCATGTTGGGGCCGGCTGCTGCCAGCCCCAAAACTGTCGATCAACGAATAACTGGCTTACTCGATGACCTTGGCGACGACGCCGGCGCCGACCGTACGGCCGCCTTCGCGGATTGCGAAGCGCAGACCTTCTTCCATCGCGATCGGTGCAATCAGCTTCACCGTGATCGACACATTGTCGCCCGGCATCACCATTTCCTTGTCCTTCGGCAGCTCGATCGAGCCCGTCACGTCCGTCGTACGGAAGTAGAACTGCGGACGGTAGTTGTTGAAGAACGGCGTGTGACGACCGCCTTCATCCTTGCTCAGCACGTACACTTCAGCCGTGAAGTGCGTGTGCGGCGTGATCGAACCCGGCTTCGCCAGAACCTGGCCACGCTCCACGTCTTCACGCTTCGTGCCGCGCAGCAGGATACCGACGTTGTCGCCTGCCTGACCTTGGTCCAGCAGCTTGCGGAACATTTCAACGCCCGTGCAGGTCGTCTTCACCGTCGGCTTGATACCGACGATTTCGATTTCTTCGCCGACCTTCACGATGCCGCGCTCGATACGACCCGTCACCACCGTACCACGGCCCGAGATCGAGAACACGTCTTCCACCGGCATCAGGAACGCGCCGTCAACTGCACGCTCCGGCGTCGGGATGTACGTGTCCAGCGCGTCGGCCAGGCTCATGATCGCCACTTCGCCCAGTTCACCCTGGTCGCCTTCCAGCGCCAGCTTCGCCGAACCCTTCACGATCGGCGTGTCGTCGCCCGGGAAGTCGTACTTCGACAGGAGCTCGCGAACTTCCATCTCGACCAGCTCGAGCAGTTCAGCGTCGTCCACCATGTCGCACTTGTTCAGGAACACGATGATGTACGGAACGCCAACCTGACGCGCCAGCAGGATGTGCTCACGCGTTTGCGGCATCGGGCCGTCTGCTGCCGAGCAAACCAGGATCGCGCCGTCCATCTGTGCCGCGCCCGTGATCATGTTCTTCACGTAGTCAGCGTGGCCCGGGCAGTCGACGTGTGCGTAGTGGCGGTTAGCCGTTTCGTACTCGACGTGTGCCGTGTTGATCGTGATGCCGCGCGCCTTTTCTTCCGGTGCCGCGTCGATCTGGTCGTAGGCCTTCGCTTCGCCGCCGAACTTCTTCGTCAGAACCGTCGTGATCGCTGCCGTCAGCGTCGTCTTGCCGTGGTCAACGTGACCAATCGTACCAACGTTCACGTGCGGCTTGGTCCGCTCAAATTTACCCTTGGCCATTTTCGACTCCCAAAAGGAATTTCACAGGTTGCGCCGCGCGCAAACAAGACACTGACTTTTAACTGCTGGTGCCCATGGGCAGGATCGAACTGCCGACCTCTCCCTTACCAAGGGAGTGCTCTACCACTGAGCCACATGGGCGTTGTTTTTACGCTTCAACTTCACGGTCTGGAGCGGGTGAAGGGAATCGAACCCTCGTCATAAGCTTGGAAGGCTTCTGCTCTACCATTGAGCTACACCCGCACGGGCTACTAACGATTCCCTACCGCTCTTTCAGCTGATGTTCTTGGTGGAGGAGGTTGGATTCGAACCAACGTAGGCGTAAGCCAACAGATTTACAGTCTGCCCCCTTTAGCCACTCGGGCACCCCTCCGTAGAGAACTGACGATTATGGGGGTGCATCGCACTCCTGTCAAGCACATCCGGAAGATTATTTTCACTCTCTTCCTAACACTTGCTCTACCACCGATCTCCCGCCCTCGCCTGGCTGAGGCAAGCACGAGATGTTGCCGATCGGCGCCACATCATCGTCAGACTCCGCCTTCAGCGTCGATCTCGATCTACGCTAAAAACGAAAGATCGCCATCATACGACCTCCTGTGCACAATGCCAAGCGGGTGGACGCAAAATTTCCGCAAATTTCGTGCCGGGCAGCTTCGTCGATCCCGCTCCCGGTATTCGGGAGGGCTTCAGCCCCGCCACTGGAGGGAAGCTGGGATGTCGCACCCGGCACGCGGGGTTGCCTGGTCGCGATCTGCAGGCGGTGCACGTGACAGGGCTTTCGCGCGCAGTCGGGCAGTCGCACCGGACATTGGGCCAAGGCTTCCGCACGGAATCGTGGTCACCCGCCCCTGTCTTTGACGACTTCGGCGGCCAGCGCGATACCATCCCGGGTCGCCGCTCCCGGTACAAATCCTCGTGCGCCTGCTTGCTCTTGCGATGACCTTCATGGCGTTGGCCGCACATGCCGCCGGCCCGGCAGACACCTGGTGTCGCTCGGGCACAATCGCGAAGACCCGTCGGCAGGCACTGACTGACAGCCACGCGACGGGACGCCCGAAAGCAGCCACTGCGCTCGCTGCGTATGACAGGTTGAAGCCGGCGCTCGATGCCGGGTGCCGTGGCTCGACACGCGTCGGTTCGCCCGCGGCGCATCCCATGAGTCAGGATGCGATCGCGTATGCGTGGCTGCTCAACGATGCATCCGCGTACCTCGTCGCGGCAAGCGCCGGCGACGACGCGCCGCAAGATGAGTCCGGCAGCTCAAGCCTGCGTCGACGTGTTGCAGCCATTGCTTGGCGACGACATGCGCCCACGCTCGGGGTTGCCCCGTAGCCTCGGCGCCGCCATCGCGGCGAATGTCCTGCACAGTGTGGCTCTCATTGCGTCGCCCCGTCGTGCAAGCCCACCAACGTCAGCATCTGGTCGGCGTATCACAGTGAATCCGGGGCGCACGCACGGCATCCCGCATGCCCGTACGATTCCCGCCTCGTTCAGCTGAGCGCGAATATCTGCGTGGGGGTTCGACTCGGGCGCTTTCGCCGCATCCCAGACGTCCGAAGACGCCGGAAAGCTGATATGCGACCCACGGTCGTTGACGTCCGCTACTCGTTGCCCGGCAATGCTCGTGCTGACCCGAGATCAAGGCCGGAACACAACGCGCCGGTTTCCGCCGGCCCAGCACTCCGCGCTCAGCGATCCGAGTACCGCGTGCACGGTGCTATCGACCGGCGTCGACGCAGGCGGCACGCACTTCGCATCAATGGGCGAAGGGCGAGACTGCTTTGGCCGTACCGCCTATTCGCTCATCGAGAAAATCTACGTGGTGCGAGACGGTCAGCCCGTGCTCGTCAAAAGCAACAGCGCGGATTTCTGATCGCATCCGGCCGGCGGATCCGCGCACGTCAGGGTTGGTTCTATAGCCGGGTCTTTCTTTGCAGCGGACTACGCGCGTCCTTCGCCTCGAAGGAAGCGATTTGAGTAAAGATGCGGCGAATTTGACTGAGAACAACGCCTGATAACGACGCGATGCCGTCCGTGGCGCAATCCAGTCGCGCAGTTTCAATTGGCAGTGATCGTTCAGAGCTTGCGACAGGAGGACGCTGAAAATCGGGCATGCGACACGTAGCGCTAGGCTTACGCGAACGGCGAGTCTGGTGACGAAGGGCTCCGGGCATACCCCGGCCGCTGTGAAATGGCGATCTCGATTTTGGCAGAGGATACGCTCAATACGTCAGTGAACCGGACATGATGGCCGATCATTGAGAGGCAGACAACGCGATGCAGCCGCGCCAAGGGACGAGAAAATCCGTGACGGTAGGTTGCCGCGAAGAAGTTGCCGGGTGTGTGATCGACTCGGTTGCCGACCTGATGACTTGATCGCTGTCGCTGCTGATAGTAGATGGGAGGTGTCGGTCACGACAGCGTCAGTTCCCCGTGCCGTGGCCAATCTGGGCGGTCTGAGCGCGTCTTGCGCCAACATGCTGGAAGAGGGGGCCGGTCCTGGTCTGAATCGGTGCTCCAGCTCCAGCCAGGCAGCCGATCCCCGCCCCGCTATCATTTTGGCTGCCCAAATGCAAAAACCCCCGCCTTTCGGGCGGGGGTTCTTGGCTTAGGGAGCCTGACGATTACCTACTTTCACACGGGAACCCGCACTATCATCGGCGTAGAGTCGTTTCACGGTCCTGTTCGGGATGGGAAGGGGTGGGGCCGACTCGCTATGGTCATCAGGCAAAGAGGGGTGTCGCGTTGCTTCGCAGCGCGACCAATCTCGGAAGAAGCAGTAATTTAGGGGTTGTGAGGTTGTATCTCACACGTACGCGGTACTTCAACCGTCGTACGTCGAGTGCCTTGCACTCGACGCTCGATATCCGTAAGCGCTGAAGCGCTAACGGCTATCGAGACAGACTTGTTATAGGATCAAGCCTTACGGGCAATTAGTATCAGTTAGCTGAACGCATTACTGCGCTTACACACCTGACCTATCAACGTCCTGGTCTCGAACGACCCTTCAAGGGGATCTAGTCCCCAGGGATATCTCATCTTAAGGCGAGTTTCCCGCTTAGATGCTTTCAGCGGTTATCTCTTCCGAACATAGCTACCCGGCGATGCCACTGGCGTGACAACCGGTACACCAGAGGTTCGTCCACTCCGGTCCTCTCGTACTAGGAGCAGCCCCCTTCAAATATCCAACGCCCACGGCAGATAGGGACCAAACTGTCTCACGACGTTTTAAACCCAGCTCACGTACCTCTTTAAATGGCGAACAGCCATACCCTTGGGACCGGCTACAGCCCCAGGATGAGATGAGCCGACATCGAGGTGCCAAACACCGCCGTCGATATGAACTCTTGGGCGGTATCAGCCTGTTATCCCCAGAGTACCTTTTATCCGTTGAGCGATGGCCCTTCCATACAGAACCACCGGATCACTATGACCTGCTTTCGCACCTGCTCGACTTGTCGGTCTCGCAGTTAAGCACGCTTATGCCATTGCACTATCAGCACGATTTCCGACCGTACCTAGCGTACCTTCGTACTCCTCCGTTACGCTTTGGGAGGAGACCGCCCCAGTCAAACTGCCTACCATGCACTGTCCCCGACCCGGATCACGGGCCAAGGTTAGAACCTCAAACAAACCAGGGTGGTATTTCAAGGACGGCTCCACCGAAACTAGCGTTCCGGTTTCATAGCCTCCCACCTATCCTACACAGATCGGTTCAAAGTCCAATGCAAAGCTACAGTAAAGGTTCATGGGGTCTTTCCGTCTAGCCGCGGGTAGATTGCATCATCACAAACACTTCAACTTCGCTGAGTCTCGGGAGGAGACAGTGTGGCCATCGTTACGCCATTCGTGCAGGTCGGAACTTACCCGACAAGGAATTTCGCTACCTTAGGACCGTTATAGTTACGGCCGCCGTTTACCGGGACTTCAATCAAGAGCTTGCACCCCATCATTTAATCTTCCGGCACCGGGCAGGCGTCACACCCTATACGTCCACTTTCGTGTTTGCAGAGTGCTGTGTTTTTATTAAACAGTCGCAGCCACCAGTTTATTGCAACCCCTTCACCCTCTGCCCGCAGGGGCATCAAGCTACAAGGGCGTACCTTATCCCGAAGTTACGGTACCAATTTGCCGAGTTCCTTCTCCCGAGTTCTCTCAAGCGCCTTAGAATACTCATCTCGCCCACCTGTGTCGGTTTGCGGTACGGTCATCGTTAGACTGAAGCTTAGAGGCTTTTCTTGGAACCACTTCCAATTGCTTCGCTCCCGAAGGAGCTCGCGCCACACCCTTGAATCCTGCGCCCGGATTTGCCTAAGCGCCTTCTCCAATGCAGCGACCGGGACTTCCAACACCCGGACAACCTTCCGCGATCCGTCCCCCCATCGCATCTAACAATGGTGCAGGAATATTGACCTGCTTCCCATCAGCTACGCATTTCTGCCTCGCCTTAGGGGCCGACTCACCCTACGCCGATGAACGTTGCGTAGGAAACCTTGGGCTTACGGCGAGGGGGCCTTTCACCCCCTTTATCGCTACTCATGTCAGCATTCGCACTTCCGATACCTCCAGCACGCTTTTCAACGCACCTTCGCAGGCTTACGGAACGCTCTCCTACCATGCGAGCATAGCTCGCATCCGCAGCTTCGGTATATAGCTTAGCCCCGTTACATCTTCCGCGCAGGACGACTCGATCAGTGAGCTATTACGCTTTCTTTAAAGGGTGGCTGCTTCTAAGCCAACCTCCTGACTGTTTTAGCCTTCCCACTTCGTTTCCCACTTAGCTATATTTGGGGACCTTAGCTGGCGGTCTGGGTTGTTTCCCTCTTGACACCGGACGTTAGCACCCGATGTCTGTCTCCCGTGATTGCACTCTTCGGTATTCGGAGTTTGCTATGGCGGGGTAATCCGCAATGGACCCCCCAACCATGACAGTGCTCTACCCCCGAAGGTGAGACACGAGGCACTACCTAAATAGTTTTCGGAGAGAACCAGCTATTTCCAAGTTTGTTTAGCCTTTCACCCCTATCCACAGCTCATCCCCTAACTTTTCAACGTTAGTGGGTTCGGACCTCCAGTACGTGTTACCGCACCTTCATCCTGGCCATGGATAGATCACTTGGTTTCGGGTCTACGCCCAGCAACTGAACGCCCTATTCGGACTCGCTTTCGCTACGCCTGCCCTATACGGTTAAGCTTGCTACTGAACGTAAGTCGCTGACCCATTATACAAAAGGTACGCCGTCACCCCTTGCGAGGCTCCGACTGTTTGTATGCATGCGGTTTCAGGATCTATTTCACTCCCCTCCCGGGGTTCTTTTCACCTTTCCCTCACGGTACTGGTTCACTATCGGTCGATCACGAGTATTTAGCCTTGGAGGATGGTCCCCCCATCTTCAGACAGGATTTCACGTGTCCCGCCCTACTTGTCGTACACTTAGTTCTTTCATACTGTTTTCGCCTACGGGGCTATCACCCGCTATGGCCGCACTTTCCAGAGCGTTCGGCTAACAATACAAATAAAGAGTACAAGGCTCATCCCATTTCGCTCGCCACTACTTTGGGAATCTCGGTTGATTTCTTTTCCTGCGGTTACTTAGATGTTTCAGTTCACCGCGTTCGCTTCACTAGACCTATGTATTCAGTCTAGGATGACCCAAAAGGGCCGGGTTTCCCCATTCGGACATCTACGGATCAAAGCTCGTTTGCCAGCTCCCCGTAGCTTTTCGCAGGCTACCGCGTCCTTCATCGCCTGTGATCGCCAAGGCATCCACCACATGCACTTGTTCGCTTGACCCTATAACGAGTCTGTCTCATCTTTCGACGCTACAGTCGCTACAGGTTGAGTTCTCGCATTTGTGCCGTATTCCAATTGAGCCGAACATGAAGTTCGAATCATCTTGAGATACATCGATACAATCACAACCCGGATAGTTTCCACGTCCATCTCAAGACGCTTCCGCTATCCAAATTACTTACTTCTTCCAGATTGTTAAAGAACGACAGCCGATATGGTGTTACTCATATCGCTCTGACTGGCTCAATCGCCAATGGGGAATACTCGATTCGTTCTCTCGAACCCAATCAAATATTCTCCGTTGGGGCTCCCCTTCGGGAGTGAGATGCTCGTAAGCGCTGAAGCGCTAACGAGCATCGCAATTGGTGGAGGCAGACGGGATCGAACCGACGACCCCCTGCTTGCAAAGCAGGTGCTCTCCCAGCTGAGCTATGCCCCCATGTACAGAGACTTCCTCAGGTGTTTCCAGACAATTGGTGGGTCTGGTTGGATTCGAACCAACGACCCCCGCCTTATCAAGACGGTGCTCTAACCAACTGAGCTACAGACCCCTGAGTCTGTCCTAATTTACAGCCGATAAGCGTGAGCGCTCAACTTCGCGAGATAGCTCTAGAAAGGAGGTGATCCAGCCGCACCTTCCGATACGGCTACCTTGTTACGACTTCACCCCAGTCATGAATCCTACCGTGGTGACCGTCCTCCTTGCGGTTAGACTAGCCACTTCTGGTAAAACCCACTCCCATGGTGTGACGGGCGGTGTGTACAAGACCCGGGAACGTATTCACCGCGGCATGCTGATCCGCGATTACTAGCGATTCCAGCTTCACGCACTCGAGTTGCAGAGTGCGATCCGGACTACGATCGGTTTTCTGGGATTAGCTCCCCCTCGCGGGTTGGCAACCCTCTGTTCCGACCATTGTATGACGTGTGAAGCCCTACCCATAAGGGCCATGAGGACTTGACGTCATCCCCACCTTCCTCCGGTTTGTCACCGGCAGTCTCCTTAGAGTGCTCTTGCGTAGCAACTAAGGACAAGGGTTGCGCTCGTTGCGGGACTTAACCCAACATCTCACGACACGAGCTGACGACAGCCATGCAGCACCTGTGTATCGGTTCTCTTTCGAGCACTCCCACCTCTCAGCGGGATTCCGACCATGTCAAGGGTAGGTAAGGTTTTTCGCGTTGCATCGAATTAATCCACATCATCCACCGCTTGTGCGGGTCCCCGTCAATTCCTTTGAGTTTTAATCTTGCGACCGTACTCCCCAGGCGGTCAACTTCACGCGTTAGCTACGTTACTAAGGAAATGAATCCCCAACAACTAGTTGACATCGTTTAGGGCGTGGACTACCAGGGTATCTAATCCTGTTTGCTCCCCACGCTTTCGTGCATGAGCGTCAGTATTGGCCCAGGGGGCTGCCTTCGCCATCGGTATTCCTCCACATCTCTACGCATTTCACTGCTACACGTGGAATTCTACCCCCCTCTGCCATACTCTAGCTTGCCAGTCACCAATGCAGTTCCCAGGTTGAGCCCGGGGATTTCACATCGGTCTTAACAAACCGCCTGCGCACGCTTTACGCCCAGTAATTCCGATTAACGCTCGCACCCTACGTATTACCGCGGCTGCTGGCACGTAGTTAGCCGGTGCTTATTCTTCCGGTACCGTCATCCCCCCGCCGTATTAGGGCAGAGGTTTTCTTTCCGGACAAAAGTGCTTTACAACCCGAAGGCCTTCTTCACACACGCGGCATTGCTGGATCAGGCTTTCGCCCATTGTCCAAAATTCCCCACTGCTGCCTCCCGTAGGAGTCTGGGCCGTGTCTCAGTCCCAGTGTGGCTGGTCGTCCTCTCAGACCAGCTACTGATCGTCGCCTTGGTAGGCCTTTACCCCACCAACTAGCTAATCAGCCATCGGCCAACCCTATAGCGCGAGGCCCGAAGGTCCCCCGCTTTCATCCCTAGATCGTATGCGGTATTAATCCGGCTTTCGCCGGGCTATCCCCCACTACAGGACATGTTCCGATGTATTACTCACCCGTTCGCCACTCGCCACCAGGTGCAAGCACCCGTGCTGCCGTTCGACTTGCATGTGTAAGGCATGCCGCCAGCGTTCAATCTGAGCCAGGATCAAACTCTTCAGTTTAAACCTGTTACTGTTTTCGGTTCCGTAGAACCGGTCGCTCACTCAAAGCTGACAGGAACATGAATTGCTTCATGAACCTGACTTACTTTAGTGTGAGACTCTTGATACTTTCGCTTTCTGATCCGAAGATCAGCTCGCTTCCATCAAGCGCCCACACTTATCGGCTGTTAATTTTTAAAGAGCATGTCTGCGAGAACCGTTTCGCTTCTCAGCAGCGCTGCGTTTTCAGCAGCAGAGAAGCGAGATTATGAACCGTGTTTCGCAGATCGTCAACAACTTTTTAACTGCTTCGTTGCGACTGCGGGGTCCATCTTCCTGCGCCAGCCGCGTGCCTCAACCGCTGCACACCACCGACTTCGCTTCCCCTCTTCCGCACTGCGTTTCCGTTAGCGCGAAAGAGGCGTGATTCTATGCAGCACGCGCCAATCGCGCAAGCCCCTTTGTGAAATTAATTCGAAAAAGCCTCCGTGCGCTGACGCGCACGGAGGCTTTGGGCGTGACGGGCCGGGTATCGCCGTCGGCCTCCTGGCCGCCGGCAGCGCTTCGCCCTATATATAAGAGGGTGTCACTTGCCGCCCACGGCAGCTTGCAGTTGCTCGACCGGCACCGCGTCGGCCATCGCCGTGTAGCCGGCGTCGCTCGGATGGATACCGTCGCCGCTGTCGTATCGGCGTTGCAGCACGCTCGGGCGCGCCGGATCGCGCAGCACCGCATCGAAGTCGACCACACCGTCGAACCCGCCGCCGCTCCGGATCCACCGATTCACCTCCAGCCGGATCGACTCGCGTCCGGCCGGCAATCCGGCCGGAGTAAGCGTCGCGCCGAAGACCTTCACGCCCTGACGGTGCGCCGCCTCGATCAGCCGGCGATAACCATCGATCAGCGACACAGCCGTGACCTGCGTATGCGGGTGGTCGCAATCGAGCCCCACGCGCGGCGGCATCGCCGCGAAGTTGATGTCGTTGATCCCGATCAGCACGACCGCCGCCTTCACGCCCGCGCGCGACAGCGCATCGCGCTCGAACCGCGACGCCAGCGACGTGCCGTAGCACGCGGAATCGCTGAGCAGCCGGTTCCCGCTGATGCCGAGATTCACGACGCCGACCGAATCTGCGCCCGACGCCGTCAGCCGACGCGCCAGCGCGTCCGGCCAGCGACGGTTCAGGTTCAGGCTCGAGCGCAGGCCGTCGGTAATCGAATCGCCGATCGCGGCTACGCTGGCTCGCGCGGAACCGGCCTCGACGGCCAGCTCGGTCACCCATGCATATTGGGTAAAACGAGTGCGGAACGTAGCGGCGCCCGGATCGCTCACGTGATCGCCCGGCGCAGAGACGTAGTTGAACTGGTTCGACACGCGGTGCCAGACCATCATCCGCTGGTTCGGCCCCATCTGGAGGCTGATTGCATACGGCCGCCCGGCCGTCACGTCGATCGCCACCGGATCGCTTTCGAGTTCCTGGCCCGGCGCGAGCGTCACCGACGCCTTGCCGCCAAACCGGACCGCCGCGGCCGCGCCGCCGGCGAGCGCAGCGCCGTCTCCGGCGCGCGCGAGGCTCGCAGCTTCTACGACCAGCGGCGCACGACCGTATGCATTGCTGACGCGAATCCGCGCGGCCCGCCCCGACACCGTCGGATAGACGATCTGGCGCACGGTCCGCCCGGCCACGTCCGGTGCGCGATAGAGCGGCGGCGGTGCGGCAAGGTCCGGAATCGGCTGCAGCGCGGTCGCCCACGCGGCAACCCATCCGGCCGGCGCGGCCGAGGCCGCAAGCGGCGACACGAAAACGGCCGCACCCAGCACGGCCGCGGCGAAACTGCTTCGGAATGACATCGGCAAAATCCTCATCGGAAAGCGGGCATTGTGCCGCAGAAGATGCCGGGCCCACGCGCCGAACCGCTCTCGCGCCGCCCGATCGCGCCCCGACGTCCCTCGTTTACCCGAGTCTCGCCGCAAATCCGCAAGAAATTTATTAACCGACCGGTCGGTTGGTTTATACTTCGCACACACTCAACCGGACGAGAGCCTCGCCATGTACACGCAATCCCTCGACATCCCCGGCAACGTCGCGCCGCTCGACGCCGCAGCCGAGTCGCCCGAGCAGGCGCGGTTCGATGCGGTCATGGCCGCGGACAGCAAGATCGAACCGCAGGACTGGATGCCCGACGCCTATCGCAAGACGCTGGTTCGCCAGATCTCGCAGCACGCGCATTCGGAAGTCGTCGGCATGCTGCCCGAAGGAAACTGGATCTCGCGCGCGCCGAGCCTGAAGCGCAAGGCGATCCTGCTCGCGAAAGTCCAGGACGAGGCCGGCCACGGCCTCTATCTTTATAGCGCGGCCGAAACGCTCGGCGTGTCGCGCGATTCGCTGATCGACGCGTTGCATGCAGGCAAGGCGAAATACTCGAGCATCTTCAACTACCCGACGCCGACCTGGGCCGACGTCGGCGTGATCGGCTGGCTCGTCGACGGCGCCGCGATCATGAACCAGATCCCGCTGTGTCGCTGCACGTACGGCCCGTACGCGCGCGCGATGATCCGCGTGTGCAAGGAAGAGTCGTTTCACCAGCGCCAGGGTTTCGACGCGCTGCTGTCGATGATGAAGGGTTCCGGCGCGCAGCGCGCGATGGTCCAGCAGGCCGTGAATCGCTGGTGGTGGCCGGTGCTGATGATGTTCGGCCCGAGCGACGCCGATTCGGTCCACAGCAGCCAGTCCGCGAAATGGGGCATCAAACGGATCTCGAACGACGACCTGCGGCAGAAGTTCGTCGACGCGACGGTCGACCAGGCGAAGATACTCGGCGTGACGCTACCCGACCCCGACCTGAAGTGGAACGACACGCGCGGCCACCACGACTACGGCACGATCGACTGGGATGAATTCTGGCGCGTGGTCAACGGCGACGGCCCGTGCAACAAGGAACGCCTCGCGACCCGCGTGAAGGCGCACGAGGACGGCGCATGGGTGCGCGAAGCCGCCCTCGCGCACGAAGCGAAGCGCCGCGCCCGCGCCGAACAGCACGCCGCCTGAGCGGCAACCATCGAATTCAGGAATCAGGAGAAAGTGATGAACAAGGAATGGCCGATCTGGGAAGTGTTCGTGCGCAGCAAGCAGGGCCTCGACCACAAGCATTGCGGCAGCCTGCACGCCGCCGACGCGTCGATGGCGCTGCGCATGGCACGCGACGTCTACACGCGCCGCCAGGAAGGCGTGAGCATCTGGGTGGTGCCGTCGTCGGCGATCACCGCATCGGATCCGAACGAGAAGGCCGAACTGTTCGAGCCGGCGGGCGACAAGATCTACCGTCACCCGACGTTCTACACGCTGCCCGACGAAGTCAACCACATGTAACGCCCGCGCCATGACGATCACGCCCGAACACCTCTCCTACGTTCTGCGCCTCGCGGACAACGCGCTGATCCTCGGTCAGCGCAACGCCGAATGGTGCGGCCACGGCCCGATCCTCGAGGAAGACATCGCGCTCACCAACATGAGCCTCGACCTCATCGGCCAGGCGCGCATGCTGTATACGCATGCGGCCGAACTCGAACGCCAGCTCACCGGCGCGACGAAGACCGAGAACGATTACGCGTACTTCCGTACCGAGCGCGAGTTCGCGAACTTCATGCTCGTGGAACTGCCGCACTACGGCCCGCTCGCGGGCACCGCGCACGCCGACAAGGACTACGCGGTGACGATCGTGCGCAACTTCCTCTACGCGGCACTGATGCTGCACGTGTGGAGCGCGCTGGAATCGTCGACCGACACGCAGCTCGCGGCGATCGCCGCGAAATCGGTGAAGGAAGTCCGTTATCACGTGCAGCACGCGCGCGAATGGCTCGTGCGCCTGGGCGACGGCACCGACGAATCGCACCGCCGCGCGCAGGCCGCACTCGACTACCTGATCCCGTACACGCGCGAATTCTTCGCGGCCGACGCGATCGACGACGCAATCGCCGCACCGGGCATCGGTCCGGCACCGGCTGCGATCGAAGCCGCCTGGCGCGCGGACGTCGACGACGCGCTCGCCGAAGCGACACTCGTGCTGCCGGCACCCGTGCAGCACGTCACGACCGGCAAGCAGGGCGAGCACTCGGAGCACATGGGCTACCTGCTCGCGGAAATGCAGAGCCTCGCGCGCCAGCACCCCGGCGCGACCTGGTAACCGGCCGACGCCACGGAGCCCGACGATGTCCTTCCAGACCGCCGCCGCCAACACCGCGCCCGCCGCGCGCCGCGACGATCCGTTGCTCGCCCGCGCATGGGACGTGCTCGAAGCCGTGCCCGACCCCGAGATCCCGGTCGTGTCGATCCGCGAGCTCGGCATCCTGCGCGACGTCCGCCGCGCGGACGACGGCCTGCTCGAAGTCGTGATCACGCCGACCTACTCGGGCTGCCCGGCGATGTCGCAGATCGCCGAGGACATCGCGGCCGCGATGCAGGCCGCCGGCCTGCCGCCGCACCGGGTCGAGACGGTGCTCGCGCCCGCGTGGACGACCGACTGGATCACGCAGGAAGCGCGCGACAAGCTGCGCGCTTACGGCATCGCACCGCCCGTCGGCCAGTGCGGCAGCGCCGCTCCGCGGGAGAACGTCGTGCGTTTCGTGCCGCGCCCGGTCGCGGCGCCCGCGTGCCCGCGCTGCGGCTCCGCCCGCACCGAACGCCTCGCGCAATTCGCGTCCACGGCCTGCAAGGCGCTGTATCGCTGCGTCGACTGCCGCGAACCCTTCGACTACTTCAAACCTTACTGAGATGAAACAGCCCCCACGCTCTCTTCGTTCGCTGCGCCCCGAGGGGGCAGACGCCCCCCTTCGGGCGGCCCGGCGGGGGTCGTCGACCCCGCAATTTCATCCGCTGCGTATCCGCGACGTGCGGCCCGAGACCGCCGACGCCGTCACCGTCTCCTTCGACGTGCCGCCCGAGCTGCGCGACGCGTACCGCTTCACGCAAGGCCAGTTCGTCACGCTGAAGACCCACATCGACGGCGAGGAGACGCGCCGCTCGTATTCGATCTGCGTCGGCACGACGGACTACGACCGTGACGGCGAGTTGCGCATCGGCATCAAGCGTGTGCGCGGCGGCCGCTTCTCGAACTTCGCATTCGATTCGCTGAAGCCGGGCCACACGATCGACGTGATGACGCCGGACGGCCGCTTCTTCACGCACCTGAACGCCGACCACGGCAAGCAGTACGTCGCGTTTTCCGGTGGCTCCGGGATCACACCCGTGCTCGCGATCGTGAAGACGACGCTCGAACTCGAGCCGCGCAGCACGTTCACGCTGATCTACGGCAACCGCAGCGTCGACGCGATCATGTTCGCGGAGGAGCTCGAGGACCTGAAGAACCGCTACATGAACCGCTTCGTCCTCTATCACGTGCTATCGGACGACCAGCAGGACGTCGAACTGTTCAACGGCGTGCTCGACCAGGCGAAATGCACGGAATTCCTCGGCACGCTGACGCCGGCCGACGCGATCGACGAGGCGTTCATCTGCGGCCCCGCGCCGATGATGGACGCGGCCGAGGCGGCCCTGAAGGCGGCCGGCGTGCCGCAGGCGAAGGTGCATGTCGAGCGCTTCGGCACGCCGCTGCCGCAGGCCGGCGCCCCGGTCGTCGAAATCACCGAACAGACGCCGGCCGCCGACTTGGAAATCGTGCTCGACGGCAAGAAGCGCAAGCTGCGCCTGCCGTACGAAGGCGTGAGCCTGCTCGATGTCGGCCTGCGCGCGGGCCTCGCGCTGCCGTACGCGTGCAAGGGCGGCGTATGCTGCACATGCCGCGCGAAGGTGATCGAGGGCGAAGTGCGGATGGAGAAGAACTACACGCTCGAGGAGCACGAAGTGAAGGACGGTTTCGTGCTCACATGCCAGTGCCACCCGGTCAGCGACAAGGTCGTCGTGAGCTACGACGAACGTTGAGCGGCGTCGCGTCGCGGCGCCGGACGGTTTCTCGCCGTCACACATCTCGCTTACACTAGGGGCCGCCGGCCGGCTGGACATCGCAACGTCCGCCCGGCCGGCGGTTTTCTTTTGTTGACGACAGGCCGATGAGTACCATTCATGTGATTCAGGGCGGCACCGCCGCCGCGTCGCTGCGCGAGGCTCTCGCGCAAGCCGGACGCGACGAGCGCGTCGTCGGATTGCTCGACGATCTCGGCGTCGGGCCGCTCAAGGGCGCCGACGAGACGCCCGACACGCGCGCCGCCTTCTGGCACCGCGTGCTCGGCGACCAGATTCCCGACTGGAACCAGGAAATCGAAGATGAATTCGCGCGCCTCGACCAGCTCGCGCTGGAGTCGGGCCAGGTGGTCGTGTGGCACGCGCCGAGCGTCGGCGACAAGCTGCTGCTGCGCCGCGTCGCCTATCACCTGCGCAACGTCCCGCAGCGCCTGAACGAAGTGCGGCTGTCGGCCGCCGACCTCGACACGGCCCAGCGCGCGTCGCTGTCGCGCACCGACCAGGCGTGCACGACCGGGATGTTCTCGCCTGCGGAACTGGCGCGGAAACGGCCGGTGGCCGCGCCGATCTCGGTGCTGCGCATCGGCCGCCTCGCGCTCGAATGGCAGGAGGCGAAGCACCTGAACGCCGAACTTCGCTACTGGGTCAGCAACACGATCAAGAGCGGCCACTACGCCGATCTCGACGCGCTGATCGTCTCGCGCGTGGAAACCGACTGGCTGCCCGCACGGCGCCTCGTCGGCAGCATCATGGCCGACGCCGACCGCGGCGGACTGTTCGTCAGCGACTCGATCGCCTGGTGGCGCTGCCGCGAACTCGCGGCAGCCGGCCGGCTCGAGCTGCAGGACGACACGCCTGCCGCCCTCTCTTCCACGCAGGTACGCGCGGCCGCCGCGCACCACTAATCTTCCGCATTCGACCATGGCCCGTACCCGAGCGCCCGACCACGAATCCCAGCGCGAGCAGATCCTCGATCTGGCCGCCGAGAAATTCGCGCAGACGAGCTACCCGAGCACCTCGATGTCCGATCTCGCGACCGCGAGCGGCACGTCGAAGGCACGCCTCTATCACTATTACGAGAGCAAGGAAGCGATCCTGTTCGACCTGCTCGACCGCTACACGAAGCGGCTGATGCTGATCATCGCCGAGGTCGAAGCCGCGAGCCAGCGGCGCGGCCTCAGCGAGCGCGACGCGTTCGCCGAGCTCGTGCGCGCGTTCCTCGCCGAGTACGAGACGTCGCACAGCCGCCACGTCGCGTTGCTCAACGACGTGAAGTATCTCGAGGACGCGCAGCGGGAAATCGTGCTCGACCGCCAGCGCGACGTCGTCGCGGCGTTCGCGCGGCAGCTCGCACGCGCCTACCCGGACCGCATCTCGAAGGAAAACCAGACATCCGTGACGATGATGGTGTTCGGGATGATCAACTGGACGTTCACGTGGCTGAAGCCGGGCGGCCGCCTCGGCTACCGCGACTTCGCCGAACAGGTGATCGACCTGATCGAACGCGGGCTGACGCCGGCGGCCTGATTGCCGCACAGCAGCAAGCGTTGCGCGACGGGCACACTGCGACAGCCCGCCGCGCGCTTCATATGATGAATTTTTAATCCGTTAAAAATCAAATAGATAGCAATTTAATTAAGCGGATTTAGAATTCCCCCTCCAGCTCAAACATCGTTAAATTCGGGTTTTCCCCTATCCGGAGCGGGTAAAATGCTGTTGCGTTGCACAACCCGCTGTATGGGCACACACTGAGGAACCCACGATGAACACGCAATTCAACGGCACGGCCGATGTCGTCGGCACCGCCGGTAATGCGCCGGTTCTCGTCAGGGAACTGGCTTCCAAAGACCGTGAGCAGATGCTCACTCACTTTCTCTCGCTCGACGAAGAGGACCGCCTGCTGCGCTTCGGCCAGATGGTGCCCGACCACGTGATCGAGAACTATGTCCGCACGATCGACTTCGGTCGCGACACCGTGTTCGGCGTGTTCGACCACGGCCTCGAGCTGATCGGCGTCGGCCACCTGGCCTACCTGCCGGCCGAGGGCGACAAGCGCACGGCCGAATTCGGCGTGTCGGTGCTCGAAAGCGCACGCGGCCGCGGCGTCGGCTCGAAACTGTTCGAGCGTGCGGCGATCCGCAGCCGCAACACGCGCGTGACGATGCTGTACATGCACTGCCTGTCGCGCAACGCGACGATGATGCACATCGCGAAGAAGTCCGGGATGCGGATCGAGTACGCGTACGGCGAAGCCGATGCGTACCTGTCGCTGCCGCCGGCCGACCACTCGACGATCATCGCCGAGATGCTGCAGGAGCAGGCCGCGGTGTTCGACTACGCGCTCAAGCGCCAGACGCACCGCACGTCGAAGTTCATCGAATCGCTGATGCCCGCCGCACTGACGGCGTAACGTCGGCCAACCGGGCCGCGCCTGCGGCGCGCCCGGCCCCTCCCTTCCCTGCCGGGCGCGTTTGCTAGCGCACCGACCGAATCGGCAACGCCGTCGTCTCCTTGAAGCATTCGAGCGAAAAGCTCGTCTTCACGTCGATGACCGACGGGTGATGCAGCAAATGCTCCTGCACGAAGCGGGAGAAATGCGCCATGTCCTCGACCTGCACGCGCAGCAGGTAATCCATGTCTCCCGTCATCGCGTGACACGCGACCACTTCCGGCCACGTCTGCACGGCCGCGCGAAACAGCTCCGCATGGGTCGCGCCCGCGCGCGCCGACGTCTCATCGGCCCGGACCGGCGCCAGGCCGCCGCGCTTTTCGAGCCGCACGCTGACGTACGCGAGCAGGTCGAGCCCGAGCTTCTGCGGGTTCAGCAGCGCGACGTAACCGGTGATCACGCCGATCTCCTCGAGCCGCCGGATCCGCCGCAGGCACGGGCTCGGCGACAGGTTCACGCGCTCGGCGATCTCCTGGTTCGACAGGCGCCCGTTCTCCTGAAGAATCGCGAGAATCCGCCGGTCGATGGCATCCAATTCGGCTTGCGCCATCTTCTGCCCTCCAATGGTTATTTAGAGACTGGAAATTGCGCCATCGTAGGCACGGACGACTAAGTTCGCAAGCTTCCGCTCGCGGCCGCCCGCTACACTCTGTCGCACGTACCGATTCGTTGCGCACGCCGACGCGTGCGCCGCCTTCGACATCGAACCGGGCCGGACATGCGCACATCGCCCCGGCCGATCGCCAAGCACAGGAGACACGACATGCAGATCCCCAACTGGGACAACCCCGTCGGCACCGACGGCTTCGAATTCATCGAATACACGGCACCGGACCCGAAAGCGCTCGGACAACTGTTCGAGCGGATGGGTTTCACCGCGATCGCACGCCACCGCCACAAGGACGTGACGGTGTACCGCCAGGGCGACATCAACTTCATCATCAACGCCGAACCCGATTCGTTCGCGCAACGCTTCGCGCGCCTGCACGGCCCGTCGATCTGCGCGATCGCGTTCCGCGTGGAGGACGCCGCGAAGGCATACAAGCACGCGCTGGAACTTGGCGCATGGGGCTTCGACAACAAGACCGGCCCGATGGAACTGAACATCCCGGCGATCAAGGGCATCGGCGATTCGCTGATCTACTTCGTCGACCGCTGGCGCGGCAAGAACGGCGCGCAGCCGGGCGCGATCGGCGACATCAGCATCTACGACGTCGACTTCGAGCCGATCGCCGGCGCGAATCCGAACCCGGCCGGCCACGGCCTCACCTACATCGACCACCTGACGCACAACGTGCATCGCGGCCGCATGCAGGAATGGGCCGAGTTCTACGAGCGCCTGTTCAACTTCCGCGAAGTGCGCTACTTCGACATCGAAGGCAAGGTGACGGGCGTGAAGTCGAAGGCGATGACGTCGCCGTGCGGCAAGATCCGCATCCCGATCAACGAGGAAGGCTCGGACACCGCCGGCCAGATCCAGGAATACCTCGACGCGTATCACGGCGAAGGCATCCAGCACATCGCGCTCGGCACGAGCGACATTTACGGCGCGGTCGACGGCCTGCGCAGCAAGGAAGTGAAGCTGCTCGACACGATCGACACGTATTACGAGCTGGTCGACCGCCGCGTGCCGGACCACGGCGAATCGCTGGACGAACTGAAGAAGCGCAAGATCCTGATCGACGGCGCGCGCGACGACCTGCTGCTGCAGATCTTCACCGAAAACCAGATCGGGCCGATCTTCTTCGAGATCATCCAGCGCAAGGGCAACCAGGGCTTCGGCGAAGGCAACTTCAAGGCGCTGTTCGAATCGATCGAGCTCGACCAGATCCGCCGCGGCGTCGTGCAGGACAAGGCCTGACGCATCCGGCACGCCGCTGCCCGGGGCAACCCGGCCGGCCGCACGATCAGGCGGTACAAAGAAAAAGGGCGGGAATCCGAGGATTCCCGCCCTTTTTGCATTCCGGCGCGGCCTGCGGGCCGCGCGACCGGATCAACGCGCGTTCGCCTTCGACTCGACGGCGCGCTCCGCCGACGGCTGCGCGACGGCGTCTTGTGCCGGCACGATCTGACGCATCTGCGCGCCGGCTGCCGCCAGTGCGCTCGCGCCTTGCGCGCGCACCGGGCCGGTCATCGCGAAAAACGCGGCGGACACGATCAGGAAACTCTGGATATGACGTGTGTTCATTGCACCTCCTGTAAAACTGCCGGCGCCTCCCCGATTGCGTCGAAACCAACCAACGCGGCCGGGCACCTCCGGCAGGCCGACAAGATTAACGGCATTTGCCCGTAGATGGGGCCGGCTTTACATGCCTTTACATGATGTAACGCATCATACGGCCCTGTTTTCCTGATGCGCCGCCGCATTCCGGCCGGTGGGTGGCGGGTTTGCCCCAGTGCTACCATCGCTTAAAACCGGCCAATATGCCGGCCACTGCCGACGCGTTCACAAGACGCCGGAGCAGTCGAGTTTTGGTGATCCCAAACTGGGTGGAGGAGACTGTTAATGAATGCCCCGCTAGACGCAGACCAACGCGCATCCCTGGAAGCCGCGCTGAAGTCCGTCACGCTTGATGACAAATACACACTGGAACGCGGTCGCGCGTACATGAGCGGCATTCAGGCCCTCGTGCGCCTGCCGATGCTCCAGCAGGAACGCGACCGTGCCGCCGGCCTCAATACGGCCGGCTTCATCTCCGGCTATCGCGGTTCGCCGCTCGGCGGCCTCGATCTTTCGCTCTGGAAGGCCAAGCAGCACCTGGCGGCCCACCAGATCGTATTCCAGCCCGGCCTCAACGAAGATCTCGCCGCCACCGCCGTGTGGGGCTCGCAGCAGGTGAACCTGTACCCCGGCGCGAAGCACGACGGCGTGTTCGGCATGTGGTACGGCAAAGGCCCGGGCGTCGACCGCACCGGCGATGTATTCAAGCACGCGAACTCGGCCGGCTCGTCGCAGCACGGCGGCGTGCTGGTTCTCGCCGGCGACGACCACGCGGCGAAATCGTCTACGCTCGCGCACCAGTCCGAGCACATCTTCAAGGCCTGCGGGCTGCCCGTGCTGTTCCCGTCCAACGTGCAGGAATATCTCGATTTCGGCCTGCACGGCTGGGCGATGAGCCGCTATTCGGGCCTGTGGGTCGCGCTCAAGTGCGTGACGGACGTCGTCGAATCGTCGGCGTCGGTCGACATCGACCCGCATCGCACCGAGATCGTGCTGCCGACCGACTTCATCGTGCCGGACGGCGGCCTGAACATCCGCTGGCCCGATCCGCCGCTCGTGCAGGAAGCGCGGCTGCTCGACTACAAGTGGTACGCGGCGCTCGCCTATGTGCGCGCGAACAAGCTCGACCGGATCGAGATCGACTCGCCGAGCGCGCGCTTCGGGATCATGACCGGCGGCAAGGCGTACCTCGACGTGCGCCAGGCGCTGACCGACCTCGGTCTCGACGACGAAACCTGCGCGCGGATCGGCATCCGACTCTACAAGGTCGGCTGCGTGTGGCCGCTCGAAGCGCAGGGCGCGCAGGCGTTCGCGCGCGGCCTCGACGAAATCCTCGTCGTCGAGGAAAAGCGCCAGATCCTCGAATACGCGATCAAGGAAGAGCTGTACAACTGGCCCGACGGGCAACGGCCGCGCGTGTTCGGCAAGTTCGACGAGAAGGACGGCGCCGGCGGCGAATGGTCGGTGCCGATGGGCAACTGGCTGCTGCCCGCGCACTACGAACTGTCGCCCGCGATCATCGCGAAGGCGATCGCGACGCGCCTCGAGAAGTTCGAGCTACCGTCCGACGTGCGCGCGCGCATCGCCGCGCGACTCGCCGTGATCAACGCGAAGGAAATGGCGCTCGCGAAGCCGCACGTGCAGACCGAGCGCAAGCCGTGGTTCTGCTCGGGCTGCCCGCACAACACGTCGACCAACGTACCGGAAGGCTCGCGCGCGATCGCCGGCATCGGCTGCCACTACATGACCGTGTGGATGGATCGCAGCACGAGCACCTTCAGCCAGATGGGCGGCGAAGGCGTGCCGTGGATCGGCCAGGCGCCGTTCACGGACGAGAAGCACGTATTCGCGAACCTCGGCGACGGCACCTATTTCCACTCGGGCCTGCTGGCGGTGCGCGCGGCGATTTCGTCGAAGGCGAACATCACCTACAAGATCCTCTACAACGACGCGGTCGCGATGACGGGCGGCCAGCCGGTCGACGGCGTGCTGACGGTGCCGCAGATCACGCACCAGCTCGCGTCCGAAGGCGCGAGGAAGATCGTGATCGTCACCGACGAGCCGGAGAAGTACGACGACAAGAAGGCACTGCTCGCGCCGGACGTGACGATCCATCACCGCGACCAGCTCGACGACGTGCAGCGCGAGCTGCGCGAGATCGCCGGCACGACGATCCTGATCTACGACCAGACCTGCGCGACCGAGAAGCGCCGCCGCCGCAAGCGCGGCACGTATCCGGACCCGGCGAAGCGCGTCGTGATCAACGACGCGGTGTGCGAAGGCTGCGGCGACTGCTCGGTGCAGTCGAACTGCCTGTCGGTCGAGCCGCTGGAAACCGAATTCGGCACGAAGCGCCAGATCAACCAGTCGAGCTGCAACAAGGACTTCTCGTGCGTGAAGGGCTTCTGCCCGAGCTTCGTCACGGTCGAGGGCGGCCAGCTGAAAAAGCCGAAGGCGGTTTCGGTCGATGGCAACGCACTGCCGCCGATCCCGGAGCCGACGCTGCCGGACATCGACCGCGCGTACGGCGTACTGGTCACGGGCGTCGGCGGCACGGGCGTCGTCACGATCGGCGCGCTGCTCGGGATGGCCGCGCACCTCGAGAACAAGGGTGTGACCGTGCTCGACGTCACGGGCCTCGCGCAGAAGGGCGGCGCCGTGATGAGCCATGTGCAGATCTCGCACGCGCCGACCGACATCCACGCGACCCGGATCGCGATGGGCGAAGCCGACCTCGTGATCGGCTGCGACGCGATCGTCACGGCCGGCGACGAATGCACGTCGCGGATGCGGCACGACACGACGCGCGTGGTCGTCAACAGCGCGCAGACGCCGACCGCCGAGTTCATCAAGAATCCGAACTGGGCGTTCCCCGGCGTGTCCGCCGAGAACGACATCCGCGCGGCGGCGGGCGAAGCCGTCGACTTCATCGACGCGAACCGCTTCGCGGTCGCGCTGCTCGGCGACGCGATCTACACGAACCCGTTCGTGCTCGGCTACGCGTGGCAGAAGGGCTGGCTGCCGCTCACGCTCGCGTCGCTCGAACGCGCGATCGAACTGAACGCCGTGTCGGTCGAGAAGAACCGCGCGGCATTCGACTGGGGCCGCCGCGCCGCGCACGACCTTGCCAGCGTGAAGCAGGCCGCGGCCGGCGATGCACGCCCCGCGCAAGGCGCCACGGTGATCGCGCTGCACACGAAGAAGGCGGTCGACGCACTGATCGCGAAGCGCGTGGAATTCCTCACCGCGTACCAGAACGCCGCGTACGCATCGCGCTATGCGGCGTTCGTCGACCAGGTGCGTGCCGCCGAGCGCGCGCTGGCGGACGGCGACACGATGCAGGAGCAGCTGACCGAAGCGGTCGCGCGCAACCTGTTCAAGCTGATGGCGTACAAGGACGAATACGAGGTCGCGCGGCTGCAGTCCGATCCCGCGTTCCTCGCACGCCTGTCCGCGCAGTTCGAAGGCGACTGGAAACTGAAATTCCACCTCGCGCCGCCGCTGTTCGCGAAGACGGACGCGCATGGCCATCTCGTGAAGAAGGCGTACGGTCCGTGGATGATGTCGGCGTTCCGGCTGCTCGCGAAGGCGAAGTTCCTGCGCGGCACGGGGCTCGACCCGTTCGGTCGCACCGAGGAGCGCCGCACCGAACGCGCGCTGATCGGCGAGTACGAGGCGCTGATCGGCGAAGTGACGGCCAAGCTGAATGCGGCCAACCGCCCGCTCGCCCTCGAGCTCGCGGGGCTGCCGGACGGCATTCGCGGCTACGGCCACGTGAAGGACAACAACCTGCGCGCGGTACGCCAGAAGTGGGACACGCTGCTCACGAAATGGCGTTCGCCGACAGGCGGCCAGTCGCAACAGCAGGTCGCGTAACGGCGCGCGGCGGGCGTTCGCGGTCCGGACGCCCGCCCGCACCGCTTGCGGTTCACGATAAAAAAAACGCCACGGAACGCAGCTCCGTGGCGTTTTTCATTGCGCCGCGCCTGAAGCGCGGCACACGCGGGCGCGAACTTACTTCGTGTTCACGTTCGCGGCGGCAACGGCCGTCATGTTGATGATCCGGCGCACGGTCGCGGCCGGCGTCAGGATGTGGGCCGGCTTCGCGACGCCAAGCAGGAACGGGCCGACCGTCACGCCTTCGCCGCCGACCATCTTCAGCAGGTTGTACGCGATGTTCGCGGCTTCGACGTTCGGCATGATCAGCAGGTTGGCTTCGCCCGACAGCGTCGTGCCCGGGAAGGCCTGCTTGCGGATCAGCTCCGACAGTGCCGCGTCGCCATGCATTTCGCCGTCGACTTCCAGGTTCGGCGCACGTTCGACGATCAGCTTGCGGGCCTCGGCCATCCGGCGCGACGACGCCGACGGCGCGCTGCCGAAGTTTGAGTTCGACAGCAGCGCGGCCTTCGGCGCGATGCCGAAGCGCTCGATTTCGGCCGCGGCCTGGATCGTCATGTCGGCGAGTTGTTCGGCGCTCGGCAGTTCGTTCACGTACGTGTCGCACACGAACAGGTTGCGGCCCGGCAGCATCAGCAGGTTCATCGCGGCGAAGTGCTCGGCGCCCTTCGCGCGGCCCAGCACCTGCTCGATGAACTTCAGGTGGCTGTGGAACGTGTCGATCATCCCGCAGATCATCCCGTCCGCGTCGCCCAGGTGCACGAGCATCGCGCCGATCAGCGTGTTGAACTTGCGCATCGCGGCCTTCGCGACTTCCGGCGTCACGCCGTCGCGCGCGGCGATCTCGTGGTACGCCTGCCAGTAGCGGTGGTAGCGCGTGTCGTCTTCCGGATTGACGATTTCGAAATCGACGCCGGCCTTCAGCTTCGAGCCAATCTTCTGCAGGCGCATCTCGATGACCGACGGACGGCCGACGATGATCGGCTGCGCGATCTTTTCCTGCAGCACGAACTGCGCGGCGCGCAGCACGCGCTCGTCCTCGCCCTCGGCGAACACGATGCGGGCCTGCTTCTTCTTCGCGGTCGCGAACACCGGGCGCATCACCATGCCGGTGCGGTAGACGGTCGCGCCGAGTTGCTCGCGGTACGCGTCCATGTCCTGGATCGGGCGCGTTGCGACGCCCGAATCCATCGCGGCCTGCGCGACGGCCGGCGCGATCTTGATGATCAGGCGCGGGTCGAACGGCTTCGGAATCAGGTAGTCCGGCCCGAATTCGAGCGAGTGGCCTTCATATGCCTTCGCGACTTCCTCGCTCTGGTCGGTTTCCTCGGCCAGCTCGGCGATCGCGCGCACGCACGCGAGCTTCATTTCTTCCGTGATCGTCGTCGCGCCGACGTCGAGCGCGCCGCGGAAGATGAACGGGAAGCACAGCACGTTGTTGACCTGGTTCGGGTAGTCCGAACGGCCGGTCGCGACGATCGCGTCCGGGCGCACGGCCTTCGCGTCTTCCGGGCGGATTTCCGGTTCCGGGTTCGCGAGCGCCAGGATCAGCGGGCGGTCGCCCATCGTCTTGACCATGTCCTGCTTCAGCACGCCCGCGCTCGAGCAGCCGAGGAACACGTCGGCGCCGACGATCGCATCGGCGAGCGTGCGCGCGTCGGTGGTCGCCGCATAGCGCTGCTTCGACGGATCGAGATTGCCGCGCCCTTCGTAGATCACGCCCTTCGAATCGGCGACGAGGATGTTCGACTTCGTCAGGCCGAGGTTCACCAGCAGGTCCAGACACGCGATGGCCGCGGCGCCGGCGCCCGAGCACACGAGCTTCACTTCGGCGAGCTTCTTGCCGACGACCTTCAGGCCGTTCAGGATCGCGGCCGACGCGATGATCGCGGTACCGTGCTGGTCATCGTGGAAAACGGGGATCTTCATGCGCTCGCGCAGCTTCTGCTCGATGTAGAAGCATTCCGGCGCCTTGATGTCCTCGAGGTTGATGCCGCCGAGCGTCGGCTCGAGCATCGCGATCGCGTCGACGAGCTTGTCCGGGTCGGACTCCGACAGTTCGATGTCGAACACGTCGATGCCCGCGAATTTCTTGAAGAGGCAGCCCTTGCCTTCCATCACCGGCTTCGCGGCGAGCG
Organism: Burkholderia pyrrocinia; assembly: GCF_003330765.1. Classification (NCBI taxonomy): domain Bacteria; kingdom Pseudomonadati; phylum Pseudomonadota; class Betaproteobacteria; order Burkholderiales; family Burkholderiaceae; genus Burkholderia; species Burkholderia pyrrocinia. The sequence goes on along the minus strand of NZ_CP024902.1, from coordinate 292,137 downwards.
GGCCGATGTTGCCGAGACCGAGCACGGCCGTGCCGTTCGTGATGACGCCGACCAGGTTGCCGCGCGACGTGTACTTCTGCGCGTCGAGCGGATCGGCGTGGATCGCCTCGCACGCAGCGGCGACACCCGGCGAATACGCGAGCGACAGATCGAGCTGGTTCGACAGCGGCTTGGTGGGGGTGACCGAAATCTTGCCGGGTTTCGGGTTCAGGTGATAAGCGAGAGCGGCCTGCTTCAGTTGTTCGTCCATGATTGACCTGCGAGAGACATGCGAAATTTTGACGGTTCAGTACACCGCACCTTGAGCCGCGTCTGCTTGAATCGAGGGGATGGTCGACTGCGAGACGGCACGCGACGCGCCGGATCGGCACGCCATCGAACCTTGGCGGGTGGCAAGAGGAAAGTACAAAGTACTGAACGATTTCTAAGGGTCGCCTAGTGTACACCCCGCGCATGACACGCGTTGGTGCAGCGCCGCATCCCCGGCATCGGCACGCGAGCGGTCCGTCCCCGCTTGTTTCGCCGGTGGTGAGCGGCGTGGCGAACCTGCGCGAATTCCGCCGAAAACCACCCTGAATCGGGTAAAATCGCGGGCTACGCGCGCAGCGATGCGATCGGTCCTCCGATTGCGCCCCGACCTCCGGCCGGGTTCCCGTGCTGCGCCACCGGGCCCGCGCCCGCTCCTCGCTCATCACCCAAGGAATGCCCATGACAGGCTACGATCGTCAGTCGATCTCGGATACGACCGCCAAAATTCTGCTCGAAGTGCAGGCGGTGCACTTCAACGCCGAGAAACCGTTCATCTTCACGTCCGGCTGGGCAAGCCCCGTCTATATCGACTGCCGCAAGCTGATCTCGTATCCGCGCGTGCGCCGCGCGCTGATGGAAATGGCGGAAACGACGATCACGCGCGACATCGGCTTCGAGCAGATCGACGCGGTGGCGGGCGGCGAGACGGCCGGCATCCCGTTCGCGGCATGGATCGCGGACCGGATGATGGTGCCGATGCAGTACGTGCGCAAGAAGCCGAAGGGTTTCGGCCGCAACGCGCAGATCGAGGGCCATCTGGAAGAAGGCTCGCGCGTGCTGCTCGTGGAAGACCTGACGACCGACAGCCGCAGCAAGATCAACTTCGTCAACGCGCTGCGTACCGCGGGCGCGACGGTGAACCACTGCTTCGTGCTGTTCCACTACGACATCTTCAAGGAAAGCGTGTCGGTCCTGAAGGACATCGACGTCGACCTGCACGCGCTCGCGACCTGGTGGGACGTGCTGCGCGTCGCGAAGGCGTCGGGCTACTTCGAGACGAAGACGCTCGACGAAGTCGAGAAGTTCCTGCACGCGCCGGCCGAATGGTCGGCTGCGCATGGCGGCGCGACGGCCCCCAAGGAATGACGCCGCGCCGGCACGCAGGCCGGCGCCCTGGCTGAAAAAGCCGCCCGCTTCGTCGCGGGCGGCTTTTTTTCGTCCATCGACCCGCGCAAGAACCGGTCGCAATCGCGGGTTGCGGTGTGCATCGCTCATCGAACCCTAATGCTAGACTTGATCCATCGCCGCCATCAGCTGCGCGGGCGACACGCAACGCCAACAACGCCGGGAGCATCGGCTCGGCCCACGTGACGGGAGAAGCGCCATATGCGTGTGGATCGCCGGATCACTCCGCCTGCGCCATCGGGTCGCCCGTCTCCATTCATCGCCGCTCTCCTCTACGCTGCCGTCTTCGCGGCGCTGCCCGCGCATGCGGAAGGCCCGTTCACCGTGTCGAGCGACGACCTGACGCCCGGCGGGCGCGTCCACGCCGCGAACGTGTTCGACCGCGGCGACTGCAAGGGCGCAAACCGCTCGCCGCAGCTCACCTGGCACAACCCGCCGCCCGGCACGCGCGGCTACGCGGTCACGATCTTCGATCCCGACGCGCCCGGGCACGGCTGGTGGCACTGGGCCGTGGCGGGCATCCCGGCCACGGTCACGAGCCTGCCCGCCGACGCGAGCGCGTCCGGCTTCCTGCGGCGCATCGGCGCGAGCGAGGCGCGCAACGACTTCGGGATCGACGGCTACGGCGGCCCGTGCCCGCCGCCCGGCAAGCCGCACCGCTACGTGATCACCGTCTACGCGCTGAAGGGCACCGACCTGCGCGTCGCGCAGGGCCGCCCCGCACCGATGTTCGACCACGAGATCGGCACGCTGGCGATCGGCAACGCGCAACTTACGGTCAACTACGGGCAGTAACAGGCGCCGCGCGCCGCCACGCCGCGATTGCCTGCCAGCGCGAATTTCCGTGCCCCGCACGCGCGCGTTTTCCCGTCATTTCGGCTTGCTAGACTCTTCGTCACGCGTCGCCGGCGCCCCGCCGCGCATCCATCGCACCGCCCGCCGGCGACGCGTGACGCGGCAGGCCGCTGCGGCCGCCGTTCCCGCCCCTTTCCGGAGAACGCTTCATGTCGAACATCGTCATCGTCTATCACAGCGGCTACGGTCACACGCAGAAACTGGCCGAGGCCGTGCATGCGGGCGCGCAGGACGCCGGCGCGACCGTGCGCCTGCTCGCCGTTGGCGACCTCGACGACGCGGGCTGGGCCGCGCTCGATGCGGCCGACGCGATCGTCTTCGGCGCGCCGACCTACATGGGCGGCCCGTCGGCGCAGTTCAAGCAGTTCGCCGACGCGACGTCGAAAGCGTGGTTCACGCAGAAATGGAAGGACAAGATCGCCGCGGGCTTCACGAATTCCGCATCGATGAACGGCGACAAGTTCTCGACGATTCAATATTTCGTCACGTTGTCGATGCAGCATGGGATGGTATGGGTCGGCACCGGGCTGATGCCGGCCAACTCGAAGGCGGCCGCCCGCAACGACATCAACTTCGTCGGCGGCTCCACGGGCCTGCTCGCGCAGTCGCCGGCGGATGCGACGCCCGACGAGGGCCCGCTGCCGGGCGACCTCGAAACCGCAAAAGCGTTCGGCCGGCGCGTCGCCGAGGCAACGGCCCGCTGGACCGCCGGCGGCCGCTGAGCGCGCCCCGACGCCCGCGCGCTCGTGTCGGCGGGCATCAAAGGGACACAAGACGGCCCGCCCGCCGTCTTTTTTTCGCCCCGCGCGGTGCAGGTCCACCGGATGACGTCTTAAAATGACGGATTCAGGGCGCGGGCCCCCGTTTCATTCAGTGAGAGCGAAATGAGCACCAAAGTTTTTGTCGACGGCCAGGAAGGCACGACCGGCCTCAAGATCTTCGAATACCTGTCGGCACGCAACGACATCGAGATCCTGCGCATCGATGATGCGAAGCGCAAGGACGTCGACGAGCGCCGCCGCCTGATCAACGCGTCGGACGTCACGTTCCTGTGCCTGCCGGACGTCGCCTCGCGCGAATCGGCCTCGCTCGTCGAGAACCCGAACACGACGCTGATCGACGCGAGCACCGCGTTCCGCACCAGCGCCGACTGGGCCTACGGCCTGCCCGAACTGACCCGCGCGCAGCGCGAGAAGATTCGCACGTCGAAGCGCATCGCGGTGCCGGGCTGCCACGCATCGGCCTTCGTGCTCGCGATGCGTCCGCTCGTCGACGCGGGCATCGTCGCGCCGACCTTCGCCGCGCACAGCTACTCGATCACCGGCTACAGCGGCGGCGGCAAGTCGATGATCGCCGACTACGAGAGCGCCGCGCCGGGCGGCAAGCTCGCGAGCCCGCGCCCGTATGCGCTCGGCCTCGCGCACAAGCACCTGCCGGAAATGGCCGCGCACACGGGCCTCGCGAACCCGCCGATCTTCACGCCGATCGTCGGCCCGTTCCTGAAGGGCCTGGCGGTGACGACCTACTTCTCGCCCGACCAGCTCGCGAAGCGCGCCACGCCGCAGGACGTGCAGCGCGTGTTCGCCGAGTACTACGCGGACGAAGCGTTCGTGCGCGTCGCGCCGTTCAACGCGGACGCGAACCTCGACAGCGGCTTCTTCGACGTGCAGGCGAACAACGACACGAACCGCGTCGACCTGTTCGTGTTCGGCAACGAAGAGCGCTTCGTCACGGTCGCGCGGCTCGACAACCTCGGCAAGGGCGCGTCGGGCGCCGCGATCCAGTGCATGAACCTCAGCATCGGCGCAGCCGAGGACGCGGGCCTCACACGCTGATCATCGTCGCATGCGATGCAAAGCCGGCCGCTGGCCGGCTTTTTATTTACCCGTATCAGGCAATATATAAAACCCGGTTCGCGCATTTACAAATATTTACAAGCTTTCCGTTGCGCGATTACCTGCGAATTAATCTCCCAGTTCTTTATCCAGTCAATCCCGAATAGGGATAAACCGGATACCGCCGCTTTAAACGCTGCCGTTATACGCGCGAAGGCTCTTCGACAGCCTGGCGAGCGTGGCACATCCCCCACTCCGACAGCTTTCGTCAGCCCTTCGCCCGTTTTAATTCTTACCGAATGCCGTGTTGGACAAGGATTCAAAACACGACAATCGTTTCAATCGCCTTTTTTAGACGGGTTCATCAATTGACAGCAAAAATCAAGGCGGCGACATTAGCTCGCACAATTAAACGATTGGAGACAGCGGTATGTCGCACGCCTTATCGAAGGGGGTGGCAACGGCCTTTGCCATTACCCCTTTCCTGGTTGCATGTGGTGGGGGGGATTCCGGCGCGCCCGCGCCGATCAATGCGCCCCAATGTTCCGGATCGAGCTGCGGCACGCAAGGGCCGCCGCCTTCGCAGCCCGTCAACGGTTCGCTGTGCCCGGCCAATGCCGACATCGTGAAGAGCACGTATCTCGGCGGCGCCGGTAGCGGCGAGATCGTCAGCGTCAACATCGACGCGGTCGCGATGACGTACACGCTCAAGTGGCTCGAGTCGCCGATTCCGCTCGCGACCGGCACGGTGACGCCAAGCCGCGCCGGCACGACGATCGCCGGCAAGGTCATCCATCCGCCGACCGGCACGCTGCCGACCGCCGAGCAGACGCGCTGCGCGTTCATCCTCACGCCGGGCGCGGGCACCGCGCCGGGCGGCGCGACTTACTCGACGGCAGCCGACTTCAACCAGGCGAACCCGCCGATGCTGCTGGTCGGCATGGGCGTCGCGGGCGGCGGCATTCCGGGTGCGACGATCCAGTACGACGGGCTGACGATCATCCCGGGCCTCGTGCAGAACGTCGGCCAGGTGCCGAACCGCCACTTCGACTTCTATCCGTTCCTCGGTTTCTCGAACACGACGACCGATCTGTCGAAGCTGCCGGGCACGTACAACGCGCTGATCTATCACCTCGTGCCGTCGGGCAACTACGCGACGAAGGGCTCGAACTCGAGCGAGACGTTCGACGCGAACGGCGCATGCACGTCGACCGGCTCGGGCGGCTGCCAGACGACCGGCAATCCGTGGACGGCGAACACCGCGAACGGCGGCTATTTCGACAGCACGAAGGCACCGCAGACGCTGCCGCAGACGCAACTGCCGATCGTCGGCGCGACCGGCAAGTCGGCGACCGCGCACATGGTGATCGGCCAGCTCAACGGTGCGACCGTGCCGGTGATCGTGCGCACGGGCAACGTGAACCTCGGCACGCCGCCGCTGCACACCGACGCGCAGGTCGACGACGAATCGGGCATCGCGGTGCTCGGCGCGGCGACGGCGGTCACGTCGGGCGCGATCGACGGCGGCTACGCGGGCGCGGACTCGAACTTCAAGTACACGGCTGCACTGATTCGCGGCAGCAACGCGTCGTTCATCAACCCGACCACGCAGGCCGAGGAAGACGGCTTCACGCTCGACTACGGCCAGGCGACGCCGGGCCTGCTGAACGCGAAGACGACGCCGCCCGGCGGCGCGACCTACCCGTCCGCGTCGGGCGTGGTGATCGCGACGGGAGGGCTGTACGCGGCGCTCATCCAGGGCACGGTGAACGGCGGCGTCACGTCGACGTCGGCGAATTCGACCACGTCGTCGACACCGTACTTCGGCGTGGGTGCGCAGATCAGCAAGTAGCGATCGGAGACGCGGCGGCGGCCAGCCCGCCGCCGCGTGACGGACGCGCGAACGGCACGGCGCAGGCAGGACGAGCACAAGCAACAGAAGCGGCCGACAGGGAGCTGGCCGCCGCACAAGACAAATCTGGAGGAGCAACATGAAGCGCAACCTCATTCTGGCGGCGGCCCTTGCCGCCCCCCTTCTTTCCGCCTGCGGCGGCGGTGGCGACGACACTCCGCCCCCGCTCGTCGAAGACCGGCTCTGTCCTGCGTCGCTCGACTACAGCACCGTGTTTACGGGCGGCGCGGGCAGCGGCGAACTCGCCAAGGTCCAGCTCGACACGACCAAGATGACCTGGCAGGTCACGTATGTCGAATCGGCCGTGCCGCGCACGACCGGCACCGTCACGCCGACCCGCGCGGGCACCGTCGACAGCGGCACGCTCACGCAGGAAACGCTGCTGCCGACCAACAAGCTGAACCAGTGCGCGTTCCGCCTGAACGGCGCGAGCCTCGACGCGTCGCGTCCGGCGCGGATCTTCGTCGGCGAAGGCGTCGCGGGCGGCACGATTCCCGGCAAGGAAATCCAGTTCGGTGGCGTGCTCGGCCAGGCCGCGGTGCCCGATACGAAATTCCCGTACTACCCGTTCATCGGCTTCTCGTCGATCGAAACCGACATCACGAAGGTCGCGGGCACGTACAGCCATGTCGGCTTCGGCGAAGTGCCGTCGCAGAACTTCGCGCCCGCATCGATCGACGCGAAGGTGACGATCAACGCGGACGGCTCGTGGACCAAGTGCGACACGACCGGCCAGTTCGCCGGCGGCGCGTGCACGCAGCAGGGCACGAACTTCGCGCAGTCCGCCGACGGCAGCGGCGCGTTCCAGTCGAACAACTACCAGAGCCAGTTGAAGCCGACACTGTCGGCGACGCCGCAGGGCAAGGGCTTCATGATCGTCGGCAAGCTGCGCAACCAGCTCGTGCCGATCCTCGTGCGCACGGGCGTCGCCAACCCGAACCCGACGCCCGACAGCAACGGCGTGCCAGGCCTCACCGCCGACGACGAATCGAGCATCTCGATCCTCGCGCCGCAGACGGCCATCGCGGCCGGTTCGCAGAACGGCGAGTACGTCGGCGTCGACAGCCAGTTCAATTACCGGACCACCGCGCTGATCAACAACCAGGCCACGCTGCTCGATCCGTTCCAGCCGTCGCAGGCCTCGCTCGCGACCGCGCTCGATCTCGACTACACGCAGAAGGTGCCGGGCGTGGTCACGACGATCCACACGGGTTCGGGCAGCACGTCGCCGACCGGCAAGTTCATCTTCACGGGTGGCGTGTTCGGTTTCCTCGATAACGCGGGATCGACGCCGTATTTCACGATCGGCGCGTTCGTCCAGTAAGCGGAGGGGAATGCCGTGATGAAGAAAACACTTCTCTGCGCGGCGGCGGGCGTCGCCGCCCTGGCGCCGCTCGCGGCGCACGCGCAGAGCGCCGGCAGCAACGTCGTCACGCTGGGCTGGTTCCACGTGATGCCGCAGCAGAGCAGCACGCCAATGACGACCAACGTCGCGCCGACGCCGATCAACACGCCGCTGCGGCTGCCGCCGTCGTTCACGTCGCCGGGCACCGGGCTGCGCACGAACGGCGCCGACACCGTCGGCCTGACCATCAGCCACTTCCTGACCGACCACATCGCGGTCACGTCGGTGGCGGGCGTGCCGCCGGTGTTCAAGGTGTCGGGCCAGGGCACGATCAAGCCGCCCGGCCCTGCCGGCGCGCTCGGCACGCAAAACATCGGGCTGGCGTCGGTCAACCCGATCGTGAAGAGCGTGCGGCAGTGGAGCCCGGCCGTGCTGCTGCAGTACTACTTCGGGCAGGCGACCGCGAAGTTCCGGCCGTTCGTCGGCCTCGGCGTGTCGTACAACTGGTTCAGCGACCTGCAGCTCAACACGAACTTCATCAAGCAGACGCAGGAAAACCTCGGCGCGATTCTCGCGGCGGGCGCGGGCAAGCCGGGTACGACATCGGTGGAGGCGAAGGCGTCGTCGTCATGGCAGCCGGTGTTCAACGCGGGCCTGCAGTACAACATGACCGAGCATTTCGGGCTGATCGCGTCGGTGACGTACATCCCGCTGAAGACGACGTCGACGGTGACGATCAAGGCGGCCGACGGCTCGGTGCTCGCCGAGTCGAAATCGGACCTGAAGGCCGACCCGCTCATCAGCTACGTCGGGATGACGTACAAGTTCTGACCCCGGCGACGGACGACGAATGGAAAGCCGCGGCAAAATCGCAGGCAAAAAAAAGCCCGCCTAAGAGGCGGGCTGAATCCATATCAGAGGAGACATGGAGGAGACAGGTGCAACTATAGCGAATCGGTTTCCGCAATGCAACATTTCCGTAGAGAAAATAAGGATTTTCCCTCGAATGCGCACTCTAGATCGCCTTCACTACATCTGACCCCTTCCCGTTCTCCCGGTCGAGTACCTCGCCCAGCGCGTCGCGCAGCAGCGCGACGGGCCGCACCAGGCGGCCCGGCAGCGCGCCGTGCACGATCCAGACGTTGATCCGCGTCTCCAGCCCCGCCGTTTCCACCACCCTCAGCGCATCGCGATGCGCGCTGCGCGCCAGCGCGTCCGGCGGCGCGATGCCGATGCCCGCGCCGCGCGCGACGAGCGACAGTTGCAGTTCCGAGCCGAACGCCTCGACCGCGACGTCGAACGGCAGCCCCGCCGCGCCGAGCGCGCGGCTCAGCGCCGAACGCATCCCGCAGCCGTCCTGGCTCAGCACCCACGGATAAGCCGACAGCGTGTCGAGCGACAGCGGACCGTCCGGCAGCGGAAAGTCGCGCGCAGCGACGAGCACCGTCGGCTGCGTGGCGAGCAGGGTCGCCGTAAACGCGTCGGGCAGCACCGCGCTCGCCGGCACCATCACGGCGGCGACGTCGAGCGTGCCGCGCTCGATGCCCTGCATCAGCGCCGGCGACCAGCCGGCCGTCACGCGCAGCGTGAGGCGCGGGAACGCGTCGCGCAGCCGGTCGATCGGCCGCTCGAGCGCCAGCTCGGACAGGAACGGCGGGACGCCGATGCGCAGCTCGCCCGACGGCTCGCTGTCCGGCGCGCCCGCCGCCATCAGTTCGTCGACCGCGCCCAGCACGTTGCGCGCGAGCGCGTACACGTCGCGCCCGGCGGCGGTCGGCTTCAGCGGCTTGCTTTGCCGTTCGAGCAGCGGCACGCCGAGCAGCGCTTCGAGGTTCTGCACGCGCCGCGTCAGGCCCGGCTGCGTCAGGTGGAGTTTCGCGGCCGCGGCGACCATCGACCCGCTGTCGACCACCGCGACGAACGCCAGGAGATCACGCGTATTCAAAACAATCTCGCATAATCATGTTAGACATATTTCAATTGTGGCATAAACATCGACTGCCTACGATGGGAGTTCCTTCGACCCCCACTCCAGGCTTCCGATGAACTGTCCTGCCAACCGTTGCCCCGCCGCCGTTCACACGCCCGTCGGCGCGCCGCCCGCGCTGAGCGCGGGCATGACGCTGTTCTTCGCCGCGACGGTCGGCGTGATCGTGATGGACCTGTTCGCCGCGCAACCGCTGACGGGCCCGATCAGCGCCGACCTGCATCTGCCGCCCGGCCTCGCCGGCCTCGTTGCGATGCTGCCGCAGCTCGGCTACGCGGCCGGGCTCGTGCTGCTCGTGCCGCTCGTCGACCTGCTCGAGAACCGCCGCCTGATCGTCGCGACGCTCGTCGCGTGCACGGCCGCGCTCGCGCTGCCCGCGTTCACGCGGTCGGGCGCCGTGTTCCTGCTGGCGACACTGGCCGCCGGCGCCGCGTCGAGCGTGATCCAGATGCTGGTGCCGATGGCCGCGTCGATGGCGCCCGACGCGCAGCGCGGCCGCGCGGTCGGCAACGTGATGAGCGGGCTGATGCTCGGCATCCTGCTGTCGCGGCCGCTCGCGAGCCTGATCGCGGGCTCGGCCGGCTGGCGCGCGTTCTACGCGCTGGCCGCGCTCGCGAACGCCGCAATCGCCGTCGTGCTCGCGCTGCGCCTGCCGTCGCGCACGCCGTCGATCACGGCCGGCTACCGCGCGCTGCTCGCGTCGATGGGCCGCCTGCTCGCCGACGAGCCGGTGCTGCGCCGGCATGCGCTGTCGGCCGCGCTCGCGATGGCCGCGTTCAGCGCGTTCTGGACCGCCGTCGGGCTGCGGCTCGCGCAGCCGCCGTTCGGGCTCGACCTGCACGGGATCGCGCTGTTCGCGTTCGCCGGTGCAAGCGGCGCGATCGTCACGCCGCTCGCCGGCCGCGCCGGCGACCGCGGCCACGGCCCGGCCGCGCAGCGGATCGCGCACGGCACGATGCTCGCGGCGCTCGTCGTGCTCGGGATCGCGGGCGCCGGCTGGTTCGGCTTCGACGCGCACGCGCATCGCGGCCTCGCGCTTGCGCTGCTCGCCGGCGGCGCAGCGCTGCTCGACGCGGGTGTCATCGTCGACCAGACGATTGGCCGCCGCGCGATCAACCTGCTGAACCCGGCCGCGCGCGGGCGCCTGAACGGGCTGTTCGTCGGGCTGTTCTTCGTCGGCGGCGCGCTCGGCGCGGTGCTCGCGGGCAGCGCGTGGGCATGGGGCGGATGGAGCGCGGTGTGCGTCGTCGGGTTCGCGTTCGCCGGCGCGGCTGCCGTCTTCGGGCTCTCGGCCGGACGCCGGACCGGCGCGGCGGCGTTGACTCGCCCGCGTGCGTGAAGCGGACGCGAAAAGACGAACGCCCCGCCCTCTTGCGAGGCGCGGGGCGTTCGGCGCGCCGGCGTCAACCCGAAATCAGTGACGGACCAGCGCCATCATCGCGCCGAAGCCGACGAACAGCCCGCCCGTCAGCCGGTTGAACACCTTCGCGACGCTCTGGCTCTTCAGCGTCGCGCCGATGCGCGTGCCGAACGACGCGTAGACGAGATACCAGCTCACCTCGATCACCGCGAACGTGACGACGAGGATGCCGAACTGCGGCAGCGTCGGCTCGGCGGCGTTGATGAACTGCGGCAGCAGCGCGGCCGCGAACAGGATCGCCTTCGGGTTGCTGCCCGCGACCAGGAAGCCGTTGCGGAACAGCACCCAGCGCGACGCCGGTGCAGCCTGGCGCGAGACGGTTTCGACGTCCGCGCCCGGCAGTTCGTCGTCGACGCGCGCGCGCCACGCCTTCACGCCGAGGTAGACCAGATAGGCCGCGCCCGCGAAGCGCAGCGTGTTGAACATCGCCGGCCATGCCTCGAGGACCGCGCCGAGGCCCGCCGCCGACACCGACAGCATCAGTACCAGCGCGGTCAGGCAGCCGGCCATCGTCGACGACGAGCGCCGCAGCCCGTGCCGCGCGCCGTGCGTCATCACGAGCAGCATGTTCGGGCCCGGAATCGCCGACACGACGAACACCGTCGCCACGAAAAGCCACCACGTATGCAAATTCATGACTGCCTCTGCCTGAATGTAGGGAAAACCAACTGCCGATTATGCCGTGAGCGCCGCGCTTCTGTCGCGCGTCAGCGGCCCGCGCGGCGCAACGCGACTTCGCCGAGCACCGCGAAGTCCTGGTCGCCGCCGCCATGCGCGAGCGCGTCGAGCAAGCTGTCGCGCACGACGCTCGCCACCGGCAGCGGCACCGACGCGGCGTCGCCGGCCTCCAGCGCGAGCCGGACGTCCTTCAGCCCGAGGCGCGCCTTGAAGCGCGCGGGCTCGTAGTGCCGCTCGGCGATCATCCCGCCGTAGCCTTCGTACACGGGCCCCGGAAACACGCTGTTCGTGATCACGTCGAGGAAGTCGCGCATCGCGACGCCGTGCGCGCCCAGCAGCGCGGACGCCTCGCCGAGCGTCTCGATCGCCGACGCGAGCGTAAAGTTCGCGGCGATCTTCGCGACGTTCGCGTGCTGCGGCAGCGAACCGAACCGCCAGGTCTTCTGGCCGATCGCGTCGAACAGCGGCTGCACGCGATCGATCGCTTCGGCCGGGCCGCCCGCCATGATCGTCAGGCGTGCGGCGGCCGCAACGTCGGGCCGCCCCATCACCGGCGCGGCGACATAGTCGAGGCCGCGCGACGCGTGCGCGTGCGCGAGCGATTCGGCGAGCGCGACCGACACCGTCGCCATGTTCACGTGGATCAGCCCCCGCGGCGCCTGCGCCAGCAGCGCGTCGTCGAACACGGCGCGCGCGGCCGCGTCGTCGCCGAGCATCGAGAACACGGCATCGCCGCGAAACGCGTCGGCCGGCGTGTCGACGATCTGCGCGCCGAATGCCGCGAGCGGCTCGGCGCGCTCGCGCGACCGGTTCCAGACCCGCACCGTGTGCCCCGCCTTCAGCAGGTTCGTCGCGATCGCCTGCCCCATTTCGCCCAGCCCGATAAACCCGAGATCCATTGCGCGCTCCTTCGCTCCGTGAAGCCGCGAGTTAAACACAGATGCCGGCCGTCTGCAGCACCCGCCGCCGGCCTCGCGCGGTGCGATACTGGTCAGATGTCGACCGCAACCTTCCGCTTCCACGACGAACTGAACGCCTTTCTCCCGCGCGCGCAACGCGATCGCGCGTTCGGGCACGCATGCGCACGCGATGCGACGGTGAAGCACGCGATCGAGGCGCTCGGCGTCCCGCATACCGAAATCGGCCGGCTTCGCGTCAACGACGCGCCGGCCGTGCTCGACCGGCCGCTCGACGACGGCGACCGCGTCGAAGCCTTTCCGGAACGCGCGCAGCCGGCGGCGAACGGCGCAACCACGCTACCACCGGCGCAATGGCGCTTCGCGGCCGACGCGCATCTCGGCGGCCTCGCACAACTGTTGCGCCTCGCGGGCTTCGACACCTGCTACGACAACCACTACCGCGACGACGAGATCGCGGCGCTCGCCGGCCGCGAGGGCCGGATCGTGCTGACCCGCGACCGTGAGCTGCTCAAGCGGCGCGCAGTCGTGCGCGGCTGCTACCTGCACGCGCTGCAGCCGGCCGACCAGTTGCGCGAACTGTTCGAGCGGCTCGATCTCGCGCCGCACATGCGGCCGTTCCGGCTGTGCCTGCGCTGCAATGCGCCGCTGCATCCGCTCGACGCGGCCGCCGCCGCGCCGCGCGTGCCGGCCGGCGTCCGGCAGCGGCACCGGCGCTTCGCCGCGTGCGACGTGTGCCGGCGCGTGTTCTGGGAAGGCTCGCACTGGCGGCGCATGCGCACGGTGGTCGACGCGATGCGCACGCCGCCGCCGCCCGGCGAACGCGACGCCTAAAAAAACAAAACCCCGCATGCCGAAACATGCGGGGTCTCGCGACGAGCGGCCGGCCGTGCCGGCCCCGGGCGAAGCGCTTAGTTTGCTGCGCCCGAGTCGTTCGTGCCGGCGGCCGATGCGGCAGCAGCCTTCGCCTTGCCCTTCGCCGAACCGTGTTGCTTCAGCGCGTGCTTCGGCTTGCTGTGATCCTTCTTCATCGGTGCGGAAGCGGGTGCCATCGCGCCTGCCGGAGCCGATGCCGACTCCTGTGCGAATGCCGAAACCGATGCGAGAGCGAATGCTGCGGTCATGATCGAAGCGAGCGTCTTCTTCATTGTTCTTCCTTTAGCGGAGAAAAAATCAAACGAACCGGTATGTAAAGATGCGAGGCATTCGCATCGGAGCGCCAGGCCGGGAGACCGGCTTTCGCCGTTCCGCCGCGACAAATACTGACGCACTGGTTCCATAACGCACCGCCTTCGCGGCAAGTTGACACGTTGCTTGCGTCCCTCGGGTTTCCCCGGGGAAGGATGCTTCTTCGCGCGCCGGCGAGCGGGTCCGGCGGCCGTCACCCTGGCCCCACAAACCCGCTCGCGCGCCGCCGGGGCAACGCTATACTGGCGTCCATCCGTCCCTTTCCCGGGAAACCGGATCGCGGCCGGTCGCCAGACCGCCGCCGTCGCGAGGCGCTCAAATTGCCCGATCACAATCTGGACAAACTGAAAATCGACCGGCGTCCGATCGCACCGGCGCCACGCCGGCGCCGGTGGGTCCGCTATGCAGTCGCCGCCGCGATCGTCATCGTCGCGATCGTCGCCGGCCTTGCGCTCACCGGCCGGCCGACCGTCGAAACGACGTCCGTCACGTCCGCCTACCCGTATCAGAACGACACGCAACTCAATGCGACCGGCTACGTCGTGCCGCAGCGCAAGGCCGCGGTCGCGTCGAAGGGCCAGGGGCGTGTCGAATGGCTCGGCGTGCTCGAAGGCACGCGCGTGAAGAAGGACGAGATCATCGCGCGCCTCGAAAGCCGCGACGTCGAAGCGTCGCTGGCGCAGGCGCTCGCGCAGGTGAAGGTCGCCCGCGCGAACCTCGGCGTCGAGCAGGCCGAGCTGAAGGACGCCGGGATCGCGTTGCGCCGCACCTCCGCGCTCGCGCCGCGGGGCGCCGTGCCGGCCGCGCAGCTCGACACCGACACGGCCCGCGTGAACAAGGCGCGCGCGTCGCTCAGCAGCGGCGAGGCCGCGATCGCGTCGGCCGAAGCCAACGCACAGGCCGCGCAGGTCGCCGTCGACCAGACGGTGATCCGCGCACCGTTCGACGGCATCGTGCTCGCGAAGCACGCGAACGTCGGCGACAACATCACGCCGTTCTCGTCCGCGTCGGACAGCAAGGGCGCGGTCGTGACGATCGCCGACATGGACACGCTCGAGGTCGAGGCCGACGTCGCCGAATCGAACATCGCGAAGATCCGCGCCGAGCAGCCGTGCGAGATCCAGCTCGACGCGCTGCCCGACATGCGCTTCGCGGGCCGCGTGTCGCGCATCGTGCCGACCGTCGACCGCTCGAAGGCCACCGTGCTCGTGAAGGTGCGCTTCGTCGACCGCGACGATCGCGTGCTGCCCGACATGAGCGCGAAGATCGCGTTCCTGTCGAAGCCCGTGTCGCCGCAGGACCGGCAACCCGTGACGGCCGTCCTGGCAAGTGCGGTCGTCGAGCGCGACGGCCGGCCGGTCGTGTTCGTCGTGAAGGACGACACCGCGCGCGCGGCGGCCGTGACGACGGGCATGCGGATCGGCGAGCTCGTCGCGATCCGCGGCGTGAAGCCCGGCGACACGGTCGTGCTCGCGCCGGGCGCGAAGCTGAAGGACGGCGCGAAAGTGACCGTCGCGAAGAAGTAGCGCGAGCGTGAACGACGCGCCGCCGCCCCTCGTCGAGATCAGCCACGTCGCGAAGTCGTACCGGCGCGGCAACCAGATCGTGCCCGTGCTGACCGACATCACGCTCGATATCGGCGAAGGCGACTTCGTCGCGCTGATGGGGCCGTCGGGCTCCGGGAAGAGCACGCTGCTGAACCTGGTGGCCGGCATCGACCGGCCCGACAGCGGCGAGCTGCGCGTGGGCGGCCTCGACATCTCGCAGCTCGCGGAGGCGCAACTGGCCGAATGGCGCGCGGCGAACGTCGGCTTCATCTTCCAGTTCTACAACCTGATGCCCGTGCTCACCGCGTTCGAGAACGTCGAGTTGCCGCTGATGCTCACGCACCTGTCGCGCCGCGAGCGGCGCGAGCGCGTCGAGCTCGTGCTCGACATGGTGAACCTCGGCGACCGGACCAGCCATTACCCGTCCGAGCTGTCGGGCGGCCAGCAGCAGCGCGTCGCGATCGCGCGCGCGCTGATCACCGATCCGGTACTGATCGTCGCCGACGAGCCGACCGGCGACCTCGACCGCGCGTCGGCCACCGACGTGCTCGCGATGCTGCAGCGGATGAACGCCGAGCTCGGCAAGACGATCATCATGGTGACTCACGACGCGCACGCGGCCGGCGCCGCGCGGTCGCTCGTGCATCTGGAAAAAGGAGAGCTGACCGATGGGCACGCCGGCTGACCGGCGGCGGGAGCGCGCGCGATGTACGTGCTGAAGCTGATCGCGCGCAACGCGCTGCGGCACCGGCTGCGCACGCTCCTGACCGTGCTCGGGCTCACGATCGCGGTGCTCGCGTTCGGGCTGCTGCACACCGTCGTCGACGCGTGGTACGCGGGCGCGGCCGCCGCGTCCAGCGGGCGGCTCGTCACGCGCAACGCGATCTCGCTGGTGTTTCCGCTGCCCGTCAGCTACGAGAACCGGATTCGCGGCGTCGACGGCGTGACGGCCGTGGTCCGCTCGAACTGGTTCGGCGGCATCTACCGCGACCCGAAGAACTTCTTCGCAAGCTTCGCGGTGTCGGAAAACTATCTCGACCTGTATCCGGAATTCATCCTGCCGGCGCAGCAGCGCGCCGACTACGACCGCGACCGCCGCGGCTGCCTGGTCGGACGCCAGCTCGCGACGCAGTTCGGCTTCAAGATCGGCGACGTGATCCCGCTCAAGGGCACGATCTATCCCGGCACGTGGGATTTCGTCGTGCGCGGGATCCTCGACGGCCGCGACGACTCGACGATCACGCGCCAGATGGTGTTCCACTGGGACTACCTGAACGAGACGGTGCGCCAGCGCACGCCGAAGCAGGCCGACCAGGTCGGCGTATTCGTGCTCGGCGTCGCGAACCCCGACGACGGCGCCACGATCGCGCGCAACGTCGACGCTGTGTTCAAGAACTCGCTCGCCGAGACGCTGACCGAGACCGAGCAGGCGTTCCAGCTCGGCTTCGTCGCGATGTCGAACCAGATCATCGCGGCGATCCGCGTCGTGTCGTACGTGGTGATCCTGATCATCATGGCCGTGATGGCCAACGCGATGGCGATGAGCGCGCGCGAGCGCACGGCCGAATACGCGACGCTGAAGGCGCTCGGCTTCGGCCCCGGTTTCCTCGCGCTGATCGTGTTCGGCGAATCGGTCGTGATCGCGGTGGCCGGCGGCGGGCTCGGGATACTCGCGACGCCGCCCGCCGCGAGCCTGTTCAAGCAGGCGGCCGGAGGCATCTTCCCGGTGTTCAAGGTGTCGGCCGAGACGGTCGCGCTGCAGGCTGCGTGCTCGATCGCGGTCGGCATCGCGGCCGCGATCGTGCCGGCGTGGCAGGCGGCGCGCGTGCGCGTCGTCGAAGGCCTGCGGGCGATCGGGTAGGCGCATGGCGATCCCGCTCACCTACATCGCGCGCAACCTGTGGACCCGGCGGCTCACCACCGCGCTCACCGCGGGCGGCATGGCGCTCGTGATCTTCGTGTTTGCGACGGTACAGATGCTCGACGCGGGGCTCACGCAGACGCTCGTATCGACCGGCGAACCCGACAACGCCGTGGTGATCCGCAAGGGCGCCGAAACCGAGATCCAGAGCGCGATCGACCACCAGCAGGCGAACGCGCTCGAGATGCACCCGGCCGTCGCGCTCGGCCCCGACGGCCGGCCGCTCGTGTCGAAGGAGGCAGTCGTGCTGATCTCGCTCGAGAAGACGTCGACCGGCAAGCCGTCGAACGTCGTGATCCGCGGCGTGTCGCCGGCCGGCCTCGCGCTGCGCCCGCACGTGAAGCTGGTGGACGGCCGGATGTTCGTGCCCGGCTCGTCGGAAATCATCGTCGGCAGCGCGATCGCGAAAGGCTTCAGCGGCACGCGGCTCGGCGACAGCCTGCATTTCGCGCAGCGCGACTGGACCATCGTCGGCATCTTCGACGCCGGTGGCAGCGGCTTCGATTCGGAGATCTGGGGCGACGTCGACCAGCTGATGCAGTCGTTCCGGCGCACCAGCTATTCGTCGATGGTGCTGCGCATCCCGAGCGCCGACGGCTTCGCGCGCTTCAAGGCCGACATCGACGTCGACCCGCGCCTCACCGACGAGGCGAAGCGCGAACAGACCTTCTACGGCGACCAGTCGAAAGCGCTGTCGACGTTCATCAACATCCTCGGCATCACGCTGTCGACGATCTTCTCGATCGCCGCGATGATCGGCGCGATGATCACGATGTATGCGTCGGTCGCGAACCGCGTCGCTGAGATCGGCACGCTGCGCGCGCTCGGCTTCAAACGCACGAACGTGCTCGCCGCGTTCCTGCTGGAAGCGCTGCTGCTCGGCTTCGTCGGCGGCGTCGCGGGGCTCGCGTGCGCGTCGCTGATGCAGTTCGCGTCGTTCTCGACGACCAACTTCCAGACCTTCTCGGACCTGTCGTTCCGTTTCGTGCTGACGCCCGCGATCGTCGTGAAGACGCTGCTGTTCTCGCTCGTGATGGGGCTCGTCGGCGGGTTCCTGCCGGCGATGCGCGCCGCGCGGCTGAAGATCGTCGACGCGCTGCGCGCGCAGTGACGCGCGCGGCCGCTCAGCGCACGCGCGGCACCCACGCACCGTGGAACCCGGCCGGCACGCGGCGCGGCAGGTGCACGGTCGCGACCGGCCCCGCGTCGATCGCGCGCGCATCGAGGATCACGACGTCGCTCGTATCCGTCGCCGCGCGGTAGACCATCACCAGCAGCCAGCCGTCGTCCTCGTCGAGGCCGCCCGGGCGCGGCACGAACACCGGCTCGCCGTTCTGGTCGCCGGCCGGCACCGCGTAGCGCGTCGTCGTGCCGCGCGCGTGGTCGAAGCGCATCACGCCGCGCATTTCCGCGTGGTTCGGCTGCTCGGCCGCATACAGGTAGCGGTAGCCGCGCCCCGTTCGGCTTTCGTTGATGCGCGGCAGCTCGATGCCGCCGTCGGCCAGCGGCCCTTCGTCGATCAGCCCGTTCGCCGTGTCGATCACGTAGCGCCACAGCTCGCCGACCGGGTTGTCGGCGAAGCGGCCCGTGCGCGCGTCGAGCCGCAGGAACCACGGATAGCGCACCGCATCGAGCACGATGCACGAGGCGTCGCAATCGTACGCGTTCACGACGTGCTGGATGAAACACGGCTCGACGTCGAACCAGCGCACGTCGCCGCCGTGGCGCGCGATCACGCCGATGCGCGCGGGCAGGTCGTCGTGCCAGCGCAGCGGCATCCGGTGGCCCTGCTTCAGCATCGAGAAGTCGTAGCCGACGTTCAGGTCGAGCAGCAGGCTGCGGGTTTCGGTAATCGCGAGGTCGTGCATCATCGACGGCGCGGGCAGGTCGACGGCCACGTCGACGCGCTGTACACCCTGCGCATCCGCGACGCCGTAGCGCAGCCACGGCGCGTTCCAGTCCGCGCGAAACGCGATCAGCTCGCCGGTCGCCGGATCGACCTTCGGATGCGCGGTCATCCCGCCGCCGAAGCCCGCGCGCTGCTCCGGCACGCCGAGCGAATCGAGCGCGGCGGTGATCGCTAACGGTGCGCCGCCCTCCGCCAGCGCGAGCAATTCGCCGGCATGCTGCAGCACGTTCACGTTCGGATTGGTGTCGGGCAGATGCGGCGCCTGCCCGGGCGCATGCACGGCGGCCCAGCGGCGCGTGCGCGCCCAGCGGTTCCGGTAGCCGGCCGCGCGGCCGCCTTCGAACGCGATCGCATGCAGCATCGCGGCTTCCGGCCACCACGACAGCATGTCGTTCCCTTCGAAGCGGCCGCCCGGCGGATTCGGGCCGTTGCGCAACAGCGTGCCGTCGAGTTCGCGCGGGACGGCGCCGGTCACGCGCAGGTCGACGAGGTCGACCTCGTCGGCGACCGGCGCGATCGCGCCGCGGTTCAGATCAAATACGGTCATCGCGTCGGGCGCTCCTTCAGCAGTCTTCGGCGGACGGCGGCAGATCGCCGCGCGCCAGCGCGAGCGCATGGTCGCGCACGTCGTCCGGCCATCCGGCGATCAGTTCGGCCAGCCGCGCCGGATCGTTCGCATACAGCGCCCGCGCGGCCTCCTCGAAACCGGGCAGGTCGCCCGCCAGCGCCGACATGAAGTGGTACGCGCGTGCCTGCGCATCACGGCGCCGGTCGGCCGCCGCATGCGTGCGCCGCGCGTCCTCGACGAGCTTGCGCAGCGCGACGGACGCGCCGCCCGGCTGCGCGGCGAGCCATTCCCAGTGACGCGGCAGCAGCGTGACCTCGCGCGACACGACGCCGAGCTTCGGCCGGCCGCGGCCGCGCTGTTCGCCCGCGCCGGCCGGCTCGCCGGCTGGCGCGGACGCTTCGGCGGACGCCGCCGCGTAACGCGCGCGGATTTCGTCCACCGTGCCGCGCAGGTCGAGGTCGATCGAGCGGCCGGTTGCGTCGTCGAAAATCACGATCGAGCCAGGCATTGCGTCGCCGGCGGCCTGCCGGACCGCGACCGCCACGGTCGCGAGCGCGCCCGACGCGACACGCCGGTGGCCGTCGAAGGCCGTGTAGGAAGGAAGAAGCGTGGTGGTCATCGTGGTCGCCCTCGGAATGGAAGCATTGGAATGGCGCTATTTTTATCCGGGTATAAATTTAATGTCAATATTATCCGGGTAAAAATTTGCGAGCGCACCACACCGATCTCGTCCGATTCATCGATCGATTCAAATGCTGAATCGATCAAGTCAGTAATTGGCATGAAAGCGCAAATTTCGACATGACAGAATGGCCCGGACGCCCAGCCTGCATCGGCGTCCAGATGCCCGGCCTCCGGCCGGCGGCACCCGATACGAAAACGCGCGCACCGATGCGCCTGCCGCACGACGGCACCTTCCGCCTTTCGGAGGAGACAATCATGAATCCGCTTAACGCATTGCCGGCGTCCGCGTCGGCAACGGCCCGGCGCACCCGCGTGCGCTGGCTCGTGCTGACCGTGCTGTTCGCGGTCACGACGGTCAACTACGCGGATCGCGCGGCGATCGCGATCGCCGGCCCGGCGATTGCCCGCGCGATGCATCTGAGCCATGTGCAGATGGGCTTCATCTTCTCGGCATTCGGCTGGTCGTACGTGGTCGCGCAGCTGCCGGGCGGCTGGCTGCTCGACCGCTTCGGGTCGCGCATCGTCTATGCGTTCAGCATCTTCTTCTGGTCGCTGTTCACGCTGCTGCAGGGCGGCATCGGCTTTATCGGCGGTGCAACCGCATTCGCGCTGCTGTTCGCGCTGCGCTTCCTGGTCGGCGCTGCCGAGGCGCCGTCGTTCCCGGCCAACAGCCGGATCGTGTCCACCTGGTTCCCGGCCGCGGAGCGCGGCACCGCGTCGGCAATCTTCAACGCGGCGCAGTACGCGGCGACCGTCGTGTTCGCGCCGCTGATGGGCTGGCTCGTGCACGCGTTCGGCTGGCAGTCGGTGTTCGCGGTAATGGGCGTGCTCGGCTTCGCGTTCGTGCTGGTGTGGAACCGCACGATGTACGACCCGAAGGTGCACCCGCGCATCAATCGCGAGGAGCTCGACTACCTCGCCGAAGGCGGTGCGCTCGTCAACATCGACCAGGCGACCGGCGCGCGCGACGGCGGCCCGTCGATGCATCACGTGAAGGCGCTGCTGAGGAACCGGATGCTCGTCGGCGTGTACGTCGCGCAGTACTGCATCAATGCGCTCACCTATTTCTTCATCACGTGGTTTCCCGTCTATCTCGTGCAGGCGCGCGGGATGTCGATCCTCAACGCGGGGCTCGTCGCGTCGATCCCGGCCGTGTGCGGGTTCCTCGGCGGGATTCTCGGCGGCATCGTGTCCGACGGGCTGCTCAAGCAGGGCCGGTCGCTGTCGGTCGCGCGCAAGGTGCCGATCGTGATCGGCATGCTGCTGTCGATGTCGATGATCGTCTGCAACTACACCGATTCACACGTGCTCGTCGTGCTGTTCATGGCGCTGTCGTTCTTCGGCAAGGGGCTCGGCGCGCTCGGCTGGGCCGTCAACGCCGACACCGCGCCGCGCCAGATCGCGGGGCTGAGCGGCGCGCTGCTCAACACCTGCGGCAACCTCTCCAGCATCACGACGCCGATCGCGATCGGCTACATCGTCGACCGCAGCGGCTCGTTCAACGGCGCGCTCGTCTATGTCGTCGCACACGCGCTCGTCGCCGTGATCTGCTACCTGTTCGTCGTCGGCGAGATCCGTCGCGTCGAGCTTCATTGAACGGCGCGGGCCGCGCTGGCGCGTCCGGCGGCCCGCGCGCTACCGGAACCAGGAGCGAACCGATGTCCGAATCCCGCCGTGCCGGCACCCCACGCGTCACGCGCATGCAGGTGATTCCCGTCGCCGGCCGCGACAGCATGCTGCTCAACCTGTGCGGCGCGCATGCGCCCTACTTCACGCGCAACCTCGTGATCCTCGACGACAGCAGCGGGCACACGGGCGTCGGCGAAGTGCCGGGCGGCGAAGGGATCCGCCACGCGCTCGAGCGCATGACGGATTGCGTGGTCGGCCAGTCGATCGGACGCTACCAGGCCACGCTCAACGCGGTGCGCGCGGCGCTCGCCGGCGCGGGCGCAGGCCGCACGATCCGCCACGAGGTCACGTCGGCCGGCGAGGCGGCCGTGCTGCGCCAGCCGCACGAGATCAACCTGCGGCTCGACAACGTGATCACTGCGATCGAGGCCGCGCTGCTCGACCTGCTCGGCCAGCATCTCGACGTGCCGGTCGCGGCACTGCTCGGCGAAGGCCAGCAGCGCGACGCGGTGCCGATGCTCGCATACCTGTTCTACCTTGGCGACCGACGCCGCACCGATCTGCCGTATCGCGACGAGGCGCACGCATCGGACGCGTGGTTCCGGCTGCGCAACGAAGCGGCGCTTACGCCGGCCGCGATCGCGCGGCAGGCCGAAGCCGCAGTCGAGCGCTACGGTTTCACCGATTTCAAGCTGAAGGGCGGCGTGATGGCCGGCGCCGACGAGATGGAAGCGATCGGAGCGATCAAGGCGCGCTTTCCCGACGCACGCACGACGCTCGACCCGAACGGCGCATGGTCGCTCGACGAAGCCGTCGCGCTGTGCCGCGGCCAGGGCCACCTGCTCGCGTACGCGGAGGATCCGTGCGGGCCGGAAGGCGGCTATTCGGGCCGCGAGGTGATGGCCGAATTCCGCCGCGCGACGGGCATTCCGACCGCGACCAACATGATCGCGACCGACTGGCGGCAGATGGATCACGCGGTGCGGCTGCAGGCAGTCGACATCCCGCTCGCCGATCCGCATTTCTGGACGATGCAGGGCTCGGTGCGGCTCGCGCAGCTGTGCCGCGACTGGGGGCTCACGTGGGGCTCGCACTCGAACAACCACTTCGACGTGTCGCTCGCGATGTTCACGCATGCGGCGGCAGCCGCGCCCGGCACGATCACCGCGATCGACACGCACTGGATCTGGCAGGAAGGCGATGCGCGGCTTACGCGCGAGCCGCTCAGGATTGTCGGCGGGCAGGTGGCCGTGCCGGACCGGCCGGGGCTCGGGATCGAACTCGACATGGCGCAGGTCGAGGCCGCGCATGCGCTGTACCAGGAGGTCGGCGGCACGGCGCGCGACGATGCGGTCGCGATGCGCTATCTCGTGCCGGGGTGGACGTACGATCCGAAGCGGCCGAGTTTCGGGAGGGGGTGACGGGGTGACGGGGGGACGGGGTGACGGGGGGACGGGGAGCGGGAAAATCCCGATTGGCCGCCGGCTCGGCCGGCAGCCAATGCGTCGTTATCTCGCGTTACGCGATCTCGGCGCGCCCCCCGGGCGCACCAGCGGCCGCCGGTGCGGGGTTCGCCACCGACGCGAGGCTTGCCGTCGGCGCTTCCGTCCGAACAGCCGGCACCAATCCTTGCAGCGATCCACCGGACAGGCCGATCTCGCCGAGCAGCGAATCGATCAGCGGCGCATGCGCGCGATAGGATAGCGCCGCGGACATCGCCTGTTCGGCCAGATTGCCGCCTGCCGAGCCCGGCGCGCCGCCGTCCGCCGCACCGCTGCGATTGAGCCCGTCGACCTGGATGATCTTGATGCCGTCGATCGCCTTCATCGGTTCGACGGTCTGCTGAATCACGCCCGGCAAGGCCTGCAGCAGCGCAAGCTTGAACTTGAGGCTGGTCTGGTCCGACGACAGCGCGTTGATCGCGTCGTTCAGCGCACGCTGCGCTTCGGCCTCCGCGAGCCCCTTCTTGCGCGCCGCTTCGGCCAGCTCGACCATCGCGGCAGCCTGCATCTGGGCCGCGTCCCGCTCCGCCCGCGCCTGCGTCGTGATGTGAACCGCCTGCGTTTCCGCCTCCTGCGACGCCTCGATCAGCGCAACCTGCTTCGCGCGATCCGCCTCGGCGGTCTTGCGCGTCGTCTCGACCAATTGCTCGGCGCGCACCGCGTCCGCGAGCGATGCATTCGCGCGAGCCTGCGCCTGCGATTGTGCCTCGGACTTCTCCGCGATCACGATCGCCTTCTCCTGCTGCGCAATTTCGGTCACTTTCGCCTGCTCGATCGCTGCCATCTCCGTGACCCGCGTCTGCTCGATCTCCTTCACGCGCACTTCGCGCTCCGCTTCCACCTTGCGGGTACGCAACGCCTGCTCGCGCTGAATCTCGGATTCCTGGATCTGCCGCTCGGCGCCGATCCGGCTCTGCTCCGCCTCCTGGTGACGCTCGGCCTCGAACGTGGCGATGCGGGAATTCTGTTCGGCCGTGCGCGTCTTGACCTGCTGCTCCTGCTCGAGCTTCATGAACGATTCCTGCTGCTCGATTTCGAGCTTGCGGGACAGTGCGTCGCGGTTCTTTTCACGCACGGCCACCTCGGTATCCTGCTCGACCTCGTTGCGCTCCTTGCGGCGCCGCTCGGTTTCCTGGGTGAGCTTCGTCAGGCCTTCGGCGTCGAACGCATTGTTCGGGTCGAAATACTCCTTCGACGTCTGGTTGAAATTGGTCAGCGACACGCTTTCCAGCTCCAGCCCGTTCTTCGCCAGATCTTCCGCGACCGTGTTCTGCACGCCCTGCACGAATCTTTCGCGGGCGTCCTGCAGGTCCTGCATCGTCATCTGCGCCGCGGTCGAGCGCAGCGCATCGACGAACTTGTCGTCGACGAGCGCGCGCAGGTTTTCCGGTGCAAGCGTGCGCTGGCCGAGCGTCTGCGCGGCGGTCGACACGCCCTCCTCGGTCGGCGCGACCCGCACGAAGAACGCGACGACCACGTCGACGCGCATCCGGTCCTTCGTGATGAGGCTGTCGCGCGTCGCCCGGCTCACTTCAAGCTTCAGCGTGTTCATGTTGATCGGGATCACCTCGTGAAACACCGGCAACACCACCGCGCCGCCGCTCATGATCACCTTCTGCCCGCCGAGACCGGTGCGGACAAAGGCCCGCTCCGCGGACGCCCGGACATAAAGACGCGCGAAAATCAGGCCGATCACGCAGATACCCACCACCACTGCCAATGCAATGGCGCCCCAGAATGAGAGTGCATTCATCATGATATTTGTTCGACTCCTGTGTACGGATGGTGACAGCAAGATGCGCCAGCCCGCGCCACCCGGAACGGCGGCCGCCTGGCGAAAAGGGATTCAGAGCAATTCAGGCCGGGGATTTTCGATCGCGTGATAGCGCGAACCCGAGATGCGCGACACGAGCAGGACCGTCGTGCCTTTCGCGAAAGTCCGGCCGGCCTCGTCGGGCTCCACCCGGACGTAGTGCGGCTGGCCGTGCTCGTCGACGAGCCGCGCTTCGGCCGGATTGCCGGGCGACGCTTCACCCGTGACGATCCGCGCGGTGCGGCCGATGAAATCGGCTTCGGAAACCGCCGTGGTTTCGCTTTGCGGGAGAAAGCGCGCGACGAACTTGCCGGTGTGGCGCACGAACGGCAGCGATGCGACCGCCGCCAGCCCCGCGGCCAGCGAGGTGGGTAGCATGAAGCCCGCCACCACCTGCAGCGACGTCTGCAACGCGAGCCCGACAACCGAGAAGCCGAGCAGGAAGAGGATCAGCAGAATCAGCAGCGGAACCCGGCCCACATGCAGCCAGCCGAGAAACTGGCCGACGACACCGGCGTCAGGGCCGCCGTCGGCGTGATCGAGACCGAAATGCAGGACGAGCAGGTTGCCCGCATGCTCGGTCAGGCTCAGTCCCAGCAGCATCGACACGCATTCCAGCGCCCCGATGACGATCATCAGCCCGATCGCGACGACGAACGGCGCGTTGCCGGGCAGCATCAGTGAAGAAGTCATTGTCGTTTTGCTCTCAGGTTCGGGAACGCCCGATCAGGACATGTCGTCCGCCAACTTTCCGGGTTGCGACTTCAGGCGGGCGACGCGTTCCTCGATTCGCTGCTCCTTGTGCAGGGTTTCGAGGCGATACAGCAGCGACGGATCGGCCGACGCAGGGCTGGTGCCCAATCCCGCCGCCCCGGTCGCTCCGGCCATTGTCCGGTTGAAACCCTGTTCGAGTTGCTCCGCCCTCGGGTCAACGGCCGCCGCGCCTTCCGTCCGGCGCTCGCCGTCTCCGGGCGCAGCCGCTCGCGCCGCGATCAGTTCACGCAGCCCTGCTTCCATCTCCGCCCGCTTCGCGCGCAGGCCCAGCAGATCGCCTTCGGCGACCTGCGCGCGCTCGCTCGCCTCGTGCAGCGACTGCTGGAGCACGCCCAGCTGGTCCTCCAGCTCGATCTGCCGCTCCGCGCCGGCGCGGACGGCCGCATCGTCGTTTCGGGCGAGCGCGGTGCCGAGCAGATCGTTCAGCCGCTCGATTTCGTTGTTGATGCGCGCGATCGCCTTGGCCGCCTGGTACCGTGCGGCTTCGTGCCGCCCCAGCGCTACCCGCGCCTGCGCGATCACGTCGTCGAATTCGCGCAGGTACTGCTCGAGGATGGCCTGCGGCATGCGGCTTTCCAGCGAACCGATCAGCGCGTGCACGTTCGCGGTCAACAACCTTTTGACTCGGATACCGAAATGTTCTGTCGTCACGACTTGTCACTCCTTCAGGGATTCAAGCGGGCCGGGCGGGTCACCAAGCGCCGGTTTCAAGGGATGCTCACCGGTTTGCCTGAGCAGGCTGGATGAGGTTCGCCAGTTCCTTGACCTCGTGCACATACGAATCGAGCACGGCGGGATCATAGGCGGGCGGATTGCCGGTCACGGCAAGGCGCAGCAGACCGAGCAGCAGGCGCATGCTCTTCGCTGTCAGGCGCGCTTCGAGTTCGCCGGCGGCCTCGCCGACCGGCTTGCCCGGTGGCGCCGCCGTCACGAGGCTGGCCATGAGTTCCGGGAGTTGCGACGCGAGCAGCGTCACGATTTCAGAGCGGTGGTGGGTGGCGTGTTCGTAGGCGTCGATCGTGTCCAGGACCGGTCGCACCTGCTCCCTGAACAACGCAGCACATCGGACGAAGTCGTGCGCCCCCTTGACCCGCCGGCGAGCGTCGACAATCAGCGTGCGAATCTTGTCGCTCGGGCTCGTCGCGTCCGGTAATTGCAATTCGACCAGCCACGCGAGATCGTCCTCCGGAATTCGTACCGATACGGTTTGCATGACGTTCAGTCCCTTCGAGTCGATAACTCAAAGCATAGTGCGGGCGTATGCAAATGTATACGTTTGTATTTCGAGATAAGTACGAAATGCCGGACTCGCCGAAAAACAAAAAAGGCCCGATCTTGCGATCGAGCCCTTCGAAATTCGTTGGGCGGAGGAGGATCGAACTCCCGACCTTCGCATTGCGAATCAGAATGCCTAGTCAAATAAAATAACGGGTTGTTGACCGACAAACGCATTTTTGGGACACGTTTGAGACAGTCAAGTCTCGAAAATGACCATGGCGACTATCACCAAGCGCGGCGATCTTCAGTGGCAAGCCAAGGTCCGCCGGAAAGGCTACCCCAGCAATCGAAAACATTCCACACCCGTGCTGACGCAGAAAAATGGGCACGAGCCATCGAACGAGAGATGGATCGGGGTCGCTTCGTCAGCAGCGCGGAGGCCGGTTCGGATGTCGTTGGTTCAGTCGCCGACGCGGGCAGTCATGCTGCCAATCAAGGTGCACCCGCACTCGGTATGATGGCCGTGCAACGCGACGCGCTGGCCATCGATCGTCACCGTCGGATGCGCCTCGATAATTTTGTTGATGCCGTGCGGTCGACCGTCCGGATATTTTTCTGGACAGTCCACGAGGTCATGCAGGCGTGCAATCTTTTTGCCGTCGATGCTGTGGGTTTCCGAACCGGTGATCACTTGCCCGCCGTGCGAGGTTTCATCACCCACCACGATCATCTGTAATGCCATCTTGCCCCCCTTATAGCGTGACTGACTGCGGCGCAGGCCCCGTGTTGCGCGCCGTCAGTTTCTCAACCTCTACCCAGACATTCATCGGGACCCGGGCGATGGCGACGCCGAACAATTCGTGCGACTGCTGACGCTGAGTCAGCAGATCATGGACAAACTGATGCCGATCAAAATCCATGCCGTACAGGTAGGTGTACTGGCAGAAAACTAGACGATCCCCCGGCTCACTGATTCCCCACTGCACCGCGCGGTGGTATCGCGGAATGAAGTCCTCAAACCGGTCAAAATAGGGGCGATCGCCGTTGGCATCACCGGACTCGATCAGTGCAGCAAGAATCTCATCCGGCTCCGTGTGTGTCGTGAGAACGTCAATGTCAGCCTGCTCGAGCTTGACCATGACGGAGCGGCATATCCGCGCGCTGGAGGTCGAATCGTTTTGGATGCGCTGCCACACCTTGTGGCGCCCCCGATACATCCACTGCTCGATCGGGCTCATGAACATGGCGCGAACCTGCTCACCCCATGCGTCAAAAACCACCCCCGTGTTACGCGGGTCAAAGAACCGGACCATAGCGGTCATGTTGTCGCCAATGTCCGCAAACAGGAACGCTTGCAGGTGCGTAACGAGCGCATCCATTTCGACCCGGCTCCAGATCAACGACAGACATGGACTTTGAAGGTCGAGTTGATCGAGTTCCGCAAACCAGTCCGCATCCGTGTCGCTCACCGGCACCAAGAACAGCGAAGCGGGTCCGAGCTCTTCTTCGGGCAACCCGGCGAAAACGGAGCGGAACGGTACGCCGGAGCGTTCGAGTAAAGGCACGACCTTCGGCGGACATACCGCCGCGTCGATCAACCCCATCAGGCGCGCTGGCGGGGACGAAGTCTTTAGTTCCATCGAAGATCCAAGTTAGCGGCTTCCAGCCCACTTCACGCCCAGCCGGCTTGGGTTTGGCCAGTGCCGAGGTCCAGTTGCGAAGCGTTTGATGCGAGGCCGAGATAGGCCTTGCGATTGTCCCCGCCTGCAAAAATGACTCGCGGGAAACCATATCCCCCAGGTGCATATTCATGGAAATACGGTATCCGGAACCAGCAGCGGCTGTCGTGCACGTAGTCGTCAAACAGGGTAATGGCGGCCGCGGGCAACTTATTCACGGCGTCGGGCGACGTGTGCTGGCGCAGGAATGATTCCACGCCAGGCAATGGCGCAGCCATCACGTCGTCCTGCGCTCGATAATGTTGCACAATCGTCGACCAGGTCGAGTTGAGCAATATTCCGCTATACGCAAGTGTGACGCTGGGAGAGTCGCTCCCCGGTTGATCGTGCGCGACAACAAGAGTTGGCGGCACCTTGATCATTTCGCCGCCGGGGATCACCACCGGACGATGTTCCGTGCGCTTCACCTGCCACCGTTCGCACTGGTCCGGATACAGGTACCCCAGAAGCAGCCGCATTTCTTCCGCGCCCTGCCGCAGGTCGGTCTGATCATTGGTCGCAACATCTAGCGGTCCTTCCCCCGGACGCGCAGGCTTGGGCTTATTGACCCCGGGATGAGCCACCGCGCCGGCCAGTTGTTCGTTGCGCCGATCCATTGCATCGCGAACCACCTTCACCTGTGGTGTCGAGCTCATGTACGACGCGTATCCGCCGATCGACGATGTCATAGCATTTGCCCGGAGGAGATCGTATTGCGACTGCAGCTTCTTCATCGTCGCATCGTTCTCTGCCGCCTTCGGGAGCGCCTGCTGAACCTTGTGCGGCGTCATCTGGTCTTCGTGGGCGCGCTTGAAGAATGGCTGTCCGGTGACATAGCGCTGCGGATTGCCGATATCCGCACGCAGCGTTCGCCATGCCAACATCTGACCTAGTCCGACCTTCAGCGCGTCTTCTACGCTGCTGACATTCTCGACGGTCTTGCGCCACGCATTGAACGCATCAATCAGTGACGGGGCAAGCGCGAAGTCGGCAACCAGATCTGCGCGTTTGCTTATTGAATCACTATCCACCAGCGGCACACCATACGAGGCCGCCTTCAGGTACATATCGTGCAGCGGGATCTGACTAAGCTTGTGGCTGTCGTCATTCGCTTTCGACGTGGCTCCTCCTTTGCCCTGTTCGTTGGGGGCGTAACCGCCACCCACGTCTGAATGGACGCCTG
Source organism: Burkholderia pyrrocinia (assembly GCF_003330765.1). NCBI lineage: Bacteria > Pseudomonadati > Pseudomonadota > Betaproteobacteria > Burkholderiales > Burkholderiaceae > Burkholderia > Burkholderia pyrrocinia. The sequence goes on along the minus strand of NZ_CP024902.1, from coordinate 262,100 downwards.
GATAGGCCACCTCTTCACGAATGCCGCCACCGTAGCTGCCCCCGTTGCGGATCGAGTCAAGCGGGAAACTCATGCGTTGCTCATGTACCGAGAACGCGTGATAACAAAATCGCACATCCTTCGGGATATCAAGCCGGCCGTCGTCAGCGAATGCGAAGTGCCCGTCGAACGCGCCGAAGTCCACGGTTGCGCGCGTCGAGTCGGGTGGTCCGACGGAGGCAACCGTATCGAAAAGACCGACGAAGTTGACCTTGTAGTTCAGTGCATACTTGCCAGTCTGGTAGCCAATCCGCCCATTCGGTGCCCATTCATTCATCAGCTTGTTCACGAACACGCGCGCGGATGCCGCCCCCCGCGAGAAGCCGATCACGTTGATCCAGATCTGCTTGACCGTCTGCGGATATCGTCCCTCATCGACGGCCTGCTTGTGGGCGAGACCCAGTCGATCGGTGCAGCCGACCAGCGGGAGTTTGTGGCCATCGGCTACGGCTGCGCAAATGTCGTTGGCTTTGTCATCCGGAATCAGAAATCGGGTCTTGTCCGTAGCAATGGCCTTGTAAATGGCATTCAGCACTCTCGTGTAGCCCCACACGCAACGACTGCCGAAACCCTTTGCCATCGACTTACCATCAGTTGAGTACGTCAACTCGCCAATTTCCTTGAACGGCGTACCTACGCCTGGAATATAGAAACGAAATATTCCTTCTTCATTCTTATCCTGTGCCGCGCTGTAAAGTCGAGCAACGTTGCTATGCGTGCGAACGAGCGAATCCCGCAACGGATTGGTCTGCACGTCGTTATTGTTCGTGCCGTCAAAGAAGAGCGTGATGTGGAGCGTCTGGGGGCAGGACATCAACGCGTCGCAAACCAGCGCGCGCCCCTTCCTCAACGCCGTGACGCTGCCCGCCACACGCCCCCCCTGGGGCATCGGGTCGGCCCATTTGAGGCTCATTGTGTGTTTCCTCCGTCACGGTATAACCGGTTCCATTCCTGATCCACCACACCGTGCGCGATGTACGGATCGTTGTCCGGGGGGCGTATGCCAGGGTCGTTAGCATCCCCTTTCTGGCCGTCCGCTACCATGATGCGAACCCGGTCACCCGGCAGGAAGACAGCCCACAAGCCTCCCATGACTCGCCCATATTTCGGTATCCGAACGTTCTCGGCCTTGTACCAGTACCCCGGTGTCTTCCCGTCCTGCTTCTTGTCGACCAGCCAGCGCACCGTCAGCCTCAGATCCGGCTGCCATGCTGTAGGGATGTTGCTGCAACACGTTTCACCACCGCCGCCGGACGGCTTGCCGTCCGATCCCGCCGGCCATACATTAGGGCCACCGCCAGTCACCCCTGATCCGTCTGGCCCCTCGATCCCCCACTGATGGATGTACCAAGGGGTGTAGTTCAGCGTCAAGGAACTCGCACCGAGCGTGTCGTAGTGCTTCGGCAGGTTCGACAAGTCGAGTTGTTGCGCCACGGGGCCGGAATGCTTGTCGCATGCGCCGAGGCCAAACACGGCAACGAGGGCGATGGTCTGGATCGTACGTCGCGCGTAACGGGGAAATCGGTCTGTCATCATGAATAGGTCTACGGTTTAACGGGGCACCAGGGCTGCTCCGCCCCGGGCCGCCTTAAGCATGCATTCGACACAGATCTTCTTCGGCGACAGATCAACCATCTGGTCCTTCGGGCCCGGCAGGTCGTGGGTCGCCGCAAACGCAGTAAATTTGCCCGTCGTGCCGCTCACCACGCCGCTCGCGTCCATGTTCAAGAAACTGCCGTTGACCTCGACGCGGAATTTGTGCGCACGCAGCAAGATCTCCTCGCTTTCCAGCAGGATCTGCTTCTGCGCCCGCGCCACGATGGACTTCGTCAGCGCATTCAATACGATGTCGCCTGCCGCCGACACCAGGTGCATCGGGCCGGTCTGCGCGAACAGGCGAAGGGTGTCGCGCACCGTCGCGAAGAAGCTGCGGCCACTGGCAATACCAATATGGCCTTCCGTCGTGATCGCGGCCTGCTGGGACGCCACATGCACGGTCGCTGGCGTTGTGATCTCGACGCCGGCCTTGCCGTCGATCACCAAGTGCGGCTCCGACAACTCCGGAAACGTGTTGCTGCCGCTCGCGCCTGAGCCGCGGATCTGTTCGTTCTGTGCCGCAATGGTGTTGACGAGGTCGGCCTGATGGCCATCAGCATCCTGTGCCTCGCTCTGCTGTGCGATCTTCGTCAGCGCATCATGCAGTTGCTGCGCTTTCCCGAGTCGATCGACAGTCTCGCTCATGTCTTTCGCCGCCGCGGTCGCGCCCGCGCGCGTCTCGGTCGTCACCAGCATGCCGCGATTGGCGCGCAACACCCCCCAGGAATCCGTTGCCAATTCCCAGCCGGTACCGCGCGCTTCGGCCCGCCCCGCGTTGCCGTCAATGCGAGTGTTGTACCCGACGACAAGGCGTGACTGCTCGTGGTCGCTCGAAACTTGTACCTGCAGTTTCCCCGGTGTGTCGTCGGCCACAACCTGATTTGCCGCCGTACCCTCGAGGTCACGAGAGCGCAGACCTGATAGCATCTGGTTATCCGGGAGCTTCCACTGCACAAAGTTGGTGCCGTTCGGCACGCGCCCTGTAATGATCGGGCGGTCCGGCGCGCCATCCAGGAATGACACGACAACTTCGTCACCGATGCGAGGGACATGGATCATCCCAAATCCCTCGCCCGCCCATGGATGGCTCACGCGGACCCAACAGGAGCTGCGCTCATCGCGTTGCCCGATCCGATCCCAGTGAAACTGCACCTTGACGCGGCCGAGCTCGTCGGTATAAATGCGTCGACCTTGCGGACCCACCACGGTCGCCGTCTGCATCTGCATGACGGGCTTACGGTGTTCGAACGGGCTGCGGAAGGGCACGGATTTGCGCTGCGCTTCGATCTCGACGAGGAAGAAGCCCTCGGAGCCATCGAAATGCGTGGAGCCGGAGGCAGGCTGCCCTCCGAAGTTTGCTTTCGCCTCAGCCAATCTCCCAGTCAGACTATGCGGTAGATCGCCGTGATGACTCGATCCCGGCAGGTTGTTCTCGATCAGCCAAGCCACTTCGATGACGGCGAATTCGCTGCGCTCACCAGGCTCGCGGTCGTGTTCCGGGTGCCCGGTGAGCTCAAACCACCGCCCGGCGTCGACGCCACGCAACCCGCCCGCGCCATAAAACCGCTTTGCGCGTGATTCCCATTCCTCCATCCGCACCTTGGAGAGGTGCTCTCCACGTTCCTGCTCGAGATAAGTATAGGGGCCGGTGTACTCGTACATCTCCAACTGTTCCGGCAACTCGTGCGACACCGTCGGAATATTGGTGCCCTTCGGATTGGCGAGCGGCGACGGATACTTATAGTCGAATGTGCGCGTGGTCAGGATGGCGCTATGGAGGGTTCGCAAGCCCGACCAGTGAACCAACGCATCGACCTCGCTGTTCGTGCCGTATCTCGAGAATTGAACTGATCGCGCGGCGAGCGGCTCGCACGTATCCAGGTGATCCGTGATGGTCAGGGTATGGGATTTGCCGTCGTCGGCCTGTTTCCAGATGCTGAACAGGCCTTCTTCTTCCATCAACCGGTGGACGAAATTCCAATCGTCCTCATACTGCGTACAGTACGATCTCGGCGGAAGCGGTTTTGAGAGTGCAAAATCGAATCGGCCTTTCGCGGGCGAATGCGCGTTGAACACGTCCCTGAGGATTTCATCGACGGGTTTGTCCTGCCAGATGCGCTGATCACGGCGAAACTTCAGGAAATGCATCCATGACGCAAAACAGATCTGGTAACTGGTCAACCCGCCTTCCGATCCCAGTCTTCGCACGGCATAGACGTAACCGTTTCGGGGGAGATAGGATTGATCTGCCTGCTGAATCCACAGCGTAACGGGTTGCCCGATCAGTTTTTTCAGCTTGAGGTCGCTGCGCGTTGACAGGACATCGAGTGTGAAGTCGAAATGCCGGCCGATTCGGGACCAGCCGACAGTGCGTTGGGGGAGCAATACACTATCCCCGAGCGGGGTATCGAGTTTCAGCAGACGGTCTTGCTGAAGCAGCCCCCCTTGAATCGCCCTCACGATGTCTTGCGCATCCATTTCCATCCCTTTATTACTTTTCGTTACTTACTTATTTATTGTCACTAATATGACATGGGCTCTCTTGCGCGATTCTACAGTCAAAAGCACCCTTGGCAAGGTGAACCAAGGTCAAATGCGAATCTGAGGCAGTAAAAATGCTCAACCGGGCACCGTGTATACAGTCTGGTCGCGGACCACGTCCCTGCGAGGGGGCGGCGCTAACTCCCCATCGAACACTGTGCGTGCGGATCCGGCACATATCCCAACGATCCATTGGCTGAATTTATGCAACCTGCCTCGGAACATGCGGCGCTAATAGATCTCGTCCGCTGGATTGACACTCAGACAGCCGGACTCACTCTTCCGGCCGATGAGCGATCACAACTCGCCATCGGATGCCTTGACGTCACACTCGAACATCAAGCGGCTATCGCTCTTTTGCATTCCTCAGAGCTCTACGGTTCGATGATGGCGCTGCTTAGAGTCCTGTCGGAGTCATTGATCCGAGGTCTCTGGCTTCACGCCTGTGCAACTGACGTAGAGCTAACCAAGTTCAAGAGGGGGCGTTTGGAAAAGCCGTTCGGCATGCTTATCAAGGAATACGAAAACACCACGGGGGCATCGGAAGGCGTCCTCTCAGGGTTCAAACTATCCGCGTGGACTCAGATGAACGATTTCACCCATACCGGCTTTTTGCAGGTGAGCCGTCGCCATAAGCCTGGCCGAGTGGAAGGAAACTACCCAGACCACGATCTCAGGACGGCTCTTGGTGTCGCCGGTGCTCTAGGTTTGGTGGCCGCAGGGCAACTCATTGCGCTCGCGGAGCGGCACGACCTCTTGCCGCTGTTTCTGGAGAAGATGTCCGAATACGCCGGATCAAAGGGAACTGGTCAAAAATCAGACGTTCCAGAGTCGCAGTAAGCCATGCAGGAGGCGAAGTGGCGTGTGCGCCAACGCTTGCCGCTCTCGACCCCTCGAGTGTGTGGCCGTCCGACATGGGTCTAGACCACACCCAGCATATGTTCGGCCCAAGTAGACCGTCGCAAGTCGCGTAAAAACAACAAAGCCGACTCGAGGCCGGCTTTGTACGCGAAGCATAAGGCTGCACTTTGTAAATAGAAGCATATCTTTGCACCCAGTGCAAAATTATCCTTCCTGTCTCAAAGCGGCCGGTTTTAAAGGAATTCCTTGGTGGAGCGGAGGAGGATCGAACTCCCGACCTTCGCATTGCGAACGCGACGCTCTCCCAGCTGAGCTACCGCCCCAACAGTCAATGATCATACACACGCATTTCCGTGCTTAGCAATAGGGGTTACGTCACCCCCGAACGCGTCACTTCGACGGCGCGCCGGCCAGCACCCATTCGACCACCGAACGGACGTCGGCGTCGCTCATGCGCGGATGCGCAGGCATTGGAATCGCACCCCAGACGCCGGAGCCGCCTTCCTTCACCTTCTTCGACAGCTTCGGCACCGCCTGCGGGTCGGCCTTGTAGCGCGCGGCAATATCCTTGAACGACGGGCCGACGAGCTTGCGGTCGACCGCGTGGCAGCCCATGCATGCGTTGCTGCGCGCAACCTTCAGGCCGTCGCCGACGTCCGCGTGCGCGGCGCCCAGCGTGCCGGCCACGAGCGCCGCGACCGCGGCGCCCTGCGCCATCCACGGTTTCACCCGCTTCACCTGCGCGATCTTCATTGCGACGGCGCCTTCGGGTTGCCCGGGTGCACGTTCGTCGAATTCGAGATCGGCGCCGGAGGCTGCAGCGGCGTGGACTGCACCGATGCGTCCGGCACCGCGCCAACCGTCGCGGTATCCGCCGGCACGGCGGCAGCCTGCGCGCCGGACGCACCGCTCTCGGGCGACGCGGCCTGCAGCGCCTGCGCGTCCTGCGGCTTGATGTACTGGAACACCTTCACGACCTTCTCGACGCCCGGCACCTGGCTCGCCGCTTCCGCGCCGCGGTTGCCCTCGTCGACCGTCACGAGGCCCATCAGGTAAAGGTTGCCGCGCTCGCTGACGATCTTGTAGTTGTTCGCCGACAGGCCCTTCGTCGCGATCAGCTCGGACTTCACGCGCCCTTCAAGGTACGAGTCGTTCGCGCGCGACGACAACGACGACGACGGCTCGACCGACAGTTCGTTGACGATGCCGTTCACGTTGTTGATGCCGCGCACGATTTCCTCGGCGCGCTGCTTCGACGCATTGTTCGGCACTTCGCCCGTCAGCAGCACGCGGCGGTTGAACACGGTCACGTTCACGTGCGACTGGTCCGGCAGCCCGTTGTTGATCTGCGTGAGCGACTTGACCTGGATCTCGCGATCCTCCGTCTGCGCGCCAAGCGTACGGCGATCGGTCGCGATCAGCGCACCGCCGCCGGCCGCTGCGCCCAGGACCCCGAGCACACAACCCTGCAGCGACACGGCGAGGCCCGCCGTCAGCGCAGCAAGCAGCGTGGTTCTGACGAGCGTCTGTTTGACGCGGCTTTGATTCATCGACGGCTCTCCTTCGTTCAATCCTCACCCAGCAGCATCGCGTCGATGCCGTCGCACAGGCAGTGGATGGTCAGCAGATGGACTTCGTGGATGCGCGCCGCGCGAACGGCGGGCACGCAGATCGGAATATCGGTGTCGGACAGTGCAGCCGCGACCGCGTGGCCGTTGCCGCCCGTCAGCGCGACGACGGTCATTTCGCGCTCGTGCGCCTCGTCGATCGCCGCCAGCACGCGCGGCGATGCGCCGCCCGGATCGAGCACCAGCAGGATGTCGCCGGTCTGGCCGAGCACGCGGACCTGCTGCGCGAACAGCTGCTCGGCCGCCGCCGCGCCGGCGAGGCCGGCCTGCGAAGCATCGGTGGCCAGCGCAATCGCGGGCAGGCCCGGACGCTCGCGCTCGAAGCCGCCGACGAGCGACACGGCGAGGTAGTGCGCGGCGGCGGCCGACAGGCCGTCACCGCAGGCGACGATCTTGTTGCCGTTCGCCAGTGCGGCGAACATCGCGTCGACCGCGGCTGCGATCGGCAGTGACAGCGCATCGGCCGCTTCGGCGTGAAGCGCGGCGCTGTCGCGGAAATGTTGCTGAATACGTTCGACTGACATCGATTCCTGGTGAACTGGGCGCGTGGCACGCATCGCGCGAAATCGTGGGTGCGGCGAGTTTACCGTACTCCGGCCCCCTCTCCGGGGATCCGGCAAGAACTCTTTACATCTGGTCACAGCTCGCGGCTACGCGTCGTCGGTACGAAATGCGTCGCGCAGCCACACGAGCCGCCCGGCCTCGAACGCGACGACGTCGAAACGGCACGCGGCACCGGCATCGTGCCGCGCCCAGAACTGGAGCGCCGCCGCGACCAGACGCCGCCGCTTGCGCCAGCCGACGCTCGCTGCCGCGCCGCCATGCCGGACACTGCGCCGCGCGCGCACTTCGACGAACACGAGCATGCCGTCGGGCTCGCGCATCACGAGGTCGAGCTCGCCGCCGCGCATCGTCACGTTCGCCGCGACGAACACGAGGCCGCGGCGTTCGAGAAACTGTCGCGCCCGCTGCTCGAACGCCGCACCGACCGGTTTGGATTGCGCCGCGCCGGAAAAGTTGTCGCCCGCGCGCGGCAAACCGCGCTCGCCGCCCGGCCGGGCCGGCGCCGCGTGGCACAATGCCGTCCTTGTTCCGCTTGCGCCGCGATTGCGTGCATTGCCTGCCATGACTGCCCTCCTCGAACTCGCGCATACGCAGCACTATCCGGACGCCGCGCTCTATGTGGTCGCCACGCCGATCGGCAATACCGCCGACATCACTCTGCGCGCGCTGCACGTGCTCGGCCTCGTCGACCGCATTGCGGCCGAAGACACCCGCAACACCGGCCAGTTGCTCGCCCGCTACGGGATCTCGAAGCCGCTCGTCGCCGTGCACGAGCACAACGAACGCGAAGCCGCGCAGCGCGTGATCGAACTGCTGCGCGGCGGCGAACGCGTGGCCTACGTATCGGACGCCGGCACGCCCGGCATCTCGGACCCCGGCGCGCGGCTCGTCGACGCGGTGCGCGACGCCGGCTTCGCGGTGATCCCGCTGCCGGGCGCGAGTGCGGCCGTGACCGCGCTGAGCGTGGCCGGCGACTGGGCCGGCGCATTCACGTTCGCGGGCTTCCTGCCGCCGAAGGCCAGGCAGCGCGCAACCGCGCTGCAGGCGCTGGCGTCGCACCCGTATGCGCTGGTGTTCTACGAAGCGCCGCACCGGATCGCCGAAACCGTCGCCGCGCTCGCCGAAGCGTTCGGCCCCGCGCGCCGGCTGCTGATCGCGCGCGAGCTCACCAAGCTACACGAGCAGCTGTTCCAGGGCACCCTGGCCGAAGGACAGACCTGGCTCGCCGGCGATCCGAACCGGCAGCGCGGCGAGTTCGTGGTGGTCGTCGAAGGCGCGCCGGCGAACAGCGGCGAAACCGACGACACCGCGCACGACGCGCTGCTCAGGCTGCTGCTGGAGGAAGTACCGGTGAAGAGCGCGGCCAAGCTCGCGGCCGCGCTGACGGGCGCGTCGCGCAACACGCTGTATGCGCGTGCGCTCGCGCTGAAGGAAGGCTGACGCGCGGCAGCGCCGCGCAGAAACGACAAAGGGCTGCCTTCCGGCAGCCCTTTGTGCATGAGCGGACGATCCGCCGCGTTACTTCGCCGAGTTCGACGCGAACATTTCGTCGCGCGCCTCGCGCGCTTCCTGCGGCGACAGCCCTTCGATCTTCACGCGACCCGTACCGGCGTGCACGAGGCCGATCACCTTGGCGGCCGCATACGACAGGTCGAGCACGCGGCCGCGCTTGAACGGCCCGCGATCGTTGACCTTCACGACGACCCACTTGCCGGACGACGCGTTCGTCACCTTGATGTACGACGACAGCGGCAGCGTGCGGTGCGCGGCGGTGAGCGCGTTCATGTTGAAGCGTTCGCCGTTCGCGGTGCGGCGGCCGTGGAAATCCTTCCCGTACCACGATGCGCGGCCCGTCTGGCGGAAGTCGGACACATCCTTGCCGTCGATCGGCTCGGCGTCCGCCAGCGACGACTTCTTCGTGTCCTTGTTGTCCGCAGCCGGCATCGAGGCCAGCGCGGAATCGAAATTGAGTTGCTTGTCGTTGTCCGCCTTCGCGGCAGCGGCCGTCTTGTCGACCGCGTTCTTCTGGTTCGCGCTTCCGGTGGTCTGGCTGGGTGGCACCGCGCAGCCCGTCAACGCAAAAAACAATGCAATAGTCCCGAATCGACTCGGAAATCGTAAATTCATCGACGTGTCGCCTTCTGGTTCGGGCCGCTCTTCATCACGCTGCGTCGCAACGCAAACACGCGGCCCGGACGGCAAATGCGCGCACGCCCCGCTCGGATGCGAGCAGGCGGCTAGCATGGGCGCGGCTTTCGTCTAGGCCGCAACCGTCCTGATTAGTTTTCACGTCTGGCGCAACCTGTCCCCGGCAGCCTGACCAGACCCCACATGCCGCCATCGAACATGGCTTTCACGTTCGCGCGCGTCGATACGACCAACGCACAGGAACGGCGGCACAGGCCTCATCCGGCGACGCGGCAGCAGGGCCGCAGGCGGGCGCACGCAGCACCCGGCCGGACAAGACGTGAGCACCGAATGCTCGGTGCTGGATACACCGCCGGACTCCCCGGCGGCTGATGCTTGACGGTGAATCCGACGCCGCATTTAACGGGGCCGAAACACCAGCGAATTGCGTGAAATTCACGCTCAATGGGGCGCATTATACATAAACCCGAAGGCCATCTCGAAAAGCGGCCCGTCCGGACCATTGATTCTCACTATGGCGGTAACAATCGACATGCTCCGGGAATGCCCGCACCGGTGCGTCGCAGCGTGCGTCGCGCGGGCGGCAGGCAGCACGCGCGACCGGTACAATCGCTCCTTTTAGCCGCCGGTGCCTCCATGAAAGTCACGCTCATTCCGGTCACGCCGTTCCAGCAGAACTGCTCGCTGCTCGTCTGCGAGAAGACGGGCCGCGCCGCCGTCGTCGATCCGGGCGGCGATCTCGACCGGATCGAACAGGAAGTCGCGCGGCAGAACGTGCAGGTCGAGAAGGTGCTGCTCACGCACGGGCACATCGATCACTGCGCGGGCGCGAAGACGCTTGCGACGCACTACGGCGTGCCGATCGAGGGACCGCAGGAAGAAGAACGCTTCTGGATCGAGAAACTGCCGATGCAGAGCGAGCGCTTCGGCTTTCCGGCCGCCGAAACCTTCGAACCCGACCACTGGCTGAACGACGGCGACACCGTGCAGTTCGGCGACGAGACGCTCGAGGTCTACCACTGCCCGGGCCACACGCCCGGCCACGTCGTGTTCTTCAGCCGCGCGCATCGCGTCGCGATCGTCGGCGACGTGCTGTTCGCGGGCTCGATCGGCCGTACCGATTTCCCGCGCGGCAATCACGAGGATCTCGTCCGTTCGATCAAGGAGAAGCTGTGGCCGCTCGGCGACGACGTCACGTTCGTGCCGGGCCACGGCCCCGTCTCGACGTTCGGCGACGAGCGCCGCACGAACCCGTTCGTGTCCGACAGGGTATTCGGATGAACCAGACCGCCATCCCCGAAATCTACGTCAGCACCGACGTCGAGGCCGACGGCCCGATTCCCGGCCCGCACTCGATGCTGAGCTTCGCATCGGCCGCCTATACCGAGGACAAGCAACTGATCGCGACGTTCTCGGCGAACCTCGAGACGCTGCCCGGCGCGCAGGCGCACCCGGTGCAGGAAGCCTGGTGGAAGACCGAGCCCGACGCATGGGCCGCATGCCGGCGCGACCTGCAGGCGCCCGAGGCGGCGCTGGTCGCGTACGTCGACTGGGTCGAGGCGCTGCCCGGCAAGCCCGTGTTCGTCGCGATGCCGGCCGGCTTCGACTTCACGTTCATGTTCTGGTACATGATGCGCTTCACGGGACGCTGCCCGTTCTCGTGGTCGGCGCTCGACATCAAGACGCTCGCGTTCGCGATGACGGGCCTGCCGTACCGCAAGGCGATCAAGCCGCGCTTTCCGAAGCACTGGTTCGACGATCATCCGCACACGCACGTCGCGCTGGACGACGCGATCGAGCAAGGTACGCTGTTCTGCAACATGCTCGCCGACCTGCGCCGGCAGCAGGCCGCGCTCGCGGGCCTCGCCGTGTCGGACACCGATCGGTCGGAAAACGCGGGGGCGGGACAAATCCCCACGGATCCTCGGGCAAATTAGCGAATCTCGCTCAACAGCGCCACGCCAGATTGCCTTTCCTTTCCCGGCCCTCTAACATTCAGCATGTTGTAGCTGCCGCATGGAGGCGCAGGTGACGCTCGATTCCTTTTCGCAAAAAATCCTTCGCCTGTTGCAGCTCGACGCGCGCCGTTCCGTGCAGGAAATCTCCGACCAGGTCGGCCTGTCGAGCACGCCGTGCTGGCGCCGCATCAAGGACATGGAACAGTCGGGCGTGATCCAGCGCTACACGGCGCTGCTCGATCGCGAGAAGCTCGGCCTGCACGTCTGCGCGCTCGCGCACGTGCACCTGACCCGCCACAACGAAGGCGGCGTCGAGCAGTTCGAGCGCGAGATCGCGACCTGCCCGGAAGTCACCGAGTGCTACAGCACGACCGGCGAAGCCGATTACATCCTCAAGATCGTCGCGCCCGACATCAAGGCCTACGACGTGTTCCTGCACGAACGCATCTTCAAGATCCCTGCCGTATCGCAGGTGCGCACGAGCGTCGTGCTGCGCGAGATCAAGTTCGACACGCAACTGCCGCTGTAACGCGCGGACCTCACGCCTGCGCGGGCATCGCGCGCGTGAAGCCGATCCGGCGCGCGCCGAACTCGTGCCTCAGCGCGTCGACATCGAGCCGGCCGGCCAGCGCCGCATCGGTGTCGCGCAGATCGCTGGCGAGCGTCACGTCGATCTCGAGCCCCGTACTCAGGTAATGCAGGTTGATCTCCGCCGCGCGCAGCCCGCGCCGCGCGAGCGCGGCCTCGAGCCGTGCCGCGATCTCGCCGCGCGGCGGCAGCGCGAGCGCCGGACGGCGCGCCGCGTCGTTCTCCGGGTCGACATGGATCAGCGCATCGAGCACGCGCGGGTCGGACAGCACGCGCGCACGCGCGGTCTCGGCGATGTAATGCCCTTCGGAGACGGAGATCTTCGGATCGACGAGGATGTGCGCGTCGACGAGCGCGGCATCGCCCATCTTGCGCGTGCGCAGATCGTGCACGTCGCGCACGCCGGGCGTCGCCGCGAGCAGCGCGCGGATCTCGGCCGCGTCGGCCGTCCCGAGCGCGCGGTCGGAAAGGTCCTGCAGCGCGTCATAGCCGAACGTCCAGCCCATGCGCGCGACCATGAAGCCGACGATCGCCGCCGCGATCGGGTCGAGCAGCCGCACACCGGCCAGGCTGCCGACGATGCCGATCGCGACGACGAGCGACGACGCGGCATCCGACCGCGCATGCCATGCGTTCGCGACGAGCATCGCCGAGCGCACGCGCCGTGCCTCGCGCAGCATGTAGCGAAACAGCGCTTCTTTCGACACGAGCACCGTCAGCGCGACGAGCAGCGCGGAAAAATGCACGGCCGGGATGTTTTCGAGATTAACGAGCCGGTCGCCGGCCCGCCAGAGCATGCCGATTCCGACCGCAATCAGGATCGCGCCGAGAAACAGCGAAGCAACCGTCTCATAGCGGCTGTGTCCGTAATTGTGGTCGGCATCCGGCGATGCGCCGCTATGCCGATTCGCAACCAGCACGACAAAATCCGAGATCAAATCGGAAATCGAATGCACACCGTCAGCAATCAATGCCTGCGAATGCGCAATCGTGCCGACGACGATCTGAAAAGTCGCAAGCACGACATTCAGCACAATACTGACGAGCGTGCTCTTGCGCGCAACCGCGTGCTTATCTGCGCTCTGCGCGTCGCCGGAAAACGTGGACATGAAATATGAGATATCGGTGTGCGATACGCAATTCTATCAAACGCGCCCCGCGAACCCGTCCAATACCCACAAATTTCTTATTTAAATCAATCGCTTATGCGAACGTGTCGCATTTTCATTCACACGGCATTCTTACATTTTTGTGACAATTCTCATGCGCCTGCCGGCGCCGGAAACAAAAAAGCCGCGCTCCTGAACGGACACACGGCTCTTTTGAAGAACAGACAACTTAAACAAACGTTTAAATCACAAACTGTTCGCGGTTCTTGCCGGCGATCCAGCGCGGCGGCTTGCCGCGGCCCGACCACGTCGCGCCCGTTTCCGGATCGCGGTATTTCGCAGCCACGCCTGCGCGCGGACGGCCAACCTTGCCTGCCTTCGCGCGGCTGAGACCGAGTTCGGCGAGCGAAAAGCCGTAGTCGGCAATTTTCTGCTTCACGTCATTCAGCACTTCAGCGTATTCACGCGACTTCGCTTCTTCGATTTGCTTCTCCAGCTTCTCCCGCTGGGCCAGCAGGTCCTTGTAAGAAGACATAGTTTCCCTTTCTATCTGACTAATGGCGCCGGTCTGTAGCCAGCTCACCATACATGAAATATATTGTGCCTCGGATTTTCGAAGGCAGAGATTAGCACAGAAAAGATTTGATAGAAGCGAGATTCATGAAAATACCGAGACCAATTGTAATTCGCGCATGTCATTTTGACCGGCCACGGCCTTTTCTCAAATCTTTACGCCGCTACACAGAGATTAGGACAATAGCGATCTCGTATTCGATCTATCAACATACGCAATTACCCTGCATTCGAAAAAATCAAAGCTTTCATAGGACGACAGCTTTGCGAAAATCAGATGGTGCGGTTTGCTAAACGGACAAACCGCCACCCGCGACGTCACGCCACATCCCGCGCGCACGCAATCAACCGTTCACGCAGCGCGCCGGCATCGGCCGGCGGCGCATCGAACGGCGTGCGCACGCGGCGGCCGTCGCATCGCCAGTCGGCGCCGTGGCGATCGACACCGAGCAATTCAAGCCCGTCGCGGCGCGCATCGCCGGCATCGTAGGCGTCCCACAGCGCCTGTTCCTCGTCGAAGGCGAGCGGCGGCAGCGCATCGAGCTGCGTGCCGTCGACCCAGCCCATGCGCCCGAAACCGCCGATATAGCGCAGCCGCTCGACATCGAGCGCCCAGAACGTGAAATCGCCAAGCGCGAGATAGCGCGCGGCGTCCGGCTCGTAGCGCCGGTAGCGCGCGGTGACGTGCGGATTGTCGCCGAGCGGCACGAACCGGCCGAGCAGCGTCGCGCGCTCGGCGTTCAGCACGTCGCCGTCGGGCGCGTCGACGACGAGGAAGCCCGCGCGCGGATCGGCGGCAAGATTGCGCGTGTGCTCGGCGAGGCCGCTCACGAGGATCACGGGCCGATGGCTTGCATCGGGTGCAAACGGGACGACCGTCGGATACGGGAAGCCCTGCGGATCGCGTGCGTGGGTGGCAAGCGTGCCGAGCGCGCAGCGATGCAGCAGATGCAGGGCGAAGGCGGGATCGATGTTCAAGAGGACTCCTGCTGTCGAAAGGCGGCGCTTCGGGCGCGCCGCGTGCGCTTCGATGTTACCCGCGGGCGCCGCACGCCGCGTATCGGTCGAACGGCCGATGCGGTACCGGACGATCGTCGCGCGGCGGCGATGCGGCCCGATCGCCGGATCATCGGCCGAACGGGCATTGCCCGGCAGGATCGTAAGCGGTTCGATAGAATCGGACGAATCCGACGGGCGCCGCGTGCGTCCGCGCATTTTTTGACGAGCCTTCCCGTGTCCGAATCTTCCTCCGCTGAATCGTCGTCCCCGTTCGCCGCGCCGCCCGACGCGCATCGCGTGCTGTCGCTCCCGGCCCGCCAGCGTGCGCGCACGGCGTCGATGGCGCTGTTCTTCGTCGCCGGCATGATGTACGCGTCGTGGGGCGTGCACGTGCCGACCGTGCGCGACAAGTTCGCGCTGAGCCCCGGGATGCTGTCGATCGCGCTGTTCGCGGTCGCCGGCGGCTCGATCGCCGCGATGCTGACCATCGCGCGCTGGATCGCGCGCGTCGGCTCGCGCACCGCGTGCCTCGCGGGCGGGCTGGTGATGTCCGCGTGCGCGGCGCTGATCCTCGTCGTGCCCGACTACTGGATGCTGCTCGCGGTGCTGGCGCTGTTCGGCTTCTCGATGGCGACGCTCGATGTCGCGATGAACGCCGAGGCCAGCGCGGTCGAGATCGCGCTCGGCAAGCCGATCATGTCGTCGCTGCACGGGATGTTCAGCATCGGCGGGATGTCGGGCGCGGCGGCCGGCGGCGCGCTGCTGTCGGCTGGCATGGCGCCGGCCGTGCATCTCGCGCTCGCGGCGGCGGCGAGCGCCGCGGTGCTCGTGGCCGCGAGCCCGGCCGTGCTGCCGCATGTGCCGCACCACGAACACGCGCACGGCGGCAGCAATCGCTGGCGCTCGCCCGCGTTGTGGATGCTCGGCGGCATCGCGCTCGTCGCGCTGATCGCCGAAGGCGCGATGTACGACTGGGCGACGGTCTACATGCGCGACGTCGTCGCGGCGAGCCCGGCGCTCGCGAGCGCCGCGTACGCGGCGTTCTCGGGCGGGATGGCCATCGCGCGCTTCGCGGGCGACGCCGTGCGCGCCCGCTTCGGCGCGCCGCAGCTCGTGTTCGCGAGCGCGTCGCTCGCGTGCGCGGGCATGATCGGCGCGCTGCTGCTGCCGTATCCGGCCGCGGTGCTGACCGGCTTCACGCTGATGGGCCTCGGCCTCGCGAACATGATGCCCGTGCTGTTCGCGGCCGCCGCGCGCGTGAAAGGCATCCACGCGGCCGAAGGGCTCGCGCATGTGGCGGGGCTCGCGTATTTCGGACTGCTGTTCGGTCCGGTCGTGATCGGCGCGGTCGCGCAGGCCGCGAACCTGACGATCGGCCTGTCGGTCGTCGCGCTGTGCGCAGCGCTTGTCGCGGCCATCGCGCCGAAAGTGCTCGCACACCTGAAGATCTGACGGCGCAGCCAAAAAAGAAAGCGCGCATGCGTTGCCGCATGCGCGCTTTCGCCCCTTCTGTTGACCGCTTTTTGCGTTACATCTTCACTTCGTCGAGCAGCGACTTCTTGCCGCCCTTGTAGTTGTACAGCGAAATCACGCCGTGCTGCAGGTCGCCCTTCGAATCGAAGGTCGTCTTGCCGATCACGCCCGTGTAGTTCGTCGCCGGCATCGCGGCGAGGATCTTCGCCGGATCCGTCGAGTTCGAGCGCTTCATCGCGTCGACGATGATGTACACGGCGTCATACGTGAACGGTGCGTAGATCTGGATCGGCTGACCGAAGCGCTTCTCGTACTTCGCCTTGAACGCGCCGCCGCCCGGCATCTTCTCGAGCGAGGCACCGGCTTCCGAGCACACGATGTTGTCGGTCGCGTCGCCAGCCAGGTCGGCCAGCTTCTCCGTGCACACGCCGTCGCCCGCGAAGATCTTCGCGCGCAGGCCGAGCTGCTTCGCCTGCTTCGCGAACGGGCCGCCCGTGGCGTCCATGCCGCCGTACATGATCGCGTCCGGGTTCTCGCCCTTGATCTTCGTGAGAATCGCGCGGAAGTCGACCGCCTTGTCGTTGGTCGCGTCGTGCGACATCACGTTCAGGCCGAGCGCCTTCGCCTTCTTCTCGAACTCGTTCGCGAGACCCTGGCCGTATGCGGTCGAATCGTCGACCACCGCCACGCTCTTGATGCCCTTCGAGTGCGCGTAGTTCGCGAGTGCCGGGCCCTGCTGCGCATCGGTCGCCACCACGCGGTACGTGGTCTTGAAGCCCTGCTGCGTATAGGCCGGGTTGGTCGCCGACGGCGAGATCTGCACGATGCCCGCATCGCTGTAGATCTTCGAGGCCGGGATCGACGTGCCCGAGTTCAGGTGGCCGACCACCGCGACGACCTTGTCGTCGACGAGCTTCTGCGCAACCTGCGTGGCCTGCCGCGGGTCGGCCGCGTCATCCTGCGCGTCGAGTTGCAGCGTGATTTTCTGGCCGCCGACCGTGAGACCCTTGGCGTTGATCTCCTCGACTGCGAGACGTGCACCGTTTTCGTTGTCCTTGCCCAGGTGTGCAATACCGCCCGTCAAGGGCGCGACGTGGCCGATCTTGACGACTTGATCGGCAGCCGCGTTGCTTGCAGCTGCAACGCACAGCATCGCCGCAGCGGTGATCGGCAACAGCTTTTGCATCTTGATATTCATGTGAGTCTCCAGTTTCGGTCCCAATAAACGCCATCGCCCGGTGCCCCGCTGCCATCCCTGTGTTTGCAATCACTGGACGATTCGCCGGTTGCATCGTTCATGCACTTGGCCTCAAGCACGTGAAAACAGCCGCTTTTAGCAGCTACCCGTCCGTACTTGCGCGCAAGTGTAGGTGATCAAATTAATTTGTGGGACTTTTTTGGGGTAGTGGTAACACTACCGATATACACACTTTGGAATGACTACTCGAATATCGCTGCAAGCCATGCCGGATAAGGGTTTCCGCTAATTTCCGGCAGCTTGTCGAAAGGTCGTTTCAAAACATTCCCGGGTCATTTCGATTCGGTATTTTGTGCCCCGGATCATTGAATGAAACGCGCGTGACAACGCGCGCGTTTCATCGTCCGATACGAGCCGTTCAGGCGGTCGTTGAAACGAACGGCTCAGGCGGTCGATGCGCGCCATTCGGCGTCGAGCGCGGCAACGAGCTGCGACGTCGTCAGCGCATCGCCGCGCCGCCGCGCGAGCGGCGCGCCCTGCCCGGCCCACAGCGACAGGTAGTCGCCGTCGTTCGCGCGTGCAGCGGCCTGGCGCAGCGGCTGCGTCAGCGCGTTCTGCACCGGGTACGGCGCGGCGTCGGCCACGCGTTCGCCGAGCCGCGCCATCAGCGTGTTGCGCAGCCCGCGCGCATGGCGGCCGGTGATCGCGCGCGTGACCTGCGTCGACGTATCGGCGCTGGCAAGGAGGCGCGCCTTCCAGTCCGCCGCGATCGCGCTTTCCGTACAGGTGAGGAATGCGGTGCCGAGCTGGGCGCCCTGCGCACCGAGCGCGAGCGCGGCCGCGATCCCGCGGCCGTCCATGATGCCGCCCGCGGCGAGCACGGGCAGGCCCGTCGCGTCGACGAGTTGCGGCACGAGCGTGAGCGTGCCGATCAGCGCGTCTTCGGCGGAACCGATGAACGTGCCGCGATGGCCGCCCGCCTCGGCACCCTGCGCGGACAGCGCGTCGGCACCGGCCGCCTGCCACGCGAGCCCTTCGGCCACGTGCGTCGCGGTGCCGATCACGTAGGTGCCGGCGGCTTTCAGGCGCGCGACGTCGGCCGCGTCGAGCACGCCGAACGTGAAGCTCGCGACCGGCACGCGCAATGACACGAGCATGTCGAACTGCGCGCGGAAGTCGGGCGCGTAACGCGCGGGCGCAACGCCCGGCGGCAGCCCGAGCGCCGCGTTCAGCGGGTCGATTGCCGCCAGTGCGCGCGCGACGGTCGCCGCGTCAGGCGCGGCGTCGGGCAGCACGAACAGGTTGACCGCGAACGGGCGATCGGTGGCCGCGCGGATGGCTTCGACTTCGGCCGCGAGGCGCTCGGGCGCGAACGCGCCGGCGCCGAGGCTGCCGAGCGCGCCGGCATTCGATGCGGCGGCGACCATCGCGGCCGTGGTCGCGCCGACCATCGGCGCTTGCACGAGCGGCAGGCGCAGGCCGAAGCGTTCGGAAAAGGGCGTGGAAAACAGACGGGCAGACATGGCGAATCCTTCGATGACGATGCGCGAAAGCGCTTTGTAAAGGCCGGCACATCGACTCTATCGAAGCGGCGCACCGTCGAAAAATGAATAATCGAGATCGAATCGATCGCTGCGCGAGAAGCGGGCGCGTGCCCTGCACCGCCAACCGATTGGTGGCACACTAGGCCGCCCTCTTTCACCCCGGGGTGCGCACGGTGCGCCCCGTTCGCCAGGAGTTCAAAACGTGACTGCCCAATGGATCGATATCCCGACCGGTAACGACAGCTTCGGTGGCTATCTCGCGCTGCCCAAGCGCGGCAAGGGCCCTGCCGTCATCATCATCCAGGAGATCTTCGGCGTGAACTCGCACATCCGCGCGGTCGCCGACCAGTACGCGTCCGACGGCTTCGTCGCGCTCGCGCCGGACGTGTTCTGGCGCACGCAGCCGCGCGTCGAGCTGACCTACGAAGGCGCGGATCGCGACAAAGGCATCGAGCTGATGAAAAAGACCGACGTGGGTCTGGCGGTCGCGGACATCGGCGCGGCGGCCGACGCATTGCGCGCGCGCGCCGAAGTGGCCGGCAAGATCGCCGCGATCGGCTACTGCTTCGGCGGCCAGCTCGCGTACCGCGCGGCCGCGACCGGCAAGGTCGACGCGGCGGTCGCCTATTACGGCGGCGGCATCCAGAACGCGCTCGACCTCGCCGGCAAGGTCACGCAGCCGATCCTGTTCCACTACGCGGAAAACGACCACGGGATCCCGCTCGCGGCCGTCGACCAGGTGAAGGCCGCGTTCGCCGGCCACGGCCACGCGTCCTTCCACGTGTATCCGGGCGCCGAGCACGGCTTCAACTGCACGGATCGCGCGTCGTACAACCAGCGCGCGTCGGCGCTCGCGCACGGCCGCACGCTGACGTTCCTCGCCGAGCACCTGTAAAAACGGCCGGCCGCGGGCCCATCGCGCCGGGCCCGCGTTATTCTTCCACCATCGCCACGAGTCACAACGGGGGTGACAGCGATGCACTCGGACTATCTCGCGCATGATGCGATCGGCCTTGCCGCGCTCGTGCGCGAACGCAAGGCGAGCCCGCGCGAACTGCTCGACGCCGCGATCGGACAGGCCGAAGCAGTCAACGGCGCGATCAACGCGATCGTGCTGCAGGATTACGAAGCCGCGCGCCAGCGTGCGGCCGGCGCGCCCGATAGCGGCGCCGACGCGCCGTTCGCCGGCGTTCCGTATCTCGTCAAGGATCTCGGCGCGGCGGTCGCCGGGCTGCCGCTGTCGATGGGCAGCCGGCACTACCGCTATTTCGTGCCCGGCGACGATTCGCCGCTGATCGCGAAAAGCCGGGCGGCGGGGCTCAACGTGTTCGGCAAGACCAACACGTCGGAGATCGGGCAGATGCCGTACACGGAGCCCGAGCTGTTCGGCGCGTGCCGCAACCCGTGGAATCTCGACCATACGCCGGGCGGCTCGAGCGGCGGCGCGGCGGCGGCCGTCGCGGCCGGCATCGTGCCGCTCGCGCATGCGTCCGACGGCGGCGGCTCGATCCGCATTCCGGCGTCGTGCTGCGGGCTGTTCGGGCTGAAGCCGAGCCGCAATCCGATGCTCGTCGACCTGCCGTCGAACGGCGACATGGTCGTCCAGCATGCGGTCGCGCGCAGCGTGCGCGACAGCGCGCTGCTGCTCGACGTGACGACCGGCCAGACGCTGTCGCCCGGCGCGCCCGGCACGTTTCTCGGCGCGCTCGACGCGCCGCCCGGCCCGCTGCGGATCGGCCTCGTCGTCGATCCGATGCTCGCGCCGGCGCTCGCGGAAGACACGCGCGCGGCGCTCGACGACGCGGCCGCGCTGCTCGAATCGCTCGGCCACCATGTCGAGCCGGCGACGCTGCACGTCGACTACGCGCGCGCGGCCGAAACCTTCCTCACGCTGTGGGCGACGATCGCCGAGGAGATGGTGCTCGGCGCGCGCGAGCTGACCGGCCGCACGCCGCGGCGCGGCGAATTCGAAGCCGCGACGTGGGCGATGGCCGTGGTCGGCCGGCGCCTCGCGCGCACGCGCCTGCCGGACGTGCTCGAATGGCAGCGCCAGCTCACCGTGCAGGTCGCCGGCCTCGTGTCGCGCTACGACGCCATCCTGTGCGCGTCGCTCGCGGGGCCGCCGGTGAAGATCGGAGAATTGCAGCCGACGCCGTTCGAATCGGCGCAAATGAAGCTGCTAGCCACGCTGCCGGTGAAACCGCTGCTGAAGGAAATGCTCGCGAAGGCGTCGGAAAAGGCGTTCGCGTGGGCCGGCTGCACCGAGCTGTTCAACCTGACCGGCCAGCCGGCGATGTCGGTACCGCTCTACTGGAACGCGCGCGGGCTGCCGATCGGCGTGCAGTTCGCCGCGCGCCACGGCGACGATGCGTTGCTGCTGAAGCTCGCACGTCAGCTCGAACAGGCGCGCCCGTGGTTCGACCGCCGCCCGCCGCTGATGCAGGCGCAGCGCTGACGCAATCGGCATCGGCAACCATCGAAAAAAAGCCCCGCCGGCGAAACCGGCGGGGCTTGTGCGCATGCAATCGCGTGGCGGCGCTTACACGGCGAGCCGTTCGCAGATCGTCCGCGTCGCGGCCGCTGTGTTCAGCGTATAGAAGTGCAGCCCCGGCACGCCCGCGTCGATCAGGCGCTGGCACAGCCCCGTGACGACGTCCGCGCCGAATGCGCGGATCGCGTCGCGATCGTCGCCGAAGCTCTCGAGCCGGCGCGCGACCCAGCGCGGCACTTCGGCGCCGCACATCTCGGAGAAGCGCATCAGCTGCGAGAAGTTCGTGATCGGCATGATGCCCGGCACGATCGGCACGTCCACACCCAGCTTGCGCGCATCGTCGACGAAGCGGAAATACGCGTCGGCATTGAAGAAGTACTGCGTGATCGCGGAATTCGCGCCGGCTTTCACCTTGCGCGCGAAATTCTCGAGATCGGCCTTCGGCGAGCGCGATTGCGGGTGGTACTCCGGATAGCCGGCGACCTCGATGTGGAACCAGTCGCCATGCTCGGCGCGGATGAAGCTGACGAGCTCGGACGCATAGCGCAGCTCGCCGACCGCACCCATCCCCGACGGCAGATCGCCGCGCAGCGCGACGATGTGACGGATGCCGTACGAGCGGTACTGGTCGAGGATCGCGCGCAGGCTGTCGCGCGACGAACCGATGCACGACAGGTGCGGCGCGGCCTCGAGGCCGTCCTTCTGCATGTCGAGCACGGTATCGAGCGTGCCCTGCTGCGTCGAGCCGCCTGCGCCGAACGTCACGGAGACGAATTTCGGCTTCAGCGGCAGCAGCTGCGCACGGGTCGCGCGCAGCTTTTCGACGCCCTCCGCCGTCTTCGGCGGGAAGAATTCAAACGAGAGTTCGATCGGTTTCATGATTCGGTGGGTTCAGCCCTCAGCCGATGTCGCGCTGGCCGAAGATCAGCGCGGACAGCAGCCACGACACGATGCTGTACAGGATCGAACCGAAGAACGCGGACCAGAACCCCGACACCTCGAAGCCCTTCAGCAGCGACGACGCGAACCAGAAGCACAGCGCGTTCACGACGAGGATGAACACCCCGAGCGTGACGATCGTGACGGGCAGCGTCAGCAGGATCAGCACCGGGCGGATCACCGTGTTGATCAGGCCGAGCACGACCGCGACGATCAGTGCGGTGCCGAAGCTCTTGATGTGGATCGACGGCACGAGGTACGTGATGATCAGCAGCGCGAGCGCGTTGATGACCCAGGTGAGGATGAGGCTCATGGGGTGCTCCGGTTCGGTGGTCGATCTTCGGTACGGTCAGCGGCCGCCGCCCCGCGCGCGCCGCGTCGTCGGCGACGCGGTGCGCACGGGGCGG
Source organism: Burkholderia pyrrocinia (assembly GCF_003330765.1). Classification (NCBI taxonomy): domain Bacteria; kingdom Pseudomonadati; phylum Pseudomonadota; class Betaproteobacteria; order Burkholderiales; family Burkholderiaceae; genus Burkholderia; species Burkholderia pyrrocinia. Next base: position 239,444 of record NZ_CP024902.1, on the reverse strand, counting down.
CGGCGGCGCATCAGTAGCGGTAGTGGTTCGGCTTGAACGGGCCGTCCTTCTGCACGCCGATGTACGAAGCCTGCTCGTCCGACAGCACGGACAGGTTCGCGCCGATGCGCGCGAGGTGCAGGCGCGCAACCTTTTCATCGAGATGCTTCGGCAGCACGTACACCTTGTTCTCGTACTCGTTGCCGCGCACGAACAGCTCGATCTGCGCGAGCGTCTGGTTCGCGAACGAGTTCGACATCACGAACGACGGGTGGCCGGTCGCGCAGCCGAGGTTCACGAGGCGGCCTTCCGCCAGCAGGATCACGCGCTTGCCGTCCGGGAAGATGATGTGGTCGACCTGCGGCTTGATGTTTTCCCACTCGTACTGGCGGGTCGACGCGACGTCGATTTCCGAGTCGAAGTGACCGATGTTGCAGACGATCGCGTTGTGGCGCATCGCCTTCATGTGATCGTGGCCGATCACGTGGAAGTTGCCGGTGGCCGTCACGAAGATGTCGGCCTTGTCGGCCGCGTATTCCATCGTCACGACGCGGTAGCCTTCCATCGCCGCCTGCAGCGCGCAGATCGGATCGATTTCGGTGACCCACACGGTAGCTCCAAGGCCGCGCAGCGACTGCGCGCAGCCCTTGCCCACATCGCCGTAGCCCGCGACGACCGCGACCTTGCCCGCGATCATCACGTCGGTCGCGCGCTTGATGCCGTCGACGAGCGATTCACGGCAGCCGTACAGGTTGTCGAACTTCGACTTCGTGACCGAATCGTTCACGTTGAACGCCGGGAACGGCAGGCGGCCGTCCTTTTCCATCTGGTACAGGCGGTGCACGCCGGTCGTGGTTTCTTCGGTCACGCCCTTGATGTGCGCGAGGCGCGTCGAGTACCAGGTCGCGTCGATGTCGAGGTGCGCCGCGATCGACTTGTACAGCGCGACTTCTTCCTCGTTGGTCGGCTTCGCGATCACCGAACGGTCCTTCTCGGCCTTCGAACCGAGGATCAGCAGCAGCGTTGCGTCGCCGCCGTCGTCCAGGATCATGTTCGCGAACTCGCCGTTCGGCCATTCGAAGATGCGGTGCGAGAACTCCCAGTATTCGTCGAGCGATTCGCCCTTGAACGCGAACACCGGCGTGCCGGCTTCGACGATCGCGGCGGCGGCGTGGTCCTGCGTCGAGAAGATGTTGCACGATGCCCAGCGGACATCCGCGCCGAGCGCCTTCAGCGTCTCGATCAGCACGCCCGTCTGGATCGTCATGTGGAGCGAACCGGCGATGCGCGCGCCCTTCAGCGGCTGCTGCGCCTTGTATTCGTCGCGAATCTGCACGAGGCCCGGCATTTCGGTCTCGGCGATGTTCAGTTCCTTGCGGCCCCAGCCGGCCAGCGCCATGTCGGCGACGACGTAATCGTTGGAAGCTTTCGAATTGATAATGGCGTTCATCACGCCCTCCTTTCTAAAAAAGTTCTAGATTGGTGACGTGAGCGCCGTTCAGAAAGCAGGGCCGGCGGATATTCGCCGCACAGCCGCTTGGTGAAGCCTTCCGAGCCTGGCGGACGCAGGATGGTCCGTCGCAACGCTCCTCGGAAAACGGGAAGGATTGTAGCAAATCGGCGCGGGAAATGCGTGCCCGCGATGCGGCCGCGCGGCGCCGGCGCGCGGGCCCGGGGAGAAAGGGTCGGGTTTGCGGGTCAGTTTTCCGCGCCGACCCACGCTTGTTCGCGCAACCGCGCGCGCAGCCGCGCGACGGCCTGGCTGTGCAGCTGGCACACGCGCGATTCGCTCACTTCGAGCACCGCGCCGATCTCGCGCAGATTCAGACCCCGTTCGTAGTACAGCGACATCAGCAGCTTCTCGCGCTCCGGCAGCCGCTCGATCGCCTCGACGAGCGCCTCGCGCAGGTGCTCGTCGAGCAGCGACGACAGCGGATCGGCGTGATCGACGCGATAGCGGTCGAGGAACGGCTCGTCGTCGGCCGCGCGGTCGAAATCCTCGTAGTAGATGAGCTGGCTGCCGTGCAGGTCCTGCAGCATCCCCTGGTATTCGTCGAGCGGCATGTTCAGGTGCTGCGCGATCTCGGTCTCGCTCGCCGAGCGGCCGAGATGCTGCTCGACCCGGTGCACCGCGTGCTCGACCTCGCGCGACGTCTTGCGCAGGCTGCGCGGCAGCCAGTCGTTGCTGCGCAGCTCGTCGAGCATCGCGCCGCGGATGCGCTGCGTCGCGTAGGTCTCGAACTGCGCGCCCTGGTCTTCCTTGTAGCGGCCGGCCGCGTCCATCAGGCCGATCATGCCGGCCTGGATCAGGTCGTCGAGGTCGACGCTCGCCGGCATCTTCGCGACGAGCTGCAGCCCGAGGCGACGCACAAGCGGCGCATATTGCGCGAGCACGTCGGCCTGGGACATCTTTCCTTGAGCGTTGTACATCATGGCTCTCTCCTTCCGGTGGCGCTCACGCGGCGTGTGCCGCGCCCGCCTCATACGACGGCTTGCCGCCCGCATGGACGGCGCGGCCCGCACCCGAACGCGGGCGCATCGGCCAGTACAGCAGGTCGGCGGCAATCTGCCGGTAATCGCGCGCGGCGGCCGACGATGGGAACGCGTCGACCACGGCATGCATCAGTTCGCGCGCGTGCTCGACGAGCGGATCGGCGCTCACGCAGCCCGCGTCGGCGATCGACACGGTCAGGTAGCGGCTCGCGACGCCCGCGAGGTTGTCGAACGCGGTCTTCGCGTCCGCATGGCTGCCGACGTGATTGGTCAGCACGCGGAACTGCGCGAACGCGTGCGCGAAATGCAGCCGCTTCATGCACGCGTATGCCTCGGTGATCGCCTGCGCGGCGACCCGCGTGACGACCAGCACGTCGTGCGCTTCGCGCGCGAGCGCCGAAAGCGAGCCGTCGGCGCCGAGCTGCGCGTCGACGAGGACAATGTCGGCCGGGCCGTCGATGAAGTCGCTCAGTTGCGCGTCGCTGTAGCCGGCGTGCGCGAGCCGCGCGGCCGCGCACAGGCCGAACCCGGCCGCCACCCGCGTGCGCTCGCCGTCGCGCAGCCACGCGCCCGCGAGCGTCGCGCTGGCCGAATGCACGTCGGCGCGCTCGTCGACGACGAGCACATCCTTGCCGAGCGACGCGAGCGCCGCCGCCAGGTTCACGATGGTGGACGTACAGCCGACACCGGCCGGCCCGCCCGTCACCGCGACGATGCGCGACGCGCGCCCGGCCAGCAGGCGCCGCAGCCCTTCGGCCTGGTCGATGATTCGTTTATCCAAATCGCACCTCGTGCAGCTCGGCGGTGGAACGTGCGGTCAGTGCGGAAAGCAGCGTCGGCATGTCGTCTTCTTGCGGCACGAAGGGCGAGCCATCGCGCGGCACACAGAACGCGCTCTTCAGCAGGAATCTGGTCGACGCGACATACAGGTTCTCCGGCACCTTCTGGCCGGTCGACACGTAGTGAACCGGCAGCTTGTAGCGGATTACCGTGTCGAGCACGCCGCCGAGGTGGGTCGCCTCGTCGAGCTTCGTGAGGATGCAGCCGGCCAGATCCGGGGATGCCGCGTGCGGATGCTCGCCCGCGCTGCGGTACGCCTGCACGACTTCGTTGAGCGTGTCGCCGTGGCTCGTCGCGTTCAGCAGCAGCAGGCGCTGCACCGGCGTATTCGCACCGTGCAGCATCGCGATCTGGTCGGACACCGCGCGGTCGCGCTGGCTCATGCCGATCGTGTCGATCAGCACGATGTGCTTGTTGCGCAGCTCGGACAGCGCGAGCGCGAGATCGCCCGCATCCTTCACCGCGTGCACCGGCACGCCGAGGATCTTGCCGAAGATGCGCAGTTGCTCGTGGCCGCCGATCCGGTAGCTGTCGGTGGTCAGCAGCGCGACCTTGCTCGCACCGAAGCGCATCACGCAGCGCGCGGCCAGCTTCGCGGTGGTGGTGGTCTTGCCGACGCCCGTCGGCCCCATCAGCGCGAACACGCCGCCGCGCTCCATCAGCGCGTCCTCGCTGTCGAGCACCGGCAGGTTCGCCGCGAGCACCGACTGCGCCCATTCGGCGGCCTGTTCGAAGGTCTGCGCGCCGTCGCCGGACGGCAGGTTGTCGACGAGCATCCGCACCAGCTGCGCGGAAAAGCCGGCCGCGAACAGGTGCTTCGTCAGCGCGCCGTGCACGGCGCTGCGACGCTGGCGGTCGTGCCACATCAGGTTGTCGAACTGCGCTTCCATCATCCCGCGCAGTTCGCCGAGCTCGTGCATCACCGTGTCGTTGACGATCCGCTCGATGCGCGACTTCACCGCATCGGCCACCGCGGCGGCCGCGTCGGCGGACAGGCGCGTGCGCTCGGCCGCCTTCGCGGCATTCGCGGCGCTCGCGTCCGGCGCGCGAGTGGCGGCAGCCGGCATCCGGCGTTCGGCGTCGCGCACGATGTCGCGTGCCCAGTCGGGCGACGTCGCGTTCGCGGCGCCCTGCGGCGCGGGCGCGCTCGCTTGCGGCGCCGCGGGCGTCGCCTGCGCGCGCGCGATCAGCGCGTCACGCTGCTGCGTCAGGCGTTTCGCATGCTCGACCAGCCACGGCGCGGGTTCGGATGCGCCGGCCGGCGTACCGGCGGCCGGCATACCGGCTGCGGGCGCGGCGATCGACGGCGAACCTGCAGCCGGCACATCCGCATCGATCGTCGAAGGGTGCGCCGTCGTCTCCTCCGCGTCGGCGCTTGCGCCGAACACGGACGAAAACACGTCCGGCAGCCCGCCTTCACCGGCCGCATACGGATTGACGACCGGACGCGCGAGCGTGGCGCCCGGGCGCGACACGATGCCCGGCATCGCGGCGGCCGGCACGGATTCCGGCAGTCGCGGCGCGGCGATCCGCGGCCGCGCGGCGGCCGGCGGCGTCACCGCGGCCAGGTCCGAATCGGCGAGTGCGACGATTTCGACGCTGCCGTCATCGAGCGTGCGGTTCGACAGCACGACCGCGTCGGCGCCGAGCGCCTCGCGCACGAGACGAAGTGCGTCGCGGCTCGTTGCGCCGGTGAATTTGCGAATGTTCAAGCGGAACCCCCGATGACGTTAACGACTTTGATCGTGCGTGTGTCCGGCACTTCGGCATACGACAGCACTTTCAATTGCGGCAGGCTGCGGCGCAGGAAACGCGCGAGCATCGCGCGCAGCGCGTGCTGAACGAGCAGCACGGGCGGCAGCCCGAGATTCTGTTGACGCAGCATCGCTTGCTGCGTGCCGGTCAGAAGGTTGTGCGCGAGGCCGGGTTCGAGGCCCGGATTCGCGCCGGTGGCGAGCGCCTGCGACAGCACGCGCTCGAGATTCGAGTCGAGGCCCATCACCTGCATCTCGCCCGCGCCCGGATACCACTGCTGCGTGATCGCGCGGCCGAGCGAGAGCCGCACCGCGGCCGTGATCTCGAACGCGTCGCCGCGGCCCGCATGTTCGGACACGGCCTCGAGGATCGTGCGCATGTCGCGGATCGGCACGCCTTCCTCGAGCAGGTTCTGCAGCACCTTCTGCAGCGTCGTCAGCGAGATCGTCTTCGGCACGAGGTCCTCGACGAGCGACGGCGCGTCCTTGCCGGTGCGCTCGACGAGCGCCTGCACTTCCTGGCGGCCGAGCAGCTCGGCCGCGTGCTGGACGACGAGATGGTTCAGGTGCGTCGCGACGACCGTGCTTGCGTCGACCACCGTGTAGCCGTACACCTGCGCCTGTTCGCGCATCGCGACGTCGATCCACACGGCCGGCAGCCCGAACGCGGGATCCTGCGTGACGGCGCCCGGCAGCGCGGCCGTGACCTGGCCGGGGTTGATCGCGAGCCACTGGCCCGGGAACACTTCGCCGACGCCGATCTCGACGCCCTTCAGCGCGATCCGGTACGCGTTCGGCCGCAGTTCGAGGTTGTCGCGGATATGGATTACCGGCGGCAGGAAGCCGATTTCCTGCGCGAATTTCTTGCGGATGCTCTTGATGCGCTTGAGCAGCTCGCCGTCGCTGTTCTTGTCGACGAGCGGGATCAGCCGGTAGCCGACCTCGAGGCCGAGCGGGTCGATCAGCTGCACATCGTCCCAGGTCGCCTCGTGGCTGTCGGACGGCAGCACGGCGGGCGGCGCGATGTCGGTCACGTCGCCGGCCGCCTTGCGGGCCGCCGCGCGCTTCGTCTGCGTACGGGCCAGCCAGATCAGGCCGCTGCCGAGCGCGAGGAACGCGAAGTGCGGCATCCCGGGGATCAGCCCCATCAGCACGATGATCGCGCCGGTGATCGTCAGCACGCGCGGATTCGCGAACAGCTGGCCGGTGATCTGCGTGCCGATGTCCTCGTCGGTCGCGACGCGCGACACGATCACGCCGGCCGCGGTCGAGATCACGAGCGACGGGATCTGCGCGACGAGGCCGTCGCCGATCGTCAGCAGCGTGTAGTTCGTGCCGGCCGCCGCGAAGCTCATGTCGTGCTGGACCATCCCGACGATCAGCCCGCCGATCACGTTGATCGCCATGATGATCAGGCCGGCGATCGCGTCGCCGCGCACGAACTTCGACGCGCCGTCCATCGAGCCGTAGAACTCGGCTTCCTGCGACACGGCCAGGCGGCGCTTTCTCGCCTGTTCCTCGTTGACGAGGCCCGCGTTCAGGTCGGCGTCGATCGCCATCTGCTTGCCGGGCATCGCGTCGAGCGTGAAGCGCGCGGACACTTCGGCGATCCGCCCCGCGCCCTTCGTGATCACCATGAAGTTGATGATCATCAGGATCACGAACACGACGATGCCGACCGCGAAGTTGCCGCCGACCAGGAAGTGGCCGAACGCCTCGATCACCTGGCCGGCCGCGTCCGGGCCCGTGTGGCCTTCGAGCAGCACGACGCGCGTCGACGCGACGTTCAGCGACAGGCGCAGCAGCGTCGAGAACAGCAGCACGCTCGGGAACGCCGCGAAGTCGAGCGGCTTCATCGTGTACATGCTGACGAGCAGCACCATCACCGACAGCGCGATGTTGAACGTGAACAGCAGATCCAGCAGCAGCGGCGGCAGCGGCAGGATCATCATCCCCAGGATCATGCAGATGAGGACGGGGCCCGCGAGCGCGCGCAGGTTGGTGCCCGCGAACGGGTTCGGGCGCTTCGCGAACAGGCCGGTCGGGGTGCTCATGCTGCACCTCCCCTGGCGTGCGCGCCGAGCACGTCTTCGGCTTCCTCACGCGCGTCTTCGCCGGCCACCGACGTGCCCTTGTCGAGATCGGCCGGCACGTCGAGATCGACCGGCACCGCGGGGAACGCGCCGCCTTCCGAACGGAAGCGCTTCAACTGGTAGACCCACGCGAGCACTTCGGCGACGGCCGAGTACAGCGAGCCGGGAATCTCGCGCTCGAGTTCGACGTTGTGATACAGCGCACGCGCGAGCGGCGGCGCTTCGAGCAGCGGCACGTTGTGTTCGGCCGCGAGTTCGCGGATGCGCGCGGCGACGAGGTTCACGCCCTTCGCGACGACCTTCGGCGCACGCATCTCGCCGTCCGTGTATTGCAGCGCGACGGCGAAGTGCGTCGGGTTCGTGACGACCACGTCGGCCTTCGGCACGGCCGCCATCATCCGGCGGCGCGCGATCGCGCGCTGCTGCTGGCGGATCCGCCCCTTCACGTGCGGATCGCCTTCGTTCTCGCGATGCTCGCGCTTCACTTCTTCCTTCGTCATGCGCAACTTCTTGTTGTACTGCCAGATTTGATAAGGCACATCGAGCGCGGCGACCACCAGCATCCCGGCTACCGTCGTGCCGCAACACACGGCGACCAGATGCAGCGCATCGGGAAGCGCCGCGCCAAGCGGCTGCGTCGCGAGGCCGAGCAGTTCGTCCTTGCTGCGCCAGATCGCAATCCCGCCGATCCCGCCGACGACCAGCGTCTTCGCGAGCGACATCCCGAGCTGGATCGGCCCCTGGATCGAGAAGATCCGGCCGAGGCCCGAGATCGGGTTCAGGCGGTCGAACTTCAGTTCGAAGGTCTTCTGCGAGATCAGCCAGCCGCCAAGCGCCATCGGCGCGAGCAGCGCGGCGAGGCCGGTGAGCACGAGGATCGGCAGCAGCGCGGCGAAGCCTTCGAGGCTCGCGCTGCCGGCCGCCGACAGCATCCGGTTCGTGTCGAACGCCGTCGCGCGATCGAACGTGAACGCACCGCGCAGCATCGCCTCCAGATGCGCGCCCGACGGGCCCGTGAGCAGCCATGCGCCGTAGAACCCGGCCGCGAGCAGCGCGAACGAAGCCAGTTCGCGCGAACGCGCGACCTGCCCCTCCTCGCGCGCCTTCTCGCGGCGTCTCGGAGTGGCGGCTTCGGTCTTGTCGAGATCGCTCTCGTCTGCCACGGGGCCTCCAGTCGGGTACGGCGGAATGCCGCTTTCCAGTGACACCGATTATTCATGGACGCGTCAAACGCCGATCGGTCGAGCAAAGCCGGGAAAGGGGGGTATTTCGGGGAATCGGGCGAGCCTGCGCGAACGGGGCTGGATCGGGGGCGGAACGGCGCGCGACGCGGCGGAAAAACGTGCCGGTCAGCGGAATGGCGAAGCGTCGGTCCCGGGCGGGACGGTAATGGCGTGAAACGGGGGAACGGGGTGAAACGGGAAGGCGGGAACAGCGGGAAAATCAGGCCCCGGCGCGCCGGTGTCGCGCGTCGGGGCAGGCGTCGGTCAGACCGCCGGGACCGGATCCGTGCCGAAGCGGTTCGGGCCTTCGGTGCCTCGCGAGCACATCCACACGAGCAGCAGGATGCCGCCGACGATCGGAATGAGCCCGATCAGCAGGAACCAGCCCGAGCGGCCCGTATCGTGCAGGCGGCGGACGCTGACCGCGATGCCGGGAATGATCAGCGCCAGCGAAATCAGGAAGATCACGCCCAGCAGCAACAGCGTGATCACGCCCGCGTCGCGGCCCATCGCGCCGATCACCTGGCCGACGACCGAAAGGATGCCGCTCAGCAGCGCGAAATACCAGTATTCAGCACGGCGCGCACGGCCTTCGAATTTCGCGTATTGATTGAGTACGGAACGAACTGCCTCGGAAAAATTCATCTTATTACCCTCCTGTTTTATATCGACGACCCCGGAAACAACGCCGGCATTATAGGTTTGAATTTCGACAGGCTCCATCTCTTTTCGCATGCCGGCCGGGCGTGCGCCCCGTCGCACCGGCGCGGGAACGGCTGCCATAGCGCAATGCGGTGCCGCAGGCTTGCATGTCGCGTCATTTTAATAATCTTGAAGACCTGACAGAAACTACAGCCTCCGATAATCCAGCATTTGATTACAACCGAATGAAACCGGGCACGATCGATAATCGGCGCGAATACGCGGCATTCGATTAACCGGCCGGCCGGCAATACGCAAGCGCGCAAGTCGCGTGGCCCTTCGCCATTCCCGATCCCGAGCGAATCGCGCCGTGTTCCGCCATCCGCTCGTTCCGTTGCTGTCGCTCGCCTGCGTGCTGGCCCGCCGGCTGCGCGGGCACGCAGGCCCTGCCACCCGGTGCGCAGGCGCCGGGCGCGGCAACCGGCCGCCGGCCTAGCCGGCCGCCGCCCGCTGCAGCGCGCCGAGATCGAGCTTCTTCATCGTCATCACCTGCGCCATCACGCGCTCGGCGCGCGCCGGATCGCCCGTCATCAGTTCGGACATCTGCGCGGGCACGACCTGCCACGACACGCCGAAGCGGTCGCGCAGCCAGCCGCACTGCTGCGCGCGTTCGTCGCCGCCTTCGGACAGGCGCGCCCAGTAGTGGTCGATTTCGTCCTGGTCGCGGCAGTTGACGACGAACGACACGGCCGGCGTGATCTGGAACACCGGGCCGCCGTTCAGCGCGACAAACGCCTGCCCGTCGAGCTCGAACGCGACGGTCATCACCGCGCCCTCCGCGTTTCCGGATGCGTGCGCGCCGGCCTTGCCGTAGCGCGCGACGTGCACAATGCGCGCGTTGTCGAACACCGATACGTAGAAACCGGCGGCCGCCTCGGCGTCGCGGTCGAACCACAGGAATGGCGTGATGCGTTGAATGCGCGGGCTCATGGCGCTGTCTCCTCGATGTCGTGCCGGCACCGGTGCCGGGGTCTTACATCGTAGACGCTGCGCCCGCACGCGGCGGCGATCCGGTCCGTAGTGCGCGCGCGGCCTTCGGATAAAAAAAAGGGGGCGATCGCTCGCCCCCTTTTTCCTGCGTGCGGCCGTGCCGCGTCAGAACGCGACGAAAGGCGCCGCGCCGCCGCTCGACCGCTTGTCCATCCCGAAGTAGATCGTCTTGCCGTAGAAGTGCGGCATGCCGATGTCGAGCCATCCGGCCGAGCCGAACGGGCCCGCGATGTCGTTGAACGCGAACGTCGACGCGTTCGCGAACAACGAATCCGCGTTCGCGACGGGCATCGACACGGTGCCCGACGCGCTGTTCTGGCCGGTCAGCGTCGCCGTGTAGGTCTTCGTGGCCGCCGGGCAGTAGAACTGCGCATTCCTCGAGCAGGGCGTCTGCGACGAATCGTTGAAGAAATACGCGTTCGAACCTGTATCGAAGAAGGCGGTCACCGTGCTGCCGAGGAACGACGCGCTGACGTCGCCCGTCGTGGTCGAGGTCATCACGGTCTTCGTGCTCAGATCGGGCAGACCGAACGTCAGCAGCCCGGTCGCGCTCGCCTGTCCGTTATCCGAGATGGTCGGCATCTGCACGCTCACCCCGCTGCTGTCGGCGAAATGATGAACCGGGTTGGCCACCTGCTGCGCCACCGGCACGAGCGCGACCGCACAGCTCGCATTGCCGTTCGGGCACGCGTAGTAGTTGTTGCTCGACGACGATGTCGACGTCGCGCAGGTCGTGCCGCAGTCGACGGGCGCCGGCCCGATGCCGAGGATCCCGTTCGCGCCGAGCGCGCCCGCCGAGTTGGCCGACGCGCCGCCGTTCGTGCACGAGGTCGGCACGCTCGTCGTGCCGAGGTCGCCGATGATCTGTACGGGCAGCGAGGTCGCCTGCTCGGTGCCGATCGACAGGTCGACCGTGCGCACCGAACCCCACGTGTAGCTCGACACGAACTTGCCGCACTCGGCGACCGGCGCGCCGCCGCTCGTCACCTGCGGCAGGTTGTTGAGCACGCCCGACACGGCGCTGCCGACCAGCCGCAGCCCGTAGGACGCGGTATCGACGAGCACGTTGCCGACCACCTGGCAGTTCGACGTGCCCGGTGCGCAGACCTTCACGCTGACGGTCGGGATGTTGATCACGTTCGCGACGCCGGTGCCGACCGTGATGACGGCCGTGTTCGCGGTATTGCCGTCCGACACGCCCGAACCGTTGCCGCCGCTTCCGCTGCCGCCGCTGTTGCCGGAGTTGCCGCCGCCGCCGTCGCCGCCGCCGCATGCCGTCACGAGCACGGCCGTCGCGGCCGCGAGGCCCAGCACGCCGAGCCAGCGCTTGAATGTACGAGGAATTCTCAAGATCGCTCTCCCGCTGTCACTGGATGTCGTTGCCGGCGAGGCCGGCAGGCAGCGCCGTCGGCAGCCACGCCTGGCCCGAGAACGCGCCCATGTGGCCGCCCGTCCGGATCACGAGGCCGCTCGTGTCGACGGATACAGGCGCGCGCCAGCCGCGCGCCGCGTGCGCCGTCTGGACGCCTGCGGTGTACTGCGGGAAATAGCTGCCGAGCAGCGACGCGAGGTCCGGCATCGTCGGCCCGCGCCACGCGAGGCCGAACACGCTGCCGGCGGCAGAGGTGTATTCGTGGATGACGGTGCCCGATCCGAGCGTGATCTCGCGGACGGTATAGGCGGCCGTGCTCGTCTGCACGCCGTCGGCCGAACGCATCGCGCGCTGCATCGCGCGCACGGTTGCGGCCTGGTCGTCCGCCGGCGGCGACATCGGTGCGCCGCCCAGTTCCGCGTGTGCGTGGACGATCCACAGCACACCCATTGCAGCCGCCGCATGTGCGACGGCCCAGCCCAAGCGTTTCAGCTTCACGTTCCCCCCCAAGGGACTGGCTTCGTTGCCGGCGGCACGGCCATCGGGCCCGCGCTGCCTACCAACAGATGAAAGTCGGTTGAATGACGCTTCGTTGCTGCTGACGCGTAGTATGCCTGCAGCGTGTGCCGAAGTGTCAATTTGACGCAGGGCCGCCCTGGGCCGCGCGTGTGCGGCGAGCGTGGGGAAACGGCGGGGGAACGGCGCAACACGCGCATCGGGCGGCCCCGCGAAACGGAGCGCGCCGATGCGCTGCGGCAGGGTCAGAAACCCAGGCTCGCGAGCAGGTCGTCGACCTGCGCCTGGTCCTGGACCACGTCGGATTTGCCTTCCGGCGCGATCTGCGGGCCGTTCAGCAGCGACTCGGGGCTGCCGGTCGCGCTCATCTGCTCGGCCGCGAGCGCGGCCGCGGTGGCCGCGAACTGCTCGCGCCGCTCGGGCGCGATGTTCTCGACGAGCACGGTGAGGAGCTGCTGCTCGATCAGGTAGACCATGTCCATGATCTTCTTGATCACCTGCCCGGTCAGGTCCTGGAAATCCTGCGCGAGCATGATCTCGAGCAGCTGCGCGCTGGTCGCCGACGTCGACTCGGGCAGCGTGCGCAGGAACGTGCGCGTATCGTCCATCAGCTCGCGCACTTCCGTGTGCTCGATCGGCGCCGCGTACCACTGCGCCCAGCGCGCGTCGAGCGCCTCGGCCTCGTTCTGGACGCGCTCCTGCACCGGCTTCGCGATCTCGATCGCATTCAGCACGCGCACGGCGGCCTGCTCGGTCATCGTCGCGACGTAGCGCAGCCGGTCGCGCGCATCGGGCACGGCTTCCGCCGCGCGCTCGACATGCTTGTCGAGGCCGAGCTCGCGCATCGAATCGCGCAGCGTGCGCGTGACCTGGCCGATGCGCGCGAGGATGCGGTCGCTCGGGAAATCGGCGCCTTCTGGGTGGCTGTCGGCGTTGAACCCCGCGCCGGCGAACGCCGCATGGATCGGCTCGTTCACGTCAGCTCCCGGCCTTCGCCATCTTGTCGATGATCTTGTTCAGCTTCTCGTCGAGCGTCGCGGCCGTGAACGGTTTCACAACGTAGCCGCTCGCGCCGGCCTGCGCGGCCGCGATGATGTTCTCCTTCTTCGACTCGGCCGTGACCATCAGCACCGGCAGGTGCGTGAGCGTCGCGTCCGCGCGGATTTCCTTCAGCATCGCGAGGCCGTCGAGGTTCGGCATGTTCCAGTCCGAGATCACGAAGTCGTAGCCGCCGCCGCGCAGCCGCGCGAGGCCGGCCAGGCCGTCCTCGGCCTCGTCGACGTTCGAATAGCCCAGTTCCTTGAGCAGGTTGCGGACGATCCGGCGCATCGTCGGGAAATCGTCCACCACCAGGATTTTCATGCTCTTGTCCATCGTCGTTCCTTTCCAGATTCGTTTCCGTCGGGACGCGTATCGTGGCACGCGCCCCGTGACATTCCATTCAAACGCGCTGCACGCGGTCGCCCATGGTCGCCAGTCGCGCCATTACGCGGCGGCTCATCTCGGCGAGCGGCGCGATCTCGTCCGCGCCGCCGAGCGCGATCGCCTCGCGCGGCATCCCGAACACGATGCAGCTTGCTTCATCCTGCGCGAACGTGTGAGCGCCCGCGCGTTTCATTTCCAGCAGGCCGGCCGCGCCGTCGCGGCCCATCCCGGTGAGGATCACGCCGATCGCATTCTTGCCCGCGTGGGTCGCCGCCGAGCGGAACAGCACGTCGACCGACGGGCGGTGACGGTTCACCGGCGGCTCGTCCGACAGCTGCGCGATATAGTTCGCGCCGCTGCGCGCGAGCAGCAAGTGAGCATGGCCCGGCGCGATGTACGCATGCCCCGGCAGCACGCGCTCGCCGTGCTCGGCTTCCTTCACCGCGATCCGGCACAGGCCGTTCAGCCGCTGCGCGAACGATTTCGTGAAGCCGGGCGGCATGTGCTGCGCGATCAGCACGGCCGGCGCATCCGGCGGCAGCGGCGTCAGCACTTCGCGGATCGCCTCGGTGCCGCCGGTCGACGCGCCGATGATGATCAGCTTCTCGGTACTGACGAGCGGGTTGTTGATCATCGGCGCGGCCGGGTGGCTGTCCGCCGCGCGCGCGGCGGCCTGCGGCTGCGGCGCCTGGCGCACGCGCGCGCGCGACGCCGCGCGGATCTTGTCGGCGAGCTTTTCCGCGTAGTCGAGCATCCCGTCGCGAATCCCGACGCGCGGCTTCGTGACGAAATCCACCGCGCCGAGTTCGAGCGCGCGCAGCGTGATCTCGGAGCCGCGCTCGGTCAGCGACGACACCATCACGACCGGCATCGGCCGCAGGCGCATCAGCTTCTCGAGGAAGTCGAGCCCGTCCATGCGCGGCATTTCGACGTCGAGCGTGAGCACGTCGGGGTTGTGCTGCTTGATGAGCTCGCGCGCCACGAGCGGATCGGGCGCGGTCGCGCACACCGTCATGTCGGGCTGGCTGTTGATGATCTCCGTCATCAGGCTGCGGATCAGCGCCGAATCGTCGACGCACAATACCTGGATCTTCTGCACTGCGGTCATGCCTCCTGCTTTCTCGATAGGTTCGCCGCCCGCACACCGCCGGCACTGCCCGCGCCGGCCGGCGCCGCGCCGCGCGCGCCGAACAGCTCGATGCGCGGGCGCGCCGGCTGCGGCGCGGCCGGCCGCTTCGCCGCGAACAGCTCCACATGCGCGCGCGGCCGCGCGGCGCGGGCGCGATCGGCCTCGCGCGCGAGCGCGGCTTCGCGCTCGGTGACGCCAGGCACCTGCAGCCGCAGCTTCTTCACCATCGCGCGCCCCGTGTTCGGCATGAACGCGACCTTGCGCGGGTGGACGCCCTGCAGGTCTTCCGCCGTGATGCGGATGCGCTCGAGCGCGAGGTAGCGGCGCACGAAATCCGCGTTGCGATCGCCGATGTTGATGGTCGTCATCCCGGCCAGCACGGCCGCGCCGCCGAACACCTTCGCCTCGATGCGCTCGCGGCGCCCGCCGGCCTTGATCAGCTCGTTGATCAGCACTTCCATCGCATATGCGCCGTAGCGCATCGATTCCGACGCGGCCGCGCCCGGATCGGCGCCGTCGTCCGGCAGCATGAAGTGGTTCATCCCGCCGATGCCCGCGAACGGATCGTGCAGGCATGCGGCGACGCACGAGCCAAGCACGGTCATCAGCACCATGTCCTCGGACGTCGTATAGAACTCGTTCGGCAACAGCTTCACGCCGGGACGGCCGAAGTGATTGTCGAAGTAGCGATTGGTCGCGATCGGCAGTGCGCTCATCCCCGATCTCCATAGGCGGGCGCGGTGCCCGCGGCCCGCGCACGCACCGGCGACGGCATGGCCGCCGCCGCGGGCGCCTGCGTGCCACGCGGCCGCGCACCCTGCGCGGCGTCGCGGGTCAGTTCGTACACCGTCTGCCCGCGCAGCCGGAACGCCTGCGTGACATACGTGAAGTTTTCCGAATGGCCGGCGAACAGCAGCCCGCCCGGCTTCACGAGCGGCTCGAAGCGCGACAGCACCTGCCCCTGCGTCGGCTTGTCGAAGTAGATCATCACGTTGCGGCAGAAGATCGCGTCGAACGGCTTCGCGATCCCGTAGTCCGCATCGGTCAGGTTCAGCTGCTCGAAGCGGATCATCGCGCGCAGCTCGGGGCGCACCTTCACGCGGCCGGCCTGCGGGCCCGTGCCCTTCAGGAAGAAGCGCTTCAGCCGCTCCGGCGCCAGGTGCTTGACCTGGTCGTACGTATAGATGCCGGCTTCCGCCTTCGCCAGCACCTGCGTGTCGAGATCGGTCGCGAGGATCGACGCGCCGCGCGCCGCCGATTCGCCGAGCGCCTCGATCAGCGTGATCGCGATCGAATAAGGCTCCTCGCCGGTCGACGCCGCCGAGCACCAGACCGACACGGGCGCAGGCCGCCCTTTCACGAAATCCGACAGGATCGGGAAATGGTGCGACTCGCGGAAGAACGCGGTCAGGTTCGTCGTCAGCGCGTTGATGAACGCTTCCCACTCGAGCGGATCGTCTTCCTGCTCGAGCAGGTCGAGGTAGTCGCGGAACGTGTCGAGGCCGCGCGCGCGCAGCCGCCGCGCGAGACGGCTGTACGCCATGTCGCGCTTGTGCTCGGACAGCGAGATCCCCGCGCGTTGGTGGATCAGCGCGCGGATGCGTGCGAAATCCGCGCCCGTGAACGCGAAGTCGCGCCCCGGCTCGCCCGCGCGAGGCGAGGCATCCGGTGCATCGGGTCGAAACGGCGCGCGCGCGTGCGACATGGCTTAGAAGGTCTCCCAGTCGTCGTCGGACGTGCCGGCCGCGGCCAGCGCCGGCTTCTGGCCGTTCAGCGCCGGGCGCACGAGCGCGGGCTTCGCGGCCGGCTGGTCCGCCGGTGCGTCCGTCTTCGCGAGACGCGGCCCATAACCGCCCGCGGCGGCGCCGCGGGACGCCGGCGCGTCCTTCTGCGTGCGCGCACCGGCGGCGGCCGCGCGCTTCGGTTCGTGGCCTGCGCCCGACGCGGCCGCATGCGACGCCGGCGTGGCGCGGCGTGCCGGTTGCGCGGCGGCCTTCGGTGCCGGCAGCGCGGCGACCGGCGCAGCGTCGTAACGCGGCTCCGACGGCAAGGCGGGCACGGCCGCCGGTTCATGCGCGACCGGCCGCACGGCGCCGCGCGCCGGTGCGAGCACGATGCCGCCCGTCACGCGCCAGCCCGACACGATCGCCTTCATCTGGCGGGTCTGCTCCTCGAGCGACGCGGCCGCGGCTGCGGCCTGCTCGACGAGCGCCGCGTTCTGCTGCGTGACCGAATCCATCTGGCTGACCGCGCGATTGACCTGCTCGATGCCGGTCGACTGCTCGTCCGACGCGGCGCTGATCTCGCCCATGATGTCGGTCACGCGGCGCACGGCCTGCACGATCTCGTCCATCGTCGAGCCCGCGCGCGCGACGAGCGCCGACCCGCTGTCGACCTTCTCGGTCGAATCGCCGATCAACTGCTTGATTTCCTTCGCGGCGCTCGCGCTGCGCTGCGCAAGCGAGCGCACCTCGCCCGCGACCACCGCGAAGCCGCGGCCCTGCTCGCCCGCGCGCGCGGCTTCGACCGCCGCGTTCAGCGCGAGGATGTTGGTCTGGAACGCGATGCCCTCGATCGTGCCGATGATGTCGACGACCTTGCCCGAGCTCGCCGCGATGTCCTGCATCGTCGACACGACCTGGCCGACCACGTCGCCGCCCTGCGTCGCGATGTCCGACGCGTTCACCGCGAGCTGGCTCGCCTGCCGAGCGTTCTCGGCGTTCTGCCGCACGGTGCCGGTCAGCTGCTCCATGCTCGACGCGGTTTCCTGCAGCGACGCGGCCTGCTCCTCGGTGCGCTGCGACAGGTCGATGTTGCCGGTCGCGATCTCGCGCGCGCCGACGTCGATCGACTCGGTGCCGCGATGCACGGCCTGCACCATCGTCGTGACGGCGTCCTGCATCCGCTTGATGCCGCCGAACAGGCGGCCGATCTCGTTCGTGCTGAACACGTTCACCGGCTGCGTGAGGTCGCCGCCGGCGATGCGCTCGAAGTGCGCGATCGCGTCCTCGAGCGGCTTCACGATCAGCCCGCGCAGCGCGAAGCGGATCGCGATCACGACCACGAACGCGATCGCGATGCCGGCCGCGATCAGCGCGACCATCAGCGAGATCTGCGACTGCGTCGCGGCCTGGCGCTCTTCCGCGCGCTTCTGCAGCGACGCGATCACGGCCGACGCGGCCAGGTCGTACGCGACGAACATCGGGCTGATCTTGGTGTCGGCGACCGCGTGGTACGCGGCCATGTCGCCCGCGCGCGCGGCCGCGAACTCGGGCTCGACGCCGTCCTTCACGATCGTCGCGTAGCGGGCGGACAACTCGTCGACGAGCGCCTGCTCGACCCCGAGCTTCGGCGTCGCCTGGAACGCCTGCCAGTTCTCGTTCGATTTCGCGTACAGCACCTGCGCGCGGTCGAGCACCTTGCCCGCGTCGGCCGTATTGCCGGCCTCCGTCAGCGAGCGGAAGCGGTCGAGCGACACGCGTGCGCGCAGCAGGTACGACGACGTGTCGTCGAGCGTATGGATCGCCGGCAGGTCGACGTGCGCGATCTCGTCGAGCGAGCGGCTCGCTTGATTGAGCGCGTAGAGGCCGAGCCCGCCGACCGCCGCGGCCAGGCACACGAGGATGAGTCCGACCGCCGTGAGCGTCGTGCGTATCGACCAGTTATGCAACATTGCAGATTCTCCCGAAATTGCTGCGCGCGCGGCGCGCTTACCCGCCGAGCGACTCGATCAGCGCCATTTCCCGGCTCGACATCAGCTTCTCGATGTCCATCAGGATCAGCATCCGGCCATCGACCGTGCCGAGGCCCGTCAGGTACTCGGTCGTCAGCGTCGCGCCGAATTCCGGCGCCGGCATGATCTGGTCGGTCTGCAGCGTCAGCACGTCCGACACGCCGTCGACCACCATCCCGACCACGCGATGCGCGACGTTCAGGATGATCACGACGGTCTGGTGGTCGTACTCGACGCGGCCGAGATGGAACTTGATCCGCATGTCGACGATCGGCACGATGATCCCGCGCAGGTTGATCACGCCCTTGATGAACTCCGGCGCGTTCGCGATGCGCGTGACGCTGTCGTAGCCACGGATTTCCTGCACCTTCAGGATGTCGATCCCGTATTCCTCGTCGCCGAGCGTGAACACGAGGAATTCCTGGCCCGTCGCGTCGCCGTGTGCCACGTCGCGGCGGCTGGTTGCCGCGTTCGCCGCGGCCGGATTGATCATTTGGACTTCAGCAGGCACGTTTGCCCCCAATCGGTTGAATGGCGAGAGTCAGAACATCGCGAGCTCGGCGCCCGCCCGGGCGCCGTGCATCGCACGGGTTTCGCGGTTCAGCGCCGCGACGTCGACGATCAGCGCGACGCTGCCGTCGCCGAGGATGGTCGCCGCCGAGATGCCGTGCACCTTGCGGTAGTTGGTTTCGAGGTTCTTCACGACCACCTGCTGCTGGCCGACCAGCTCGTCGATCAGCATCGCGAAGCGACGCCCCTCGGTTTCCATGATCGTGACGATCCCCTGGGTCGGGTCGGTGCGCGCGTCCTCGACCGAGAACACCTCGTGCAGCGCGACGAGCGGCAGGTATTCGCCGCGCACGCGCACCACGCGCTCGCCGTTGCCGACCGTGTAGATGTCGTCGGTCGACGGCTGCAGCGACTCCATCACGAAGTTCAGCGGCAGGATGAAGATCTCGTTGCCGACCTTCACCGACATCCCGTCGAGGATCGCGAGCGTGAGCGGCAGCACGATCCGCGTGGTCGTGCCGCGGCCGGCCAGCGACGTGATCTCGACATGACCGCCCATCGACTGGATGTTGCGCTTCACGACGTCCATCCCGACGCCGCGGCCCGACACGTCGGTCACCGTCTCGGCGGTCGAGAAGCCCGGCGCGAAGATCAGGTTCCACACTTCTTCGTCGCTGATGGTGTCGGACACCTGCATGCCCTGCTTCGCGGCCTTCGCGAGGATCCGCTCGCGGTTCAGGCCCGCGCCGTCGTCGCTCACCTCGATCACGATGTTGCCGCCGTGATGCGCGGCCGACAGCACGAGCTGGCCGACCGCGTCCTTGCCGGCGGCGACGCGCTTGTCGACCGTCTCGATCCCATGGTCGAGGCTGTTGCGCACGAGGTGCGTGAGCGGATCGATGATCCGTTCGATCAGGCTCTTGTCGAGCTCGGTCGCCTGGCCGAACGTGACGAGCTCGACCTGCTTGCCGAGCTTGCCGGCGAGGTCGCGCACGAGCCGCGGGAAGCGGCTGAACACGTAGTCCATCGGCATCATGCGGATCGACATCACGGCTTCCTGCAGGTCGCGCGCGTTGCGCTCGAGCTGCGCCATCCCGTTGAACAGCCGATCGTGCAGTGCCGGATCGAACGCGGTCGCCGTCTCCGCAAGCATCGCCTGCGTGATCACGAGCTCGCCGACGAGGTTGATCAGCTGGTCGACCTTCTCGACGCCGACGCGGATCGAGCTGCCTTCGGCGCCCGATGCGGCCGCGGCGGCCGGGCGCGCGCGCTTGTCGTCGTGGTGCGCGGCGGCCTGCGCCGCGTGTTCGGCCTGCGGCGGTTGCTCGGCGGCGGCCGGCTCGGCGGGAGCGGGAGCCGGTGCGGCCGGTTGCGGCGCGGCAGCCTGCGGGGCGAATACCTCGACCCGCGCGGGCTGCGCGACGGCGGCGGGTTCGGCCGGTTCGGCGGTGCCCGGCGCGACAGCCGGTGCTGCCGGCGCCGTGCCGTGCGCGACGCGGATCTGGCTTTCGTCGATCACGAAGCAGCACACGGCGACGATGTCGTCGGACGGCACGTCGGATTCGAGCCACAGCGTCAGGTCGGCGCCCGCTTCCTCGCGGCCGGCGATCCGGCCGAGGTTGCCGAGTTCTTCGGTGAGCAGCGCCTGGTCCTTCGCGTCGACGCCCACCAGCGTGATCTTCAGGTGCGGGCCGCCAACGCCTGCGTCAGCCGTCGGATGCGCGGCCGCGACGGCCTGCTCGACCACATGATCGGGCGCGCGATCGCCGCCGGCGGCGGGCTCCGCGGCCGGTGCAGCAGCAACGGCAACGGCGACAGGCGCCGCAGGCGCGGCCGCAACGGCCGCCGACGCGCCCGCGCCGCTCTCGGCCTTCAGCCGTTCGAGCTTCGCGCAGATCGTCGCGGCGGCCGCCGTGTCCGGTTCGGCGCTCGCGCGGTAGTCGACCAGCTGATCGGACAGCACGTCCTTGGTCTCGAGGAACGCGTCGACCATTTCCTTGGTCAGCGTCAGCTCATGATTGCGTGCGCGGTCGAGCAGCGATTCGAGGATGTGGGTCGTATCGGTCAGCGCGGAAAAGCCGAACGTCGCCGCGCCGCCCTTGATCGAATGCGCGGCGCGGAAGATCGCGGCGAGATCCTCGGGGTCGGGCGAGCCGACGTCGAGGTTCAGCAGCAGTTGCTCCATCTGCGCGAGCAGCTCGTCCGCTTCGTCGAAAAAGGTCTGGTAGAACTGCGTGATGTCGAGAGTCATGCCCGGTCACCGGTTGGATTCGTCGCGTTCATGTCAGGAGGCGGCCGGCTCGGACAGCGTCGCGACCAGGTCGACCAGCACGGCCGGGTCGATCGGCTTCTCGATCCAGCCGGTCGCGCCCGCGTCGCGCGCGGCGTCCTTGAATGCATCGCTGCCCTCGGTCGTCAGCACGAGGATCGGCGTGTCCGCATACGCGGTCAGCTTGCGCAGCGCGGCGATCACCTCGAGCCCGCTCTTGCGCGGCATGTTCTGGTCGGTCAGCACCAGGTCGTACGGCGCGGTCGCGGCCATGTCGAAGCCGGCTTCGCCGTCCGGCGCCACCGTCACGTCGTAGCCGGCCTGCGCAAGCGTTGCCTGCAGCAGCGCACGCATGGTCGCGGAGTCGTCGATGGCGAGAATGGTTCGGATCATGTCAGCCTCCGCAGGGCCGCCCCAAAGTGGCTGACCGCCCCCTCAGGGGGCAGCGAACAAAGTGAGCGTGAGGGTTGTTTCATGCGTGTCTCGGAATCTGGGAAACGTCAGGGTTTCGGCGCCACGGCGACGGCGCTGGCGAGTACCGGACGCGCGGCCGGCGACGGGCCGCCGAGCTGCTGCGCGAGCAGCTTCGAGCCCGCCGCGTCGGCCGACAGCGTCGTGGTCGTCGCGTCGTCGCGCATCAGCGCTTCTTCGGATTTGCGGTTCAGCACGATCACGCTGATCCGGCGGTTTTCCGGATCGAGCGGATCGGCCTTGTTCAGGTTCTGCGTCGACGCGAGGCCGAGCACGCGCAGCACTTTCGCCTCGTCCATGCCGCCGGCGATCAGCTCGCGGCGCGACGCGTTCGCGCGGTCGGCCGACAGCTCCCAGTTGCTGTAGCCGCCCTCGCCGCCCGCGTACGCCACGGCGTCGGTGTGGCCCTGGACGATGATCCGGTTCGGCACGTCGTTCAGCGTCTTGCCGATCTCGCGCAGGATGTCGCGCATGTACGGCTCGACGTGGTCGCTCGACATCGCGAACATCGGCCGCTTCTGCGTATCGACGATCTCGATGCGCAGCCCCATCAGCGTCGAGTCGATGCGGATCTGCTGCTTGAACTGGCGCAGCGTCGGGTTGGCCTCGATCGCCGCCATCAGCTTGATCTGCAGGTCGTGCAGGCGCGCCTGCTCGAGCCGCTCGAGCGCGCCCTGCGCCTGCGCTTGCGCATGCTCGTCGACCGGCTTCGCGACGCGCTCGGCGAGCGACGTCGTGCCGTCGGTGCGGCGCAGCGTGCCGGCGTCGACGCTCGACAGGTCGCGGCCGCCGCCGTTGATGATGCTGGAGTCCTGCGAACTGCGGTCGCCGCTGCCGAACAGCGCGGCCTTCAGCGGCGTGTTGAAGTATTCGGCGATCCCCTTCAACTGCACCGGCGTGACCGAACTCAGCAGCCACATCAGCAGGAAGAACGCCATCATCGCGGTCATGAAATCCGCGTATGCCAGCTTCCATGCGCCGCCATGGTGGCCCTTCTTCGCCGGGGCCACCCGCTTGACGACGATTGCGCGATCCTTGCTCTTGCTCATCGGGTGCTCCGCGTCACTTCGCCTTCACACGGCGCACATGCTCTTCGAGCTCGGAAAACGACGGCCGCTCGGTCGAGAACAGCACCTTGCGGCCGAACTCGACGGCGATCGCCGGCGCATAGCCGTTCAGCGTCGCGAGGATCGTCACCTTGATGCACTGGAACATCTTGGTCGACTCGGCGACGCGCTGCTCCGCGAGGCTCGCGAGCGGCCCGATCAGCCCGTACGACAGCAGGATCCCGAGGAACGTGCCGACCAGCGCCTGCGCGATCATCGCGCCGAGCACCGCGGGCGGCTTGTCGGCGGACGCCATCGTGTGCACGACGCCCATCACCGCCGCGACGATGCCGAACGCCGGCATCGCGTCGCCGACGCGCATCAGCGCGTGCGCGGGGCCTTCGCCTTCCGCGTGGTGCGTCTCGATCTCCTCGTCCATCAGGCTCTCGATCTCGAACGCGTTCATGTTGCCGCCCACCATCAGGCGCAGGTAGTCGGTCAGGAATTCGACGATGTGGTGATCGGCGAGGATCTTCGGGTATTGCGTGAAGATCGGGCTCTTTTCCGGATCGTCGATATCGGCCTCGAGCGTCAGCGTGCCTTCCTTGCGCGCCTTCGCGAGCAGCACGTACAGGAGCGCCATCAGCTCCATATAGACGTCCTTCGTGTATTTCGAGCCCTTGAAGAGCGTCGGCAGTACGCGCACCGTGGCCTTGATGGTCTTGCCGCCGTTGCCGAGAATGAATGCGCCGACGCCGGCGCCCACGATCATCAGGATCTCGACGGGCTGGATCAATGCGGCCAGATGCCCGCCTGCCAGCGCATAACCGCCGAAGACGGACAACAACGTCACGAGTGTTCCCACGATAATCAACACTGCCTGCCCCTCACGAAAGACCGGCGGGAAGACCGCCGTTAAACAGGTTTACGGCAGTCGGCAGGAAAACTTTCGCGGCCGCCCGGCGGCGGCCCGACGGTGTTTACCAGCAATTCGCGGACGGTTCGCGCGGCCCGAAGCGGCCGCTCGCGCCCCGCCCGGCCCTGCCCGGCCCGGCGCTCAGGCCGCGGCGGCGGCCAGTTCGGCGCGCGCGGCGGCGGCCTTGCGCGTCTTGCCCGCGCGCGACGGCGGCTGGCACAGGCCGCAGACGAAACCTTGATGCGGATCATGCGCATGTGCGACGAAGTGGCCGCCGCAGCGCGTGCACGGGGTCATCTGCAGCATCCTCGAATCGAAGAAGCGCACGAGCGTCCAGGCGCGCGTGAGGCTCAGCGCGGCCTCGTCGCCGGACAGGTTCACGTGCTCCTGATAGAGCCGGTACGCCTTCACGATCGACTGGATCGGCTCGCAGCGGCCGTGGTCCTGCATGAACCGGTAGATGTTGTAGAACAGCGACGAGTGGATGTTCGGCTGCCACGTCATGAACCAGTCGGTCGAGAACGGCAGCATCCCCTTCGGCGGCGACACGCCCTTCAGTTCCTTGTACAGCTTGATCAGACGGTCCCGCGACAGGCTCGTCTCCGCCTCCAGCAGCTGCAGCCGGGCGCCCAGTTCGATCAGTTCGATGGCGAGGGTGATTTCCTTCACCTCGATCACGACGCTTTTGCTTGCCATGGTGATAACCGTCCGCGTGACGTTGTTCGGATGGGTGGCCCATACGCTGCCGGCCGGCGCGGCACGCCGGGACTAACGCAAGGCGGGATGGATCAGCGGACGCTTTCGACCTGCTGCCCGGCCATCAGGATGGCCGAGTGTGCGTGCGCGACGACATCGCTGCGGCCTTTGTCGGCGAGCGACGACAGCAGCGCGTGATCATCGAAGCGGAAGCGGCACAGCATCTGGTTCGACGCGGCGAGCTTCACGGTCTGTGCGAGCGTGAGGTTCGCGAGCACGTCGGCCAGTTCCTGGGAAACGCCCATCCGGAACATGCCCATCGCCTTGTCTTCCCGCAGCAGGCGTTGCGCGAGGAGGAGGTACGACAGGTTGACCTCTTTGATCTCACTGAGCATTTCGCTGGTAGCGCTCATGATTCCCCCGTTAAAGAGCTTTGCTTTGGCCATTCGTGTTTATGGAAACGTTTGCTCGATCAGGGCCTCTTGGCACTTGGTCGGCTCGCTTATAAGTCTTACAGGGCGAATTTTGGCCAAACGGCATTTACGCCGGTATCAGCGAAGTGGCGTATGCCATGCAGGATTTGTCTGTAAACCGTGTAGGAATTTTTCCGACAAGGCGGATTGATAGGAGCAATCGGGAAAGCGGGCGGCAGAGCGGATTCGGCGGCGATGGGTCCGACGGCCGCCGCGCGGTGGCGGGAGGCTTGCCGGCAAGGCTGCCGACAATCGGATCGGTAAAAATTATAGTCCTTTTTCACACCGGCGCAACAATAGATGCGTCTGTCTCGATTTCTGATTCCGCGCCCTTTTTATCGGGGTTTTCGCGTATTTCATCGTGTAACAAGCCTTAAGTGTTTGAAAAAACACTCGAACCCCTCAGGGCGATATCGATAATGGACTCCAATGGGCGGCGGCGCGAGCCGTGCCGGCCCGCCCCGCAGCTCACCGTCCGGCGCCCCGCGCACCCCGCCCAGGGCCCGGCCACGTACCGCCAACAGCGTGCGTCGGCGAGTTCCGCAACCTTGTACGGGATCCGTATCAGCGCCGAAGCGCCCACGCGGATCGACACTGGAGAACACCCATGCGAATTGCCCAGATCGCGCCGCTTTACGAAGCCGTCCCGCCGAAACTCTACGGCGGCACCGAGCGTGTCGTGTCCTACCTCACCGAGGCGCTCGTCGAACTCGGCCACGACGTGACGCTGTTCGCCAGCGGCGACTCCGTCACGTCGGCCCGTCTCGAGGCTGCGTGGCCGCGCGCCCTGCGGCTCGACCCGTCGATCCGCGATTCGATGGCGCCCCATATGCGGCTCCTCGAGCAGGTCGCCCGTGTCGCGCATGAATTCGACGTGCTGCACTTCCACCTCGACTACCTGCCGTTCCCGCTGATGTCGCGCCTCGACACGCCGTACGTGACGACGCTGCACGGCCGCCTCGACCTGCCGGAGCTGCAGCCGGTGTTCGATGCGTTCCCGGACGCGCCGGTCGTGTCGATCTCGAACAATCAGCGCAAGCCGCTGCCGCAAGCCGCGTGGGCCGGCACCGTGTATCACGGGCTGCCCGACACGCTGCTCACGCCGCAGCCGGGCGTGAAGCCCGAATACCTCGCGTTCCTCGGCCGGATCTGTCCCGAAAAGCGCGTCGACACCGCGATCCGGATCGCCGCGCAAAGCGGGCTACCGCTGAAGATCGCCGCGAAGGTCGACAAGGCCGACGCCGACTACTTCAAGGAAGTGATCGAGCCGCTGCTCGGCGAGGCGCACGTCGAGTTCATCGGCGAGATCAACGAAGCGCAGAAGCCCGCGTTCCTGTCCGGCGCGAAGGCGCTGCTGTTCCCGATCGACTGGCCGGAGCCGTTCGGCCTCGTGATGATCGAGGCGATGGCCTGCGGCACGCCGGTCGTCGCGTTCAACCGCGGTTCGGTGCCGGAAGTGATCGAGGATGGCGTGACCGGCTTCATCGTCGAGGACGTGCAGGGTGCGGTCGGCGCGCTGCATCGGATCGACAGCCTGTCGCGCACCGCGATCCGCGAACGTTTCGACACGCGTTTCAGCTCGAAAGCAATGGCGCGGCGTTATGTCGAAACTTACGAATCGCTTTGCGCGGCGACCAAGCAACCGGCATTGCGCCGGGTCGCAGGCGCCTGACGCGGAAATCCGCGCGGAAATATTCCGTAAAATCCGCGCCGAAATCGGCGCGCAAAACAAAAGAGCCGCATCGTCGATGCGGCTCTTTTGTTTTGGCTGTCCGTCATTCGATCAGCAAACGATCGCGGTTTTTCCCGACGATCCAATTCGGCGGCTTGCCGCGCCCGCTCCAGGTTGCACCCGACTTCGGATCGCGGTATTTCGGCGGCAGCGGCGCCTTCTTCGGCGGGCGGCCGCGCCGTGCCCGCTCCGCGAAGCCCAGGTCCTGGGCCGTCAGGCCGTATTCGGCAATCAATCGCTGGACGTCGGCAATGACCGTCGCCACTTCCTGGCGGCGCACGTCGTCCGCCTGGGCCTGCAGATCGGCGATCTGCGCCTTGAGTTTCGCGTATTGAGACATTTTTCGACTCCCTTTTCGATGATGCGGCCCCGGCGAATCCGGCCAGGACACAGACATCCGTTACGCCATCCGCACTGCCGCCCTGCTCTTCGAAATAAATGCTGTCATCTTTAACCGATTCGGCTATATCGAGAATGCGGACTTATTCTAATAAAAGGCATTCGGCAGCCATTCAAATTTAACAATCGTTGACCCTCCGGGACCCGATTCATTTCCTATAATCCAGACCAATTCCGGGCGACGGAATAAATCCGTTGCGTCGTCCGGTCGTCTTCAACCCACTTGAACGAGTTCCTTACATGAATCTTTCTCAGCGTCTCGCTGCAGAGGTATTCGGCACGTTCTGGCTGGTGCTCGGCGGGTGCGGAAGCGCCGTGCTGGCCGCCGCCTTTCCGGGCCTCGGCATCGGCTTTGCCGGCGTCGCACTCGCCTTCGGCCTGACCGTGCTGACGATGGCATTCGCGATCGGCCATATTTCGGGCTGCCATCTGAACCCGGCGGTGAGCGTCGGCCTGACGGTCGCCGGCCGCTTCCCGGCACGCGATCTCGCGCCGTACATCGTCGCGCAGGTGGTCGGCGCAACGCTCGGCGCGTTCGTGCTGTACCTGATTGCGACCGGCAAGCCGGGTTTCGACCTGGTCGGCAGTGGCTTTGCGACGAACGGCTTCGGCGATCGCTCGCCCGGCCACTACTCGCTCAGCGCGGCATTCATCTGCGAAGTCGCGATGACGGGCTTCTTCCTGTTCGTGATCCTTGGCGCGACCGACAAGCGCGCGCCGGCCGGCTTCGCGCCGATCGCGATCGGCCTGTGCCTGACGCTGATTCACCTGATCTCGATTCCGGTCACCAACACGTCGGTGAACCCGGCCCGCTCGACCGGCCCCGCGCTGTTCGTGGGCGGCGACGCGATCGGCCAGCTCTGGCTGTTCTGGGTGGCGCCGATGATCGGCGCGGCACTCGCAGGAATCATCTACCCGCTGGTCGCGGGGCGTGAAGACGCCGTCGACCTGCTGCCGGCATCGGCTCGCACAAGCGAATAAAACACTACGGGGTCACGCGAGCAGAGCAGCGAGCCTCACGCTGTCGAAGAATACGAGGCAGGCAATTTCGACGGGCGCCTTTGGCGCCCGTTTTTCATTTCCGCTCGGGAAACGGTGCTCAGGAAGCGGCGACGTTGCCTTCGAGCGAGAACAGCGTGCGCAGGTGGCGGGCGACGCCCGCGTCGAAGTTGTTGCCGATTCGCGGGATATGCGGCAGCCGTGCGACCAGGTCGGGGTTCGCGTTGTTCATCATGAACGCGTGACCGGCGGTTTCGAGCAGGTCGATATCGTTCATGTTGTCGCCGAACGCGATGCAGTGGCCGGTGTCGACGCCGAGCCGCGCGAGCACCGTGCGCAGCGCGCGGCCCTTCGACACGTTCGCGGTCATCACTTCGAGACAGTCGGGCAGCGAGTACGTGACGTACAGCGCGTCGCCGAAGCGCACGCGCATCTGCTCCGCAACCACTGCCAGATCGGCCGGATCGCCGATGTACAGCACCTTCGCGATATCCGCGCCGTCGTGCGCGGCCATGTCGATCACGTCGTACCGGAAGCCCGAATCCTGGTGGAATTCGAGCAGGTGCGGCGCATCGCGGTCGATCAACCAGCCCTGGTCGGTGAACAGGTTGACGATCACGCGGCCGTGCGCGCCGGCGACGCCCGGCTGCACGAGGCCGCGGACGATCGCGGGATCGAGGTCCTGCGCATGGATCGTCGTATCGTCCGGCGCATGCACGCGCGCGCCGTTCGACGTGATCAGGTACGGCCGGATGCCGAGCACGTCGCGAATGCCGGCGACGTCCGCGTAATGACGCCCCGTGGCGATCACGAACTGCAGGCCGTCACGGTCGAGCCGGCGGACGGTGTCGATCGTGTACGGATCGAGCTGGTGATCGCTGTTCAGCAGGGTACCGTCGAGATCGGTGGCGATGACTTTGTACATGGGACGGAAGAATGGCGCTCAGGGCTCTGCGGAACGGCCATTTTAACGTCGTGCCCGGTTGCGCGCCGGAGGTTCCCGGCCGATCGCCGCCTTCGGCCCTGCTTCAGCGCGCCTTCAACCGCCTTCCGCCGCCCGCAGCGCCTGCAGCGCGAGCCGCAGCGCGCCGTGCGCGGAATCGTCGAGCGGCGCGCGCAGCCGCGCGGCGTGGCGCGCCGGCACGGCCGGTGCGAGCGCGTCCGCCAACCCGCCGCACAGCGCGACCGGCAGTGCCTGCTGCGGATCGAGCGCATCGATCATCTTGCCGATCTCGTCGCCCGCCAGCGCGATCAGCGCGCCCGCGACCGGATGCAAGCGGTGTGCGAACACGATCGGCGCAAGACGTGCGTAGATCGTCTGGTTCGCATCGCACGACCACTGGACGAGCGCGTCGCGATCCTGCGCGCCCGTTTCCGCGAGCAGCGCGTTGGCGAACGCATCGCGCGGTACCCGGCCGTCGAGCGCCTGTTGCGCATACGCGAGCGCACGCACACCGAGCCACGCGCCGCTCGCCTCGTCGCCGGACGGAAAGCCGAATCCGCCCGCGATCCGGCACGCGCCGGTAGCATCGAGCGCCGCCGCGATGCTGCCGGTGCCGAGCGCGACGATGAGCCCCGGCGCGCCGCCGTGCGCGCCGACGACGGTCGTATATGCGTCGCTCTCGATCGCGAGCGCGCCGAGCGGCGCCTGCGCGCGGAACGCGGCGAGCCACGCCGCATTGTTGACGCCTGCCAGCCCGCAACCGAGCGCGCACTGCGCCCAGTCGAACGCGAAACCGGCCTGCGTGAACGCGTCCGCGCAGGCCGCGCCGATCGACGCCCACGCGCGCTCGATGCCGAGACCGAGCCCCGACGGGCCGCCGCGCCCCTGCGCGAGTTCGCGCCCGTGCCGGTCGGCCAGCACCGCGCGCGTGCCCGTGCCGCCGCCGTCGATGCCGATCGCAAAAAGTAATGCCGCCATGCCTTCATCCCGCTGATTCGAACAGGCGCCAAGCTTAACCGGATCGGCGCCGCGCGCCCATCTGCCGTTCGGCCGGCTATCCCGCCAAAAGGGCTTCCGCTATGCTGGCGCGATCGAATCGACACTGACAACGAGGCAGACGATGTCGCAGCGGTGCAACTGGGTGAAGACCGAAGCGGACGCTCACTATCACGATACCGAGTGGGGCGTGCCGTCGCATGACAATCGCCACCTGTTCGAAATGCTGATCCTGGAAGGCGCGCAGGCCGGGCTGTCGTGGTCGACGATCCTGAACAAGCGCGCGGGCTATCGCGACGCGTTCGCGAATTTCGATGTCGACGCCGTCGCGCGCTTCACGCCGAAGCGCATCGAGAAGCTGCTGGAGAACCCCGGCATCGTGCGCAACCGGGCGAAGGTCGAATCCGCGGTGACCAACGCGCGCGCCGTGCAGCGCATCCGCGACGAGCACGGGTCGCTCGCCGCGTTCCTGTGGTCGTTCGTCGGCGGCACGCCGGTCCGGAACGAGTGGCAGTCGTACCGCGACGCGCCCGCGTCGACCGAACAGTCCGACGCGCTCAGCAAGGCGCTGAAGGCTTACGGCTGCAAGTTCGTCGGCTCGACGATCTGCTATGCGCTGATGCAGGCGACCGGAATGGTCAACGATCACGAGGTCGGCTGCCCGTGCCACGCGCAATGCGCGGCGCTCGGCGGCAAACAGCCGGCGCGCCGGCGCAAGGCGGGCTGACGGCGTCGGCCGCAGCCGGCCGTCCACCCGTCACCCCGGCCCCGCGAAGGCGCCACCGTCCAGTCACCGTGCGGCGCGTGACGACGCCACTACGACATCGGGGCTTTCCCGGCCCCAAAAGCAAAACGGCGGAGCGGCTTCTTTCGAAGCACACTCCGCCGTTTCGCGGCGAACCGTAAGACGCTCTTAGTGGAGCTTCTTCGGCAGCATCTGGCTGCGCAGACGCTTGTGCAGGCGCTTGACGGCTGCTGCCTTCTTGCGCTTGCGGACTGCGGTCGGCTTTTCGTAGGACTGGCGCTCGCGCAGCTCAGCGATCAGGCCATTCTTTTCGATAGCGCGACGAAAGCGGCGAATCGCCACTTCGAACGGCTCGTTTTCCTTCAGAAGAATCGTCGTCATGTCGTTCCTAAATTGCTTATACGGTCAAAAACGTAGCGGCCAAGCGCCACGCACCGGCCATCCGGGCGTTCCCACAACAGGCGAAACGGCGGAAATACGGCCTCGGAGGCCGGAAAAGAGAGGCGAAAAGCACCGCGAATACGCTTCACAGCCACGTGCAGCGCCGCGTTTGACTGCCAGCAGACATGCCGAAAACGGCAGAGGCGTGACAGAAATCTCAATTCAGCCCGCCATCATAGCAGGGAATCACAGACAAAACCATCCTTTTGTCGATTGCGGCTGACCGCCCCGCGCGGCGCGGCCGCGCACGCCGTCCAGCGAGGCTGTCCCGCGGCCAGGCTGGAATCGCTGCCGACCGCGCCCGGCACGGACTTCGCGGCGACAGCGCCCTTCCGCCCCGAATTTCCTCGAACATCTCTCTAAAGTTTTCGCCGGGTGCCGCCGTCAACCAGGAAAGGCGGGCAGCGCCAGTCGCGATAAAGCGCAACGCCGAAATCAGAACCTGTCTGTATCTCAGGCATTTTCCAAAACGAGGAAGCAAATGCTGAACATCAACACCAACATTCTTTCGCTGACGACGCAGACGAATCTGTCGGGCTCGCAAAGCGCCCTGTCGCAAGCCATCAACCGCCTGTCGTCGGGCAAGCGCGTGAACACGGCAGCCGACGACGCGGCAGGTCTCGCGATCTCGACGTCGCAAACGGCCGCGATCAACGCGCTGACGCAAGGCGTCTCGAACGCGAACAACGGCATCTCGATGATCCAGACCGCAGCCGGCGCGCTGCAGTCGACCGTCGACAACCTCCAGCGTATCCGTACGCTGGCAGTCGAAGCAGGCGACGGCTCGCTGGACTCGAACGCACGTGCGAACCTGCAGGCTGAAGTCACGACGCGTCTCGGCGAAATCGACCGCGTGGCCACGCAGACGTCGTTCAACGGCCAGACCATCCTGAGCGCAGCCGGCAACGTCACGTTCCAGGTCGGCGCAGCAGCGAACCAGACCGTTGCCGTCAACTTCGGCGCGACGGTGTGGACGAGCACGGGCGCAGGCCTGAGCCTCAGCGGCCTGTCGGTCAGCGACCAGACGAGCGCACAGTCGGCCATCACGTCGATCGACGCGGCGCTGAAGAACGTCAACACGTTCCAGGCAACGCTGGGTGCAGCGCAGAACACGTTCCAGGCTGCGATCACCACGACGCAGACCCAGGCAACGAACATGAGCGCAGCGCGTTCGCAGATCACCGACGCGGACTTCGCAACGGAAACGGCGAACCTGAGCAAGGCGCAAGTGCTGCAGCAAGCCGGCATCTCGGTGCTCGCGCAAGCGAACTCGCTGCCGCAGCAAGTCCTGAAGCTCCTGCAGTAATCGGGGAAGCACCCGCGGCGGGCACCCTGCCCGTCCACACACGGCGGCGTCCGCGTTGCGGCGCGCGACGACGCCGGTTCGACACATCGAACCCGACACTCCAGGGAGGCACGCCTCCCTGCTTGCATTGAAGCACGGCGACCCGCCGGATGGCGCGCAACGGCGCGCACGACAGGAGCAACCGCATGACC
This sequence comes from Burkholderia pyrrocinia, assembly GCF_003330765.1. NCBI lineage: Bacteria > Pseudomonadati > Pseudomonadota > Betaproteobacteria > Burkholderiales > Burkholderiaceae > Burkholderia > Burkholderia pyrrocinia. The sequence goes on along the minus strand of NZ_CP024902.1, from coordinate 207,062 downwards.
ACGACGAGCAGCACGACGGATATCGGCAGCATTCTGGCGCAGGCCGGACAATCGATCATCAGCGGCGCGACCAATTCGACGCTCGACGTCAGTTCGCTCGTCTCGACGCTGGTTCAGGCCAAGACCATCGGCCAGCAGACCACCATCACGAACAAGCAGACGGCCGACAACACCGAGCTGTCGGCGGTCGGCAAGCTGAAATCCGCGCTGTCCGCGCTGCAGACCGCGGTCACGGGCCTCTCGAACGGCACGACGCTGAGCGGCCTCGCAACGACCGCAAGCGGCAACGGCATCACCGCGTCGGTCAAGAGCGGCGGCGGCGCGGTAGCCGGCAACTATGCGGTCAACGTCACGCAGCTCGCCACCGCGAACAAGCTGTCGTCGGCCGGCATCACGTCGACGGACACGATTTCGGCCGGTTCGCTGAGCATCACGCTCGGCACCGGCACGCCCTTCAACGTCAGCGTGGCGGCCGGCGCATCGCTGTCCGACATCGCTAAATCGATCAATACGACGACCGGCAACCCGGGCGTCACCGCGTCGGTCATCACGGGCTCGGACGGCCAGCACCTGGTGATCCAGTCGAACAACACCGGCGCGGCCAACACGGTGTCGGTAACCGGCACCGGCGTGAACTCGAAGCTGACCTCGGGCTACACGAACGTGACCCCGGCCGCCGACGCGAAACTGACGGTCGACGGCACGCCGGTGACGAGCGCGTCCAACAGCGTGTCGGGCGTGCTGACGGGCGTCACGCTGAACCTGACGACGGCGGCGCTGAACACGACCCAGACGGTCACGCTCGCGCCCGACACGACGGCCACGACGACCGCGATCAACGCGTTCGTCAGCGCGTACAACACCTACGTGACGACCGCGAAGTCGCTGTCGTCGTACGATCCGAACACGTCGACGGCCGGCCCGCTGCTCGGCGATTCGATGCTGAACACGATCTCGAACGGCCTCGCGAGCGCGATCAGCGGCGGCGTCACGACGGGCGGCTCGACCTATTCGCTGGCGGCAATCGGCATCGGCCTGCAGGCCGATGGCACGCTGCAGGTCGACTCGACCGCGCTGAACACCGCGCTCACGTCGAACAGCCCGGCCGTCGCCGGCCTGTTCAACACGACGAACGGCGTCGGCCAGACGCTCAACAACCTGGTCAACACCTACACGCAGACCAACGGCCTGATGGACCAGCGCACCACCGCGCTCAACACGGACCTGAAGAACCTGTCCGACCAGGCGACGCAGCTGCAGAATTATTCGACTCAGCTCACCACGCAGTACAACGCGCAGTTCACCGCGCTGAACAACCTGATGGCGACGATGGCGAACAACACGAAGTACCTGACGCAACTGTTCGGCGGCACCAACAGCGCCGGCGCGCTCGCCACCAACAAGTAAGCCGCCACTTTGCGCGACGACGCAGGACGACGACCATGACCACGACGATCGATACCCTGAACCACGCGTTTCACCTGACCCAGGCGATGCAGTCGGCCACCGCGCTGCGCGACTGGGAGCGCGTCGCGGCGCTGGCCGACGAGCGCTCGCCGCTGCTGATGAGCCTGTCGCCCGAGCAGACGCCTGCCGCGCTCGACACGATCCGCCGGATCATGGACATCGACGCATCGATCGCGCAGGACGCGCAGGCCGATCGCGACCAGCTCGCGCAGCAGTTCACCGAATCGCGCGACCGGATCCGCGCCGCGAGCGCCTACCAGACGACCGGCATGCTGCAAGCCTGACGAACAACAACGCGCGCCGCCGTCGAGCAGGCGCCGACGCCGTATCGTCGAGCCGCATTCGTGCGGCTCTTTTTTCGCGTGTCGTGCGTGTCGGGAAAAGGAGGAGACGCCGTGCGCACCCGCACGGCGCGGGCTACCGCGCGGCGCGTGCGGCCTGTTCGACCGCCGCCGCGTGCATCTGCGCGAAAGCCGCTTCGAGGTGGCGGGCGAAGCGCGGCGCGTCGCACAGCGGCGAGCGCAGCAGCCGCTCGCGCAGCCCGGCCCGCACGGCGGCCAGGCGCGGCAGGTCGTGCGCGAACGCGGCCGCCTTCGCAACATAGTCGTCGTCGCCGGCCGCGATCCATTCGGGCATGCCGAGCGTATGCAGGATGCTTTCGCCGATATGCGACAGGAACCGGTCGCCGCGCCGCGTGACGAACGGCGCGCCCATCCACAGCCCCTCCATGCTCGTCGTGCCGCCCGGATACGGGAACGGATCGAGCACGATGTCGATGTCGTTGAACGTACCGATGTGCGCGAGCCGCTTCGAGCCGCCGCGCAGCAGCAGCCGTTCGGCGGGAATCCCGTGCGCGGCGAAGCGCGCGGCGACGCTCGCGCGCAGCGCTGCCTCGTCGAGCTGCGCCGATTTCAGCAGCAGGCGCGAGCCGGGCACCGCGTGCAGCACGCGTGCCCACAGCGCGACGACGGGCTCGCCGATCTTGTTCGCGTTGTTCAGGCAGCCGAACGTGACGCACCCGTTGCCGTCGGCAGGCAGCGGGCCGACGTCGAGCGGCAGCGCGGGCGGCATGAAGCACAGATAGCTGTCCGGCAGCCGCCACGGCCGCTCGATGAAATGCGACGCTTCGTCGGCCGGCAGCACGTGGCGATCGCCGATCACGTAGTCGATGGCAGCGATGCCCGTCGTCGCGAAGTAGCCGAGCCAGGTCGCCTGCACCGGCGCCGGCTTCCACGCGAACAGCGGCAGCCGGTTCGACGCGGTGTGGCCGCTCAGGTCGACCAGCACGTCGATGCGGTCGCCCGCGATCAGGTCCGCGGCTGCCCGGTCGTCGAGCGGCGTGATGTCGCGCCACAGCGCGAAGTGGCGTTTGAGCGCCGCGGTCGTGTCGTCCTCGACCGGCTGCGTCGCATAGGCCGCCAGTTCGATGCGCGACGGATCGAGCGACGCGACGAGACTCAGCAGGAACACCGCAACCGGATGCGACTTCAGGTCGCCGGACACGAAGCCGACGCGCAGTGCGCGCCCGTTCGCCGGCTGCAGCGCATGCTGCCGCGGCGCCGCCTGCGCCGCCATCTGCGCGCCGAACGCGCACGCGCGCTCGCGCAGTTGCGCCGGCGACAGCCGGTCAGTGCCGGCCCCATGGAACATGCGGCCCGAGTGTGCGTTGCGGAACGCGGGGTCCAGGTCGAGCGCGCGGTCGTAGCTCGCGAGCCCCGCGTCGATGTGCCACAGCGCGCACAGGATGTCGCCCATCACCGCGTGCATCTGCGCGGTCGGGTTCGGCAGCGACAGCGAGATACGACAGCTGTCGAGCGCCTCACGCCGCTTGCCCTGCCGCACGAGTGTCTGCGCAAGATGGTGATGCAGCTCGGCGCGATCGGGCGCGACGGCCAACGCGCGCCGCAGGCTTGCGACGGTCCCGTCGAGATCGCCCGCGCGATCGAGCGCAGCCGCGAGGCTGAACAGCCGGTCGACTTCGCCCGATTCCGCCGCACGCGCGAGGCTCGCGACCGCGGCGTCGAGTTCGCCGCGCTCCAGCAGCAGCACGCCCAGCGCGTGATGCGCGGCGTGCAGGCTCGGCTGCAGCGCGATCGCACTGCGGTAGTGCGCGATCGCGTCATCGTGCCGGCGTTGCGCGCCGCACACGTTACCCAGGTTGAAACAGGCTTCCGCATAGGCGGGATCGAGCACGAGCGCCTTCTCGTACGCGCGCGCCGCGGCATCCGGCTCGCCCTTGTCCTGCAGCGCGTTGCCGAGATTGTTGTAGGCCGGCGCGTAATCGGGGCGCAGCGCGAGCGCCTGCGCGCAGCTCAACATCGCGGCATCCGGGTCGCGCGCCTCGCGCAGCGCGTTGCCGAGATTGCTGTGCGCTTCCGCATAGCCGGGCGCGAGCGCGAGCGCGCGGCGGTATGCGCCGATGGCGTCGTCGAGCCGGCTGTGCGCACGCAGCATGTTGCCGAGGTTGTTCAGGTAGACGGGATCGGCGCGCAGCGCGATCGCGCGCTCCATCAGCGCGAGGCCCGCCGGGAACTGGCCGAGCTGGCACGCGAGCAACCCGAGGAAATGCGTCGCGTCCGGGTGGTCGGGCGCGTCTCGGCGGATCGCCTCGTACAGCACGCGCGCATCGTCGAGACGCCCGGCCTGGTGGTGCGCGAGCGCCGCGTTCAACCGTTCCGCGACCGGGCTCGTCATGCGCGCGACTCCGACGTCGCTCCGCCCGCGTAGCGCGCCCACATCCCGTGAAACGCGTCCTCGAGATTGCGTGCGAACCGCGCGGCATCGCACAGCGGCGACGCCAGCGTGCGTTCGCGCAACGTCACGCGCAACGCGGCCAGCCCGTCGCGATCGCGTGCGAACGCGATGCCCTTGGCGAGATACGCGGCTTCGTCCGATGCGATCCAGTCGCCCATCCCGGCCGCGTGCAGCAGGCTCTCGCAGATGTGCGTGACAAAGCGCCCGCCCTTCATGCCGATCACCGGCACGCCCATCCACAGCGCCTCGGCCGTCGTCGTGCCGCCCGGGTACGGGAACGGACTCAGCGCGATGTCGATTCGGTTGTACGCGGCGAAGTATTCCGCGCGCGGCGAACCGGCTTCGAGGATCAGCCGCTCTGCACCGATGCCGTGCCGTGCGAAGCGCGCGCGCGTCGCCTGGTTCAGGTCGCCCGCGCCGAGCTCGTGCGCCTTCAGCAGCAGGCGTGCATCGGGCAGCGCGTGCAGCAGCCGCGACCACAACGCGACGACGTCGTCGCTGATCTTCGTGAGCTTGCCGAAGCAGCCGAACGTCACGCCGCCGTTCGTGTCCATCGGCAGCGGGCCGACCGGAACGTCGTAGGCCGGCGGCGTGAAGCACAGGTAGCTGTCCGGCAGCCGCCACGGCGTTTCGACGAAGTGATCGGCCTCGTCGGCCGGCAGCGTGTGTGCATCGCCGACAAAATAGTCGATCGCACGGCAGCCCGTCGTCGCGAAAAAGCCGAGCCAGCTCGCCTGCACCGGTGCGGGCCGGTGCGCGAAGATCGGCAGCCCGCTCCAGTTCGTGTGGCCGGCCAGGTCGACGAGCACGTCGATGCCGTCGTGGCGAATCATCTGTGCTGCCTGCTCGCGGTTCATGCAGGTCAGCTTCTTCCAGCTCGCGAAGCCCGACTTCAGCCGTGCGGTCACTTCGTCCTCGACCACGAAGGTCACGTATGCGTGCGGCTCGATGCGCGTGCGGTCGAGATGCGCGAGCACGCTTTCGAGGAAGATGCCGACCGGATGCTGGCGCAGGTCGCCCGACACGAAGCCGACCCGCAGCGGGCGGCCGTGCGCGTGCCGCGCACGCTGCGCGCGATCGTGATCGAACGGGCGCACGCCGCGCGCCAGGTAGTCGCCGTAGCGATGCGCTTCGACCACCCAGTCCCGCGGCGCGAACGCCGGCGAGCTCGACATGTTGAATAGCAGGCGCGCGTACGCACGATGCGGATCGTGCTCGATGGCTTCGCGAAACGCCGCGACGGCGCCCGCGAAATCGCGCTTTGCCCAGCGGATGTCGCCGAGCGTCAACTGGATCTTCACCGGATCGATGCCGAGTTCCTGCGCGACCCGGTATTCCTCCATCGCCTCGTCGAACTTGTCGAGGCGAAACAGCGCGGCCGCAAGGTTGTGGTGCGCGTCCGCATCGTCCGGGTTCAGGTCGATCGCGTGGCGATGGCTGAGCTCCGCAGCCGCCATCCGGTCGAGGTTGTGATATGCGAGACCGAGAAAATTGTATGCGTCCGCCAGTTCGGGGGCCAGTTCGATCGCGTGCCGGCACAGGCGTACCGACTCCTCGTATTCGCCCTGCTGGCAGCGCAACTCGCCGAGCCGGCTCCAGGCCGGCGCATAGCCCGGGTCGATCTCGCACGCGCGCTGGAACAACTGCGCGGCGCCGTCGAAGTCGTTGATGCTGCGCAACGAGATGCCGAGCGAGCAGTGCGCGTCGGCATCGTCCGGCTCGAGTCCGGCACGCACATGCGCGAGCGCACCGTCGAAATCGCCGGTCGCCCGCAACGCGGCACCCAGCCCGCGATGCGCGACGCGCAGTGCGGGATTCAGTTCGAGCGCGCGACGGTAGTGCGCGATTGCATCCGCGTGCTTTTCCTGTGCGCGCAGCACGTTGCCGAGGTTGCTGTTCGCTTCCGCATACGCGGGATGGAATGCGATCGCCTTGCTGTAGCTTGCCGCGGCCGCATCGAGTTCACCGAGATCCTGCAGCACGTTGCCGAGATTGTTGTATGCCTCCGCATAGCCGGGGCGCAGCTCGATCGCGCGCGAACAACTCGCCATCGCCTCGGCCGGATCGCGCGCGTCGCGCAGCGCATTGCCCAGGTTGTTGTGCGCTTCCGGATAGTCGGGCCGCATCGCCACCGCGCGCCGGTAGTGCGCGATCGCGTCGTCGAGCCGCCCGCATTCGCGCAGCATGTTGCCCAGATTGTTGAAGTACGACGCATCGGGCCGCGCCGCGAGCGAGCGCTCCATCAACGCGAGGCCCGCGTCGTACTGCTTGAGCTGGCACGCCAGCAGCCCGAGGAAGTGCATCGCGTCCGGCTGGCCCGGCTGCGCGTGAAGAATCGCGTCGTACAACGCTTTCGCTTCCGCGAGTCGGCCGGCCTCGTGATGCGCGAGCGCGCGTTGCAAGGTGTCGTTGATGTCGTTCATGTTGCGTGTGCCGTTTCCGTATAGCGTTCCCACATGCCGTGGAATGCGTCTTCGAGATGGTGTGCGAAGCGTGCCGCGTCGCACAGCGGCGACGCGAGCAGCCGGGCCCGCAAGCCCGCGCGCAGCGCCGCCAGTCGCGTGCTGTCCACGGCGGCCGCGGCCGCCTTCGCGACATAGTCGTCTTCGTCGCCGGCGATCCAGTCTTCCATGCCGGCCGCGTGCAGCAGGCTCTCGCAGATGTGCGTGACGAAGCGCCCGCCCTTCATGCCGATCACCGGCACGCCCATCCACAGCGCCTCGGCCGTCGTAGTGCCCCCCGGGTACGGGAACGGACTCAGCGCGATGTCGATCCGGTTGTACGCGGCGAAGTATTCCGCGCGCGGCGATGCGCCTTCGAACGCGAGCCGGCTCGAATCGATCCCGTGCCGCACGAAACGCGCGGCGGTCGCGTCGCGCACGGCCGCGTATTCGAGCTCGCGCGCCTTCAGCAGCAGCCGGGACGACGGCAGTGCATGCAGCACGCGCGACCACACGCGCACGACGTCGTCGCCGAGCTTCACCAGCTTGCCGAAGCAGCCGAACGTCACGTGGCCGTTCGCCGCCATCGGCAGCGGGCCGACCGCGACGTCGTCAGCCGGTGGCGTGAAGCACAGGTAGCTGTCCGGTAGCCGCCACGGCCGCTCGACGAAGTGATGCGCCTCGCCGGCCGGCAGCGTGTGCGCGTCGCCAATGAAGTAGTCGATCGCATCGCAGCCGGTCGACGCGAAGAAGCCGAGCCAGCTCGCCTGCACCGGCGCGGGCTTCCAGCCGAATGCGGCGAGCCCGCTCGCCTGCGTATGGCCGGCGAGATCGACGAGCACGTCGATGCCGTCGTCGTAAATGGTGCGCGCGGCCGCCTGCGGGTCGAGCGCGGCGATCGAACGCCAGACGGCCGCATGCAGTTTTAGCCGTGCGGTGACCGCATCTTCTTCGTCGGTCGTCGCATAGACATGGGGTGCGATGCGCGTGCGGTCGAGATGCGCGAACACGCTTTCGAGAAAGATCCCGACCGGGTGCAGGCGCAGGTCGCCCGACACGAAGCCAACGCGCAACGGACGATTCCGTGCGCGCGCCGCGCGGTCGCGCCCGTCGTGCGGATAGCGCATCGAACGCGCCGCCAGATGCCGGCCGTAGCGACGCGCGTCGTTCAGGTAATCGTCGGGCGGCACGTTCGCCGATGCGGCCGACGCGAACAGCAGGCGGCTGAGTACTTCGGCTGCGCCGTCGTCCGCGTCGTCGCGCACCTGCGCGAGCGCATCGCGGTATGCGGGCACGGCGGCGTCGACGTTGCCCTGGCCGCGCAGGATGTCGCCGAGATTCACGTGCATCGCCGCGCTCGGGCGGCCGGCCGCCAGCGCCTGCCGGCAATACGCGAGCGCGTCGTCGTGCCGCTCGCACTTGAGCAGCACGACCGACAGGTTGTGGGCTGCGCCGGCGTCGACCGGGTTCAGCGCGAGCGCGGTGCGATAGCACGCTTGCGCCGCGTCGAGATCGCCCAGCCCGTGATGCGCGTTGCCCGCGTGGTTGTGCGCGTCGGCGAGACCGGGTGCGATGCGGATCGCATCCCGCGCATGCGCGAGCGCTTCCGCGTAACGCGCCTGACGGCGGCGCACGCCGCTCAGGTTCGCATGCGCGACGGCCATCGACGGATCGAGCGCGATCGCGCGCGCATACTGCGACGCGGCGCCTTCGAGGTCGCCTGCGTCGCGCAGGACGCCGGCCAGGTTGTTGTGCAGGCTCGCGTCGCCGGATTCGGCCGCGGCCGCACGCAGCACGTGCGCGGCTTCGTCGAGTTCGCCGAGCGCCCACAGCGACAGGCCAAGACCGTGGCGCGCGGCGGGCAGCGCCGGGATCAGCTCGAGCGCGCGACGGTAGTGCGCGATTGCATCCGCGTGCTTTTCCTGTGCGCGCAGCACGTTGCCGAGGTTGCTGTTCGCTTCCGCATACGCGGGATGGAATGCGATCGCCTTGCTGTAGCTTGCCGCGGCCGCATCGAGTTCACCGAGATCCTGCAGCACGTTGCCGAGATTGTTGTATGCCTCCGCATAGCCGGGGCGCAGCTCGATCGCGCGCGAACAACTCGCCATCGCCTCGGCCGGGTCGCGCGCGTCGCGCAGCGCATTGCCCAGGTTGTTGTGCGCTTCCGGATAGTCGGGCCGCATCGCCACCGCGCGGCGGTAGTGCGCGATCGCGTCGTCGAGCCGCCCGCATTCGCGCAGCATGTTGCCCAGATTGTTGAAGTACGACGCATCGGGCCGCGCCGCGAGCGAGCGCTCCATCAACGCGAGGCCCGCGTCGTACTGCTTGAGCTGGCACGCCAGCAGCCCGAGGAAGTGCATCGCGTCCGGCTGGCCCGGCTGCGCGTGAAGAATCGCGTCGTACAACGCTTTCGCTTCCGCGAGTCGGCCAGCCTCGTGATGCGCGAGCGCCGCCCGCAACTGCAGTTCAATCGGCTCCATCGCGCGCGCCGCTCAATACGGATGCGGTTCGCGCCCGAAGTCGATCAGCCGGCCTTCGTGCTCGATCATCACGGCCGCGGCCGCGATCCCTTCGCGCGACATCTCGGCGACGATGTCGCGCGCGCGCCACTGCGTCGGAATGATGATCACGTCGGCCGGCGCTCCCTTCAGCGCGTCGCGGAATTCGATCTTCTGGCCCGTGCCCGGCACGTAGCTGCCGACCTTGTCGGGGTCCGAATCGACGACGAGCGGAAAACGCGCGGCGTCGGCATCGAAGTGATGGATGAACGCGGCGGCCTTGCCGGTGCCGCCCCAGATCGCGACGCGCCGACCCGATTCAGCCAGCGCCGCGAGCTGCCCGGCGATCGCCGCGCGGTGCTCGACCGTCCGGGCCGCGAACCGCGTCGACGCGTCGGCGCGTGCACGCGCTTGCGCCGGCACGCCGAGCCGCACCAGCGCATAGACGACTTCGCCGTCGTAGCCGTGCGCGAGCGTGACGACCTCGCCCGCACGCGCCATCAGCGTGCGGAACGACTCCGTCGTGAACTGCGACACGTGCTCGTAGAAGAAATCGGCAAGGCGCTCGGTCTCGAACACGCGGTCGATGCACGGCACTTCAGCGAACAGCCAGCACGCGTTCGGCTGGCGCGCGGCGCCCCAGGCAAGCTGCTCGACGAGCTTCGCTGGTTCGGTCAGGTGCTCGAGCACGTGGCGGATGACGATCGCATCGGGCCGGAAGGTCGGCATGTCGGCGAGCGGCTCGAACAGCCGCGCATGAAACTCGATGCCGTGGCCGGTGCCCGCGCTCGCGTTCGGATCGAAGCCGGCGAAACGGCCGCCGCGGCTCGCCTGCGCGAGCCCGCGCACGAAATGCCCTTCGCCGCAACCGATCTCGACGACCGTCGGTTCGGGCCGCAGCGCGCCGAGCAACAGGTCGCGGGTGGCCGCGAGATGGCCTTTCCAGATCCCGCCGCTGTTGAACATCCGGTTCGGGTTGCTCTGGTACGGAATCGCGTCGTAGCTGAACCGGTGGTTCCACACGTGCGAGCACTGCGGGCACTGGACGAAGTCGAGCGAATGGCGCGGAAGCCGGCGCGCCGCTTCGGCGGACGTCGGCCACGCGAGCGTCGCGAGCGTGCGCTCGCCGGCCGGGAAGAACGGCGCGGCAACGGTGTGCGCGCAGACGGGGCAAGCGGCGTCGATCAGATCAGGGCTCATGCATTCACCTGTTTGCGGAAATAGGCGATCGTTTCCTTCAGGCCGTCCTCGAGCGCGATGCCGGGCTGCCAGTCGAGGCGCTGGCGCGCGCGGCCGATGTCGGGGCGGCGCTGCAGCGGATCGTCGGCCGGCAGCGGGCGATATTCGATGCGGCTTTTCGAGCCCGTGAGCCGCAGCACGCATTCGGCCAGCTCGCGGATCGTGATCTCGCTCGGGTTGCCGAGGTTCATCGGGCCGGTGTCGTCGTCCTGGTCCATCATCCGCAGCAGGCCTTCGACGAGATCGTCGACGTAGCAGAACGAGCGCGTCTGGCTGCCGTCGCCGTACAGCGTGATCGGCTCGCCGCGCAACGCCTGCATGATGAAGTTCGACACGACGCGCCCGTCGTCGGCGCGCATGCGCGGGCCGTAGGTGTTGAAGATCCGCACGACGCGAATGTCGACGCCGTGCTGCCGGTGATAGTCGAAGAACAGCGTTTCGGCGCAGCGCTTGCCTTCGTCATAGCACGCGCGCGGCCCGTTCGGATTGACGTTGCCCCAGTAGCTTTCCTGCTGCGGATGCTGCTGCGCGTCGCCGTACACCTCGCTCGTCGACGCCTGCAGGATGCGCGCGCCGCAGCGCTTCGCGAGGCCGAGCATGTTGATCGCGCCGAGCACGGCCGTCTTCACCGTCGACACGGGATCGCTCTGGTAGTGCACCGGACTCGCCGGGCACGCCATGTTGAACACGCGGTCGGCTTCGACGTAGAGCGGCAGCCACACGTCGTGACGAATCAGTTCGAAATTGATGCGCCCCATCAGGTGCGCGATGTTGTGCTTGCTGCCGGTGTAGAAGTTGTCGACGCACATCACGTCGTAGCCGGCGCCGACCAGGCGCTCGCACAGGTGCGAGCCGAGAAAGCCCGCGCCGCCGGTGATGAGCACGGACTTGCCGTTCACGATGTGGCTCCCGGCGCGGCCTCGACGTGGCGGGCCCACATCGCGTGCAGCGCGTCCTCGAAATGGCGCGCGAAGCGGGGCGCGTCGCACAGCGGCGCGGCGAGCACCTGCGCGCGCAGCGTCGTGCGCAGCACCGCCAGCTCGGCCGGATTGCGCGCGAACGCGACGGCCTTCGCAACGTATGCGTCGTCATCGTCGTCCGCGATCCATTCCGGCAGGCGCGCCGCGTGCAACAGGCTTTCGCCGATGTGCGACAGGAAGCGCGCGCCGCGGCGACCGAGCACCGGCACGCCCATCCACAGCGCTTCCGCCGTGGTCGTGCCGCCGGGGTACGGGAACGGGCTCAGCATCAGGTCGACGCGCCGGTAGGCGGCCAGGTACTCGCCGCGCGGCGAGCGGCCTTCGAACAGCAGGCGCGCCGCGTCGATGCCGTGCGCCGCGAAGCGGGCCGCGAGCGCTTCCTGCTCGCGCGCGTCGTCGAGATGCGGCGCCTTCACGAACAGCTTCGCGTGCGGCACGTCGCGCAGCACGCGCGCCCATACCCCGATCACGTGATCGGTGATCTTCGCGAGCTTGCCGAAATAGCCGAAGGTCGGATAGCCGTTCGCGAGCATCGGCAGCGGCCCAGCGTCGAGCTCGACGGCGGGCGGCGTGAAGCAGAGATAGCTGTCGGGCAGGTGCCATACGCGTTCGACGAAATGCGCGGCCTCGTCGGCCGGCATCACGTAGCGGTCGCCGAGCACGTAGTCGATCGCGCGCATGCCGGTGCTCGCGAAATAGCCGGGCCAGCTCACCTGCAGCGGCGCTGGCTTCCACGCGAACAGCGGCAGGCGGTTGTGGATCGTGTGCCCCGACGCGTCGATCAGCACGTCGATGCGGTCGTCGCGGATCCGCGCAGCGGCGGCTTCGTCGCCGATGCCCGCGAGACAGGTCCACGACGCGAAACGCGGCTTGAGCCGCACGGTGATGTCGTCCTCGACGTCGCGCGTCGGATATGCATGCAATTCGATGCGCTCACGCTTCAGGTGCGCGAGCATCCCTTCGATGAAGTAACCGACCGGGTGCGACTTCAGGTCGCCCGACACGATGCCCACGCGCAGCGGCCGGCCGATGCGCGCGGTCAGGTCGACGAGCCACGTCGACCACGGCTGCGCGCGAGCGCTGACGAGCGCGTCGAAACGGGCCGCTTCGTCGAGATACGCGCGCGGGTCGAACGCATCGCTGTAGTGATACGCGAACAGCAGGTTGCTGCGCGGCTCGGGCAACTCGGGCCGCAGCGCGACCGCGTGCTGGTACGCCTCGAGCGCGGCCGGAATCTCGTTCAGGTCGAGCAGCGCGTTGCCGAGATTGTTGTACGCCTGCCCGTGGTCGGGCTGCAGCGCGATCGCCTGGCAGAACGCGTCGACGGCCGCGCGCGCGTTGCCCGCGAGCCGCTGCGCGTTGCCGAGGTTGTTGTACGCATCGACGTAGCCGGGCCGCAGCTCGGTCGCGAGACGGAAGCACTCGGCGGCCGCGGCCGGGCGGTTGTGCGCCTGCATCACGTTGCCGAGGTTGTAGTAGTAGATCGCGTCGGGCCGGATCTCGATCGCCGCCATGATCAGCTCGGACGCCTCGTGATAGCGCCCGTATTGATGACCGATCAGGCCGAGCAGGTGCAGCGCATCCGCGTGCCGCGGCTCGGCGTCGAGGATCCGCCGGTACAGCGTCTCGGCCTCTTCGAGCCGATCGGCCTGATGGAGCGCCAGCGCCGCGTCGATCGTGGCGACGGGGGAGTCGGGCATCGTGAGATCTGTCATCGTGGTAAGCCAACCTGGGTTCGATTCGGGGCGCGCGCAAGCGCGGAAGCCGGCACGGCACGCGCGCGGACGGCCGTCGACATGCCAGCATTCTCGACGCGCACACGCCGTTCCAATCGGCTGAGCAGGCGGCGGATTTGGTCGCTTTTCCCGCGACTGCGCGGCCGCCCGCGGGCCGGCCGACGGGGCGTTTGCATGACGTGGATCAAGGTAGCCGATCGTGCGCCGGGCACGCGTCGCGTGCGTCGCCGGGTGGCGTCGAACCACCGCACCCGATCGCGCCGAGCCTTGTCCATCAACGATCGCCAGCAGCACCGGTGCATTCGGCCACGGTCCGCCGCCGTGGCGGCATGCGCGGCATTCACCGAAATGCGGGGTGAAACGGCCCGCTAATCCGTCGTTTGATCTTGACCGTGGCCGATAGACTCGGCATCAGACTAGGAGGCGTCCACCGCGCTGACGATCGCGCCGGGCGCACGCCGCTTGCCGGCACGCGCCGCGGGGATGCCCTCCAAGCCCCTTCAGTGCCTGGAGCCCCGCGTATGCACGAGTCCTCAATCATCTCCAACTCGAACGACGACCAGCTCGCCGCGCGAAGCGAACTGTTCGACCTGATGCAGACCTATCCTGCGACGCGCGAGGAGCTCGAACGCTCGCTCGGCCTGTTCGTGCGCGGTTCGCTGCTCGCGCGGATCCTCGCGACCTTCGAGGTTTATCAGCAGATCGTGCCGTTGCCCGGCGCGATCCTCGACCTCGGCACCTGGCGCGGGCAGACGGCCGTGCTCTGCGAGAACTTCCGAGCCATCCTCGAGCCGCTCAACTTCCAGCGCCGCATTCACGCGTTCGATACGTTCACAGGCTATGCAGGCTTCGCCGACAACGACTCGCGCGACCGCAAGCTGTTTTCGGACGGGACGTACTCGCTCGCCGGCGACTATGCGGACCTGCTGCGCCAGTTGCTCTCGCTGCATGAACGCAACAACGCGATGGGCCACATCAACGGCAAGCATCACGTATGGGAAGGCGACTGCCGCGACACGCTGGCCGCGTTCGACGAAACGCATCCCGGCGAAGCCGTCGCGCTCGCCTGGTTCGACCTCAACGTACCGGGACCGACCCGCCAGGCCTTCGACGCAGTGATGAAACGGCTGGTGCCCGGCGGCGTGATCGCGTTCTGGCAACTCACGCGCGGCGGCCAGACGCCGGCCGAAGGCATGCACTACGTGCGCGAACTGCTCGGCAAGCACCCGCACCAGATCCACAAGGCGAAGTCGTATCCGTCGCTGTGCTACCTGGTCTTTCCGGAAGGCGGCGGGGTGCGCACATGAAGATCGCGATCCTCGGCAACGGCATTCTCGGCCTCATGACTGCCCGTGCGTGGCAGCGCGCCGAGCCGGGCGTCGAGCTCGTCGTCGTCGGCCACGCGCATCGCCCCGGCTCGGCGACGCGCGCGGCGGCGGCGATGCTCAACTCGTTCACCGAACTCGAAGCCGACTCGCTCGGCACGCCGCTCGAACGCTTCAAGTTCGAGTTGAGCCGCGCGGCGACCGCCGCGTGGCCCGACGTGTTCGCCGAGATCTGCACGGCGGATCGCGCGGTCGCGCACGGCTTCGGCACCTACGTGCTCAACAATGCCGCGACCGACGCACTCGACGACGAGAACTTCGCGGCCGTACGCCGCTTCTGCCGCGAATTCGAGGAGCCGTGCGAAGCCGTCGATCCCGCTGGCATTCCGAACTATCACCCGCACCCGCAGCAGCGCGCGCTGAACGCCCTGTACCTGAAGCGCGAAGGCTGGGTCAACCCGAAACAGTTTCTCGACGCGCTCGAAGCCCATGTCGCGGGCGCCGGCAACGTCACCTTCATGTCCGCCGAAGTCGAGCGCCTCGACGTCGCCAACGGCCGCGCCGCTCGCGCCCGGTTGAGCGACGGCGCCGTGCTCGAGGCCGACCGGTTCGTGCTCTGCAACGGCGCCAACCTGACCCGGGTCCTGCAGGCCAGCCTGCCCGAGCTGCCCGTGCAGCGGCTGTTTTACGGCATCGGCACGTCGATCGAACTGCAAAGCAGCGAGAACGTGCACACGCACTGCATCCGCACGACCAATCGCGGCCTGGCATGCGGCGTCTATTCCGCCCCGTACGGCGCCGACCGCACGCTGGTCGGCGCCAGCAACTACATCAGCCCGGTGCCGCACGAGCATGGTCACGTCGGCAGCGCGTACACGCTGCTCAAATCGGCAATGGACCAGATCAACTCGCGGTTCTCGCGGGCGAATCTCGTCGGCATCAACGTCGGCTGGCGGCCGACGACGTCCGACCTCTATCCGCTGATCGGCGCCACCAGCGTGCGGGACCTGTGGATTCTCGGCGGCACCAAGCGCGACGGTTTCCATCTTTCGCCGGTGCTGTGCCGCGATCTCGTCGCGGCCATGCGCGGCCTCGCGATCGATCCGCGCTATGCGCAGCTCGCGCCGGAGCGGCCGCTGATCCGTCAGCTGAAACGCGACGCGGCGATCGCCAAAACGGTTCGCCACCAGATCAACGCGGCCTACCAGCACGACTTCGTGCCCGCGCGCAGCCGCATGGTGGAGCAACTCGAACGCGCGATCCACGCGGATCTCGAGGCGCTGCACGACCGGCTCGGTGCGACGGACTGGGGCATTCCGCCCGAACTCGTCGACATGTACCGGTACGGCCACATCCCGGCCTGAACGACATGACGCAGCCCCAGAAGCGAATCGCGATCGTGCAGTCCAACTACATCCCGTGGAAGGGCTACTTCGACCTGATCGCCGCAACCGACGAGTTCATTCTCTACGACGACGCGCAGTACACGCGGCGCGACTGGCGCAACCGCAACCAGATCAAGACGCCGCAAGGCGTGCAGTGGCTGACCGTGCCGGTGAAGGTGAAGGGACGGTATCACCAGAGCATTCGCGAAACCGAAATCGACGGGTCGGACTGGGCGGAGCATCACTGGACGCGTCTTCGGCAAAACTACGCGCGCGCGCCGCATTTCGCGCGGTACGCGGAACAGCTCGAAGCGCTCTATCTGGAGCACCGGCACGATACGTTGAGTGCGCTGAACCGCGCCATGCTGGAATGGATCAATCGGCAACTCGGCATCGCCACGCGGATTTCGTCGTCGTCCGACTACGTGCTGGAGGGCGACCGCACGGAGAAGCTGTTGAACCTCTGCCTGCAGGCGGGCGCGACCGAATACCTGTCGGGCCCCGCGGCGCGGGACTACCTCGACGAAATCCGGTTCGCGTCCGCACGCGTCGCCGTGCGCTGGTTCGACTATCCGGCCTATCCCTGCTATGCGCAGCTGTGGGGCGATTTCGTTCACGGCGTGACCGTGCTCGACGTGCTGTTCCACTGCGGCCCCGATGCGCGCCGGTACGTCGTGACCGGCCGCACCTGAGGACATATCGATGGACGACTCCCGACACTCACCCCTGCTGGCAGACGTCGCCGCCTACTACAGCGCGTGCCTGGCCGAGCACGGGCAAACCGCGCGCGGCGTGGACTGGAACGGCGAGGACAGCCAGCAACTGCGATTCGCACAGTTGACGAAGATCGTTGCGCCGGACGCCGACGCCTTTTCGCTGAACGACGTCGGATGCGGTTACGGCGCACTGGTGGATTTTCTCGTGGTGCACGCGGCAGGCCGCCGCCCTGCGTACGCGGGCAACGACATCTCGTCGGACATGGTGGCCGCCGCCCGGCAGCGCCATCGCGACAACGCAAACGTATCGTTCCACCTCGGCGACACACCGCGGGCGGTCGCGGACTTCGGCATCGCGTCGGGCCTCTTCAACGTCCATCGCGGCCACGATGGCGATGCGTGGCTGGCGCATATTCACGCCACGCTCGACATGCTGCACGAAACAAGCCGCCTCGGCTTCTCGTTCAACTGCCTGACGTCGTATTCCGATCCGCCGTACATGCGCCCGGAGCGCCTGTACTACGCCGATCCCTGCGCGCTGTTCGATCACTGCAAGCGCCGCTACTCGCGGCAGGTCGCGCTACTGCACGACTACGGGCTCTACGAGTTCACGATGCTCGTCAGAACCAGCACTTGACCCGACCGACGTCGGTCGATCCCCCGTCTCCATGCTCCCGCGGAGTCCCGCCATGTTCGCTCCCCCCAACCTCGACCGCATTCCGTTCGGCCGCCCCTTCATCGTCGGCAAGGAGCTCTACTACATCGCGAAGGCCGTCGAGCAGGGCGGACTGGCCGGCGACCAGGCATTCACGAAGCTGTGTCACGCGTGGCTGGAGGCGCGCATCGGCTGCCGACGCGCGCTGCTCACGCACTCGTGCACGGCCGCGCTGGAGATGGCCGCGATCCTCACCGACGTCGGGCCCGGCGACGAAGTGATCATGCCGTCCTACACGTTCGTGTCGACCGCCAACGCGTTCGTGCTGCGCGGCGCGACGCCCGTGTTCGTCGACATTCGACCCGACACGCTGAACCTCGACGAGAAACTCGTCGCGGCGGCGATCACCGACCGCACGCGCGCGATCGTCCCGGTCCATTACGCGGGAGTGCCGTGCGACATGGACACGCTCGCGCACCTCGCCGCCGACTACCGGCTATGGATCGTCGAGGACGCCGCACAGGCGATCCAGTCGACGTGGAAAGGCAAGCCGCTCGGCAGCATCGGCCACCTCGCGTGCCTCAGCTTTCACGAGACCAAGAACGTGATCGCCGGCGAAGGCGGCGCGCTGCTGGTCAACGATCCGCAACTCGTCGAGCGCGCGGAGATCATCCGCGAGAAAGGCACGAACCGCAGCCAATTCTTTCGCGGCCAGGTGGACAAGTACACGTGGGTCGATGTCGGCTCGTCCTTTCTGCCGGGTGAACTGATCGCCGCCTTCCTGTACGCGCAGTTCGAGCATGCCGACGTGATCACCGAACAGCGGCGCGCGACGGTCAGGCGCTACGAGCAGGCGCTGCGCCCGCTTCACGACGCCGGGCACATCACGCTGCCCGCGTTGCCGTTGAGCGAGCATGGCAACGGCCACCTGTTCTATTTCCTCGCGCGCGACCTCGACGAGCGTTCGAATCTGCTGCAGCAGATCCGGGACGCGGGCGTGTTCGCCGTGTTCCATTACGTGCCGCTGCACAGTTCGCCGGCCGGCCGGCACTACGGCCGCTGCGGCTCCGGCATGCGCGTAACGGACGACGTCGCCAACCGGCTCGTGCGCCTGCCGCTATACCACGCGATGAGCGAGGCCGAACAAGATCGCGTCCTGCAAGTGGTGTTCGATTTTTACCGGGCCCGCCAGTAACCGGCCGTCCGCCGCCCTCCATTACGCATTTCCGCCCCCGACCCATGAACGACGCGCCCCGTCTCTTCGCCCCGCTGGACCATCCGTACTACCTCGCCGTGCCCGCCTTCCTGCAGACATCCGGCGGCGTCCGCGCGATGCACTACCTGTGCCACACGCTGAACCTGCTCGGCTGCGAGGCCTATGTCCAGACGCCCGACGTGCACCCCGAACTGCGCACGCCGGTGCTGACGCCGGCGATCGTCCAGGCGCACGCCGACGCGGGGCGCAGCCCGATCGCGATCTATCCGGAGATCGTCGAAGGCAACCCGTTCGGCGCGCGCTGCGTCGCCCGCTATCTGCTCGCGGAGCCCGGCCGCATCAACGGCAATCCGATCGACCTCGCGCCGAGCGACCTCGTGTTCGCGTTCGGTCCCACGATCGTGCCCGACGGATGGCAGGCCGACCTGCTGCGAATCCCGCTCGTCGACACGCGCATCTTCCACGGCGACGGCGTCGACGACGCAGCCCGCAGCGGCACGGCCGTCTTCATCAACCGTCACCTGCGGCGCGGCGGCAGCCTGCATCCGGCCACGGCCGGGTCGATCGAGATCTCGGGCCGCGTGCCGGAACGCTCGGCGCACGAACTCGCCGAGCTGTTTCGCCGTGTCGAATGCGTGTACCTGTACGAGTGGTCCACGGCGGCCTTCGAGGCGCTGATGTGCGGCTGCCCGGTCGTGTGCATCCTGAACGACGCGTCGCTGCCGAACGCGGAGCGCTGGGTCATGAACGGCAAGGGCATCGCGTGGGGACTGGATCCGGACGAGATCGCGCGTGCGAAGGCGACCGTGCACGAAGCGCGCGACGTCTATCGGGAAGAAGAGCTGACCTTCTGGCTGCAGCTTCGACGCTTCGTCGACAAGACCCAGGCACGCGCAAAAGAACGCGACGTCGAACTCGGTCCGCACGGGCCGTCGACCGCGCGCCGCCCGGCGAGTGCGAAGCGGCGCCTGGCCGTCATGACGGCCGAGCCGGCCGCGCGCGTGCGCTTCGGCGACGCGTTCGGGCGGCTCGAGCGGGAGTGGGCGCTCGATTTCCCGGTCGGCGAGCAAGGCATCGATCTCGACGCATTGCAGCGGGCGGACCTGATCGTCCTGCACGGCGCGATCGCGGGCCTGCTGTCGTCCGCCGCGCAGGAGCAGCTGTTCGCGCTCGGCAAGCCGGTTGTCTGCGACGTCGACCGGCCGCTCGACGCATTCGCGTCGGCCTGGCCGGAAATCGCCGGCAACGCGCGCGGGCGCGCCGCCCTGCACGATGCGCTGCGGCGCGCCGATGCGCTCGCGGTGCCGTCGGATGCGCTGGCCCGCACCGGCCGGCACGTCAACGCATCGGTGCACGTGCTGCCCGCCGAAGCCGATGCCGCGCGCTACGGCACGCTGTACGCGCGGCTCGCCGAACAGGGGCGCCGCCCGGCCGTCACGCCCGCGCCCGTGCCCGTGCCGCGAAAGAAGCGTCTCGTCGTCTACGCGTTCGACCGGGTCGACGGTGCCTCGCTGCAGCGGCGCGTCGCGCTGCCGTTCGCGCGGCTCGGCGACGCGTGGGAACTCGTGTGGGGCATTGTCGACGGCAGGATCGACGGCCATGCGATCGCCACGGCCGATGCCGTGCTGCTCGACCGCCGCACGCCGGGCCTGCTGTCGCCCGACGGGCTGCGGGCGATCTTCGCGTTCGACAAGCCTGTGATCTACGCGACCGACAGCCCGCCGGCCGCGCAGGCTTCGGCGCAGGACGACCCGACGTGGGCCGGCATCGCTTATACGCTCGGCAACGCATGCGCGGTCGTCGTCCCGACGCCGGATCTCGCGAACCGATACCGGCCGTGGAATCCGCGCGTGTTCGTGCTGCCGGACAGCGTCGACCTCGACCTGTTCCAGCGCCCGGTGCCGACCCGCGCGGACGGTCGCGTAACCATCGGCGTCGCGGGTGAGGCACTGCTGCCGGCGCATTTCGCGCGCGTGGACGCCGCGCTGCGGTCGATCTGCGCACGCCACGCCGGCCGCGTCGCCGTGCAGTTCTTCGGCGCGCACGCGCCCACCGGCTGGGAAGACCATCCGGCGGCCGAATGGCGGCCTGCACCCGACGCCTACCATGCGTATGCACAGCAATTGCGCGCGCTGGACTGGGACATCGCGCTGATGCCGCTCGCCGACGACGCGGGCGCGAACCCGATCCAGCGGCAGGAATTCGCGGTGGCCGGCATCGCCGTCGTCGCCAGCGACCTGCCAGCCAATCGCGTGACGCTGAGCGACGGCGACGATGCGCTGCTCGCCGGCGACGACGCCCAGGCCTGGCACGACGCGATCGACCGGCTGATCGCGCAGCCTGCGCTGCGCCGGCGGCTCGCCCGCACCGCGCAGGCGCGGGTCTGCAAGCACGATGCGCTGCAGGTCCGGTTGCCGCTGCATCGCGAGATCTACCGGGCGGGCGTCGACAAGCGCGGCACGGCCGTGCGGCCGCCGCGGCCGGACGCGCCGATTCCCGGCGTACTGCTCCTCGACGCCGGCGGCGATCCCGCCCGCATCCAGGCCGCGCTGCAGGCCATCGCCGCGCGGCCGGAGCAGGATCTGCTGACCGTCGTGCTGACGACGATGCAAGGCCGCTTGCCCGAGTGGACGGAGCGGCTGCGCTATCTGGCCACGACGGCCGGCGAATACGCGGCCACGGTCGAACAGCTCTGCGCGATGCCGGCGTTCGACTGGGTCGCGATCATGGAGACGACGGAAGCGGAGGCCGGAACCGGCACGCGGGAAGCGACGGCCGCGGACGCGGCAATCGGTTAGCGACGACGCCCGGGCGACCGGGCGCCGGCGAAATCAGGCGGTTCGGCTCAGTTGCTCGACGAACACCCGCCGCAACTGCTCGAACTGCACGAGCTGGAGCTGCACGAACTCGATGAACTGCAGCTCGATGATGAGCAACTGCTGTCGCTCGAGCCGGTTGAGCCGCCGCCCGCCTTCGCCGCCAACGGCCCCAGCGGCGGCGGTGCCAGCACCGTGCCCGAGTAGGCCGCCCACGCGGTGCCGGCGAGCGCGCCGGCGCCGAACAGCGCGGCCGTCCACAACAGCGTGTCCGATGTATCGCGCTCGCCGGCCGTTGTGTCGCGTGCGCTCGCGGCATCCTGCCCCTCCCGCACCACACGTGCGTCGCGCGCGTCGTGCGAGATCCGGCGCGCGATCAGCGCAGCCTGACCGGCGGCCGTAGCCCCGCCGCGTCCGAAGCCCGTCATGCGCCGCACGAGGATCCGGTAAGCGATGGCAAAAGCCGCCATGCAGATGACGAGCAACAGTACGGGCCGACCGCGGCTCAGGCCGACCGTGAGTTTCGCCGCGCCGGTACCGAGCACGAGCAGCGCGATCGCGCGCGCGGCCATGCGCGACGCGCGCATCTCGCCGGGCAGCCAGAACCAGCCCTGTGCATGCAGCCCGTCGCGGACCTCCTGCACGTATTGCGCGAGACGCTGGCGAAACGCGCCGTAGCGCACTTCGCCGTCCGGCTGTTCCTGCAGCCACGCACAGTGGCCTTCGTACGGGCCCGCGCGCTCCAGGTCGCCGATCTTCACGTAGCCGCCGTGTTTCGGAACGGTGCGCAGCTCGATCGCGCCCGCATGCGCAAGCGACAGCGTCACGACCTGGGCGACCCGCGACTCGCCGCCCACCAGATAGGCGGCTTCCTCCGCCGACATCGCAGGCGACGTCTTGCGGCTGCGGCCGCCCCGGCGCCGCAACCGGTACTCGATCCATTGCAGCCCCGCGATCAGCAGCAACGCAACGACGCAGGCTGGCACGTAGAACGCGAGAAACTGCGGCCCCGTGTAGTTCAGCACGTTGAAGTCCTGCGCTGATGCGCAGGTCGCGGCGACGCTCGCGGCGGCCGCGGGCCAGACGAATTTCGGCAGCCGGTCACGCCAGGTCCTGCCGGCCGTCGGGGCGGCCGGCGAATCCGGCTCCCCCGGCCCGCCCGTGACCGTCACGTCCAGCTCCGGCGATCCGGGCACGGCTTGCAGGCCGGCGGACGGCGGCCAGATCGATTCGGGCGGCTCGCAGCCGAACAGCCGGCGATAGCTGTCCAGCGTGTCGCGGTAGCGTTGCGCGTACACGGTCGCTTCATCCGGCGCGCCGGTGCCGGGCATGTGATGCAGCCGCGCGCACAGCACGTCGGCACAGAACACGTCCCAGTATTCGATCGTGTATTGCAGATGGAAATGCCAGGCGGCGTCGACGGCAACCGAGGGCGTAACCGGATGCCCAGCCGCCTGCGCGAGAAACGCGAAGCGCTTGTATTCGTCGATCACGGCCAGCGCGTGCGCGTGCGGCCAGCCTTCGGCTTCGGCAAGGCGGCGGCTGTACGGCAGCGGCGCGTCGGGATCGTCAGGGGAGTACGCATGCAGGCGTGCGAGCAGCGCCTGCTGCGTGTCGGGCAGCACGCGGGCATCGACTGCGGTCGGGGTAGACGGAATGGCAGCCATCGGGGGTCGGCGCGACGCGCGGACGGCCGCCGCGATCGACGCTTTGAGTTGTCGTTGCGGGGGATTCTCGCACAACGGCGACGCCGCACGACGCCCGCCCCGGCGCTGTCCGGCATCCCGCCCGATCGCGGCAAGGCCCGGCCGGCACGACACGCACCGCGCCGCGCCGCGCCGCGCCGCGCGTCAGAAATCGAGCTGCGCCAGCGTGATGTCGAGCGCGGCCGCGATCTTCTTGCGCATCGACTTGCGCAGCTTCTCGCGCTTCTCCCGTTTCGCGTAGGTCGCGCGGCTGATACCGAGCCGCTGCGCGACCTCGGCCCGCGTCAGGCCGAGATACTCGCGCCATGCGCGCGCGGGCGAGCTGCCGTCGAACACGGCGCGGGTCACGACTTCGTGCGGAATCGCGACGCGCTCGTCACGCTGCTGCGCGAGATAGTCGGCGTACGGAATCACGACGAAGGCCGGCGTACCGTCCGGCCCGTTGATGAACTGAACAGAAGGTGATGTGCTCATCCGATGATCGCCGCGCCGGATGCGACGCGGCTTTTCCCATTTCGATCGACAGGTTCGATCGGCGCGTTCAAATGGACCGCCGGCACGTCGAATCCGGCCGGCAAATCGTTTCGCCCGAGCGGATGCGCGCACAGCGTCGAAAACACCGATAGCTACCCAATGGCGGCAAGATCACTGCGAGAAATAAACGGGAAGGCGGCGAAACCGCCGAGAGCCTGAACAGGCATGTTTTGGCGCGCCCGGCTGGGATCGAACCAGCAACCCCTGCCTTCGGAGGGCAGTACTCTATCCATTGAGCTACGGGCGCGTGAGACAGTGAAGCGACCCCAATAAACAGGCCGCCCACGATTGGCAAGACGGCAAGGATACCCGGTTTCCCATGACGCGTCCACCGCGCCCGCCGAATGCCCGCACAGCCGCCCCGCGTGCGGGTAAACACGCGCCATCGCGCCGCTCGCCGTGATGTAAACGTTCCGTCTATAATCGTCCGAGCTTCATTTTGGACAGCCATTTTGCCGTTGCACCGCGCTCACAATTCCTATTCACGGAGACGAGGCAAGCATGAGCGAAGCACCCAACCATGAATCTCCCGTCAAAACCCCCGGGCAACTGATTGCCGTCATCATCGCGTCGTTCGCGATTCCGATCGTCATCATCATCCTGCTCGCCAACTATGCGAATCACGCGCTCCGTTCGGGCGCCGGCACGGATGCGCTCTCCGACGAACAGGTCGCCACGCGCGTCGCACCGCTCGCGCAGGTCGACGTGAAGGACGCCAACGCGCCACGCACGTACAAGACCGGCGAGGCAGTCTACAAGGCCGTCTGCGTGACCTGCCACGGCACAGGCGCCGCCGGCGCACCGAAGTTCGGCAACAAGGACGACTGGGCGCCGCGCATCTCGCAAGGCTTCGACACGCTGCTGAAGACGGCCCTCGCAGGCAAGGGCGCGATGCCGCCGCGCGGCGGCACGAGCCCCGACGACGTCAGCGACTATGAAATCGCCCGCGCGATCGTCTACATGGCGAACAACGACGGCGCGAACTTCCCCGAACCGGCCGCGCCCGCCGCCAACGCAGCGACGGCCGCCAGCGGCGCGGCAGGCGCATCGGGCACGGCCGATGCCGCCAGCGCGCAAATCGCCGCGGCGCAGGCTGCGCTCGCCGCGATCCCGAAGGCCGGCGAAAAGCCCGCAGCCGCACCGGCCGGCGCCGATTCGGCATCGGCCGGCAAGGCGCTGTACACGTCGACCTGCCAGGCCTGCCACGCGGCAGGCGTGCTCGGCGCGCCGAAGTTCGGCAGCAAGGAAGACTGGGCGCCGCGCCTGAAGGACTCGATGGATACGGTCTACAACTACGCGCTGCACGGCAAGGGCGCGATGCCGCCGAAGGGCGGATCGAACGCGTCGGACGCCGACGTGAAGGCGGCCGTCGACTACATGGTCAACGCGGCGAAATAACGCCAACCAGTAAAAAACCCCCGCGACGCATGCGCATCGCGGGGGTTTTGTTTTGCACGATCGGACCGCCGTGCGCCTGACGGAACCGCTGCGTCACTTCTGCAGCAATGCCTTCAGGCTCGCGAGCCGGTCCTTCGGTGACATCGGCGCCTCTTCCGGCGTCGGCGGCGGCGCTTCGTCGAGCCCCATCTCGGGGATGAAGCGAGACGGCTCGCACACGACCGTCTCGCGTGCCCGCTTGCGCTTCTTGCACCAGTTCAGATGCAGGCTGCGCTGCGCGCGCGTGATCGCGACGTACATCAGCCGGCGCTCCTCCTCGATCCGCTCGCTGTCGATCGGGCCGTCGTCCTCGCTGCCGCCGCGGTGCGGCATGATGCCCTCCTCGACGCCGACCAGGAACACGTGCGGATACTCGAGCCCCTTCGACGCATGGACGGTCGACAGCCGCACGGCGTCCGGATCCTCGTCCTTGCCCTCGAGCATCGACATCAGCGCGACGGTCTGGATCAGGCCGAGCAGGTTCTTGCCGGTATCGGCGAGCCCGTCCGCGTTGTGGAAGCCTTCCGCCTCGCCGTCGACAGCCTCCTTCTCGGGCTTCGTGCCCTTGCGCTTCAGCCATTCGAGGAATTCGAGCACGTTCTGCCACTTCGACTGCGCCTGCCGCTCGTCAAACGCGTCGTACAGGTACGCCTCGTAGTGGATCGCCTCCATCATGTCGTCGAGCACGACGGTCGCGGGTTCCTTGTCCGCGCGGTCGGTCAGGCGCTGGATGAAGTCGCAGAACATCCGCAGCGGCTCGACCTGCCGCGCGGACAGCCGCGCCTCGATCCCGCCCATGTACACGGCTTCGAACAGCGACACCTTCGCCTGCCCCGCGAACGAGCCGAGCGCTTCCAGCGTCGTGTTGCCGATCCCGCGGCGCGGCGTCGTGACCGCGCGGATGAACGCGGGATCGTCGTCGGCGTTCGCGATCAGCCGCAGGTACGCGCACAGATCCTTGATCTCGGCCTTGTCGAAGAACGACTGGCCGCCCGACAGCACGTACGGGATCCGCTCGCGCCGCAGCACCTGCTCGAAGATCCGCGCCTGGAAGTTGCCGCGATACAGGATCGCGTAGTCGCGGAACTGCGTGCGCCGCTCGAACTTGTGCGCGGAGAGCCGGAACACGACCGATTCGGCCTCGTGCTCCTCGTCGTTGCACGGCGTGACGGTGATCGAGTCGCCCATCCCGTGCTCGGACCACAGCTTCTTCTCGAACAGCTTCGGGTTGTTCGCGATCACGTTGTTCGCGGCGGTGAGGATGCGCACCGTCGACCGGTAGTTCTGCTCGAGCTTGACCAGGTGCAGCTTCGGGAAATCCTTGCCGAGCTGCGCGAGGTTCTCCAGCGTCGCGCCGCGCCAGCCGTAGATCGCCTGGTCGTCGTCGCCGACCGCCGTGAACGCCGCGCGCGGGCCCGCGAGCTGCTTCAGCAGTTCGTACTGGCACGCGTTGGTGTCCTGGTACTCGTCGATCAGCAGGTAGCGCAGCTTGTTCTGCCAGCGGTCGCGCACCTGCTCGTTCTTCGCGAACAGCTCGGCGGGCAGGCGGATCAGGTCGTCGAAGTCGACGGCCTGGTATGCATGCAGCGTCGCGACGTAGTTGCGGTAGACGAGCGCGGCCTGGTGCTCGTCTTCGTTGGCCGCGATCGCCATCGCCTCCTCGGGCATGATCAGGCCGTTCTTCCACAGCGAGATGATGCTCTGGATCTTGCGGATCAGGCCCTTGTCGGTCGTGCCGAGCTGCTCCTGGATCATCCCGAAGCAGTCGTCGGAATCCATGATCGAGAACTGCGGCTTCAACCCGACGTGTTCCGCCTCCTGCCGCAGGATCTGCACGCCGAGCGAGTGGAACGTGCAGACGGTGAGCTGGTTGACGGGCACCTTGCGGCCTTCCTTGCCGGGCGTGGTGAGCGTCTTGCCTTCGAGCAGCTTCGACACGCGCTCGCGCATTTCGGCGGCGGCCTTGTTCGTGAACGTCACGGCGGCGATGTGGCGCGGCTCGAAGCCTTTCGCTTCGATCAGATGCGCGATCTTCTGCGTGATCACGCGGGTCTTGCCGCTGCCCGCGCCGGCGAGCACGAGACAGGGACCGTCGAGGTAGCGCACCGCTTCGTTCTGGGCGGGATTGAGGCCTGCGGACATGATGGCGGATGGTGTTGCGGTTGACGGCGGAATGCCGGGAGGATGCCGTGCGCGGCGGGCTGGCGAAGCAGGCGGACACGCGGGCAGGACGCGCATGTTAACACGTCGGCGGCGCGCATTTCGGGAGCGCCGCCGGACGGGGCCGCCCGGCCGCACCCTGTCCGTCCGGCCAATCCGGCCCCGTTCGCGCACTGATCGGCCACAATACGCAGACCCCGGCGCCGCCCCGCGCCGGCCCGCATGAACCGCTACCGGATCGACATCATCATGGGATACCCGCTCGCCACTGCCGCCCTCGGCCCGCTGCTGTTCGCGCAGGGGCGCTACGTGCGTCGCGTCACGCCGCGGCTGCCCGAGGCGGCCGGCCCGCGCGAGGGCGTTGCCGGCAACGGCCCGCCGCTGCGCGTGCTGCTGGTCGGCGATTCGGCCGCCGCGGGCGTCGGCGTCGCGACGCAGCGCGACGCGCTGTCCGGGCAACTGGCGAGCGCGCTGGCGGCCACGCACCGCGTGAGCTGGAAGCTGCTCGCGCGCACGGGCCTGACCACGCAGGATCTCGTCGACTGGCTCGCCGCCGAGCCGGCCGAACCGTTCGACGTGGCCGTGACGTCGCTCGGCGTCAACGACGTGACGGGCGGCGTGCCGCCGGCCCGCTGGCAGGCGCAGCAGGCCGAGCTCGTCCGGCTGCTCGCCGCGCGCTTCCGGGTCGGGCACGCGATCCTGTCGGCGGTGCCGCCGATGGAGCGCTTTCCGGCGTTGCCGCAACCGCTCGCGTGGTATCTCGGGCGGCGCGCGAAGCGGCTCAACGCGGCGCTCGCCAACTGGGCCGCCACGCAGCCGCACTGTACGTTCCTGCGGGTCGCGCTGCCGCTCGAGCGCCGCCTGATGGCCGCCGACGGCTTCCATCCCGGCGCAGCCGCATGCACGGCGTGGGCCGCGCAGGTCGCGGCCGCCGTGCTGCAGCGGGCGGCTGCATGACGCGGCACGGCGCCCGGGCGCCGGCCGTCCACCGCGTTGCCGGGCAGGCGGCCAAGTACGCGCGGCGCGCGGGTCCGCGCAAAATGCCGGCTTCCCTCGCGCACGCGCCGCGTCATCCCGCGCGTTTCGCCCAGCGCGCCGGTGCAAGCGGCGGCGCCATGCCAAAATAGCCGGTCGTATTCGCGCCGTCTCGGCGCGCCATCCTTTAGTTTCCTTCGCAGCCAGGGATTGCCATGTCGTCATTGCTCAGGATTGGTTTGATGGGTTTCGGTTTCGCCGGCGCGACGTTCCACGCGCCCGTGATCGCCACGAGCGGCCGCACCGAGGTCGCCGCGATCGCGACGGGTCAGCCCGATCGTGCGCAAGCCGCGTATCCGGACGCGCGCGTCGTCCCCGACCTCGACACGCTGCTCGGCCTCGACGACATCGAGTGCGTGGTGATCGCCACGCCGAACGACACGCACTTCACGCTCGCGCGCCAGGTACTCGAAGCCGGCCGCCACGTGGTCGTCGACAAGCCCGTCACGCTCACCGCCGACGAGGCGCTCGCGCTCGCGCGGCTCGCGAACGCGCGCAGCCGCCTGTTCGCGCCGTTCCACAACCGCCGCTGGGACGGCGACTTCCTCACCGTGCGCCGCATCGTCGAATCGGGCGAGCTCGGCCGGCTCACCTACTTCGCGTCGCACTTCGACCGCTTCCGGCCGACGCCGCGCACGCGCTGGCGCGAAGAGCCCGCACGCGGCGGCGGCCTGCTGCTCGACCTCGGCCCGCACCTGATCGACCAGGCGCTCGCGCTGTTCGGCCTGCCGGAAACGGTGGGCGCGACCGTCAAGACGCGCCGCGACCACGGCACGGCGCCCGATTTCGTGCACCTGCTGCTCGGCTATCCGGACAAGGACGTCGCACTGCATGCCAGCACGCTGGCGGCGATCGAACCCGCCCGCTTCACGCTGCACGGCACGCGCGGCAGCTATCAGAAGTTCGGGCTCGACACGCAGGAGGACCAGCTCAAGGCGGGCCTCACCGCGGACGACGTCGAATTCGGCGGCGGCAACCCGCCCGGCCTGTTGCGCGTGCTCGACGGCGACGTCGAGGTCGAGCGCCCGGTGCCGACGCTCGACGGCCAGTACGCGGAGTTCTACCGCGCGCTCGCCGCATCGATCCGCGACGGCGCGCCGTTCCCCGTCACGGCGCAGGACGCCGTCGACGTGATGGCGATCATCGAACTCGCCGCGCAAAGCGAGCACGACGGCCGCCGGCTGCCGTTCGTGCGCCGCACGGTCTGACGCCGCGCGCCGGCCGGTTGCGGCCGGCCGGCACGCATGCGCCTGGATCAGCCGGAACATTCGGTTACAAATGCCCGGGGAACGAAAGTCAGCGATAGACCGGTCTGACGCGTTTCTCAAAAAAGTCGATCCGACACCAATCCGTCAGGAGAATGTTGATGCAACGGTTGATTCGCGCAGCAGCGTGCTGCGTGCTGGTTTCCTCGCTCGCGGCCTGTATCGTGCAGCCGCAGCAGCCGGTCCGTCCGGCGCCCCCGCCGCGGCCGAATCCGCAGGTCGTCGCGAACGAGCGGATGCAGCAGATCCAGGGCCGGATCGATAACCTGCACCGCCGCACCGATGCGCGCGTGAACGGCGGCTACTACCCGCCGCCGTATGGCGCGCAGCTTCACCACCGCCTCGACGTGATCCGCCAGGAAGCGAACGACATGTCCGCGCAGCACAGCGGCGGCTTGTCCGGCGACGAGCAGCGCGTGCTGAACCAGGAACTCGACACGGCCGCGCGCGCGATCGGCGAGTAACGCCCCGGCGCCCGCCGGAGCGGAGCGGAAAAAGCGGCGGCACAGGCTGCCGCCGCTTGTCGCGAAGCGACATTCTTTTGCTCAAATTGACAATGCCCACCCGCTCGCGTACAGTCGCCCGCACGCGTCGGGAGAGAGTGTGACCGTGTTGCTTCAACACCGGTCGCGCCGCCGAAGGGGCACACCCGCAAACTCTCAGGCAAAAGGACCGACCGCGTCGGGGAATCCCGTCCGCGCATTGCGCGGGCTGCACTCTCCCCGCACTCTGGAGAGCGGCAGTAGCCCGCTGCGCACATGCTGCGCGGGCAAGCTGCCCACCGAAGGGGCGCGCGTTCGCCGGGCTTTGCCCGCAGCGCAATCTCTCAGGTATCGAGGACAGAGGGGCATGTACCGGATCGCTCGCAGGCATCGGCCGCGGCGGTCGGCACATGGCCGTTCTGATCCGCGCGCAAGCGCCTTGCCTGAGGCCTCGATGACTGCACTGAATCACACCCCGCTCAACGCCGCGCATCGCGCGCTCAATGCCCGCATGGTCGACTTCGGCGGCTGGGACATGCCCGTCAACTACGGCTCGCAGATCGAAGAACACGAAGCCGTGCGCACCGACGCCGGCATGTTCGACGTGTCGCACATGTGCGTCGTCGATTTCACCGGCAGCCGCGTGCGCGCATTCTTCGAGCACGCGATCGCAAACAACGTCGGCAAGCTCAAGACGCCCGGCAAGGCGCTCTACTCGTGCCTGCTCAATCCGCAGGGCGGCGTCATCGACGACCTGATCGTCTATTACTTCACCGAAGAATTCTTCCGCGTCGTCGTCAACGCCGGCACTGCCGAGAAAGACATCGCGTGGTTCAACCAGCTGAACGAGCAAGGCGGCTACGGCGTCACGATCGCGCCACGCCGCGATTTCGCGATCGTCGCCGTACAGGGCCCGAACGCCCGCGAAAAGACCTGGACGACGGTGCCCGCCGCGCGCGCCGCGACGAGCGAGCTGAAGCCGTTCAACGCCGCGCAGGTCGCCGGCACGCCGTTCGGCGATCTCACCGTCGCGCGCACCGGCTATACCGGTGAAGACGGCTTCGAGGTGATCGTCCCGGCCGTGCACGTCGAAGCGCTGTGGAACGCGCTGCAGCAAAACGGCGTGCGCCCGTGCGGGCTCGGCGCGCGCGACACGCTGCGCCTCGAGGCCGGCATGAACCTGTACGGCCAGGACATGGACGACACCGTCTCGCCGCTCGACGCGGGCCTCGCGTGGACGGTCGACCTGACAGCACCGCGCCCGTTCGTCGGCCGCGACGTGCTCGAGCGCGACGGCTCGCGCGCCGCTTTCGTCGGCCTGATCCTGCAGAAGGAAAACGGCAAGGCGGGCGGCGTGCTGCGCGCGCACCAGAAGGTCATCACGCCGCACGGCGAAGGCGAGATCACCAGCGGCACGTTCTCGCCGTCGATGCAGGAATCGATCGCATTCGCGCGCGTGCCGGCGGCCGTGCAGATCGGTGACACCGTGCAGGTGCAGATTCGCGACAAGCAACTTCCCGCGCGCGTGGTAAAACTGCCGTTCGTGCGCAACGGCAAGGTCCTCGCTGCGTAACGGGCCGGGCGGCGTGCCGCCCTGCGAAATCACACCCGGCGCGCCCGCGCGGCGTGCCAGAACAACGAATCACATCCTTTCTATCCAGGAGCATCCGATGAGCAACGTCCCGGCCGATCTGAAATACACCGACGAACACGAGTGGATCCGCACCGAGGCAGACGGCACGCTGACGGTCGGCATCACCGATCACGCGCAGAGCACGCTCGGCGACATCGTCTTCCTCGAGCTGCCCGAAGTCGGCAAGACGGTGTCGGCAGGCGATGCCGTCGGCGTCGTCGAATCGGTGAAAGCGGCATCCGACATTTACTCGCCGGTGTCCGGCGAGATCACCGCCGTCAATACGGAAGCCGCCGACGCACCGGAAGAGGTGAACAGCGACGCGTACGGCGTGTGGCTGTTCAAGATCAAGCTCGCGGCCGGCGCATCGACCGACAAGCTGATCGACGCTGCCGCCTATACCAAGCTGATCGACTAACTTCCTTACCCGACCCGCGCAGGGCAGCCACCCTGCGCGGGACAAGAGTCACGCCATGAAGCTCGAACACCCGGACCGCCTGATGAACCGCACGCCCCTCTCGCTCGCCGCGCTCGAAACGCACGACGCGTTCGCCGAACGCCACATCGGCCCCGACGCCGCCAGCCAGCAGGCCATGCTCGATACGCTCGGCTTTGCGTCGCGCGCCGCCCTGATCGACGCCGTGATCCCGGCCCCGATCCGCCGCGCCGAAACGCTGCCGCTCGGCCCGTTCGCGCAGCCGAAGAGCGAGGCCGAAGCCCTCGCCGCGCTGCGTGTGCTCGCGGACAAGAACCAGGTGTTCCGCTCGTATATCGGTCAGGGTTACCACGACACGCACACGCCGGCCGTGATCCTGCGCAACGTGCTCGAAAACCCGGCGTGGTACACGGCCTACACGCCGTACCAGCCCGAAATTTCCCAGGGCCGCCTCGAGGCGCTCCTGAACTTCCAGCAGATGGTGGCCGACCTCACGGGCCTCGCGATCTCGAACGCGTCGCTGCTCGACGAGGCCACTGCCGCAGCCGAGGCGATGACGCTGCTGCAACGCACCGGCAAGCCGGCGTCGAACGTGTTCTACGTCGCCGACGACGTGCTGCCGCAAACGCTCGAAGTGATCCGCACGCGCGCGCTGCCGATCGGCATCGAAGTCAAGACGGGCCCGGCCGCCGACGCCGCGCAATCGAACGCGTTCGGCGTGCTGCTGCAGTACCCGGGCGTGAACGGCGACGTGCGCGACTACCGCGCACTCACCGACGCGATCCACGCGGCCGGCGGCCACGTAGTGGTCGCGGCCGACCTGCTCGCGCTCACCGTGCTGACGCCGCCCGGCGAATGGGGCGCGGACGTCGCGGTCGGCAACACGCAGCGCTTCGGCGTGCCGATGGGCTTCGGCGGCCCGCACGCCGCGTATCTCGCGGTGCGCGACGAATTCAAGCGCCAGATGCCGGGCCGCCTCGTCGGCGTGACCGTCGACGCACAGGGCAAGCACGCGCTGCGTCTCGCGCTGCAGACGCGCGAACAGCACATCCGCCGCGAGAAGGCCACGTCGAACGTGTGTACCGCGCAGGCGCTGCTCGCGATCATGGCCAGCATGTACGCGGTCTACCACGGCCCGCACGGGCTGAAGACTATCGCGCTGCGCGTGAACCGCATCGCGGCGCTGCTCGCCGCCGGCGTGAAGCAGCTCGGCTTCGCGACCGTCAACGATACCTTCTTCGACACGCTGACGATCGACACCGGCGCGCGCACCGCGCAGGTTCACGAATTCGCGAAGGGGAAGCGCATCAACCTGCGCCGCACGAGCGACACGCAAGTCGGCGTGTCCGTCGACGAAACGACGACGCGCGACGACCTCGCCGATCTCCTCGCCGTGTTCGCGCAGGCCGCGGGCGGCACCGCGCCGGCCGTCGACGCGCTGGACGCGGGCGCAGCCGGCGTCGCCGCGCTGCCGGCCGGCCTCGAGCGCACGAGCGCGTACCTGACGCACCACGTGTTCAACCGTCACCATTCCGAAACCGAAATGCTGCGCTACCTGCGCAGCCTGTCGGACAAGGATCTCGCGCTCGACCGCTCGATGATCCCGCTCGGCTCGTGCACGATGAAGCTGAACGCGACGTCGGAAATGCTGCCCGTCACGTGGCCCGAGTTCGGCGGCATCCACCCGTTCGCACCCGCAGAGCAGACGGTCGGCTACCGCGAGATGATCGACCAGCTCGAAGCAATGCTGGTTGCGGCGACCGGCTACGCGGCAGTGTCGCTGCAGCCGAACGCCGGCTCGCAGGGCGAGTACGCGGGCCTGCTGATCATTCACGCCTACCACGCGTCGCGCGGCGAAAGCCACCGCGACGTGTGCCTGATCCCGGCGTCCGCGCACGGCACGAACCCGGCATCCGCGCACATGGCCGGCATGAAGGTCGTGGTCGTCGCGTGCGACGCGCAGGGTAACGTCGACATCGCCGACCTGACGGCGAAGGCCGAGCAGCACTCGAAGGACCTCGCGGCGATCATGATCACGTACCCGTCGACGCACGGCGTGTTCGAGCAGAACGTCCGCGAGATCTGCGAGATCGTCCATGCGCACGGCGGCCAGGTGTACGTCGACGGCGCGAACATGAACGCGATGGTCGGCCTGACCGCACCGGGCCAGTTCGGCGGCGACGTGTCGCACCTGAACCTGCACAAGACCTTCTGCATCCCGCACGGCGGCGGCGGCCCGGGCGTCGGCCCGGTCGCGGTCGGCGCGCACCTCGCGAAGTTCCTGCCGAACCAGCGTTCGACCGGCTACGCGCGCGCGGAAGACGGCATCGGTGCCGTGTCGGCCGCCCCGTACGGCTCGGCGTCGATCCTGCCGATCTCGTGGATGTACATCGCGATGATGGGCGCGAAGAACCTGACCGCCGCGACGGAAACCGCGATCCTCAACGCGAACTACATCGCGAAGCGCCTCGCGCCGCACTACCCGGTGCTGTACTCGGGCCCGGGCGGGCTGGTCGCGCACGAATGCATTCTCGACCTGCGTCCGATCAAGGAATCGAGTGGCATCAGCGTCGACGACGTCGCCAAGCGCCTGATGGACTACGGCTTCCACGCGCCGACGATGAGCTTCCCGGTGCCGGGCACGCTGATGGTCGAGCCGACCGAATCGGAATCGCAGGAGGAACTCGACCGCTTCATCGCCGCGATGATCGCGATCCGCGAGGAAATCCGCGCAGTCGAGGAAGGCCGCGCCGACCGCGAGGACAACCCGCTGCGTCACGCGCCGCACACGGCGGCCGTCGTCACCGCGAACGAATGGCCGCACGCGTACTCGCGCGAGCAGGCTGCGTACCCGGTCGCATCGCTCGGCACGAACAAGTACTGGCCGCCGGTCGGCCGCGCGGACAACGCCTACGGCGACCGCAACCTGTTCTGCTCGTGCGTGCCGATGTCGGAATACGCATAACGCGCGCCAGGCCCGGAGCCGTCCGATGGTGACCACACCGCACGCAACCCCGTGTTGCGTGCGGTTTTTGCGTTCGCTGCTCGAACCGGTTCACGTTCGTCCGCCAATCCGGCTAACATCACACGCGATCCAGCCAATGAAGGAGTTCCGCATGGTGCGTCCGATGTTTCCGGGCCATGGTGCAACGCAGAGGCGGCCGCGCATGCGCGCGCGCCGGTTCGTGCCGATGCTCGTCGCGTCGCTGTCGTTCGCCGCTGCCGGCCTCGGCGCGGCCGGCAGCGCGCGCGCGGCGATGAATTTCTGCGCGGCGCCGGCACTGCAGGCGAGCGAGACGACGCAGGCCGAGCCGGGCGTCCAGGCGCTGATCCGCAGCGTCGACGCGCGCATCGGCGAGCAGCCGAAGGCGATGCCGCGCGTGCATACCGAGGGCACGCTGCCGCACGAAGGCATCTACGACCAGAGCGCCGCCGCGCTGAAGGACCTCGACCTGATGCGCGACGCGGCGCTCGCGTGGCGCGTGACGAACGCGCCGCGCTACCTGCAGCTCGTCGACCGCCTCCTGTCCGCGTGGGTCGCGACCTACCAGCCGAGCTTCAACCCGATCGACGAAACGCACTTCGACAGCCTGATCGTCGCGTACGACGTGACGGCGAGCGCGCTGCCGGTGAAGACCCGCAACGCGACGGCGGCATTCATCGCGAAGCTCGGCGCCGGTTATGTCGCGCAGATCGACGCGCAGAAGCGCCCGCTCACGGGCACGTGGCGCAACAACTGGCAGAGCCACCGGATCAAGCTGATCGCGCTGTCCGCGTTCACGCTCGGCGACCGCAAGATGATGAACGCCGCGCAGCGGCTGTTCGTCGAGCATCTCGCCGACAACATCGGCCCGGACGGCAAGACCTGGGATTTCGAGGAGCGCGATGCGCTGCACTACGCGGTCTACGACCTGCAGCCGCTCGTCACCGCCGCGCTCGCCGCGCGCCGCTTCAACCGCAACTGGCTGCGCGAGCGCGGCGCAAACGGCGCGACGCTCGCGGCCGCGCTCGACTGGCTCGTGCCATACACGCTCGGCGAGAAGACGCACGAGGAATTCGTGAATTCGCCGGTGCCGTTCGACGCGAAGCGCCGCGAGGCCGGCCTGCCGGGCTACACGGGGCAGTGGGACCCGAAAAACGCCACCGAACTCTTTCATCTGGCCGCGCGGCTCGACGGGCGCTACGCCCGCGTCGCGCAGCAGCTTTCCCCAACACCGCCCGCATGGCTCGCCGCGTGCCTGCCATTGCAGGCGCGGTAGTATTCTTACAGCAAGGCAGGTATCGAAATGGCAGTCAGCGTGTTTGACCTCTTCAAGATCGGCATTGGTCCGTCCAGCTCGCATACGGTCGGGCCGATGCGCGCGGCGCTGATGTTCGTCCAGGGCCTCGAGCGCGACGGGCTGCTCGATGCGACGGCCCACGTGAAGGTCGAGCTGTACGGCTCGCTCGGCGCGACCGGCAAGGGCCACGGCACCGACCGCGGCGTGATGCTCGGCCTGCTCGGCGACGCGCCCGACACCGTCGATCCCGACACGATCGACGCGCGGCTCGACGCCGTGCGCAAGTCGAAGACGCTCGCGCTGCTCGGCACGCATCCGGTGCCGTTCGTGCTGAAGGACAACATCGCGTTCTACCGCCAGGCGCTGCCCGAGCACCCGAACGGGATGAAGCTGCGCGCGAGCGACGCGAACGGCGCGGTGCTGGTCGAACGCACGTACCTGTCGGTCGGCGGCGGCTTCGTCGTGACGGCCGGCGCGCCGAACACGAAGGTGCTGAGCGCGGCCGAGCAGATGACGCACCCGTTCCGTACCGGCGCGGAGTTGCTCGCGCTGACGGAATCGACCGGCAAGTCGATCGCGCAACTGATGTGGGAAAACGAGCGCGCGTGGCATAGCGAGGAAGAAACGCGCGACGGGCTGCTGAAGATCTGGGCCGTGATGCAGTCGTGCGTGTCGCGCGGCTGCGGGATCGGCAACCCGGACGCCGAAGGCAACCTGCCCGGCCCGTTCCAGGTCAAGCGCCGCGCGCCGCAACTGTATCGCGCGCTGACCGCCAACCCGGAGCGCGCGCTGCAGGATCCGCTGTCGATGATCGACTGGATCAACCTGTACGCGATCGCGGTCAACGAGGAAAACGCAGCCGGCGGGCGCGTCGTCACCGCGCCGACCAACGGCGCGGCCGGCATCATCCCGGCCGTGCTGCACTACTACACGCGCTTCACGCCCGGCGCGAACGAGCAGGGCGTGATCGATTTCCTGCTGACGGCCGCCGCGATCGGCATTCTCTACAAGCTCAACGCGTCGATCTCGGGCGCGGAAGTCGGCTGCCAGGGCGAAGTGGGCGTCGCCTGCTCGATGGCGGCCGGCGCACTCGCGGCGGTGCTCGGCGGCACGCCACACCAGGTCGAGAACGCGGCCGAGATCGGCATGGAACACAACCTCGGCCTGACCTGCGACCCGGTCGGCGGGATGGTGCAGATCCCGTGCATCGAGCGCAACGCGATGGCGTCGGTGAAGGCCGTCAACGCGGCGCGCATGGCGCTGCGCGGCGACGGCTCGCACTATGTGTCGCTCGACTCCGTGATCAAGACGATGCGCGAAACGGGCGCCGACATGAAGACGAAGTACAAGGAAACGTCGCGCGGCGGGCTGGCGGTGAATATCGTCGAGTGCTGAACGCGACGCATCACGGCCACTGCCGCCGCGCATGCAAGACGCGGAGGATCTCCACGATGCCGTCGGCCGGTCGGATGCGATACACGAGTATATAGTTCGGCGCGACCACCAACTCGCGCGTGCCCGCCACGCGCCCTTGCCGGTACAGCTCAGCGTGCGCCGGCAATGTCGCGGCCCGCTCCTCCAGCAACTCGTCCAGTTCGAGCGCGGCCAGCGGGTCGTCGTGGCCGATGTAGTCCATGATCGCGGCGCGATCCTCGCACGCCTTCGGATGCCAGTGCAGCGCGAGGGTCAAGCAGCCTTACCCCGCTTGCCCGCGATCCGTTGGCGCAGCGCGGCGCGGCGCGACGCAAGCCCGGCCCTGACCTCGGCATCGGGAACCGACGGGCGCGGGTCGTCCAGCGCCTGCTGCACCTGATCGCGGAACCAGCGATCGTGGGCGGCCGCTTCGTGGGCCGCTTTCAACGCGGCCGCGCGATCGGGCCGGGTCGCCCCTCCAGCCGCATCCGGGTCGAAATCCGATGCGTCCACGTCGAACCGGCTGATGCCGATATCGCGCAGAAAACTGACCAGCGTTTCAAAACGGCGGAACACGCGCACATCGCCGCGCTTGGCCGACAGGAATCGTTCGTTCGCGCCGCAGCGGGCCGAAACGGCCCAGCCGTTGCCGCAGCCGACCACGCGCGCGGCGCGCACGGCGCCGGCTTCGACGAGCTGGACGAGCGTCTTCTGATCGATCGTTTCGGTTGCCATGATGATCCTCGATCCCGTTAGTCATTCCGGGAAATTTTACTATTGAACAGCCACCCATTTTATTGTTATTTGGTCACACGGCATCGGTGAGCGAAATGCGTGTTCGACTCGACATCCGAAGCGCTCACTTTTCACCGTCGGGCGATCGCGCACAAGCTATCCTTTCGGCCAGCCGGAACTGACGAACACGGCAGACGCGCCGCCCGGCCCAGCCCCGCGCTCCGGCACCTTTCACCGCCCCGCCAACGGGCGTAAGCTGTACGTCCCGTTACCCAGGGAGACGGCAGCCCATGTCGCATTCCAAGGATCTCGAGCCGCGCGCCACCACCGGTGCGCGACTGCTCGTCGATGCGTTGCTCGCCAATCACGTCGAACGCGTGTTCTGCGTGCCGGGCGAGAGCTTCCTCGCCGTACTCGATGCGCTGGCGGACGACACCGCGCGCATCCAGACGATCGTGTGCCGCCACGAGGCGGCCGCCGCGAACATGGCCGAGGCCGTCGGCAAGCTGACCGGCCGCCCGGGCATCGCGTTCGTCACGCGCGGGCCCGGCGCGACCCACGCGTCGATCGGCGTGCATACCGCGTTCCAGGATTCGACGCCGATGATCCTGTTCGTCGGCCAGTGCGCGCGCGAGCACCTCGACCGCGAAGCCTTCCAGGAAATCGACTACCGCCGGATGTTCGGCCAGATGGCGAAATGGGTCGCGCAGATCGACGACCCGCGCCGCATCCCCGAATATCTGAGCCATGCGTTCCACGTCGCGACGTCCGGCCGTCCCGGGCCGGTCGTGCTCGCGCTGCCGGAGGACGTGCTGTCCGAAGCGTGCGCGGCGCAACCCGCCGTGCCGGCTGCGAAGCGCGTCGCGGCCGCGCCGTCGGCCGCGCAGTTGGACGAGCTGCGCGAGCGGCTCGCGCGCGCGGAACGGCCGTTCGCGATCGTCGGCGGCAGCGGCTGGACGCCCGACGCGTGCGCGAACCTGCGCACCTTCGTCGAGCGCTGGCAACTGCCGGTCGCGTGCGCGTTCCGTTACCAGGACACGATCGACAACGCGCATCCGAACTACGCGGGCGACGTCGGGCTCGGGATCAACCCCGCGCTCGCGAAGCGCATCCGCGACGCCGACCTGCTGCTCGTGCTCGGGCCGCGCCTCGGCGAAGCGACGACCAACGGCTACACGCTGCTCGACATCCCGAAGACGCGCCAGACGCTGATCCACGTGCATCAGGGCGCGGACGAACTCGGCCGCGTCTATGCGGCCGACCTGCCGATCGTATCGGGGATGCCCGAGATTGCCGCGCCGCTCGCCGCGCTCGACCCGCCGGCGCAACCGGCCTGGGCCGGCACGGCCGCCGACGCGCATCGCGCGTACCGCGAATGGCATGCGCCGCTGCCGATGCCCGGCGACGTCCAGCTCGGCGACGTGATGGTGCAATTGCGCGAGCGGCTGCCGCACGACGCGATCCTGACCAACGGCGCCGGCAACTATGCGATCTGGCTGCATCGCCACTTCGCGTACCGGCACTTCCGCTCGCAGCTCGCGCCGACGAGCGGCGCGATGGGCTACGGGATTCCGGCCGCGCTCGCGGCGAAGTCGCTGTACCCGTCGCGCGCCGTCGTCGCGCTCGCAGGCGACGGCTGCTTCATGATGGCCGGCAACGAGCTCGCGACCGCGATGCAGTACGGGCTGAACATCGTCGCGATCGTCGTCAACAACGGGCATTTCGGTACGATCCGCATGCATCAGGAGCGCAACTATCCGGGGCGCGTGCACGGCACGGGGCTCACGAATCCCGATTTCGCCGCATATGCGCGCGCATTCGGCGCGCATGGCGAGACGGTCGAGCGCACCGCCGATTTCGCGCCCGCGCTCGAGCGCGCGCTGACCTGCGGGCTGCCCGCACTGATCGAGATCCGCATCCCGCAGGACGCCAGCACGCCAGCCGCGACGCTCGAACAGATCCGCGAGCAGGGCCGCCGCGCGCGCGGCGGATGACGATGGAGATGCGCATCGCGCCGCCCGGCGCCCCGCTGTCGCACGACGACGCGCTCGTGCTCCCCGGCACGCTGCTCGCGCCGGACGGCACGCTCGTCGCACCCTACGACATCGAACACGGCAATGCCCGCGCCGTCGGCCACGTACCGGCCGCGGCTGCGCTCGGGCTGCTGCACGCGGCGCACCAGCCGTTCCGGCTCGACTACGACCGCGCGCAGCATGTGCACGTGATCAACGGGATGGGTGTCACGCTCGGCGATTCGGTGATCGGGCTGAGCGCGCTCGCGGCGCTGCGCGCAGCGCACACGGGCCTGCGCTTCACGCTGTACCGGCCGGCCCGCGCGCCGCGCTATGTGGATGCGCTGTATGCGCTCGCGGCCGATGTCGTCGCGCCGTCGCGCGCGCTGCCGTGCCCCGTCGCAGCGCTGCCCCCGGACTTGCCGTGCATCGACATCGGCAATCACCTGTACTGGCCCGCGTTCGCACGGCTGCCGATGATCGATTTCTTCCTCGATGCGCTCGGCGTCGACCCGGCCACCGTGCCGGCTGCCGCGAAGCGCAACCGCTGGCTCGCGCGACTGCCGCTGCCCGCGCTGCCGGCCGCATGGCAGCGGCCGTACGTGCTGTTCTGCCCGAACGCGAGCACGGCGGTGCGCAGCGTGCCGCCGGCGCTGCGCGCGGCGTTCGTGGAGCAGCTCGCGCAACGCTACGGGCTGCCGGTGGTCGGGTTCGGTCCGGTTGCGCATCCGGCCTACGTCGACGTGAGCGGCGACGCGGCCGACACCGCGCGGTTCATTGCATGGGTCAAGGGCGCAAGCCTGCTGTTCGCACCCGACACGGCCGCGCTGCATCTTGCCGACGGGTTCGACGTGCCGACGCTCGCGTGCTTCACGACGATCGGGCCGGCGCTGCGCGTGCGCGACTATCCGCATTGCGTGCCGGTCGCGCTCGACGTGCCGGCCGAATTGCACGGGCTGCATCGCAGCGAGCATCCGGACGATCTCGCGGCAGTCGAAGCCGCGTATCGCGCGATCGACTGGGACGCGCTCGCTTGGCCGGCGCCGCGCGAAACGGCGGCAACGACCGGATAAGGAAACAGCACGCGGCAGCGAACCGGACGGCCGCAGGCACCGCCCTCGTCACCCCGCCGCCACCCTCACCGTGCGATCGCGCAGCGTTTCCGACGGCCGCTTGCCGAACAGCCGCCGGTAATCGGTCGCGAACTGGCTGAGATGCCAGAAGCCCCACGCCTCCGCGACATCCTGCACCGAGCCGGCCGCGCGGCCGCACAGATCGCGCCGCGCGCCGTTCAGACGCAGCGTACGCAGATAGGTCGCGGGCGCCATCCCGAGCACGTCCTGGAAGCAGTACTGCAGCGTGCGCCGGCTGACGAGCAACTGCTCGCACAGCTCGGGCACGCCGACCGGGCGCGTGCGGTGCGCGAGCACATAGTCGCGCGCCTGTCCGACGATCCAGCGGCGCGTCGACGGCGCACGGCCGGCGCCGTCGTCGGCCGGTTGCGCGCACGCATCGAACAGCGCGGCCAGCACCTCGGCCTGCAGGTCGTCGCGCTGCGCATCGGGCAGCGGGCCGGCCATGGTCACCGCGCCATCGAGCCGGCGGCCGAGCAGCGCGCACAGGCGCGCGAGCCGCGCATCGCCGACCTGCATCACGCACTGCGTGAACAGCCGCTCGTCGAGCGCACTACGTTCGACCTCCTCCGCATAACGGCGCAACACGTCGCCGCGCACGACCACGCCGTAGATCGAGAACTGCGCCGGCGTCACCAGTTCGAATTCGACGTTGCCGGGCCGGAACGCAAGCGCGCCGGGCCCGATGCGGCACGCATCGACGCGCGCCGTGCCGTCGCACACGAGCGGGATGCCGAACCAGTACGCATCGCCGCGCACCTCGCACGCCTGGCGCAGCAGGTGGCTCGTCGATTCGCGAAACAGCTTCATCGTGTCGAGCGGCAGCTCGGTCAGCGTGCCGACGAAGCGGCCGGCCGCGAGCTGGTCGTAGGTTTGCCGCCAGCCGATCAGGTTGCGCGCCTGCTCGTCGGCGTCGTGCGCAACGCTGACGACGGCCTGCCCGGCCAGCGCGTCGTCGCCCTGCGCGTTGCGCCGCGTGTCTTCAGCCGTCGTTTCTTCGATACACGCCACGTGTTGATCCATCGTGTCCTCCCTCACCTGCCCGGAACCGCGCCTGTCACGCAAATCCCGTGCCGAACCGCGCGGCCCGGCAACAAGCCCGTCATTCCACACGGCCCGGCCGGCGCGCGCCATGCGTGCGCACCCGGACGCGGCGTGTCGCGCACGCTGCCGGTGCGATACGCGCGACGACCGCACAGGCCCGCCGCCGGCGGCTACCGACTACCGGCTACCTGGCCTGCTTCAGCCGTACGACCCGCGTGCCGCAATTGCCGTACGCCTGCGCGACCGCCAGCTCGACGATCGCGCTGCCGGCCGGCCAGGGCGCCGCGTCCGCTTTCCGCAGATCGGCACGCAGCGTTGCGCGACCGTTGATCCGGTAGCGGATGCCACGCACGAAATCGACGAACAGCAACCCGACACCGCTGCCGTCGCACGCTGCCGTGTCGATCCGGCCGCCGTCGCCATGCACGGGCAACGCGAACCGCAGCGTCTTCGTGTCGATCACGCAGACGACGGGCAGCAGATCGCCGTTCGCGTCGCGCAGGCTCTGCACGATGTCGCAGGTCACGGGTGCGCGTGAGCCGCATGCGGTGCCGACGAACATGAACGGCTGCGACTCGACGAACTGCCGCACGCCGATGCTCAGCCGCGTCGTCACGACGTTGCTCATCCGCTCGGCTTCGTCGACGACGCCGAAGCGGTGATGCGCATCGAGTTCGCCCGCGTGGAATACGGCGTGGCGCGGCAAGGATCGGGGCTGTTCTGCCATGCTGGTGTCTGTCGCATGCATCGGCGCACCATGCCGCCGCGAACGCGCGGCTGCCGGTATCGTTTCCGGCGCAGGCCGCGACGATGCGCGGCCTGCGCCGGGTGTCGGATGTCGGATGTCGCAGTCGAAAATGGCGAAGTGCCGGATGACCGGCGGCGGCGCATCGCACCCACGCGTGCGCCGCTCGCGTCACCGCCGAAAACCGGCAACCGGACCGGCCGGCATTGCTCTGCCGACCGGCCGGCCCCGGCGCTTCGCCACCGTGTCGGCGATCAGAAGAACCCGAGCGCCTCGGCCTGGTAGCTGACCAGCAGGCACTTCGTCTGCTGATAGTTCGACAGCGCCATCTTGTGCGTCTCGCGGCCGATCCCCGACTGCTTGTAGCCGCCGAACGCCGCGTGCGCGGGGTACAGGTGGTAGCAGTTGGTCCACACGCGGCCGGCCTCGACCTCGCGGCCCATCCGGTACGCACGCGTGCCGTTGCGCGTCCACACGCCCGCACCGAGCCCGTAGAACGTATCGTTCGCGAGTTCGATCGCGTCCTGCTCGTCCTTGAACGTCATCACCGACGCAACCGGCCCGAAGATCTCTTCCTGGAACACGCGCATCTTGTTGTTGCCGAGCAGCATCGTCGGTTTCACGTAGTAGCCCGTGCCGAGTTCGGCGGCCGGCGCCGTGCGTTCGCCGCCCGTCAGGCATTGCGCGCCTTCGCCGCGACCGATGTCGATGTACGACAGGATCTTGTCGAGCTGCTGCTGCGACGCCTGCGCACCGATCATCGTCTGCAGGTCGAGCGGGTGGCCGGCCTTGATACGCTCGACGCGCGCGACGGCCTTCTCGATGAAGCGTTCGTAGATCGATTCCTGGATCAGGATGCGCGACGGGCACGTGCACACTTCGCCCTGGTTCAGCGCGAACATCGCGAGCCCTTCGAGCGCCTTGTCGAGGAACGCGTCGTCCTGGTCGAGCACGTCGGCGAAGAAGATGTTCGGGCTCTTGCCGCCGAGTTCGACCGTCGACGGGATCAGGCTGTCGGCCGCCGCACGCAGGATGTGCTTGCCGACCGGCGTCGAGCCCGTGAACGCGATCTTCGCGATCCGCTTGCTGGTCGCGAGCGCTTCGCCCGCTTCCTTGCCGAAGCCGTTCACGATGTTGATCGTGCCGGCCGGGAACAGGTCGCCGATCAGTTCCATCAGCACGAGTACCGACGCGGGTGTCTGCTCGGCCGGCTTCATCACGACGCAGCAGCCGGCCGCGAGCGCCGGCGCGAGCTTCCACGCGGCCATCAGCAGCGGGAAGTTCCACGGGATGATCTGCCCG
Source organism: Burkholderia pyrrocinia (assembly GCF_003330765.1). Lineage (NCBI taxonomy): Bacteria > Pseudomonadati > Pseudomonadota > Betaproteobacteria > Burkholderiales > Burkholderiaceae > Burkholderia > Burkholderia pyrrocinia. Next base: position 162,482 of record NZ_CP024902.1, on the reverse strand, counting down.
ACGACGCCGAGCGGATCGTGAAAATGGTACGCGACGGTGTTGTCGTCGATTTCGGAGATGCCGCCTTCCTGCGCGCGGATGCAGCCCGCGAAGTAGCGGAAGTGGTCGACGGCGAGCGGCAGGTCGGCCGCCATCGTCTCGCGCAGCGGCTTGCCGTTGTCGATCGTCTCGGCCACGGCCAGCAGCTTCAGGTTCTTTTCCATCCGGTCGGCGGCGGCGAGCAGCAGGTTCGCGCGCTCGGCCACGGACGTCTTGCCCCACTTGCGCCGCACGGCATGCGCGGCGTCGAGCGCCAGCTCGATATCGTCGGCGCCCGAGCGCGGCACGCGGCAGAACGGCTGGCCGTTGATCGGCGACACGTTCTCGAAATACTCGCCCTTCACCGGCGCCACCCACTTGCCGCCGATGTAGTTGTCGTACTGCTGACGGTACGGGTATTCGACGTCGAGGCCCAGTTGCTTCAGGTCAAACGGGTTCATACATGTCTCCTGTTCATCGTGCTTGTGTAAGTACAGCGCCGGTTGGATCGCGCTGTACCCGTTTACGCAACATGCGTGCCAAACAGGACGGGAGCGGCACGGAAGCACCGCGACCGAGGCCGGCCCGGGTGCGCGTCGTGCCGTGTTCACGCACGCAGCACGGCGGGTGTGCCGATTCTGAACACCGTGATTGCGCAGCGGCGTGGCCGGTGTCCGGATTTTTCACAGTGCGCCCACCGGGCGGCACGGGCAGCCGGGCAGCGACGCGTGGCATGTCGCTTGCGTGCGAATCGTGCATCCACACGCAGCGGCGTTCGCGCCGGCCGATTCCATGAGCGACCACGGCCCCCTGACCGACGACGCCATCGCGTTCATCCGCGAGCAGGCGTTCCTGATCGTCGCGACCGCCGACGCGGCCGGCGACAGCGACTGCTCGTACCGCGGCCGCCAGCCGCGCGCCGACGGCTCGTTCGCGCCGCTCGTCGACATCCCCGACCGCCGCACGCTCGTGCTGCCCGACTTCGCGGGCAACAACCTGTTCAACACGATCGGCAACCTGCTCGTGAATCCGGCCATCGCGCTGCTGTTCGTCGATTTCGTGCGCCAGACGACCTGGCTCGTGCAGGGTCGCGCGACGATCGACGAGGAGACGGGAAGCCGCGCGCACCTGTGGCCCGACGCACGGCGCCATGTGGTGATCGCGGTGGAACGGGCGCAGGCGCGGGCGGATGCGGCGCTGCCGCCGCTCGTCCTGGCGTGATGCGATGGGCGGATCGTCAGCGTGCGAGTGCGGTCATGACGACATGCAACGGCGCGCCGGCTGCCATGGCCGAAGCGCTCGTGCGCGACGACGCGACGCTCATCGCCCGTGCGTGTCCACACAGGCCGGTTCGACCCGGCTGCGCGCGGGCAGGTCGGCATGCGCATGCCCGTCCGCGTCGTCGCCCGCTTCGGCCGCCGCCGGCCGCCGGCCGAGAAACACGAACACCACCACCGCACACAGCACCGTGACGACGGCCAGCCCGGTCAGCAGCCGGTCGAACGCATGCGTGTAGCTCGCGAGCAGCGCCGCGTGGCCGACACCCGGCAGCGCAGCCGCCGCGCCCGCGAGATCGCCGGTCGCGAGCCGCGCGGCCGCACGCAGCGTCGCGTCGGGCGTGCCGGCGGCGCCGGCTGCCTGCCGTAGCCCCGTCTGCGCGAGCGCGGCCAGCACCGCGCCGACGATCGCGAGCGCGATCCCCTCGCCGGCCACGCGCGTCGTGCTGAAGATCCCCGTCGCCATCCCTGCACGCTCCTTCGGCACGACGCTCACCGACAGCCCGTCCATCAGCCCCCACGGCATGCCGGCCCCGACCCCGATCGCGAGCATCGGCGCGATCGCCGCGGGCCCCGCGCCGCCGCGCAGCGCGACGCCCAGCCACACGAGGCCGGCCGCCGCGATCATCAGCCCGAGTCCCGAGATCACGCCGGCCGACAGCCAGCGCATGAGCGTCGCCGCGACGAGCGGCACGACCAGCATCGGTGCGGAGATCGCGAGCATCAGCCAGCCGGCGTCGATTTCACTGAAGCCGTCGATGCCGATGAAGCGCAGCGGCAGCACGACGAGCAGCACGATGTAGCAGCAGCAGGTCGATACCGGCAGCACCTGCACGCCGACGAAGCGCGCGATGCGGAACAGCGACAGGTCGAGCATCGGCCGCGCGACGCGCATCTCGATCGTCGCGAACGCGCATGCGCCGAGCGCCGCGCCGGCCAGCAGCGCGATCACGAGCGCGCTGGTCCAGCCGCGCGCGGGCGCCTCGATCACGCCGAACGTGAACAGCGTCAGCGCGGCGGTGAACGCGGCCGTGCCGGGCCAGTCGAGCCCCGTCGCGTGCGGGTCGCGCGACTCGTGCATGCGCGGCAGCCCGAACCCGAGCGACAGCACGCCCGCCACCGCGCTCGTCACGAAGATCGCGCGCCAGCCGTAATGCCCGATCAGGCCGCCGGCGAGCACAGGCCCGAACGCGAGCCCGATCCCGAACGTCGTGCCGAGCAGGCTGAACGCGCGCGTGCGCGCCGCGCCGTCGAATTCCTGTGCGAGCGCCGCCGTGCCGCCCGCGAGCGCAGCCGCCGCCGCGAGCCCTTGCGCGGCACGCAGCAGATCGACCGCGAGCATCGACGGCGCGAACGCGAGCGCGACCGACATCAGCGTGAAGCCGCCGACGCCGATCGCGAACAGGCGCTTGCGGCCGAACTGGTCGGCCAGCGCGCCCGCCGCCATCAGGAAGCTGCCGAACGCGAGCATGAACGCATTGGTGATCCAGTTCATCGCGACCGGGCCGCCGTGCAGGTCGCGGCCGATCGCCGGCGTCGCGACCGCGCCGCCCGAAAACGACAGCGGCAGCGCGACGGCGGCCATGCAGACGGCGGCCAGCACCCACGCGCGCCGGCGCGCCGACATGGCTGAAGCAGCTGAAAACGGGTGATCCATCATCGCTCCTCGAAAAGCCGGCGCGGATGCGCCGTCAGAGCGACAGAAGATAAATCCGATTCAATCCGCGAAAAACCACGCGAAGTTCCACATATAACGGACTAAAATTCCGCAATTCATCCAACCATCCGCCTTGGCCAACCTCGATGGAGAACCTGACCGGCATCGTCGCCTTCGTTCGCACCGCCGAAGCACTGAGCTTCGTCGCGGCCGGCCGCGCGCTCGGCATCTCGGCGTCGGCGGTCGGCAAGACGATCGCGAAACTCGAGCAGTCGCTCGGCGTGCGGCTGTTCAACCGCACGACGCGGCGCGTCACGCTGACCGACGAGGGCCGGCATTTCCACGAACGCTGCCAGCGGATCCTCGCAGATTTTCGCGATGCGGAAGCGACCGTGACGGCATCGGCGCAGCGCCCGCGCGGCAAGCTGCGCGTGAGCCTGCCGGTGATCGGCTACCGCTTCCTGCTGCCCGTGCTGCCCGAATTCCGGCAGCGCTATCCGGACGTCGAGCTCGATCTCGATTTCAACGACCGGATGGTCGACGTCGTCGAAGGCGGCTTCGACGCGGTGATCCGCAGCGGCCCGCTGTCCGATTCGCGCCTGATGTCGCGGCGGCTCGGCCCGTTCGCGTTCGTGCTGTGCGCAACGCCCGCCTATCTTGCGCAGGCCGGCACGCCGCGCACGCCGCGCGATCTCGAAGCGCACGAATGCGTGCGCTACTGCTTCCCGACCACCGGCAAGCTGCAGGACTGGGCGCTCGCGGCCGACGACGGCACGCCGCTGAAGCTGCGCACGGCGATGACCTGCAACAACATGGAAGCGCTGCGCGGCACCGTGCTCGCCGGGCTCGGCATCGGCTACATGCCCGACTTCCTCGCGCGCGACGCGCTCGAACACGGCGCGCTCGTCACCGTGCTCGACGCCTACCGGATCGCGCCGGGGCAGTTCTCGATCGTGTGGCCGTCGAGCCGGCAGTTGTCGCCGAAGCTGCGCGTGTTCGTCGATTTTCTGTGCGAGCGGCTGTTCAAGTAGCCCGCCGGCACGCCGTCGCGCGCCGCCCGGTCACGCCGCCCCGATCCGCTCCGCTTCATCCGGCGGCAGCAGCGCGTCGCTGTCGTCCTTCAGCGCGACGCCCGTCAGCCCGAGCCGGCGCGCGTGCGTCATCAGGTAATGCAGCTTGTGCGCGGCGGCCGCGTGCGGCAGCCCTTCGGGCCGCACGTTCGAGATGCAGTTGCGCAGCGCGTCGTGGCAGCCGACCTTCGGCGCCCACGTCAGGTACACGCCGAGGCTGTCGGGCGAGCTGAGCCCCGGCCGTTCGCCGATCAGCATTGCGACGACCTTCGCGCGCAGCAGCTCGCCGATCTCGTCGCCGAGCGCGACGCGCGCCTGCGTCGCCACCACCACCGGGCCGATCCGCCAGCCGTCCGCGTCGAGCCGCGGCCGCACGGCCTGCAGCAGCGGCAGCGCCTGCTTCGCGGCCGCGAACGCCGACAGCCCGTCGCCGACCACGAACACGACGTCGGGCGCATCGTCGAGCGCCGCGCCGTAGCCGGCCAGCAGCGCGCGCCCTTCGTCGGACAGCGTGCGGCCGAGGTCGGGCCGACGCAGGTAATGCTGGCGATCGGGCGCGGCGCTCTGCACGCCGAGCGTCGCGAAGCCGGCCGCGTCGAGCTCGCGCCGCAGCGCATCCGCGTCGAGCGGCTGGTGCACCGCGTCGCGCGCCTGGGCGTGCGACAGGTTGAACGCGAGCAGCGGCGCGGTCGGCAGGCTGTTGCCCGCGCGGCCGAGCGCGATCCGCGCGTTCGTGAACGACTTGAGCTGCGCCCACGGGTTCTTTTCGACGGCGTCGCTCATGCCGAAATCCCCATCCAGTCGTTCGCGCCCGCCAGCAGCGGCACACGCGACGTCGCGGCGCGCAGCGCGCCGTGCGCGTCGGCGATCTCCATCGTCTCCAGCCACTCCTCGAACTCCGGTGCGCGGCGCAGGCCGAGCACCTCGCGCACGTAGAGCTGGTCGTGGAACGACGTGCTCTGGTAGTTCAGCATCACGTCGTCCGCGCCCGGAATCCCCATGATGAAGTTGATGCCGGCCGCGCCCAGCAGCGTGAGCAGCGTGTCCATGTCGTCCTGGTCGGCTTCCGCGTGGTTCGTGTAGCAGATGTCGCAGCCCATCGGCACGCCGAGCAGCTTCCCGCAGAAGTGATCCTCGAGCCCCGCGCGGATGATCTGCTTGCCGTCGTACAGGTATTCGGGGCCGATGAAACCGACCACCGTGTTCACGAGAAACGGCTCGAACTTGCGCGCGACCGCGTACGCGCGCACTTCGCAGGTCTGCTGGTCGACGCCGTGATGCGCGTTCGCCGACAACGCGCTGCCCTGGCCCGTTTCGAAGTACATGAGATTGTTGCCGACGGTGCCGCGCTTCAGCGACAACGCGGCCTCGCGCGCCTCGCCGAGCAGCGCGAGCGAGATCCCGAAGCTCGCGTTCGCCTTCTCGGTGCCCGCGATCGACTGGAACACGAGATCGACCGGCGCACCCTTCCCGATCGCCGCGATCGTGTTGGTCACGTGCGTGAGCACGCACGACTGCGTCGGCACGCCGTAGCGTTCGCGAAACCCGTCGATCATCGCGAGCAGCTTCACGATCGCCGCGAGGCTGTCGGTCGCCGGGTTGATGCCGATCATCGCGTCGCCGCAGCCGTACATCAGCCCGTCGAGCATCGATGCGGCGATCCCCTTCACGTCGTCGGTCGGGTGGTTCGGCTGCAGCCGAACCGACATCCGGCCGGCCAGCCCGACCGTGTTGCGAAAGCGCGTGACCACGCGGCGCTTGCGCGCGGCCGCGATCAGGTCCTGGTTGCGCATCAGCTTCGACACGGCCGCGACCATCTCGGGCGTGAGGCCCGGCGCGATCCGTTCGAGCGCGGCGCCGTCGGCCACGGGCGACAGCAGCCAGTTGCGGAAATCGCCGACGCTCAGGTGCGAGATTTCCGCGAACGCCTGCGCGTCGTGATCGTCGACGATGAGGCGCGTAACCTCGTCGTCTTCATACGGGATCACCGCTTCGTTCAGGAACGCCTTCAGCGGCACGCCCGCGAGCGCGATCTTCGCGGCGACGCGCTCCTCCTCGCTCGCCGCCGCGACGCCGGCGAGCTGGTCGCCGGAACGCAGCGGGCTCGCCTTCGCGAGCAGCGTCTTCAGGTCCGCGAAGCGGTACGTGCGCGGACCGATCGTCTCCGTGTAGGACATCGTGCGTCTCCTTGCCCATCCTTGCCCAAAGCCGACGGCGCGCCCGTTCGACGGGGCGCGCCGGATGCCGTCAGAAACGGCCCTTCACCTTCGTGCCGCTCACTCCTCCAGCAGCGCATTGCCCGGTGCGCTCGCGCGCTGCGCGCGGGTCGCGAGGAAGTACGCATAGCCGACCGCGAGAAAGCCGACGAACACCAGCGCGACCAGCCCGTTGAAATACACCATCGTACCGAGACAGACGAGCGCCGCCAGAATCGCGAATGCCGGGAAGATCGGGTACAGCGGCGCGCGGAACGGCCGCGCCATGTTCGGCTGCGAGCGGCGCAGCTTGAACAACGATGCCATGCTGACGATATACATCACGATCGCACCGAATACCGACATCGTCACGATATTCGCCGTCAGCGTCTGCCCGCCGAACTGGATCAGCTCGTCGCTGTAGATCGCCGCGATGCCGACCACGCCGCCCGCGAGGATCGCGCGATGCGGGGTCTTGAAGCGCGGATGCACCTTCCCGAGCCACTCCGGCAGGTAGCCTTCGCGGGCCAGCGCGAAGATCTGGCGCGAATAGCCGAGGATGATCCCGTGGAACGACGCGACGAGCCCGAACAGCCCGAGCCACACGAGCATGTGCATCCAGCCGCTGTTCGCGCCGACGATGTACTTCATCGCCTGCGGCAGCGGATCGTTGATGTTCGCGAGCTTGGTCCAGTCGCCTGCACCGCCGGCGAACACCATCACGCCGATCGCGAGCGCAACGAGGGTCAGGATCCCGGCCACGTAGGCGATCGGAATCGAGCGCTTCGGGTTCTTCGCTTCCTCGGCGGCCATTGCGACGCCTTCGATCGCGAGGAAGAACCAGATCGCGAACGGGATCGCCGCGAACATCCCGTGGAACGCGCCGACGCTGAAATGATCGGCGCCCGACCAGCCGCCCTTCGTGAAGTTGCTCCACGCGAAGCCCGGCGACACGACGCCCATGAACACCAGCAGCTCGAAGATCGCGAGCAGCGTGACGACCAGCTCGAAGGTCGCGGCGATCTGCACGCCGACGATGTTCAGCGCCATGAACACGAGATACGCGCCCATCGCCGCATGCTTCGGCTCGAGGCCCGGGAACTGCACGTGCAGGTAGGCGCCGATCGCGAGCGCGATCGCGGGCGGCGCGAACACGAACTCGACGAGCGTCGCCGCGCCTGCGAGATAGCCGCCCGTCGGGCCGAACGCACGGCGCGCATACGCGAACGGGCCGCCCGCGTGCGGGATCGACGTCGTCAGCTCGGTGAAGCTGAAGATGAAGGTCGTGTACATCGCCGCGACGAACAGCGCGGTGACGACGAAACCCAGCGTGCCGGCGCTCGCCCAGCCGTAGCTCCAGCCGAAGTATTCGCCGGAAATCACCAGGCCGACCGCAATACCCCACAGTTGCCAGGTCCCGAGCGTCTGCTGCAGCGCGGGCTGGCCGGACGACTTGGCGCCGGCGGCGGGCCGGCCATTCGACTCTGCTTTCATCGGACTCTCTCCTCAAAGGCGCCCGGCCTGTCGGCCTGCGCGACTGAGAATCGATGCTAGAGAGTCATTAAACGACGTGTTATCGAAATTCGGCAAAGATCGCGGCTGACATTTCGCTTGCGGAAACACCGCGCCCGGCGGCGCGCCGCATCTCGATGCGCGAGACGCGAGCGCCTGACCGGGCCTCGCCGCAGCGGGCGTCACCGGCCGCACGCAGCGGCCGGCCGCACGCGCACGGCGGTATTACTGGCCGCCGCCGCGCTGGTTGAACCAGCGGTCGAGCAGCTTGCCGGCCGCTTCGCGGCCGCCGAGGCCGAACGACAGTGCGACGGCCACCGCGATCGCGCCGAGCACGAGGCCGAACGCGAGCTGGACGATCTCGTTCGCGATGCCCATCGCGCGCAGCCCCATCGCGAACACGAGGCCGAGGATCGCGAATTGCGCGATGCGCGCAAACAGCACGCTGTGCTCGCGGTCGGCCTGCTCGATCACGCGGCGCGCGAGGCCCGCGAGCCACACGCCGATCACGAGGATCACGCCGCCCATCAGCACGTGGCCGCCGAATTCGATGAACAGCGTGACGACGTCGCGCACCTGCGAGAAACCGAGCCGGTTCGCGGCTTCGACCGACGCGAACAGCATCGCGAAGAACACGATCAGCCGCGCCACCAGCACCGACGGCTGCAGGATCCCCGAGAACACGCGCTCGACGCCGAGCACGGTCGGCAGCCCGTCGACGCCGGCGGCTTCCAGCAGCTTCTGCGCGAGCGACGCGACGAAGCGCGCGAAGTAGAACGTGACGAGCACGATCACGATCGCCGCGACGATGTCCGGCACCGCGCCGAGGAACTGGTTCAGCATGTTGGTCGCGGGGCCCGAGATCGCGTCGATCTTCAGCGCGTCGAGCGCGGAGATCAGCGTCGGCACGAACACGAACACGTAGACGATCGTGCCGACCAGGCTCGACACGCGCACAGGCGTCGGGCTGTCGAGGCGCTGCGTGAGGCGGTCGGCGCCGGCGGCGACGAGCAGGTTCGTCACCAGGCCGCGCAGCACGCGCGCGACGATCCAGCCGACGAAACCGATCACCGCGGCCGCGAACAGGTTCGGCACGATCGCCAGCAGCTTGTCGACCATCCCCTGCACGGGCGACAGCAGGCCCGACAGCGCGAACGACGCGAGAATCGCCGGCAGGAACATCAGGATCACGAGCCAGAACAGCACGTCGCCGAGATAGCCGCTCATCGGCTGCATGCCCGCGCCGTCGGACAGCTTGTCGTCGATCTTGCTGGCCTTCAACGCGCGGTTCGCGAGGCTGCGCAGCAGCGACGCGATGAGCCACGCGATCAGCGTCAGCGCCGCGCCGCCGATCAGGTTCGGCAGGTAGTTGACGATGTGCGTGACGAGCAGCGAGAACGGATTGGACACCGCGTACAGGTTGAGCACATTGAAGATGCCCACCGCGGTGACCAGCAGCACGAGCCAGAACAGGCCGCCGGCAATGATGCGCTCGACATACGCACCCTGGCCGGTGCTTTCGTTGATCCGCTGGTCGACCTTCAGCGCGCCGAGCAGGCGCAGCGCGCCGGCCCGCACCACCACGGCTATCAGCCAGCCGATCACCAGGATGCCGATCGCGCCGGCGATCTTGGGCAGGTATCCGCCTAGCGTGGCCTGCAGCGACGTGATGAAGCTGGAAGCATCCATTTCTTCTTCTCCCGAAAACGTGGCGTTGCGATTGAACATCGACGAACTACCTGCGTACTTCGAAAAACCTGCGTTGCTGCCCGAGCAACTTACCTGAGAAAAATGACGCCTTCACCCTATTTCACCGTCTTTAACTTTAGACATAGATCGCAGGGGGCGAGACCCCATTTTGCAAAAATTAAAAAGGGGCGGATTTCTCGGCGCTACGCATTTCCGCAAGATTTATCCATTCGGGCCGTGCTACCGTGACGTCGGTTCTTGCCCGGCCGATCGACAAGATTCGCGGCGCGCGGGCGCGTACCGGCCGATTTATCCGCTACGGAGTGGAGAGGAAGACATGTTCAAGCATGAAGTCGAGATCCGGCGCCTGCCGGAACTGCGCGGCTACGCGGTGGCGCACACCGGCGCGTACATGAAGGTCGGCGACGCGTTCGCGCGGATCGGCTCGTGGGTCGGGCAACACGGGCTGATCGGCCCGGGCGCGAAGATGATCGGGATCTTCTACGACGATCCGGATACGACGCCCGAAGCGCAACTGCGCGCGAAGGCCTGCTTCATGCCAGCCGACGGCGCACCGGACGTCGAGCCCGCGCCGCCGGTCGAACGCGCGACGGTATCGGGCGGCGAATACGCGGTGCTGCTGCATACGGGGCCGTATGCGGACCTGAAGACGGCCTACCAGTGGCTCTACGGCGACTGGCTGCGCCACTCGGGCCGCGAAGCCGCCGACGCGCCGCCGTTCGAGCTGTACCTCAATACGCCGATGGACGCGGCGCCGGCCGACCTGCGCACCGAGATTCATCTGCCGCTGCGCTGATCGAAGCGCCGGTGCGCCGGCCGGCGTTCATGCGCCGCCAGCGCGAATGGCCGGCACGCTTATGCGGCCTGCGTCCCGCACCCCGGACAGAAACGCGCGTCGGCAGCCAGCGCCGAGTGACAGCGGCTGCAGGCCTTGCCGCGCTGCGACGCGCCGCACTGCGCGCAGAAACGCGCATCCGCCGCATTGAGCGCGCCGCAGCCCGCGCAGGCGAGCTGGCTCGGCGGCGCATTGCCGCCCAGGCCGCCCTGACCGTCGGCCGGCGCCTGCCAGCCCCAGCCGTGGCGATCGCGGACGCGCGCATCGTGGCTGCCGTGGCCGTCCCGGCGCGGCTCGCCGTGATGCCCGCCGCCGTGGCCGCTGCTGCCCGGCCCGCCGCCATGACCACCGCCATGGCCGCCCAGGATTCGTTTCAGAAAGCTCATCGCCCGCTCCTCAACCCCTGGCCTGCGCGCCGCCGAACGCCCCGGAGGACGACAGCAGCCGCAAGCCGTTGGCCACGACGATCAGGCTCGCGCCCGCGTCGGCGAATACGGCCATCCACATCGTGCCGAGCCCCGCGACCGTCAGGCCGAGGAACACGACCTTCACGCCGAGCGCGAAGCCGATGTTCTGCACCAGCACGCGATGCGTCGCGCGCGACAGCCGCACGAACGCGGGAATCTTGCGCAGGTCGTCGTCCATCAGCGCGACGTCGGCCGTCTCGATCGCCGTGTCGGTGCCCATCGCGCCCATCGCGAAGCCGATGTCGGCGCGCGCGAGCGCCGGCGCATCGTTGATCCCGTCGCCGACCATCCCGACCGCCCCCGCGCCGCCGGCCGACAGCTCCTCGACCGCCGCGAGCTTGTCTTCCGGCAACTGGTTGCCGCGTGCGTCGTCGATGCCGGCCTGCTGCGCGATCGCCTGCGCGGTATGCGGGTTGTCGCCCGTCAGCATCGCGGTGCGGATGCCGAGCGCATGCAGATCGGCGATCGCGTCGCGACTCGTGTCCTTGATCGTGTCGGCCACCGCGAAGATGCCGAGCACGCGCGCAGCGTCGACCAGCACCACGACGCTCTTGCCCTGCCGCTCGAGCGCATCGAGCTTCGCCTCGAGCGCCGGCGAGCAGCGCTCGAGCTCCTCGACGAGCCGGTGGTTGCCGAGCCAGTAGCGCGCGCCGTCGATCGTGCCGCGCACGCCGCGCCCGACCAGTGCTTCGAAGTCCTGCACATCGGAGAATGCCGCCGTTCCAGCATCGCGGGCCGCGGCCGCGATCGCCTGCGACACCGGGTGATCCGAGCGCGCCGCAAGGCTCGCGCCGAGGTGCCGGACACGCGCCGCGTCGACGTCGGTCGCCTGCACGTCGAAGTCGGTCTGCACCGGCTTGCCGTGCGTGATCGTGCCGGTCTTGTCGAGCGCGAGCCACGCGAGCTTGCGCCCTTCTTCCAGATAGACGCCGCCCTTCACGAGAATCCCGCGCCGCGCCGCGGCCGCGAGCCCCGACACGATCGTCACGGGCGTCGAGATCACCAGCGCGCACGGGCACGCGATCACGAGCAGCACCAGCGCGCGATAGATCCAGTCGTGCCACGCGCCGCCCGCGACGAGCGGCGGCACCACCGCGACCAGCAGCGCGACCGCGAACACGATCGGCGTGTAGATGCGGGCGAACTGGTCGACGAAGCGCTGGGTCGGCGCCTTCGCGCCCTGTGCCTCCTCGACCGCGTGGATGATCCGCGCGAGCGTCGAGTTGGCCGCGACGGCCGTCACGCGGTATTCGAACGAACCCGATTCGTTGATCGTGCCCGCGTACACGGCGTCGCCGGCCGTCTTTTCGACGGGCAGGCTCTCGCCGGTGATCGGCGCCTGGTTGACCGTCGAGCGGCCCGCGACGACTTCGCCGTCCAGCCCGATCCGCTCGCCCGGCTTCACGCGCACGACCGCGCCGAGCGCGACCTGCGCGGCCTCGATCGTGCGCCACGCCCCGTCCGCGTCCTGTACGGTCGCCGTGTCCGGCGCGAGCTGCATCAGCCCCTGGATCGCATTGCGCGCCCGGTCGAGCGACTTCGCCTCGATCAGTTCTGCAATCGTGAACAGCACCATCACCATCGCGGCTTCGGGCCACTGGCCGATCGCCATCGCGCCCGTCACCGCGATGCTCATCAGCGCGTTGATGTTCAGGTTGCCGTTGCGAATCGCGATCCAGCCCTTCTTGTACGTGGTGAGCCCGCACGCGAGCACCGCCACGAGCGCGAGCGCCGCCGACAGCCACACGGGCAGGCCGGCCCAGGTCGCCCCCTCGGACGCGATCGCGGCGACGCCGGCCAGCGCCAGCGGCCACCACGGCTTCGCGGGCGCATCGGCGACACGCGGCGTCGGCGCGCCGGCCGCCGCGGCCTCGGGCGTCATCCCGAGCGTGCGGATCGCGCTTTCGATCGCCGGCTGTGCACCCGGCACGTGGTCGACGGTCAGCATCCGCTGCATCAGGTTGAATTCGAGCGCCGACACTTCGCTCATCCCGCCGAGCTTCTTGCGGATCAGCGTTTCCTCGGTCGGGCAGTCCATCTGCATGATCCGGAACGCGGAGCGCACGTGGCCCAACGCGGTCGCCTGCGCGACCGGCAGCGGCGCGAGCGCCAGCGCGGCAGGCGCGCAGCAGTCGCCGGCCGCGTGGTCGTGGTCGTGGTCGTGGTCGTGACCGGCATCGTCGTGCGCCGCGTGGCCGTGCGAGCACGCGGCGCCGTGCACATGCGCTTCGCCGTGCGCATGATCGTGATCATGGTCCGCATTACCGTGCGCGGCATGGTCGTGATCGTGCCCGTTGCTGCCGCCGTGGCTGTGATCATGGTCGTGGCCGCGCGACGCGGCCTCGCCGTGCGCGTGCTCGCCGGCCGCCGGCGCCGCGTCGGCAACGGTCGCCGTCTGCGTACCGCGCGAGTCGGCGCAGCACGTATCGGCGCCATCGGCATGACGGTGTCGTGGGTCGGGGGTACGCTGGGCGTCGGTCATGACAACCTCCTTTATGGCTTGACGGTGTAGAGTTAACACCCTGAAGCCACTACAAGGTCAACCCTTGCACGGGAGAAAGGTATGAAGATCGGCGAACTGGCCAAAGCGGCCCGCTGCACGCCCGAAACGATCCGCTTCTACGAGAAGGAGGGTCTGATGCCGGATGCCGAGCGCACCGACTCGAACTACCGCAACTACACCGACGTGCACGTCGAACGGCTGCGCTTCATCCGCAACTGCCGCGCTCTCGACATGGCGCACGACGAGATCCGCGCGCTGCTGCAGCTCACCGACACGCCGGCCGACCGCTGCGATTCGATCAATTCGTTGCTCGACGATCACATCGGACACGTCGACGCGCGCCTCGCGGAACTCACGCATCTGCGCGACCAGCTCACCGAATTGCGCCGCCAGTGCGTCGGCGAGCATTCGGTCGAGGATTGCGGAATCGTGCACGGTCTCGCGACCATGGAAACCGTTGCGCCGGCCGCGAAGCGCTCGCACCTCGGCTGAAACCCTTGTGAAATAAGATAGTCTGATCGAGAATAGTCATATTCTTACTAGGTTATTTATAACTATTCATGTCAACGAGCCGCCCGTCCCCGCTAGCGCTGGCCGTCCTCGCGACGCTCACCGAAACGCCGATGCATCCGTACGGGATGCTGCAGCAACTGAAGGCCCGCGGGTACGACGAAGTCGTCAACGTGCGGCAGCGCACGAGCCTCTACCAGACGATCGACCGGCTGCTGCGCGACGGCATGATCGCCGTGCACGACACCGAGCGCGATGGCGCCTTTCCGGAGCGCACGCTCTATGCGCTGACCGAGGCCGGGCACACGGCCGGACAAACGTGGCTGCATGCGCTGCTCGCGGAGCCCGCGCGCGAATTTCCGGCGTTCGGCGCCGGCCTCGCGTTCCTGCCGCTGCTCGACGCCGACGATGCACGGCGCCAGCTCGAGCTTCGCATCGCCCGGCTCGACGCCGAGCGCGAGCGCCTGGAAGCGCTGCGCAACGCCGCACAGGCCGAGCAGGTGCCGCGCCTGTTCCTGCTGCAGAATGAACACGCGCTCGTGCTGCTCAATGCGGAACTCGACTGGGCGCGCAGCGTCGTCGAACACCTGAAGATCGGCGCGCTGCGCTGGGTGGACGGCTGACGCGTCACGAAGGCCGGCTCCCGCCGGCAACGGGAATCGACCCGGTCAAAGTACCTTGCCGGGATTCAGGATGCCGCGCGGGTCCAGCGCGGCCTTCAGGCGTCGCATCAGGCCGATTTCCGCATCGCTGCGCGTGTGCGCGAGATATGGCCGCTTGAGCGCGCCGATCCCGTGCTCGGCCGACACCGAGCCGCCCATGTCCCGCACCACCGCGTACACGCCGTGATCGAGCGCGTCGGCGTCCGTATCGGTCATCCCGGCCAGCGACACGCCGATATGCACGTTGCCGTCGCCGACATGGCCGAAGAACAGGCACGTGACCTCCGGCCAGCGCGCCCGCAGCGCCGCCTCGCAGCGCTCGGCGAACGCGCCGAGCTCGCCCGTCGGCAGGCTCACGTCGAAGTTGACGAGATGCGGCAGCGCATCGATCGAGAGGCCTTCGCGCAGCGTCCACAGATCGCGCGCCTGGCGCTCCGACGTCGCGAGCACCGCATCGTCGACGAGCCCTGCGTCGAGCCCCGCCGCAAGGCCGGTTTCCAGCGCGTGGTGCGCGTCGCCGCCCGGCGCGCTCGTCGCGCACTCGATCAGCACCGCGAAGCCGCCGTCGCCCGCGAACGGTGCGGTAATGCCCGGCGTATGGCGCGCGACGTAGTCGTAGAACGCCGGCCACATCGCCTCGAAGCTGACGACCTCCGGCAGCGTGCGCACGCGGTTCCACAATCCGACCACCGCGTCGTAGTCGCGCACGCGGCAGAGCGCCGTGGCCGGCGCGGCGAGCAACGGGTGCAGCCGCAGCACCGCGCGCGTGACGACGCCGAGCGTCCCCTCGCTGCCGATGAACAGCTGCTTCAGGTCGTAGCCCGCGTTGTTCTTCAGCATCCGGTTCATCGACGACACGATCGTGCCGTCCACGAGCACGGCCTCGAGCCCGAGCACCTGCTCGCGCATCATCCCGTAGCGGATCGCGCGCGTGCCGCCCGCATTCGTCGCGAGCATGCCGCCAATCTGGCACGAGCCGCGCGCGCCGAGATCGACACCGAACGTGAAACCCGCCGCTGCCGCGGCCTCCTGCACCGTCTGCAGCGGCGTCCCGGCGCGCACGGTCAGCGTGCCGGCCGCCGCGTCGAGCGCTTCGATGCCCGCGAAGCGTTCCATCGACAGCACGATCTCGCCGCCGAGCGCGACCGCGCCGCGCGCGAGCCCCGTCAGCCCGCCTTGCGGCACGACCGGTTGGCCGAGCCGCGCGCACAGCGCGAGCGTGCGCGACACGTCGTCGACGCTGCGCGGGCGCACCAGCGCGCGCGGCCGCACGCCGGTCGGCTCGTTGTATGCGGTGAAGTAGCGCGGATCGATGTCTGCCGAGCGCGTGACGAGCGCGTCGCCCAGTTCGGCGACGAGCACGGCGTCGAGCGCATCGCCCGACAGCGGCGCGCCGCCCTGTTTGCCGCCCGCGGCGGCCGTATCCCGGGTCTGCATCGCGCGGCCCCGCTTACTTCGTCGAGATGTCGATATCGCCGAAATACTTCAGGCCGAGCGACTTCACCGTGCCGTCCGCCTTCAGCTTGTCGATCGCCGCATCGAGCTTCGCCTTCAGCGCGTCGTCGCCCTTGCGCAGGCCGAACGCGATGCCGCTGCCGAGGATCCGGTCGTCGTGCACGGGCTGGCCGACGAACGAGAAGCCCTTGCCGTCCGGGCGCGACAGGAAGCCGCGCTGGCCGGACGGCGCGAGCACGAGCGTCGCATCGAGGCGGCCCGCCACGAGGTCCGCATAGGCCTGGTTCTGGTCCTGGTACGCGACGATCGCGACGCCGGCCGGCTCCCAGTGCGCCTTCGCGTAGGTTTCCTGGATCGACGCCTGCAGCACGCCGACGCGCTTGCCCTTCAGCGCTTCCGGTGTCGGCAGCAGGCCGCTGCCGGCGCGCGCGATCAGCTGGGTCGGCACGCGGTAGATGATCGTCGTGAAGTCGATCGCCTGGCGCCGCTGCTCGGTCGCGTTCATCGCCGAGTTGATCGCGTCGAACTTGCGGCCCTTCAGCGCGGGAATCAGGCCGTCGAACGACGTCTCGACCCATTTGCACGACAGCTTCGCCGTCTGGCAGACGGCATTGCCGACGTCGATGTCGAAGCCCTGCAGGTCGCCGTTCGGCGCTTTCGACTCGAATGGCGGGTATTGCGCCTCGAGGCCGAAACGCAGCGTCTGCGCATCGGCGAGCGCCGCGCCGGAGCCGATTGCGCACGCGAGTGCGAACGCGAGTTTCAGGGTTGCCGTGTGCTTCATGGTGATCTCCTGTGTCTGGTCGATGCGACGTCCCCGTCGCCGGTTTCCGTACTACAGCGAACGCAGCCGCCGCGCGCCTTCGACCAGCGTCGCGTCGTCCTTCGAAAAACTGAGCCGGATCACGCCGGCGTCGGTGCCGTCGGTATAGAACGCCGACAGCGGAATCGTCGCCACGCGCGCGTCGCGGATCAGGCGCAGCACAAAATCGCTATCGCTTTCGTCCGAGAAGTGCCGGAAACGCGCGAGCATGAAGAACGAGCCTTCGCTCGGCAGCAGCTCGAAACGCGAATCGGCCAGCTCGCGCGCGAGCAGGTCGCGCTTGGCCTGGTAGAACGCCGACAGGCCGAGATAGCTGTCCGGCCGCGCGAGGATTTCCGCGAACGCGACCTGCATCGGCGTGTCGGCCGCGAACACCATGAACTGGTGCACCTTGCGGATCTCGTCCATCAGTTCGGCCGGCGCGAGGCAATGGCCGACCCGCCAGCCCGTCACGTGGAACGACTTGCCGAACGACGACACGATCACGCTGCGCTCGGCCAGCTCGCGGTGGCGCGCCATGCTCTGGTGCGGTGCGCCGTCGAACACGACGTGCTCGTAGACCTCGTCGGACAGGATCACGATGTCCGTGCCGCGCGTGAGCTGCGCGAGCCGCGCGAGATCGTCGGCCGAGAACACGGTCGCGGTCGGGTTGTGCGGCGTGTTGACGATGATCATCCGCGTGCGCGGCGTGATCGCCGCGGCCACCTCGTCCCAGTTCACGCGGAAATGCTCGGGCGACAGCTTGATCGCGACGGGCGTCGCGCCCTGCAGCCGTACGATCGGCGCATAGCTGTCGAACGACGGCTCGAAATAGATCACCTCGTCGCCCGGATGCACGAGCGCGCTGATCGCCGCGTAGAGCCCTTCGCTCGCGCTCGCGATCACCGTGATCTCGGTCGCCGGGTCGTAGCGCGCGCCGTACAGCGCCTCGGTCTTCTCGGCGAGCCGCTCGCGCAGCGCCGCGACGCCGGCCATCGGCGCGTACTGGTTGTGCCCGTCGCGCATCGCGCGCGCGACGCCTTCGACGAGCGCCGGATCGGGCGCGAAATTCGGCGCGCCCTGCGACAGGTTCAACGCATCGTGCCGGGCGGCCAGCTGGCCGATCACCGTGAAGATCGTCGTCCCGACGTCCGGCAGTTTCGAACGGGGCGCGGTGGCGCTTCGCATGACTCCTCCTTCTGATGTCCTTCGGGCTGGCCCGCGCGCAGCGCGCGGCCCTGCATCTGCCGCATGATTTAGCCCCAGCCAATATCGGCGGACAATCGAAAGTTCGTCATGGCGGCCATGCATTTTTCTCATGGCTCGCGATATGAAGCGTGCAGCGGCAAGGCCGACCTGCCGGCCTGACATGCGCATCAGGCATTACCCCTAGGGAAGGCTACCCGCCCGCCGCCGCCAGATACGCGAGCAGCACGGCCCGCAGTTCGCCGCGCAACGCGACGAGGTCGAGCGCGGGCCCGAGCGTCAGCAACGCCTGCGAGATCCCGCCGTAGCAGACCGTGTGCGCCATCCGCGCAACCCCGTCGAGCCGCGCGGCCGGCGGCGGGTCGGCCGCGTGAGCGAGCGCGTCGCGCCACAGCACGACATACGCGTCGTAATGCCGGCGGTAGGCGGCGAGCGGCGACACCTGCCGCTCCAGCGCGAAGAATGCGCTCCACAGCGCCGCGTCGGCGCCGATCGCGTCGACCTGCAGGTCGACGAGCGCCGCGGCGAGTTCGGCCCGCGGCACGCCGCGCAGCCGCTGCGCCGCGTCGCGCAGCCGGTCGGCCATTGCCAGCACGCGACGGTGGATACAGAGCGCAGCGAGGCTCTGCTTGTCGCCGAAATACGCGTAGAAGGTGCCGATGCTGACGCCCGCGACGGCCGCGATCTCGCGGATCGTCGCCTTCGCGTAGCCGCGTTCGAGCAAAAGCTGAACGAACGCCTGCTGCAACGCGGCGGAGCTCGCCTGCGCGCGCGACTGGCGCGGCCGGCGGCGCAACGCGGGCGCGGGTTGCGCCGCCGGCTGGCCGGGCGGCGCCGGAACCTGAACATGTCGCGGCGGCATATTTGCTACTCTGGAATTCAGCAGGGAACGCGTTTTACCGGGGGCAGGAACCAGCGCCGAAGCGCCACCCGTGTTGCATGACGCCGGCTGCCCCGCGAAGCATGAGACCGGAGACAACCTCGATGACCGAATCGACTCACGCCGTCACGAACCAGTTCGACGAACTGGCCGACTATAACCTCTTCGCGACGGACGTCGCGCTGCGCGACGCGCTTACCCGCGCGGGCGCCGACTGGGCCGTGCCGCAGCTCGACGCGTACGGCGCGCGGCTCGGCAGCGCCGACACCGCGCAACTCGCCGATGACGCGAACCGCCACACGCCGGAGCTGAACACGTTCGACCGGCGCGGCCGGCGCATCGACCGCGTCGACTTCCATCCCGCGTGGCACACGCTGCTCGGCCAGTACCGCCGCGAAGGCTTCGTGTCGCTCGCGTTCCGCGATACGCGCCGCGGCCGCTGGGCCGCGACCGCCGCCGGCTTCTACCTGCATGGCCAGATCGAGGCCGGCACGCTGTGCCCGGCGACGATGACGCAAGCCGCGATTCCCGTGCTGCAGAAGGAGCCCGCGCTGTGGGATCTGCTGCGCGACAAGCTCTACAGCGACGACTACGATCCGCGCGACGTGCCGGTCGCCGACAAGCGCTCGATCTGGTTCGGCATGGGGATGACCGAGAAACAGGGCGGCTCCGACGTGCGCGCGAACACGACGCTCGCGACCGCCGTCGGCGCGGGCGGGCGCGGCGGCGAATACCGGCTGCGCGGCCACAAGTGGTTCTTCTCCGCGCCGATGTGCGACGCGCATCTCGTCGTCGCGCACACCGAGGGCGGCAGCCCGTCGTGCTTCTACGTGCCGCGCTGGCGGCCGGACGGCACGAAGAACGCGGTCGAGATCCAGCGGCTGAAGAACAAGGTCGGCAACCGCAGCAACTCGAGCAGCGAGATCGAGCTGAACGACGCGTGGGGCATCATGCTCGGCGACGAAGGCCGCGGCATTCCGACCATTATCGAGATGGCCACCACCACGCGGCTGAACTGCGTGCTCGGCAGCGCGGCGATGCTGCGCCAGGGCGTCGTGCAGGCGATCGCGTACACGCGCCAGCGCCACGCGTTCGGCCGCGCGCTCGCCGAGCAGCCGCTGATGCGCACCGTGCTGGCCGATCTCGCGCTCGAAAGCGAAGCCGCGCTCGCGCTCGCGATGCGCGTTGCCGACGCGTTCGAGCGCGACGACTCGCCGCGCGAACGCGCATGGAAGCGGATCGTCACGCCCGCCGCGAAATTCTGGGTCTGCAAGCGCGCGGTCGAGCTGAGCGGCGAGGTGATGGAAGTGTTCGGCGGCAACGGCTATGTCGACGACGGCCGGATCGCGCGGCTGTTCCTCGAGGCCCCCGTCAACTCGATCTGGGAAGGCTCGGGCAACGTGATGTGCCTCGACGTGCTGCGCGCGGTGTCGCGCGAGCCCGACGCGGCCGCCGCGCTGTTCGCCGAACTGGCCGACCTCGGCGCGGGCGAACCGCGCATCCGCGCGGCGCTCGACGCGCTGCGCGCGATGCTCGCCGCGCCGGCCGACACGCTCGAGGCGTCGGGCCGCGTGTTCGCGCAGCGGCTCGCGCTCGTCGCGCAGGCGTGCCTGCTGCGCCGCGATGCGCCGGCCGCCGTCGCCGACGCGTTCGTCGCGACGCGGCTCGCTGCACCCGACTGGGGCCGCATCGCAGGCGGCTTCGATCCGCACGCGATCGACGTCGCCGCGCTGCTGCGGCGTGCCTACCCGGCCTGACGCCTGTCCGTTTGCGTCAGTTCGCGTCAGTTCGCCTTCGTTCGCCCCGCCCGGAGCCCCGATGAACCTCGTCGCCGCCCTCGACCGCGCCGCCCGCGCGACGCCCGACAAGCCGTTCCTCGTCAGCGAATCCGCGACGATCACCTATGCCGCCGCGCGCGAGCGTTCGCACCGTGCGGCGGCCGTGCTGAGCGCGCTCGGCATCGCGGCCGGCGACCGCGTCGCCGCGATGTGCTTCAACACGCCGGCCTTCGTCGACCTGATGTTTGGCGCGTGGCGACTCGGCGCGACGTTCGTGCCGATCAACCACAAGCTGCAGGCCCCGGAAGTCGACTATGTGCTCGAACACAGCCGCAGCAAGGTGATCCTGTTCGACGTGGCGCTCGCGCCGGTGCTCGAACGCATCGTTCATCCGGCGCGGCGGCTCGTGACCGAAGGCGAGCTCGGCGGCGTGCCGTGCTTCGACACGATGTGCGCAACGATGGACGGCGTCGCGGGCATCGAGCCGGCCGACGGCGACATCGCGCAGATCCTCTATACGTCCGGCACGACCGGCCGGCCGAAAGGCTGCGTGCACAGCCACCGCACCGTGACGCTCGCGGCGATGTCGGCGGCGCTCGCGACCGGCATCGGCCGCAACGAGCGCACGCTGATGGCGATGCCGATCTGGCATTCGTCGCCGCTCAACAACTGGTTCGGCGGCACGCTGTACGCGGGCGGCACCGTCGTGCTGCTGCGCGAATACCATCCGCTGCGGTTCCTGCAGGCCGTCGAGCGCGAGCGCGTGACGCTGTATTTCGGCGCGCCCGTGTCGTACACGCTGCCGCTCGACACGATCGACGGCTTCGCGGCGTTCGACCTGTCGAGCGTGCGCGCGTGGCTGGTCGGCGGCGGCCCGATCGGCACCGCGCAGGCCGAACGGCTCGCGCGCGCGTATCGCAGCGACGCGTTCTTCCAGGTATACGGCATGACGGAAACGGGCCCGGCCGGCACGACGCTGTATCCGGACGAGCAGATCGCGAAAGCCGGTTCGATCGGCCGCCACGGCGGCCCGGGCGTCGACCTGCGCGTCGTGCGGATGGACGGCATCGATGCGCAGCCGGGCGAGACCGGCGAGATCTGGCTGAAGGCCGACAGCATGATGCTCGGCTATCTCGACGACGCAGCCGCGACGCGCGCCGCGTTCGCGCCGGACAGCTGGTATCGCACCGGCGACATCGCGCGGATCGATCAGGATGGCTACCTGTTCATCGTCGACCGGCTGAAGGACATGATCGTGACGGGCGGCGAGAACGTCTATTCGAAGGAAGTGGAAGACGTGCTCGGCGCGCACCCGGACATCGCCGAGGCGGCCGTCGTCGGCGTCCCGCACCCCGAGTGGGGCGAGACGGTCATCGCGCACGTCGTGATGCGCGCAGGCGCGGTGCCCGATGCGGACGCGCTGCGCGCGTTCTGCGGCGAGCGGCTCGCCGCGTACAAGATCCCGCGCGAGTTCGCGTTCGCGCAGGCGCTGCCGCGCACGCCGACCGGCAAGCTGCAGAAATTCCTGCTGCGCGTGCGTCGCGAGTAGCCGCGCGTCCGGCCGAAGAAAAAGCCACCGGGCCCGACGGCCCGGTGGCTGTTTCGCATGATCGGCCGGGCGGCGACGCTCGCCGCCGCCCGCGCTTCACGTCACCGGCTGCTTACTTGCCGCCGATGCTCTTCAGCGGCTTCCACTCGCCCTTCTCGACCTTGTACATCGTGATACCGCCGTTCTTCAGGTCGCCCTTCGCGTCATACGCGACGTGCGTCGACGTGACGCCGGCCATGTCCGTCTTCGCGAGCAGCGGCAGGTACTTCGCCGGATCGGTCGAATCGGCCTTCTTCATCGCGTTGAACATCGCCATCGCGCCGTCATACGCGTACGGCGAGTAGGTCTGCACGTCTTCGCCGAAGCGCTTCTTGTACTTGTCGGCGTACGTCTTGCCGCCCGGCATTTCCTCGAGCGGCAGGCCGGCCAGCGACGCGATCGTGCCTTCCGACGCATTGCCCGCGATCTTCAGGAACGTCGGCGTCTTCACCATTTCGCCGCTCATCAGCGGCGCGGCGATGCCGAGCGTCTTCATCTGCTTGACCATCGGCGCGGCCTGCGAATCCGCACCGCCGTAGTAGACGAGGTCCGGCTTCACGGCCTTCAGCTTGGTCAGGATCGCCTTGAAGTCGACAGCCTTGTCGTTCGTGAACTCGCGGTCGACGATCGTCGCGCCGCCGGCCTTCGCGGCCTTCTCGAACTGGTCGGCGAGACCCTGGCCGTAGGCCGTGCGGTCGTCGACGATCGCGATCTTCTTCATGCCGAGATCCTTCGACGCGAACGTGCCGGCCACGGAGCCCTGCTGCGTGTCGGACGTCATCATGCGGAAGGTCGTCTTGTAGCCTTGCTGCGTGTATTCCGGCGCGGTCGCCATCGCGATCTGCGGGATGCCCGCGTTCGCGTAGATGCGCGAGGCCGGGATCGTCGTGCCCGAGTTGAAGTGGCCGAGCATGCCCTTGATGCCGTCGTCGACCAGCTTCTGCGCAACCGTCGTGCCGGTGCGCGGGTCAGCCTGGTCGTCCTGCGTGTCGAGCACGAACTTCACGGCCTTGCCGCCGATCTTCGGGTTCGTCGCGTTGAAATCTTCGACCGCGAGTGCGATCCCGTTCTGCATATCCTTGCCGTAGTGCGCCTGCGCGCCCGTCATCGGCCCTGCGTAACCGATCTTCACGTCATCCGCATGGGCCGTCCCCGCCAGCGACATGACCGCGACGAACGTCGCGCCTGCCAGCTTTTTCATCGTGTGTTGCATAGCATCTCCTTGGTACCAGGGTAAATGGAGCGGCTTCGGGATCGCCTTGCCGCTTCCTTTGTTTGATCCGAACGGCAAGGATGATCAGCCGATCGTCATCAAATTCGCATTGCCGCCCGCCGCGGCCGTATTCACGCTCACCGAGCGCTCCGTCAGCAGCCGCTCGAGCGCGTAGTCTTCCGCGTCGCCGTTCTCGAACGCGCCCACCGACACGCCCTGCACCGACACGATCGGGCCCGGTCGCTGCGCGACATCCTTAACGAGCGTCTGCAGTTCGTCGCTGTCGCCTTCGAACAGCACCGCGTCGAACGCCGCGTCGGCCTGCTTGCGCACGGCCGCGTGCGCTTTCAGCGACGCCGGCAGCGCGGCGACCAGCGCCTCGCCGGCCGCGCCGGCGAACAATGCGCGGTTGGCCGTAGCCAGCACCGCCGCGAACTGCGCGCGCGCGCCGCCCGGCGTGGCCGCGACACACAGCACCGTGCCGCGCGGGCCGAGTGTATACGTGTTTCGCTCGCCCGTTGGCCCGGTCAGCACCGCGGTTGCGCCGGCCGGCACCTGGGCGAGATAACCGTCGCAACGCGCGGCCAGCGCCGGTTCGCGCTGCTCGATCAGCCAGTCGCGCAGCGTGGTGAGCGCCGCCGCCGGGTTGCCGCGCGCGTCGCCTTCGACCGCGCCGTCCGCCATCAGCATCTGCGCGAGCGAGCGCGGCAGGCCCGACGGACGCGTCGCGAGCAGGCGCTGCAGGTACAGCGCGCCGCCGGCCTTCGGACCCGTGCCCGACAGCCCTTCGCCGCCGAACGGCTGCACGCCGACCACCGCGCCGATCACGTTGCGGTTCACGTAGATGTTGCCGACGTGCGCGTTCGAGATCACGTGCGCGATCGTCTCGTCGATCCGCGTGTGGATGCCGAGCGTCAGGCCGTAACCGGTCGCGCGGATCTGCTCGAGCAGCTTGTCGAGCTGGTTGCGGCGGTAGCGCACCACGTGCAGCACGGGGCCGAACACTTCACGCTTCAACTCGTCGATGCTGCCGATCTCGATCAGCGTCGGCGCCACGAACGTGCCGTGTGCGCACGCATCAGGCGCCGGCAATTGCGTGACCGCGTGGCCCTTCTCCGTCATCGCCGCGACGTGCGTGTCGATCGTCTGCTTCGCGTCGCCGTCGATCACCGGGCCGACGTCGGTCGACAGCCGGTCGGGGTTGCCGAGCGCCAGCTCGTGCATCGCGCCCTTGAGCATCGTCAGCGTGCGGTCCGCGACCTCGTCCTGCAGACACAGAACGCGCAGCGCCGAACACCGTTGACCGGCCGAGTCGAACGACGACTGCATCACGTCCGCGACGACCTGCTCCGCGAGCGCCGACGAGTCGACGATCATCGCGTTCTGGCCGCCCGTTTCCGCGATCAGCGGGATCGGCTTGCCGTCCGGGTCGAGGCGCGCGGACAGCGTCTTGTTGATCAGGCGCGCGACTTCGGTCGAACCCGTGAACATCACCGCGCGGGTGCGCGGATCGGCGACCAGCGCCGCGCCGACGGTCTCGCCGTCGCCCGGCAGCAGTTGCACCGCGCCGGCCGGCACGCCGGCCTCGCGCAGCAGGCGCACGGCCTGCGCCGCGATCAGCGGCGTCTGTTCGGCCGGCTTCGCGAGCACCGTGTTGCCGGCTGCCAGCGCGGCTGCCACCTGGCCCATGAAGATCGCCAGCGGGAAGTTCCACGGGCTGATGCAGACCACCGGGCCGAGCGGGCGGTGCGTGTCGTTCGAGAATTCGTCACGGATCTGCGCGGCGTAGTAGCGCAGGAAGTCGACCGCTTCGCGGATCTCGGCGATCGCGTTCGGCAGCGACTTGCCGGCTTCGCGCACGATCAGGCCCATCAGCGTGTGCATCTGCGCTTCGAGCAGGTCCGCTGCGCGCACCAGGCAATCGGCGCGCGCGTCGACCGGCGTCGCCTGCCAGATCGGCGCCGCGGCCACCGCGTGCGCGAGTGCCGCGCTCACGTGCTCGGCCGTCGCTTCGCTGACCGTGCCGACCACGTCGCGCTGGTCGGCCGGGTTGCGCACGTCGCGGGCCGGTGCGTCGGCCAGCGCGTCGTCGGCGAGCATCGGCGCCGCGCGCCACGGGAAATGCGCGCTCGCGAGCAGCGCGGACGACAGCGACGCGAGACGGTGTTCGTTCGACAGGTCGAGGCCCATCGAATTGGGACGCTCGTCGCCGTACAGGTTGCGCGGCAGCGGGATCTTCGTGTGCGGCGCGCCGAGCGGCACGACCTTCGACGCTTCATCGGCCGGATCGGCGACCAGCTCCTTCACCGACACGGTTTTATCCGCGATGCGGTTCACGAACGACGTGTTCGCGCCGTTTTCCAGCAGGCGGCGCACCAGGTACGCGAGCAGCGTCTCGTGCGTGCCGACCGGCGCGTACACGCGGCACGGACGGTTCAGCTTGTCGCGGCCCGTGACTTCCTCGTACAGCGGCTCGCCCATCCCGTGCAGGCACTGGAATTCGTACTGGCCCGGGTAATAGTTCTGGCCCGCGAGCTGGTAGATCGCAGCCAGCGTGTACGCGTTGTGCGTCGCGAACTGCGGGTAGACGGCATCGGGCGCCGCGAGCAGCTTCTTCGCGCACGCGAGGTACGACACGTCGGTGTAGATCTTGCGCGTATAGACCGGATAACCTTCGAGGCCGTCGACCTGCGCACGCTTGATCTCGGTATCCCAGTACGCGCCCTTCACGAGGCGGATCATCAGGCGGTGACGGCTGCGGCGCGCGAGATCGATCAGGTAGTCGATCACGAACGGGCAGCGCTTCTGGTAGCCCTGCACGACGAAGCCGATGCCGTTCCAGCCCGCGAGATCCGGATCGAAGCACAGCGCCTCGAGCAGGTCGAGCGACAGTTCGAGGCGGTCGGCTTCTTCCGCGTCGATGTTCAGCCCGATGTCGTAGCGGCGCGCGAGCAGCGCGAGCGAGCGCACGCGCGGCAGCAGCTCGCTCATCGTGCGGTCCTGCTGCGAGCGCGAGTAGCGCGCGTGCAGCGCCGACAGCTTGATCGAGATGCCCGGGCCTTCGTAGATGCCGCGGCCGCCGGCCGCCTTGCCGATCGCGTGGATCGCCTGTTCGTACGACGCGTAGTAGCGCAGCGCGTCCTCTTCGGTCGTCGCCGCTTCGCCGAGCATGTCGTACGAGTAGCGGAAGCCGCGCGCTTCGTACTTGCGGCTGTTGGCCAGTGCTTCGGAAATCGTCTCGCCGGTGACGAACTGCTCGCCCATCAGGCGCATCGCCATGTCGACGCCCTTGCGGATCAGCGGCTCGCCGCCGCGGCCGATCAGCCGCGTGAGCGCCGACGACAGGCCCGCTTCGCTGTTGGTCGTCACCAGCTTGCCGGTGATCATCAGCCCCCAGGTCGCCGCGTTCACGAACAGCGACGGCGCGTGGCCGACGTGCGAGCGCCAGTCGCCCTTGCTGATCTTGTCGCGGATCAGCGCATCGCGCGTCGCGCGGTCGGGAATGCGCAGCAGCGCTTCGGCGAGGCACATCAGCGCGACGCCTTCCTGGCTCGACAGCGAGAACTCGTGGATCAGCCCTTCGACACCGCCGCCCGAGCTCTTCTCGCGCAGCGCCTCGACGAGCTTGGTCGCGAGCGCCTGCGCGTCCGCCTGCAGGTTCGCGGGCAGGCGCGCCTGGCCGAGCAGGAACGGCACGCATTCCGGCTCGGGGCGGCGATACGCGGCCGTGATCGCCGCGCGCAGCACCGATTGCGGCTGCACGTTCTGCGCGAACTCGAGGAACGGATGCGACGCGTTGTCGTCGTCGCCGTCCGCAGCCTGGCCGTCGGCGAGCTCCGTGACGCCGCTGTGGCCCGACAGCTCGGGCGGCAACTGGCCGTGCTCGATCCGCTCGAGATACGCGAAGATCGCCTGCTTGATCAGCCAGTGGGGAGTGCGCTCGAGACGCGCGGCGGCGTCTTTCAGGCGCGAGCGGAGAAGGTCGTCGACCTTGACGCCGAGAGTCGTGCTTGCCATGGTGGGTTCGTGCGCCGGTGCGAGCCCGGCAATAGGGTGTGAGAGGATGCGCGAAATCCTACGGCACGCAATAAAAAGGTGCAACCAAATTGAGAGGTGGGTTGCACCCTTTGGTTAGTCAATATAATCAGCCACTTACACCGTTGCAACCTAGGGGTTGCCCGTGGTCGGGGGATCGGTGTTTTCCCTGAGCGGGCCGGTTCGGCATGCGTGTGCAACCTTCGGTGCGGGCGGAAGCGGACGAAAACGGGTTGCACTGGGCAGGCCGGCGGGCGTTGCGCCGGGGTTGCGAGCGCGTGACGAGAGACAGTTCAGGGGGCACGGCGGCCCGGGCTTCGGGCTTCGGGCAGCAGCGCGCCGCGCGACGCTCGCGCGGGCGCCGCTCAGATATCCAGCGGATCGACCTCGACGCTCCACCGCAGCACGCCCTTCAGCGCGCGCAGCTCCGGCTGCCACGCGCGCAGCGCATGCTGCAGCGCCGCCCTTGACGCGCTTTCGAGCAGCAACTGCGCACGGTGGACGTTCGCGACCTTGACGATCGTCATCGGCACCGCGTCGTAGACGGTCACGCGATCGGCGCCCGGCAACCCCGGCAACGCGGCCGCGGCCTGCAGCAGGAACGCGAGCGCCGCGTCGAGCGTGCGCCCTTCGGCGCGCAGCAGCGCCTGGTAGACGAACGGCGGCAGGTGCGCGTCGCGGCGCTCGCCGAGCGTCGAATTCGCGAAGCCGACGTAATCCTGCCGCCCGAGCGCGTGGTACAGCGCGTGACGCGGGTACCGCGTCTGCACGAGTACCTCGCCCGGCAGCCCGGCACGCCCCGCTCGACCGCTCACCTGCATCAGCTGTGCGAACAGCCGCTCGCTCGCGCGGAAGTCGTGCGAGAACAGCGCGGTGTCGGCGTTGAGCACGCCGACGAGCGACACGCGCTGGAAGTCGTGCCCCTTCGCGATCATTTGCGTGCCGACGAGGATATCGACCTCGCCTGCATGCACATCGGAAAAGAGCGCTTGCGCGCTGCCCTTGCGGCGCGTGCTGTCCGCGTCGATCCGCAGCACGCGCGCGCCCGGCACGGCCTCGGCGAGCGCCTCCTCGATGCGCTGCGTGCCGCGCCCGAGCGGCGCGATGTCGACGTTCCCGCACTCGGGGCACGACCGCGGAATGCGCGCTTCCCAGCCGCAGTGATGGCAGCGCAGCGCATGCTCGGGCTTGTGCAGCACGACGTACGTGCTGCAGCGCGGGCAGCCCGCGACCCAGCCGCATGCGTCGCACGCGAGCTGCGGCGCGTAGCCGCGCCGGTTCAGGAATACCAGGCTCTGTTCGCCGCGCTCGAGCCGCGCCTTCAGCGCCGCGACGAGCGGCCCGGACAGCCCGCCCATCGACGCGCGCCCGCGCCGCCGCTCTTCTTCGAGATCGATCAGCCGCACGGTCGGCAGCGTCGCGTCGGCCACCGCGCGGCGCGACAGCGTGAGCCGCGTGTAGCGGCCCTGCTCGGCCTGCCACCAGCTTTCGAGCGACGGCGTCGCCGAGCCGAGCACGACCGTGATGCCGAGCTGCTTCGCGCGCCACACGGCGAGATCGCGCGCCGAATAGCGCAGCCCCTCCTGCTGCTTGTACGCGGGCTCGTGCTCCTCGTCGACGACGACCAGCGCGAGCGTCGGCATCGACGCGAGCACCGCGAGGCGCGTGCCGAGCACGATCCGCGCGCGGCCCGTGTGCGCGGCGAGCCAGTTGCGTGCGCGTTCGCCCTCGGCGAGCCCGCTGTGCAGCGTGACGATCGCGTCGTCGGCGAGCGCGCCCGCGAAGCGCGCGCGAAACGCGGCCTCGAACTGCGGCGTCAGGTTGATTTCGGGGACGAGCACGAGCGCCTGCGCGTCCGGCCGCGCGTCGAGCAGCGACGCGAGCGCATGCAGATAGACCTCGGTCTTGCCGCTGCCCGTCACGCCGTGCAACAGGAACGGCGCGAAGCCCTGCGCGGCGCGGAGCGCGTCGAGCGCCTCGGCCTGCTGGTCGGTCAGCGCCGGCGGCACAGCTCGTCCACCGGTTGTCGACAGGTTATCCACAGCTTTGGGCACAGGTGCGTCGGCCCAGCCGATCTCCTCGACGTCGACCCAGCCGCGCGCCGCCCAGTCGTCGAGCGTCGCGGCCGCCTTCGGATGCAGCGCGCGCGCGTCGGGCAGCGCCAGCGAGCCGGTATCGACGAGCGCCTGCGCGAGCCGCCGCAGCGCGGCCCCGCGCGCGGGCAATGCATCGGGCAGCGCCGCGCGGCCGGCTTCCGTCGGCCGGTAGCGCACCTCGGGCGCCAGCAGCCGCCCCCAGCGCCCGGCGTCGCGCAGCGCCTGCGGCAGCGCCGGCAGCGCGACCTCGCCGCGCCCGCGCTGATAGTAGTCGGCGGCGAACGACACGAGCGCGAGCCAGTCCGCCGACAGCGGCGGCAGGTCGGCGCAGATCGCGTCGATCGCGCGCAGCCGGGACGGCGGCACATCGGTGTGAGTCGTCACTTCGCAGACAAGCCCGACGGCCAGCCGTTTGCCGAACGGCACCTGCACCAGCGTGCCGGGGATGGGCGCCGGCTGCGCGTCGCAGCGGTAGTCGAACAGCGTCGCGAGCGGATGGTCGAGCGCGACGCGCAGGTAGGTGCCCTCCATCACGGCGCTCCGGCAGCGGCACGCGCGGCGTGGACGGCTTGCACCCGCCCCCGCATCGCGACGGCGGACTTAAAGTAAAACTTCAGATTCGGCGCTAAGTTTTGGATTCGCATTAGGAATCGCCGTATACCCTGCCCAGCCTGTGGATAACTTTGTTGAGAACTCGCCGTTCAATGGCTGCAACGCGCGCGGGGCCGTGCTTTCCGCTGTTTTTCGCCGCTTGCTGCGGTGCCCCGCGAAGCCTTATTCCATAAGGCTGCTATTCAAATTACCGAACCATAGCCAGACAAATTGACCGATACAGGGCTCTACCGCGCTGCAACGTGGAAAATGTGTATAAGTCAAGTCTTGACAAGCGACGAATCGGCAACCGGTACGGGGTTGCGCCCTGTTTAGTGCCGACAACGAAACGCCGTCACCCCGCGGTGCAGCATGACGGCGCTTGCGTTCAGCCGGCGGCTCCGCTACGGATCTTGCGGCTGTGGCTATGCACTTCGTCGACGAGTTCGGCGACGTGATCGGGCGACGTGAATTGCGAGATGCCGTGCCCGAGGTTGAACACGTGGCCCGGATGATTGCCGTAGCTGTCGAGCACCGCGCGCGCCTGCTCGCGCACTGCGGCCGGCGGCGCAAACAGGATCGTCGGGTCGAGGTTGCCCTGCAGCGCGACGCGCCCCGCGACGCGCTCGCGCGCGGCGCCGAGGTTGACCGTCCAGTCGAGCCCGACCGCGTCGACGCCGGTCGCCGCGATCTCCTCGAGCCACAGCCCGCCGCCCTTCGTGAACGTGATCACCGGTACGCGCTCGCCGTCGTGCTCGCGCTTGAGCTGCGCCACCACGCGGCGGATGTAGTCGAGTGAAAAGCGCTGGTACGCGCCGTCCGCCAGCGCGCCGCCCCACGTATCGAAAATCATCACGGCCTGCGCGCCTGCTTCGATCTGCGCGTTCAGGTACGCCGCCACCGCCTGTGCGTTCACGTCGAGGATCCGGTGCATCAGGTCGGGGCGCGAATACGCCATCGACTTCACCGTGCGGAAATCGTCCGACCCGCCGCCTTCGACCATGTAGCACGCGAGCGTCCACGGGCTGCCCGAGAAGCCGATCAGCGGCACGCGCTGACGGCCCTGGCCGTCGGTGAGCGCGCGACGGATCTCGCGCACGGCGCCGGTCACGTAGCCGAGCGTCGCGTCGATGTCCGGCACCGCGAGCTTCGCGACGTCGGCCTCGGTCCGCACCGGATGCGCGAACTTCGGCCCTTCGCCGACCTGGAAGTCGAGGCCGAGCCCCATCGCGTCCGGAATCGTCAGGATGTCCGAGAACAGGATTGCGGCGTCGAGCGGAAAGCGCTCGAGCGGCTGCAGCGTCACTTCGGTCGCGTAGTCGGGATTCTTCGCGAGGCCGAGGAAGCTGCCGGCGCGCGCGCGCGTCGCGTTGTATTCGGGCAGGTAGCGACCCGCCTGGCGCATCAGCCAGATCGGCGTGTAGTCGGTCGGCTCGCGCAGAAGCGCGCGCAGGAAGGTGTCGTTGAGCAGGGTATGGGCCACGGTAGGAGCGACGATGCGAAGGCAAAGCGGCATTTTACCGGACAGCCGCCGCCAGGCTGCGCACGCCGATGCGATGGCGGCCATATGACGCGCGCGATGGCTCCGTTATGATCGGACGCTCATATCGAACGAAACGAAGGAGGAGACCGATGAAACCATTCGCCACGCTCGCCGCGGCCGCGTTGCTCTGCTGCGCCGCCGCGCACGCACAAACCGGCGCGGGCGCCGCCGCGGCCGCACCGGGCGCCGGCTCGCGGCTCGACGACGTGCTCGCGCGCGGCGCGCTGCGCGTCTGCACGACGGGCGACTACAAGCCGTATTCGTACCACCGCGCGGACGGCCGCTTCGAGGGCATCGACATCGACATGGCCGAATCGCTCGCGAAGTCGCTCGGCGTGAAGACCGACTACGTGAAGACGAGCTGGTCGAACCTGACCGGCGATTTCGTCGCGAAATGCGACATCGCGGTGGGCGGCGTATCGACAACGCTCGAACGTCAGAAGCGCGTGTTCTTCACGCAGCCGTACGTCGTCGACGGCAAGACGCCGATCACGCGCTGCGCGGACGCCGGCAAATACCAGACCATCACGCAGATCGACCGGCCCGACACGCGCGTGATCGTGAACCCGGGCGGCACCAACGAGCGTTTCGCGAAGCAGTATTTCACGCACGCGAACCTGACCGTCTATCCGGACAACGTGACGATCTTCAAGCAGATCCTCGCGGGCAAGGCGGACGTGATGGTGACGGATGCGTCCGAGACGCTGCTGCAGCAAAAACTGAATCCGGGCCTGTGCTCGGTGCATCCGGACAAGCCGTTCCAGTTCGGCGAGAAGGCGTACATGGTGCCGCGCGGCGATGCCGTGTTCCAGCAGTACGTCGACCAGTGGCTGCATCTCGCGCTGTCGACCGGCGAATACCAGGCGATTTCGGACAAGTGGCTGAAGTAAGCAGGCACGCGCGCAGCGGCCGATAGCGGGCAACGACCCCGTGGCCGCTACCCGCGAAAGTCGCTGCGTGGCGGCGGCCGGACTGTCGCCGTTACACTTCGACGCCACGCGCTGGCGGCCCGAAACCGCCGAATTGGCCAAAAGGCCGACTTCCGCACATTCCAATCACGTTTCAAAATCTTTCTGACGAATGAATCGTCATACGCGGTATCTGCCGCGCGACGCACTTTCTCGCGTGTAAATCGGCAGTTCGTCGAGCCTGATACGCATGAAAAGCGCATCGCGCGCATACGATGAAAACGTTGCGGAAAATATGGGTAAAAATGACCTTTTTCAGGACCCCGAAAACAGCAAAAAATCCCGGGAAGCCTTATCTGGCGGGCGTTACAACCTGAAACACTTTGTTACCGCGACGGGTCATTAATTCGCCCACAATGGCCTCAACGGTTTCAACACGGATGCGGTCTCGTGTGCCAAGTGTGAGCGGACGCGAAGCGCTGCGAGCCAGTCGGTCACGTACCGAAGCCCTTCCGAGGGGCATCCCTGTTGGAGTCGTTTCCGGCTCCCCGCCGGACACGGTTTCATCTTTGGTCTCCTCGCGCTAACCCCGTAGCGTGTGGTTTTTAGCGGGCTAATAAGCCCGCTTTTTTTCGTCCATCGAAAACGCAACGGCCCGCAGGCCGCCGCGCTTGTCCCGCCGCCGGGCGGCTCTTTATGCGGTCTTCTGCACGTCGAGCTTCAGTTCCTCGATCATCCGGTCGCGCATCACGAACTTCTGCACCTTGCCCGTCACCGTCATCGGCAACTCGTCGACGAAGCGAATGTAGCGCGGAATCTTGTAGTGCGCGATCTGCCCGTTGCAGAACGCACGCACGTCGTCCTCGGTCATCTGCTCGTCGGTGCGCAGCACGATCCACGCGCACAGCTCCTCGCCGTATTTCGCATCGGGCACGCCGAATACCTGCGCACTCTGGATCTTCGGATGCCGAAACAGGAACTCCTCGATCTCGCGCGGATAAACGTTCTCGCCACCGCGAATCACCATGTCCTTCAGGCGGCCGACGATGTTGCAGTAACCGTCCGCATCGAGCGTCGCAAGATCGCCCGTATGCATCCAGCCGTCGACCAGCACGTCGCGCGTCTTCGCATCGTCGTCCCAGTAGCCGAGCATCACCGAATAGCCCTTCGTGCACAGCTCGCCGGTCGCGCCGACCGGCACGATATCGCCGTTCGGATCGACGATCTTCACCTCGAGATGCGGCTGGATGCGGCCGACCGTCGTCGTGCGCTTCTCGAGCGGATCGTCGGTCGAGCTCTGGAACGACACGGGGCTCGTCTCCGTCATCCCGTACGCGATCGTGATCTCAGACAGGTGCATCTGCGACACGACGCGCTTCATCGTCTCGATCGGGCACGGCGAGCCGGCCATGATCCCGGTGCGCAGCGTCGACAGGTCGAAGCTCGCGAACTGCGGATGGTCGAGCTCCGCGATGAACATCGTCGGCACGCCGTGCAGTGCGGTGCAGCGCTCGTCAGCCACCGCCGCGAGCGTCGCGACCGG
Source organism: Burkholderia pyrrocinia (assembly GCF_003330765.1). Taxonomy (NCBI): domain Bacteria; kingdom Pseudomonadati; phylum Pseudomonadota; class Betaproteobacteria; order Burkholderiales; family Burkholderiaceae; genus Burkholderia; species Burkholderia pyrrocinia. The sequence goes on along the minus strand of NZ_CP024902.1, from coordinate 128,428 downwards.
ATCGAACGCTTCGCCGGGAAACACCATCGCCGCGCCCTTCGACACGCACGCGAGCACGGCCAGCACCATCCCGAAGCAGTGGTACAGCGGCACCGGGATGCACAGCATGTCCTGCTCGCTGAAACGCATCGCCGTCGCGATCGAGCGCCCGTTGTTGACGACGTTGCGATGCGTGAGCGTCGCACCCTTCGGGCTGCCCGTCGTGCCGCTCGTGAACTGGATGTTGATCGGGTCGTTGGCCGCGAGCGTCGCGCCGATCGCATCGAGCAATGCGGGGTCGACGGCCTGGCGGCCGCGCGTCATCACGTCGGCGAAACGGAACATGCCGGCCGGCGCGACGTCGCCCATCGACACGACCGTGCGCAGGCTCGGCACGCGTGCCGCATGCAGGTCGCCCGGCGTCGCGGTCGCGAGTTCCGGCGCGATGGTCTGCAGCATCTCGACGTACGCGGATGTCTTGAAGCGCTCGGCCGCGATCACGGCCTTGCAGCCGACCTTGTTCAGTGCGTATTCGATCTCGGCAAGCCGGTAGGCCGGATTGAGGTTGACGAGCACCGCGCCGATACGCGCGGTCGCGAACTGCGTGAGCAGCCATTCGCTGCGGTTCGGCGACCAGATGCCGACGCGATCGCCCTTCACGATCCCGAACGCGGCGAGGCCGGCCGCGAGCACGTCGACCTCGTTCGCGAACTCGCGCCAGGTCCAGCGCACCTGCTGCTCGCGGAACACGACGGCCGGACGGTCGGGAAAGCGGCCGGCGGTATCGCGCAGAAACCGGCCGATCGTCGCTTCGGATAGCGGCACGTCGGTCGCGCCGCGCACGTACGACAATCCGCTTTCGGGCGCGATCAGCGCCCCTACGCCAAGGTCTGCTGCCATGAATGTCTCCGTCTTTTTTGACTGATCGGCCCGCGCGCTTCCGGCACCCGTCTCCGCCGCCGCAATCGCGACGGACGGCCTCACCGCGGATGATGACGCGCTCCGCTGACGACACTCTGACATCAAATCGCGGCGGACGGATGAAATAGCACGACCGGACGCAACGACCCGGCGCGCAAACTGCAGACGAAAAAAAAGCAGCCCGAAGGCTGCTTTCTTTCGCGGGATACGCGGCGCGGCTCAGTGCCGGCTGCGAATCTTCGCCAGACGCTGGATCGCCTCGAGCTGCGCCATCGCGGTCGCGAGCTCGGATTGCGCCTTCGCGAGGTCGAGATCCGACTTCGCGTTCTGCAGCGTCTCCTCGGCGCGCTTGCGCGCTTCCTCGGCCTTCGCCGAGTCGAGGTCCTTGCCGCGGATCGCGGTATCGGCGAGCACCGTCACGGCGCCCGGCTGCACTTCGAGAATGCCGCCCGCGACGAACACGAATTCGTCGTTGCCGCCCTCGACTTCGATGCGCACCGCACCCGGACGAATCCGCGTGATCAGCGGCGTGTGGCCCGGCAGGATGCCCAGCTCACCCGCTTCGCCCGGCAGCGCGACGAATTTCGCCACGCCCGAGAAGATCTGCTCTTCCGCGCTGACGACGTCTACTTTGATGGTTGCCATATCGACTCCTGTCGATCGGTGTTGGCGCTTTAGCGCTTACTCCGATCCCATGCCGTGGTTGGCCAGAGTCAGCGCTTCAGCGCTCACTCCGGTCCCATGACCCTTACTGGATCTTCTTGGCCTTTTCGAAGGCTTCGTCGATCGTGCCGACCATGTAGAACGCCTGTTCCGGCAGGTGGTCGCACTCGCCTTCGACGATCATCTTGAAGCCACGGATCGTTTCCTTCAGCGGCACGTACTTGCCCGGCGAGCCCGTGAACACTTCAGCGACGTGGAACGGCTGCGACAGGAAACGCTGGATCTTACGTGCGCGCGCGACCGACAGCTTGTCTTCCGGCGACAGTTCGTCCATGCCCAGAATCGCGATGATGTCGCGCAGTTCCTTGTAGCGCTGCAGCGTCTGCTGCACGCCGCGCGTGATCGAGTAGTGCTCTTCGCCGATCACGTTCGGGTCGATCTGGCGCGACGTCGAGTCGAGCGGATCGACTGCCGGGTAGATACCCAGCGAAGCGATGTCACGCGACAGAACGACGGTTGCGTCCAGGTGGCCGAAGGTGGTGGCCGGCGACGGGTCGGTCAAGTCATCCGCAGGGACGTACACGGCCTGAACCGACGTGATCGAGCCCTTCTTGGTCGACGTGATGCGCTCTTGCAGCTTGCCCATTTCTTCAGCCAGCGTCGGCTGATAGCCCACTGCCGACGGCATACGGCCGAGCAGTGCCGACACTTCGGTGCCGGCCAGCGTGAAACGGTAGATGTTGTCGACGAAGAACAGCACGTCGAGGCCTTCGTCACGGAAGTGCTCGGCCATCGTCAGGCCCGTCAGCGCGACGCGCAGACGGTTGCCCGGCGGCTCGTTCATCTGGCCGTACACGAGCGCGACCTTGTCGAGAACGTTCGAGTCCTTCATTTCGTGGTAGAAGTCGTTCCCTTCACGGGTACGCTCGCCCACGCCCGCGAACACGGAGTAACCGCCGTGCTCCTTCGCGATGTTGTTGATGAGCTCCATCATGTTGACGGTCTTGCCCACGCCTGCACCACCGAACAGACCGACCTTGCCGCCCTTTGCGAACGGGCAGATCAGGTCGATGACCTTGATGCCCGTTTCGAGCAGTTCGGTCGACGGCGACAGTTCGTCGAACGCCGGCGCCTTCTGGTGGATCGAACGCGTCACTTCGCTGTCGATCGGGCCAGCCTCGTCGATCGGACGGCCGAGCACGTCCATGATCCGGCCGAGGGTCGGCTTGCCGACCGGCACCGAGATCGGCTTGCCCGTGTTCTTCACGACCAGGCCACGGCGCAGGCCGTCGGATGCACCCAGACAGATGGTGCGGACCACGCCGTCGCCCAGCTGCTGCTGGACTTCGAGCGTCAGTTCCGAGCCATCGAGCGTCAGCGCGTCGTAGATCTTCGGCATGGTTTCGCGCGGGAATTCCACGTCGATAACGGCGCCGATGCACTGTACGATCTTGCCTTCTACCAAAGCAGCAGTACTCATCGCTTTTCCTTTAAATACCTGATTCTTTACTCGCGCAAAGGCGCAGTTTCCCGAGCGTCAAATTCCCGCGCGCGCTTAAACAGCAGCAGCGCCGCCGACGATCTCCGACAGTTCTTTCGTGATCGCGGCCTGACGGCTCTTGTTGTAAACCAATTGCAGCTCGCTGATCACCGTCTTCGCGTTGTCCGAAGCCGCCTTCATCGCGACCATTCGCGCCGATTGTTCCGACGCCATGTTTTCCGCCACGGCCTGGTACACCAGCGCCTCGACGTAACGCACGAGCAGTTCGTCGACCACCGCGGGCGCATCCGGCTCGTAGATGTAGTCCCACGCCGTGGACGGCGTGTCGCTGTCGCCCTCGAGACGATCCGACGACAGCGGCAGCAGCTGTTCGATCACCGCTTCCTGCTTCATCGTGTTGATGAAGCGCGTGTACCCGATATAGACAGCCGACAGCTTGCCTTCCGAGTACTGATCGAGTTGCGTCTTCACTGCGCCGATCAGCTTGTCGAGATGCGGCGTATCGCCGAGATGCACGACCTGCGAGATCACCTTCGCGCCGAAACGATTCAGGAACCCGAGGCCCTTGCCGCCGATCGCGGTGGCTTCGACCTTCTGGCCCTTCTCGTCCAGCTCCTTGAACTTCTGCACCGTGGCGCGCAGCACGTTCGTGTTCAGGCCGCCGCACAGACCCTTGTCGGTCGTGACGAGGATGATGCCGGCCGTGTTCGCGCCGTCGTTCGCCACCATGAACGGGTGGCGGTACTCCGGGTTCGCGCGGCCCATGTGCGCGGCGATGGCGCGGACCTTCTCCGCATACGGGCGGGCAGCGCGCATGCGTTCCTGCGCGCGGCGCATCTTCGATGCGGCCACCATCTCCATCGCCTTCGTGATCTTGCGCGTGTTTTGCACGCTCTTGATCTTCCCGCGAATTTCCTTCATTCCAGCCATAGCTTGCTCCTTGACCGAAGCGGCGCGGGCGCTTTACGCGGCCCGCGCCGCTTCAAGGTGTCCCTCGCGGATCAATAGGCACCGGACTTCTTGAAGGCGTCGAGCGCGGCGCGCAGCGCGCCTTCGTCGTCCTTCGACAAGTCCTTGTTGTCTTCGATGCGCTTGATGAGGTCAGCGTGGCTCGTCTTCAGGAATTCGCGCATGCCCTTTTCGAACGGCAGCACGTCCTTGACGTCGATGTCGTCGAGGTAGCCATTGTTCGCCGCGAACAGCGACACGGCCAGCTCCCACACCTGCAGCGGCTGATACTGCGGCTGCTTCAGCAGTTCCGTCACGCGGCGGCCGCGCTCGAGCTGCTTGCGGGTCGCTTCGTCGAGGTCCGACGCGAACTGTGCGAACGCGGCGAGCTCACGGTACTGCGCGAGGTCGGTACGGATACCGCCCGACAGCTTCTTGACGACCTTCGTCTGCGCGGCGCCACCGACACGCGACACCGACACGCCGGCGTTGATTGCCGGGCGGATGCCTGCGTTGAACAGGTCGGTTTCCAGGAAGATCTGGCCGTCGGTAATCGAGATCACGTTCGTCGGAACGAACGCCGTCACGTCGCCTGCCTGCGTTTCGATGACCGGCAGTGCCGTCAGCGAACCGCTCTTGCCCTTCACTTCGCCGTTCGTGAACTTCTCGACGTAGTCTTCCGACACGCGAGCCGCGCGCTCGAGCAGACGCGAGTGCAGATAGAACACGTCGCCCGGGTACGCTTCACGGCCCGGCGGGCGGCGCAGCAGCAGCGAGATCTGACGGTATGCCCATGCCTGCTTGGTCAAGTCGTCATAAATGATCAGCGCGTCCTGGCCGCGATCGCGGAAGTATTCGCCCATCGTGCAGCCCGCATACGGTGCGAGGTACTGCATCGCGGCCGAATCCGACGCCGAAGCGGCGACCACGATGGTGTATTCCATCGCGCCCGTTTCTTCGAGCTTGCGCACCACGTTCATGATCGACGAAGCCTTCTGGCCGATCGCGACGTAGATACAGATCAGGTCCTTGCCCTTCTGGTTGATGATCGCGTCGATCGCCACCGCGGTCTTGCCGCACTGACGGTCGCCGATGATCAGCTCACGCTGGCCACGGCCGATCGGCACCATCGCGTCGATCGACTTGAGGCCCGTCTGCACCGGCTGCGACACCGACTTGCGCCAGATCACGCCCGGCGCGATCTTTTCGATTGCGTCGGTCAGCTTCGCGTTGACGGGACCCTTGCCGTCGATCGGGTTCCCGAGCGCATCGACCACGCGGCCGATGAGTTCCGGGCCGACCGGGACTTCGAGAATGCGGCCCGTCGTCTTGACGATGTCGCCTTCCGAGATGTGTTCGTATTCGCCGAGAATCACCGCGCCGACCGAGTCGCGCTCGAGGTTCAGCGCGAGGCCGAACGTGTTGCCCGGAAACTCGAGCATTTCGCCCTGCATCACGTCCGACAGGCCGTGGATACGCACGATACCGTCGGTCACGGAGATCACGGTGCCCTGGTTGCGAACGTCCGCGTTCGCTTCAAGGCCCTGGATCCGGCTCTTGATCAGCTCGCTGATCTCAGAGGGATTGAGTTGCATTATTCGCTCCTGATAGTCAATTCTGTTGCGTGCCGGCGTGGCGCTCAGGCGGCCAGGGCGGCCTGCATCGAAGCAAGGCGCGCGCGAACCGAGGTGTCGAGCACTTCGTCGCCGACCGTCACGCGCACGCCGCCGATCAGCGACGAATCGACTTGGACCGTCGGCTTCAGCTTGCGCTGGAACTTGCGCTCGAGGCCGGAGACGAGCCCTTCGAGCTCGGTACCGTTCAGCGGATACGCGCTGACGATGGTGGCATCGGCGGCGCCTTCACGCGCATTTTTCAGCTCGTCGAACTGCGTGGCGATTTCCGGCAGCAGCGCGATACGATGATTGTCGACCAGCATCTGCACGAAGTTCTTCGCCTCGGCGCTTGCCGCGAGCGGCGACTTCTGCGTGGCGAGCAACAGCTCCACCACTTGCGCACGGGTCACCTTCGGGCTCGACGCGACGGACAACACATCGGGCAGACGCGCAACCTGGGCCAGCTCTTGCACGAGCGAGGACCAGGCGGCGATGTCACCCGCCTCGGCCACGCGGAACAGCGCTTCAGCGTAAGGGCGGGCGATGGTTGCAAGTTCGGCCATGATCAGAGCTCGGCTTTCAGTTGATTCAGCAGTTGGGCGTGGGCCGTTTGATCGACTTCGCGCATCAGGATCTGCTCGGCGCCCTTGACGGCCAGGCCGGCGACTTCGCCGCGCAGCGTTTCACGCGCCTTCACGATTTGCTGGTCGGCGTCCGCCTTCGCTTGCGCGATGATGCGGGCGGCTTCGGCGTGTGCCTGGGCCTTGATTTCGTCGGCAACGGCCTGCGCGCGCTTTTCAGCGTCGGCAATGCGTTGTTGACCGTCGTTACGGGCCTGCACGAGTTCCTGTTCGACGCGCTTGTGCGCCGCCACGAGTTCCGCCTGCCCCTTTTCCGCAGCCGAGAGGCCGTCGGCAATTTTCTTCGAGCGCTCGTCGAGGGCGTTGATCAACGGCGGCCACACGAACTTCATCGTGAACCACGCGAGGATCAGGAACACGACCATTTGCGCAAACAGGGTTGCGTTAAGATTCACGGTGTTTCCTTATCTGCTATTCCGGAAATTGAAACGAGGAGGAGCGCGTCGAAACTGAATTCGATTGGCGCTCGTCATCCGTTCCACCCTGCGCCGGCGATGCCTGGCGCAATGCTTCCGAGGAACCTTAGCCTGCGAGCTTCGACAGGAGCGGGTTCGCGAATGCAAACAGCATTGCCACGCCGACGCCAATCAGGAACGCCGCATCGATCAGGCCAGCCAGCAGGAACATCTTCGTTTGCAGCGGGTTGATCAGCTCGGGCTGACGTGCGCATGCTTCGATGTACTTGCCACCCATCAGGCCGATACCGATACAGGCGCCGATAGCACCCAGGCCGATGATGATGCCGATACCGATAGCGGTCAGACCCTGGATGTTGGCGATGAAAGCTTGCATGATCACTCCTTTGTGAAAAGACTTGGAACTGGAATTAAAAAAACTAAAAACAAACCTGCTTGATTGTCCCGCCGCTTAGTGCGACTCGTGTGCCTGACCGAGATACACCAGCGTGAGCATCATGAAAATGAACGCCTGCAGCAAAACAATCAGGATGTGGAAGACCGCCCAGATGCTGCCCGCGAGGATGTGGCCGATGAAGCCGAGCACCGACGCGTCCGCGCCGAAGCCCCACATGCTGCCAAGCAACGCGATCAGCAGGAACAGCAGTTCGCCTGCGTACATGTTGCCGAACAGCCGCATGCCGAGCGACACGGTCTTGGCGACGTATTCGACGATGTTCAGGCCGAGGTTCGGGATCCACAGCAGCGGATGCGCACCGAACGGAGCCGACACGAGTTCATGCAGGAAGCCGCCCGCGCCCTTGATCTTGATGCTGTAGTAGATCATCAGCACGAACACGCCGAGTGCGATGCCGAGCGTGCCGTTGAGGTCGGCCGTCGGGACGATGCGATGGTGGGAAATCACGTCCGACAGACCGAGCAGGCCGATGATGCGGCCCGGCAGGTCGACGGGGAGGAAGTCGAGGGAGTTCATCAGCGCGACCCAGATGAACACGGTCAGCGCGAGCGGCGCGATGAAGGTACGATTGCCGTGCACGACGGCCTTCGACTGGTCTTCCACCATCTCGACGATCATCTCGATCGCGCACTGGAAGCGGCCCGGCACGCCCGGCGTTGCCTTGCGGGCAGCCATGTACAGGATCAGAATCGTAGCGAGACCGCAGACGATCGACCAGAACAGCGTGTCGAGATTCCAGACGTGGATATCGAAAATCGACGTCTGATGCGCGGTGGAGAAATTCTGCAAGTGGTGCGCAATGTACTCGGACGGATCCAGAGCACGCGAGCCTTCGCTGGTTGCCATAATCTTTAGTGCCACCCAAATTGTCGAAAATCGGTCGTCCGCTTCGCCGCAACAATGTATTGCGGGAACGCGCCTGCGCAGGTTCCGGTCAAACCGCGCAAGACTTCAAAGCCTACCGCCAGGCCAGCGCTATCCAGTACGTTTTCAGCACGAGCAAGTACGTAATCAGCAGGGGCACCCAGTGCACACCGGGATACCACACGGCGATCGCCACGAACATCGCGATCGTCGCACCCATCTTGACTACTTCACCGACCACCCAGCCCATCACGGTGTCGGCACCGCCTCGTCTCAAACGCGCCGCGAACAATGCGCTCGGCACCCAGCTAATCGCTCCGCCCATGAATGCCGATTGCGCAGCGGCGCCCGGCGGCTTCGAGGAAAACAGCCACCACGCCAGCGTTGCAACCAGGGACAAGACCACTTGCGCGATCACCACCCGGTAAGGCGTGACCCGTGAGGGTCGGCTCACGTCCGGGCCGAACAGCGTCTCCGCTTCTGCCCGCGTAAGCGGAACGATTGTATTGTCTTGCTGCTCGGCATCCCATTCGTCGTCGGCAGCTGCATGCCGCCCGTCGACCACCGGTTGAGTGCGGCGCGCGCTGTGCTTGTCGTGACCTTCGATCGGCTCCTGACTCGCCATCGCAACCTTCCGCAAATTCCCAATCCGCCCCAAACTTTCCGAAAGCTTTCGGGGGTGCCTAGCTAACAAATCCGGGCGATTGTAAGCGATAGTTGCAAGTGATTCAAGGCTTTAGACGCGATAAAAACCGGCATAAAACGACACGTCATCATGTGAAAAAAACACGCGATTCGACGACGTACGATGACAGTTGTAAGGTCGCATTTTTGCGCCGGTAGTTCTTGCTCGAAAAATCCGGCGCCGCTGGAATGGCATGGAAACGATGCCCGACGCGGGCCCTGGCGGTGCAGCACGATTGCCGCCGAAAATCCGCTGTGCAGAGGGTCGCGCGATTCGAACCCCGCGCGAGGACACCGGACAAGCAAAGCACTGCGGCCGATCAGCCGTGCCCGATGCGTGAAATTCGGTCGGACGCTGACGCATCGATACCGCCAATCAGTTGTCGCGCCACCACAGATGATCGACTGTGGATCGCCGCACTTATCAACAGCCCGCAACCATCGCGAACCCTGTGCACCTCCCCGTCACCCGAACGGTGCGCCTGTGCCGCACGCACCCACATCGCTCAACCGTGAACGAGCAGCCACGCGCCCAGTGCCGCGCTCGCGAGCGCGAACGGAATCGAGACCAGGTGGAACGGTAGCCACATGCGCGACTCCTTCGCGAGACGCACCGCGATCAGGTTCGCGAGCGAACCGATCGCGAAGCCGAAGCCGCCGACCGATACGCCGAACGCGAGCGCGCGCCAGTCGCTCGTGAACTCCGACAGCAGGATCGCGGCCGGCACGTTGCTGATCCCCTGCGACAGCACCGCACCGGCCGCGAATACGCGCAGCGGCGAATCGAGACGCGCATGCGCGATCGCGTCGTGCACGACGGGCAACGCAGCCGCGCTGCGCAGCACGACAAACATCAGCACGAAGATCATCAGCAGCAGCCAGTCGATCCTGAGGACTGCGTCACGTTTTACAGCGAACAACATGATCGCGACAGCAGCCAGACCCGGCAGCGGATGGTGCGCATCGGTGAGCAGCACGAATGCCGCGAACAGCACCGCGGCGATCAGCGCGTGCATGCGTTGTACGGGAAATGCGGCGACGTCGCCGGACAGGTCGAGCGGCTTCGCGCGAAACGCGCATGCAGTCAGCGCGAGCAGCAGCGCCATCAGCGCGATCGCGAGCGGCCCGAGCGTGACCACGAAGCGGCCGAACGACACGCCGCTCAATTGCCACAGGAAAAGATTCTGGGGATTGCCGAGCGGCGTCGCGACGGACCCCGCGTTGACGGCCAGCGCGACGACGATCACGAGCCGCCGGAACGGCAGCGGCGTCAGCGCACGCAGCGATACCATCAACGGCACGACGACGAACAGCGCAACGTCGTTGGTGAGCCACATCGACAGCACTGCGGCGAACGTGACGAGCAGCATCGCGAGCCCGCGTTCTGAATGCACGTGATGCACGATGCGGTGCGCGAGCCACATCAGGCAGCCGGACAATTCGAGCGCCTTGGTCAGCATCAGCAGGCCCGCGAGCGTCGCGACGGTCTGCCAGTCGACGCGGCCGGCCAGTGCGTCAATTGGTTGCGGGCGCAACCATTGCAGGACAATCAGCGCAAGCACCAGCACCGTCAGCACCGGCTCCTGCAGTACCCATCCGAGCCACCGGCGCGGCGCCGCCGCGCCCGTGTTCTCCATCGATCGCCTCGTTACTCTTCGGTCGCCACGTTGCCGCGCAGCCGCACGAGAATGCCCTCGAGCGCGTCGAGGTTGCCGAAATCGATCATCACCTGCCCTCGCCCGCGGCGGCCGAGCTTGATCTTCACCGTCGACGCGAGCAGGTCGGACAACTCCTCTTCGAGACGGCGCGTGTCGCGGCCGCCGTCGTCCTTCGCACGCGCCTTCACGGCCGGCGCTTCCTTCGTCGTGTGCGAGACGAGCTTCTCGGTCTCGCGCACCGACATGCGCTTGTTGACCACCTGATGGGCGAGCGTGATCTGCGTTGCCGCATCGACGGCGAGCAGCGCACGCGCGTGCCCCATGTCGAGATCGCCGGCCAGCAGCATCGTCTGCACCGGCGACGCGAGGTTCAGCAGGCGCAGCAGGTTCGACACCGCGCTGCGCGAACGGCCGACCGATTCGGCCGCCTGTTCGTGCGTGAAACCGAACTCGTCGAGCAGGCGCTGGATACCATGCGCTTCTTCAAGCGGGTTCAGATCTTCGCGCTGGATGTTCTCGATCAGCGCCATCGCCGCAGCGGCCTGGTCGGACACGTCCTTCACGAGCACCGGCACTTCGTCGAGACCGGCCAGGCGGGCCGCGCGGAAACGACGCTCGCCTGCGATGATTTCGTATTTATCTGACGAAATGGGCCGCACCAGAATCGGCTGCATCACGCCCTGCGCGCGGATGCTCGCCGCGAGTTCCTGCAGGCTGCCTTCGTCCATTCGCGTTCGCGGCTGGTACTTGCCGGCCTGCAACTTGCCAAGCGCGAGCGTATTCGGCGCCCCTTCGATCTTCACCGCCTCGGTGATATCGGCGCTGCCGCCGAGCAGCGCTTCGAGGCCACGCCCCAAGCCCTTCTTCTTTGGTACCGCGCTCATGTCTTTCTTCCTCGCTTCGCTCATGTCCGGATCACGACACCTCGAACGCGCGAACGCGTTCGATCATCTCGGCACCGAACTGGAGATACGCTTGCGCACCACGCGAGCTGCGGTCGAACACGACGCCCGGCAGCCCGTAACTTGGCGCTTCCGCCAGGCGCACGTTGCGCGGAATCACCACGTCGAACACCTTGTCGCCGAAGTGCGCTTTCAGTTGATCGGAGACTTGCTGCTGCAGCGTGATGCGCGGATCGAACATCACGCGCAGCAAGCCGATGATCTTCAGGTCGCGGTTCATGTTCGCGTGAACCTGCTTGATCGTGTTGACGAGGTCCGACAACCCCTCCAGGGCGAAGTATTCGCACTGCATCGGGATCACGACACCATGCGCCGCGCACAGCCCGTTCAGCGTCAGCAGCGACAGCGTCGGCGGGCAATCGATCAGCACGAAGTCGTAGTCGTCGGAAACGTGCTCGAGCGCGGCCTTCAGCCGGCGCTCGCGGTTGTCGATGCTGATCAGTTCGATCTCGGCACCGGACAGTTCGCGATTCGCGGGCAGTACGTCGTAGGTGACGCCTTCCGGACGCACGCGTGCGTCGGTCACAGACACGCCGTCGACCAGCACCTCGTACACGGTCGCGTCGCAGGCAGCCTTGTCGATCCCGCTGCCCATCGTCGCGTTGCCCTGCGGGTCGAGATCGATCAGCAGGACTCGTTGCTCCTGCGCTGCAAGGCTTGCGGCGAGATTGACCGATGTCGTCGTCTTGCCGACGCCCCCCTTCTGGTTCGCAACGCAGAAGATCTTTGCCATCGTTGGTGTGTTCCTCTTACCTTCAAACATTCGGCGCGCGAAGCCGCGCGCCGTCAAATCGCCTCGTCGACGGCCACTTCGATCAGATGCCGTTCGGCATCGAGCATCGGCACCGCCAGCCGCATCGCCTGCTTTACGCGGCTGCCTTCCGGCAACCGTGCAATCTCGTCGTCCGGGTGTACGCCCTTCATTGCCCAGATCGATCCGCCCGGCGCGACCAGATGTCGAGCAAGTTTAACGAAGTCGGACAGATCAGCGAAGGCGCGGGATACGATCATGTCGAATTTTTCCGGCACTTCGACACCCGGCTGCAGCGATTCGACTCGTCCGGTGACAACCGACAGGTTCGCGAGCTTCAGTTCCGCGCGCATCTGCGTCTGGAATGCAGACTTCTTCTGCACGATATCGTTCAGCGTGACCTGCCAGTCCGGCTGGACGATCGCCAGCACGATACCGGGTAACCCGCCGCCCGAACCGACGTCGAGCACGCGGGCCGACGCATGGCCACGCAGATGCGGGAAGATGGAAAGCGAATCGAGGATGTGCTGGATCAGCATCTGCTTCGGGTCGCGGATCGCGGTCAGGTTGTAGACCGCGTTCCACTTGCCGAGCAGCGCGACATAATCGAGGAGCTGGTTGCGTTGTGCATCCGTCAGCTTGAGGTCGAGTGCCGTCGTGCCTTCGACGAGCATCCCTTCCAGTACGTCCCGATTAACGGCCGGCGCGCGACGCGCCGTCATTGTTGCGTCGGGACGGCACCGTCCCCCTGCTCCGTTGCCTCTGTGGCAGTGCCATTACGGCGGCCCAAGCCGCGGCGCTTCAGGTGCACCATCAGCAACGAGATGGCCGCCGGCGTGATGCCCGAGATGCGCGACGCCTGCCCGATCGTTTCCGGCCGAAACTCATTGAGCTTCTGGCTCACTTCGAACGACAGGCCGCGAACTTCGCGGTAATCGATACCGTCCGGCAGGCGCGTGTTCTCGTTCGCGTCGTTGCGTTCGATCTCGGATGCCTGGCGCTCGATATAGCCTTGATATTTGATGCCGATCTCGACCTGTTCCTTGATCTGCGCGAGCAGCACCGGGTCGTCAATCAGCGGCTCCGCGGGGCCGCATTCGCCGCCCTTCAGGCCGCACACGCCGTCGTAGCTGATACCTGGACGGCGCAGCAACTCAGCGAGACTGTATTCGTGATCGATCGCCTTGCCGAGCAGCGCGGTCGCCTCTTCCGGCGGCAGCGTCTTCGGCGTGACCCACGTCGACTTCAGGCGTTCGGTTTCACGTGAAACAGCGTCGCGCTTCCGGCTGAACGCGTCCCAGCGCACGTCGTCGACGAGCCCCAGTTCGCGGCCCATCTCGGTCAGGCGCATATCGGCGTTGTCTTCACGCAGGCTCAGGCGATACTCGGCGCGGCTCGTGAACATCCGATACGGCTCGGCGACGCCGCGCGTCACGAGATCGTCGACCAGCACGCCAAGGTAGGCCTGGTCGCGGCGCGGGCACCAGGCATCCTTCTGCTGCACGTAACGGCCCGCATTGAGGCCGGCCAGCAGCCCCTGCGCGGCTGCCTCTTCGTAGCCGGTCGTCCCGTTGATCTGGCCCGCAAAAAACAGCCCGTTGATCGCCTTCGTCTCGAGCGACGCCTTCAGCGCGCGCGGGTCGAAGTAGTCGTACTCGATCGCGTAGCCGGGACGCAGGATATGCGCGTTCTCGAGGCCGCGCATCGAATGCACGAGCTCGAGCTGGACGTCGAAGGGCAGGCTCGTCGAGATCCCGTTCGGGTAGAACTCGTTGGTCGTCAGCCCTTCCGGCTCGAGGAAAATCTGGTGCGACTCTTTCGATGCGAACCGGTGGATCTTGTCCTCGATCGACGGGCAATAGCGCGGCCCGACGCCTTCGATCACGCCTGTATACATAGGCGAACGGTCGAGGCCGCCGCGAATGATGTCGTGCGTGCGCTCATTCGTGTGCGTGACCCAGCACGGCAACTGCTGCGGATGCTGTTCCGCGCGGCCCAGGAACGAGAACACGGGGATGGGATCGAAGTCGCCCGGCTGCTCGTCCAGCTTCGAGAAGTCGATCGTGCGGCCGTCGATACGCGGCGGCGTACCGGTCTTCAGGCGGCCCTGCGGCAGCTTCAGCTCCTTCAGGCGGGACGACAGCGACACGGCCGCCGGATCGCCCGCGCGACCGCCGGTGTAGTTGTTCAGGCCGACGTGGATCTTGCCGTCGAGGAACGTGCCGGCTGTCAGCACGACCGCGCGAGCGCGGAAGCGGATGCCGATCTGCGTGACGGCGCCCACCACGCGGTCGCCTTCAACCATCAAGTCGTCGACGGCCTGCTGGAACAGCCACAGGTTCGGCTGGTTCTCGAGCCGGTGGCGGATCGCGGCCTTGTACAGGATGCGATCGGCCTGCGCACGCGTCGCACGCACGGCCGGGCCCTTCGACGAATTGAGGATCCGGAACTGAATACCGCTCTCGTCCGTCGCAGCCGCCATCGCGCCGCCCAGCGCGTCGACTTCTTTGACCAGATGGCCCTTGCCAATGCCGCCGATCGACGGATTGCAGCTCATCTGCCCAAGCGTTTCGATGTTGTGGGTCAGCAGCAGTGTCTTCGCGCCCATGCGGGCGGACGCCAACGCGGCTTCCGTGCCGGCGTGACCGCCACCGACGACGATGACGTCAAATTCTGTGGGAAAAAGCATGGTGGATTCCGGACGCAGGACTGCGCACGAACCTATCTGAGAAATGTATGGGCCGAATTATAGCGGGTTCGCATTTCGCCCGAAGGCCGTCCGAATGGTAGGGTCTGTGCATTTCGTCGATTTTTCGGCTGTGAATAGATGAATCCGTGGTGCCGGCCAGCTCCGGCAATGCTTCCGGCCGGCTCACCGCACATCGTTGCGCCTGTGCAAAGACCACCCGCTCGCCGGGAAAACAACACGGGGAACACATGACTGAATCAACGCCTGTGGTCGACACAATAGTCTGGACGCGACAGCCGGTGCCTACCGCGCCCACCCTCTTCCTCTTTTTCACAGAATTTCCAGCTGTTGGTCTGATACTTATCCCCTGAGATGCAGCACGTCGTCAGCCTGTGCAGAGATTCGTGCACCGGAAATTCAGCCTGTGGAACGAGCCACTACCCACTCCTCAACGACACGCAAGATCGTCACCCGCGCTGTGGACAGCTTATCCGCCAGCATCGCACAGGACTTCCGACTGTTCCCCCGACACTTATCCCCTGGCCGCGGATCATCGTGGCATCGAGATATCGCCTCGGTCCCCAAACAAAAACGGCGTGTTTCACGTGAAACACGCCGCCCGCTTCCCGCCAACCGCGCCAACGATCAAGCCGTCTTCTTTGCCAACCCGAGGTAGGTTTCGATCACGCTCGGATTCTGCGCAAGCTCGGCTGCCGGCCCCTCCAGCGCAAACTCGCCCGTCTCCAGCACATAACCGTAGTCGGAGATCTGCAACGCGGCCCGTGCGTTCTGTTCGATCAGCAGCGTTGCCACGCCCGTACCGCGCAACGCGCTAATGATATGAAAGATCTCCTTCACGATCAGCGGCGCCAGCCCGAGGCTCGGCTCGTCGAGCATCAGCAGGTCGGGCTTGCCCATCAGCGCGCGGCCGACCGCGAGCATCTGACGCTCGCCGCCGGATAGCGTACCGGCCGCCTGCTTGCGTCGCTCTTTCAGCCGTGGAAACAGCGCGAACACGTGATCGAGCTGATCGAGGAAGTTCGATTCACCGGCCCGCTTGCGCCGATACGCGCCCAGCACGAGGTTGTCTTCGACCGTCATCGTGCTGAACAGCTCGCGCTTTTCCGGTACAAGGCACATCCCGCGCGCGACGCGCTGCTCGACCGGCAATGCGCCGACGTCGTTGCCGCGATACACGACCGCGCCCGACGCATGCCCGGTCACCGGCAGCGCGCCCATGATCGCGTTCAGCAGCGTCGATTTGCCGGCCCCGTTCGGACCGATCACGCTGACGATCTGTCCCGCGCCAACCTTGATCGCCGCGCCGTGCAGCGCCTCCACCTTCCCGTACCTGACTGCCAGTCCGCGCACGTCGAGAATCGGCATCGTCGTGTCCGTCATCACTCCACCCCGCCCAGATACGCTTCGAGCACCGCCGGATCCTGCTGCACGTCCTGCGGCAGTCCTTCCGCGATCCGTGTACCGAACTCCATCACCACCAGCCGGTCGGTGAGATTCATCACAAAATCCATGTCATGTTCCACGAGCAATACACTCATGCCTTCCGCCTTCAGCCGCCGCAGCAGGTCGGCGAGTTGCTGCTTCTCCAGGTAACGCAGCCCGGCGGCCGGCTCGTCGAGCAGCAGCAGCGTCGGATCGCAGCACAGTGCCCGCGCGATTTCGAGAATTCGCTGCTGGCCGAGCGCGAGGCTGCCGGCTTCGTCGTACATGTGCTTCTCAAGTCCGACGCGGCGGATCTGGCGTGCGGCTTCGGCCAGCAACTGCGCTTCCTCATGCGCATTGAGCCGCGCGATGCTGCGCCAAACGCCCGTATGGCCGCGCAGATGCGCGCCGATCGCGACGTTCTCGAGCACCGTCATCGCCGGCAACAGCTTCACGTGCTGGAACGTGCGGCCGATGCCGCGGCGGACGATCTGGCGCGACGTGAGCCCGTCGATGCGCTCGCCACGGAACGTGATCGTGCCGCCCGTCGGCTTCAGTACGCCCGTCACGAGGTTGAACGTGGTCGACTTGCCGGCGCCGTTCGGGCCGATCAGCCCGATGATCTGCCCCGCCTTCACGTCGAAGCTGACGTCGTTGACGGCCACGAGCCCGCCGAACTGCTTGCGTGCGTTGTCGACCACGAGCAGCGGCTCGCCGGCCGCGGGCTTCGCGCGCTGCGGCAACGGATCGGCGTGCTCGGGCACATGCGCGCGCGGCCCGCGCGGGAACAATCTCGCGACGAACGGCCACACGCCCTGACGGGCATACTGCAGCAGCAGCACCATCAGCACGCCGAACACGATGATCTCGAAGTTGCCTTCCGAGCCGAGCAGCTTCGGCAGCAGCGTCTGCAGGTAGTCCTGCAGCACGGTCAGGATCGCCGCGCCGAGCACCGCGCCCCAGACGTGCGACACGCCGCCGACCACGGCCATGAACAGGAATTCGATCCCGTGGTTCAGGCCGAACGGCGTCGGGTTCACCGCGCGCTGCAGGTGCGCATACAGGAAGCCCGATACGGCCGCGAGCACGGCCGCGTAGACGAAGATCACGACGCGCATCCACGCGGTGTTCACGCCCATCGCCTCGGCCATCACGCCGCCGCCTCGCAGCGCGCGGATTGCGCGGCCCGGGCGGCTGTTCAGCAGGTTCTGCACCGACACGATCGCGGCCAGCACGACGGCCCAGATCAGGAAATACAGGCTGCGGCCGCTTTCCAGCTCGATGCCGAACAGGTTCAGCGCCGGAATCCCGTTGATCCCGTCGTACTTGCCGAGCAGTTCGAGGTTGCCGAACAGGTAGAACAGCGCGAGGCCCCACGCGATCGTGCCGAGCGGCAGGAAGTGCCCGGACAACCGCATCGTGACCGCGCCGAGCACGAGCGCGACGAGCGCCGTCAGCACGACGCCGACGATCAGCGCGAGCCATGGCGACACGCCGTACCGCGTCGTCAGGAGCGCGGTCGCATACGCGCCGATGCCGACGAACGCGGCCTGCCCGAAGCTCGTCATCCCGCCGACGCCCGTCAGCAGCACAAGCCCGATCGCGACGATCGCATAGAGGCCGATGTAGTTCAGCAGCGTGATCCAGTACTCGGGCACCTGCAGCGCGCCGGGCAGCACCGGCAGCGCGAACAGCACAACGAGAAACACCCAGAAGGTCTTGTTGCGTACCATCGTCTTCATCGCGTCACTCCTCTTCCTCTTCCGCGTGCGGCGTCGCGAAGCTCCGCCACAGCAGCACCGGAATGATCAGCGTGAACACGATCACCTCCTTGTATGCGCTCGCCCAGAACGACGAATACGATTCGAGCACGCCGACGAGCAGCGAGCCGGCGGCCGCGAGCGGATAGCTGACGAGCCCGCCGATGATCGCGCCGACGAAGCCCTTCAGGCCGATCAGGAAACCCGAGTCGTAGTAGATCGTCGTCAGCGGGCCGACGAGAATCCCGGACAGCACGCCGAGCCCCGCCGCGAACGTGAACGCGAGCCGCCCTGCTTCGGTCGTGCCGATGCCGACGAGCTGCGCACCGAGCCGGTTCACCGACGTCGCGCGCAGCGCCTTGCCCGCGATCGTGCGGCCGAAGTACACGTAGAGCGCACCGATCAGCACGATTGCCGTAACGACGACCAGGATGCTCTGTGCCGACACCGTCATGCTGCCGATCGACAGCGACGCATCCGAGAATCCGTTGGTGCGCGAACCTTCCGCACCGAACATCACGAGCCCAAGGCCGACCATCGCGAAATGGACGGCAACCGACACGATCAGCAGCAGCAGCGTCGTGCCTTCCGCGATCGGCTGGTACACGAGCCGATAGACGAACGGCCCCATCGGCACGACGATCGCGAGCGTCAGCGCGATCTGCGCAAGCATCGGCAGCGGCTGCGCGGCAAAGCTGTGCGTGATCGCGAACACCGCGAGCGGCAGCAGGATGTAGCGGCTGCCGAGCGTCGCGAGCGTGCGGCCGAGTTGATGGCGGCGTTCGCGATGCCGAATCAGGCCGCCGACTTCGAGCAGGAAGCACGCGATGCCCATCACGAACAACAGCCAGCAGGTGGCGGGGAATTTCTGCGCCTGCAACGCCGCAAGCGTCAGCGCACCGTAGGCGACGAATTCGCCCTGGGGAATGAAGATCACCCGCGTGACGGAAAACACCAGTACGAGCGCCAGCGACAACAATGCGTAAATGGCGCCGGTCGTGATGCCGTCTTGCGCGAGGATCGCCGCAATCGAGAGATCCATACGTTTCGTATATCGAGAATGCTGCGGAGAAACGGCGACGGGAACGGCCGGAGCGCACGGACGGCAAGATCGGCACGTCAGGCGCCACGCGGCGAGCCCCGGTGGTTCCATGCGGCACGGGCGCGGCCCGTCAGGCCCGGCGCCCTGCCGACGGCGCGCGCGGCGCCATTCGCGCCGTGCACGCCGGTTTCACGTGATGCTCAGTCGGCCTGCAACTTCCACTTGCCGTCGACGATCTGCACCATCACGCGCGCACGCGTGTCGAAGCCGTTGTGATCGGTCGTCGTCATGTTGATCACGCCGTGCGACACGGGCAGGTCCTTCACGCTCTCGAGCGACGCGCGCAGCGCTTCGCGGAACGCCTCGGACCCCGGCTGCCCCTTCTTCAGCGCGTCGGGAATCGCACGCTGCAGCAGCAGCCCCGCATCCCACGCATGGCCGCCGAACGTCGACAGCGAGCCCGCGCCGTAGGCCTTCTCGTACGCGGCCTTGTACCCGAGTGCCGCCTTCTTCACCGGGTTCGAATCGGGGAGCTGGTCGGTCACGAGCACCGGGCCGGCCGGCAGGATCTCGCCTTCGCAATCCTTGCCGCACACGCGCAGGAAGTCGTTGTTCGCGACGCCGTGCGTCTGGTACACCTTGCCCTTGTAGCCGCGCTCCTTCAGCGTCTTGGCCGGCAGCGCCGCCGGCGTGCCGGAGCCGGCGATCAGCATCGCATCGGGATTCGAGCCCATCAGCTTCAGCACCTGCCCCATCACCGACGCGTCGGTACGGTTGTAGCGCTCGTTCGCCACGACCTTCAGGCCGTTCTTCGCGGCCGCCGCGTCGAACGTTTTGTACCAGCTGTCGCCGTACGCATCGGCGAAGCCGATGAAGCCGACCGTCTTCACGCCGTGCTTCGCCATGTAGCCGGCAATCGCATCGGCCATCAGCTGGTCGTTCTGCGGCACCTTGAACATCCATGCACGCTTCGCGTCCATCGGCGCGATGATCTGCGCACTCGCCGCGAGCGAGATCGTCGGCGTCTTGCCCTGCGACACGGGGTCGAGCATCGCGAGCGAGTTCGGCGTGACGGACGAGCCGATGATCGCGTCGACGTGGTCTTCGTCGATCAGCTTGCGGACGTTCTGCACCGCGCGGCTCGTGTCGGATGCGTCGTCGAGCACGATGTACTGCACGCTCTTGCCCGCGATTTCCTTCGGCAGCAGCGCAATCGTGTTCTTTTCCGGAATCCCGAGCGATGCAGCCGGCCCGGTGGCCGACAGCGTCACGCCGATCTTCACCTGCGCCGACGCCGTTGCCGCCGCACACACGAGGCCCGCGGCGAGCACGGCTTCCATCCATCGATTCATCTTCATTTACGTTGTCTCCAAACGCTGCTCGAAAAAGCCACGGGGCGCTCGGGCGGCTCCCGGTCCCCAAACAAGTTAATAATTTAACTATCTCGCCTTGCCGCGCCTACGCTCGTTTTCCCGTGAAACGCCGCCCCCGCGACAGGGCCCGGACGGCACCACGCACGCACGCGCCGCGTACCGGCCGAAACGGTCGTTCGACCGCCACGATGCGCAGCAGCAGTGTCGTCAGGATGAAGAAAGCGAAGAAATGCGGGATCGTGCGGGCGATCGATGCATGCGCAACGATCGTCGGAAGGCGCGTCGATCCGGCCTGGCACGGCCGTGTACGCGAGCGGCGAAATAGCGGAAAGCCGGCGGTTCATGCGAATGCGGATACGGATGCGAACGCAACGACCAGAGATGGCACCGGAACGCCCATACGGGCGGCAGAGCGGCTCGGGAAAGCCGCGATGACCCACGGCGCACCCCATGACGAACGAGCGGCGCCAGCCGCCCTTCCTGCCCCGATCCACCGCCCTGCGCTTCTCATCCAACCGTACTCCCTCTTCTGCATTCTGCTTGTAGGAGAACTGCCGACCGATTTTCCCGACCGCGCGGTCGGCGAAAGCCGAGTGTAACGGACGCCTTTCCCGCACGCCAACCGGGTAAGCCCGGACAGCCTGCGCAGGGTTGCGCGCCGTCTGCGACCGGATTGCGGGACAAGGAAAAACGGGGGACGCGGCGAAGCGCGGAAGAGTTGCGGTGCGAACGCAAGCGCGAAATACGGCACTTGCGCAGGACGATGCACCAGCGGTGAGAATCCGTGCACGCAAATGAAAAAGCGCTGTTGGATTCCGTCCAACAGCGCTTTGGGGCCGGGCACTTTGTGCCTCGATTGTCTCCTCGTTCTCCACCTGCAAATTCGTTTCGCGGTGCATCAGAACTGAAACGAAGATTAATGGACCTTTCACCCTGCGACAACTTAGCATTTACCCCTATGGTGCATCGCCGCACGAAAATGGGGCGCCAGCCTGCCGCGCGGCGCCGGCCCGAGCCCGCTGCGACGCCCTTCCGACGCGTGCCGGATGGTGCTTCGCATCAACGTGTCGCGACGTGCGCGGCACGCGCTCAGGACGCCCTGAGCGGCTTGATCCGCGCGACCATCTCGCCGACGATGCCGCGCCGGAATGCAAGCACGCATGCGATGAAAATCAGCCCCGTGACGATCGTCGCCGATTCGCCGAGCGAATGGAACCACGCGACGCCCGTCGTCGACGCGAGCCATTCGCCGATGTCGCCGAGCCGGTCTTCCAGCGCGACGATCAGCGCCGCCCCCAGCAGCGGCCCGAACAGCGTGCCCATCCCGCCGACCAGCGTCATCAGCACGACGAGGCCCGACATCGTCCAGTACGCATCGGAGAGCGTCTCGAAGCCGAGCACGAGCACCTTCAGCGAGCCGGCCAGCCCCGCGAGCCCGGCCGACAGGATGAACGCGAGCAGCTTGAAACGGTCGGTGTCATAGCCGAGCGAGATCGTGCGCGCCTCGTTCTCCTTGATCGCGACGAGCACCTGGCCGAACGGCGAATGGACGACCCGCACGATGAATGCGCAAGCGGCGACGACCACCGCCAGCACGACGTAGTACAGCGCGACGTCGTTCGACAGGTCGAGCAGCCCGAACAGATGACCGCGCGGCACGCCCTGCAGGCCGTCCTCGCCGTGCGTGAACGGCGCCTGCAGGTAGATGAAGTAGACCATCTGCGCGAACGCGAGCGTGATCATCGCGAAGTAGATGCCCTGCCGGCGGATCGCGAACAGCCCGACGACGAGCCCGAGCAGCGTCGCGGCGACGATGCCCGCGAGTACGCCGAGCTCCGGCGTGAAACCGAGCGTCTGCATCGAATAGCCGGTCGCGTAGCCGGCGGTCGCGAGAAACATCGCATGACCGAACGACAGCAGCCCCGTATAGCCGATCAGCAGGTTGAACGCGGCCGCGAACAGCGCGAACGTGAGCACCTTCATCACGAACACCGGATACGCGCCGATGAACGGCGCGGCGAGCAGTGCGGCAAGCAGCACGCCGTAGAGCACTTTTCTCTGCATCATTTTTCCTTGCCGAAGAGGCCCGCCGGGCGGAACAGCAGCACGATCGCCATGATCACGAACACGACCGTCGCCGACGCTTCGGGATAGAACACGCGCGTGAAGCCTTCGATCACGCCGAGCAGCAGGCCCGTGACGATCGAGCCGAGAATCGAGCCCATCCCGCCGATCACGACCACCGCGAACACGGTGATGATCATCGGCTGGCCCATCAGCGGCGACACCTGGATCACCGGTGCGGCCAGCACGCCCGCGAACGCGGCGAGCGCGACGCCGAAGCCGTAGGTGAGCGTGATCATCATCGGCACGTTCACGCCGAACGCCTCGACCAGCTTCGGATTCTCGGTGCCCGCGCGCAGGTATGCGCCGAGGCGCGTCTTCTCGATCACGAACCACGTCGCGAGGCACACCGCGAGCGACGCGACTACCACCCACGCGCGGTAGTTCGGCAGGAACATGAAGCCGAGGTTGGTTGCGCCGGAAAGCTGCGACGGCACGTCGTACGGCTGGCCTGACGATCCGTAGATCGACCGGAACACGCCTTCGACGACCAGCGTGAGGCCGAACGTGAGCAGCAACCCGTACAGGTGATCGAGCTTGTACAGCCAGCGCAGCATCGAGCGCTCGATCACGATCCCGAACGCGCCGACGACCAGCGGCGCCAGCACGAGCATCGCCCAGTACGGCAGCCCGAAGTACGACAGGCCCATCCACGCGAGCATCGCGCCCAGCATGAACAGCGCGCCGTGCGCGAAGTTGATCACGTTGAGCAGCCCGAAGATCACCGCGAGCCCGAGGCTCAGGATCGCGTAGAACGAGCCGTTGACGAGCCCGAGCAGCAACTGGCTCAGCATCGCCGGCAACGGAATGCCAAAGATTTCCATCGACTTAGCCGTCAGAATGAGTTTCGTTGCGCGCGCAACCTCTGTGCGGCAACCTTCGTGCGCTGCGCACGCGGGCGGCGCAGCGGGCACATCGCTGCGGCCGCCGCCGCGCGGCGCGCCTGCGCGCGCCGCCATGCCGCGCTTACTTCCACAACGCGCAGCGCGATTCCTTCTTGGTCCCGAACGCCTGTTCGCCCGGAATCGTCGCGAGCACCTTGTAGTAGTCCCACGGCTCCTTCGATTCCGACGGCTTCTTCACCTCCATCAGGTACATGTCGTGGATCATGCTGCCGTCCGTGCGGATGTAGCCCTTCGCGTAGAAGTCGTTGATCTTGATCTTCTTCAGCTCGGCCATCACCTTGTCGGAATCGGTCGTGCCGGCGGCCTGGACGGCCTTCAGGTAGGTCGTCACCGACGAGTAGTCGGCCGCCTGCAGGCTCGACGGCATCT
The DNA here is from genome assembly GCF_003330765.1 of Burkholderia pyrrocinia. Classification (NCBI taxonomy): domain Bacteria; kingdom Pseudomonadati; phylum Pseudomonadota; class Betaproteobacteria; order Burkholderiales; family Burkholderiaceae; genus Burkholderia; species Burkholderia pyrrocinia. The sequence goes on along the minus strand of NZ_CP024902.1, from coordinate 104,662 downwards.
TCTTCATCTTGCCGAAGTAGCGCTGCGCCCACTGGCGCGACGCCGCGTCGCGGTTCCAGTACCAGCTGTCGGTCAGCACGAGGCCCTGGGTCGTCTCGAGGCCCAGGCTGTGCACGTCGTCGATGAACATCAGCAGCGCGGCGAGCTTCATCGTCTTCGTGATGCCGAACTCCTTCGCGGCCTTGATCGCGTTGATCGTGTCGCCGCCCGCGTTCGCGAGACCGAGGATCTGCGCCTTCGACGCCTGTGCCTGCAGCAGGAACGACGAGAAATCCGACGCGGACAGCGGGTGGCGCACCGCACCGAGCACCTGGCCGCCGTTCGCCTTCACGACATCCGACGTGTTCTTCTCGAGCGCCTTGCCGAACGCATAGTCGGCGGTCAGGAAGAACCACGTCTTGCCGCCCTGCTTCACCACCGCCGAACCGGTGCCCTTCGCGAGCGCCATCGTGTCGTACGCATAGTGGACCGTGTACGGCGTGCACTGCTCGTTGGTCAGCGTATCGGCGCCCGCGCCGATGTTGATGTAGACCTTCTTCTTCTCGGCCGCGACCTGGTTCATCGACAGCGCCGTGGCAGAGTTCGTGCCGCCGACCAGCAGGTCGAGCCCGCCGCGATCCATCCATTCGCGCGCCTTCGATGCGGCGATGTCGGCCTTGTTCTGGTGATCGGCATAGACGACCTCGATCGGCTTGCCGAGCACCTTGCCGCCGAAGTCGGCAACCGCCATGCGGATCGCCTCCAGGCCGCCCTGCCCGTCGATGTCCGCGTAAAGCCCCGACATGTCGGTGATGAAGCCGATCTTCACGGTATCCGCGGCATGGGCGGCGCCGGCGGTGAACGCGGCGGTCGCGAGCGCGAGACAGGCGTGTGCGAGGGTCTTCATTTTCATTGACGTCTCCTGTTGTTCTGATGCGTTGTGGTTATTCGAGGGCCGCCACGGCTAGCGGCAAGAGAAATGGGGCGGCGTCACACCCCGAGCAGGTCATGCAGGGTCGGCATCTTGCGTTCCAGTTCGGCCGCGCGGAAATGCTCGACGATGCTGCCGTGCTCCATCACGTAGAACCGGTCGGCGAGCGGCGCGGCGAAGCGGAAATTCTGTTCGACCATCACGATCGTGTAGCCGCGTGCCTTCAGCGCGACGATCATCCGTGCGAGCGTCTGCACGATCACCGGCGCGAGGCCTTCGGAAATCTCGTCGAGCAGCAGCAGGTTCGCGCCGGTGCGCAGGATCCGCGCGACCGCGAGCATCTGCTGCTCGCCGCCGGACAGCCGCGTGCCCTGGCTCTGCCGGCGCGACGCGAGGTTCGGAAACATCGCGTAGATCTCGTCGAGCGACATCGCGTGCTCGCGCGGCCCGATCGGCGGCGGCAGCATCAGGTTCTCCTCGCACGACAGGCTCGAGAAAATCCCGCGCTCCTCCGGGCAGTAACCGATGCCGAAATGCGCAATGCGGTGCGTCGCGAGGCCGATCGTCTCGTTGCCCGCGACCTTGATCGACCCGCTGCGGCGGCCCGTGAGGCCCATGATCGCGCGCAGCGTCGTCGTGCGGCCCGCGCCGTTGCGGCCGAGCAGCGTGACGACCTCGCCGCGATGCACCGTCAGGTCGACACCGTGCAATATGTGGGATTCCCCGTACCAAGCCTCCAGGCCCGTGATCTCCAGCGCGGGCGTACCGCTTTCGACGCCGCTCAATTCGCGTTCCTCCCGTTCGCTGTGCTTCATGCGTGCGCCCCCGCGAGCGCCGCGTCGGCGCTGCCCATGTAGGCCTCGATGACAAGCGGATTCTTCGACACCTCCGCATACGAGCCTTCGGCCAGCACCTCGCCGCGTTGCAGGACGGTGATCGTGTCGGAGATGCCTGCGATCACGTTCATGTTGTGCTCGACCATCAGGATCGTGCGGCCGCTCGCGACCTTCTTGATCAGCGCGGTCACGCGGTCGACATCCTCGTGGCCCATCCCCTGCGTGGGCTCGTCGAGCAGCATCAGTTCGGGTTCCATCGCGAGCGTGGTCGCGATCTCGAGCGCGCGCTTGCGGCCGTATGCGAGCTCGACCGTCGGCACATTCGCGAAATCGGTGAGGCCGACCTGCGTGAGCAGGTCCATCGCGCGATCGTCGAGCCGCTTCAGCGTGCGTTCGCTGCGCCAGAAGTGGAATTCGGTGCCGAGTGCACGCTGCAGGCCGATGCGCACGTTCTGCAGCGCGGTGAGGTGCGGGAACACGGCCGAAATCTGGAACGAGCGGATGATGCCGCGCCGCGCGACCTGCGCGGGCCGCTCGTCGGTAATGTCGATCCCGTTGAAGACGATCTGGCCGGCCGTCGGTGTCAGGAACTTGGTGAGGAGGTTGAAGCAGGTGGTCTTGCCCGCGCCGTTCGGCCCGATCAGCGCGTGGATCGCACCGCGACGCACACGCAGGTTGACGCCGCTCACGGCGGTGAAACCCCTGAATTCCTTCGTCAGTCCGCGTGTTTCCAGAATCGTGTCGCCGAGAATCATGTTCCCTTCCGTACGAAGTCAGGCGAAGCACCGGGAAGCCTGGCAAGCGACCGCGAACAGGTCAGCGGATCAGCGCGCTGCCCCCGGGCGCCGTGGTACGCCTCGAGGGTGGTCTCCCGCGCCGACGCGTATGCACATTGCGCAACATTGTCGCGCCGTTGGTGCAGTGCAATCATCGGGATTTGCACTTATAGGGCTGGCCGCCATGTCGCGTGCAGCCGTGCACGGTTTTTCGCCACGCTTTTTTGACACGTGCATCATCGACGGTCGACCACCCGCATGGCCCGGCACACGCGCAACGAAAAAAGCCGCGCGGCTGCGCGGCTTGCATGGATCTTGCCGTTCGAACCGCCGTCATCGGCACGACCGATGCAACGGCAGCTTGTTTCGCATATCGAATCAGCGGGCGCCAGCATGACGGCCCGCTGTCGCGCGTGTCAGGGTTCCGTCACGCGGCTGTCACCGCCGGCTCCGTTCGCACCGGCGTCGCGTCGCGCGCTGCGCGGCGATCGGCACGGATCATGTCGCTCGCGCGCTCGGCGATCATCAGCGTCGGCGAATTGGTGTTGCCCGATGTAATGAACGGCATCACCGACGCATCGACGATCCGCAGACCGGCGATGCCGCGCACGCGCAGCCGGCTGTCGACGACCGCGCGTTCATCATCGGCACGCCCCATCCGGCAGGTGCCGACCGGATGGAAGATCGTCGTGCCGACGGCGCCGGCCGCATCGATCAGCTCGGCCTCGGTCCGATACTGCGCGCCCGGGAGGATTTCCTCGGGACGGTAGCGCGCGAGCGCCGGCGCGGACGCGATCCGTCGCGTGAGGCGCAGCGCGTTCGCGGCGACATGGCGATCCTGGTCGGTCGACAGATAGTTCGGCGCGATCGCGGGCGCCATGCCCGGATCGGCGCTTGCGATATGCACGCTGCCGCGCGACGTCGGCCGCAGATGGCACACGGACGCGGTAAACGCGTTGAAGCTGTGCAGCGGCTCGCCGAAGCGTTCGAGCGACAGCGGTTGCACGTGGTATTCGAGATCGGGGCGCGTGAGCGCGGGATCTTCGGAATCGGATTTCGCGAATGCGCCGAGCTGCGACGGCGCCATCGACATCGGCCCGCGCTGCAGCAACGCATATTCGGCGCCGATCATCAGCTTGCCCCACCAGTGTGCGGAAAGCGTGTTGAGCGTGCGCACGCCTTCGACGCGAAACGCCATCCGCAATTGCAGGTGATCCTGCAGGTTTTCGCCGACGCCCGGCAGATCCTGCACGACGTCGATGCCGAGCGCCTGCAGCCGCCGGCCGCAGCCGACGCCCGACAGTTCAAGCAGCTGCGGCGAATTCACGGCGCCGGACGTCAGCAGCACTTCCGAGCGCGCCCGCGCGACGTAATCGGTGCCGCCGCCGTGATACTCGACGCCCACCGCGCGCCGCCCGTCGAAGATCACGCGCTGCGCCTGCGCGCCGGTGATCACGGTCAGGTTCGGGCGCGCCATCGCGGGCCGCAGGAACGCTTTCGACGTATTCCAGCGCACGCCGCGCTTCTGGTTCACCTCGAAATAGCCGACCCCCGAATTGTCGCCGCGGTTGAAATCGTCGGTGGCGGGGATGCCCGTCTGCTGCGCGGCCTGCGCGAACGATTCGAGGATCTCCCAGCGCAGCCGCTGCTTCTCGACGCGCCAGTAGCCGCCTGCACCGTGCGCGTCGCTCGCGCCCGCGTGGTGATCCTCGCTGCGCTTGAAGATCGGCAGCACGCTGTCCCACGACCAGCCGGCGTCGCCGGTTTCCTGCGCCCAGCCGTCGTAATCCTCGCGCTGGCCGCGCATGTAGATCATTCCGTTGATCGACGAGCAGCCGCCCAGCACGCGGCCACGCGGATACGCCAGCGCGCGGCCGTTGAGCGCCGCTTCGGGTTGCGTCTTGTATAGCCAGTCGGTGCGCGGGTTGCCGATGCAATACAGATAGCCGACCGGGATGTGGATCCAGTGATAGTCGTCCTTGCCGCCCGCTTCGAGCAGCAGCACGTGGATGTCGGGATCCTCGGTCAGGCGGTTCGCGAGCACGCAGCCCGCGGTGCCTGCGCCGACGATCACGTAATCGAATTCGCCTTCGAGCGTGCGTTGAGTAGTCACTGCTTGTCTCCTGTCGACCCGAGTTAGTGCTTTAGCACTTACTCGGGTCCCATGGCGTGGCTGGATGGAGTTAGCGCTTCAGCGCTTACTCCATCCCCACGGCGGTCGACCCGAGTTAGCGCTTTAGCGCTTACTCGGGCCCCATGGCGTGGCTGGATGGAGTTAGTGCTTTAGCGCTTACTCGGGTCCCATGGCGTGGTTGGATGGAGTTAGCGCTTCAGCGCCTACGCAGGCCCCATGCAAAGCCCATTGTTGTGCGCCGCGCGGCGCGATGCCGCGCGTCATTTCCAGCATAGTGCGTCGCGGGCCGCGCGCGCGGCCCCGCGCACCACGACCGGTGAAGCGTACTCCGGCTGCCGGCCGCCGATCCAATGAGTTATGCTGAACTGCGTTATAAGCTGCGCTCATATCACGACGATGGATCTCACCCTGCTCCGCGCGTTCGCGACGGTCGCGCGCGAAGGCAACCTGACGCGCGCCGCCGCGCAACTGCACCTGACGCAGCCGGCCGTCAGCCTGCAGATCAAGCATCTGCAGGAAACGCTCGGCGTCGCGCTGTTCACGCGCACGTCGCGCGGGCTCGCGCTCACGCGCGACGGCCAGACGCTGCTGCCGCATGCGGAACGCGCGCTCGCCGCGGCCGCCGACGTACAGCGTGCCGCTGCTGCGCTGCGGCACGAGGTGCGCGGCCGGCTGCGGATCGGCACGATTCTCGATCCGGGCTTCCTGCGGCTCGGCGGCTTCCTGCGCGCGCTGGTCGAGACCCATCCGCAGATCGAGACCGCGCTGCGGCACGGGATGTCGGGCTGGGTGATCGAACAGGTGCGCGCGCAGGCGCTCGACGTCGGCTACTACATCGGCCGGCCGGGCGAGGACGATCCGCTCGACGGCGCGCTGTTCCACACCGTCACGCTCACGCATTTCCAGTACCGCGTGCTCGCGCCGGCCGGCTGGAAGGAGCGCGTGCAGCGCGCGCACGACTGGCGTGCGCTCGCCGCGCTGCCGTGGATCTGGACGCCGCCGGCGTCCGCGCACCACCGGCTGCTGTCGCGGCGCTTCGCGGACGCCGGCGCGCAGCCCGTGAAGGTTGCCGAGGTCGACCAGGAGCAGTCGATGCTCGACCTCGTCAAATCGGGCATCGGGTTGACGCTCGCGCGCGACTCGACCGCGCTGGCCGAAGCGCACGCGCATGCGCTGACGATCGTCGAGCGCGTGACGGTGCCGACCGAACTGACGTTCGTGACGCTCGCCGAGCGGCGCGACGAACCGGCGATCGCGGCCGCGCTGCGGCTGATCGAAGCGCAGTGGGCGATATGAGCGGTGCTGATGAAGGCGCGGCCGGCCGTGTGTCGGGCGCCGCCGGGCACGCACGCGTCATCTCGCCACGCCCCCCGCCCGTCGTCACGCCACCGCCCCCGCCTTTTTGCTAGATTGTGCGTTCGCACACCGCGAGACCCCGATTGAAGGAGATCCGCATGGCCCGCAACATCGAGATCAAAGCCCGCGCCCGCGAATTCGACCAGCTGCGCGAACGCGCGGCGACGCTCGCGACCGACGCGCCGCTGTTCTATCGCCAGCAGGATTTCTTCTATGACGTGCCGCGCGGCCGGCTGAAGCTGCGCCGCTTCGAGGACGGCACGCCGGCCGAACTGATCTTCTACCAGCGCGACGACCGCGACGGCCCGAAGGCGTCGTACTACACGCGCAGCCCGGTGACGAATCCCGACGCGATGCACGCGCTGCTCGCGACCGCGCTGACCACACGCGGGATCGTGACGAAGGAACGGCACGTCTACCTCGCGGGCCGCACGCGCATCCACCTCGACCGCGTCGACGGCCTCGGCGATTTCATCGAACTGGAAGTCGTGCTCGGCCCCGACGACGACGAAGCCGGTGGCGAAGCCGAAGCGCACGACGTGTTCACGAAGCTCGGCGTGTCGCAGGACGATCTCGTCGCGGTCGCGTACGTCGACCTGCTGAACGCCGACACGCAGCACGAGGCGGCCTGATCCGGCCCTGCCGGCGGCGGTGCGGCCTGCGGCGCCTTCAGCCCCGGCGCCGCGTCACGCGGCGCCGGGCGCCAGATGCGCGAGCGGCAGCGCGCCGTTGCGCTTGAAGGTCGTCAGCACGATGTTCGAGCGCACGCTGTCGACGCCCGGCACGCGCATCAGCTTCTTCATCACGAACTGCGACAGCGCGTTCAGGTCGGGCGCGACGATCCGCAGCAGGTAGTCGGCATCGCCCACGACGGCATGGCATTCGAGCACTTCGGGCAGCACGTCGATCTGCTGCTGGAACTGCTCGATGATCGAATCGCCGTGGTGCTTGAGCTTCAGGCTCGTGAACGCGGTGACGCCGAGCCCGAGCCTTTCGGGGCGCAGCATCACGCGGTAGCCTTCGATCACGCCCGCCGCCTCGAGCCGCTGCAACCGCCGGCCGATCTGCGACGGCGACAGCGGCACCTCCTCGCCGAGCTGCTGATGCGTCGCGCGACCGAAGCGCTGCAGTACGTCCAGCAGCGCGAGATCGAAGTGATCGAGTTCCAGCATGAGTATTCTCCGCATCGATTCGTTATTTGATGCGCGATTATCGCATCATCAAGCGAATCAACGCCAATTTTGCGCCCATTCCGCGCGCGGGCCGCTCTACACTTGCATGGTTCCCAACCACGCGTGCAGAGCCTGATCATGTCCACCGTCGTCACCGCGAAACTGCAGGAGCAGTTCGACGCGGGCCTCGAAACCCGCGCAGATTTCACCATCGACCAGCCGCTGGCGCGCTACGGCCAGGTCGACCATGCGGTGTGGAAACAGCTCTATGCGCGCCAGTCGGCGCTGCTGCGCGGGCGCGCCTGCGACGCGTTCGTCGCGGGGCTCGGCAAGATCGACCTGCCGGCGGATCGCGTGCCGTCGTTCGCCGACGTGAACCGCCAGTTGAAGCCCGCGACGGGCTGGGAGATCGTCGCGGTGCCGGGCCTCGTGCCCGACCGCGTGTTCTTCGAGCACCTCGCGAACCGGCGTTTTCCGGTCACCTGGTGGATGCGCCGTCCCGACCAGCTCGACTACCTGCAGGAACCCGACTGCTTCCACGACCTGTTCGGCCACGTGCCGCTGCTGATCGACCCGGTGTTCGCCGACTACATGCAGGCGTACGGCCGTACCGCGCTCGCGGTCGCCGACGACGCAGCGGCGCTTGCGCGGCTCGCGCGGCTCTACTGGTATACGGTGGAATTCGGGTTGATCCGCGACCCGCGCGGCACGAACGGGCTGTCGATCTACGGTGCCGGGATCGTGTCGAGCAAGGGCGAAAGCCTGTACAGCCTCGAAAGCGCGGCGCCGAACCGGCTCGGTTTCGACCTCGAGCGCGTGATGCGCACGCAGTACCGGATCGACACGTTCCAGAAGACCTATTTCGTGATCGACGATTTCGCGCAGCTGTTCGCGCTCGCCGACGTAGACGGCCGCGCGCTGGCCGACCGGCTGGCGGCGCTGCCCGAATTCGCGGCCGGCGCGGTGCTCGATACCGACCGCGTGCTGCACCGCGGCACCGGCGAAGGCTGGCCCGACGACGCGTGACGCGCCAACGCGCACTGGATGCGCGTACCGGATGGCCGTCGCCGGATGCCCGTCGCCCAACTATGAAACAATGAACGGCGCCGGCTTCGCCGCGCGGCCTCTGCCGTGCGCGGGCGCCGTTACCGAACGAGGTGCAAGATGATCCACAAGCTCACATCAGAAGAACGCAAGACCCGGCTCGAAGGCCTGCCGCTCTGGACGGCCATGCCGGGCCGCGACGCGATCCAGCGCAGCCTGCGCTTCGCCGATTTCAACGAAGCATTCGGCTTCATGACGCGCGTCGCGATCAAGGCGCAGGAAATGAACCACCATCCGGAATGGTTCAACGTGTACAACCGCGTCGACGTCACGCTGTCGACCCACGACGCCGACGGCCTGACCGAACGCGACATCGAACTGGCGCTGTTCATCGACCAGGCCGGCGCGCACGCGCGACCGGCCGCCTGAGCCCTGCCTCTACCGCCGCGCGTCTTTCGATGCGCGGCGCGTCAACTTTTCATTTCGATGAACGTTTTCTAGGATGTAGTCAGCGAAAGCCTTCAGCTTTCCAAGCCATCCTTAAGGCGCACGTAAGTCTCGTACGCTTTCCGCGCTTTGGGGTCCAAACCTTCCAGTTGCAGCGCGCCTTCGCGCTGTACAATCAGCAGCGCATACGGCTTGGAGAGCGCGCTGGCCTCTTCGCAGAGTTTGAGTTCGTCGCCGCTCGACGGCGAGCGGGCGCGCCAGAAATTGATCGCGGCTTCAAGGTCGTTGATCGAAATATCGGACATGATTGGATTTAATCGTTCGCTGGCCGCCATGCTTGATTGTCAGGTGATGCGGCGCCCCTGTGGAAACGGCGTCGTGCTGTCCGCGTGCCTGAACCGCCAACCCATTGTACTTGAGCGAACTTCATGCGACTCCTTCTGATCGAAGACGACCGCCCCATCGCACGCGGTATCCAGAGCAGCCTCGAGCAGGCTGGCTTCACCGTCGACATGGTGCATGACGGCATTTTTGCCGAACAGGCGCTGGCACAAAACCGCCACGAACTCGTGATCCTCGACCTCGGCCTGCCGGGCATCGACGGGATGACGCTGCTCACGCGCTTCCGCCAGACCAACCGCCACACGCCCGTGATCGTACTGACCGCGCGTGACGAACTGAACGACCGGATCCAGGGCCTGAACTCCGGCGCCGACGACTACATGCTCAAGCCGTTCGAGCCGGCCGAGCTCGAAGCGCGCATCCGCGCGGTGATGCGCCGCAGCGGCCCGCACAGCGACATGCCGCGTCCGGAAGTGTCGCTCGGCGGCGTCCGCCTGTCGGGCGTCGACCGCCGCATCTTCAACGACGACAAGCCGCTCGAACTGTCGCCGCGCGAATTCGCGGTGCTCGAAATGCTGCTCCTGCGTCATGGCCGCGTCGTCAGCAAGGCCCAGCTGCAGGATCACCTCACGCACTTCGGCGGCGATCTCGGCGACACCGCGATCGAAGTCTATGTGCACCGCGTGCGCAAGAAACTCGAGCAGTGCCGTGTCGAAATCGTCACGGTGCGCGGCTTCGGCTACCTGCTTCAGGAAATCCGCCAGACGGCGAGCGTCTGAGCGGCGCCGCGCGCCGGCCGGCCGCGTGCCGCCGGCGTATGCGCCCTGCTCCGCGTCGCCACCCGGCGCACGACCGCGCCGCTCCCCGTGAGCGGCGCTTATCCATTTGCCCGTCGACATGTCTCCTGATCCGGCTGTGACCACCAGCCTGCGCCGCTCGCTGCTCCGGCGCCTCGCCGCACCGCTGTCGATGCTCGCGCTGATGAGCGGCCTGATCGCCTACTGGCTCGCGTGGCAATACACGCAGCACGTGATCGACCGCTCGCTCGCCGATCTCGCGACCGCCATCTCCAAACAGATCCAGATCGCCGGCCCCGACGCGCCGTTCACGGTGCCGCCGCTCGCGCAGGCGATGTTCTCCGATCCCGCCGAAGCGCTGATCTACCGGATCAGCGACGGCGAGCAGGAACTCGCCGGCGATCCGAAGCTGCCGCTGCGGGGCATCAACGTGCGCCGCATGCATCACGCGTACGTGTTCGAGGCCGAGTACGACAACCGCGCGGTGCGGGTCGCGCAGGTGCGCGTCGACAACGTCGAGGGCGGCAAGCCGATGGTCGTCGAGGTCGCGCAGCCGGTGCGGCACCGCTACCGGATCGCAGCCGAATTCCTCGTCGCGATCATGATGCCGCTGCTGCTGCTGCTGCTCGCGGGCTGGGGCATCGTATGGCGCGTGGTGAACCAGCAGCTCGGCCCGCTCACGCATCTCGCCGATTCGCTGAACCGGCAGACCCACACGTCGCTGGAACCGGTCGACGAAACCGAAGTGCCGCTCGAGATCCGGCCGCTGACGAGCGCGATGAACGCGCTGCTCGGTCGCCTGAAGACCGCGCTCGACGCGCAGCGCAAGTTCATCGCCGATGCCGCGCACCAGTTGCGCACGCCGCTCACGGCTGTGAAGCTGCATGCCGAGCAGGCAGCCGTCGCGCGCGACCCGCACCAGACCTACGCCGCGGTGCGCGAACTGCGCGCGGCCGCCGACCGCGCGGTGCGGCTGTCGAACCAGTTGCTATCGCTCGCCCGCGCGGAACCGGGCGAACAGGCCGCGCGGTTCGTCGACGTCGACCTCGCGGCGATGGCGTTCGAGACGGGCGCCGAATGGGTGCCGCGCGCGCTCGCGTCGCATGTCGACCTCGGCTTCCAGCGCAGCGACGAACCCGACGACGACGAGAAGCTGACCGTGCGCGGCAACCCGGTGCTGTTGCGCGAAGTGATCGCAAACTTGCTCGACAATGCGCTGAAATACGTGCCGCTCGCGCGGCCGTACGGCGCGCGGATCACGCTGAACGTCGCGCGCAGTGCGCTCGACGACGGCCAGCCGGCTGCCGAGATCGTCGTCGAAGACAACGGCCCGGGCGTGCCCGCGAACCAGCAGGCCGACCTGTTCAAGCGATTCTTCCGCGGCGACGCGCAAAGCGGCAATGGCGTGGAGACAGGTGCCGGGCTCGGGCTCGCGATCGTGCACGACATCATCGCGATGCATGGCGGCACCGTGTCGTACGAGGATGCGTCGGAAGGCGGCTCGCGCTTCGTGGTGAAGGTGCCGCTCGTCGGGCGCACGGAGACGCCGGCCAGCGAAACGCCGGCCGCCGCGTCGACGCACTGAGCGATTCCCCAGGCGATCCGCGTCGGGTGCCCGTCGACCGGGCCGCCCGACGGGCAAGGAATCGGAAAGGACTGCCGCGCAACGCGGCAGCCGTCTGCCGAAGCGGCAGCGCTCGGTGCGCCGCCGTCGGCATTACTTCCTGTTTTTCTTGTCCTTCGACCTGGGCTCGGACTTGCCGTCCTTCTTGTCCTTCTTCTTTTTCTTCTTCCCGCCGTCGTCCGACGTCGCGAGCAACGTGCCGCGGCACGCGGCCGCACCGCAATGACACGCGTATTCGCGCTTGAGCGTCTTTGTCAGCTTCGCGTCGATCACCAGGCCGTAGTCGTAGAACAGCTCCTCTTCCGGCCCGATGTCGCGCAGCGCGTGGATGTACACGCGGCCTTTGACTTCCTCGGCTTCGCAGTTCGGCGCGCACGAATGGTTGATCCAGCGCGCGCTGTTGCCGTCGATCTTGCCGTCGATTACGCCGCCTTCGTCCAGTGCGAAGTAGAACGTATGGTTCGGCTCGCTCGGATCGTGCGGATGGCGACGCAGCGCTTCCTTCCACGAAATTCGCTCGCCCTTGTATTCCACTACACGCTCGCCGGACTTGATCGGCGCCACGGCGAACACGCCCTTGCCGTGTACTCCCGAGCGGCGCACCGCGATCCTGCGTGAACTCATCGAACGAATCCTTGTGAAGACGACTTGAATGGAAGACGGCCGCGATCGCGGCCTGGCGTCGCGCAAAACGAAAACGCGGCACCGGTTGGTGCCGCGTCGGGGCATGCGGCGAATCACCCGCATCCTACACGTTCGCGATTGCTTCGTTCAACATCGCGCGCAATATTGCGTGCCTGAAGCTCAACGCTGGCCGAATGCGATGTCGCCGAACAACGCCTTGTGCTCGCGCGGCTGCGAGCGCCAGTATTGCGGCGGCGCCGTCACCTGCGCGCCGAGCTCGGCCGCCGCATGCCACGGCCAGCGCGGGTCGTACAGCATCGCGCGCGCCATCGCGATGAAATCGGCATCGCCGGTCTCGATGAGCCGGTTCGCATGCGCCGGGTCGTTGATCAGGCCGACCGCCATCGTCGGCATACCGACCGCGCGCTTCACGGCCTGCGCGAACGGCACCTGGTAGCCGGGCGACAGCGGAATCTTCTGCAGCGGCGACACACCGCCGGACGACACGTCGATCCAGTCGCAGCCGCGGCGCTTCAGTTCGTGCGCGAACGCGATCGTATCGTCGAGCTCCCAGCCGCCTTCGACCCAGTCGGTCGCGGACACGCGCACGCCGACCGGCCGGTCTTCCGGAAACGCCGCGCGTACGATCTCGAAGATCTCGAGCGGAAAACGCATCCGGTTTTCGAGCGAGCCGCCGTATTCGTCGGTGCGCTGGTTCGCGAGCGGCGACAGGAACTGGTGCAGCAGGTAGCCATGCGCCGCGTGCACTTCGATCGCGTCGATGCCCAGCCGCGCGGCACGCTTCGCGGCGGCCGCAAACGCTTCGCGGATCCGGTTCAGGCCCGCGGCATCGAGCGCGAGCGGCGGCGTCTCGCCGTCCTTGTGCGGCACGGCCGACGGTGCTTGTGGCAGCCAGCCGCCGTCGGCGACGGACACGAGCTGACCGCCCTGCCATGGCACGTCGCTCGACGCCTTGCGTCCCGCATGCGACAGCTGCATCGCGATGCGGACCGGCGAATGCTTGCGGATCGCAGCCAGCACGGGCTTCAGCGCGGCTTCGGTCACGTCGTCCCAGAGGCCGAGGTCGCCATGCGTGATGCGCCCGTCGGGTTCCACGGCGGTCGCCTCGATGCAGAGCAGCCCCGCGCCCGACAGCGCGAGATGGCCGAGGTGAATCATGTGCCAGTCGGTCGCTTCACCCCGCTCGGCCGAATACTGGCACATCGGGGAGATCACGATCCGGTTCGGAAGGGTCACGCCGCGCAGCGTGAACGGAGAAAACAGCGCAGTCATGGAGGCCGCTCGCCAGGAAAGGGAAAGAGCGGACGAGCGTAGCACGCAGGCCCGAAGCGTGCAGATGGCGCGGCCGGCAGTAAGCGGATGGTCAGGTACGGCCGGCAGCAGGTTGCCGGCGATGCGGGAAATGCGTGACCCGCAGCGATGCGCCGGCCTCCAACGAGTGCAGGCCGGGCAACAGGCGCGCCGCGAATGGCACCGCCCGTGGCGTCAGAGCCCGACGCTGTCGAGCCACTCCGCGAACATGTGTCGCGCGGCCGTCTCGAGCGCGGGGCCGTGCTGCGCGGTATCGGCGCGCAACTGGCGTGCGTCGACGCCGGGCGTCGATGCGATTTCGCCGGCGTTCGCGATCAGCCACGGTTCGAAGCGGTCGGTGCGGATTTCCGGATGGCATTGCAGCGCCAGCACGTGCTGCCCCCAGGCGAATGCCTGGTGGCGGCAGGCCGGCGTCGACGCGAGATGGATCGCGCCGCCCGGCAGGTCGAACGTATCGCCATGCCAGTGCAGCATCGACGTCGCCGCGCCATCGAGATGGCGCAGCGGCGACGCGCGGCCGGCATCGGTGAGCGTCAGCGGCGCCCAGCCGAGTTCGTGCTGCGCAGCCGGATAGACGCGCGCACCGAGCGCACGGGCGATGAACTGCGCGCCGAGGCAGATGCCGAGGATCGGCAGCCCCGCGTCGATGCGCTGGCGCACGAGCGCCGCGAGCGGCGCGATCGTCGGATACTGCGCATCGTCGTACACGCTGAGCGGCCCGCCGAGCACGACGAACAACGACGGCACGAGCACGTCGAGTACCTCGACCCGCGACGAGCCGACGTCGACGTAGCGCACCCGCCGGCCCCGTTCGCCGAGCACCTGCTCGAAGCTCCCGAGGTCCTCGAAATGCACGTGACGGATCGCCACGACTTCAGCGTTCATCATCGGCCTCCCGGTCGATCGACGGACGTCAGCCTGCGAAAATCTTCCAGGTCTTCTTCTGCGTCGCCGCGTCGGCTTCTTCCTGCACCGAGCAGTCGAGACGCAGGTCGCTGTCGGACATCGAGATATCGAGCGCCTCGCAGTAATGCACGGTCTTCTTCGACAGCTTGCCCGGCTTGAAGTGGGCGCACGTCACGCACATGCGCTGCGGCGGCGTCGCACCGGCGACCTGCAGTTCGCGCAGGGTCTTCAGCAGCGCGCGATACAGCGCGCCCTGCTCGTCCGCGCCGAGCTTGCCGACCGCTTTCGTCAGGAATTCAGGCCATTGCAGCGCCTTCTTCGCGGCCGTCCGGCCACGGGCCGACAGGCGCACGGCCAGCGCGCGGCCATCGTCCAGCGCACGGCGCTTCTCGACGAGCCCCTTCGTCTCGAGCGTGCTGACCGCATCGCTCGTGGTCGCCGCGGTGAGCTGCGTCTCGCGCGCGATCTCGCCGAGCCGCATCGGGCCCTTGCGCTGCAGCAGCAGCACGAGAATCTCGCCCTGCGTCGGCGTAAGGCCTGCGCCTTCCGCCCAATCCCATGCCTCGCTTCGCATGGCCGTACTCAACCGCAGCAGGCTGTGGGTCACACGTCCCGCAGCCTGATTCCCGTAAACGCCTTCGCTCATAGTCTTTTCGCTTTGCCGCCGCCCGGGTTGCCGAGCAGCCGTAGTGTGGAGATCGAATGTCTATCTCAAAACAGACGCACTCTTGCAAGTGAGTCAGCACGGCCGTCGCGAGGCACACGCGGCGGTCGCGTTCGCGGCGACCGGTGAGACACGCGTCGTTCCGGTGTCCGCAAAGCCGACATTCTAAGCGAGAGCGGAAAATCGCACAGCTAAGTTATCCCCTGCATTCTGTGGAAAATCGCTGGATAACTGAAATTTTTCGTTGTGCCTGCTATGCCGCGCACCCGCGGAACGGGGCGCGCCAGCATTTTCCTGCTCGGATCGGCCATCGGGTCGATGGCAATGATCCACCGGGTTATCCAGCCCGCAGACCGTTGACTTTTCAGCGGAATATTGGGTTATCCACAGATTTTCAGGACGACTGGCAACGATTTCGTCTTGAAACGATGCCGACCGTCGTTCAGCGAATCGCGACGCGGTCGAGCCTGCAATCTGCAAAACATATTTTCATTCACGCCAACGTAAGCACTGCTGGCGGACCGTCTCGTTCAGCGATTTTTCCTGTTTGAAAACGGTTCTCAACCACGATGCGTCGTTCACGCGCGCCTTGGCAAGCGCGCCGATCTCGTCGAGCGCCGCGCGCGAACCGAGCGCGGCCGCATGCGGCGCGATCCGGTCGAGCGTGTCGAGGATGTCTTCCGCGATCGTCCGGCGTTCACCCGTCTGAGGATTCACGCAGGTGCCCTCGAGCCCGAAGCGGCACGCTTCGAAACGGTTGAACGTGTAGACGAGGTAGTCGTCCTCCGACAGCTTCAGCGGCCGGTCGGTCAGCAGGTAGCGCGCGAGCGTCTGGATGTAGCAGGCGATCGCCGCCGCGCGGTCGACCGACAGCGGCGTGTCCATCACGCGCACCTCGATCGTCCCGTAGCCGGGCTTCGGGCGGATGTCCCAGTAGAAGTCCTTCATCGAGTTGACGACGCCCGTGTTCACCATCTTCATGAAGTACTCCTCGAAGCTGTCCCAGGTCAGCACGAACGGCGCGCGGCCCGACAGCGGGAACGCGAACACCGAATTCAGGCGTGCCGAATGGAAGCCCGTGTCGACGTTCTGCACGAACGGCGACGACGCGGACAGCGCGATGAAGTGCGGAATGAAGCGTGACATCGAGTGCAGCAGGAACAGCGCGCTGTCGGGATCGGGACAGCCGATGTGCACGTGCTGGCCGAACACGGTGAACTGTTTGGCGAGATAGCCGTACAGCTCGGAGATGTACTGGAAGCGCGGCGCATCGTAGATCTGCCGGTCGCTCCATTGCTGGAACGCGTGCGTGCCGCCGCCGGCCAGCCCGACGTTGAGCTGGTCGGCCGCCTTCACGAGCACGTCGCGGATCGCGTGCAGTTCGCTGACCGCCTGCTCGTGCGAATGGCAGATGCCGGTCGACAGCTCGATCATGCTCTCGGTGATTTCCGGCGTGATGTTGCCCGGAAAGGTCTCGCCCTGGATCAGGCGCATCAGGTCGGATGCAGCCTTGGTCAGGTCGTAGTTGTGCGTGTTGACGACCTGGATCTCCAGTTCGACGCCGAACGTGAACGGCTCGGAATTGACGAAGGTTTCGAGTGCCATGGCAGGTTCCGGAATCAGTTGCTGTCGCTGCGTTCGCCGACCGCCGACAGGCAGCGGTAGACGACGAACGGGCTGACGAGCTGCAGGATCACGATCGTGCACATCACGATCGCGCGCAGGTGCGGGTCGAAATTCGGATAGAGCTGGTAGGTATCGTCGACGAGCAGGTACGACAGCGCGGACATCGGCGTGAGCGCGATGCCGAGCGCGACGCCCTGCTTCATCCCGATGCCGCTCGGCTTCGCGAACGCGACGACGCCGGCCAGCTTCGCGACGAGCCGCGTGACGATCAGCACGATCGAGAGCAGCCCGCCGAGCGCGATGTCGCCCCACGTGAACGACGTGAGCGTCAGCACGAACAGGACCACCGTCAGCAGCCAGCCGGCCGTGCCGAAGTGCTCGGGCCATAGCTGCGGGCGCGCTTCGAGGTTCTTCACGATGATGCCGGCCAGCAGCAGCGTGAGCAGCGTCGACAGCTTCAGCGCCTGGGCGACGGCAATCGCGAGCATCACGAGCCCGAACAGCGCGACGAACGAATGCTCGTCGCGCATCGTCGACGTCATGTGACGGAACAGGAAATTGCACGAACGCGCGACGAGATACGCGACGATGAACGACCCGGCGAGCAGGTAAAGCGGTTGCAGGATCGTCGCGAAAACGTTGCCGTACGCTTCCTGGTGGAGCCAGCTCGTCACGAGCTTGGTCAGGACGATCGCGTACACGCTGTTGAGCGCGGTCAGCGTGATGAGGCGTTGCGACACCTGCCCTTCCGCGCGCAGTTCGGTCTTGAGCTGGATCACCATCGACGGCGACGTCGCGATCGCGATCGCCGACAGCACGAGCGCGACCATCCCCGATACGCCGAGCGCGAGCATCACGAACAGCACGAGCACGAACGTCAGCGTGGCTTCCGCGAGGCTCGACGCGACGAGCCACGGATTGCGCCGGATCCAGCGCAGGTCGAGGCGGCTGCCGAGCTCGAACAGCAGCAGGCCGAGCGCAACGTCGATCAGCAGCCGCGACGTTTCGTCGGTGCTCGCGTCGATCACGCCGAATCCGAACGAACCGGCAATGAGACCGATCACCGCGTAACCGGTGATGCGCGGCAGGCGCCACGCGCGATAGCACAGCTCGCCGCACAGGCCGGCCGCGAACAACGCGAGCCCGGCCCAGAACACGGCATCCGGCGCGAGCGGCCAGTTGGGCAGGAATGAGAACGCCGACTTCATCGTGGTGACTTCTCCTTTGGAAGCGACCGCCAGCGACACGGGGTCAAGCGTCAGAAATGGATGCGCGCCGGCTGGGTATCGCCCCGAATGTGATTGTTGTGGTCGACGACGGCGGGACATGGGATCCGCCTGTTCCGCCACTCGGCGGAAAGTCGCTCAGGTTGCCGATCTGGATTGTCGGCCTGGTGTGTGAACGGACTGCGCAGTCTCGAAGATTCAGATTCGAAATCGTGCGGACCGTTCCATTGATGCATGTCCGGCGCCTGGCCGGACGAACGCGAAGGAAACCGATTGTGCCACAGCTTTTTCGGTCTGGAACCCATTGGATCGACTCGCGGCGCTGTGCGGCAGCACAAGGTCTTTGGTTTCAACGGTTTACTTGTATATATACGTAGTAGAAGTTAACAAAGGACGCACAATTCTGTGGATAACTTCGGTTTACGCTGACAGATCAAGGCGTTGGAGAATCTATAACCCGTTGCACAGGCTGTTCGTGCACAGAGGTTTGAGATGAGTAACTTTGGGGCCGTTTCACAGCTGTGCGAGTTGCCCAGTTTACGTCCACTGTGATTACACACGAAGTGCGCGCGGATTCCGAGCGGTTATCCACAGCGTCGGGTGGATAACCTTGTGCGAGAAAGTCGGGAAACTGTGAGCAATTCGTGCGACCGTTCAGCCGGCTGAACCGACGCGGCGCGCGCGCAGTGCGCGGATCAGGAAGCGTGCGGGGTCGACGGCTTCGGCGAGTTCGCGCTCGAGCGGCCACGGCTCGCCTTCTAGTTGCGATGCGATCAGTTCGGCGCCGAGCGCGGCCCATACGAGGCCGCGCGAGCCGAAGCCGAATGCGCCGTAGAGGCCGGGCGTGCGCGGCAGGTCGCGCGCCTTGGCGCCGCTCAGTGCGCGCGCGTTCGCGACGGCCTGCGTCTCGTCCGCGAGCGGGCCGATCAGCGGCAGACGGTCGCCGGCGACCCAGCGGAACGCGACGCGGCCGCGCAGCGTGTCGAGATTCGGCAGCTCGCCGATCAGGCCCGGCAGCAGATGCCGCACGCGGTCGAGGTTTTCGAGGTGGCCGGCCGCGCGCATCGCGGGATCGACGTCGTCGGGTTCGAACGTCGCGCCGATCAGCAGCGAGCCGTCGTCGAGCGGTACCGCGTAACCGTCGCCGATCGCCGGGCACGGCAGCGGCGCCGCACTGCCGGGCGGCAGCAGCGTGAGCTGGCCGCGCACGGGTTGCAGCGCGACATGCTGCAACCCGGCGAGGCGCACGGCGTCGCCCGCGTTCGCGAGCACGACGACGGGGGCGTCGGCCAGCGTGCCGCCCGCCGCGTCGAGCGCATGCCATGCGTCGCCGCGCCGCTCGAGCCGCGCGACGCCGGTGGATGCGAGCAATCGCACGCGTTCGCCGGCCGCGGCGCATTGCGCCGCGCAAAGCCCGGCCGGCCAGACGGCGCCGCCGTGCGGAAACAGCAGGCCGCCCTGCGCGACCGGCAGGTTCAGATGGGCGCGCGCGGCATCGGCATCGAGCAGCGACGCATAGTCGGACGGCGCGCCGAGCGCATCGAATGCGTCGCGCATCCGCGCGAAGTCGTCAGCCGATTCGGCGAGATGGATCATCCCGTGCGTGCTGTGCGCGAAGACATGACCTGCGCGTTCGAGCGCACGCCAGCGTGCGATCGCATGCAGGAAGCCGCCGCGCGTGAGCCGGCTCGCGACGTTGTCGTCGCGCGTCATCAGCGGATGGAATACGCCGGCCGGATTGCCTGACGCTTCGCTCGCGATCCGTTCGTGCCGCTCGATCAGCGTGACATCCCAGCCGCGCGCGGCCAGGCGTTCGACCACCGCGCAGCCCGCCAGACCCGCGCCGATCACGATCGCGCGGCACGTCGTAACGGGCAGTGCGCGCGGCGGCTCGTGCCGGCGCGTGCGCCAGCGCGGCGCATATTCGCCGACGAGCACATCGTCGACTTCGCGATACGTGAAGCCTGCTTCGCCGAGTGCGTGTTTTACGACGCCGGAATTCGCCTGCGTCGCAAACGTTGCACCTTCGCCGGCGATCTTCGCGAGCGCGCGGATCATCTCGGGCGACCGGAGATCCGCGTCGCCCGATGACGCGAAGCCGTCGAGACAGAATGCATCTGCGCGCGCGACGAGCTTCGTCAACATCTCGGTCGCCTCGCCGAACGCGAGCGTGAGCACCACGCGCCCTTCGTCGAATTCGAGCCGGTGCAGGCCCGGCACGAGCATCGGCCACGCGTCGACCAGTGCATCGACGTCCGCCGATATGGTTGTGTTAGCAACGATATACGAAATCGCGCGGCGCAGGTCGTCGCGCGAGAACGGGTGCGGCTCGACCGCGACGAAATGCAGCCGCTCGCAGCGCGCGGGATCGTCGCGCCACGCGGCCCATGTCGCGACGAAGGTGCCGCCCGCGCCGAATCCGGTCGCGACGATCGTGAACGTGCGGCGCCGCTGCCAGCGCGCCGGTAGCCCGTTGCCCGCGACGAACACGGGATGCGCGTGCGCGAGCGCGCGTGACGCACCGCGATGGAGGTCGCCGAACTCGGGCGAGATGAGCGTGCCGTCGTCGCGAAGGGCGAGCGTGGCGGGAACAAGTCGGTCTGGCATGCGAAACAAAAAACGTGGCAGCCAAGCCTGGAAAGGGATTGCGCGGGGCCGTCCAACCGGCCGTTGGAAAAAGCCAACGGGGCGGCGCACGGGCGGACCGCGCTGCGTATCCTGTCAGGTTGGCGCAGGTCAAAAAACGGGCAATCGACGATTCATTCGGCGAAATACCGATGAAAATCTTTGAAACCCTTGTCGTTATTGGGTTTGCGCTGCGCTATCATAGCAACGCCGTACCGCGGGGTGGCCGCCGGCAAGCCGGAGGGCGCGTCGCGCGGGCCAGGATTCGGCGCTGTGCCGTCGGAGTCTGACTCTCGACGGCACGGTTCGCGCACGTATAATCGGCGCGTTCGCGCTGTTCGTGTCAACCTAACCTGATAAAGGAACCTTAATGAACAAACAGGAACTGATCGACGCCGTCGCCGCCCAAACGGGCGCCAGCAAGGCTCAAACCGGCGAAACGCTGGACACGCTGCTCGAAGTCATCAAGAAGGCCGTGTCGAAGGGTGATGCGGTTCAGCTGATCGGCTTCGGCAGCTTCGGTTCGGGCAAGCGCGCAGCACGTACGGGCCGCAACCCGAAGACCGGCGAAACCATCAAGATCCCGGCAGCCAAGACGGTCAAGTTCACGGCTGGCAAGGCGTTCAAGGACGCCGTCAACAAGCGTTAAACCAGCGCCTGTTCCAGAAAAAACCCGCCTTTCGGCGGGTTTTTTGTTGGGCGCGCGCGGCATTTTCGCCACAGTCCGCGCCGCCCTTGCAAGATTTAACGGTTGTTTTTACAAGCCGTTACGCGTGTACGATCTGCGTGTCGCCGTGATCGTCGTCGTCGTGCGAATCGACATCCCACGCCGGGAACGGATCGTCGAACGCGTGCCATCCCGCCGCACCGAGTGCGAATTCTGCATCGGTCAGCAGGCACGCGTCGAGTTTCGCGCGCCATGCATCGGCGTCGAGCGCGATGCCGATCAGCACGAGTTCCTGCCGGCGATCGCCGACCGCGCGATCGTCGAGATCGCCCTGCCATTCGGCGCGGATTTCCGCGAGCAGCTCGTCGTCGTCCGGCCATTCCGCGCGATCCTGCGCGGCCCACCAGAGACCCGCCGGGCCATGCCGGCATACGCCGCCCGCCTGCGACAGCGAACCCGCGATGTCGTTGCGCGTGGCGAGCCAGAAGAAGCCCTTGCTGCGCAATACGCCCGGCCACTCCTGGTGCAGCAGCGCCCAGAGTCGCGCCGGATGAAACGGCCGGCGTGCACGGTAAACAAAATTGCCGATCCCGAATTCGTCGGCTTCGCCGTGCACGTGCGCATGATGCTGATCGTGGCAGTCGGGGTCGTCGCAATGCGTGTGATCGTGATCGAGCGACGCGAGCCAGCCCGGTGCGTTCGCGGCCTCGTCGAAATCGAAGCGGCCGGTGTTCAGCACTTCGCCGAGCGGCACGTTGCCGAACGTCGACACGACCTGGTGCGCGCGCGGATTGAGCCGCGCGAGGATGTGCTGCAGGCGTGCGAGTTCGTCCGCGCCGACGAGGTCGGCCTTGTTGATCACCAGTACGTCGCAGAATTCGATCTGCTCGATCAGCAGCTCGACGAGCGTGCGGTCGTCGTCTTCCGACGCGGCGATGCCGCGCGTTGCGAGCGCGTCGTCGGAGCCGTAGTCGCGCAGGAAGTTGTACGCGTCGACCACGGTGACGAGCGTGTCGAGCCGCGCGATTGCCGACAGCGACGTGCCGTCGTCGTCGACGAACGTGAAGGTTTCGGCGATCGGCATCGGCTCCGCGATACCGGTCGATTCGATCATGATCGCGTCGAAGCGCCCTTCGGCCGCGAGATTGCGGATCTCGACGAGCAGGTCGTCGCGCAGCGTGCAGCAGATGCAGCCGTTCGACATTTCGACGAGGCGTTCCTCGACGTGCGACAGCGCCTGCGCTTCGCGCACGAGCGACGCGTCGATGTTGACTGCCGCGAGATCGTTGACGATCACGGCGACTTTCAGGCCCGCGCGGTTCGCGAGGATGTGGTTGAGCAGCGTGGTCTTGCCGGCGCCGAGGAAGCCGGACAGCACGGTGACGGGCAACGGCTGGTTCATTGCCGGATTCATAACGATAAGCACCAACGGAAAAAATGAAAAAGCGGCCGCGGCGCCCTTCCGGGGCGCGATCGGCCCGTGGACGGGCGAACTTGCGGCGTGAGCCCGCATTGTGCATCAAACGCGCGCCGGCCGGCCGGCACGGCGTCAGGCCGCACGACGGCGCAGCGTCATTGCGCGGGCGGCAGCAGCTTCCACTGCGTCAGGATGCCGGCGATCTGCCGAGCGTACTTGTCGCGCAACGACGGGGTTTCCGAATGATAGGCGCCGATGGCCTGCCACGTGTTGCCGTAGCGGTTCATCTTCTGTTTGAGATGCCACGCGGCGATGTAGACGTTCTTGCACGGTTCCATCAGCGTGTCGCGGTCGATCCCGTAGCGCGACAGCGCCGACAGGTGGATCGAATTGATCTGCATCAGGCCGTAGTCGATCGAGCCGTTCGTATTCTTGTTCAGCGCGCCGGGCCGGTTGCGTGACTCCTGCCATGCAATCGCGCGCAGGATCAGCGGATTGACCTGCTGGTATTTGGCCGCCTCGTCGAAACAGTCCGCGCGTGCGTTTGCGCTGGCGAACCACGCGCCGGCGGCGATCAACGCGATCGAAGCGAACCGTCTGTTCATGGTGCGGAAACGAAAAGGAATTGCGCGAGGGTCGGGAAAACCCGCGCCTGTTATTCGTGCGACGCGAAACGCGCCGCCCGTATCATACCGACAGTCCGTCAGGTTGCGACATACAGAAATACGGCAGTCCGGTTATACCGCATTTCCGTGTCGGTTCATCGCGAAAACGGGGGCGATGGCCGGCATGCCGAGATAGCGTCGAATCTTACATATTGCATACGGCTCGCCGGATACATGTCGTATGTGAGACAGTCCTCGGATCAATGTGATATTTCGGACATGAAAAACTGCTAATGTCGCCTCTTTCGGACTTGGATCCCAGCACTACCGCCGGAAGTGGCCTGAGCCGGCATCGACCCATTCATCCATGACAAGAAATCGCTTCGTTATGCGGCGAGTTGCCACGACCTTGATCGTCGCCGGCATCATCGTCTCGCAGGCCGCCTACGCTCAGGTCACGCTCAACTTCGTCAATGCGGATATCGACCAGGTCGCCAAGGCGATCGGCGCCGCAACCGGCAAGACCATCATCGTCGACCCCCGTGTGAAGGGGCAGCTCAACCTCGTTGCCGAACGCCCGGTGCCGGAAGACCAGGCATTGAAGACGCTGCAGTCGGCGCTGCGCATGCAGGGCTTCGCGCTCGTGCAGGATCACGGCGTGCTGAAGGTCGTGCCCGAGGCCGACGCGAAGCTGCAGGGCGTGCCGACCTATATCGGCAATGTGCCGCAGGCGCGCGGCGACCAGGTGGTCACGCAGGTGTTCGAGCTGCACAACGAATCGGCGAACAACCTGCTGCCCGTGCTGCGGCCGCTGATCTCGCCGAACAACACGGTGACGGCCTACCCGGCGAACAACACGATCATCGTGACCGACTATGCGGACAACGTGCGCCGCATCGCGCAGATCATCGCGGGCGTGGATAGCGCCGCGGGCGCGCAGGTGCAGGTCATTCCGCTGCGCAACGCGAACGCGATCGACCTCGCCGCGCAGCTGCAGAAAATGCTCGACCCGGGCGCGATCGGCAACAGCGATGCGACGCTGAAGGTGTCGGTCACGGCCGATCCGCGCACCAACGCGCTGATGCTGCGCGCGTCGAACGCGTCGCGCCTCGCGGCCGCGAAGCGGCTCGTGCAGCAGCTCGACGCACCGAGCGCGGTACCCGGCAACATGCACGTCGTGCCGCTGCGCAACGCCGATGCAGTGAAGCTCGCGAAGACGCTGCGCGGGATGCTCGGCAAGGGCGGCAACGAAAGCGGCTCGTCGGCGTCGTCCAACGATGCGAACAGCTTCAACCAGAGCGGCGGCTCGTCGTCGAGCGGCAACTTCTCGACCGGCACGTCCGGCACCCCGCCGCTGCCGTCGGGCGGCCTCGGCGGCTCGTCGTCTTCGTCGTCATCCTATGGCAGCGGCTCGTCGGGCAGTGGCGGCGGTCTCGGCACCGCCGGCCTGCTCGGCGGCGACAAGGACAAGAGCGACGACAACCAGCCGGGCGGGATGATCCAGGCCGACTCGGCGACCAACTCGCTGATCATCACCGCGTCCGATCCGGTCTACCGGAACCTGCGCTCGGTGATCGACCAGCTCGATGCGCGTCGTGCGCAGGTCTATATCGAAGCGCTGATCGTCGAGCTGAACTCGACGTCGCAGGGCAACCTCGGCATCCAGTGGCAGGTCGCAAGCGGCCAGTTTCTCGGCGGCACGAACCTGAACCCCGGGCTGGGTCTGGGCAACAGCATCATCAACCTGACGGCCGGCGGCGTGGCCAACGCCGCCGGCGGGGTCACCGGCGGCGGGCTTGCCTCCAATCTCGGGCAGTTGTCCCAAGGGCTCAACATCGGCTGGCTGCACAACATGTTCGGCGTACAGGGACTCGGCGCGCTGCTGCAGTATTTCGCGGGCGTGAGCGACGCGAACGTGCTGTCGACGCCGAACCTGATTACGCTCGACAACGAGGAAGCGAAGATCGTCGTCGGCCAGAACGTGCCGATCGCGACCGGCTCGTATTCGAACCTGACGAGCGGCACGACGAGCAACGCGTTCAATACCTACGATCGTCGCGACGTCGGCCTGACGCTGCACGTGAAGCCGCAGATCACCGACGGCGGGATCCTGAAGCTGCAGCTCTATACCGAGGATTCGGCAGTCGTTGCCGGCACGACGAGCGCGCAGACCGGCCCGACCTTCACGAAGCGCTCGATCCAGTCGACGATCCTGGCCGACAACGGCGAGATCATCGTGCTCGGGGGCTTGATGCAGGACAACTACCAGGTGTCGAACAGCAAGGTGCCGCTGCTCGGCGACATTCCGTGGATCGGCCAGCTGTTCCGTTCGGAATCGAAGGTGCGCGCGAAAACCAACCTGATGGTATTCCTGCGCCCGGTGATCATCTCGGATCGCAGCACCGCGCAGGAAGTCACGGCCAACCGCTACGACTACATCCAGGGCGTGACGGGCGCGTACAAGTCCGACAACAACGTGATCCGCGACAAGGACGACCCGATCGTCCCGCCGATGCCGATCGGCCCGAGCCAGGGCGGTACGGCCGCGGGCAACCTGTTCGATCTCGACAAGATGCGTCGCCAGCAGGTACAGCGTCAGGTGGTGCCGGTGCCGGCCCAGCCGGTGCCGGAGGCGACGCCCGCGCAGCCGCAGAGCGTGCCGCAGCAGGCGGTGCCGCAACAGCCGCTGACCGCCACGCCGGGAGCCTCGCAGTGAGCGACGTGCTCGCGTCTTCCGCGCACGACGGCGCGCCGGGCGAACGGCAGCCGCCGTCGCCGCTCGCCGCGCGCCTGTTGCCGTACGGCTTCGCGAAGAACGGCCAGGTGCTGATCGCGCACCAGCTCGACGACACGCTCGAGGTGTGGATCAGCGAACGCACGAGCGACGCCGCGCTCGCGGAGATCGCGCGCAACTTCGGCTCGATTTCCGTGCATCGCGTGCCGGCCGACGAGCTCGCGCAGGCGATCAACCAGGCGTACTCGCGCCAGGACGGCAGCGCCGCGCAGGTGGTCGGCGAGGTCGAAGGCGAAGTCGACCTGTCGCGGTTGATGCAGGACATCCCCGAAGTCGAGGATCTGCTCGAATCGGAAGACGATGCGCCGATCATCCGGATGATCAACGCGCTGCTCACGCAAGCGGCGCGCGAACAGGCGTCGGACATTCACATCGAGCCGTTCGAGAATGCATCGGTCGTGCGCTTTCGCGTCGACGGCACGCTGCGCGACGTCGTGCGCCCGAAGAAGGCGCTGCACGGCGCACTGATCTCGCGGATCAAGATCATGGCGCAGCTCGACATCGCCGAGAAACGCCTGCCGCAGGACGGCCGCATCACGCTGCGCGTCGGCGGCCGGCCGGTCGACGTGCGCGTGTCGACGCTGCCGACCGGGCACGGCGAGCGCGCGGTGCTGCGTCTGTTGGAAAAGGATGCGGCGCGCCTGAACCTCGAAGCGCTCGGGATGGGCCGCGACACGCTCGGCCAGTTCGACAAGCTGATCGCGCGCCCGCACGGCATCGTGCTCGTCACCGGCCCGACGGGGTCGGGCAAGACGACGACGCTGTATGCGTCGATGTCGCGGCTCGAAACCGCGACGACCAACATCATGACCGTCGAGGACCCGATCGAATACGACCTCGGCGGCATCGGCCAGACGCAGGTGAACGAGCGGATCGGGATGACCTTTGCCCGTGCGCTGCGCTCGATCCTGCGCCAGGATCCGGACGTGATCATGATCGGCGAAATCCGCGACCTCGAAACCGCGCAGATCGCGGTGCAGGCGTCGCTGACGGGCCACCTCGTGCTCGCGACGCTGCACACGAACGATGCGGCATCGGCCGTCACGCGTTTGACCGACATGGGCGTCGAACCCTACCTGCTCGCATCGTCGCTGCTCGGCGTGCTCGCGCAGCGCCTGGTGCGGCAGCTCTGCCCCGTCTGCAAGGAAGAGCGGCATGAGGAAGGCCGCACCGTGTGGCATCCGGTCGGCTGCGACAAGTGCGGGCATTCGGGCTACTCGGGCCGGCGCGGCGTATACGAACTGCTGCTGGTCGACGATTCGATCCGCGCGCTGATCCACCGCAACGCGGCCGATGCCGAGATTCTCGCCGCGAGCCGTGCGGAAGGGATGCGCACGCTGCGCGACGACGCCGAGCGCTGGCTTGCGGCCGGCGCGACGTCGCTCGAGGAAGTGCTGCGCGTGACGGGAGGCGCGTAGCGCGATGCCGGCATTCCGTTTCGAAGCGATCGATTCGGCGGGACGCGCGCAGAAAGGCGTCATCGATGCCGACAGCGCACGTGCCGCGCGCGGCCAGTTGCGCACCCAGGGGCTGACGCCGCTCGTCGTCGAGCCGGCTGCCAGCGCGACGCGCGGCGCGCGTTCGCAGCGGCTCGCGTTCGGCCGCAAGCTGTCGCAGCGCGAACAGGCGATCCTCACGCGCCAGCTCGCGAGCCTGCTGATCGCGGGGCTGCCGCTCGACGAGGCGCTCGGCGTGCTGACCGAGCAGTCCGAGCGCGACTACATCCGCGAACTGATGGCCGCGATCCGCGCCGAGGTGCTCGGTGGCCATTCGCTCGCGAATGCGCTGGGCCAGCATCCGCGCGATTTTCCGGAAATCTACCGCGCGCTCGTCGCCGCGGGCGAGCACACGGGCAAGCTCGGCATCGTGCTGTCGCGCCTGGCCGACTACATCGAGCAGAGCAACGCGCTGAAGCAGAAGATCCTGCTGGCCTTCACGTATCCGGGGATCGTCACGCTGATCGCGTTCGGCATCGTCACGTTCCTGCTGAGCTACGTCGTGCCGCAGGTCGTCAACGTGTTCGCGAGTACGAAACAACAGTTGCCCGTGCTGACGATCGTGATGATGGCGCTGTCGGATTTCGTGCGGCACTGGTGGTGGGCGATCCTGATCGCGGTCGTGCTCGTCGTGTGGTTCGTGAAGGCGACGCTGTCGCGCGACGGCCCGCGGCTCGCGTTCGACCGCTGGGTGCTGACCGCGCCGCTCGCGGGCAAGCTGGTGCGCGGCTACAACACGGTGCGCTTCGCGAGCACGCTCGGCATCCTCACCGCGGCCGGCGTGCCGATCCTGCGCGCGTTGCAGGCGGCCGGCGAGACGCTGTCGAACCGCGCGATGCGCGCGAACATCGACGACGCGATCGTGCGTGTGCGCGAAGGCTCCGCGCTGTCGCGCGCGCTGAACAACGTGAAGACGTTTCCGCCGGTGCTCGTGCACCTGATCCGTTCCGGCGAAGCGACGGGCGACGTGACGACGATGCTGGATCGCGCGGCCGAAGGCGAAGCGCGCGAGCTCGAGCGTCGCACGATGTTCCTGACGAGCCTGCTGGAGCCGCTGCTGATCCTGGCGATGGGCGGCATCGTGCTCGTGATCGTGCTGGCCGTGATGCTGCCGATCATCGAGCTGAACAACATGGTGCAGTAACGGCCTGATGGTCGGTCAGGCCGTCACCGTTCAGCGCATGTAGATCGCGGGGGACGGCGTGTTCGCCGGGAGCTGGATTTCGGCGCGGGCGCCGTTGCGGTCGACGACGATCGAGCGGGGGCGGACTTCGGCGAGCTTCGCACCGGGCGCGACGTCCGCGCCGAGCGACACGGCGCGCGGCGGTTCGCCGCCGACGCCGACGATCGCGGCGCCGCCGTGATCGAGCGCGAGAACGCCGAACAGGTGGATGTCCTGCACGGGATTTTTGTCGAGCTGACCGCCGAAGAGCGCCGCGGCGTCCTCGGTGCGGATCGGCAGCCGCGCGGCGGCGGCAGGCAGCGGCGCTTCGCGGGCCGACAGCGTGACGACCCAGTAGGTGGCCGTCGCGCACAAACCCGCGAAGAGGGCTAGGGAAAGGATCCGGATCGAGAGCGCGTTCATGCGCGCTATTGTACGGATCTATATGAAATTTGCGTTGGGTGAAAGCCCTCGGCGATGCGCGCCTTACAATGCGTGCTCCGCGCCCGCGGGTTCGGAAGGTTGCCGTCAGGCAATCGTCCGGGTGCGCAGGGTGCGTCACTCAATCGACGACATTTTTTGGAAAGAGGTAGTCAGTCATGCAAACGTGGATCACTCGCCGCAACGCGGCCGTGCGTCGTCAGCGCGGTTTCACGCTGATCGAGATCATGGTGGTGGTCGCGATCCTCGGGATCCTGGCGGCACTGATCGTGCCGAAGATCATGAGCCGCCCGGACGAGGCGCGCCGCATCGCCGCGAAGCAGGACATCGGCACGATCATGCAGGGCCTCAAGCTGTACCGTCTCGACAACGGCCGCTATCCGACCCAGGAGCAGGGCCTGAACGCGCTGATCCAGAAGCCGACCACCGATCCGATCCCGAACAACTGGAAGGACGGCGGCTACCTCGAGCGCCTGCCGAACGATCCGTGGGGCAACGGGTACAAGTACCTGAACCCGGGCGTGCACGGCGAGATCGACGTGTTCAGCTACGGCGCCGACGGCAAGGAAGGCGGCGAAGGCAACGATACCGACATCGGTTCGTGGCAATAAGCCGTCGCTGATCGGCCCGACGCTTCGTTCCCGTTCTTCATGCGCGCCATTCGCACGACCTCCCGCTGCGGCCGCGATTGCCGTGTGCGTCGCGGTGCGGTGCCGTCCGTATCGGCGCGTGCCGATGGCGGGCCGATGAAGCACGGCGCGCGACATCACCGCGCGCGCGGCTTCACGCTGCTCGAAATGCTGGTCGTGCTCGTGATCGCGGGGCTGCTCGTGTCGCTCGCGTCGCTGTCGCTGACGCGCAATCCGCGCACCGACCTGCGCGAGGAAGCGCAGCGCGTCGCGCTGCTGTTCGAGACCGCCGGCGACGAAGCGCAGGTGCGCGCCCGGCCGATCGCGTGGCAACCGACCGCACACGGCTTCCGGTTCGACGTGAGTTCGCCCGACGGCTGGCGCACGCTGCGCGACGACCTGCTGCGCCCGCGCGACTGGGACGGCGGCGTGACGGGCGCCGACATCGACTATCCGGGCTCCGACACGCACGCGAGCCGCGTCGTGTTCGGCACCGAGAGCATCGACACGCCGGTGCGCGTGACGCTGCATTCGGCCGCCGGCAGTGCGACGATCGTCGGCACCGGCAACGGCCGCTACGAGGTGCAATGACGATGCGTCGTCGCTCGCCCTTCCCCATTTCCTCATCGCACCCCAGTCCCCCGAGGGGACTTCCTGCGGGGCGCGGCACGTCCTGCGGAAACCGGCCTGCGTCCGGTTTCCTCGGGGCGCACGGCTTCACGATGATCGAGGTGCTCGTCGCGCTGGCGATCATCGCGGTCGCGCTCGCCGCGTCGATCCGCGCGGTCGGCACGATGGCGAACAATGCGTCCGACCTCCATCACCGGCTGCTCGCCGGCTGGAGCGCCGACAACGCGCTCGCGCAGTTGCGGCTCACGCATGCGTGGCCGCAGGTCGGCGAGCAGAGCTTCGACTGCTCGCAAGGCAACGTGCAGCTCGTCTGCACGCAGCGCGTGAGCGCCACGCCGAACCCCGTGTTCCGGCGCGTCCGGGTTTCGGTGAGCATGCCCGGGCATGCCGGCGTGCTCGCGCAGATGGTGACGGTGGTCGCGAATGAAACCAGCCGCCCGCTCTGACGCGCCGATGCGCCGCCCGCCCGCCCGCCCCGCCCGCGGCTTCACGCTGATCGAGCTGATGATCGCGATCGCGATCCTCGCGGTGGTCGCCATCCTCGCGTGGCGCGGGCTCGACCAGATCATGCGCGGCCGCGACAAGGTTGCGTCCGCGATGGAAGACGAGCGCGTGTTCGCGCAGATGTTCGACCAGATGCGCATCGACGCGCGGCTTGCGGCGACCGACGACGAGGCCGGCCAGCCCGCGATCGGCGTCGCCGGCAGTACGCTGCAGATCGTCCGCGAACTCGACGTGCCGGGCGCCGCGCCGCGGCTGCAGGTGGTCCGCTACCGGATCGCCGGCGGGCGCGTCGTGCGCTATGCGTCGCCGCCGCTCGACGACGCGAACCGGCTGCAGAGCGTGCTGAAGGACAGCAGCGTCGAAGGCTGGAGCTGGGTCGCGCTGATGGGCGGCGTCGGCGCGATCGACGCGAAGCTGTACGTGCCGCGCGTGGGCTGGACCACCAACCTGCAGACGGCCGATGAAGCGCTCGCGCAGAACAACGATGCGCTCAAGGTGCCTCAGATCGGCAACGCGCCGCCGCAGCGCGCGGTGACGGGGCTGCAGGTCAGCATCGGCGCGACGTCGCTGCGCGTGCCGGTCACGCGCATATTCCTCGTCGGGGAATGACGATGCGCGCGCGCCCTCACCGCTCATCGCCCGCCAACCGCACTGCTGCACGTATGCATGCACGCGGCCGCCAGCGCGGCGCGGCGATCATCACCGCGCTGCTCGTCGTCGCGCTGTCGGCGATCCTGGTATCGGGGATGCTGTGGCGCCAGCAGGTGCAGATCCGCCGCATCGAGAACCAGCGCGTGATCGCGCAGGCGCAGTGGGTCGCGCGCGGCGCGCTCGACTGGACGCGGATGATCCTGCGCTCCGAAGGCGACACGGCGCCCGGCATCACGTATCTCGGCGGGATCTGGGGCGTGCCGATCGCGAAGACGAAGCTGTCGGACTTCCTCGGCCGGATCGGCGCGCCCAACGACACGGGCGGCGAAGACACCTATATCTCCGGCTCGATCGAGGACGCCCAGGCGA
Source organism: Burkholderia pyrrocinia (assembly GCF_003330765.1). Classification (NCBI taxonomy): domain Bacteria; kingdom Pseudomonadati; phylum Pseudomonadota; class Betaproteobacteria; order Burkholderiales; family Burkholderiaceae; genus Burkholderia; species Burkholderia pyrrocinia. Next base: position 72,856 of record NZ_CP024902.1, on the reverse strand, counting down.
AGTTCAACCTGCGCAACCTCGTGTCGGCGCCGGCGCCCGGCGTGCTGCAGCTGAACGTCACGCAGCTCAAGGCATTCCAGCGCCTGCTGACGACGCTCGGCTACGACGGCGCGTTCGCGAAGCGCATCGCGCTGCAGGTGCGCGCCGGCCTCATGCATTCGGCGACGCGTTTCCAGATGCCGACGCTGCCCGGCGGCGGCGGTACGGCGCCGGCCACCGCGCCGGTGACCACCGACCAGCAGGGCGGCAGCAACTTCACCGACGATCCCGGCATGTCCGGCGGCGACCGCGGGCCCGCGCCGCTGATGATGACGCGCGTCGACAGCCTGCTCGACGTCGACGGCGTGACGCCCGAGATGGTCGCGCGGCTGCGCCCGTTCGTCACCGTGCTGCCGACCACGACGCCCGTGAACATGAACACCGCGCCGGCCGAGGTGATCGCGGCGCTCGTGCCGGGGATGAGCGTGTCGTCCGCGCAGGCGCTCGTGTCGCGCCGCGAGACCGTGTTTTTCCGCAACGTCGGTGACGTGCAGCTCGCGCTGCGCGGCGCCGGCGCGCCGAACGTGACGATCGACTCGAGCCTCGTCGACGTCAATTCGAGTTATTTCATCGTGCATGGCCGGATCCAGCACGACCGCGCGGAGGTCGACCGCACTTCGCTCGTGTATCGTGATCCGACCACGCACTCGACGCGGATCGTGCGCATCCGCGACCAGCTATAACGACGCCATTCGGGAGAGGAGCTCTTGTGAGCACGTTGATTGTTTCTTTGCCGCCGCGCGAGCCTGCCGTGCCGTTGCAGGAATGGCAGTGGCCCGAGCTGCCGTTCACGCTCGTCGACAAGGCCGGGCATGTGCAGCGCGCCGGCCGCGCCGCGCTCGCGCTGCTGCCGCGCGCGAATGCGACGGTGCTGATCGTCGCCGCGCGCGACGTGCTGCTGCTGGCCGCGACCGTGCCGCCGCTCAAGGGACCGAAGCTGCGCCAGGCGCTGCCCAACATCGTCGAGGATCAGCTGATCCAGGATCCGCTCGGTTGCCACATCGCGCTCGATCCGGACGCGCTGCCCGACGGGCGCCGCGTGCTGGCCGTGGTCGACCGCGCGTGGTTCCGCACGATCTGCGACGCGTTCACGGCGGCCGGCCATCGGCACCTGAGCGCGGTGCCCGCGACCCGCTGCCTGCCGGTGCCGCGCGCGTCGGCCGAAGCGGCATCCGCCGTGCCGGCCGACGGTGAGGTCGCCGGCCTCGCCGATGCCGCGGTTGCCGCGGTCGCCGTCGAGCCGCCCGCCCGCCCGGCGCTGGTTGCCGCGGTGCTCGGGCTCGCGACGTCGGTCGAACCGGTGCTGGTCGAGGCCGGCGCACTGCCGGCCGCGGCCGGTGTGCCGCGCCTCGAACTCGCGGTTGCGCGCGGTGCGCTCGGCGAAGGCTTTGCGGCGCCCGCGTCGAGCGCCGCCGGCACGCTTGCCGCGCTCGCGCGCGGCGGCGACGTCGAACTGTACGAACTCGGCGAACCGGGCGCGGAGCCGCGGCTCGCATCGGTCGGCCGCACCGACGGCCCGCTGCTGCCGGGTGCCGCGCCGCTGTCGTTCGACGCGTTCGCGCGGCGCGCGCTGGCCGAGCGGTTCGATCTGTGCCAGTTCGAATTCGAGTCGCAGCCGTGGCGCTTCGATCGCGCGACGGTGAAGCGCCTGCGCGTGCCGCTCGCCCTCGTCGCGGCGACGCTCGGCGTGGCAGTGATCGGGATGAACCTGCACTGGTGGAAGCTGTCGCGCGAGCGCGATGCGCTGTCCGCGCAGGTCACCGAGACGCTGCTGTCCGCGTTCCCGAAGACGACGACGGTGCTCGATCCGCCCGCGCAGATGCAGCGGCAGCTCGACCAGTTGCGTCTGGCGGCGGGCGAGCTGTCGCCGAACGATTTCCTCGCGCTGTCGAGCGGGCTGTCGCGCTCGATGGGCGCGCTGCCGTTGAACGGCATCGCGTCGCTCGACTATCACGACCGGCGGCTCGACGTCGGCTTCAAGCCGGAGGTCAAGGTCGATCCCGATTTCACGCAGCGCCTCGCGCGCAACGGACTGTCCGGCGAAGTCGACAGCAACACGGGCAAATGGACGATCCGGAGCCGCTCATGAAGACGGAACAACTGAACCAGACGCTGGCCCAGTTCTGGGGTGAGCGCTCGCCGCGCGAGAAAACGCTGCTCGGCTGGGGCGGCGCCGTGCTGGCGGTCGTGATCGCGTATTCGGTGCTGTGGTCGCCCGCGCAGGAAGGCCGCGCGCGGATCCTGCGCGAACTGCCGACGATGCGTCGCGAGCTCGCGCAAATGACCGCGCAGGCGAACGAGGCGAAGTCGCTGACTGCCGCCGCGCAGGGCGTCGCGCCGACCGGCCTGGCGCTGAAGGACGCGCTGATCGCGTCGCTGTCCGATCACGGGCTGCAGGGTGCGCAGGTGCAGATCGTCGGCAACGGCGTGCAGGTCCAGATGAAGAACGTGTCGTTCCCGGCGTGGACGCAGTGGCTCGACGATGCGCGCCGGCAGTTCAAGGTGCAGGTCGGCGAGGCGCACGCGACCGCGCTGAAGGAAGACGGGCAGGTCGACCTGACGGCCGTGATGCAACCTTCCGTACAGAAATAAATGACGCAGTGGATGACGCAAGCGGCGGTCCGCCGATGAGGCCGTGGACGAAGCGGCTCGTCGCCGCGTTGCCGTGGGTGGTGGCAGGCGGGCTCGCGACGGCGGTGACGCTCGTCGCGCTCGCGCCGGCCGCGTGGATCGCGCCACAGTTCGCCCGCGCGACCGGCGGGCACGTGAATCTCGTCGATCCGGACGGGTCGCTGTGGCACGGCTCGGGCACGCTGATGCTCGCGCCGGGCGCCGACCAGGGCGCGGCGACGCTGCTGCCGGGCCGGGTCGAATGGACCACGCGCTTCTGGCCGCTGCTGACCGGGCGCGTGCAGATGCGCATGCGGCAGACCGAGGCGATGCCCGATGCCGTCACGCTGGATGCGACGTGGCGCGGCGCGGTGCTGTCGGCGGGCACGATGGCCGTGCCCGCGTCGCTGCTCGCGGGGCTCGGCACGCCGTTCAACACGCTCGACCTGCAGGGTGACGTGCGGCTCGGCTGGACCGACTGGCGCCTGTTCGGCCACAACGCGTTCGGCCAGCTGACGGTGACGATCGACTCGATGAGTTCGCGCGTGTCGCGCGTGAAGCCGCTCGGTTCGTACCGCGCGGTGCTGCAGGCGAAGGGGGCGGGCGCCGATCTCGACCTGTCGACGACGCAGGGCCCGCTGTTCCTCGACGGGCACGGCAACTTCGGCGCCGGCCAGGGATCGTTCCGTGGCACCGCGCATGCGGCGCCCGAGCAGCAGGCAAACCTCGCGGGGCTGCTGAACCTGCTCGGCCACCCGATCGGGAACAACGAGGTTTCGCTGATCTTCGGCGACGCGATGCGCTGACGCGCGCGTCGCCTTCTTCCGTTACTTCTGCGCGAGCGGCGCGGCCGCACCGGACGCCGGGACGGGCGCCGGCGCAGCCATGTCGCCGTTCTCGCGCGCCATGTCCGACGCATCCCAGCCACCGCCGAGGGCCTTCACGAGCCCGACCGACGACGTCATCCGCTGCCCGGTGATCGTCGCGAGCTTTTGCTGCGCGGTGAAGGCGGTGGTCTGCGCGGTCAGCACGTTCAGATAGGCGACCGTGCCGGCCTTGTACTGGTTCGTGACGATCGCGAGCGCGTGTTCGGCACTGTCGACGGCCTGCCGCTGCACGTCGATTTCCTGCGCGAGGATGCGCTGCGACGCGAGGTTGTCCTCGACGTCCTGGAACGCGGTGAGCACCGCGAGGCGATACGCGGCGACGTCCTGGTCGTAGGTCGCGCGTGCGGCGTCGGTCTGCGCGGCGCGCAGCCCCGCGTCGAACAGCGTGGCCGCGAGCTGCGGGCCGACCGTCCAGAAACGCGCCGGCAGCGTGAACAGCTGCGACCACACCGAGCTCTGGAAGCCGCCGGTGGCCGACAGCGTAAGCGTCGGGAAGAACGCGGCGATCGCGACGCCGATCTGCTCGTTCGCGGCGGCCGCACGGCGCTCGGCCGCCGCGATGTCGGGCCGGCGCTCGAGCAGCGCGGACGGCACGTCGACCGGCGTGATCGGCGGCTCGGCCGCGAGCGGGTTCGGCGGCAGCGAGAAGGTCGACGCCGGTTCGCCGATCAGCGTGGCGATCGCATGCTCGAACTGCGCACGCGCGACGCCGTTGTCGATCAGCGCCGCCTGCGCGCTCTGCAGCTGGGTTTGCGCCTGGATCACGTCCGCGCGCGCGGCGACGCCCTGCGCGTACTGGTTCTGCGTGAGCTTCAGCGACTGTTCGTACGACTTCACGGTGTCGTCGAGCAGCTTCTGCAGCGCATCGGACGTGCGCAGCTGGAAATAGGTTTGCGCGAGCAGCGCCTGCTGCGACAGCCGCGCGTTCGCGAGATCGGCCGCGGCGGCGGCTTCGCCGGCGCGCTGCGCGCTGACGGTGCGGCTCACCTTGCCCCACAGGTCGGGTTCCCAGCTTGCGTCGAGGCCGACGCTGTAGCTGTTGCCGATCGATCCGGACGAGCCGCTGCCGACGTTCGACGACGAGCCCGACGACAGCGACGTGCGCGGCGTGCGGGCGCGTGAGCCGGACGCGGTCAGCCCGACGGTCGGGAAATATGCGGCGCGCGCCTCGGTGACGAGCGCGCGCGCCTGCCGGTACGCGGCCGCCGATTGCGCGATGGTCTGGTTCGATGCGTTGAGCTTGCCGATCAGCGCATCGAGCTGCGGATCGTTGTAGACCGTCCACCACGCGCCGCGATCGGTGCGGTCGGCGGGCTGCGCGACCTTCCAGCCGGCCGGCGCTTCCTTGAACGCGGCGGGGATCGACGTGTCGGGCCGATGATAGTCGGGCCCGACGGCGCAGCCGGCGAGCAGCACGGCCGTCGCAACGGCGACGGCGGCGCTCAGCGGGCGAAGGGCGCGCGGGAGGGAGGCGTACGGCATCGTGGTTTTCCTGTCTGGGCGCGGCGGCCGGCGAGCGGCGTCGCGCGATGCGGTCGTCATGCCGCTGGCGGACAAATGGTAACTGACGGCGGGGAAGCTGCGCAGCCCTAAGGGTACGGTGCGCGACGGCAGGAATGTGTTACCGGCGCGAGCGGCCGGTTTACCGGCCATTACGGATCGCTTGCGACGAGACAGGCGCGCGACGGCGGCCGCGGGTAGCGCGGCCGGCGATCAGTCGGGATGGCGGGAGCGACGTGGCGTCAGTGACAGCGCACGGGCACCGGCACGGGTTCGGCGGCGGCCCGCCATGACGACGGCTCCGTCGCGGCCGGCTGGCTCGTGCGGCGTGCGCCGCCCTTCGCGTTGCGCTGCCGGTGATGATCGAACCATGCGAACCCGAGCGCCGCGAGCGAACCGCCCGGCACGACCAGCATCGTCACGTACAGCGCGATCTTCCAGCCGCGGTGCGGCCCGGAAAACACATGATGAGCGGTATCGGTCAGGTTGCGGCGCAGCGCGCCGGCGGCATTTTTCAGGAACAGCATCGCGAACATCCTCGGGTGCCCGGCAGCGCGGGCGAATCGGTCAGAACATCGTCTCCGGCAGTGCAACATGCACGTCGTAACTGGTTGCCTCAAATAATATTGACTAAGCAATCAATTTTCAAGATACTGGGCGCGTTTTAACCTGAAACGCACTATTGCTGCGAGCGCAATCGCATGACCGGCGGCCTCTACGATCCCGAGAACATCGCGCTGGAAACCAGCCTCGGCTATTACTTGACGAAGGCACGGCAGGCGCTCGTCGAGCGAATGGACCGCGCGCTCGAGCCGCTCGACCTCACCGCACAGCAGATCGGCGTGATCCTGTTGCTGTCGCGCGGCTATGCGCGCACGCCGTTCGAGCTGTCTCGCAAGATGTCGTACGACAGCGGTTCGATGACGCGGATGCTCGACCGGCTCGAACGCAAGGGGCTGGTCGCGCGCTCGCGCAGCGAGCAGGACCGCCGGATGATCGAGCTGACGCTGACCGAACGCGGCGCCGATGCGGCCCGCGCGCTGCCGTCGCTGATCGCGACCGCGCTCAACGCGCAGCTCGACGGTTTCTCGGCCGACGAACTCGCAATGCTCACCGGCCTGCTGCAGCGCTTCATCGCCAACGGGCCCGGCACGCCCGGTTGCCCGAAGCCCGACGAAGCGGACTGCTGATGCGCACGGAGGCCCCATGTCTAGGTTAAGCATTCGCTTATTTCTCTGTCTGGGCAGAAGATGACAGGGCACGCGCTCCGCTTTTCCTCTTATCCGTTCCACCCGGCCGGGCCGCGCTGCGTCGCGCACCCGTGCGTTGTGCCGGCGCGTCGCGCGCGCCGCGTCTAGGAGATTCCGATGTCCGCCACCACGGCATCTGCCGCCTCCCCCGCCGCCGAACCCGCACCGCTCACCGGCGGCGCACTCGCGCTGCTCACCGTCGGGCTTGCGCTCGGCACCTTCATGGAAGTGCTCGACACGTCGATCGCGAACGTCGCGGTGCCGACCATCTCGGGCAGCCTCGGCGTCGCGACGAGCGAAGGCACGTGGGTGATCTCGTCGTACTCGGTCGCGTCCGCGATCGCGGTGCCGCTCACCGGCTGGCTCGCGCGGCGGGTCGGCGAGGTGCGGCTGTTCACGCTGTCGGTGCTCGCGTTCACGGTCGCGTCGGCGCTGTGCGGCCTCGCGACCAACTTCGAGACGCTGATCGCCTTCCGGCTGCTGCAGGGCCTCGTGTCGGGGCCGATGGTGCCGCTGTCGCAGACGATCCTGATGCGCAGCTACCCGCCCGCGAAGCGCGGGCTCGCGCTCGGGCTATGGGCGATGACGGTGATCGTCGCGCCGATCTTCGGCCCGTTGCTGGGTGGCTGGATCAGCGACAACTACACGTGGCCGTGGATCTTCTACATCAACCTGCCGATCGGCATCTTTTCGGCGGCCTGCGCGTACGTGCTGCTGCGCGGCCGCGAGACGAAGACGTCGAAGCAGCGGATCGACGCGATCGGCCTCGCACTGCTCGTGATCGGCGTGTCGTGCCTGCAGATGATGCTCGACCTCGGCAAGGATCGCGACTGGTTCAACTCGTCGTTCATCACTGCGCTCGCGCTGATCGCGGTCGTGTCGCTGGCGTTCATGCTGGTGTGGGAGGCGACCGAGAAGGAGCCGGTGGTCGACCTGTCGCTGTTCAAGGATCGCAACTTCGCGCTCGGCGCGCTGATCATCTCGTTCGGCTTCATGGCGTTCTTCGGCTCGGTCGTGATCTTCCCGCTATGGCTGCAGACGGTGATGGGCTATACGGCCGGCAAGGCCGGCCTCGCGACCGCGCCGGTCGGGCTGCTCGCGCTCGTGCTGTCGCCGCTGATCGGCCGCAACATGCACCGGCTCGACCTGCGGATGGTCGCGAGCTTCGCGTTCATCGTGTTTGCGGGCGTGTCGATCTGGAACTCGACGTTCACGCTCGACGTGCCGTTCAACCACGTGATCCTGCCGCGGCTCGTGCAGGGGATCGGCGTCGCGTGCTTCTTCGTGCCGATGACGACGATCACGCTGTCGAGCATTTCCGACGATCGGCTCGCGAGCGCGTCGGGGCTGTCGAACTTCCTGCGCACGCTGTCGGGCGCGATCGGCACCGCGGCCAGCTCGACGTTCTGGGAGAACGACGCGATCTATCACCATGCGCGGCTGTCGGAATCGGTGAGCATCTATGCGCAGAACACGACCGACTACCAGGGCGCGCTGTCGCAGCTCGGCATCGTCGGCCAGACGGCCAACGCGCAGCTCAACCAGCTCGTCACGCAGCAGGGCTTCATGATGGCGACCAACGATTTCTTCCTGTTGTCGGCGTTCATGTTCATCGCGCTCGCGGCGCTCGTGTGGATCACGAAGCCGAAGAAGGGTGCGGGGCCGGCGATGGGGCATTGAGGGCGGCGTGAGATGGCGTAACCTTCGTCACGTTGCCCAATTGCGTCGGACCAGGAAGGTGTTTGAGCCTGGCACGTACTGGAAATGCGATGCGAACCTATGACATACATGACGCGAAGACGAATCTGTCGCGTCTGATCGATGAAGCCGTCCATACCGGCGAACCCTTCGTGATCACGAAAACCGGCAAGCCGCTCGTCGAGGTTGTGCCGATCAATACGCACGAATCCGCTCCACTGAGCCGGATCGGCTTCATGAAGGGGCAGATCCGTATCCCGGAAGATTTCGGTGCGATGGGCAACACTGCTATTGGGAAGCTGTTCGAGGGCGACGCATGATGTTGCATTCCCGCACAAGCCCGGTGCTCTTATCAGGCCCCATCCAGCACGTCTGATCGCGCGCCACGCCCGGGCATCACGCCCTCGCCCGCAACCCGCCGAACGCGAGATCGTCGCCGGGCGCGATCGGCAGCGTCGCCCGTGCAACTTCCAGCCACGCGCGCGCCGCGTGCGACAGATACCCCTTCTTCAGCCAGCCGAGCGCGATCGCCCACGTGATTTCCGGTTCGACGATCGGCCGGCACGTGAACTGGCCCGTGTCGAGCCGCCGGCAATACGGCTCGGGCAGCAGCGCGATGCCGACCCCCGCATGCACGAGCGCGGCCATGAAATCCCAGTGGCCGCTGCGGCTCACGATCGACGGCGTGAAGCCGGCCTGACGGCACGCATCGAGCACCGCGTCGTGCAGCGCAAGGCTTTCCGCGTAGAACACGAACGACTCGCGCGCGAGATCGGCGAGCCGCACGGCCGCTTGATCCTCCCAGCGCGATTCGCGCGGCGCGACGAGCCACAGCGGCGCGCGCACCATCGGCAGCCGCTCGAACGTGCCGGGGTCGACCGGCTCCAGCAGCCCGCCGAGCTCGAGCTCGCCCGACATCAGCGCCGCCTCGATCATCCGCGCGCCCTGCTCGAACAGCTTCAGCTCGATGTTCGGATAGCGCTGCTTGTACGCGGCGATGATCGGCGTGAACAGCGACCCGCCGAGCGGCGGGACACCGATCGTCAGCTCGCCGCGCCCGAGCGTGCCGAGATCGTTCAGCTCCGACTGCAGCTGCGCCTGTGCGGCAAGCACGTCCTGGCCGCGCTGGAACACGATCCGCCCCGCGTCGGTCAGCACCATCTGCCGGCCGTCGCGCAGCAACAGCGGCGAACCGATCTCGTCCTCGAGCGCCTTCACCATCTTGCTGATGGTCGGCTGGGTCACGAACAGCTTGTCGGCTGCCGCGGTGAAGCTCTGCTGGCGGACCACCTCGACGAAGTACCGCAGCGCGCGCAATTCCATCGATCACTCCCCAAATTGGTGCAACGATCTCAAACGAATTCCGAATTGGAATGTGAAGGATAGAGACAAGTCATTTTATTTATGGATAAGGGAATCCTATACTTGCCCCATCGTTGAAATATCTGTATGGAGCCCGCCATGAACAAGCCGATCGCCGTTGCCGCCGCCCGCCCTGCCGCTCCGGGCAGCATGGCACACACGAGCCGGATCGCGCTGCAGGCCGCCGCGCTCGGCGCGCTGTGGATGGCCGTCGACTGGGCCGTGCGGAGGGTCGGGCTGCCGGTTCCGTCCGGCGTGATCGGCCTCGCGGTGCTCCTCGTGCTGCTGTTCTCGGGCCGTGTCGCGCCCGCGTGGGTGAAGGACGGCGCGAACTGGCTGCTGTCCGACATGCTGTTGTTCTTCGTGCCGGCCGCCGTCGCGGCCGTGCAGTATGGCGGGCTGTTCCGCGAGGATGGCTGGCGCCTCGCGCTGGTGGTCGTCGCGGGCACCGCGTTCGTGATGGTCGCGGTGGCCGTCGCGGTCGACCTCGCCGCGAAGCTCGAACGCCGGCTCGCCGCGCAGCGCGTGTTCGCCGAACGCCGCCGCGCGCGCCTGAGCGCCGTGTCGGCCCACTGAACCGGAGCCGCGCATGCCTGCCTTGCTGTCGAACCTGTCCGCCGACCAGGTGAATACCGCGATCTCGTTCGGCTGCTTCGTGCTGACGGTCGTGCTGTATTTCGCGTCGAAGCGGCTCTACGCGTACAAGAAGACGCTGCTGTTTTCGCCGCTCGTGTTCGTGCCGGGCGTGCTGGTGCTGCTCGTCCTGTTGACCGGCATCCCGTATTCGGTCTACTTCCGCGACACGCGCTGGCTGATGTGGCTGCTCGGCCCGGCGACGATCGCGTTCGCGGTGCCGATCTACGAGTATCGCGACCTGATCCGCCGGCACTGGCTGTCGCTGTCGGTCGGCGTCGCGGTCGGGATCGGCGCGGGCGTGTGCGGGTCGCTGCTGCTCGCGAAGCTGCTGCACCTGTCGCCCGAGCTGCAGCGCTCGCTGATGACGCGCTCGGTGTCGACGCCGTTCGCGCTTGCCGTGTCGGACAAGATCCACGCGCCGAAGGATCTCACCGCGCTGTTCGTGATCGCGACCGGTATCTGCGGGATGCTGCTCGGCGAGATCGTGCTCGCGCTCGTGCCGATGCGCACGCGGCTCGCGCGCGGCGCGCTGTTCGGCGCGGCCGCCCACGGCGTGGGCACCGCGAAGGCGCGCGAGATCGGCAGCGAGGAAGGCGTCGTGTCGAGCCTCACGATGATGATCGCGGGCGTCGCGATGGTGCTGATCGCGCCGCTGCTGACGCTGCTGCCGATCTGACGGCCCGCGCCGGGGCGGCCGACGCCCGCCGGGCGTGCCGGGCCGCCCCGGCCGCGCCCCGAACAACCGCTTTCCGCCGCTGCCCCCACCCTGCATCGGGCCGCGCCGGCCGACAATCGGCTGAGATAGCCGCAAATCCCCCCTCTTTTCCGCCCATCGGGCTCGGCCCGGATGCCGAACAATGCATGCTACGAGACATCACGCACGCATTCACATGGCCTCCACGACCGCAAACCCGACCGCCGACAAGCCGGCTTCGTCCGGCAAGTTCAAGCGCATCGCGCTCATCGCCGTCATCGCGCTGGGCGCGGCCGCCGCCGCAGCCGGCGGCATGTACGTGTTCCTGAGCAAGGAAGGCGTCGGCCATGCGAGCGCGCCCGCCGAGCCGGCGCCGCTCGCCGCACCGGTGTTCTTCCCGCTCGACCCGCTGACCGTGAACCTGCAGTCGGACGACGGCGCGCAGCACTACCTGCGCGTCGGCCTGTCGCTGAAGCTCACCGACCCGAAGGCGCAGGAGCAACTGACCGCGCGGATGCCGGAGATCCGCAGCCGGATCCTGCTCGCGCTGTCGAACAAGCATCCCGAGGATCTCGCGACGCCGGACGGCAAACGTTCGCTCGCGAAGGAACTGCGGGACCTGATCGAGCAGCCGACGCAGCCGGGCAACCAGCGCGCGAAGGTCGACGACGTGCTGTTTACCGAATTCGTCGTCCAGTAACGCGGCCGCGAAAGGAGCGGGGATGGGCCACGAAGAATTCATGTCGCAGGAGGAGGTCGATGCCCTCCTCAAGGGCGTCACGGGCGAAACCGATGCAGTCGACGAGCAGCGCGACACATCGGGCGTCCGTCCCTACAACATCGCGACGCAGGAGCGGATCGTCCGCGGCCGGATGCCCGGCCTCGAGATCATCAACGACCGCTTCGCGCGATTGCTGCGGATCGGCATCTTCAACTTCATGCGGCGCACCGCGGAAATCTCCGTCAGCCAGGTGAAGGTGCAGAAGTACAGCGAGTTCACCCGCAACCTGCCGATCCCGACGAACCTGAACCTGGTGCACGTGAAGCCGCTGCGCGGCACGTCGCTGTTCGTGTTCGACCCGAACCTCGTGTTCTTCGTCGTCGACAACCTGTTCGGCGGCGACGGGCGCTTTCACACGCGCGTCGAGGGCCGCGATTTCACGGCCACCGAGCAGCGGATCATCGGCAAGCTGCTGAACCTCGTGTTCGAGCACTACGCGACCGCGTGGAAGAGCGTGCGGCCGCTGCAGTTCGAATTCGTGCGCTCGGAGATGCACACGCAGTTCGCGAACGTCGCAACGCCGAACGAGATCGTGATCGTCACGCAGTTCTCGATCGAGTTCGGGCCGACGGGCGGCACGCTGCACATCTGCATGCCGTACTCGATGATCGAGCCGATCCGCGACGTGCTCAGTTCGCCGATCCAGGGCGAGGCGCTCGAAGTCGACCGCCGCTGGGTGCGCGTGCTGTCGCAGCAGGTACAGGCCGCCGAGGTCGAGCTGAGCGCGGATCTTGCCGAGATCTCGTCGACCTTCGAGAAGATCCTGAACCTGCGCACGGGCGACGTGCTGCCGCTGGAGATCGCCGACTCGATCACCGCGAAGGTCGACGGCGTGCCGGTGATGGAATGCGGCTACGGCATTTTCAATGGTCAATATGCGTTGCGCGTGCAGAAGATGATCAGCGCGAGCGATACGATGAAGGAAGGTGGATATGAGTGAGCTGAACCAGACGCCCGAGGACGACATGCAAGCGATGGCCGATGCGGCCCTCGCGGCTTCGGCCGCCGCCGCTCACGCGGCACCGGCCGCGGCGGAAGAAGATCCGGGCATCGACGACTGGGCCGCCGCGCTCGCCGAGCAGAACCAGCAGCCGGTGCAGGCGGGCGCGACGGGCGCCGGCGTGTTCCAGCCGCTGTCGAAGGCCGCGGCGAGCTCGACGCACAACGACATCGAGATGATCCTCGACATCCCGGTCAAGATGACCGTGGAACTCGGCCGCACGAAGATCGCGATCCGCAACCTGCTGCAGCTCGCGCAGGGTTCGGTGGTCGAGCTCGACGGCCTCGCCGGCGAGCCGATGGACGTGCTCGTGAACGGCTGCCTGATCGCGCAGGGCGAGGTCGTGGTCGTCAACGACAAGTTCGGCATCCGCCTGACCGACATCATCACGCCGGCCGAACGCATCCGGAAGCTGAATCGATGAACGTCGCGAAGCGCGGCCGCCGCGTGCGCATCGCGATCGCGGCGGCGCTTGCCGTCGCCGCTGCGCTCGCGTGCGCGCCGGCCGGCGCCGCCGACATGAACGCGGTAAACCATGCCGGTTCGATCGCGTCGAGCGTGATGGTCGGTTCGGCCGCGCCGTCGCTCGGCATCGGCGCGGTGCTGCAGACGCTCGTCGGGCTCGCGGTCGTGATCGGTCTCGTCTTCGCGTGCGCGTGGCTCGCGCGCCGCTTCGGCTTCCAGCCCGCGCGGCGCGGCGGCCCGCTGAAGGTCGTGTCGAGCGTCGCGGTCGGCGCGAAGGAAAGCGCGACGCTCGTCGAGATCGGCGATACCTGGCTCGTGCTCGGCGTCGCGCCGGGCAACGTGCGGCTGCTGCATACGCTGCCGGCCGGCCCGACGGCGGCATCGGCTTCGGCCGGCGCCGCACCGTCCGAAGGCGGCCTGCCGGGCACGTTCGGCTCGCGGTTTCGCGACGCGCTCGCGGGCGAAGCCGCGAAGCGCCTCGGCCGCGGCAAGGACCGCTGACATGGCGCCGCGCCCTCTTTCCGTTTCCGCATTCCGATGAAACACGAATTCCTGCGTCGCGCGGCGCGCTTCGCGCCCGCGCTGATCCTCTGTCTCGCCCCCGCGCTCGCGTGCGCGCAGGCGAACGGCCTGCCCGCGTTCAACGCGAGTCCGGGCCCGCATGGCGGCACCACCTATTCGCTGAGCGTGCAGACGATGCTGCTGCTCACGATGCTGTCGTTCCTGCCGGCGATGCTGTTGATGATGACGAGCTTCACGCGCATCATCATCGTGCTGTCGCTGCTGCGCCAGGCGCTCGGCACCGCGACGACGCCGCCGAACCAGGTGCTCGTCGGCCTGGCGATGTTCCTGACCTTCTTCGTGATGTCGCCGGTGCTCGACAAGGCCTACAACGACGGCTACAAGCCGTTCTCCGACGGTACGATGCCGATGGAGCAGGCCGTGCAGCGCGGCGTCGCGCCGTTCAAGACCTTCATGCTGAAGCAGACCCGCGAGACCGATCTCGCGCTGTTCGCGAAGATCTCGAAGGCCGCGCCGATGCAGGGCCCCGAGGACGTGCCGCTGTCGCTGCTGGTGCCCGCGTTCGTCACGAGCGAGCTGAAGACCGGCTTCCAGATCGGCTTCACGGTATTCATCCCGTTCCTGATCGTCGACATGGTCGTCGCGAGCGTGCTGATGTCGATGGGGATGATGATGGTGTCGCCGTCCACCGTGTCGCTGCCGTTCAAGCTGATGCTGTTCGTGCTGGTCGACGGCTGGCAGTTGCTGATCGGCTCGCTCGCGCAGAGCTTCACGTAAGCGGCGGAGGAATCGCGCAATGACGCCCGAACAAGTGATGACCCTCGCGCACCAGGCGATGATGGTCGGCCTGCTGCTCGCCGCCCCGCTGCTGCTGGTCGCGCTCGCGGTCGGCCTGGTCGTGAGCCTGTTCCAGGCGGCGACGCAGATCAACGAGGCAACGCTGTCGTTCATCCCGAAGCTGCTCGCGGTCGCCGCGACGCTCGTGATCGCCGGCCCGTGGATGCTGACGACGATGCTCGACTACCTGCGGCAAACGCTGCTGCACGTCGCGACGCTCGGCGCCGGCTGAGCCGCGCGCGACACCCGGCGGCGATGTTCTCGGTTACCTACGCGCAGCTCAACGGCTGGCTCACCGCCTTCCTGTGGCCGTTCGTGCGGATGCTCGCGCTCGTCGCGACCGCGCCCGTCGTGGGCCACGCGGCGGTGCCCGTGCGCGTGAAGATCGGCCTCGCCGCGTTCATGGCGCTGGTTGTCGCGCCGACGCTCGGAGCGATGCCGGACGTCACCGTGTTCTCCGCGCAGGGCATCTGGATCGTCGTCACGCAGTTCCTGATCGGTGTCGCGATGGGCTTCACGATGCAGATCGTGTTCGCGGCCGTCGAGGCGGCCGGCGACTTCATCGGGCTGTCGATGGGCCTCGGCTTCGCCACCTTCTTCGATCCGCACACGAGCGGCGCGACGCCCGTGATGGGCCGCTTCCTGAACGCGGTCGCGATGCTCGCGTTCCTCGCGGTGGACGGCCACCTGCAGGTGTTCGCCGCGCTCGCCGCGTCGTTCCAGTCGCTGCCGGTGTCGGCCGACCTGCTGCATGCGCCCGGCTGGCGCACGCTCGCCGCGTTCGGCGCGACCGTGATCGAAATGGGGCTGCTGCTCGCGCTGCCGGTGGTCGCGGCGCTGCTGATCGCGAACCTCGCGCTCGGCATCCTGAACCGCGCCGCGCCGCAGATCGGCGTGTTCCAGGTCGGCTTTCCGGTCACGATGCTGGTCGGGCTGTTGCTCGTGCAACTGATGGTGCCGAACCTCGTGCCGTTCGTGTCGCACCTGTTCGACATGGGGCTCGATGCGATGGGGCGCGTGCTGATCGGCTGGCGGTAGCCGCATCCGGCCCCGTGCGCCGCTGTTCCGGCCCCTCGTTGCTGGAAAACCCCTAAAGGAATCGCCGATCCGCGAAAGGTTGCAGAAGGTTTCACCTCCCTATACTCGTCGCAACGATGCACAAAGCATCGCGCCACACCGATAACGAACGGAGACAACCCGATGCGACCCATCCTGCGCCACCTCGCCGTTGCAGCCAGCCTGACCTGCGCGTTCGCCGCGCACCCCGCCCTCGCCGACGACGGCGGCAAGATCACGATCATGGTCGGCGGGATCTCGAAGCTGATCTACCTGCCCGCGCGGCTGACCCAGGAACTCGGCTACTTCAAGGACGAAGGGCTCGACGTCGAGCTGCTGTCGCAGCCGGCCGGCGTCGACGCCGAGAACGAGCTGCTCGCGGGCGCCGTGCAGGGCGTCGTCGGCTTCTACGACCACACGATCGACCTGCAGAGCAAGGGCAAGGACGTGAAGGCGATCGCCGTGTTCGGCCAGGTGCCGGGCGAAGTCGAGATGGTGTCGACCAAGGCCGCGCCGACCTTCAAGTCGATGGCCGACTCGAAGGGCAAGACGCTCGGCGTGACGGGCCTCGGCTCGTCGACCAGCTTCCTCACGCAATACCTCGCACTGGCGCACGGCGTGCCGTCGACGCAGTACACGATGCTGCCGGTCGGCGCCGACGCGAGCTTCATCGCCGCGATCAAGCAGGGCCGGATCGATGCCGGGATGACGACCGAGCCGACGGTGTCCGCGCTCGAGAAGATGGGCGACGCGAAGGTGCTGGTCGACCTGCGCACGCTCGAAGGCACGCGCGCCGCGCTCGGCGGCACCTATCCGGCCGCGAGCCTGTACGTACAGTCGGCCTGGGTCGATTCGCACAAGCCGCAGGCGACCAAGCTCGCGCACGCGTTCGCGAAGACGATGCAGTTCATCCACACGCACAGCGCCGAGGACATCGCCGCGAAGATGCCGGCCGACTACCAGAAGGACAAGGTGCTGTACGTGAGCGCGCTGAAGGCGTCGCTGCCGATGTTCACGGCCGACGCGAAGATGCCGGCCGACGGCCCGGCGACCGTGCTGAAGGTGCTGTCGGCGTTCAACCCGTCGGTGAAGGGCAAGCACATCGACCTGTCGCGCACCTACACCAACGAGTACGTGACCGCGAAATAAGCGCCGCGGCGGCGGACGATCCCGCCGCCCCGCCGCTCCCGTTCCGGCCCGGCTGACCGGCCACGGTGCCGCCCGACCGGCGGCGCCCCACACGCAGGACAAATGCGATGAATCAGGCAGTTTCACCGAGCACACCGGCGATCGAGTTTCGCAACGTGTCGTGCCGCTTCATTTCGCCGGATGGCAAGGCAACCGTCGCGTTGCGCGATTTCACCATGAGCGTCGCGCGCGGCGAGTTCATCGCGATCGTCGGACCGACCGGCTGCGGCAAGTCGACGACGCTCAACCTGATCACCGGGCTGCTCAAGCCTGCCTCCGGCGAGGTGCGCGTGATGGGCCGCCCCGTCGACGGGATCGATCCGCGCATCGGCTTCGTGTTCCAGGCCGACGCGGTGTTCCCGTGGCGCAACGTGATCGACAACGTCGCGGCGGGCCCGCTGTTCCGCGGCCGCTCGAAGGACGTCGCATACGGGCAGGCCGAGGAATGGATCCGCAAGGTCGGCCTCGACAAGTTCACGAAGCACTACCCGCACCAGCTGTCGGGCGGGATGCGCAAGCGCGTCGCGCTCGCGCAGACCTTCATCAACCAGCCGGAAATCCTGCTGATGGACGAGCCGTTCTCCGCGCTCGACATGCAGACCCGCACGGTGATGCAGGACGAGCTGCTGCAGCTCTGGTCGGCAAACAAGGGCTCGGTCGTGTTCGTCACGCACGATCTCGAAGAGGCGGTCGCGCTCGCGGACCGCGTGTTCGTGCTGACCGCGCGCCCGGCGACGCTCAAGCAGGTGTACGAGATCGACCTGCCGCGCCCGCGCATCACGTCGGAAGTGCGCTACGACCCGCGCTTCATCGAAATTTCCAAGGACATCTGGCACGACCTGCGCGAAGAAGTGCAGATCGGCTGACGCAAGCAAGGACGCAAAGGACAGGAGCATGACCGACATGACGCTTCCCAACACCGCCATTCCGGCGACGTCGCTCGAGGACGAGCAGCGCGCCGCGCAGACCCGGCTGCGCCGCCGCCGGCATTTGATCATCGGCCTGCGGATCGCCGTGCTCGTCCTCACGCTCGGCGGCTGGGAGCTGGCCGCTCGGCTCAAGTGGATCGATCCGTTCTTCTTCTCGATGCCGTCGCTGATCTTCGATCAGATCCAGGACTGGTTCGTGAACGGCACGTCGCAGGGCCCGCTGCTCACGCAGGTCTGGGTGACGCTCGAGGAAACCACGATCGGCTTCCTGATCGGCTCGGTCGCGGGCGTGATCTGCGGGATCGTGCTGGGCCGCAACAAGCTGATGGCCGATGTGTTCGGCCTCTACATCCAGATCGCGAACTCGATTCCGCGCGTGGTGCTCGGCTCGATCTTCGTGATCGCGCTCGGCCTCGGGATGGCGTCGAAGATCGCGCTCGCCGTCGTGATGGTGTTCTTCGTCGTGTTCGGTAACGCGTTCCAGGGCGTGCGCGAAGCCGACCGCTACCTGATCGCGAACGCGCAGATCCTCGGCGCGTCGCGCCGGCAGATCACCACCTCGGTCGTGATTCCGTCCGCGCTGAGCTGGATTCTCGCGAGCCTGCACGTGAGCTTCGGCTTCGCGCTGGTCGGTGCGGTCGTCGGCGAATTCCTGGGTTCCAAGCAGGGTATCGGCCTGTTAATCTCCACCGCCCAGGGCGCGTTCAACGCGAGCGGCGTGTTCGCGGCGATGATCGTGCTGGCCGTGGTTGCGCTGGCCGCCGACTATCTGCTGACCTGGCTGGAGAAGCGGCTGCTGAAGTGGCGCCCCGCTGCGTTCTGAGCGCCGCGCGATAACCCCGCGGGACCCGACCGCGCCTGTGGCCTTCCGGCCCCGGCGCGGTTCGGCATTGAGGAGAAGGAGCGAGAACGGATGACGCACAGCCTGCGCTGGCGGCTGCTCTGGTGGTTGCTGCTGCCGCTCACGGTGTTCGTGCTGATCGCGGGCGCGATGTCGTACGACACCGCGCGCCGCACGGCCGACCTCGTGCAGGACAGCGCACTCGTCGCGTCCGCGCGCACGATCGGCGAGGACGTCGAGTGGCGCAACGGCTATCTTGTCGCCGACGTGCCGCCCGCCGCGCTCGAGATTTTCGAATCGCCGTCGCGCGATTCGGTGTTCTACAAGGTGATCGACGGCCACGACCGGCTGCTCACCGGCAACCCCGCGCTGGAAGCGCCGCCGCGGCATGGTGGCCAACCGGTGCTGTTTGACACCGCGCTCGACGGTATCCCGCTGCGCGTGATCGCATACGACCGACAGCTGTACAACGAGGGGCAGATCGAGACTGTCACGGTGATCGTCGGCAAGACGACGCGCTCGCGCGGCGCGATGGTCGACACGCTGTGGCGGCCGCAGCTCGTGCGACTGTCGCTGATGTTGCTGCTGGCGATGGTGCTCGTCTATCTCGGGCTCACGTTCGAGCTGCGCCCGCTGATCAAGCTGAAGGACGACGTTGCCGACCGCGGCCCGATGGAGCTGGAGCCGATCCGTCCGGAACGGCTGCAACACGAATTGCTCCCGATCGTCGATGCGATCAACCAGTGCATCGCGCGGCTGAATACGCATACGGCGACTCAGCGGCGTTTCATCGCCGATGCCGCGCACCAGTTGCGTACGCCGATCGCGGTGCTCGACACGCAGATCCAGTACGCGATGCAGCGCGAGCGCGACGATCCGGAGATGACCTCGATGCTCGGCAGCATGCAGCGCAGCAGCCGCAAGATGGCCGACGTCACCGACAAGCTGCTGCTGCTCGCGCATGCGGAGGCGACGCCGCCGACGCTCCTGACCGGCCGCGTCGACCTGGCCGCGGTCGTGTCGAGCGTACTGGAGGAGGAGATCGTGCTCGCGCAGCGGCGCGACATCGATCTCGGTGCGGATCTCGGCGAGCAACTCGACGTCGCGGGCAGCGACAGCCTGCTGAGCGCACTTGTGATGAATCTCGTCGATAACGCGGTACGCTATACGCAGCGAGGCGGCTGCGTGACGGTCGCGGCTCGCCGTGACGGCGAGACGGTGGTGCTCGACGTGATCGACAACGGCCCGGGCATTCCGGCGGAGGCGCGCCCGCACGTGTTCAAGCGCTTCTATCGCGTGTCGAGCGACACCGAAGGATCGGGCCTCGGCCTTGCGATCGTCCGTGAGATCGCGCAGGCGCACGGCGGCATGGCGACGCTCGCGCCGAGGCCTGGCAACCGCGGCGTCGTCGTAACGGTGCGGCTGCCCGCGTATCGTTGAAGAGAATGCTGCAATGAAACTACTGCTGGTGGAAGACAACGCCGAACTCGCGCACTGGATCGTGAACCTGCTGCGCGGCGAGGATTTCGCGGTCGACTGCGTTGGCGACGGCGAGGGCGCCGATGCCGTGCTGAAGACCGAGCGCTACGACGCGGTGCTGCTCGACATGCGGCTGCCCGGCATCAGCGGCAAGGAAGTGCTCGCGCGGCTGAGGCGCCGCAACGACAACGTGCCCGTGCTGATGCTGACCGCGCACGGCTCGGTCGACGACAAGGTTGACTGCTTCGGCGCGGGCGCGGACGACTACGTCGTGAAGCCATTCGAGTCGCGCGAGCTGGTTGCGCGCATCCGCGCGCTGATTCGCCGCCAGGCGGGCGTCGGCACGACGCAGCTCGTCTGCGGCGATCTCGTCTACGCGTTCGGCAAGCGCGAATTCCGCTGCAACGACGCGCCGCTCGTGCTGCGCCGCCGCGAACACGCGATCCTCGAAATGCTGATGCTGCAGCAGAACAAGACCGTATCGAAGGCGCGGCTGATGGACAGCGTGTTCGCCCTCGACGACGAGCCGAGCGCGGACGCGATCGACATCTACATCCACCGGTTGCGCAAGCATCTCGCAGGCAGCACGGCGGAAATCATCACGCTGCGCGGGCTCGGCTACATCCTGCGCAGCAAGACCGCGCAAGCCTGACCCGCCCCCCTACGACCTGCCGCCGGCGCTCGCGCGCGCTGCGCCGCCCGCTTCGCGTTTCAAGTGTTGTATTTGCGCAAATCCCGCCGCGCGCAGGCGCGATGCGCAGCGCCCGCTTTCGCCCGCCTGGCCTTGCGCCGCGCCCCGTGTGCCCTTTTCGTTCGGTGTTTTCACCAATCGGATTCGTGCATCCGGGAAAGCGTCGTGAAGGATTGCACCCTCTACGATTCTATGCGTCGGCCCTCTCGCTGTGGCCGGCAAGAGTCGGCATACATTGCGTACTGCCAACGACCAGATTTCAATGCGGCAGCTCGGAGGAGACGATCTTGAAACGAAAAACCCTAGCCCTTTCCATCGCGGCGGCAGGCCTGTGCGCGGGCACCCAGGCGCATGCGCAGTCGAGCGTGCAGCTTTACGGCCTGATGGACCTGAGCTTTCCGACCTACCGGACCCACGCCGACGCGAACGGCAATCACGTGATCGGCATGGGCAACGAAGGCGAGCCGTGGTTCAGCGGCAGCCGTTGGGGCCTGAAAGGCGCTGAAGACATCGGCGGCGGCACGAAGATCATCTTCCGCCTCGAAAGCGAATTCGTGGTCGCGAACGGCCAGATGGAAGACAGCGGCCAGATCTTCGACCGCGACGCGTGGGTCGGCGTCGAGGACGAGCGCCTCGGCAAGCTGACGGCCGGCTTCCAGAACACCATCGCGCGCGATGCATCGACGATCTACGGCGACCCGTACGGCTCCGCGAAGCTGACGACCGAGGAAGGCGGCTGGACCAACTCGAACAACTTCAAGCAGATGATCTTCTACGCGGCCGGCCCGACCGGCACGCGCTACAACAACGGCATCGCGTGGAAGAAGCTGTTCAGCAACGGCATCTTCGCGAGCGCGGGCTACCAGTTCAGCAACTCGACGCAGTTCGCGACCGGCTCCGCGTACCAGCTCGCGCTCGGCTACAACGGCGGGCCGTTCAACGTGTCGGGTTTCTACAACCACGTGAACCACGACGGCTTCAGGAACCAGACGTTCTCGATCGGCGGCAACTACGCGTTCAGCATCGTGCGCCTGAACGCCGGCTACTTCCGCTACAACGGCGACCAGGGCGCGCTCGGCCAGCGCCACGACGATGCGTGGACCGTGTCGATGAAGATCGCGCCGAAGGGCCCGCTCGACTACGAGCTCGGCTACCAGCAGATGCGCATCAAGAACGCCGCGAACAACGCGGACGGCTTCACGCCGAACGCGAACCTCGGCGCGTTCAGCCTGACCAACGGCGTCGCCAACGGCTTCAAGGAGACGATCTACGGCTCGGTGTTCTATCACCTGAGCAAGCGCACCGAGGTGTACCTGGCCGGCGACTACATGAAGCTGCATGGCGGCTACACGGTGTCGTCGACGTTCGGCGCGAAAAACCAGCTCGAACTGACTTCGGGCATCCGTACGCGTTTCTGACCTGAAGCGGGGCCATCGCGCCCCGCTATTCCCTCCATCCGGGATTCTCCATGCGGGCACGCCGGCGCTTTGCGCCGACCGTGCCCTTTTTTTCGTCCTTTCCGGGGCGCGCCGGGCTGCCCGGAAAACGGCCGCCGGCCGGCCGTGCGACAACCGGCCCGAAGCCGCTGGCGGCCCGTCGGGCGGGCGATCGCGGCCGATGCCCGCCCGCCCGGCCCACATCGGCGCTTGACCTGCGACGACCGACTCGCTAGCGTTTCGGGTTTGCCCGGGCGGCCATTGCCGCCGGTGCCGTGAGCGCGCCCGACGTCCTGGCGCGCACGGCCGGGCTCCGATGGAAAAGACGATGCAGAAACTCGATGCGGCCAGCCCGCAGGCGATGTCGACGGATTTCACCGCCGACAACGTCGCGCGCCTGAAGGCGCTGTTCCCCGAACTCGTGACCGAAGGCCCCGGCGGCGCGTCGGTCGACGTCGACGTGCTGAAGGCGCTGATCGGCGAACGCACGGTCGGCGACGCCGACGAGCGCTACGGCTTCCACTGGCACGGCAAGCGCAGCGCGCGCCAGGCCGCGCTCACGCCGTCGACCGGCACGCTGCGGCCCTGCCCCGACGACAGCGTCGCGTGGGACGACACGCGCCATCTCGTGATCGAGGGCGACAACCTCGACGTGATGAAGCTGCTGCACAAGAGCTACGCGGGTAAGGTGAAGCTCGTCTACATCGACCCGCCGTACAACACGGGCAGCGATTTCGTCTATCCGGACGACTTCAGCGACAGCATCCGCCACTACCTGGCGATGACCGGGCAGACCCAGGGCGGCGTGAAGCGCAGCACCAACACCGAGGCGAACGGCCGGTTCCACACCGACTGGCTGAACATGATGTATCCGCGCCTGAAGCTCGCGCATGCGCTGCTGTCCGACGAAGGGCTGATCGCCGTGCACATCGACGAGCATGAAGTGCATGCGCTGGTGCTGATGCTGCGCGAGATCTTCGGCGAGGAGAACGAGCTCGGCGTCGCCGTGTGGGACAAGCGCAACCCGAAGGGCGACGCGCGCGGTGTCGCGTACCAGCACGAATCGCTGGTGCTGTTCGCGCGCAACGCCGAGACACTGCTCGAACAGGCGCCGCTCAAGCGCCCGAAGCGCAACGCGCAGCGCATGCTCGACGCCGCGCACGACGCGGTGTACCGCAGCGGCAATGCGAAGGACGCGCAGAAGGCGTACCGCGCGTGGATGAAGGCGCAGACCAATCTGTCGGGCGGCGAAGTGATGTACGACCGGCTGTCCGAAGAAGGCCGCGTGTACCGCCTCGTGTCGATGGCATGGCCGAACAAGAAGAAGGCGCCGGAAGAGTACTTCACGCCGCTGATCCACCCGGTCACCGGCAAGCCGTGCGCGATGCCGGCGCGCGGCTGGCGCAACCCGCCCGCGACGATGCAGGCGCTGATCGAGCGCGGCCAGATCGAATTCGGCGCGGACGAGAGCACGCAGCCGCAGCGAATCTACTACCTCGACGAGAACATGTACGAGAACGTGCCGTCGGTGCTGCCGTTCGCCGGCTCCGACGACGCGCTGCTGAAGACGCTCGGCATCCCGTTCGACCAGCCGAAGCCGGTCGATTTCGCGGCGGCCGTGATCGGCTGGTGCACGCGCGGCGACGACATCGTGCTCGACTGCTTCGCCGGCTCCGGTTCGACCGGCCACGCGGTGATGCAGGTGAACGCGACCGACGGCGGCGCGCGCCGCTACGTGCTCGTGCAACTGCCCGAAGCGCTCGACCGCCGCGACAAGACGCAGCTGAGCGCGGCCGATTTCTGCGCCAAGCTGAAGAAGCCCGCGACGCTCGCCGAAGTCACCAAGGAGCGCCTGCGCCGCGCCGCGCAGCAGGTCGCGCGCGACTATCCGGAAAGCTATGGCGACCTCGGCTTCCGCGTGTACCGGCTCGACACGACCAACGTGATCGAGTGGGATCCGCGCCGCGACGATTTCGACCATGCCCTCTTCGCCTCCGTCGAGCACGTGAAGACCGGCCGCACCGAGGACGACCTGCTCGCCGAGCTGACGCTGAAACTCGGCCTCGACCTGTGCACGCCGGTCGAGCATCACCCGGTGGCCGGCAAGGCCGTGCACCTGATCGGCCGCTCGATCGTCGCGTGTTTCGACGCGCGCATCTCGCGCGACGACGCGGGCCCGCTCGCCGACGGCATCGTCGCGCTACTCGACGCGAGCGGCGCGACGCGCGACGTCACCTGCCTGTTCCGCGACAGCGGCTTCGTCGACGACGTCGCGAAGCTCAATCTCGCCGCGCTGCTCGAACAGCACGGCGTGAAGCGCGTGCGGAGCCTGTGATGCGGCTGCATTTCGAAGCGGATCTCGACTACCAGCGCGACGCGATCGACGCCGTCTGCGACCTGTTTCGCGGCCAGGAATCGTATCGCGGCGACTTCAGCGTGCTCGCGAACGCCGCGCCCGGCACGACGGCCGCCGCGCAAGGCTCGCTCGGCTTCGCGGTATCGGAACAGGGCGTCGGCAACCGGCTGTCGCTGACCGACGACGCGCTCGCGCGCAATCTCGCCGACGTGCAGCTGCGCGGCGGGCTGCCGCCGTCCGGCCTGCCCGGCTCGCGCGACTTCACCGTCGAGATGGAAACCGGCACCGGCAAGACCTACGTATACCTGCGCACGATCTTCGAGCTGAACCGCCGCTACGGCTTCACGAAGTTCGTGATCGTCGTGCCGTCGATCGCGATCAAGGAAGGCGTGCACAAGACGCTGGCGATCACCGAGGATCATTTCCGCGCGCTGTACGCGGGCGTGCCGTACGACTACTTCCTGTACGACTCCGCGAAGCTCGGCCAGGTGCGCCACTTCGCGGCGAGCGCGGCGATCCAGGTGATGGTGATGACCGTCGCCGCGATCAACAAGAAGGAAATCAACAATCTTTACAAGGACAGCGAGAAGACCGGCGGCGAGAAGCCGATCGACCTGATCCGCGCGACGCGGCCGATCGTGATCGTCGACGAGCCGCAGAGCGTCGACGGCGGGCTCGAAGGGCGCGGCCGCGAAGCGCTCGCCGCGATGGCGCCGCTCTGCACGCTGCGCTATTCGGCGACGCACGCCGACCGTCACCACATGGTGTACCGGCTCGACGCGGTCGACGCGTACGAGCGCAAGCTCGTCAAGCAGATCGAGATCGCGTCGGCGATCGTCGAGGATGCGCACAACAAGCCGTACATACGGCTGGTCGGCGTGTCGAACCGGCGCGGCACGATCAGCGCGCGCGTCGAGCTCGACGTCGCGACCGCGACCGGCGTGAAGCGCCAGATCGTGTCGGCCACCGACGGCGACGATCTCGAGCGCCTGACCAAGCGCGCGCTCTATGCGGGCCTGCGGATCGGCGAGGTGCATGCGGTGAAGGGCGCCGAATACGTCGAGCTGCGCCATCCGGAAGGCGAGGCGTTCCTGTCGCTCGGCGAAGCGTTCGGCGACATCGACACGCTCGCCGTACAGCGCGAGATGATCCGCCGCACGATCCGCGAGCATCTGGACAAGGAACTGCGCCTCGCGGAGCGCGGCGTGAAGGTGCTGTCGCTGTTCTTCGTCGATTCGGTCGAGCGCTATCGCCAGTACGACGAGAACGGGATGCCCGTGAAGGGCGACTATGCGCTGATCTTCGAAGAGGAATATGCGCGCGCGGCGCGCGTGCCGGCCTACCGTGCGCTGTTCGACGGTGTCGACGTGGCGCTGGAAGTCGGACGCGCGCACAACGGCTACTTCTCGATCGACCGCAAGGGCGGCTGGACCGACACCAGCGAAAGCAGCGCCGCGGCCCGCGAGAACGCGGAGCGCGCGTACGGCCTCATCATGCGCGAGAAGGAAGCGCTGCTGTCGTTCGACACGCCGCTGAAGTTCATCTTCTCGCACTCGGCGCTGAAGGAAGGCTGGGACAACCCGAACGTGTTCCAGATCTGCACGCTGCGCGACATCCAGACCGAACGCGAGCGCCGCCAGACGCTCGGCCGCGGGCTGCGCCTCGCCGTCGACCAGGACGGCGAACGCGTGCGCGACGCGGGCGTGAACACGCTCACCGTGATTGCGACCGAGCGCTACGAGTCGTTCGCGGAGAACCTGCAGAAGGAAATCGAAGCCGATACGGGCATCCGCTTCGGGATCGTCGAGGAACACCAGTTCGCGGCGCTGCCCGTGCAGGAAGGCGACGGGCCCGCGCATGCGCTCGGCATCGAGCTGTCGCGCGTGCTGTGGAACCATCTGCATGAGCAGGGCTACGTCGACGCGCAGGGCAAGGTGCTTGATCGCCTGAAGGATGCGCTGCGCCAGAGCGCGCTCGTGCTGCCCGATGCGTTCGGGATGCTGCGCGCGCCGATCGTCGCGACGCTGCGCAAGCTGTCGGGCCGCTTCGCGGTGCGCAATGCGGACGAGCGCCGCGCAATCGCGTTGCGGCGCGATGCGTCGGGCAAGGCCGTCGTGTTCGGTGAGGATTTCCGTGCGCTGTGGGACCGGATCCGGCATCGCACCGTGTACCGCGTCGAGTTCGACAACGCGAAGCTCGTGCGCGACTGCACGGCTGCCTTGCACGATGCGCCGGATATCGCGCGCGCACGGCTGCAATGGCGCAAGGCCGAGATCGATATCGGCAAGGCCGGCATCGAGGCGATCGAGGTGGCCGGCGCCGGCACGGTGCTGATCGACGAAGGCGAGCTGCCGCTGCCCGACCTGCTCACCGAGTTGCAGGACCGCACGCAGCTCACGCGCCGTTCGCTCGCGACGATCCTGGCCGACAGCGGCCGGCTCGACGATTTCCGCGTGAATCCGCAGCAGTTCATTACGGTCGCGGCCGATGCGATCAACCGTTGCAAGCGGCTCGCGCTGGTTGCCGGCATCGCGTATCGCAAGCTCGGCGAACGCCACGTGCATGCGCTCGAATCGTTCGAGAGCGAGGCGCTGACCGGCTATCTGCGCAACCTGCGGCCCGATGCGCAGAAGTCGATCCATGAGGCGGTCGTGTGCGAGACCGATGCGGAGCGTGCGTTTGCCGATGCGCTGGAAGCGCACGACGGCGTGAAGCTGTACGCGAAGCTGCCCGCGTGGTTCCGCGTGCCGACGCCGCTCGGCAGCTATCACCCGGACTGGGCCGTGCTCGCGGAGCAGGATGGCGGCGAGCGGCTGTACTTCGTCGTCGATACGCCGAACGCGGATGGCAACGTGCCGAGCGAGCACGAGCGCGCGAAGCTCGCATGCGGCGAAGCGCATTTCCGTGCGCTGGTGGACGGTGACGGCGCGGCGCGGTTCGTGCGCGTCCGGCAGGCGGACGCGTTGTTCGAGCCTGTTGCGCCGCTGGCGGGCGCGGGGCGCTGAGACGAAGGGCGGCGACGAGCCGCCCTTTTTTCATCGCCCTCTCCGCGCGTCGATTTTCCGTCTGTTATCCGCGTGAAAGCGATTCGTATTCTTGCGCGGCCGCGGCGCGGTTACGGCTGGTTGCAAATCGGGTCGGCACGAAGTTTTTGCGCGACAGCAGCGTGGCGTTGCCGCGATGAAAAAAGGGCGCCGAAGCGCCCTTCCATCGCATTCGCGTGCGGCGCTTACAGCGTGCGGCCGAATGCGTTGTGATGCGAATGATGCGTGGACATCGACGCGTGCGCGGTATGGCCATGCGCATGCCCGTGCGTGTGACCGCGGCCCGGCTGCGAGCCGGCGCGATCGGCGATCGTATCGGAGCGGTCGGCCGCGCGCGACAGGCCCTTGTCGCGGTCGCCGGCATGCATGCTGTTCGAGTTGCTCAGCGCCGAGCCGCTCATGTGGCCGCCGGACATGCCGCCCGCGTTGCCGCCGGAGCCGCCTGCGCCATGACCGCCACCGTTGCCACCGCCATTGCCGCCGGCGGCCGCATACGCGGAAACCGTGCCGAGCGCGAGCAGCGCGGCCGCCAGTACGGACAGATATCGTTGATGTTTCATCTTGTGCTCCCTGGAGCGCGTTCGTGTGATTGCATTCTAAGAACGCGCAAAATTCGCGCCACACGACGTTGTAAATGATCGTAACGATGCGCGCAGCGTGCATTCATCAGATCAATGCGGATGACATCGCCATGCGGTCAGGCGTGAGCGGAGAACGAAGCAGGCGGGCACGGCGCCGCAGCGCCGCCCCGGTGATGATTGCGCTTACTGCGCCGGCTGCATGCCCTGCGCGGCGGCCTTGTGCTGCGCGGCCTGCTCTTCCGCATGCTTCTTCGCCATGTGGTGGCCGACGATACAGCCGCCGACCGCGCCGACGACGGCGTGGTGCCCGGCGTAGTGGCCGGCAACACCGCCGACCACCGCGCCCTTCATGCAGCCCGCCGCGTGCGCGCTGCCGATCGTTGCGAGCGCAACGATGGCGGCGGTTGCGCACAGCCTGATGTGTCGAATGGGCATCATGGGTTCACTCTCCTCTTGTTGTGATCAGTCGAACCGCTTAATTCCAGCGGTCGCCGTGCCAGCCGCCGCGATCACGCCCCTCGTGCTCGCGCCATTCACGGCGGCGCCACTCGTGTTCGCGCCATTGACGCTCACGCCAGCCATCGCCACGCCAGCCGTCGCCACGCCAACCGTCTTCGCGATAGCCGACCGGCGCGTACATGACGGGCGGAGGCGGCGCCACGTAGACGGGCGCCGGCGCCGCGTAGACGCCCGGCACGCCGATGCCGACCGACAGGTCGACGTGGGCCGATGCAACGCCGGAAGCTGCCAGCGCCGCTACACCGAGAACTGCACCGAGAATAAGCTTCTTGTTCATCCCGCGACTCCCTGCACGTGTCGTGCGTCATGTGAATACGGTTCGGAGTCTAGGCATGGAGCGCTGACACAGGTGAAACGGGTATGCGAGACCGGTAACGGACGATTACGGGCACGCGCAAAGCCTTGCCCGACAAGGGAGAGCCGGCATTCCACGCACCGTTTCAACGGCCCATCGAGCCGGTAAAAAAGGGATTTTCTGCACGAAACCGGACGATCGGAGCGCGCCGGTATGTGCTGATGTGCGCGGGATGCGAACCGCCCGCACCGTGTGCGAGCGGTTCGCAAGCGCCGGCGTTACGCGCGGATATCGTCGACGCTGCGCAGCCAGTGCACGCTGAACAGGTTGTCCGCGTCCGTCCACACGGTATCGGGCTCGAATCCTGCGCGGCGCGCGATCGCATGGAAACCGTCGATCGTGAACTTGTGCGAGTTCTCCGTGTGGATGCGTTCGCCGGCTTCGAAGCGGAACGCGTGGCCGCGCACGTGCACGGTCTGCGCGATGTCGCTGACGAGATGCATCTCGATGCGCTGCCGCTCCCGGTCGTAGAACGCGCAATGCGAGAACGCGTCGAGCTCGAAGTTCGCACCGAGCTCGGCGTTCGCGCGTACCAGCAGGTTCAGGTTGAACTGCGCGGTCACGCCCTGCGCGTCGTTGTACGCGTGATGCAGCGTGCGCTCGTCCTTCACGAGATCGGCGCCGACCAGCAATCCGCCGCCGCGCAGCAGCCGCGCCGCATCGCGCAGGAACGCGTCGGCCTCGTCCGGCGAGAAGTTGCCGATCGTCGAGCCGGGAAAGAAGCCGATGCGCCGCCGCGGCGTCGCGGTCAGTTCGGCCAGTTGCTCGGCCTTCGTGTAGTCGGCCGCGATCGGCGCGACGTCGAGCCACGGATAGGCCGAACGCAGCCGCGCGGCCGCGTCGTGCAGGTAGTCGGCCGAGATGTCGACCGGCACGTAGCGCGCCGGCGCGTTCGCGTAGTTGCCTGCGAACGCGTCGAGCAGCACGCGGATCTTCTCGAGCGAGCCCGCGCCGAATTCGACGATATCCGCATGCGGGCCGACACGCCGCACGATCTCGGCCGCGCGATCGCGCAGGATGCCGAGCTCGGTGCGGGTCGGGTAGTACTCGGGCAGTTCGCAGATGCGGTCGAACAGCTCGGAGCCAGCCGCATCGTAGAAGTATTTCGGCGAAATGCTGCGCGGCGTGCGCGACAGTCCGTCGATCAGGTCGCGCTCGAACGCGCTCGGCCGCGAATCGCGGGCGGGTTGCTGGCCACCGCTCGTGGCCGTCTGGTCAGACGTCTCGCGCAAGTCGCACTCCCGTGAATTGCCAGCGCGCGGCCGGCGGAAAGAAATTGCGGTACGTCGGCCGTTCGTGCCCGGGCGGCGTCGCGATGCTGCTGCCGCGCAGGACCTGCTGGCCGACCATGAACTTGCCGTTGTATTCGGCCGCGACACCCGCGAGCGGCCGAAAGCCCGGATATGGCTCGTAGGACGAACGCGTCCACTGCCACACGTGCCCGAGCATCTGCTGGATGCCTTCATCGGCGAACGCGGTTTCCCATTCGAACTCGGTCGGCAGCCGCGCGCCGGCCCATTCCGCATACGCGGCCGCTTCGTAGAAGCTCACATGGCACACCGGTGCGTCGGGCGCGAGCGGTTCGACGCCGTGCAGGCCGAACGTGCGCCGTACGCGCGTGGCGGCCACGTCGTCGTCGTCGGGCATCCAGTACGCGGGCCCTTGCCACCCTTCCCGCTGCACCGTTGCCCAGCCGTCGGACAGCCAGTATTCCGGGCGCATGTAGCCGCCGTCGGCGACGAACGCCGCGAATTCCGCATTCGTCACGAGGCGATTCGCGATCTCGTACGGCCGCACGAGCGCCGTGTGGCGCGGCCGTTCGTTGTCGAACGAGAACGCATCGCCGTCGTGGCCGATCTCGACGAGCCCGCCCGGCTGGTGAAGCCAGCGCTGCGCCCCGGCGTCGCCCGTGGCCATCGCGCCCGCGTCCATCCCGTTGCGCGGCCGGAACGCCGGCTTCAGCGGGTTGCACGAGAACGCATGCAGCATGTCCGTGACGATCAGCTCCTGGTGCTGCTGCTCGTGATGCAGGCCGAGTTCGATCTCGGGCGCGATCGCGTCGAGCAGCGCCGGATCGGCGCTCGCCAGCGCGCGCAGCATCGCTGCGTCGACGTGTTGCCGGTACGCGTGCACCACGTCGAGCGACGGGCGCGTGAGCAGCCCGCGCTGCGGGCGCGGATGGCGCGGGCCGAGCGCTTCGTAATAGGAATTGAAGAGGAACTGGAATGCGTCGTCGAACGGCGCGTAGCCGGGCACGCGGCGCATCAGCACGACGGTTTCGAAGAACCAGGTCGTATGCGCGAGATGCCACTTCGCCGGACTCGCGTCGGGCATCGACTGCACGGCCTGGTCTTCGGCGGACAGCGTCGCCGTCAACGCGATGCTGTGGGCGCGCACGTCCTGGTAACGGCGCTGAAGCTGTGATGCAAGGAGGCTCATCGGTTAACCGTCCACGTCGCGATTCGCTGCGTTGCGTTGCCGGAAAAAGGAAAGCCTTGCGCGTGATGCGCGCGGCTGACGTGCGACCTGAGTTGCTGCGTCGACGGGCAGCCGGCGCGCGCGCCGGGCCGCTGATGCGGCGTCACTTCATCTGCCCATGCAGAACAGTATGGGCCAGAAATGTGAATGCTGCGAATCGGGATGCCGATGAAACGCGGTCGAAAGAAAAATGAAAGTGTTGGTCGCGCACGTGTCGCCTGCGTGTCAAACCGGCGATGCCTGTCGCGGCGGGCGTGCGACGGCGTTCGCCACGCGCTTGCCGGCGTGCGCGGCTACTGACGGCCCATGACACCCGCGCGGCGATCGTGACGGCCGGGTGACGCACGGGTTCTCGTCTGACAAACGCCGTCGTGTGCCGTCATCGACGCGGCGCTGAGCCGCCCCACCCTTCACTCACCATCCTCGCCCACGCGTGCTTCGAAATATTTTTTGCGCCGATGTCACACGCACGGGGGGCTCGCTCGTCATATCACCGGAACCCACACGAAAGGAGAATGAACCATGACTGCGAAACTCAATCCGTTTGCCGCCGCTCCCGCGCTGATGAAGGACTGGATGACCGTGTCGGTCGCCGCTGCGAAGAGCCTCGAGCCGACGCTGATCGAGCTGGTCAAGATCCGCGCATCGCAGATCAACGCGTGTGCGAACTGCATTAACATGCACACCGTCGAAGCGCGCGAGCAAGGCGAGACCGAGCAGCGCATCTACCTGCTCGCCGCGTGGCGCGAAGCGCCCTGCTACACCGACCGCGAACGCGCGGCGCTCGGCTGGACCGAGGCGCTCACGCGGCTGTCGGAAGGCCAGGCAACGCACGAAGCGGCCTATGCGGCGCTGAACGACCACTTCAGTCAGGAGGAACAGGTGAAACTCACGCTGATGATCAACGTGATCAACGGCTGGAACCGGCTTGCTGTCGGCTTCGGGCTGTGGATCGACCCGGCCGAGGCGAAGGCCTCCGCCGCGAAGATGGTCGCCTGATGACGCGCCTCGATCCGGCCAAGGGTAGCGCCGAACAACGGGCCGACGCGGCAGCGAGCTTCGACCCGCTGCGCCGCACGCTGATCCGCGTCGCGTACCGGATGCTCGGTTCCGTCGCGGATGCCGAGGACATGGTGCAGGAGGCCTTCATCCGCTGGATGGACGTCGACCGCACCGAGGTGCGCGTGCCCGAGGCGTTCCTGCGCCGTATGGTGATGCGCATGTGCCTCGACCAGCTGAAGTCCGCGCGGCACCAGCGCGAGACCTATATCGGCCCGTGGCTGCCCGAGCCGGTCGTCGAGGAAGATGAACAGGAGGACGTCACGTTGCCGCTGATGCTCGCGCTCGAACGGCTCTCGCCGCTCGAACGCGCGGCATTCCTGCTGCATGACGTGTTCGGCCTCGAGTTCGACGAAGTGGCCAGGACCATCCAGCGCGACCCGGCCGCATGCCGGCAGCTCGCCGCGCGGGCCCGCACGCATGTGCGCGAAGCGCGGCCGCGTTTTCATGTCGAGAAGCAGCGCGGGATCGAGCTGGCCGAGGCGTTCTTCGCCGCGTCACGCAGCGGCGACATGCGCGCGCTCGGCGCGATGCTCGCCGAGGACGTGAGCCTGCATTCGGACGGCGGCGGCAAGCGCACGGCCGCCGGCAAGCCGGTATTCGGCTTCGAGCGCGTGATGAAGGTGCACGAATACCTGGCCGAGCTGTTCGCCACGCATGCGTCGAAGCTCGTGCGGGCCGGGTTCGTCAACGGTCTGCCGGGTTTCGTCACGCTGGAATCCGACGGCGAGCTGCAGACGACCGCACTCGAGATCGAGGACGGGAAGATCGTCGCGATCTATGTCGTGCGGAATCCTGACAAGTTGAAGCATCTGCATTGAGTGGCAGGATCGTGCGCTGCGTGCCGTGCGGATGCACGGCGGCGGCGCCCCCGCCCGCTTGTCTCAGTCTTTCCGCCCTGCTTTTCCGGTCGCCGGTTGCCGCGATCAATACGTCGCGCCCACGAGGTTGCGGATCATGATCATCAGGAAACCGAGCAGCGGCGTCGCGACCGCGAAACCGGCCGCCGCGAGCCAGTTCGTGCCACCTTGCGCTTCCAGCAGCGCGAGAAACGATTCGCCGGACATCGCGTTCGGGCGCAGCTTTTCGATCCTGCGTTCGACGTACGTCTTGTAGATGCCGTTCCCATACCAGCCGAGCGAGACCGCGATCGCAATCGTGACCGGGTCGAGCGTGCTCGATTCGAAGTATTTCGGGAAGTACAGCAACTCGACCAACGTGATCGCGAGCGTCGCGCCAAGAACGGCGGCCGCCTGCCAGTACATGCATCGATACGCCATCCAGACCGGGCCCAGGAAGCAGGCCGCCCAGTTCCAGGACTGCCGGCTCTTGCGCGATTCGGCGATCGCCCATTTCTTCTCGAACCAGGCGGCTTTCTTGCCGACGTAAGCGGCGATTTCGTCGTTGCTCGCTGACGCTGTGGTGGTCGTGACCTCGGACATGGCCGTTTGCTCTCAGTCGCGCGAATCGCGCGTCGTCGTTTTGATGCGGTTCTGCTGCGGAGGGAATCGTGCGGCGTGCAGAGCATGCCGCTTCGACTGGCACACGATTCTACTCGCCGTGCAGTGACCGTTGTACGTTGTACGTTGTACGTTTTATCGCGAGCGGAAGAATCGGTGACGATACCGTGCCGTGGATCGCGCAACGCATCGGGGCACATGCACTGCTTCGCGCTGTTTCGGCCGGAAAAAGAAAAACGCCACGCGAGGTTGCCGCGTGGCGTTTGTATGTTTGGCGAGCCGCATTGCCTGTAGGCAATTTGTGCTGCCGGACCCCTTCATTTTGTTCGTTGGTAGGCTCGATTGGATTCGAACCAACGACCCCCACCATGTCAAGGTGGTGCTCTAACCAACTGAGCTACGAGCCTAAGAAGCCGCGAATTATAGAGAGGGTTTTTGCGGAGCACAAGCCCCTCTGTGAAAATTTTTTGACTCGACAGTCGCGCATGCGGGTGGTGGTCTCGTTGGCTGCTGCGTGTGTGCGATGTGGGGCATCACAGCGAAACGCGTCGGCGTCGCGATGTTATCCACATTCCCCTCTGGATAACCATCCGGCAAGCCTCTGGATTCACAGTGGATCGATTGAGGATATGTCGCCGCGGCTGTGAATCGGCGAAAAGTTGTTCTGTGCTCCACGGAGCTGTGCACGCAAGTCGCCCAGGGTTATGCATCCTGCTTCGCGTTGAAAATTCAGGGGGTTAGGGAGGTTATCCACTGTGAGGCACAGGGCTTGTTAACTGTTACTACGTATGTATACGAACCCTGTTAACACCTTTGGATAAGCACAGTCATGCGACTGTGATTCGCGCAGGATATGCACTGCATGCGGCGAGCAGACGAACGAAGCGCCAGGCTGTGACGCGTGTGGACGAGGAGCGAACCGCCGTATCTGTAGAATCGCCGGCATTCAGGATGCGAAGGCTCGCCGACATGGCACTTGCGATTCGGGTTGATTGGCAAAGCGGTGCGGTTCATGCGGACCGTGCTCGCATCGAGATCGGAAGCGACGGGCAGTTGGGTGAGGGCATTCGTCGCTTGTGCTCACCGGTGCAGCCGTTGAAAAGCGGGGCAAGGCGTTGTCGCATGTTGCAGAAAATCACCTTTGGCGGTCATCCGGCTGAATGCATGATCGACGTGGCCGGAGGGCGGCTGGCGAGCGTGACGATCCTGTTCGAGACGATCCGCTTCCTCGACACGAGCATTACCGAGTCGAAGATCGTGCGGTCAATTGCGAAGTCATCGGGATTGACGGTGGTGAGCGAGCATCCCGCTGTGGCCCGGCTCGAACCATGTGCCTGGGGAATCGCCGAGTTTCGCTACGATCCACGGCAAGGGGATTTGAGTTTCGAGGCGCAGTTCCGTGACGACTGAATCACGCGAGGCAAAGCGATGACGTACAAGGTACTCACGGTGTCGCGCGGTGCGATCGTGCTGTGCGACGGCAAGTACACGGTCCGGGTGCTTGGCGAAGCGTTGCTGCCGGTCGTGGACAACGGTCCTGCATTCGTTGCCTACATCGATTCATTGAAGTACGTGGAGCCGATACACGATGGCGAGACGATCGATGCCGTCACGCGGCAGGCCGTGATTTCGGCGATTACTGCGCATTTCTCGTCGCAACAGACGACAGTCGACTTTGAATCCTGAGCCAGCGACGATGAAAACCGACGCGATGAAACGGAAGAAAGAGCAGGGCGATGCGAGCTGCGCTCGCGACGGAAGCTGGTGATGGGGCCGATCGTTTGCCATCGACACGGATACGATCGCGCGATGACAACGTCGACGGGCATTGCCGCGCGCGTCCGGACACGCGGGCAGTTCGCTCCCGGGGAACTCGTGAAGGTCTCGCTCGATCGGCCGAAATACAGCCGGGAAATGTGGATGCTGCGCGCCGAACTTGACGAGCACGAGGTCGAGGCGACCTTTTTCGATAACGTCGCGCATGTGAACGAGTTTCCGAAGATTGCGGCGCTGGAGCGTTTGCGCGCGTATGTGTGTTCGACATGCGTGGACGAACTGCTCGTGCGCTCCGGCGAGGCGCCATATAAACCGACGACGAAGGAGCAGGCGTTCGACACCTCCGTTGTCGCGGCGAATGCGAAATGGCCTTCCAATCACGCGCGATGCGAGCTTCACGGGTTGATCCTGCCGACACGCACGTCACCGGATATCGAAGCAGCGATCCTGTCGATCGACGTGATTCGCAATTGTCATGTCGTGCAGGTGATCGATCACACGAAGAAGCACGAACCGAAGTACTGGTTCAGCGAAGCGTTTCTGCGCAAGGTGCTTGGACCCGATGTCGCGATTGAGGGATCAGTGCTCAGGGTCGATGACGAGGCGGCATTCCAGAGGCTGTGGAATGCGGGCGAACTGGTTTGTCGAACCTGCCTGCGCGATGTGTTGAAGCGCAGCGGCTTGATAGATGACGACATGCACGCTTGAACGGAGCGATACGACGGCGTCCGACCGATTCGCATGACGGATCGCGCGGCACGTGATTTGGCCATGTCCTTGTTCCTGGTCGGACGATTGATCTTAGTGCCCTGATTAAACGGTAGAATCTCGCGCGACTGAGTCACAGACACCATCCGAGGGTGCTGAAATAAAAAAGGGCTGCATCATGAACATGCCGGACGTTGGCGCCGCGCTTCGCGGTGGTTTGCTTCAGCAGGATCGTTTGCTCAAGTTGGATACTCCGCTGGGAGCCAACGCACTCGCCGTACAGCGCGCGGTTGGCCGATCGCGGATCGGACGAGATTATTCGTTCACGCTCGACGTCATAGCCGGTAATGCCGGCCTTGAGCTCAAGAAGCTGATCGCTCAACCGGCAACGCTATGGATTCAGCAGGCGAACAATGCCTATCGGCCCGTCAGCGGCTACATCTACACCGCGCGCCGGCTTGGCGCGAATGGCGGGGTAACGACCTATCAGCTCGAACTGCACGCGTGGATGCATGTGCTGCGGTTCCGTCGTGACGAGAAAATCTGGATCGACAAGAACGCAGAGGAAATTATTTCCGATGTGCTCGACATGCATCCGGAAGCGCGCGGACGGTTCCGGTTTGCGTTGTCGCAGCCATTGGAGAACCGGTCGTATACACGGCAAAGCGACACCGACTGGAACTTCGTGCACCGGCTGATGGAGGACGAGGGGCTGTACGGCACGTGGCAGCAGGCTGACGACGGCAAGTCGCATACGCTCGTGATCACCGACAACCTGCAGGCGTTCGCGCCGCTGTCGCCGGAGGCCGTGCGTTTCTATAGCGGCGGCGTGGGCAGCGAGGCCAACGCATTCACGCAATGGTCGGGCACGCGCACACTGCAGAGCGTCACGCTCACGACGCGCACGTTCGACTACAAGAATCCTGCGCAGTCGGCGAACCCGAAGGGCACGTCGCTGCCGACGATGGGTGGCCAGGGCGAGTTGCCCGACCAGCTCGAAGTCTACGAGTACACGGGTGCATACACGTATCTGGACCAGACGCGCGGCGACCACCTGACGAAGGTCAGGATGGAGGAATGGGAGTCGCAGGCAAAGCGCTTCCATGGCGCGGGCGGTGTGCGCGCGATCGACGCCGGCCGGCGCTTCACGCTGGCCGACCATCCCGAGCATGATCGCGATCCCGCCGATCAGCGCGAGTTTGCCGCGACCGAGGTGGCGTGGTGGATCGAGAACAACCTGCCCGTACCGGGCACCGACTCGGATTTCCCGCATAGCCTGGGGCGCGCGCTGCATCAGGTGCGCGCGCGATATGAAAACACGCCCGGCCTTCACGTATCGCACGGCGACGGTTCGGTCGGCTTCTATCTCGTCGAAGTCGACGCGCAGCGCGCGAGCGTGCCGTATCGCAGCCCGTTCGAGCATCGCAAGCCGGAAATGCACCTCGAGACGGCGATCGTCGTCGGGCCGCAGGGCGAGGAAGTCTATACCGATGCGCTGAACCGGATCCGCGTGCAGTTCGTGTGGGACCGCCTGAACCCGGGCAACGAGAACGCATCGTGCTGGGTGCGCGTCGTGCAGTCGGATAGCGGTGGCGGCTACGGTGGCGTGCATGTACCGCGCATCGGCGAGGAGGTGCTGATCGACTACGTCGGCGGCGACTGCGATCGGCCGCTTGCGGTCGGGCGCGTGTACAACGGCGCGAACCAGCCGCAGTGGCATACCGACGGGATCCTGTCCGGATATCGATCGAAAGAGTATTCAGGCAGCGGCTACAACCAGCTCGTGATGGACGACGCGACCGGGCAAAACCGCGTGCAACTGATGAGCAGCAGCGCGAACAGCCTGCTGCATCTCGGCTACATCATCGACCAGAGTGGCAATTCGCGCGGGCAGTATCTCGGCAGCGGGTTCGACCTGCGTTCGGATGCGTACGGCGCGGTGCGGGCGAGCCAGGGCCTTTACGTGACGACGCACCCGAAGGCGCCGAACAGCCAGCCGCTCGACGTGAAGGAGGCGCAGCAGCAGCTCGTGACGTCGGAAAGCCTCGTCGAGGCGCTGTCGGGCGTGAGTGAACAGCATCAGGCGGAAAGCCTGAAGGACGCGCAGGACACGATGCGTGCGTTTACCGACGCGACGCAAAACAGCGCATCGGGCAGTACGGCCGGCGGGCGCACGGCGGGCGGCGGGACAGGCAGCGCGAACGCGTTCAAGGAACCGGTGATGCTGTTCGGCAGCCCGTCGGGGATCGGGATGTCGACGCAGCAGTCGATGCACGTGGTCGCGAAGGACCACGTGAACGTCGCGAGCGGGCAAAGCGTGCACGTCGCGGCGGGCAAGTCGCTGCTGGCGAGCATCGGGCAGAAGCTGAGCCTGTTCGCGCAGAACGCGGGGATGAAGCTGTTCGCGGGCAAGGGCAAGGTCGAGATTCAGGCGCAGTCGGACAACATCGAGGTGACCGCGCAGAAGGCAGTGAAGATCGTGTCGGCGACGGACCGGATCGAGATCGCGGCCGACCAGGGAATCCTGCTGACGAGCGGCGGCGCGTACATCCGGATCAAGGATGGCAATGTCGAGGTTCATGCGCCCGGAAAGGTCGACATCAAAGGCGCGTCGCATACGTTCGCGGGGCCGGCGAGCATGACCTATCCGTTGCCGGCGTTGCCGACTTCCACGCATGCGGCGGCACTGCAATACCAGTATCACGACAACGAGCCGGTGCAGGGCGCGAAGTACGTTGCGACGCTGTCCGATGGCGCCACGCGCGAAGGCGTGCTGGATTCGCAGGGCCGGATGCATCTGGAGAACGTGCCGGCCGGCGCGATCAAGGTCGAACTCGGGCCGGACGCGCGCGCGTATGCGCGCAAGGATACGACCGCCAATCCCGACTACAAGGGAGAGCGCCTTTCCGATGCCGACATCGATTCAATCATCAACAAGCACGGGGGAGCGTGAGCGTGAGCTTGACGATAGAGGATTTCAAGGCAACGTCGCTGGAAGTCGGGCAATGGTGCTGGGGAACGCTGGAAGGCGCATTCAATGAAAAACAGACCATCAGCCAGATCATCGTCGATGCCGCGATCGGCATGATTCCGCTCGTGGGTGACGCAACCGCCGTTCGCGACCTGCTGGCCGTCAGCATCGGCATGAGCCAGGATCCGGTCAAGCGCGACGACAAGGTGCAGCGCGTACTGCTGGTCGTGCTCATCTTCGCGCTGATCCCGGTCGTGGGCGGCGTCATCAAGGGGCTCGGGCGTCTACTGCTGAAGGTCACCGGAGATGTCGCGAAGGATGCCGAACTGCTCAAGGCGGTCGTGCAATTCCTGAACCGGATGGGGCACGGCGACGCGCCGAAGTGGTTGAAGGCGCTGGACCTGGGCAAGTACCAGGCGCTGGTCCTGACGAAGCTGAAGGATTTTTGCGCGGGCATGCGCGTCACCATTCAGCGCTCACTCGAATCGCGCGTCGGTCGAGTGCTGCCGGACAAATGGCGGGCAGCACTCGAACGCGTCAGCAGCGGTTTTCACGCGATTCAGGACATGGCCGACAAGATCGTGCCGGACGCGATCAAGGAGCTTAACGCGAAGCTCAAGGTGTTGCAGAACATGGTCTATCGCGGTGAGGTGCATGAAATCGCGACGGGCGGCGCACCGAAGCTCAAGCGCGAGGCCGAGGCATATCTGCAGGAGCGCAAGTTTGCCCGCGATATTCGTCGGGGTCGTTTTCCGTCGGAGGAGTGCCTGGCTGACAAACGTGGCGAGGCGCGGCTCAAGGCGAAATACGGCGAGAAAATTGCCAAGGGTTGGCCGAACATCGTCGACAGGAAAGGCAAGATGCCCCTGTTTGGCGATAAGGATGTGTTTCTCGACATCGCGTCGTTCAGCGGGCCGATCAAGGCGCTGACTGCGAAGGAACTCGCTGGCAAGAAGGTGTATCGCGTGTTCGGTAACCCGTCTGAACTGGCGACGTGGGCGGGCGGCAGTTCGGCGGGCGGCAGAAATCCCGCGTTCTGGGGCGTCGGCGAGCCACCGAAGACCGCCGAGGAGTGGCGCAGGTTCTCCGCGGTGCTGGATGCCTGGAACGGCAACGGGTTCATCGTCATCATGCAGTTGCCGCACGATTTCGGCGAACGGATGCCGACGGCCAATGCGTGGGCTGGAAAGATTGCCGAACAGTACGGCACGGCGACGCCCGTGCAGTATCTCGAAGGCGGCGCTGATCAACTGGTTGTCGACTTCGGCAAACTGTCGGAGTTTGTGACTGAAGAAGGAAACAAGATCAAGAAGCAATTCGAGAATTTCACCGGGCACGCGAATCTGCACGTCGAGCGAGAGTTCAACGGCGTCAAGATCGAGTTCCACAAGACGAACTGGGAGAATGTCGAGAAGGTCTACGGCTACAGCAAGTACGAGGACGACATCCACTACGCGACGAAGACACGCCGGCTGGCGGGTGACGAAATCCAGACCAAGGCGGCCAACAGCAAAGTGACCGCAGCGACTCGATCGGCAGCGAACAACCAAGGTCAGAGATGACGGATACGATCAAGCAATACGACATGACGGATGATGCGACGCGACGCAGGATTTTCTGGCTGCTTCAACGCCTGACCAGTTTTTCGCTCTGGAAGCGCAAGCGCGATGCGTTTGCACTCTTCGCGAACGAATACGAGAGCGCGGTGAAGACCTGGTCTGAAGATGATCCGGAGAGGATGCCGGCAGACAATTTGCCGACCGTCTTCGAGATTCTCTCCGCTTACGATCGAGGGTTGACCGAGTTGGCCCGAGGGTACCGGTTCGTCTGGCAGCGCGGTGAGCCGCTGCAATACGCGATCGATCGGTACAACCATTTGAACGCGTATTTCTTCCCTCATTACGACTACTGGGACCGCGGTGCGCAGGCTGCCCCCTATCCGCCGAAGGTCGACGCGTTGGCCCAACTGCTGCATGCATCGGAATACCAGGTGGAGTATGCGCCGTTCGAGCCGCCACCTTTGGAAGACTATCTCGCACAACTGAGCTCGATAGATTTGCTGCTGTCCCCGGATGCGTATGAGCACAGCTTCTACACACTTCCGTATCCGGCGTTTCCGGTGGATTTACCCGAGGTTCCGGAACCAGTCGGCCCGGTGATCAAGTCAGGCGAGAAGGTGCCTTGCGACGGCATCTGGGAACCCGTTGCCGTCGAGCAATCGAAGTTGCTGGGTGTCGTACCGGTCGGCAATCGCAGTCTGCGCAGCAACGGCTGCTTCAATTATTTCATTCGGGGCATCCGCGCACCGAACCTCAGCGATGACGACACGGGAGCGCTCGTCAAGACGCACTGGCGACTGTTGTGGGAAGACAAGCGATATGCGGACGGCATCATCCCCGACGAATCGCAGTATTTCCTCGAGCCGCCGCAAGCGCCGCAGCTGGACCGCGAAAACGTCGCACAGGTCCGCACCGGCGATATCTGCCCGGTTACCGGCGAATGGCAGACGGACGAATACGGCGGCAAGACACTGCGTGTCGAAGCCGGTGCGGCGATGCCGGACATGCTCGTCAGGGACAATCTCGGCGAGCTCAAGGTGCACTGGGTGACGTGGTGCCTGGTGAAGCGTTCGTAGTGCGGGCGGGTGATGGGGATGCGTGGGCCGGGAAGCTTGCCGAGCAGTACGGCTCAAGGACACCCGTGCAGAATCTCGAAGCAAAGTGACCGCAGCGACACGATCGGCGGCGAATGACGAAGTTCAGCGATGACGGACACGATCAAGCTGTACGACATGACGGACGACGCAACGCGGCGCAGGATTTTCTGGCTGCTTCAACGCCTGACCAGTTTTTCGCTCTGGAAGCGCAAGCGCGATGCGTTTGCGCGATTCGCGAACGAATACGAGAACGCGGTGAAGACCTGGCCTGAAGACGATCCGGAGCGCGTGGTGGCAGACCATCTGCCAACCATCTTTGAAGTTCTCTCCGCTTATGACCGAGGATTGTCCGAGCTGGCCCGAGGGCATCGGTTCGTCTGGCAGACCGGCGAGCCGCTGGAATACGCAGTCGACCGGTATAACTATTTGAACGCGTATTTCTTCCCCCATTACAACTACTGGGAGCGTGGTGCGCAGATTGCCCCCTATCCGCCGAAGGTCGACGCGCTGGCCCAACTGCTGCACGCATCGCAATACCAGATGGAGCATGCGCCGCTCGAGCCGTCGAGTTTGAATAACGATCTGGCACAACTGCGCTCGGAGGGGCTGCTGCTGTCTCTGGATGCATACGAGTACACCTTCTACACGCTTCCTTATCCTGTGTTTCCGGAAGACCTGCCCGAGGTTCCGGAGCCAGTCGGCCCGGTGATCAAGTCCGGCGACAAGGTGCCGTGCGACGGCATCTGGGAACCCGTTGCCGTCGAGCAATCGAAGTGGCTGGGCATTGTGCCGGTCGGCGAACGCAGTCTGCGCGGTAGTGGCTGCTTCAATTACCTCATTCGGGACATCCGCGCGCCGAACCTCAACGACGATGACACGGATGCGGTCGTCAAGACACACTGGCGACTGTTGTGGGAAGACAAGCGTTATACGGACGGCGTCGTTCCCGACGAATCGCAGTATTTCCTGGAGCCGCTGCAAGTGCCGCAGACGAGCCTGAACCCGTGATGTCCGGAGAAAAGTCCTCAATACCGCGACGCTGCTCGGCCTGAAAGCCGCCTACGAGGAATTTGCGACGACCGGGCAGGATCTGCACAACTTCGAGATCTGGACCGAATGCGTAAGCACACGAGTGGGCGGAGGGCAGCCGGCTCTACGACGTGGGCGCTTGTGGAATGTGCATCGCGTTTCGTGCACTTGTCGGCGGGAACGTGTGGACAACTCGCACGCCCAACCAGTCGAATCGCTGTGCATCGAACAGGTGAGCACCTTGCATTCGACCACACGAGTCAGCCCGAATGTCTTGTCTGGTAGGGCTTTGCCGGAATAGAGCAGATGGTGCGGATAGTTTTCGCGCGATCCGTCGTGATTGAATGCCTTGTGGATATCGAGAAGTCAAAACACTCGAAGACCTGTGCATTCAACGGATGAGGGCAATCGAATTCCGGGCAGGTGTTCGCGTTATCTCACGGGTTGTGGATATCGCACGCCAAAACAACCCGAAACGCTGTGCAGGCCGAAGGTGAGCGAGCCGACCGATGACCGCGCGCGGTGTCGCCATGATCGATGTGGATATCCTGTTCCGCGGCGACTCTAAACCCTGTGATTTTAAAGGTGAGGGCGCCGGCAGTGCTCCGATGTGGACAACAGCCCAGGAAAGCAAGTCGAAACGCTGTGCATTAGAGCGGTGAGCGTGAGCACATTCAAGCCGGCCAAGGCGCGCCGCAAAAGGCGCTGGCAACCACCACCGGCCGCGCGCGCATCCTACCCCTCAAGTCTGCTGATCCAGCGCTTGTACGACCGCTTTCTCCCCAAGGCTCCCGGCCGGCCCGACCACTGCATAGTTGAGCCCATTCACCGACCCATACCTTGCCAGCAGCGCACCATCGACGCGTTGCCCGGCCGGCAGCAGACGATGTTTCGATTCCGCCGGCCGGAGATAGAAGCTCAGCGTCCGCCCCGCATCGTCCTCATAGAGCACCATCGCAGCAGTAGCCCCGCTGTCCGTCGTGAACAACCGCCCACCGACCGGCCTGAACCCCGCCGCGCTCAAATCCGGCAGCTTCGCCGACGCCCCCACGCGCTTGGTGAGCCATCCCTGCAAATCGCCCGCACCCGTCGGCCGATAATCCACCTTCGCGGTTTGATCGACCACCATCATCTTGTAAGCCTCGACCGCATCGCTCATCGGCGCGATGGGCGGCGCCGCGTTCCACCCACGCGCTTGCCACCCACCCAACGTCCCCAGCCCGACGCAGAACACGAACGAAGCCGCCATCGCAAACCGCATCCGCGTGCGCTCCGCCCGTCGTGCCCGAATCGCAGCCGGATCGAGCGCAGGGTTGTCCGGAGGCATCCGCACGCTCTCCAGCGCCGCCCTTAACCGCTGCGCATCCTGCTGCCATTGCTTCACCTGTTCCGCACGCTCCGGATGCAGCGCGAGATACCGCTCGACCGCGGCACGCGCATCGTCGTCGAGCTGGCCGTCGACATAGGCCTGGAGATCATGTTCGTTCGGAGGCGTGTTCATTTTTTCATCAGTCGCAAAGAAGGCGCAGGAAGCTCGCCGTCGCTGAGCTGGCGCAGCGCCTGGCGCGCGCGGGAGAGCCTCGACATCACGGTGCCGATCGGCACGTCGAGCAAGTCGGCGACTTCCTGATAGGTGAAGCCCTCGACCGCGACGAGCAGCAGCAGGCTGCGCTGCTCGTCGGAGAGCTTGCCGAACGCTTCGAGCGTCGCGCGCGCCGCGAATTCGCGTTCGGCGGACGGCCAGTGCGCGTCATCGTCATCCCGGATGCGGCCGAGCAGCCACGCGTAGCGCTTCGCGCTGCGTTTGCCGTCGAGAAACTGCCGATACAGGATCGTGAAGAGCCAGCTGCGCAGCGACGCGTCGTCACGGCGGCTCGT
Source organism: Burkholderia pyrrocinia (assembly GCF_003330765.1). Classification (NCBI taxonomy): domain Bacteria; kingdom Pseudomonadati; phylum Pseudomonadota; class Betaproteobacteria; order Burkholderiales; family Burkholderiaceae; genus Burkholderia; species Burkholderia pyrrocinia. The sequence goes on along the minus strand of NZ_CP024902.1, from coordinate 28,085 downwards.
CCAGCGCGACAGCGCGCGCTCGAGCGTCGCCTGGACGAGATCGTCGGCCGCGTGGACGTCGCGCGCCAGCCAGAGCGCGAAGCGTCGCAGCCTGGGGAGGAGTTCGCGCAACGCGTCGTCGTCGAGGGCGGTGGAGGGCATGGCCGGGCCGGTTGCCGAAAGGGTCGAGATGCCGCGTATGACGCCGGTCGGCACCGATTATTCCATCAAGCATAGGAAAAAATTTTTCGTGGAATAAAGCGGCGCGGGTGGCGTCCTACGCGGGTTCGACAATGATCTGACGATCGGGAGCACATTCATGGAGCGATCTTCTTCCTCTTCTTCGCCGCAGCGCGAGCCCGGGCGCGGGTGGTGGCGCTGGGCCGTGATCGGCGGCGCGGTGGCCGGCGTGGCCGTGGCATTCGGGTATGTCGGCGGGTGGCTCGCGCCGGCGCGGCTCACGCCAAACCGCCTCGTGAACGCGCTGCAGGCCAACAGCGGGCTGCACGCCGGATACCGGCGCAATCACGCGAAAGGCGTGTGCGTGACCGGTTACTTCGACGGAAACGGGGCCGCGAGCGCGTATTCGGTCGCGCCGTTCTTCAAGGCGGGGCGCACGCCGGTGGTCGGGCGGTTCGCGCTGCCGGGCGGGAATCCGTATGCGCCCGACAGCAGCGTGCCGATCCGCAGCCTCGCGCTGAAGCTCACCGCGCCCGACGGCGAGCAATGGCGGACCGGGATGAACGCGATGCCCGTGTTTCCGGTGGCGACGCCGCAGGCGTTCTACGCGCAGACGGTGGCGACCCGGCCCGATCCGAAGACGGGCAAGCCTGATCCGGCGAAGGTGAAGGCGTTTTTTGCCGCGCATCCGGAGGCGGGGGCGTTCCTGGCGTGGGTGAAAGGTGCGAAGCCGAGCGCGAGCTACGTCACCGAAAGTTATTACGGGTTGAATGCGTTTTACTTCGTCGACGCGAACGGCCGGCGGCAGGCGGTGCGGTGGCGGGTCGTGCCGGAGCAGACGGCCGGCGCCGGGGACGTCGCGACGGCTGCGGATCCGAACGTGTTGCAGCGGGACGTGACGCAGCGCATCGCGGCGGGTGCGCAGAAGTGGAAGCTGCTGGTCACGCTGGCGGCGCCCGACGATCCGGTGGACGACGCGACGAAGATCTGGCCCGCGCAGCGGACGACGATCGATGCGGGGACGCTCGTGCTCGATCGGGTGGAGCAGCAGGACAGCGGGCCGTGCCGGGATGTGAATTACGACCCGACGGTGCTGCCGCAGGGGATTCAGGTGTCGGGGGATCCGTTGCTGGCGGCCAGGTCGGCGGCTTATGCGGATTCGTATCTGCGACGGACCAGTGAAGAGGCTGGCGTGGCGGGGGCGGCGCGGTTGAGTGGGGAGGGACGGTGATGAAGGCTGCTACGACTTTTAGTTTGCCGGCGCGGGTGCTGCATTGGGTGATGGCCGCGATGATCGTCGCGATGCTGTTTATCGGAGTGGGGATGGTGGCTTCCGTCTCCGAGCGCCACGCGTTCCTGGTGGCGATTCATAAGCCGCTGGGTGTGGCCGTGCTGGTACTGGTTTGTGCGCGGATCGTGGTGCGGGTTTTGTCGACGCCGCCGGCGTTGCCGGAAGACCTGCCGTGGTGGCAGAAGGTTGCCGCGCATGGGTCGCATCTCGTGCTATATGCGCTGATGGTCGCGATGCCGCTGATCGGGTGGGCGATGCTTTCGGCGGGCGGGTATCCGGTGACGTTGGGTGGTGGCGTGCAGTTGCCGGCGATTGTGGCGGCTGATCCGGTGACGTTCGCGTGGCTCAGGGTCGCGCATCGGGTGTTCGCTTATCTGTTCTTCGCTACGTTCCTCGCGCACTTTGCGGCGGCGCTGTATCACGGGTTGATTCGGCGGGATGGGGTGGTGAGGGCGATGGTGGGGCGGTGAGCGACGGAAGGCTGCGTTCGCTGCGGCGGGACTGTTCATGGGCTATCGGCGTTCCTGCTGACCACTGGCTACAGCCCCGCTGATTCCCCGGCACCGTCTCTTGGAAAAATATTTCAAGAATTTTTCAAAAAGTGCTTGACGATGATGTCGGGGAAAACCATAATTCGGCCTCTCTTGATTGAGACGCGAAACAAACGAGACGTTTGAAACGCGATGTTCTTTAAAAATTAACAGCCGATAAGTGTGGGCGCTTGATGGAAGCGAGCTGATCTTCGGATCAGATAGCGAAAGTATCAAGAGTCTCACACTAAAGTAAGTCAGGTTCATGAAGCAATTCATGTTCCTGTCAGCTTTGAGTGAGCGACCGGTTCTTAACTGAACCGAAAACAGTAACAGGTTTAAACTGAAGAGTTTGATCCTGGCTCAGATTGAACGCTGGCGGCATGCCTTACACATGCAAGTCGAACGGCAGCACGGGTGCTTGCACCTGGTGGCGAGTGGCGAACGGGTGAGTAATACATCGGAACATGTCCTGTAGTGGGGGATAGCCCGGCGAAAGCCGGATTAATACCGCATACGATCTAGGGATGAAAGCGGGGGACCTTCGGGCCTCGCGCTATAGGGTTGGCCGATGGCTGATTAGCTAGTTGGTGGGGTAAAGGCCTACCAAGGCGACGATCAGTAGCTGGTCTGAGAGGACGACCAGCCACACTGGGACTGAGACACGGCCCAGACTCCTACGGGAGGCAGCAGTGGGGAATTTTGGACAATGGGCGAAAGCCTGATCCAGCAATGCCGCGTGTGTGAAGAAGGCCTTCGGGTTGTAAAGCACTTTTGTCCGGAAAGAAAACCTCTGCCCTAATACGGCGGGGGGATGACGGTACCGGAAGAATAAGCACCGGCTAACTACGTGCCAGCAGCCGCGGTAATACGTAGGGTGCGAGCGTTAATCGGAATTACTGGGCGTAAAGCGTGCGCAGGCGGTTTGTTAAGACCGATGTGAAATCCCCGGGCTCAACCTGGGAACTGCATTGGTGACTGGCAAGCTAGAGTATGGCAGAGGGGGGTAGAATTCCACGTGTAGCAGTGAAATGCGTAGAGATGTGGAGGAATACCGATGGCGAAGGCAGCCCCCTGGGCCAATACTGACGCTCATGCACGAAAGCGTGGGGAGCAAACAGGATTAGATACCCTGGTAGTCCACGCCCTAAACGATGTCAACTAGTTGTTGGGGATTCATTTCCTTAGTAACGTAGCTAACGCGTGAAGTTGACCGCCTGGGGAGTACGGTCGCAAGATTAAAACTCAAAGGAATTGACGGGGACCCGCACAAGCGGTGGATGATGTGGATTAATTCGATGCAACGCGAAAAACCTTACCTACCCTTGACATGGTCGGAATCCTGCTGAGAGGTGGGAGTGCTCGAAAGAGAACCGATACACAGGTGCTGCATGGCTGTCGTCAGCTCGTGTCGTGAGATGTTGGGTTAAGTCCCGCAACGAGCGCAACCCTTGTCCTTAGTTGCTACGCAAGAGCACTCTAAGGAGACTGCCGGTGACAAACCGGAGGAAGGTGGGGATGACGTCAAGTCCTCATGGCCCTTATGGGTAGGGCTTCACACGTCATACAATGGTCGGAACAGAGGGTTGCCAACCCGCGAGGGGGAGCTAATCCCAGAAAACCGATCGTAGTCCGGATCGCACTCTGCAACTCGAGTGCGTGAAGCTGGAATCGCTAGTAATCGCGGATCAGCATGCCGCGGTGAATACGTTCCCGGGTCTTGTACACACCGCCCGTCACACCATGGGAGTGGGTTTTACCAGAAGTGGCTAGTCTAACCGCAAGGAGGACGGTCACCACGGTAGGATTCATGACTGGGGTGAAGTCGTAACAAGGTAGCCGTATCGGAAGGTGCGGCTGGATCACCTCCTTTCTAGAGCTATCTCGCGAAGTTGAGCGCTCACGCTTATCGGCTGTAAATTAGGACAGACTCAGGGGTCTGTAGCTCAGTTGGTTAGAGCACCGTCTTGATAAGGCGGGGGTCGTTGGTTCGAATCCAACCAGACCCACCAATTGTCTGACGTGTCGGTGATCGTTAGCGCTTTAGCGCTTACGAGTACCCCATGCCAACAGGCTATACACCTGAGGAAGTCTCTGTACATGGGGGCATAGCTCAGCTGGGAGAGCACCTGCTTTGCAAGCAGGGGGTCGTCGGTTCGATCCCGTCTGCCTCCACCAATCACCAACGCTAAGTGCTTGGTTCAGACACTGAACCGAGAATTTTGCATTGGCGATTGAGCCAGTCAGAGCGATATGAGTAACACTATATCGGCTGTCGTTCTTTAACAATCTGGAAGAAGTAAGTAATTTGGATAGCGGAAGCGTCTTGAGATGGACGTGGAAACTATCCGGGTTGTGATTGTATCGATGTATCTCAAGATGATTCGAACTTCATGTTCGGCTCAATTGGAATACGGCACAAATGCGAGAACTCAACCTGTAACGACTGTAGCGTCGAAAGATGAGACAGACTCGTTATAGGGTCAAGCGAACAAGTGCATGTGGTGGATGCCTTGGCGATCACAGGCGATGAAGGACGCGGTAGCCTGCGAAAAGCTACGGGGAGCTGGCAAACGAGCTTTGATCCGTAGATGTCCGAATGGGGAAACCCGGCCCTTTTGGGTCATCCTAGACTGAATACATAGGTCTAGTGAAGCGAACGCGGTGAACTGAAACATCTAAGTAACCGCAGGAAAAGAAATCAACCGAGATTCCCAAAGTAGTGGCGAGCGAAATGGGATGAGCCTTGTACTCTTTATTTGTATTGTTAGCCGAACGCTCTGGAAAGTGCGGCCATAGCGGGTGATAGCCCCGTAGGCGAAAACAGTATGAAAGAACTAAGTGTACGACAAGTAGGGCGGGACACGTGAAATCCTGTCTGAAGATGGGGGGACCATCCTCCAAGGCTAAATACTCGTGATCGACCGATAGTGAACCAGTACCGTGAGGGAAAGGTGAAAAGAACCCCGGGAGGGGAGTGAAATAGATCCTGAAACCGCATGCATACAAACAGTCGGAGCCTCGCAAGGGGTGACGGCGTACCTTTTGTATAATGGGTCAGCGACTTACGTTCAGTAGCAAGCTTAACCGTATAGGGCAGGCGTAGCGAAAGCGAGTCCGAATAGGGCGTTCAGTTGCTGGGCGTAGACCCGAAACCAAGTGATCTATCCATGGCCAGGATGAAGGTGCGGTAACACGTACTGGAGGTCCGAACCCACTAACGTTGAAAAGTTAGGGGATGAGCTGTGGATAGGGGTGAAAGGCTAAACAAACTTGGAAATAGCTGGTTCTCTCCGAAAACTATTTAGGTAGTGCCTCGTGTCTCACCTTCGGGGGTAGAGCACTGTCATGGTTGGGGGGTCCATTGCGGATTACCCCGCCATAGCAAACTCCGAATACCGAAGAGTGCAATCACGGGAGACAGACATCGGGTGCTAACGTCCGGTGTCAAGAGGGAAACAACCCAGACCGCCAGCTAAGGTCCCCAAATATAGCTAAGTGGGAAACGAAGTGGGAAGGCTAAAACAGTCAGGAGGTTGGCTTAGAAGCAGCCACCCTTTAAAGAAAGCGTAATAGCTCACTGATCGAGTCGTCCTGCGCGGAAGATGTAACGGGGCTAAGCTATATACCGAAGCTGCGGATGCGAGCTATGCTCGCATGGTAGGAGAGCGTTCCGTAAGCCTGCGAAGGTGCGTTGAAAAGCGTGCTGGAGGTATCGGAAGTGCGAATGCTGACATGAGTAGCGATAAAGGGGGTGAAAGGCCCCCTCGCCGTAAGCCCAAGGTTTCCTACGCAACGTTCATCGGCGTAGGGTGAGTCGGCCCCTAAGGCGAGGCAGAAATGCGTAGCTGATGGGAAGCAGGTCAATATTCCTGCACCATTGTTAGATGCGATGGGGGGACGGATCGCGGAAGGTTGTCCGGGTGTTGGAAGTCCCGGTCGCTGCATTGGAGAAGGCGCTTAGGCAAATCCGGGCGCAGGATTCAAGGGTGTGGCGCGAGCTCCTTCGGGAGCGAAGCAATTGGAAGTGGTTCCAAGAAAAGCCTCTAAGCTTCAGTCTAACGATGACCGTACCGCAAACCGACACAGGTGGGCGAGATGAGTATTCTAAGGCGCTTGAGAGAACTCGGGAGAAGGAACTCGGCAAATTGGTACCGTAACTTCGGGATAAGGTACGCCCTTGTAGCTTGATGCCCCTGCGGGCAGAGGGTGAAGGGGTTGCAATAAACTGGTGGCTGCGACTGTTTAATAAAAACACAGCACTCTGCAAACACGAAAGTGGACGTATAGGGTGTGACGCCTGCCCGGTGCCGGAAGATTAAATGATGGGGTGCAAGCTCTTGATTGAAGTCCCGGTAAACGGCGGCCGTAACTATAACGGTCCTAAGGTAGCGAAATTCCTTGTCGGGTAAGTTCCGACCTGCACGAATGGCGTAACGATGGCCACACTGTCTCCTCCCGAGACTCAGCGAAGTTGAAGTGTTTGTGATGATGCAATCTACCCGCGGCTAGACGGAAAGACCCCATGAACCTTTACTGTAGCTTTGCATTGGACTTTGAACCGATCTGTGTAGGATAGGTGGGAGGCTATGAAACCGGAACGCTAGTTTCGGTGGAGCCGTCCTTGAAATACCACCCTGGTTTGTTTGAGGTTCTAACCTTGGCCCGTGATCCGGGTCGGGGACAGTGCATGGTAGGCAGTTTGACTGGGGCGGTCTCCTCCCAAAGCGTAACGGAGGAGTACGAAGGTACGCTAGGTACGGTCGGAAATCGTGCTGATAGTGCAATGGCATAAGCGTGCTTAACTGCGAGACCGACAAGTCGAGCAGGTGCGAAAGCAGGTCATAGTGATCCGGTGGTTCTGTATGGAAGGGCCATCGCTCAACGGATAAAAGGTACTCTGGGGATAACAGGCTGATACCGCCCAAGAGTTCATATCGACGGCGGTGTTTGGCACCTCGATGTCGGCTCATCTCATCCTGGGGCTGTAGCCGGTCCCAAGGGTATGGCTGTTCGCCATTTAAAGAGGTACGTGAGCTGGGTTTAAAACGTCGTGAGACAGTTTGGTCCCTATCTGCCGTGGGCGTTGGATATTTGAAGGGGGCTGCTCCTAGTACGAGAGGACCGGAGTGGACGAACCTCTGGTGTACCGGTTGTCACGCCAGTGGCATCGCCGGGTAGCTATGTTCGGAAGAGATAACCGCTGAAAGCATCTAAGCGGGAAACTCGCCTTAAGATGAGATATCCCTGGGGACTAGATCCCCTTGAAGGGTCGTTCGAGACCAGGACGTTGATAGGTCAGGTGTGTAAGCGCAGTAATGCGTTCAGCTAACTGATACTAATTGCCCGTAAGGCTTGATCCTATAACAAGTCTGTCTCGATAGCCGTTAGCGCTTCAGCGCTTACGGATATCGAGCGTCGAGTGCAAGGCACTCGACGTACGACGGTTGAAGTACCGCGTACGTGTGAGATACAACCTCACAACCCCTAAATTACTGCTTCTTCCGAGATTGGTCGCGCTGCGAAGCAACGCGACACCCCTCTTTGCCTGATGACCATAGCGAGTCGGCCCCACCCCTTCCCATCCCGAACAGGACCGTGAAACGACTCTACGCCGATGATAGTGCGGGTTCCCGTGTGAAAGTAGGTAATCGTCAGGCTCCCTAAGCCAGAAACCCCCGCCCGTAAAGGCGGGGGTTTTTGCATTGGGACGCCGGAAAGGGTGCGGTGCACCCGGCATGGGTCGCATCTCGTGCTGTATGCGCTGATGAGGCTAGCCCAATTTCCGTCCCGGTCTTAGTTGGAAAATTCCGGCTCTTCGGGGGGGCCGGATCGGCCCGATCGGTGTACTGGCGGGCGAATTCCGCCGGCGTCATCCACTGCAGCGCAGAGTGAGGACGCGCCTCGTTATAGTACTCGCGCCAGACTTCGATTTTGCGTCTGGCGTCCTCCAGCGACAAGAACCAATGTGTGTTGAGGCATTCCTCCCGAAAGCGCCCGTTGAAGGATTCGTTCTTCGCGTTGTCGGTCGGCTTGCCTGGGCGCGAGAAGTCAATTTCCACGCCATTCTCGTACGCCCACTTGTCGAGCGCCTTCGAAATGAATTCGCTGCCATTGTCTGCCTTGATATAGCGTGGAAGCGGACGATGCTGCGCGAGCCGTGTCAGTGCTGTCAAACGCATTTGAAATCTGAGCCACTTCGCGCCTGATCGCGCAAAGTAAAACTGAGCCAGTCGTTACTTCTTCGATGACCAGACGTGACCGGCCTGGCGCTGCTGTTTCAGTCTGTAGCTGTCTCCTTTGATCTGGATGATGTGGGCGTGGTGCAGGATGCGGTCGAGCATCGCTGCAGTCAGTGTGGTGTTGCCGCCGAAGGTTTCGTCCCACTGCGCAAACGGAAGGTTGCTGGTCAGGATCATTGAACCGCGCTCGTAGCGTTTGGCGACGATTTGGAAGAAGTGGCTGGCCTGATCGCCCGAGAGCGGCAGATAGCCAATCTCGTCGACGATGAGCAACCTCGGGCCGAGAATGTTGTGTCGAAGTACCGCGTCGTATCGCTCCTGTCGGCGTGCGGCCTCGAGCTGCAACATTAGATCCGCCGCCGTAATGAACTTCGTCTTGATGCCGGCCTGCGTTGCGGCGTATCCGATGGCGATCGCGAGGTGCGTCTTGCCCACGCCTGACGGACCAAGCAACACGGCGTTCTCGCCTCGCTCGATGAAGCGCAGGGTGGCAAGCTCGTCGATCGTCTTGCGTGGGGCCCCGACGGCGAAGCTGTAGTCGTAGTCATCCAGTGTCTTGATAGCGGGAAACCCCGCCATGCGCACCAGTGTTTGCCGCGAACGCACTTGCCTCGTCTCTCGTTCGTGCGCGAGCGCGTTCTCGAGGAAGTCGAGGAAACTCCATTGCTTGGCCGCGGCGTCGCTGGCCAGAGCGATGTATCGGTGCATGAGCCCCTCGAGCTTCAAACTCTGGCAGTGCCCGTCGATGCGTTCCTGCTGCAAGTTCATGCGCGCACCTCGGTCAGTAATTGCTGGTAGACGGACAACGGGTGCTGGATCGACATCGCGGGATCAACGCGCGGCCGAGCGACGGCACGAGCCGGCAATCGGGGCACCGCGTAGCCTGGCATGTCGCGCAAGCAAGCCCGTTCTCGTTGCTCCAACAGAATCGCGGGTGCCAGCCCTGTAACCGGATGCACTCGCTGGTTGGCCACGTCGCGCAACCATTTACTCACCTCGACGTTCGCAGTCACGGCGTCGAGCATTAAGCCGGATTGCTTGAGCTGGCTCGCCAGCGGCACATAGAAATTGCCACGCAGATAGCGGTGGAATCGCTCGATCTTGCCTTTGGTTTGCGCGCGGTACGGTTGGCACAGTCTGGGCAGGAAGCCGTACCGCTTGGCCAGATCGAGCATGCCGGCGTGCCAGCGGTGTTGACCGTCGCCATATGCATCGCGCTCGACAACGATGGTCTTGGCGTTGTCGTAAAGGATCTCGCAAGGAACGCCACCCAAGGCTTCGAACAGCGCATGATGACAGGCGACCAGCGTCTCGGCGCGTTCATCGGTGGTGAAGCGTGCCCAGCGCCACCGACTGAAGCCGAGCGTGGCGGTGAAGGCGTAAAGCGGGTCGGTGCCTCGGCGGAAGACAACGAAATCGCACTGCATCTGCCGGCCGGGCTCGGTCTCGAATCTCACGACCGGATCCGGCTTCGGCACGGACTTATGCGCGTTCATGAAGGCCTGCAGGCTTCGCAGTTGGCCGTCGTAGCCGCGCGCACGCAACTCGCGCAATAGCGCCGGCGCGGCGATGACCTCGGGTGCTGCCGCGCTCATGCGCTCGAGGATGTACGCCTCGAACGTTCCGAGCTTGGTTGGTCGCGGTTCACGCGGCTTGTAGCGAGGCACTTCCTCGGCCGACAGGTACCGCGCCACCGTGTTGCGAGAAATACCCAGGCGCCGCGCGATCTCGCGCTCCGATACGCCCTGGGCTTTGAGCACATGGATTTGCATCCACTGTTCCTTCTGGAGCATCGCCAGCCTTTGCGCGCAAAAGGCTGACTGTACTGAAAGGTGGCTCAGATTTACTTCGCGCGAAGTGGCTCATTATTACTTTGCGCCCAACAAGTGCGGCGACAACGTGCTCGCCACGCAACGAGCCGTCGACCTCTATAGCCAGACATTCGCGCGTGTAGTTGTCCACGATCGTGAGCGTGCGCAAGCGCCGACCATCAAACAGCGCGTCAGCGACAAAATCGATACTCCGGATTTCGTTGATTGCGCTCACTGATTGCTTTGGCTGCCGGCGTCTGGCCGACTTGTTGCGTCGAGGTCGTTTGTGACGCAACGAAAGCCCCAGCTCGCGGTACACGCGTGGCGCACCGTAATGTACCCGCACTTCCGTGATCTCCTTGATGCGCATCTCCAGCGCACTTTGATCCCGCGCGGCCGACTCGTAACGGTAGACCGTGCGGGACAGTTGCAACAACGCACAGGTCTGCCGCTGGCTCGCGCCAAAGCGCTGCATCAAGTCCGTGACCAGTTCACGGCGCCAGGAAGGCTTCAGAGCTCTTTTGACAGCACGTCCTGCAGCATCGCCTTGTCCACCGACAGATCGGCCACGAGCCGCTTGAGCTTCGCGTTTTCTTCCCCAAACTGCTTCAGCCGGCGCAGCTCCGAGGGCGATAGCCCACCGTACTTGGTCCGCCAGTTAATGGTATGGACTGCTCCGGCAGGCGTATCGTAACTGCTGGCGTGCCCAGCTCGGCCTGCTTCAACGCGTAGGCAATCTGCTCGTCTGTGAATTTGCTCTTCTTCACGGCATGACCTCCTGGTCTTGATGACAACGTCATACCGGAATTTTCCACTTTCAAATGGGACAGTTTTGTGGGCTAGGGTCACTTCGAGCGCGCGCTGGGCGGTGAGCTGACGCACCATCTCGGCTATCAGAAGGGCGAAACCAAACCACAAGCAGCACGAACCACTGCAACGGTACCAGCCGCAAGCGCGTCACGACCCTCATGGTCAAGAGGGCCGCCCAACGACATCCATTAGCTCCGCGTAATTGGTGACCACTTCATATCTGACACGATCTTGAGTAATTTGCTTGTCTAGTTTGCGGAAAAACTTCTTCGCACACTCGATTTTGGTCAGCTCGATTCCACGCAATTTCAGCGATGACATCGAGCCCTTCGTCTCAGCCACGAAATAAATATGTCTGACACTCCCGGATTTAAACGAAATTGCCCAGTCCGGATTGTAATCCCCGACAGGAGTCGGGATCGCGAAACCGCGAGGCAGCTTGGCATAAACAACCACCTCACTGCTGGTATCAAGCTCTCTGACAAAATCCCGCTCCACGTCGGATTCTGTGATCACGTAGTCATAGACGTGGTTCTTGAGCTTTGCCGTTGCGCGAGAAAAATCCTGCCCGGTCTGGTTGGCCGTAAAGATATCGGCGTCGTATCGTTCTTTCATCTCATCGTATGTCAACCGCTCGATCACCATGGCTGCCTTCTGTTCAGCAATGATACGCGATGCCTCGGAGATGAAATGCTCAGGATTCTGCTTAAACTTTCCGAAAGCGGTTGCCTCGATCTGTCCAAGTATGGTCGCGGCAGTGGTTCGGGTAATCTGAGCATTCTCCGCAATTTTCCCAACCAGATCGTATTTCACAAGAGAATGGATTGAGTCTCCATACGTGGAAGTCGTCTCCCGGACTTCGAATCCGTCGCCGTTGCGAATCTGTTCATCGGTCAAGTCGCCGTACTGGGCGCCTGCCTGCACCATATATTGAAGTGGCGTCACTCGCAACTGACTGTCGAGCGCGCTAATGCAATTCGCAATCAATTCCTTGGAGTCGAACTCGACGCGATAGATCGCCTTTTGATTAATTCGTGCCCACAGTTCTTGGAACTCCTTTCTTTCAAAGTTGGCGTTGAGTGGGTTCGTCTTGGGCTTTCGGCCGTCGCCAACCTCGGGCAATTGTGCGTCACTGAATACATTATCGATTAGCTGGAAAATCTGATCAGTGTAAGGCTTTAGATCCTCGGGCAACGGCACGAGCGTGCCCGCGGCCTTGGCCGCGTGGTAGGCCGCAGCGATCTGGTCGGTGTCGTCGGTGTAATCGTTCTTCACCAAGTAGCGATAGATCTGCTTTGCCATTGCCCCGGTTACTTCGACTTGTCCTCGTTCTGTCGTGATGGTCTTGCCGGTGAAATAGGCCTCCGTCGCTTGACGGGGACGCGAGGATAGGGTTTCGGCGATTTCGCTTTGCAACCCCGCCACAAAATTTTTGTAGCTTTCGCTGGCAACCACTGTCAGGACGTTGATGTCGTGGACAACCGTCGGGTTATCCATCCGGTCGCCATGCTGGTCGACGCTCAGCCGAAGGCCACGCCCAACCTCTTGGCGCCGGGAAATAGTATTGTCACTGTGCTTAAGCATGCACATGACGAAAACATTAGGGTTGTCCCATCCTTCGCGCAGAGCCGAATGCGAGAAAAGAAAGCGAACCATCCTTCTAGCTTTGTCGTCCGCACTATCGTGCGGCCCATGGAAAGTCAAAAGACCTTCCTTGTCTTTCAGGATCAGATCATAGGCGTCGACGTCGTCGGAATCGACAGCGCGTACGCCGACGGCTGGGTCCTTTAGTCGATTCGTTTTCTTGTCAATCGAGAAATAGCCGTTGTGGGTCTTGGCCGCATCGATCTCGCCAATGTATTTGCGATAAGCCTCGTTGTCGATGTCATCGCCAGACAGGTACTCTGACTTCAACTGCTCGTATTCTTCCTCAAAAATACGAGCATACTCACCTTTCTCGTCAGCTTGGTTATAGTCACGGTACTTCACTACCTCGTCAATGAAGAAGAGGGACAATACCTTGATTCCTTGGCCGAAGAGCTGCCTTTCCCTGTCCAGATGCGTCTTGATCGTCTCTCGGATCTGAATGCGGCGGATGTCACGCTCTGACACGTCACCATTGGCCTCGCCCGCCTTTAGTACCACTCCGTTGGTAAACTCGACCGTGTCAGTGTTGTAGTCGATTTGCGAAATGGTAAAGCCGCGGTACTGGTCCAATTCACCAGACTCCGCGTAAAGATCCTTCCTATATCCCAGGCGTCGCAAGTGTCGTTTGATTTCACCCGATTCGAGCTTTACCTCTAGCTCGATGCGTGCCACCGGCGCCTTCTTCGAAATATCGATCCCTTCGAGATAGAGGTAGGCATTTGTCCCGGCAAGGCCGCGCGTCTGGATGCCGCGCACAGCGATCTTCTTCACCAGCTTCTGATTATAGGCATCCAGCGCATCTAGGCGGTGAACGCGATTGTGCTGTGTTCGATGTGTCGCTGAATAGCGCAGGATCATAAGCGGTTTAAACTTCGGGAGCGCCTCCGTCGTGGCGACACCCTCCATCTTCTGCGGTTCGTCCAAAATCAAAATCGGACGGTTCGATGCGATCACGTCAATTGGCTTACGCGACTGGAAGTCGTCCAGCTCGTCGTAGATTCGGCGGTTGTCCGCTCCTCGAGCATTGAACGCCTGTATGTTGATCACCATCACATTGATCCCGGCATCCGAGGAGAAGCTCTCTAGGTCTGACAAGCGCTTCGAGTTGTAGATAAAGAACCGCGCCTTCTTGCCGTAGCTTTCGATGAAGTGGTCCGCAGTGATCTTTAGTGACTTGTAGACTCCCTCACGGATGGCGATCGACGGTACCATGATGATGAACTTCGACCAGCCGTAACGCTTGTTCATCTCAAAGATAGTCTTGATGTAGCAGTAGGTTTTGCCCGTGCCTGTCTCCATCTCGACGTCGAGGTGGACACGAGTGGCAGCCAGCGCGTCGCGTCGGTAAGCGGCTGGGGCTGCGATACGCTGATTGCTGCGGTCAAGCACCGTGAAATCGTCTAGCCGCTGCGAGACAGGCAGATTCTGCTGGCGTTGAACCCCCTGAATGTTCTTGATGATCTGCGCCTCGCTCAGCGCGATGTCAGCGTTTTTGAATCCTTCCTCGAAGGCGCTCGCCTGCACCTTGTAGCCTTGATCGATGCGGTAGGTTAAACCGTCAATCTTGGGCTGGCCGGCGAAGCAATTCACAACGGAATCGACGGCATGAGTCTGATAGGGCTGGACCTTAAATTTCAACTTCATAGCAACGCTCAGATCGCTTTAACTTCGGTAGTGGGTGAGAGCTGACGGAAGATCTGTTCGACATTGATCTTCACGGCGTCCGAAACAAAGCCGTTGTCGCGGAAGACGACACGCAAAGGCTCATACTTGGCAAGCTCCTTCGCCAAATCCTCGGTCACCCCGCCGCCGAAACAGGCGATTAGGGCATTGTCGTCTACAAAAAAGACAGTGCTATCCCGCACAGTCTCACGCCGGATAGGCAGCGTCAAATCGACGCCCCAATCGACCAGCACTTGGAACAGCAGGTCCTCGGCCGTTCGCCCCTCTTTCACATTATCGACCACGTCGAGGAGGTCTTGCTGCGAAAGCATGTCTGGGCGGTAAAACACGTTTTTCATGTTTGACGTGTCCAATTTCAATACGCGGAAGCCGATATCCTTGTTCCAGCCAAGATCGACTGGCCCTTCAACGGCGGCCGCGCCAGCTTTCCGAATACGCTCTTTGGAAACTTCTGACAGGACCAGTGGACGTCCACTTTTCTTCATCATTTTAATTGCGGCTTGAACAGTTTTCTTGGCCGTTCCTGTTGTTGAGGCCTCCGCTTCCACTAGGCTTTCAGGCAACTGAACCATAATGAATTTGTGGTTCGTCCCATATGTTGCATTTGCGTTGAATACGGCTTCGGCAGTGCTCGCTGATCCAGAGAAGAAGTCCATGATCAAGGAATTCCGATCGTTTGGCGTAACGTATTCAATGAGTTTCGCCAGTTCCTCGTGATCCTTTGGGTTTGTGAAGACTTTTGCGCCCATTAGATTGCGCAGATATTTCACAGAAACCTGCGACTGCTTGTAGAAATAAGAACCACGAACTTGCGTAGCAAGTTCGGCATCGTCTCCGTCTTCTCCGTTATCATCCTGCACACTTGCGTCGCTAACCTCGGTTTCCTCTGGAATCGGGCGAATATGGGCTTTTCGGAAAGGTGGTTCAGTATGATCCTCGCGAAACTCCACGAGCCCCAGCTTAATTTGACGCTGCATTTCATCCAATGACGCGTAAATCCAACCGCGCTCAGGAACGGCACATGGCTGTCCGGTCTTCGGATGGATAACATCGTATCGCGGCCCGTCACCGCCTGGCCAAGAGATATCGCGATCTCTCCACGGTCCATGCTTGTCGACCCGCTTGTACCTGGACCACTTTTTAGCAGGGTGATTCTTTGGCAAATCAGAATACCACTGGGCGATATCGGTTTCTATGGATTTGAAGTCATCGCCATGAATTTCTCTGAGTCGAACGAATTCATCCCAAATATCTCTGGCTCCCGGTTTCTCCTCTCGCCAAATCTCCTTTCTTTCGCGTAACTGCAGGGAATTCTTTGCAAAAACTAGGAGGTATTCATGGCCAACGGAAAAAAACTTTGCGTCGTTCTTTCGTCCCTTCTCCCAAACCAATTGGGCGATAAAGTTCTTTTCTCCGAAAACCTCGTCCATTAGTTTTCGAAGGGCAGCCTGCTCATAGTCATCGATGCTAACCATAATTACGCCGTCGTCTTTCAGTAGTCGTTTGGCAACCGTTAAACGTGCATATATCATCGACATCCAGTCTGAATGGTATCTGCCCCGAGTGTCCGGATTCGCGACCAATCGGCTACCTTCTTGATCTCTTGCGCCGCTCGCTGTTTCATATTCCTCTTTCGATGAGGAGAAATTGTCTCTATAAATAAAATCCTTTCCAGTGTTATAGGGGGGATCTATGTAGATCAATTTCACTTGTCCCAAATAGGTCTCTTGCAAGAGCTTCAGGACATCTAGATTGTCGCCCTCAATAAAAAGGTTTTGAGTGGTGTCAAATTCCACGCTTTCTTCACGAGATGGACGAAGAGTCTTGGTGATTGCTGCGTTCGCAGTAACGAGCGCCTCCCGCTTCCCCGGCCAGTCCAGCCGATAGCGCTCCTGCGAGCCGTCGACAATGGATTCGGAAAGTTCCTGGCGCAACTGGTCGAAATCCACCGCCAGCTTCACGCTACCATCCTCATCCTTGATCTCAACCACACAGGCGGGAAACAAGTCGCGGATGCGGGCGATGTTGTCCTGAGTGAGATTAGGCGAATGCATTTTCAGACTATCCATGTTCTTTTCCTCGAGCCGTCCGTATTCAGCGGCTCAATTCTTCAAGTTCGGTTTTCAGTTTCCGCAACGTGACATTGATCTCCACTTTGCGGTTAAATTGTTTCTCTCTTTCCAGCCGTATAGTGGTCTTTTCCACCTCGTGCCGCTTGGCCCGCGCCTGCTCCACGCGGGCCACCAGTTTGGTGAGAGTCTCTTGCGGGCGCACTAACAGGGGTAGCAGGCGGCGCAGCAGCTGCTCGTATAGGCCGCCTAGATCCACCGCCAGCGGCATGGCAGCACGAGGGCAGCCGACCGGCAGCCAGTCCGTTCCAAAGTAGTCGGAGAGCACCCAGCGGCTCGCATCCGCTTCGTTCGGACGTTTGTAGCAGGCAACCACCTGCATGCGACCGTCGAAGGCTAGCTCGAAGATGATGGGAAATTGTACCGCCTCATCAATGCAACGCAGCACATCCCGATTCAGCTCCGGTGTCTTGAGCTGAATGGTGAAAACCTGTATCTCCGGAATACCCTGTCGAGCGGGAAGATTGATGGTTTCAGGAGCCAATTTGTATTGCCAAACGATCTGCTCGACCTGCCTCACGAATAGATCCTTCATCCGCTTGTTAGCTCCGCTGTGCTCGTAAATCTTGTTCTTAGGCAGTGTCCGGCCGAAGATCGCTTTCTCCGGATACGTGACGTAGGCAGGATGGGAGATTTGACTCATTCTGCCTCCTGAACCACCAAAAAGGCGATCAACTCAAAATCGTCCAGCCCGGAAATGCTTTGAGTGAGCGCAGTGGTCTTGCCGCCGCTGAACAGGCTATCCAAATCCCTTTCGTCCTTAACCTCGATCATCGAGCGAATGGCCTTGTTTAGCAGCTCGGAATACGCCTTCATCTTGCGGCCGTCTGCCGTTTCCTGATTGAATCGTTGGCACACATCGACGATGGATTGTGCCTGCCCCTTACAGCACGTGCGCGCCAAATCAAGCAGGCGCTTGACCTCCGTATGGTCATGAACGACTTCTCCATCTCGATCAATGTAGACGAGATAGTAAGGGTGAAGCCGATTGTGCTGAGGCAAGTGGGCGGCAGGATTCATGCCCGAGTTACGATTGCGCAGTGTAAAAATCACGCCGGGCCGCAGGCCAAGCTCCGGAGCAGCGGGTACGACAGCGTGAAGTCCGTTGGGAGCCTTTTCAAGTTCGCCATGAGCTTTGACATAGTTCAACAAGTCCATGCGGAAGTCGTTGAGGCCAAGGTCAGTGATCGAAACTCCGGTTTTCAGATCCTCGAGCTCTATCACTTCCTCTTGCAGGCGACGCAGTTGTTCTTTGCGATAAGAAACGTCGTTTGCCTGCGCGGAAAGCACATTGTCGTCACCGGTGGCGGTAACGTCCGCGATCATCATCCTGCTTTCGACACGCTCTTTGAGGTTGATATACTCGTCAAGCGAGATGTCGGGCCAGTAGTTGACTAACTGGATACTGCTATTGATCGAGCCGATACGATCCACGCGACCAAAGCGCTGGATGATCCGCACCGGGTTCCAATGGATGTCGTAGTTGATCAGGTAGTCGCAGTCTTGGAGGTTCTGGCCTTCCGAGATGCAGTCGGTGCCAATTAAAAGATCGATCTCGTCTGGCTCATTAGGCAATACGACCATTTTTTCTTTGGAACGCGGCGAGAAGAGCGTGAGCAGTTCCTGGAAGTCGTAGCTGTTCGTCAAGGTGGACTTGGGCGTACCCTTGCCCGTTACCTTGGCCGAATGCAGTTGCCGGTTGCTCAACAGTTCGGGAGCGAGGTTAGCGTACAGATAGTCCGCCGTGTCAGAAAAGGCGGTGAAGATCAGTACCTTATTGTTGCCTGGGTTGATCGGGTTGGCGATTTTATCCAGAACATGCGCTTTCAAGTGTTGGAGCTTGGCATCATCGGCAGGCGTGATCTTACCCATCGAAGTCAATAGGGCCTCGATGAGCTCCAAATCGGCATTCAGGTCGTATTGCCAAGACGGCAAGTCCATGTCGGCGAGGCTGATTTTGACCTTGCCCCCGATCTTATCGCTGCCGTCATCTTCACTCCAATCGGGCAGATCATCCTCGTCGGGGTCAATGTTTTCCAACTCGACGGCCAAATCGCTTACGCAGCTAGAGTGTCCAGTTTGTTTGAACGATGTGATCTTGGCCAGCGTCCACTGGTTCTTTTTTTGCAGAGATTCTAAAGTTAGGCAGAATGCAGCCACTGAGCTTTCCAGCCGCTTAAGCAGGTTCACAGTCATCAGTGCCTGAAGCCCGCTTTCTCTGCCAGCCAAACTCAAGTTGCCCGCGGTATCGCCGGATTGTGCGTTGTATCGCTCGACGTACGCCTGGAGTCTACTGGGTAGGATGTAGGCCGCTGGGGCATATACGGCGAGCTTGAGCCGAGTGAGATGCTCAAATATTTCATTAAACCCCATCACGTCGGCACGGCGGGTTAGGGGTTCATGAAAGGAAAGAGGCTTACGACGATCTGGGAAATGGCCGATGTCCTTGGTGTCGTAGAAAGTCTGAATGTGCTTGCGCGAACGCGCTATGGTCACGCTATCCAGCAGCTCGAAGAAATCGAAATCCAACGCGTCCAAAATGGCGCGAGCCGTGCGCTCCTCTGGTGGCAACTTCGCCCAGGTATTGAAGGCAGTTTGCGCGAGACGGAATATCTCCTCGATGGATTTTCCGACACGAAGCTTCTTGCTGAGATTTTCAGAGTCGCCCTCATAGGCGAGAGCCAACTGATTACGCAGATCGTTGAAGCGGTTGTTGACGGGTGTGGCCGACAACATTAGGACCTTGGTCTTGACACCCTCCTTGATGACCTTGTTCATGAGCTTCTGGTAACGCGTCTCCCTGTCCTTGGCGACGTCGCTGTTGCGGAAGTTATGCGACTCATCGATGACGACGAGGTCATAATTGTCCCAGTTGATACGATTCAGCGGTGTGCCGAACGACTCACCGCGGGTTCGGTTGAGATCGGTGTGGCACAGCACGTCATAGCTGAAGCGATCTCGGGCGAAGAGATTGGTCTTAAGATTGTGGTTGTAGGTCAGCCAGTTGTCTGCCAGTTTCTTGGGGCAAAGCACCAGCACGGACTTGTTCCGCAGCTCGTAGTATTTGATGACCGCAAGTGCGGTAAACGTTTTACCTAAACCCACACTATCGGCCAAAATACAGCCGTTGTAAGTCTCCAGCTTGTTGATGATGCCGGTGGCCGCGTCCTTTTGGTAGTTGAAGAGTTTGTTCCAGATCAGGGTGTCTTGATAACCCGTGCGATCGTTCGGCAGAACGTCCTCGTCAACGTCATCCAGGAACTCGTTAAAGATGTTGTAGAGCATCAAGAAATAGATGCTCTCCGGTGAGTTTTCCTGATACACCGAAGCGATGTGATCGCAGATCTGCGCAGTAACGTCTTCCAATTTTTCGGGATCGTTCCAGATCTGATCGAACAGAGTGAGCCAAGTCGCCGTGCAGGTCGGCTCGTCCATCTTGTTGACCAGATTCGAAACGGCGTTGCCGTGCTGGTAGCCCAGGTCAACGGCGGTAAAGCCGTGCAATGGCATGTACGCGATGCTCGCGACGGCCGACTGTACGCTGGCAAACTGCTGCATCAGAGCCTTGCTACGATTACTCTTGAACGTGGCCTTGCGGCGCAACCAGTCAGCGCACTCCTTTGCAACAGCCCGCTGGGTGAGCTTGTTGCGCAGTTGAATTTCAAATTCACTGCCGTAAAGACTGCGCTCGCGATCGTGCTTGGGAATATGGAACTCGCGGCGCTCCTTACGAATCTCGTCGGTTACTTCGTCCGCGACGAAGGTGGGGGAGGTGAAAATGAACCTCAATTCATCGATCTGCTCCAGCTCTTCCTTCAATACCTCGTAGGCGTACATCGAGAAGCAGGACGCCGCGACCTTCAACCGCGCCCCAGGCTGGAGCGCTAGTTTCAGGTCGTCGCCAAGCAGACGATTGATGTTGTCGATGATTTCCATGAGATTAGATTCCCCCGCCGACTCTCTTAGAGCACTTTGAACCACGCTTTAATCTTGAGTGCCATCAAATTTCTCCGCTCTTCCAAGAAATTCTCATACTTGGCAACTTTTCCATCAAGCATGGAGACTGGGATACAGTTTGCCTCCAAATTCGCAATCAGCTCGTCTCTGTTGTCGATACCGCCATATTTCTTATGTCCGCCGCTACATTGCGTTGCCAATTCTTTGAAGTACACAGCCGGGTCTTTCGCCCCGATAGAAATGTTAATTTCATTTTGCGCAACGACGTAGTTGGCGATCTGGTTGTACATTGCAGCTTTGAACTGCTGATCCGTGAGATGCTTTTTGGGATAGACGTGGTGTACATCAGACTGATTGAGAAGTAAATCAAGTACAGTAATATCGCGAGACAGGAATCCTTTGTCTCCCAATTTTGTTTGGGCAGCCTTATAACAGAGAAAATATGGACTTTTTATCGATGAGGTTGCCATGAATTGTGGAAGCATCCCGCTCCAGTAGCTATCCGGCAACTCGTTCGCGATGGTTGCATCTACATATTGCTGAATTCCCTGAGATTCGATCTGCCGGATGTCGAAATCGAACTGAGATTCGGGAGACCCACTGTAACGACCTCGAAGCATTGACATGGCGTACCAACGTCGAACAGCTCGCTCAAGATCGGGCGCTAGCACGCCACTCTTTCGCCCTCGCAAGTAGAGGACGTATGCGAAATTTACGGCATTCTGGCTACTGATGAGTGAACTGGAGACAAAGCCAGCCGAGCGCAAGATCATCGTAAAGCGATTGAAGTGCGTCTCGTTGATGAACGATAGCACTCCATTCTTCAACCTGCTGAACGACTTCTCGGCGATAACCTCTTCAAATTGTTTTGTCTCAAAGTTACGCCCCGACAAAAGTGCAACGAGATCCTGCAGTTTTCCGCGACCGAATTCTGATGTAAACGCTACGCGTAACATGTCGGTGTAGGTGGGATCATATATATCATCGTTGATATTGCAGATCCATTTCATCTTCCCATAGAACTCGGATGCGACGAAGGCTTTGTCCGATGTCTCGATTTTCGACTTGAAATCAGGTGCGGCGGCCAAATGACAGAAGTAGTCGATTGCCTTGCGGAGCAGATTGCCGCCGTATGATTCATTGACAGCAATCTTGGACATGGCGAAGTCGGCTTGCGATAGTGATGCGCCAGCAGAGTTGACTCGAATGAAGATTTCCGTAACCGTCTCGATATCCAGGTCTTCAGCAAGCTCAATCACGCCAACATGGTTGTGAACAATGCCACGCAACTTTTCGATAACCTTGAAGACTTTGTCTTGCGTACATCCCGCGTTGGCTGAACAGTAGTCGCTGACCAGTTGAAAGACGCTGGATTGTGGATTGAATGCGGCTGAAACGTCTGGTATCCATGCACTATTCTTGCGGATGGCAGGGTTGGATACCTCGAAGGTCTCTTCCTGTGGGTTAAATGCTATACGAATCTGGACACTTTCATAGTCATCGTTCAGGACTTCAACTCCCAATAGCGATGCCATTAAGGCGGTGACACGTTGCTGCCCATCGATCAATATGCGTTTTCCTGATGACGTCGTGCCATCCTTGAGCTTGACGTTGGGGTTCTTCCACGCAATGAGGTAACCGACTGGATACCCTTGATACAGCGAGTCAAGAAGATTTCGAACACGAGTTGCTTCCCAAACGAAGGGGCGCTGAATCTCAGGAATGGCAATTTCTCCTGACTTTACCCAAGTCAGTAGAGTTTCGATCGGATGTGGTGTAACAGAGTAGCGTTGGGTCGACATCGCTGAAATGGGCTAGGTTTAATTTGGCAAATTACGGGGATTCAATTTCCGCTCTGGTTATGGCGTAATGCGCCGGGCGAATCAGGTCCTTTGAGCGGATCAAGTAGGATCACAGTCGCGATCAATCGATTGCCCCCGTCCTTGTTCTGGCAAGCTCGCATGCATCCGATTGAAGGATGCGATCCCGCCCCTTGCCCACGGCGCGATCTTCATGGACGGTTCGGACTAAAAATAGGGTCATATCATGTTCCGAGTGTCCCGCGCCTGTGCTCCTCAGATGTGCGTCGTTGCTGTCACAGCCGACAGCGAGTGCACGATGTTGAACTTGAAGTCGGTGTCGCGGAACCCGGGTTTGAGCAAGTGCACGAGGCTGTCAATTCAGATCGCGGAAAGAAGTAATCATAGCCCTATAGCGGTACGACTTACTCGATAGAAAAAGCCCATAAGTTTCTCAACTTATGGGCCTCGCCCTCAAGGTTTATGCGGTTATCTGTAGATTGCGTCAAACGTCAATATTCCCCGCCCTCAACGCATTGCTCTCAATAAACGCCCGCCGCGGCTCCACATCATCCCCCATAAGGGTAGTAAAGATCCCATCCGCCGCGATCGCATCCTCGATCTGCACACGCAGCAACCGCCGCACCGCCGGATCCATCGTCGTTTCCCACAGCTGCCCGGGGTTCATCTCCCCCAGCCCCTTATACCGCTGCTTCGAAACATTCCGCTCGGCATCCGCAAGCAACCACTTCATCGCGCTCTTGAAGTTCGTCACAGCCATGCTGCGCTCGCCGCGCTTGATGACCGCACCTTCCTCGATGAGCCCCTTGAACGTATTCGCGGTAGTCACGAGCTGCTGATAATCCGCGGTGTGCTGGAATTCCTGGTCGATGACCGAAACCCGAACATTCCCGTGATGCGTGCGCTCAACCCGCAGCGACCGTTGTTCTCGAACGGGGTCATACGAAGGCACAACGCGCACTTCGTTCTTGAGCGCTTCATCATGCAGCGCCGCGTGCAACGCCTTGGCCGAAACCTCAGTCGAAGCCTCGTTGGACAAATCGATCGCAACGCCGTCCATGATCGCTTCGAGCGCCGCCGGGTCATACAACCGGCTCAACCGGTTGATCACGCTCTGCGACAGCAGATACGACCGCGCGAGCTCCCCAAGCGCATCGCCTGAAATCGCCGTCGCATTCTCGCCAGGCACCAGCTCCGACCCTTGCAGGGCCAACCGGAGCATATGCGCGTTGAGTTCCGTATCGTCCTTCAGATACCGCTCGTCCTTGCCCGCCTTGATCTTGTAAAGCGGCGGCTGCGCGATATACACATAGCCGCGCTCGATCATGTCCGGCATTTGTCGATAGAGGAACGTGAGCAGCAGCGTGCGGATGTGCGCACCGTCGACGTCCGCGTCGGTCATGATGATGATGCGGTGATACCGAAGCTTGTCGAGGTTGTAATCGTCCTTGCCGATCCCGCACCCGAGCGCGGTCACGAGCGTGACGATCTGCTCCGACGACAGCAGCTTGTCGTACCGCGCCTTCTCGACGTTCAGCACCTTGCCGCGCAGCGGCAGGATTGCCTGGAACTTCCGGTCACGCCCTTGCTTGGCCGAGCCACCTGCCGAGTCACCCTCGACGATGTAGATTTCGCACTTCGCCGGGTCTTTCTCCTGGCAGTCCGCGAGCTTGCCCGGCAGGCCAACACCGTCGAGCACGCCTTTGCGTCGCGTCATCTCACGCGCCTTCCGCGCAGCATCGCGCGCCCGGGCAGCTTCAACGATCTTCCCGCAAATGATCTTCGCGTCGTTCGGCGTTTCCAGCAGGAATTCTTCCAGCGCCTTCGCCACGACATCTTCAACCGGCGCACGCACCTCGGAAGAAACCAGCTTGTCCTTGGTCTGCGAGCTGAACTTCGGCTCCGGCACCTTCACGGAGAGCACGCACGACAACCCTTCGCGCATGTCATCGCCGGACGTTTCGACCTTGGCTTTCTTCGCGATTTCGTTGTCGGTGATGTACTTGTTGATGACGCGCGTCATCGCCGCACGCAAACCGGTAAGGTGCGACCCGCCATCGCGTTGCGGGATGTTGTTCGTGAAGCACAGCACGTTTTCGTTGTAGCTGTCGTTCCACTGCATCGCGACTTCCACGCCGATGCCATCCTTCTCGCCGTTGATGTGGAAGATGGTCGGATGCAGGTTGGTCTTCGTCTTGTTGATGTACTCGACGAAGCCCTTCACGCCACCCGCGAACGCGAAATCGTCTTCCTTGCCCGAGCGCAGGTCGGTCAACCGAATCCGCACGCCGTTATTCAGGAACGAAAGCTCGCGCATCCGCTTCGCAAGAATGTCGTAGTGATACTCGACCGTCCCGAAGATCGTCGGATCGGCCATGAAGTGCACTTCGGTGCCGCGGTTCTCGGTATCGCCGGTCACCAGCATTGGCGACACTTCCACGCCATCCACCATCTCGAGCACGCGATCCTGCGCAACACCGCGATGGAACTCCATGAAACGCTTCTTGCCGCCGCGGCGCACGGTGAGGCGCAGCCAGCTCGACAGTGCGTTCACGCACGACACGCCCACGCCGTGCAGGCCGCCGGACACCTTGTAGCTGTTCTGGTCGAACTTGCCGCCGGCATGCAGCTCGGTCATCACGATCTCGGCGGCGCTGCGCTTCGGCTCGTGCTTGTCGTTCATCTTCACGTCGGTCGGAATCCCGCGGCCGTTGTCGGTCACGGAAATCGAGTTGTCGGCGTGAATCGTGACGTGGATGTCGTTGCAGTACCCGGCCAGCGCTTCGTCGATCGAGTTGTCGAGCACCTCGAACACGAGGTGATGCAGACCGGTGCCGTCCGACGTGTCGCCGATGTACATCCCGGGGCGCTTGCGCACCGCTTCCAGACCTTCGAGGATCTGGATCGACGAGGCGCCGTAGCTGCTGTTATCGGGTTGCGAATTGTGCTGTTCACTCATGGATATCTTCCGGTTCTGCGAGGCCACTCAAGTGGCGGCGCGGTGCGTTTCAGCGAGAGAAATCGCCGGGCCGCTCCAGTTTCCTGGCCCGTCCACGGCGCCGGTAAGGCGCCGAAAAGACGGGTTATCGATTCGCCATAAAAACGCCAAAGGGGCTTGCCGCCCCCTGGTGTGTGCCGTGATGTCGCGCGCGTCAGATGCGCATCGGCATCACGACATACTTGAATTCCTCGTTCTCGGGCACCGTGATCAGGGCGCTCGAGCTGGCGTCGCCAAGGCTCACCTGCACGGTGTCGACCTTCAGGTTCGCGAGCACGTCGAGGAGGTAGGTGACGTTGAAGCCGATGTCGACGGTATCGCCCTGGTAGGCGATTTCGAGTTCTTCCTGCGCCTCTTCCTGATCGGCGTTGGTCGACATGATCTTCAGCTGGCCCGGCGCGATGATGCAGCGCACGCCCTTGAACTTGTCCGAGGTCAAAATGGCCGCGCGCTGCAGCGAACGCTGCAGTTCTTCACGGCCGATCTCGAACGTGTTCTTGTGCGCCTTCGGGATCACGCGCTGGAAGTCGGGGAACTTGCCCTCGACCAGCTTCGACACGAGCTCGACCTGGCCGAACGTGAACTTGGCCTGGGTTTGCGCGATGTCGATGGTGACAGTGTCGTCGATGTCTTCGAGCAGGCGCTGCAGCTCGAGAATGGTCTTGCGCGGGACGATCACTTCCTGGCGGCCGAACGTGCCGCCTTCGATCTTCATCGACGAGAACGCGAGGCGGTGGCCGTCGGTGGCCACGGCCATCAGCTGGTCGCCGTCGACGACGAGCAGCATGCCGTTCAGGTAGTAGCGGATGTCCTGCTGCGCCATCGCGAAGTGCACCATGCCGAGCAGCTGGCGGAACGACTTCTGCGGGACGGTGAGGGTCGCGCCGAAATCCTTCGCCTGCGCGACGGTCGGGAACTCGTCGGCCGCGAGCGTCTGCAGTGCGAAGCGGCTCTTGCCGGACTGAACGGTGAGGCGCTTGTCGGCGAGCGACAGCGTGACCTGGCCGTCAGGCATCGCGCGCAGGATGTCGAGCAGCTTGCGGGCCGCGACGGTGGTGGCCACCTGGTCACCGCCGACGCCGAAATCGGCGCGCGTGGTGATCTGCAGCTCCAGGTCGGTCGACAGGAACGAAACGTCCGGGCCGTTCTTGGTGATCAGCAGGTTGGCGAGGATCGGCAACGTATGGCGGCGTTCGACGATGCCGCTGACCGTTTGCAGCGGCCTGAGGAGGGTGTCTCGTTCGGTCTTGACCAGTTGCATAGAGTTCCTTCGTTGAGTAACGGCCTGCAGCGCAGCAGCCTCGCAGCGCCCCGCCAGCCGGGCTCTTGGCCCACTACCGCCGGGGCGGTCAAACCAGTATTGTGCCTCAAAACCGAACCGCCCCCCTTAATTTGGGGCGGATGCCGAATTAACAAGCGCGCCCGCGGGCTCAGCCTTTCAGCGTCTGTTCCAGCACGTGCAGCTCGTGGTTGAGCTGCGCATCCTTGCTCCGTTCGTCGGCGATCTTGCGCACCGCGTGCAGCACGGTGGTGTGGTCGCGCCCGCCGAACAGCTCGCCGATTTCCGGCAGGCTCTTCTGCGTGAGTTCCTTGGCGAGATACATCGCGATCTGCCGCGGCCGCGCGATGTTCGCCGGACGCTTCTTCGAATACATGTCGGCGACCTTGATGTTGTAGAAGTCGGCGACGGTCTTCTGGATGTTCTCGACCGAAATCTGCCGGTTCTGCACGGTCAGCAAGTCTTTCAGCGCTTCCTTGGTCAGCTCGATCGAAATTTCACGACCGTGGAACTTCGAATACGCGAGGATCTTGCGCAGCGCGCCTTCGAGCTCGCGCACGTTCGAGCGCAGGTGCTTCGCGACGAAGAACGCGACGTCTTCCGACAGGTTCACGCCCTCCGACTGCGCCTTGCGCATCAGGATCGCGACCCGCATTTCCAGTTCGGGCGGCTCGATCGCGACGGTGAGGCCCGAGTCGAAGCGCGAGATCAGGCGATCGTCGATCCCCGAAATTTCCTTCGGGTAGGTATCGCTGGTGATGATCACCTGCGCCTTGTTCGCGACCAGCGCCTCGAACGCGTAGAAGAATTCTTCCTGGGTGCGCGACTTGCCGGAGAAGAACTGGATATCGTCGATCAGCAGCAGGTCGAGCGAGTGGTAGTAGCGCTTGAAATCGTCGAACGCCTTGCGCTGGTACGCCTTCACCACGTCCGACACGTATTGCTCGGCGTGGATGTAGCGGATTCGCGCGCCGGCCTTGTCGAGCAGCAGCTGGTTGCCGATCGCGTGGATCAGGTGGGTCTTGCCGAGGCCGACGCCGCCGTACAGGAACAGCGGGTTGTACGAGATGCCGGGGTTGTCCGCGACCTGGATCGCGGCGGCGCGCGCGAGTTGGTTGGCCTTGCCGGTCACGAAATTGTCGAACGTGAGCACGGGGTTCAGCTTCGAACGCTCGTACATCGAATCGGTTTCGCCGCCGGCGGGCGCGGCGCCGGGGCCCGGCCGCCACGTGCGGCGGCCGGCCGCCGCTTCGTGCGCGGGCAGGCTGGGCAGGTCGATGTCGGCGTCGTCGGCGTTCAGGTGGTGCGCGGCGGCGGCCGACGGCGTCATCGGCACGTTAGCCGGCGCGCCGGGCGCACCCGATGCATGGGCGGTGAAGTTCGCGGCGATCGCGGCCACCGCGGCGGCCGGGCCGCCGGCCGTCAGCGGCGCGCGCGGGGCGGCCGCCGACGCGGCGCCGGGTGCGGCGCTGCGCATGCCGGCCTTCGGATCGAGGACGAATTGAACTTCGATCGGCGCATTCCAGAAATCCTGGGCCAGAGCGGAGATCCGGCCCGAAAACTGGCTCTTGACCCAGTCCAGCTTGAAACGGTTCGGCGCGGCGATGGACAGCGTGTTCGCCGACGCATCGAAGGCCACCGGGGCCAAGGGTTTGATCCACGTCACGTACTGCTGGGGCGTGAGCTCGCGCTCCAGCAGTGCGGAACAGTGTTGCCAGAAATCGTTCAT